>CAVQBK010000001.1:0-368276 GCA_963710755.1 uncultured bacterium
CACGGATCAGAGGGGGTATACATGGCAGGACTTTGGGGAAGCAAGCCTGCTGTTTCAGCAACTTGATCAGCATCAGGCCTTGTTGAACGAACAGCAGGCCGTGGTGCTGGACTATACCGGATATAAACAGGTTGCCCAGGATAACTGGGATGAGCTATGCAAGCAAATGGGCGCTGAGATTTTCAGTGATGCCGGCCATTACTTGCATATGACCGCCGACCAAGTCATTACGGACATCACCAGCAGGTTAAAGGGTCAGACCGAGCTAAGCGGGGAAAAAGAATATGATAAAGATCTGGCCTTGGATCAGCTTAACCTTGCCTATGATACCCTGGTGAAAGCCAGGAATGGTTTGTCCGATGCCATCGATGATCTCATCGGTGCTGAAAATGACTGGCGCCAGGCAGTCAAAAACTTTGATGGTTATCTGACTAGTATCCAGGGAGATTATGGGCAGGGAAGCAACTTTTTAAAGACCTATACGGAAACTCTAGACGGATTCCTGACCAGTGCCGGTTTGAGCGAGAATACGGACGGGGCGTTAAAAGACGCTATTGGAAATTTTGTCACCGCGATGACCACGGATTGGAATGTTCCCGGTTGGCCGAAGGATTCATTGGAGCGCAACGGCCAAAGCGCGGAAGCGTTAAAAGACAGCATCATAGGGCAAACGACCACAACCGCCACGGCAACAGCCATCAAAAACCAGGCCCAGGCCATTATCGATGCTTTAGGGCAAGTTGATGGGGATATAGCTAATTTAAATACCGCGATTAACGGCCGCTTGGGAACATTAACAACTCTCATCGGCAATGAAAATTCCGGTGCTATCAAAGCCGTGAGTGATGCTGAAAGCAATTTTAATAATGCCAAAGGGGATTTGGATGGCCCCTCGGTAACCATAGCCAAGGATTATGCCACCCAACTTCAAGATGCGCGGAATGCATTGGTGACCTATACTACGCTATGTTCCAATATTCAGACCGAAACAGATAAACTGGATAACATGGGCATGATATGGACTCAATATTCCCATTCGACAACTCTGCTGGGGAGCACAGTTAATTGGTATTATGCTTGGGGTCTAGGTTATACCCCGTCTGGCCAAGATACGGCTGATCTGAAACTGGGCACCTATACACTAGAAAAGGCGCAAGTCCCAGCCTCATGGGATTCTCCAGTTGACAACCGTACTCTCTGTGAAAATACGCTTGCAAGTTACAATGAGTACAAAAAACTCTATCCATCTTATTCGGAATCGGAATCAAAATATCAAACAGCCTTGGAAAATTATAACACCCAATTCAAAAAAGTTTACGGAACCACCAGAAATAATCTATATGACGGCGGCTTTCAACAAACCTGGCAGGAAGCGAAAGACAATCTTACCACTCTCCAGGACCAGCAAACCGCCGCAGAAAAGGCCCAACAGCTTTTAAGCAGCAGTGATAAGCTGGACAGCTCCATTGACGAATTCAACGGTCTCGCCCAAGGGCTGGGCAGCGTGGTTACAAAAATCAATAACGGGCTCAACCAGTGCTTAAATGGCACCGACCTTGATGCCAGCACCAGCCTCAACCAAACCGCCCGAAATTTGACGGACTTGCAGGGAAATTACCCTGGTATTAAAGAACAATACACAACCGCCTATGACAATATCTACAATGCAGGCACAGGCAAACAAGTCCTATACGATCAGGCAGCATCTGAATGGACCGCGGCGGATGCCACCAGGGCCCAGTACCAAACCAGCCTCGAATCCCTGGTCCATGAGCAGGACAATCTGAATCTGGCCACCGCCAATCTGGATACTGAAACCACCCTCGCTGATCAAATCAATGCCGGGCTAAACGGGCCGGATGGCATATATCAGCAAACGTTGAACCGGCTGGCGGATCAGACCTTTACTATAGATGGGACCACCTTCACCCTGAGCAATGATCAGGCGGTTCAACTGCTGGCGAAGGGCAGTGTAGTGCTGGCCAATCAACAGACCATCACCCGCGATGAGATCAGTCAAAAAGCCCAGGTGAAAATAAACATCAATGAAACCAAAACCAGCGCCCGGATAGATCTTTCTTACGATACCATGGGCCGTCTGACCGGCTATAAGGAAATTACCTTCACCGGGCAGACCATCCAGTACAAAACCGATCCCACCCAACCGTGGCAGCAAAAGCAGTGGCTGCAGCTGGACGAGCAAATCCGGCGGGCCATTCTCAATGCCGATCAGACCGTGCAGGTTGGTTTGCCCGGCTCGGGCTCACTGCAAATTCAGCAAGCCCTGGAAACCAAGTACAACAACCAGGGCCAGATCACATCACAAACCATTCAGACCAGCGAAACCACCTATAGTGATGATCCTGATGAAGATCCCTATACCCATGAATATACAGTCACCACCAGCCAAATGACCTATGATGACAAGAACCAACTCAGCAGCTATTGCCGCGAAACCGACGATCCCCAGGAAAATCGTGTGCTGCTGGAAGAAGTGGTGGATGAACCCCTGGCTTATGATGATCAGGGGCGCATGACTTCATCGCGAATCAAATCCACGGAAACGATCAATGGCGTGGTCACCGAGCGTGTGGTCACCACCCGCGACATGGCGTACAACAGCCTGGACCAATTGATCACCTACAACCGCCAGACCATTGAAGGCGGCAAAGTCACCTATGAAAAAATCCTGTCCCCCATGCGTTACAATCAGCAAAACCAGATGGTATTTAATCATTCGGCGGTTATCGAAACCGAACAGAAGAACGGTGTCCCTGAAATTTCCTTTGATGCCATCAGAGATCTGCCCACCACCGAGGATGCTTTAAAATCCCTGGAAGACAAGGCCAAAGTCACGGAAACCATGATGCTCGATGCCGCTTATAATCCGCGCAACCAAATGACCTCCATGCTGCGCCTGACCCGGGAATCTGGAAAGATTATCCTTGAAAACATGCATGATATGGCCTACGACACCTCAGGCCGTCTTACCAAAAGCATCAGCGACATCACCGAAGCCGGGATCGTGGCCGCTGATGCAGGTCAAAAACTGGACTATAAAACCATGACCGTCACCACCGAGAATCTGGCCTGGGACAACAAAAAACAAGTGACCGAACAAAAAAGAACCACCGTGGAAGGCGATAAAACCACGGAAGAGCATCTTACCAACATGACTTATTTCCCCGACACGGGCCTGTTGAAAAGCAGCTTCAACACCATTGCCGAACACTACCGAGTGTCCGCCACTGAAACTTACGACCACACCTACACAGTCCAAACCGATATTCAAAGCTATAACAGCAGCAAGCAAATCAGCCGCCAGACCCAGATCACCACGGACGGGGAAAAAGTCACTACCGCGACTAATGCCGCCGATATTGTGCCGGCCTTGCCTGAATATACTTATGAAAACGGCAATGTCACCTCGAAAACAGTGCTGATCACGGAAACGTCCCTGCCTTATGTAGATGATAACGGTAACCAGGTGCCTGCCGGCGCCTATACCAACAGCTGGACCATAGCCGATCATGACATGACTTATGATCCCTTCGGCAGACTGGAGAGCACGATACGCGATACCATCCGCCAGGATGATGAAAACATTTACTATACGCGCGAAAAGAACACCTATAGTTATGATGCCGAAGGCCGCGCGGCTGAAACCATCAGCAGTAAAAAAGAATACCAGGCCGGCATAAACGCCGGCCCCGGGGCGATCACTGATGCTGAAAAAGCCGCTGAATACAAGACCACGGTGACCTGGGTTCCGTCTTCCGGATACAATACGCGGGGGCAGATGGAGCACTACACCACCATCAGCTACAATGGCGAAACCCTGACTTATGATCATCAGGAATACGCCTGGTCCGCGCTTATAGCGGATCAAAAACGGGCGATCCTTAATGCCGAAGACCAGGAGAATAAGCTGGGTGAAGTGGTGTCCGTGACCAGCATGAGCGATATCACCTACGGAGGAGCCGTGACCCAGGACCTTGCCACGGTTATCCAGAAAGCCTTCATCAATGTTACCCTCGACGATCTGGGTCACAATGATCAGGAGCCGGCTGTTAGAGCCGGGAAAATTGAATTGTTTGACAGCACCTTTGGAACAGGCCAACTGGTTTGCAACGGCACGGCCATTACAGGCCTTACGGACGACCAAAAGATCAAATTTATCAATCAAGCCGTGAGCCATCCCGCGTCGGATACGGTCATGTTGACGCAGGGCGCGCAGACCTACAGCTTGCAGGACCTCAGCTATTCCATCCACGCCGACAAGATGGATTCCTGGACCGCCACCACCACCATTGAGGGGCCTGTTGCCCAGGATCTTTCCACAATTATCCAGAAAGCCTTCAGCAATGTTACCCTCGACGATCTGGGTCACAATGATCAGGAACCGGGTGTCAGAGCCGGGAAAACTGAATTGTTTGACAGCACCTTTGGAAAAGGCCAACTGCTGCATGACGGCACGGTCATTACCGGCCTTACGGACGATCAAAAGATCAATTTTATCAATCAAGCCGTGAGTCATCCCGCGGCGGATACGGTCATGCTGACGCAGGGCGCGCAGGACTATTGCCTGAAGGATCTCAGCTTTTCCATCCGCCTCAATGACATCTCCACCACCATTCGCCTGAGCAGCGCCTACAATCAGATCCAGCAGGTTGAGGGCTATAAGGAAATAACCATGCAGGGCCGCGGCCTGATCCTGAACGGAACCTTTACCAAATGGAGTGATTTGACGGATCAACGCAAGCAGGACATCATTGCTGAATGGCAATCCCTGCAAACCAAGGGTGTCCTGTCAGTCTCGGCCAATAGAGCGGCCCTGGAAGATATCGGCCTTCTGCCCAACAACTTTGTCACCTATACCAACATGCAAAATATGACCTACACCTCCGATGGCCAGGCCAAAACCTGGCAGAGCACCACCCAGGAGTTGCAGGTCAAGTCCAGTGATATTTATAGTGCCCGGCAGCCCGCCGATCCGCCTGTGACCACCGTTGCCCTGGCCGTCAACCGCGTTACCAGCAGTGACCGCCTGGACACGGTTTACAACGGCAACAACAAGCCCGTGGCCGTCAGGGAAACCACCACCTCCGCCGGGGGCATTACCACCGAAGGCTGGACTTTCTATGGTTATGACGACCAAAGCCGGGCCACGGATGTGATGCACCTGACGCGCACATTATCCAATGATCCCACCGTTGCCGGCAGCTCCTGGACCGTGGAGCAGACCCATGTGGTTGAGTTTGACACGGTGAGACCGGAAAAAAATCTCTATAAAAAAGTCAAGACCCTAACCCTGTATGATGTCACCCTGACGGATGCCATGCTGGCCAATGTGGAAGGCAACAAGGCCTTGACGGAAATAATAAACAAAGAAGATAGCATCGCTGATTGCGAAAGCAAAGCCTACATCGAAGATTCAGAACACAGAAGCGAGATTGAAACCCAGGAATTCAACTATGATTACAATGACGCCGATGCACCCAAAACCACGGAGCTGATCAAGATCACCCAGGACAGCGACCATAATTATAATGTGGAGCGCACGGACTTTTTCTATTTGTCAGGCAACGGCGATCCCAAACCCACCAACGCCCGCGTGACCAAAATCAACAATGCCACGAATATTAGCACGGCCAACAATTTCTTCAGCTATGATTTCCAAAATAGCAGCGATCAGCAGATCACCATTGAGGATACGGCCTACAGCTATGATGCCCAGGGCATGCTCGCCGGCAGCCGGACCTTAAGGACCTCGCCCGGAGGCGCGGTCACGGCCGAGGCAAGCGCCTTTACCTATGAGGGCGGCCAATTGACCAGGGTGGAAAAAGACATTTATCAAAACCTGGCCAATGAAAATACTAGTAAGCCCTTTACCTTAGCCGGGGCCGGGCAGAACTTACCCAATGACTTCAAACTCCTGCAAGGCAATTGTCCCAAAAGCCATGAAATCACCACATACGACAGCTATGATGCTGAAAACAGAGTTCTGCAAAGCACGGCAACCAGAACCGCGGTAAGCGGCGAAACCAGCACGGATGTCACCAAGTACGACTACAACGGGGAGACGGGAAAAATCAGCCGCATAGAATTGACCACCAGGGAAGGGGACTGGTGGACAACAAGCATCAAGGATAATATTGGCTACTATACCAGCGGCGTTAATGCCGGACAGATGAAAAGCTATAGGGAGACCATTACCGATTCCACGGCCACGGCCAAAACCACGGTCAATACAGTCAGCGATTTGCGCTATGACGCTTATGGCCGCCTCATTCATCAGCAGACCGATGCCGTGGAGACCAATCCGGAAGGCACGCACGAATACTGCGTGGTGTTGGATGTGAATGGGGGCAATGGTTTTGACCAATTAAACCGCATGGTTAATTATACACGGACGACCACCGAAAAAACGGGCGGCAAAGTGGTGGTTGAGGACATCAGGCAGGCTTACGGTACCACGGATGAGCGCCTGAAAAGTCAGGACAAGGACATCACCGAAACCTGCACCCTATCGGGAGAAGATCTCGATCACAGCTACAGCACCAGCAGTACGTACCATTATGCCCAAAATCCTCAAGTAAACGAACAAAATCCCCATCCCTGGCAGATGACCGGGGAGACTGTCATCACCACAGATGGTCAGCGTAAGACAACAGAAGAGATCACTTATTCCTGGAATGCTCAAAAACAGATTGCCGCGAAAAGCAGCACTGTCACGCTGGAAAGCGGGAAGGCCACGCCCGGCGTCTGGAACGTCTCCAGCGATCATTACACCTATGCTCCAGCTTCAGGCTTGGCGACAGCCTATCGAACCACCACCACCAAAGCCGGAAAGATCACCACCCAGGATTTCACGGGCATCAAATACAATCAGCTTGGTCAGGTGAGCGAACAGGACATCAGCTATGAAGAAAGAATCGTGGGCAAAACCGCAGCCGAATATCTGCGGGAATGGCGCGAGGAAATCCGAGGCCAGGAATATAATGCCGCCGGTCAGCTCATCAGCCAGTCTATTACCCGGGAAGAACGGGATTTAAGAACCATTGAAAACAGCAGTAACTATACCTACGATGCAAAAGGAGCGCTGACCGGTAAAAAAACAGCCGTGGAAGAAATGGACATTGCCGCGCCCGGCAGCGGTCAGGAGGATGGAGACAATCATCATCTCTGGTATGAGGACACCATCAGCAACCAGACCTGCAATGGCTATGGCCAGGTCACTGGCTACACCAAAACCACCAGGCAGCAGGATGCTGCCCGCCATACCGTCAAGACCACGGTGGAAACCATAACCGATGTTGCCTATAACAACCTGGAGCAGATCACCAGCCAGAAGGACGCCTATCTTGAGACCGCTACTAATCTTCATCATTCGTGGACTCTGGAAACCGGCTTTACCTATGACGACAACCATCAGGTAAGCACCACTACGCACACCCGGATTGAAGGCGACAAACAAACCACGGAGACGACCTCGGACATGCACTATGACTGCTATGGCCGGGTAATCCAATCCACCACGATTGTTAATGAAAAAGACAAAAATGACGCCCAACCTCTAAATTACACCTATACGGTCGCCCTCACCGGCCAGCAATATGACGGTCTCAACCGGGTTATTGGGTACACCCGCACGACTACCAAGGAATTTGAAGACAGCAAAGTCCAGACGGTCATCCAGACATTGACCGGCTGCGGCTATGATAGCCAAGACAATATGTACTATAGCCATATGGTGATCAATGACGGCATCAGCGTTGTTGATACTGATACCTGGAATACCTTCAATGCTCTCGGCCAGGTCGAAAGCTATCGCAAAGCGGAATGGAATGAAACCACAAAATTGCTGAAAGCCGAATCCGGCACAGGGCTGACCTATGATAACCAAGGCCGGAACAACGCCTCCGTGATCTCCACGGTAGAAACTGATTTGACCCAATCCAGCGTTCCCACGATCAGAGTCGCTGATTTTTCCACGATCAATGGCAACAACTTCGAAAAGCGATTTACCACAACTACGGTCAGCACCAGTTACAATACTTTGGGGCAGGTGAGCGGCTTTGACCGGACCACGGAAGAGAGCGGGAAAATAACCCGGGAACTGGCGGTCGCCAGCTACCATTATGACCGCTATGGCCGGCTGGCTGATTCAAGCATCACCATCACTGAAAAAGATAAAGGCCAGACCGTCAACGGCACCATTCTCAATCACACCACCACCGTGGCCATGTCGGCTATCACCTACAATGGCAATCAGCAAATGACCGCGTACACCCGCACCACCACGGACGGGCAGAGTGTGTTAATCGAAAAAGCCGTTGAAGTGGCCTATGATGACAAAGGCTATGTAAGCGGGTTAACCATGAATGTCACGGAAACGGACACCAAACCCGACAATGACCCAAACAAGCTGAAACACAACTACCGCTACACCTTGAGCAATACGCTTAACAGTTACGGGTGGGTGATCGGCTACACCAAGACCACCAATGACCAGGGCCGGAAGACCATCGAGGCCGTGGATGGGATCAACGACCCGCAAACCTATGACAAATACGGCAGGTTGCAAACCTACACCAAGACCACCACCGAGCGCGGCTTCGACCCGGATACCCTCCAGACCTTTGCCAAGGGCACGGTGGTTACGGAAACCGTGATCAATGGCCCCATCCACTATGACGGCCTGGGACGGATAACCAATATCCAAGTCAGCCGGGAAACCACGGATGAGGAAACCGGCGGGAACAAGCTTCACCTCTATGAAACAGTCACCACGGAAAATAAAGCCGGCAAGGATAAAAATAATCACGACATCGCGGCCTACAATCTGCTGGGCCAGCTCGCCTACAGTGAGCGCACCACCAAATCCTATAGCTATAACGGCGCTGTCCTGGTGGAAGGCGAGACGAAAACCGAGAAAACCAGCTATACCTATGATGCCAATGGCCGGATCAAGAGCCAATACAGCAGGATTACCGAGAACGGGACAACCACGGATAGGGGCAGTAAAGAGGTCGCTTACAAGGATAACGCCAACCAGGATGTAAGCTATGATGTGAATTACGGCAGCCTTGATGTCAGCTACACCGTGGAGACCAAGGACATTACCTATGGCCATGATGATAACCGCATGGCCACATTCACCCGCATTACGGATAAGGACGGCCGCCGGACCACGGAAGCGGTTAACCAAACCTGGTCAAGCGGCCAGGTTGCCGGTCAGACTACGGTGTATACCGACACCACCACCGGCAACGATACAAGTACCCTGAGTAAAACCTGGACGGTTTCGCGCTCCCGCATCAGCTACAACAATCTTGACCAAGTCCTGGGAGAAACCAGACTCACCACCATCGCGGAAGCCGACACTTCCAAAAACACAGAAACCCAGGAAACCGTCAGCAGCAACACCTATGACCAGGCCGGGCGGCTATTGACCAGCAGCTCCTATTTCGTGGAAAGAGGGGGCTATACGGAAGTCGGCAGCCTTTTCCACACCTGGAATCAGGCCATCACCAACAGCGACTACAACAACCTGGGCCAGGCCGGGAGCAAGATCATTGTCACCAGCGGGGACAATGGCGCGCCCGATAAAGTGAGCACCCTGGACCAGCATGACATTTTGTACAACACCAAAGGCCAGGTATTGGCCTACACCCAAATCAATAGGGAGAAAAACGCCGCGGGCACGGCTTTGGCGCTGGACACCACCAATGAAATCATCCGCGACTGGACGGTGTACAACAGCCTGGGGCAGGTCACGCAATATAAAGAGAGCCAGAGAAAAGTCACGCTGACCGATGAGGAACTGGGGATTTTGAAAAACCTGGGCCTGACCGAGGCTGATCTGGAAAGTTATGTTGACCAGGCAGGAAATGCCATCGTCAATCTCAAGCTCTCCGATTTGTATGCCGACGGGAAACTGGAAAATATTGATCCTGGTCAGAATATTTACAATCTTTTGGAAAAGATTATAAAAAATGCCATAACCACGGCGGTGCCGGACGCCCTGGGTGCCGGGAGCAAAGCCAAGGTCATTGACATGGCTGTGAAAAGTTTCATGTCCCGATTCGATACGAATGATATCACCGTCAAATTTGATGCTGTGAAAGATGAGCAGAATAAGCCCATAGAGCTACCTCTTACCTCATTGACCGGCCGTGATCTGCTGTTTTATCTGATAGGCGCAAGCTGGGATGCCTATACCCTGGGCCCCGATTCGGAAAACGGGGAGCAAACAGTTTCCAGCATGAGCCTGGACACTCTTTGCGGTGACGCGCGCATTGACGCGAATGACGGTTTGGGAGACAAAACGTTAAGGACTGTCATCCAGGATATGCTCAAAGCCAGCTTTCTCGACCTGGGCGCCAATGAAAGTGATGCCGTGGCCCTGGCAGCTCAGGCCGTGGTGGCGATGGAATGGAAAACGGAAAATGGTGATTCCCTGATGGGCATGACCGTACAGGAGATCAATAACCTTCTGGACGATGAAACCGGCACGCCCCAGATTGAAGACCAAGACGGAAAATCCGTGGCAAACTATAACATCCTGTTGTTGATCAATAATAAGATTTTCAGCCAGGCAGACAAAGCCCTGCTGGACGATATCTACCACAATGCAGTCAAAAACATGAACGCCCTCAAGACCAGCAGCGGGCAACCGATGGGGGATCAATCTTTCGGCGCCCTCATCAGCCAACTGACCGGCGCTGGGAATGATCTGGTTTCACATATCAACAATGTCATCAATGCGGACTTTGTCAATTTCAAAGCCAACAGCACCATCAACATCGTGGTGGAAAACCAGACCTATGACAATCAGGACCGTCTGGTGATGCAGCGGGAAAACGCCGTATGGCACAGTATTGGCGGCGGGAACATTCCCGGCCTGGACAGCGGATGGAAAAATGGTGATGCCGCGGTCACCACCACCTACGCCTATTACGGCAACAGCAACCAGCGTCAAGCCCAGCAGGTGCAGGTGACCGGCAGCGGGCTGAATGAGAACGCTGACATCAACACCGCTTATTACTACACCGAAGTGGCAGCAGACCGCCAAAATCCCAATGCCGCAAGTTGGACCCTTATTCCCGAACACCTGGAAGCACCGAGAGAGCATTTGCCCGAAAATATTACCGACGGAAGCATAGTGTTTTCTAAGGATGAATACGTGGTTGTGAATGGAAATGGCGACATTGAAATAAAACCCATCTATTTCATGGCCAAACAGCGCGGCATTGACAGCCTGTATATAGAAAACAACATCAGCTACAACAGCTTCAACCAACAGGTACACTCCTGGAGTACCACCGAGCAGGTGGCGCAAAGAACGGAATATTTTTATAAAACAGCCGGAGAAAATAAAACGCCCGACACCATCGTAGTCACGGCCCGGGTGGGCACTATAACCGAGAACCGGACTACTGACTTCAATCGCCTCGGCCAGGCTCTTACCACGGTCAGTGATAGCTATTCCACGGACATCAACCGCACCAATGTGTACACGATCACCACCAATATGACTTATAGCGCCGACGGCAGCCGGACCGGAGCGCAGGTCACCACCAGCAATCTCTATCATCCCATTCAGGAAAATCTCAATGAAGAATATCATAATTTAAAAAACATCATGCTCCAGGCGGTCAGCAACGGCGGCAAACAAACCCTGCGCCTGGGTGATAAAGCACAATACAGCGCCAACCGCTCCATCAGCGGCAATTTCTCCCAGGTCTATAATAACCTGGCGGCGGAAAATGATGAGTTCAAGTACACCAACGGCAGCACTATATGGAATAGCTACAAATACGACATCTTCGGCAACATTGACAACCTGGCTACCCAGAGAAGCAGTCACGGCACAAGCTGGCAGGGAGAATTTGAAGGCGCGGGGTTAAGCCCGATCGGGAAACTGCTCAATGACATCATCACTGTTGTCAGAATCGTGCTCAATGTGCTGAGCAACTATATACCGGTACTAAAACCCTTTGCCTTGGCGGCCAATCGCTTACTGGCCGTGGCCCAGGGATACATTAACGGCTTGGATTGGGGAGCGAATTTAAGGTACGCCATGATATCAAGCGTAGCCGAGGATCTGATGAACGGGATAGACGGTGGGCTGGCCACCACTGCTCTCTCGGATATTGCCAAAACCGCACTCCACATACTGGCCTCAGGCGCGGTGGCCTATTTATCGGCCCTGGCCAGGGGCATTACCGACGAGGGACAGTTAACCTCAGCCTTTTTGGGAGGCCTGGCTTCAGGGGTAATGGGCACCAAGGCGGATGCAGGTAACATCACAGCCCAGATCATCAAAGTCATGGTGGTGGTGGGATTGAACACCGCGGCTGCCGCGGCCGAAGGCTTGAACGGCGATCAACTGCTGCTGGTGTCCGGCCTATCCCTGGCTGCCACGACCGCCGGTGCTCTCGGAGGGAATGGAAGTACGCAGAAAATGGCGGGTTTCAATGAAATTATTACAGCCATCAGCGTGGCTTTTGGCAGCGCCATTCTGGGCCTGGCCGTGGCTGAAATCGTGGGAAAAGACAACGACAGCTTCCAGAGTCAAGCCATCACCGCCGCGGTGGTGCAGCTTGCAGTGTCAGCCGTGAGCAGCGTAATGAGCATGACCATTCCCGGTGCGGGTATTGTTAGCAATATTGCCTCCAGTACCTTTGGCCAGATGCTCAAGCAAGGCATGATGGAAACCATCCGTGATAACCACGAGATCAAGACCTACACCATCATCAGCGGACAAACTGCCAAGAGCAGCGATGAACAAATGAAAGATTTGAGTGAGAAGAACCGCATGGAAGTGGTTTTTGAGCAAACGATTATGAACGATGCCCTCGATCTTGGAGGGGCGCTGGGCAATATAGGCGGCATCATGCTAAGTAACAGTCTAACAACTGGAAAGGAACTCTTTAATAATCTAACTGTTTACAATGATCAATTTAGTTATAAAGAAACGGATAGTCAAGCCTTACGGCAAAGTGTAGAGAAAGCCGTAATGGAGGATGTGGGCGACCTAAGCCAGCAACTTACGATGAGCGATGAGAATCAGGACAGCAGTTATATGATGATCGGGGCCAAGGATGATAGCCTGGCCGCCATGGCGGGGATGAGCAAGGAAGCCATTGCCGAGAAGGTGGGCATCAAGCTGGAGATCGACCTGGGCAACCTGAAGGCCATGGCCGACCGCATGGGAGATTTTCTGAGCAAGCAGGGCATTGATTATGATGCGGTCATGAAAGGGGAAGTCAACGGCAAGGAGACGGCCCTGTTCTTCAAGGGCGACAAGCTGGTGGCCGCAGGCATGAAGAATGCCACGGGCCAGGAGGAACTGCGCACCTTCAACTTCAAACTCGGCGCTGACGGCAAGATCGCCGTAGCCAGCGGTAAGATCTTCCGCATGATCGGCAACCAATACAAGGAAGTGGGCGCCTTTGTGCTGGCCAAGCGGGGCAGCGAGGAATTCAAAGACGCCATGGCCGGAACCAAGGACCGCATCAACAATGCGGAAGTGGCGGCCAAACTGGACCAGGCCGACAGCGTCTACACGGAAACCGACAAGAGCGGCAACACCCGCCAGGTGTATATGGATGCCCAAGGCAAGGCCCTGGTGAGCGAATCCCTAATGTCCGACGGCAGCATGAAGATGCTGGTGTATGACTATGACAACCTGGCAAAAGGCGTGCTGGCCCAAGGCAGCATCTTTGTGGGTGAGAACGGCAAGTACAGCAGCCAAGCCAGCGGGACCTTTCAGATCAAACAGCAAACCGGCGTGGCAGGCCTTAACAATGCTGGTCAGGCCATTATCGAGGCTCTGGGTACTGGCCAAATGTCACGCACAGTCTACACGGAAACCATGAACAATGGCGCCACCCGCCAAATCAGCACCAATGCCAAAGGCCAGATCGAATACGTCTACAATAAAGCCGTAGACGGCAAGGAGCGTGTGGTGGTATTTGGAACAACGAATGCCATTAACGTAGAGACAAGGGATTCCCTTGTCTCTACAAACATCGTCAATTTCAATGATCTATCTACCGACGACCAGAACCAGATCATGGCCGCTTTGCCGGTTATGAACAACCAGGACCCCTCGGCCGTGACCTCCAAGCTGGTCAACCTTCAGGACGCCATGAACATGGCCGCCCTGGCCAAACAAGCCCAAAGCATGGGCTTCCAGCTGGATGTGAAAGACGCCACCATCTTTGTCACCATCCCCGCCCTTACTTCCTCTCCCTCCAAGGGAGAGGATGGAGGTGAGGGATCCATCAATGTCCAAATATTAAACGTCTTTGAGGATAAAGACGGCGCCCTCATCATGCAAGGCCGCGTGGTGGAACAGGATGAAAATGGCATGCAAGCCGTGGGCGACGAAATCATCATTGCGCCTGCGAACAGCGCCTTTGCCAAGGATGCACTGGGCACGAATGGTGATCAAATCTCTGATAACGCTGCCACTATCCTCCTGCGTACCACAACTTCCCCCTCTCCCTCCCAGGGAGAGGGCAGGGGTGAGGGTGAAATCACCACCGCCCAGGCCCTCGACGCCAACCGCCAGCCTCTGGGCGAACCGGTGACCATTAGCAAGGAAACCATGGATAAGGCCTTCGCCAATCTGAAAGACCAGGGTGATCATTCCGTAGGGGCGAATAATCATTCGCCCGTAATCAACGCCGTGAAATCAACAATCAAAAAATCCACCCAGGCAGCAGTTGGTGTGAAGGGAACGGCATTGAATTTGATCGACCAATCTATAAATAATCTGGCCATGTTCATAGCCCAAAGTGAATCCGACGCAAATGACTGGAAGAATGCCGACTTAAGCGGTCTCGCGAAAGTGCTTAATGAAGCTGAAACCAAAGTAGGCGGTCTTGGGATGACGCCGCAGGCGGAATTATTAAAAGTCCTGGCCAACAAAATTGGTGTGGACCTTGGCGCCGGTGACTGGAGCCAGAAACTTCTCGCCAAACTCAGCAACAATCTGGGCAGTGAATACAAAAACCTGGAAGCCAAGGCCAGTATGACCAGCCAGGAGATTATCGGCATGGCCAAAGCGCTGTTGGGGCAATTAGTATCGCTCCGGGAGCAAGTGAAACAAGGTGCAGTAAAAGGTATGGATCAAGTTAAAACGCTGCTGGGTGGCATTGAAAAACAAATTACTGACATCAAGAAAACATGGGAAGTCAAGGCGTCTGTCCAGAAGTTGGACAGCCTGATGCCTTTAGTCGGAAACAGCGGCAAAGCCATCTTAGGAATGCTCAAAATAAGCCGTCTGCTGAACCAAACAGCTCATGATGGTGATGGCCTGGGATCAAAAATTCTGGCCCATATTAATCCCGGCAATATATTGGATATAAGTTTCAGTGTGTTGGAAAGCAGCAAGGTGGACTTTGGGACCAAGGTACTGGCAGCCACCGCCCTGGGTGCGGGCATAAGCTTGCAATTGATGGTGGTGAGCAGTGTGCCCCTTGCCGCTGTCTGGGCGTCGGAACCGGTAATTAAAAAAGGTGCTGATTTTGCGCTGGATAAAATGGGTGTAGAAGGTCCGGCTAAGGTTTTTTGGTCAAAGGTTATCTGCAATGCCGCCTATTTCTTTGGCCTCGGTGGAGCCACCACCAGTTTGAAAAAAGGCTTCATTAATTGGATGAAGAATGGGTTGGCCAAAGGCGCTGTTATGGGCGTCGTGGCCAAACTTGCCTTGGAACCTCTGGCTGAACTAGTCGGAATGCTTGGGAAAAATGATGCTCAAAAAGAGGCATTGAAATTAACCACCTTTGGGCTGTGTACCGCAGGGCTGGCCGGGGCCATGAAAGGCAAGTTAGGCGAAAAACTGGAAAAGCTTGGAGAGGAAAAAGAGCAGTTGTCTGAAACTGCGGGGGTAAAAAGCATCAAGACCAAGGCGGAAGTGAATCTGCTCCAAGCCAAGTCCAAAGCCATCATCCAGGAAGCAGAATATAAAAACGCTGCCAAAGAAATAAAAACAGCGCGAAAAGCAATTGAACGTACGGCGTCCAGGGAAGAGATGAGCGCCAAAACCAAGCAAACTGTGGATGCTCTAAAAACCAAAGAAGCATCCTTGGAAGGCAAGGCCAAAGACCTGAACCGCCAGGCCAAGGTGCTGGAACAGCGAGTGGCAGAGACAAAACAGCTTGAAAATAAAACGGAAATAAGGCATGCTGAAAAACAAATCAACACCCTCAAAAAAGAAATCAATGCAGGAGAAAAAGTACTCAAGCAGGATTTGAAATCCGTCAAATCCCTGACCAAGGAGGCCAATCGTGTTCTGGCAAAAGAAAGTACCGCCATTAATCAACGACGAGGAAGTACCGGACAACTGGACCAAGGAACAAATACGGAGTTATTACTCAAAGAAGCTGAAGCAAATTTGGGAGCGGCAAAAGAGGTCAGTAGAGGAAATAATCTCGCTGCAGAACGAGTTGAAGGATTTAGAAACCAAATTGCAGAAGGTGGAGCGAGAATCGCAAGAGCAGTTGCAGAAGGTGGAGCGAGAATCGCAAGAGCAGTTGCAGAAGGTGGAGCGAGAATCGCAAGAGCAGTTGCAGAAATTGGAAAAGGAATCAAAAATACTGCAGGAAGATTATTCCAAACAACAGAAAGAGTCGGCAAAACTGGTAGCCAATTACGAGAGACTAGTGAGCGAGCTCAAGCGGCTAAAAAAGACCTAGGGCAAGCTCGGCTGGAACAACTTACCAATCAATTGGAAACTCAGATGATCAAAGGCGCTGAAAGTCTGGGTGATATAGATATTCCTAAATTAGGGTATGAGAAGGAGAAGCAAAACTTTATTCTCAAAGGGCTGGGGACCTTGATCAAGGGTGACAATCCAACCGGTCAACTTCTCCGCTACGGTGCCATCGGGGGAGCAGTCCTTCTGCTCACCCTCCCCGCCAACGCCGGAGCAGCCACGACCAATCCCGGCGGGGTAGTCAATGCCTCTTCCTTGACAACCGCGGGCTTGCAAGAGACTCAGGCAAAAATCAGCGGTAATACGGCAAATCAAAACTCAAATCCAATTCAAGCCGGAGTAAAGGCCGTGGTTGACAAACAACCAGCCCTTAATCTCCTGAAAGCGGTAGATAATAAGATCGAAACCCTCAAACCGCAGCTCCAAGCCGGATGGCAGACCTACACCACCAATTTATCGGAGATGAAACATGCCTATGACCAAGCCAAAGGCTGGACTAAGGTAGAAATCACCACCGCCCAGGCCCTCGACGCCAACCGCCAACCCGTCGGTCAATCCGTCACCATCACCAAAGCCGCGATGAACAAAGCCTTTGCGAATCTGAAGAACCAGTCCCGCGATACCGCAGGGAATGGTCGCGACCGTTCCCTACCAACCACCGTGAAATCCATGCTAACCCATGCTGTTGAAAAAACCAAGGCAGTGGCTAAGGATTCAATAGACAAAGCCACCAGTGTCCGTGGAACCACGGTAGCGGAAGCAAAAACCGCCTTGCTCGATAGTCTCGCTGAATTGCGGACCGCGGCCAGCGGCGTTTTGGATCAAGCCAATGCGATCAAAGCTGAGGGCGATAAAGAAGCAGGAGACCTGGCGGCGCAAGTGAGGACAGGCGTGGACAAAAGCGTGCAAGGCCTGCCGGGCGGCGCGCTGCTGGAAGCCACCGCCAAAGTTACACCGGTCAAACAATTATTGGAGAAAGGATTGGAAAAATTAGGGAAGAAATTTGGTATAGATCTGAAAGCTGAATTGAAAAATGCCTCGCCAGAAGTGATTATTGCCAAGTTGGAAAGCATTATTGCCAAAGTAGACCAAATAACCGTCGCGATCAAAGCGCAAGTATCGCTGGGAGTGGCTGCAGTCCGTGCTTATGCCGTGCAAATCATCGGCTTGCGAAACGACCTGGTGGCAGCCGTGAGACAGTGGGATAAAGTGGACATGAAACTGGTCGTCCTGGGCAAAGCCGCAGGCCAGGTGGGCGAAGCCGGCAAAGGCGTGCTGGTGATGACCATGATGACGCATATGGTGGAAAAAGCGGCCAATGAAGGACACCTGGGCGCACAGATGCTGGCGGAAGTCAACCCCGCGGGCATATTCAGCCTGATGGTGGATGTCATGCTGGAAAGCAAGATGAGCGCTGGTGGCAAAACCGGAGCGTTTTTTGCGGGCCTGATATTGTATGCCGCCTATAGTCTGACTGCCGCCAAAGTTCCGCTGGCGCTTGCGCTCATGCCTCTGATCCCCCTGGCGGAAAAAGGGCTGGTAGCATTGGGGGTGAGCCCGAAAGTCAGCAAATGGATCGCCAAAGGGCTATTCTACCTGGCATTCTCCGGAACCCTGTTAAAAGGCGGCGTGAGGAGTCTGTTCAGCGCCAAAACATTGCTGCCCGCGCTGGGCAGCATGGGGCGCAATACCATCCTCATGGGCGGATTGGGCGAAGGCCTGACCTTGGGCGGAAAACAACTAGGGGCGGCCTTGGGGCTCAAAGGCAAACAGCTGGACGCCTTTGCAGGCAGCTTTGGCTTATTGGGTACTACCCTGGGCATGGGGCTGCTTGCGGAAAGGCCAGTGGGAACCCGGGCCAAAGCGCTCGATTTTCAGCAAGCCAAAGTAAGGGCTGAAGCCGCGCCCAAAGAGCGCTTGCTGGAAATGCAAAATACGGAGCAAGCGACCAACACCACTAAAGCCGGCATCAAAGCGCTTGACCATCTTGCGGAAAAAGGTATAAAGGATGCAAAGCAAACCCTGACCAAGCTGGAGAACGTAAAAAAGCAACTCGATCCCATGGCCGGCGAAAATCCGAAAGCCGCTAAACTGCAAGCTCAAGCGGAAAAAATCAGTGGCAGTATCAAGCAAAAACAGGGCGAGCTGGCCCGGCAGGAAGGCAAGCTCAATGATTTGCGGCAGCAATCCAAAGCGCTGCAGAGCGAGACCAACCAGCGCTGGCAGGAAGGTAAAATCAGTGAAGCAGAACTAATAAGCGTAAAGCAAAAACAAGCCGGACTGGAGAAAGCAAAGCTCCAAACCGAAAGGCAAGTGGAGCAAGCCCGGCAACAACTCAGCAAGATGGAGGCAAAAGCCGATGTTTTGGAACAAAAAACTGCCAAACTCAGTGAGCGACCCGGATCTGGACGAACTGGGAACCTTCAAGTTTCCCGAAAGCTGGACCAAGCAGGACGTTATAAACTACTACTCGAAGAAGCTGCTCAAAATTTGGGAGAAGCAAAGGAAACTCGTAGAGAGGCAGGCGGAATTAGAAACAGAGTTACAAAACTTACAGAAGGACTCGGAAAGCAAGTTACAAAACTTACAGAAGGACTCGGAAAGCAAGTTACAAAACTTACAGAAGGACTCGGAAAGCAAGTTACAAATATTGCAGAACGATTGTTCAAATCTAGAACAAAAGTACTCGGTTCTAGTGAAGAAGTACGAGAGACTAGTCGCCGAGCTGAAATCACTAAACAAGAACTAGCGCCCATCAAAGCGCAAGAAGCTGCGATTAATAAGCAACTGGCCAAGTGGGAAACATTGGACGCGATTTCAAAAACTGAGATCGCGGACGTAAAATATGGGAAGGAAGGAGCCGAGGGAAAAGACGGGGGTAGAAACCCAATCGCCAATTTCCTGGCACCAATTGGCGAACATGTGCGCCAGTTATTACCACAAGCCGCGCCATATGGAGCCCTGGCCGGAGCAGTCCTGCTGCTTTCGCTGCCCGCCAAAGGCGGAGCCGCAACTATTTCCGCCGGTTCCACTAATCCCACGAATTTTAAAATATCTGTTCAACCGGCAATGGGAGTCGAGCAAAAACAATCGCTCGTAAATCCATCAGAAGAGCAGCATAATCTTGGTGATAAAATTAGCTCTGAAAAAGAAATAGCTGCCGAGAAGTCCTTGATCCAAAAAAAATATAACATCGCAATTATTGATGGGACAAACAAATGGACCGGGCATGAGGTGCAGCTGTTCAAAGAAACCATCAGCATTTTGCCCGAGGCCTATAGGAGCAAAGATACCCTGGGCTTTGCAAAGCGTGATTCGGTTTATATTGCTGAAGATAAATCTCAAATACCGCAAGTGTCGGGATACTACTCGTTGAATGAAAAACAATTGCATATATTTGACTCTGCCTTAAGACCCTATGATTTTAAAACAGCGGACCAACAACTAAAAGGCACAATTGTGCATGAACTGACCCACTCGATACAGTATCAGGACAGCAAGACCAAAGAGGTTTATGAAAATGCCTGGAATAATCCCCTGGTGCGGGATTACGCAAAAATTACCGGATGGAATAGCGCAGCCAAATTCGACTATGGCGGAGATGTGAAAAAACTTCCCAGCGCCTATGCCGGTACCAGCGTAAAAGAAGACATAGCCGAAAGCGCGATGTTTTATGTAATTGAACCTGCGCGGTTGAAAAAAGCAAGCCAGGAACGATATGACTTTTTAAAACGCCGGATCTTTAATGGGAAAGAATATTAAAAGGAGGATGTGGTAATGTTAACCAAATCAAAATGGATGCTCTTGTTGCTGTTGTGTTCCTATCCTTTGCTTGGAGGTTGTGGTATGGATAACTCAACGAATAAATCATCGTCGTCAAATCTGCCTGGCAAAACAGCGCCGATTGTAAACAAAAACATCGTGCCCGGGCAAATCGGCGTGGGGTTTGCCAAAGGAGTAACGGAAAAGCAAGCATGCGAAATATTAGATAAATACAAATTGACCTATGAGAAAAACAACAAAATAAATGCTGGGAAAAGGTTTTTTTATGAGACTGAATTGAAATATATCGTCAAAGTGCCAGTCGGCGAAGAAGGGAAATGGCTTGGCGTTTTTCAGAAGGATAAAGAGATTAAAATGGCCGTTTTCAACTTTAATGACAATATTGATGTGGATTAAGTGAAATAAGAGGCGGATATTTGCGCCAGGAAAACTCTGGACGAAGAGAATGATGTAATTGGTCTGATCTGATACTCGGATATTGAATCATTGATGCTGATAAACCCGGGACAACCCGCCCCGGCTTTATTAGTACTGCCTTGAGCGGACTTGATAATCTCAATCGTCCCTGGCAAACAGGTCTGGCCGGAGCCACCGGGGTGGGGCTGGTGCTGGGTATGGGCAACGGTGTTCAGGATATACTACACAAAAGGAACCAGAATCAATGAACCATATAAGGATATCTTTATTTGTTTGTAAAAATTATTGAAAAGGGGATATTAGGGAAATGAATATGAAAAAGAAGTTAGTTGTAATTTTAATCTCGGCTTTGGCACTGAGCTGCACCCTTGCTATTCAATCCGCCATGGCAGCGCCCGCCGATGATTTCGTAATCACCGTAAAAACCGATAATCCTGGCACATCATCCAGTGCGCAATTCACCATTCCAACTTATCCTGGTGAAACCTATAACTATGATGTGGATTGGGATAATGATGGGATCAATGATGTTACCGGCGTCACCGGCAATGTCACTTGCAATTATGCTTATGCCGGCACCTATACCATCAGGATCAAAGGCACCTTTCCTCGTATTTATTTTAATAACTCTGGAGATAAACAAAAAATACTCTCCATCGAACAATGGGGAACAGGTACATGGACATCCATGGCCTATGCTTTTTATGGTTGCTCTAATTTGGTTGGCAATGCCAGTGACGTTCCGGATTTATCCAATGTGACGAATATGGGCCTTATGTTTGCGGGCGCCACGGCATTTGATCAGCCTATTGGAAGCTGGAACACCGGCAATGTGACGGATATGGGCTATATGTTTCAGGATGCCATCGCGTTTAACCAACCCATCGGCACTTGGAACACCAGCAATGTGACGGATATGAGATATATGTTTTATGGTGCCGCAACGTTTAATCAGGCAATCGGCAGCTGGACTACCTCGAATGTGACGGATATGAGCAATATGTTTCAGGATGCCATCGCGTTTAACCAACCCATCGGAACCTGGAACACCACTAATGTATTGAATATGAACCGGATGTTTTATGAGGCCGTAGCATTTAATCAGCCTATCGGCACCTGGAACACCGCCAAGACAACGAATATGTCAATGATGTTTGCTTCGGCCATCGCCTTTAATCAGGATATCGGCAGATGGAACACAACCAATGTGACGAGTATGTACGGGATGTTTGTTAACGCTAGATCCTTTAATCAGCCTATAGGCAATTGGAATACCGCCAAGGTGACGAACATGAGCAGTATGTTTTGTGGTGCCTTCAACTTTAATCAGGATATCGGCAGCTGGAATGTGTCCAGTGTAGCGGATATGAGCGGGATGTTTTCTGCTGCCCTTGACTTTAATCGGGATATCAGCAGTTGGAATACTTCCAATGTGACTGATATGAGCGATATGTTTCATAACGCTAGGCTTTCCTCTGAAAATTACGACGCACTTTTGATAGGATGGAATACCCGTACTCAGCACTCGGGCATCTCTTTTAACGCTGGAAACAGCAAATATCATAGTGCTGAAGCTCAGACCGCCAGAGCTAATCTTATCAATACCTATAATTGGACTATAACTGACGGTGGTTTATATACACCAGCTACGCCAACGTCAACAATAACCCCCACCATGACAGTAACTCCAAGATCCATAACTACACCCACCTCCACTATAACACCCACAGTGACAGCTATTAGCACAGTCGCTCAAACGCCATATCACATTAACATCTTCAGTAGTGTGATTCTCGCCTATCCCAACCCCGCCCATGACAAAGTTAATTTTGCCCTGCAGGACCCGGATATAGATAAGGTGGTCATTGACATCTACAACTTGGCAGGCGATCGGATAGCGCAAATCAAAGAAGCCAATCCAGGCAGATCAATCACCTGGCAGGCCACAAATATCTCTCCTGGAATTTATTTGGTTCAGGTTGTGGTCACGAAAAATGGTGTTGAGAAACGGTTGGGGATGAAAGAAGGTGGCGATTGTGCATTGATGAAGGTTTCCGGCTCTGCCATATCATTAGTGAGGTGATTCGAGGAAATCGGAGGAAAATTTTGACGAGGTGGGAAGGAAAATATCGCAATAAATACCGCATCGCATCCACCCGTTTGCAAGATCGGGATTATGGGAGCAATGGCGCATATTTTGTGACGCTATGCACCAAAGACAGAATCCGATATTTCGGGGATATTTTCCATGACATTATGAGATTGACGGTGATTGGAGAGATCGCCGGAAAATATTGGCGTGAAATTCAGAATCATTTCCCGTTTGTGAAATTGGGTGAATTCGTCATCATGCCCAATCATTTACATGGGATAGTGGTGATTGATAAAGAAGGCCTACATGACAATACATCCCGTGTGGGTAATGAATCCTATACGGGTTCGAATATGGGTTCCTGCGCGGATGTAGAGACAAGGCAATGCCTTGTCTCTACAAAAATATTACCATTATCATCATCTACAATACCAACCACCGCATCAACAATGAAACCGGCAATGGGTAGATGCATTGGTCAAAATCGATTTCAAAATCAGGGTAAAAACACCTTGTCATCCGTCATCGGTTCTTATAAATCCATGGTGACAAAACATGCCCGCCATATTAATCCTGATTTTGCCTGGCAAGGAAGATTTTATGACCATATCATTCGTGATGATGCCGGATATGTAAAAATATCGGAATATATAATCAACAACCCTGTGAATTGGGAACAAGATAAAGAATATAACGGTTGAGACAAGACAAGACGTTGCGGGCCGAAAATGAAAATAATAATTCGAAAAGGGGAATAAGAGTTATGAAAAAGGGACTGATATTTAGCACTTCGGATTGATGCTTCTCACCGCCATGGCACAGGCAGGTACGACCAATTATGACATGGGTCAGTTGGCGGGCGTGGAGTTCCGGATGGCTGCCGGCGCCAGGCCGGCCGGGATGGCCGGGGCCTTTACAGCCTTGGCCGATGATTTCAATGCGCCTTCCTGGAATGCGGCCGGGCTGGCGGGTATTGATAACCGTCAAATCGGGTTTATGCATAATATTTATTTGTCGGACATGTCCCAGGAATACCTGGCCTATGCCCAGCCCATCAACGGGCAGTCCGGCCTGGGCATTAACTTGGTGTTGGTTAATTACGGTTCCCTGGACAAAGTTGATGAAGTGAACGGCCTCCCTGAAATGACGGGTAAAATTAACCCCATGTCCTATATGGCCACCGTGGGCTATGGCTTGAAGATCGCTCCCGTGGTTTCCCTGGGTGCCAGCATCAAAGTATTATCCCAAAACATCGACACCTATTCTTCCGTGGCCATGGCGGCTGATCTGGGAACCATTGTGCAACCAATGAACAGCTTGCGCTTGGGATTGGTGCTGAAGAACCTGGGGCCGGAAGTGGATGGCTTTGCCCTGCCCATGAGCGCCCATATAGGCGCAGCCTATGCCTTACCCTTGACCTTGGGTGAAAAAGACAAATGGCAATTGGCAGTGGATTCGGAAGTGTTGTTTGGCGCATCCGAGTTTTCCTCTATAAGCGTGGGCAGTGAATATGATTATCAGGACACACTCAAAATCAGAGTGGGGTATAAGCTGGACGATAAAGCCGATCTGGGCGCCATCAAAGGCCTGACGGCCGGTGTGGGCGTGAAACTGAATATCTTCCAGGTTGATTATGCCTTTAGTTCCCTGGGAGAACTGGGAAGCAATCACCAGGTGGGATTGAGTGTGGTGTTTTGATCTGGCCCAGGACCCAATGTGATAATATGTTGTTATGAAAATAAAAAATGACGAAAGTTATGTAGAGACAAGGCAATGCCTTGTCTCTACATGAAAAAAGGGGACGGGCTTACTTAATTACTTAACGCCTCCAACCTGGCTGGGATGAGCAAGGAAGCCATTGCCGAGAAGGTGGGCATCAAGCTGGAAATCGGTCCGGGCAAGTTGAAGGCCATGGCCGACCGGACGGGTGCTTTCCCGAGCAAGCAGGTCATTGAGTTTGACGCCATCATGAAAGGCGAAGAGCCTGTGAAAAACGGCGCCAGCCACTTTTTTACTCACCTCGCCTTGGCTGAAAACAGTGTCGGCCCGCGTATTCCGGGTGGGACGCAGGGCGGCATTTGTTCTTGCAGATTACGCACAATTAAGGTATAGGGTTCTTTGACCAATTATTCAAAAGCAATCCATTACAGATAGCCATCGTACTTGGGATAAGCAGCATTTAAAGGTGAATGGCATGGCCCGCTTTAACCATCCACGCTTGCAAAGAGAAGCCAAGACTGTGGAACACATGATTGGGTTATACTGCTCGGCACATCACGCGGAAGATCCTTATGTCCTGCCTGTGGGCAATTGTTGGACGGCACGGACGCTGCAATGCCCCTTTGGCCAGGACAAACCGGCCTGCAACCACTGCCGGATTCACTGCTATCCGCAAGGTTATAGAGAACGTATTCGTGTGGTCATGCGCTATGCCGGCCCGCAGCTGGTCTGGCATCATCCCATCCTGGCCATCCGTCATTGGTGGGATGCTTGGAATGAAAGAGATGATTCCTGATAAATGAACTAAAAT
The DNA here is from genome assembly GCA_963710755.1 of uncultured bacterium. Lineage (GTDB taxonomy): Bacteria > Oederibacteriota > JAAXVQ01 > JAAXVQ01 > JAUVAV01 > CAVQBK01. The sequence continues at coordinate 25,555 of CAVQBK010000001.1, forward strand.
TCCTGAATTTATGGATAACAAGGGAGAATGCGATGAAGCCCATCCAGCCCCTGGGGGTAAAAACGGCATGGTTGCCGGTACTGGGAATGATTTTTATTATTACCACCGGCAACGTCCTTGCCAAGGTTGAAGACGAAGAGACCATACTGCAGGCTGTTAAGGCGAGATCAACGGCACAGGTTGAACAGATTAAAACAATGCACTATCGGGCCGAGACAAAGACAACCATCAGTAACGCCCAAAATGAAGTGGAGCGTGTGATTGCAAGTAGCCGGCTGATTACTTATGCGCCGCCGAAGGAAATCCAAAACGACTTTTTAGGCATGACCATCAACGGTCGGGCATTGTCCCGCGCGGAAATGGAAGCAGAATTAAAAAAGTCGAGGGGAAAGGCGCGGCAATCGCCCTTTCACCCCGATCAAATGGCCAATTATCATTTTACCCTGGCAGGCGAGGAAACCTACGAAGGTCAGAAAGTCTGGAAGGTGCGGTTTGATCCTGTCGAATTGAGAGAAGGTCTAGCCAAGGGCTATGCCTATGTAGTGCAAAGCACGCTGGATGTAGTTTATCTAACCTTTGTGCCGGCCAAGCTTCCGGGAGTTATGAAAAAAATGGAAGCCCAAATAACTTATCAACCGGTCGAAGGTTTCTGGGTGCCGAAAACCTTTGCCATGGATATGCACGTCAAAGTGGCTTTTATACTTACCTTGGCGGATCAATTTATCCATATTCAGGAAAATTATTCGAATTATAGTTTCAATATGCCTGATACTGCGAGCCCCAATGATCGGTAGAGTTAAACCGGCTATTGACACCATATCTACTTAAATGATAATGCCGCTTAATTGACCCAAAAAAGTCTATTTTACCCCGGTAATTTATTTGGATGACCAAGCTTCAATACTTTGCGAAGTTCCGTTTTTGCACTTCTATAATCCTGTGGATAATAGAGGAGAGGTTGATCTTCCCCCGCCTAATGGACACGGTATTATACGGCGCCACCCTGGCTGTGCGTATAGGCCGGCATTGGGATGATTATAAATTAACTGTTATCACCGATCCGGCTACGCATACCACTAATGATCTGGCTCTTGCCATCCTTGTAAAAAATGCCGGGCCCCAATATTCCCCATCCTACCTGTCCTTGCCTTCCATCCTCGTGGAACTCATTCTGACCACCTTTTTAAGACTAAAAAAACAAAAATAAAGTGAAAGAAATTTTAGTCCCAACGGTCAAATAGGTAGTAATGGCTTTGGGGGATAATAAATTAGACCTCATGAGCTTAACTTTAAAACCTGACAATAAATCTGCCAATTGGAAAAGCATAAATATGGGGAATAGTGGTGATATGGATTTGATCAGCAATGTGCAGGTAATACCTGTGAAAAGTTCTGGTAAAGGCAATTGTCGGGCCTATGTGATGGTGGACATCGCCGGAAAGTATAGGATAAAAAACATCCGTATTATCCAAGGGGAAAGGGGGTTATTTGTCGTCATGCCGCAGATGAAAAAAGAAAAAGACGGTAAAAGTAATTTTGTTGATTTGATCAAACCTATTGATCAAGCTGCCCGAGAAGACCTGAAAGCTGCGGTTTTGAATGAATATAATCGTGTTATAGATAAAAAAATCACTACGGTTTAATCTTTAACACCCCTTGTACTGAGGTTGGCCTCAGGTCCTTATTTAACCGGGATGTTCTTGTCTTATGAAATAAATCAAATAATCACATGACCACCATTATTGGTGATTGGAGAAAAAGAGGAGACTAATATGAAAACTATATTGAAAATGCTGTCAGTTGGTATGGTGTTGATAAGTCTTACAGGATGCGGGCCGAGCCGAATAGCTTTGAAGCCATCATTTTGGGATAACAAGGAACAAAAAATAGGCATTGCGTTTATCAAATATCCGGAAGCCGGAGCACATCGCCAAGGTAGTGAAGGCCTTCTGGATATGGCCATAAACGCTTCTTTGGCAAGTGAAATGAGCGCTTATCTTAAATCCATAGATGTGGAAGCCTATGAAGAGGTGGCGCAATCCTTTAAAGAAAAATTTGCCAGTAAAGGTATAGAAGTTCAAATATTCAAAGGGAAACTGGATCTTGAGACTCTCGAAGATACCCCTCGCTCATCCGGTAGATCGTTGTCCTCGACGACCTTTAAAAAGGATCTAAGTTTTATGAAGCAGAAGTTCAAAATCGACAAGGTTTTATTGTTGGGTGTGGATGCTTATGGCACTTTAAGAAATTACTATGGATTCATTCCTCTAGGAGCGCCAAAGGCTTTATTTAAAGTCAGCGGTCAATTAGTGGATCTTGAATCCAATAACAAGGAGTGGTTTGACTTTCAGGATCAAGAATATGCAACAGCTCCAGTTATGGGCGAATGGAATCAGCCGCCGACCTATCCCAATCTTACCAATGCCTTGATCGTCGCAATGAATAATGCGAAAGAATACATCATAAGAGCATTCTTTGCAGATTATAGTGTGCCGGAAAAAGTTGCCCGGGAGAATAAATAATAACATGAATATACTAAAAAAAATAATTGCCATGAGTCTCTGCTTGGTCAGCTTGTTTTCAGGTTCGAACCTACTGTTAGCACAAGATACTTGGATTAAGCCCCTGGCGGTGGGCAAAGCTGTAAAAGTAACCACTGACGAAGGGATGATCATTAAAGGGATATTGAAAGAGTGGACTAATCAAAGTGTCCTTATTGAATCAAGTGTGGGGATTATAGAAATATCACCACCTCGAATAAAAAACGCCAAGTACTTATTGGTGTACAATGCCGAAAGACGCCCGAAAAAGAGTGATGATGAAGCAACGCCCTCCTTTGGTAGCCAAAATATCGGCGACGAACAAAATGATGCCGAGGGAGCGACTGGGGTCGATAGCAATATTAAAACGGGCAGGGAAGCATGGAAAACAAGGCTTGATAAGGCTAGAGGGTTATTAGCCGTTGAGTATATTTTTGGCATTGCCGCCGCAGCAGGAGGGCTGATTTTATATATTGATGGTGAGAATCAGCGACAAAATCCCGAGTGGACAATCAAAGGGAATTATCTTACTAATGAAGATGATGTGAATGAAGGTAATACTAAGGTTGTTGGAGGATTGGCGCTCGCGGCACTTGGTACAACGTTGATAGTGCTCGGGGTGAGCCAAGGTAACCATGTTAAAGATCTTGAATTTGAAGGCGAACATCGCGGATTTGTCATCAGACCGGAAATTAATGGGAATTATAATGGTGTTAAGCTGACTTATAATTTTTGATTGCCCGGAATGGTCATTTTCCCGACACCCTTCCTTGGCTGGAGACATTGTCAGGCTGCGTCTTTTGTGTAAGATGCAGGCTGACAATGTCCCTTGCAGACTACCCATGCTTAGGGCGTGGGGTACGACGGTCAATTATTTAAAAGCCATTTTTTTACAGATCATTTAATCATGTTGGGGACAACCTACTGCGGATGAAAATAATTGAAGGTGATAGTAAATGGCCCCGGTTAAGCACCATCGTTTGCAAAGAGAAGCAAAGACAGTCGAGAAGATGATCGCCCTCTTCTGTTGCGCCCACCATAAGGAGAGACAGTTGTGTGCCGCCTGCACACAACTGTTGGACACGGCATTAAACCGTTTGGCAAAGTGCCCCTTTGGCAGTGATAAGCCGGCTTGCAACCACTGCCGTGTTCATTGCTATCCGGATTGGGCCAGAGAAAAGATCCGGACGGTCATGCGCTACGCCGGCCCGCGGCTGATATGGCATCATCCCATCCTGACAATCCGTCATTTGTGGGATGCACGGCAAGGCCGCCATGGTTCCTGATGATAAGAAACGCTGATTTATGGCCGGTTGCATAAAAGTGGTCCCTGGAACGGCGGAAAACCTTTATGAATTAAAGAAAATAGCTGCCTTGCTAAAACGGATTAAGCGAGGCTAAATTGTTGGGAACCCCTGAAGATTATCCTCATCACCGAATTATCCCTTTTTAAATCACATTGACCTTTGATCATCGCTGCACCAAATCACCTAATCCCAGATTTTTTTGTCCTGAACGGGTTTTGCCCGGCCGTGACCAGTAAAGCGAAAAAACAAAAATAAAATGAAAGGATGTTTGAAGTGGCAGGTCAAAATAAGTAATGGGCTATGGAAACGGATAGCATTAAGTTTGATCAGGGGAGAAGAAATGTCGAAAATTAAAGTGTTTTGCCTGTTGGTAGCTGTGAGCGCGCTGCCGTGGATCTCAACTGCAAGCTCGGATAGTTATGAACCCAATGATGCTTATTACCAGGCTAAAACAATTGTTGTTGGTGAAACCCTTTCTAATTTGACCATTGATCCGGTTGGCGATCAGGATTGGTTCCATTTTCAAGTTAACACTTATCCGCAACAGGTTATCATCGAAACCACCGGAGTCAATGCAGATACCAGAATGTGGCTTTACGACAACACCGGGACAACCCAGTTGGCCTTTGATGATGATAGTGGACAAGGTTATTTTTCCAAGATCACCTACACATTTGATCAGATTGGCAATTATTATATCAAGATCGATGACTATGGTAATAACAGTATCATTGATAATTACAACCTGACAGTACGGGACAATTCACCTGGAACTTTTACCGTAACGCCTACCCGCACCTCGACAGCCACAAAAACCGCTACCGCAACCATCACCCCAACACCGACCATAAGTGCCACCCCAACCATGTCACCTACCCCTACACTCACTGTGACCACGCCGCCCTATAAATACCTCAAAAACGGTGAGATGAAGATCTTCAATAATTGGATTAATACCAGCGAACTTGGGCGAGGCGTCCATGCCAATCATATTCCCCGAGACGGCAATTATTGCATTATATCCTGGAATCAGCCTGATGAAAGTCCGGTGACCTTAACCCTATATGATATGAATGGCCGAATGGTAAACGAGCTTATCAGCAATGAGGTTTACAGCGCCAATACCACTCATGAAATCGAATGGAAAGGGAAAAATCAAAAAGGTCAAGAGGTAGGCACGGGAATTTATATTGCGGTGCTGAGAAGCAGATCTTTTAAAACTTATTCGAAAATTGCGGTGACGCGGTGATAAGAAGGCTGGTAACGAAACGTGTACGCATAGCCATGCTTGTTTGCCTAGTGGTTATTATGGGGTGCTCCAAGGCGTGGACAGCAACAGATGTTGTAGGTGCGCTCGGCTTGACTAAAAGAATTGATCCCCGCGCCGCCGGCATGAGCTATGCCGTTATGGCCTTGGCGGACGATGTTTATGCCCTGCTGAGCAACCCGGCAGCACTCACTTATACGGAACATTCTCAATTGGCCGTAGGGTACGGCAGGGGATTGGTGGATGACAGCATCGCCCAATTATTATATGCCAATGCTGACGATGCCATGGATACATGGGCGCTGGGCGTTATGAATTATAATCGGGGCAAGTTTCAGTATCGGGATTTTTATGATCAGACCACAACCTTTCAAGCAGGCAGTGATTGGTTGCTTTATTATACCTTTGCCAACCGCTTATCCTACGGCTGGCGCTTGGGATGGAACCTGAAACTTTTTCATTCGCGTTTCATGGAATATTACAAAGCCACCACCTTGGCCGCTGATTTGGGGATGAGTTTTAATTTTGGCCCCAGGGTGCGATGGGACCTGGCGATAAGTAATTTTGGATTTAACCTGCCATATAATGATGACCCGAATGACCATTTGGGTTGGGCGTTAAATAATGATTATGGAGAAAATTTGCCACTGGCTGCTGAAACCGGACTGGCCATTAAAATATTAAAAAGCAATAAACCCTTCGATGGACATGATCTGGCCATTGCCGGGAGGATTAGAACAGAAATGCACCAAGAATGGATGATTAATGGGGGACTGGAATATTGGTATCACCACATGGTGGCCATAAGGGGCGGTTATTGTTTTGGTGATTCTATTGATGAACTGAGCCTGGGTGCCAGCATAAGATGGCCTGTGGCCAATAGCGGGCCTATGCAGATCGACTATGCCTTGCAACTTTCGCGGGATTTAAATTACCAACACCAGATCGCCTTGAAAATGGATTTTCAGGATGGTTCCCAAAGAGACGGCGGTGCTCAAATTGTTGTGGTGCAAGACGCATACTACCGTTCAAGACATAAAATTGGATTTGGGGTGGGGAATATTTATGGAGGATCAGGAATTAATTATGAATACATGGCCAATGATGCCTTGGGAATATTTGGCGGTCTTGGGACGCCGACGTTTATATTGCAAACTCCATCTCAACCTGGTTTTGCGGTTGGAACCCGATATTATTTCCTCGGGCTTCCCAAGGGGGGCATTCGAGGCCGCCTATCTGCTTTTTTAAGCAATGGATGGCTTTTGAGTGGGTTGATAAGCACCGAATATTTAACCGCAGATATACAAATTGGATTCCAGTGGCGAGTATTAGAATGGATGAGTTTGGATTGGGATATTGGTTATGCCATTGCGCTTGAAGATAGGGACGTTATCATGGCCACGGACAATCAACTCCTCAACAATGCCGACATCGGCGTGACCATTCATCTTCCCTAAATAGTAAGACGGAATAATCGGGAAACCGGAAATTATGATTTGACGGTCCCACCAATTCTTGGAAAAATAGCCCGGTATAATGCGCTATGAAAGATATCAAGAAAAAACAGGGTAATAACTTTTCTCGAAGTTGGGATCATGATATAATCGATATTTTAAGGACACATGCTCAATAACGCTGATGAAATGAAAATAAATAACACCTAAGCTACTGTTTATATGCAGGTGCAATTATCTCTTTGGAGAGATTGATTAAAGGGCAAGCAGGTGCGGTTAGGATTGGAAGTTAAAGCAGGTCAGTCGGGCTTAAATGTTTTTAAGGCTATTTACTTCGAGATAAAATAAATCTGGAATCAACCGACTAGTAGAGGGATGATGACAGGTAAAGTACGCTAGAGAAAGGTTGTGATCTATTCTCACACCGGTTGAGGGTGATTTTGCTGTGGCTTGGTCTGTCGTCCTGTTAAAAGTAATTGAGTAGAAAAGTTGTAGTCTTGACTTTAAATAGACGAGGGCGGGGCTTTTGTTTGTTGGAATAGTATGGTATAGTACAATTATACAGAAAAAAATATTCAAGATACAGCCATGGAGGGCGATGCTAATGATATAAACTATCACACGTTTTTCTCGGGGGGGAGAAATGGCATCTGAGACACTTTTAACACCTGTGGTTAAATCAACACCCAGACCTTCGGCAAGTCCTGCCTTACCATCTGATCTAAAACCAAGTGCGTTGTCCATTGACGTCACCAATGCCTGTAATCTGAAATGTAAACATTGCTTTTGGGATTCTTATGAACATGCATCATGTATGAATCCCAACTTGCTTAACCATATAAAGGAAACACTGGACGCCTTTCCTTCAATCACCAATATTACCTGGTATGGTGGTGAACCTCTGTTAAATGAGAAAACAGTATCTATTCTTTGGGAAGGAATGAAATTTCATCAAAAGAATAATTTGGTCATTACCAATGGCACCAACTTTATCCCTGACTTTGGCGAAAACATTCACGTTGGACTCTCTCTGGATGGGATCAAATCGATAAACGATGATATCCGCGGCCAGGGAGTGTACGAGAAGGCTAAAGCCAATGCTTTAAACGCGATCAGACGCGGTACACCGATGGCCATTATTTATTGTGTGAATTCAATGAATATCGACTGTATCCCAGAATTTGTAGAGGAATGGTCCGAAACACCTATTAATGGAGTGATTTTCACTTATTATGCACCTATGAAAAATAAACACTCTGAATTGATAGTCAAAGATAAACAAAAATATGTTTTGGTTTCTATGCTGAATGAATTGAAGATGAGATATAAAAAGTTTATTTACAATTCACCATTGATGATTGAAATGTTAAAGCCGAAGTATAATAAGGTCCTTGCCCAAAATTGCCCCATGAATATTCACAATAAAAATGGACGGTGCCATTCTATACACATGAATCATGACGGCTCGATAAGAAAACCCTGTGCGCTGGGACCATATGCAGATTGTTTCCAGTGCAGATCCATAACCAAAATGGCAATATACACCGGCATCTATAAAAGAGACAAAGAATCTTTAGATACACTCTTCGAACTCTATCACACTAAGAAACATAAAGCCAGGCATCAGACGCGGATGCAATTATTTAATTAATTGATAATCCTTTGGGCCGACACTAAAGATACTAATACTCCGGCCTGAAGGAAATGCAATGGACCAATATGCAATTGCTCAATATACTAATGCTTTGTTTATGTTGGTGGTGGGGTTCTATGTACTGATTAAAAACCCTGCAAGCTTGGTAAATCGTATTTTTTTTCTGCATAACATGGCTGTCATGGTATGGAGCTTTTCTTTTGCCAAAATGGCTACTGCCCAAAGCCCTGCTGCTGGATTAATCTGGTCCAAAATGCTGCATGTGGGGGCTATGTTCATCCCTTCACTTTTATTGCACTTGTTTCTCCTCGTTACCGACAGGGCCCGTACGGTCAAACCACTAATAATCTCCTGTTATATTATTAGCGCGGTCATGGTCGCCTTGCTGCCAACCAACTTACTTATTGATCATACTATCAATGTTGTTGGTTTCAAATTCTTTGTGGGACCGACCGGTATTTGGTATCATTTTTTTCCTTTGTTTTTCGCCAGCTGTGTTTCGTACGCTTTTGTTCAGCTAATTAGTGCTTATAAAAAAGCCGAAGGCCTTAAGAAAAAACAATTGAAATATTTAATTATAGGCGCAGCTTTCGGTTATCTTAGCGGGCCTGGCGGATTTTACCCCCTTTACAATATTCGCATACCACAATATTCTTTTTATGGCGTAAGTATATTTGTTGGTATAGTTGCCTATGCTGTAGTGAGATATCGCCTATTTGATTCTGAAAAGATAGTTAAAACTGCAGCACGACATTTAGTGATTTTATCCATCAACACATTGGTGGTGTTCATCACCAGTACCCTTTACTCCAAATTCACTCATGCTCAAACTGATATCTATTTGATGAGTATTGTCGTGGCGGTTACGACAAGTGTATTTGTACTTGCTTTTAACCGGATGTATTATATGGATCGATGGGCTGATAAATTTTTCAATAAGGATCAAACCAAAATTTATCATGCCATCAATAACATCCAGCAGCATATTAAAAGCCTTCATGATCAGAACGCTATCTTCGACCACGTATTGAAATCATTGGGGAGCGAATTGGAAAATGTTGACATTTATCTGAAGGAAAGAAAAGAGGGGAATTATCACTCGGTCGTGGCCAACAATTATGAGCAAGGGCTGGATAAACGGGATGCTCTTATTAGAATTCTTGAAAAAAATGTGACTATTGTAGAAACCGATGAGTTGATCTATTTTGATCAGCAAAGTCATAGTCAGGATAAATTAGAATTGGTTGCTGGACTTCAAAAACTGAATGTGGCCTTAGCTATTCCAATGGCCATAGACCATAAAATGATAGGAGTACTATTGTTGGGGCGCCCGAAGAATAGACTGGGTTTCGCCGAAAGGGAAATAATAGAATTGGACAACCTTGCCTTTCAGTTGGCGTTGAGTGTTGAAAATTATCGATTGTATGAAAAAATGATCAATGATAACAAAATGGAACTAATCGGCACCATGGCCGCATCTTTTGCCCATGAGATCCGCAATCCCCTGACCGGTGCGGCCACTTATTTGGAACTATTGCCGGAAAAACTGGATAAGCCAGAGTTCGTAAAAAAATTCTTAGATGTGGTGCCCCGGGAAATAAAACGGGTCATGCAATTGACCACTGATCTGCTGAATTTTTCCAAAAGCGGTACCCTTAAAACTGAGCCAGTCAAGCTCAAATCCCTGGTGGAACGGTGTCTTGAATTGTTGAAAGCCCAACTGGCGGTGAAGCAACTGCGTGTTGACCTGGTGGCCCCCACCGATGGGGATATCGAAGCAGATTCCAACCAACTTTACCAGGTCATTCTTAATGTCATGATCAATGCCATACATGCTTCTCATGAAGGCCAAACCATTTCCATAGCCATCCATACCAAGGAGATGCAGGCCATAGTATCCATTGTAGATAAAGGGGAGGGCATCTCGGCCGACAACTTGCAGAAAATTTTTGAGCCCTTTTTCTCCACCAGAATCTATGGTACTGGACTGGGTTTGGCAACCTGCAAACGAATCGTGGAGGGACATGGCGGCAAAATCAAAGTTCAAAGCGAAAAAAAGAAGGGCAGTACCTTTGAAATTATTCTGCCGCGCCAAGTGTCGCCAGAATTGGAAATCGCGGCCAAAGCTCAATTTTCTGTGAATTCCTCCGAACCTACTTTTAGCACCGACTCCGAAAAGGCCGGTAATTCATACCATCTGGAGGCCCTATAATGAAACGCTTTTGGCTGATGAGCACAATGCTCTTGATGGCGCTTAGCCTGACCGCTTGCCAGGGACAACCTGGTAAAAATATTATGCGCCAGCTACATACTGAGAAATTAGGCGTCATGAAGGCGGAAAATTTTGAAAGTCTGAATGCCGCGGCGGACAATAAAATTGCCGGGTTTCTGGTTAAAGACAGTAATAAGCAATATGCAGTTATTAATGGGGAAAAACAAAAAACGTACCAAGAAGTTGCCCTCTTGTTGTTTAGTCCCGCAGGGAAACGGTCCATGTATGGAGCCAGAGTAGGGAAGAAGTGGTGCATTGTTCTCGATGGCCGTCAAGGTCCGCTATACGATGCAGTGCTGGGGCCGGATTTTAGTCCTGATGGCAAGAAAGCAGTGTACATCGGCGAATCCAACAAAAAACAACACCTGCTCGTTAACGGCGTTCCCGGCCCGGGGTACGATCACATTTGGCCGGTCCAGTTCAGCCAAAACAGCGCCACCATGATTTATTTGGCCAGGAAAGGTCACAAGAAAACCGTGGTCATCAATGGCCGACCTGGACCTTGGGTGGATGAAGTAGGCCCGCCGGTAATGAGCGCAGACGGCCAAACCGTAGCTTACCGGGCTGAGAAAAATAAAAAATACATGGTGGTCATCAATCATAATCCGGGAAAGGCCTATGCGCTCTTGGGGAACCCTGTGATCAGTGCCGATGGCACCAAAGTGGCCTACGCGGTCATTATAGGCGAGCTGGCTGAAGAAGCCGTGGTGGCTAACAATGAGCTGGGGCCGAAATTCATGGGTGCTATTGAAAAAGACAGCCTGACCTTCAGTCCTGATGGGAAACGAATTGCCTATATTTTAGAGGAAAAACATAAGCAAAAGGTTGTGGTGGACGGCAAGCCCGGTAAGCCTTTTGACCGTATTGTCACAGGCTCGATTACTTTCAGCCCGGACAGCAAACAGGTGGCTTATGCCGGTGAAAATGATGTGAAAAAAATGAAAACCAAAAAGGATGTTATGGTGGTGTCAGGGGAAAAGGAAAGCGAACCCTTTGTGGAATCCCAAAAATTGTTTTTCAGCCCCGATAGTAAAAACTTTTATTTTTTGGTTAAAAATCTGGATGACAAAAACCTGTTATTTAAAAATTGGAAAAAGATTAAAACCAGCGACGCTATTGTTAGGCCCACGTTCAGTCCGGACGGCAAGAAGTTTGCCTATGTGTCCGGCAAGGCCGGTAAAGGCCTGGTAGTGGTCATTAATGGACGCAAGCATAAGGTTTATGACGACATCTGGCCCATTAATTTCAGCCCCACCGGGGCCTACCTATATTATGTGGGGACCCGGGATAACAAACGCAGGGTGATTATTAATGGTAATGAAGGCGAGCCTTATGATGATATTATCAATGGCAACATCAAATTCATTGGGGAAAACCGGATTAGCTACGCTGCATTAAAGAAAAACCAAGATGATCAATTTGACATTGTTTACGTGGAAGAAACCGTGAAAATCAACAAATAAGACGATCGCGTCCAATATAGTCGACCAAGGTTAGCAGCAATGAGCCTTGTCCCTTGGTTATCTGTAATAAATTGTTCTTGATCAGATGTAATGCCCTGGATTTTTGGCAAGACCGGTTCATTTTCTTGTGCTTTTCCCATGTTGGTTGCCTTCCCTGAGGAAATCGCTAAAAATGTTTGACAAACAAAGATATTTACGTAAAATGATGATCCGCCAAAGCAATAGGTCTTTTGATGGTGGACGTAGCTCAGTTGGTTAGAGCGCAGGGTTGTGGTCCCTGAGGTCGCGGGTTCGAGTCCCGTCGTCCACCCCAGGAGCCCTTGAGGCAAGCCTGTTTGCCAATGGGCTGAGGATGGATGGGTTGAAGTCGATTATGCGGATGCAGAAAGCCCAAAGCCTGTTTCGCCGAATCCATATGACCTTTCTTCCGACCTGCACGATTGATTTAAAGCGCCTGTAGCTCAGTGGATAGAGCAACGGCCTCCGGAGCCGTGTGTCGGACGTTCGATTCGTCTCAGGCGCACCAAGCCTCCCGCCTCAGGCGCGAGGCCGAGAAGTTGAGAATCGAAAATTGAGAATCGGAAAAACCAACTTCGGCTGACGTCTTGTCCTGTTGTTGACGGAATCGATTTTTGTTTTTTTAAAACCCCGCCTCCGGCGGGATGGATTTTCCATTTGGGATTATCAAGCTTGGGTGCTTAGCTCAGTTGGTAGAGCAGCTGACTCTTAATCAGCGGGTCACAGGTTCGATCCCTGTAGCACCCACCACTTTTCATCGATCCTAGCCATGATCCTGTGGCAAGGTGACCCACAAACACCGAATAGTAATAATGAGATCACCAGTATAAAGGGAGGTATAGGGCGAGGGTGGTGAAATTGGCAGACACGCTAGACTTAGGATCTAGTGCTTCGGCATGTGGGTTCGAGTCCCACCCCTCGCACCAAAAGAACCATGATTAAAGTTGACGTCAATGAACAAAGTGAAACTACCAAAGTATTAAGTATCGAAGTACCTCAGGATGAGGTTTCTTCTGTTTTCAACCAGGTGACCGCCAAAGTCCGTCAAAAAGCCAAATTGCCCGGCTTTCGTAAGGGTAAGATCCCTGTGGACATAATTGAAAAAAACTATGCCCGCGAAATCCATGAAGAAGTACTGGACAAGTTGTTTTCTTTGTCCTACCCCTATGCACTGGATCAAACCAAGCTGATGCCCATTATTCGTCCCAAGGTTGATAAAGTGGAACTGGATAAGCATAAACCGCTTACCTATCAAGTAACGGTGGAAGTCCTCCCGAATGTCAAATTGGGCAACTATAAAGGGCTTAAGCTTAAAGCCAATAAGGTGGAGATTAAGGATAAGGAAATTGACGAGGTTCTGGAAAATCTGCGGCAACACCATGCCACGTTGGAGCAAGCGCCGGACCGGGTCAGTCAGAAAGGCGATGTGGTCACGGTGGATTTCAGCGGTGAAAAAGACGGTGAGCCCGTGCCCGGCACCAAGGCCCAGGATTACCGGATCGAATTGGGCGCCAACCAGACCATCCCCGATTTTGAGGAAAACCTGGTGGGCATGAAAAAAGAGGAAACCAAGACCTTTGATGCAGTCTTTCCTAAAGACTACCATGCTCCTGAAATGGCCGGTCAAACCATTGCTTTTACAGTGACCGTGAAGGAGATTCAAGAGAAGAAATTGGCGGAACTTAATGATGAATTTGCCAAGGATATGGGGAAGTTTGAAAGCTTGCAGGCGCTGAAAGACCGAATCAGGGAAGATCTGAAAGTGGAAAAAGAACGGCAAAATCGAATTTTGCTTAGCGATCAGATCAGCAAAGAACTTTCCAAATCGACCACGGTCAAAGTACCGGATGTGCTGATAGAACGTTCCCTGGACAAAATGTTGATGGATTATGAGACACGCCTGCAACGGCAAGGTAAAACCCTGGAGACCACGGGCACTACGGCCGAGGGCTTCAAACAACAAAACCGCCAGCAAGTGGAGTTGGAATTAAAAGCCCAATTGGCGCTGCGTGAAATTGGCCAAGTCGAGAATATTGAAGTCAGTGAAGAGGAATTGAATCAAGAAGTTGAAAAAATGGCCATGGCGGCACGGCGGCCATTACATGACTATAAAGCCTATCTGGATAAAAACGATGCGTGGGAAGACATCCGGGGCCAAATAAGAGATTCAAAAGTTATTGACCTTGTCATCGAACATGCTAAAATCAGCTACAATTAAATTTTAAGACCGTACGGTATAAGCTAGCGAGGAGGACGAGAAATGTCTTTGATTCCCATGGTCATCGAACAAACCCAGCGCGGGGAGAGGGCCTATGATATTTATTCCCGCTTATTAAAGGAGCGCATCATTTTTTTAGGCACGCCCATCAATGATGATGTGGCCAATGTGGTGATCGCTCAACTCCTGTTTTTGGAATCGGAAGAACAGAAGGAAATATCCATGTACATCAACAGCCCCGGGGGAGTCGTCTCGGCCGGCTTGGGCATTTACGATACCATGCAGTATATCAAATCACCGGTCTCCACGCTTTGCGTGGGACAAGCCGCCTCCATGGGGGCGGTATTGTTGGCTGCCGGTGCGCCCGGTAAACGCTATGCTTTACCCAATGCCCGCATAATGCTTCACCAAGGGTCGGGAGGCTTTCAGGGCAGCATGCCTGATATTCACATCCAGGCCAAGGAAATTGAACGGATTCAGGAACAAATGAATAAAATTTTAGCTAAGCATTGCAACCAGCCGGAAGATAGAATTATCAAGGATACAGATAGAGATTTCTTTATGTCCGCTTTGGAAGCGCAAACATATGGTGTCATTGATGATGTTATGCAGGTTGGGGTTTAAGCGAGGAGGACCATGTGGCCAAAGCACCATCTTCGAAAAGTATTTCATGCTCGTTTTGTGGCAAGACCTCGAGTGCGGCCCGCAAACTAATTAAGGGGCCTGGCGTCTATATCTGCGATGATTGCGTTGCTTTTTGCAATGACATCTTGGCTCACGAGACCTCAGCCAGTGTCCATCAAGAAATAACCCTGCCGAAACCCAAGGAAATTAAAGAAATATTAGATCGCTACGTGATTGGTCAGGATTATGCCAAGCGGGTCCTGTCCGTGGCGGTGCATAATCATTATAAGCGCATTAATTTTCAACGCACGATGACCACTGATGAAGTGGAATTGACGAAAAGCAATATCCTTTTAATTGGCCCTACAGGAACAGGGAAAACCCTGTTGGCTCAGACGTTGGCTAAAATCTTAAAAGTACCTTTTGCTATTGTGGATGCCACCACCTTGACCGAAGCTGGATATGTGGGGGAAGATGTCGAGAATATTGTTCTGAAATTACTTCAGAACAGCAATTACGAAGTGGATAATGCTGTTCGCGGTATTATCTATATTGATGAGATTGATAAAATTGGGCGTAAAAGCGAGAACCCGTCCATCACCCGTGATGTGTCCGGCGAAGGGGTGCAACAGGCCCTGTTGAAAATAATCGAAGGCACCATTGCCAGTGTTCCTCCCAAAGGCGGGCGCAAGCATCCACAGCAGGAATATGTCAAGGTGGATACGACCAACATTCTTTTTATCTGCGGGGGAGCCTTTATTGGGCTGGAAAAAATCGTGGAAGGCCGGGTTGGTAAAAAGAGCATTGGTTTCGGTATGAAAGCGCAGGCGGAAAAACGCTTGTCACGTGATGATATTTTAAGCGGAGTTCACCCGGAAGATTTGATCAAATACGGTCTGATTCCGGAATTTGTGGGACGTCTGCCCATTGTGGCCAACCTGAACGAGTTGGATGAGGAAGCTCTGGTCAGGATTCTGGTGGAACCCAAGAATGCGTTGCTCAAACAATATCAAAAATTCTTTGAAATGGAAGATGTGAAGCTCACGATTACCAAAGAAGCCCAGAAAGAAGTGGCCAAAGAATGCTTGCGCCGTAAAACCGGGGCGCGGGGACTAAGGGCCATACTGGAAACGGTGATGCTCGATATTATGTATGAATTGCCGGGGCGGACGGATATCAGAGAATGTGTCGTGACTCCGGATGTGGTGCATCAAAAACAAGAACCGCTGTTGGTCTATCACGATTTGCCCCACAGCGATGAAGAGGCTAAATTAGCCTGAAAGCAGGCCTGATAATGAGTACTAGTTCTAAAACAAGCAACCATGGTGTTAGAAAAGAACTGCCGCTTATGCCTTTGCGTGATTTGGTGGTTTTTCCCCATATGATTGTGCCCCTTTTCGTGGGGCGCGGCAAATCGGTACAAGCGCTGGAAGCAGCCATGCTGGAAAACCGCATGATTGCTCTGGTAACCCAGATCCAGGCCCAAGTGGATGATCCCAACGAAGATGATATTTACAAGGTTGGGACCAAAGCCCAGATACTTCAGGTTTTAAAGATGCCCGACAGCACTATTAAAGTGTTGGTAGAAGGGCAGGAACGAATCCGTCTTAAACGGGTCATTTCCTATGATAAATATCATGCCGCTGTTTTTGAGACCTTGGATAGCCGGATGGAGCAAACCTCCGTTTCCAAAGCGTTAATGCGCAATAATGTAGAATTATTTGAACATTATTCGCGGCTAAATAAAAAAATTCCTTCCGACATCGTGGTATCCTTGAATCATATTGAGGACCCGGGCCGTTTTGCCGATATTGTAGCCGCCAACATCTTGTCCAAGGTGGAGGAAAAACAAAAACTCCTTGAAATAGTCGATCCCAATGAACGTTTGGAAGCCATCTCTAAATTGCTTTCCGTGGAGATTGAAATTCTTGAAATAGAGCGCCGCATTAAAGGCCGGGTACGCAAACAGATGGAAAGCACGCAAAAAGAATATTATCTCCATGAACAAATGAAGGCCATTCGCAAGGAGCTGGGGCAAAAAGACGAAGAGAGCGAAAATGAGGAATTACTCAAAAAAGTCACCAAAGCCAAGATGCCCAAGGAAGCTGAAGAAAAAGCCATCAAGGAAATCGGGCGTTTGGAGCGCATGCAGCCAATGAGTCCGGAAGCTGCGGTAATCAGGACCTATATTGAATGGCTGGTGGCCCTGCCTTGGGCCGTAGCCACCAAGGAAAAGCTGGAGCTGAAAACCGTGGCCCGTAATATGGACAAGGATCATTATGGCCTGCGTAAAGTTAAAGACCGTATTCTTGAATATTTGGCAGTACGCAAATTGGCTCCGCAAATGAAAGGACCGATATTGTGTTTGGTGGGTCCTCCTGGCGTGGGCAAAACCAGCTTGGCCCGCAGTGTGGCTGATTCTTTGAACAGGAAATTTATTAGAATATCCTTGGGTGGGGTACGGGATGAAGCGGAAATACGAGGTCATCGTCGCACCTATATTGGCGCGTTGCCGGGCCGGATTATTCAAGCCCTGAAAAACGCCAAAACCAATAATCCGCTGATCTTGCTCGATGAGATCGACAAAATCGGATCAGATTTCAGAGGTGACCCTGCGGCAGCATTGCTGGAAGTCTTGGACCCGGAGCAGAATCATGCCTTTGACGATCATTATTTGGACGTACCTTTTGACCTGAGCGGTATTATGTTTGTGGCTACGGCCAACGTTATTTACAATTTACATCCCACCCTCCGTGATCGCATGGAAATCCTTGATATTCCCGGCTATACGCTGGAAGAAAAAATCAAGATCGCCGAGCACCACTTGCTTGTCCGTTTGATTCAGGATCACGGCCTGACCAACAAGGATGTGGTAATGCCGAGAGCCATGATCGAAAAGGTGATCACCGAATATACGGCTGAAGCCGGGGTGCGTAACCTCAACCGGGAATTGGCTACGGTGATGCGTAAAGTGGCCCGCCTGAAAGTGGAAAAAAAGCTGGGGTCAGGGATGAAAAAAATCTCGGCGGCTGATATTGAGAAATACCTGGGCCCGCCCAAATTCTTAAAACGTAAAAGCGAGAAAAAACACGCCGTGGGTGTGGCCACGGGATTAGCCTGGACAGAATTCGGCGGGGAGATCCTGATGATCGAAGTAACCCTGATGCCGGGAAAAGGCCAATTGACCCTGACCGGTAAACTGGGTGATGTGATGAAGGAGTCCGCCCAGGCTGCGGTAAGTTATGCCCGGGCTCATGCCGAACAAATTGGCATTGACGAGCATTTTCACCAGCATACGGATATTCATATTCATGTACCGGAAGGTGCCATTCCCAAAGATGGGCCTTCGGCGGGGATTGCCATTACCACGGCCATCATTTCCGCGCTAAGCGGCATTGCGGTTAATCGCAATGTGGCGATGACCGGGGAAATCACTTTGCGCGGTCGCGTGCTGGCCATTGGCGGGTTAAAGGAAAAATTACTGGCCGCTGTCCGTGCGGGTATTAAAAAGGTGGTTATTCCGAAAGAAAATGAAAAAGATCTTATTGATCTGCCGGTGGAGGTCAAAAAATCACTGGAAATTCATTCGATCGAAGATATGAGCGAAGTGCTGCCGCTGGCCTTGGTAAAACCGCTGGAGTGGAATATCGGAAAACGGAGCAATAAACCATTGCGTCTGCCCAAGACCACCGGCACTACCGCTGCCAATAACAGCGCCTATTTAAGCAAAATCCAAAAGCACTGATCTATGAGTAGTCCTGAATTTAAATTATTGTGCACGGCGTTTACGCCGGAACAGTTCCCACCGGAAAAGGGCAGTGAAATCATCTTGATCGGCCGTTCCAATGTGGGTAAGTCGTCCCTTCTTAATCAAATCGCAGGCAAGGGTGCAAAAAGAACAGCCCAAGGGGCACGTGTTTCTCAAACCCCGGGCTGCACTCAGTCCATCAATTTTTATCACTATAAAGCGGACATAACCTTGGTGGATTTCCCGGGATTTGGTTATGCCCGCTGGCCTGCGCCCCTGCGACGGAAGATTGAACAGTTAATCGAGCGTTATTTGTTCCATCGCAGCAATATGGCGTTGATCGTCCATATCATTGATGCCCGCTTGCCGTTGCAGAAAATCGACAGCACCATGTTGGCTTTGGGCAAGAAATTTAATAAGCCCTACTTGTTAACTTTGAATAAATGTGATAAATTGTCGCGGCAAAATATGCTGAAGAAACGCAAGGAAATAGAAGACGTGACCAAGGCCTTTGGCTATGAGGTAAGTCTTTTAACGGCTTCCGCCCTTACCGGCGAAGGAATTGCGGCATTGAAGAGGAAATTGCAGGAGGCCGCCGCGACTCGCCAGCAGCAAGCCTGATCCGCAGCGCCTTCTTCCAGAAAAGGAGCTTTCATCCATGTTTTACAAAAATCGCTTAATGACACCCGGTCCTACGGAAGTGCCGCCAACGGTTTTGGCTGAAGGCGGAAAGCCGATTATTCATCACCGTACGCCCCAATTTCGAAAAATATTAACCGAAGTGGTGGCTGGCCTTAAAAGGATATTTCGTACCACCAATGATGTGTTATTGTTTTCCGCCGCCGGCACGGGCGCCATGGAATCGGCTGTTATTAACCTATGCAGCCCAGGGGACAAAATATTGGTGGCTTCCTGCGGTAACTTCGGAAACCGGTGGGCTGCCATTGCCAAAGCCTATGGGGTTCAATGTGACCACTATGAAGTGGCTTGGGGCGAGGCTGTAGATCCTAATGAAATCAAAAAGAGGCTGGCGCAGGACCCGTCCATCAAAGCGGTTTTTACCACCTTGTCTGAAACGTCAACAGGTGTGGAATCGGATATCAAGGCTATTGGTGCTGAGGTAGAAAAAACCTCGGCGGTGCTGGTCGTGGACGCTGTTTCCGGCTTGGGCGCAACCGCCATGGAAACCGATGAATGGCATGCCGATGTGGTGGCCGTGGGCTCACAAAAAGGCTTGATGATTCCGCCGGGCCTGGCCATGGTCAGCATTTCCGCCAAGGCCTGGGAATTAGCGGGCAAAGCAACCTTGCCTAAATTTTATTTCGATTGGAAAAAATCCCAGAAAGCCATGACTGACGAACCTCTGGCCAATACACCCTTCACCCCCAGTGTTTCCCTGATCATGCAGCTCGCTGAATCAATTAAATTAATAGAGGCCGAAGGCTTGGAGGCTATCTGGGCTCGTCATGCCAAAATGGCGGAAGCTGCGAGAGCGGCCATGCAAGCCCTGGGATTGAAACTGTTCGCCACGGGCAAGCCTAGCAATGCAGTCACTTCGGTTTGGGTACCGGAAGGCGTGAATGGCGGTCAGTTGTTTAAAACCATTCGTGATACCTACGGTATTACCTTGGCCGGCGGCCAAGGCCAAGTAAAAGGCAAAATCTTCCGGATAGGTCATTTGGGCTATGCCGATGATTGGGATGTCATTACGGCCGTAGCCGCAGTGGAACGGGCTTTAAAAGAGCAACATTATAAATTTGATTTGGGTAAAGGTGTGGCCGCGGCAGAAACGGTGCTTTTCAGCTGAACGGCCACAGGGGCATGGCGGAATGATGAAAAAAGGGGTCTGCCTATCCAGCCTGATGATAACGGTGGTAGGATTGATAAATGGAGGGAATAATGTTTAAAGTGCTGATTAGCGATAATCTGTCCAAAGAAGGACAGGATGTGCTTAGAAATGATCCTCAAATTGAACTCGATGCCCGGGAAAAAGTCACCCCTGAGGAACTGCTGGAAATCATTCCCAATTATGATGCCCTGATCATCAGAAGTGCCTCCAAGGTTACCAAAGAAGTGCTGGATGCGGCCTGCAATCTGAAAGTGATCGGCCGGGCCGGTGTAGGAATTGATAATATCAATATTCCCGAAGCTACGCGCCGCGGGATTATAGTTATGAACACGCCGGATGCCAATACCATTTCCACGGCGGAGCATACGTTTTCCATGATGATGGCCGTATCCAGAAACATTCCTCAGGCCGATGCCTCCATGAAAGCAGGCAAGTGGGAACGCAAGAAATTCATGGGTACCGAAGTCTATGGTAAAACGTTGGGCGTCATCGGGTTGGGCCGTATCGGCACGGAATTGTCCAAACGCGCTCAGGCCTTTGGTATGACCGTTATTGCCAATGATCCATTTCTCACTGAAGAAAAAGCGGAACAATTAAATGTCCAACTGGGGACGCTGGATGAAATTTATTCCCAAGCCGACTATATCTCGGTACATACTCCCAAAAACAAAGATACAGAAGGCATGATCAATAAAGCTGCTTTTGGAAAAATGAAAAAAAACTGCCGCGTGATCAACTGCGCCCGTGGTGGTATTATCAACCAGAACGATTTAAAAGAAGCCCTGCGCCATGGTACAATCGCCGGGGCGGCCCTGGATGTTTATAATGAAGAACCGCCACAGGATCAGGAATTGGCCACCCTGACCAATTTGATTATGACCCCCCATTTGGGGGCTTCCACGGAAGAGGCTCAGATCAATGTTGGTATCATCATGGCGGAACAAGTGATCGATGCGTTAAAGGGCGGCCTGATAAGAAATGCCGTTAATATTCCTTCAGTTCCGCCCGAGGTGTTGAAAGAAATAGCGCCTTATTTGGAATTGGCGGAAAAGTTGGGACGCATTCAGGGTCAACTGATGGATGGCCAGCTTAAAAAGATGACAGTGGAATTTGCCGGCGAAGTGTGTAATTATCCCACGGATTTAATGAGTGTATCCGCAGTCAAGGGTCTGCTTTCCAACATACTCTCCGAATCGCTGAATTTTGTGAATGCCCGCTTTGTTGCCAAAGAACGGGGCATAGAGATCACGGAAACCACCAAAAAAGAGGCCGTGGATTTTACCAGCACCATTACGGTCAAAGTGGAAACTTCCAAGGAAACTCAGGAAATCACGGGAACCGTGATCGGCAATAAACGGGAACCCTATGTGGTGTCGGTTATGGGCTTTCACACGGATTTTATTCCCAAAGGAAATTTACTCTTTTATTTGCACCGTGATGAGCCGGGTATCGTGGGTCGCATGGGTTCCATACTGGGCAATGAAAAGGTCAATATTGCTGCCTTGCACATGGGAAGAAACAAAATAGGTGGCCAAGCCGTAAGCATTCTCAATGTGGATTCGGAAGTACCCCAAGCCATAATTGAAAAATTGGCGGAAACCGGCCAAATCAGCAAAATTAAATTAATTAAATTATAGAAAAGGTAACTGAATATGCCTAATTTAGTCGTAGTCGGCGCCCAATGGGGTGACGAAGGTAAAGGAAAGATCATTGATCTCCTGTCCCAGGAGGCGGATGCGGTGGTGCGCTTTCAGGGCGGGAACAATGCCGGCCATACGGTGGTATTCGGCGGGCAAAAACACGTCCTTCATCTCATTCCCTGTGGCATTCTACATGAACAAAAAACCTGTGTCATTGGCAATGGAGTGGTTATCGATCCCAAATCCTTGTTGGCTGAGATTGAAGCCTTGAGAGCTGCCCATATCGAGGTGGGGGACAATCTGAAAATAAGCGAATTATCGCCGGTAACGTTCAGTTATCATTGCGCCCAGGATAAGGCCAATGAATCCATGCGCGGCAAGGCCAAAATTGATACCACTCATCGTGGTATTGGACCTACTTATATTGATAAATATTCACGAATTGGGTTGCGTATGATTGATTTGCTCGATGAAAAGCGGTTACGGAGCCGTTTGGAAATGGCTTTGCAGGACAAAAATTACCTTTTTGAACATTATTACAAAATAAACCCTTTTAAAATCGATGACCTTGTGTTAGAATATCGCGCATATGGCGACCAGTTAAGGCCATTTATTATTGATACTGTTGAGTTTATCAATCGTCTGGTCGATGAAAAGCAAAAAGTGCTTTTTGAAGGTGCTCAGGGCACTTATTTAGATGTGGATTTTGGAACTTATCCCTTTGTCACCGCTTCTCATCCAACTTCTGGCGGAGCAAGCACCGGAACAGGTGTTGGTCCAACCAAATTTGACCAGGTTTTAGGTATCGTGAAAGCTTATACCACCCGTGTAGGTGCCGGGCCTTTACCCACTGAATTGAAAGAAGATGAAGGTGGGGAAGCGTTGCGGACAAAAGGGGATGAATTTGGCGCTACCACCGGCCGGCCCAGACGTTGTGGTTGGTTTGATGCTGTTTTAGTCCGGCGGGCAAGAATTATCAATGGCTTTGATAAAATGGCGTTGACCAAGCTAGATGTACTGAGTGGGTTGCCCAAATTACCCATTTGCACAGCCTACAAAGTCGATGGTCAGGTGTTGGATCATTTGCCGGCCGCTATTGACATGGTGGAAAAAATCGAACCGGTTTACGAGGAAATGGACGGCTGGCAGGAAGACTTGTCAACCTTGACAGCGTTCGAGGATTTTCCTGAAAACGCTAAAAATTATGTCAAACGTATTGAAGATCTGGTTGGGGCTAAAATAGCCATTTTATCTGTAGGACAAGATCGAAAACAAACCATAATTATGGATAAATTGTTTTAAACTTTTTTGTGAGCCGGTAGCTCAGTTGGTAGAGCACCGCCCTTTTAAGGCGGCCGTCCTGAGTTCGACCCTCAGCCGGCTCACCAAAAAAAATATAATACCTCCCCTAATAATTCCTTTAAAACAAACTTAAAATACATATCCCGGCAAAATAAACCTACAAAATACCAAAAAAATATTTGACAAAAAACATATAGCGCTATAAATTTAATAAGTAGGCATACGATCATCATTATTTATACATCTTTGAGGGATAGAAAGAAGGCCGATCATGTTGTGCTTTTGTCGGCACAAGGCAAATTCAGGGGCATTATTCATTCTGCTCATTGCTGTTTATTTTTTTTGGACACCCACCACCCATGCCCTTGACAAACAATTACAATCACTTATAAATTTGACCCAGGCTCAACCCAACGATGCCAATGCGTATTTTAATCTGGGGGTTTATTATTTCCAAAACAGTCAATTTTCTGAAGCCCTGGCCCCCTTATCCAAAACAGTAGAGCTGAATCCACAAGATGATGAAGCACATGTGGTACTGGGTGCCGTCTATTTACAGGTCGGTAAAAATGACCGTGCGGAAAAAGAATTCAAACAAGCCCTGAAAATCAATCCCAAAAACATTGATGCACAAAATAATTTGAGTTTGGTTTACTTTACTCAGGAGCGCTACAACGATGCTGTCACCAACTATCAGCTGTCTTTGAAAATTGATCCTAATAATATTCCAGCGCTCAACAACTTGGCCAATGTTTATGTAAAATTGAACAAGGCGGACGAAGCTGTTGACTTATACAAACGGGTCATTAAATTACGGCCTGATGATGCCCAGCTCTATGACCGTCTGGCCCAGCTTTATTTTGACAACAACCGTTATGATGATGTGATCCGGATGTATGACCATAGCAAGGGTGAAATACCGGATAATGATAAAATGTTTACCAATTTGGGCTTTGCTTATTTGTACAAAAATGATTTGAAAGACGCCAACCGTTATCTGCAAAAGGGCCTGGGGCTCAATCCCGGCAATCCGGAAAACTACTATGGGTTGGGACTGATTGCCTACCGGCAAGCCAACCTGGATTTGGCAGTGCATCAATTCAAGGAAGCTCTGAAAATTAAAAAGACCCATGAACCCTCCCTTTTTCAATTGGCCATTACTTATGAAGATAAAGGGGATTACAGCCATGCCCTTTATTACTATAAAAAACTCTACCGGATCAATCCCAAGAATTATCGGGTGTTGAAAAATTACAAGGCCGTGAAAGCCAAAGCTATTGATTACTTTCTGCGTAAAGGCAGCAAAGCCTATTTTAACAATGAATATCCGGAAGCTGTTAAAAACTGGAAAATCGTGCTTAAACTGGACGTCAAAAATAAAAATGCGCAAAAATTTATCCGCACCGCCAATCTCAAGTTATCCAACATGATCAAAGAACACAATGATCTTGCCGATTCTTATTACCGGCAGGGCCGGCATCAGGATGCCTACCGCGAATGGCGCGGCGTGCTGGTGATGGATCCTAAAAATGCTCAGGCGCAACAGGGTATTAAAAAAGTTCGACTAAAACAAAACGAGAAGGATGAGATTATCACCGCCGGCGCTATGGCCAAATTCAAGTCCGGTGATTTAAATACGGCTTTAAAAGAACTCAAAGAACAATTGAAAAATTCCCCCAAAAATGCCATGGCCGAAAACTATGTTTCCAGGATTCAGACCCAGAAAAAGAAGGGGACCGAAGAAAATTACCGCACCGGTGTTCAGTTGCTTTCCAAGGGTAAATACCGGGAGGCCATAAAATTTTTGGAGTCAGCTGCCGAAGCTGATGCCAAGGATCAGAGTATCAAGAATTTACTCTACAAGGCCCGCACCCAATTAAGGGAAAATATCAAGGCTTTACTGGCCCGGGGTGATGAATTGGCCAACGCCGGACGGGTGGCGGAATCCAAAGGCAAGTACACTGAAGTGTTAAAATTAGATCCCAACAATAATGAAGCCAGCGAAAAGATCGCCGCTTTGACCGGCAAAGTCGCTACGGTCACGGTGAGCAAGGAAGAAATTAAGAAATTATATTATGACGGCGTTTCCTTGTATCTGGATGGCCAGAATAAAAAAGCTATTGAAGTATGGCAAAAGATTCTTGTGCTTGATCCCAATAATCAGGAAGCGAAGAGTTCTATCACCAAAGCGGAAATGGAATTAAAAGAAATGGAAAAACGCGGTATCAAGGCCGACTAATAGCTTGCTGCAATAAGACACCAATGACGATAGCCTCACAAGGCAGCTTGAGGATTGTTGTTCACTCGATTCGGATAAAGACCACCAAGAAACGAGATAAATTCAAAAAGGACCATCACTATGACCACATCGCCCAATCAGTCTGTCCCGGAACACCCCCCTAAAAAAACAGGCAGTCTGAGATTAAAATTCGGGCTTTCCATTACCCTGCTGCTTACTCTGACGATTATCTTCATTACCTTTTTTGCCTTGCAAGGTGAACAAAACGCGCTTCGCCAGGAGATGGAGCAACGCGGTATTACCATTGCTAAAAACATGGCCAACAATGCCGCCAAACCGTTGCTGCGAAGCGAGATTCTGCTCCTGGCCTCCCTGGTCAACGATGCCATGGGCAACAATGGTGTACTGTATGTCACCATTGTGGATGAAAACGCCATGACCGTGGCCCATAATAAAATTTCTGAATCGGGCAAGCCCTATGTGCCGCCATCATCGGTGATCCAACCGCTTAGTAATCAGAAAATTCTTATTTCCAGTGTGTTCACTTATAAAAACACCAAGACCATTGATATTGCGGTCCCGGTTTTGCTGCAAGACCGGGCCAAACTGGGGGAAGTTCATGTCGGCCTGTCCCAGGCCGCCATTGACGATGCCATTAGCAATGCGGTTATGCGTATTATCGTTCTGGCCATTATTCTGATTGTGGCAGGGATCCTGGTTACCATGATTCTGGTCAGTGTTATTGTACGGCCTATTAAAGCGTTGGAACAAGGGGCGGAAATCATCGGTCAGGGCAACTTGGATTTTACCATTGCGGTCAATAGTAATGATGAAATCGGCAATTTGGCCCGTTCTTTTAACCGTATGACCGGCGATCTGAAGTTGGCCCAAAAGGATTTGATTGAAAAGGAAAAAATGGAGCAGGAATTGGAGACAGCCAGAAAAATCCAGGCAGTGTTATTACCCAGCGGTGATCCCCAAATCGAGAATTTTGAAATTGTTTCCTATTACAATAGTGCCAAAGAAGTGGGCGGAGATTACTATGATTTTCATGAAATAGATCAACGTTTGCTGGGATTAACCGTAGCCGATGTCTCCGGCAAAGGCATCCCCGGGGCCTTGGGCATGGTCATGACGCGAAGTATTTTACGGTCACAAATTCATTTGGCCAGCGCCGGTAAAACCATCTCCAAAACCAATTCCTTACTTTACCATGACATCAAGCGGGGCATGTTCGTGACCATGCTTCACGCCATTCTGGACCTGGAAAAGAAAACACTCGATTGCGCCAATGCCGGGCATAACCCGTTGATGATTGCCCACAAGGACGGCAAGGTTGAAGCCTTGCAGCTTTCCGGCATGGCCCTTGGCCTGGATAAAGGCGGACGTTTCGACAAAAAGATGGGCACCCAATCGGTGAAATTAGCCTCTGGTGACGTGTTCATCATGTATACCGACGGCTTGACGGAAGCCATGAATCCAAAGGAAGAGGAATTTGAAGAACAACGCTTGATGGACGTTTTGGGTCGAAATGCCCATTTAAGTGCCAGAGAAATTTCCGATAATATCATCAAAGCTTTAAAAGATTTTACGGCCGGCGCCGCTCAATTTGACGACATGACCATGCTGACCGTCAAGGTGCTTTGAGCCGATGCGGAGGACTTTTTTTTAGGTATCGGAAGATAAGGTTGTCAGCCAGTAATGTTGAGATCAGGTATCGCTAAAAAACCATAGGGGAAGGGCATGAACGTAGCTGCGAGTTCAAAAAATGCTTTCTTTACAAAGGTTTTTGTGGTAAACTGCCTCCCTAATTGTAGGCGGAGGTGAGGGATGAAGAAGATCAATGTGAATGTTAAAGCATCTGATTTCAACCCGGCATGTACGGTGGTGGACGTTGAAGGATTCCTGGACGCCTATACCGTAGCCGAGCTGGAGGAAGCTTTTAACAACCTCATAAAAGAAAAGAAATTCAAACTGATCGTGAATTTAGCCAAATTGGATTATATCAGCAGCGCCGGCTTGGGGACATTTATGGGCGTGATCGATGAAATCCGGGACAACGACGGTGATATTGTCTTAACCAATCTGTCGCCCAAAATTTACAAAGTGTTTGATCTGCTCGGGTTCTCAGAGTTGTTCGAAATCGTGGACAACGAAACGGAAGCTGTGGCTAAATTTGCCGAATGAGAACGATTGCGGCCAGCCAACTTCTGTTAATCCGGGATCCTTACTGTCACGAGGACCACTAATGAACAGACTTGGTGTTCGCTCGCATTATTTGGATGAACATAAAGAAATCATTGTCATTGAACCCGCGGGTGTACTGGATCACGAAACATTTCCTCAACTAGAAGCTGTCATTCAAACTTACCTGGAACAAGAACAACCGAAATTCATCCTAGACCTTAAATTTTTACAGGTTCTTACCCCTTACGCCTTGGGATTTTTAAATGGGTTGCTAAAATTTATTCGACTTCACCAAAGTGATTTGGTTTTTCTCGGAAGCGGACCTCATATTAAAAAGGATGTGCTGGAAGCCTATAAGACGCAGCATATCAAAGTTTTTGCCAGTATGGAGGAGGCCCGGGAATATATTATCTACAACAAACCAACGGCAGGATATCATCATTTTAAGATTAGTCCGGCTACCAAATCGGTTGTTTCCGGCGTACCTTTTCAATGCCGCATTGAAGCCATCGATCCCTTGGGAGAGCGTGTGCCCAATTATGCAGGCGTTCTCCATGTGATTGTTGATGCCGGTATGGTTTATCCCAGCATGATCAATACCTTGAAAAATGGCGTTTGGGAAGGAAAAATGATTGTCACCAAACCCGGCAATGTCAGAATCCGAGTATGGGACGATGATGGCGCCGGCACCACCGAGGTGGCTGTTCGGATGGAAGGTCAGGAAGTCGAATTTCCCATTGCAGTGAATTGTCCTGGTTGTCATATGGGCAATGTGGCTGGTAAAACCGATGTCTTTCGATGCATTCACTGCAATGCAATTTATTTTGTGGATAAGTATGGACACATCATTCCTTTGCGTCCGGGCCAAACCAGTGGCGAGGGAATCATCAAACGTCTTGAATTTGTTATGCCCAGCGATGTTAATTACCTAAATCATGTCCGGAATTTTATTGTGGGGATTTCATCAGAAGAAAGAATTGATGATGAGAAAATATCCCAAATTGAAATGTCTTTAGATGAAGCTTTGGCCAATATTATCGAACACGCTTATTCCTATGACGCCTACCAACAAATCAATATTATTGTGACTTTATATAAAAATCAACTGGAGATCGTGTTGCGTGATCAAGGCCGTTCATTTGACAGTAAAAATACACCTCTGCCGGACCTGAAAAAGCACATCGAAGAACGGCGGGTTGGCGGCCTGGGCCGGTATTTGATGAAGACCTTGATGGATGATGTCGATTATAAAAGCGACGGACGGTTTAATGAACTGCGCATGGTGAAAAAATTCTAGAAGGGTTATTGCTTGTTCTTTGGAACTGGGGGGCGGCAAGGAATTCCGGGCTATT
Organism: uncultured bacterium; assembly: GCA_963710755.1. Classification (GTDB taxonomy): domain Bacteria; phylum Oederibacteriota; class JAAXVQ01; order JAAXVQ01; family JAUVAV01; genus CAVQBK01. Next base: position 54,689 of record CAVQBK010000001.1, read on the forward strand.
AAAACCTTATTTAATAACCCGCCGGCGCTGGGCATGCTGCAATTTCCGGCAATAAAACCAAAAGGCATCACAGTTCCTTGGAAATGATTGACAGGGTGCCAGAACGTTAATCTATGCGAATTCCACCATTTACGCGTGCAGATCATGGAAGAGGAAAAATCATCGTGAAGATAATGAAAGGTTATTTGCTGCAGCGCAATAAATTTTCACTGATCTTTTACCTGAGCTTGGCCATGATTCTGGGATTGGCAGGTATCAGTGCCGCCGGTTTTTTTTGGGTGACCAAACCTTTAGGCACGGTGATAGGAGTAACGGCTCTGGCAGTAGCAGGCATCTTGATGGGGTGCGATGCCATCACCTTCTCCCAGATGGTAAAACCTATCCAGGATTTGATCCGGGAAACCGAGGAGACCCTGCAAGGGATTCGTGAAGGCGGTATCTCACTTGTACGCGATGATGAAATCGGCGTACTGGCCAACAATTTCAACCAGATCATTCTGGATGCCCAAATGAAACGCATGGAATTGGAGAATTCTAATCTGGAACTTGCCTCTCGTGCGGAGGTCATCGAAAAGACTTATCGTGAGCTGGACAAGAAAGTTTATGATCTGTTCACCCTCTTTAATATTGGCAAAGAACTTAATTCCACCCTTTCCGTGGAGTCGATCCTTAAGATAACCTGTTTTACCTGTATGGGGCAATTAGGCGTTACCGTTATGACCATCATGCTCCTTGATGAAAAGGACGGCGTAACTATCGTGCCCGTATATAAGAAAGGTCTGCGTAAGGATGCGGACCGCCTCAAAACCCTGCAGGTCAAGGAAGCCTTTTTGGAACTGCTTAAAATGAGTGAGCAACCGTTGTTGCTCAGCGATTTGAGAGCCAAAGCTCAGTTTGACAACGAAGTAGATTTTTTTGAGGCCTACAAATGCTTTCTCATAGCCCCTTTACTGGCTAAAGACCAAGTTATCGGAATGCTATTGTTGGGTAAAAAATTATCAGGCGAAACTTTTAACCAAGGGGAAAGGGATTTCATCACCACCTTGACTTCTCTGGCCGCTCTGGCGTTAAGGAATGCCCGTCATTATGAACAAGCCATTACCGATGCCATGACCAAATTATATTTAAAACGTTATTTCCAACTGCGCTTTGACGACGAACTCAAACGCGCCAGTCGTTATGACGGCAAGTTGAGTCTGCTCATGGCTGATATTGACCATTTTAAACGTATCAATGACACCTATGGCCATACCAAGGGCGATGAAGTATTAATAGCCGTGGCCAAAGCCATTAAGGAAAATTTTCGTGATGTGGATGTTCCCGCCCGCTATGGCGGTGAAGAATTTGCTGTGATCATGCCCGAAGTTGGCAAACAGGACGGAATGATCGCTGCAGAACGTTTACGCAAAAGTGTGGAAAAACTGACGTTTATGCTTAACGGGACAGAAGTGAAGGTCACCATTTCCCTGGGTCTGGCTGAATTCCCGGGCGATGGCAAAACCCCCCTGGCCCTCATTGAATCTGCTGATTCTGCATTATATCAATCCAAAGCCAATGGCCGCAATCAGGCCACCCTTGCCTAATTTCGATCATGGCGCGTAAACCCAGGACAAAAAAAGTAAGCCGGCCAATACCATGGGGGAAGTGGTTATGGGGTTTCCTGCTGTTGGTACCTTGTTTCGTCTTTTCCATGGTTCTGGCCCATACCCTGACATCAGTGGATTTAACCATTCCAAGGCAGCTGGCCTTCATCACCGGCGCCGGGGTTTATCTGGTAATGCATCTTTTGTTGTGGAAGCCCATCTTTATCCATGTTATGGGCCATGAACTGACCCATGCTTTTTGGGCGGTGGTGTTGGGCGGCAAAATAAAATCCCTGCTCGTCTCCCAGGAAGGTGGGCAAGTGACCATTTCCAAAACCAATTTTTTTATCGCCTTGGCCCCCTATTTTTTTCCCATATACACCTTTATACTTCTGCCTATTTACCTAATCGCAGCCAAACCCTTCCATACCATTCTGGCCTTTCTTCTGGGGTTTACCCTGGCTTTTCATGTGGCGTTGACGCTGCATTCCCTGAAAGACGAACAAAGTGATATTCGCCAGGTGGGCATGGTGTTTTCATTTCCCTTTATTTATGTGATGAATATTCTGGTATTAGTGATTGTGTTATCGGTGGTGGCCCCGGAGATGCTTTCCTTTCTTGGCTTTTTAAAATCCAGTTGGCAACTGCTGCTGGCTTTGATCGTCAAACTGGGCCATGGACTCTTATTCATTAAAACCAAGGTGCTGTGAGGTTATGGACATGAACAAATACCGAGACTTGCTACTGGCCGTGGGTGGCGGCTTTATAGCAGCCATGGCTTTTCCCAACCCGATATATTCCGGCATGGATTGGAAAGGCGGATTTCTGGGGTGGATTTGCCTTATCCCGCTGCTGCTGATTGCCCCACAATCGACTAAACGTCTTTGGCGTCTTGGATTTATATACGGGTTTGTGTATTTTGGCTTGGCCGTTATTTGGATTGCGCCAATGCAATCCATGGCGCCCTTGGGGCCACTGGCGTGGTTTCTCCTGACCGCTTACCTGGCGCTTTATCCCGGATTATTTTTAATTAGTTATCATTATCTTCGCGCTCGCGGTGTGCCTTGGTGGCTGACTGCGGCCGGTGGCTGGACGATATTGGAATTTGCACGCAATTATATCATTTCCGGATTTCCCTGGGATAGTTTGGGTTATAGCCAATATGGTATTCCGGCCTTGATGGCCGTACTGCCCTTTAGCGGTATTTGGGGGTTGAGTTTTACAGTCGCTATGGGTAATTGTCTGATTTATCTGTTGCTGATCTGGTTGGGGAGTTTGTTTTTCCACCGTCAAGCCTGGCTAGTCAGGGAAAGGGAGGTGTTACTCCATTCTCGGGGAAATCTGATTCTGGCCGGCGGCTTGATTCTTCTCATCCTGACGGGCACCATCATGGAACAATCCAGGCTCCACCATCAAGCTAAGGCACCGGTTATGCGCGTGGCCAGTATGCAGGGTAACATCAATCAAAATACCACCTGGGATTTTGATTTTCAGCAAAAAACCTTGAATACGTACAAGACGCTTTTAGATAAAGCTGCCAGCAGCCATGCGACATTGGCGGTTTGGCCGGAGACTGCCTTTCCCGGTATTTTTAACTATGATCAGCAGTTAGCCAACACGGTGCGGTTGTGGTCAAGAATCTTGGGGATTTATCAATTGGTGGGCGCCGATGAAATCAAGCGGACCCAGAAAGAGTATTTGTATTATAATGCCATGGTTCTGATCGACAACACAGGCAAAGTAAGAGGATCGACGGCCAAGAGGCATCTGGTGCCTTTTGGGGAATATGTGCCCTATAAAGACTCTATTCTCTTTTTTGTCCATAAACTGGTCCGCCGTTACGGAGGAGCAGGGTTTACCCCTGGCACCACCCGTAATCTTCTGCCTATGGACCAACCTCAACCTCATACTATGGTGGGAGGCATTATTTGTTTTGAAAGTCTGTTTCCCCAATACACCCGTGACCTGACCAAACGAGGGGCCCGATTGTTGGCGGTTATAACCTATGACACTTGGTTCGGCCATTCTTCCGCGCCGGCGCAACATGCTATATTCAGTGCTTTTCGGGCGGCTGAAACCAACCGGGCGCTGGTGCGCGCGGCGGCGACTGGCATTTCCTGCATCTTTGATCCAGCGGGTAGGTTGATGGCCAAAATTGATTTGGACAAGGAAGGTGTGCTTGTCAAAGATGTTCCTCTGCCTAAAACCGTAACCTTTTACGTTAGGTTTGGCGATTGGATCGTGGCACTTCTGGGGCTTCTCATGTTAGGGTTTTGGTCCTGGGGGAAATGGAGATTAAAGAACAAGCAGGCCGGAGGTGAAGACCTTTAACTGGTTTTTATTGCCGAAAGACCATTTTTGATGAATGACGTACTTGGGGTTATATTCTCCCCCAAGGTGGCATCAAAAAAAGGTTGTAGGGTACAGGCAAATCCCGACCCTGCGTCTATGGATGGGATCCAACCAGCAATCCGTAACAGAAACTAACTTGGCTAAAAATGTAAAATTTGTTAAACCAGAATCAAAAGGAAAAGGAGACGAAAATGGATTTGTTAATCGTTGGATCAGTGGCTACAGACGATGTCCGTACCCCTCATGGCCAAATTGAAAAAGGTCTTGGCGGCTCGGCTGTGTACAGTTCCGTGGCCGCTTCTTATTTTTGTTCACCGGCCATTGTGGGTGTGGTGGGCGAGGATTTTGAACCAACTCATGTGAGCCTGCTGAAAAATAAAGGTGTCGACGTGAGTGGTTTGGAACGAAAACCAGGTCTGACCTTCCATTGGAAAGGCTATTATGAAGGGGATATGAACAGCGCCCATACGTTGGATACCCAACTCAATGTTTTTGCCTCCTTTGACCCCCATCTGGATCCGGAAGCCAAACAAGCAGACTTTGTTTTTTTGGCCAATATTGACCCCAGCCTGCAATTGCACGTGTTGCAGGAACTGGAGAAGCCCGCTTTTGTGTTGCTCGATACCATGAATTTCTGGATCACCCATAAAAAGGAAGCCTTACTGGACGTGATCGCGAAGGTGGATATGGTGGTGGTTAATGACGGCGAGGCCAGACAATTGACGGGCTGTACCAATTTACTCCAGGCCGCGCAATGGATACAAACCCGGGGACCCAAAGGCGTAATCATCAAAAAAGGTGAGCATGGTGCTTTGGTATTTTGGCAGGCGGACAAAGTCATTGTGCCCGCCTTTCCTCTGGAGACCGTGGTGGATCCTACGGGAGCGGGGGATACTTTTGCCGGAGCTTTCATTGGCTATCTGGCCCAAACCGGTAAACTCAATATGTCGACACTGCATCAGGCAGCGGCCGTAGGTACGATTTTAGCTTCTTTCGTGGTGGAAGATTTTTCGGTCAAAAAGTCGGCCCATTTGACAACACAGGAAATCAGCCGGCGTTTTGCTGCTTTAAAACAAATGACAACCCTTGAACCACTGGAGATGACCCCGGTGGCTGGTAAGGTGTGAAAAACCAAAAAAATGGACGGACGGCGGTTTGCGTGTAGGGCGCAGGCATCCAGTACGCGCCGGACAAGTAACCGGTATCTTACAGTCAGTTGTTACAATCCCACGAATACTCACCTTTTGAGACTGAGTAGTGATTGTTTCCTATATTGTCATCCTATTATGCTCCGAAATGGAATCGGGAAAGCCTTTAAAATCAAGCCCCTGGATACCAGCTTTCACCGGTATAATGGAAAAGCCCGTTGCGCTCCGGAAGCATAATTTTGGGATATTTTATATTAAAAAGCGCTGCTGTTCAAAGGCATTGACCAAACGAAAAAAAAACGCTATTTTATTCACCAATCATTTTATCCTTGATGAAAGAAGGAAGCTTATGATTTCCAACAAGTTAGACCGCATACCGCCTTATGTTTTGGCCAAAGTCACGGCGGAAACCAAAATGGCTAGAAGCCGTGGTGAAGATATAATTGATTTTGGTATGGGAAATCCCGATATGGGCACGCCTCAGCATATTGTGGATAAATTGGTGGAAGCTTCCGCCAAAACTCAAAATCATCGTTACAGTGTATCCAAAGGTGTATATAAATTGAGAGAAGCCATATGCCTGTGGTATAAACGGCGCTTCAATGTAGACCTTGATCCCGATACCGAGGCCATTGCCACCATTGGTGCCAAAGAGGGGATCTCACATTTCATGCTGGCCTTGCTCAATCCAGGAGATACGGTCATTGTGCCTTCGCCTTGTTATCCGATCCATGCCTATTCCACGGTCTTGGCAGAAGGGAATGTGATCAGCATCCCTTTTGAGCCCAATGAAAACCTTTTGCCCAAAATCATTAATGTCTGTAAAAATTCCTGGCCCAAACCTAAAGCTCTGTTGCTTTCCTTTCCCCAGAATCCTACCGGGACCACGGTGGATTATGAATTTTTTGAACAGGTAGTGGCTTTAGCCAGAGCGGAGAACTTGTTGATTCTTCATGACCATGCTTATGCGGAACTATGTTTTGACGGCTATAAATCGCCCAGTCTGTTGCAAGTGCCGGGCGCCAAAGACCTGGGTGTGGAGTTCTACTCGCTATCCAAAACCTACAATATGCCCGGTTGGCGGGTGGGGTTTATGGTGGGTAACAAAGAGGCCGTGGCTATGTTAACCAGAATTAAAAGCTATCTTGACTATGGCATCTTTACACCCATTCAGATTGCCGCCATTTCCGCTTTAAATGGACCGCAGGAATGCGTACAGCAAATTGTTGAAACTTACCACAGCCGCCGGGATGTGTTGGTGGATGGATTAAATAAGTTGGGGTGGCCGGTGACCAAACCGCGGGCGACTATGTTCCTGTGGGCCAAAATACCGGAGCAATTCCGGAAGTTGTCATCCGTAGAATTTTCCATGAAATTGCTGCATGAGGCCAAAGTGGCCGTATCACCTGGCGCGGGTTTTGGGGAAGGCGGCGATGGTTATGTACGCTTCGCCTTAATTGAAAATGAAGCCCGGACCAAACAGGCCTTGCGGGGAATAAAACGGATGTTTCAAATATCGGCATAGGGGTCAGGCATTGGGCGTGTGCTGGATTGCCAACTTTTTTATCCGATGATTGCGGACGCCGCTATGACGATAAAAAACGGTTATGCCGATGACTTGAAAGGGGGAGTGAAGAGTGAGAAGGCACGTATCGTGGTTCAACCCTTTTGTGGTCAGGTGTTTTATTATTGATTAAACAGTTACTTGGTTGACCACCGGTAGTTCGAAGGAAAACGTGCTACCCCGGTTTTCCTCACTGGCTACATGGATTTTACTTTGATGGGCATCAAGTATTTCTTTGACAATAGAAAGACCAAGACCTGTTCCTACATATTTCCTGGTGGAGGAGCTATCAATCTGATAAAATCGATGAAATATCTTGGGCAATGATTTTTTAGGAATGCCAATGCCGGTATCCGCCACTTCCAGCTTAACCATGGGTACAGTCGACGAGGGCGTGGACTCTGGTGTGCTCAGGGTAAGGCGGATGGTGATACTGCCTTGTTCCGTAAACTTGATGGCATTAGAAACCAGATTCTGCATAACCTGTACGATTTTGGAGCGGTTGATACGCACCATGATGGATTGAGTGGTGCCTGCTCTTTGTAGGGTCAGCCCTTTAGCCTTGGCCATTTCTTCGGTGGCGGCGATCACTTCGTCCACCAATTCCTGCAAATTAGCCACTTCCATATTTTTAAGATGTTTTTTCTGATCCTGAAGCTTGGATAACACCAACAAATCTTCGATCAACGTTAAAAGATGAGTGATGTTGCGCTTGATAATAGCCAGCTTGTCCTTCTGCATGCTGTCCAGCGGTCCGATTTTGTCACATAAAAATAATTCCACATAGGATTTGATCGAGGTCAGCGGCGTTCTTAATTCATGAGACACATTGGAAAGGATTCGTGTTTTAAACTGATCCAATTCCTGCAAGTCTTTATTAACTGCTTCCAGCTCGTTGAGACGCAGCTGTAATTCCGAATAGAGTTGGGCATTTTCGATGACAATACCCAACTCATCTCCGATTTTACCCGCCCAGGCGCGATCGCGCATTTTAAATTTGGATTGACGCCGACTACCTATGCCTATAAGGCCAACCACTTTTTTTTGCGAACGCAATGGAATTAGCATCACCTCGGTGGAGGCGGGGAAGGGCATGCTTGGGAAAAGAGAGGCCAACGATTGCTGATCATGGAAAACCTGAACTTGACCGCTGCCGATAACTTTGGCCAGCGGGTGATGTTCCGTGGCGGTCATGCTGATTTCCGGCAAAGGCTCGGCCAACAGGCCGTCATGGGCCATGCAGCGCAGATAGGCACCCTGACGGTCAAGGATATACACCCAGCCCGAATACGCCTGCAATTGGGCAATGGTTTTTTTCATGACTAAGGAGAGAATGTCGCTCAAATTTGAAGTCTGGTTAATGGTTCTGGTGATGTCGTTTAGAAAAGCCAATTTGTTATTTTGGCTCTTGATCTCTTCTTCCCTTACATTAAGGGTTTGCATCATTTCATTAAAGCTCATGGTAAGGCGGGCGATTTCATCTTTGGAAGTGACAGGCAAAGGTTCCACCAGCAATCCGTTTTCCATTAATTTGATGCCTGCGTCCAGGGCTTCAATGGGTCCGACGATTTTACCGACAATCCAAAAACTACCTAAAAGACTGATGAGAAGGGTGCCGGCAATGAAAATAATGAAAATGATGCGTAGCCGTCTGACCAGATCAGAGGCAATGGTGGTTTGTCGTTCAACGAAAATACCCCATTTTAAAAAAGTGCTGCGTGTATACGAGAGATAAAAGGCATGACCGTCTTTGTGGGTGACCAGTTCGATGTAGGATGAACGGCCGGATTGATGCAACCGCAGTTTCTCAATGGCCAGCGGGCGGTCAGGAGGAAAAGTAGGCGGGAGAATAATGGTGCCGCCAATGGTGGCCATGGTGACCGTGGTGTCATCTCCGAAATGCCACTTAAGCAACGCGTTTTCAAAATAGCCGATGTCCACCAAAATAGTGACCAGGTAATGCGGAAGCCCATGGCCGTTGACTTCGAAACGCACCGGCAGGACAGTGGTTTTAAACTGATTGTCAAAATGAGGCGGCGCAATCTCAAAGGACTTTTTATCGTAAATGATTTGGCGCCAATTAACCTGGTCGCGCCACTCCATTTTTAATTTACTTTTGTTCAAAGCCAATAATTGCCGGTGACTATGATTCTCGATACTGAAGGCCAGAAGCTCGGGATTGGTCGAAACACTCCATAACAGCGGACTGTTTTTATGGTTGAAAATGGTGGCAGAAGGATGTTCCACCAGGAAATCCTGAAACAGCTCCTGCGTGTTGATGAAAAGGGCAATGAAATAATGGTCCACGAAGTGTTGCAGTCGAACGGACAGGTATTGACTTTCCTGTTTGGCCTCGAGAAAAAGATAATTGGATGTTTTGTGGATGGCCAGGTATGAGAAAAACATAAACGGGATACTAAGCATGACAAAGAGCATAAGGAACAGCTTATGCCGGAGCTTACTCTCCAAACCTGCCCATGATTTGAGTCTTTTCCAATGCTTTTTAATATTAAACCGCAGTCTTTTTCTCATTCGCATATTTTAGAAAGAAAAAGTAAAAAAAGCAATAATTCAGATGCCCAATCCCTCTATTTGACATTTTACCCGCTTATGACTAAAATGAATTCTTTATGGCAGCGCTCGTGACTCCATTTCCTGGCCTTGCGAGATTGGGTTGAGGGGTCCGCGTCAGAAGATAGAGGAGGTTGGCTTATGTCAGGCAAAGTTTACCTGACCCAGGAAGGGTTTGAAAAAATGCAGGAAGAATTGAATTACTTAAGAGGGCCCAAACGCCGTGAGATTACGGAAGCCATCAAGGTGGCACGGGAACACGGCGATTTATCGGAAAATGCAGAGTATGATGCAGCCAAAGAAGAACAAGCCAAGCTGGAACTAAGGATCCAACAGCTGCAGACACAACTGGCCAGTGCTCAAATCATTGACCGCTCCAACATCCCTGAAGGGAAAGTTTCAGTAGGGCAAAAAGTCAAAGTTAAAGATCTGGGCAACGATGATATTTACGAATACACCATGGTGGTCCCGGCAGAAGCTGATTTTGATGCCGGCAAACTCTCGGCCACTTCGCCTATCGGGAAGGGGTTGATCGGTCATGTCATTGGCGAAGTCATTGAAATTAAAATTCCGGCGGGCCTGAAAAAATACGAAATTCTGGATATTGTTTTGGCATAAGGAAAATTGATTGTAAGGGCTGCTCTTACAACGCCCATGGTACCGGCCAACGGTTTGGTTGGCAGGCTGATTTTCAACGGTGGGCTTTGGTCATCAGCCATATACCGATAGCGGCAAACACGGCATTGGCCACCCATACCGAAACCAGCGGCGAGAACATGCCATTTTTACCAAATGAGGACCCTACCGCGATAAAGCCGATATAAAAGAAGCCGGTGATAATGGTAATCACAAAACCAATAGCCGTCCAGACAATGCTGCGACGTCCGGTGGGGAAAACAAAGGGCAATGAAACGCCCAACAGCGCCAGGATGAAATTGGCAAAGGGGAAGGCGATTTTCAGGTGAAAATTGACTTCTTCTTTTCTGGGGTCAATGCCGGTTTCCTTTAAAAGCCGGATCTGGTAGCTTAATTCACGCAATGGTGTGGACAGCAGTTGGTCGTCTTTTTTTTCCTGACGAATAAATTCCTTGGGCAGTTCCCGAAAAGGCAGTGCCAGGCTTGAAAAACGGTTATAGCCGATCATGCGGGCCTGTTCGTCGAAGCGTCTTATAACCCCGCTTAGAAAAATCCAATGTCCTTTCACCCACTGTGCGGCCGGGGCATCAATTCTGCTTTCCAATTGCAGCTCGTCCCGAAATTTTAAGAGGGTCACATCCTTCATGGTGCCGGTCTGGGCATCCAAGTGATGAGCGTGCAGGATTCTCTTGCCTGACACACTGCGCGTCACCCAATCACGTTGCAAGCGCAGCGATTCCTCGTCCTTATGTTCAATAGAGACCCGTTTGATGCGGCTGGCCCGTGGATTGGTATAGGGGATTACCAGCTCGTTGAAAACCAGAACCACAGCCACTAGAACCAGAGAAACAGCTAAAATAGGGGAAACCATCCGGAAGAACCCAATACCGCAGCTGCGCATGGCAATGAGCTCATTTTGCCTGGCCAATTGACCCAGCGAGAACAAGGAAGCCAGCAAGATGGAAAGAGGCAGGATTTGCACCAAGAAGTAGGGCACGCGATAAAGGTAATAAAGCACAATTAATATCAAATCCGGCTTGTGGTTGACAAAGGAACGCATTTCATCGACCATCTGGGAAATGATATACAATCCCACAAAGACCAAAATGGTGAAGAACAGCGGTTTGAGGAATTCTTTTAAAATATATTTGGAAAGCGTATTCATTGGACTAACTCCTGCGGGCGGTGGAACGCCGGATAACATGCTGCACCCAACGTTGGTGCAGAGTGGTGAAAAAAGGAGCCTTTTCCAGAATCACCCAAGCCAGGCTATAGGTCCCGGCAGCCACCAGGATTAAATTAGGCAGCCACATGGATAAAAAGGGCGGCATTTTTCCGTTGGCGCCAAAAGTCTCGCCCAGGGAAATAAAAATATAGTAGATGAAAATCAGCAGCACACCGATGAAATAGGAAAAATATTTTCCCGAACGGGGTGCCAGAATGCCCAAAGGCGCCCCGATTAAAAAGAAAGCGAAACAGGCAAAGGGAATGGATGTTTTTTTAAAGTATTCCACCCATAACAGCCGGATGTCGTCGCCGGTTTGCCGCCGTCTGTTGATTTCGCTTTTGATCTGCGCCATCGTCATTTCCCGGGCACTGCGCGATGCGTTTCGGTCGGGATTGGCTAATTCACGATTAATATCCAGATCCAGAAAGTTGGTGCGGAAATCAATTTGAGAGAAGTCCTGGAGGTCCTCACGCTGGACAATTTGCATATAGCCGTCTTCCAGCTTGAGCATTACCCGGTGGTTTTGCTCATCGCTGATCAGTTGGCCCCGCTTGGCCACAATCGTCCGGAAGTTCTTGTCTTTTTTTTGATCGCGTACAAACACCACCACGTCTTTAAGCTCACCGGTAATGGGATTTTTTTCTCCTACCCGGAATACATAACCGTCGAAATCTTCGACAAAAACATGGTCTTCAATAACAATGGCGGCCCGTTGACTGACGATTTTAAAATATAGATCGCGGTAGGCGTAATTGGCATAGGGCAGGGCGGTGTTGTTGAAGACGATCATGGCCACGGTCAAAAGAGCACCCAGGCCAAGGGTGGCGCCCACCAAGGGCAGCAGGGAGATGCCGGAGGCTTTCATGGCGGTCAGCTCATTGTCACTTTTTAAACGCGAAAACGCCACCATGACCGCCACCAAGCAAGCCATGGGAATAGTGATGGCAAAAGTCGAGGGCAAAATGAAAAACAGCAGCTTGGCTACGGTGAACACGGACACACCGTATTTAACGATCAAATCGGTGAGCGTGAAAATCCGATCCATGACCAGAATAAAGGAAAACACGGTCAGACCCATTAAAAAGGGAAAAGCCAATTCTTTTAGTACATAGCGATAGAGGGTTTTCATCAAGGTTGCCCCGTTTGGGTTTTTGGTTTTAAATGATAACAGAAAACGATTTTGATGGTTCTGATCCTTTCATGACCATCGGTGATCTCTATATCAGGCAGCACCACTATCCGATTGAAAAACTGTCTGACATGATCTACTTCCCATTGGTTTTCGCAAACATAGACCGCATTGTGCCCCACCAACCGGTCCCGATGATCCCAAATCTGAAATTGGTTATTGGCCGGGTCATGGCGGGCCAATAATTGGACCTGGGGATGGCCGGGTGTGTAAAACCAGAGGATACCTGCTATTTGATATCGCCGGGCAGCCAAAAAAACAGGCGTATCGCTTTGTTTCTGCAATTCCCGCAGACAGATTCCGGTCTGGAGGCCCACTTCGCGCCATCCACGAATACGATTGGCGGAATCAGCGGCCCTGCCGGTAAGCGGCAAAAACGGATGCAGCACCTGCAGGTGAGCTGTTGCAGTAAAAATGAACGATACGATCAATGTGGCATTCAGCCATTTTCTGGTGCGTTCTGCAACCGGACTCTGCAACAAGCTGTCCGTCCAGCCGGCCAGGAGCATTAAAGCCGCCAAGTAAGCCGGCGCCGGCCAATTGGCATAAACCTCGGTTTTAAAAGATAGCAGGAAAAAGAACAACAAAGTTGGTGCAGAGAAGGAAAAAAGCCACAAATAGGAGGTCGCATGGACTGATTTTTTACGCCATTGTTGCCATCCGATCAGGGGAGCGGCCAGACAGAAAATACCCATCAGCGGTGACAGAACCCCCAGTTGGCCAACCAGAAAATCGCCTACTGATTTAAGCCGGAACCAAGACTGTTGATGCACGCCGCCAAGGTCGCCGATGTGGTTGAAGGAGGCCCAGTGATGGGCAATATTCCAGAATACGATGGGTGAGACCAAAGCAGCAGTCAGCACGCCGGCCAGGTATAAATAGGGTTTCTTCCAGAACGGACGCGCCTGGGGGGAGAGTACCAAGAACAACAGCAGGCCAGGCACAAACAGGGCCATGGTATATTTGGAGAGCCCTCCCAGTCCCAGCATGAGTGCGCCCCCAAGCCAGCCCCAAGACCAGTTTTCCACCACCGCCCGGTAAAAAAAGTAAAGCGCAGCCATCCAAAACATGACCATGATGCTGTCATGCATCATTAAAAGGGCACCTGCTGAAAAGAGCAGTGTGACCGTTAGGCCCAGAAATGCCAACCAACCGGCACGTTCACTTTGAAATAATTTTTTAGTGGTAAAAAAAATGAGCGCTGAACTAACCACAGACAAAGCCACGGATCCCAGGCGCACCGACCATTCGCTAATATGGCCGGCCAGCAGGGTAAAGGCCTTAATGACAAGGGCCAACATGGGACCTTGGTCATAATAAGACCAGTCCAAATGCTGCGACCAAGTCCAATAATAAGCTTCATCAGGCGCCAATTCAAAACGTCCGATAATCAGAAGCCTGAAAACAGTAATTAAAGCCAAGGTGAGATAAAACTTGGTGGTCGGGGTTAATTTCAAAACAAACTCCTCAGAATTGGTGAAATCCATAGGGATGAAACCAAGGATAATCAACCGGAAAACAGGAAATGGTATTTTTAAAGGCGATCATATTGTCAGGAATTTTACTAAAACCGCCGTTAATATACAATGAACAAATATAAAACCTCTTATTTTTAAGGTTAATAGAGAATAAACTTGCCACGCCCTATGCGGTTGGGGATAATGATAGACACTGTTTAGGGGAATTATCATCAATGATATTTTGAAAGGTTATTTGTAAGAAGGAAATTATCAATCCCATAATCAAGAATATACAAGAATATATAAGTGGCCTGAGCCGCCATTAAAATAGGTTTCCATTTGGGTCACGCCATGAGTGATCATGCCTTGCCAGAGGTGTAGTGCAATTGGAGGATGTTCTTGAAACAGATCTTGAAGGTTAGTGTTGGAATAACGTCCATATTATTCCTTGCTGTCATATGGAGTTGGTCTTTTGGCTGGGCCGCGGAAACGCCGGCTTCAGGTCCCTTGGCTGAGACGATTACAGTGCCAAAGAACGATCCTGTTGATGTTCAGGGAAATAGCCCCGTTGCCTCCGGCAGCGGCAATTCTATCGGCGCAACATCGACGGTTGTCAACAGCAGGCTGATGCCACCTACCGGTGTGGAAGCCCGCAGTGGCGGAGACCGGGTTTTGATCGCCTGGGAGCCGGCCCCACCGGCAGGAAACAACAAACTCAGCTATCAATTATTCCGGGCTGAAAGCCCGTTGAGCGGTTACTGGGATAAGACCTGGCCTGCACCGCTCAATCCATCACCACTAAGGGTAGAATATTTTCTGGATATGCCCGGTTTCTCCAGTAGCCCACCGGAAAAGGGAAAAACCTACTACTACAGCCTCATCAGTGTGGATGGCCAAGGTAATTCCTCCGCTGCAAGTGCACCGCTTAAAGTCCTTAATATTCCCATGCTTTGTGAACCTGGGGCCGTAGAGGCAACAGCCGGCAACCAGTCGGTGCATCTCAAATGGCTGCCTTCCTTTTCCGGCGGAGAGTTCGGCTTATGTGGTTATATGATTTTCCGTTCCACGGAAAAAGGCCAACTGGGATCACCCTTGTTTACAGAACCGATCAAAACCGAGGACTATACCGACCGCGGGGACAACCAGCAAGGATTGGTCAATGGCAAAACCTATTACTACACCTTTTTTTCCGAAGACAATGCGGGCAACCGTTCCCAAGTCCCCGTGGTGGTGAAGGCCACGCCCTTTGCACCGCCAACCTCTCCGCTGCAGATCAATGCCACCCCCAAATCGGATGATATGATCACCCTGACTTGGTCACCTTCCACGGCCGGCAGCTATGGGCTCAAAGGCTATCAAATCTATCGTAAAAGTGATAAGGAAACCGAATTTGGCGCACCCATTAACAAAACCCTGGTGATTGGAACCACCTTTGTGGATTCAGAAGAAAACAGTATTTCCAAACCTATCCTGGGGCGGGAGTATACCTATGTGGTAAGGGCTGTGGATACCCAGGACCATGAGAGTCCTCCTTCGGAAGGGGCTGTGGCTTCACCGCTTACACCTATTGCCATACCCAAACAGGGCATTCTTTCCACCGCTATTCCCGGTCTGCCGCCGGATTCGTCGTTGACCATCTCGGGCCGCAAGAAAATTGATATTGGGTACACGGATATTATCAGTTTGAGTGAGTCCGAAAATGCTAATCCTGTGCCTTCTTTGGGGTCGGGCCTGACCGATGGATTTAATCTGGAGCAGGAGTTGCAGGTGCGTCTGGAAGGCAAGGTGGGCAAAAAAATAACGGTGGATGTGGATTATGACGACACCCAGGAAGAGCAGCGCAAAATTTCCATTCAATACGCCGGCGATCCTGATGAAGTGGTTCAGGAAGCGGCTTTTGGAGATATCAATCTCGATTTGGATAAGACGGAATTTGCAGGCTATAACAAGAACCTCTTCGGTGCCAAAGTCAAGGTGGGCTACAATGGCTTTAACCTGACCGCCATCGGCGCCCAAACCAAGGGCATTACAGTGACTGAAAGCTTCCAAGGCAATACCTCGCCCAAGAAGATTGATATTGCGGATACCAGTTTTGTGGCTTATAAATATTATTATTTGACCAAGGATTGGCCCAACCAGGTTAACCATTACGACTTACCTATTTACGCCTCCAAACAAGCTTTTTACAGCGATAGCAACCCCAACCAAAAAATTCATGGTATTGTGCCGCAATCAGTGGAAATTTGGGTGCGCGACGGCTTGAATGATACCAATTCGCGGGCAGCGAGCAACACCACGACCGCCAATATTTTCTTCAACCGGTTTTCTCCGGGTATTGACTACACCGTGGATTACCAGGTTGGCGTGATTAATTTCACCAGGCCCATC
Source organism: uncultured bacterium (assembly GCA_963710755.1). GTDB lineage: Bacteria > Oederibacteriota > JAAXVQ01 > JAAXVQ01 > JAUVAV01 > CAVQBK01. Next base: position 70,808 of record CAVQBK010000001.1, read on the forward strand.
ACCCGGACCTGGTCCATTGCGGTAGCTTACCGCTACAGAGACGCCAATGATGTGGAGCATAGCGTGGGCTACGATCCCAATGGACAGATCAACCTGGATTACGCTACCTTGCAAGTACCTGTTGATGGTAAGACTTCGGATAGTGCTCATTTGATCCAGGATTACAACACCAATGATCCCAATTTATCGAAAAATTACATTATGATGCTGATGCAGCGCTATAACCTGGGGTATCAGAATATCGTTGATCCTCAGAGCGACCGCGAATTTGTCATCAAAATTTACAAAAGCAACGGAGAGGAATATCCTTTGCCACTGCCGACAGATACCTTGAATGCAGAGAAAATATACAGTATTGATCCAACTTTTGGCACTATTTCTTTCCGCCATGATTATCCCTTCACAGCCAATACCCTGCAGGATCCATCCCTGCGCTACAAATCGGACATTTATAATAATGGTCTGGAAGACGCCTACAGTTCGGTCTACAACACCACTTTGGGCGGCAGCAACAACAGTATTGCCAATAATATTTCCATTCATGTTGAATTTAAAAATACCATTTCCACTTTTAATCTCTCCCACTGGAATGTCATCAAGGATTCAGAGGTGATCCGTAAAGACGGCCTGAAAATGCAGCGTAATACCGATTACTTCATCGATTACGACACCGGGTTCATTACTTTCCTTAACCCCGACAGTATTGCCAGCAGCAGTGACATCAGCATCACCTATGAATATCTGCCTTTTGGTGGCAAATACCAGACCAATTTATTCGGCGCACGGGCGGAATACGATATCATCGACAAACGGCTGACCATAGGCTCCACCTTTTTGTACAACGCCAGCCAAACGCCGATGGACATTCCTGATGTAAATTCAGCCCCCACTTCCTTGGCCATCTATGATGGTGATGTGCAGCTAAATCTGAATCCCAAGGATTTTTCAGATATGCTCAATCCTTTAGTGGGAGAGACTAAAATACCACTTTCGCTTAATGTCTCCGCTGAAGGTGCCTACAGCCACTATGAATTGAACACCTACCGTAAATCCGGAGAAGACGGTGTAGCCATGGTGGATAACATGGAGGGGTCGGACAATATTCTGTCCTTGCCCGTGGGGGCCAATGCCAATAATATCTGGTCCCCCTCCAGCCTGCCTTCCACCGGGAATTATCCCGATCCTATTGACCGCGATTATATCCGGCAATCGGTGGTATATGAATATGGCCGCACGCCCGTGGATAGCAATGACAAGAAACATCAGCTCCGCTGGGCTTATAATGGTCTTAACAGCAACCGCTGGGATGGTTTTGTCTACCCGCTTAACAGTGCGGGCTCTAATTTGCATGAGTACCGCTTCCTGGAAATGGTCATTTATTCATCGGCAGCAGCAGCCAACACAGTCAAACTCAACGTAGATCTGGGGCTGGTCAGCGAGGATGCCAACAACAACGGCAAACTCAATTTTGAAGGCGACCGCCAGAAAAAACTCGAAGGCTATGACGTCGGTCCGATTAATACCATCGTGGGTTACGACCCTCTTACCAATCAGCCAATTATTGGCCCTGATCAGACCGCCGGTGTGAGGGGGGAAGGGATTTATCCGCAGGGCGCGCCCACCGGTTATTGGGGTGACGGCAACGGCCAGTTGGACAATGAGGACATGGACAATAACGATCAGCTGGACACAGTTGAAAGCTATTATGAATACAGCATTAATCTGCAACCGGGTTGGAATATTTACAAAATCCCGCTAAGCGGCTTTACCACCACCAGTGGTGCGGTCAATATCAACCCCCAGGATCAGACGTTTATGAGTTTTGTCAAACATGTGCGCATGTGGATGACAGGTCAGACTTCGGCAGATCAGAGTGGGTACGTGCAGTTTGAATCCATCAGCCTGACAGGGAACAAATGGCAGCCCATGGTGGCGCCAGGAGCAGTGGATGCGTTGGGCAATTCCATTAGCGCCGTACCTTCCAATAAAATCAATGCCACGGCTATCAGCCTGGAGACGGACAGCCACTATGTGCCTAATACCTTTTTCTACATCATTGATGAATTGCAAAATGAACAACAGCAGTTGCTCAACGAAAAATCTCTGAAATTGGAATATGATTTGACCAGTCAGGATGTGACCGATCCTGCGGATAGCCAATGTAACACGCCGGCCTATTACTTTACCCGCACCTTAACCACGGCCAGTCAGGGGTATGATTACTCCCGATACCGGTATTTGCGGCTTGATATCTATAAGCAAACCCAGACGGCGGCCGGCGAATATGTCTTTGTGCGTCTGGGTATTGATGACAACAATTATTATGAATACCGCGTGCCATTGGACCAGGTGCAACCCATGAGCGCTTGGCATACGGTGACTCTGGAATTGGATGGCCGCGATGGAGAACGGCGGGAAGTGTTCGGGGAGAACATCCTGCGAGGACTCAATAATATCAAAACCATCTCCATGGGAGTGTATAATCCCAATGCCACCGCTGCGCTTGAGTCCATTTGGATCAACAATCTGCGCGTTACCGGCGCCCGTTCCAAGCAAGGCATGGCCTATCGCATAAGCACCTCCACTAAATGGGGCGACGTTTTTACCATTCGTACAGACCATCGCGACGTGGATTCCGACTTCTTCACTATCGATGAAACGCCGGTGGGCAAGCAGCGTCAGGTCAGCGAATTGGTGGCGGGAACGATGACCAAGTTTAGTTTTATGCCGGTGGATGTGAGCTGGTCCAGAAACGAAAGTTATACGGAGCAGGATAACCGCGATGATTTTTCCTACTCCAATAATTTTTCCACCCCCGATCTTACCACCGAAACTTTTGCGGGCAACCTCGGCTACAGCCAGATCCCCGGATTGGACATATCCGTTCACACCAATCGCAGCCGCAGTGTTCGTGAATATATTGTCCAGCGCACCCAGCCCAACAGCATTGAAGAGACGTCCTCGGTTAATCCCCAGGTTTCTTACTCCTTGCCGGACCGGCTATTTAATGTGCCTATAGGAACAACCACGATTAGCGGTAAGGTAACCTATACGGACACGCACACCATGTATAATCAGGCGGATGTGGACAGCCTGGACAACAGCACCACGGCCAGCGATGCTTATTATTCCCGCTGGCAGCACAGTTTGGAAGAGAGCTATACCTATTCCGGCAATTATTCGCCTATCCGGTTCGTACGCCTCACCCCGCAGTTTACTTATTCACGGACACGTAATCGCGGGTTTCTGTCGCTTTACCGTTATTATTATAGGGATAATTATGATCTGAATTCGCAGGGCCGCTATTATTCCGATGATTACCGGGATGCCCATTTGAACAAGATTGCCAAATTAAATGTCAACATCAGCAGCATTCCTGTGTTCTCGCCATCCCTAAGCTATACCATGACCAATGACCGCGATTATATCCAGGACTCGCTGTCCACGCCGGGGACGTTGAGCATCCAGTCGGGTATTAATCTGGGGGATATTCTGGGATGGAATGCTTTCCCGCAACTTAATTTCACCGAAACCTATTCCCGGTCGGCCACTTTTAAATATGAACAGGATAATCAAACTATCGATCAGCTGGATTTTCAGGACATGTGGCTTATCAATTTCGTGAATTTCCAGGACGATAATGAAAAGTTAAACAATGCTTACATCAATTCCAGAAAGAAGACGGATAGCCTGACTGCCAACATCAATTTTATCCCCAATGTCACCCTGTCGCCGCAATATTCCACCAGCTGGACTAAAAACATGAATACCAGGGATAACTATATCACCACCGAGACCGAATCCCTGGGGGGGACGTTCAATTGGACCAAGGTGCCCTCTTTTGACTGGCTGGCCTTTCAAACGCTTAATTTGGACTATCGTTATGATTTGAACCAACAGTTGAATGCCAAAAACATTATTTCCACCAAGAACACGACCCACACCACGACTCTGACTATTCCTTTCCGTTTGACCAGTGATTTAGGCGGTACATTAACGGGAAAATTGATCAATGAACGACAAGCTTCAGGAGATGCGTTGAATAAAGAACTGTTGGAAAATGAATATAATGCCGGCATTTCCTTTAATTACAATCTCAACATGGTGGACCCTATCCGGCTGCCCAATTTCTGGCCTTTTAACGGCGCGCTGATGAAGTTGGAACAGACCTTGAGACTTACCAACTATTTCAATATCAAATTCACCAACAATCAGGAATACTTTAATCATAAACTCTTAGAAACCTCTCTTTACAAAAAGGATATCACGGAGTATTCCAATGACACGACCATTAATTATTCGCTCTGGCGTAATGTAGAAGGGGACATCAAACTGACGAATCAATGGTACTTTGACAAAGTAGAACCAAGCCATAACTATTATGCCATCAGTCTTAAAGCAGGCATCACAGCCATTTTTTAATACATCCGCACTTCCTCGACTGTGTCGCGGCCCAGTGTTCCGCCTACCCCCAATCAATTTAGAGGAGAGGGTTAGGGTGAGGGGACTATTTAAAAGTTTTTAAAACAAAAACTATTGTAACCCCTCATCCTGCACCTTCTCCCCTCTGATGAGGGGAGAAGGGATTATTAAGCGTCGCGACACAGTTTCGAAAAGTGCGGGGATGAAGCGACAATAAAAATATTAATCTTCTTTCTTTTATATTTAAATACCCCGCAACTCATTGCGGGGTATTTAAATCGACGTTTAGTCGCATAAGCCTCTTACCCTTCCATTTTTCTTCCAGATGGGCACGGCCAAAGCTATACACATGAAATAGGAATCAGTTTTCTTGACCTGACTCGACTAATCCGAATATTTAAGGGACAACTACCTCAAAGAAATCAAGTCTATGACCTTGTCTGATCCGCTATGACCTATTAAGAAATCGCCTCAAATACCGTAACTTCAGTCAGATTAAATGATTGAGGTTGAGGAGGAATTATGCGCTGGCGGCGAATACCAATGGGGCTGTTATTAGTGGCAATTGGGATCTGCTCTTTATCCAAACCGGTCAACGCTGTGGAAAGTTTCAGTCCGGTGACCGAACTTTTGCTCTTCAGCGATGAGATTATGGTCATGTCCGCTACCAAGCGACTGCAAAAATTGTCCGAAGTTCCCGGATCGGTCACCATTATTACGGAGAAAGAAATCAAACAAAGCGGGGCCTTGACCATCTTTGAAGCTCTGCGTAATTTGGCTGACATTACTATTATAAATGAGGGGTTGTTCAATACCATTCGCTTTCGTAGTATGCAGGCGGCTTACAATAACAAAATTCTCGTACTTATTGACGGCCGGAAAGTCAACACCATGGACTGGGGAAATTTTGACGGCGATCTGGGCATTAACTTGGCCAATGTTAAACAGATTGAGGTTATTAAAGGCCCGGGATCATCTCTGTATGGCGCCAACGCCTATGCCGGAGTGATCAGTATTGTCACCAAAGACGGCGCCGAGATCGGCGGGTTGAAAACCGATATAAGCGTGGGCAACAAACCGGGAGACAGGGAAGTGTCCCAAAAATATAGTTTAACTTATGGTAAGAAAATGGACGATCTGGATTGCAAGATATCCGCCAGCTATTGGCGTGCATCGGGTATTGATCTTTACGATGGTCCTCATCCCAACGATCTTTTTGACGGTGAAGAAGCCAGTTTTGCGTTGAAATACAAAGATGATTGGATGGTTCAAGGTGGTTACCATAAATCCAGCTCACCCTGGAACGGCTCGGAATACAATCCTACTCCTAAAAATACGGAGGATTTAGAACAGCTTTATTTGGACGGCACTTACAGTTTGGCTTTGAATGACCTTTCCAAATTAAAACTACACCTGACCGACAATTACAATTTAAAACGATACATCCATACCGAATTATGGAATCTTGACCGCCAAAAAATTAACACTATTAATGACTTACCTTCACCAGCACCGATTATGATTGTAACCGATAAAGGAAACACGGAGCCCATCGACAATGCCGTGGGGGGATATTACATTGGGCTTAATGACTTTTTACGCGTGATCGACAGCAGTGCCCTGAGTATGGAGGATCTCGGTTTGGGCCGCATGAATGAATTCATGGCGGATTTACAGTATGACCTGGCCTGGCCGCAAAACAATTATTTGCTGGCCGGCCTTAGTCTCAAATACGATTGGAGCAATCAGGATTATTTCAAACAGGATGTGGTGACCGATACAAATTATGCGGTTTACCTGCAGGATGAATATCATCTGGGTGATCAATTAATCCTGCTTAGCGGCATCCGCTATGATTATAACCAAGATTATGGCAGCAATACCAGCCCGCGGGAAAGCCTGATCTACGAACCCTTAAAAGGCCTGCGCATGAAAGCTCTCTATGGCAGCGCTTTCCGGGCGCCGGTAATTCTTGAACGCTACACCCTTACCGATTATGGGTTTTATGAAGCCACGGGTAATTTGGATCTGAAACCGGAAAGCATTCAACAAAGTGAAGCCAGTGTTGAATATGAAAACGGCCAGTGGTTAAAAGCCAAAGCCGGTTACTTTTACTGGGAAACCGCCAATGAAATCCAGTTTGATTACACGATGGGCAGGCTTTTTGTTTATAGCCCGGATTTGAGCTTGATCAGCCCGCTCATGCCCGCATTGCCCGGGTTGTTATATGCCGGGGAATTAAATGCCGCGCCTGCCCTGGTAAGCTGGGGTAATGCCAACAGCCGCATTGGCCACGGGCTGGAACTGGAGACCACCATTACGCCTAATGAGTTTACTCAAATACAATTAAATTACAGCCGCACCACCCTATATGCCCGAAACAGACCTCAGGCTCCGGAATGGGCTGAAGGGGTGGCCGATATTGCCAATGCCATTGTGGGACTGCATTTTAAGGATCTGGTCTTCATGAATTTTTATGCTCATGCCGGACGCAGTCCCATGACCGTTAATGTGGATCCCGATGCCGGTCTAGGTCTGGCAGTGGAAGCCCATTGGCTGCAACAGTACGATATCAGTCTGGGGGGACAATATGAGGGGTTTAGCTTAGTGGCTACGGCCTTTAACATCTTTCACAATGCCATAGTTTATGACAGCCGTTATAGCCAATCTTTGGAAGGGCCAACCATCTATCGGCTGAATGCTTCTTATACCCTGAAATTTTAAAAAGGTCGAGCTGACCAGAGAAGACAGGGATCCCAAGGAGGGGAAAGGTAAATGAAAAAATATCTCGTTATAGGGCTGATGGTTTTGACGATGACCGCTGTATGCAGGCCGCTTCTTCATGCCATGGACAGCTTTAGTCCGGTAACAGAGCTCATGCTCTTTAGTGATGAGATTATGGTCATGTCCGCCACCAAGCGCTTACAAAAGCTTTCGGAAGTACCTGGGTCGGTTACAATTATTACTGGAAAAGAGATCAGGGAAAGCGGGGCCCTGACCATCTTTGAAGCGCTGCGCAATATGACCAATGTGGCCGTCCTCAACGAGGGATTGTTCGATTCACTCCGCTTTCGGGGCATGCAATCAGCTTCCAATAATAAAATCCTGGTTTTGGTGGATGGCCGAAAAATCAACACTTTGGATGTGGGCAATTATGACGGGAAATACGGAACGGATTTAAGCAACGTCAAGCAGATCGAAGTCATTAAAGGACCTGGGTCTTCGTTGTATGGGGCCAATGCTTATGCCGGTGTTATCAATATTGTCACCATGGACGGCGTGGATATCGGAGGCGTTAAAACCGATGTCAGTATTGGCAATAAACCGGGCGATTTTGAGCTTTCACAGAAATACAACCTTGCTTATGGCGATAAAAAAGGAGATTTGGATTACAAAGTCACTGCCGGTTATTGGCGCGCCCTTGGTGTGGACCTGGTCAATGTGGATCATCCCAATGACTTATTCACCGGGGCCGATGCCAATTTCAAACTTAAGTTCAAAGATACTTGGATGGTGCAGGGCGGCTATCTCAATGCCACGACTCCTTGGGATGGTTCGACCTTTACGCCGACGCCACGTAATCATGAAAAGCAGGACGTGTTTTATTTGGATGGAACCTATAAACTCGAGCTCAATGAGTTATCCAGTCTTAAGCTGCACTTAACGGACAATTATTATGTCAACCATATGGTGGAAACAGAAACATGGGATCTTGATAGGCAAAAGATCAACAGTTCGGCAGACCTGCCCGTGCCGACGCCTCAGATAATTGTCACCGACAAGGGACTGATGGAATCGGTAGACAAGGCCAATGGACAATATTATATCGGCGTCAATGATCTGTTTCGTATTGTCAGCGGCAGTGCCCTGGAGATGATCGAGTTGGGCAAGGGGCGTCTCAATGGGCTTATGCTCGAGTTGCAATACGACCTCGCCTGGCCGCAGAACAACTACCTTTTGGCCGGACTTAGTTTTGACTACAATTGGGTTGATCAAAATTATATTTTTGGTGGTCAAGTAACAGATCAAAATTATGCGGTTTACCTGCAGGATGAATATCATCTGGCTGATCGATTGATCTTACTTAGTGGACTTCGTTATGATTACAATCAGGATTACGGTAGTGACCTCAGCCCCAGGGAAAGTTTGATCTACGAACCGCTGAAAGGCCTGCGATTCAAAGCCCTTTACGGCAGTGCCTTTAGAGCTCCGGTTTTCTTGGAACGCTACACCAACACCGATTACGGTTTTTACGAGGCCAATGGCAATCCTGATCTCAAACCGGAAAGTGTTCAGCAAAGTGAAGCCAGTGTGGAATATGAACTGGGTAAATGGCTTAAGACCAAGGCCGCCTATTTTTACTGGGAAACAGCCAATGAAATTCAGTTTGCCTACACCTTGGGGTCACTCTATGTCTATTCACCTGATTTGAGCCTGATCAGTCCCCTATTGCCCCCTGTTCCCGGCTTGTTTTACACGGAGCAGTTGAATATCGCCCCTGCCTTTGTGAGCTGGGATAATTCCAACAGCCGTATAGGCCATGGTGTGGAGCTGGAAACCACAGTGGAACCCACGCCCTTCACCCGGCTGCAATTAAATTACAGCCGAATTAACCTCTATGCCCGAAAATTATCGGTGGCTCCGGAATGGGCCAGCGGTACCAGCGACATCGCCAATGCGGTTCTAGGGTTGCATTATCAGGATTTAATATTTCTTAATTTTTACGCCCACACGGCCCGCGTGCCTGTGGCTTATGGCGATAACTTCTTGGCAATAGAAAACAACAAGATTGAATCCAAATGGGTGCAACAATACGATGTGAGCCTGGGTTGTAACATAGCAGGATTCAGTGTGGTGGCGGCAGCGTTTGATATTTTTAACAACCCTATAGACTACAACGAACAAACCGGAGACTACTTGCGAGGCAAACCACTGTATCGCGTGAATGCTTCCTATACATTGTCCTTCTGATAGGTTTGGAGCGCATTGATTGACGAAGAAAAATATTAGATTCGGCCTTGATCTGATTAAAAAATGGTTAATTTTCCAAATACTACGCCGAAACTTTGGACGAAAACAAAGTAAATGAGGGATGGGCTTATGGCATTAAGAAAGATAGTTTTAACCCTTCTAATGTGTGTTGCCGGTTGGGCTGGTTTGGGGATTACTTTAGGCCTGGCCATGGATGGCTTAAGCCCGGTAACGGAACTTATGCTGTTCAGCGATGAAATGATGGTGCAATCAGCCACCAAGCGGTTGCAGAAGCTGTCTGAGGTGCCTGGATCGGTTACTATTATTACTGAAAAAGAGATCAGAGAAAGCGGTGCCTTAACCATCTTTGAAGCCCTGAAAAACATGACCGATATGGCCATTATCAATGAAAGCCTTTTTGATGCCATCCGCTTTCGAGGCATGCAGGCTTCCTACAATAATAAAATACTGGTTCTGGTGGACGGTCGTAAAGTCAATACCATGGACTGGGGCAACTATGACGGTAAATTTGGCACGGACCTGGCCAATGTAAAGCAAATCGAAGTAATTAAAGGTCCGGGGTCATCCCTCTATGGGGCCAATGCCTATGCTGGAGTCATCAGTATCATCACCAAAGACGGAGCCGAAATTGGCGGCCTTAAAACTGATGTGAGCGTGGGGAATAAACCCGGTGATTTTGAACTTTCTCAGAAATATTCGCTGACTTATGGCACCAAACAAGGTGATCTGGATTATAAAGTGACCAGCAGTTATTGGCGCGAATTTGTCGTTGATCCCATCACTCCCCAGACTCCCAATAGTCTTTGCAATGGTGTGGATGCCAATTTCCGGCTTGCCTATAAAGAGAAATGGATGTTGCAAGGCGGTTATTTCCGTTCCACCAATCCCTGGAACGGGTCGCCCTATACCCCCACCCCCAATAACAATGAACAGTTGGAAACCTTGTTCTTAGATGGTACCTATGGGTTGGACTTGAATGATCTTTCAAAATTAAAATTACACGTAACGGACAATTATTCTTTGAACAGAATTTTTAAAACCGAATTGTGGAATCTGAATCGAATAAAAATCAACAGTATGTCCGATTTGCCGACTCCTACCCCGAGTGTTATTGTGGACGACCAGGGCAATTTTAGCCTGATTACCGATGCGATTGGACAATATTATATCGGGTTTGAGGATTTGACCAGGATTATGAGCGGCCATGGGGTGGTGGTATCGGACTTGGGAAAGGGCCAGGCCAATGAATTCAATGCCGAGTTGCAATATGACCTGTCCTGGCCGCAAAACAATTACCTGCTGGCCGGACTTAATGTCAAGTTTGATTGGACCAATCAAAATTATTTTACTCAGGACGAAGTCACCGATCAGAATTATGCGGTATTTCTTCAAGATGAATATCATCTGGGCGATGATCTGATCTTCTTAAGTGGCTTGCGTTATGATTATAACCGGGATTATGGCAGCAATCTCAGCCCCAGGGAGAGCCTGATATATGAGCCCCTCAAAGGCCTTCGTATGAAGGCCCTTTATGGCAGCGCCTTCCGCGCGCCCGTAATTCTGGAACGGTATACTTTAAGTGATTACGGGTTTTATGATGTTACCGGCAATCCGGAGTTAAAACCGGAGAGCATCCAGCAAAGCGAAGCCAGTGTGGAATATGAACTGGGCAAAGTGTTCCAAGCCAAGGCTGCCTATTTTTACTGGGAAACCAAAAATGAAATTCAATTTGCCTACACGTTTGGCGATCTTTTCGCTTATGTACCCGACTTTAGCCTGCTTGATCCCATGCAGCCGGCCATGGCCGGTCTGCTTTATTTAAAAGAACTAAATGTGGCCCCTGCCTTTGTGACCTGGGACAATTCCAACAGCCGCATTGGCCATGGATTGGAATTGGAAACCACCATCACTCCAACGGATTTTGCCCGCCTCAAGTTAAATTATAGCAGGCTTAATCTCTATTCCAGAAACATTTTGGTAGCCCCTGAATGGGCGCAAGGTGTTGCCGATATTGCGAACGGCATCGTGGAATTGCATTATAAAGATTTGGTGTTTTTAAATGTCTACGCCCATGTTGGCCGCATGCCAGTCACCGTTGTGGCTGACCCCATGGTCAACCGGGATAGGCATGTGGAAGCCAATTGGCTGCAGCAATATGATGTGAGTCTGGGCTGCAATGTTCAAGGACTCAGCCTGGTAGCAGCTGTTTTTAATGTATTAAATAATGCCGTGGCCTTTGATGAAAAAGATGCCAAGTATTTAAAAGGTTCACCCATATATCGTCTTAATGCGTCGTACACACTTAAATTTTAAGTGTAATAACTACAGCCAATGGGCAACCAAGCTAGGAGGGAAAAATGAATCTCAAAAAGGGTATGTCAGCAGTTGCCATGATGGCAGTGATCATGGCCGGGACCACGGCAGGGCTGGTTCAAGCCATGGACAGCTTTAATCCGGTAACAGAGCTCATGCTGTTCAGTGACGAGATTATGGTTATGTCCGCCACCAAGCGCCTGCAGAAGCTCTCCGAAGTGCCTGGGTCGGTCACCATTATTACGGAAAAAGAAATCAAGGAGCGGGGAGCACTTACGATCTATGATGCCTTGTTCAATATGACTGGTGTTTGTTTTGCCAATGAGGGTCTGTTCAATACCATGCGCTTCCGTGATATGCAAGCTTCTTATAACAATAAAATATTGGTCTTGGTGGATGGGCGGAAAGTCAATGCGCTGGACTGGGGCAATTATGACGGTAACTTTGGTACCAACCTGGCGAATGTGAAACAGATCGAAGTGATCAAAGGTCCGGGATCATCCCTCTATGGCGCCAATGCCTATGCCGGGGTTATCAATATCGTGACCAAGGACGGCGCTGAGATCGGCGGGCTCAAAACGGACATCAGTATTGGCAACAAACCTGGCGATTCGGAAGTCTCCCAGAAATACACGGTAACCTATGGCAATAAAACCGGAGATTGGGACTACAAAGTCTCGAGCAGCTACTGGCGTGCATTGGGTATTGATCCATACAATGGTCCTCATCCCAATGACCTCTATACGGGTGACTCGGCTGACTTCAGTCTGAAATGGAAAGATCAATGGACTTTGAACGGCGGTTATCAGAAAAACAGCAATCCCTGGAGCGGTTCCGAATGGACGCCCACGCCCAGAAACACGGAAGAAATGGAATCCATCTATTTGGATACCACATATAATCTAACCCTCAATGATCTTTCCAAAGTGAAAGCCCATTTAACGGATACCTATGATTTGACCAGAGCCCTGCGCAGTGAATATTGGGATATTACCCGCAGAAAGATCAACAGCATAAGCGATCTGCCCACACCGACGCCGGTGGTTATTATAGATGAGCAGGGTAACATGGACTTCGACATTGCCAATACTGTGGGTAATTATTACATTGACTTTAATGATTTTGTTAAAATCGCTACCGGTGGCGCGCTGGATGTGGTGGATTTAGGCCGGGGCCAGATGAATGAATTCAGCGCTGATGTTCAATATGATTTGGCGTGGCCGCAAAACAACTATTTGCTGGCTGGGATCAATGTCAATCTGGCTTGGTCGAATATTGACTATTATAATATCAATCAAGTAACAGACAATAACTATGCCGCCTACGTCCAGGATGAATATCATTTGGGCGATCAGTTGATCCTGCTCAGCGGTCTGCGCTATGACTATAACCGGGATTATGGCAGCAACCTGAGCCCCCGGGAGAGCTTGATCTACGAACCGCTCAAAGGTCTGCGTTTCAAGGGCCTGTATGGCAGTGCTTTTAGGTCGCCTGTGATCTTTGAACGCTATGCTCTGACGGACTATGGCTTTTATGAAGTTAAGGCCAACGTGGATTTAAAACCGGAGAGCATTCAGCAGAGTGAAGCCAGTGTGGAATATGAAATCGGCAAATGGTTTCAAGCCAAGGCCGATTATTTTTACTGGGAAACTCAGAATGAAATTCAATTCGCCTATACCTTTGGAAACCTTTATGCCTATGTGCCTGATTTTAGTTTACTTGATCCCATGCAGCCGTCCATGGCCGGGTTCCTCTATCTGCAAGCGTTGAATGTAGCTCCTGCCTTTGTAAGTTTTGACAATTCCAACAGCCGCATTGGTCATGGCTTTGAATTGGAAACCAACATCGCACCAACCGATTATACCCGGCTCAAGTTGAATTACAGCCGCATTAATCTCTATGCCCGAAAAGAACCAATCCATCCTTCCTGGGATCAAGGCGTGGCGGATATTGCCAACGCGGTACTGGAATTGCATTACCAGGATATGGTTTTTCTTAATTTCTATGCCCACGTAGCCGCAAGCCCCACCAAAATCAAAATGGAGGCGGAAATCCGCTGGTAAAAACATATATATAGCCTCCAAATGGCTGCCCCAATATGACGTCAGCCTGGGCTTTAATCTTGATCAATTCAGCCTGGTGGCCGCGGTCTATAACGTATTTTCCAATCCCGTGGCCTATGATGGAGGCGTGGATGATTATTTGAAAGGCCAACCGCTTTACCGTGTAAATTTGGGGTATACCCTTAAATTTTAAAAAAAATGAGGTATAACACCATAGGGGGCAGGCAATGGCGGGAATAAGGGGGCTGACAGCAGTTGCCATGATGGGAGTGGTCATGACCGGCGCCATGGCAGGGCTGGTTCAAGCCATGGACAGCTTTAGTCCGGTAACAGAGCTCATGCTATTCAGTGATGAGATTATGGTCATGTCTGCTACCAAGCGCCTGCAAAAGCTTTCGGAAGTACCCGGGTCGGTGACCATCATCACCGAAAAGGAAATTAAAGAACGGGGCGCTTTAACTATTTACGAAGCGCTGACCAATATGACCGGGGTGAGCTTTGCCAATGAAGGCTTGTTCAACACCATGCGTTTCCGCGGCATGCAAGCGTCCTATAATAACAAGATTTTGGTTTTAGTGGACGGCCGCAAGATCAATGAAATGGATTGGGGTAATTACAATGGTGATTTCGGCACCCATTTAGCCAATGTCAAGCAAATCGAGGTGATCAAAGGTCCGGGGTCATCCCTCTATGGGGCCAATGCCTATGCCGGAGTCATCAATATCGTGACCAAGGACGGAGCTGAAATCAGCGGGCTAAGTACCGAGGTTAGTATAGGCAACAAACCAGGTGATTTTGAAGTGTCTCAGAAATATACCATGACTTACGGAACCCAAAACGGGGACTGGGATTATAAGGTATCAACTAGTTATTGGAGGGAAAAGGGCATTGATCCTTATAACCATCCCAGTCCCAACAACTTGTTTACCGGCGACCAGGCTAATTTCAGTCTGAAATGGAAAGATCAATGGAGCCTGCAAGGCGGCTATCAACGGACTAAAAATCCATGGAATGGATCCGAATGGACGCCCACACCTAAAAATGCTGAAGAATTGGAAATATTATATTTGGACAGTACCTATACTATGGAGCTTAATGATCTTTCCAAAGTCAAGTTGCGGATAAGTGACAACTATGATTTGAATAAAGTCTTGCTCAGTGAGTATTGGGATTTAAACCGTATCAAGATTAACTCACTAAGCGATTTGCCTTCTCCTTCCCCTGTGATCATTGTCACCGATACCGGAGAAATGCAGCCGATTGCCAATGCCATCGGCCGTTACTACATCCCTTTTGAAAATTTTATCAATCTGGCCAACAACCAGGCCCTTGATGTGGTGGCTTTGGGCCGCGGCCAAATCAACGAATTCATGACAGATGTACAGTATGACCTTTCCTGGCCGCGAAATAATTATTTGTTGGCCGGCGTCAATGTGCAATACGGTTGGTCCAATATGGATTATTACAATCAGCCCCAGGTGACAGATAACAATTACGCGGTTTATGTTCAGGATGAGTATCATTTGGGTGATCAGCTCATTCTTTTGAGTGGGTTGCGTTATGACTACAACCAGGATTATGGCAGTAATCTTAGCCCCCGGGAAAGCGTTATCTATGAACCTGTGAAAGGGTTGCGTCTGAAAGGCTTATATGGCAGCGCTTTTCGCGCGCCCGTGATATCGGAACGCTATTCAGAGACGGATTATGGTTTTTATGAAGCCACGGGCAATATTAATTTAAAACCTGAAAACATCCAGCAGAGTGAAGCCAGCATAGAATACGAGCTGGGCAAATGGCTGCAGGCCAAGGCCGGTTATTTTTATTGGGAAACGCACAATGAAATTCAATTTGATTATACTTATGCCAATTTGTACGCTTATGTGCCTGATTTCAACCTGATCGATCCCATGCAACCACACATGGCAGGACTGCTTTATTTGAAGGACCTAAATGTGGCCCCGGCCTTGGTGACTTGGGACAACACCAACAGCCGCATTGGCCATGGGGTGGAACTGGAAACCATCTTGACCCCGAGTGATTTTACCAAGCTTAAACTCAATTACAGCCGGATCAATCTTTACGCCCGGGATATTCCTGGAGCACCAGAATGGGATCAAGGCATAGCGACGATAGCCAATGCTGTTTTGGAATTACATTATAAAGACTTGGTTTTCCTGAATTTTTATGCCCATCTGTCGTCAAGTCCAACCAAAAACACTAATGGCGGCTTGGACGGAAACGGCTATTACATAGCGTCCAAATGGTTGCCTCTGTATGACGTGAGCCTGGGCTTTAACATTGACAAATTCAGCCTGGTGGCCGCGGCTTACAATGTCTTTGAAAATCCTGTGGCCTATGATAGTGCCATTGATGATTACCTGAAAGGCCAGACCCTTTATCGTGTGAATTTGGGGTATACCCTTAAATTTTAAAAGTATTGTTGAACAATCCCAATGGAGGATGAAAGAAATGATAAAAAATGGACCTTTGGCTTTAATCGTGGCTCTGGTAGTGACCTCCACGACAACCGTTGCAGTAAAAGCCATGAGTGATTTGAACCAAGTCACGGAACTCATGCTTTTCAGCGATGAGATCATGGTCCAATCAGCTACCAAGCGTCTGCAAAAGCTCTCCGAAGTGCCGGGATCGGTGACCATCATTACGGCTAAAGAGATTGAGGAACGGGGAGCCTTAACCATTTATGAAGCCTTGAATAACATGACTGGTGTCAGCTTTGCCAATGAAGGTCTGTTTAATACCATGCGTTTTCGTGGCATGCAGGCTTCTTACAACAATAAAATATTGCTTCTAGTGGACGGCAGGAAAGTCAATGTCCTCGATTGGGGCAATTATGACGGTAACTTTGGCACCAATCTGGACAATGTCAAGCAGATCGAGGTAATCAAGGGTCCCGGGTCTTCGCTCTACGGCGCCAATGCCTATGCCGGTGTGATCAGTATTATCACCAAAACCGGTGCCGAGATCGGTGGTCTGAAAACCGAGATGAGCGTAAGCAATAAACCCGGTGATTTTGAGGTGTCCCAAAAGTACAGCCTGACCTATGGTACCAAACAGGATGGCCTGGATTACAAAGTCTCGGCCAGCTATTGGCGCCAATTGGGCATTGACCCTTTTAATGATCCTCGCCCCAATGATTTATATGAAGGAGAAGATGCCAACTTTAGCCTAAATTTGAAGGATATCTGGACACTCCAGGGCGGTTATCACCGTTCCAGCGAACCTTGGAGCGGGTCGGTGTATACGCCAACTCCCAGGAATAATCAGAAAATGGAAATGCTTTATTTGGACAGCACCTATACGCTGGGGTTGAATGAATTGTCCAAATTGAAACTCCATATAAGCGATAATTATAACACCTCAAAATTCCTTGAGACGGAATTGTGGGACCTGGACAGGCAGAAAATTAATAGCGCGGCTGATTTGCCTACTCCTACGCCATCTATTATTGTTACCGACAAAGGGGACATGCAACCAGTAACCAATGCCATCGGCAATTATTATATTGGTGTCAATGACTTTCTTAGAATTGTCAGCGGCAGCGGCTTAGATGTAGTGGGTTTAGGTAAAGGACAGATGAATGAATTTATCGCTGAAGTCCAATATGACCTGTCCTGGCCGCAGAACAACTATCTTTTGGCCGGGATTAATATGAAATTGGACTGGTCCAACCAGATTTATTTTGTGACCGATCAAGTCACGGATAACAATTATGCTGCTTATATCCAGGATGAATATCACTTGGCCGATAAATTAATCCTTTTAAGCGGATTGCGTTTTGACTATAACCGGGATTATGGTAATAATCTCAGCCCCCGGGAAAGCTTGATCTACGAACCCCTTAAAGGCCTGCGCTTTAAAGGCCTTTATGGAAGTGCTTTTAGATCGCCGGTGATGTTGGAAAGATATAGCAATACGGATTACGGGTTTTATGAAGCCACCGGCAACCCTGATGTAAAACCGGAAAGCATTCAGCAAAGTGAAGCCAGCGTGGAATACGAGCTGGGTAAATGGCTGCAGGCCAAGGCGAACTATTTTTACTGGGAAACGCAAAATGAAATCCAATTTGTCTATACCTTTGGATCGCTCTATGTCTATTCACCTGATCTCAGCCTGATCAGCCCTCTTATGCCCGCCGTGCCGGGTCTGTTCTATGCTACTCCCTTAAATGTCGCACCGGCACTGGTGAGTTGGGATAATTCCAACAGCCGTATCGGCCATGGATTGGAATTGGAGACATCGATTACACCTACTGACTATGCTCGAATTAAATTAAATTACAGTCGCGTCAATCTTTATGCGCGGGAAAAGCCAGCCCATCCATCATGGGCGCAAGGCGTGGCTGATGTGGGCAATGGTGTGTTGGAACTGCATTATAAAAATGTACTCTTTTTCAATTTTTATGCTCATATTAGCCGGACGCCCATGACTATTGACAGCGGTTCCACAGCGACGTCCGGCCCGGGAGCTGAGGTGACCGCCAAATGGCTGCCGCAATATGATGTCAGCTTGGGATGCAATTATCAGGGGTTAAGCCTGGTAGGGGCAGTCTATAATATTTTTAATAACCCCGTGGCCTATGACACCCTTAACGATAATTATCTGAAGGCCGAGCCCATCTACAGACTCAATGCTTCCTATACTCTGAAGTTTTAGTTGTTTTTGTAGCCCAATGACCGGTTAAGCTTCGGCTTGTTTAAAATGCGGCCGGTGATTAGACGACCTTGAAAGAACGCATGGGTAGAGTACAGGTTACTTGTACGGCGCAGGCTGGATGCCAGTCCCTACGCAGCCAACCGCCGTCTGCCTAAGGATTTGGTCAACATCCTGTCAAAAACAAGAACGGATTTAGTTCATGGCTCTATTGGCAACCTGCATCTGCGCTTGGCCCATAGAGCTCTATTTTTCTAAAAAAGCATATAACATGAAAGGAAAACGCGACTTGAATGTCAAAAGGTTAAAACTATTCAAGGAGCGACTCATTGAAGCCATTAAACCGACCTTTGCAATGTCTAGTCCATCTCAAGTCACTTTTGAGTCCTTCGGTCTGTCCCGTTTGTAAGCGTTCTGCCAACCATTATGCCTTGCCTATTTTATGCCACCGCTGTCGTCCTAAAGTAAACAATAACCGGCGCTGCTTAAAATGCGGCCGGCTGCTATCGTTAACTATGCCCTATGATATTATCGGATGTCGCTATTGCCAAAAAATGTCGTTCACCTTCAATAGTGTTTACTGTTTAGCGGGTTATGAAGGCCTATGGAAAGAAGTCGTTCTTGCCTTTAAAGCCCATCCAGACCTTTTCCTGATGCTCCAGTTAGCCCACCGCTTCTCCCGAATTCTTAGAAACATCATGGCTGTTACCCGCGATACCTTGGTGGTCACTGTCCCGCGGCGCTGGAAACACCAGCCCCAAGCCCTCGTCTTCGTCGCAAAAAAAATTGCTTTTTATTCGGATTGTGCCTTTGCCCAACCCTTACGATTTATTCGCGCCACCAAGCCGCAACATCAGCTCGGCAGGGAAAAACGTTTGAAAAATATGCGTTTTAGCATGGAAGCCAAAGTTTTGGTGAAGGATAAAGCCATTGTTTTAATTGACGATGTCCTGACCACAGGCGCTACCCTAAATGAATGCAGCCGGGCGTTGAAAAAAGCAGGGGCAAACTCTGTTGTCGCGCTCACACTGGCCAGGTCGCTGACCGTATTGGACAAATGAATAGGCCATTAGGGAAAATAATCCATAAAATGTAATAAAAACTGAACACACCCATCTTAAGTAAAAAATTAAAAGTTACTTATAAAATTAACAAAACCATCATAAAAAATTTATAATACCCAAAAAAATGTGCACAGTGCACAAAAAGTTAATACATTTTCTTGACATAGTAATTAAAAACAGGTACAATAACGCCACTTAGAAAAAAATATGGGGGGCGAAGTTGAAGCCAACAGTATTAGTTGTCGACGATGATAAGCAGGTCAATGAAGCCTTAACTCTCATGCTCCAGGATGAGTACAATCCCATCACTGCAACCTCCGGCTTTGAAGCCTTAGAGAAGATCAATAAAAATTCCAATATTGACTTAGTCCTGCTCGATATTACTATGCCCGAAATGGACGGGCTGGAAGTCCTGAGGAGGATCAAGGAATCCGAACCTTTCCTGGATGTCATCATGGTGACGGCCACCAATACTACTGAAGCAGCGGTTAAAACCATTAAATATGGCGCCTACGATTATGTGACCAAGCCTTTTGACAATGCGGAATTAAAAGCCATTATCAACCGGGCCCTGGAAAAACGAAATCTTTCCAAACTCACAGAAGTCTTGTCTTCTGAAATTGAACGGCTTGTGGAATATGACATTATTGGCAACAGTGACGCTATGCGGGGCGTTTATTCCATGATTGATAAGGTAGCCGATTCAGACACTACGGTGCTGATTCATGGCGAAAGCGGCACAGGCAAGGAATTGGTGGCCCGCGCGCTACATAAAAAAAGTCCCCGTTCTAAAAAACCCTTTGTGGCTGTTAACTGCGCTGCCATCCCGGCGGAACTGGTGGAAAGTGAATTTTTTGGCCATGAACGTGGGGCTTTTACTTCGGCTGTATCAAGAAAAATCGGAAAATTTGAGTATGCCAATGGCGGGGTTATTTTTCTCGATGATGTAGGCGAGTTGCCTTTGTCCGTTCAAGCCAAATTACTGCGGGTCCTGCAGGAAAAAGAAATCGTGCGCGTTGGCTCCAATGAATTGATCCCGGTGGATGTGCGGGTGGTCGCTGCCACTAATGACAACCTTCAGGAATTGATCAAACAGCGCCGTTTCAGAGAAGACCTGTATTACCGTCTGAAAGTGGTGCCTATTGAATTGCCGCCTTTGCGGGTGAGACGGGAAGATATTCCCAACTTAATCGAACACTTTATCCGCAAAAGCTGTGAACGCCATCATAAGTCTTTTAAAAATATCGATCCCGAAGCCCTGCGTTTGTTGGTCAACTATAATTGGCCCGGCAATGTGCGGGAATTGGAGAACATGGTGGAGATGGTGGTATTGCTCTCCAGTAGCAATTCTATTTCCGCCAGCGATCTGCCGTCCAATGTGCTTACCAATCAGGCTTTGGCCGATGGCAGTGATCAAAGCGGAGAAAATCTAACTTTGAAAAAGGCGCGCCAACAGTTTGAGCGCCAGTTTATTTTAAGAGTTTTGGAAAAATTGCATTGGAATCAAACCAAAGCAGCCAAGATAATGGGCATTCATCGCAATACGCTGATTATCAAGATGGAAGAGCTGGGCATTAAAAAAGATTAATCTTACAAAAAAGATTGCACCATTTTTTTTAAAAATGGTATACTTCAACCAGTCCCATGGTGGAAAGGGGGGGAACTATGGGAGTCTGCAGTTTTACTCATTTGCTGTTGCATTCCCAAGCCCAATGCAAGTCCTTTTCTGACAGAACCCCAAACTGCCAGCCGTCCAGTTATAGTCAAAACAGTCTTACCAGAGATATCGGCCACATTAAGTTGTGTTTTTTGAACAAGTCGACCACAAGATATGCACAAACCCTATACCAACCTCATTTAACCGCTGCTGCCAACACCATAAAGAAGACCTTTTTAAAAAAATTTACCTTAACACGAAAAAATTTCACCAGTTGGGCGTTGTAAAAAAGGGTGTACTGAGACTGTGAAAAGAACTTTTTATGGGAGAATGCCATTGCTGCTGTTTTTTGTGCAGGATGTTTCTCAATTATAGGTTCGTCACATTTCAAAAAAACTTTAGGGAGGAGGCGTTGATTTTGTAAAAAAAAGCAGTTCCATTAAAAGTTAAGAGGAGGGAAAGATGAGAAAGAAAATGTTAATCGTGGATGATAACGAAAATTTGAGGGAAGCTTTGCAACTGATGTTCGAAGACCATTATGATCTTAAGTTTGCGGCCTCCGGTGAAGAAGCTATTCAATCTTTTGACCAATTCAATCCTGAAGTAGTCCTGATGGATTTCCAAATGCCCGGTCTTGACGGGGTTCAAACCATGCAAGTGTTAAGAGAGCAATCCGCCCAATCCCAGATGATCATCATGTCTGCCTATAATGAAAAAGAACGGGTAAGAAGCGCTTTCCGAAACGGGGCCTTTGATTTCGTGACCAAACCCTTTGACGTAAAAGACCTGAAAACCATGGTGGAAAATGCCGCTGCCAACGCGGACAAGATCATTAATTTCCAGCCCTCGGCCTATCTGGTGCAAGCCAAAGAAGCAGCCTTTAACCAACGGGAAGTCGACCAAATGGTGGAACGTACGCTGCAAGCAGCTTGCTGCTAAAGTTTCATTGATGTCAAAAGGGGGGAGTAGTCATGAATTTAATGGCCGTTAGTCCGGAAAGCAGATCCACAAATCAATCACCGGTGTTTGTACCCACAGCACAAGTCAATCCGGCCAATGCGATTTTGAAATTTGAAAAAGCCTCTGAAAAAACAACCCGCTATACCGAAAACAGTACTATTTACAGATTAAAAGGCGGGTTTGAGGCCGAGGTTATAAAACAACCTTCACGCAGAATAAAAGACCAACCAATCCTGAACAGGATCTATCAGGAATTAAGAATCGTGACTTTGCGGGCCTTTAACAAGGATATTTCGGAAGCTGAGACCTATGTGCCCAGATATGTTATGGAAAAAAATGTTTTGGATGTAGATTGGTTAATCGTGGTGAGAAAATATAATCAGCCTGTTGCCTTTGGCGCAGGGACTTATGTTACGCCATTTATTTTCTACTTAAATGGTGCCATGGTTCATCCTGATTATCAATCAACAGGCGTTGGACTGATTGCCAATAGTTTACTGTGGAAAATCGTGTGCGATGAGGTTAAGGATATGGGCCTGGGTGAAGCGGATTTTGTGTGCCGAACTCACAATCGCAATGTGGCCAGTGTAATGTTGCATGTTTTTGAAGAAGGCTATATTTCCACAGAAAAAGAATGTAGTTCCGACCATTGCCGAATTTTTAACAAAACAGCCAATAAAATTGGTGGTCATTATTGTCCGCAAAGCGGCATTGCTAAAAATGCCTATCCGGAAGGACTGCCGTGTGGGACGAAGATCACCAACATGAGAATAAATAACGCGTTTGTTGGTTTGGGAGAAAAAGATGGTTTGTTTGTTGCTGGGAAAATGAAATATCATTATTTGCAAAACATTTTGAAAAAGAATGTTAAGGAAATTCATGAATACCAAGAGTTGAAAGGCCTGGAATACAAATTGTGTGCATGAGTTAAGAAACGTTGTTTTTAAAATTCAAACGTATTAGTTGTGTGGATTGGGGATTGTAGTGTTTGACTTAAGAAAAAAAGTCAAGTCATGGTTATGGGGCGTTTATCCGTGGGTATATGATTTAGCAGTATTGCAAGGGTTGCCTTATTTGGAATTGATTGAAACCGTGGTGATTTCTCTTGAGGAAAGATATCACGATAAAAATAATATGCTGGTTTTGGATGCATGTTGCGGGACTGGTAATTTTTCAAAAGCCCTCATTAATAATTTCAAAATCCAATCCTTGGTAGGGATAGACTTTTCCAAGGGCATGATTAAAAAAGCCAAAAAGAAAATTCCGCTTCTCAAAGCTATTAATGCTCCTTTGCTTGAAGGGTTAAAAAAAATACCGGATAATAATTTTGATATTATTGTTTTGGTGAACGGCTTCTATCCTCTTGAAGAAAAACATGAGATCCTGCTAAACTTGAAAAGAGTGTTGAAAGTTAATGGTACCTTTATTATGACCGATCCTAAAAAAGGAGCTAGTTTGTTTTCCTTGATAAAAGAACATTTTTTAAAAGGGAGTTTTGCTCAAAAAATGAAATTACCACTATTTGTTTTTTCAATTCTGATTAGCCTGATTTTTCAGTTTGGTATAAAATATAATTTCTTAACTAGTGAGGAAACTAAAGGACTTTTAATAAAGACTGGCCTAATGATTGACGAGGAAAAATCAGCATATGCTGATCAGAATTATTTCTTTGTTTTAAGGAAAGGGAATTGAGTTGCTCCATGAACACATTCTGATAATTGCTATTATTGATTTTGCTCTCGGGCTTTATATTTTATTTAAGAATCCCAAAAAGCAACCTAATGTGGCCTTTGCACTCCTCTCTTTAAACTTCACCCTGTGGCTGGTCGGATTATTTTTATTGATGAATTCACATGAATATAAAAATGTTTTGGTTTGGGGGCGCCTTACTTTTACTGGTGGGATGTTAGCGCCCGCGGCTTTGCTCCATTTTATTAAGTCTTTTCCTGATAAAAAAATAAACTTCAAAAAGATTTGGCTTCTATATTCTCCTGGTTTGATATCCCTAGTACTATCTATTACACCTCTTGTAATTAAAGATGTGAAAATACATAGCTGGGGCCTGGAGCCTGTTCCGGGAATAGGCTATGCTTTTGTAATTGTTTATTTTATATCGTATATTATTTTGTCCATAATATCTATTCTTAAAGAATTTTTAAAATCGAAAAATGTAAAAAAAATGCATTGGTTATATATTTTGTTCGGATTTCCTATTCCTGTGGCACATGTTTTAACCACGAATATCATTCTGCCATTGCTGGGATTTAAAAATGTCTATGTTTTTGGTCCTTGGGCAACTATCGAAATGTGTTTGCTGTTCAGCTATGCGATACTTAAATATCGATTGTTAGAAGTCGAAATAATATTTAAAAGAACGTCGATTTATCTGATGCTAGCTGCTTTTATTTCGTGTGTATATATTTTCTTTTTAATACTGCCTTTGGAAATATTTAAAAGTATTGGTCGAAATGGATCGTTGGCTGTTATGTTCATATCGGCAATAATTATTGCTTTGACAATTCAGCCTCTTCGCGAATGGCTTGATCGGGTGACGGATCGTTTTTTCTTTCAAAAGAAATATGACTACACTAAAATATTGGAAAAAGTTTCAAAGCAATTAAATACAGTCATGCACAACCGGGATGCTTATGATGCCGTTATGGATCCCATGCTCAATGAGATGCATTTGAAGGGCGCGGCCATTTATCTCCATGCTAAACCGGGGGATGAGTATTTTGAATGCCAGAAAAAAGATGGGAACTTGGGCCTCTGTTTTGCCCGAAAAAATCCAGGATAGTAGTATGTTGCTGGAGTATTTAAGTCAGCAAGCCAAATATCTTGATCCTGGTGAATTTCGTTACGAATATGGCCATCTCTATGCGGATGGTGAGATCAAGGATCCCCGCAAGGCAGCCATTCAAAATGAAATGGACCAAGTATTCCATGGGGCGTTACTCATTCCCTTAATGCTCAAAACCAATATGATCGGTTTTATGACACTTGGGAGAAAAGCGGTCCGGAGATCAATTCAGCCATCGTGATTTATCCTTGCTGGAAACCATTGCCACTCAATTGGTGACGGCTTTGGACAATATCCGCCTTTATGAGCAGATGTTCAACAACGAGCGTCTGGCGGTCATTGGCACCATGTCCGCCAGCATTGCCCATGAAATCCGCAATCCCTTGGCCTCCATCAAAACTTTTATTCAAATGCTGGAAGACAAGCACAATTCGCCGCCCTTTATGGATAAATTCAACCGTATTGTGCCCTCGGAGATCGAACGTATTGCCAGGATTACAGCCGACTTGCTGGCTTTTTCCAAGCCTTCGGCTCCCAGTCTGACCGCGGTAAAAGTAACGGACATGGTAGAAAAAGTATTGGCCTTAATGGCGCCACAGCTGAGGAAAAAACAAATCAAAGTGGAGAACAATGCGGACAAAGACATGACCATCCATGCTGATTCGCAACAGATTTTCCAGGTGATTTTAAATATTTTTCTCAATGCCATGCAAGCTTCACCCAGTGGCACTACCATTACGGTGACCACCAAGGTCAGGGAAGAGAAACGGCGGACTGAAGAAGGGCAGAAATATTATGGTTATATCATGATCCAGGACCAGGGCAGTGGCATTAAGGAAAAAGAGATTGCCAATATTTTCCAGCCTTTTTTTACCACCAAGACCGATGGCACCGGCCTGGGGCTGCCTACGTGCAAACGCATTGTGGAAGCCCATCAAGGCTTTATTGATGTGGACAGCCAAGAAAATGTGGGCACCAAAATGACCGTGGTGGTGCCCATGAATTTAAGCCAGGCTGACCTGGGCTTGCCGCCCGAAACCGCGGCGGAAACCACGGAATCCCTTCGAAGCCCGGTGCCCCTGCCGCAAGTGCAGCCGGAATGATCAGGAAAATCCAAGCACCAGCACGAGGGCCGGAGTCACTTTGACACCGCAGGAAACCGCAGGAAGACCACAGCCACCGATCTCTGATTCAAATATTGCAATAAAACTGAGCAAACTTTTTTCAAATATGTTTGGCGACGAAAACGGAAATCTTGATTCTTCAAAACATGTGTTACAGGATAAGCAAGTAAGAGACTTACTCTGGCAAGGTGCGACACAGGATCGACTTAACCAAGAATGGATAGATGCTTTAACTAAACAGCGCAATGAAACCATCAAGAGACTTAAGCTCTCGGAAGCTGACATGCCCCTCCCGGATTGGATGAAAAAATAGGAGTAAGTGGGGTGGAAATAATTCCAAGGAAGGTTGGGGCTAAAATATCTCATCAAATGTAAAACCTACGTAAATACCAATTTACGGTTGTCATCTCTCCTGGGATTACTTATGATGATGGCCGATTAAAAAGCAACCCTAAAAAATGAAATTAAAGTGAAAGAAAAATTTGATTTGACTGTCAAAATAACTGATGTCATTTCGGGAAAAAGGGAGATGAGGTGTGTTTTGGACGGCAAATTTAAGTGCTTGCTCCCAAAAATGAAATCTTCCGAAAAAGGATTTGAACAATGAAATTAATCCTGACTTTATTAGGCATTTTAATACCTGTAATCTCAGTTGCAGCTATGCAATCCACGGATGCCATTATGGAAAAAGACGTTTTTAATATGACTGGTAATACGGCTACCGCAGGCAGCGAACAATTACAAAGCTCGGTTGGTGAAATGGCGATAGGTCAATTTAACGGCGAGGGTATGATTCAAGCCGGCTTTTTTAATGATTTCGTTCTACCTGTACCCACAGCCACCCCAACTGCCACCATAACGCCCACACTTGTTCCTACAGCCACACCTATGGCGGGTTTTGACGGCAAACTGATTTCAAAAAATTATGTGTATTGCGCACCCAATCCCAGTCGTGGCAGCATCATGAATTTTGTTGTCCATACAGCCCAGGCTTGCGATGTTGACGTTAAAATGTATACATCGACACATAAGTTTGTGTTGAGTTTTGAGATGGCATCCAACCAAATGGAAAAAATTACCCATCACTTGTACGTCGGCAACTTGGCCAACGGTGTTTATTTTATGCTGGTTGAGGCCCGTAATAAAGAAGGTGTGGAAGAACGGCTGATTAAAAAAGTTGCGTTAATAAAGTGATGAAGCATTTGAAAATCTTACCTAATAGGACTTTATTGTATGATCTTATTAGAGGGAACATCAGGAGGGGGAAATGAAAAATATTAAAGTAATTGCTGTAATGGCGGGCTTGCTTTCGATGGCTGCTTTTGTTTCGGCCAATGTGCAAGCGGTTTTTAATTACCAGGGCCGCCTAACGCAGCAAGATGGCACACCCTATACCGGAAATCATTCCATTACATTGAGTATTTACGATGTTCCAACAGGAGGGGTGGCATTGCGCAGCGCTGTTTATCAGCGCAATATCATGAATGGCTATTTCAATATACAATTCGGCACGGAAGTTACCATGGATATATCCACACTGCCTTTTGATCAGCAGTATTATATCGGTGTTCGTGTGGATGCTCAGGACGAAATGACGCCTAGGGAAAAGTTAGGCAGTGTGGCCTATGCCATGAGGGCAATGTCCTCTGGTTCGATAGATGATAATGCAGTAACTACAGCTAAATTAAGTGACAGTGCGGTTACCGGTCCCAAACTTGCAACCTCTGCCGCTAGCCTGGATAAGTTAGCAAGCAATGCCGTTAACAGTTCCAAAATTGTTGATGGTAGTGTGGCGCAAGCGGACTTGGCTATGAATGCTGTCATGCCGGTTGGATCTATTATTGCGTGGCACAAATCGTTGTATAATACTCTCCCTTCAAATTGGGTGGAATGCAATGGAGGAACGGTTAGTGATTCCAGCAGCCCTATCAATGGAAGTCCTATACCCAATTTAAATGGCGAGGGGCGGTTTTTGCGGGGAGGCACGACATCGGGCACTATGCAAGCTGATGAGTTGAAAAATCATACACACAAGGTCATATCGAGCTGGGTGTCTGGCAATCGAACAGAATGGCACGTCGTTGCTGATTGGACAGATGCTAATGATGGGCCAACTGATGAAAAAAATGGGCCGTCACTAACCAGCACTGGCGGTGGTGAGACAAGACCGATCAATATGAGCGTGATTTGGATTATGAAAATAAAATAATCGAGGTAAATAATGATCGCTGCTGAAGTTGTTAATATTCCCTTGCGGCATAAATTGCTGCTAAGAGAATTGGTCAAAATTAAACAAAGATATTTTGATAAAACAAAGATCAATTTGTTAGATATAGGCGGCTCTAATGGCGCGTTTCTTGAATTGGTAAAAACTCAATGTTCTGATTTTGAAGAAGCAGGGCTAGTAGAAATTGATGATCATTTCAAGGAAAGAATATTAAATTTTGGGAAGTTTTATTATCAAGATTTACAGATGGGCACCGGAGATATTCCGTCGGGGAAATACCAAGTAATTACGATGTGGGAATTGGTTGAACATATTGAAAATAATTACGGGCTGTTTAGGAATATTTATAAATTGTTACCTCCAAATGGCTTAATTGCGATTTCAACACCGAATGTTTGCAGCTTAAGCCGGCTTATTAAAGGTGAAAAATGGATAGGAGTGAGAGACAAAAGTCATAAGGTATTAATGAGCCATGTTTCTCTTAAAATGATTTTAGAAAATTGCGGATTTGAAGTGATTTTGTCGCGGAATTATTTTTTTCCTAATCGCTTGCCCCCGGCATTGGATTGGTTTAATAATTTAATTTCAGCATTTCCTGGCGGGGGGATGTTATTTATGGCAGCGGTTAAAAGGAGCTCGTGATCCGCCGTCACGAATTGCAAGTGAAACCCGGCCCAAAAATATGAGTATCGTTTGGATTATGAAAATAAAGTAACTAAGCCGATGCGATTGGACAACCTTACGAAAAATGACAGTTTCATAAGAAAAATCACCAGTTTTGTCATAAATAATAATGGCATGAGATTTTTGCTGATCTGCATGTCTATTATCAATATCACTTATTTGCTTGCGCTCAAAACTTTCGAAGAAAAAGCAGCGTTGTTTTTTATCAATCCTAATTTTCCATCTGATGTGCTAGCTTGGATGTTGAAAACCTTTATCCTGGTAAGTGTTTTATTAACAGGATCTTATATTGGTTTTCGAAAAATATTCCTTAATCGCAAACCCGGAAAAAACCGGGGCATTTTGGCTTACCTGCCGTTTGCTTTGTTGTTTCCCGTGGTTATCATTGCTGGAATTATGCCGATACATCTCCATTTTACCATTTTATTGCTTAAATATTCCTTGGCCGGCTTTCTTGTCATTAATGTCATCCTCTTTTTTAATGAAAAGTCCATTAATGATATTGTAACCAATTTAAGTGTGTCTGCGAATAAACATCTGGGCAAAATAGCGCTATTATATTTTTTAATCGTGAGCTTATTAGCTGTATTAAGACATTTTTCCATTAATACACATGGTTATGATCTGGGCATATTCGATCAGGTGGTGTGGAAATATAGTAAACTAGCCTCACCCTTCAGCAGCATTTTGTCCAAAAATATGCTGGGAGAACACTTTTCTCCGATTTTAATGCTGTTGGTGCCGTTATACTGGATCTGGTCCAGCCCTGTAGTTTTATTAGTTGCCCAAACTTTTTTTTTGGCGCTAGGTGGTTGGATTTTGATGAATTTGGCCAAGAAAGAACTCGATTCTCCGGCTTTAATAATAATCACCGTTTTGGCCTATTTTGGCTTCCCTTATTTGATCCACGCCAACCTGTACGATTTTCATGAAGTGGCCTTTGAAGTGCCTATTCTCTTTGCCTTTTTCTGGGCAATATTAAATAAGAAATACGCCTTTTCTTTTTTATTCGGTCTGCTTTTTTTATTCTGTAAAGAAGATACCTTCCTCTATTTAATCGGTTTTTCCTTGATCCGCACGATCATGCTGTTGTTGGGAGATAAGGACAAAAAGGAAATAGCCTTACATGCCATTCTAATGGTTGTGGCCGTGATCTGTGGAATTAGTGTTCTTAAATACATTATGCCTCATTTCACCCCCGGCCATGCAGGTTACAATCTTGCCAGGTATAAGAATTTAGGAAATACTTTTTCTGAAATAGCCGCAACTTATCTGTTTCGTTTTCCCTATTTGATAAAACTCTTGTTTCAATCAGACCGTTTTGTTTATTTACTAAGATTGTTTGCAACCCTGGGATTCGTACCTCTTTTAAGCCCGGGGTACTTTCTGATAAGTCTTGTTCCTATTGCCGCCGTTATTTTTGGCCAATATAACGAGTTCATAAGGATGGATTTGCAGTATGCCTTGCCTATTATTCCTTTTCTTTTTTTAGCCTATCTTTTTGGTATGCGGCAACTGGAAAAATTAATGGCAAGTGAAAATAAGAAAAAATGGTTTTTACCAGCCGTGACTTTTTTAGCCTGTCTTATTATTCTGAATATTAAGGTCAGGGATTTTATTCCGTTGATACCCGATCAACATGGTTTGGCAGCCTATAAAATGCTGGAGAAAGTGCCGCCTCACGCCAGTGTTTCCGCTCAGTCCGATCTGGTGCCCCATCTTTCTCAACGCGATCAAATCTATAATTTCCCTGAAGTCAACAATGCCCGGTATATTGCATTAGACCAAAAAGGGAACTACTGGCCGCTTGATAAATCCGATTATGAAAAAAAGGTTGCAGCCATTTTGACGGCACCGGCTTATAAGCTGATCTATTCCTATGATGGTTATTTGTTGTTCGAAAAGCAAGGTGATAAAGTGGAAAATCACTGAATTTAGTATTGAGCAGTACCCCTCATCCTGCCTCCTATGGTGCCCGAAGAGTATCCCCCAAATAAGTTGGGGAGAGGAGCAAAGAAAAATAGTCTTGAAAAAAGCAAGTCCGAATCCCTTCAAAGCCCGGTGCCCCTGCCGCAAGTGCAGCCGGAATAGCCGGAATAAGGTTTTCTATTTTTAAATTTTGGTAACCTATTGCCTCCCAACTTTTTTCCTGCTCCTAATGTCATCCCCAATTTCTGAGTTTCTAAAACAAACCATTGTTAAAAAAGGTGTTGTTCATTATAATGCTGAAATTACAGCAAGGAGATGAGCATGCGCACATTGGCGGTTTACCCGGGAACCTTTGATCCTGTCACTACAGGGCATCTGGATCTGATCAGGCGCTCCAGCGAAGTCTTTTCCAAAGTCATTGTGGCGGTGGCCGGCAGCACCCAGAAAAAAGCCCTCTTTACTGTGGAGGAACGAATGCACATGCTCAGGAATGCCACCGCAGGCCTGGAACGCATTGAAATAGGATCTTTTGAGGGGTTATTGGTGGAATACATTAAAAGCACCCACGCCCATGTGGTGGTGCGCGGGTTGCGAGCTATTGCTGATTTTGAGTACGAATTTCAATTGGCGCAAAT
The DNA here is from genome assembly GCA_963710755.1 of uncultured bacterium. GTDB lineage: Bacteria > Oederibacteriota > JAAXVQ01 > JAAXVQ01 > JAUVAV01 > CAVQBK01. The sequence goes on from CAVQBK010000001.1 coordinate 102,349, forward strand.
GAACCGGAAACTCTATCCTGATTTTGAAATTGTGTATATGATGCCTGGTGAAAAATATACCTACATCAGCTCGTCCTTGGCCAAGGAAGTGGCTTTACTGGGCGGGGATATTTCGGAACTGATCCCCGGGGAAATCAAAGAATATTTTCTTGAAACGTTAAAGACAAGAAAAACAACGCAGGAGGCTTAAGGTGGGAAAAAATAAAGTCTGTTTTTCAATGAGCGTGCTGAGCTTGTGTGCCTTGATGATGTTGGCCGGCTGCAGCCGGCAAAAAGAGGAAGATCGCATCCCCAATCCTTTGGTCCATTACAGTCCGGCCTACGGCGATGCCATTGTAGAAGGCACCATAGCCGATCCTGCTATCCTCAATCCGGTATTGGCCTCTGATTCCGCCTCTTTTGAAGTCATTGATCTGGTGTTCAGCTCGCTGCTGAAAATGGACAAAGATCTTAATCTGGTGGGGGATGTGGCCAAGAGTTGGAAAATATCTCCTGATGGCAAGGTGATTACCTTCTACTTAAAAGAGAATGTTAAATTCCACGATGGCGCGCCCTTAACGGCCAATGATGTGCAGTTTACCATAGCCACGTTCCTTGATCCTAAAATTAAAACGGCTTACCGCAGTAATTTTGAAAACATCACCAAGACCGAAGTGATCAATGATTACACTTTCCGGGTGACTTATCGCGAACCTTTTGCACCCTCCTTGGAGCGTATTGGCGGCATGGCCATCCTACCCAGACATTTACTTAAGGGTCGGGATATTAATACGGCCGATGATTTTAATTTCAAACCTATTGGCTCCGGTCCCTATAAGTTCGTTAAATGGACCCGGGCGGAATCGGTTGTTCTAAAAGCCAATGCCGAATATTTCGATAGCCGGCCCTATCTGAACCGGGTGGTTTTCCGCATCATTCCCGATTCAGCGGTGGAATTTTTGGAGCTGCAAAACGGGGGCCTGGATATGATGAGCCTGACCCCGGATCAATATACGGGAGAAGCCAGCACCGAAAATTTCGAAAAACGATTTAACAAATATCGCTATCCTGCCAGTCAGTACACCTATTTGGGCTTTAACTTACGAAAAGACATTTTTAAGGATAAGCGTTTCCGGCAAGCCATTGACATGGCTATTGATAAAAAAGCGTTGGTCAAAAGCGTGCTCGACGGTCTGGGACAGGAATCCACCGGACCGTTTACGCCCAATTCCTGGGCCTTCAATCCTGAAGTCAAACCGGAACCTTTTGATCCGCTGCGGGCCAGAGAAATCCTGACCCAGCAACTGGGGTACACCTATAAAAATGACGGCATGCTTTACAAAAACAATCGGCCGCTGGAATTGACCATCCAGACCAACCAGGGCAACCGCAACCGGGAACAATCGGCCACCATTATCCAAGCCCAGTTGAAGGAAATTGGAATCAAAGTTAATATCCGTATCATTGCCTGGAGCACCTTTTTGGATCAATTTATTAATAAACGGAAATTCGATATGGTGTTGATGGGGTGGTCCCTGCCTCGTGATCCTGACAATTACGCTATTTTTCATTCTTCTCAGACCAAAGAGCATGAATTCAACTTTTTATCCTACAAGAATCCTGAGGTAGATCGTTTGTTGGAAGAAGCCCGGGTCACCTATAACAAGGAAAAACGCAAACGCATGTATTATCGCGTCCATGCTCTTATCGCTGCTGATCTGCCCTGTGTTTTTCTATATGTGCCGGATAGTCTGCCCTGCGTGCACCGCAGAATATTAGGCATTGATCCGGGCCCGGCCGGCATAGGTTACAATTTCACCAAATGGTTTGTACCGGAAGGCTATCAAAAATACGCCAAATAAACCGGCAAAGGATCGGCTTGTTTTTGACTTTTTATCGCATGCAGATACCACCATGCACAAGGAGACGGGCTAATTAATATCTATCGTATCGATTATGAACACGGAAAATACTACGCCCTGTTGGAAGGCGGACATTACCGCATTCTTTCCGGCCATCCTTTTGGGGAATGGTACGCAGAACAGACGACGGTCGCTTTGAAGGCCGTACGTTTGTGCGCACCGGTGGAGCCGGGTAAGATCATTGCCGTGGGATTGAATTATAAAAGTCATGCCCTGGAAATGGGAATGGCTCTGCCCGAAGAACCATTGATTTTCCTCAAACCCAACAGTGCTTTAGCGTCTCCACAAGACGACATTCGCCTGCCGGCTATGAGCCGACAGGTTGATTTTGAAGGGGAACTGGCTGTTGTGATAGGGACCAGAGGTAAGGATCTCACGGTGCAGGAGGCCGAAGCGATGATTGCCGGCTATACCCTGGCCAATGATGTTACAGCCAGAGATCTACAGTCCCGCGACGGCCAATGGACCCGGGCCAAAGGCTTTGACGGCTTTTGCCCGCTTGGCCCTTGCCTGGCCACCGGCCTGGATTGGAAAACCTTGTCCTTTACCACCAGCGTCAATGGCATAATCAAACAAACCGGCCAAACCAGTGATTTTGTTTTTGATATTCCCAGCATCGTATCCTTTGTTTCCCGAATCATGACCCTCATGCCCGGAGACGTCATCTTGACCGGTACTCCTCCGGGTATTGGGCAAGTGCACAGTGGCGACCAGGTGAGCGTGCATTGCGATCAAATTGGCACCCTGACCAACCGCTTTGTCTAGGACTTGAATTCGGAAAGCATTGGAGATGCCCGGGATGCAGCATCTCAAGATATAGGAAAGTAGACGGATGTTTAAATTTATCCTCAAACGGTTAGTGCTCTCCATTCCAATATTGCTGGGTATCACTATTATCACATTTGCCATTATTCATATCACGCCCGGCGGGTTCAGTTCGGTGCATATGGATATGAATCCGAATGTGTCCCCAGATTCCATCGCCCAAATGAAAACGCTCTACGGGCTGGATAAGCCGGTGAGCACCCAATATCTGCAGTGGGTGGGGCGTTTGTTGCGGCTGGATTTCGGCCGTTCCTTTTTGGACCAGCAGCCCGTGATTGATAAAATCGGTGAGCGTCTCCCCGCTACTTTGTTGCTCAGCGGTATATCGCTGATCATGATATTTTTACTGGCTATTCCTCTGGGTGTCTATTCTGCCATGCATCACAACAGCGCTCGCGATAGATGGATTACCGTCACCACCTTTGTAGGTTATTCGGTGCCCACTTTTTGGCTGGCGCTGTTGTGCATGCTTCTTTTTGGGGTGGTGCTTGATTGGCTGCCCGTATCGGGCATGCGTTCGGTCAATCATGATCTGCTGTCGCCAATAGGGCAGGTGGGGGATTATATCAGCCATCTGATCATGCCCGTGTTCATATCTGCATTCGGTGGTGTGGCTTCCATATCGCGTTACACGCGCAGCAATATGCTGGAAGTGGTGCGCCAGGATTATATCCGCACAGCCCGGGCCAAGGGGCTCTCGAAGAACAAGATTTATTACCGGCATGCCCTGAAAAATGCCTTGTTGCCGATTGTCACCATTATCGGATTATCCTTACCCGGGCTGATCGGGGGCAGCTTTATTTTCGAGACCATCTTTTCCTGGCCCGGTATGGGACGGTTGGCCTATGATTCGGCCATGGCTTTTGACTATCCCACCATCATGGGCATTGGCGTGATCGGCGCTGTCCTGACCCTGATGGGCAATATCATGGCCGATGTTTTATATGCGGCGGTTGATCCGCGCATTAGATTGTAAATACGGCGATGTAGCAGAAAGGTCCTCTTGCCAAGAAACTTTTATTAGAAAATAACATCTGGCGATAATCGTCATGCCCGCATGCGCTTAGCCGGAATCCGGGGGGAGTTCTTTCCGCACTCCGCCTAAAACCATGCCGGCGTGCCCAAGGTTTGAAAAAAAGACTATGGTTTTATGCACCATGGACGGGATAAAAAACAAGTCAAAAACGATTGAGGTCATTAATCTTTTTGTAACGACCTGTATATCACTAATCCCCTAGGTGGATGTGAGCCTGGGGAACGGGGGAGTGCATCGGCCAATGCAATTAACCGGGCAGTTTTTGGAAAAAGTACGCAATCGACCGCTGGCTATAACCGGAGCTGTGATTGTCGTCTTGCTTCTGCTGACAAGCTTGGCGGCACCATTATTGTCTCCCTATCCACCTGACCAGCAGGACCTGAACCTGCGTTTAAAGCCGCCCTCGTGGCAACATGTGCTGGGCACCGATGAATACGGCCGCGATGTACTTAGCCGCATGCTTTTTGGTGGCCGGGTGTCCTTGTCCGTGGGGTTTGTTGCCGTGGGAATATCCTTGGTCATTGGCATTGTGTTAGGTGCCATGGCCGGTTATTTTGGTGGATGGGTGGATCAGGTCATTATGCGGGGTGTGGATATCGTATTGTGCATTCCTACTTTGTTTTTAATCCTGATGCTCATCGTGTTTGTAGGCCCCAGTTTGTTTAATATCATGGTGATCATCGGGCTCACCAGTTGGACCGAGTTGGCGCGGCTGGTGCGGGCTGAATTTTTATCTTTGAAAGAACGCGACTACAGTCAGGCCGCCAAAGCCATGGGGCTGAAGTCTTCCACTATTATTTTTAAACATATCCTGCCCAATGCCCTGGCGCCGGTCTTTGTGTCCGCCACCTTCGGCATTGCCGGCGCCATCCTGCTGGAATCCGGACTTAGCTTTCTGGGATTGGGCGTGCAGCCGCCCATGGCCTCCTGGGGCAACATGCTCACCGCCGGCAAGGATTATATCACGCAAGCCTGGTGGTTGACCCTGATGCCCGGCTTGGCCATTTTTATCACGGTGTTGGGCTATAATCTGATGGGAGACGGACTGCGTGATATTCTCGACCCGCGTCTTTCCGAGGGAGAGAACCTTGGCTGAAGCACCGGTTTTGGAAGTTCGACAACTGGAAGTTTTGTTTCCCCAGGGTTCGGGATCTTCCCTGAGGATAGTACGTGGTCTTGACTTCGCTCTGCTGCCGGGCAAGACCCTGGGCATCGTGGGAGAGTCGGGCTCAGGCAAAACCATGACGGCGCTGGCTTTGATGAGCTTGGTGCCCGAGCCGGGCCGGGTTCAAGGGGAAATCCGGTTGCAACAAAGGGTAATCAGCGGCCTGAAGGAACCGGATTATGAAAAAATACGCGGCGCCGCTCTTTCTATCGTGTTCCAGGATCCTTCCACCAGCCTCAATCCGGTTATGACCATTGGCCGACAGATGGTGGAAACTATTATTCAGCACCAGCACCTGACCCGCAGCCAAGCCGAGGTGGTGGCAGTGGAACGGCTAAAGCAGGTGGAGCTCCCTGATCCTCGCAAGCGGATGGACGACTATCCCCATCAATTGTCGGGAGGCATGAAGCAGCGGGTCCTGATTGCCATGGCCCTGGCCTGTGAACCGGCCTGTGTAATCATGGATGAGCCCACCACGGCCTTGGATGTTACCGTGCAATCACAGCTGCTTGATCTGATCGAAAATGTTCAAGTCCAAACAGGGTCGGCTATCATTTTAATCACTCACGACATGGGTATCGTGGCTGAGGTGGCGGATGATATAGCCATTATGTATGCCGGACAATTCGTGGAAAAGGGAACCCTTACAGAGGTGCTGCACTCGCCTCGTCATCCCTATACTAATGGACTGCTTCGTTCCATTCCCAAGGGCGGTGATTACAAGCAACCGCTGAGCACCATTGCCGGCTTGCCACCCAGCCCCTTGAGGCTGCCAACGGGATGCCCCTTTCACCCGCGCTGTCCCAGGGCCATCGCCCGCTGTCGTATTCAGGAGCCGGTTTTAGAACCGCAAGGGTCACAATTGGTGGCTTGCTGGAATGTGGAGTCAGTATTATGAACGAACCCCTTCTTCAAATTAGAGGACTGGGTAAAGATTTTCCGGTTAAAAATAAAGGCTGGCTGGGCAGCAGTGACCGGTTGGTAGCTGTGGATCAAATAGATCTAATTCTGGCTAAAGGTACTTGTTTGGGTCTGGTGGGGGAATCCGGTTGCGGCAAAACCACCCTGGGCCGTCTCCTATGCCGGTTGGAGACCCCTAGCCGGGGGGCGATTTATTTTAATGGGCAGCCGATTCATCATCTTCGCGGACGCGCCTTGCGCAACTTGCGCACACAATTTCAGCCGGTATTCCAGGATCCTCTGGGCAGTCTCAATCCCCGTTTCTCTGTAGCCGAAACCTTGAGGGAGGCTCTAATAAAAAAACGGTCCTCTGCGGATAGCCAAGCCCTGAAAGTCCTGCTCAACCGGGTAGGACTGGATACGGAAGTATTGGGACGCTACCCCCATCAGCTGTCCGGGGGCCAACGTCAACGCATTGGCATTGCCCGGGCCCTGGCGTTGGAGCCGATTTTGCTGGTGGCTGATGAACCGGTCTCCTCTTTGGATGTTTCTATTCAGGCTCAGATATTGAATTTATTACTGGCGTTACAACGGGAATCGGGCTTGAGCATGATCTTTATTTCCCATGATTTACGTGTGGTCAGTCATTTGGCCGATGAAGTAGGCGTCATGTACCTGGGACGCATGATGGAACTGGCACCGGTAAGATCTTTATTTGACAAACCCCGTCATCCCTATACCCAAGCCTTGCTTAAAGCTTTACCACGGTTAAAACCAGGACGGGGCCGGAAACGGGCGGTGTTGATGGGGGATCTGCCTTCGCCGGTTAATCCCCGTCCTGGCTGCCGATTCTACAGCCGCTGTCCTTTTGGCGACCAGAGGTGTTTGGATTATGAGAATGACTTGTTGATGGCCGGGGAGCACCATCAGGTGGCTTGTATAAAATGGAAGGAATTATCAATATAAGCCCGAAGATACCGATACTAACCAACAGGTCAAGACGAGGTGATAGGCATTATGGCGGAAGTGATTTTAATTGCCGAAGATGATCCGCAAATTGTGGAACTACTGAAAATTATTCTGGAAACCAAACAATATGAAATTTGTTGGGCTAAAGACGGGGAAGAGGCCATGGCTGTGGCCAAAAAAACAAAACCCGATCTGATTCTGCTTGATATCATGATGCCCAAGCTTAATGGTTATGAAGTCATGCATCTGCTCAAGGAAGACCCTGAACTCAAGGATATCCCCGCCATTTTTTTAACCGCCAAAGGCACGATGGAAGACAAGGTCACAGGGCTGAAAATGGGGAGCCACGATTATATTACCAAGCCTTTTGACATTTACGAACTGATTGCACGCGTAGAAGCCGCATTGCGGCTCAAAAACGTGGTGGGGCCGTTTAGAAAACGGGATCGCCGTGCCAAGGACATACTTTTAGCCGACCCGCTAACTGGGTTATACAACAAACACTATTTTAAAGAGCGTATGCAAGAAGAACTCGGTCGGGCCAAACAGTATAACTATCCCATTGCCTGCCTGATGATAGATGTGGATGATTATCAGGTGGTAAAAAATAAATTCGGCGAACTGCCGGCCAACCAAATGCTGCAGCAATTGGCGGTTTTGTTAAAATACAGCAACCGGGTCGTGGATGTTATCGGCCGCTTAAGCACGGACCGCTTTGTGGCTTGCCTTACCCAGACAGATCAGGGTGGTTTAAAAGTGTTTGGTGAGCGGCTTCGGGAAAAGATCCAAAGAGCACGCCTGGTCACGGCCGATCCCCAGTTTCAAGTCACCGTATCCCTCGGTGGCGTGGCGTTAAACAGTGACACCGAGGGCAAACTGGACTACCTTTTATCCACGGCAGAGGAGATGTTGCGGCAGGCTAAAACCGAGGGTAAAAATCATTTGGTCATTCTTCCTCAAGCCTGATATTTTTTTTACTCCAACCCGATAAATCCATAAACGGCATGAGGGCTATGCGGAAATAAGCGTTTAATATAAGGCTTTTAATGATATTGATTGCCTTGACATTAACCACTCGATAAGGTATAGTTCCCTGCTATAGGCCAACCTTGGGCGAGGATGGTGGAATTGGCAGACACGTACGTTTGAGGGGCGTATGGTTAATCCGTGCGGGTTCAAGTCCCGCTCCTCGCACCATGCTAATTCGGCAAAGCCGAATTAGCCCAGCAACACAAATTGAGAATTGAAAAATCAGCTGCATTTTGTTTTTGCGGTTCTCAATTTGCGATTTATGAAATAAAAATAGGCTTATAGGCTGATCGTCAACCATCTGTTTCCCCCCAACCAAAATCAAAGATAGCCCCCGCGTGGAATGGTTTCCATTGGCTGGCAGGGGATAAACAAAAAACAACGGAGGTCATGATGGCCGAAAACATTTTAATTGCGGAAGATGATGCCAATATTGCCGAGTTGGTTAAGATCATCCTGGAAGCCAAAGGGTATATCACCGACTGGGCCAAGGACGGCGAGGAAGCTTTAAACAAAGCTCAGGAGATCATTCCTGATTTAATCTTACTTGATGTCATGATGCCGCGCTTGAACGGATACGAGGTTCTAAAAGCTCTCAAAGAGAACGCGGCTGTTCAACATATCCCTGTAATTTTTCTCACAGTCAAAGGGGAAACGGACAGCAAGGTGGTGGGCCTGCGCATGGGTGGCCATGACTACATTACCAAACCTTTTGACCTGGATGAATTAATCGCCCGGGTGGAAGCGGCCTTGCGCATTAAAGGTGAGCACGATCATTTGCGGGACGTTAACAACCGTCTGGCGGAACTTTCTATGACGGATCCGTTGACTTCACTCTACAACAAGCGTTATTTAATGGAACGATTTCGTGAGGAAATAGAGCGGGCCAAACGTTATCATTATCCCATTGCCTGCCTGAAAGTCGCCATCAATAAATTCAAGCCTGTCAATGATCAATTGGGAGAACTGCAGACCAATCAGATTCTTCAGCAGATTGCCTTAATTATGAAAAATTCCAATCGCGTGGTGGATATCATTGCTCGTCTGGACGGACCCGAATTTCTACTCATTCTGCCTCAGACCGATCTGGGTGGGGCGGAAACTGTGGCCGGTCGATTGAAAAAAATTGTGGAAGAAACACGCTTTATTCGCAACATGCCTGATTTTACAGTGACCATTTCCCTAGGTGCCAGTGCTTATGCCACTGATGAAGTGAACAGCACCGAAGAATTGTTGGCCACGACAGAGTTTGCTTTGGCTGAAACTCAGAAGTTGGGTGATAATCAGATGATGGCCGTCAGCCCGAAGGGAATGACTAAACCATAATGACCGTCAAATTACGTCCTACCGGTTGGGAAATCAACGGCCAGAAGCTGCCTTGGATTTGGGGGCAGATCAACTACTGGGACATTGAACGATCCTCATGGCGCAGCGTGTTGCGTGCTTACAAACACGCCGGTCATGCCGTGGTTTCTACGGCCATTTTACCCCGCATTCATCAAACCGGACCCGGGCAGTATGCTTTCGGCGCCGGCCATCCTCGCCTGGATTTACAAGAATTTTTACGGGAAGTTCATGACTCTGGCTTGAAGTTGTTTTGTTGGGTTGGCCCCCGCCAAATTCCGGGCTGTGGCGGAGCTGGTTACCCCGAGGAAATCTGGCAGGAGGAACACGGTCTGGCACGTGATCCCCAACAAGGCATGGTATGGTCCAGTATTGGCCATGGGCAGGAAATATTTAGTCTGCCCAGTTTGGTTCATCCCCGTTTAAAAGACCTACTCGCCCCTTTTGTTCAAGCCCTGGAACCTGTGCTTAAACCCTTTGTTCATCCTGATGGGCCTATTATTGGTTTGGGTCTTACCCAGGCACCGGGTTGGGATAATGCCTTGGGGCCTTATGACGGGGATTATCATCCTGATGTCATCAGTCTTTATCACTCCTTTTTAAAGAAAAAATACGGACGCATCAGTCTTCTCAACAAATGCTGTTATACCGATTTTGCCGGATTCAAGGAAGTGGAGCCGCCTGTGAAATGGGTAGGCAGCGCACAGAATGTTGATCAAGCCAGCATGGATTGGATGCAATTTAGGGAGAACTATTTTGTCCGCGCTGCGGAAATGATCCATGCCCTCTTTCAACCCTTGAGTTTTAATCAAATCCCGATGGTACTGGCCGCTCTACCGGTCAGCACCTCCCCCAATAATTTGACGGAGCTGGAAAAAACACGCTGTTTTGATTATGTTATGCCTGATCTGACGGAAGGTCCCGCCTCTTTGATGGAAACCCTCAAAGCTTGCGCGGCGCAGACACGGTTCGGCACCTTATTCAACCTGCTTCTTGGTCAAAATGACGAAGCCAAAGAACAACAAGACTATAGGCTTATGCAGGCCCTGGCCGCAGGTGTTCGAGGTTGGGATGGGCTGAATCCCGCCGGCAGTGGACCCTATCCAGGATTTTTGGTGAACCGGGAAGGAAAACCTAACCGCTATCATCATGGCTTTTGGCAAATTCTGCGTGATCAGTTGTCGGGGGAGGGCTTTATGGACAGCCAGCTGCACGCGGACCTGATTCTTTTAACCGATTCGGAGATGGAAAGGGCGTTGGTCTGTCATTACCATGCGCAATCGACCAGTGCCGGTCATGATCAAGAATCACCCCTACCCGTGGATCCTGCCACGGCTGCTTATGCACAGCTAATGCAGGACTTGACCACTTTTTTTAAATCCCATCACTATCCTATTTTGGCCGCCACCGGGGCTCTGCCCCAAGGCCGTCTGGGCAAGAATCAAGTGGTGGTGGTGCCATGTTGGGAAGGCCTTTCGGAAAATATCCAACAGCTGATAAATCAACTGGTTAAGAATGGTCACGAAGTTATTTTATTGGGTTCCTTGCCGGCGGCCAAAGATGAAAGTCAATTTATCCCCCTGCAAGAACTGGTTACCCTTAAGCCTAAAAGAAGCACTTCGAAAAAGAAAAAAACGGTCAAACAAGGGCAAGCCCATTACCTGGAAACTGTGGATGAAAACAAGCTTTTACGGCTATTTCAGCAAATTGGGTTGCAACGCAGCGTCATTATTGAAAATGAGGCAGTGGAATTACAATATCATAAATTGAAAAATCGTCTTTTCATTAGTGTTCATAATCCTCTGTCAGAGGACCTTGAAGTCACCGTACAGCGTCCTGGTAAATTTGTGCTCAAGGATTTTTGGGATAACAATAAATTTCTTGGCGGCAACAATGAAATCCTGGTGACCTTGGCCGCAGAGAGCGTTAAATTATGGGAGCTGATTCCATGCTAAATCCTGGTTTTAAGCTGCTTGATCCTGATCCGTCCTTTAGTGAGCGCTTACAGGCCCTGATGCCGCTGGGTAACGGTCTCGATGCCCTGGAAGCCATCAGTGATGATTTGTTACAAAAACACAAAGCGGTTTTAAATCAACATATCACCAGAGCAGGGATCGTTACCCAAGCCGGACTTTGGCCTGTTCTGCAAGCCCTGGAACCAGACTTGGCGGGGAAGGAACTTACCCTCATGGGTCTGCCGTTGGCCAGACTGGCACCACTTTATGGTAGTGTAAAAGAGCCCCTTACCATGCTTTTGGGCATTTTAACAGGTGAAGAAATCTGGACGGGCATGCTGGCGGGCGTGTCCGAAGGGAGTCTTGATTTTCTGGCCACCCTGCAATGGCTTTGGCAGGAGGAACCGGAACTGGCCAGTAAACAAACCTTGCAGGATTTTGCGGAATGGCGCCAAGCCGTGGTCAAACGATTCGGCCGAAAAACGGTAGGCCTGTTTATTTATCTCAATGAATTCAAACAATGGCAGCAACATGGTTTTGCACGGACCAAACTGAACGAGTTCATAGGCCAACAAACGGCCGTGCTTGATTGGTTATAAATCACTTGAACACCTGCGGGAGACCACGTAAAATGTGTTCCACCTTGCGGTCTGAATCAAGATGAACAGCCGTGAACGGACGGGCAGATTCTCTCTAACGCCGAGGTAAGTGCAAGGCTCTTTTCGCAATCTCATAATCATCACTCGCACAAGGGGATAGCATAGTGAAAAAAATCTATCTTGGCATTGATTTGGGTGGCAGCAACATAAGTGCAGCGTTGATGGATGCCAGTGGAACCATTATCCGTTTTGAAAAAACGGCTACGTTGGCCCAAAGTGGGAAAAAAAGAGTAATCGAACGAATCGTAGGTTTGGCCAATAAAATCCAACATGATGCCGGGGTTTCCAAAAAAGAGGTTAAAGGCATGGGCATGGGTGTGCCGGGGGTATTGGATGTTTCCCGCGGCGTGGTCAAATATTCACCCAACCTGCCGGGATGGCGGAATGTTCCTCTGAAAAAGGAGTTGGAAGATGCTTTGGCCTTGAAAGTCGTAATTGATAATGATGCCAATGCAGCGGCTTATGGTGAGAAATGGCTGGGTGCCGGCAACGGCAAACAGGATGTGGTGGTGTATACCTTGGGCACCGGTGTGGGTGGCGGCATTATTATTGGAGGCCAGCTGGTACACGGCAGTTGCGACGGGGCAGGAGAACTGGGACATACGACGATCATGGTGGATGGACCACAATGCGCTTGTGGTAATCACGGTTGCCTGGAAACCCTGGTTTCAGGCACGGGGATTGCCCGGCGCGCTCAAGAACTGATCAAGGCCGGCCGAAAATCCATTTTATTGCGGATGTGCGATGGACGGCTTTCCGATATTACGGCCAAACTTGTTTTTCTCGGAGCGCGCAAAGGCGATAAATTGGCCAAGGAAGTGGTGGAAAAAACCGGTGAGTATTTGGGCATTGCCGTGGCCAATATGATTAATCTTCTTAACCCCGAATTGATAATAATTGGTGGCGGGGTGTCCGTAGCCGGAGAGCTGCTGTTAAAAGTGATAAGACAGGAAGCAAAAAAACGAGCGTTTAAGGAACTTTACCGTTGTACCAAGATTGTCAAAGCAACGCTGGCGGATCGGGCAGGCGTTTATGGAGCAGTGGGCATTGCCATTCAAGCTTTTGGGCAGTAATGACACGGGGGCAGTAATCGTATGAAGAAAAAAATTATTTTCATTGAGGATGAAGAAGATCTTAGAAATGCCGTGAAATTTATTCTGGAAGCCGAGAATTATGAGTTTTATGGTGCAGCCAACGGCCCCGAAGGTATTGCCAAGATCACTAAATATAATATTGACTTGATGTTGCTCGATATCATGATGCCGGGTATGGATGGGTTTGAGGTATGCCGGGCTATCAAGAGCGAACCTGCCATTGATCTGCCGGTGGTGTTCGTATCTGCCAAAACGGAAGCTACCGATATTGCCCGCGGATTTGCGCTGGGTGCTGACGATTACATCATCAAACCTTTTGATCCTAATGACTTGGTCACCCGTATCAAGAAAGTGTTTCAAAAATACGAAGAAAAAAACCGCTATAATAAACAAACCTAATGCTTGATGGAACCAGCCCTTTGACCTGCCCAACATCCCAAAGCCCTGCAGGTTATGATTCCTTATCCAACAACTTCATTTACACAAACGCTAATTTCAAAAAAAAGGATCATTATTGTTTAGGTTATTCTTGTTGCGGAAAGGGCGATTTCCTTCTCCCATTTCCCGGGAATTGGGGAAAGGGAGCATAAGACTTAGGTTTTAAAGATAATCCTTCACCTCCATCCCCGTGGGATGCCCGCTGCAAGAGTATCTCACCAGAGGAGAGGCATATTATATTAAGATCGAAAAGATCTGTTTTCGCAACAGGAACTGGATAGGCCAGGTGATGGCATCTTTCTAATAAGTCCGGGATAACCGGCTGGTGCGGCCAAATTGAATTGATCAAATGATTGAAGGATAAGGCGATGAAAGTCTTGGTTCAACGCGTTTTATCGGCTAAAGTGGAAGTGCATGGCCGGTTGGTTGCCGCTATAGATCAAGGGCTGTTGGTTTTCCTGGGCGTGGGTCGTGAAGACGGAGCCCAAGACTGCGACCTACTCATTGACAAATTGTTGCATCTGAGGGTTTTCGAAGACCAAACAGGCCGGATGAATTTTTCTCTTGTCGATAAACAGTTGGATATTTTAGTCGTGCCTCAGTTTACGCTGATGGCTTCCTGCCGTAAGGGCCGGCGTCCTGACTTTACCCAGGCGGCGGAACCTGCAAGGGGAGAGGCTATGTTTGGACGGTTTATAACCGGTTTAAAAGCGCGTTGGAATAAAGTGGAACAAGGTATATTCAAGGCAAGCATGCAGGTCACTTTAGTAAATGATGGTCCTGTTACCCTAATGATTGACTCCAAGGATTTTTTGAAATGAGTTTAAACGACAATATTACCCTTTTACATACCGCCGATGTTCACCTGGGCGCTAAGTTCTTAGGCTTGGGGGGAAAAGGCAAAGAGCAGCGAGATCAAATCCGAACCACCTTTGGTGTAGTTATCAACTTGGCTGTGCAGAAAAAAGTGGATGCCTTATTGTTGGCCGGTGATACTTTTGATTCCAACAAACCCTCGCCCGAATCTCTGGACTGTTTCCGGCAGGGCATGCAACTTTTGGCTGAGCATCACATCCCTACGTTGATTATAGGTGGTACTCACGACTGCCTGAATCAAGAATCGGTCCTGAAAGAACTTTGCCAGGACATGCCACAAACCCTGATCCTTTTGGAAAAAACCAGGCCGTGGTGGCGGCACCCCCTTAAAGATATTTGTATTTACGGGGTTTCCCAGGAACAAGCGGATTATCCACTTGATCCCGGCCGCGTTTTGGCTGAGTTGGAAAAGCAAAAGGCGCGCTGGCACGTAGGCATACTGCATGCGGCTTTGGAACTACAATACCATCGCGGACAAGAAGCGGTGATTACCAAAACTGACATTGAAAACAGCCAAATGCACTATTTGGCGCTTGGTCATTGGCATAATAAAATGGATGCTTCCCGCGGAAATACCAGCTGCTGGTATCCCGGATCGCCCGAAATGGTAGCCCTCGATGAAAAAGACCGGGGTCAAGTATTACTGGTGCAGTTGGATGGATCAGGGAAAATTGAAGTGGTGCCTCAAGAGGTGGGAAAACGGCAGAAAAAAACGGTGACGATCGATTGGAGTGCCCAGACCTCTGATGAGCTAATCAAGGAAGTGGCCCTGGAAGCGGATTCTGATAGGGTGCTGGAATTGATTTTGACCGGTCAGGTGAATCCGGAAGAAGCCGTGCAGGACCGTGACTTACTAGAGAAACTGGAACCTCTTTTTTTTCATATCAGTCTTAAAAACCGAACTCATCCCAGGCTTGGTGAAGAAGAACTGAAGCGTTTTCATGAGAAAACGGTGATTGGAACTTTTGTCCGCCAGATTCAGCAAGATATGATCCAAGCTGATGAACATCGTCGCAAGCTCCTGGAAGAAGCCATGCAAATGGGTGTGCAGTTATTGACCGGCAAGGACGTGGCGCCATGGTCCTGACAGAATTGGAGATGGAAAATTTCAAACGTTTTCGCCACAAAAAAATCTTGTTCAAACCGGGGTTGAATGTAATCAGCGGGCCGAATGAAGCAGGGAAGAGTACCATACGCGCAGCGATTACGGTGGCGCTCTTTGAAAATCCATTAAGTTCCAAAGAAAGCTTGAAACGGTACCAATCCTGGCAGGTGCCGGGGTTGTTCCAACTGGTGCTAGGGTACCTTGATCAGGCCGGCCGGCCCTGCCGATTGGAGAAAAATTTCGAGGACAAGAAAATGCTGTTGGAATGTGATCGGGAGCGTTTTAAAATTCCTAAGAGTATGCAACAGAAAGTGCATGATACTATTGGGCTGGACACCGTGGAATTTTTCAATCTCACTTCTTCTTTGGATATTCGATCTTTGGACAATCTGGGTAATGGTGCTAATCGTAAACAGGTGGCTCAAAGAATATCCGGGCTGATGAGCGGCACCGAATCGGGCCAGGATGTGGTGAGTGCTATTAGGAAGATCAGTGAAGCACTTAAGGAATTGCAAAAAGGATTGAAAAGTCAAGCTAAAATACCGGGTGCTTTGAAAGCCGCGCAAGATCGAAAAATCAGTCTCTTGGCGGCCTTGCAGGAGCAAAAGAAAGCTCTGACGGTCAGAAGCGGTCATTTGCAAGAACGGTTCAAGCTGGAAAGTGAATGGTCAGGCAATGAAAGTGAACGAGAAAATCTGCAGCACTTGGTTGATGTCAATCAGCGCTTGGCCAACCTTCGTCAGCGACAAGAAGAGTTGACGGTTCAGGAACGCGACTATGAACAAAGATCGCAACAGCGACGTGAGCTGGAACAAACCTATGAGACGTTGAGTCAACAAGTGGATCAGGAGCCCTTGCTTGGCCTGGCCGCAGGCCAACTAGACCAATTGCTTGAAGCACAAGCCCGGCTACATGTGTTGGAGGACTCCACCCAACCGGCTTTGCCTTTGTCTCCGCAACGTCCAAGACTATATAGAGGGACGAGCCTGATGACTATTCTGGCCGGGTTGGGCTTGTTGTTCTGGAATTGGCCGATAGGGTTGATTATGGCGGCGATAGGTGTTTGGTTGCTGGTAAGAACAGAAACCCAATATAAGCAGCAATGCCAAAACTTTAGGAAAGTCATGGAAGAACAAACGGCGTTGCGAGAGGAAAAAGAGAAACTGGAAAAATTTATTCATCAATGGGAAATGCAAGTGGGGCCGGTGAAACAGGGAGATCTTAGAACGCGCTGGCAGAATGCACAAAGTCTCAAGACGAAATTTGAAACCTTGAAAGAACAATTGGCTAAAACACCGGGAGTAGATGAAAAGCGGTGGGAAAGTGTGCGTCGCGAGCTACGGTTGACGAATGACGAACTGCACGATCCTGGCTTGACGGGGTTGGTGCTGGAACCGGAAAAATTGATGGCACAAAAGCGCCGGTTGGCTCAATTGGAAACACAAAAATCTCAATTGCACGATCGGCTTGCTCATTTGGAAGCCCTCCTCAATCATGAATCATCCCATCAAGAAAAACTGAGCGAGATGGAAGAATCCTTGGAAAGGTTGAATAATCGTATTGCTTATTTACAGGAGCGGGAACAAGTATGTCAAATAACTTTGACTTATCTTGAGAAAGCCCGCCGCGACACCATGAATCCGGCCCGCCTGGTTTTGGAACATCGCGCCGGGGAACTCATGGGCTTGTTTACAGAAGGAAAATACGAGCAAATTGCCATTAGCGATGAGGATTTGACCAGCCAAGTTCATATGAAGGAAACCGACCGCTGGGAAGCGCCGGAGGTGCTCTCGCAAGGAACTTTTGATCAACTATATTTGAGTCTTCGTTTGGCTTTGTCGGAAATATTAACCGGCGGTCGAAAACCCCCGTTACTATTGGATGAACCATTAAGTGCTTTTGATAAACAGCGCTTTCAGGCGGCATTACAAAGTTTGAGAAAAATAGCCCGCCAGCGGCAGATTATTATTTTTACCTGTCGTGATGAATATAATGCAGCGGCTGATCATGTGATCACTTTAAGTTAAAAACTGGAGGAAGATCAATTATGAGGGAAACCATCACGATTTTTATATGTGCGGTCATCTTTATTGTGGCCTTGCAAACGGGATTGGTGAGAACCGGTTTGGATTATGAGACATTGAAGAATGCCAACCAAAATTTGAAAACCACCAATGACCGTCTGACGGAAGAAGTTGAAAAAATTAAAAACGGCTCGAGTCAAGATGCGGTGCTGGAACAAAACGACCAGGCTGTGAAAGAGGCCTTGCAATCATTGGAACAAAGTCTTATGTCTAACGTTGAAAAAGGGGAAGTGGAGCTTTTTTTAAGAAAAGGACAACCGGTGGTAAAATTGTATGAAAGTACCCTATTTGACGGAAAAAACACAGTGCTGTCCGAAGAGGGTAAAAAAATTCTATTAAAAATGGTTGGTATATTTAGTAAATTTCCCGATGAACAAGTACAAATCACCACCTATACGAATACCGGGAAAATTATGCCCCCTTGGAGTACATGGGCTCGTTCCCATCGCTGGCTGGGAGCTTTGCAAGGGGCCGTCGTGGCCGATTGGCTGCAACAGGAGGCTGGTGTGGATCCAGCCCGGCTGATGACGGCAACTTACGGATATGCCCGGCCAAGCGTAAAAAACAATTCTGCCTCCAATCGTCGTAAAAATCAATTCCTGGAGGTGACCTTAGTCGCCACTGACCTGCAAGCGTTGGAGCAGGCCAGAGAAATATTAAATAATGAAAAACTGCCGCCGCTTTCAACCAACGCCGTGGTCGCACCACCGACGATCAACAAAAAAAGCAAGCGGTCCGCCCAACCAGCTGTGACCTCGGCACCTGAGGTGACTGAGGAAGAAGCGATTGGTGAAGAAGCCTTGGATAAATTGGATGAAAACGAATTTGATGCAGGCTATGAGTTGCCTGACCAAGCACAATAAGCACAGTCCAAGTACGTAAGATGAGAAATAAACCTTAGGGGAGAACCAAATTGTTGAAAATAAAAAAGGAAATTTCTTCCAAACAAAAAGCCTTGTTGATGGTTTATGCCATCATGGAAAAAAAGGGCATTAACCCTGTCATCATCGATATCTCAACCTTGTCAAGTCTGGCCGATTATTTTGTTATTGCTTCCGGTAAAACTGAAATTCAAGTTAGAGCCATTACTCAGGAAATGGAACGGTTGTGCCGGGAAGAGTCTATTAAAATATATCGCCAAGAAGGGATGGGCAACTGGACATGGGTATTATTGGACCTGGATGATGTTATAGTCCATATTTTTAAAGATAGTGACCGTCATTACTATGATTTGGAATCACTTTGGAAAATGGCACCGCGGTTGTCTGTGCCGGAATTGTGACGGTGGTCGATGCCTCTAATCACGCTTACCACTGATTTCGGGGTACGAGATCCATACGTTGGGGAAGTAAAAGGTGTGATTTATAGCCATTGTCCATCTGCGGCCATGGTGGACATCACTCATGAAATCAAGCCCTATGATTGCCTGTTGGCCGGACATACCCTAAATAAAGTGCATAGGTCCTTTCCTGAAGGGAGTATTCATCTTTGCGCTGTAGGTGATGCCAAGAGAGGTATTATTGTCAAATATCGAGGCCAATTGTTTGTGGCTCCTGATAATGGTGTTTTAACGCCGTTTTTTAAAAAAAAACGAATACAAGTGCTGGCTTTGAAGAGGAAAACTAAAAATGACTTTTTCCAAGCCCGCGATATTCTTGCACCCGCCGCTGGGCGCCTGGCGTTCGGTCGAAAGCCGGAAACGCTAGCGCAACCGGTATCTTGTTTCACAACCTTATCCCAAGCCAAACCGGCATGGCAAGGTCGGAAAAAAGAAGTTAAAGGCCAAGCCATGGTCATTGACCGGTTTGGTAATGTGGAAACCAATATTCCCGCGGTTATGTTAATTAAGTTTAAAAACCCCGAGGTCGTGTGGGGTAAACAAGTGATTACACGCTTCTATAAAAATTATCATGCCATGCCCCCAAAACAGCCGGGATTTATTGTTAATTGTTATGGTTATGTGGAATTGACTCTGAAGCACGAAGCACTTGCCTCTATTTGGGAAATAATGCCCGGTGAGAGGATTATCGTGAGGGAAAAATACAATAATGTATCAATTTAACCATGTTCCTTGACTTTGGCCGCATATTTGCGATAATAATAATATAGTAGAATGTAAAGCAAAAGATGTTTATTTTGGCCAAGGTGAGTGGGAATGACGGCTCATGAAATGGTGCTTTCTCAAGCACGACAGGATATTAATTGGCGATGGTGGTCCTTGGCCAGCCTTTTAGGGGTAATGGTTGCGTTTAATCACCCTAGCTCTTCCTTGCGCTATTGGCCCTTGGTGACGGTTTTTGGATTAAGCATGGCCTACAATTTTTTGCTTGCTTTGCTAATTCATCACAAAATATTTTCCCGCCTTTTTTCCTTTGTTGAGATCCTCGTCGACCTCTGTTTGATCAGTGTGTTGGTTTATTACACAGGTGGCGTTTTCAAGAGCGCCTTTTTTTTATTATTTCCCCTCACGATTGTATTAAGAACCATTAAATTTCAACGCCTTCAAATCTTGATTGCCACAGTCGGAGCCGTAACGGCAGCGCTTGTTTTAACCGGGATTTCCTCGGGTCAAATCAACTGGTATCAACTGTTTGATAAACTATTCCTACTGGCAGGTCTTGGACTAATCGGTACTTTCTTGATTGGGTCAAACCAGCGCACCCTCAGACACCATGAAAAAACAACCTTGGAGAAGATTTCGGTCGCTGACACGCTGGAAAGAGAAAACGAGAAATTAAAACAAAATATTGCCATGTCGACAGAGCGTCTTCAGGACGTGACCATCACTATCATGAAGAAAAATTTAGCCTTGATGGCCTTCCAGGAAATTTATTCGGCGATGAGCACCACCAACAACCCCAGGCGGCTGTTAAACTTGGTGATTGATACGGCCATGTCCTTGCTGCAAGGCACTGCCGGATGCTTGATGCTGACGGATGAGACTACAAATAAATTGCGCATTCGCGTTGCCCGTGGCATGAGCCCTAAACTAATCAGAACCATCCATCCCAAACTCAACGATGGCGTCGAGGGGGAAGTACTTCAGAACAGCAAGAAAATATTTTTTAGAGACCTCTCCGTCACGGGTTATAAACCGCTTTTGGCCCCCTTGGGCCGGAGTAAACTATGTGTACCCATTGTCCTTAAAAACAAACCGATCGGCGTACTCTCGGTGGAAAAGGATGTGCCAGAAGCTTATACCGATACCGATCTTGAACTCATGTCCATTCTTGCAGCCCAGACGGCCGAGGTACTGCAGAATATCGAAATATACCAGGAAATGCAGCATAAAGCCGAAGGTTTGGAATTACTTTTTGACGTCAATAAAAATATCGGCACTGTTTACAACCTACGCAAACTTTTTGAAACAGTTTTGGAAAGAGCCATGCAAGTGATGAAGGCCAAACGCGGATCGTTGTTGATATACGAAAAACTCAATGATGAATTGGTGGTGCGTGCGTCTATTGGACTGAATAACAACTCCACATCTCCTATTACGGCCAGCACCGCAAGCGGAATAGCCGGCTGGGTTTATCAAAATGTCAAACCACTCTTGATTCGATCAGTGGAGAACAGTTCTTATTTTGACCGGGAAAATGATGAGGCCTATGCGGGTAAGGATCTTATTGCTTGTCCGTTAAATATCCGCAAAAAAGTTTTCGGTGTTATTTGTTTGAACGATCGTCAGGGCGGTAAGCATTTTACTAAGGATGACTTGGCCTTGTTGGGAGCCTTGGCTTCACAAGCCGCCATAGCCATTGAAAATGTGGAACTATATGCCAGCATCCGGCGGGATTATATTAATGCAGTAAAAGCATTAGCCGCCGCGGTCGATGCCAAGGATCACTATACCCATGGGCATTCAAACAAAGTTATGGCGTACTCCGCCATTATTGCCCGGGAATTGGGGATGGGTGACAAAGAAGTGGAAAAGATTAGTTATGGTGCCCTTTTACATGACGTGGGTAAAATTGGCATTTCGGAAAGCCTTTTAAACAAGCCTTCGCGCTTAACACCAAAAGAATTTGATACGATAGCCATGCATCCCATTCTGGGCGTATCGATCGTGCAAAATATCGAATCGTTACGTGACTTGATCCCCACCATTCTCTATCATCATGAGCGATACAATGGTGGCGGTTATCCGGAAGGAAAGATGGGCAATACTATCCCGTTGGGAGCCAGGATTGTAGCAGTAGCCGATGCCTGGGATGTCATGACTTCTGACCGAGCCTACCGCAAAGCGTTGCCTATCAGTGTGGCTGTGGCTGAATTAAAAAAATGTTCCAATACCCAATTTGATCCCGAACTGGTAGAATTGTTTTTAACGGCATTGAAGAAAAATGAGAAAATCGAACCGTTTAAAGAAGAGGAAACTACGGATTTGGTCTGGGATGAAGAGGGTATGGGGTGGATGATGGATTAGTCGGGAGTGAGCCGATTTACCTGCCTTTGACCTAATGATTGTAAAATTAAAAAAAATATAAAAATAAGTTGACAATAAAAAAAAACAAAGTATAATCCCGTTCTGTTGTCGCTGACTTGATTTTTATCCCAAAGAAAAATAAATAAAAAAATAAAAATTAAGTTGACAAATTTTTAAAAAAAAGTATAATTCAATCCGCTTCAGAAGTGGCCTTGAGCCGCGGCGAAGCAAAAGATTCATAACTTTCAGGCAACTGAAACTAACGAATCATCAATGCGAGATCTCTTCGGTCCTTGAAAACTAAACAGTGAAAAGAAACAGCGAGTCCTCGTTGTAATGACGAGGTCAGATCTTAATTGATAATTGAGTAATTGAGCTATATCAAATTCTTTGGAGAGTTTGATCCTGGCTCAGGACAAACGCTGGCGGCGTGCTTAACACATGCAAGTTGAACGAGGTTTATTTGAAGGCTTGCCTTTGGATAGACCTAGTAGCGAACGGGTGAGTAACACGTGGGAAATCTGCCCCTAAGACCGGGATAGCCTACCGAAAGGTGGATTAATACCGGATGTGGTCATGGAGTGAAACTCTTCATGATTGAAGATGGCTGAGGCTTGCAAGCTATCGCTTAGGGATGAGCCCGCGGCTGATTAGCTAGTTGGTAGGGTAAAGGCCTACCAAGGCGACGATCAGTAGCCGGCCTGAGAGGGTGTACGGCCACACTGGAACTGAGACACGGTCCAGACTCCTACGGGAGGCAGCAGTGGGGAATCTTCCACAATGGGCGAAAGCCTGATGGAGCAACGCCGCGTGAGTGATGAAGGCCTTCGGGTTGTAAAACTCTGTCATGTGAGAATAAAGCTTAGGGGTGAACAATCCCTGAGTCTGACTGTATCACAGGAGGAAGACACGGCTAACTCTGTGCCAGCAGCCGCGGTAATACAGAGGTGTCAAGCGTTGTCCGGATTTACTGGGCGTAAAGGGCGTGTAGGCGGATGGGTAAGTCAAATGTGAAATCGTTCGGCTTAACCGAGCAATTGCATTCGATACTGCTTATCTTGAGTGTAGGAGAGGAAAGTGGAATTCCCGGTGTAGCGGTGAAATGCGTAGATATCGGGAAGAACACCGGTGGCGAAGGCGACTTTCTGGCCTATAACTGACGCTGAGACGCGAAAGCTAGGGGAGCAAACGGGATTAGATACCCCGGTAGTCCTAGCTGTAAACGATGAGCACTAGGTGTGGGAGGTATCGACCCCTTCTGTGCCGACGCTAACGCATTAAGTGCTCCGCCTGGGAACTACGACCGCAAGGTTGAAACTCAAAGGAATTGACGGGGGCCCGCACAAGCGGTGGAGTATGTGGTTTAATTCGACGCAACGCGAAGAACCTTACCTGGGTTTGACATCCCTTGACCGCCTATGAAAGTAGGCTTTCCCTTCGGGGACAGGGTGACAGGTGCTGCATGGCTGTCGTCAGCTCGTGTCGTGAGATGTTGGGTTAAGTCCCGCAACGAGCGCAACCCCTACCATTAGTTGCCATTGGTTCGGCCAGGCACTCTAATGGAACTGCCGGTGTCAAACCGGAGGAAGGTGGGGATGACGTCAAGTCCTCATGGCCTTTATATCCAGGGCTACACACGTACTACAATGGTCGGTACAGAGGGTTGCAATACCGCGAGGTGGAGCTAATCCCAAAAAGCCGGCCTCAGTTCAGATTGCAGTCTGCAACTCGACTGCATGAAGGTGGAATCGCTAGTAATCGCGGATCAGCATGCCGCGGTGAATACGTTCCCGGGCCTTGTACACACCGCCCGTCACGCCACGAAAGCTGATTGTACCTAAAAATGCTGAGCTAACCCGCAAGGGGGGCAGGTGTCTAAGGTATTTTTGGTGATTGGGGCGAAGTCGTAACAAGGTAGCCGTATCGGAAGGTGCGGCTGGATCACCTCCTTTCTAAGGAGAACATCTGCAAAGGTTAAGTCGCTTTGCAGTAATTCTGTCCATGCAAAAGCGTATCACTACGCTTTTGCCAAACAGTCTCCTAGGTCGAACTCGTTGTTCTTTTCCTGTTTAGTTTTGTGGGACCGAAACAAATCCCCTGAAGGTATGGGGTCTTTTTGGGCCTTTAGCTCAGTTGGTTAGAGCGCACGCTTGATAAGCGTGAGGTCTCAGGTTCAAGCCCTGAAAGGCCCACCAGCGAATTTTGAACAGCAAAATTCCATGTGTTAATACAAAAACGGGGATGTAGCTCAGCTGGGAGAGCACCTGCCTTGCACGCAGGGGGTCAGCGGTTCGATCCCGCTCATCTCCACCAGTCTTCGTTTCTTGCGTTTGAGCGAAGGCTGAGCGTTTAAACAAATTTCAAAGGAAATAATTGTTTGGACGTAGGTTTTAAGCGTTAAATTGATTATGAATATTTAATCTCTTCGGAGATTTTAAATAGAAGTGTTAAAGTTTCAATATAGAAACCTAATACACTAAACTAGTGCTAATCGTTCTTTGACAAAATGAATACTGCAATTTCACGAGTAAGTGAAATTAAACCATGTAATAACGTAAGTTTTTAGCTTGATTGCCATATAATATGGTCAAGCTTTTAAGGGCGTATGATGGATGCCTTGGCGCTAACAGACGATGAAGGACGTGACAAGCTGCGATAAGCCTCGCGGAGCTGCTAATATGCTTTGATGCGGGGATTTCCGAATGGGGTAACCCACTGCAGGTTATGCTGCAGTATCCTGGCCTGAATACATAGGGTCAGGAAGTGAACCAGGCGAAGTGAAACATCTCAGTAGCCTGAGGAAGAGAAAGAATTTTCGATTCCCTTAGTAGTGGCGAGCGAAAGGGGAATAGCCTAAACCGGGTGCGCTTATAGCCTGCAAGCGTTGCCCACCCGGGGTTGCGAGATATTATTGGATTGGGTTGCAGCCTGATCGAGGAGTTACAAATCTTTAACTTAGTGGAAAAGGTCTGGAAAGGCCTACCGTAGATGGTGATAGTCCAGTACGCGAAAAGTTAAAGACTCCTTGGATAGTACTCTCAAGTACCACGGGGCACGTGAAACCCTGTGGGAAGCCGGGAAGACCACTTCCCAAGGCTAAATACTCGTTAGCGACCGATAGTGAACAAGTACCGTGAGGGAAAGGTGAAAAGTACCCCGATAAGGGGAGTGAAATAGTACCTGAAATCATATGCCTACAACCGGTGGAAGGCCTATACTATTTAAGTGCCGCAAGGATTACTGGATAGTAGGCTGACTGCGTACCTTTTGTAGAATGGACCGGCGAGTTAATGGGTGTTGCAAGGTTAAGTGCCGTCTGGCATGGAGCCGTAGCGAAAGCGAGTCTGAACAGGGCGATTTAGTAGCACTTATTAGACCCGAAGCCAGGTGATCTAGGTATGGCCAGGGTGAAGTCTCGGTAACACGAGATGGAGGCCCGAACATGTGGATGTTGAAAAATCCTATGATGAGCTGTGTCTAGCGGTGAAAAGCCAATCGAACCTGGTGATAGCTGGTTCTCCCCGAAATAGCTTTAGGGCTAGCCTCGTGTCATAAGTATTAGTGGTAGAGCTCTGGATGGGCTAGGGGCCTTTTAGGTTACCAAACCTAACCAAACTTCGAATGCTAGTACTCGTATCACGGGAGTCAGAAAGCGGGGGCTAAGCTCCGCTTTCGAAAGGGAAACAGCCCAGACCGCCAGCTAAAGTCCCTAAGGTGAGTTAAGTGGAAAAGGATGTAAGATTGCTGTGACAACCAGGATGTTGGCTTAGAAGCAGCCACCATTTAAAGAGTGCGTAATTGCTCACTGGTCAAGTGATTTTGCGCCGACAATGTCCGGGGCTCAAACTCACCACTGAAGCTGCGGGATAGCGAAGCAATTCGCGATCGGTAGGGGAGCGTTCCGTTGTAGGTTGAAGCCAGACCGGCAAGGACTGGTGGACGAAGCGGAAGTGATTATGCCGGTATGAGTAGCGTGAAAACCTGTGAAAAACAGGTTCGCCGTAAGTCTAAGGTTTCCTTGAGCAAGGGTAATCCTCTCAGGGTTAGTCGGATCCTAAGCCGAGGCTTAATAGCGTAGGTGATGGGCAACAGGTTAATATTCCTGTACCACTGAGAAATCGTTATCAGCGATGGGGAGACGCAGTAGGATAGATCATCCCGCGGATGGAAGTGCGGGTTTAAATCTGTAGGCAGATTACTTAGGCAAATCCGGGTAATCGTTAATGCTGAGAGATGATGAGGAGAGCCATTAGGCTCACAAACTGATTGAGTCCACACTGCCTAGAAAAACCTCTAGTGAGATTTCTTTGTGTCCGTACCGCAAACCGACTCAGGTAGACGAGGAGAATATCCTAAGGCGTTCGAGAGAACTTACGTCAAGGAACTCGGCCAATTAGCCCCGTAACTTCGGAAGAAGGGGTACCTCCTATGGTGAAGTCTTTTACAGATGGAGCTGGAGGGGGTCGCAGTGAAGAAGGACAGGCGACTGGTTATCAAAACCACAGGGCTCTGCTAAGCCGTAAGGCGATGTATAGGGTCTGACTCCTGCCCGGTGCCGGAAGGTTAAGGGGTGGTGTCATTTTGGGCTTGCCCAGGAGAAGCACTAAACCGAAGCCCCGGTAAACGGCGGCCGTAACTATAACGGTCCTAAGGTAGCGAAATTCCTTGTCGGGTAAATTCCGACCTGCACGAATGGAGTAACGATCTGTTCACTGTCTCGACGTAAGGCTCGGCGAAATTGTAGTCTCTGTGAAGATGCAGAGTACCCACAGAAAGACGGAAAGACCCCGTGGAGCTTTACTGTAGCTTGGCATTGGGTTTTGGCAACATATGTGTAGGATAGGTGGGAGGCTTTGAAGCCGGGGCGCTAGCTTCGGCAGAGCCGTCCTTGAAATACCACCCTTATGTTACTGGAACTCTAACCTCATCCCGTGAATCCGGGTGAGGGACACTGTCTGGTGGGCAGTTTGACTGGGGCGGTCGCCTCCCAAAATGTAACGGAGGCGCTCAAAGGTTCCCTCAGTGCGGTCGGCAATCGCACAACGAGTGCAAAGGCATAAGGGAGCTTAACTGCGAGACCTACAAGTCGAGCAGATGCGAAAGCAGGACTTAGTGATCCGGTGGTACCGAGTGGAAGGGCCATCGCTCATCGGATAAAAGCTACCCCGGGGATAACAGGCTGATCTTGCCCAAGAGTTCACATCGACGGCAAGGTTTGGCACCTCGATGTCGGCTCATCACATCCTGGGGCTGTAGTCGGTCCCAAGGGTTGGGCTGTTCGCCCATTAAAGTGGTACGCGAGCTGGGTTCAAAACGTCGTGAGACAGTTTGGTCCCTATCTTCTGTGGGCGCAGGAAATTTGAGGGGATCTGTCCTTAGTACGAGAGGACCGGGATGGACAAACCTATGGTGTTCCAGTTGTGCCGCCAGGTGCAGCGCTGGGTAGCTATGTTTGGAAGGGATAAACGCTGAAAGCATCTAAGTGTGAAGCCCACCCCAAGATAAGATTTCCCACTCGCGCAAGCGGGTCTGAAGGATCCTTGTAGACTACGAGGTTGATAGGCCAGAGGTGTAAGTCCTGTAAGGGATTCAGCTGACTGGTACTAATAGTCCGTGCGGCTTGACCATATTATTTGGCAGCTTAGCTATAAACTGTAGAGATTATATGTGCGGTATTCATTTTGATAAAAGACGATGACGATTATATTTCGTCAAAAAAACAACAATAATAACGCTTTCCGGTGACCTTGGCGATGAGGCTCCACCCGTTCCCATTCCGAACACGGAAGTTAAGCTCATCAGCGCCGATGATACTGCATGGGTGACTGTGTGGGAAAGTAGGACGTTGCCGGATTTAAATATCAAGCCCTCGCATCTTTTAAAGGTGCGAGGGCTTTTTTTATGAAATAGTTATCTTTTTAATTAATGGATACGTTAGTTATGCTTAGCACGTAATCAAAAATAAAAATGTTAATTAAAAGGGCTCGGTGTACTTTTATAGCTTGGAAAAAATTAAAGTTAAGTGTAAAATTTGAAACTTGAATGGTCGCGTTTTTTCTGTTTTAAATAAAGTCATCGCAGATGTGCGTATAAAAAGAATAGCAACTTAAGTGGAGTGCCTGAATCATCATTAACCTTTAAGGCGGGAGTGGATGCACGAGAAATCGTTGGTAGGACGTATAAAAGTTGAAAACAGGAAATTTCCCAGACTGCATTTGGAACTCAAGGTACAGTATGCTCCTCTAAAGCCCGGGGAGCTGCCTCAGCCGTCTAAAAGTACGGTTAAGGACCTCGGTGCCGGCGGCATGGCCATGACAACCAAAACCCCTTTGGAAATCGACCAGCTCCTAACGTTGATTTTATATTTGCCACCGCTCAACCCGGACCGCAATGCACACTTGGTGGCAAGATATGATCGTCATGAATGTGAACCTGTGGTACTATGCGCGCGTGTACTTTGGGTGAAAGAAGATCCTTCCGGAAGATATGTGAGCGGACTGTCATTTTATGATATTGACTCTAAAAATAAAAAAAGGCTGAAACATTTTTTAGTGGATTTTGAATTGGACCAAATATTCTGAATTATACAATTAGCCTCGCTGGCTACAGACCCCTAAGGACCTAATACTAATGACCATACCGGAGCACAACGGGAATTACCGTGCCCTTTCTTATTATTCCGCTGAACGGCTGGGACAATATTATCATCAAATCAAAACCGTGGAAAAAATAGCGCCTAAAAATATTTTGGAGATAGGCGTTGGCCCTGGAGTTGTGACCCACATACTGCGTCAAGCCGGCTACAAGGTAACGACCTGCGATGTCAATCAAGAGCTTAAACCGGATATTGTAGCTGATTTAATCAACTTACCCCTCAAGGACAATGCGATGGACATGGTCCTTTGTTGTCAGGTTTTGGAACACCTTCCTTTGTCATCTTTCCCCAGCGCCTTAATCGAGTTAAGAAGGGTCTGCCGCCTGGCCATACTAATTTCCGTCCCCTATGCCGGACATGCCTTTTTTAACCTGCATAAGTATCCGGGTGGACGTAAACGCTCCTGGGTATTGCATGTGCCGCGATGGTTTAGAAAGGCGCCTATGGATCGGGAACATTGCTGGGAAGTGAGCATGCCAGGATGTTCTGTTAAACAACTTAAAAACCTTATAAGCCAATCGGGCTTAAATTTGCAAAAATTATTTACACCGGCGGAATCACCAAATAATTATTACTTTTTACTTACAAAGGAAAAATTATTATGATATCCATTATCTCCATGGGTTTCAATCAACGCCATTATACGGAAATGTTTTTAAAAAGTCTGAGTGATCCCAATTGTGCGGATATGCCTTTTGAATTGGTTTTTATTGATAATGGGTCCGACGATGGCTCGGCGGAATTGATCAAACAATACGACTTGAAAAAAAATCCTAATTTTATAAATCTTATTTATTTTGCTTTTGAAACTAACCAGGGCGTGGCAGCGGCCATCAATAAGGCTGTTGACTTGGCCAAACGGGAAATCATACTGCAGGCTGATAATGACGTTATTTTTGGACCGGGTAGCCTATCTGTTCTGAACCATTGGCGCAAGCTGGACCCAACAGCAGTAATATCGCCCAATTGGCCATGGATCCAAAAAAAACTGGGTACATCTTTTTTCAAAAGTCCGCAAGACCTTGGGCCGCATAAACTCAAGCAACTACGACGGGTGGGCATGCATGCTCCGTTGGAGCGTTTCCGAGCTACTGGTTCCTGTTGGATGGCCACTAAAAATCTTTTTGACCAAATTGGAGGCTGGGATACGGGCTATAAAAATATTTGTGCTTCTGATGATTTTTTGATGAAAGTGGCTATTTCAGGAGTACAACGCATGACGGTTCCTTGTCCAGTTTACCATCCGGGAAAAGTGACCAGAACCACCATTGCTAAAAATGGAGAACAACAACAGCGAGATATGAAACGTTTTCAAGAAAAATGGGGCGGCCACCCAGAGGATAAAGGGTTATTTAGGCAACAGCAAATTAAAGCCGGTGTGGCCCCTGATCCGATCCTAAAAACGAACTTTTGGCAACGAATTTTTAAACGATAATTAGGCCTTTGATTTTTTGACTAGACTATATACACTAACTGGTCGTGATGGCCAGTTGATCAAATCATCACTTTATAACGCTGACGGAGCAATGCATGAAAACCATTCTTTTTTACTATACGGGCACGGGTAATTCCCTATGGATAAGCCGGCAACTGGGCGATATTATTCGCAGCGACGTATCCATATATGCCATGAAAAATTGGCAAAGCAAGGCTGTGCCTCAGGATATGGATGCAGTAGGTTTGGTATTTCCGGTTCATATTTGGGGACTGCCCCAAGCGGTAATTGATTTTGTGAACCAATTACCCGTTGACAGCTCAACCTATAATTTTGCCTTGGCGGTTAATGGCGGTCAAGTGGCGGCGACCCTGGTGCAACTGCAAAAGCTAATGAAAAAGAGAGGGCTGAATTTGGATGCTGGCTTTGATTTGACCATGCCCAGCAATTACATTCCCTGGGGAGGTCCCGGTTCTGGAGAAGAAATTGAAAAACGGTATAAGAATGCCAGAGGTAAATTAGCCGAGATTGCTTATACGGTTGAGAAAAAGTATCCTATGGAAGTCGAGAAGGGGCCGCTATGGCAGAGAACGATCTTTTCCTTGCTTTACAAACTTTCTTTTAAAAATATACGGTTCATGGATAAGGGTTTTTGGGTGGATGACAAATGTACTCAATGCGGCCTATGCGAAAAGGTTTGTCCTACTCACAACATCAAAATGAACAAAGTGCCCCAATGGCAGCATCAATGCGAACAATGCCTGGCCTGCATCCAGTGGTGTCCTGTTAAAGCTATTCAATACGGCAAGAAAACCCCGCAGCTTGAACGCTACCATCATCCGGAAGTCACCATCACCGATATCATCAATAGCCATCCTTGAGTGGCTTTGGCTTTCTTAGCTGGTTGCTGCTGCTGAAAAGCTGTTGTATCCCTGATCGCTCAACGCCGTAGGGAACAGGCAGGGCTGTTCCTTATACATGCCGATTTTTCAATACCCCTCAATGCAACCCGCGGATTCGTTGGGATGAAATAGCTTTGGCGCATCCGCAACTATTTATCCTTTAATTTAGCCCAACTATCTTTTAGAGTCACCGTGCGATTGAAAACCAGACAAGAAGGTGTCGAGGTTTTATCGGGATAAAAGTAACCATGCCTGAGAAATTGATAATAGTGGTGGGCTACTATATCTCCCAAGGAAGGCTCCACCTTGCATCCCCTAAGCACCGTCAAGGAGGCAGGATTGAGATTGCTCTTGAAATCCTTGCCTTCCGGGGCTTTTTCCGGATTGGGAGTCAGAAACAGACGGTCATAGAGCCTAACCTCAGCTTCCAGTGCGTGCTGGCAGGAAACCCAATGCAAGGTACCTTTGACTTTGCGTCCGTCGGGCGTTCCGCCGCCACGGGACTGGGGATCATAAGAACAATGCAGCTCCACCACCTCGCCTTGTTCGTTTTTAAGGACATTGTCACAAGTGACATAATAGGCATGCTTAAGCCGGACTTCGCGGCCTGGAGCCAGGCGAAACCATTTTTTAGGCGGATCTTCCATAAAATCATTTCGCTCGATGAACAATTCTTTGCTAAATGGAATCATGCGGGTTCCATCGCTTGGATTTTCCGGATTATTGTCAGCAGTCAGATCTTCTACCTGGCCGTCCGGATAATTGGTAATCACAATTTTTAAGGGATTAAGTACGGCCATGACGCGCTGCGCTCTTTGATTGAGGTCTTCGCGAAGATGGTATTCCAGGTTCTCAATGTCAATGGTGCTGTTGGTTTTATCCACACCAATAGCCTCACAGAAGGCCCGAATGGCTTCAGGTGAGTACCCCCGGCGCCGCAAACCGGAAATGGTGGGCATGCGCGGATCATCCCATCCATTGACATCATGGTCTTTGACCAGTTGCAACAATTTGCGTTTGCTCATCACCGTATAGGTAAGATTCAGACGGGCAAATTCAATCTGCTGGGGATGGCTGGGCGTGCTGATATTCTCCAGCACCCAATCGTAAAGGGGACGATGATCCTCGAATTCCAATGTGCAGATGGAATGAGTGATATTTTCGATGGCATCGGAAATGCAGTGAGCAAAATCATACATAGGATAGATACACCATTTATTGCCGGTCCGGGGATGGGTGGCTTTTCTAATACGGTAAAGAGCCGGATCACGCATGTTCATATTGGGGGAGGCCATGTCGATTTTGGCCCGAAGTACGCAAGCCCCTTCATCATAATCGCCATTCTTCATTTTATCGAAATCACGAAGATTCTCTTCCGGGCTACGGTCGCGATAAGGACTGTTTTTACCCTTTTCTGTCAAGGTGCCGCGGTATTGGCGGATTTCATCGGCGGACAAATGGCAAACATAAGCCAAACCTTTTTGGATGAGTTCTTTGGCATACTCAAAAAAGCGGTCGTAATAATCAGAGGCATAGTAGAGATGGTGCTGCCAGTCGAAACCCAGCCATTGGACATCTTCTTGGATGGATTGAATGTACTCGTTTTCCTCTTTTTCGGGGTTGGTATCATCAAAGCGTAAATGACATGCCCCGTTATAGTCCCGGGCAATACCGAAGTTCAAATTGATGGATTTGGCATGCCCGATGTGAAGGTAACCGTTGGGTTCCGGAGGAAAGCGCGTTTCCACCCGGCCGTTATGTTTATTGGTCTCGAGATCGTGGTTAATGATTTTGCGAATGAAATCAAGGGATTTTTTTTCTGATGGTTCCAAAGCGTCGGACATGAACGTAACCTCTTTATTAGAATGCCATGATTGTACAAGGTGGCAGTATTATATGGATTTTCAATTCCAATGTAAAGAAATAGGATGCGTGCTCTAAGTCATTGCGGATTGGCGATGGCTCGGGTACAATGTCCTCCTGATGATATCGCGTTTGTCGGAAAGGAGCATAAATGACCAGTCAAGTCTATTTTTCTCCCATGGCCAATCAGAAAACCCAATCGCCCTTGCTTAAAATCCAACGGCTTCTGGACGCTTGTGGTGTACGCGGCAAGTTTTCCGCCCGCCAACTTATCGCAGTGAAAACTCATTTTGGAGAATGGGGCAACACGGCTTTTTTACGTCCTATTTATTTCAGACCTGTGTTGGAGGTGTTAAAAAACATGGACACCAGACCGTTTTTAACCGATACCAATACAGTCTATGTGGGTATGCGTACCAATAGTGTAGATCACCTGCATAATGCCAACCTTAACGGCTTTAATTACAGCACCTTGCAGGTACCGGTGATTATAGCCGATGGGCTGCGTGGAGAAAACATCGTGGAAATGGAAACAGGACTGCCCCTGGTACCGCGGGCCAAACTGGCCGCTGAGATCGTGCGTGCCGACGGCATGATCGTGGTATCTCATTTTAAGGGCCATGAAGTTTCCGGGTTTGGCGGGGCTATTAAAAATTTATCCATGGGGTGTGCCGCCCGGGCAGGGAAACTGGAAATGCATTCCAGTGCCAAACCCTATGTGAACCAGGATCAGTGCACAACCTGCGGTCTTTGTGCTTCCCATTGTGGTTCACAGGCAATTACTCTTGATCCCAAAGCTGAAATAACAGAGGATTGTGTGGGGTGTGCCCGTTGCATAGCCGTCTGCCCGGAACAAGCCATAAAAATTGATTGGAATGAATCGAGCGAGCAGACCATGAAAAAAATGGTGGCTTATGCCATGGCCACCTATAAGGCGCTCAAAGGAAATATTCTGTTTGTAAATATTATGACCTCCATCAGCCCGGCCTGCGACTGTTACCCCGGCAATAGTGAACCCATTACTCACGATATTGGCTTTGCCGCCTCCGGCGATCCGGTGGCATTGGACAAAGCCTGCTGGGATTTGGTGTGTCGGCAGATGGGGCACGAACCATTTCATGAAATATACAATTACCTCGATCCATCCATCCAGTTTAATTATGCGCACTCCATTGGTTTTGGTTCGTCGGATTATGACCTGACAACACTGGAATAAATAACCTGAAATTGTAAGGCTTTTAATGCTGAGGCCAAAACCGATTTGAAAACAGGTCACAACCGCTTAGTTTCCAAGTGTATCCGCCGATAATAGGATATGAGCCAATCGAAACCTCAGGATGCCATGGAACCGATTAAACCGTCTGACATACTAAGTCTACCGCCACTGCCCATCTCGGTGGTCCAATTGTCTAAAATGGTGGCCGATCCCACAGTAGATATTAAGGCGTATAAAAAAGTTATCGAGATGGATCCGGTGCTCACGGCCAGTGTGCTTCGCTGGGCCAATTCCTCCTGGAGCCAAAGCCAGGTGGCTATCACTACGGTGGAGCAGGCTGCTACCCGGTTGGGTGCGGATAATATACTGCAATTGGCCTTGGGTGTGCATATGATGGCCACCATGCGCAAACTATTGGGTAAGATAGATTTAAGTGAAAACCAACTTTGGCGCCATAGTATGGTCACCGCCCTGGCCACCCGAGTTATAACCTCCTATTTGAAATGGGACATACCCGGGGGCGCCTTCTCCGCCGCTGTAATTCACGATATTGGCAAGATTCTTATAGCCCGCCATCTGACCTTCGATGAAACCAATAATCTTATCGATAAAACAGCTCAGGAAGAAGGATATACCTATCTGGAGGCTGAGGAAAAAGTAATGAGGACCAATCATGTGAAACTGGGCATAGACATCGCCATGCATTGGAAATTACCTGATGACTTGGTGGAGACCATTGCACACCATCATGAATTCACAGAAAAAAACACGCCGATTTTAAAAACTGTACAACTGGCTAACGCTCTGGTGACCAGAATTGGGCTAAGTGCAGGAACCACCCAAAAAGATCAGCAGGAACAAGAGCGTTTTATCAATCTGCTTAATATCAACCCACTTTTACAAACAACCCTTAGGGAAGAAATTCAAAGTACTTTCCAGAAAGCGGTTGAAGAAAATGGGTTGTTTTAATGCAATCCTATTTGCGCATGGAGGTGTCGCGATCATCCCCGATTAAGGTTTCCTAATCCAGGTTGTTTTAAGCCGGGATGAAGCGAAGATGTAGTAACAAAGATTAACTTGATCATTTTGATTTTTTGGTCTATGGTGATGGTGATTCACAGGGGAGGCCAAAGATTATGGTCAACCGGACACTCACTATTCCCATACCTCAAGGATCGTCCATCATTATTCGGGAATGGCTTACCTCGGATATTGAACAGTTGCCAGCGATTGCCAATAACCGCCACATCTGGCTCAACTTAAAAGACATCTTTCCTTATCCCTATACACACAAACACGCAACCCTTTGGGTCCGAATGTGTACTCGTCAGGAACCTAAATGCTGGTTTGCCATCGCTGATGGTGATACCCTTTTAGGCAGTATTGGTATAGAACCTAAAAAAGATATTTATAGTATTAATGGCGAAATCGGCTATTGGTTGGGGGAACCTTACTGGGGAAAAGGGATTGCTACAGCGGCGGTAGAAGGCTTTACGGACTATGTTTTTGATCAGTTTCCAAATCTGCATCGTGTCTATGGCAGCGTGTTTGAGTACAACTATGCTTCGCAAAAGGTACTACAAAAAGCCGGGTTTCAGTGGGAATGCACATTGAAAAAGAGCATTGTGAAGGACGGGGCTGTGCATGATGAACTGATTTATGCCAAATGGCGAAAACATAACCACACCACTTATTAAAACTATCGTCACACAACACTAATTTAGGTCGATTAGAATTTAAATGCCTGCTGATGGAACGAAAGGAGTGGAGGATCATGCTGACGGAAAAGCAACTGGCACCCAAAATGGTGGGGCTTTTAAGCTTGTTTAAAGAATTTTATGATGGTCATGAAGTGGCGCGGGAAGACTTACCTGCTTTACAAACGGCCATAATCACCAAGCTACGCGCCCGGCGATGGCTTGTAGAAACCGCCGATTGTCCTTCCATGGCCAACCATTTTAATTTGTTGACCAGCTACGGTCTGCCTGACTTGATTATCGACAAAACCATTACCCTTTCTCTAAGACACCAAAGCAAAGTACGCTGCCAATTGGATCTCAATTACATTAAGGATTATGTTCGTGCCAAAGGGTTGGACTACGGTGTGCTCTTGAATTTTAATGTTACCCACAAGGATGAAGGCATTTACATTGTTAAATGACAACTTGGTGGACCGCCTGGACCGGCTTGCTATCTATGCCTATCATGATCACAGCGACACTTTGGCCACTATTCTGCAATGCCTAGGAGTCTGTCGGACTTAAAATCATTAAAAACCTTATGTATGTTGCGTCTCCATTAATAACTGCACCTATATGCTTTTTCCCCCTTTTGCAAAGGGGGATACAGGGGGATTTGATTATACCTGAGATGATTTCAGCCCGTGCAGCCGCTTCATGTTCCGAGCCAGACAGACCAAAGTCCATTCGCTGCTGACAGCTTGCAAACCTCGCAGCATGAACTGGCGAAAGCCCATGGCAGATTTAATAATTCCAAATACCGGCTCAACCGTGCTTTTACGTCGGGCATACAGTTTTCGGCCAGCTGGCATTTGCAACCGCCTCTTCATTCTTTCCACCGCATCAGCACGTTCAGGCAACGGCGGTGGTCCTGAAAAACGTTTTTTTAGCGATGGGTAGTGTTGCTCCCGCCTGTTGGCAATATATGGTTTGATCCCCTTGGATTCGCAAAGTTTAACATTGCTTTGGCTAAAGTATCCGCTGTCTGCTACCAATGCTTTTGCCTTTCCCAGCTCTTCTGGAAGAGCGGTTAATTGCACAAGTGCAGGCTCAAGTTGTTCTTTATCATTGGTCGCTTGAGTAACATGCTCAGTGACTATCAACATCGTTTCCATGTCCACCCCGGCTTGCGCATTATAAGCTTGTTCGAACCCGCCACCGGAAACAGGCATGATGCGCGACTCGCCGTCGGTCAGGTTAACCTGATCTTTTGCTTGTGGGCCTTTATCGCTTGGCGGTTGTGGTTCTGGACCGCGGGATTTTTGACCTCTTTTATTTTCACGCTCACGACGCTCGGTCAGCTTCTGTTCATACTCTTTTTGGGCTTGTTGGTCACGTTCAACGGCTCGTTGCTTGATGGCTGCTTTGGCTTTGGCAATAGCAGCCAAGCGATCTTCGCGACGAGCCAGCTCATCGGGCAGGTTCATCCCGTCAGGCTGGTCGGCCTCATCGGCTGCTTCGGCCAGTTGCAATAGGCGATTCACTTCCGCCCGGAGTTGCTTCTCTATCTTGTTGGCATGTCCCCAGGAAAGGGCACGATGTTTTGATGCATTCGCATGAACCTTGCTCCCGTCCAAACTGATTTTACCGAGCTTCAATAGTTTCATGTCCTGAGCCAGGACCAGGACTTGTACGAATAATGATTCCAATTCGGGGAGAAATCGTTTGCGGAATTGGGCTATTGTATCATGATCGGGATGGGTGTTTGCCGCCAGATAACGAAAAGCTATCGAATCATAAGTGCTGCGTTCCAGCTGACGGCTCGAGAATAGGCCCGTGGCATATCCATACACCAGCACAGCCAGCAACATTTCAGGATGATAGGCCGACGATCCCCGCCCCGCTATGATTCTTTTAACTTCGTCAAGTCAAGTTGGGCGACAATTTCCGTTACAAACCGCGCCAAATGATTGACTGGGAGCCAATCATTCAACGATGGCGGCAGTAAAAAATCCGTATCACGATCGCAGGGAACAAAACTCATAATGCCTCCCTGCTTTGCAGGCAAGCTTGAGCCAGGATTTGCTTCAAGACGCCTTCCGTGTTTATGAACACGTCGCGATCGGAAAAACGCAATGTCTGCAAGCCTTGCGTTTTCAAATAACGGTCACGTTCCGCATCGCGGAGGATTCCATCGTCGGTATAATGCTGACCGCCATCCAGTTCAATTACCAGGCTTGCTTTGGGACAGAAAAAATCCACGATGTAGTTGCCGATGATTTTTTGCCGATAGAATTGCAAACCGCCAATTTGTTTTCCGCGAAGCCGTTTCCATAGATGTTTTTCAGCTTCGGTCATGTTATTCCTGAGAACCTGCGAGTTTCGTTTGAGGCCGCGATGGTAGGTTAAAATCATTTATCAAATCCCCCTTGATCCCCCTTTGCAAAAGGGGGAAACTTCGTTATTATACCATATCATCAAACGAAAAAGTCCGACAGGCTCCTAGGCTGTGCAAACCAGGAAGCCTATTTGTCCGAAACGGCCAAACCTAATAGACCTAAACGTCCCTCGTCTTTGCCTGTCGTTGACTATACTATTGATGCCGATTGGCTGTGATGGATAGACCTGTCTGGAAATCAACCAGTCAGGTCGCCATCATTAGCCCGGACGAACTTTTGTGCGACGAAAGGCAGCGCCGTGTGTTTTGATAAGCAGGGTTAACACATCCTGGATAGGCAATTGCAGATGGCGCGCAGCTTTTTGAACATCCTCCGCTTCTGGTTTGGTTTTCACAAGCCGGTCTCCCCAGTAGGCCTCTTTTATCCTAATGGATTGCCCCTGGACCGTTACCGTTTTAATAATGCGTTTAAGGATCAGGCGGGGGCATTCTTCCAACCGAACGCCCAAGGTGGATGTTTCCTGGAGTATAAGCTTGGCTAATGATTCTGCCTGATCTCTGGTGCACATGACTTCCAATTGCATGCCTAAACGATTTTTTTTCATTTGAATAGGCACCACCGCTGTGTCCAGTGCCTTATTTTTCATCAATAAATCCTGGACATAGGCGACGACTTCCGGTGTTTGATCGTCGATGTTGGTTTTAAGCATAATGATGGTGTCCTGCTGGGCATGGGAGGCGGGCCTGTGAAGCCAGAAGGCACGCAATAGATTGGGATGAGATTTAAAAGTTTTGGTACCAGCTCCATAGCCTTGGGCTTTTAAAACACCCAGCGGCAGCAGGGAAGCGGGCTTGGCGAAATGTCGGACCAGGGCCGCGCCAGTGGGGGTAGTTAATTCCGCCTGCGGACCTTTGGCGTAAATGGGATAGTGTTGCAACAGCGCCGACACAGCCGGTGCAGGCACGGGCAAGGTACCATGCGCGCTTTTAATAAGCCCGGCACCGACATTGATGGGGGACACCAGGATGTCGTCAATGGCCAGTTCATGCAGAGCACTACAAACGCCCACAATATCAAAAATAGTATCCAAGGCACCTAGTTCATGAAAATGGATCCGGGCCAGTGGTAGATGATGGCATTCGGCTTCTACCTGTCCCAATAGCTTGAAAACAGCCAGCACATTTTTTTTAATCCCAGCAGGCAGGGAGGCCCTGGCGATGAGGTGCACGATGTCGCGGTAGGATCGGTGGTGAGGGTTTGGCTGAGACCAATGGGGGGCAATATGCAATCCCTGCAAACCTTGGCGCACTACCAGCGCTTTTTCCAACTTAAAAGGACCAAGTTTTAAAGCGTTGATATGACGGTTCAAGGTTTTTTCAGCATAGCCGAGATCCAGGAGCGCGGCTAAGGTCATATCACCGCTAATGCCGCTAAAACAATCAAAATAAAGGGTATTGGTCATCATGCCTCCCCTGAAAATGCCTGTCATGTAAGATGGCAGGGTCCAACAAATTAAATACTATTATCTAATTGGATTCAATGAAAAAAGAGGAAGGTAAGCCTATTTAAACCCATTTGCGGAAGTGTTCTGCCAAGGGCTGTAGCTGATCCTGATAAAGGTTGATTTTGTTATTGTCCTTAATGATCGCTCCCTCGTTCTCAGAGACGATCTTCTCCCGGATCGTATCCTGACCAGCGGAGGGCGAATTGGTCGTTTCTTCTTCAGTTTGTTCCACCCTTGCTTGCGCTTCTTTCTGTGATGCGGCAGCTGCGACCGCTTGATCAGCCGAAGAAGGATTGGCCGGGGCCAAAGCAGCCTTTTTGACTTGGTCCATTTTTCGAATAGTGGCTTCGGGCGTGGAGGCGGGGCTGACATCGATATGGACTTCACCTTCCACAGCATAACGTTGGCCATCAGGGCCGGTTTGATAGCCAAAGGTAGCGCCGCTGGTGGCCAGACCACCTGCTGCTGCCAAGTGGGCAGCCTCGTGGGCACGCACTTCCTGATCGCGGGCTTTGAGTTTTTGCACCTGTTTTTGCTCTTCCGCGCTCAACGTCTGGGAAGACTGGTTTTTAGCCGGGGCATTAGGATTATGGCCTGCAGCGCCATCTGGCGGCGCCAACCCATGGTCAATAGGGGCGAAATAGGATGATGGTATCTGGCTGTCTATGGCATCGAACATAGGGTTTTATATCTCCCGTCAAGTCTTGTCACTTTTGAAATCGTTACAAAAGTGATAAAACTTTAACGATCCAACTGCGAAAAGGTACTTTTAGGGCAAGTGGTCAGACCAGCGAGGAGAAATAGGATGTTTGAGAAAAAGGTTAAGCAGACCGATTGATCAGGCCGGCACTAAATCCGGCTCCAAAACCATTGTCAATGTTGACCACGGACACATTGGGGGCACAAGCATTGAGCATGGTTAAAAGGGCGCTGACGCCTTCAAAGGAAGCACCATAACCAATAGATGTAGGTACACCAATCACAGGACAGGCCACTAATCCGCCCAAAACGGAGGCTAACGCTCCTTCCATGCCGGCTACGGCTACAATACAGCGGGCTTGCTGCAACCAAGCCGTATGGGTCAGCAGACGATGAATGCCGGCCACCCCTACATCATAGAGCTTTTCCACCTTAGCTTTGAGCAAATGGGCCGTGAGGGCGGCTTCCTCAGCCACAGGAATATCGGCAGTTCCTGCTGCAGCCACCACCACCAACCCTTCACCAACAGGCAGGGGTTTTGAGCCGATAATTATAGCTTGGGCCTCATGGTGGTAAACAGACGGAAGCGAAGAAGCTTTTATGAAACGGGCTTTGGCAGGATCCACCCTGGTTATTAGCACATGATCGCTGGTTTTGGCCAAGGCCCGGGCGATGGCGATGATTTGTTTTGCACTTTTGTTTTGGCCGAAAATGACTTCTGGTGTACCTTGACGTAAGTGACGGTGATGGTCCGTTTTGGCAAATCCCAGATCTTCAAAGGGCAGATGTTTTAAGTCCTGCTGGGCTTGGGCTACCGATTTTTTTCCCTGAGCCACCAGCTGCAACAGTTGTTCCAGCTTTTTAGGATGCATGATCATCTCCTTTTGCTTGCGGGTCCTTTAAAAGATCTCCCTTGATGGCTAATAGTTCATTACCACTGCCGGAGCGAAACCCTTCCAAATCAAGGGCCACATAGGGAAACCCCAGGTTTTTAATTCTGCTGGTGACGGTGGCTCTGAAAACAGGGTCTTCAAAACGCTTCATTTCTTTAAGCCCTACTTCCAGCCTGATCAGATCTTTATGCCATCGGGCGCGAACGATGTTGAATCCCTGCTCGATTAAAAAAGTTTCAATTTCTTCCAATTTGGATAACAGTTCCACGGTGATGGGTTGCCCATAGGGCACACGAGTGGCCAGACAGGCGGTGGACGGTTTGTTAGACCACTCCGCTTGATACACTTCTTTGGCCAGCGTTCGGATGTCATCCTTGCTCAATCCGGCCTGCACCATGGGGCTGATAATCCCCAGTTGGTTCAGAGCCTTACGCCCGGGCCGGAAATCCTTTGAATCGGCGGTGTTGGACCCCTCCATAACCGTAGCATAACCATGTTGTTCAGCCAGTTGTTTTATTTTTGAAAAAAGATCCAACTTGCAATAGAAACAACGGTCACGGGTGTTGAGACGAAAACTGGATCTTTTGTACTCGTCAGGGGCGATCACTTGATAAGGAATAGCTTTATCCTTGAGCCATTGCAAGGCGGAAGCAAGCTCTTTCCGGGGTAAGGTAGGCGCATCGCCCAGTACAGCCAGGCAATGACCGTCCAGGCTATCCCAGGCCGTCTGGGTTAAAAAAGTGCTGTCCACACCACCGGAAAAGGCGATGACCGCACCGCCCGATTCCTTTAAAATATTCTTTAAATAATCAAATTTAGCCTTTAGCAACGTATTATTCAAGATTTCACCTTCCGACACGTCGATGGCGTTATTATCACCTGAATGGGTCTGTATGATCAAGACAAAGAAATTAAAATCAGGTTACAATACGATGTAAGAGGTCACAAGCCATTTTATGATCAAATGCGTGTCCAATTAAAGTGGAGGAGCCTGTTGGAAGGAAGGTGGTTTAAATGGGAAACAGTTTAATGAAAGATCGAATTTGTTTAATCACAGGTGCTAATCGTGGTATTGGATTGGCCTTGGCCAAAGTATTGGCTGGTCTGGGAGCCCAATTAATATTGCAGGGCCGGAATGCGAAAGCTTTGGAAAAGGTAAGAAAAAGCTTGCAATACAAGGAAAAACATATTATTGCCCTAGCGGATCTGCGTTTTCGAGAAGCCATAGATAAAATGGCCAACAACCTTTTGGAAGGCCTGCCGCGTCTCGATGTCCTCGTCCATAATGCTGGCTTACTAGGCATCCGCGAAAAGGTAGAAAATTATCCGGAACGACTTTGGGATGAGGTAATGGACGTGAATTTAACCGCACCGCGCTTGTTGACCGTACGGTTGTTACCTCTATTACGCAAGGGGAACCATCCGTCGGTTATTTTTGTGACCAGCGGCATTGGCCGAAGGGCGCAGGCCCAGTGGGGGGCGTATGCAGTTTCCAAATTCGGCATTGAAGGCTTAAACCAGGTAATGGCCAAAGAGCTGGAGGAAGACGGGATTATGGTCAATGCCGTGAATCCAGGCGGAACCAGAACGGATATGCGCGCAGCTGCTTTTCCCGAGGAAGATCCGAAGACCTTGCCTACAGGCCTGGATATTGCACCATTATTTGTTTATCTGGCCAGGCCGGATATTACGATTACCGGTCAGAGCTTGGAAGCAAAGGATTGGATAGGGAAGGATCCTTTGGACTGAATATAACCAAGTGCCGCTGATATATAAAAGTTGATTTGAAATTTGGAATGGGAGAAAGTCGAGAAGACGGCAAGTTTATTTTAAGTGTATATTTTTAAATTTTACCAACAACAAACGTTGCGAAATGAAACAGTAACATATTATATCCTTTAAATTTAAGAAATAAAATTAGTTGTAGGTGGATAATTTATTACGTTCTGATATAGTTAAATCAATCAAAATAGTTAACATAAGACAATCCTTTTCTTGAGGAGTTTGATTGATGGCGCTTTATCAGCAACCAGTCTTCCAACGGCGCAAGTCCATGATTTTCCAGATCAAGGCCTGCGCACTTATAACCATTGCTAGTTTTTTACTACCCATTGTTTCATGGGCTTTTGAACCAGCGACTTATGGCATCAATCAACCTGCGCTCATTCATTTCAACCACCTCGCTAAACCGCTTGCCATTCCGGAAAACTTGGGAAACGTCAGAGAAAGTTTCCAGGGCAGCGACAAAGTTATCGTCAGTATTGAAGACCTTCATTGTAACTATGAAGTACAAAAAAATATTGCAGGACTTATTTCCTACTTGGCTAAAACCCAACACTTAAAATTGGTGGGCGAAGAAGGCGCTTTTCACCGGGTGGACACATCGGTCATTACCAGTTTTCCAGTCGACCGAATCAGGGAAAAAGTAAGTGACTATTTTGTACGTCAGGGAAAAATGACAGGGGCCGAATATGTGGCTGCCGTTAATCATACCCCCATTATTCTGGAAGGCATTGAAAGTCCTCAATTATATTTAGCCAGCGAGAAAGTTGTGCATACATTTCTAAATGCCGAAAGCCAGGGGTATATTTATGACTTGCGGGCGTTGCTGGAGCAACTTAAAAAAACAGTTTATTCCAAAGCTTTGATGGAGTTTGATCGCAAACGTCAAGCCTATCGAACAGGACACTTAACGCTGCTCCACTATGCAGCTTTTCTGGGGAAAACAGCCTTGCACCATGGTTTGACGCCGGCCGATTATCCTGCCTTGGATCAATATCTGCAAGGCCATGAAGGAGGTTTTTCATCGGATCAATTAATTCAGGAGATGGATGACCTTGATGCAAAGCTGCGTGGCTTTTTATATCAAGACCCAAAAGAACGGCAAATGGATGAAGCCTGGCAACGGGTGGACCTGATGGAAAAGCTGCTTAATATTTCCGCCACCCAGAAGGAATTGGCTGCTTTTAGACAAGAACGTTCCGCGTTTACCGTCTCGTCTATGGCCGCTGCACTCGCCAGCTTGCAGCAGAGTCAATCAGAACACCGAGTCCTCTCGATGGATCCTGAGCTTTATCAGTTGGATAATTACCTCAAACAGGCAGAAACCTTTTATCATCTCGCTGATCGGCGTAGCAAAGCCTTTGTGGACAAATTGCTGGCCAAAATGGAGGATCATCATCAGAATCTGGCGGTGATGATCAACGGCGGGTTCCACGCACAAGAAGTGCTCAAAGACCTTAAAAAAAGAGGCGTCAGTTACATTGCCATAAGACCACGCCTGACCCACCCCGATGTCCTCAACCCCTATTTTGAATTACTGCAGGGCCGCCAGACCCCCTTGGAAAAATTGTTGGCCAAGCACCAGAAAATCATGGCCCTGCGCAGC
Source organism: uncultured bacterium (assembly GCA_963710755.1). Classification (GTDB taxonomy): domain Bacteria; phylum Oederibacteriota; class JAAXVQ01; order JAAXVQ01; family JAUVAV01; genus CAVQBK01. The sequence continues at coordinate 146,788 of CAVQBK010000001.1, forward strand.
GGGTTTGAAGAAATTACATTCAAGGGTTTATTACTTGTTGCATTAAAACCCTTTGGACTGCTACTTCGTAAGAGGAGAATGCCACTTATTTTGTCTGGGAACCTTGAACGCGCTTTGGAAACTTTTCAAAGGAAAAATGAAACCCTATTTAAACTTGCCAGTGAGTTTACGCCCCAAGAATATATGAAATATCACCTGCCATCAGGAATCATCGCTTATCATACAGAAATCAATCAAACTAAAAGTATTTTACTAATCGTACCTACTAGAAAAGTGGATCAATCGAAGTTACAACTTCAACGTGTTCTTGAATATGAGATTTATTCCGATTTTACATTTATTCATTTGAATAATTTTAATCGTGACCTAAATGATGACGAGAGTCTAGATGCCCAGATGCGCAAAACGGTGAATACTGTGATTGCTAAATCCACCAACACCGGACTTGATTTTTACCAAATAATAAAAAATGCTTTTAAATCAATAAATAATCGCCCCCTTTCATGGCGGCATTTCGTTTTTCCGGCGAGTGGGATAGATTTAAAAGGTCTTTATACGCCATTTGCCGGTTTTGACATAAATAAAGTGATGACATCAGCCATGCAGATCTCTGTGCGATGCTCTCTTTATTTTGGAATACTGGCTATTGCCTGGATGACCGTAGTTGATAAAAATGAGTTTGTAAAATGGATGATGTCTGTAGGTGCCGTGGTTCTTGGAAGTCTGACTGCTAATTTATTCGGTTCGGGATCGGTGAATTTATCAACTCCTTCCGGCCTTGCCCAGGTGATTGAGGAGACAGGTATTTTAAATATTTGCAATTATTTGGACGACAAAACTTCATGCAGTAAGTTCAGGGAAATGGCCAATAATTATAATGTCCCGTTTCTGGCAGGACCCGATGGTGACACCATTCTTCATGGCATGGTTAACTATTTTCACAAACTTCAGACAGAAGGCGATATAAAAAAAATCAGATCTGCTTTGAAAGAGATGAAAAAAATATCCAGCGATTTTTTCAAGCAAGAATCGGTAGTGATCGTTACAAATAATTATTACACCAACATGGAAACCATCAATGGATTGTCGCTTATTGGTGATGAACCATTGATGAATGTACTGAATTCCGAACATCAAAGAAAAGACGTTCTTTTGGATAAGGTTTATCGTAGTTTGAGGGAAGGAAGACATCGCTTCATTTTTTGGAAAAAAGAAGAAGCCGATCAGCAAAGTGTTGAAAAGCGCAAGGAAGCGCAATCTGTTTTGGATAGTCATATAAGATTGATAGAGGCTAATTTCCAAGCCTTGCCGATGATGTCGCAAGAACAAGAAAAAATGACACGTGCCCGGCTGGAATTGATTTTGAGAATAGTAAAAACAATGGTTGAAGAATCGGCCGCTGTATATAACTCCATGCGTTCTCCTTCCTTCAACCCCGACAGGCAAATCAACGCCCTGCGTGGCAAATTGGAGGCGTTGACCAGAGCTATCTCGGATTTGCCCGAAAATCAATTGGATGGCAAATCGGCTTATAATCTGATCTACGATCCCACGCCATGGCATAATTTCGCGGATGTACATTCTTTGTCGCAATTTATCAACTTTGTCCATCAAAACAGTTTCGATATTCTTAAGAGCAGTCTTGACGCTTTGCACTACCATCCGCTGAATTTAAAAGTTCATGGGAAGAAGGTACGGCTGATTGATGTTAATCCGGAAATTCAATTTGATGCTGGTGGGATCCATTCGAAAGCTTTGGGGCTGTTTCTTAACGGATTTGATGTGACGGTGGGATTTGCCATTAATCCTATAATTATTATTTATAAGGATATGGTAATTGCTGACTTGAACCTTGAACAAGCCAGATTTGTTAATGATGCCACCGACTCGGGTCATTCCATCGATGTTCAATGTAAACTCGCCCCGCCCGATGAAGGAGGCATGATTAAGGTCCGACATGTGGAACATAACAGATCGCGTGCGTTGATGATACAGACCATTATGAAAGCCCTGGGTGCACAATCCGATTATAATCCAACACGATTGAACCATGTTTTAACCATTCGGCTTGATAAAGACCATGGAGCGCGAAGTGCCTTCCACATAGAAAAAAACCTTACATTGATTGTGAAAGTTTTAATGTCCATATGGGACAATGATTTGTTGCTGGATGATGACCGGAAAGCCGTTGCTGCCGCAGAACGATTTTTGACTACCCACCAAATCGGACATTTTGAAACTTGGAAACCTATAATTCTCAACGAGGAACAACGTGAAAAAATCAATAATAGACTTAAACATTTGAGGCTTGAAGGGACAGTGACCGCAGGGCGCTTGACACAACCAATATTGGAGAAATATGTAAACGGTCCTATTCAGCATGCTTTAGCAAGAGGTGAATTGGAGTGGAATAAAAATGAAACGAGGTTAAAACGCAATCCGAACTATCGACCTATTGATCGTTTGGTGAAGGATATTAACAAGAGAGCGTCAGCCAAGGAAATGATCCAGAGTGCCGAAGCGATTTTACCTATATTAGATAATGTTAATTGGGAACCTGTTGGAAGTGTTGGTCAATATATAGCCGAGATCGGCACCTTTTACGATAGTAAGGGAAAGGCTTATGTGGCAACGATTTTAAGGGACTATCAATACAATGACATTGCATTTGCACGTGTAACGTTGAAAACAACACCGGGAAAGCGAATGTCGTCGTCAACAGTGCGCCGTTTGATAGGAAGTAAAATTGGACATGAACTAAAACCCATAGAAGCTATTGCTGATGAAGAATTGAATAATTCTCTGGCATTGCTTACTATCCCGTGGAAAAAAACAGAAGTGCCGGGACTGACGATGTTTCAGGGAAGGACAATGGGGGCAAATAAGACAGGGCAAAATCGATTGATTTTACCTGTTACCTTTAGGGCTGAAGATAGTGCCGGCAAACTTTACATCGCGCAAAGTTTAAAACCGGAGGATGTGACTTTTATCCCTCACTTGGGTGGAATAATACAAGAGGGTACTGCTTTGCTCTCTCATGTTTCAGTACTGGTTCGTGAATTTGGTGTGCCGTCCATAAATTTGCCTAATATGAACATTCTTACCACAGATGAAGGTAAAAAAATATGCTATCTGGAAAATTTCGAACCTCTTCGCCAAGTGCCAACAAGAGATGGGTATTGGATATCGCGAACGATCAGGAAACATATACATGTTTTAACTGAAGGTCAGAGGGTAATGATTGATGCCGGAAGCGGTGCACTTGTTGTATCGGAGAAGACTTCAGGGAATACGGATTTGTTGAAATTGGCCTATGGTACCAGGTCGAAAAAATATAGTCGGCCTGTTCGAAGACAAGGTGGAAAAGGTGTTAAGATCAATAACCCGATTGTTCCGAAAACATCAACCATTCGCCGGCTGGGCAACGAAATGTCCACGTATGTGAGAATTGGTGAACTGGAAAGCAAGGATTATCCTGCCGTCGGGCCAAAAGCTGAGCAATTAGATCAATTAGCCAAAAATGCAGAGACCATGCCTTATGAGGTGCCGGGAGGGATCGTTGTTACCGCAAAGTTTTATCAAGACTTATTAGAAAAAAACGGAATCGAAGAAAAGTTGACACGTTTATTGAATGAGCAAACCATGTCGCCGCAGGAGGTGGCAAAACAATTTGACGACGTTTTACAGGACTTATTGGAAAATAAAACCAAATGGCTAGAAGAACAGGAAAAGAAAATATCAACGTTTCTCAAGGGGATTGATCCTGATGAAAGATGGTGGGCGGTACGGTCGGCCGGTCTGATCGAAGACACCAAAGACTTTTCGTTTACCGGATTGGGGATAACTGATTTATATGTACATCGTGATCATGTCCTTGAACATGTTATCTTAAATTTACGATCCCTGGCTTCGCCAAGTGCTGTCGCTTATTTGAGGGAGAATGGTCTTTCGCTTAAAGGTCTTTTTCATTCAGTGATTGTTCAAAAAATGCAACCTGGTGACGTTTCGGGCGTTGCTTTTACTAGCGACCCCGTAATTCCATCGGATCATGTTGTTATTAATGCAGCATATGGTTTAAATGAGGGGATCGTTAGCGGCATTGTAGCCCAGCCCGATGAATATACGGTGGATGAAAATAATTATCACGAGGTTGGCAAAAAAATAGGGAATAAGCGGTTGAAAGTTGTACCTGATCCGGATAACCAAAATGTGCAAATTATGATGGTCCAGGAGGGGGCAAGGGAACGTGCCTTAACGAGAAGACAAGTGGCGCTTTTAGCGAGACTGGCCAAAAAGATCAAGGAACGATATGGCGATTCGGATTTTGAATGGACCATTGATAAAGGAAAACTGTATTTATTTCAAAGACGACCTATTACGACTAAAGGAAACACCAATATTAAGAATGGGCGATCCATGACAGGCGGAAGTTGGCCATGGATGAGAAGTTTGTGGCTGAGAGCGGGTCTTCCAGGTCGGTTGTATGATCAATGGTTTGCATGGTTGTTGGAAAATGGGATTTCCCAAATAGTGGGTACTCCGGCATTGGGAATGGCGTTAATAATAATTGATTTAATCACTAATTCCCATTTGGGCGGCCTTTCAGAAGCAACTATTGGTTGGTTTGTTTTTTTTCTATTGCATTTTATCCAAATGTTGGACTTGGAAACCAAGCCCAATCTTGGATTGTCCCTGCACTCGGATAGAGCGCCGCCGGCCACGGTCCTTATTCCTGCTTTGGTTATAACAATTCTAGGCATTACTTTTCAAATGTTACCTCTATCGCCACTTGGATTGGGTATACACTTTTTCATGAATATCATTTCGCCTTATTTGGCTGAACATATATGGCTGCCTTTGAGAAATTTGGCCTTTCATTTTTTTATACAAAAAACAAACAAAGCCGCAGGCCCTAGCAGAGGGAGCAAATACTATCGTTTGGTGCTCGTTGCCTCTATCGTAGCTTACCTATTTTGGTTGGGAGGGCTTCTCGATCTAATTGTAGGGTGTTATTTGGTTTATCATTTTATGTCGCCGGAAATCCTTACCAGGGCAAAAGCAGCCGGTACGCCACATGATCGGGTATTTGCCTTGAGGAAATTCGAACTGTCGGAAAAAGCAGAAAACAGTGTGAATTTAATTGCTGCGGATTCAGAAGGAAACATTGCCATCGCCCCCAGAGTGGCTACGTTTTCTCCTTACCGGCAATATGTGATTTTGGCTCAAATTTTAATGGGTCCCAAATTTTATTTATCCACCTTTTTAGGGAGATTTCTTACACCATTAGTTGGTGTGTATTTACTGGTACAAAATAAATTGTATCATTATCAAATGATGGAGTTTGCTCAAAAAATTGAAGATACAGGTCTTTTGCATGCCCTTATATTGATTGATAATCAGAGAACCATGAACCGATTTGTGCGAATGGCCAAGCAAGATCGATTTGGATTATCTCGGTTAGATCTCAATGCCGATAGTGCCAAGGAGTTGTTGGCCCGCTTCGCTGATTTTTTAGAAGAACATAAAGATGACAAAAACGGGGATGCATTGTTGGAAAAGACCAGGGCGCTTGCATCGGCTTTTACTAAAGCCATGGATGTCCTGTTGGTAGAAAACACCTATCACTACCCAATGACTTATGCTAACGATTTAAAGATTGTGGCGGACGAAACATTGTCGGATGCATTGGCTCCCGCTGAAACTGTTTCCGAGCCTTTACTCCATCAACTTCTTGGTCGATATGAAAATGCCAAAGGACGATATTTCATATTCAGAAATAAAGAACAGGCTATTGCAGCTTTTGACAACCAAAGACGGCAAGGAAACCGCTTTCAACATCAAAGGAAACTGATTGAAACTTATTTTACTGGTTTGCAATTGTTCGCTCAGAAACCTAGAAAGCTGAATCGTGAATACATCAAAAGGATGTTTGAGATAGTTGGAACAATGGTTCGGGAAACGAGTGGTATTTACGAAAATATGCGCATGTTGGGAGAAGATCCGGGTAATAGAATAAAATTAATGACAGACAAATTAGATTATTTCGAGAAAAGAATAAGCCGTATTCCGGATGAAGAATTGAACAACGCTTCAACTTTTGAATTCATCTTTGGTAAAAAAAGATGGATTACTTTTAACGATATCCAAACCTTGGCTCAGTATATGGATTTTTTACAAGCCAATGGGGTTTTGCTGCTTAAGGGTTCTCTGGAGAAGGTGGCTCAACCGCCCTTGCAACTGCGCTTGGAAGGCAAAAGAGTGAGAATGATAGACATTGATGAAGGTCCGATGTTTGATAAAGGCGGTGTCCACAGCAAGGTGTTAAGGCGTTTTTTTTATGGGTGGGATATCCCGGTCAATGCTATTGATATTCAACCTACTGTTATTTTGTATAGAGATATGATCATTGCTGATCTTAACAGGGAAAGACATCAATTTGGAGATGATGCTTATCAAACCGGCCATTGGATAGACATACAATGCAAATTGAAGGCTCCTTCGGAAGGAGGGTTAATTAACATCCGCTATTTGGAGCAAAATGCCAGCCGGTCAATCGCGATTCAGAAGGTACTAAGAGCATTAGGATTTTCCACACAATATGAACATAAATTACTGACGGCCCAATTTAACAGTATTACCGGGGCCAGGAGTATAAGTGATATCGAAAACGTCCTTCCTGTGGTTGTTAAGTTGTTGTTGTCGACATGGGACAACGATGAGTTTATAGATAACGAAAAGCGCGCTCATTTGGTGGCCGATAATTACTTGGCGACCCGTCAAATCATACGCTATAGCCGGTGGCCTTTATTAAAAATTGATGAAAGAATAAGACAACTTATTAATGCGCGTATGAGACAGCTAGGGTTGAAGACAAGATACCCAGAAGAGATCTTGTCTCAAGGTAATTTAGACCAATATGTGAACGAACCAATCGAACATGCATTAGAAAGGGATGAATTGGAATGGGACGCTCGTAGGTCACGATTGGTTCTTAATCCGGATTACAAACCGATGGAACGCTTGCTGAAAGATTTAAATGAGCCCGTGGAAGCTAAAGAATTATTAAAAGCGGCGGAAATTATATTGCCTCTTTATGAAAATGTCCGTTGGGATGCCATTGGCGCAGTCGGGAAATATTTAATGGAAGTCGGTGTTTTTCGGGATGAAAATGGCATTGCTTTTGTTATGACCATCCTAAAGGACATTCGGACCAATGATATTGCTTTTGCAAGGGTTTCATCAAAAAAATATCCGGGTGTAAAAGTCGGTGCAGATGAATTGCGTGAGATGGTTAGTTACAAAATTGGTCATCAACTCAAGCCGATTGAGGATATCCCTGATGAAGAAGTGGACAATTATTTGTCGATGCTGAGAAAGCCATGGAGAGACAGCTATGGCGGGAATGCTACGGTCTATCCCGGAAAAATTATCAGTTACGGACCCCGAAAAACATTGCTCGAGGCATTACGAGTAACTTTTAACCCTGAAAATAGTCAGGGAAAACTCTATATTACAGAAAATCTTTCTCCTGATAATGTGACGTTTATGCCGGGCTTGGGGGGCGTTTTGCAAGAAGGGACATCTTTACTTTCCCATACGGCCGTTTTACTTCGGGAGTTTAAAATACCATGCTTAAACTTGATGAACATGGACATCATCTTGAAACCGGATGGGACAAAATGTGCACGCTTGGAAAGTTACGAACCAACGGACATTCATGTAACTGCGGAAGGATACCAGGTAGCCCGGAGAATAATCGAACGTTCTTATAATTTGGAGGAAGGGCAATTTGTAATATTTAATCAAATGGCTGGAGAGATAAGCTTAGCGCAAGATTTCAAAGATTTATTGCGCTTACTGAGAGACAAGAAGAGGAGACGAGAAGAGGGGAGAAAATTAGCCAAAGAAAAGAAGAAAATTATTCATGAATACCAAAAGAAAAAGCTGGCCGATGACACAAGATATTTTGTGCGAATTGGTGATATGAAAAATAATGAAATTGATGCCACGGGTACGAAAGCAAGAGAAATAGATCGCCTGCAGCATGACGCAAACGAATTAGACTATCAAATCCCTCCGGGAATAATTGTTACGGCGAAATTCTATGAAGACCTCATCAGTAAACACGGTTTGAGAAAACCATTAATGGAGCTCCTGAATAATACAAGACTTTCTCCAGAAGAAGTAGCACGACAATTTAAGCAAATATTGCTGGCGGTAATGCACCAAAAAAGTCCGTGGTTATTGGAACAGGAAGAAAGCCTTGAAAAGGCACTAAAAGCTGTCGGTGGTAATGAGCAGTGGTGGGCCGTACGTTCGGCAGGAATAGAAGAAGACCAATTAGACCATTCCTTTGCGGGGCTCGGATTAACGGACTTATACGTTCACAGTGACCATATCATGGAACACCTCATATTGAATGTGGCGGCTTTGGCCGAACCAAGTGCCATGAAATACCGGCAGGAAAACGGGCTACAAATTAGAAGGATATTACATTCAGCGATTGTGGAAAAAATGCAACCAGGGCAGGTCTCGGGGGTCACCTTTAGCAAAGATCCGGTAACAGGCGACAACACGCATTATGTGATTACGGCCGCCTTTGGATTGAACGAGGGGATATTAAAAGGTCATGTAGCAACACCAGATGAATATTTGGTACGTGCAGACAACAATCACGAACAAGGGAAAACCATTGGCGACAAAAAATTTAAAGTAGTGCCTGATTTAGATCATCAGAATGTAAAGGTTGTAGTCAATGAAGACAATCCGCGCGAACGAGCATTGTCACGTGAACAAGTTAGTCGCTTGGCCCATCTGGCTTCGGTGTTGAAAAACCGGTATGGCCATTGTGATTTTGAATGGACAATCTCCGATGGTCAATTGTATTTGTTCCAGAGAAGACCGATCACTACCGGTCAGACCAAAGAGGGGGATGTAGAATATCTGACAAAAACAAATGACTTTCAGAAAAAATATTTTAAAAAGAATGTATTTGAAGTGTTGTTTCGTCAAGAAGGAAATGCTAGAGAAATGATCGCGATATTGTTAAAACTGATCCCTTCACTTGGCGTGCTAACGGGATTGTTCTTTTGGAATGTCGGATATACGATCTTGGGCATAGGGGTTATAACGATTGGAATGCTCATAATTATTATGGGAAAAATATTGCTAACCCATGACTACGCCCGCAACGGTAATGACGAGAAGGGTATAAGTGCAGACGCTAAATCGGGTTTGCCCAACTGGTTCGACGTAATAAAATTCCTGATTGCAACAGCTATTGTTTTAATTTTGCTGAGTTTTTCGCCATGTGCTTTTGGAATGATGGAGGGTATTACCCAAACAGGCAGTGTGGTGGTGGTTGGCATTGTTGCGACGATAGGATCATTAACCATTTTAGCCCGGAATTTTAAGCCTATTATTTTTGACGATAAAGGTCACCGCCATGGTGTTTTTGATGGCTCCAAAAACGAGAGTAGGGACTCACAGAGAGCGAAAAAAGCGATAGAAACATATTCCTCCGAGGATTTGATAAAAAGTAATCAAGCCGTTGATTTTAAAAACTACCAAAAAGATGGCAGTAACCTTTCGTTGGGTGCTTTGGTCAATCAATTGCTCGATTTTTCTGCGACCACCGAAGATGGGGGCAATGGGTTTGTTCGCTGGAATCCCGCTAAAGCGATGTTCAAAAAACTGGGCGATCGGTTTGTTTTGAAATTCATTCCCGGACGGGCCAAGGAAAGCAATCGCCGCGCTGCCGGCCAAAGTGCTGTTTTAAATGGTCAAAGAGGGTCGTTTTTATTAAAAATAACGCCTCCATTAATCATTGGCGGTATTGGTATGTTTTTTATATTAAACGTATCACCTTGGTTTGGGATTGCCTTTATGTCAGCCTGGGGGTTGGCTTATTTTATTTATAAAAAATTGGGTGATAAGCCTGTGAAATCGACCGTAGAGTGGCTAGAAGATTTAAACAGATCCCAACGCCAAAAGCCTTTCTGGACATGGCCTAAATTATTGCTTGCCGTGGCGATAATAGCAGCCGTGGCAGCCTATTTTAATCAGGATATTATATCCTTATACCACTTTTTATTTTTTAATATCGCTAGTGTTTTTGAGGTAAACCGTTTTTCCAAGACCGGTCAAGCAGCTGCCACCAGCACAGCTTCAACTAAAGATCTAACGCAGCAGGTGGCGCCGACCAGTCCTTCAGAAGAGGTCCAGCTTGATGCCGTAATTCGAGCTCAGGGATTTAATCATCAAATATTAGGTGCCTTGTCAGAGCAGTCAAACACGCCCTGGCAGCAGATCTGGCTCAATCTAACGCAATACCTCACCAGCCGCTGGATGATGAGTATTAGGGGGCAAGAAGATAAATTACAGGGACCAATTCAGGAAAAGGACCAGCAACTTATTTTGAATTTGTTTATAAAGCATTATATCCATTCCGTACCGCAACTGTTTGGCCTTTTAGGGAAAAACGTCAAAATAGCCATGGCCAAAACCACGGAGACGAACAATGAAGGGATGCTCCACTTTGATGCGGCCACTAAAACTTATAGTTTAAAACTGCCGGCTTATTGCTTCAACAATCAGGGAAGATTAAGCAAATCAGGTCAGTGGCTGCTGGGCATGACCATGTCTCAAATCCGTATGGACGAACAGAAGCAAGTCGACGTGAATTATAATAGGGAAGAACTCCTCGTTGCTCAACTGCAGCGACTCGTACTTGACCATCAGAGCCTGAAAGATGCTTGGTTAAGCCATTTAGACCAGGGAAAAGAAAATAGTCCTAATGGGTTAATGGTCGTCATTAAGTCCGAGGTTTACAAACATGATCTCACTCAATTGCAGCGTGAAATTAAAATAATTGCTCAACAAGCTAAAAAAGATAGTCTTTTACAAAATGAGTTAAACGCTCTTCTCAAGTCCATTGCAAATGGGGATAGGCATCGCCAACGTCAAAGGCATATGATGAAGTATGTTAATCAGGCGGTATAAACAATGCTGGCTCTGAACTTCTATGTCAGCGCTGGTCCAAATCAATTTTCAAAAGAAAATAATGGTTTGAAATCATTGGAAATGGATAAATTAGAGTGGAAAACTGTACTCTGACTTTACCTACCTTCTGCGAACCCAGAAAACATACCTTACTTTAATCAATTATTCAAAACCACTTGATGCATAATAAAATAGGCAATACTGTAAGTTAAATTAAACTATTTTTTCACATATTATCCTAGTGGTTTTCAACAGCTTATTAACATTGTTTATAAATATGGATCTAAATATTTTTAATACAATATATAGTACTTACTCCAAATAATAGTTCATTATAAGGTGCTATCATAAAATCAATCAATAATCCCTATAAAATCATTAGTGCAAAAAAGTTGGTTAAAAAATTGCTATATATATTAAACTGAAAGAAAAAAGACATACCAAGGAGTGGAGAATGTCAACGGTTCTAGTCGTGGATGACGAACAGGGTATAAGGGAATCTTTAAACATCCTATTATCCAGCGATGGGCATGAAGTTGTACTCGTCGAGAATGGGAAATCAGCCCTCGACTATCTTAAGAATGAAACTGTGGACGTGGTATTGACAGATATTCGTATGCCTGAAATGAATGGTCTTACTTTGCTAAAGACCATTCGCAAGGAATGGCAAGACCGCATTCCGGTCATCATCTTAACCGCCTATGGGGCCATTCCTTCTGCAGTGGATGCAGTGAAGGAAGGCGCGGCCGATTTTATTACCAAGCCTTTTGATATTGAACGTTTGAAAACAGCCGTGACTGAAGCAGTGGATTTGCGCAATCAAGCACTCAACCAAGCGTTTAAAGAAAATGACCAAGAAAACAAGTTTTTAAAAACCATGAACCAAAAACTAGACCGCGCTGTTTTCGAATTGGCTATCCTGCACGAGATCGGCAAAATCATCAATTCCACTCTTGAATTAAAAAAAATCGTCTCCATCATCTTGGAAATGACCCGGCAGGCAGTTAATGCAGACCGTGCCCGCCTGGTATTATTTAAACCGGATTCCAAGGACATTGAAATGGATCTTTCGTATACGGTTGATGAAAGCATTGCCCGCCGTTACTCTGTTTTGGATAATTATGCCATGGATTGGGTATTGAAAAAAGATGAAGCTTTATTGATCGAAGATATCACGCAATTGAGTTATTTCAAGACCTTGCCGGGATCCCACAATGGTTTGCGCTCTTTCATGGTCGTGCCTTTTAAACGCAAAAATCATACCGTGGGGGCCATTCTTCTGGCTAAATTCACATGTAACGATAAATTTTATCCTGAAGATTTTCGATTTGTCAAAACTCTGGCCAATCAGGTGGCCATTGCCATCGAGAATGCCCAACTGTACAACGAGCTACAGGTTCATTTCGGAGAAACAATTCGTGCCCTGATTACAGCTATAGAAACCAAAGATGCCTATACCTATGGCCACTCTGACCGGGTCACAGAATACTCAACCATGATTGGCAATGCCTTGGGACTTGATTTTCTTGACATCCGAAGACTGGAATATTTGGCTCTGCTTCATGATGTGGGTAAGGTTGGCGTGGACGGTCAGATTTTAAGGAAAACCGGTAAACTTGACCATCAGGAATGGGAAGCGATCAAGGATCATCCTAAATTAGGCAGTATGATTATCAAGCCTATTAAATTTTTAGAAGACGACGGTGCGCGTACCATCCGTCATCATCATGAATGGTATAATGGTCATGGTTATCCTGATGGCCTCAAAGGAGACGCGATTCCAATTTTTTCGAGAATCATTGCTATTGCCGATGCGTTTGATGCGATGACCAGTATGCGTCCTTACCGCGGCAGTCTGGCTGTGGAAGAAGCATTGAAAGAATTGAAAAGGTGCGCAGGGGAACAGTTTGACCCTTCGCTTGTGGACCTGTTTTGCAGTTCTTATGCCAACAAACCGGCATCAGAATCTAAAAAATAACGTTGTCTGTAAAGGTTTTTATTGATCATTGGAAAGGATAGGAGAGGGATAATCATTGGCCGATTATTCCAGAAAGCACCATTGAAAATAGCATTTTTCTAAAAGGGCATTAGTTCAAATTCGGGTGACCAATACGGGGGGGGACGACTTTGAGTGGGAAATTGCTTATCGTAGATGATGAAGTCGGGATTCGGACTGCTTTGGAGTTGTTACTGGAAGAAGAAGGCTATTTGGTTAAGACCGTACCTGATGGTAAAACCGCTATTGAAGCGGTACGCAGTGAGCCATTTGATGTGGTGCTGTCGGATGTACGTATGCCCGGTGCCAGCGGACTGGAATTGTTGGACGAGATTCGTCATATGACCGCAGGGCCGGAACTCATCATCATGACGGCTTACGGTAGCATCGAAACCGCCATTCAAGCCTTGAAAAATGGGGCTCGTGATTTTCTCATCAAGCCCTTTTCCAATGACCTACTCAAGATGACCATCAAGCGTGTGCTCCAGATCCGGGAACTTTCGGAGGAGAATATGAAATTGCGCGAACTGGAGCGCATGAAAAAAGAATTTATTACTATGATTGCCCATGAACTGCGCACCCCCTTGACCGCGATCAAAGGGTATCTGAAGCTGGTGCTCTCCGGTATGGCCGGCGAATTAAGAACCAACCAGAAAGAGTACCTGGGCGTGGTTCATCAGAATTCAGAACGCCTGCAGAGCATCATTAACAAAATGATCGATATGGGACAGCTCGAATCGGCTGATTTTGTACTGCATACCATGACCGCTAACACCCTCAATGTGATTTGGGAATCCATTTCGGAAATTCAGGAAACCTACGAAAAGAAAAGATTGCAGTTGGAAGTTAACCTGTCCTCCACCTTAAAACCTATTGTGGTGGACCCACAACGCATGAAACAGGTTATCAATGTCTTGCTTGATAATGCCGTCAGTTTCAGTCCACCCAATAAACGCATATGGTTGTCCGTACAACGGTGGGATGGGGCGGAAAATATGCGTGATGATCAACGGCCTACTTCCTATGTGGAGTTCGATGATCTCAAGGAAATGGAGTATTTGGAAATTACGATAAGGGATGAAGGCCCGGGTATTCCTGAGGACAAGCTGTCCCAAGTATTTGAAAAATTTTATCAAGTGGACGATCTTTATGTCCGGCATGTGGGCGGCATGGGTGTAGGATTATCATTATGTAAAAAAATCGTGGAGTTAATGGGCGGGAAAATATGGGTGAAAAGCAGTCTTGGCCAAGGTTGCGAATTTACATTTATTCTGCCCTGGTATACCCCGCCGGAGGGTTTTAGTGAAGTCGTCGAACGCTCGGATAGTCGCAATGAAGCCAAAACGACCATAGCGGCTTAAAGCACGCCTGGCATTGGCCGAGTTAGAAAATCGGGAAAAATGTCATTTCTCCGCGGGGCATGCGCGCAAAGGTAATAAAGGAAACATGGTTTGTCATTCTTTGCGATCTTGCTTAAATGCAGAAGTACAGCAAGTCGCACCTTCAACAACACAACCTGTACAAACAAATCCGGCATGCCGGCCCAAGGAGCCCCTTAATGCTACAAGAGGGGCTGGTAAAGAATATTGTTTTATGGACGTGGATCTTGCTGGTACGAAATTATTTTCTTAGCCGGCGGATTGGTCGGAGGCACGTAAACGGGCTATTAGTTCGCTGCGGTTTCGAGCTTTGAAGATGGCCGACCCAGCCACCAACACTGTCGCCCCGGAGGCCGCTGCCAAGGGAGCTGTGCTGGGGTCAATACCGCCATCCACTTCCAGGGCGATGGTTAATTGGCGCTCAGCAATGAGGCGGCGGGCTTCCTCTATCTTAGGCAAGACCTCAGGCATGAACGCCTGCCCTCCAAAACCAGGTTCCACGGTCATGAATAAAATCAAATCAATTGCATCCAAATAAGGCAATAACGTGTTGAAGGGCGTCTTAGGTTTTATGGAGACGCCGGCTTGAGCGCCCAATTGTTTGATTTTACTGAGAAGTTCAGGAACATTGTCCGCGGCCTCGGCATGGATAATGATGCGGTCTGCTCCTGCTTGACGGAACGGTTCGATAAACGTTTCGGGATTGCTGATCATCAAATGCGTTTCCAGGGGAAGGGAAGTGAACTGACGTATGGAATGTACCAACGGGGGGCCGAAGGTGATGTTGGGCACCATATGGCCATCCATTACATCCAAATGCAGCCAATCGGCTCCACCCTCTTCCAGAGTTTTTATTTCTTCGCCCAATTTGATGAAATCAGCAGACAAAATTGAAGGTGCTATTTGAAGGGTCATGGCAATGCCTTTCTTAATACGTCCTCCCGAATTCACCGCATTTCAACGCGGGAATAAAACGACAATGATTCGTTGCGGGATGTTTTGTTAAATTTGTAAATAACGTGCCCAGCTTGACCGTAGATTATGACGGCCTTGACTCATTAGCAATTAGATGATTCGTTCTTCGGTAAATTTACCGTTGATATAGACCTTGAGGACAGCGGTAGTCCCATTGAGGATCTTGCGTACCACCAAATCGGTTCCCGGTGTTTCCATGGCATTATAAAGTTCACGCAAACCATTGTCATCGCGCACCACCAGCTTGACACGCACGTCACGACCACCGGAGGGCACGTGATAATGAATGCTGACAAAGCGTGTGGTTAGGTTTTGATTGTCGCTTCGGGTAGTGGCCACCAATCCGGCCGGCATGCCGGCCTGCACCCGGGATCCGGGCAAAGGAGTTTGCGCCATAATAGTGCCCGAGGGTTTGGTATTATCCACTTTACGTTTGATCTCGCTAAGGTCCATGTTGAGGTTTTCCAGCGTGCTGGTGGCCTGGTCAATAGGGTAGCCGATCAGGTCGGGCATGATATACCACAGAGGACGAGGACCACTTGACACCAAGAGATTGACATTGCTACCACTGGTGATGTTATGGCCATGCTTTGGCCACTGGTCCAGGACTTGATCCTTGGCAATGCGTTCATTGGCAATATGTGTAACCCGTCCAACGTGCAGCCCGGCATTGTCAATGGCCAAGGTGCCTTCGCGCAGGGAATGGCCCATTACCTCAGGCACAGTAATAGTGCGGCTGCCGCGTGATACCACTACTTGAATAAGTCGTCCGCTTTTTACTTTTTCTTCCGCTTTGGGATCCTGGTCAAGAATGAAATTAGCTGCTATTTTGGGGTCGAAACGGTACTCTTTAACCGAGATATTAAGCCGGTTGACGCGGCACAAACTCCGGGCTGATTCCAAGGTGCGGTGCGTGAGATCAGGCACCACCTCGATTTTTGCGACCGTTAAAAACTTGATGGTGGTTAGGGTGCTGAGGGCGAATACGGTCAGTGAAGCGATCAATACCGTAAAAAAAAACGTGCTGGATTTGGTGCTTTTTAAAGGTAAAGCTTCGGTCATGCCATCCTCCGTGACTGCGTGACCGCCAATTGGCCACAGGCAGCGTTGATGCTTTGCCCTTGAGATCGGCGACAGGTGGCGGTAATCCCTGCGCGCTTTAAAGTGGCCAAAAAAAGATCAACGGCCCTTTCCTCCGGGGGCATAAAGGATTGATTATGAACAGGATTATAAGGGATTATGTTGACCTTGGCATTAATATTTTTCAACAAACGGCATAAAATTCGGGCATCTGTTTCGTGGTCATTGAGGTCCCTGATGAGGATATATTCGAAAGTGACCTGCTTGCCGGAGAGATGGGCATACCGCCTCACGGCTGCCATCACTTTTTCCAAGGGATAGCGACGATTGATCGGCATCAGGCGGTCGCGGACCGCGTTGGTGGCAGCGTTCAAGGACACCGCCAAATGTGCTGGAATTGGTTTGTGGATTAATTCCTCCAGTCCCGGCAGCCATCCACAGGTAGAAACTGTAATGCGATGGCTCGACCAATTCCATCCATGTTTATTGGTTAAGATGTCCAACGTGGAGCGCAGTGCTTCCAGATTTTGTAGCGGTTCGCCCATGCCCATGAACACCAAATTGGTGGGGGGGCGGTGATAAAGAGCGTTTAAACCGCGAAGCTGACCGATCATTTCACTGGTGGTCAACTGCCGCACCAGCCCCATGGTGGCGGTGGCGCAAAAATGGCAGTTCATGGCGCAACCGACCTGGGTGGAGAGACAAAAACTTAACGCGCCACCGGGTTTGGGGAGTCCCACGCTTTCCACCATGGCCTTGTCAGCCAAAGCAAAAAGCACTTTTTGGGTGTTGTCCGTTGCGGTTAGGATTTTGACCGGTGCCCAGGGTGCGGGCAAGACAAAATGTTCCGTCAGCAAGGATCTCAGGGGTTTGGGGAAAACGGTCAGCTCATCGAACGATGAAAGCTGTTGTCGCCATAGGCCCTGCATAAGTTGATGTGCTCTGAATGCCGGGTACCCGTGCTCCTGCAACCAAAGCTGTAAGGCTTCCGGGTTTAAATTAAAAATATCCTGTTGGGTCATTGCATAGCCACCGCTGGTTAGGTTGTTGGCAGACTTATTGGTCGCGTGTTTAATACGACCTTGCATTATTTCTGCATTTCAAGGTGGGGATGAAGTGATAATAAAAACAATGATCATCTCCCATTCGTATCAAAATAGTCATTGGCAAGGTAATTGTCAAACAAAAACCTTGCGATAAGCGAATGAGGATGTTATAAAAATAGCCTAAAAATTCAGATGAGGTGATCTTCGTGTTGTTAAAATTAGCTCTTCCTGCAGGAAGTTTGAAAGAATCGACCTTCATGATGCTTAAAAAAGCCGGGTTTCGCGTGTCCACCACCGCCCGGTCTTATTATCCCACCATTGACGACCCGGAAATTGAGTTGATGTTGGTACGGGCCCAAGAAATTCCGCGCTATGTGGAGGGGGGGGTGTTCGATGCCGGACTCACCGGTGCCGATTGGACCGCTGAGAATAAAGCCAAAGTGCATAAAGTAGCTGAATTGATTTATGCCAAACAAGGGTTGCGTCCGGTGCGTTGGGTAATAGCCGTGCCTGAAAATTCCAAAATCAAAACCGTCAAAGATTTAAATGGCAAGCGCATTGCCACGGAATTGGTTAACTATGTCAAAAGTTATCTGAAAAAGAACAAGGTGAAAGCGGACGTGGAATTTTCCTGGGGAGCGACGGAGGCCAAACCGCCTGTTTTGGCCGATGCCATTGTGGAATTGACCGAAACCGGCAGTTCTTTAAGAGCCAATAAACTGCGTATTGTTGAGACTATTTTAACTTCCAATACACTTTTAATTGCCAATAAACAATCATGGCTGGATGAAAAAAAACGAAAAAAAATCGAAACCTTGAATATGCTTCTCCAAGGGGCCTTGATGGCGGAATCCAAAGTTGGCATTAAAATGAATGTGCATAAAGATAATGTTGGAAAAGTGCTGACGTTGCTTCCAGCCATGAAAAAACCCACTATTAGCGCTTTGACCGACGGTGAGTGGATGGACGTGGAAACCATTATCGAAGAGAAAAAAGTTCGGGAAATGATAGTAAAATTAAAGGATTCCGGGGCTCAGGATATTATCGAATATCCTTTGAATAAAGTGGTACTTTAACCCTATTAAGACCATGTCCGTTAAAGCACGTTTTATGTTATGGATAAAGTTGAAGCAAGCTGCGGTGGCAGATGGGCTGGGATCAGTAAGAGACAACGTGTCGAGGACACCCCATGATGAGTAAGTGGTTTGGCACATGTATGATCTTATTAGCCGCAGTGGCGCTGAACGCCCTGGTTCATGGCGTGGATGTGGTTGTCCCTGATATAGCGGGTAATACTGGCGCCGGCCAGACTGGTATTAGTCAGCCTGCAGACAAAGCCCAGGAACAGGGCCCTAAAAGCATTGAGCAACCTGTTTATACTAAAAATAACCCTCTGGCCGATTTTCAAATCCATTTTTTTATATCATTGCCCTTTACGGCTTTATACAGCTATCTGGCTGTGAGTTCTATGGACGCCATTGTGCAAGGGCAATATCCCACGGCTTTTCGAACCACCAATTCGTGGATGATTATAGGCTTGGCTGTGGGCTCTTCTCTGGCCATTGCTTTGGGCAATATTGGCAGAGTGCCCGACCAATCAGTGCCTGTCTTGGCCTCGGGATTGAATTGGCAGGAGGCCCGTGAAGCTGAGCCGAGTGATAACGTGGTCGTGGCAGAAAAAATGGAATTGTTGAGAATTTTGTATTAGAATTATCCGTTTTGGGGTACACTATTTGTTCAAGAAATAAAATATTAGTCCCCAGAAACAGTCTTGTTTTTAAAGATGGTCTGGAAATGATGCAAAAAAACTTAGGCCCGAAGCATATTCCTGGGAGGCCAGGCTGGCGGGCGTCAGGGCAGGTAGCATAGCATCTGCATTCAAATGATGGTTTCGTTTTTGTTGTTGTCATGGTTTATTAGAATGGAGGCAGGTTATGGAAGTCAGTTTATTACGCACCATTAATATTTTTGAAGGTCTCAGTGATGAAGATCTTGAAAAAATATTTAAATTGGCCCGTATCAAACTCTACCCGGCCAAAGCCATTATTCTGGAAGAAGGCAAATTAGGCGGCGCGCTGCATATTGTTATTAAAGGCAAGGTAAAAATCACCAAAAAAGTGGAAGGCAAGAAGGATAAATTCATTACCAAGTTGGGTCCCCAATCCATATTTGGTGAAATGTCCCTATTTGACAATTTGCCTTATTCCGCCAATGTTGTTGCCGATGAAGAAACCCGTTGCATGGTCATACCCAAGGATCGCTTTGATGAACTGTTGAAAAGGGATTTGACCTTGGCAGTAAAATTAATGACTCAGATCATCACTATTTTATCGCAACGCCTACGAAATACCAACGAAGAGCTGGTGGCCATGACTACATGGAAAGACCGCATTCAGGAAGCGAGTAAAAAAAACACTAATGGCTAAAGTCATCCCTTTCAAAGGACTAAGTTATTCCGATAAATATTCCAAAAAAATGGGCGAATTGATCACACCGCCCTACGATATTATTACCCCCTCAGCTCAGCAGAAATTTTACAAACAGCATGACTATAATATTATCCGGCTGGAATTGGGGAAATCCAAGCTCAGAGACAATGAAACCAATAATCGCTATACCCGGGCCCGTCAAATTCTGAAGGACTGGTTGAACCGGCAAGTGCTCACGGTGGATAACAAACCCGCCTATTATTTTTTACAATCAGAATACAAAGCGCCTAATGGTGAGATGAAGAGTGTTCGTGCGTTATATGCACTGGTGGAATTGGAAGAATTGAACGGTGGTAAAATTCTGCCCCATGAAAATACTTACGCCGGCCCCAAAGCAGATCGTTTTAATTTGCTTAAGGAAACGGGTGTCAGCTTTTCTCCGGTTTATGCGCTTTACCGGGATCCCTCGGCCAAAATCACCATGGTCTTGAACAAAGTGATGCGCCGTAAACCCAAACTGGAGTTCAAAGACTGGGATCAAGCCACCCATCGCGTTTGGATCATTAACAAGCCCGATGAATGCGAGGCCATTCAACTGGGATTTCGGGGAAAAAAACTGTTGATCGCCGACGGGCATCATCGCTATTCCACGGCTTTGAGCTACAAAAACACTTATGGTGCTACGGCGGGTGAACAAGCCGATTATGTCATGATGTGCCTGACTGAAACCAATGATCCCGGACTCACCGTGTTGCCGGTTTACCGTCTGGTCAATGGAGTATCCAGAAAGCAATGGAACTATTTTAAAACCAATTTGGAAGATGCCTTTGATATCGAAAAAGTCAGCACCATTTTAGACCTTCCCAGGGCCCAGGCCGCGGCTTTTAAGGCCAGCAAACAGCCGGTTATTGGTTATATTCCTGAAGGCGGGAAGGAAGCTTATTTACTCAAAATAAAAAAAGAAACTTTGGAATCTTTCAGCAGTAATCCGGCTTCAGGCCATTCACGCATATTTTATAGATTGGATGTAGTGGTCCTCAATCAGATCATCCTGGAAGCTCTGTTGGGCATTATCCCCGGCGAAGAAAAAGACCGTTTGAGCTACACCAAAAACCTTGGCGAGGCCGTTGCTTTGGTTAAAAAAAGCAGCGTGCAAGCCGCCTTTTTGCCGGGATTGCCCAATCTCAATGCGATTTGGGACCTGGCGAAAAAAGGCGAGACCATGCCACAAAAATCCACTTATTTTCTTCCCAAATTGGTTACCGGCATTGTCATGAATCCGGTTAATATTGACCGTAGCTAAGTAGTGCTCGTTGTGGAAAATCCTCTTTTTTATAAAGGACAGTATTTGTAGGCGCACGGCCCTCCGTGCCCTTGTAAAATTACTTTTTATTTAAAGAGGGGATAAGGGCATAGTGTTCCTTCGAGACGGGCATCAATAACCATACGCTCCTACATAGAGTCCTATAGGAACAATGAGGCTTTCCACAGTAGAATCTAAGTGGGTTTTTACCTGCTTGATATAATCAGGCTGCGCTTACTACTGCTATGAGGGAGATTTTTAATGGACTTATTTGAACAAGCCCTGTCTCACGATAATCCCCAAGCTCCCTTGGCTGATCGCATGCGCCCGCAGGAATTAGATCAAGTACTGGGGCAAGCGCATCTTCTTGACCGCGGTAAGTTTTTAAGATCTGCTATTGAAGAAGACCGGCTGCCTTCTCTGATCTTTTGGGGCCCGCCGGGCACCGGCAAAACCACCCTGGCCATGGTTATTGCCAAGCATTCGGGAGCTCGCTTTCAATCCTATTCCGCAGTCACCTCAGGGATTAAGGAATTAAAGGCCGTCATGGAACAGGCTAGAACCCATTTGGCCTACCAGCATCAAAAAACCATTTTATTCATCGATGAGATCCACCGTTTTAACAAAGCCCAACAGGACGCTTTTTTGCCCTTTGTAGAACAAGGGATCGTCACCCTAATTGGGGCCACAACGGAAAATCCGAGTTTTGAAGTCAACGCCGCTCTCCTTTCGCGCTGTCAGGTGCTGGTACTGAAGGCCCTGGATCGGGAATCTCTCGTAGCATTGATGCAGCGCGCGTTGGAGGATAAACAACGGGGGTTGGGTGCATTAGAACTTGCCTTTGACGAGAAAGCCCTCAGCCTAATAGCACAGAAAGCTTACGGTGATGCGCGGGCTGCTTTGAATCAGTTGGAACAGGTAGCCAATTTCTGTGCCCAAACTCCACGGTCCAGGTCGATTCAAGTGGAGGATGTGGAAGAAGCGCTGCAGGAAAAAGCCCTGCTCTATGACAAAGGCGGGGAAGAACACTATAATCTTATTTCGGCCCTGCATAAATCAGTACGAGGGTCTGATCCGGATGCCGCTTTATACTGGCTGGGACGAATGCTCGAAGCTGGTGAAGATCCACATTATCTCTTGAGACGAATGGCACGGATGGCCAGTGAAGATATCGGCCTGGCTGATCCCAACGCACTCCATATGGCGGTCTCAGCACGGCAAGCCTTTGACTTCGTCGGTCTGCCGGAAGGCAAACTAGCCTTGGCAGAATTAGTGGTCTATCTTTGTCTGGCGCCCAAAAGCAATACTCTCGAGGTGGGCTACAACGCCGTCCAAAAGGCCATCAAACAGCAGGGCCCCCTGCCCGTGCCCATGCACATCCGTAATGCCCCCACCGGTTTGATGCGCAACTTGGGCTATGGCAAGGATTATCATTATGCCCATGACTTTGAAGGCCATTGGGTGCCTGACGACTATCTGCCGGAAGAGCTTAGGGATGAGCGCTTTTTTCAGCCTGGGTCTATGGGGTGGGAGGGTAAAATGAAACCCCTTCTTGAACAACGGCTGGAAAAAAGGGCTAAAACCAGAAAATCATTCTCTCCCGCTGATCCTCATAACCATCAGAAATAAAAACAAAGTTGCCTTTAATCCATGGCTATTCCTCTGGGAATTTCAGTTAAATACCAAGGCTCTATAATTTCACCTCCCGTGGGACAAGTTGGTTAAGACAGGGACGCCGGCCGACGATAATACCTGTAATGATCTCCATATTAATGGCCTGACGCAGGTTGATGACGGCCGAACGGGAGTCTATGCCCATGGGCTTGCAGGGTCAACGCCGGAAAACACCTTGGTATGTGATAACGGAAATTATCTTTTTTATATTACCGCTGGCCGGATTGTGGACTACCTTGAAAAAGATGAATCGCCGTGCCTTTGGTCTGACCCTGGTTATCATCATGGTCCTGGGTTACAGTTGGAGTATGCTGGTGTCCAGTCATGGTTGGTGGCAATTTAACCCCCAGACCATGCTGGGCTGGCAGGTTTTACCACATTTACCGCTGGAAGAAGCCTTGTTCTATCCCTTGGGAGGTGCGCTCAGCATTTTGGTGTATGGATTTCTGGCTGATAAAATGGCTAATCCTCGTTGGAAATCCTTGGGATTTTACTTTCTTTTCCTGGCCTTAACGCTGGTGGTTCTGGGAGCGGCTACCACGGCGGTGGCGAATAATTTTCATCCTGCCTATATCCTCAGTCAGGTGGTGCTTTACAACGGCCTGGCGTTGCTTCTCTGGCCGGTGGCAGGCCCCAAATTCCACCTGCCCGGGCTGTTGGTCACTATCGTTATCTTAACTGCTGTTGGAGTTTTCTGGAATTATGTGGGATTTACCCAACGCCTTTGGTGGTACACGGCTGTTTTGGGGTGGAACTGGCCCAAAGCAGTGCCTGTGGATGACTGGAATTTTTATATTTTTGCACCCCTGGCTGCAATCTCGCTGTATATATTGTTGGATTCCAAGCATAGCCGCCGGTCAACCCATCCAGGGGATTTATGATGCGTCCCTGGCCATGGTATTTTATGATGGACCTTATATTGTGGGGGATAAGTCTGGCTTTGGTGAAATGGAGTTGGTCCAAGTTGAGCCGTTCTTGGAAAACAACAGCAATGGTCACTGCTACCTTGGTGATGGGATTGCAAACCTGGAATGAGTGGCTCAGCTTCAATGTCTATAAAGCTTGGGGGTTTTCCCAGGCCCATAATACTCTGCTGGGTATCCATTTCTTAGGAGCACCGGTGGAAGAACATTTGTTTTGGTACGCCTTTGCCTGGATGGTGCCTTTTTTGTATGCCCGCCTGGCTGGCGGAAAGGAAGCTCATGATGGCCGCGCCTAGTAGCCCACCATCAAAACAGGCGCACCTGGCTTTGGATAAGGGATCAAGGAAACAACTCTACCTGATCTGGTGGGTGCTGGGCGTGGCGGCTCAAATCCTGCTCAGCCTGCCAATGGTGATGAAAACTATTTCCTGGAAGGCGGTTGGCTTGACCTCACTGGTGTTTGTCCCGCTCATGTTTGCGGTTGAAAGCGTCAGTGTTTATTGGGGATGGTGGGTATGGAATGAAGATAAACTTTGTGGTCTTAAGGCGGGCTTTATTCCGCTGGAAGAGGTAGCTTTGTATTTTCTGGTAGTGCCGTCGGTGGCGGTGATGTTTCATCTTGTCTGCCGTCTGTTGAAAGCCGTTTTTCCCAGCTTGAAGGCAGACAATTAAAATCCGGCAAGTAGCATCGAAAGGAAGGACTTGGAAAAATGAATTTTCTTTATGCATGGCGTGGGGAACTATACACCCTGGCAAGCATTGTTTCGACTTGGTTTGCCATTAAATGGATTTTTAAAAAGAATCCGACCATTTATATGCTGGCCGGGGCTCTGGTAGGTCTGGCCAATGAGTTTATGACCGAGCCGCTTTGGACTTACCATATGCAGTTTTACTTATGGCGGGACATCTCGCCGTTCACTATTCTGGGATGGGGCCCGCTTTTTGCCATTATAGTGCTTGGCTCGGAAGCACTTTATAAAAAGTTGTTCCCTTCCAGTCCAGTGCGAAATTGGAAAATTATTCTTACTGATTTAATGGTGGGAGCGCCTTTGATGGTGGCAGGCGAGACTTTGGGACTAAGGGTGCTGCACATCTGGGAATATAATAGTGTCCTGCAATGGCATGCTATGGTGCCCTTGATTAATTACCCCTTGGCCGGACTGGTCAGCATGGCCTTTTTCATTATGGCCATGCCGGCTGTTGTGCGCTACTGGGCGGAGAAAGGAGCCTGACATGTGGACATTGGTGACGGCCTGGAGGTCTGAATTGCTCACGGTTTTGGCGTTTGCTTTTTCCTGGTGGTTTTTCAGTCGCATGCTGCACCTGTCTTTTTTAAAGACCTGGGTTCCCGGATTTTTACTAGGAGCAGCGGTGGAGATCATGACCGAGCCGGAATGGACTTACACCATGCAATGTTACATCTGGCGTGATGTCTCGCCTTTTGTCATGATGGGATGGGGGATTATGTTTTCTTGGATGATATTATTTTCCGACAAACTTTACCGTACTTTTTTCCATGTGACCATGTCAGAACGGGCGCCCCAGGATCCCCGATTATGGCTGACCGATGTGCTGGTGGGCCTGCCGTTTTTTTTAGGAAATGAACTTTTTGGACTTCATATTTTAAAGAGTTGGAAATATAATGCAGTTTTACAATGGACTACGATGCTGCCGGGTATTAATTATCCACTGGAAGGCTTGGTCGCCATTTTATTTTTTAGTCTGGGACTACCGGCCGCAGTACGCTTTTGGAAAGGATACCCTGTGCCTTGAAAGCCCTTGTCAACCTGGATGTTAAACTTCTGCGTCTTAGTATTTGGATCACCCTTGGGGCGGCCTTGTTGTTTCTGCCGGTACAGCACTTTTTTGTTCCACCTGCCACACGGCCCATGGTCTACGCAGCCTTGGGATTTACGCTGGTTTACACGGGCGTGTTGTTTCTGGGGTTTCATTTAAAAAAATACCGTTTAACCGCAATTGCTTTTGTTTTTTTTCACCTCATTACCGATTCTTTTGCCATTAGCGCTCATCCGGACAATTTGTTGATTTATGCCTTCTTGCTGGTATTCCTGTTCATTTTTATCTTCAATATACTTCTGGTGCGTTGGCCGGAAGTGATCGGAAGTGATGTGGTACTGCTGGCGGGCGTGCTGGTTTATATGCTATGGCCGGTCACCGGATTCTTGGGAGCTTTGCGGGAATGGAATGTGGATCCGGGATTTGGGGTCGGCGCTATATTTGTTTTTTTTAGTCTGCTTGCCCTATTGGGTACCGCTGCTATTGAGACTATCCGCAGGAAAGAAGAAAAACTAATCATCATTAATGCCAATCTTCACCGCTTGGTAGCCGAACAGGTAAATAAAATCATTCAGTCTGACAAGGAAAAGCGGGCTTATCAGGAACAGGTGGAGAGCATTTTGCGCCACATTCCCGTAGGCGTGGTCATTGTAGATCGGGAACTAAATGTGCTCTACAGCAATGGCGTGCACATCAAGGAAGCCCGAGCGCAGGGCCCTGATAATGACGACCAGGAATCAATATTGCCACAGGACGTGCTTAAAAGTGATTTGTTAAAAGCCAAATTTGATCTGGCCCTAAGTTCTCAAAAAAAATTGGTAGGGCAGCATTTTACTCATGTTGGAAAAAATGACCAGACGCGAATTATTCGTTATTCTTATGTGCCGGTTAATTTGGATCCCGACGATCAACACCTAAAGCTAGTCTTGATCACCGAAGATATTACCCAGGAAGAAAATATGCGCGAAAAGTTGATGCGTACGGAGCATATGGCGGAAATGGGCAAGATGGCCGCCAATTTGGCCCATGAAGTTAATAATCCACTGGCGGGTATCAAGCTTTATTTGGAATTACTGGAACAGGGGATTGAAGATGACGGTAAACGCAAACGTATTTTCACCATCCTTGATACCAGCATTGCCCGCATCGACAAGATTATCAAAGGTTTCTTAACCTTTTCCCGGCAGGAAAAAGCCCGGAAAGACCAGATTAACCTGGCCGCGGTTATGAAAGAAACACTGGATATTGCTGTTGGATTTAAACCGTTGCATCATATTGATATTGACATTAACTTATCCAAAGACTTGCCTTTTGTTGCGGCTGACCGCTACAAAATGGGCCAGGTGTTTCTTAATTTAATCAATAATGCTAAAGATGCCATGCCCCAGGGCGGCCGCCTGCAGATATCCGCGCGTAGGGAGGAGGATCACATTGTCTTGGTGTTTGCAGATAATGGAATGGGTATTAAAAAAGAAGATGTTCCCCATGTTTTTACTCCTTTTTACACCACCAAGGAAAGAGGTCATGGTACGGGTTTGGGCTTGTCTACCTGCTATGGGATTATTCAGGATCATGGTGGTACCATTGATGTCAGCAGTCGGGAAGGGGTAGGGACTACTTTCACGATAAAAATACCTATTGTCTTGACCAAGAAAGGATTATTCCATGGCTAGACGCCTTTTAGTGGTTGATGATGAAATGGTTATTCGCGATCCCATAACCATTTATTTGGAACAACTGGGGTATACAGTTGACCATGCGGAAAATGGTGTGGAAGCTCTGCATTTAATTTGTTCCAAAACCTATGATTTGGTGATTCTTGACATCAGTATGCCCTATATGAATGGCCATGAGTTGAGCCAAGCTTTGAAGGACGAAGGACAAACCGTGCCCATTTTGATTATTTCCGCCAAAGTGCCCAGCACGCCGCTCCATCAAGAGGCAGGCCGGCTCATCAAACCTTTTTCGTTGAAAGCTCTGGCCCAGGAAATCGAAAATATTTTAAACACTCCTTAAGTGTGCTATGATTAAACGCGCTTGGGTTGGGACGTCTTGTTGCGGCCGGCTGGTAGGTTGAATGAAGCTGAACAGGACGTTGGTTTTTAGACAAAGCGGACTTGACCATTCCGAAGAGATCTCAAAGCAATAATAGTATATCAGACGGGGGATTAGTGTTCATGGCAAAAAAAGTCAATACCAAGCTTGAAAAAAAGCAGTTTTTTATGGGATTCTTTACGTTTTTAGGTGTTTTTTTGCTTTCTTACGTATGGGTGTTGTTTATTACCCCTATTCCTTATACCTCGGCCGGCTTATATGCCTTGATCAGCTTTTTAACGGGTGTGCTGGCCTCGGTAGTCTTGATATTTACACGTCATTCTCTAATGGGGTTAGGTGGTAGTTTGGCAGCAATCCTCTATGTGGTTTTCTTCGCCGTGACCTGGAGTCTGGTGCGCTAAGATCTTGAGGTCAAAACGATCGAGGCTGAACAGGAAACTGTTGCCGCCACGCTGATTGACGGTGGTCCATAAATGACCCTGATGTTTGGCAATGATTTTTTGGCAAATGGCCAGCCCCAATCCGCTTCCTGTTTTTTTAGATGTTGACTTGATGCGGTAAAACTTTTCGAAGACCCGATTCCGCTGATCCTCGGTCAGGGGCGTTCCCAAATCATCGATCGAAAAAATGACCTTCTCACCTTTGCTGTAACAATTAATATAGACTGGTGTTTGATCAGGAGCATATTTCAAGGCGTTGGAGATCAAGTTGGACAAGACTTGCAACAAACGAAGTTTATCCGCTTTGACCATAAGCGCCTTTTGGATCTGTTCCAATTGCACTCGATCCAACTGTCCCGGCTCACTGCCTTTGATGGAAGCCAAAGCTTCAGTGATCAAGTTAGCGCAGGAAACAGGTTCGAATTTCAGATCCAATTTATCCAATTCCAATTTGGTCAATACTAAAAGATCATTAATCATACGTTCGATATAACTGCTGTTCTTTTTAATGATGGTACTGAATTCCAATTGATCGTCGGTAAGGGGTCCCAGTTTGCCTTTCATGAAAAGTGTGGCGAATCCGCCGATGGAAGTGATAGGGGTGCGCAATTCATGGGCCACCATAGAAATGCTTTCCGAACGGGCCAATTCAGCTTCGCGCAACTCATCATTAGCTTTGCGTAATTGATCAGTTGTACTTCTTATTTCTTTTTCGAGTTCCTGATTAAAGGTTTCCTGGCGTTCAAAAGCCTTGGCATTGGCCAGGGCCGAGGCCAGCATAGTACTGATTTTTTCAAGCAGGGTTAAATCTTCTCCGGTAAAGACCGGGGTTTCGGCGTCGAGAGAAAGCTGGATAGCACCAATGGGACGGCCCTCCACCAGCAAGGGCAGGGTCATAAAATGTCCTTTCTCCTGTTCTTCGACTTGGTGGGAGGGAGCTGCCTGGGTTTGAGCATTCAAGATGGTGCGCTCACCCGTCGTGATTACCCATTGGGCCAAACCGCTGGCCGTATCAGGGCTCGATTTTTGAAGTAAATGGTCTTGAGCGTCCAAAGTAAAGGACTTTAGATCAGCGGCGGGTGCGGTTAGATAGAGAAAGACCTGAGCCTGGCGATAGAGATCCTTTAAAGCCAGCAACCCATGGTAAATGACTTTTTTGACCCGCAGGGATTGGTGCAGCGATTGCGCCAGATCCAATAATTTCAACATTTGGGGAAGATACATGCCAAAGACTCCGGGACAATCAGGTTAGGCCACGAATTAAATGCTACTGTGAACTGATGCGTTGTATTATACGGTAGCCGGTTTAGGAGAACAACCTTTATTCCCGCTAATTAGGCCTGGACTGGTTTCTGGGCTATTGACATTTGGGGAGCAAGCGTCAATAATGATTCTCGCTTATCCTATCAGGGGGTCAACCGTTCGATGGATCAACATATGTCGGATTTTATGAAATTGGACGATGATTTCGAGCTGTTTATAAAAGATTTTGTCAATACCTTCGTGAAATGGGAGTTGGTCCAATTTTTTCATGATCATCAGGAGGCGTCTTTTTCGCTTGATGACTTGTCCCAGAAATTGAACCGTTCTCCCAAAACACTTAAAAGCGAGATGGATGAGCTGGTGGATAAAGGCTTTTTACAGACTCGCAAGGGCAAGGACGTCACTTATCGTTTGCTGGATTCCAAATCAATCCGCTATACGGAATTAACAGGATTGTTGGAACGCTTTGTGGAATTTTGCAAAAGCCGTGAAGGCCGGCTGCGTGTTATTTATAAAATTCTCAAGGATGGCAAACCGCTCCAAAGTTGAACCATACTGGAATGGATTTCCTTGGAATGCTGGAGCTCACGGCGAAAAGTTGAAATAACAGGTTTGGACCAAACCGACAGGACCCGCAAAGCGTGAATAATACGCTGCCATGAATTACGGTGTATTTGGATATGAAAGGAAGAAAAATATTGTTTCTTTATTGTCGCTTGTTCCGCATTTAAGTAGGGAATGAAGCGAGGACGTATTAAAATGGAGGCAAGCAAGTATGGTTAGGGTTAAAGCTCAGTTTTGGGTTTATACAATAACGATTCTAGGAATCATAAATCTCCTGACCGGATGTACCAATATTCAAGATCTTCAAAAGCAAATTCACTCTACCGCTGCGGCGGGCCACTATTTTCCTCAAAAAGCCAAAGATTTGAACGCCTTGCTAAAAAAAGCCTTTCAGGCAGCGCCCAGCCCCAAACTAGATGGCAACCCCATCGGGTTGATGGTACCCCATGGCGCTATGAAATATACGGGGGTTATCACGGCCATGGCCATGCGGACCTTAACCCGTACGGACGTGGATACCATTTATATTCTGGGGACATCCCATTTTGCCAATGTTCGAGGGGCCATTACCTGGCAAGGCCAGGCTTGGCGCACACCTTTGGGTCTGTACGCCATTGATCAACAGGCCGTGCGCGAACTCCTGCGAGACTGCCCCTATATCCATCTATGGCCTTCAGCTTGGAAACAGGAGTACTCGGTGGATGTGCCCATACCCTTTCTCCAAACAGTGGCACCCAAGGCAAAGATGGTCCCCCTTATATTTGGCACCACCAATTGGGAAGAGACCTGGGCTATTGCCAGGGCCATCGCGGCCAATGCCAAAGGCAAGAAGGCCCTGGTGCTCATTTCGGTTGACCTGGCCCATTATCCCTCTGCCGAGGATAGCATGGTCATCGACCGGCAAGTTTTAAGTACCATTCAGCGTTTTGATCCTTATGCTTTGGAAAAGCTGGATGCTCGGTTACTGGCCAAAGATATTCCTAATTTAATATGCACCGTCTGTGGCTTAGCGGCCCTGAAAACCGGCATGGTGGCCACCAATTTGATGGGGGCCAATAAAATTCAAAAGATCCAATATGCCAATACAGCCATGATTGCAGGCAAGAAGACCAAGGTCGTGGGGTACGGCAGTCTGGCTTTCGTTAACGATCCCCAACAATCGCCGGTCACCCTGGTAGAGAAACATCCAAGTCAGGAATCTGTCCGGTGGCATGAAGCAGATATTCAGGAACTTCTGGACATTGCCCGTGCGGCGATTGTCGAAGGTATTGCCACGGGCAAACAATTGCGCCCTACCACCGCCAACCCCAGGCTCCTGGAGAAACATGCTGTATTCATTGAATTGACCAATCGGGACGGTGATGTCAGAGGCAGTATGGGGGTTATGGAACCGCGATTACCTTTATACCAGAGTGTGGCACAAATGGCCGTGGCCGCAGCATTTAAAGATCCCCGTTATGATCACATAAAAGCATCGGAACTTCCTGACCTCAATATTGAGTTGTCCTTAATTTCACCTTTAAAACCCATAAGCGATGTGGGGGAAATTAAGCTGGGGCAGGAGGGTGTCTTAATTAGAAGAGGCAGACGGGAAGGGTTTTATTTTCCGCAAGTGCCTATCCAAAAAAAATGGTCCAAAGAGGAGTTGTTAACCAACCTTTGCCTCCAAAAAGCCCGATTGCCTGAAAAGGCTTGGCAGGAGAAAGGGTCCCAGCTTTATGTTTTTACAGTGAGGTCTTTTAAACAGCCTGCACCAGGGCGAAATCCATAGGCAGATATTGCGTGCCGGAATTGTTCATTAAGTTTAGCAGGGAGTAGTATTTTAATGATAGTTTTATTCGGCCTGCTTTTGGGGGCGTCCTTGGCAACCTATCCTGTTTTATCCTCATCATCGCTTGGCTACGCTTTTCCCAACATTAATGGCCAAGTTTCAGCTCGCCCTACTTTTGGGCGGGTTTTTCGTTTTTTTATTGGACGTTATTTGGGAACGCTTTTGTTGGCCATGATTTGCAGCACTGTTGGCGTTTTATTTAAAATGGAATGGACCCAACGTCTGCTGTTGGTGGGATTGATTTTCCTTGGGATTTTTATCATCCTTTATGCCCTTACCAATGATTCGCCGGAGCTCATTTTAGCGAAAAAAAGTGATGTTACGGGCACGTCCTTACCCCTCATACTCCTGGGATTTTTGTCTGCTTTTATACTGGCAGCACCCAACATCATTGCGATTTTATGGGTTTTTTTCAATTTTAATTTACAAACAAATTATATTTTTTTTACAAATTTATTTCTCGGCCATATGCTCTTTTTTTTACCCTTCCTTTTAAACCGAACCTGGTCAAATAGCCGATTTTACTATTATTTTGCAAGGACAATCCTTATTTTTAACGGATGTGTGGTGTTGTTTTATAGTGTGAAGAACCTGTTGTTAAAATGAAACATTGGGCTTGCAAATAAAATAATTAGTGAAATCAAATTTGACTTGTCATTTTCCAGGTGCTATATTTAGAAAAATTGAGAAAATAGGTTCGGTATCAGCAGGTAATGGCTTTAGAAAAAAGTGAGGATTGATGGACCAGGACTTTTCGATTTTAAAAAAATCAGTCGGTATTTTGAAGATATTTTCGTATGTTTTGGCAGGAATTGGTATTGCTGGCGCACTAATTATTTTATTAAGTAAAACACCCGGATCTGGTAAGTTGGCCAGTTTGGGTGTTTTGTTTATGGGGACTTTATATTTTGCAATTGTGTATTTAGTTGCAGAAGTAATTAAGTTGCTGTTGGAAATTAATGAACGTTTAAAAAACCTATCGCAGACCGTCCAGCAGCCTTCTAAGCGTGAAATTCGATAATGATAACTGGAGGGTCGTCATTTCATGAAACACCAATTCTGCATTGCCAGCATCTTTAAAAAAAGCTTTCTTTTTCTTTCTTCTCTGGCCATCCTGGCCACACTCTGTTTTGTGGTTACAACACCTAGCTTTGGTAAGGAATTCACCGATGATTTGACCACCGACTTCTATGGCGGATCGGAAGATAATATCATCATCCGCCAAAACCTGAAAGGCAGCCTGCAATTGGCGCCGTACGCAGTTCTGGGCAATTGGAATGCAGTTAATGCACCGTCGAGTGCCTCGCTGTATATGGCGTCCACCACTGTTTATAATGGGAAATTATATTTAAGCGGCGGCTTTGGCAACGCTGACTCGGGAGGCCTTAATAATACAGGCACTGATAATGCTATTAATAAAATCTGGTACGCCACTGTTCTGGCGGACGGAAAAATTGAAGAATGGAAACCAATCGATGAGACATCACGATTGCCACAACCCACCTATGGTCATTCTTCCACGGTAGTGAATGGCCGTTTATATATTATCGGCGGCAGCAATTCGGTTGATAAAAAACCGGTCAGCTCTGTTTACTGGGCCAAAATCATCGGCCATGACGGGAGCATCAAGGCTTATTACAAGTCCAATACTTGGACAGCCGTAGCTTCCTTGCCAACGCCCTTATTTAAAGCAGCTGCCGCTCAATATGAAGGCCGGATTTATGTGGCCGGTGGCATTGATTCGTCCAATGTGGCCCAAAATGTTGTGTATTATACGGATGTTCACCCTGATGGTGATATCACGGCCTGGCAAACCGCCAGTGCCCAGCTTCCTGGCAATTTGGCAGGTCATTCCATGGTGCAGAGCAATGGCCGGCTCTATGTAGTAGGGGGCTCCACCACCGGGGAACAAATCAATGCTACTAATAGTGTTTATATCGGCAATATCGATCCCACGACAGGAGATGTGGTCAGCTGGACTACCGCTACCAGCCTGCCGGAAGCCTTATTTGGGGCGGCTGCGGCTGTTTCTGCCGGTAAAATCTGGGTCAGCGGCGGCATTGTCTCCGGAACCGCCAGAGCTAATGTTTATTATGCACTTATCGACCGCCTAGCCGGTCTGATTCCGGGTCCCGGACAACCCGATACATGGACCAGAACCACTGATTTACCGATACCCCTTTACAATCATAATATGGTGGCCTTTAATGGCCGTTTATTTATTACAGGCGGTTATAATGCCGGAGCCAGCGATAAATGTTATACCAGCACCCTTTTAAGCAATAAAACCAATATCAAAAAATGGGAGCCAACCACATCTTTATTTATTTCTGAGTATGGGGAAGGCAGCTTAAAAACCTGGACCGGTCATACGGCTATTCTAAGGGTGCCTTTGCAGCAATCGTCATCTTCGTCTGTCGGATCACCCCAGGTTTATGTGCTGGGCGGCGGATCGAATAGCTATAGTGCCTACGCTGACGGACAGGCTTTTACCGGGGCTGCTCGACCTGAGGCCTACTCGACCATATACAATGCGGCTATAGATTCCAATGGCGAGTTGAAGACTTGGAAAGCCGAGGACTCTGCTGGAACCATTCCTGTGGCCAGCATCATGCATATGTCCACGCTCTGTAATGGGGCGATGTACGTCATTGGGGGTGCCAATTCACTTAATGCCACCATCTGGGCCGATGCCCCGGCGGGTTCAATAACTGCTGTAGGCAACACCGCCACGCCAACGTCGCAAGCTATTGCCTACGGTGAAACCATGGTTTTTTATGAGCAGGTAAAACAAGGGGGAACCAGCAGTGGCGGTTCTGCCGGCACTATTGAAAAAACAGCGCCCATTCCCATTTTTGATCCCAAATATGAATTTGATACTTATAATACAATCCGTGGATTACCTGCAGCCGATCCTTTCCCCGCAGTAAATGCTAAAACAAGTGAGCCCATATATCAACCCTTGATACGTGCTGCCGTGACCTCCTACAACGGCTATATTTATGTTATTGGCGGTATTTCCAGGGAGAATGATGATTGGGATACGGTCAATACACCAAATTTACCCATATCCAGCAGACGCTATTTTGAAGACAGGGTATGGTATTGCCGACCCAATCCTTCTGGGAGTATCAATGAGTTTGGTGGTCCCGGCGGATGGAAAAACACGACAGCCTTATCCCCTACGATCCATGCCTCTGATTTAGTACCACTTTATGATGCCCAAGCTTGTGTGGCTTATGGCCGGATTTATCTCTTTGGCGGCCGTGATGCCAGTGGTGTTGTGCGATCAGAAGTGTATTATGCCCGTATTCTGGATGACGGCACCTTGGGGGCTTGGATAGAGGATACCCCTATGCCCACCACTTTGGCGGAGCATCAAGTGGTCTTCACTTCCGGCCGCTTTTATGTAATAGGTGGGGTTATTGATGCTGCCGGTAATTTGACGGACGATGTTTTTTATTGTACCCCTGCTGCTCAAGTGGCCCTGGATACGCCTTCCATTCCTACGGTATCTAATCCAGGCGCCTGGGAATTATCTTTAACGGCCTTGGAATACCCTGTGGCCGGCCATCAATGTGTGAGTAACAATGGCTATATTTATCTGTTGGGCGGACGATACAATCCCACGGATCCGCACACCTCCAGCGCTTACCTTACCAATATTGCAGATATGTATCATACTCAAACTTTGGTTTTTGCCTGGGCAGGCAATTATGAACGTTATGTAGATCTTGACAAAGATCAGTTGGTGCAATTTATCAACTGGGATGCCTTACCCAACAATGAAACCATACGATTCCGGTATCGCTATGCTTTGGAAAAGGGGCAGTGGTCTCCCTGGACCTTATCCCAATCCCTGGGACCTGTTAATGTAAACCATTTCTGCCGCTATATCCATTACAAGGTCCATTTTGAAACCCTGACCAATGATCCTGCTAACTTTGCCAATACACCGGAAATCTCCAGGGTCTTCATTGATTATGCAGCCTCAAAACGAGTAGATGAAGATAACTTCCAGATCAATCACAACAAATTTGATCCTCAGGTGCAATCTCTGACTGTTTCTTATAAAACCCGTGATCATAGCGTTGATGGCGTGGTTATCCGTGTATACAATCTTGAAGGTGAAATGATTAAAAAACAGGAGTTTGCCATTGCGCCGGGAACAATCTTGCCGGTCACTGGTTCCTGGATTTGGGATGGCACCAATGACAATGACGAATTGGTGGCCAATGGTGTTTATATTATTCAGTATAATTCTGGTAATACCCACAAAATCAGAAAAGTGGTTGTTTATAAACAATAATCAAGGTTCTCAAGAAATAAAATACCTCGCCATTCATTGGGGAGTATTTGGATAGCAGCGGAAAAGAAGATCATTATTTTTATGGTCGCTTCATCTCTGTATTGAAATACGGGGAATTCGCGAGGACGTATTAAGGAGATCAATATGCGCAGAACGGCATTTATTTTCATGATGTTAATGGCACTCCTGGCCGGGCAAGTTTGGGGAAGAGGTGTGGGCACCTCGGTCATGAACTTCCTTAAAGTAACTCATGGTCCGCGGTTTGACGGCATGGGAGGCGTAGGTGTGGCGCTAGTGGACGATATCAACAGTATCACCTGGAACCCGGCAGGTCTATCTCATCTGGCTCCTGATTATTTTGATGCGTCTTTTGAACACGATTTCTGGATTGGTGATATTGAATATGAAGCCCTTAATTTTGCTACTTACTTGGGGGACACCTACGGTGGAGGGCTGCAGTTGCTCTATCGGCATATGCCTGATATTGACAATGATTTAGCCGATGAGCAACCGCAAAAAGTTTGGGATTTTGCAGGCACCCTTGGTTTGGGAATCACTATTACCAATTTTTCGGTGGGGGTAAATTTAAAAGCGATTGCTTCTCAGCTGGGAGACGCCCAACTGATGGGCATTGCCGGAGATTTGGGTATGCAGATCAGGTTCATGGAAGATAAATTCAGCGTCGGCCTGGCCGTACAGAATTTGGGACCTGATATTAAGACAGATTCCCTGCCCCTGTTTATCCGTGGTGGTATTGGTTACAAAGATTCCTTTGGCTCTAAAAAACAACATGAGCTTCTGGGGGCTTTCGAGATTAATCAGCCCTTGGATAACAAATTGGTGATCAGATTGGGCGCTGAATATTGGTATGCCAAAACAGTAGCCGCACGGGTAGGTTACGTGCAACAGATTGGTGCTGATGACTTGCAGTCAGATAAATTTTTGGACCGTCTAACCTGGGGCGCCAGTGTGCGCTGGGCTGATTTGCAGATTGATTACGCTTTTATTCCTTTTGCAGATTTGGGTTCAGTGCATAAACTGGCGTTGAAATTGCATTATGGCCCGCTGACCGATACAGTGGAAAATTTCTGACAGGGAGTATCCGGTGAAATTGATCAGTGAACGGATGAAAATTGTTTTTTTTATCACGGCTGTCTTCTTGGGGGTCAACACCATAACGTTGGCGGCCACCGCGATTTATCGTTCCGTTGGGCCCGGCAATAGTTCCGCTTTGGCTGATGATAATGGTGGAACCAATGATTTAAATATTACCAATGGGATCATCACTTTTTCGGCTTCCGTGGCAAACAATATCGGCGTTGGTGATGTGGTGCAATACAATGACGGCAGTTTTCACATTGTGTTTATTCATGACCGCATTAATTCCACTCGATTTCAAGTTCGCAGCGCCGATGGGACGCTGCCTTCTGATGTGGCGTCCAATAGCAGTTGGTCCATTTTCCGGGCCTACACATCTTTGAATAATGCTGTGAATGGAACGGAAAACAGCGTCATCGACGGATCAGTAAACGATTTTGATAGTGGCGCGCGTGATCTCACGGTCTATAACGAGGTTTGGAATATCGCTTGTTATAATGATGGTATTGACAGCACGGTAGTTAAGATTTCTTCCTGGACCACGTCGTCCACTCAATATTTACATATTTTTACACCTTATGATGCAACCCAAGTGGGCAGCTCCCAGCGTCATAATGGGGTTTGGACCAATGGAGCCTATCGATTGATTTTAAACAACAAAAACGCTCTACAATTGGATACCAATCATATCCTGATCGAAGGACTGCAAATTCAAGTTTCCGGCGTCAATAATACTGACCAAAGCGCCATTTATTTGAAAGGTCAAACCGGTCCGACTGAAATTAAAATAACCGGATGTATTTTGCAAGGTGCCAATGACAGTGGGAATAATAAAAATGGTCATTGGGGAGTTCAGACCGATTCAACCAACGTCAACGGCAATATTATTATATGGAACAACATTATTTACGGTTTTTTAGGTGATAATGCCCATTCGGATAATGGCGGGTTGGGTCTTAAATATGGCAACCAAAATTATTTTATCTACAATAATACGGTCGATAATTGCAAGCAAGGCATTTTATTATCATCCGGTACGGCCGAAGCGATAAATAATATTACTCAAAATTGCAGTGACGGGTTTGTCGGACTTTTTTCGGCAACTTCCGATTATAATCTCTCCGATATTAATAATGATGCGCCCGGAACCCATTCCAAGAACAATGCTGCCGTTAATTTTGTGGGGGCTTCAGACTATCATTTGGCCCCATCCGATACCAGTGCCAGAGCTTCGGGACTGGAGCTTTCCGGCTATGGAAGCTATGCCTTTAATGATGATATTGACCGGCAAAGCCGCAGCTGGCGTTGGGATATGGGTGCTGATGAGCAAACCTTGGCCGCCAATCCAACCTATACGCCAACCTATACGGATACACCAACTTTTACACCAACCTTTACACCGACCATTACGCCTACAAGTACCGTAACCCTTACATTTACACGCACGATCACAAAAACCCATACGCCCACTGTTACTCATACGCCGACGTTCACGCCGACGTTCACACCCAGTGCGACCTTGACCGCTTCACCTACGTTTACACATACACCCACGGCTTCACCCACCTTTACCCATACGCCTACGGTGACGCCGACTTTTACCCGTACGCATACGCCAACGGCTACGCCTACCTTTACCCATACGCAGACAGCCACACCAACTAAAACAGTGACCGCCACCAATACCCATACTCCTACGGTAACACCCACCAGGACAGCCACGCCGACCTGTACACATTCTCCCACCATTACTGCAACCTCTACGCACACACCTACCTTTACTTCTACTAGTACCATGACGCCGACGGTAACTGTCACGCCCACGTTTACTCATTCGGCGACATCTACCAATACACCTACCGTGACCCCGACCAGCTCACCGACCACTACCGCTCAACCCAGCGAAT
This sequence comes from uncultured bacterium, assembly GCA_963710755.1. GTDB lineage: Bacteria > Oederibacteriota > JAAXVQ01 > JAAXVQ01 > JAUVAV01 > CAVQBK01. Next base: position 185,858 of record CAVQBK010000001.1, read on the forward strand.
CCTTGGCCAAAGTAGTGGTTTTTCCTAACCCTTATATAGAACATAAGGAAAATTACCGAACCATCAATTTTATCTATCTAACCTTTAATGCGAAAATTCGCGTGTATAATCTGGCCGGGAAACTGGTATGGGAAGCGGAAAAAAATGATGGTTCCGACCGTATCGGCTGGATTGGCGTAAAAAATAATGAAGGCCAAAAATTGGCTTCCGGCGTTTATATTTATATGATTACCAATAGGCAAGGCGAGAAGAAAACAGGCAAAATTGCAATTTTGAGATAAGCGGCAATGACCCATGCACAGCACCCTCACGAAGGAGGATAGGATAATGAATGAAGAAAAAAATAGAGTGATCAGTGCAGCTCATCGCCTAGGGTTGGCCTTGCTGATGATGGTCATGATTCTGCCCAATCTCTGGGCGGCCGGCGAAGGGACGACAGGAGCTTCCTTTTTAAATATCGGAACCTCAGCCCGGGCCGCGGGTATGGGTGGGGCCTACACAGCAGCAGTGGATGATGTGGATTCCACCTTTTGGAATCCTGCAGGCCTGATGCAGCTGCAGCGCAGCACCGTGGGGTTAACCCATCTGGAATGGTTTCAGGATATACGCTATGAGTATGTGTCCTACGCGAGTAAATTTGATTATGTCGGTGCCATTGGCGTCAATCTGGGCTTTCTTTATCTGGGCGATATTCCCAAGACCGTGACCACCCTCAATGGGACGGATTATGACCCTGAGGCTAGTCAAAAACTGGGCACTTTCGGAGCTTCCGATTTATTACTTGATTTTGCTTGGGCCGGCCGCTTGGGGTTTGACGAAAATATGTTCGGAGTAGCTGTGAAAATCATTCAGGAAAGTATTGATGATAATGCCTCCTTTAGTGTAGCCCTCGATTTGGGTGAACAATATTTAATCGATAAATCCGCCTGGTATCAAAGCTTGGCGGAAACGTCATGGACTTCGGGCTTGATCCCCAACGTGGTAAGCCTGGTGGTGAAAAATCTTGGCACGCCAGTAAAATATTTTAATCAAAACGATCCCCTGCCACTCTCCGCCAGCCTGGGGGCTGCTTATAAATTTTTCGATGATCATTTGACCGCCGCTGTGGATTTTAATTATTTGACCATGGAATCGCTGGCCGGAATTAATGTTGGTGCTGAATATTGGTACGACAATCTGATTCAAGGTGATGGCGAACATCATCTCGATGTGGCTTTGCGTGCCGGTTATCGCACCGGCTATGATGCCACTTCGGCGCCGGGGTTTGCCTTTGGAGGCGGGTTGCGCTATGGTGGTCTGATCATGGACTATGTTTACATGCCTTTTGGAGATTTGGGCAGCACTCATCGGGTCTCTTTGAAAGTTTCTTGGGGCGATATTCTGAAGGATAAGATGGCCGCTAAACCCAAGAAGACTGTGAAAAAGAACTTATCCGCCTCGGAAAGAGAATTGTTGAAAACGGCCAACAGGTTGGTGCGGCAAAAGAGAGAAATGGAAGGTAAAACCAGTATTCAGAAGAGTGAAGCCGCGAAACGCTCCATGACCGCTGTTGAAGCTAAAAAACCGGAAGATCATGAAGTGGTCAAGGAAACCAAATCCCTTGGTGCTGAAATCGAGGCCTCCAAGGATGTGCCGCGTGAAGTCGTTATTGGCAAAGGCGCAATTATCAAGGCGCGCAGTTCCAAAGTTGACAGTGAATTAATAGCCAAAATCACAAGTGCCAGCAAAATGGAACCGAATAACAACAGGACCAGAAGTAAATATATGCGCCGCACGCAGGAAGATGTAGTGCGTGCGGCCAGACGGGAAGCAGAGCGGCAAAGTCAAGCCATGAATGCTGTAGAAGAGGCAGCCAAGCAGGAGGCTGGCAACCAAGCCACTCAGGTAAAAGGTAAATTGGTGACCCGGACCACGGTTTATTTTGCCAGAAACAGCTTTAAGCTTAATGACCGGTATCTTTTCGCATTGGATAAAATTGCCGTAAGTTTTGATCGCTATCCGGAAAGAACCATATTGGTGCACGGACATGCTTCGGGTGACGAAGGTAATAAAAAAGAGTTGTCGCTCAAACGTGCAGCCGCGGTAAAAGAATATTTGATCCAGATTAAGAGCATTCCCAATAACAAGGTGGCGATTAAAGCCTTGGCGGATACTCAACCCTTGGCTGAAGAAAAGGACGCCAAAGGAAAGGCACGTAACCGTTGTGTCCGCGTGCAATTAATTAAATCAGGGAACTAGGGTGCTGTGCAATTGCTCAGTTTAAAAAGGTGTTTTATCTATAATTTAGGAGGGTGCAATGAGCCCGATATTTGGCGACGATAAAAATAGTGAAGAGAAGGACAAAGACCAATCTTCACAAGAGGAACAGAAAAAATCCAAGATTGTCTCTTCATATAATTTGACCTATGATCAAATTAAGAAAAAAGAGATGGGCGAAGACAAGGACAGCACCACTGGGACATCGGAAAAACCAGCGGAAACTCAAAACGCGGACCAAGCAGGGAAGAAAAAACCGGCCGGCCGGTTTTCCAGATTGGCTACTCAATTTAAAAAAATTGATGTACAGGAATCAATTGGGAAAATTAAGGGCCAACATCAGGGTAGCTTGGCTGGTATCGGCCAATGGGTCAAGGAACACAAAGCTATCGTCATCGTTGCGGTGGTGCTGGTGGGTTTGGCAGCCTCTTGGGGACTGTCGCGGTTGTTTTTTGGGGAAAAGAAAAAGGCGGTCGATGAAAAAGCCGGCATTCAGTTTGCGGAGATTGGCAGCCGGGTCAATGTCTTGAAGGTGGCTAAAACCGATTTTTCCGACTCGATTTTAGCCATGGGTACGGTTAAGGGATTTGCCCAGGTCAATTTGGGTTTTCAACTTTCCGGTGTCGTTTCAGCTTTTTATTTTCGAGAGGGCGACGAAATCAAAGCTGGCGAAATTATTGCGCAGCTTGATCCACAAGAACAATTACTTAAGTATGAACAATCCAAGGTGCAATATGAAAATTCGCAGTCTTTGTATGACCTAGGGGCAATTATCCCTGCCAAATTGCAGGAGGCCAAGATCAATATGGATCTGGCGCAGACCGAATTGAGCAAAACGGCCATCGTGGCTCCTTCAGACGGCATTTTGGGGAGCCGTGATGCGGAGGTGGGAAGTGCTGTTAATCCCAACATGAAAATCGCCACGTTTTTGGATATTGACGATGTCTTTGCGGAAGTGGGTATTATGGAGCGGGAAATCAACAAGGTGGTGCTGGGCCAGTCCGTCAAGGTCAATGTGGATGCTTACCCGGATTTGGATTTTGGCGGCACCGTAACCAACGTGGCACCAATGGTTAAAGGCAAGAGTAAAACCCTGGATGTAAAAGTTCAAATTGCCAACCCCTACCGGCTGCTGTTACCGGGAATGTTTGTGCGGGTAAGGATCAAAATCTTTGAAACTAAAAATGCGATTATTATTCCACGCCCGGCTTTGAAAAAGGTAAAGGGCGCCTACCATGTCTTTACAGTCAATCAAAACAACAAAGCTGAATTCAAGCCGGTGAAACTGGGTTATGTGACTACTGATAATGTGCAAATTACCGAAGGGCTGAACGAAGGCGATTTGGTAGTGGTGGATGGTATGGAAGAATTAAAAGACGGTGCCAAAGTTCAAATTATGGAATATCAAAGTACAGCTTTTTAATCACGGTAGTGAGCGGCAGTACTTAATCAATCTGGTTGAAAACGATAAGATTATAAGACGGGAGAAGATGTCCCTTGGGAAGTTTGCCTGAATTTGCAGTTCGACGTCCAGTAACCGTAGCCATGTTATTTCTGGCCGTGGTGCTTTTGGGGGCCATTTCTTATTTGCGCCTGCCTCGGGAATTGTTTCCGCCCATTACTTACCCGCAGTTGACTGTGGTTACCAATTATGAAAATGCAGCGCCGGAAGAAATTGAAACCTTGATAACCAAACCCATCGAGGATGCCTGCAGTTCGGTCAATAATGTCAAACGGATTACATCCACCTCGCGTGAAGGTGTCTCTTTGGTGATGTTGGAGTTTGGTTGGGGCACCAGCATGGATTTTGCAGCCCTTAATGTGCGGGAAAAAATTGACCTGGTGAAGGAAAAACTGCCCAAGGATGCTGATGATCCTATTGTTATGAAATTCAACCCTTTTGAACTACCGGTCCTGACTTTGTCTGTCACTGCTGATTTGCCCATCTATGAAGTACGGGAAATTTCAAAGAAAATCATTAAAAATCAGCTGGAAAAAGCCGAAGGGGTGGCGGCTGTTCAAATCACGGGAGGATTGGAAAGGGAAATCCTGGTTACGCTGGACTTGGGCCGATTGAATGCTTCCCGCCTTTCAACGCTGGCCGTAGTGGATTCCCTGAAGAATTCCAATGTCAATTATCCGGCTGGCACAATTCACGGTCATTTTTACGACTACTTGATCAGAACCATGGGTGAATTTACCTCGATCTCGGAAATATCGGAATCTCCGGTAGGCCTGGATAAAAGCGAGGAATATGAAGCCACCGATGAACAGGAAGGCAGCATTAATCAAGCCCCCATTACCAAAGCCTCGGACAGTGAGAAACGACCTTACGATAACCGGGTGGTCCAGCTCTCAGATGTGGGCAAAGTGGAGGACACCTTTAAAGAACAAACATCCATTTCCCGATACAACGGCAGAGAAAATATCTCCATCACTATTCAAAAGCAAGCCGGCACCAATACTATGGAAGTGGTAAAAAATGTCAAAACAGCTCTGAAAAAATTAGAAGCAGACCTTCCCAAGGGACGTAATATTAAAATTGTCACGGTTTACGATCAGTCTATCTTTGTCAAAAAATCCATTGATGATGTTTTTCGGGATGCTATTATCGGTGGGATTCTGGCATTTTTGGTGATCCTGATTTTCCTGCGTAATTTGAGGGCTTCCATCATTGTCATTACTTCTATTCCCATTTCGATCCTGGCAACTTTTTCATTGATGTATTTTCAAGGCATCACCCTGAATATGATGTCCTTGGGCGGTTTAGCCCTGGGGATAGGGCGATTAGTGGATGATGCCATTGTTTGTATTGAAAATATTTATCGCCATTGTCAATTAGGTCTGAAACCCAAGGAAGCAGCGGTGGTGGGTACCCGGGAAGTCACCATGGCCGCCATCGCCTCCACGCTGACTACCATAACCGTATTTTTGCCCATGGTTTTTGTGCAGGGTGTAGCCGGTCAGCTGTTTTCCGAATTGGCCTTGACCGTGACGTTTTCCCTGTTGGCTTCCACAGCCGGCGCGCTGATGCTTATTCCCATGCTGGTATCGCGAGGTGGGGATAATCAACTCAATGAAGTTAAACTGTTGCGCCGCACGGAACCCTTTATCCACGGGATTGAGGTTTTTTTCTCACGGCTTTTAATGCTCTTTTTAAAACACCGTTCCACAGGACTAACCTTGATTTTTATATTATTTGTGGCCAGTGTCCTCTTGGCCATTCCTTTGAAAAAGGAATTTATGCCCAAAGTGGACCAGGGGCAATTTGTGGTTAAAGTCAACATGCCGACAGGCACTATGTTGAAGGTTACTGATGAAGTTTGTAAAAAAGTGGAGAAGATCCTGCTGGCCATTCCGGAGATTTACGATGTTACCGTCAATGTGGGTTCTTCCAAGGATGGGGAAGCAGGAGAAGCCGTCGACGCGATGGGGCCCCATCAAGCGGCCTTCATGGTGAATCTGAAGCGGGAACGGGAACGAAGCACCAACGATGTGGTCCAGGAGTTAAAACAAAAAGTGGATGCTCTCGATACGGGGCCTGCCCAGTTTGAATATCTGGTGCAGGACAGTGCCCTGCAAGTGTCAGCCTTCACCGGCGGCGCTCCGGTTGCGGTGATCATTAAAGGTAAAGATCTTCACTTAATGAAAAAAATGACATCAGATGTGGAAGATTTGCTCATGGGCGTGAAGGGCATTTATGGCATCAAAAATACGATTGTGGAAGAAGCCCCTGAAACCAAAGTATATATTCAGCGTGATAAAGCTGCCTTATATAACCTGTCCGTGGATGATATTTCCAAAACCGCCAAGATCGCCATTAAAGGTGCCACGGAAACCAAGTTCAAAGAACCGGGTAAGGATGAAGTGGATATACGGGTGCGCTTGCGTAATGAAGATCGGAAAAATATCAATGATATCCGTAATCTTTATATCCAGTCGCCCTTGGATGTGCAAGTGCCGCTTAACGAGGTGGCCTATATAGGTGTAGGGGTGGGTCCTTCGGAGATCAAACGACAAGACCGGCAGCGGTATATCATGGTTACCGCCAATCTCTACAAACGCAGTTTGAATGATGTCATTGCGGAAATTCAAAATAAACTTAAATCTTATCCCGTGCCGGAAGGATATTTCACTTATCTTGGCGGTGAGAGTGAACAAATGGCTGAGTCCTTCAAAAGCTTGGCTTTTGCCTTAGTTCTGGCAATATTACTGGTTTATATGATCATGGCCTCGCAGTTTGAGTCCCTCGTTCAACCTTTTATTATCATGTTCACCGTACCGCTATCCCTGATTGGTGTCTTTATTCTGCTCTTTTTATCATCTACCCCGCTTTCAATTGTCGTTATTATTGGAATGATTATGTTGATTGGGATTGTGGTTTCTAATGGAATCATTCTTATTGATTATACCAATGTACTTCGTGAACAGGGGTTGAATGCGGAAGACGCTATCATTCGTGCCAGTAAAATTCGGATGCGACCCATATTAATGACCGCCCTGTCTACCATTATTGCCTTACTTCCGTTGGCCCTGTCCATTGGGGCTGGCGGGGAATTAATGGCACCTTTAGCCGTGACCGTAATCGGTGGTCTGGCCTCCTCAACTTTCCTGACCATCATCGTTATTCCGGTCATTTATCTAATTGTCGAGGAGCAACGGGGTAAGCTTTCCTTGTTATTCAAACGTCCTGCGGAGGAGGCTAGTTAACCGTGGGATTGCCTGCCTTTTTCATACGCCGACCGGTGACTATTTTTATGATCTTTTTAGGGATATCCCTAATGGGTGTCATTTCTTTGAGCAAGCTGCCTCTGGAATTGAAGCCCAATACCAGCAATCCCGTGGTGACCATTACTATTCAATATCCGGGCGTTCCGCCCACTGAAGTCGAGAGTATGGTCACCACCAAAGTGGAAGAAGCAGTGGCCACGGCGTCACATCTTAAAAATATCGAATCCTCTTCGGAGGATGGCAAATCGGAAACCGTGCTAGAATTTGAACCGGGTACGGATATGAATTTTGCTGCCTTGGAAGTCAGAGAAAAATTTGCCAAGGTCAGAAACCAGCTGCCCAAAGGTATTCGCAAACCAATACTGGGAAAATATGATGTGGCCGATACACCGGTGATGATTATCGCCATGCTCTCGGACAACATCACCACGGAAAAAATGCGCCAGCTTGCAGACAGGGAACTGAAAGAACCCCTTAACCGGGTCACCGGTGTTTCCAATGTTGAGGTTTCAGGCGGGCGGGAGCGTAAAATCCTGGTGGAAATCGATCAAAGCCGTTTGCAATCTTATGGCCTTTCTATTGAACAGATTGTGAAAGTGCTAAGTGACAACAATATCAACTTACTAGCCGGCCGGATGCAACGAGGAAAATATAACTACATGATCCGTACTATCGGGCAATTTCAAACCCTCAAGGGTATTGAAAACATTGGTCTGGCTTCCAACAATGACGGCATGATTATTCGCCTGGGTGATGTGGGCCGTATTCACGATTCCTATTTGGAAGCTGCCGGTTTTGCCCGATATGATGCAGCGCCCACCGTGTCCATCTATATTCATAAAGAACGTCAGGCCAATACGATTGAGGTTTGCGACGGCATAAGAAAAGCGCTGAAAGACTTGGAACCGAAAATAAAAAAAGGTATCCGCATGGTCACGGTCATGGATCAGTCCATCAGCATAAAAAAGGCTATTGATACTGTGGATGAAGCTTTGATTACCGGCGCTATTTTGGCGGCGTTGATCTTGCTGATATCACTGCGCAGCCTGCGCAGTTCTTTAATTATTGCGCTTTCCATTCCATTGGCCATTCTCACCACCTTCATTTTCATGTATTTTCAGAAAATTACTTTAAATACGATGACCCTTTCAGGGTTGGCCCTTGCCTGCGGTAGTTTGGTGGATGCCAGTATTGTGGTCCTTGACAATATTTTCAAAAAAAACGAAGAGGGGTTGCCCATCAAGGAAGCTTCCGTGGTGGGCAGTGAAGAGGTGGGATTTGCCATAATCGCTTCCACCATCACCACGGTAGTCGTTTTTATCCCCATGATATTTGTCGACAAGGAAATCCGCATGCTTTTTTCGGGATTGGCCATGACCGTCATATACTCTCTAATGGCTTCCTTGTTCGTAGCCCAGAGTTTACTCCCCGTATTGGCCAGCCAATTACTAAAAAATACAAAAAATGAAAAAAAGACGCAATGGACACCCCGGGCCAAGCCGCCGCTCAAACAAGTGCTGATGAACGGTTATCGCCAAATTCTGGCCTTGGCCGTCCGGAATCGCTATATCTTTTTAGGGGTTCTTCTGGTCCTGCTGGGATTGGCGGTCTTTCTTAACAATAAGTTGGGATCGGAATTCATGGGCAGCGTTGAAGAGAACAAAGTCACTGTCAATCTGACCCTTCCGGCGGGTACTAAATTGGAAATTTCCAATGAAATTGTGAAGCGTCTGGAACGTTTTTTGGCGCGAGTTCCGGAAATAAAAAACATTTCTTCCCTGGTAGAACAGAATCGGTCGGAAGTGCATGTGGAATTCAAGTCAGCGGCGCAACGCAAGCGCTCTATAAAAGAGATTTTAGAAGAACTAAGGCCGCAACTGACTCAGTTCCGGCCCGCTTATGTGTATTTTGAAGAAAAACAGGACGTGGGCACCAAAACCCTGGTCCTTGATCTCTTTGGTTATGACTATGTGATTTTGAAGCAATTGGCCATTTCAATGGCCAACCGTCTGGAAAGTCTACCGGGCCTTACGGATGTGCGTATCCGCATGAAAGAAGGCCGGCCGGAAATGCGCTTTATTGTGGATAAAGCCAAAGCTGCTCAATTTGATCTTAATGTCAAGAATCTGGCGGAAGAAGTGAATACCATGATGCGCGGGGTTATTGCCACCCAATACCATGCGGTTGGCGAAGAAATCGAAACCATTGTCAGACTTGATGAAAAATACCGTAAAACCTTGGACGACATCAATAAATTAACCGTGGCCAATCCTAAAGGGGATCAAATATATTTGTCTCAAATCGGCACTTTTTCTCCCGGTTTGGGTCCTTCGGAAATATGGAGAAAAAACAAATCCCGTATGATTCAAATTTCAGCCACGGTTTCCACTGATCTTGGCTCTACTGTGGCCAAGGTTCGAGATGCCTTATCGGTTATAGAATTTCCCAAAGGGTATTATTATCGCTTTGGCGGCAATTATGACAAGATGGTGGAAAGCACCAAACAATTAACTTTCGCCGTAGTGCTAACCATCCTTCTGGTCTACATGGTTCTGGCGGCCTTTTTTGAATCCTACACCCAACCGTTTATTATTATGATCTCAGTGGCCATGGCCGTCATTGGTGTGGTGGGCGCGTTGTATATAACGGGCAAGCCTAAAAGCATCGGGGTTTTTATTGGTATGTTAATGCTGGCCGGCATGGTGGTTAATCCTGCCATCATTTTGGTCGATTATATTAATCTTTTAAAAGAAAAAGGCCATAGCATGTTCAAGGCCATACTATCAGCCTCTCAGAGCCGTCTTAGACCCATTTTCATGACCGTGTCCACAGCCATCCTGGGGCTGCTGCCCATGGCACTGGATAAAAGTGAAAGCTCTAATTTGTGGTCACCTCTGGCGATTACGGTGGTGGGGGGGTTAATCACCAGTACTATTTTGACGTTGCTGTTTGTACCCTGTGTCTATGTTATTTTTAATGATATTAAACTACTCTTTTTGAAAATAGGTGGATTTTTAAAAAAACATCTGCTGGGGTCAGCTAAGCACAATCCGCAGCCAGATTCAATGATCAATAATCCTTAACAGGAGTGTAATTATGCAGCATTTTATCAAGATGATGTTCAAGGGCGCGCCGATGTTATTGCTGTTATGGTCTTTCAATCATGGTTGGCCAAAGCAGGTGCAAGCCGCTGAGAATCGTAATTCGAGTGCAGCCGAAGTCCAACCATTGCAAACCCAAAGCATGGATGAACTGACCCAGGATGAATGGGAAGAACTGGCACCGGAAGAATCTACTTCAGATGTGGCACCTGTTCAGGATACGACTACAGCCGATGCAACAAATCCAGATGCCGGTGCAGCAGAAAACAGTGATGAAGATGATCTTTCTGACGAAGATTTATGGCTGGAACCGGATATAGGCTTGGAAGAAACCCCAGAGGCCGAGGCCACACCTGTACCGGAAAAAATCCCTTCCGGTACCTTGCCCGAGCCAAAAAAAGAAGACTCCAAGACTACGCCTTCCGTCAAAAAGGAACCAGCTCCTGCTGAAGAGGAAAATCAAGCAGTGAATCAGGATGTGTCCAATATTGAGGATGAACTTGATGCTGCCGGGTTGGATGAAGAATGGGAGGAAGGCTGGACTTCGGCGGACGAGGCTGACCTGGATAAAGCTACGGAATTAAAAGAACAACCTGCTGAGACCGAAAGCATCCCCAGCGTATTAACCAATCTGGAGGAGTGTAAACGGGTGGCCTTGATCAATGATCGCCGTATCCAGGTGGCCTTAAAAGAAATTAAATACAATCGCTATAAACTATTGGAAGCCGAAAGGCAATTTTTGCCCCAGGTTAAAGCCAGTTGGGAAAAACAAAAGGGGTCTTCTGCCTCCGGCAACGCAGGATCAGGAGATACGGGGTTTGATGGACTGAAATATGGCCTTGAGGCGCAGCAGATACTGTTTAATGGCGGCAAACTCACTTATCAGTTAAAGCAGGCCAAAACCAATCTGGATGTCGCCAAAAAAAAATATTTACAAGCACGTCAGGAAATTATATACAAAGTTGAAAAAGCGTACTATGAATTAGTGAAAACACAAATGGCTTTTGAAATTCAAGCGGATTTATCCAAATCCGCGGAATCGGCTTTGTCCTATTCCCGTGAGGCCTATAGACAAGGTGTGAATTCCTATCACGAATTTCTCAACGTACAATCTCAAACCGACCAGACTTACTATCAGCTTTTATCTTCCCAACAAGAAGTGGCCCTGGGGGAACTGGGGCTAAGACAGGTTTGCAACATTGACACCACCATTGGCATTCAGATCAATGCCGTCTTGACCTTTACGGATTTTGAATTTAATTACTCCCTGGAAGAATGTTTGGAATTGGCCTTTAAAAACAGGCCGGATTTGGCGGTCAATGAACTGACCACACTGGCGGATATTTATGGTATCAAAATGTCCATGGCTGAAGGTATGCCCAAAATCGAGTTTATGGGCACAGTCGGTAAGAATGGCCAGAGTAAAGCCTCGGAAGCGCTCAATCTCAATGACGAGTGGTCGGCCAAGCTGCAGGCTACTTGGATTTTAGGGGCCAATAGTTTGCAATATTCTTTGGAAAAGAAGAAAACCGTGCCCACCGAATTTGGCACCACCGACAATGTCAAGGATTCACAAACCCATGATGTTACCTTATCCATTTTCGACAAATTGGAAAATTTCTCGAATTTAGCCAAAGAAGTGGTCACCAAAACCACCTCGGAGGCTGATTTGGTGGAATTAAGAGGTAAAGTGGCTCATGAAGTGGAAGAAAATTATTTTAATTACCAGAAAGCCATGACCATGGTAACGGCCTCGCTATCCAAGATAAAATTCCGTGAAAAAGATCTGGAAGTGAACCGGGCCAAACAAATGATGAACGAAGTGCCCTTGTCGCAAGTGCTTACCATTGAGCTGCAACTGGGGGAAGAGAGGGTTAATTATGTACAAGCCTTGTCTGATTACTATACTTCGATTTCAGGGTTGTTTAAGGCCATGGGCTTATCTAAATAGCACCACCAATCCGGGATTGGTATGGTGACTTCCATTCTTATCTGAACGCAACCTGAATTCATGAAACCACTGCTGTTATAAGTCATTTTAAGCTAAAAAATCGCGTTCGAATAAGCGCTTGACAGTGACTGTTTTGCAGGTATAATGCCGTGATTGTGCCTTGAAAAAGAAAGGAGCTTTGCTTCTGATGAAGAAATCCGTGAATGTGGGGTTGATAGGTTGGGGAACGGTTGGAACCGGTGTCTCCAAAATCATTCTACAAAAAGCAGACCTACTGACCTTGAGGTCGGGAATTGAAATTAATCTTAAGAAAATTGCTGATTTGGATGTTGGCCGGGACCGCGGTGTGCAGGTTCGTAAAGAGCTGCTTACGACGGATGCCCAAACCATTTTGGATGATCCGGAGATTGATATTGTCATTGAATTGATTGGCGGGATCGAACCTGCGAAAAGCTTTATTTTGAAAGCCTTAAAAGCAGGAAAACATGTGGTCACCGCCAATAAAGCCTTGATGGCCAAGCATTGGGATGAATTGCAAAGCGTAGCCCGCCATTCCGGTGCGGACATCTATTTTGAGGCTGCCGTGGGTGGGGGAATTCCGGTAGTTCAAAGTTTAAATGACGGCTTGGCGGCCAACCACGTCAAGGCTATCTATGGCATTATTAATGGAACGGCCAATTATATCCTTACGGAGATGGCCGGAGGTTCAAATTATAGCGAAACCCTGGCAAAGGCTCAAGCCAAGGGTTATGCGGAAGCTGACCCAACCCTGGATGTGGGCGGCGGTGATACATTGCATAAGCTGGTCATCCTATCCTCCTTGGCTTTCGGCAAGGCTATTGATCCCAAAGATGTTTATTTGGAAGGCATTACGGAAATCACGGCTCAGGACATAGAATATGCCATGGAAGAGTTTGGGAAATCTATTAAGCTGCTGGGTATTGCCAAACAAACTGAAAATGGCAAAATTCAAATACGTGTACATCCCACGATGGTGTCTGCGGAGCATTTGCTGGCTAAAATTAACGGTGTTTACAATGGTATTTATGTGGTGGGCGATTCTGTGGGACCGACCCTATTTTATGGCAAAGGTGCAGGGGAAATGCCTACGGCTTCCGCTGTTATGTCCGATGTCATCTTTATTGCCCGAAATATTCACATGGGCGTAGCCGGCAAAGTGCCTTCGGTCTATTATCAGCCTGAAAAAATCGAGCCCGCCCAATTGGAAGTGATCGAAGAATTGAAGGCGCAATATTATTTGCGCTTTAACGTCAAAGACGAAGTGGGCGTCATTGCCAAAATTGCCGGTGTGTTAGGGGAAAAAGATATATCTATTGAGGCAGTTATACAAAAAGCCAGGTATGAAAATAATATGGTGCCCGTGGTTATCACGACTTATGAAGCGAAAGAAAAAGCCATCAAAGAGGCCTTGGCCGCCATTGACCAAATGCCTTTTGTCATGAAACCAACGCTGCGCATAAGGATGGAAGACATTGAATAATTATACCGGATTAATCAATCGCTATCGCGCCCATCTGCCAGTAAATGCCAAAACCCCGGTTGTCACGTTGCATGAAGGGAACACACCGTTGATCCCGGTACCATCGTTGGCCCAATTGGCAGGGGCCAAACTGGACGTCTATGTTAAATATGAAGGCCTGAACCCCACGGGGTCCTTCAAAGATCGCGGCATGACCATGGCCATTACCAAAGCCAAAGAAGAAGGGGCCAAGGCCGTTATCTGTGCCTCCACGGGAAATACATCGGCCTCTGCGGCTGCATATGCAGCCCGGGCAGGAATGAAATGTTACGTGGTTATCCCCCAAGGTGCCATTGCTTTGGGTAAGTTAGCCCAGGCTATGATGCATGGTGCTGTAGTAATCGCAATTGACGGCAATTTTGACGATGCTCTGGAGATAGTTAAAGAAATATCTGAAAAACACAAAGTAACTCTTGTTAATTCAATAAATCCATACAGAATAGAAGGTCAGAAAACCGGTTCTTTTGAAATCGTGGATCAATTAGGAAAGGCCCCTGATTTTCATTTCATTCCCGTAGGCAATGCTGGTAATATCACAGCTTATTGGAAGGGCTACAAAGAATATAAAGCCCTGGGCAAGATCAAAAAGCTTCCCAAGATGATGGGTTGGCAAGCCGCCTTGTCTGCCCCCATTGTGAAAGGCCACCCTATAAAAGATCCCAAAACCATAGCCACGGCCATTAAAATAGGCAATCCTGCGTCCTGGGCTCAAGCTGTAGATGCCCGCGATCAGTCCAAGGGGTTGATCGATATGGTAACGGATAAGGAAATTCTTGCCGCTTATGCTCATTTGAGCGGGCTAGAGGGTGTTTTTTGTGAACCCGCATCAGCTGCCTCAGTGGCAGGATTCATTAAATTAGCCCGCCAGGATTACTTCAAAATCCATTTAAAAAATAAAGCTACCGTTGTGTGCGTGCTCACAGGTCATGGATTAAAAGACCCCGATCGTGCGATTGCCCAATCTCCCAAACCCAAAAATTGCCCTGCGAAAACGCAGGCGGTCTTGAAATTAATGGGGCTCACTTCCGGTGCAGGCAGGAAAGAATAAAATGAAATATATACTTGTTGTAGGCGATGGTATGGCGGATCACCCTCATCCTGATCTGAATCAGCAAACCCCCTTGCAGGCGGCCCGCATTCCCCATATGAATTATCTGGCACAAAAGGGCTTAACCGGTATGACGCAAACGCTCTTAGAAGGGTTTCCTCTGGGCTCGGATGTGGCCAATCTTTCGGTATTGGGCTATGATCCTCAGACCTATTTTACCGGCCGGGCACCGCTGGAAGCCGCCAATATTGGTGTGGATCTGGGGCCTAAAGACATCGCTTTTCGCTGCAATTTAGTTACCGTCAAAAATCAAAAGATGGTCGATTATTCGGCAGGCCATATCAGTACAGAAGAGGCCAAACCTCTGATCAAGATGCTCAATCAAAAGTTGGGGTCAGACAAACTGAAATTTTATTTGGGCACCAGCTATCGACATCTCCTGGTATGGAAAAACGGTCCACTCAAAGCCAAATGCACGCCACCCCATGATATCTCCGGACAGTCGATAGAATCTTTCTGGCCTAAAGGCGGCGGTCATGCGGAAATCCGGCAATTGATGGAAGATTCGCAGCTGTTATTGATGGGCCATGAAGTGAATCGCGATCGCCGGGCCGAAGGCAAGCCGGCTGCCTCCATGATTTGGCTTTGGGGACAAGGGACCAAGCCGACCATGCCCACCTTAACGGAAAAATATCAAATCACGGGCAGTGTCATATCGGCCGTGGATTTGGTAAAAGGCTTGGGTCGTTATGCCGGACTATCAGTCATAAAAGTTCCCGGTGCCACCGGTTATTTGGATACCAATTACAAGGGCAAGGCCGAAGCGGCTTTGAAAGCTTTGAAAGATCAGGATTTCGTATTTGTTCATGTCGAAGCGCCTGATGAATGCGGTCATAATGGTGATGTCAAGGGCAAGATTCAAGCCATTGAAGATTTGGATGCCAAAGTCATCGGACCCATCTTGGAAGGCCTGCAAGGACAAGAGTTCCGGTTATTACTCCTGCCTGATCATCCCACGCCGCTGGATGTATGCACCCATACCAATGAACCCGTACCTTTTATTCTATACCATTCCGCCAACGAACGTGAATCCGGTGTCGATCATTATAATGAAGTTTCGGCCAAGAAAACCAGTTTGGTCATCGAGCACGCCTGGCAATTAATGGATTTGTTAATTAAGGGGAAAGACCCGGACCGGAATTAGGCTGAAAAGACGGAGGAACACTGTTGGGAAAGCTTGTGGTTATGAAATTTGGCGGCGCTACCTTGGCCACTGCTGATCTAATGAAAGGCGTAGCCAAGCGTATTGGGGCCACCAAAAATGAAGGACATCAGATTGTGGTGGTATTGTCAGCCCCCGGAGATATGACCGATGATCTGATCGATAAAGCCAAAGCTATTACGGCGTCGCCGGATGAACGCGAAATGGACATGCTCCTGGCCACGGGAGAGCAGCAATCCATTGCGCTCATGGCCATTGCGCTAAAAGCCTTGGGATATGACGCCATCTCTTTTACCGGCCCCCAGGTGGGTATTGTGACGGACGAAGCCTACGGCAAGGCGCGCATTGTAAAAATGGGCGGCGATAAAATAAAAAAAGCGCTCAATCTGGATAAAGTAGTTATTGTGGCCGGTTTCCAAGGCGAAACCGAAGATGAAGAAATTACAACCCTGGGAAGGGGTGGATCGGATCTAACTGCCGTGGCTTTGGCCGCTGCCCTTAATTCCGAGGTGTGCGAATTTTATAAAGATGTAGACGGTGTCTTTACGGCTGACCCCCGGATCGTCAAAGATGCGGTTAAACTGGGCCACATTTCTTATGATGAAATGCTGGAGATGGCCAGCTCGGGGGCGCAAGTTTTGTATAACCGCTCCGTGGAGTTTGCCAAAAAAAATAAAATCACCCTGCATGTGCGTTCCAGTGTCAAAATGGATCCTGGGACACTGATTACCGAGGAGGTTAAAACTATGGAAGGCTATGTCGTGTCCGGGGTAACTCATACCAAGAAGGAAGCCAAAATTACCATTCTGGGTGTTCCTGACAAACCGGGCGTGGCCGCTCAAATTTTCAGCCGTATTGCGGAAGAAGCCATTAATATTGACGATATCGTGCAAAATATTTCGGAAGAAGGCACCACCAACATTTCCTTCACCATTGGTTTCGGAGAACTGAATAAAGCCAAAACAGTCGTGAGCGCTTTGATAGAGGAGATCGGTGCCAAATTATCCATTGACGAGCATGTTGGGAAAGTCAGCGTGGTCGGGGTGGGGATGAAAAGCCACACCGGTGTGGCCCGCGATATGTTCCGGGCCTTAGCTGACAAGAAAATCAACATCCAGATGATCTCCACGTCAGAAATAAAAATTTCCTGCATTTTGGCCGAGCAGGATGTGGAAGAGGCCGTTCGGGCCATCCATGATAAATTTAAACTGAGTATAAGGAATGAACCATGAGTAAAAAAGAGATGACCCTGTCATCATCAACACCACTGAAATTTTCGGAAGACCGGCTTTTTGATCGGAAATGGCATTTGAAATTATTGGCCGTCATCTATGGCTTTTTATTTTTAGTGTATTTGGGATTGACCTTGTTTTTGAAATAAAAAACGGACGACAAAAATTTGGTGCAGGCTTATTTCGGGAAACCCGATAAGGGTGTTTTTGAAAAAGGGACCTGGTTTATCACATCTCAGAAGACGAAGCCGGACCTTCCGGCAAGGAGCAGGGAAGATGATTGACATCAATGATCATAATTTTGAGAGTCGGGTTCTTAGAGCGACCCTCCCCGTGGTGGTCGATTTTTGGGCTGATTGGTGTGGACCCTGCCGTATGCTCGCACCCGTGGTGGAAGCTGCTGAAAAGGAATTTGCCGGCAAGGTGAAATTTGTAAAATTGGATGTGGATTCCAATCCCAATACAGCCGGCCGCTTTGCCATTCGCAGTATACCATCACTATTGATATTTAATCAGGGCAAGGTGGCGGATCAGATCGTGGGCGTCACGACACTGGATAAACTTAAAAAAATCATCGAATCCACATTGAGGTAAACAGGTATGGACGAAGAATTGGACATCGCTATTATAGGGGGCGGCCCGGCAGGCCTGACCGCCGGATTATATGCTATCCGAACAGGCCGGAAAGTTAAATTATATGAACAACTTTCACCGGGTGGACAAGCGGCCACTACATGGCAGGTGGATAATTATCCTGGATTGCCTCATATTAACGGCGCCGAGTTGATGATGAAAATGGAAGCGCAGGCGAAGGAATTGGGACTGGCGGTGGAGTTAAAACAAATCAACAGCATTGAAGCCGGCCCTCCCCACCGTCTACACATGCAAGACGGTGTTGTCAGGTCAAAAACGGTTATTGTGGCCACTGGCGCCAAACCAAAATTGTTGGATATCCCCGGAGAAAAGGAATACCGAGGCCGGGGTGTGTCTTATTGTGCTACCTGCGATGGGGCTTTTTTTAGAAATGTGCCAGTGTTGGTTGTGGGAGGTGGCAACACAGCTTTGGAAGAAGCGGATTTTTTAACACGATTTGCATCCAAGGTGTACTTGGTCCATCGTCGTGACCAGTTCCGAGCCGATCAAATTATCCAGGACCATGTCCTTAAAAATCCGAAATTGGAGATCATGACGCCGTATGTTCTTGAGGAAATCAATGGCAATGCGCAAGGGGTGAAGTTGGTCAATTTAAGTTACCGTGGCACCAGGGAGTGTAAGCAATTGGAAGTTCAGGGCGTTTTTATTTTTGTGGGCTTAACTCCGCAGACCGATCCCTTTAAGACTGCGCTTGAGTGCAACGACGACGGGTACATTAAAACCAGCCATGATCTGGCCACTTCTGTTCCCGGTGTATTTGCGGCCGGCGATTGCCGTGACAACACCTTAAAACAAATTGTAGTGGCCGCCGGCGAGGGCGCCACGGCCGCCATGATGGCAGATCGTTATATTCAAATCGATCAAGCCCTGAAAGGGTGAGACTGGAGATTGACGGCCAGGGTGTCTTCCGGCTTGGTCGATTAGACGACGGTTACATTTTTGATAAATCCTGTTAGTCCGATGAACTTGGTGAACAGTTTTATCTAATTGGTTTCTGTTGGCGAAAGTTGTTTTTTTATATAGGCCTGTGCGTAGGGGGAGCATGCCGTGACCCTGCAAAAAATCCTGCCTGGATAATACCGGAGCCATCTCTTTCTTTACTTACCACCCTGCGATATGCTATCATCCTTCCTTGGTAAAATAGGCAAAAACCTATTTTATAAAACAGATGGCCGTCATTGCAGTTTTAGGAGTAGACCATGTTGAATACCATGATTAAAAAAATATTTGGTACCAAATCCGACCGGGATATCAAGCGCTTAATGCCCCTGGTGGAGCAAATCAATGCTTTGGAAGCATCCATCCATCCTCTGTCTGATGAAGATTTAAAACAAAAAACCGCAGAATTCAAAGAGCGTCTGACGCAAGGCGCCACACTGGACGATATCCTGCCCGAAGCTTTTGCAGTGGTGCGGGAGGCGGCTATACGTACCATGGGACTGCGCCATTATGATGTCCAATTAATGGGCGGCATCGTGCTGCATGAAGGCCGGATTGCGGAAATGAAAACCGGAGAAGGCAAGACGTTGGTGGCAACCCTGCCGGTCTATTTGAATGCGCTTACCGGCAAAGGGGTGCACGTGATCACGGTCAACGATTATTTGGCGGAACGTGACTCTCTCGGTATGGGTAATTTTAAAGGCATGGGGGAAGTTTATCGCTTTCTGGGATTGACCGTAGGGTGCATCAAACACGGTCTAAACGCCCAACAACGCACGGAGGCCTATGGTTGCGATGTCACTTACGGCACCAATAATGAGTTTGGGTTTGACTATTTGCGCGACAACATGAGCATTCATCCCGATGAACGGGTGCAGCGAAAGCTTCATTTTTGCATTGTCGACGAAGTGGACTCCATTTTAATCGACGAAGCCCGCACGCCCCTGATTATTTCCGGACCAACGGAAGAGTCCACCGACAAGTACTACAAAATTGATAAAATTATCCCTCGTCTGGACGGGAAAACAGATTATACCATTGATGAAAAAACCAAAACCGCGGTACTGTCGGAAGAGGGCATCAGCCGGGCTGAAAAATTGTTGTCCGTGGGCAATCTTTACGATTCCCATAATGTGGAAATTCTTCATCATATCAATCAAGCTTTGAAAGCCCATGTGCTCTTTAAACGCGACCGGGATTATGTGGTTCAGGACAATGAAGTGATCATTGTGGACGAATTTACGGGACGTCTCATGCCGGGAAGGCGTTTTTCCGATGGCCTTCATCAAGCCCTGGAGGCCAAGGAAGAGGTGAAAATCCAGCGGGAAAACCAGACCCTGGCCTCGATTACCTTTCAGAACTATTTCCGCCTCTATGAAAAACTGAGCGGCATGACCGGAACCGCCGATACGGAAGCCGAAGAATTTAATGAAATCTATAAACTGGATGTCGTCGTGGTTCCCACCAATAAACCCATGATCCGCCATGATCGTGGTGATCAGATTTACAGAACAGAACGGGAAAAATTCAATGCCGTAGCCGAGGATATTAAAGCCGAACATCTCAAAGGACGGCCGGTCCTGGTAGGCACGATATCCATTGAAAAAAATGAAAAACTCTCGGCCCTGCTGACCAAGCGCGGCATTCCGCACCAGCTGCTCAATGCCAAACAGCATGCCCGGGAAGCCGAGATTGTGGCCCAGGCCGGACAAGAAGGGGCTGTTACCATTGCCACCAACATGGCCGGACGCGGCACGGATATTGTCCTGGGCGAGGGCGTCAAAGACCTGGGTGGGCTTTATATCATCGGCACCGAACGCCATGAAAGCCGGCGCATTGACAATCAGCTGCGCGGCCGGTCGGGAAGGCAAGGAGACCCCGGGGCTTCCTGCTTCTACGTTTCCCTGGATGACGATCTTATGCGGATTTTTGGTTCGGACCGGGTCAGCAACATGCTCCAGCGTTTGGGGTTGCAGGAAGGGGAGGCTATCGAACATCCCTGGATCACCAAAGCCCTGGAACGGGCCCAGCGTACGGTGGAAGGGCATAATTTTGATATTCGTAAACATCTCCTCGAATACGACGATGTCATGAACAAGCAGCGTACCATTATCTACGAAGAGCGTACCCGTGTTCTGGAGGGGGAAGACCTGCATGAACATATACTGGGGATGATCGAAGATGTGGCGGAGGTGGAGCTGAGTCAACTCCTGCCGGAAAAGGGTTATCCTGAAGAATGGGACTGGGACACGATTATCACCTGGGGAAGTCAATACGGCGTGGATTACAAGTATACCGACGATGAGATTCCTACCCTTGCCAAAGCTGATCTCTTGGAAAGGTTTAAGCAGCAGGTGGTGGAAGGATTCGCCCAAAAAGAAAAAGCCTTGAGCTCGGAAATCATGCGTCAGTTGGAAAGGGCCTTGCTTCTGCAAGTTGTGGATCAACGCTGGAAACAACATTTATATGATATGGACAAATTGAAAGAAGGGATTGGCCTTAGAGCTTATGGTCAGAAGGACCCTCTGCTGGAATACAAACGCGAAGGTCTGCAAATGTTCACGGAAATGATCACTCAGATTAAAGCCGAGCTAATACAGTTCATCTTGAAAGTCCAGGCCTACCAGGAAGACCAGCCGGGACCGCGCACCAGCATGCCCTCACGGTGGCAGGAATCTAGACCGGAATTCGCTGTGCCCGTAGCAGCTTCCGCGCCGCATCAGGATCCTTTTGGCGGAGACGGCCAGTATGGTGCCAGCCCTAGAGATATGTCGCAAGCTGTACCCGCTGGTGGCGGGCATCGTGAACCAATAAAAAGAGATATGCCTAAAATCGGGCGTAACGATCCTTGCCCTTGCGGATCGGGCAAAAAATATAAAAAATGCCACGGGCAAGCCTAAACCGGCAGAGCCGGAAATAAATACTGTTTCTCAAGCATACTCTACGGGCACCAACAGCCGTAAAGGGTGCAAAGTTTAATATATAAATAATGTTTGTCCTTCTTTTTGATCTTCTTCAATTGTAGGGTCCTCAAAATTTCGAGACCATACCCACACATGGGGCAGAGGTTAAGACTATTGTAAGACAGGAATGGAGCCGATAGCGTCAGGCTGCATTTCATTACATAAAAACTTGACATTATAAAAAGCTTTTGATACTATGCTGCTCTCTTGTGCCGTTATTACAGTGTTATGCAGGAAAACTGCGCCGCGATAGCTCAGTCGGTAGAGCAGAGGACTGAAAATCCTTGTGTCGACAGTTCGATTCTGTCTCGCGGCACCATGTATGTCCATATCGTTATCAGGCGTCACGGCCCTGGTAATGATTACAGGCCGGTGTAGCTCAGTTGGTAGAGCAACGGTTTCGTAAACCGTGGGTCACCAGTTCGAGTCTGGTCATCGGCTCCACAATTTAAAGATTATAATGTCAAGAGATAAAGGGGAGTTAAGACTATGAGTACGGTAATTAGACTGCAACGTAAAGGGACAATTCACCGACCATTCTGGCGGGTGGTAGTGAACGATTCTCGCAATCCTTATAGCTGTGCAGAGCAATTGGGCACCTATGACAATACAAAAAAACCGGTAAAGCTCAACTTGGATATTGAACGCGCGGCCCAATGGATTAACCAAGGCGCCTTGCCTTCCGATACAGTCCGGCAGCTGTTCAAAAAGAACGGTGTTTTTCAGAAAGCTCAAGAAATAAAGAATGTTGGCAAGTAAACGTGAAACAGCTGGTTGAATTTATCGTAAAATCGCTGGTGGTTAAAACGGAGGCCGTTGCTGTCCACGAAAAAAACACGGAAAACGGCTTAGTATTGGAGTTGTCGGTAGACAAGGAAGACCTGGGACGGGTTATTGGACGACAGGGCAAGACCATCAAAGCCATCCGCCAACTGGTGACCGCTTCGGCCACCAAATCCAAACAAAAAGTAGCTTTAGTTGTGCAGGAATGACCAAAAATCATCACCATCCGGAACCATCGGATGAGCTTATAAGAATCGGCAAGTTGGGCAAAACCCATGGCCTTGACGGCGCACTCCGGCTTTATTCCCTAAGTGATGTGCCCAACCGTTTCGAACGCTTGCAGGAAGTTTTATGGGTATCCCCCAAAGGTGATCGGAAACGCTTGAGGGTTGTGGATATACGGCCTGCAGAGCGTTTTTTTTTGGTGCGTTTTCAAGACTTTGATACCCCGGAAAAAGCCCGGAACTTAATCAATGGGCATTTGGCGGTTCCTAAAAGCGAGCGGGGGACCTTGCCTCCGGGAAGGTATTTTATCGACGATATCATTGGGATACAGGTAGTGGATGATCAAGGTCAGTTGCTGGGCAAGGTCACCGAGGTCTGGCAACCAGGACCACATGATATATTCGAAATCCACGGTCCCTTGGGCGAACTGATGGTGCCGGTCATTGATGAGGCCATTCGCTCTATCGATGTGGCTCAGAAGCGCATGATCATCAAGAAGCACGGTCCTTATGACCATGCCTAAACCAAAACCGCTCCAAGTATCAGTGTTGACGCTGTTTCCCGAGCTGATTGAACCAAATTTAAAAGCTTCCATTCTTAAAAGGGCCCAACAAAAAGGCCTGGTGGAAGTGACGGTCGTTAACATAAGAGATTTTGCCCGAAACAAACACCTGACTGTAGATGACAAACCTTACGGTGGTGGTGCGGGTATGGTTATGCAAGTTGGTCCCGTGGCCAGAGCCCTCAAGGCCGCACGACGGCAACTGCCGGATGCCAAAGTATACTTACTGTCGCCGACAGGCCGGCGTTTTGACCAACCGCAGGCAGGGACCATGGCACGAGCACGGTCCTTTATTTTAGTCTGTGGCCATTATGAGGGTCTGGATCAACGCATTCATGACCACTTAGTGGACGGGGAACTTTCCATAGGCGACTATGTGCTTACCGGAGGGGAGCCGGCGGCCATTGTTATTATTGATGCCGTGGCCCGGCTAATACCAACGGTGCTGGGAGATGAAACTTCCTCGCAACATGATTCTTTTATGGATGGTCTTCTGGATTACCCTCATTATACTCGTCCGGCCAGCTATGGACACTGGAGGGTACCGGAGGTGCTTTTAACCGGCCATCACCGTAAGGTTGCCTTGTGGCGCAGGACGGAACAATTAAAAAGAACATTGACCCAACGGCCCGATCTGTTGGAGAATGTGAAACTCAGCGAATCGGACAGGGATATCCTGGAAGGACTTCGAACCGAGATATCGCAAAGGAAGGGCAAAGGTAGGAGGACGCATGAATAAATCGCAATTGTTGAAAACCGTCGAGCAAGATCATTTTAGAAAAGATCGAATCCCACGCTTTGACGTTGGGGACGTGATTAAAGTCAGTCTCAAAATCAAAGAAGGTGAAAAGGAACGTCTGCAGGCTTTTGAAGGTGTTGTTATTGCCCGTTCAGGCGCAGCCATCAATGAAATGGTCAAAGTGCGTCGAATCGCCTCGGGCGTTGGCGTGGAAAGAACCTTATTGATCAATTCGCCGTTGATTCAAGCTATCAAAGTTGTAAAACGGAGTGATGTCAGCCGGGCCAAATTGTATTACCTGCGTGGCAAGACTGGTAAACAGGCCAAATTAAAACAAATGGGCCGGGATAAATTATTACAAATTCAAGCTGCTGAAGCAAAAGCCATGGAAGAAGAACAGGCTGAATCAGCGCGGCTGGCAGCCACGGAAGCTGCAGCCAAGGCGGCGGAAGAAAAAGCAGGTTCTGAGGCCAAAGCGTGAACCAGACGCCTTTTTCAGCGTCAGCCCCTCCCGCATGTTTGAAATACGAGTATCAGGCCATCCAGGCCGGGCACAAATTTATTGCCGGCCTGGATGAAGCCGGACGCGGACCTTTAGCCGGTCCGGTAGTGGCCGCCGCGGTCATACTGCCTGATGATCCATCCCCCCTCCTGGGCGTAAGAGACTCCAAACAATTAACAGAATCTAAAAGAAAAAAACTGTTTATGTTACTCCATGAACATGCCTTGGCTATCGGCATTGGCGTGGTGGATGCCCCGACCATTGATAAAATTAATATTTTACAAGCTACTTTTTTGGCCATGCAAAAGGCTGTGGCTGCCGTGGCCAAGCCTGTTGATTTTATTCTTGTGGACGGCAATCAACGTCCGCCCTGGATGACCCAAGGCGCAGCCATTGTCCGTGGGGATGCCCAGTCGCTTTCCATTGGTGCTGCCTCTATAATCGCCAAAGTAACCAGGGACAAAATCATGGAAGATTATGAGCATCATTATCCCGAGTGGGGATTTGCCCAACATAAAGGGTATGGTACTGCCCAACATTTGGAAGCCATCAGGGATTTTGGTATCTGTGATATTCACCGCAAGAGCTTCGCGCCTATTGCGCAGAAACGACCCGCCTGAGTTGGAAAACCACAGAGCCCTTGGTCAATCCCAAGAGCTGGCGGCTGTCACTTTTTTAAAAAAAAAGGGTATCAAATTCTATTTACCAATTATTATTCTCCTTTTGGTGAAATTGATATCATTGCCAGAAATAGAAAACACCTAACCTTCATTGAAGTCAAATATAGAAAAGACGACAGTATAAGTCTGCCACAGGAAGCTGTTGACAAACGCAAACAAAAAAGGATTATTAAAAGTGCCCAACATTTTCTGACCAAATTTTCCTATAGTAACCTGGATATCAGTTTTGATGTTATTGGCATTACTCCGAATAAAGGCATTTATCATATTCCCAATGCTTTCCGGGCAGACGGATCTACAGTTTAACTTTGATTTTTAATGATTAAATGAAGGGTTACGTAACTCCTTTTATTCAATAAACCCCATGTGGCAAGCAGTAGCTTGAACCACAATATAATGGACACTATATGAAGTTTTTTTAAAAAAGACTTGCACTATATATTGAGGCTGTTCTATAATCCCAATAAAATAAGGTCCAAATGGGGATCAAAAAATGAAGGGGGTCAAAATCAGTGCTCACAAAAAGTGAAATGCTAAACAAATTAGCTGAAGTCACGGGATTAAAGAAAAAAGAAGTTCAGTCGGTTTTAGATGCGCAAAACGACTTGCTTTACAAAATTCTTAAAAAAGATAAAAAATACAAACTTCAAGGACTCGGGATCTTCACTGTTAAAAAACGCGCTGCCCGTACGGCACGCAATCCCTTAACCGGTGAAGCGGTTAAAGTTCCTGCCAAAACGGTTGTGAAATTCCGGGTTGGAAAAGACTTAAAGGATAAAGTTTTGGGTCCAGCCAAGAAATAAATAATCAATATTATAAGTTTAGGGGGATGGGTTTGATGACTCATCCCCTTTTTTTATGAGATTAATACGATTCCATTCAATCCCGGGATTGATCGGCAATAATAAAATAAAATTCCAGTCGTATTAAATTACCGTGTAGCCTCAACCAGTCATAATATCCTAATTAACGGGATTACCTTCGGCAACAATCAATGGGGTAATTTAATGCTTGACTTATAACCACTCGGATATTATTCTTTTAAGCATAATATATGCCAATCAGGATAATAATAGGAGATCAACGTGACTAGAAACCCATTTAAATTTGGTGAGCCCGTCACAGGCGATTATTTTGCAGGCCGCTATCGCGAAAGAGAATTAATGATTTCAGAATTAACCCTCGGCCACAATGTCATTGTCTTCGGTCCCTGTCAGCACGGTAAAACCAGCATCGCCAAAAAAGTTCTTTCTGAAATTGAGAAACGGGGGTTTATGACGCTGTATCTGGATCTGAACCGCAGCTATTCGCCCATGCGTTTTGTGGAAATTTATTTAAGCGAACTGCTTCGTTCCGGGTTTCGTCAAACCAAAGATTTACGAGCCTTTATAGAGGGTCTTGATCCAAACTTAAAAGAACATTTGAAATTGAAAATCGAGGGCAATGATGAATTGATTCTTGATCTTAACGAAGACAGTGATTATGAAACCATCGCCACTACGGTTTTAGAATTAGGTCAGCAGACAGCTCTCTATAAAATGAAACCATGCATTGTCT
This sequence comes from uncultured bacterium, assembly GCA_963710755.1. Lineage (GTDB taxonomy): Bacteria > Oederibacteriota > JAAXVQ01 > JAAXVQ01 > JAUVAV01 > CAVQBK01. The sequence goes on from CAVQBK010000001.1 coordinate 212,543, forward strand.
GTATTGATGAAATCTCGGAGGGCGGTAATCATTCCGATAAATTTCGGGACTATTTTTTGGAAGTTGCCAAACGTCATGATAATGTGGGTTATCTCTTTTTAAGTTTGAATCAACCTCAGGATGGTTTAAATAGCAAAAACGGGTTTGTGACCATTACCCTTGAAACTATTGAAGAACGTTATTTTAAAGGTTACATTAAAACTCGCTTTGAAAATACGGGTTTCAGAATCAACGAGGAAGTGATCGACGAGCTATTGACCTTGACCGGAAGCCATCCTCATTTCACCCAAATGATTTGCAGCCGCTTGTGGGATCAGTGGTATGGAGGCAAAGTCATTTCCAGTAAAAGCATAGCGCGGGCTGTGGAGGAAATCCTGGAAATCAATAGTGAGTACTATACCTCTTTATGGCAGGACCTATCCCTTCATCAAAAAAGCCTGCTCTTGGCCGTGGCTCAAGGTGGCGGCCAGAAAATTTTCAGCCAGGATTTTGTGGGCCGCTTTGGCTTAGGAAGCTTTTCCACCGTACAAAAATCCCTGCGCCGGCTTTTGGCCAAACATTTACTGGAACGGCGGGGTGACGAGTATATGATTCGCGATATCTTTTTCAGTCAGTGGCTGGCAAAAAATATGTTCTGAGCCGATGGATCAGGACGTTTATCTTGACATCGAAACCTCCTACAGCGGGCAAATCACTATTGTTGGACTCTTTAAGCCCGCGCACCAACAAACCATCCAACTGGTCGCCCCGGACATTACTTCCTTGGGCTTATTGCAAGTCCTTGATGATGTGGGTGTCATCAAGACTTACAATGGGGCGCGCTTTGATTTACCTGTGATCAAGCGGCAACTCGGACTGGATTTAAGCGCCTTATTCACGCACCGTGATTTAATGTATCTCTGTTGGCAACATGGTTACAAAGGTGGACTAAAAGCCGTGGAACAGCAACTTCACATTGTGCGCCCAAGCCAAGGCATAGATGGCCATCAAGCCATGGCGTTATGGAGACGTTGGTGGGAATTCCGGGATCACCAAGCCCTGGCGTCCTTATTACAGTACAATCAGGATGACGTAGAATTGCTTGCTCAAGTGGAAGAACGGCTTCTAAAGCTTCAGGAAAAACGCTTATAATTTAAATTCTTTTTTGATTTTTGCATTAATTATGTTATTTTATAGTAACTTGGCCAAGAAAGAGGAATGGAATGAAGTCACTTCTCCAAAAGTCCACTCTGGAAACAATTGAACATCGGTTGGAAGCAGCTACACGCCTGCTGTTATTCGTCGATTTCGATGATATACTTATGCCCGCAGCCTCAAAAGGACTGTCCATGCCTCTCACTGATGATGACCGCGAATTTTTTCGTGAAATTTCCGAAAAAACCACCATCAGCTTAGCCTTCACCAGCAATCTTTCCATGACGGAGTTAAAACGCCTCATTGGATTCAGTGGTATTTACTTGATTGCCAATAATGGACTGGAAATCTCCGGTCCTGATCTAAATGTGGTGCATGGTGAAGCAAAAAAAGCAAGAAGGATCCTGGAACCGGTGGTGCGCAGCCTGGAAAACAATCTTAAAGAATTGCCCGGTATAGTCTTGGACAATCGCCATTATTCTTTGGCCTTAAACATGGCCAATGCCCGGGCTTCGGTACAGCGAAAAGCCAGAATTCTTACAGAACAGGTTTGGACCGCAGTAATGGACAACTTCACCTTACTGGAAACACGTCACGAGTTGGTGCTGCGTCCCAGAATTGGGTGGGGGAAAAACCGGGCTGTCATGTTCATATGGAATAAATTTGCCTCACCCCGGCGGCGACCCTTGGTCATGTATGTTGGCAGTGATGATTTGGATGAAGATATTTTTACCATGATGGGCAAAGAAGGTATTGGCATCGTGGTCGGAGGTACAGCCCGGGTAGAGCGCTCCAAAGCGGGTTATATGCTAAAAAACCGGGCGGAAGTCTATCGGTACATCGACTGGTTGAAGAAAAATGCTTCCCGTATCAAAGCGCCGGGAATGTCCGTATAAATCTTCTTGATCACCAGCAACAACGCATAAAAAATTATAACTAAGGGCCTTTCGGCTAAACAAGGTGCGTTATCGCCGGGACGGCCAATTTGTGTGCACAAGGTATCGCTAAAATAGTTAGGAACCAAACTAAGGAGCCCACATGGACGAGCTTGTACATACCCTAATAACCTTGTTTATCATCATCCTATCTGCCCGTATTGTGGGCGAACTTTTCGAAAGAATTCAGCAGCCAGCCGTAGTCGGAGAGTTGTTAATTGGTATGCTTATTGGTCCCCATGCCCTGGGTTTGGTGCACGAAAGTGAGATTGTGGCCATTATTGCCGAACTGGCGGTGATATTCCTGCTCTTTCAAGTCGGGCTGGAAACCAAACTTTCTGAAATGTTGAAAGTAGGTAAAAATTCTTTCTGGGTGGCGCTTTTAGGGGTGATTTTACCCTTCGTCGCAGGCTATGCTTATTTGACAGCCTTGCATCATGATTACAAAGTTGCCCTGTTTTTAGGCGCCGCTATGGTGGCCACGTCGGTAGGTATCACGGCACGGGTTTTGGCGGATTTGAAATTTCTGCAAAGTACGGAAAGCCGGATTATTTTGGGAGCTGCCGTAATTGACGATGTCATGGGCATGATCGTCCTGGCTATGGTCTCCGGCCTGACCCAAGGAGAATTCTCCATGTTGGGGTTGATTAGGATCACCGCGCAGGCGGTTCTTTTCGTGGTGTTGGTGGTGGGTATAGGCACATTGCTGACTTCACGTTTTGGCTATCTAATGGAAAAATTCAAGAGTCGCAATATGCCTTTTATCATCGCCATAGCTAGTTGTCTGGGCCTGGCGGCGTTTGCTCAAAGTATCGGTTTGGCCGCTATTATCGGCGCTTTTCTGGCGGGGATGGTGTTTGCCGAAAACAGCGAAGCCTTTCAATTGCATCACAAGATTCAGCCAATGAATGACTTTTTAGTTCCGATCTTTTTTGTGGTAATGGGGACTAATGTGGACGTTAAACTGTTTACTTCTTTGCCCATCCTCATCATGGCGTTGATTGTCACGTTAATGGCGGTGGTCACCAAATTGGTGGGTTGCGGCTTGGCAGTAATCAAGCAGCGTCTGGCAACCAGTATGGTGGTTGGTGTGGGTATGGTCCCGAGAGGGGAAGTGGGCTTGATCATTGCAGCTATCGGTGCCAAGATGGGCATATTTCCCGATGATATCTATGCAGTTATTGTCTTCATGTGCATGGCTACTACCTTGTTAATGCCGCCTTTTATGAAAATGGCGGTGCAGCACAAAGTTAAAAACGTGGTCACTGGTAAAGGTTAATCCTGAAACACCATCCAATGCCTGAAGTTATGAGGTTGATTTATAATGGAGAATAGAATCAAACCGAAAAAACACTTTCTCCTCTTTGTGTTGATGTCCTTGATGGTAGTAGCGGTCAGCGGGCCACGAATAATTCAGGCAGAAATGATGCCTGATCAGCTTTTTCAATTTGCATTCACCCTCTTTCAGAATCATACCTTCGGTCTTTCCCGTGACCAATTCCGCAAATATCTACAATCCTATCCCGACCAGGCTAAAGCCGGTGACGCCCAGTATTTAATTGCCTTGAGTTATTATGAAGAAGGCCAATATAAACAAGCCGCCCTGAACTATCAACGAGTGGTAGATTACTACAACTTGACCCGGTATTTGCCGGAAGCACGATATCAATTGGCCCGTTGTTTAATTCATCTGCATCAGTACAACGAGGCTGCCCGGCAACTCAGCTTTTTTTTAGAGAATTTTCCCAACCACCCCCTGTTGGCGGAAGCTACGTATTGGCTGGCGGAAGCCACCTTCCAAACCAAGGATTACGCCAAGGCCCTGAGTATTTACCAATCCTTCAGCCAGCAATTTTCAAATCACTCCCTTTACCCTTATGCTGTATATTCCAGCGGCTGGATTTGCTATACCCTGGCCAAACAAATGATGAAACACGATAGTACCGATCAGGAGACCATGGCCAATAAAAGTACTGGTTACTTCGAGGCGCTGCTCAAGACCACACCTGACTTTGTTCTCGCGCCGGAAGCTCACTACTATTGCGGAGAAGATTATTTGATTCTAAACCAGCCGTCCCTGGCTGCCGGTCATTTTCGCAAAGTCCTGAAGCTTTACGCCCGGCATCCCTTGGCGGTATATAGCCAATACGGCTTGGGCCTATCCCAATTGATGGCGCAGACGCCGGCTGATGCTGAAAAAACCTTCGAGCAACTGATTAAATCCCACCCCCAACATGCCTTGGTGCCTTTGACCACTTTTCGTCTGGGCATGGCCATGGCCAATCAGCATCATTTTGATGAAGCAGTCTCCGTTCTCGTTAATGTCAGCAGGCGCTATCCCAAGGATGAGATTGTCCCCAGGGCCACTTATTTGGCGGCGTGGTGCAGGTTACAGCAACAAGACTATAATAAAGCCATACTTTTATTCCAGGCCATGATGGATCAGAATCCCAGCGACAGTCTGGCGGCCCAGGGACTTTATATGATGGGGAATGCCTTCTACAAATTGAATCGCTATGATTCCGCCTCCAAGGTTTATCAGGATGTCTATGCCAACTATTCTGGTTCACTGTGGGGACCGCGGTCCCTCTTTTGGACTGCCTGGTGTGAACTTAAATTAGGTCGCTTAAGCGAGGCCAAAGACGCCTTCCAACGTTTTGTAACCAACTACCCCAAACACGATTTGGCCCCGGAAGCTCAGTTGCGTCTGGGTGATACCTATTATCAAATGAATATGGATGAACAGGCTCAGGCTGCTTACGCCCTCGTTTTGAAAAAATATCCACTGGGCCGGGAAGCCGCACTGGCTCAATCCGGCCTAGGCTGGATTGCCTTTCGGGCCAACCGATACGACGAAGCGGAAAAGGCATTCAAGAAAATCATTCTTCTCTATCCCGCTGGGCCGGTGCAGGCCGATGCGTTGATGCGTTTAGGCGACATCGCCTTCAATGAAAAAGCCTATGCCGCGGCCGATGATTATTACAGCCGGGTGATCAATCGCTATCAGGGTCGGCCCGACTATGCCGAAGCCTTGTATCAAAGCGGTTGGTGTGCTTATAGAATGGAACAATTTGACCGCGCCAAAGAACGGTGGAAAACCTTGCGCAGTCAACTGCCTGAGGATCCCCAAGCGGGCGAAGCCATTTATTGGACAGGATGGGCGGCTTTTCGTCAGGGTGATTACATGGAAGCCATCAAATATTATCAGGATATGATCAGTCACTATCGCCAAAGTCATTTACTGAGCGATGCCGAACTGCGTATTGCCAATTGTTACTACAATGAAAAAAAATACAAAACGGCGATTGCCAAATATCAGGGCTTCGTGAAAAAACACCCCAATGACCCTTTGTTACCCGATGCTTTGTACGGCATTCAATGGTCTTATTACCAATTAGGTAATTACAACAAAGCTATCGAGACGTCCAAGCAGTTTGTTAAACAATACCCTTTGAGTCCGCTCTCTGCAGATGTTCAATATCGCATTGCCGAGCACTATTATAACCGTAAAGATTACAAGCGCGCTCTTAAGGAGTTTCAGGACGTAATTCAGAAGTATCCTCAGAATCCTCTGGTGGTCAATGCCTTATACTGGTCGGCCTGGGCTTATTTCAAAGAGCGGGATTACCGGGAAGCCCTAACTCATTTTCGCAAGGTCCATGACGACTTCACTCAACAACCTCTAGCGCCCAAAGCCTATTTTTGGATGGGTACCTGTTTTTATCAAATGAAGGAATATGATCAAGCTATTCATATATTTGATGATTTTGTAGTCCAATACCCCGATCATCAACTGGGGGCAGATGCACGCTTCAACAAGGCTATGGCCTTTAAACGTCTGGGTCTGGACCAGGAAGCCAAGCAGGCTTACCTGGAGGTAGTGGATCACTATCCACAAACCTCCATGGCTTACAAGGCACAAATGCATATTGCCTATATTTTGCAAGACGCCAAGAAAAATGAGGAAGCTAAAGAGGCGTATCGTCAGTTGGTTAAAACAGCACCGGCCAAATATGCCGCGGAAGCCCAATTTTGGATCGGTGATATTAGCCAATCTCAAAATAATTTCAAAACCGCAGTAGACGATTATTTAAAAGTGGCCAATTCTTATCCTCGGGAACAGCGTTGGTCCATGACCGCTTTGGCCAGAGTCGCCGAAATTCACGAAAAGACAGGGGAATTCGAAGCAGCTATTGGCATTTATGAGCGCATCAGCCGTTCCAGCAAAGACAAACGCTGGAAAAAATCGGCGCGGGCCCGCATAGCCTTAATTAAGGAAAAACTGGCTACTCTGGACGCGATTCCCATGAGTGCGCCTACCAGCTCACCTGAACCAAAGGATGAACACTAACCCATGAAGCTTGGAATAACGCGATTTATCATCTGCATAGTGCTCCTGGCGCCGTTCTGGCCTCAGGCAACACATGCCATTGACCGGGATGAAGATTTGTCCGGAGCCCAGGAGAACATGGAACCCAAATCCTATCATGGTCTGGATCAGGAACCGCAGCGGCAAAAAGCAGGGAAAGATCAAAAACGCCCCACTTTAAAACTTCCCGAAGTCATTGTGAAAGGAGAGCGGCAATATCGCGTTTCAGCTGAAAAAAAAGAACTGCTCGATATTGATCCTATGAAAGCAACCAAGGATGTACCGGAAGATTTGAGTAAAGTTGCCATTCCCGGTCTGAAAGATGAAAAAAACACGCCGCAATCCACCACCATTACCTCGAAAAACTACGTGTTGCGCTTAGAAGGCGTTGGTGGCAACCACGACCAATTGCGAGGGGAAGTAATCGCCGGCTATGAGAACAACAGCTTTGATTCAGTTCTGCGTTCTCAATATAATGCAATCTCACTGCCGAAAGTTTTTGGGTTTGTTCCCTTGGATCAAAAGGCAGAGTTAACCCTTAGCAACCGGTTTAAACCAACGCCACAATGGCAGCTCAGTCTGGATCTCGAGGGCGACACCAGTGCGCACAGTTCCCCTCCTGTTCCGGAGAGTTTAGGAGACTGGGTTCGCGATCAGAACGGCTCGTTCGCGCTTAAAAATAAGATTGAATTAAATCCCCAGACCTTGATCACCCTTGATCTGGCCGCTTCCCAGTACCGGCTTTATAGCGGGCCCTGGCATTTCCAAAATGATCAACTGCGCCAAGCCAATCTGGCGCAAGGTCATGTGAATGTGGACATCACCGTGCCCTTCCTTAATCAACATGACTTGAACGTGTTGGCGGAGGGGACTTTGACTTCCCAAAGCCTGCAGGAAAACGGGCCTACCGGAACCTACGGATCATTGGATGAACGTTTCAGCACCATTAAAGTACGCACCCGTTACCAGCCCTTGTCTTTAATCACCTTGGATCTGGGTGTCAAACTGGATCAGTTAAACCGCTCGTTAGGTGTCATTGCCGATCAAAACATTATTGGTCAAGTGGATTTGGTATTTCCCTGGGGAACCACGCTCTACACACGTCTTGATGGCGGCTTGAATTGGATCAATGCCCGCGATCTCATTCCCGAGCCCTTGCGGATAACCTGGCAATCATTGACCAGTAATGCTCCGGTACAACCGGAAAGACTTAAAGATCAGCTCGAAGTCGGCTGGCGTCAAAAGGTAACCGATGAGCTGACCCTTGATCTGAGCTGGAAGAAAAAGACTATTGATCATTACTTGGTCTGGACCAATGAAACAGGGTTGCCCTTATTTTCATTTCGCCAGATTAACGATGTCAGCATAAACCAGGCTGCGTTTAGCCTCCAGGTGCATCCGCAGGGGTCCATAACCATGGACTTGGGAATGGATTACAACGAAGGGCAATGGGGAGTTAACCATCAGGCTATACCTTATCTTCCGCTGTGGCAAGGGCATGCCGGTGTGACCTGGGAAAATAATCCCTGGACAATATCGTTACTCTATCACTATAGTGATGCCAGGTGCGCCTCGTTGAGCAATCCAAGCGTCCAACTTAAAGCTGTTCATTTGCTGGGTTTAAAAGCCAATTACCAGTTGACCTCCAAGTTGGACCTCCTTTTGGAGATGGATAATTTACTCAGCTATAATTGGGAAAAATGGAGAGGTTACCCGGAGCCCGGACTCTCTCTGGCCCTGGGCTTGCGGATGACGTTTTAGCATCTAGTTCTTGTTGCGGAAGAGGTCTTTTCGATCTTAACATAAAAGTCCTCTTTACTTGGGAGATGCCCTTCCCGCGGGCACCCGGAGGGGATGGAGGTGAGGGATTATCTTTACCCTTTCACCCCAACCCTCTCCCCAAATTTCGGGGGAGAGGGAAAAGGGAAATGGCCCTTTCCGCAACAGGAAGAGATAGGGGAACAGCGCGCCGTGCCCCTACTCCATCAATATAAAAAGGTTATCTATGGGAGGCTCTAACCATGTTTGAAAATCTTAATTTTTGGCAATTGCTATCCAAAGGTGGCTGGACGATGGTAGCGTTGTTGTTGATGTCCTTGACATCTTGGTTCATCATCATTGAACGCAGCATCCGTTATAAAATGGCGGCCGTGAATATTGAACATCTGATGATCAAGGTGAAAAAGCTGGTACAGGCTGGCCGGATTGTGGATGCCGGCGACCTTTGTCAGGAAACGCCCGGTCCAATCGCCGCAACTTTGAAAGCCGGTTTGCGCTACTATAACCGTGGGGCGGTCTCAGTTAAAGAAGCCATGGATAGGGTCAGCGCTATGGAAGTGATTCGATTGGAACATTTATTATCTCCTTTGGCCACCATAGGGTCGATTAGTCCCTTTGTGGGATTATTCGGCACTGTGCTTGGCATCATCACCGCCTTCAGTGCCCTGGCCGGTTCCACGGCTGCCGGTGCGTCAGTGGTGGCCAGCGGCATTGCCGAGGCTCTGGTAGCCACAGCTGCAGGGTTGTTTACCGCTGTACCGGCGGTAATTGCCTATAATTATTTCGTCCGGCGGGTTACCCGCTTTGATACGGAAATGGCGACCACAGCTTCCGATCTGGTGGAAACCCTGTTTGGTACTTCCGAATCGGCCCCGGTGAAACCCAATGTTATGCCGCCGGTGGAAAGGGCCTAGCCATGCGTCGACCCCAACAACGCAACCGGATCATGGGGGAGATTAACATCACGCCTCTGACGGATGTGATGATGGTGTTATTGGTGATCTTTATGGTCACGACACCTCTGATCATGAAGGCCAACATCGATATTAATCTGCCCAAGGCCCACGTACAGCAGAAAACCGAGACTCAGCATATACAACTGATGCTTGATCAAAAAGGAACAGTCTATTTGGACGGGCAGTCGGTTAAGCTCGAGCAATTGCCGGCCTTGCTCTCCCAGAAACTGGCCAATCAGGCCGAAGCCAGCGTGACCGTATCCGCTGATGCTCAAGTGCCCTACGGAGAAGCTGTGAAATTACTGGACATTGCCCGACAGGCAGGCGCCAATAAATTGGTGCTGGCTGCGGAACCAATGCCTGTGAAACCCCTATCCCAGGAGATGCTCGGAAAATGACTTTAGACCGTACCAGCATGACTTCTTTCAGTATTGCGGTCGTGTTGCACGCACTTTTAGCTTTTGGCCTGGGCCGATGGAGTTTGAGTCAGCAACAGCCCAGCGAAATGCCGCTGCTTATTGAAGTCACCTTGTCCGGAAGCAGCGCCCCCCGGTCCGTCAGCGAAGGTGTGAAAAACCCTGGTGCAGTTGTGGGTGCGCCCGATGAAACGGAATCGGATGAAGCCGGCATGACAGAAGCAGAGCTTCAGGCCTGGAAAACCAAGCGTCGCCGGGAAATCATGCAGGAATTGGCCAGCACCAAAAATCCTTTGATAATCGGGGAAAATCCCAAGGAAATGCGAAAAAAACAGGAACAGCTGGCCAGTGGACGCGGGGCCGGCGATTGGGGCACGCCCGGATCACCTACGGGAACGCTTAGCCTCTCCGGCGCCATTGCCTCACGAGGATATAAGGAACCTGATTTTTCAGTTTTAAAAAAAATGATCACCGAAGAGACTCAGTTAAAAGTCACTGTAGTGGTGTTACCCAGCGGGGAGGTTAAAAAAGCCCTGCTTTATCAAACCTCGGGTTATCCTTTTGTCGATCAAAAAGCTTTGGAACTGAGCAGTAAAATAGTTTTTGACCCCTTGCCCTCCGACTGGAAGCAGGAGGAACAACAAGGGGTTTTGACCATCAAATTAAAGTTGTAATTAATGAACCACCATACTTCTACCAGGGACCTTCATTAAAATCATGGCTACTCCGGAATTCGTTTCTGGGATGCCGATTATCCTCTTCTTTTTAGGGAGAGGGATAAAGCGTGAGGGTTACCTTGACTCTCCGCCATTTAGTGCGTGGTAATTTGTTTTGACAACCATTAACCTCAGTTGGTGATAAGTCTTTGAGCAATGCAGCCGTTCCCTCCAATTTAAAGCCCATCCTGGACGAGTTGAATGAAGAACAACTGGCTGCGGTGACGCATAAACAAGGGCCCCAGCTGGTGGTAGCCGGCGCCGGTACAGGCAAAACCGCGGTGATCACACGCCGCATCGCCTACCTGGTCAGTGCCAAACTGTGTGCTCCCAAAAACATTCTTGCCCTGACCTTTACCGATAAAGCCGCCGAAGAGATGGAGAGCAGGGTTGACCTTTTGGTACCCTATGGGTTTACGGACAGCACCATTTGCACCTTTCACGCCTTTGGCGATAAAGTGCTCCGTGAAGCCGGATTTCTTTTGGGCTTAACCCCGGCTTACCGGGTGCTTTCCACCTCAGAGCAACTCATTTTTCTAAGGGAACATTTATTTAAATTGCCCCTGCAACGGCTGCGTCCTCTGTCCAATCCCACCAAACATTTGCAGATCATCTTGTCCATTATTTCCCGGGCCAAGGATGAAGATGTCACCCCTGAGGTCTATCTGGATTATTGCCGGCAATGGGAAGACCGGCTCGCCCCGGAGGCTGAGGCAGCCGAACAATTGGCTCTGGAGAAACAACTGGAGCTTGCCAATATCTATGCGGCCTACCAACGATTAATGCTGGAACAGGGGTTTGTGGATTTTGGTGATCTTATCACTTTGACACTCCAGCTGTTGCGCCAACATCCTGATGTGCTCGCCGACTTGCGTCAACAATACCGCTATATTCTGGTGGATGAATTTCAGGATACCAATGCCGCCCAATTTGAACTTATTAGATTACTGGCAGGTGATGAGGCGAATATCACCGTCGTGGGAGATGACGATCAGAGTATTTATAAATTTCGGGGAGCCGCCATCTCCAATATTTTACAGTTCCGGCAATTCTATCCAAACTGCACCCTCAGGGTGCTGGTTCATAATTACCGCTCCACCCAACCTGTCCTGGACACGGCTTACACCTTGATCCGCCACAATGACCCGCACCGGTTGGAAGTCATGCACCATCTGAACAAACGGTTACGCGCCGCCAAACCCGGCGGCATTCCGGTGGTGCAAATGCGCTTTGATACGGTTTCTTCAGAATCGGACTGGGTGGCGGATCAACTTTTCAAACATAAAACGGAGCATCAACTCACCTGGTCCGATATGGCCATCCTGGTGCGGGCCAAAAAACAGGCCGAACCTTTTTTAAGGGCCCTTAACATTAAGAACATCCCTTTTCGCTTCTCCGGCAATCAAGGGTTGTACAAACGCCCGGAAGTTAAGTGTTGTACGGCCTTCTTAAGACTGCTCGCCGACCCGGGCAATCCTTTGGCGTTCCATGAATTGGCATCTTCCGTGGTTTACGACCTGCCTGGTGAGGATCTGGCCCTCATCGCGGCCACCAGCAATAAAACCAACTGTTCCATGCTGGAGGTGTTGCAGCGTTCCCTGGCCGCTCAGGAAAAAGCCTTATCCGAGCCCGGGCAGAGCATTGGCCAATGCCTCGTCGCTGATATTCATCATTACTTGGAATTGGCCAAGCGTTTGTCAGCCGGCCAGGTACTCTACCGATTTTTAACTGAGAGCGGCCTGCTGCTTAAATATAATGAGCATCAAAGCCAACACGCCGATCTAATAATTAAAAATATCGCCAAGTTTTTCGAGGTCGTCCGCCGTTTCGAACAATTGGCACCGTCCGATAAAGTTTTGTATTTTGTGCAGCATATGGACTTGTTGGAGGAAATAGGAGATGATCCCACGGTCTCCGAAATGGATCCGGAGGTCGATGCGGTCCACGTCCTGACCGTACATCGGGCTAAAGGACTGGAGTTTCCGGTTGTGTTTATGGTGGGGTTGGCCGCCAATAAATTTCCGGCCGTTGGCAGAACGTCCTCCTTGGGATTTCCGTCGGAACTGGCCAAAGAAGATATGCCTCTGGAAGATCAGGTCCTGGCAGAAGAAAGGCGCCTTTTCTATGTGGCCATGACGCGCGCCAAAGAACGGCTGATCATGACGTCAGCCAAAGATTACGGCGGCAAACGTTCCTACAAACGCTCGCGGTTTGTCATGGAAGCCCTGGAGAACCTGCAGAACGAGGAACAATTCATGACCGCTTCACCCCTGGAACGCCTCCAAGGCTATGCGCCCTTGGCCGTTAACGAGCCCCAGGAGCTCAAGCCCATGAGCAGCCAGGACCAGCTCACCCTGTCTTATTACCAGATGGATGATTATCAGGCTTGTCCATTAAAATATAAATACGGTCATCTGCTTAAAATTCCGGTTTTACCTCATCATAGTGTTTTTTATGGCAATGCTCTGCACCTGGCCATCAGTGAATATTTTCGCCGTCAACTGCAGCGCCAATCCATGACCGTGGAGGAGATCGAGGCAGTATTTTTAAAAGCATGGGTCAACCAGGGATTTATTTCCCGCGAACATGAAGAAAGCCGTCAGCAGGCCGGGTTGGCAGCCTTGCGGCGTTTTGTGGACAAAGAACACCGTATGCCCAGTACGCCCACCTTTATTGAAAAGTCCTTCAGTTTTCAATTAGGGGCCAATAAAATCGTGGGGCGTATGGACCGTGTGGACCAACTGCGCGATGGTCAGGTAGTCATCGTGGATTTCAAAAGCAGCGAAGTGCTGGATCAGTCCGAAGCTGACAAAAAAGCAGCTGATAGCCGTCAGCTGGACTTGTATAGTTTAGCTTGGCGTGCCATGACCGGGATCACCCCGGCTTCACTGCAGCTGCATTTTATCGAAAGCGGATTGGTGGGATGTACGGAACCCAAACCTGCCAAGATGGACAAGATTATGACCATGATCGAGACCGTATCTAAAGGAATCAGGGCCCGCCAGTTTAAGGCCACCCCCAGTGCTTGGACATGTTATTATTGTTCCTATCGTTCCATTTGTCCTGAGGCAGAACGATCGTCGATTTAAATGAACATTGTAGGGAACGGTCGCGACCGTTCCCTACAAGAGAGGTGATTTCTTTAAAATGAAAAAAGTGTTTTCCAAAACCATAGGGCCATTATCCACTGTCTTGCTGGTGGTGTTAATGGCCGGCTGCAGCACCACCATGCGGCTGCGCTCCACCTATCATCCCTTGCTGCCCAACGCCCAGGAAGCCCGGGAATGGTTGAAAAACATAAGGGTGGCCATTGCCAAGCATTGCCAGGAAGCCCTAATCCTTTCCGATGCGCCGGTCAGCGTCTACGATATGAATACGCGCCAAAAATTAATGACCCTTGATACTGCCCTGGAGCCGCGATGGAGCTTGAAAGGCCGTCACCTATGGACAGGAAGCCACCTCTATTCGGCCGCCGAAATCCGGCTGGTACCGCTGGCCGGTCATTATTTGTCGGTCAATGGAGTACCTTATCGCGGCCAACTCAGCTTGTTGCCCAACAGCGAGAACGGTTTGACGGTCATCAATATTCTGCCACTCGACGACTATCTGCAAGGGGTGGTCCCCAACGAAATGCGGGCCCAATGGCCCTTGGAGGCACTCAAAGCGCAAGCGCTGGCTGCCCGTTCCTTTGCTGTATATAAGATGAGCGGCAGGCGAAACGCGGACTTTGATCTGGACGCCACCGTCAACAGTCAGGTTTATCGCGGCATGGCTTCCGAACAGGCCTCAACCAATGAAGCTGTTCAGCAAACCCACAATCTGATTGTGGCCTATCAGCAGCAGGTAATCGCCGCATTTTATCATTCCAACTGCGGAGGCCATACGGCGGATGTTCGCGATGTGTGGGGAGGAAACTATGCTTATCTTCAAGGTGTAGCCTGCACCTATTGCCGGCAAGGACCGCATTTCACTTGGTCTTTTGACCTCTCCAAATCACAAATGCAAAAATTGTTTACTCGTTATCATCAGGACTGCCGGGATATAAAAAATGTACGCATCTTGTCACGCGACCACAGTGGCCGTGTGCAAAAACTCCAGATACGGCATAGCGGTGGATCATTTGAAATGCAAGGAGCAGCCTTCAGGATGATGGTTGGAGCGGATAAAATCCGCAGTACCCATTTTGATCTTAGTGATCAGGGGCCGGTGTTACATTTCACGGGCCAGGGATGGGGGCATGGGGTGGGCCTGTGTCAGGAAGGCGCCAAAGGCATGGCGGAACAGGGCGCTAGGGCGGAAGCCATTATCCGTTATTATTATCCCGGCACCATTCTGGTCAGCCTGGGCCTGTAAAGCATGGAGGCCAAAGATTTCGATTATAGGTTGCCGGAGCATCTAATCGCTCAACACGCCCTGCGCCGCGGGCAATCCCGGCTCATGGTGGTCAACCGCGCCCTCGGCACCATCACCCATCAACGCTTTAATCAGCTCGCCCAGTGGTTTGATCCCGGCGATTGTCTGGTGGTCAATGATAGTAAAGTCATGCCTGCTCGTTTCTGGGCGGTCAAAGTTGAAACACAAGCTAAAATTGAATTTTTACTTCATCAGCATATCGCCCCGGGAGAGTGGACAGCCCTGGCCAAGCCAGTTCGACGATTGTCTCCTGGGACCAGGTTACAAGCCGGACCTTATGAGTTTTCAGTAAAAACCATCGGGCAACACGGGCAAGTTGTGCTGGGTTTCGCGTCCGCCCGTCAGTCCCGGCAGGTGCTGAAGCAGTATGGCGTCTTGCCTCTTCCGCCCTATATCAAACGTCAGGTTAAGGCTAAGCGAGACGAAGCCGCTCAAGACCGCCGCCGATACCAGACGCTTTTTGCCCGCCATGGGGGTTCGGTGGCTGCGCCTACAGCAGGGCTTCATTTTTCTCCAGGACTCACCCAGCGTTTGCAGTCCCAGGGTATCGCCATTAGTCCTGTTACCTTACATGTGGGGTGGGGCACTTTTGCAGCTTTACCAGAAGGACCCTTGAATGAGGTTAAATTGCATACAGAATACTTCAATATTAGCCAGGAAACAGCCGATCATATTAATGCATGCAAACACGAGGGGCATAAAGTGGTCGCTTGTGGTACCACCGTGACCAGGACCCTGGAGGCCAACAGTACTGCAGCCGGCACGATAACCCCGGGGCAGGGTGCGACTAATATCTTTATCAAACCGGGTTATCATTGGAAGGTGGTAGATCATTTGATTACCAATTTCCATCTGCCCAAGTCGTCCTTGCTAATGTTGGTAGCCGCTTTTGCCGGCAAAGAACTGACGATGAAGGCCTATCAGGAAGCGGTTAATGAGGGCTATCGATTTTTCAGTTATGGTGATGCCATGCTCATCCTCTGATGCCGGTGATAGCTAGTGGCAAAATGCCGACCATTATGAGCAGGCTTAGAGGGGCATTTGATGAAACTGGTAATCCCCGGCACCCCTAGCGGATGGATCACGCCCGATGTGCAAAAGAAATGGATAGTTGTGGTCTAGGTCGATGGGGTTGGACGGAGTAGGGTGAAAATAAAATACAATGGGGCAAAGGATAACCCATGGCAATTAAGCAACAAGGGCCATCACACATTTCCACAACGGGGTTGAAGCAGGTGCAGCGATATTTTATATCTGCGCACCAGCGACTTGGTGCTGCGCTGCTTGCAGCCCTGGGTCAACCTGAGGTCTACCGCGGCCCTCTTAAAAAACATTTCAAAAAAAAGGATTTCCAATCTTTTGGGGAAGCATTTTTTATGGGGCTGCTTTCCTTGGCCCAAAGCCTGACTCATCACAGCCAGGACAAGGCGGGCGGAATGGCCCGAACTTTTTTGGAAAAAAACTTGGATTTGACCATTCCTTTTGAAGCCTATCAGTCCGTTCTGGATCAGCTTAAAATCACCTTTCAAAGCTTGGTACGCAAGGAAAAAGGAACAGCCCCACTTGCCAAATGGGCCTCCACCATAGATCATCTCTGGATGCAGGGAACCATTGCCATTTCCACCATTTATATTCGCGCCTGCCAACAATTAATCAAGGAAAAAAACACAGAAAGCGCCCTGCTGTTTCATACCACCCAGAGTCTTGCCATTGATTTGAATTTGGAATCTTTAATGCAAAAAATGGTCTTTCATGCCGGGCTGCTGCTGAAAAAGAACAATGTCTTTATCTGGATGGAGCAAAGCAACGGTATAAAAAACAACCCCAAAAAAGAACTGGTCCTGCGCGCCTCCAATCTACCTGCAGATGAGCAGGCATTAAATGCCGTGGCTTATGGAGAAGGTGTTCTAGGACAGGCGGCGGCACTTCAAAAACCCATGCGGGACAACCACTATGATTTAAAACCTAAAAATCAAAAACCTTCCGTACTGGCCTCAGCCGACAAGATTATGGTGGTGCCTATTATTTATGCTCAGGAATTGCTGGGGCTGATGGTGGTGAGTGAGAAGAAAAGTGGCCGCCAGTTTAATTTGATGGACCAGGAGTTGTTGGCCACCTTTGCCAAGCAAATCGCAGTTGTGTTTAAGAACGTGCTGCTTTTCCAGGAGCAATCCAAAAACACGGAACAACTGGAAATGAAGAATAAAATGCTGGAAGCCCAGGCGGATATGATTCTTCGGAAAACGGCCCAGTTAGTGGTCTTGAATGAGGTTTCGCAAAACATTAATTCCAGTCTCGATCTGGAAGAGGTGCTGGAATTGCTGGCTAAGCAAAGCGCCCAAAGCATCGGCGTCAACCGCTGCGTGGTATGGCTCCTTGATGATAATAAAGTGGGACTACACGCTGCAGCAGCCTTTGGGGTGGAAAAAGAAATCCTGAGCGTGCTGCATTTGCACATCGACGATATGCGGGATACTGTTTTTTTTACCACACTTTCCCAACTCAAACCGGTTCAGCTTTGTACCCAGGAAGACAAAGCGGTCTTTAAAAAGATATTAAAAAATCAACTGACTGCTCATAATGCGCTGTTGGTGCCCATGATTTTAAAGGATGAAGCCATAGGTATTCTCATGGTGAATGATACCCGGGAACAGCATGAATTTCTTGAAGATGAAATCACCCTGATCAGTGCGGTTGCCAACCAAACGGTTATGGCCGTGGCCAATGCCCAATTGTACAAAAAGGTGATGCAGCAGGCGATCACCGACGGCATGACCGGTCTTTACAACCATCGTTTCTTCCAGTTGCGTTTGAGTGATGAATATAATCACGCCAAGCGCTATGGTGTTGATCTGTCTGTTTTAATGATGGATATCGATTTCTTTAAAAAATTTAATGATACTTACGGCCATATGGCAGGAGACTTGGTACTTAAGGAGATCGCCGGACTGGTCAAATCTCTGGTCCGGGAAAATGATATTGTCGCCCGCTACGGCGGGGAAGAGTTTGTCGTGATCTTGCCCATGACCAATCAATTGGGCGCCGAGGTGGTGGCCGAACGCATTCGGGCTTCCGTGGCGGAATGCCTTTTTTACGGTAGCATTGACAATCCGCAAGTGGGCATGAGTGTTTCCATTGGCGTGGCAGGACTAAACGGCCGCGGTCCGGATCTGGCGCCCAGGGACACCCTAATCAAACAGGCTGATGATGCCCTTTACGTGGCCAAAGCCAGAGGCCGTAATCAGGTGGTGGTTTATGAGGCCTCGATGGACAATAATTGAGTTTGTGACGATGGCGGGGAATGCCAGGACACGGATTAATAAGTCACTTCGATCTGCCAGCGCCATCCGCCCGCTGGCGTAAAAGGTATATCAGTCGAGATCTTAATACAACACTTCCCGGTCAATTCAATCAGTCCTTCCAAATAACCAGCTAAATATTGACGCAAAGTATTGTTCATTTCAAGATTATTACGTATCACGAAATCAAACTTTTTAGTCTTTCCTGTGTTTATCTGGTTTTCCACTGCCGCATCGCCGGTATCATTGTATTGTTTCCAGAGGGCAGCCATTTTTTTCACTACATAGTCGGAGGTGGTGAAATGAAAAAACACTTTATAAATGCCCCTGATGTCATTAATGGCGATCGATTTGCCCAGGCAACGGAAAGGATTGGGCTTGTTTGGAAAAAGCATCTTGGCGGCCAAGTATAGAGGCGACTCTTCTTCAGGGACATCATAACTTTCAACCCAAGAAACCGGCAGAGCGTAGAGGTAAATATTCCTGGTTTTGGGATGGAGACGCTTTAAAAAGTCCTCCTCAAAGGCCGCACCCTTGGCCCGGATTAGTTGGCGTATGCCTACGTAAAATACTCCTTTGTGTCTGCCCATAGTCATCCTGCCTTTCCGACGTGCCTGGAGTGGATAATAATGCTTTAAAATAGAGTTATATTACTGCCTTTAGCCACAATGAAGGCCATGCTTTAGTTTGAGTCACTTTTTAAGCTTAATAGGTCACTTCCACTTAGAAATTGCTCTTCAGAGACGGTTCCCTTAGTCCGGATTAAATGACGCAAACCCACATAAATAACTCCTTTATGCCGTGCCATGTAAAGACCCCTTCCTGACGCGACCCAATTGGGTCGCAGTTTGTATAAATGCCGCGTCTTTGGTTATTATCGAACCAGGATTGACCATGGTTAACCGCCATCGCGATTTATTTTATTTCTTTTCCGGAAGTACCTGAAAAACAGACGCTTAGCTGGCTGGTCTTTTTATTCAACGGGGCTGGATAATGGCTTAAAAGATTTGCTTTCATCAGGACGCAATATAGCTCACAACTAACCGGCAGTGGGTATAAGATTCCGGTGTCTGGCAACAAATAATTTTACGGGCTGTCAAAACGGTTGCATCTGGGCGGAGACTATTTAACTTGCTGCCCAGAAAGGGCAAATGTTATAATCTGGCTATATTATAAAATACCGGGTAGGGGTGTGGTGTGCTCCTACCCGGTATTTTGTTCCGGGCGCTGAAGATAATCATCTCTCCATACGCTTCACGTTCTCGGAATAAATCATTTCCAGATGAGGTGGTCAAGGTTGGGTAGTCAAAAACTGAAAACCGGCATTTTGGGATTGGATAAAATTCTGTTTGGCGGGGTGTTGGAAAACGAGAGCATTCTGATTGAAGGCCTGCCCGGCACAGGCAAGACTACTTTGGGCTTTCATTTTATTTTGCAGGGGATTAGTGAGGGGCAAGCCGGACTAATCGTTACTTTTGAAGAATTTCCGGCGCAATATTATCGCGATGCCCTTCAGTTTGGCTGGGACTTGAAACAGCTGGAAAAGGATCAAAAATTAAAAATCATTATGACCTCGCCCAAAGTCCTGAGTCAGGAACTGGAAAAGCCGGGGGGGATGGTTGAACAAACCATCCGCGAACTGGATGCCAAACGGGTATTGATCGATTCGATTAATTTCTTGGCACAACATAAAATAGAGAATATGCACCGTCGCGAACAGATCAATCGATTTATCAACGGCTTCAAACGCCAATCCATCACCACTTTCCTGATCAAGGATATCGAGGATGAAGACCTGGCCCATTGGGGCATGTATTCAGTAGATTGCTATATAAGGTTGAGCTTTGAGTTGGTACGAGATTACCAACGTCGCCGATTGATAGAGGTTTTTAAGGCTCGAGGGCAGAAACACCTCCATGGACAGCACCCCTTCGAAATTACGGAAGAGGGGATTGAAGTGTATCCAACCAGCCTGCCCTCCCTGCCGGGGGCAACGGCCGCTGAAACGGCAGCCACCTTTGAACGTGTCTCCACTGGTATTGACGGGCTGGATGAGATGCTGGGAGGCGGGTACTACCGGGGCCAACCGGCGATGATCGCCGGCACTTCGGGCACTGGTAAAACCGTGCTGGCCCTGCAGTTTATCGAAGCAGGGTTGAAAGCCGGGGAAATCTGTCTCTACCTTTCACTGGAAGAGTTGGACCGGACTTTGTTACGTCATGCCCATTCCCTGGGGATGGCCTTTGAACCCTATCTTGAAAAAGAGCAATTAACGGTGGTCAATATCCCTACAGCCGGCCTAAGTGAAGGCGAATTTCTCCATCTCATTCATAAACATTTGGAAGAGATCAGGCCAAAACGAGTGGTGATCGACCCCATTACTTTCTTAAATAACATCGCTTTATCCAAGGAAACCATCCATCTTACATTTCAGTCCATGATGCGTCTTTTTCGCGACCTTCATGTAACCTTATTGTGCACCTCCGAAATATCAGAAGTCGTCGGTGATTTTAAATTAAGCGATCACAATCTTTCCTATATGGTGGATACAGTAATTTTGGTGCGCATGGCCGAAATCGAAGGCTCTATCCGCAAAGCCCTGATGATCATCAAGCAGCGCGGATCAAGCCACGACCGCAACCTGCGGGAACTGTTGATCGGAACCCATGGTGTTTCTATTGGCGATCCTTTCCACAGCCATGAAGGCATTTTGGCCGGCATGACGCGCCGTCGTTCCGGGGCGGACCCTTATCAACTTCTGGTCGTGGATGATGATCAGCAGATGTTGGAACTTATCAAGGCCACCTTCCGCGATGAACCTTATACCCTGGTCACCTGCGGTGACGGGGAGAGTGCCCTGAAATTGACCATGACCGAAGGCCCGGACCTGATTCTGCTTGATCTCATGTTGCCCAAACTTAATGGCTTTGAAGTCTGTCAAAAACTTAAACAAGATCCGGCCACCGCCAATATACCCATCATCATGCTATCCGCCAAAGGCGAGACGGAATCTAAAGTACACGGTCTTAAGATCGGCGCTGACGATTACCTAACCAAACCCTTCTCACCCCAGGAATTAGTGGCCCGGGTAAAAATGATTTTACGGCGGGTCTATAGCAAGAGGCTGCATTAATGTGCCGGGTTCGCCTACTTCTGCTCTTCATTATATTCGGGTTAATCCCTTGGAATGCCGTCAGCCGGGCCACCCCTTCTCCTCAACATAATCTTGAACGCCTGACCGTAGCCGGACCGGTTGATCAACCGCCCTATGCCTTTATGAGCCCCAATGGTGTATACACGGGCTTCTCGGTAGACATGCTGCGCGAATTGGGCGAGTCTATGCATGTGAACCATGTGCTTTTCTATCCCGGCAGCTTGGACCAATCGCTGCAAGCCTTGGAAAATAAAGAAGTAGAAGCTGTCCATTTCGCGCCTTACTCCACCGCGTTGGCCAGAAAATATTATTTCGCCGCCTTTTATTTTGAAAGCACCAATGTGGTTTTTGCCACCCATGACCGCTACGACATCATGGACCTGACTGACCTAAAGGGTAAGAAAATCGCGGTTATTCAAAACGACCCTGTATTCGATAAGCTACAACGCTCCGGGGAATATCTCATCATGCCGGTAGCTACCCCCGGGGATGGTTTTGCCATGGTCATCAGCAACAAGGTGGATGCTTATGTAGGGGAGCGGCTAAGCGGCCTCTATTACTTGGGCAAGGCTAATCTGCATCAACAATTCAAAATACTGGACCGTGAAGTTTCCCGCATACGGTATGGTGTGTTGATCAATAAAAACCGTGAGGATTTGAAAGCTTTCTTTGATCAGGCCTTTACGGTCATGGAAAAAAACGGACGCCGGCAACGTGTGTTAAAACGGTGGTTTGGGGAAGGGGTGAGCGCCCAACGGCTTTACAGCCGGCCCATTATCCGTTGGGTCATGATTTTTATCGGCGCAGCCCTGATGGTATCGGTTATCGTATTGGGATGGAACTTGTTACTGCAACGGGAGCTGGAATTAAAAGCCATTGCCATGGAAAAAGTCCATCTGGATAGAAAAATTGCCGAGGAAAAAATACGTTTTGAAGCTATTGTTCAATCCATGACCGAAGGTCTGATGCTCGTGGATCCGCATGGATTGGTGGCCTATGTTAATGGCCCGGGTCCTCATTATTTTGGACGCCGCATGGAGGATTTGCTCAACCAGCCGCTTGCCTTGTTGTATGATTTTTTATTGAGCAAGGTACGTCATGACACGGCTCTGAAAAAACAATTCCAGCAAGCGGAAAAGCACCCCACCAAACCTCTGGTCATTGAATATACCATTACCCAAAGCAAACGTATGGATATTCGAATGAAGTATTTTCCCGTGCGCGACCGCAAAGGTCATTTTTCCGGGCGGGGTATTCTGATTGAGGATGTTACCCACGAACGGGAATTGGACCGTTTGAAGTCAGAATTTGTTTCCATCGCCAGCCATGAACTGCGCACCCCTATGACCAGCATCTTGGGATTTTCGGAGATTATGCTGACCAAACAACTGCCGGCTGATTTGGTGCACCGATACACTTCACAAATTCATTCTGAAGCAGAACGGTTGACTAGAATTTTAAACGATATGCTGGATCTAAGTTATCTTGAAAGCGGAGAGAGCGGTCTGGAAAAAACGCCGGCAAATATTGTTGACTTGGCCAAAGAAGTTATAGAAAATTTTAAGGCGCAACTCAAAAACCGCCGCGAAATAATTATGGAAACCGGTTCCGAAGATATTGTTATCAGCATTGACAAGGATAAGATGACCCAGGTCCTATGGAACTTGCTTTCCAATGCCGACAAATATTCGCCGGCCGGCAAGCAGGTGCATATCGTCCTCGGTTCCAGTAAAGGTACGCCGGTTTTTGAAAATGGCCCGGACGAGCCTACGGTCGTAAATCAGGATGGGGTGCTTATCCAGATTACGGATTATGGTCAGGGCATTCCTAAAGACCAGCTCTCCATGATTTTCATCCCCTTTTACCGGGTGGAAACTGCGGTACATACCATTCGTGGTACCGGTCTGGGATTGGCCATAGTAAAAAGAATTGTGGAAGCCCACGGCGGTAAGGTCTGGGCAGATAGTATTCTCGGCCAGCAAACCACATTCACCATGTTTTTCCCAATGGTGAAAAACGAACAGTCTAAAGGCGGCGACCGTGAAGAAAATAATTGTTGACCACTTAAAAAAACAGGAAAAGAAAATCTACAACCAAGTCCTGGATCAGGCCCGGCTCACCATAAAGAGTTACCAAATGGCGACCTTGTACGATCGCGCCAACATGGACAATACCATTTCGGCTACGTTACAGGTCATATTTCAGCTGGTTGCCCGGGAAGAACTCAATAACCAGGAATTCGACAATATGCTCAGTGATCTTGGTGAGCGCCGGGCCCGCCAGGGTGTGCCTTTGGCGGATGTGGTGGGATTGTTTAAAATTCTGAGAGAGATCCTACTTAAATCCATCAAGCAGGTCATCCATCAGAATCCCCAATTGGAGGTGAAAGCGCTTTTAACCTTCGCCTCCATCTTAAACGATATTTTTGACCGCATCGATATGCGCATCGTGAAACAATACATCGAAATCAAGGACAATATCATTCAGGCCCAAGAATCCTTTTTGAACCATAAATTCAGCAGCTTGTTTCAACTGGTGGAATCCATTTCCAATAATTTAAATATCGATGAGTTCTGCGGGCATCTATTGGACTATCTTAATCAATTTTACGATGTGAAATTATCCGCGCTTTTCCTATTGGATGACAAAGAGCAAGACCTATACCCACAAATGGTTCGGGGATTGAGCAGGCGCTATCAACATGAACAACGGCTGCCGGTTAAAAACAGCCTGATAAAAAAAATCGTGGTCGACGGCAAGGTCATTACGACTAGGGACCGTCCTTATAATTGGAGCGATATTACCGCCAGTACGGGGGCGCGGGAAACCGCGGGAGAAGAAACTGGGGTTCAAAAAAACGCCCCGGAATGCAGCTCTTTATATGCTCCTCTGATCGGGCGGCAACGGATTTACGGCATGGTTTCTCTCCACAGTCTGGTTGCCAAAGAATACAGCCAAACCGAAATCCAACAATTTGAAACCTTGGCTCGCATTGTGACCGTGGCCATTGAAAATGCCCGTTTTTATCAACATTTGATCGAGGAAAAAGGGAAACTGGATGCCATTGTCAATTCCGTGACAGACGGCTTTATTCTGATTGATTTTCACGAGGAAATCGTTTTTATCAACGAAAAGGCGGCTGGCTATTTCCAACTGTCTGCTTATAAACTCCTGGGACTTTCAGCCAGTATCATTTCCGAGCGCCTGTTACAGCAGGCCAAAGACCCTTATACTGTACAGTCTGTTTATTTGCGGGCCTTGGCCAATATTTCCGATCATCCGGTGATTAATTTTACTCTTTATAAGCCTGATTTGATCGATGTGCGCTTCACTATGTTCCCTGTCAAGGACCGGGAACACCATCTTATCGGCCGCGGCATTTTAATCGAGAATATCAGCCATGAAAACGAGATCAATCGCATGAAGTCCGAATTCGTGGCCCTCGCCAGTCATACCATGCGCACCCCTATGACCAGTATCCTGGGCTTTGCCAGTTTGCTCATGGAAGAACGGCTCAGTGAAAACACCCAAAAAAAATATGTCACCAATATTCACAAGGAAGCCCAACGTCTTACATCTGTACTCAATGATATGCTGGAAATGGCCAATATCGAAGCTGGCAAAATCGCCCTGAAACTTAATCCCGTAAATCTTCAAACGGTGGTGGAACGAGCTGTGGCCGTACGTCAAAAAGAGACTGCTGATGAAATCATGCTCAAGAATCAGGTTAAGAAAATGCCGGTTATTTTGGCGGATGAGGAAAAAATAGAACAAGCCCTTAACAACTTAATTGCCAATGCCGTCAAGTACGCCAATCACAGTATTGTGGTGACAGTAAAAAAAACCAAGGCTATTGTTTTTAAAAAAGGATGGGTACATTCGCATCTGGATGATCGTTATATGAGTTCTCTGTTTCCAGCCATTCAAATCAGTGTGGAAGATAATGGGGCGGGCATTCCCTTGGATCAATTGGATGCTATCTTTGAACCTTTTTACAGATTGCCGGTAGAAAAACAGTTCGTACAGGAAGGTTCCGGTCTGGGCCTGACGATTGCCAAGTATAGCATCGAAGCTCATGGCGGCAGGATTTTTGCGGAAACCAAGGAAGGGAAAGGCAGCTTATTTACTATGATTTTGCCCATTGAATTGGCCAGCCCTAATAAAACCATTGCCGGCTATGATCGCTAGGACAGCGTGATCCGGTTTTTGACAGGGGAGCAGGAGCAGCAAGAGTTGTCTTAGGTCTCCATGTATTTGATTGCTTCTTCAATGGTGGACGCAGCATTGGCAATCTCTTGAATGTTTTGGGTAATATCGGACATGGAATTATTAAGTTCTTCCATACTGGCTGCCACTTCTTCCAAACCGGAGGCATTGTCTTCGGCAAAAGCAATGACTTCCTTCATGTTTTTCCTGATCATATCCGTGCGGGAAATTTGATTTTTAGATTCCGAAGACATGTTCGATACTTTTTGTTCAATATTATTGACCGCATCCAGGAGCAGTTTAAGGGAGTTATCCGATTCGCGCATAGCCTTGCGTCCGCTGTCCACTTCCTGCGACCCTTCCGACATAGACGTGACCGCCATTTTGTTCTGCGACTGAATACGTTGCACCAGGGTGGCAATCTGTTTGGTGGCGCTGCCAGATTCTTCGGCCAGTTTTCGGATTTCATCGGCTACCACGGCAAAGCCACGACCGGCATCACCGGCCCTGGCCGCTTCAATAGCCGCATTGAGGGCCAAAAGGTTGGTCTGATCGGCGATATTATTGATGACTTCCAGAACTTGGTCGATTTCCTCGATGGTACCGCTAAGTTCCTGGACTTGTTTCACATTCTCCTCAAAAATGGCAAAAAGGATATTCATCTTTTCAATGGCCTCACTGATGATAGCTTTACTGCCATCCGACGTTTGCCGGCTCATACGGGATACATCCACAGCACTGTCCAATTCACGCATAAAGGATTTAAGCGAATTGGCTTGTTCCTCAATGGTTTCTGCAGAATTGACGGTATGTTCTTTTTGCTGTTCCGCATTGGAGGCAATAGTGGAAATATTGGAGGTCACTTCAATGGTAGCTGCACTGATCTCCTGGGAGAGAGAAGAGAGATGTTCCGAGGAAACATGCAGAGTCTTGGTAAGCAAACGGGTTTCACTGATGATTTTATGGACATTGTCCATAAAACTGTTGAAACTCTCGCTGATTCTGCCCAATTCACCGGAACCACCTTTGGACAAGCGGTTTTTCAAATTGACCTGGCCCTTGGAAAATCCTTCCATGTATTGGATAAGAAAATTGTTGATTTCATCAATGCTCTGAAACATAGTTCGCGATTGCCAGAATAAAAAAGCCACTCCAGCCAATGAAAAAATAATGGCCAGCAGGACAAAAAGCAAGGGTAATTTAAAAATCTTGGTACAAATCAGAATAAACAGCGTAAACAATCCCGCCACCAGGATACTTGAAATCAATACCCTCTGGCTGGAGCCTTTACTCGAGATGGTGTCGGTGATGTTCAACGTATCCCCCTCCATTAATGGATAGACTGCAGATGCCATGCCGTTGATTATGGCTGCATGTTTGGCAGCACTGGATCAGCCCTCTAGTCGAACGGTACTACCGATGTTATGCCATGCCTTATAAATTCTTGGAAATTAAAGTTAATTCATATATAATTGCTGATTCTTAAATAAGCCTATTTTTGCTGCTATTTTAATTGTCTGGAGCTTCCATGTCAATCTTATTTGAAATCCAACGTCAAGATCATCAGGCGCGTGCCGGCCTATTGCAGTTACCAGGCCGCAATCCCATGGAAACGCCCCTTTTCATGCCTGTCGGTACCCAGGGTACTGTCAAAACCTTGGACAGCATGGACCTTAAAAATCTGGGTGTGGCCATGATGCTGGCCAATGCTTATCATCTATATTTACGGCCGAGTGGGCCACTTCTTGAGGCTTCCGGTGGACTTCATGGCTTTATGAATTGGGACGGCGGTATTATTACCGACTCCGGTGGGTTTCAGGTTTTTTCTCTGTCCGACTTCAGAAAACTTTCCGAGGACGGGGTGGAGTTCGTTTCTCATTTGGATGGGTCGCGGCATTTTTTCACCCCCCAATCCAATATGGATCTGCAGCACCAATTAGGGGCTGATATCATGATGGCTCTTGATGTTTGCGTGGCTTATCCATCGCCAAAGGAAGAAGTGTTAAGGGCCGTAGAATTGACCACCCGGTGGGCGAGACTATGCAAGGAAGCCCATGAAAAAAGCTTGTCCCATCAGTCGCTTTTCGGCATCATCCAAGGCGGTATCTTCAAAGATTGTAGGGAAAAATCAGCGAAGGAATTAATGGACATGGATTTTCCCGGTTATGCCATTGGCGGCTTGTCAGTAGGTGAAGGTCCTCAATTGATGAATGAAGTGCTTGATTTTTTGGACCCTTTAATGCCCGCGACCAAGCCTCGGTATCTAATGGGCGTTGGTACTCCCGAAGATTTATGGTCAGGCATTGAGCGCGGTGTGGATATGTTTGACTGCGCCATGCCCACCCGCATAGCCCGCAACGGCACTCTTTATACCTCCCAGGGTAGACTGGTGGTTAAAAACGCACGTTACAGCCGGGATTTTTCTCCACCTGACCCCAATTGCAACTGTCATTGCTGCCGACATTATTCTCGTGCTTATTTAAGACATTTGTTCAATACCAAGGAGATCATTGCTCTGCGACTTTCCACTTTACACAACCTTACGTTCATGCTAAATTTGACTCGTTTTATTCGTCAATCAATCCTGGAAGGCCGTTTTCAACAAGCTAAATCCCAATTTTTTAATCAATATCGATCCGGAGATAGTGACCAGAAACCGGCGTGAAGCTAGAAGTATGAGCCCTTAATAGCTCATACTCCAGAGCATTTAAGAGTAGAAGTTCTTGTTACGGAAAGACCTTTTTTTGAAAATGATATCTGACCATAGTTGTCATTCCGGCAGGCTCTTAGCTGGAATCCAGCGATTTGTAAAAGTTAATTCCGGACCCCGGCTAAAACCATGCCGGGGTGATGGAAGTTTGAAATGGTAATTATTGCTTTCTGCAACAAGAATTAGCTAGTAGGAAATAGACAAAATAGATTAAATGTGTCTGTTTTCAATAATTTACTCTCAAGAAATGACTAATATTTTCAAAAAAAGCCTGAGGAGGCAAGACCATGATGAATTTAATGTTAATGGCCGCAGCGGCACCAGCCGCACCGGCAAGTGCAGGTAATGCAGCTGCCAGCCCTTTAATGGGGCTGGGCGGTTTTTTACCGATTATTTTAATTTTTGTACTTTTCTATGTGCTGTTTATTTTGCCACAGCGTAAACAACAAAAGCAGCATGAAGCTTTGCTAAAGTCATTAAAAAAAGGGGATAAAGTTATCACCTCCGGCGGCATGTTCGGTGTGATTTCCGATTTGAATGAAGCTGATCATACGGTGTTTGTTAAATTTGCCGATAATGTCAAAATTGAAATCCAGCGCTCATCTATTGCCGGTTTAAGAAACACGCCCAAACTGGAAGAAAAGAAATAATTTGCCTCCCTCAAAGCACACAAGGCCGGAAACGAGCCTTGTGTGCTTTAGTTTATTGATCTGGAGTGGCCATGCGCCTTAATGCACTGATACTCAGCCTTTTAATGGTAGGACTTAGTCCGGCCGCCAGTATCCTGGCTGAGACCAGTCCTGTTTTACAAGCCTTCCAAACCCTGCATAGTTCTGCTGACTTCAATCAAAAAGTCCAGGCTTATATCCGGCATTTTGACGATACTGCAGCTGTTCATCCTGAAAAACAGGATATTTATTTGCAGCAATTAATTCTAAGCAGGTACTTTGCCTTGATGGCCCAGGACCGGCAGGACCGTGAAGCTGCTTTACTGGCTTTTTTCCAAAATAGTCCCTGGTCAACCCAAACCGCACTCCTTGATGTTTTTTCCAAAATGCAATCATCCCGAATCAGCGCAGCCTTACTGGACACTGCCGCCAAAGAGCCGGACGAGGATAAAAAATTAACCCTGGAAGAAGTGGCCCTGCAATCCCAGCCGGACAGTTTTAACCCTCAGGCCACCATTGGCAGTGCGCCCCAATTGGTGCAAGATTGGTCAGTTTACCTGGCCAAAGGCAACACGCTGGTGGTGCAGGCTACCTTGGACTTGCTGGCTAATACCACCACCGGCTACAGCACTATCGTAAATGGTGCCGGGCAGGCCAAACGGCAGCTCTTTCCCGCTATGGCCCAATTAAAAGCTTTGGCCCTGGACATCACCGATTATTTCCTCTTAAATGATGCTGCCATCCGCACGTTGATCCTGAATAATCATGAGGTCCCCACGCTTACAGCCATGATGCCGACCTTGAAAAAACTGGCTTTAACAGCCTTAGCCAACGGTGATGCCGAACTGATGGGGAGATCTCTGATTGCACTTGGAAACAGCTGGGATATGGAACCGGAAAAAACCTTTTACCGCGGACTGGAAGCCGGATTAAAAGGCCAGCAAGGCATCCTTCAGAGGGACTTAACCACCCTTAAAAATCAGTCCAGCCCCTATGCTTTGGGGCTAATGGGTTGGGAACAGCACCATCGTTTTCTTTCCGGACAATCTAAATGGCAGTACAAGCCGCTAAATATGCCACCAGCTGAGTTGGCCGCAGCCGCAGTTAAAGCCCTTGATACTTGGACGACTTGGTTTAGCTTTCAGGCGATCACCAATATTAAGCCCTCAGGCAGGCATATGCTCGGTTTGGATGTGCTTCCCTTGGTGGTATGTGCACGGACACCTTCAGGTGGTGTTCTGTGCTCCATTGCCGCCGAGGAAAGCGACTGTTTAATGCTGCATCAGGAAATGATGACCCGCTGGAGTTCCAGCCGTGGGCAATGGTCGGACATCTCAAATTTCCTTATCTATGATCAGCTCCAGGCACAGTTTTCTCAGGAAGCTTTGAAAACCTTCCTTCAAACGCATCGCCCGTCACGAACTGTTGAGATAGAACGACCGGGAACTGGGCGACTTATAGGATTGACTTATTTGCTGGCCTCCGCAACTGCCTTGCCGGAGATGCCACAACCACCGGGCGTTCATCCTGTGCAACTCGTCCTTTATCTTGATCAGCAAACCCAGTTGCCCTCAGGCTTGGAAATAACTTATCAATTAAACCAAAGCCCGTCCCCGGCCTTTGCCAGCCTCACCACCTTCTCTACCGGGGATCCTTTTTTACTTGATTGGCTGAAACATTAATAGTCATACCATCTATAAAGGACCATCATGAAACAGTTTTACATTCATACTATTGGATGCCAAATGAATGAATACGATTCCGACCGGCTGGCCCAAGAGCTTTATGCCCAAGGTTGGATGCAAGCTTTCTCGCCTGAGGATGCCGATTTACTGCTACTCAACACTTGTACAGTACGACAGCTGGCGGAACACAAAGCCCTAAGCATGATTGGCCGTTGGAACAAGCTGAAACAGGAGCATCCTGCGATAAAGATCGGCATGGCCGGATGTTTGGCCCAACATATGGGCTCTCAGGCATTTAAAAAAGTCCCTGGGTTGGATTTTATCGTTGGGCCCCGCGCGCTTACCACCTTACCGGCTGTTATTGCCCAGACCAGGTCCGGTGAAAAAGGCATCAGCCTTGGAGTGGAAAACTTTGGTGAAGGCGGCGGCTCGGTGACGTCTTCTCCGGCGGTGACCGCCTATGTGGCCGTCATGGAAGGCTGTGATCAATATTGCACTTATTGCGCGGTACCGCACGCCCGGGGGCGTGAGGTATCCCGCCCTGCGGAAGCCATCGTTACCGAGGTCAAGCGTCGTATACAGCAAGGCCATAAGGAAATTATCCTATTGGGTCAAAATATTACCCGTTATGGTCGGGATTTACCGTCGCCCATGACCCTGGCCGCCTTGCTGCAGCGCCTGGCCCGTATTGAAGGCCTGAAACGGCTGCGCTTTTTGACCGGCCATCCCCAGGCCTTTGACCAAGACCTGATTGATGCCATGACGGCCTTAAAGGTGGTTTGTCCCTCGCTTCATCTACCGCTGCAAGCCGGCTCAGACAGGATACTAAAAGCCATGAACCGTGGTTACACCATGGATCAATACCTGGAGCTGGTGGCGCGCATCCGTGCATCGCTTCCGGAGATAGCGTTGTCGACAGATCTCATTGTAGGCTTTCCCGGGGAAGAGGAAGCGGACTTCGAACAAACCTTGCAGGCTGTGGACACCATAGGGTATGATATGGCTTATTGCTTCAAATTTTCACCTCGCCAGGGAACAGCGGCAGCAGCCATGAAGCACCAAGTGCCACAAGCACTCAAGGAAGAACGGCTGCAACGGTTGTTGCAGTTGGTTAACCAACAAGTGATGACCAGTAAGCAAAAACAACTGCACCGGGTCCTGCCGGTGCTGGTAGAGCGCATGGATGATAAGAATGGCCGCCGGTGTCAAGGCCGCAGCCATAACAATCATATTGTTTTCTTCGAAGGACCGAGCACCTTAATCGGACAGGAGGTCCTTGTGCACATAACCAAGATAGGCCATTTCTCGCTGGTTGGTGAGCTAACAGCAGAAGTTGAGGTGCCCCATGTTCTCCCCTAAGTTTTCCAAGTTACTGCAGATAGGGTTGATGCTGACCGCGGTCTCTGCCGGACCGGCACTGGGCTGGTCTGCAGGCCCGGTTGAAGACCTGCCTTATTATCAGGCTTTGAGTTTGTACCATCAAAAGCAGTGGGAACCTGCCAAAAAAGCTTTTCAGGCTTACGCTCAACAATATCCCCAATCCAAATGGCACCTGGCTGTCCAATTGCGTCTTGCCGACATGGCGGACACGCCCGGTGATTCCATTGCCGGTTATTTGGCGGTACTTAACTCGGCCCCCCGGTCGGAATGGGCCCAGGATGCGCTGTGGGGATTAATCAGTACTTATTTTACTCTGGGTCAGTATGCCAAAGTTGTTACCTATGAGGCACAATTGAATCCGCACAATCCTTCCCGTTTGTCCAAAGCACTAACTTTGGTCGGTGATGCCCATTTGGCTTTAAAAGAACCGGACCAAGCCAAACGAGCTTTTACCCAGGCTTTTGAAACAGCCCTTGAACCGTTGGTCAAACAAAAAGCGCTGGTGGGTATGGGAGATGCCGAAGCGGCTTTAAAAACTTATGACCGTGCCTTGACCCATTATAACCAATATTTAAAAGACTACCCTAAGGGACCGTTCTCCAGCCATGCGCTTAACCAAAAAAGTCATCTGTTGGCCCTGCAGGGTGACCAGGCCCAGGCGATGAAAACTGCCCAGCGTCTGGTGACCGATTATCCGGAAAGCGAGGAGGCGTCCAAAGCTAAGCGGCGTCTTGAACCTGCTTCCGAGCGGGATAACTTCACTGTCCAGGTCGGCGCTTTTTCAAAAAAAGCCTATGCCCAGAGCTTGGAGAAAAAATTGAGAAAACAAGGCTATAACGCCTATCATCTTAAAGTAACCTTAAAAGACCAAACATTGATCCAGGTCAGGGTGGGGCAATACCATACCCGGGCCTTTGCTGAAGAAATCGGCGAGAAATTAAAGCAGCAGGAAGAACTGCCTTTTGTCGTGGTTCCTTATCAAGATCCCCGCGCTGAACCGTAATCCAACTACGTCTGGCGCGCAGCCTTATCCCTTTCACCTTTAATGCAGGAGTTGCCCGTGAATTCAAAGTCCAGGGAAAAAACCACCCCCATGATGGCCCAGTACCAGCAGATCAAGGCTGAGAACAAGGATGCCTTCCTGTTCTTCCGGCTTGGCGATTTTTATGAACTGTTTGGCGACGATGCCGTGGAAGCCAGCCGGCTTTTGGAAATCACCCTCACCGCCAGGGGATCTGGGGAAGGGCGCATCAACAAGATCCCCATGTGCGGCGTGCCCTATCATGCAGCCAATCATTACATTAATAAACTCTTGAAAGCCGGCAAAAAAGTGGCCATTGTCGAACAGGTGGAAGATCCCAAAAAAGCCAAAGGCATGGTCAAACGGGAATTAGTCAAGATCATTACACCCGGCACCAAATTATTGCCTGAGAGTCTGGAAGCCAAAGAGAATAATTATCTGACCAGCTTGGCTATGGCCGGCGGCACCTTGGGTTTGGCGGCCGCTGATCTGTCGACCGGTGAATTCCGCACCACTGAATTTAAAGGCCCGCAGGCAGAAAGCATGCTTATGACGGAGCTTAACCGGCTCAATCCCTCCGAATGTTTGGTTCCCGACGATATGGCCACCAACATAAGACAACAGCTTACCAGAAACACCACGATTTATGTGACTACCCTGGAAGGTTACCGCTTTGACCCTGATGCCGGACGCAGCCAATTAACTGAATATTTCCAAACACAGTCTTTGGATGGATTCGGAATCAGCCATTTTTCCAGCGGTTTGGGAGCGGCTGCAGCCTTGCTTTATTACATGACCGATACCCAGAAATGCCGGCTGGACCATATTCAAAAAATCGTGCCCTATACTGTTTATGATCAAATGGGCCTGGATGATGCCACCATCCGCAATCTGGAATTAACCGCCAACTTGCAGGACCACACCCGCAACCATACCTTGCTTCAGATCCTGGATCACACGTTGACCGCCATGGGCGGCCGGCGGCTTCATCAATGGCTGGTCAGACCTTTGGTGGATCTGGATAAAATCAATCATCGCCAGGCCGCCGTGGCGGAATTAGTCTCTTCCACCATCCTGCGCCAGGCGCTGGCCGACGCTTTAACCAAATGTTATGATCTGGAGCGTCTGGCCGGGCGTTTAGGCTCAGGAACCGCTCATCCCCGGGATCTGGCCGCCTTGCGTTCCACCCTGGGCCTGATCCCAACGCTCAAAGAAATACTCAAACCGGCTCAATCCTATCTGCTTGGCATCTTGGCTGTGAATTGCCCGGCCTGCGAAGGCATCAAATCCCTCCTGGATCAAGCGCTGGTGGACGATCCTCCGCTTACGCTCAAAGATGGCGGTGTGATCAGGACGGGTTATCATGCCCAGGTGGATGAGCTTCGCAATTTGTCCCAAACCGGCAAGCGTTTCATCACCGAACTGCAGCAGCAGGAAAGGGAACGTACCGGAATTGGTAACCTGAAGATTGAATTTAACAGTGTTTTTGGCTACTACATCGAGGTCACCAAGAGCAACAGTAAAAATGTTCCTGATGATTATCAACGCAAACAGACTTTGGTCAATGCCGAACGTTACATCACCCCGGCCCTAAAGGCCTATGAAGAAAAGGTTCTTCATGCCCAGGAGAGTCTGGTAGCCCTGGAGCAGGACCTTTTTCAGCAACTCCGAACCGCACTACTCGATGATATTCAGCAATTACTTCAAGCTGCCGACCATGTGGCCACCTGGGACGGGTGCTACGCCCTGGCGGAAGCCGCAGTGAGAAACAATTACTGCCAGCCTCAGCTCAATCAGGATGGTCCCTTGCTGATAAAAGACGGCCGCCATCCGGTGGTGGAACAACTGGTGACCGAAAAGTTCATTCCTAATGATCTGGACCTGGATCATGAACATCATTTGATTTCCGTGATTACCGGCCCAAATATGGCGGGAAAATCCACCTATTTAAGGCAGAATGCGCTCATTGTGATCATGGCTCAGATGGGGAGTTTTGTGCCTGCCCGGGAAGCGCGCCTGAGTATGATCGACCGCGTTTTTACCCGGGTGGGCGCTGCGGACAATCTGGCCGGTGGGCAGAGTACGTTTATGGTGGAAATGAATGAGACGGCCTCCATTTTAAACAATGCCACCGAACGTTCGCTGGTGATTTTGGATGAAGTGGGGCGGGGGACCAGCACTTTTGACGGCGTTTCCATTGCCTGGGCAGTGGCGGAGTATTTGCATGACCGGGTCAAGGCCAAAACCTTATTTGCCACCCATTACTACGAACTTACGGAACTGGCGTTGTCCATGCCCAAAATTAAAAACAACAACATTGCCGTCAAAGAATGGAAAGACGATATTATTTTTCTGAGAAAAATTATGTCCGGCAGCGCCGACCGCTCCTATGGCATTCAGGTGGCGCGTCTGGCAGGCCTGCCGGAACCGGTTTTGAAAAGAGCCAGAGAAGTGCTGACCAACCTGGAAAACGCCAATTACACGGACTCCGGCAGTTCCCGGCTGGCCGTGCACACAGCCCAAGCCAGCGATGGCGTACCCGGGCTCTTTGGAGAACCACAGCAGCACGGACCTGGACAAGCTGTGGTGGAAGCCCTGAAGAATTTACCTCTCAATGAACTTACGCCTTTGGAAGCCTTGAATCACTTGGCCAAATTAAAAACTTTGGTGGAATAGTAACTTATCCATCCTGGACCTGACGGGTATGGTAAGTGTTGCCAGGATGAATAATTTGTGTCCCTACAATTGATCGCTTTGTTATCTCACACAGGCAATATAAAGGAAACCACCGTCCCTTTTTTGGGAACGGATTTAAATACAACGGCCCCACCATAATTTTCAATAATACGTTTAACCACATACAAGCCCAACCCCGTACTTTCGAAGTCCGATTGGGCATTAATTCCCTTTACAAAACTGTCAAACAGCTGATGCTGAATATCCGGAGGAATACCGGGCCCGGTGTCACTTACCGTAAATTCATAGAAATCCCCAGGGCTTTCAATACTACCCAACCCATACTTTATCAAATCCGGACCTGTGGCCATTTTCAGGGTCAATTCCACACTATCTCTGATATTGGAAAATTTAAAGGCGTTGGAAATCAGATGATGGAGCACCAATTTAATTTGATGACTCTCGGCGTTGATATAACGGATATTCTCCGTTTGCACATAGTTCCACAGAATATGTTTGTCATAATATTTTTGACTGATGTTCTCAAATACTTCTGTAACCAATTCATTGATATCAAAGCGCAAATGCCGGTATTTCTCCTGCCCTTTGTCAATTTTAGCAATTTCGATAATATCCAGAGCCAGGGTGTTCAACCGTTCGATATTGTTGGTTAGGATACGGTAAATGCTCTCCTTGTCTTTATCCGGGCAGGAGCGTCTCAATATGGTCGATGCGGCCGAGATGGAGGTGAGCGGCGTGCGGATATTATGGAGCGCCATAGTAAAAAAGTTTGATTGTTCCCCGTATAAGGCCTGCATTTTTTCCAAAGCCGCTTCCAGTGTAGTCGTACGTTTGCTTATTTTACCGTTAAGATTAATATTGGCTTCCCACAGATCATGGCTGAGTTGACGCATTTGCTCATAAATATAAGCATTGGTCAGCGCCCCTAAAGCATAGGGGAGCAGCCGGTCAAACCAGGTCATCTGATAGGGCTTTAACACCAATTTGTGCCGTAGTCGGCCTATCAAAAAGACAGCGTAGACGGTCTGGCCATGGACAATCGGAAGAATGATTTGGGCATCATAATTTACGAACAGGGCCAACAGTGCTTCTTGTTGATCGAAAGCATCCATACGGTGGTTTAATTCTTCCCAAACCAGCATGGCATTCTGACCGCGCAGGCAATCCAGTCCAATTTGTTCCTCATGGTCAAGCAACCGTCCCTGTTCTTCCTGATCCAATAATTCATAGGTCATGGTAAATTGATCCAACAAAATCACCTTAACGTCCTGGCTTTTAATCATCTCACGACTGAGTCGGACGATCTGACCGGCGCATTTTTTGGCGATTTGGAGTTGGATAATGGAATCCAGTACCGTTCCTTGCAGGTCCAGTTGACGCTGATGACGGAGGCGGATCAAATGTTGGGGAAGCAGGTAAATAATGAGGATGGCCGGAATAATGCCTGCCAGAACCGCCAATACATGACGAGGTACAAATTGGTGCACCGTACCGTGAATCTCCACAATCAAACCATACCACAGTAGCAACCCGGCTATAATCGCCACCAAATAAGCCGCCAGGGATTGCAAAATAATTCTGAATGGAGAGCTTTTATAAATATAGATGGCGTAGGCCGCAAAGCCTACGGAGAACAGGATGTTGAGATACCCAAAAGGAAAGAGGGCCACGCCAAATGAAGGAAGGAAATTAACCGCTCCGCTGCCACTGAGCAAAAAGGCCACACCCAAAAGAATCATGCGTTTCCGGCGGATTTGATCAAGTTCCTGATGATAAGCCTGCCACCACATCGCGAAAGCATAACCCATGACCAGTAAAAAAAAGAGCAGATAAGCAAAACCCACCGGACCATAACGAGGATAGTTTCCGAAAGCATAATGATTCACCCCGGTAACCAACCCCCAATTCGGGTTCAAGGCGAGAACGAAAAATGCAGCAGAGAAGACCACAATAAGCCGCATGGTCCGCCGTGGAAAAACATGGTATTTTTTAAGAAAGGTGGCACTAAAATACAAAAAAGCAGTGGGAATAAACATCACGCCCAACTGATGAAGTCCGTTGAAAAGTCCATGCCAAAAGGACGTGATAGTTAGGCCCCCTAATCCAGTGCCCAATAGCCAAAGCGTTAAAGTCAGGCAAGCCCAAGCAAAAGCCGGGGCATAGAAATGGGTTTTGCGCCGCAAAAAGCTGTCCAGGGAGACAAATAACATAATCAACCCGGCCACCATGAAATGCAGACTGTAATTGGTGCCGGTCAGATTCGCCAATGCCGGCGTCATCAGCTCACCACCTTTTCAGTCAGGGACATGGGTATAATGAAAGAAAAAGTGGATCCGCGTGTAAGTTCGCTCTCCAGGGTTACCGCCCCGTTATGAAATTCGATGATACGTTTAACCATAAACAATCCCAGTCCGTTACCTTGGTAGCGTTTGTGGCTTTTTTCCACCTGGTGAAAACTATTGAAAATGCTTTCTTTTTCAAATTCCGGAATGCCTTCGCCCTGGTCGGAGATGACAAATTCCAAATAATAGTGAAAGCCGCCTTTTTTCTTATTAAGGCTGTTGTATTTGGCCAAAGTGGTTTGATCCGCCCAGTTTAATTTGATCTCAATCCGGCCGCCGAAGGTTGAAAATTTGCAGGCATTGGACATGAGATGCTCCAGCACCAATTTCAGGTATTGTTCGTAACCCACGACTTTGTCCATATCCCGGCAAAGGTCGAATGTCCATTCCAGCTGTTTATCACTGAAGGTCATATTGACCAGATGCTGCACTTGTTCAATCAATGCTGGGAAATCAATCAGAGAATACTGCGGGGTGTTTTTATTCTCCATTTGGGCAATAATAATGATATTGTTCAGAAGACTTTCCAAGCGATCGGTGTTTTCACTTAATATTTTTACCAACCCCTGTTTGAATTCATCATCAAATGATTGTCCCCACAACATGGCGGAAGCGGCCTTAATACTGGTCAGTGGCGTTTTCAGATTATGGGAGGCCATGGTAAAAAAGCTTTTTTGTTCTTCATTCAAGGTGACCATACGATTCAAGGCATCTTCAAGCGCTCTGGTTTTATCTCTGATTTTTTCATGCAAATGTTCATTGATATCCCAAAGATCACGGCTCATCTGACGGATTTGTTCGTAAAAATAAGCATTATAAAGAGCAATGGACGCCACGGGTTTCAATTTTTCCAAAAACACAATGCCTTGCCTGGGCATAACATGGGACTGACCACTGATGACTATACAGCCCAGAAAATTATCACCGAGGACCAGAGGCATTAACACCATGGCATCCAAATAGGTGAAAAATGATTTGACCAGGGACAGCTCCGCTTTGACTTGATCCATAAACTCCAGATCGTGAGCAGCCAGCAATCCAGGATGGGATACAAACCAATCCAAGGTACTGTAAAATGATGAAGGCATGACCGTATTTTTATGATCTTCGAGTACCACTAATTGTGATTTTTCAATCTGTTTAATGACCAGTTTAAGGCCGTGGCCATGGGTCGCGCCCTTGATGGCCTGCAATACGTAGTCCGCCCATTTTTCCGGATATTTTAATTTGACCACTTCATTAAACAAGGAAGCGTCAGGGGGTTGCCAAAATTGATTTTGACCGTGCAATAATTTGGTCAGCCAGGGAATAGTAATTCGGGCATAGGGAATAAGAAAAAGAAAAAGAGGAAAGAACAAGAGCAGTACATGCGCATGGCTATGACGACTTAACAGGGTTAATATAAATCCAAAGAGCAGCGCTGGTAGTATCGATAGCAGCACCAAAACCATACTGTGAATCAATAGGTTTTGCAATCCCAAATACAATTTGTAAAAAGGATAATAAATAAACGACGTCACCTCTAAGATATTGATCCCCAGCATTAGCAAAATAAACAGCCATCCCCAAGGTTTGGGTGAAACGGCGGGCAGCAGCAACGCCATTCCAGTCTGAATCAGCAAAATCCACCCTATCAGTCTATAGCGCTGCCTCAGAAAAGGATCGCGGCGGGAGCGAATAGCCTTTAGGCCAAGATAAACAGCCCATGCTACCACCGCAAGGCACCATACCGAAATCCACCATACCGGGCGCGCCAGAACCAGGGTGGGGTCATTCCTGAAAAATCGAAGAGGATCAAAAATAATCAGATCCAAATAGTACAGACTTAACAAACCGTAGGCCGTAGCCGCCCAAGGCAAGATTGGGCTCTGAAGATTGAAAAAACGTGTGGTCAGCCAACCTAGTATAAGTGGTGCCAGAACAAGAACACTATAATAAAGCTGCTGGTCCATGCGGCCAGACCCAAGGAGATTACCTGGCCAGTCTAATAGGGTAGCGGCCAACAACAGACCCCACAATAATTGCCAGACGGCAAGGGCCTTGGCATAGGGCAGCTTTCGAGCCAACGTGACGGCCATCAATAGGATGGTGCTGCCGGCTATGAAGGCGAGACTAATGATAGTTATTATCAAGTGATAGGTGTTCAAAAGAAACATCCTTTAATTAAGGATTCAGACAGTCTAACCCAGCTATAGTGTCGGATACTTAACAGGGGCCATTAATCTTGTTTTTTATCTCGCAGATTATGTTTTCAACCAAACCGGCAATACCGGAATAACATTAGTTCATGAACACGTACTTTGAAATCAATACTTACTAATCATCCCCTTGGACAAGGAGGATAGGCGGAGGACATCGGTAAGACGGTATCATCTGACGATATCAACCAGCATCTGCTAGGAAAGGCCACTTGGATCACTTCGGAAATCCCACTGGCCTTCGCCGGCGGACGCTCGGGGTGACCTCAGGGGGAGCAAATCAAGAGGGGGAAATGGGGGGCCAAATGCTTCAAATCTGTCAGTTCTGGTGTAAAAAAATCTGATCATCAAACAAGCTTATCCTATGCCGTTGAGGATAATCATGCTTTACACAAGGCTGTAACCTTAGGAAAGCAGACTATTATCCAAACCATCAAAGATACCGAATTAAAAGGACGTGGTGGCGTAGATTAGCAACCCATGTTAAGTGGAATTTAACTGCTAAATCTCATAAAACTAAAAAATCGTTATTTGTAATGCTGACGAAGGGGAACCAGGAGCCTTTTAAAATCGCTTATTGTTATCCGAATAGATCTCGACTATTCTCGAAGGTATGGTTATTTGTGGTTACGCCATAATAGCTAACCGTGGAATTATATATTTACGGTAATTTTATAGAATTTTTCAGGGTGAATCCCATGGGTAATGCACGCCATGCAAAATAGGTAATGTGAAACTACTTGAAGGGGTGAATTTGCTGAAGAACGGACAATGTACAGTTAAATACCTGAGGGAGATCCAGGAGCTTGTCCATACCGTGCAGATGGCCAGTAAATTATAGCTAGGTCAAGTCCTCAGCTAATGTCTTTTTAAGTGTCATCAAGCATTTTAAGGACTATATTTTTGGAATAAACTAATTTTCTACGACTTATGGCTTAATTACACTCAAAAGGATGATGATAAATTTAATCCTAACCTTTCTAAGGAACGCCAAGAAAAAGCTAGTCGTGATCCCATCAGTCAACGTGGCCAT
Source organism: uncultured bacterium (assembly GCA_963710755.1). GTDB lineage: Bacteria > Oederibacteriota > JAAXVQ01 > JAAXVQ01 > JAUVAV01 > CAVQBK01. The sequence continues at coordinate 253,654 of CAVQBK010000001.1, forward strand.
GTGCTTGGCAAGTCTTCCGGTAACGAGACCAAAGAGACCTTGCTATCAGTTACTATCGATAGTCATGCTTTCCTGATTCCGTAAACATCACCAGTTTGGGAGCAGCTAAGTTGGTGAACATTCATATTCCTAGGCTTTGCCATCACCCCCCCCCCCATATGTGTGTAGCCGGCGTATGCCGTATTTGCGTCGTGGAGTTGGACAACCAGCCAACGTTGCAAACCGCTTGTTCTTTCCCGATCACAAGCCCGGTGGTGGTAAAGACGTCTAACCCGACCGTGCGCAAGGCCAAACGCCATATACTGGACTTGCTGCGCTCCGAACATCACGGCGGATGCTACGCTTGCTTTCGCAACAAACGCCGTGAGCTTCAGCGTCTTGCCAAGGAATACGGTGTGGATTTTTACCACTTTGGTCATGTGACACAACCGGCCTTTGAAGTTGACCTTTTTCCCATGCTGTAGCCCGAGATATGAACAAATATAGTCTTTGTAGCCGATGGCGGTCAATGCATTATCCGATGCCCAGCCGACGCTTACGGGCAGCGACTTTGACCTGCCCTTTGGCAATAGCTCCGGAGCCGGTCTTATTTTCGGCGCCACCGGGCTCGTCATGGAAGCCGCCCTAAGATCAGCCGTGGAAATGGTTACCGGACTAAAGGCCGAGACACTTTGGGGACAGTTGTGGGTGGAGGATGTTCGCGGCTTTGAAGACATCAAGTACATGGAGCTAACCATTCTTCAAGTCAGATCTATTCCTGGATTATTTGAAAAAGCTCAATATTGAAAATTGGGATTTTTTAAAAGGGGTGACCTTAAAATGGCCGTAGCTCATGGTACGGCCAATGCCCGCAAAGTCATGGAGAACATACGCCAAGGTGGTAAATTTTCAGAGTGTCACTTCATTGAATTCATGGCCTGTCCGGGAGAGTGTTTGGGTGGCAACGGTCAACCGATTCCGACTTCCGCGGAAATCAGAAAGGCCCGGGCCCAAGCTATTTACCAAGAGGATGAATCACTGCCGATAAGAAAAGCACATGAGAATCCTCATGCGCTTCATCTTTACGAGGACTTTTAGCCGATGGGCCCAGTGGCAGCATAAGCCATCATCTGCTGCACACCCATTATACCAACAGGGGTAAGGCGATTGTGTGATGAATATTTACCTTATAAAATAAGGTTAATATAATTTTAGGCAATACCGTTATTTTCTGATATTTTGAGATAACAAAAAAAACTTAGTTGCTGGCCGGCTTTGGGAAATAGCGCTCCAATGGATCCGGCCAGTTGCGGTTTAACCGTAAGGGCAACTTTTTTATTGTGCCCATCATAAGCTGCGCACAACAGGGAAGCCATGAAAATGGTTTCTATTGTCGTATCAGATAAGATTCCTTAGCTCTGACCTTTGGGGAGGTTATTTTAAAATTATTGAGCCCTTATAATTAATGCGGATCCTAGTCCCGGAATCTACATATTCTTTTACGATCATTAGGGCAAACGTAAGCCATCTCACCTAGACGTTTACCGGCCACGAAACGTCCCGCCCGGGTAAAAGCCCGCCAGTTTCTTCCTGGCATCATCTTAATAAATTTTTTTCTGCTTGTGTTCTCCAGACCGGACTGATAATTTAAGACAGATTTAAATTGGAGTTGAGCAATGAAAATGGAAACCTGTGAATTAACGCAATGGTTGCAGGAAAGGGACCCTCGTCGACTGGAAGACCTATGGTCAAGGGCCGATCGGCAACGGGAAGACCATGTTGGCAACCAGGTGCATTTAAGAGGATTGCTTGAAATCTCCAATCATTGCGGGCGTTCTTGCTGGTATTGCGGGCTAAGAAAAGAACGAACATCCTTGACACGCTATCGCATGTCCAAAGAGGAAATAATGGACTGCGTGTTACAGGCCCAACGCTTTGGATATGGTACTGTGGTTATCCAAGCCGGAGAAGATCAAGGGTTGGAAGTTAGCTTCATCTCAAAACTGGTGGAAAAAATCAAGAGCGAGACCACACTGGCTGTAACCCTTTCTTTGGGAGAACAGCCACAAGAGGTTTATCGAACCTGGCGCGAAGCCGGCGCCGATCGTTATTTACTGCGTATTGAAACAACCAACGAAGAATTGCTAAACCGAATTCATCCTGGCCAACCTTTTGGCCAGCGCAAGGATCATCTCAAAACTTTAAAGCAACTCGGCTACGAAGTGGGTTCAGGCATCATGGTGGGCATTCCCGGCCAAACCTATGCCATGGTGGTTAATGACTTGTTATGGTTTCAAAGCTTTGACCTGGATATGATTGGTATCGGGCCCTATCTTTCTCATCCACAAACACCGCTGGCCATGATAGGGCACCCAAGTCTGCCTGACCAAACCGAAAACAGCGAACTGCTTACCAATATAGTGGTGGCCTTGGCCAGACTGGTTTGCCCTCAGTCCAACATTCCTGCCACCACTGCTCTGGCCACGGTCAATAAGGCACAAGGGCGCGAGCTGGCCTTGAACCATGGGGCCAATGTGGTTATGCCCAATTTAACGCCCGCTGCATTCCGTGCCCATTATGACATTTATCCCAATAAAGCCTGTATTGATGAAACCGCGGAGATCTGTCACAGCTGCATAAAAAACCGAATTTTGTCTTTAGGAAGAAGTCTGGGTAAAGGTCCAGGTAGTCGTATTAGAAACGCTTTTTCCACATAATAATATAATAGTTATGTCTATGTTATTTATAATTCTAATTAATCAACTTAAACGACACTATTTTGATGTGACACACTAAATTAAATTGATTTTATTATTATCTTTTTATACAAAATACACTTATTAATGATTATTCCTTATTGTATATCTTTTATTAAAGCTATTTTTTTATTACAAAAGCAAGCTGCTTGGCATTTTTTTATCTATTTTTTCAATGATAGGCCTAAATGGTGGGTACAGGCCTATGGCTTCATTAAAGTTTATTAGGACAAGTGCCTTATGTTTTACAGATTTTTTTCAATACCGCCCTAGGGCTAGAAATAACATCAGGGAGGTTTAAAAATAAAAAGCGGTCTTTATGCAACAAGAACTAACCATTTAATAAATTAAGTACCTTTTTCATGGCCGTTACACCATCTTGATATTATCTTTAATTTAATATAATTAAATAGCATTAAAAACAGTGACACACTAATTATAACCAAATTATTTTACATATTTTAACTAAATATTGATAAATATATAATCATACTTATCGGAATATCATTTATCATATTAGGTGTATTAAAAACATTAATTTTTCCAATTGATATTAATTAATAATTGATAACTAAGGTTATTGACCCAAGTCGAAAAGAATGTGTAAAAAATAAAAGTTCTCCGAAAATAAACGATCCAGGGAAAAATTAAAGTAAAGCTTTAAATAATTTAATTATTAATTGAATTTAATATGTTTAAATATTAATGTTAACATATAACTAGAAGGATAAATTATGACCGAACGCATTGAACAGGACATGTTAGGCAATACTTCAATACCAGAAAATGCTCTTTGGGGCATTCATGCCCAGAGAGCTTTTGACAATTTTAATCTTTCTTCAAAAAAAATCCCTAAAAGTCTTATTTATGGCTTTGGTGCTGTTAAATTAGCTTGTGCTAAAACCAATCATAAACTTGGTTATATTGATGATGATAAAATGATATATATTGAAAAAGCTTGTATAGAATTGATGAATGGGCAATGGGATGACCAAATTATTGTTCATCCTATGCAAGGTGGGGCTGGAACAAGTACCAATATGAATATCAATGAAGTGATTGCCAATCGCGTCCTGCAATTAATGGGAAAAACACTTGGTGACTATCAGTTTTGCGATCCCATTGAAGAGATCAATCTTCACCAATCCACCAATGATACCTATCCAACGTCATTACGCGTTTCGGCGTACCAGCAATTGAACTTACTCGAAGAGGCGGTTGTTCATCTTCACCAGGAAATGGAAACCAAGGAAAGACAGTATGCCCATGTCCTCAAGGTGGGCAGAACAGAACTAATGGATGCCTTGCCTACCACGTTCGGGAGAACCTTCGGCGCATGGGCAGAGGCCTTAGGGCGAGATCGCTGGCGCATTTTTAAATGCAAGGAACGACTGCGTGTCATCAATCTGGGCGGCACTGCCATTGGTACCGGGCTGGGCGCGCCCCGTGAATATATTTTTCACGTGGACGCCATGCTGCGTGACATCACAGGGTTGCCTCTGAGCAGAGCTGAAAATTTAATGGATGCCACCCAGAACCAGGACGCCTTGGTGGAGGTGATGGGCATCCTAAAAACGCACGCCACCAATTTGATGAAAATCGCAGGAGACTTGAAGCTGTTGGCCATGGGACCGGAAACCGGACTCAACGAAATTACGCTGCCTGCACTTCAGGCCGGTTCCTCACTTATGCCCGGGAAAGTCAACCCGGTAATTCCGGAAATGGTGACCCAGGTGGCTATTGAAGTAATGGCTTCGGACCAGGCGATAACTTTAGGCGTCAGTTTAGGCCAGCTGGAATTGAACGCCCAGTTGCCATTGGTGGCCATGCATCTATTGGAATCGTTGGAGCTTTTAATTTCAGCCAATTACCTCATGGCCACGAAATGCATACAAGGACTCCGTGTCAATGAAGCTTATTGTGAAAACAAAGCACGCAAGAGTTCGGCCTTAGCTACTGCTTTGATCCCTTTGCTTGGTTATCATCAAGCCGGCAAAATTGCAGCGCTGATGCAGGAGCAGGCGTTGAGTTTGGAAGCTGCGGCAGAACGCATTGCCGGTTTATCTCCAGCCCAGTGCGCCGAATGGTTGACCCCGGAAGCCCTAAATGCTCTGGGCCATCATCTTAAGAGGAGCGTTTAATCGTGGTCGACCAGCATGCTTACTTCATGAAAAAGGCTATAAATAAGGCTAAAATAGGCATTTCCAAAGGACAGACACCTTTCGGTGCTTGCCTGGTTATTAAAGGTCAAGTGATAGTGGCTGCTCATAACCAAGTGTGGGCCACAACGGATATAACCGCCCATGCGGAAATCACGGCCATCCGCAAAGCCTGCCGAAAACTAAACACCGTCGATTTAAGCGAAGCCGTGATCTACTCCACTTGCGAACCTTGTCCCATGTGTTTCAGTGCCATCCATTGGGCGCGCATTCCGGCTATCATTTACGGAGCCGCCATTGGCGATGCCAAGGCCTATGGCTTCAATGAACTGGCCATCAGTAATACCCGCATGAAAGCCGCCGGTCAAAGTCCCATCCATATCACCAGCGGTGTGGAACGCAAGGCTGTAATGGAGTTGTTTGAACAATGGCAGCAGTTGCAGCCAAGAACGTACTAAAATTACAATAATGTAACCAAAACTCTCTTTTCCTTTTAAAATAAGGTTATTTCATGATCGCAAGAAGGCGAGGAAGTCCATTATGCACGAAAAAGCCCCCCTGAGTTTGCACTTGCACATCGGTTTATTTGGCCAACGCAATGTCGGTAAATCATCCTTGCTCAACGCTCTTACACAGCAAGATGTGGCTATCGTAGATGCCACACCGGGCACGACCACGGACGTGGTCTCCAAAGCCATGGAATTAAAACCAATCGGTCCGGTTATATTTTTGGATACCGCCGGACTTGACGATCAAGGCACGCTTGGTTATAAGCGCGTGGAAAAAACCATGAGCGCTTTAGACCGCACGGACTTGGCACTGGTTGTTTGCGACGGCGTTTGGAGTCCTGACTTGGAGCCGCTTAGGCGCGAACTGCAGGCACGTGCCATACCCAGCGTGTTGGTTTTTAACAAAGCTGATTTATATGATGACACACGACCATTACTGGAGGACCTTGCTTCCTGGACACCCTACCAAGTTAAGGTCTCAGCCAAAACCCAAGCAGGCATGGATGATTTGCGTCAAGCCATTGTGGCGGCAACCCCAAAAAGTTTTTTTGAAAACCCACCCATTCTGTCCGATCTCATCGGCCCCGGGGATCTGGTGATCATGGTCGTCCCCATTGATTTGGAGGCGCCCAAGGGCAGGCTCATTATGCCCCAGGTGCAAACGTTGCGCGAAATCTTGGATTGCGATGCCAAAGCGCTGGTGGTCAAGGAAAGGGAATTGAGTGATGCTTTGAACAATCTCAAACAGCCGCCGCGTCTGGTGATTACCGACTCCCAGGCCATCTTAAAAGTGGCGGCTGACGTTCCTCCCGGCATACCCCTCACGGGATTTTCCGTGCTCTTTGCGCGTTGGAAAGGGGACCTGGAAACCTTTCTGCAGGGCTTGAGCCGTCTCGATGATCTTCACCCTGGAGACCATGTGCTTTTATTGGAGTCCTGCACCCATCATCCTGTTGAAGATGACATCGGCCGCGTTAAAATCCCACGCTGGCTCCGGCAATACACCGGCGCTGATCTGCATTTTGATCATCATGCCGGACACGATCTGCCTGCGGACTTATCCCCGTATCGCATGATTATTCATTGCGGGGCGTGCATGGGCAACCGGCGGGAAATGCTCAGCCGTATTCTAAAAGCCAAAGCCGCCGGGGTGCCCATTTCCAATTATGGCTTGGTGATCGCCAAATCGCTGGGTATCCTTCAACGCATGCTCTCGCCATTTCCGCATCTGCAGAGCCTGGTAGAATAGGCTATCTTTTAAAAAAAAGCTGTGGTAAAATTTCGCCCTATGAGCACCCCACTGTTCCGAGCACCTCAACTGGGATGGTTCCTTCTGGCCGCGGCCCTGATCGGTTTGCTGCTTAGCTATATGGTGGACAGCTTGACCCAGCACAGTTTAAACAGCCTAATGCTGGCGGCTGTAGGGCTATTGAGCTCAAGCTTGCTGCTTTATTGGTGGCTTAGTAATTTTCTCCAAACTCATACGGTAGATTTATCCCAATTCTTTCAACCAAAGGTTGCTTCCCAAACTTTCACCTCCTGGCGTCATCGTCAACAGGAGCTGTTGCTTACCCGTGCCGGTGATCTAATGGCCTTGCATCAGCAGTTCCATGACCACAAGGCACTGGAACAGGATCACCACCAGGCTATGGAAGCCTCTCTGGCCTGTATCCAAGATTTTATTAACACGTACACCAAACAAGAAAAAACATTGATGTCGCGGTTCAAAAACATCAACGAAGGGGCCAAAGACGCGATCCGCCACTTAACAGAGATCAGTACGATCAACACCTCTTTGGTTGAAGCACTTTCTCAGATTGCCGATTCCACCAAGATTATGGCCACCAATGCCAATAACACCGCTCAAACCGCCAGTGAGGGTATTAAAAGCGTGGGCCGCGAAATTCAAGCCATGAGTGATTTACGCGCCACGGTCGGCAACTCGGCCACTACGGTCAACGAGCTTAAAAATTTATCCCATCATATTGCTCATTTCGTAAATACCATCTCCGCCATCAGCAAACGCACCGAACTGCTGGCGCTCAATGCGGGTATCGAAGCCGCCCGGGCCGGGGAATACGGACGCGGGTTTTCGGTCGTGGCCGGTGAAATCCGAACCCTTTCCGAGAGTTCCAAGTCTGCAGCCAATGAAATCGTCCAGGTCATTTCTGAAATGAACATCAAAACCACGGAAGTGGTGGAGATCCTGAAGAACAACAACAAAATGGAAGAAAATATCAAGGTGGTATACAGTGCCGGTGATACCTTCATGAATATAGTCCGTGAGGTCAATAGTCTAAAAAAGGCGGTGGTTCAAGTCTCAGAGATTACCCGGGAGACTTCGGAGAAGACCCGCATGATGCTGACCATGCTTGATCAACTGGGCGAAAAAATAATTGTTGAACAAATCGGCAGCGATGACTATCATCTTCATGATGGCGGGATGAATATCCATGCCATCGTTACGGCTTGTGAAACCATTAAGGATCATTTAGGGTGACCCGTGGCGGCGAGCCTGGCAACAGAGGACTAACGGGGGAGGGAACAAATGCCAGAGATCGAAACCTTCATAAAAAAAACAGGACCAGGCGACAGCATTGATGTTATTCAGGTCAGCGGTATAATTGATACCAACACCTCGCAACACTTAAATAAAGTCATAAGCAGTCTTTTGACCTCACAGCATTATAAAATCGTGGTGGACTTGGAAAACGTCAATTATATCAGCAGTGCCGGCTGGGGAATTTTCATCGGTGAGATTCGCACCATACAATCCAACCACGGCGACCTTAAACTGGCAGCCCTGACACCGGAAGTTGAGGAAGTCTATCAACTGTTGGAATTTTACAATATTCTTAAGGCTTACGATTCGGTAGACCAAGCAGTTGCGGATTTTTAAAAAGAACTGACATGTCCGGATTACATCTGCATCATCTGACCATCGGTTGGTTGGAAACCAATTGTTATATTGTCTTTGACCGTCACACCTCGACTGCCATCGTGGTCGATCCCGGGGCTGATGATCTCCGTGTCACCGACTTTATCCAATCGCGCCATCTCCAAGTCACCAGCATCATCAATACTCATGGGCACGGTGATCACATTGCGGGTAATGCCGCCCTGAGTCAGGCTTGTCAATGCCCCATCTGGATCCATGCCCTGGACCAAGCAGCTTTGCAGGATCCTCGGCAAAATTTATCGGCCTTGATGGGGGCGGCAGTAAGCTCACCGCCTGCATCCAGAACCATAGCCGATGGGGATACCATCGGCCTGGGCAGGCATACCCTGCAGGTGTTGCATACACCCGGTCACTCGCCCGGGTCCATTTGTTTACTAAGTGACCATTGGTTGATCAGCGGGGACACCTTATTTTACCGATCCGTGGGGCGTACTGATTTACCCGGCGGAAACAGTGAAGCGCTCAGAACCAGCTTGCGGGAAAAACTGCTGCCGTTGCCTGACCATCTCCACGTATGGCCCGGTCATGGGCCGGCTACCACCATGGGGCAAGAGCGTCGGCTCAATGCCTATCTTAAAGGGGGAAAATTATCATGACATCCAAATCTTTGATCTTGGTCCTCATGTTGGCCGTTTTATTTGTTTTTCCGTACCAACCCCTCCGGGCGGAAGACCAGCCGGAAACGCCCGCTTGGTCCGGCAACCAAGATGCATCTATGGACCTCAACTTGTCCAATCTCCGGGCTTTCCACGAAGGGGCCATTTTTATGTTGAAACGTTATGCCATCTTGGAAGCGGAGGTTCGGGCGCTGGAAAAAGGGCGTCAGGAAAACCAGGCTTTTGCCATTGGTGCGGTATCACTGGTCCCCGGGACCGGCCAACTCATCAACCACGATTATGAAACCGGGGGCTTGATGTTGTTTACCACCACCCTCTCTTGGACCACGGTACAGCAACTTGCTTATACCAAGAAAAAACAACAGCAACATCTGGATCTGTTGCCTTATTATTATCTTTCCCTGGCTGTTAAAAATGGCGTGATGACTTATGCCATGCTGCACGCCGCCAACCAGCACTACCGTACCCATCATGATAAAACCGCTGCCATGTGGACGGGCATGAGTTCCATGCTGCCCGGCGTCGGCCAGGCCATCAATGGGGCCTGGTGGGAAGCAGGTGGTTTTTTGGTCACCTGGTCTTTAGCGTCTCTTGTCAATGCAGCCTTGGAAGAGAAAATATTTGTTAATAGCGATGATAACTATCTGGTTCAGGACAAGTCTGCCCCTAACTGGTCCTTGGCTTTATTGCCCGGAGGGGCGCTGCTAGGATACACCCAACGGTGGTAGATCATCCACCGGCAGCTTCATAGCGGCCAACTTTTGGCTTGTGCCTGTATCTTTTGGTTTGTCCAATCCTGTCACTTATAAAGAGGCCCTGTTATGTCCCATATTCAAGTTTTACCGGAATCCCTATCCAATTTGATTGCTGCCGGCGAGGTGGTGGAACGCCCTGCTTCAGTGGTTAAAGAGTTGGTGGAAAACGCCATTGACGCCGGGGCCACCCAAATTGAGATTGAGATCCAACATGCCGGCCAAACGCTGATCAAAATCACGGACAATGGCCATGGTATGAATGAAGAAGATGCCCGGCTGGCGTTCATCCGTCATGCCACCAGCAAGGTCCGTCAAAAGGAAGATCTTCGTCACATCATGACCATGGGGTTTCGCGGGGAAGCGTTGCCTTCCATTGCTGCGGTCTCTAAAGTAACCTTGTCCACCTGCCTGCAGAACAGTACTCTGGGCGTGGAACTCAGCGTTCACGGCGGACGGGAAGTGACAGCCAAAGCCGTGGGACGCGCATCCGGCACCACCATCATCGTGCGTGATCTTTTTTACAATACCCCGGCGCGAAAAAAATTCCTTAAAAGTGCTGCCACCGAACAAGGCCATATCACCCAACTGGTGGAGCACATGGCGATCGTCCATTTGGCCCTTGGCTTTAGCTATAAAGTCGATCACCGGGTGGTCCTGCAATGCACACCAGCTTCGGATTTAAGGGAGCGGCTGGCTGCGATCTACCATAAAGCCCTGCCCGAACCTTTATACCAAGTGGAACAAGAGGCGGGTGGGGTCTGGGTAAAGGGATTGGTGGCCGGTCCTCAAGTGGTTCGGCCTACGCGGCAAAACATTAAACTCTTCGTCAACCAGCGACCTATTGAGCATAGAAGCCTGACCCATGCGGTGGTGCAGGCCTACCGCACTTTAATTCCGGAGGGGAAATTTCCTACGGCCTTCCTTCTGATCACCATGCCTCCTGAATTGGTGGATGTCAACGTCCATCCTGCCAAAAGAGAAGTGAAATTCCAGGATGAGTCGGCCATGCACCAGGTCGTTTACCGGGCGGTCAAAAATGCCTTGCAACAGCTCCAAACTATTTCTGCCAACCCACAGCCTCAGGGAGACAAAACTGGATTGACCGGTTCCGGCCAGGATGAAGATTATCAACGGCAGTCCCTCAATCTCAACTGGTCCGGGTCCAGGATCAAAGAATCCGTCGCCACCTATTATCGTCAAGCCGCACCTGCCGGCCGTACCCCGCAGTACTTTCCTAGGGAAAACACCATGCAGCAGGAACCCGGTGTCCGAGTCCCGCCGACGGGGGAGAACAAATCGTCTCCCTCATCGGGCCTGCGTATCCTGGGCCAGGTGGGCAGTATGTTTATTGCCGGGGAAGATGAAGAGGGCTTTTTTTTGGTGGATCAACATGCGGCTCATGAACGCCTGATTTACGAAGCTCTTAAAAAAAAGGGACCCGAAGGGACTGCCCGGCAACCGTTACTGTTGCCGATCACCTTTGAAAGCACCCCTTCCGACCAACCCCGGCTTATGGCCTTACTAGAGTATTTTGCCCATCTTGGCGTGGAGATTTCACCTCTGGGCGGTACCACCTTCACCATACAATCTCAGCCCGCGTTATTGGAAAACCCCGATTTAAAAGGCCTTATTCAGGATGTACTTGATTACAGCGCCGCCTTTTCCACCTTGCCTGAGCAGGCGGCTTTGGAAGATAAAATCTTAATCAGCATGGCCTGTCACAGTGCCATCAAAGCCGGGGAAAGACTGCCGCTGGAGACCATGACCAACCTTATCCTTGACATGAAAACAATGCCCCATCTGCCTACTTGCCCTCATGGCCGGCCTACCATGTTCCGCCTGACCTGGGGAGATCTGGAAAAACTCTTCAAACGCGATTACCGCTGATGACGGCGTCATTATCCCAAGCACCGGTCATTGTGATCGCCGGGCCTACAGCCTCCGGCAAAAGTGCTTTTGCCGTTGAACTGGCCAAACGTCTGGGAGGCGAAATTATTTCCGCTGATTCCCGTCAGGTTTATCGCGACATCAACCTGGGAACGGGCAAACCGCCTGAACGTCTACTGCGCCAAGTACCGCATCACATGATCTCTACTCTGCCACTCACCGAGCCCATGAGCGCAGACCAGTACGCCTCTCAAGCTTATGGCTTGATCCAGACCCTGTCCCAACAAGGTAAACCCAGCCTGGTGGTCGGCGGCAGCGGCCTTTGGATCCGGGCCTTGATTGACGGCTTGGCCCCCTTGCCCCCTAAAGACGACCACTTCCGTGCCACTAAAAAAGTTTGGAGTCAGACTCACGGCGGACCGCAGGCCCTTTATCAGGAATTGTCGGCCCTGGACCCTGAGACTGCCGATGGCATTAATCCTCACGATGAACTACGCATAATCCGGGCCCTTGAAATCTATCACCTCACCGGAGAACAACCTTCCCAGCTCAAGTCAAAAAAAAACAGCCGGCCCGCCTTGAATGCCATTTGGTTGGGACTGGACCACCCCCGGGAGGACCTTTACCGACGAGCCGAAACCAATGTGGATCTTTGGCTGGCCCAAGGGTGGGTAAAAGAAGTGGAGCACTTGCTTAGGTCCATTCCCCAAGCACTGGAACAACCAGGATGCAAGGCCATTGGCATCCAGCCAATTGTGGACTACCTAAGTCATCGCTGCAGCTATGATGAAAGTGTGGCCCTGATCAAACGCGATACCCGGCGCTATATTAAGCGCCAGCTAACCTGGTTCAAAAAAAATCAACGCCTACTTTGGCTCAGGCCTCATGAACTCCTACTGGCCTATGACCATATCCAGCGTTGGATGGCCAATCGCCCTCCCATCCTTCCTCTGCGATCTTGAACCCTACACTTAATTCCTGTTGCAAAAAGAGCAGCGTTTTAGCTTACGCGATTGGCAAGGATAGCGGCCATACCCTTGAGCAGCCGAAAAACATATTTGCAGGGTACAGGCATCTCTTCTGCTAAAGTTTCGGAGGTCAAAGGTCTAAACCTTGCGAATAGCTGTTTTTCAATACTGCTCAAAGTTGAGATCGACCTCCCTGCCAGACATTTTGCTGACATGGTCTTTACGTAAGCGGAAGGCGTTTAAGTCCAGGCCTGCCTTTACCGATCCTGAGATGGGGGATGGGGGAGGTCCGCCATGAGCGATGAAGTCAAGATCATGGAAGAAATCCGGGCTTTGTTTGGACTTGCTCTATATAACAGTCAACTTTTGGAAAAACAACTCATCCGTATGATCTTTGCGGCCAACCTGCAGGGCAAGCTTATCCAGAGTAATACAGACCTTAAAGAACGCTTCGAACATTGCTTTAATCATACCTTGGCCCTGCTTCTCAATGACATGAAATTAACCTATGCTTTTGACGGGCATTTGGTGAACCACATCCACCACAGTCTTGATTTGCGCAACCGGTTTTCTTACAAATATTTGAGCAAGCAGACCAAAGAGCTCTTTTCTACTGAAGGAAGAATGACCATTTTAAAAGAGCTGGAAGAAGCCAGCCTTTATTACACCCAGACTAATCACTTACTCCGGGAGTGTCTTGACCATTATTTGGCCGACCATGGCATGGACCACCATCAACTGGAGCAAACCATAGCCGCTACATTTAAATCTTAGTTGCATTCAATCTAATTCCTGCTTATTTCGGCACATAAGCTACCAATTTGGGACTTGTCATTAAAAGTTATTTGTGGTATTTCATTAAAAACATAACCTGACCCAAAAAGGAGCACTCCCCACCATGATGGAGAAAAAAAAGGTTTATCATTGTAAACATTGCGGCAATTTGGTCGAATCCTTGTGGAACGGTAAGGTCGATGTGGTTTGCTGCGGGGAACCCATGCAAGCGCTTTCCCCGAACAGCGTGGATGCTGCCCATGAAAAACATGTGCCCGTTGTCACACGCAGCGGCGACCAAGTTACGGTTAAAGTAGGCGCCACCCCCCATCCCATGACCCCTGACCATTACATTCTTTTTGTGGAATTGCTGCAGGGCCAAAAGGTCTATCGTCATGACTTCGTAGAAGGTGACCAAGGTGCGGAAGTCACGTTTTGCATACCTGATGACGGCACTGCTTTAGTCGCCAGGGCTTACTGTAATTTGCATGGCTTCTGGACCTCCCAATCATAAAAGTTTGTGAACCCTACCCGGGATTTGTTTCATCTCAGTGATAAAACAAGGCCCCATACGCCGGAGGCATGATGACCATTTCTGACTTTATGACCCTGTTTGAAAAGCTAGGCCCCTTTGACTTAAGAGAAGCTGACAGCCAGCATGCTGATTTGGTAGTTGAAAACGATCAGCTTGATGCCTGGATTAACCTGTTGGACCAGCATTTGGGCTCTCCCCTAAAAAAAACAGGCGAAGCCGTTAATTTCGACGCCAAAAAATTAACCAAGGCTTTTGGGGGCATTCAAAAGAATCAGACCCTATATGTCAAATCCTATGAAACGCACCATCTTATGGCCATGCTCTGGCCATGGCAAAATAACCGGCATACCACGCTTAAACTGTTTCATATCACCGTGGAAGAAATGGATAAAATGCAAAAACCAGGCCTTTTTTCTACATCAAACTAGTATGGCCAATATTATCAATTAGGGTCTTTGAACTTCTCATCCAATTTGTAGCCAACGCGCATAGACTCTGAAGTGGTTGCATCTAATTGGTTATGTTTCCTGGGATGACAGATCGGGGGAGGGAACAATGAAAAACCATCACCAATTTGGCGGTTTTCCAAAAGAAGGACTTCGTTTTTTAAGTGAGCTCAAATACAACAACAATCCACAATGGTTTCATGCCCATAAAGATGTTTATCTGGACAATTTGCTCAAACCTGCCCAACAATTTGTTGAAGCCTTTGGTCAATTGCTGAGAAAAAATGTATCCAAAAAAATAGTGGCTGATCCACGTCCCAATGGCGGTTCCATCTTTCGTATCTACAGGGACATCCGTTTTAGCAAAGACAAGACCCCCTACAAGACCCATGTGGGTATCTTGCTTTGGGAGGACCGGCAGGGAAAGAAGCTGGATTCCCCCGGCATTTATTTCCATTTGGAGGATCAGGGAGCCCAAGTGCATGTGGGCCAGTTTGAATTTCCCAGATCCAGACTCGATCATTATCGTAAAATGGTGGCCCACCCCAAATGGGGGCCGGCTTTGGTCAAAGTTATCGATGAGTTGACCAACAATAACAAATATGTCATTAATGGCGAACAGTTTAAAACTGTGCCACGCGACTATCCTCCAGATCATCCCCGGGCCCAATTGTTAAAATACAAAGGGCTTTATGCCAGCTCCCCTTGGCTTTCCTCCGTAATTCTCACCCAATCCAAACTTCCTGAAGTTTGTCTGGCCCATTGCCAGCATATGGTGCCCTTGTTTGAATGGTTGACCAAGGTCAAGATATAATAGGGAAATTCAGATCAGACCGAAGGGTCCTCATTCAGGACAGCATCAATATGCGCGCTCAAGGCGGCAATGGCCTCGGGTGCGATACCAGATGGTTGGCCCAGTGGCAAGTCAATTTCATTTTCCGGACGTTGTGCACGCAGCCGGAACACCTCATCAGCCAGATTGATGGCTGTCAAAATGCTGATTTTAAGCGGTTGGGCCACATTGGAACGGCTCCCGATTTCATTCATTTTCCCATTTACATAGGCCGCCAATTTTTGAATATAGGCTTCGTCCGCCTCTCCGCGGATGGTATATTCATTTCCTAAAATAGTCACTTTGACGGCTTTGGCATCACGGTTCGTCATGGGTACGCTCCAAAAGTCTCTTTTCTGCCAGTTGCAATTCGTCCAGTACTTTTCCCACCACGGTCTTGATTTTCTTGCGTTCTTTTTTCAGAAGTTCCAGTTCCCGGTCTTTGGCTTGGATCTCCACCCGGGAAGGCGCCTGTTCTCCACGATGGAGGCGTTCCATTTCCGCTGCTTTAGTGCGCCAGTGCGTAACTTCAAGCCGTGCTTGTTTTAGCGCATTGATGAGCATGTCCACCCGTTTTACCAAAAGCGTCCAATCTTCGGTTGACACTGCAGCCCTCCCAATTCAAAGTTCCATATTTAGAGATGTGGTGTTTCAGTCCTGGTACCAGGAGATTAAGGTTTTCAGCGTAGCTGGGCACTAAAATCTTTTTGCAGTTTCTCGATAATGGATGCCTGAATGTCATTGATCTCTTCTTCCTTAAGAGTCCGATTGGCATCCTGAAACGTCAGGGAAAAGGCCAGGCTTTTGGTGCCCGAAGCCAAAGCATCGCTTTTATACTGGTCAAAGGGAATGACAGAGGTTAACAGCCCTGTCCCGTTTTTTTTGATTTTCTTAACCACTTCACCGGCCAGAGTGTCTTCGGGTACTGCAATCGCAATATCGCGCTTGATGGCTGGAAAACGCGGATAAGACTTGATTTTACGCTGGGAAGGCCATCGCTCCGCTAATATCTCCAAATTCAGTTCCGCGGCGACGACCAGGCCTCTTAATTTTAATTGATCCTGAATCTCAGGATGTAGCGCTCCTATCCACCCCAAGGGCTTTTTATCGGCGGTTTGGATTTCAAAGCAGACAAGGGGATGCAGGAAAGGATATTCCTCGGGCACAAACCGCGGGCCGGGAAGTGCCAATTGCTGAAATAAGGCTTCCACCGTGCCTTTCAATTCATAAAAATCCATTTCTTTCTGCTTTTTTCCGGTCTGCCAATAGAGCGGTTCCTTGGGTCCGGATATCATCAATCCTAAATGGGCCGGTTCCTCTGGCAGTTGGTTCTCGGTAGTAGGGATGAACACGGCACCGCTTTCAAACAGTTTGATGCGATCCTGACCACGGCGGACATTATAGGTGAGGGTTTCCAAGAGCCCAGGCATCACGCTGGGTCGCATGGTGGACAGGGCTTCACTAAGCGGATTACGCAACTTCACCACTTTGCGCCAGGGATGATCAGACGATAACCGCAATAGGTCCTGGTAACGAGGATCAATAAAGCTATAGGTAATGATCTCATTAAAACCTTCTTCCATACAAATGGTTCGGCAGCGCTTTACCAGGGTTTGCTTGGGATCCTGAACCGGCGCCACCATGGCCACCAGCGGCGGTTTGACCGGTAGTTGGTCATAGCCGATAAGTTGGGCAATATCTTCTATCATATCCTGTTCCAGGGATACATCATGGCGAAAGGGAGGCACCTGGTAGATATCCTGAACACCCTGGCTAACTAGAACATAGCCTAAACGGTTGAACATGGCTTGCAGGTTCTGTGGCTCGACTTCCACTCCCAGCAAGCGCGTGGCTTTCTCCGGCCTGAAAACAATGCTGCGTGGTTCATAAGGCTGGGGATAGTAGTCCACTACCCCTTGCAGGATGGTGCCACCTGCAAGCTCCTTGATCATTTGCGCACAGAGATCCAAGGCCAGTCGCAAGCCAGCTTCCGGATCCACGCCGCGTTCAAAGCGGTAGGAGGAATCGGAGGTGGTATTGGTGATTTTGACGGTTTGGCGTACCTGCTTTGGGTCAAACCAAGCTGCTTCCAGTACAATGGTTTTAGTTTGTTCATTGACTTCCGACCCCATGCCGCCCATCACCCCGGCCAAGGCCACCGGTCCTTGTCCATCGGCAATAACCAGTTCCTCACCGGTAAGTTCATGGCGTACACCATCAAGGGTGGTAATGATCTCCTGGGCACGGCTTTTACGTGCGATGATCCGGGCATCTTTCAATAAAGCCTGGTCAAAAGCATGCAGCGGATGGCCCAGTCCAAGAAGCACCACATTGGTGGCATCCACCACATTATTGACCGAACGCTGGCCGACTTTTTGCAGTTGTTGCCGCAACCAGGCAGGGGAGGGTGCAATGGTCACGTCCTGAATCACACGACAACAGTAGCGCCGACAGCCTGACCCGGGTTCAATGTCCACCTGAATCTGACTTGAGGCCGGCTGGCTGTCTTCCTTCAAATTAATATCGGGCAAAATAAAAGGCCGGCCTAAAACCGCGGCCAGATGACGGGCCAGCCCCATATGGGACAGGCAGTCCGAGCGGTTGGGCGTAACTTCAATCTCAAAAATGACGTCGTCCTGGTCCAGAAGACCGGCGACCTCCGTACCTATAGGGGTATCGCCAGGGAAATGCATAATGCCTGCGGCTTCGTCGGCTATGCCCAATTCTTTTTCCGAACAGAGCATCCCCTGCGATTCCTGCCCGCGGATTTTGGTTTTTTTTATGGCCAGCCCACCGGGCAACACAGCACCTTCCAAAGCCACAGGTACGAGGTCATTGACTTGTATATTCTTGGCGCCGCATACAATACGCAGGCGTTCTCCAGGAATCTCCACTTCCGTCAGTTGCAACTTGTCCGCATTAGGGTGAGGCTTAACGTCGAGCAATCGGCCCACCACCACCTTGGCCAACCCCTGCCGTTGATCATGAATCCCGGAAACTTCCAAGCCGCTCATGGTAATGCGATGAGCCAGTTCCTCAGGGCTCAACCCACTCAACTCCACAAATTGTTGCAACCATTTTAACGATACCAGCACTTTTTATCCTCCTAATGTGCGTCCATAACTTAACTATGCCTACCCCGTAGTGTCTTTTCACTGCCAAGGTTCAAGGAATTTGCCCATACTATCCGGTCCAGCCCATAAAATCAATGAAAATTAGAGGGACAAAGGACAAATTCACCCTTGCCTGTGTTAACATTTGCAAGAAATGCTGTTGTTTAAATTTTTCAAATCATCTACAATAGCCACCGTTCCCTGTGGCTTCGACTTAAACGGGCAGGGGCCATTATAATCAAGTTATTCAAACTAATTATCATCCGCATCGTTTTAGAAACCATTTTTGTGAAACACATGGAAAGGTCGTCGACATGGAAACGGATTACCAGTGGCTCTTATCCACTCCTGCCGGAAAGAAATGGCAGCGTCTGGGAATGCACAAACGTGCAGGTGTGGTGGTGCCTTTGTTTTCCCTTTATTCGAATGAGAGTACGGGAATAGGGGAATTTCCTGATCTTATCCAGTTGGTGGATTGGTGCCAAAAAACCGGACTTAGCATTATCCAATTGCTGCCCCTCAATGATACAGGCTTTAATTTCACACCCTATGATGCTCAAAGTATGTTTGCCTTAGATCCCATGTATTTGTCCCTGACACAGCTTAAGAACGTTGACCTGACGCCTTTCCGGGACCGTCTGAAGGCGCTTAAAGCCGACTATCCCTGCGGGGGGCAACGGCTTAATTATGGCATCAAAGCAGCCAAACTGGCCCTGCTTTGGGAGATTTTCCAAACCTCCCGTCATCAGGAACAGGAAACCTATCAGGATTTCAAGCGCACCAACGCCTATTGGCTGGATGATTATGGTGCTTTTAAAGTTTTAAAAGAAAAACATGATCAAAAGGACTGGTTACACTGGGACCAAGCCTTTCAGCATAAACTAACGGAACCCACCAAGGCTTATTTAAAAAGTCAGGAGCCATCCCTGGCTTTTCAAACCTGGTTGCAGTGGCAGGCTTTTGAACAAATGGCCGAAGTTAAGCATTACGCCACCGGGCAGGGTGTATATTTGATGGGGGATTTGCCTTTTTTAGTTTCCAAAGACAGTGCCGATGTCTGGGCCCATCAAGAACATTTCAAGTTGAATTTGGCGGCCGGCGCGCCGCCTGATCTTTATTTTGCCTCAGGGCAGCGTTGGGGTATGCCGCCCTATCACTGGGACCATATCGCTCACGACAACTATCGGTATTTACGGGAAAAATGCCGCTATGCGGGCTCCTTCTATGATCTTTTTCGCATCGACCATTTTGTGGGGTTATTCCGGCTTTGGACCATCCCCAATGAAGTGCCTGATCACGAAGCTGCCCAACAAGGATATTTTGATCCTCCCGATGAGTCCCAATGGGAGGAGCATGGTAAAAAAATTCTGGAGGTTATGCTCGAGAGTACAGACATGCTTCCCTGCGCTGAGGACCTGGGCGTGGTACCGGACTGTTCCTTTAAAGTCATCAAAGCTTACGGCATTGTGGGTACGGAAGTACAACGCTGGATGCGTTTATGGCGTACCAATTGTGATTTCAAAGGACCTGAAGCCTATCGGCCCAATAGTATTGCCGCCATCTCCACCCATGACATTCCCATTCTGCAAGATTGGTGGGAAAATGAATTGGGTACAGTCGATGAATTGGCCTTTCGTAAAAAATGTGAAGGCCGCGGGTTTGACGTCAGCTGGCTTATAGGGCAGTTGTTCTATTCTGAAAAAAGCGCCTCCGGCCGGCTGCGCTGGCGCAACGAGATTGACAGCCAGGATACCCTTCTGGGCATTCTCTATCGCCGGTCTGAGGAAGTCAGAGATTTTTTGGAACTCTTCAATTGCAGCCGTTATGAAATGGATAAATTTCTCGCTTTTCTAGGGACCGATCAGAACAAGGGGAAAGAGTTCACACCGGCGTTAGCCCGACAAATCTTGGAAAAAACCAATGAGACCGCTTCTATTTTCAGCCTGCAGATGCTCCAGGATTGGCTAAGTGTCAGTCCATTACTCCAAAACAGCGATCCCATGATGCTGCGTATCAATGTCCCGGGCACGGTCCAGGATGGCAACTGGACCTTGGTCATGCCTTTTTCTCTGGAGCAATTGAACCGTGATGCCCAAGGCATAGCCTTGATCCAAGATATTAACCAAAGCACAGGACGGTTGCGCAGTTAGGCTGCGAATGGGCCTGATGATCCATAACCGGCAGGCCAGTCTCAAAAGCTGGCATTTCAAAGCGTCATGGAGGTTTTTTTGAAGGTGAGGATGCACGTGCTGACCATCGCTGGGTGCCTGGGTGGTCTTCTGTTTCAGAGTCTATGTTGGCCATCGGGCAGGGTATGCGCAGCCGAACCTAAAGGCCGGACAGCTGCCGATCTTGAAGATCCTTATGATTGGCACAAGGATTACCTAAATGCAGAGCCTGCCGGGGACAAGAAGACGGCTGTTCCGGCAGAGACACCCACGGCAACGACGCCCACGCCTGAAGTCTCCCCGCCGGCAGCAAGTGGAAATGATTTATTCTACCAGCGCTATTTCCGCAAAGGCAAAAAAGCCGAGGATCCCGAGGTACTTCAGAAAGAGCGTCAACGTCAAGAATTGAGGGATTTAAAACGCTATCAATCCCTTCATGCCAGGCAGCCCCGGCGGCCGGTGCTCTCGAAAAGGGAACAAAAAATTGTAAAGCTGATAGAACAATTGGGTTTGGATCAGCGCCAACAAGAAGCGGCGATAGAACAATTGGTAATGATCGGTGAAGGTGCTGTGCCACGGCTAAAGCAGGCCCTGCATCATAAGGACAAATTGGTTCGCGTTGGTGCCTTGCGTGTGCTTAGGCAATTGTTTGACGATTCGACCTTGCCGGAAATCGAGGCAGCCTTGAAAGATAAGGCCCCGGAAGTCCGCATGGAGGCCGCTGCTACCCTGGGGCGGTTCCGTCATCACCAAGCCGCCCCTATGCTCGTCCCCTTATTGCATGATCCCAAACAACGCGTACGGCGTGAAGCTGTACTGGCTTTGGGTCGTTTGAAACGCTCGGAGGTTGCTGCCGGCGCTCTGATTCAGACTTTGGAGAACAATGTGCCTGCCATCAAGGTTGAAGCGGCAGAGGCGCTTTCCAATTTCACCAGCCAGGATGTGGTTGATGCACTGACTCGGGCCACTTATGCAGCAGACCAGGATCTGGTGGCCTATGCGGTGCGGTCCTTGGGCATAATTGCAGATCCGCAGAGTAAAAGCAGGCTGGCCCATCTGGCCAAAAATAAAAATAATTTTATTGCTCAAGAAGCCCGGGAGGCCCTACATCATTATTAAATCACCGTGAGTAGAGGCACGGCGAGCCGTGCCTCTACTCACACAGCAAACCGGTAATGCCGGTTGCGGAAAGAAAATTTATTCAAAGCTTTTTGATCATCACCCGGCATGGCTTTAGCAGGAGTCCGAAGATTTTTGATTTTCACCTTATAAAGTCCCTGGATGACGGCTAATAGCTTGCCGGAATAACGATAATGAAAAAACTTTGTATCTTTAAAAAATAAACTATTTCTTTTCGCAATAAATTAATTACCAGAAAAGGAAAGGACCCTTATGTCACCCAAAACCAAAACCACCGTACCTGCTTTAAATTGCGCCACCTGCCAAGGTCAATGCTGCAAGTATTTTGCCCTGCAAATTGACACGCCCACTACTCCCGAAGAATTTGATCATTTGCGTTGGTATATAGCCCATCAACAGGTGGCGTTATTTATCGAAAATGATGATTGGTATCTACAGGTCAACAATCCCTGCAGGCATTTGACCAGTTCCTATACCTGCGGCATCTACGACCAACGACCCCAAATATGCCGCGATTATGGTTGGGATCCAAAAGGGGAAGTGCAATGTCACGAAACCGAACGTCCCTGTGACCATGATTATTTTTTCTCAAACTTGGAGGAGTTGGAGGCCTATCTGAAAAAAAAGAAACTCAAATGGGCCAGCCAAAAAGGTTAAGAGCAGAATGAATTCCTCCCGCATGTCGGAGCCCAAAACTGAAGTGATCGACAGGCCGGAACAATGGGCGGCATTGGAACGGCGGTTGCACCAGGTCCGTTTGTTGTCTGTTGATTTGGAAAGCAATGGCTTTCATTGTTATCCTGAAAAAATATGTCTGATTCAATTGGGCACTACTCGTCATATTGCCCTGGTCGACACCATTGCCTTGCCTCGTTTGGACGGCCTTTCGGCCATCTTGGAGGACAGAGCCATCACCAAGATATTTCATTCTTGTGACAATGATGTGCGTGCACTCCAGCGCGATTTTAATATCCGGGTGCAAAATGTTTTCGATACCGCCCTGGCTGCCAAGCTGGCGGGATCCACCCATTTGGGGTTGGCCAATGTCTTGAAAGAATTTTTAGACGTCGAACTCGACAAAAACAAAAAAATTCAACGTCAGGACTGGTCCCGTCGCCCGTTGGACGAGGTCTCTTTAGCTTATGCCGCAGCTGATGTTTATTATTTGCCCACACTAAAGCGGATTTTGGAACGGCAATTGATTCACCTGGGCCGTTTGACTTGGTTTCATGAAGAGAGCCGTTGGCTGGAAAAAATCAATTATCAACCACCAGCTCCGCCGGAAGAATTGTTTTGGCAGATCAAAGGAGTCCGTACCCTAACCGGCCGTCAGCTTCGTTTATTACAATCCCTGTGCTTGTTCCGTGACCAACTGGCTCGTGAATGGAACCGCCCGCCTTATCGTGTTCTTTCCGATGAAACCTTGGTGCAAATCGTCCAGGATCCCCACAAGCCTTTGCATGAAATCCGTGGATTAACCATGATTCTGCGTCATAAAAAAACAAAAGCTTTTCAGGAGGCCATCAGGCAAGGACTGCAGGGTAAACCCATTAATCCTAAAAGCCGGCCTGCTTCCGGCCGGAGTCGTAAAGGCAATATAAACAAACACCTGTTGCAGCGTCTAAAACAATGGCGTGAGAGAGAGGCCTTGAAATTGAAGGTGGATCCCGCTATTATATGGCCCATGCAGGCATTGGAAAGCTTGGCTCAGAAACCCCTTCTTATCCAACACATGGAGCGCCTGCCCGAGGTGCGCCAATGGCAGAAGAAACTTTTCCAACGATCCCTACAGGACCTGCTGGCCCAGCCGGACTAATAAAGGGGAGGTTTAACATGAGGACCGGACGTTTGATGGTCACAACCTTAACCCTTTTGGTTCTTTTTCTAACCTTCGCCCACCACCTTCAGGCCCGCGTCTGGAGTAATCAATCCCTTCGGACCTATCTGCATCAGGTAAACCGGGAGGCTTGCCTGCTGGTTACCCATATCGAGGCCTCTCAAAATGGGCATGCTTTGATGTTTTACGATCAAACCGGCCGGGAAGAAAAACGCGCTCAGTTGCAGGAACGGCCCATTCTAAAACCTGCCTCGCCGGCGGGCCCCTTTGTGGTCAGATCTACTTATGTGCTGTTGGTGGACAAGTCCCAGGTGTTGACCTTGCATCTTGGCCTGGATAAAATAATCCTGGCCGCGGATAGCCGACTCAGCCGTCAGCCGTTGTCGCAGATGGTACTTATGATCACGCCAGCGGAAAAGGAAGAACGCCTGCTGCAAGCAGAAGGTCAAGAATTCAAGTTAACGCTCGATGATCTTCGCTTTTGCAAGCGTATCATCCTGGAAGCCAGAGAACCGCAAGAACGTCACCAGTTGGTGTTCAAGTTGATGGACAAGAACAAATCCTTTACCTTAGAAAAGGAGTAATTATGGGCATTATTGGCGATTATTTTTCCAAATACAGTGGGATTTTTGTAGATTTTTTATTTTCATCGGGGCCAAAAATCGTGGCTGTGCTCTTAATTTTTATGGTGCTCAATTTCATTTTAAAGTATCTCCTGAAAGTTTTGGAGATGTTCGTCACCAACAAGATGTTCAAGCAAATAATGGAAGAAACCGAAGAAGAATTGGAAAAACGTGTTCGCACCATGCTGAACATTCTAAGAAAGTCCGCCTATACCATCTTATGGGGCGCAGCCTTCATGGTCCTTCTTTCCCAGTTGGGGATCAATATCGGCCCAATTTTAGCCACCGCCGGAGTCCTGGGCCTGGCCGTCAGCTTTGGTGCCCAGAGTCTGGTCAAAGATCTAATCAACGGTTTATTTATTATATTCGAAAACCAGATTCGCATCGGCGATGTGGCGGTGATCAACGGCACCGGGGGATTGGTGGAAGCCATTAACCTGCGCACAGTTATACTCCGTGATTTAGCCGGTGTGGTTCACATTTTTCCCAACGGCTCCATCAACTCCATTTCCAATATGACCTATGGCTGGTCGGCCTATGTGTTTGATATCGGCGTGGCCTACAAGGAAGATGTGGATCATGTGTCCCAGGTTATGGTTGAGGTGCTGGAAGGTATGCGTCAGGATGATAAATATAAGGACTTGATCCTGGCGGAAATGGAGCTGTTTGGTGTCGATGATTTTGGCGATTCAGCGGTAGTGATCAAAGCCAGAGTAAAAACCAAACCCATCAAACAATGGGAAGTGGCTAGAGAATATCGTCGCCGGTTAAAAAAGGTTTTTGATGAAAAAGGTATCGAGATTCCTTTCCCGCACCGCAGTATTTATTTCGGTGAGGTGAGCCAAGCCTTTAAGGTGATGCTGGAGCAGGCCAAAGGCGAGGATCTCAAAACCAAATCTTGAAGGACAAGGCAATAGTTTATCGCCATTGACTTGCCCTAAAGGGAATGCTAGAGTAGGAAAGTTGTTAACTCGCCAGGAGGCTTGAGGCCATGAAAAAAATCAAGTTTTTTTCTTTATCAACGTGCATCTGGTGCCGCAAAACCAAGCAACATCTGGATGAATTCGGCGTAGAATACGAGCAAGTGGTTATGGATAAATTGGAAGGGGACGACAAGACGGCCGCCATGGAAGAACTGGCCAAATACAATCCCAAAAAGAGTTTTCCCACCCTGGTTTTCGGTGAAAACAACATTGTGGTGGGCTTCAAACCCGAAGAAATCAGGGCGGCGTTGAACAAAAAGGAGTAACGATTATGACCTTGCGAGAAAAGGTGGATCAATTAAAATCCAAAGTGGAAAAACGGGGTTATTACCTCAATCCCGATCTAACCATGACCGATGCCTTGGTCGAATCTTTGTTGGTCAATGAAGAGCGGTACGGCTACCCCTTTTGTCCCTGCCGGCTGGCGACGGGTGATTATGCCCAGGATGTGGATTTAATTTGTCCCTGTGACTATCGCGACCAGGACATCAATGAATATGGAACCTGTTTTTGCGGATTATATGTCAGCCAAGAGGTGGTTATGGGTAAACAACAAGTGGAACCAATCCCGGAAAGGCGGGAAACCCCGCCCAGTGAGCTGAAAACCTGGCGTTGCAAGGTTTGCGGTTATATCAGTGTTCGGCCGCATGCACCCAATATCTGTCCCATCTGCGGGGTAAGCCACGACCGCTTTGAAGAATACGACCTTTGTTAAAGATTTTTAAAGGGAAGACGAGGATAGTATTATGAAGCCGTTTATTGCTGTAATCTTGATGGGGATGGGTGCCTCCATGCTTAACGGATGTGTGACTTTAGGTCATCCTATTCCCGCCCAGGTGGCGCCGTCTATTGTTATCGGCCAAACCACGCGAGCAGAGATTGAAACCCAGTTAGGGCCTCCCTATCGCGTGGGCCTGGATTCGGGCAATCCTTCGGTAACCTATCTCTATTATCGCCTTGGCCTGTTCATCCATCCCGTCACCACTGATTTGACCATCGTGTTCAATGCCAAAGGCATAGTTCAATCCTATGATTACAACACCAATCAAACCAGCGCTGCCAGTAACGATGAGCAAAAATAAGACCAGCCGGTTCCTCCTATTACCGCAATTGTGGCGCTCTAGCTATGCTCTTTCTCTTTGTGCCCAGGAGGCCGGTCCACCTCCATGCCGAGCCTGATAAAATGGCCAAGACTTTATACCCTGTAAAACATCTGCTTTGTACGCTGCCCGTACTGTTAATCCTGGCTTTCTGGCTGCCCGCTTCGGCCTCGGCTAAACTGGAAAAACCGACACTTACGGTAGAAGATTTTTTTCGTTTTATCCGGGGCAAGCATTATGAGGAAGCCGCCGACCTCTTAAGCCGGTCTGACCAAAATAATTTTAAAACCATGGTCGTAAAATTAAAAGCCAGTGGTCAGAATGAAGCTGCAGCCAGCTACAGCCTGGGCGGGTTGATCAAGGATCAATTTTTTCTCATGCATGGCCGGGACAATGCTAAAATGGCCAAAAAATCAGGTGATGGTGAAGTTATCCTGCCCGATAAAGTTGGATTTTTCGTGCCGGGGCAATACTATATCGTGGGAAATTATGCCGTGGTGTTTACCCGCGAAACCTATGACTTACCGGAAGAGAAAACGGGTCCGGTACGTGATGACCCTCGGAAGCTCTGGGTTGATCCTACCAATGATTTATCCAAAATCCGTGATGAAGCCTATTTCAAGCAATGGTGGGTATGGGAGAACAATTATCTCACCATGCCGGGCGTGATATGGCTGGTCAAGGAACGCCGGGAATGGCGTATTGACCTTTTCTCCGGCGCGGTTCCCAAGTCAGCTTTTCGGGGGGTTTTGAAATGGCATTTCGGCCGGGATATTTTCGAGGATATGAGTGCGTCTAAAAAACCCAATCAGACTAAATCCCAACCTGCAAAACCATCGTCGTCCAATCCTTAATCATTTCAACAGCCTAATCTGCAGAAACAGCCTGGCCCTCATAAGGTATGACCATTTTGGTTGAAGCGGCGGAAAAAGTGAAATCGATTTGCGGCAAAACTTGTTGGACCGAAGGAATACGGCTGCGTTTCTCTGCGATCAATCGCACTGACCTGGTCTGTTGCGGGGGAATGACAAGCGGTGCTTTAATATTGCGAACAACATAATCAAATCGATCAAATTCAACGTGTCCCAAAATTCGTGACAAGATCAGGGGATAGGCATTTGAATTTGAAAAGTTGATCTCCTGGGCCAGCTTATCCTTGCTTTTGTTAATCATCAATTGGCCCGCTGTCATGGCCGGGGCCGCCGGCATTTCCAGCGTGGTTTCATAATCAAGTTCCAGCGGCTCTTGAAATTCCTTGTTCTGTGTAAGAACCCAAGCCTGGCAATGAATTTCCAGCGGACCATGTTGTCCGTTCAGCATAGCACGTTTTATTTTCACTGGCAGATCCACTTGTTTAACATCAAAGCTAAGAACATCCGGTAACTGTTCATAAGCTCTGGTCACCTTCAGCTTTTGATTAATCTCAACCATTAATTTCACTTTTTTAATCGTCAAGGTCAGGGGATTATTGTTTTTTAATTTAAGTTGACCTTGAAAAAAGAGGCTGTCTGGTGTTATGCTGGTAAGCTGGAAATCGGACATTATGCTTTTGGGCGGGTTAATAACCCTCAAACCGGAACAGGCGCTCAGGAGCACAAGACCTACTAACCAAGTTGGCATTAATTTCATCATCAACTATCTCCAAAAGGGTTGCGGAATAATATAGTTTTATCAAATCACAAGCGCGGTTGGCAAGCAGATAAAATTATTTGAATGAAGAACCCTTAGAATAAAGCGGGGTCAATGCAATGCAAACGAAGACAAGAAAAGACCATGAATTTGTCGAAGCTGCCAAAAAGGGCGATGTCAAGGCTTTTGAGATGCTGGTTAAGTTGAACAGCAGTTATATTTATAATTTAGCCTATAATCTAAGTGCTGGCAATCAAGCCGAAGCTGATGATTTGGCGCAGGCGACATTTATTAGAGCCTTTAGGGGTATAAAGAATTTTGAAGGACGTTCCGAATTTAAGACATGGCTTCACCGGATCACAGTAAATCTGTGGAAAAATACGGTGAGGAGCCAAAAAAGAAGAAAGTATTTCCAGCACCAGAGCATAAATGAAGCTCCCAAGGACGAGAGTGACGGACCGCAGCTGGTTATTAAAGAAAAAGGTCTGGATCCGATGGAAAAGACAGCGCAGAGTGAGACTTCTGTGATTGTCCGAAAGGCTATAGATAATTTACCGCCCGATGAGCGTGAGGTCATTGTACTAAGAGACTTGGAGGGGTATGCTTATGATGAAATAGCCACGATATGTGCTATTCCTCTGGGCACGGTAAAATCACGTTTGTCACGGGCAAGAAAACTTTTAAAAATAGCTTTGGAACCGATATTAAGGAGTTAGTCATGACCTGTAATGATTGCTCGGCGTTACTTTCACAGTACATTGATCACGAAATGTCGACCCAGGAAGAATTAAAGATCCGTGAGCATTTATCTAAATGCGCAAAATGCAAAGAGGAATATGAAGTATTGTGCCACACTATTGATTGTGTTTGCAGCAATCTTGAATGTGTGGAGCCCCCCATGGATTTTCATCATCGGGTCATGGCAAAAATCAATGAACATCACCGTGCAGTGAAAGTGCGTTGGCCGCTCTGGGGAAGTCTTACCTTTGCCAGTTTAGCCGCGGCAGCTTTATTGTTGGTCACGCTGCTGTTCACACCATTCCAACATCCCGCTCATTTCGCCAAACTGGCCTTGAATTCACAACCGGCTGTTAAAACTGCACAGCCTGTTAACGTACCCAAACTGGCCCAACCCTGGGAAGACTTCGGCCAAGAGAGCGACATGGTGGCTAAAAACAATGTTACCGTTCCCTCGGCCTCCGAAACGCTGACCCTGCCCTCGTCCATGGTTCGGGCCGTAGCGTTCGGGGATCAAGCTGACTCCCGCAACTCTGCCCCGGTACAAACCCAAGCAGATTCGCCTTTGCTATACCGTCAGAATCACGAATGGAGCGGGGAAGATTCTACCATCAAGGTATTGAAGCACTTCACCATCAACACGCCCGAGCAAGCCAAGCAATTATGGGATACTTCGGGAATCACACCCTTACCTTTGGAAAATATGGATTGGAATACTAATGCCTTGGCGGTGCTCTTTATTGGAGCCAAACCCGGCCGAGGATACGATATCCAAATAAAACGCATCGAAAATCAGGCCGATCGAATGATGGTGTTTTATCATGTCAACAGTCCAAAAGCAACGACCGCGACGGGCACTTCCCATCCTTTCATTGCCTTTGAAGTGAAAAAATCAAGCCTGCCCATCGAATTTACAGAAGATTAAGCTTAACCCCATCGATCTGAGAGGAGTCGACCTTTGAACAACGAACAACTCAACCACTTGTCCACGAAAATCGAAAAAATGCGGGGGTATCTTTGACGTCCCTGGCAAAGAAAAACGAGCTCAGGAGATTGAAAACGCCCTTGCTAATCCCAATGTATGGTCGGACCAACAAAAAGCCAAAACCTTAAATGCCGATTTAGCCAAGCTGAAAAAAGATCTTACCTTTTTCACCCAATTGTCCCATGACCTGGAAAATCTCACCACTGCGGCGGAATTATTGGAAGAAGCCGGAGAAGACCAGGAATTGTTGACTGATCTGAATGAAGGCATTCAAAAATTAAACCGTCTTTTAAAAGAGTTCGAGTTCACTTTTATGCTCTCCGGACCTAATGATCGTGACGGGGCCATTTTATCCATTCACCCCGGTGCCGGCGGCACGGAATCTCAAGATTGGGCTCAGATGTTGATGCGTATGTACCAACGCTGGGCAGAACGCAAAGGCTATAAAGTCGTTTTATTGGATTATCAACCGGGTGACGAAGCCGGCATCAAGTCGGTTACGCTCAATATTCTTGGAGATTATGCTTTTGGCTTTCTCCGTTCGGAGAGAGGTGTCCATCGGCTGGTCAGGATATCTCCCTTCGACGCCAACAAACGGCGGCATACGTCCTTTGCCTCAGTGGATGTAATTCCCGATGTGGAGGACGAGGTAGCCGTGGACATTAAGGACGACGACTTGCGCATTGATGTCTTTCGCGCTTCCGGCGCCGGCGGACAACATGTCAATAAAACCGAATCCGCTGTCCGCATTACCCATCTGCCCACAGGTATTGTCGTGCAGTGTCAGGAAGACCGTTCTCAAATAAAAAACCGCGCCAATGCCATGAAAGTATTAAAAGCCAGGTTGTATGTCTTGGCCCAGGAAGAAAAAGCTGCCCAGAATAAAGATTTGTATGGTGAGAAAATGGACATTGCTTTTGGAAGTCAGATCCGTTCCTATGTTTTCCATCCTTACAATTTAATTAAAGATCACCGCACCAATGTGGAGATCGGTGATGTGCAGCGGGTCATGGATGGAGATCTTGACCAGTTGACCGAGGCCTTTCTCAAGCAAGCGCAGCAGCAACCGGCGTAATTTATAACTCTTAACCATTTTTTAACTTCTGGCGAATCGTGTTAAGGAAAATGAGTGGGCTGCCGCCAAAATGATCCTCTCACGGAACGCTCCCATGCAGCCCAAGGCACGTTTCAAAAAACAAGGCATTTTATTATATTTTCGCAAGGAGACGGTTACGTTAGCATGGCCTCAATCCTACACGTTCTGTTGCTGAATTGGAAAGATGGGTTCAACTCTATGCTCCAGGGCAGGGTATGGGGCATTATTCTCTTGCTGACAGGTCTGCTCATACCGTCTATGGTATGGACCGAAAGCACCACCACACCGGACCAGATAAATTTCTCGCGCATTATCATCTACGATGTGCGCGGTATGAATCATGATGAATCGGCCATGATCATTGAACAAAAAAACAATCGTGTGACTATTTGGTACCAGAATTATCTGGGCAAACGGCACGGCACTATTCCCGTGGATGATTACCAGCGTTGTTTTCTGGGCCTTAAGAATGTCAAACACTTCGCCCTTAGAAAAGATCATCGCGGCAAACCTTTGCGGCGTAATGCCGCCAAGGGCAGCATTACGCTGGCTTGGAAAACTGCTGGCAATGACAAACAAATCCGCACCATTCAGTATTACGCCCCTGAGAATACTCTGGATGAGTTCCGTATTGCTTTTAATCGTGTTTGGGCCCTCTCCCGCTATGCCATCCTCTCCTCCTCGTCGCTCACCAGCAGTCATCTGACGTACTTGGAAGACGGTCTTTATTTCCTGTCCGGCACCGGCTGGATGACCAACAAAGAGCTGCAGTCCGTAGTGGATTATCAAGTCGAGTTAGGGCACGGCCGGCTAATGGCCAAAACTATTTGGTCCATCTTGGATCAGCCATTTTCATCTCAGAGTGTATTTAAAAATCGTAAATTTTTATTCTACTCTGTCAAAAGAAGCATGCTGACCATCGGGGCACCTGCCATCGATTATCTCAACAGTCTAAATTCCATCACCGCAGCCGATAAACGCGGTCTAGCTGATCGTATTCTTCAGGAATTTTCCGAAGTACCGAAGCCGTGACTAGTGGGCCCAATTTATCCTGAAGAAACGTCCCTTACCAAAAAAGCTTGCTCATGGCCATGTTTTAATAATAAAATATCGGCAAATTATTATACATTACGAGATATTTTGATACGAAAGAAAGACTATCATTATTTTAATTATCACTTTATTTCCACATTAAAATGCAGGCCATTTGCAAGGACATATTAAGCGTACATGCCTGCCTAACGACACTTTAAAGGAAAGGCGGCCGATCTATACCAAGGGGATAAATTGTCGACAGGTACTGCCGGAAGGACCCTTAATCCCGGCCTATTTTTATCACGCAGATTGGAACCGGCATGCGACTTTTGATCGTGACGTTGATGAGCTTGGTTTGGTTTTTACTTTCCGCCCAAGGAATGCTGGCCGCTGCCGTTTTTGGTAAAAACAAACTTCAAACCCGAGCTTTTAACTGGCAAGTCTTGGAAACCGATCATTTTGAAATCCACTATTATCCCGAAGAAGAAAAGCTGGCCGAAGAGGTTTGTCGTTACGCGGAAGAAGCATTTCTTCAAGATACGCAGTTATTACGCTATACTCCTACGGAAAAAACACCCTTATTTTTATATCGCGATCAGATTGATTTCCAGCAAACCAACATCACCCCGCAAATCATTGGTATTGGTACCGGAGGTTTTACCGAACCCTTCAAGAACCGCATTGCCTTGCCGGCACCAACCTCACCGCTTCTGCTCAAGGAAGTGGTCACCCATGAGTATATTCATGCCCTGCAGTTTGATATGCTCTATGGGGAGGGCATCCGCTCTTTCCGGATATACAAAGGTTATTTGATTCCCTTATGGGTGATGGAAGGACTGGCCGACTATGCCGCCGGCCGCTGGGATGGTATTGATGAGATGATCATACGAGACGCGGTGATCAATAAACGACTCTCCCCGTTGATGCTTTTGGAAGGATTTTCTCATTTGGATGATGTCTATCTGGCCTACAAAGAATCGCAATTGGCCATCCAGTACTTGTCCCAAACTTACGGCCAGGAGAAAGTCGCCTCGTTCTTTATGAAGTTTAAAAACCAGGTATCCACTTCCCAAATATTAAGGGAAACCACCGGGCGGGGGCTGGAGGAATTTAATCGGGATTTTTTTTATTGGTTACATCAGCACTATTGGGCTCAAACTGAAGGTCGTGTCAGCCTGGATAAAACGGGTCCCTTATTGGATCCCTTACCCAAGGGACGTTTGGTTAACTCCAGTGGCCCTGTCTGGTCCCCCGACGGACGGTATTTAGCCTTTATTTCCAATAAAGATGGATTTGTCAAAGTTTATTTAAAACCCCGGGGGGATAGAAAGACAGCTTATGTCCTCAAAGATTATGCTTTTGAACAAGTGGTGACCAACGGCCGGCCGTTGACTTGGTCTCCGGACAGTAAATGGATTGCCTTTTTTGCACAGGAACAAGGCCGACAATTTTTATATACCCTCAATGTCTCCGATAGAACATTGCGGCGATGGCTTGTCCCTTTGGCCGGGATGTCTTCGCCAGCTTGGTCGCCGGATGGACAACAACTGCTATTGGCCGGGGTAAGCAATGGCGTAGCTGATATTTATACCTGGGATTTCGGCAAGCATGAACTAACGCCGCATACCCACGACCGTTGGGCCGATGCCACGCCGTGTTGGTCTCCAGATGGAAAGACCATTGTCTACAGCTCGGAACGCAGGGGACATTGGCAACTGGTCAAATTATCGTTTCCGGTTTCTGGTGAAGAGACTTTGGTCACCCAATCGGCCGCTGATCATATCCAGCCGATTTTTTCCCCCGATGGCCACAAGCTCTTTTACAGTGCCGATGAAGATGGCATCTTTAACTTATATGCCAGACCATGGGGAAGTCAGGCCAGCATCAGGTTGACCAATGTGGTCAGCGGTGCCTTTCAACCTTGTCTGAACACCAGTCTGCAAAAAATGAGTTTTACCGGATATGAAAACGGGCAATGGGGCATACGTCTGTTGACTATGGCTGATCCTGATTCCATGCCCACGCCCTTAAACCTGGCCCTGGAAACCTCCTTGGTTTCTCAGGCGGCAACGCCCACGCCGGTGGCCGCCATAACCCCGGGGCCTATGGCGGCCACCGGCAATTCCAGCCCCGCCCGGACAGATCAGCTCATTAAAGCCCGCCATCCCTATCATTTTCGATTCACTCCTGATTTGCTCTTTTTGTTGGCCGGCTATGATAGCACCCAAGGTTTGCTGGGGGGCGGTTATATTACTGGCAGTGATTATTTGGGCGACCACCAGGTTAGCCTGATGAGTAACTTTGTGCCCGGCTACCAGGCACAAACCACGCTTACCTATGCTAATTATTCTTATCCTATCGATATGGCGCTGGTGGCAAGTTACCAGAAAAATTATTACCGCATTATGGATTTGGAAACCAACACTTTGCTGGAAGAATACAATGACGAGGAGATCGGCGGCGGTCTGCAATTTTCCAAAGCATTTTCTGTTTTTGATCGTGTGGAACTGGAATACGCCATGCGATTTTTAAGGAGGGAACAGGACAGCATGGTGCTTAACAAACGGGTGTCGTCCTTGCGGTTGTCTTTAATTCACGATCACACATCCTGGTTGGATTTTGCACCTGCCACAGGTTGGCGCTACAATCTATCAGGATTAGTGGCGGATCGCTTTTTAGGCGGGGAAGAGAATTATCAAATCATCCAGATGGATTCCCAAACCTATTTCAACCTTCGTTTCATCGACCCTTATATGGTCTTGGCAACCCGTTTGATGGGCGCACTCAGTAGCGGACCGCAACATCCTTTGTTCCTGTTTGGCGGTTTGGGTGTTTTACCGGAATCCCTGACTATCCGTGGATTCCATCTGGGAGAATTAATCGGCAGTCAAATGGTCACCCTGAATATGGAATTGCGTTTTCCCCTGGCACGTAATATTCACTATTCCTTATGGCCCTTGGATTTTTTAATGATGAAGCACCTCTATCTGGTCTTTTTTGATGATGTGGGCATTGTGAGCAACAATCTTTTAAAGATCGACGAACGGGATGTGAAAAACAGTATCGGAGTGGGCTTCCGGCTGCATACCTTTTTAATCGGCAAAGAACTCCTGACCATACGTTTCGATATAGCCCAGCGCACAGACCTTCCAGGTAACACGGTGTATACCTGGGGGATCGGCCAGTCATTTTAAATTAAGACCTTAATGCCCACGAGCTGGACCACCACCAATCCTCAACCAACTAGTTAGTTCTTGTTGCTGAAAGGCCATTTTTCATGGCTTTGGTGATGGTCAGCCCGGCTTGCCGTCTTTTCCTCAGGACGGGAAGGTTTGGATATTTTTTATCTTCACCATATAGGTTAAGGTCCCCATATGCCGGTTCAGAACTCGTCCTATTGCCGATGATGAAAAGAGCTTTGTATCTTTATAAATATCTATTTATTTCCTCAACCTACACCAGTTAGCGATTGAATTCAGATGTAATTAATGCTATAACTCAACATTATACCGTTAATCCACCACCAAGATCATCGGATTAATGGTAAGTCATTATAATCACGACAGGTTGAGTACCATGTTTCGTATAAAATCAAAAATCAAACTCGCCCCCTCCGTATGGCGTTATAGCCTGGAAGCCCCTCAAATTGCCCAGCAACGCAAGCCAGGTAATTTTGTTATTATAAGGCCAACCCAGCATTCGGAACGGATTCCCTTAACCATTGTGGATAGCCATGACCAAAACGGCACTATTGATATTATCTTCCAGGTGGTGGGTGCCACCACCCTGGATTTGGAACAGCTTGACGTGAACGAGCACATCGAGGATATTTCCGGACCTTTGGGCCATCCCACCCATATTGAAGCCTATGGCCGTGTAGCGGTTGTTGGCGGCGGGGTGGGTATTGCACCGCTGTTGCCCATTGCCAAGGCCTTGAAACAGGCCGGAAACCATTTAACAGCAATCCTGGGAGCCCGTTCCGCTGACTATCTCATTTTACAAAATGAGCTCAAGTCGATTAGCGACAACCTGCTCATCGCCACTGATGATGGCAGCCGGGGGCATAAAGGATTAGTCACCGATGTCCTTAAACCGCTGCTTGATAACAAAGCAGTGGATTTCGTTTTGGCCGTTGGCCCGGTAATCATGATGAAAGCGGTCGCTGACTTGACGAGATCTTATAAAATCAGGACCATGGCCAGCCTCAATCCGCTAATGATCGACGGCACGGGGATGTGCGGGGTCTGTCGGTGCAAAATCGACGGTCATACCAAATTTGCCTGTGTGGATGGCCCTGAATTTGATGCTCACCAGGTTGATTTTGACCTCTTGATGCGCCGCTTGGCCATGTTCAAGGCGGAAGAAAAGCAAAAAATGGAGGCCAGGCAGTAATGGCGTTTAATTTAAACCGGCCCGTCATGCCGGCTCAAGACCCCGCCCAGCGGCGTAAGAATTTCCAGGAAGTCAATCTGGGATACGATCAGGCCATGGCCATGGCCGAAGCCAAGCGATGCTTGCAATGCAAACGACCTACCTGTATTGCCGGCTGTCCGGTACATATCAATATTCCTTATTTCATCCAAGCCCTGGCTGAAGGCAACCCCAATGAAGCCGTAGCCCGGATCAAGCAGGACAATGCTTTGCCGGCCATATGCGGCCGGGTCTGTCCTCAGGAAAAGCAATGCGAGGTGCAATGTGTATTGGAAAAAAAAGGTGCCGCCATTGCCATTGGTGCTTTGGAACGCTTTGTCGGCGATCATGCCATTAAGGAATGTCTGGAAACCGAATGCCGTATTGTTGAACGTGAAGAAAAGGTGGCGGTCATTGGCAGTGGTCCTTCCGGATTAACCTGTGCAGGGGAACTTAGAAAACTGGGCTATCAAGTAACACTTTATGAAGCTTTGCATGAACTGGGCGGCGTGCTTTCCTATGGCATTCCTGAGTTCCGCCTTCCAAAAAGCACGGTAGTTAAACCTGAAATCGAGACTTTGCAGGTTCTGGGCGTGCGTTTTGAAAAAAACGCGCTCATCGGCAAATTCAAAAGTATTCCTGACTTGATTAATCGCGATGGCTTTAAAGCCGTGTATATTGCCAGCGGCGCTGGATTCCCACAATTCATGGACTTGCCCGGTGAAGACTTGAATTATGTTTATTCCGCTAATGAATTCCTGACCAGGATCAACCTTATGGAAGCCTATAATCCCCAGTCTGCCACGCCCATCAGGTTAGGCAAGTGCGTGGCCGTCATCGGCGGAGGTAATACGGCCATGGATGCGGCGCGTTGCGCTTTGCGATTCCCCGAGGTGGAAAAAGTCATGCTTCTATACCGTCGAACCGAAGTGGAAATGCCGGCGCGCATCGAGGAAGTGAACCATGCCCGGGAAGAGGGGATTGACTTTCATTTTCTGACCACACCGGTGGCTTACTCGGGTAATGCATCCGGGCAAGTGCAACAGGTGAAATGTATGAAAATGGCCCTTGGCGAGCCCGATGCCAGCGGCCGGCGTCGTCCCCATGTGGTGGAAAACAGTGAATTTTCATTGAATGTCGATTCTGTTATTATTGCCATTGGCACCCAAGCCAATCCCATCGTAGCCCAAACCACACCGGGCTTGAAAGTCAATGCCCGTGGTTATATTGAAACTGACGAAAATGGCCGAACCAGTCTGCCCAATGTTTTTGCCGGCGGGGATATTGTTAGTGGTGCGGCCACGGTCATCCTGGCCATGGGGGCAGGCCGCACAGCTGCTCATGAAATCGACCGCCAATTAAAGCCTTCCTTATAATTCCTTATCAGCCACGCTTCCACCGGGTGTATTCATTTACTGTTACGAGTATCAATTTTATTTTAATATTTAGGTTTTCTTTTTAGCCCGGTCACCTTACCACAACGGTTTATTTTCTAACAACGCCATGCACCTTTATGCTATACTGGATTTAGATTTTTCCATTAACCTGGGAGCATGGTGTGCTTATGGATGAGTCTAATGGTAAGTATTTGCAAAAATATCTTTCCTGTTTTTCACCTACCTTTTTATCAAATTTTATAAAATCCAAATACTCTTCCTTTAAAATCGCAGCACTCTTTGTAGGTAAAGGTCGTGAATTGTTCTTTAAATGTGTCCTTAATTCTTCGTTACTTAAACCGTACCTATTGCCACTGGACCGTGTTGCAGGTTATGTGCTAAAGGAAACGCTGACATGAAAAAAACATTATTTTTTACACTGCTTACAGCGTTCAGCCTGATTCGGCTTCCGGCCATGGCCTTAATCAATACTAGTGATCTTTTAATTGTCGAACCAGGGGAGAGTATTACCTTAAGCCGAACGGTTTACAGACGTGTCACTATTTATGTCAAAGATGGCGGGACAATTAATATTGCCCCTTATGACGGGGGTGGAGCCAACAATGGACAGCTTGATTTAATTGCACCTGTTATTATCATTGATGGAACCATTAACGGGGAAGGCACAGGTCACAACGACAGTGGGAAAGGGCACGGCCCCAGTAGCCACTCGGGCGGCGGCGGCGGCGGCGGTTTTGGAGGAAATGGAGGCAGGGGAGACTACTATACCTACCATTATTGGTATGCCGGCGCAGGTGGCAGCACCTATGATGATGTCTACCAAGCCCTGGAAGGGTCTTACGGATGGAATGCAGGCAATGGGACCTCCTTTACAGGCTATGGTGGGGCTGGATTAAGATTGGATGCCATGGACTTGGCCATAGGCAGTACGGCTGTACTCAATGTCAGTGGTTATCAAAAGTCCTCGGCTACCGTAGGCGGCGGCTCGGGAGGTTGTATTCTCCTGGATGGAATAAACACCGAGCTCCAGTCTGGAGCGCTATTAAATTTAAAAGGTGGCCCCGGCGGAGGGGCCAATACAAATTGGTATGCCGCGGGTGGTGGTGGCGGAGGCCGTCTTAAAATATTCAAGCGCCAAACCTTAACGGATGCTGGGGCTGTCATCTCCATATCCGGTGGAACAGGGGGGTCGGATGGTGCCCGCGACGGCGATAACGGAACCAGCGCTGTTTTGGATGCCCTTCCACTTCCTGATGCGCCATCGCAGCTTTCTCCGGCCGATCAGGCCACCGTTGGATTATCACCAACTCTGCAGTTTAGTGCCCACGATACGACTGGATGCAAGTTTCTAAGATATCAATGCATTATTAGTAAATCACCGGCTTTCAGCACCATTGACTACGGCTCCACCCAATTGGCTCCGGATGACGGCGGCTGGGGAGGAAGAGCTTATTATACCTCCGATGAAACCGCTACTTATGCATTGCCCATATCTTTGGATCCTACGACACCTTATTATTGGAGCATTTCCGTTACTGCTGATAACGGCCAGACGTGGGTCGATGCCCCGGTTCATTTCAAATTTACCACGGCCATCGTCAATAATAAGCCTTTGGTGCCCATGATTATTGAGCCCTCAGACAGCAATGTGGATGTGAGCAAAACACCGGCTTTTAAAATTGTCATGGCCGATGGAGAAGGAGACACCATGACCTGCCAGCTTTTAATTTCCCAGGAACCAACCCTTGCCAATGCCCAGCTATTTCAATCTACGTACAGTGGCTGGGATCATAGCCTTTATGTGCCACAAGGGGCGGCTGCAGGTATCACGGCCACTTGTCAGGTATTGAATGAAGCTCCTAACTTGGATGCCTTGATCCCTGGGGTGACTTATTATTGCCGTGCCACAGTATATGATTATTTGCAGCAAAGCCGTGATTCCACCATCATCACGTTTACTACTGTTCCACTACCTGTGCCGCCGCAAATTTTGTCACCTCCTACCAGTACCATAGTAACCAGCAAGGTTCCTACCCTGCAGTTCGAAACCGCCAGCCCCACCTCAGGTTTATTGAAATATGAATTGGAACTGAGCTCCAATAACTTTCAGACCTTGCTGGTGTTTAAATCCGATAGCGGGGTAGGATGGACTCAAACCACATATGCTTCCGGTGAAACCGCAGTTTTAACCATCCCCCCGGAGAACATGCTGATTTCCGGTATGGACTATGCTTGGCGTGTGCGCGTTTATGATATTGACAATGATAATTGGAGTGTTTTTTCCGACATCAGTACCTTCACGGTTATGACGCCGCCCTTCAAGCCGGAATTGCTCTCGCCGCTCGACAATTATTCCGCTCCCAACAGTCGAATCACCTTTAAATTTAAGGTCACCAGCGAAGGCGGCAACACCATGACCGCCAAGGTGGAGCTCAGCGACAATGCATTCGCCACGGTATTGCACAGCTTCGACCAGCACCTTGCGCCTGACGGCTGGGACGCCGCCTACTATCAATCCAATAGTACGGCCGCGTTTACCATCCCCTCATCCATAACGCTGGCTTCCTCTGCCCAATATAGTTGGCGGGTGGCTTTTTTTGACGGGCTATCCTGGAGTCCCTTATCCGATGTACGTCACTTTACCATGGCCAGATCGGTGACCATTAACGACCTTAAAACCTATCCCAATCCAGCCGTAAACAGTAATGTGATCAATATCACCTATCGCCTGTCGGTAGATGCCAAGGTCACGGTAATAATTTATAACCGCCTAGGCAAGGAAGTCAGACAAGTTGTAGTGCCGACCGCTTGGGGGGGCATGGATGGAAACACCTTGTCTGTCGACATCTCCAATTTTGCCAGCGGTTTGTATTTTTATGAGTTAGTGGCAGAGTCCTCACTGGGCACTAATAAAATTGTTAAACAATTCGCAGTCATCAAGTAGGGAAGCCATGAGAAGACCTTTTCTTTCCATTTTCTGCCTTGTCATTTTCCTGTCGACCGCTTCTGGGCCCATGGTCCTGGCGGATGATGAGGCTGTGGGCGCGGTGTTTCTCAATGAAGGTATGGGTGCCAGAGCAACAGCTATGGCCGGTGCCTTTGTGGCTGTGCCGCAAGGATCCAACATGGTATTCTGGAATCCCGCTGCTTTAACCCGGCAAAGAACATTGGAATTGATGGTAACCCATACAGAATACATCCAAGGATTACGAAATGAGTATTTAACCTTCAGCCTGCCGCTCGGTCAGGACCAAGCTGTTGGATTCAACACTTATTTTTCTTATATTAACTCTTTGGAAAAATTAACTAGTTTAAATGATATCCCTACCACCTTTGGAGTTTATGACATCTATTTTACCGCAGCCTGGGCATATCGCTTTCAAGCCGGGCAAGGTTTGGGAGTCGGCCTGAAAGGAATTTATCAACGTATAGATGAATTTACTTCCTGGAGTGGCGCCGTGGATATGGGTTATGTGATAAGTGATTTCATGGTAGATAATCTGACTTTAGGCGCCACTTTAAAAAATTTGGGGCTACCAGTTAAATTCATTACTACGGCATATTGGTTACCCATGACGCTGAGCCTGGGCGCATCTTACCGGTTCTGGGATGACAACCTGCTTTGCTCATTTGCAATTCAAAAACCTTACCAGCAGGAATTAATCTTTAGTCTCGGTGCGGAATATACTCTTGAAGATACGCTTTATTTGCGCGCCGGATATAAATATTCTCAATTCGGCAATGATTTAGGACTCTGGTCCAGCTTCAGCTTTGGATTAGGCGCTGAAATCTCGGACTATAAATTGGACTATAGTTATACGCCCTTTGGCGATTTAGGAGATGTTCATCGCTTTTCCATTACTTTGCCATTTGGTCAAAATATGGCCGATGAAGAAAAAATCATTCGTCGTTTGGAAAAACAATTGAAAAACAAGCAAAATAATGTCGTCAACAATTATCTAGAAAAGGGTAATTCCAGCCAGCGCAATCACGATTATGACAAAGCCATCGTCAATTATGAAAAAGCCATGGTCTTGGCCCCGGATCGCCGGGATATTCAAAATAAATTAAATCACGCCAGGGTAAAGAGGAGGGAAGTCCAGATAGCCTCCTTCATCCATACAGGGAAGAGCGCCTACAAAAAACATGAATATATCACCGCTTTGATCGAATTCAATAAAGCCAAGGAAATCGACGGCCATAATAAAAAGGTGACTTTTTGGTTGGATAAAACTAATGCACAATTGGTCAAAGAACAAGTTTTGTTCAAAGGAAATAAAGAAGTTGCCAAGGATTTCAAAACCGGTTTGTACAATTTAAATAATGGCCGCTATCAAGACGCGATTTCCGCATGGAAACGTATATTAAGAAAGGATCCTCGCAATCAACAGGTTATAAGCTATCTCAACAGAACCAATCAAAAACTCAAAGAAGAAATCAAAGATCTTTTAGACCAGGCCAATACCTTGTGGGTTGGCGATGAAAAACCGGAAGCTGTTAAATGCTGGCGCCGGGTCCTGAGCTTGGATAGTGACAATAGTACCGCCAACTCGGCCCTGACCACCAACCGGGAACAAATCGAAACCTTAGCCGAAGCCTTATATAAAAGCGGCGTACAAAATTATGTTAATAACCGCTTGGTCGATGCCATTGCCAATTGGACCTATGTACTGATGCTGGAGCCTCACCACGACAAGGCTAAAAAGAATCTGGCCAGAGCCAAGGATAAAGTCAAAGAATTGGAATCCTTGCAAACCGTCCAATAAAAATACCAAACCAAGACTGATATCCAATCACCGCCGGGGAAACTGAAAAAACACTCATGTAAAACCAAGTGTATGTTTACAGCTTTAACCATGTTAAAATCAAGACAGCACTTTCATCCACCAAGAATTCCAAAATAGGAAATACCGATGAAGCTTAATCTGGTTAAGTTATTTAAACTATTACTTTTTATTTGTGCCGTGATTATCACCATTTTGGCGGGCATGATATTTGATCATTAAGTTAAGTGTAGCCTTATTGGTTAATTATAATAGTTAACATAATATGTATTATCCGACGTTATATTTTCAATAAAAAAGGCCCCTTAACCAGGGACCTTTTCCGTGTTTTTATTATCATAGCGCTGTTGATTTGGCATCCATCACATCTTTAATGCGGCTGATAAGGCTATCCATGGCCATGGCGCCCAAATTCTGACCGGTACGCAGGCGTACGGCAGCGGTGTGGCTCTCCATTTCCTTATCCCCTATAACTAACATATAAGGGATTTTCTCCAATTGCGCGTCCCTGATTTTAGAGTTTATTTTCTCGCTCCTTAGATCACTGTCCACACGTAAACCTGCAGATTTCAATTCCTGCTGAATTTTCAGCGCTGCATCATGGTGCCTATCGGCAATGGTCATGACCCGGGCTTGGACCGGCGCCAGCCATACTGGAAAGGCACCACCATAATGTTCGATTAGGATTCCAAAAAATCTTTCTAACGAACCCATTAATGCCCGGTGTATCATAATCGGCCGGTGTGTCATCCCATCGGCGCCAATATAACTCATGTCAAACCGGGCAGGTTCGTTGAAATCCACTTGAATCGTGGAACATTGCCAGGTACGGTCCAGACAATCCTTTATTTTGATATCTATTTTGGGACCATAAAAAGCGCCGCCACCGTCGTCCACGCCATATGCTAGTCCGGAAACCTCCAACGCCCTTTTCAAAGCAGCTGTGGCCTCTTCCCAGATCTCGTCATCCCCCACGGTGTCCTTTGCTGGTTTGGTGGACAAATAAATTTCAAATTCTTCAAATCCGAAAGTTTTTAAAACAAAGAGTACAAACCGCAGTACTTCTTCAATTTCCCCTTCCAATTGTTCCCTGGTGCAGAAAATATGGGCATCATCCTGAGTAAACCCGCGCACACGGAACAAGCCGTGCAATACGCCGGATTTTTCATACCGATAAACCGTTCCCAGTTCCGCCCAACGCAGCGGCAGTTGCTTGTAACTTTTTAACCCATTTTTATAAATGTTGATATGAAAAGGACAATTCATAGGTTTGATATAGTAATCCTGGTCATCTATTTTCATAGCGGTATACATAGAATCTTTGTAAAAAGACAAATGCCCCGATGTCTCCCAAAGCGTCGCACGGCCTATATGAGGTGTATTCAACAAATCATAGCCGTTGTTCAAATGCTCATTTCGCCAAAAATCTTCCATGATCTTCCTGATCAAAGCACCCTTGGGATGCCAATAAACCAGTCCGCCGCCTGCTTCTTCCTGAAGAGAAAACAAATCCAAGGCCGTTCCCAGCTTGCGATGATCCCTCTTTTTGGCTTCTTCCAAACGGGTCAGGTGTTCCTCCAAAGCTTGGGCTTTGTCAAAGCTGGTACCATATATACGCTGTAGCATTTTATTGTGTTCATCGCCACGCCAATAGGCCCCCGCAATAGAGAGCAGTTTAAAGGCTTTGAGCACGCCTGTCTGCGGCACATGAGGACCGCGGCACAGATCCACGAAATCGCCTAATTCATAAAGCGATACCGTTTCATCCTCAAGAGCGTCAATAAGTTCCACCTTATAAGTCTCCCCCATGGCCGCAAACTTTTCCCGGGCCTGCTGGCGGCTTATTTCATGACGCTTGATTTTATGCTTTTCCTTGACCAATTCCTTCATCTTAACTTCGATGCGTGCC
This sequence comes from uncultured bacterium, assembly GCA_963710755.1. Taxonomy (GTDB): domain Bacteria; phylum Oederibacteriota; class JAAXVQ01; order JAAXVQ01; family JAUVAV01; genus CAVQBK01. The sequence goes on from CAVQBK010000001.1 coordinate 297,777, forward strand.
AAATCCTCAGGCACAAACTTCTCTTCTCTGTCAAAGTCATAATAAAAACCTTCCTTGATAGAAGGTCCGATGGTTACCTTGGTTTCAGGATAAAGGGCTTTCACTGCAGCTGCCATCAAATGCGCCGTGGAATGCCAAAAAATACGTTTTCCCTCCTGACTCGCAAAATCCAACACTTGCACCTCAGCCCTATCTTCCTTGATCGTGCTGAATAAATCTACGTCCTGACCGTTAACTTTTAATGCCAAGGCAGTTGCATAGGCTGAGGAATCAAGTTGTTTTAAAGCATCCCCATATGTAGTACCTTTGGGGACCATCAGACTTTTACTCCCCAAGGTGATGGTGGCCTCACTGTTTTCTATTGTCATATCCAGCTCCCTTTAAAAAAATACCTTGTCCTGATCGTTTATGTTTTGCAGCAGGGTCCTCAGGTCATCAAGGTCATTTATGATCGTTTTTGCCTTAAATATTGTTGAATTGTCCGTTCCAGGAAATATTGAAACAACCCTATAAATACATAAAGCAGCATAATTAAAAATACAATATTTTCAAGCGGCAGCAACAGCGACAACACGGCAAAAAATAGTATTACCCCCGCCAAAATCATGAAATTCCGCCGATTGACTCGTTTAAAAGCTGGAAAAGGAATTCGGCTCACCATTAAAAACGCCAATCCTATCATGAGACAAGCAAAAAAGGCACTGCCCAGCTCGGGTGAAATGGACGAAAAAGAGCGCCCAATCAAGGCGGGCGCGATACTTTGGGCATGATCCTTGTCGACCAGCACAAGGGTACAGATAAACACCGCAGCGGCCGGTATTGGCAGACCGGTGAAGTGAGTATAGTTGTGTTCATGATCCTGAACAGCTTCACAGTTAAACCGGGCCAGACGCCAAGCGCCGGCCATCAAAAACAATCCAACGGCCAGCAGACGGAGCCAATTCACGGTAGGCTGTAAAACCGTGACATAAGCTATAATCACCGGCGCCATGCCAAAGGAGACAAAATCCGTCAATGAATCAATCTTTACGCCAAAATGGCTTTCCGTATGTGTCCAGCGCGCCACCTTGCCGTCAAGAAAATCAAAGACCATGGCAGCAATGATCAACCAGGCAGATAAAAAATATTTGGAGCCGGGTTGGGGATCGCCAAATATTTCCAGGGCAATGATAATAGCCAGAAGGCCGCAGACCAGATTAAAGGCGGTCATCATATTTGGCAGGATATAGGCGCTGTTTTTCAGCAGCTTTTGGTTAGTTGCCATCAGACCAATTCCCCAGTACGGTTTGGCCGGCGCTGACCTTGTCTCCTCTTTTAACCGTCAACTTGGTCTGTACCGGCAAATATAAATCGATCTCCGACCCAAGGGTAATCATGCCGATCTTGGTATTGCGCATCACTTGATGGGGCTCGTTGGGCAGCCAGCACAACGTACGCCGTGCCAATAAGCCTGCAATTTGGATCAGGGTCAGTTTGATCCCGTTTTTTTCAAAGGCATAAATACGCTGCTCATTCATTTTGGCGGCCCGCTGATCAAAAGCCGGAAGGTATTTGCCTGGGTAGTGTTTTTGCCAAAGAAAACGGGCCTCTATTGGCATACGCTGGATATGCACATTGCCGATATGCATGAAGATGGCAATGCGCCATGCTTTTCCCTGAATATGCCGAGGCTCCTCGGTTAGTTCCACCGCCACCACCTGACCGTCAGCCGGCGAGAGAATATTATCTGCTGGCGCGGAACTATGGCGGTGCGGATCGCGGTAAAATACCAACAGCTGGACCATACCCGCCAGCCCCATGGTTAAGCAACCCATTCCCCAGATTATCTTGCCGTCCTTATGATGCCAGTTGAAAGCCAATAAAGCTAATCCGGCCGCCACTATTACCATGGCTATATAAAGCGGCTTTTTTATCTCTTTAGCCCAGGTCATCGGTTAGCCGTTTTCCTTCCAAAGCTCAGTGAACTTGACTTTGTTCTGCTGGTTAACCATATCATCAGGATGGGTAAACCACGCCCAAGCACTCCAGTGATGGTCATCTATAAAAAGCGCTTTTTCTGAAAAAGCAGCATAGGGACGGCCAAAAGCGCGGTCAAAGGCTTGGACCACCTCGGGATAATTCCCGTCACAGATAAGAAGATAAGCATATTCATATAGACGCACCAATTTGAAAGCTATCAGGGTTTCACCGCTCATCATCTCGCCACGGGTAGCTTGATGGTTGAATACCCAGTGGGAAGCTTCCAACTCTTCTTCTTCCTGGGACAATTGTAATTCACCAATCGCACGGGCAATCTCGTCTTCGGTAAAATAAGGCAATTGGTTAATCAATTGAGTTAATTCTTCCGGCCGGTCAGGTCGGTAAATCGCCGTAGCCTCTGCTGCCAGTTCTTTTTCTTTAAGAATGGTGCGCCGGACCAGGCCATACAAATCGGAACGCAGTTCTTTTTCCAGCTCCTTGGCCTCGGGCATGATTTTACTGATCATTTGCCATTGTGATTCATCTTTTGATTCTGCCATTGCTCCAACCCTTTGCGCGGATAGCAAGTAGGGTACAGGCATCCCCCATGTGCCGGACAAATAGCCTATACCCTACTGAAACATTTTTTATTAATCTGCTTAATCTAAAACGGCCTTTTCGCCATATAAATTATCGAAGGACAGGCCAACCTGGTTGTTGGTTTTATACCCGGTTTAATTTTGACTTTCCTGCAGTTGCTGCATCACTTCATCGGGGATGTCAAAATTGGAATGGACATTTTGAACATCATCCTGGTCTTCAACCGCATCCATAAATTTCATCAACTGTTCGGCAATTTTGACGTCGTCGACGTTAACCGTATTTTTGGGCACCATAGTAACTTCCGCCGATTCTGCTTCCACCTTGGCTTTCACTGCTTCGTAAACAGCTTCGAAATCCGAAGGCTCTGTGACCACCGTAAAGTTTTCCTCATCATTTTGAATGTCTTCAGCTCCGGCTTCCAGCGCCAGATTCATCAGTTCATCCTCATTGATGGCTTCTTTTTTAATGACAATCTGTCCTTTTTTTTCGAACATCCAGGCAACACTTCCCGGTTCGCCCATGCTGCCGTTGCGTTTATTGAAAATGGATCTGATTTCGGATGCTGTCCGATTCTTATTGTCCGTAGTCGTCTCGATCATGACAGCCACTCCACCAGGGGCATAACCTTCGTAAATGATATCTTCGTAACTTTCGCCGGCAAGTTCCCCTGTCCCCTTCATGATGGCTCGTTTGACATTATCCGCCGGCATATTGACGGCTTTGGCTGCCAAAACAGCGCTTCGCAACCGGGGATTCATATCGGGATTGCCACCGCCTTGCTTGGCAGCTTGAATTATTTCCTTGGTAACCTTAGTAAAGGCCTTTCCTTTTTTGGCATCCACGGCTGCTTTAGACCGCCTGATCGTCGCCCATTTGGAATGTCCTGACATTGGTTCAAAACTCCCTTCACAAGTGAAAATTATCAGAATTATACGATTTTCAGGCCAAAAGTAAAGCAAAAAGCCGTTTCAGACAAGGGCTTCATAGATCCATTTACCTGCAGGCCCAACGGTTCAACCAGGGCGGTGTTGACCTCTGTAGGGACACGGCTTTCCTCTTCGAAAAACAAGTGACGTATCCCTACAATTACGGCTTGGCGCAAGCATTTTTAACCATGAGTGAAGGCTTTGGTTGCCTCCGTCTAAATTCCGGTCTGTTATTTAGTTATTTTTAACATTTGTCAGTTGACATATATTATAATTTTATATATTATATTATTCTATAGGAGGTGAACCATGATCGTTAACTTTTATCTTTCCGATCAGGATTCCGAGTTGGTAAACAAATTAAAGAGCATTTCCGACAAAAAACGTCGGAGTTTTAGTTTTGTGGTGCGTGAAGCCTTGGAATATTACTTGCATTCCTCAACTTTGAAGAGCCAACCGAAAAAAAAGGAGGCACAGTAATGAAAGGACCGAACAAGTTGGAAAAACGCGTTAAAGTGGATTTGCCGATTAATGTGTCCATTGACGATCAGACCCTGAGGGACAAAGTCGCTACCAAAGGCCGGGTCAAGGATCTGAGCATTAATGGTATGAAGCTTTCCCTGCCGCTGGCGTTTGGGATGATCAATGAGGAACATCTGGATTTTGACTTGGACTTGCCCAATCCCTTTTCCAAGATCAAAGGACGTGGCAAAGTACAATGGAAACAATGGGATGAAGACAAAAATTGTTTTCAATTCGGGTTGGCACTGGAGCCTATGACCCTCAGGCAATTGAGTGATCTTGACTGTATTGTGAACGAGTTAAGCGAAGAGGAGTAAAATTTCCGGAATTGAACTGGGGCAAATTCATCAACCCTTACGTGTAATCATCCAAACTTAATCGCACCATCATGGTCAGATCGGCATGATCGCGGGGCGGGTAAAGGCATTATGTCTCAAGACTTATCTTTTTTTTTTGAAAACTACCCCGTTAGGTCTATGCAGAAAGTATCTGCGAAAAGGACTATTTTTTTACCTTTCCGCAAACTAAGGCTGCCCTCCTCCGGCCGCCTTCTTTCGAAATAGACCTAACAAATAAATAAGCAACATAAATAGCTCAGCCTGCCGTCGCATGGTTTTCTCAAATGTGCTGACAGTGCTTGTCAGATCAAGTTTGAGCTATTGCACCTTAATAATATTTTACCGACCGGGTTACCACGATGCGCCCTGCAGTGTCAAGACCATACGGCAGGGCGTTTCTATAAGCGATAGTGGTCGTTTTGCTGACAGAAATAAACGACCTCATCCATCTGTCTGAGCTTTTCTTCTTCCGGCCAAGCAAGAAGTTCCGCCATCCTATCCACCACCTGTTTCGCCACTTCCCGCCCGTGTTGTTTGTCCAGATAAAATAGCCGCGTACGGCGCATAATAAAATCGGCTGCCGATACGACCATTTCGTTTGCTACCGTATAATCTACCTCCGCCAGAATCACTGCTCCGCCAGGGTGCAGCAACTGGCCGAGCCGTTCATTCCCGGCAACCAAGGCTGCAATTTCCTTGGTCTGAGTGCCATAACGTCGTACCAGGGCTTCTATCAACGGCTGCTCCCAGTTGGTCGTGGCCTGCAAATGCGATTCCACTTCCTGCAAGTCTCCCTGCGACCCTGCCATGGGCGCCAAGGGGGGCAACCGATAATGGCCATTAAGCCGAGCGAATTTCTTATGGACTTTTTTCATCAGGTCATCAGCCATTTTGATATAAGTGGTTAGTTTTCCGCCAATGATATTAAATAAATCCCCGGGATCCTCAAACAGCTCATGTTCCCTGCTAACTTCCGAGGCATGAACACTTTTTTTCAAGACCAAGGGACGCAAGCCGGCCATTGTGCTGATAATATCGCTCGTCGTTAAACCGGCAGCAGGAAAAGCGGCGTTAAAGGATTTCAACAGATAGTCAATTTCCCTACTGGTGGCGTGCACGTCGTCAATGACTTGGTGGTAGTCATCATCAGTGGTGCCCAGCAAAGTCATCTTTTCCCATGGAATAGCAAACATGGCCCGGCCGTCAATGGCTGAAAAAACCATCACCGCTTCCCGGATGGGGAGTTTTGATCGCGGTATAATCACATGAACACCTTTGGTATTGCGTACCCTCGGGACAATCACCTGATCTGAGGTTAACTGACGGACCTGATCGCTCCATGCACCGGTAGCATTAACAAAAACATGGGCATTAATGATATAGCTCTTTTTAGACAATTTATCCTGTCCGATCATATTTTGAACCTTATGCTGTTGTATATTAATTTTATTGATTTCAAAGTAGTTAAGAATATGCGCTTGGTGTTGCACTGCTGTCCAGAGCGAGGCCAGCACCAACCGGCAGTCATCACCTTGGGCGTCATAATAATTGGCGGCTGATTTCAACCCTTCCTGCTTCAGCCCCGGTAATTTGGACTCCAGCTTGTTCTTTGACAACATGTGATGACGGCCAATAGGATGAAGGCCACAAAGGAGGTCATAAAAATTAAGCCCCAGCTGTAATTTCAAATATCCATCCGGTGAATCCTTATAAATGGGCAATACGAAAGGCAGACGGTGGACAATATGCGGAGCATTTTTCAACAAATAATAGCGTTCTTTTAAGGCTGTATGCACCAACCCAAAATCATAATGCTGCAGGTAGCGAAGCCCGCCGTGGACCAGTTTGGAAGATTGACTGCTGGTGCCCGAGGCAAAATCGTTTTTTTCTACCAGCAGCACTTTCAGTCCCAAACGGGCAGCCTGCATGGCAATGCCGGCTCCCGTAATACCACCGCCCATGATGGCCAGGTCGTAGGTGGTGCTTTGCAATTGATCAATCCAAGCCTGCCGTGTTTTAAGTGAACAATTCATGGCTTCCTACTTTCCACTGCGAAATGGTTAAGATGACCTATCATGATCTTCCCCTATCCCGAAAACTAATCAAGTCCCTTCACCTACCGGCGTTTTAGGTATCCTCGCCGTTGTTAAAACGTTGTTTACAAAAGGGGCAAAATCCCTTGTGGCGGTTATCAAAAGTAACGGGCCGGCCACAATGGGGGCAGCAGGAATGATCTTCCACCACTACACACTCATAATGATCGGTCGAGGTATCCAAAAGCTGCCAGAGCAGATAAATAATGCTCAGGGCAAAAGCCGTAATCACAATGGCACGCAACATGGCAAAAAGTACATTGCCGACTTTGGATTCAGTTAAAAAGAACTGCATTTCCGGGAAATGGTTGCCCAACAACCCCACCGTAGTGATCAACCCCACGACCACCGCCACGGTGATCACGCCCCGGTCCACCCAAAGGTTAAATTGGCGATAAAGCAGTACAAAAGTCAGTACCACACCTAAATAATAAAGAATAATTTCCCAATAAAACAATTGACTGCGGATGTAATATTTCCAAAAAGACCCGTCTTTTTCTTCTTGTTCCAGCAAATGATCTATCATCGGCTGATCAACCTTGGCCCCGGCCCGGCGAAGGGTTCTGCTTACGCCATGATAATCGGCATTATCCTTTTCGTTAAATAATTCCTGAAGTGGATCCCGCAGGCGCAATTCCGACTTTTGATTGCGCCCTGCCAAGGCAAAACGCAAAGCGGTTCGGCCCTCACGATCGGCCGCTTCCACTTGGGCGCCTGCTGCAATCAGCCCTTCGGTCATAATCAACGACCCTTTTTGAGCAGCAACCATTAAAGGCGTCATGAAGCTTTTATTCCGTACATTAACATTTATATTATAGACTAACAGAACACTCACGGCTTGGGTCAAGGGGCGCTCCACCGCTTCGATCAAAAGCTTATCCAATTTGGGGTAATCACTTTGTAAGGGAACCGCCCCACTGGCTATCAAAGTTAGCGCTGTATCAATATCATTCCAAGCCAAGGCAAAATGCATTAGATCACCGCCGCGCCTAGGTCTGTATTGCAAACCCTTGCCCGCTTTAATCAAATAATAAGCCTGTTCGTATTGCCCTTTTTTCACAGCATAGTCCAAGGCTTCAAGGCCTTCATGGTCTTTTTGTTGGACATTTATACCCATTGCAATGAGTTTTTTTAAGACTGTAGGATAATTGTATTGAGCGCAAAACATGAGCAACGTGCGGCCTTGCGAATCGGTTTGATGGATGTCCCCGCCATGTTCAAGATGGCGGAGGACTTTTTCCCACTGATTGTTAATAGCAAGTTGCCATTCCGGACCAGGCTTGGCGTGTAAAAGAAGAGGGAAAAAAAATACGGTTGAAATTAAAATTATTCCGAATCGTTTTTTCATGCTCTGCCTTCATTCAAGATATTTATCAAAGTATATCACAAAGCCGAATAAGGGATCATCAAATTCCCTTCGGCCAGCCGCGGGTCTGCTCTACAAATCCGATAGAATTTGATAAGAAAAGAATCCATCAACATTTTCCCGTTTCACTTTTCAAGGGAACTGCCCCCGGGGATGAAAGGATTCTATTTTTGCACATGGTCTACCACCCGGTCCATGCGCATGGTCAGCAGCCAGTGTTGAAAACCCGCGTGATTCAGGGGATTATCGACAAACCCGAACAAATGACTTTCGCAGCAGCAATCGGATGATCCAAAACGTTTAATCTGCCATTGGCTCATAGCCTTCACACCCTCAGCCAAGAAACATTCCAAGTCGTCACTGCTGCGTATGGCCAGTGCATCGACCACCTCCACCTTGGCGCGAAAATAATCGATATGCCAATGGAAACGTTTGCGCAAGCGTTTGTGCCGTTCTACTCTGCTGGTGAGATTGACGCGGGCCGACCCCACATAAATATAATACCCCGGCGGGAAATCGATTTTGCCCAGTGCGCTGATCTCAATTTGCTGGTGGTGTTTGTTTTTTAAAATCAGCAGATAGGCACCTTTGTCCTGAGCTTCCTTTCCTATTACGCCCCAAGGAATAATGATGTGTTTAGGGACTAAATCAAAGGTCAAGTCTTGTTGCCATTTAACTGCAACTGCTTTGGTTTCAATTCTATCTTTTACTTTTATCAAGGTCTGCGCAAAGGCCAGATCCGTATGGTAATCAGGCAGGAAAAAATCAGGCTGAGGATGATGGATGATAAAAAGAACACCGCCTTGGTTGTGGCGGTCATGCAAATCTGCCAAGGCCAGGAGATGCTGCTTGCCCCTGGTGGTAATGGCATCAGGAAACATGGCTACCTTGCCGCTTACCAGCGTGCAGGATTTAACTTCCAAATAATAATGCTTTGCCCCTTGGTCCAGCAAAAAATCAAACCGATGATGTCCCAGAGCGGCTTCCCTTTTGATTATAGTCGCATCTTCCAAACCCGGTATTTTTTTATGGTTTAACAGCCATTGCGCCACATCATTGGTTCTGTGGGTATGGAGCATTACCGGCACGTTCTCTTTTTCAACCGCCACCAGCACATAAGGTTGCTTGGCTTCCGGTTTGCTGGACGGCTGCAGGTATACCACTGCTCCTGGTAAAAACAACTCTTTAAGACGTCCGGGATTGGGCATATAGGCTGCTACTATTTTTCTGTTTAATTGACACTCTACAATAAAACGGTTTGGTCTTCGGTAATAGACTGCTTTGATGAGGTGATGGAATAGTTGCATGGCTCTGCCTTCGGCGGAATGGATAATAAACCGGTTGAATCAGATTATTTTTTCATTGTATTTAATAATATTAGAGTGTTTATTTAAAGTCATTTATCTTGTTTGCGATTATGTTAAATCTCGATCCCAATCCCCCCTAAGCCGCACTTTGCAAGGACAGCTTGACCGGTTTGGGCTTGGCTGGCTGGTGGTCTGGGATTACACTTGGTGGCAAGTTTAGGAACCGGCGCAATGCGTTGTACCTGGCTAACCATGATATCCTGCCCAAATTGGAACCAGTCGTGCTCAAGCGAGACCAGGTTCGGAATAATACCTCAAAAGTGTCGGTCGACATCAACAGGCGCTCTCTTACTTTGGGCGAGGCGTTGCCGGAAGCTAACAGTGCGGCTTTTTGTTCTTCCAAGGTTTCCAGAAGCAGCAGCAACAAACGACTGCTTCCCTGTGCCGGGTTTTGGACAAAATTACAATATGCTTTACGCGCTTGCGACCCCGCTTCGTTCATAGTCTTGGCTAATTCAGAATCTGACACCCCATGCAACTTCGCAACCAAATAAGCCATTGGCCGGCGCTTCATCATCTGAGTCCTCCATATTGTAGCCAAGGTCTGAGGCAACAAGTTACTCATGGCCAACTGAATACGAATCCAGACCTTTTGTGCTAGCGCCGCTGTCTCCAGCCTCGAATCCGAACCGCTCTGCACTATTACAATCGGTTCAAAAGCATGTTTGAAAGCCTCTCTGGCTTGGCGCCGTACGACCAGCTCAAAGAGGGTTTTATTTAATGCTGACGGCCTTTTTCCAGGCCACAAACGGAGAGGCACCCCAATGATAAGACGGCCATTACCATCAAATCTGTAGCTTCCCCAGGGCCTGTTGCTGGGGGTAGGTAATGGTTCCACATGCACTTGACCGCTCTTAAATTTCAAAGCAGACCAATCATCACTTAAAATCAGCGAGGCTTTTTCAAGATCGTTTATAGCTGCAGTACCCTGCCGGTTTTCCAAAGGCAGAATCATATAAAGACCCACCAGCTGCCATCCGGTCCATAAGAGCGGTCTCGTAATCACCCGCAGCACTTCCCAGACACCACTACCGTCTTCCATCCGGTTCAGCCACTTCACCAACCATGGCCCAGATCCTGTGAGTGATTGACCGCTAAGATCCTTAATACTTTTGTCCTGCTCCATTTTTTGGGATAAGCGACGCTCTTGGGGCTTCCAAGTCCGGCTTGCGGCGCGCTCCACACGAATAGCCATCAGTTCTTCCGTCAGCTCATCCCACCATGATTTTAATCCTGTCCACCATGGCGGCTGCATGGCGATCACGGTCACCTTGTTCCTCTCTTCCATCCTGCTGAGATGATAAAATTCATGAGCTAATAGGGATATCCTTTGACCTTGCGATAAATTGGTAAAATGACGCGGCAGGCTCAAACTTAAGGCGCCGTTTTGTTGCACCACATGGGCCAGACTGCCGCCCCAAAGGACTAACTTCCACCAGGATAAATTGGTGGTTTTTAATGCCACCTGGCTAAGGATAGAGGGATAAAGATCACTTTCTCCATTGATCCATTGATTCCAGGCCGGCCATCCCGGAATAGTAAGTCCAGCTTGCTTCATGTCCCTTAAATCAGCATAAAAATCATCCCGACCATAGGGGGTAATACCTTGCTTAAACAAAGTCACAAGCAGAGGTAAGCGCATCAGGAAATAACCGACAGGCACCACGGAAACCAAAGTTCCCAGCCCCCGGCCCGTGTCTATCCCGGAAAGGAGCAAAATCGCGTCTATCAAGATGCCCATTGACGCCACAGCGCCAATCATGGACATGCGCCGTTTACTTTTCTTTTTCGAAGACTTGGCTTGCTTTGCAGAAGACCTGACCTTTTCTTTTCCTTCATCCCAAATAACGGTATAGGGCATGGTCGGCAAGAGATCCTCTAATTCTTTTTCCTTTTCCTCTTGGAATAATACTTCCACGCCGGGATATTTTCCCCTCAGGTCCTGGCGGTCGGCAAATAGATGATGTACCACTGCACCAAGCGCCGGAACTTTGTTTAAATTGGAATTTATATAAATAATAGTTTTTGGGAAAGTTGGGATGCTGTTGAAAAACTTTTCCATTTTTTTCATGAGATTCCTGACCGCTGAATCGCTTCCAAAAACGATGATGTTCATGCACCGGTAAATATCATCAACCACGATATTGTCTTCATTCAAACCATCTTTAAGTGATGCAAAACTTCCGGCAATGGCAACTAAGTCCACTCCCTTTTTCAGGGTTGATCTATTTCTGCTGATAAATGTCCTTATCCTTCCCAAAAGAACGTCTCTATCAAGAGCTTTCGCGGCAGGATAAAGCTGGTTTATGTCACTTACCACTAACTCCTCAACAGCCACATCCTGCTCAACCAGCTCTGCAAGCAACATCATTATTTTATTAATCAATTCTCCTGCAGTCTCCTTTGATTCTCCTGTCCCCCCCTTTATTTCATACTGGCCAAAAACAAGCCGGGGCAATTGCTTAAGGACGTCTTTTTGCTCCGTAAGTCTTTTATAAAACAGATTGGAATCATCCGTTCCTCCAGTAACCAGCATCCCAATAGTATCTTTTTCCAAATTCGGCAAATCAATTTTACTAATTGGACCCTTGGCCATATCAGCCTTTCCGTAATTACCAATAAGATTAACGGCAATCGGAAGTCCCTCAGCAGCATTGGCCACTAGGTTATGTAAGAGGTGCATCATGGCTTTAAAACGTTTATAATCCTTTATTTTTTGTTGGTCCGGCCCGGGTGCGGGCATTTCCGATTTTTTCACGACCCGAATGGTAACGTCCGTTTTTTTCGGTTGCGTTTCTTCTAATGCTGGCTTAGTCCGTTTTTCCGACATTTCCAGATGTCTTATGGTCACCTCTTGCTGTTCTTCAATAAAATCAATAATGTTCTGTCCCAGGTCGCCGAGAGGTTCAAATTGATCTTTGTACCGGGTTATATCTTCGTCATTGGCCACGGCCCGGTCCACGGTGGATTTTACTTTCACCTTAATATCAGCCTTGATGGAGCTTTGGAAATCTTCGAAATCCCATTTTTCCCAAAGTTGGGCCATGGCCGGCCAATCAGGCATAGGCTTTTGCAATTCTTCCTCGACCAAAGCTACCAACCGGTTTTGGATGCTTTTCAAAACCAGTAAAAATTTAATAGTCGTTCCCCTTTGGTCCGACCCTACCAAGCCCTGCTGCTGCAGTTTATCAGCCGCTACCTTCAAATGATGAGGATGGTGATTAAGAATAATCAGCGCTATTTCCAAGGCACCCCCAATGGCCGGCAATTCGGCTATGGTTTCTGATAAAGATTTGGCTTGTGATAACTCATTGTAATGCTGAACAAGATCACCAAGCGGCAGTTGTTGAACAGACGGCTTTGAAGAAAGGGGTTGATCGGCCAGGGATAATCCATGGTCCCGAATAAAAGCTTCACCTTGATCCCCAGTCAACAGGTGATCGTCCTTATAAACCGAAGGCAACTGCTGGTCAAAAAAGTTCTGCATTCTAGATGTATCATTTTTTGATAAAAAATCGCCCAGAATAACTTCTTTGGCATCAGCGCTGTAGGCTAAATATAAGCGGTAAGGGCCAACGCGGTAATGTAAATGTTGGTAAGTATGGTGACCGACCTTATAAAAAGCACCAGTAGTTCCGCTGGGCATTATTCCCAGCTGGTCATATTCAGCAATCCGAAGAATAATCTTTTGTATTCTTTTCCATTGCTCGTCAGTAATATTTTTAGTGCTGCTTACAAAATTGGAAGTTACCGACTGCTTTAAACCGGTGGTTCCTGTTACGCTTGTCATGGCATCCTTATCAAGCATGCCGGCGAAGAAGCCTATGCCCATAACGGTATTGATCAGCTCGGTTAAATGGTGCGGATGCTGTCCCGAGCCCGGCGGCCAAGGCGGTTTCCGGCTGAAAGATAAGTTTAAGAATCACCCCGCGATGAAAGCCCGGCCCCCAAGATCCATGTCCAAAGAGGCTGTATGCCTTCTTCCATCATAAGTGGGGAAAGCAGTTCCTTCAATTGCCAACTCAAAGCCTCACGATCCATTTTTAAACCATATTTCTTTGATAAGAGTACAATGAATCGGGAACATTCCTTTCTGTCCAACACATCTAATAATGCCATGATAAGCCTTCACCAACTCATCCAGGCGAATGCACGCCCGGTCTAATCATCTCATCATGAAACATATACGACTCGGCCTCCTCTTCTCCCAAGAACAGCGTTAAAAAGGAGCGCCGCAAGTTTGGTTGCAATGTTTCCAAAGACATCCTTACCGGGGCAATCAAGGGGCAATTGCTCAAATCGATCAAAATAGCTCTTAACGGTGTCTTCCAAATCCGCAATGGAGGTTTTATTCACCAAGGATTGCAGTATACGGCTTATGTCCTCAATAGTTTCTAATTTCTGATAATTTAATAGTTCCACTACCATCTTCAGATCAACATTTTGATCAAGCATACTTTGAAGAATGTTATCGCGATTTTTCCCAGGAATATTTTTGGTTGCTGCATATGGCGGCGATCAGCCAGTTTATGTCTCTTCTGGTTTTGGTCAAAGATTTTACAAGTGATTCATTTTTTATCTTCACAGGTTCAAGCAACTTTAAAATCTCTTCCAATTCATCAGTGGGATAGGTGCTTTTAAGGAAAGCTTGCATGATTGCATCATTGGAGATCTGGTCATGATGTTTACGGTAGAATTTATAATTTGTATTGGCACCCCGATCGCCTTTAACAAAAGTTTTAACCATGGCCGGGGTCAAGTTATTACTTTCAGGATCTTGTATTAGACGGATTAATAGGCTTATTCCTCTCGCCAGCTCAGGCAAACTAAGCTGTTCTTTGACCTCTTGAGGCCAATTTCTCAGCCACACCGGCGGTTCCGATAAGGTGATGGCTTGCATGATGGTTCTGCTGACCACACGTTCTACATCATTGGTGCGGGTAATTATTCCGCTGAACACCATCGCCAAGTCACTCCATGACAAAGCAACTCCAGGTATTTTCCCAGAGCGATCCAAATGATTTAAAGAAGCCCCAAGCCGCGTTAGGGCAAGCTTCACGGGCTGCTCTCCCACCAGGTTCGCCTTTGCCAACTCGGATACCACGGTACTCAGTCTGTCACGAAAACGATTAACTTTGGCCAGCCTCTGGAATGATCTTAATCGCATACTTAACGCTCGACTGTTGGCTTTCAGCTTCCAGTCTATGCTTCATTTCCAGAAGATCTTGGTTCGATAAACTCGATCCCAATATCTGAGCCCGCTCATTAACCCCCGCCCAGTGCTTGGCCACCCACCTTACCACCTCTTTCAGACCTTCAATTTCCCGGCGACCACTGATGGTTTCCGCCACTGCCGTGGCCTGAATAACAATATCTTCCTTCTTAAGATTGTTAAAAACCGCAACATAGTCTTCTAATTCTGCTGCCGGCCGGTCACTGCGGAGCAAAGAGGCCACCGCCCGGCCATTAATCAACGATAAATGGTTGCCCTTGTTTAAAAAAGCCCAAAGGCCAAGATTTTCTTTGAATCGTCTGATGTAACTGTACCGATATTGCGGGTCAATCATATTCTTTATATCACTTTGATTAAAAAACAGGGGATGGTCGGGTTGGCTGATATGTTCAAGCAGCAAGGGAAACAGTGTTTCCCAATTGCGATGAACCAAGGGAATGGATTTAAGTTCTTCCATAAAAGCATGGCTCTGCAGCCAATGTTGATCATCCAGGGTCTTAATCATTGCACTTATATCAGAAGGCAAATTCAGTCCCTGCCAGGATACGCTACTTTCATTGTCGGATTTGGTAATGGTCAGCTGTTGCACTTCCTCCCTAGTCATTGAAAAAACCGTCATCAACAGGGTCTGACTGGAAGGTGTCAAAGCTTTAAACCATTTCAGCAATTCATCATAATCTTCCAAATTGTTTTCAGCAGTAGGCGGCTTGCCAAGCGTCATCGAAGGAGGTCCTCGCCGTCTGGTGAAAAAACGTCGAAGCTTTTCTTTAACATTCTGACTCATACCTAGCGCCAGCAGCCGCGAAAAATCATCAACGCTCCAATTCTCACCCAAGACTAATAGTTGCCGAATCTCTTTTAATCCAACCGAGCGTTTGATGATCCGTTCCACCAGTCCCGGTTGGTCTTTTATATGCAGTTGATAGACCAGGTCCAAAATAGCTTCCAAACGCCGGTCACTCCCGTTTTGCATAGCCACGCATTCGCCAATGTTGGTCGGGGGCATGTCCAAAGCCAGCAGACGTTCATACAAATCCAACAGCACCGGCAAAGGTCGTGGGTTCACAATGAGCAGACGCATAAGATTGTAGGACGGGCTTTCCTTTTTATATGTTGTATCACTGACCAACTGCCGCAGTTCTGCCGCTGTCTTGGTGGTGTCCACTGCTGCTTCCAATATACTACGTTCTAGCGGCAGATTTTTCTCCTTGAGGTAGTGGTAAATAATTTCCAGATGATCGCGATGATTTAAAAACTTATGGATTCTGGTACCTTCGAAACTTTTTTCAACTTCCCCTGGCTCCCGCCACTGTTCTTTTTCATGATCTGCCCCGGTTGGTGCTAACGCCTGTATAATGATATGAATGAAGGCCGCGTCACTGCCGCGACGTAAGGTCTCTCTCTCTTCAGTGACATATTTGTAAAACTCAAATCGATTTTTTTGCACCGTCTGAACAGTTTGCTGTTTGATACGTGTTTTTGAATCGGTCCCTTGGATTTTCGCAATACTTTTGTCAAATCTTTCATTTTGATGTTGTTCCTTGTACAATATTTCTTTAAGTGATCTCAATCGTTCTTGCAGTTCCCTTTTCAGAACCTCTCTAAGTCTAAGCGCTTCCTGATTGGACATCATATCAGACTTTTCCAATTGGCCCACCAAGTTCATCAAACGTTTATCCAATTGTTCGTCTTGAGTAAAAGTTTGCTTTTCGATAATGGCGCCCAGCTTCATGCGTAGGTCGTTTCTATTGACAATACGGAGATGCTCCTTCCCTAATAACCTTTCCTTGATAGCTGTATTGGACAGCTGACTGCCTAAAATATCGTCATAGGCACCTTGCGCGTAGCCTTTTTGCTTCAAGCCAGACAAGATCGCTTCCAGACCCTGCACAGGTCTTGCCCGCTCAAATAGGCGGGTAATTAGAGAAGGTGACAACTTATACTTATCTTCATCAGTTTCTTGGTTGTAATTTCCAATGACCTCGGCATAACCTTCGACATCTTTCAAGGTCATTTTCTTCTTAAAGACAGCAACAGCCGCGTTGGGCGTTATTTGTGGCTCACGGCCAATGGGTTCCCATAGGTTTAAATGCTCCACAAAATAAGCCCATCCTTGCCGCCGAATGGACTCCAGTTGATTCGGTTCAAAAAATAGCTGGGATTCATTTGGCCTGGTCAGCTTCGTGAGGATAAGATCAAACACTTTCACTTCCGTATGATCCACAGCAGGCAGGTTATTGATAGCTTTAGCAACCCGGCCTTTGTCCAACCAACCCATCCGGGCCAGCTGATCAACCACTGGTTCCCAGTTCGACCCTTCACCGTCAACAAGGATGGGCTCATGCGAGTTATCTCCTGACCGACCGCCTTGGTGTTGCTCCATCATCATCTGAACCGGCCATTGCCAGTGCAGCCAAGGCCCGCCGATAGTCATGCCCTTAGCACCGGCAGGCCAAAGGATCTCCACGGGCCACTGCCAACGCAGCTTAAAGGTTGGAAAATTAAAGCGGGAGGATAATGGCTTGAAGAAAGAACTGTAGGTGTCTTTTTCAATCAGCTTGTAGACGTAGACCCAAATGGAACCCCAGCCTGGCCGGCCCTTCAGCTGTTGGTCCAAACTCTGCAATCGCAGCCCTTCATGGACAACAATGGTCGGTAGCAGCAGGCCTTCCCTAAGCCGATTAAACCAGCGGTTAGTCCGAGCGCGCCACCAGCCAAGGCGCCAAAAATACCACCTTGCGGCCTTGAGACCACGCTGTCCGGGCCAGCCGGTACCAGGCCATGGTTGAATCAAGATTGACTTCATCAGCCCCGGCCTGCACCAGGGGCTGGTTGAACGCCTCAGTAAGCTTTGGATCCTGCGGGGCCCTGTCCAGATGAAGCCATCGCGCCTGAATCACCAAACCCAGGGCAATGGCCGTTTGTACTCCATAGACCATTAATGACAAACCACTGACCCCGCTTATGAGGAGCATGGTGAAAATCCATTGCAGGCCTTGACCATGGAGTACCAAGGAAAGGCTCGATCCCAGCATTAAGCCACTTAGCATAACTGCCATAAAGCCCTGAAGAAGATTGAAATCGCCTTTTTTGCCCCGCTTGTCAGTAGGTTTGAAGCCAATGGCCTTCCACGGGTTCAGCTTTGCAACCCATTGGCTTGTCATTTCAAGTAACTGTATAAAACGTTTGGCCCAATGGGTGGCTTTTTTCTGCCCATAGGCTTTTCTTGCAATAGCCAGGGCGGAAATAAGAAAGGTCGTGGATATGAGTCCGGTCAACGTCAAAGGTCCTGCGCCGGGTTTGACGCCAACCCCTTCCTCCCATTTATCGTAATAAGTCCCAAAAGCGACCTTTTTCCGCGGTAAACCGAAGATATCCACCGCCGGGAATTCAGGTTGCAGACTTTCAGGCTGCTTGTTTTGCCCGAAACGTGGTTCCAGGTACTCCATGTCCGCATGACTGCCAAAGAAAACCATTTGCCTGGCTACCAGGGTCCAATCGATCAAACCAAGCGTTTGTTTCACAAATGTCTCATGGCCTGGTCCCAAATAATTGTTAAAGTAAATCTCAAAGCTTTTACGCATCAGATTGGTTAAGCCCGAAAAACTCTCCGGCTCATTCCAATTCATGTTTCGCCATTTCAATGGATTTTGATTATGCCATTTGATAATCGCCAGAGTCACGACTAAAAAATAACGGCTAAAAAATTCCAGTAGGTAAAAATTGGTTTCATTTTCGGCAAAATAGGTGTGAATGAAATCGATGTTTTTGCCCAACAGACCTAAATTTTGCATAATCATCGCCATAGGCATAAGCCACTTTAAATCACGAACCATACCTTTCCCGCTCAAATTGATGGCCCAAATGGATTTCTCCCAATGCAGGCCACCGGTGGTATAACGGAACTTGTCACTGTGGCCGCGTTGGGCAATCCCATAGGTTGCCACAAAAGGTCTGTTGGTTCTCAAATTATGGAAAAGATCGGCCAAGGTAATATGGATTTCATCATTGGCTGCCAGATCACCCAATTGACCAAAGGCTTGATAGACGGCATCGAAGAGTTGTTGTTCATTTTGGATATAGGGATAATGCATGTATTCAGCGTATTGGGAATGGGGTTCAATTTTTTTAACCACAGCCACCAGCCGTTCCTGTTCTTCGGCCAAATCAAAAGGATGTCCCATAGAGGCCGCAAAGGTCTGTCTTTGCCCAACCAGTTCCCTGATGGATAAGGCTTGAGGCGAGCCATCAATAGTCTGTAACTCATTCATAGTAATTTTAAATAAAAATCGGTCTTGTGTTGGCGAAGATTTGACCTCAACCGGACGGGGACAACCCAGCCGGGCAAATTTGACAGCTTTGTCCAGCAGTTGCTGGCATTCAAAAACGAGTAAGCGGGGATTTTCTCCCTTTTTCAATATTTTTACATCCAGCCCCGACCCGTCTTCACTTTGAAAAATCAGACGTCGCCCCAAAACCGAAATCAGTTTCAGTGGTTGTTGAACACCGCACTTCTCCAACAACACCTTGCGGTTTAACTCGGGCAAAGAAGATAAATCCAAGGAATAGTCCAGGTTGAGATGCGGGGGCGCCGGTTTATAAGACACTTCCGGAACAACGTCCAAAATATACTCCGCCAACTGCAGGGAATGATTGAGCGCTTGGCCGTATATGTCAAATTCAAAATTTTCCAGGGTTGGTTCTTCTTTTAAAAGTGCCCAGAAAAGTTGGTCTTTTTCCCGTCCGGCCATGGTAATCATATTCTTAATGATGGTGCCTGGAGGTTGGTAGTCTTTTACAGCTTTTGCATTTTTCTCCAATCGGGCACGAAGGATGGAGAAAACAACCGCGGCGGCCACTGGATCCGCAATGCGTTGACTCAATGTTTTAAACCGATCGATTAGCCGAGTGATCCGTTTTTCAATAACCTCGGGCTCGCCATTTGTGAAAACACTCACCGGCAAGGCCAGGTACGTTCTCAGCACAGCCACAGCACGGGAGGGCGATACGGCCTTTAAAACGTCGATAAACCGCCTGATCTCAACATGTAAATTCTCAATGCCATAATATTGGGCCCTTATCCCCCGTTCATCGACAAACTCCCTAATAATCTGAATTATGGCATAAAGACTTTCAAAGCCTTTGATTTTACTGATTAAAATTAATTGGTTTAATAATTCATCAGGATCATAACCCGGGACTTGGTCCCCTTTCTTGCTGATGGCAAGCAGCTGTTTTAAGGCAGGTTCAATCAGCCGGGGCCGCAGCGCGGCTTGCAAAGTCTTCCATTGGCGCAAGTGTCTCATGGCCTTGGCCATTGTTAAATTTTGTTGCTCAGGATCGAGAGATCCCGGCTGGGTTAGGGTCCACCGGGCAAGCCAGTTCAGCCAGGTTTGTACCATCTCCGGTGAGGCCGGCAGGTTAAGGATTAATGTTAAAATCCGATTTTCCAATTTGATTTTTAAAAGAGGATTCGCATCGGGAAAGGTTTGTAAATATTTTTGGACCGCACTGTAAATATCCGTTTGGTTTTGAGGATAATTCTTTTCGAGGTTGTAGTATATCAGGATTCTTTGAATACTCATTATCAGGTATTGATAGGTTTGGGGACGGATTAATTTTTCCAAATATACACCGGCTATGCGCCCAATAGCTGGTTTTAATGGTGGTTGCAGCCGCAGCCCTTCGTGGACAACAATGATCGGTAGCAGCAGGCCTTCCCTAAGCCGATTAAACCAGCGGTTAGTTGAGCGAGCCATCAGCCATGGTGCCAGGGATACCACCTTGCGGTCTTGGGACCATGTGGTCCGTGCCAGCCGGTACCAGGGCATGGTCGAATCAAGATTGACTTCATCCGCGCCGGCCTGTACCAGGGCTTGGTTGAACGCTTCCGTTAAAACCGGATCCTGTTGAGCCTGGTCAAGGTTAAGCGCTTGTGCCCAAAGCAGCAGACCAAGGGCTACCATCAGCTGGCCAGCCAGCACCGCCACCGCCAAGGTGCTCATACCAGCCAAGCCAAGGCCGAGCAGTACCCCTAGCCATTGGTGGCTGGTTAAGTAAAATTGAAGTCCGCCTGCCAGAAGCACGCCGCCTGCCGCGACAGCCAAGGCATTTTGCCAAAGGGAATAAGGGCGGCTGACCTGAGGAGCTTGCTTCGGGAATGTTCTTTAAATACTGCTCAAATTGGCCCTCACCTTTTAAAACATCGAGCATGATCATCAGACTAGGTTTAAGGATTTTTTGCCGGTCAGAAAGGCTGTGTTTCAAATGAGTGATCCAGATTTCTTGATACCCTGCTTCCAAGGCACTGACCTCGATCTCCTGGTCACGAATAGCTTCAAAGGGGTCAAGCTGTTTGTCCAGCTCCATTTTATCAAGGTATTCAGCTTTGAGCAGCCCTTGACCATAGCCGGTGTTCTTTAATAATGTTGAAAACTGCTTCACCGCCTCTGTCATGAGTTCCATTGCTTGTCTAGGATGACGCCCATGACGCATCTTGGCTAGACGTTGCAACTCCATGATCTTCGTCAGACTTTCCTCAACTTCCGGCGTTATTAAATCAGACCGCATGGGTGATAGGAACAGCTTGGTATTCAGGAAATCAAGGGTAAAGTCAAGCACTCCAAACGTCGTATTCGGATAACGGTAATCATTGAGTAGCGAGCCGAAATTAAAAAGCAGCGGCCAGCCGTCCACAAAAAAGTAGCGCCATAAATAGGGCTGGTTCATCTTCATAAAAATCTGAGCAATGAAAATATTGTTGAAAGCTTCTGCCATATTAATGCCGTACAGCTCAACCTTTTCCGCCGGGCAATGATCAGGCAGCTCACTGTCCTTGATGGTTCTGTAATTGACCACTCTGGCCATCACATAATCTTGCCGGTGAAGTTGAATTTTACTCATGGGGCCGATATTGGTTTTTTTCCATTGTTCGAACACTTTAGGCGGTATCTCACTTATCGGGGTCATATTGGCCATAGAATGCAGTAGATTATAGGTAAAACGGGTTAATTTAGAAGGTACCCTGAGGATAAGCCAGTTCTCATTTTTATAGGAGATGAGATGAGCCCGCAAATGCTTTTCCATACGCTCATAGTAATTCAGATAATTTTCAAAATAGTGAATTCTTCCGGAAAAAGGATTGATCATGGCCGGTTCGGATTGTTTGACACCCTCGATAAACCGGCCCGCATATTCGCCCAGGCCTTCACCTAAATCAGCTTGTAAAAAGGCTAAAATCGCGGTCTTTATCAACTCTTTCCTGGCCTGATGAGCCTTGGCGTCTTTGCTCTGTTGGCTACCTTTCGTCCCGGTCATCATCATCACCGGTGACATCGGATCATCCGCCACTTCAAAGTCCATTCCTGCAGGAATAGCTAAAGGCTGCTCTTGATAAAGGCCATTTTTCAACGTGTTAACCATTGCTTCCCAGAAGCGCCAAGGCGCCCAAAAAACCTTTAAAAGCCATCCTTTAATGGTATTTCCCCAACCCCTCCACGGCAGGCCGGACAGCCAACGATTGAGATCACGGCCACGGTGTAGCAGGAATGTCAGAACCAAATAGACGGCAATAAGCCTCACCAGGGGTGAGGTATCCAGAGCGTGTCCGCGCCAAGCAGCCAAACGTTGGGTTACAGCCTCAATGTATTCGGGAGCGACCAGCACGATAGGGTGGCTGCCAATGGTCATGGCGACATCCAGTCTTTCTTCCTGTTTAACCAGACCGGACACGGCTTTGGGGCCAATTACGGCCAGGGCGGCCTTGGCCCCCAAGCGAATCGGCACCGTCATGGTGTGGTCTTTATAAACTTTAATGTTACTCCATCCGATTTGGATATCCCGGGCCTGACCGGCATAGCCGGCCAAGAGTTTTTTCACCACTGCATTCAAATGATAAATGACTTTATTTTGCATATGGGCATAAGCTATGGTTCTTACCTTAAACAACAACACCAATAAACGTTTAAAAGATCTTTCCCTCACCGTTAGGCCGGACTCGTCCGGTATTTTAGTCGGGTCCTGACTCTTGGGGAGATAGGATTGGAGGGCAAACTTGCGCTGCTCCTGGCTGAGCCATTGCTCCAGGGCGGTGGGCTTGCTGGTCAAAAGACTGAAATAGGGATTAAGCACATCCTGCTTGGTCAAACGCGGTTTCAAAGCCAGGTAGGACAAGCCCTTTTCTTTCAGGGCCTTCAGTACGCCGTCCGTATGATAACCACCGGTGATCAAGAGGGCGATGCCCTGCTTCTGCTCTTGCATGGCTGCAATAGTGTTATCCACAAACGCCCGGCTGCGCGCCTCAGCCCCTTGATAAAACGTTTTGGCCTCCTTCAGGTAATCATCAAGGCGATAAAGATCAGGTGACAGGATCTGAGTCTGAGTACTTGCTTCTTTGCCTTGATGGCGGTTGATGAAGTCCATAAAGGTTTGCACGTTAAATAGGTCATGGCCGGTGCGAAATAGCGCCACTTCCTCCGGTGTGGCCGATATATTCAATAACTTTTCAATAAGGGTAAGACGGCCCAGCTGTTCGTCGAGAAACCGTTCTTCCGGACGGCTATAATACTTTTCCCGTATTAATTGTTCCAGGCGATCCATTTCCCCGAAGAGGGCTTCAGGATCCGCCTTTTGGTCATGAGCACCATGGCCCCGGTAAGCCTCGAAATTGGGAAAAGCCTTGAGGCTCAACTTTAATTTCCGGGCCAAGCGAGACAGAAACACCGCATACGCGGACAGGGGCACACGTCCGAGTCGGAATTTTTCAAACTGGGCATCAACCTGATGTAAACGTTTGGAATAGATCGTTGGTTTTAAATTGTTCAGAGCGTCGCGCAAATCATAACAATACCCCAGGGCTTCATGGCTGAGAAGCATGTCCACGGACTTTTTATTTTCAGCGTAAAGGCGGGCGTCTTCGATGCCTTCCAAGCGTATGGGATTTTTGCCCGTGGCCGCGCAATATTCAGCGCCTGTTAACTTTCCTTGCTTCACAAAATAATCACTGACTTCTTTGCGGATTTTTTCCAGAGGAAAACTTCTGATCTCAGTGGGATTAATAGGCTGGCTGCTGCCCTCCACCGCCACCAATTTCAGTTGTTGTTCCTGACTTAACCGTGCGATAAGCTTGGCAATATTCATCTGGACTTCGTAATTACAGTGAAGGTCCTGCAGCTGAATAACCACGGGACCCGTGCCTTGATGAAAAGATTGAACAGTGGCCAGACGCGACGGGATATGGACAAGCCGGTTATTAAACATCACTGTCCCTTGTCCTGTCATTAAAGCGGAACTGTCAAAAGACCAACTGACCACCGGTAAAAGAAAACTGAGACAAACCAAATGAGTGACAACTTTGATAGGCCAACTGTGCTTTTTAATAATCAAAGATGAAATCATCGGACCGCCTATGTCTGAGATTTGAAACAGATAAATGAGATTAGATTAAATCTATTATAGCAAAGCAGTAGTTGATCGCAAATGTGAGGACAGGCTTTTAGGAAAATTATCAAATTTAAAAATCAGTACGTTTCAATTTAAAGCTTACTGTTTGGTTTTTATGGGTATTGTTAAAACACCCAGCCTGAATCACTATATTTTAATATCTTTATTTTATAAGGATATTATCGCTTATGCCGATTGGAGTAGCGAATGAACCCCCGGACGAAGACGTTTTTGGGGTTTTTGCTTGGAATCGAAAAGCTTCTTAAGCAGCGGCTCTATACCCCATATCGGCAGAGGGTGTTGATGACGATCGTGTAGGCGGCGCGGAAACCAACGTTTGAATAACGATTGCTCTTGGGCAAATTCCAGACTGATTGTTTCCATTCTTCGTGTGTAATAGTCATAGGTCATAGCCACGGCCAGCATGGCGCGGCCCTGCCAAGTCAGCAATCCTCGACGGTTAAAACAAGCTGCTGGTAGAATCACTTCCATTTTTTTAGAGGCACCGTCATAAGTGACTACCCACTGGTGTGCCATGACTCTATGAGCATAGTCAACCAACGTCATTCCTGGAACGATGTGAAAAGATAGAAGCACCTGCTTATCCAGCAAACTAATCAAAAGAGCCGGTTCTTGGAGAGCATGGGTTACAAACAACCGACCTAATTGGTCCATCGTTGTATCGCTCATTGTACTTGCTCTCAGATGGTCCCGCCTGTGCAGGCTTGTAATCAGGACAAGACCATACAAGAAAATTTTCAGCATTAAGACTTTCAGCCAAAGAGGCAGTGGAATTGACAGGGGCAGCATCGTCTGATTAACCTGATGGTCACGTATAACCTTGTCCAAAGGCAACGTTAACGTTTTTTGGGCTATGCTCTCTTTTCCTTGTTTTACAATGATATTCTGATCATAATTAGCCCGGGCATGCGCTACTCCGCTGGTTTTGATAACCGGCCAGGCCACTAAACCCAGCAATCCGGCCATGATCCATGATCCCAAAATACCACTGGCCGAAAGTGCGCCGAGACCGGCGGTTATCACCATTGGCAGGAGCAATGAGGTTCTTGCAGCCGTCCAGGAAGGTCTTAGCATGAATAAAAGGCGTTGCAATGGCTTCATACCGTTGGGTCCGCGCCATGCCTTATACTCATGTTGGGCAACATCAGCAACCAACACGCCGCCAAAGACATGGGCGCCAAGAAAGACTGCAAAAAGCAAGGCAGCCGGCCCTAATAGCGATAGGATCAGAGCCGTCCAACCCTGTGCTTGGCCATGGCCAAGCACAGCCAATATCTGGAAAAGAAGATAGACCGTACTGGCCACCCATCCTTCCGCGCGCCCCGTGGTCACAGGGTCCCAGCCTAAGGTTGCCCCCAGTTTCCCTATGGCGCCAGGCACGCCATTCAGCGCTGTTCCATCAGGCAAGATTACAGATCCATTGGTATAGGTCATCACCATGGTTAGCGGCAAGCGTTGAAACCAGGCATTGTAATGGTCGTAGTAATGGACAATCTTTTGATTCCATTGTTTAAGTTCGTTAAAAAAAGCCTTTAACTCATTTTGTTTATCAGGATCCGCCTGCCAATGATGAAGAATCTGATTAAATAAAAGATGGAAATCCCCTTTATCAAATTCATTGTAATAACTGTCTTGGTTCTGCATGCCCACAAACCAATGGATTACAAAATCAGCCAATGTTTTTCCATTTAGCTGATTCAATATCTCATAGCGCTTGTCCTTATCCACCACCTGGCTCACGGCAGCAGGTATAATGGCCTTGTGTTGGTTGATCAAGTCGAATATTTGGTTGCGGGTCAGGCGTGAAAAATCAAGGTCCGTTTTTTCAATCCAAACTGCCAGAAGATGGGGGTCTGTTCGGCCCAGTTGGGTCAAGGTGTTTTTATACAAATTATGATTAAAGGGAAATCTTAAAATCCACCTGAATAATTTAGGATTAATGTCCGCAATCAAGGTCAGCAAATACACAAATTGGTCATGGGGCAGCTGCCCATAGACGTCCTGCATCATGTTACGAATATTGCCCAGTAATATCCGCTCATCGGCCTTGAGATTTAAAATAGCAGGACCTTCCGTCAGCACGGTAAGCGCCGTGGTTAAAAGGAGGATATATTTTTGCTGAACCAACTCCGGATGGACCAGTCTGATCTTGCGTAATAAGGTTTTCAATGGCAGGGATAAGTCTTTTTCGGTTCCCTCTTTCTGCCCAATCCAAGCCTTGATGATTTTGCTCAGATGGGCCGCTTCTTCCAAATGCTTGGCCTGCAATTTATGACGCCACTGTTTAATTGTTCGTGTCCAAACCATGGTCTCCTTTTGATGCCCCAAGAGACCTGAATAAGGCAACACAGGAATGTTATCTCCATGGTAAACGCGGCCGGTGTTGCCGTCGACCGTGATGGGATCATCAAAGGACAAGCGCCTGTTTTCAGGCCCCAACAGCGCGTACGATTTTAGGCCATAACCCTGAATCTTCATTTGCGCCACGCCGGTAACCACCGGTTCAAAGCGGCGGGCCTGGCGTTTAAGCGCAGCACCGTGAGAATAAACATTGCCATAGGCCTCGATCACACCTTGGCATAGAGGATGGCGGATCAGGTCTTCATCACCGGCATTGGTTTGGCGTACCACCAATATAATGGGCTCTTGCTTGGTAATTAAAGCTTGGGCCTGTTGACGGTTAAAAGCCGTTCGGCCACTAGCCACTCCGGGAGCGCAAGCCAGCCCATTAGCCAGCAAGTCGTTGCGGGCCTTGGGTTCATCCACCCAGGGCGCCTTCAGGGCATCCTCAAACCAAGCCAGCTCTCCCAGGGATATTTCGCGCATAATTTCCTGATCGCTTTTCAACCTTTCTTGTTTCATTTGCAGCAGACTGCGGATACGTGCCAGGGGGTAAAGCAGCCTGTCGGCACTGCGCAATTGCACCGCCGCCAGCCGGCCTGCTTCAATGGTGAATTCCATGTCCAAACAAGTACGATAATGTTTTTCCATCCTGTTTTTTAACCGTTCCAATTCTCTATAAACGTGCGGCAGACGCTCGGCCAGGCTTACCAGGCCATTGGCGGTCACTGCTCCGGAAACAATATCCTCACCCACAGCGCCCCAGGAAAAGACACCCCACATGCCCTTCTCACCGGTAATGGGATGGCGCGAATAAAGCACGCCCGATCCGGACTTGCGCTGATCAAGGGGCTTATAGCCATCCCTGTCACCAAACACCATCTCCTGGATAATAACGGCCGTGCCTGTATCAGCCAGGCTGGATTGCTCCCTGTACTCCCGCATGGGTTTGCCATCCCAAGACGCTGCGACAGCTTTAATGGCTTCATGCATCTGTTCATTAATATCCTCAGGATAAGCCAGATGAAGCCCCCTCAACCGTTTCCGGTATAATCTGACTAATTTTCGCCAATCCTGAGCTTCAAGGTCCCCCGGCTGGCGTCCGGCAAGCACTTCTGTGTAGAGAGGGTCAAATTCCTGTGGTTTAACATTGTGCACTTTGACGCCGTACTCCCTGATGCCTCTGGCATAGGCCTGCCAGGCAAAACGGGGATCAGTGGCCTTGGCCAAGGCTTTCACCCTCCGTTGATTAAGACCGAGGTAGGTTACGGTCTTCATTTTACCTGGTGCTGAGTCAGGCGCACCGGAACGTACTGAGATCAAGAGTGGAACCCCTTTTCCAGAACGCCACCGCTTATGGGACATGGTTTCCAGCCGCTTCATGGCCTTTTCCAAATTCATGATCATATTCGTATAAAATCCTTTATTTTCAATCGCTTTATTGGCTACGCCGACAGGAATAACAAATCCTATTGGTACAGGTCCGTTTAATTTGGCCATTTCAGATAAATTGGCACCTTTGGCGCTCAGTATGTCGCGCATTCCCATATCGCCATCAGCATAACCAGGATAGAAAAAATAAAAGGGCACATCACTTTTGTGAGATCCTACGCTAGGAGTATCAGCGGCCTTGCTAAGCATTAAATGATCATGATGTTGCCTGGGAGGCGGACTCCCCATCGCCATGACTCCATTGGTCAATAGCCTCCATGGCCCGGGAAGAAAGGCCAAAGTTAAAACCGCCAGCAAAGCTATAATGAAAGTTATATTTTGCCGAAAAAGCAATGGACCTTGGGCCCAAATAGCCGGCCATGAATCATGCCAATGATAAAACAAAATGCCGCCTATAACCGTTGCGGCCAACCACCAATAGGGGTTTCTTTTAGTGTCTGCCCGGTTGACGTTGGCATGCATCCATCCGCTGACAATGTCGATGACCGCGCCGGACAGAAAAGCCTGTTTAATCTTCCGCCAGTCCCCTTTGCCGATGTCCTCGGTGATCTCCCTGCCATGATCCTTAGGCTGGAACAGGCGATTGATGATGTGTTTACTAAGCAGTTCCACCATGCGCTTACGCGAGGTTGTTCCGTCAACGGGATCGGGAAAAGTGCCGCCATAACGCAGCTTAAGGAAAAAGTTAAAATCGGTCATGAGCAAAACTTTGTTCTGATACGCAGGATGAAGGTTTAGAAGCTTCTTTTTGATTTCCGGGCTGGCCACGACAATCAGATCGCTCTTTTTTAATACTTCGCTGGTTATTGGTCTGCTTCTAAAAGCTATGAGACTTTCTTTATCAATAGGTACATGTGCTTCACGTATAACTGCCAAATAGTGTTGGTCAATAGATAGGTCATACGTTGCCGACTTTACATACCATCCCCCGGAAGTTACAGTGACATTGCTCTTCCCCTGGAGATTAATCTGATATTGAGCAAGGAGTTCCGCCAAAGCGCTACGGTTGCGGTTGGTAAGGCAAACAAAACAGAGATTGACCTCCTCATCAATTGCAATGGCATTGGCAATGCGATCAATCAAAGGCTGTTTGGGAACAAAAAGTGAATCCACACCACTTTTGAATACCCTTGCCGGTGTAAAAAGGAATGCCTTTATCTTCGTCCCCCAATCCTCGTTTAATTTTGAACCCAGCTGCTTTACCAGGGCCTTGACTTGGTATTCATTATCAACGTGCGCGATTATCCAGTGTGGCAGGATATCGGCTTGGAATAAATTTTCCGGCATCGCAAATTCCGCACTACCGTGATTTCGGGGCATGACCACAACCTCTTTGGACACGCCGGCTACCATGGCCTGGCCAATGCTCATCCACTGCGCGCACCGGGCTTGCTGTTTTTGCTGCGCTGTCCATGGCCGAGGCTGACTATACTCGTCTTGGTTTTGGCTCAAAAATCGGTCCAAGGCTTCAGTCTTGTGTTTAGAATGATCTTTTACCCAAAATCCCAATGGTTTTAAAATCGCCTGTACCCTTCCCATAAACGCGGGTTGCTCAAAAATGCTGCGCAGGGCCATTTTGGTCTGGTGTTTTTGAAACAAGGCTTCCAGAGGCGTTGGCCGGCCTTGCAGCAATTGGAAATAAGGATTAAGGCGGTCATGTTTGGTGAGGCCCGGGGTGATTAAAACCGTGCTGATCCCTTTCTGACGCAGCGCTTCCAGGACAGCAGCTGTATGATAGCCGCCGCCAATCAAAATCGCCCTTGGTTGGCCGGTGGCACTCATTTTTTTCAGCAAATGCTCCACAAAGGCCGTACTGCGCCGGTCGGCCAGAAGGTAGAATTGCCGGGCATGTCCCAGGGCCTGATTCAGGCTGGTGACGGCCAAGGTCAGATCAGTATCCTCTATGGTTATCCTATGATCATTGGCCATGCGTTTAAGATCCTGGTACAGGAAGGCGGCGTTGTATTGGCTATGTTGGCGAAAGGTTAGAAGTTCGGAAGGCGTAGCGGAAATAGCGGTTATTTTTTCGACCAGCTCAAGCCAGCGTTCACCTTGAAGGATGCGTTTTTCCTCTTCCTTGGTGGCCAGCCGGTCCGCCAGGATGTTTTCCATCCCGGCCATGTCTTGAAAAAGACGGTCAGGGTCAACGTCCGAAGGATGTTGTTCATACTGTTCCAGGTCCATATAAGCGTCCAAGGCCAACCCCAGGCGCCGGGCTTGAGCTAAAAGCGAACGGCCATAATCAGGCAGGGGCAAATGCCCCTCCCTGTATTGCCGTTTTAAACGGGCCAGGGCTTGGAGGTTAGGGTTATAAACATAAGGCTCAAGGGTTTCCAGGGCAGTTCTGAAATCCGCCAGGCAACCAAGATTTTCATTGTTGACGATGTCCTTAATCTGCGTCTGGCTGGCCTGAAAAAGGCCGGGATCATCAATGCCCTCCAATTGAAGCGGACTGTCATTGCGAATTGAGGCCAACTCAGCACCTGTCATCCGGCCCTGGCGTAAAAGAAATTCACTGACCTCTTCTTTAAGCTCCGCTAAGGGGAAACGTTGAATAATGCCGGTGTCAATTGGCGCAAAGGCACCTTCTTGGCCTACCAGTTTCAAATGATAATGACGGGCCAAATGGCCGATGATGGCGGCAATGTTTTTCTGCACTTCATAGTTGCAATGGAGATCTTCAATGTAAAAAACGGTTTTCGGTCCTGCAGGCACCAATCGGCGTATGGTGCCAAGTTGTTTGGGAAGGTGCAAGGGCCGGCCCTGAACCAGAAAGGTTCCCGACTGGGAAAGATTGGCCGTGGAATCAAAGGCCCAACTAAAAGCAGGCCAAAGCATGCTTACGGTCATGAGCAGGCTAAGTAATTTAAAATAAGGAGGGCGTTGGTATGGATTGCGTCTGGTGGTCATGGGCATGATTCCTTGCAGAGAGTGAACTCCGCTGCAAATCATATCAGAAAAAAGAGGCTCGCGATAAATATCCTCTATTTAATAACCAATTTTGCAATTCTTACGCCAGCTGTTTTTAATGATGCAACAGTTAAGGTTTTATTTTTTTATGGTTTATCGGGTATTGGTACTCACTGGTATTGGCTCAGAATAGCCGCCACTGCCTTCTCGTCCACTTCTTGGTCGACCAGCGGTTGCTTTTGCAAAACCGGCCAGTGTTCCTCATAGGCCGGCCGGTTGTTTTTGTAAAGAATGCCTAAGGGAATACGATCGCCCCATTCATAGGCTTTGTCCAAAGCAGCGTGGAAGTCAGTGGGATCATAGTTGGGATCTTCATTCAGATCATAGACACGCTGCTGGTACCAGGCATGGGTATTGACTTTATTGAAAGACACGCAAGGCTGGAGAACATCAATCAAGGCAAATCCCCGATGGGTTATACCTTGTTGGATCACATCCGCCAATTTATCACCGGCACCAGTAAAAGAACGGGCCACAAAGTTACATCCTTGACTGATTGCTAAAGCTAATGGATTCATAGGATAATTAATTACGCCATTTGGTTGAACCTTGGTTTTTATACCCAAGTCCGATGTGGGTGAGGCCTGGCCTTTGGTGAGTCCATAAATGCGATTATCCATCACCAGCAACGTCAGATTGAGGTTGCGACGCAAGGCGTGAATAAAGTGGTTACCCCCTTCGCCATACATATCGCCATCGCCGCCAACCGCCACCACGGTCAGCTCATGATTGGCAATCTTGGCCCCCGTGGCTGCCGGCAAGCCGCGGCCATGGAGACCGTTGAACACATTGGCCTTGAGGTAATGAGGCATCTTGGCGGCTTGGCCGATGCCGGAGCACACCATCACTTGCCACGGCTCCAGCCCAAGGCCGACCAGTGCTTTTTTAAGGGCCGTGAGCATGCCGTAATCTCCACAGCCGGGACACCAGGCTGGAACAATACTTTTATAATCAGCAACACTTGCCATGATCTTGCCTCCTTGGTAGTAATTCTATGTAATTATACTTCAAGGTACCCCTCACCTAACCTCTCCCCGGATTTCCGGGGAGAGGGATAATAATAAATATTTGAGGAATAAAACTAAAAAACATCTCCTCTCCCCGTTATAACGGGGAGAGGCTAAGTGAGAGGACCAGCTTCATTCATTCTTTAATTGTTAACTTTCCCCACTCCCCGTATTGCCGGGGATAGGAGATTTTATTTATTTTTATATCTTTTCTTCATCCCTCTCCCCGTTATAACGGGGAGAGGCTAGGTGAGGGGACCAGCTTCATTCATTCTTTAATTGTTAACTTTCCCCACTCCCCGTATTGCCGGGGATAGGAGATTTTATTTATTTTTATATCTTTTCTTCATCCCTCTCCTACACTGCTCCCCGTTATAACGGGGAGAGGCTAAGTGAGAGGACCAGCTTCATTCATTCTTTAATTGTTAACTTTCCCCACTCCCCGTATTGCCGGGGATAGGAGATTTTATTTATTTTATATCTTTTCTTCATCCCTCTCCCCGGAAATCCGGGGAGAGGTTAGGTGAGGGGTACAGCTTTGCTTATTATTTCAAACCTTTTTATCTGCTCCCGTTTCAATGGGAATTATCCTAACAACACAGGTAGCATTAAGCACGACGCGAGGCGATCATTCATTTTTTTCCAATATCCCTTTGATCTCCCTCTTCACTTCATCGCAAAGAAAAGGCCTGCCGTCATATCGCAGGATCAGATGATTAATGCAGATAGACGTGGTGCCGCGCAACACATGTGCGAACTGGCCGGTGGCATTGCCTTCCACCATGATCAGGGTTTGATAGCTGGCCAGCACACCGCTGACTTCCACCTCATTGAGCGGCCAGCATTGTTTGAAATAAATCAGACTCACCGGCACACCTTCCTGCTGCAGCATCTCCACGGCCTCACGGCAAGGCCCATAAGATGAACCCCAGCAGATTACCCCAATTTGATCGTCCTGGCCGATGACTTCAGGCATGAGCATGTCCTGCTGCAGTCCTTGCAGTTTCTTCAGACGCTTGTCATTCATCTGAATGCGCACATCCAGATCTTCCGTGAGGTGCCCATCCTCAGTATGTTCATCACTGTCAATAATCACCACACCCTCTCCCTTGCCTGGAAAAGCACGGGGCGAGATGCCGTCTTCGGTCAATTGATAGCGCTGATAATCTGCATTTGGCTTGACCAGCTTACCGCGGTCTATGCCAATTTTATTTGGATCAAAAGGTTTTACGTTATTATACCAATCGGCGAGATACTGATCGGTTAGGACAAACACGGGAATTTGGTATTGGTCCGCTAAATTAAAGGCATGCATGGTCAGCTCAAAGCAATCCTGATGATTACCCGGCGTGAGTACGGCTTTGGGAAATTCGCCATGCCCTGCATAAATAACAAATTCCAAATCACCCTGTTCGGTCCTGGTGGGCAATCCGGTGGCCGGCCCAGGCCGCTGGGCATTGACAATCACTGCCGGGCTTTCGGTCATGCCGGCCAGGCTGATGGCTTCCACCATCAAGGCCAGACCACCACCGGAAGTTCCGGTCATGGCACGCACCCCGCTGCTGGCGGCACCGAGCACCATGTTCAAAGCCGCAATCTCATCCTCCGCTTGTTCCACCACCAATTGGGCTTCCTCCATGTGATGGGCCATGGTATCCATCACACTCGTGCCGGGCGTCATAGGATAGGCGGAATAAAATTTACATCCTGCGGCAATGGCGCCGAGTCCAATGGCCTGGTTGCCATGAAGCACCATGCTCTTGCCCCCGTTCTGCGGCACCGGAGCTCGGTAACGGCCATGCCAAGGGCCCTGGCCCACAAAATTATAGCCGGCGTCAAAGGCAGCTTTATTCTCATCAATAATGGCCTGGCCCTTTTTGGCCAGTGTTTTGGCAAACAGGTTTTTAATCGGCTCCACCGGGCAATCAAGCATATTGGCCAGTACACCCAAATAAAGGCTGTTGGCCAGGACTTCCAAATCTTTGGCCGGTGCATAGAGGGCGCCCACTTCCAAAGCCAAGGCCTGGGCACAGATGTTCTCAGCCTTAATTCTTTCCTGATCGTAAATAATCATACCGTTGGCGCTCATGTCCTGGCAATGCTCACTGAGCGTGAGTTTATCAAGAGCAATGAGAATATCAATGCCGGAACGCATGCTATGGATGGGATGGGAAGCCAGACGGATCTGAAATAAATTATGACCCCCGCGAATGCGGGATTGGTAGGACTGCAAGGTGGAGACATAATAGCCCATACCCAGCAAAGCTTGCGTCAGGGTTTGGCCCAGGGTCTGCATGCCCTGACCCGCTTCTCCGCCAATGGTCATGACAATATCATAGGAATCAGGCATAAGAACTCCTCGCTTGTGGTTGGAATAATGGAAAAACAATTTGCAGGATTATAATGGAAATAATGGAGATGTGGAAGGTATTTTATGTGTTCTCTTTAAATTGATGGCCCCCTCACCTAGCCTCCCATAGTGCCCGTTTAAGGGTGTCCCCGTGAAGATAGGAAGAGAAGAATTTCTTCTAAAATATTCCTCTCCCCCGATTATCGGGGAGACCCTTAAGGCGGACATCTCGGAAGATGAGTGATAGGTCCATTTTTTATTCATTTTAGTTTCTTTCATTTAGTCCCTCTCCCCGGATTGCCGGGGAGACCCTTAAGGCGGACATCTCGGAAGATGAATGATAGGTCCATTTTTTATTCATTTTAGTTTCTTTCATTTAGTCCCTCTCCCCGGATTGCCGGGGAGACCCTTAAGGCGGACATCTCGGAAGATGAATGATAGGTCCATTTTTTATTCATTTTAGTTTCTTTCATTTAGTCCCTCTCCCCGGATTGCCGGGGAGACCCTTAAGGCGGACATCTCGGAAGATGAGTGATAGGTCCATTTTTTATTCATTTTAGTTTCTTTCATTTAGTCCCTCTCCCCGGATTGCCGGGGAGACCCTTAAGGCGGACATCTCGGAAGATGAGTGATAGGTCCATTTTATTTTATTTTATTTAGTCCCTCTCCCCGGATTGCCGGGGAGAGGCTAGGTGAGGGGTCCAAAAATTAATTTCTCTCTTAGTACTTTGGTGCCTTCGCGGTGGATTTTCTTGCATAGGCCCCGCCTCCCTGTACTCACATTTTGAAAAGCTTTATTTAGAGGTAGATTCATAGCTGTCCAAGTTACAAAAAAACTAAAAAACGTACCTTTAAAACAAAGACTTTATCCCCAGATGACGTAGATGACACAGCTATTATCTGTAGAATAAATACGAAATCA
Organism: uncultured bacterium; assembly: GCA_963710755.1. Taxonomy (GTDB): domain Bacteria; phylum Oederibacteriota; class JAAXVQ01; order JAAXVQ01; family JAUVAV01; genus CAVQBK01. The sequence goes on from CAVQBK010000001.1 coordinate 332,687, forward strand.
TAACTTGAACAACATGGTTTTGAAATCTGCGAAAATCTGCGGATCATTGTTTTTAATTTGGACACATATGAGGTAGATTATTTTCAAAAACTAATATTACAACTGAGCACCACATCGGTGAGCACACTGTCCGGATCGCGGGTAAGGGTGTGTTCTCCTCTCAGTTGCAGGGCCAGCATTTTAACCACCTGGGCATTGAGCGTAAGGGTATAGGATTCCTGATGAGTACTCACCTGCCCCCATGATTTGGCCAGTTTGGCTGCAGCTTCGAGATTAAAGGACGCCCAGCGCATGGTCAGCCCCAGGCCCGGGCTGGCCGTATAAATCACATCTTCCGTCTGCCGCAGGTTGCGGTTGATATCCAACAGCCCGCTGGCATAACTGGACAGCCATTGGCTCAGTTTATAAGTTACTTTAAGCTCGCCATGGTCACTCCTGGTCAGGAAGGACCCGTAATTATTCAACTGGTCAATAGTCTCAATAGCCTGGGTGCTGCTGGAAATAGGATAGGCCGTGCGGGTGAGAGCTTCCGGGCTGGAGCCGTATTGTTCCTTGATGGTCACATTGGCTTTGGCATCCAGGCGCCACGCATCAGCCGGCGAGGACCGCAAGTCTGCTTCCAGGGCCCTGACCCGGCCATGGCTGGTATCATAAGCACTGTCAGCGGGGTTATAATTGCTCTTTTGGGATTCCTCATAGCGCACCCCCACACTGCCTGATAAATGGCTGGACAAAGCCATATTAAGCTTGTACGTGCCCGTGCCTGTCTGCTGTTCACTCTGGAGCTTCACCGGCACATCGCTTAAATCCATCATGGTGTTATGATCTTTGCGGGCTTCCAATTCATGGCTGAGTGCGGAGCCCATGGCCCATTTAAGCTGGGCCACATCCTGCTCGCTTTGATTCACCGGCCGTCCGTCAGCAGCCGTCACGGACCAGCGCCAGTTGGGCATGATGGTCATTACCAAGACCGGCCATGGCCGCAAGTCCAGTTGGCCGGCTGCGGTTTGAATAGCCACAGCCTGGGACGTGGCCCCGATTAATTGGTCCAACGTCTCCCAGGTGTAATTGCCGGTCAGTTGGGTCTGATCAACCGGTGCCAATTTGACTTTACTGTTCAGGGTTCGGGTGGACCCGTAGGCCTCATCCCAGACCCAGCGGTTGTCCACGGACCATTGATAACGGTCACTGGGTGTCCAGGCGCCGGTCAGCACCAGCGATTGGGTTTGATAGGGTCCTTGGGCGGAGGTGGAATTGGCATCGGGCGCGACCACGGCCACATCATAGAGACCGTTCACATTAAGCCAGCTCAGGTTTTTCGATCCCAAAGCCAGCGAGAGTTTGCGTGATTGGGCCCCTGGCCGGTCGGAAAGCTGACCTTCCCTCAGTTCTGTTTCCGCCTGTAACGTGGCATCCCAAAAGGCTTGGCCATAACCCACGGTGCCGGTATGCCTTCTGGTGGTGTAATCTTTTAGCAGCTCAGGGTCCACATTATGATCGTACAATTGGTAATAAAGATAGGTCAAGCGGGGCCATTGCCTAAAGGCAGCCTCAGCTTTGGCACTGCCCTGGATCGTGGTTTCCCGGTGCTGATCAAGTACCACATCTTTAAAATCCCAATCGCCGGCCAGGTTCATGGCAGGACCTAATTTCATGTCCACCTGGCCGCCGTATAACAGTTGATCCTGACCTTGATCAAGACCGCCGATCATGCGGTACTCAGGCGTGGCGCGCTCGTAATGACCTTTAATCCTGGCCGGTCCGACGGTGGACTCAACCGTGCTTTTGATGATTTGGCCCAAATGAATGTCCTCGGGCCCGGCCAGCAAATAGCGGCTGAGCGCCCAATCAAGGGTGGCCTTGCCCCAGGCCGGCGGCGCCCATTGCAAAGCTGAACTTAGCACCAGGTGACGGTAAGCATTGGGCGTATTGCTTGTGTTGTCCGACGGCTGCCCATGATCATAAGCTGCGGCAGCAGCCACCATCAGGCTGCTAACAGGCTTGATCCAACCTCTCGCCGCAGCCAGGGTTCCATTTAGTGCGGATTGCTTGCTTTCGTAGAGCACTTCCACTTGGGTCACATCATCAATCACCCTGGATAAAAAAGTAATGCTGCCGGAAAAGTAATCCATGCGGTAATCAGTACCCTTGACCATCACTTGTTTGTCCACCCGCACCTGCTCGGAGCCTTCCACCACCTGGCTGTTTTTCAAATAATAGGGGCCTTGGGTGCGGTTGCCAAAGAAGCGTTCATAATGAGGCGTGCCCCGCCCGGCGCCTGCCAACAGGGTCAAGCCCCATTGGTCCAGGTTGAGGTCAAGACGGCCCCCGGTTAATTGGCGATTGTCCAGTACCAAGGTGGATTCAGGCAGAGAGGCATTGAAGTCTCCCACAAAGAGTGTCCCTTTTTCATGAGTGAAGAGCAGGCTGTACTTCTCTTCCAGCGATTGGTCGGACTGGTAAAATTGACCTTTGACCTTGATGCTGTCATTGAGTTTTCCATTGATGGTAAGGTCCAGCGACTCCTGCCGGTTATACCCTTCGCTGTAATATTGGCCGCTCCTGTTTCCCTGGCTGTGACGGTAGCGAAAGGTGATATTTTTCCGTCCCTTGATCTCTAAAGCCGTGGCCTCTGCACTATTAGGCTCTGATTCCTGCATTGGCGTGATCAAGCCCTGCTCTTCAAAATCAGCAAAAGCCGTTATGCTTGAAGATTGAACTTCTTTTTCAGGGCTGATCAGGACCTTAATGGCCGCCCCTTTTTCTGATTCTTCCCGGATTTTTTGAATGGCATCAGCATCTTGCACATTTTTCAGGCGTTCGAGCACCTCCGGGCTGGGGATGGTCAGTTTAACGCCCGGATAGATCAAATCAGGGTTTTGGATAAAGTTATACTTTAACATTTCAGGCCACAGAAAAGGGTCATGCAAGGCCCATTTGGCGATATCCCACAAGGTGTCACCAGGTCTAATGGTATAGCTGTAGAGCACTTTTTCCTCTGTTCTGCCAATCAGCGTAGTACCTTGAGCCTCAAGTAATTCATTAGTGCCTGGTGATGATTTTTCCCATGCAAAACAAGCGGAATAAATGGTGACACACTTTATGAACACTAAAATAACGAGGATAAAAAGACGCTTCATGAACTACTTTAAGCCCGTTAACTGTAATTGATAAAGAATAACGCGATGGTGGCCTGAATCCACAACCGCCATCAGACCTTTAGAATCCACTTTAACATCTGTAGGGGCCTTCATGGCAGGTGCGGAAAGGGTGCGAATCAACTGCCCATTTTTATGATAAAAGCCAATCTGGTCTTTTCCTTGATCACAAACAATAATAATTTTCTGTTTATACAAGGTTATTCCCGAAGGCATAGCCATCTCTTGTTCACTGCCAAATTGGGAAACAAAATCACCTTCCTTGGTCATGATTTGAATGCGATGGTTGCCTTGATCGGAGATAATTAGCTGTCCAAAACCATCATCAGCCACATCAACCGGATGGCGCAGGAAGCCTGGACCAAGGCCAAAACTCCCGATATGAATGATTGGTTTATCAAAACTGTCAAAACCGCAGACGCGATCGTTCTGCGCATCCGCAATCCAGCGTTGATTAAAGTCATCCACCATTATACCCATCGGTATATTGAACTGATTTTTATCATTGCCCAGGCTTCCAAAGCTACTCAGGTAATCACCGCGCCAATTGAAGCGCTCTATGCGCTGGTTGCCTGTGTCCGTTACCAGAACCGATCCATTGGCCAGCGCAATGCCTGTGGGCTGGTTGAACTGACCTTTGCCCTGGCCAAAGGTGCCGAACTGGAAGCGGAAGTCACCGTCTTTGCTGAACACCTGCACCCGCTGGTTGCCTGAATCGGTCACATAGATCAAGCCCTGTTCCCCATCACCCATGGCCACCCCCTGGGGATTAAGAAATTGTCCGGTTAAGGCCCCGGCCCGTCCGAAGATGGTTTTAACCACCGCGGTGATGGTCACCTGGCTTGGTTCTGATGAAGGCTTGACGTCCGGTAAAGTGCAAGAGGTTAATAAGCCTGAGATTATGATGAGGATCGTTAATGTGTTCTTCATGGCATCACCTTTTTATTGTTGTTCCCGTGGCGCCCAGAGGGTATCCATAGGAGGCTGGGTGAGGGGTCCCCAAATGTTCTTTAATCCTTACCAGCATCCCTTCCGGATTTGTCAGCACATCATTATTCCAAAACCGTATGACCTTATAACCTAGTGATTCCAATAACTGAGTTCTTTGACGATCAAACCCGATCTGAAGTGCATGTTGTCCACCGTCCAATTCAACCATCAGTTTCTTGTCAGCACAATAGAAGTCCACTATATAATTTCCGATGCAATGCTGCCGGCGGAATTTGCAGCCAATTACTTGCCGGTCTCTTAATCGCTCCCAAAGCATTTTTTCAGTTTCAGTCATGTTCTGGCGAAGATGCTTGGAATGATTGTTATTCATTAAAGGTCCCCTCACCTAACCTCTCCCCGGCAATCCGGGGAGAGGAATAAATTATTATGGATAAATTATTTGAGATAAAAATTAAATAAAATCTCCTCTCCCTGATCCAGGGAGAGGATGAAGGTGAGGGATCCCTTTATATCCCTAAAACCCCAACCCCACGGTCACCCGGTTGGCTGTATCCAAAGACGCCTGGGTATCCGCCCCATAATCAAGACTGACCTGATTCCAACTCAACCCCACCCCCACCGTCAGCGCGTCCCCACTCCATCCCATGCGGATGGTAAGGGGTTTAAGTCCATAGTAAGCCAGGCCAACCTGGCCTTGGCCAAAGGACGCGTCCTCCACGGTCTGGCTTTGCGTTAAATAAATCATGGTTCGCATCTCAGCCCAGTCATAACTCGCGCCGACGTTGACCAGCGCTTTACCCAGATTTTCCCGGTAGGGGTTGTGCCAAGCCAGCCATTGCCGGTTGAGATGAAGCAAGACAACAGCCAAATGCCATCGCGGTGTCAAACCGGCGATCATGCCCACATTGGCATCCACACCCCAGGCATAATCCTCACCCACCTTGAGATGAAAAACCTGGCCTTTGAGCCCCACCATAAGATGATCGGAAAGCATGAGGCCATAGCCAAGGTTAAAGCCGGAATCAATGCGGAGTTCATAAGCCCTTTCAAAAGCTTGTTCATTGGTGGTGGGATCAATGATGGGAACACCGCGACTGTCAAACAGCAGGCGTTCATAGGGTTCATTTTGGATGATTAATTGATCAAGCCCCAGGCCAAAAAGGCCCAGAGGGGTATGGAAGGCCGCCGTAAGCTGGTAGCCATAACGGTCATAACCGAGCCTTGCCTGGCTCAGTTCCAGACGGGTTTGGGAACCAGCCTCCAAACCGGCGGGATTGAGGGACCACGAGCCGTCCGTGAGATCAGCAGTGCCCAAGGCTACGTCCCGCGCGTTGAGATCGAATTGTTGGATATTCTCGGCAGCGCCTAATAAGGGCAGGAGGATGATCAGCGTTATAAGGAAAGGTTTATTCATTTAAATTAGTGGACCCCTCACCCAGCCTCTCCCCATATAACTGGGGAGAGGGGATATTATTCGTTTTAAATCTTTTCACTCCTCTCCCCACCACCTCAAGCAGAGGAATTAAGTATTCTCATTCACTCAGTTTGCAGTCCAAATGTCCCTCTCCTCATATTGAGACGGTGTCTCAACGCTTATTAATCCCTTCTCCCCTCAGATGAGGGGAGAAGGTGCAGGATGAGGGGTTACAATAGTGTTTGTATTAAAGCCTTTTTATTAGGTCCCCTCACCTAACCTCTCCCCGGCAATCCGGGGAGAGGAATAAATTATTATGGATAAATTATTTGAGATAAAAATTAAATAAAATCTCCTCTCCCTGATCCAGGGAGAGGATGAAGGTGAGGGATCCCTAAATGTTCCCTAATCTTTAACAGTACCCCTTCCAAATTTGCCAACACCTCATTATTCCAAAACCGTATAACCTTATAACCTTGCAATTCCAGATATTTCGTCCTTTGATTATCATACCCGGTCTGACTCGCATGCTGACCGCCGTCCAATTCTATAATCAGGTTTTTGTCAGCACAATAGAAGTCCACCACATAATTTCCGATGCAATGCTGCCGCCGAAACTTACAGCCAATTACTTGTCTGTCTCTTAACCGATACCAAAGCACCTTTTCAGTATCAGTCATGTTCTGGCGAAGGTGTTTGGAATGATTGTTATTCATTAAAGGTCCCCTCACCTAACCTCTCCCCATATAACTGGGGAGAGGGGATATTATTCGTTTTAATCTTTTCACTCCTCTCCCCACCACCTCAGGCAGAGGAATTAAGTATTCTCATTCACTCAGTTTGCAGTCCAAATGTCCCTCTCCTCATATTGAGACGGTGTCGCAACGCTTATTAATCCCTTCTCCCCTCAGATGAGGGGAGAAGGTGCAGGATGAGGGGTTACAATAGTGTTTGTATTAAAGCCTTTTTATTAGGTCCCCTCACCTAACCTCTCCCCGGCAATCCGGGGAGAGGAATAAATTATTATGGATAAATTATTTGAGATAAAAATTAAATAAAATCTCCTCTCCCTGATCCAGGGAGAGGATGAAGGTGAGGGATCCCTCATTATTTTTTTATTTCCCCTTTTTCCCCGGAATAAACCGCCACACTTCCTTGGTAAAGCAATCGCCCGGGCAACACTGCTTCCACCCTTGACCGCCTTGACCTGCAGGCTGTGCGGCACGGGGCACCCATCCCATGTACGGTGACATGATTATTCAGATTCAGGCGCTTCCGTGCCCTGCCATGTGGCCGTGTTGACACCCGCATGACCGCTGATCCCGGTCAAATGGTAAACCACCATGCCATTGTTATCCATAATGGTCAGCTCCACCGTGGCCGCCTGGGTCAGCTCATAGGTGATGACCGCCGTGCTGGTGGCATCATCCTTGAAAGGATCAGGGTTAATGGCCAGGCTGATGATTTTCAAGTCCGGTGTGGCCGTGGGTTGAGGCGTGCTGGTGGCTGTTGGTTGCGGCGTGGCCGTGGACTCTGGCGTGGCCGTGGCTTTGGGTTTGGGCTGATGGCGGTGGTCACCTTTCTCCAATAAGGTCAGGTTGACCTGGCGAACGCTGCTCTGGCCGTCATCATGGGCAATGGCTTTGATGACGTAATCCCCGGGATTGACCAGTTGGCCGTATTGATTACGCAGATTCCAGGTCTGGCTCTGAATCAGACCCGTGCTCTGCACATAAGTCACGCCAAAATCGCGAATACGGTCGCCCTCGCGGCTCAGCACCAAAAGCTGCACATAGGCCGCCCTGGTGACCATGTATTGAATCAGCGTACTGTGACCTTCCTCCGCCGTAAGTAGCGACGGCTGGGCGGTCAGGCCCAGGATCTCCAGCTCAGCCGCCGGGGTGGCCGTGGGCCTCGGGGTCAGCACCTCGCCGGAAGCCTTGGCATATTGGAATTTCTCAATCCGTTGATTACCCTGATCCGCCACATAGACCACGATGTCTTGGGCATTAATGGCGCCCTGGCCGGTTGACCCCTGGGGCTTGACATCACTCACGCCTTTAAAGGCCAGACCCTGGGGCCGGTCAAACTCACCCTGGCCGGCGCCAAAACTGCCCAGGCCGGCAATCAGGTTGCCATAAGGCCCGAAGACCTGAATCCTGTGCCGTGACTGCTCACTGATCCAGAAATTACCGAGCGGCCCGGCCGTAATATGGGCGGGTTTGAAGTCATGGTGGCTGCCGCGGTAGCTGTAGAGCTTATGGCCCTTCATGTCAATTTTATCCACTTTATGCGCCAGGCTTTGGACCAAATCAAGGAAGGCCGTGGTCTGGTCTTGGACCGTGATCTCCCCGGCTGCCAGGTCCACATAACCGTTGCCCTGGGGATGACCGATCAGTTGCGGTTGATCATGGTCATCGAGGCGGTAGATCACGCCCTGTTCATCAAGCACATAAATCCGGCCGTCCGGGCCGGTGGTCACGCTTACTGGTGCCCAATCAAAGGCCTTGCCCAGCTGGCCTTGCAGCATGAGCTTGGTTTTGGCTTTGAAGCCCGGGCCGTCAATAGTGGCGAGCCATCGGCCGTCCAGGTCAAAGAGCTGCAGTCTGCGGTTGTCCTTGTCCACCACCACCAGACGGTTTTGGCTGTCAATGGTCAGATGGGTAGGCTCTTGGAATTCCCCTTCCCGCTTACCGTGTTCGCCAAAGTTAAAGAGATAATGATCAAGATTGCTGTATTTGTTAATCCGGTTGGCCTGCTTGTCGCTTACAAAGAGGCTGCCGTATTGATCAATGGCCGCATCAAAAGGCGCCTGCAAGGCCTCGGGCTGGCCGCTGTTATTGAGCTCGCCCACATAAGTCCACTGGCCCTTGGTCACGGTCAGTTGGTGCTTGGCCTGGTGGCCATCCTTGTAAACCACGGTCAGCATAAGCTCCACCGGGCCGTCAGGGCAAGACCGGCTATCCCAGACCCCGATGAGACCAACATCGTGAGCCAGATGGTGGCCTTGGTTGATGATAATCGCGTCCGTAGATCCCACCGGCCGGTAAGCCACGGTATAGGATTTCACTTTCTGCCGATGGTTTTCGCTGAGCAACCCTATGATGTGCACATAGCCATTGACTAAACTGCCCTGGCAAGGCGACAGAATGGCGCATTGCCCGTGATCTTCATTGGTTTCAGTGGCTGTAGGCGTGGCGGTCCAGGTGGGGCTTGGCTTCACCACGGCCGCGGCGCCAACTAGATGGTCTACAACAAAACTTCCGTATGAAATATCGAAAGAACCATCCAGATAATATACCGTGAGCCAAAGATTACAATGCATTTGGTTTTGCAGTGACGAAATGTCCAAAGATCCCAAAATATTATTATCCACTTGCATAGAAGATGACCTAATATTAATGGGATTAGACTCATTACTGGTTGCATAAGACAAAGTATAGTAGTCAAATTGCTTGCCATTACCGTCCAGGGCATTTCCAAGAATATCCAGCATCGATCCACTGACATGGTCGCCAAGCGGGTAAGTGATTTTCGAATTGGTCATTAATGAAGCAACAGGCAAGGGATCGCCCATGACCAGATTATCAATGTAGAAATCCCCTGATCCAACCTGGCCTGGTTGAGGAAAAATCAACACTTCTGCGATACGCGCGGGATCGCAATTGCCCCAATTGATGGAACTATAATCCCAACTCAGGGGTTGCCAATCCACGAGGCTGTTGGCCTGGAGATCCATTTCTCCTGATTCATTTCCATTAATGTCTTTAAATTTGAATTTCAGGGTAATTTCGCCCAGCACTTGAAGGGATAATTTATTCCTTAATGTAAAATTGGTATTGTCACCCTGGGATTCAGAAAGCACGGCTGATATGTAGCTCCATTCATTACCAGCAGTTTTATTGAAGGTCACATGCAATGCGGTCGATGCATTACCGCTTATATCATCTTTCATACTTAACATATAAATATCCTGACCACCTGCGAACCAATAAGCATCTGCAACGCCATCCTGATCTTCTTTGCTGTGGTCATTATCAAACTGATCAATAATTAGGGGTACTGCTGCGGTGGGCGTGGCAGTCGGTGTCATGGTTCTTGTATGAGTTGAAGTGGGCGTGGCCGAGGGGCTTGGAGAGGGTGTCATAGTGCTTGTTGGTGAGGCGGTCCATGTGGGCGACGCTGTGACGGTTGCTGTAGGAGTTATTGAGGGCGTTGCCGTAGGAGATGCTGTTGGAGTTGACGTAAACGTCGCTGTTATTGTAGCTGTGGGCGTTATGGTCGGGGTTGGTGTATAGGTTGTCGGGACGGGCAGTGGATCGCCAAGCTTTAAATTATCAATATAAAATGAACCGGAACCGGTCTGGTCCGAATCGATCAGGAAGTCAATTTCCGATATCCGCCCGCGGTCCACCCGGCGCCAATCCAAATGGCTCAAATCAATACTTACAGCATGCCATCCATTGGAACCGGCCACATCTTGAGGTGCAGTTTCGTAGCTCTCATTCCCCAAATCATCGCGGAATTTAACCTTAACCGTATAAGTGCCTATAGTTTGGAAAGACAACACATTGTCATAACGGAAATCATGGCGGTTATCGTCTTTATCCAAACCGGTTAAGCGCAATTCCGGATATTCTTCTCCCGGATTTTTAGTGTAATCCACTTTCAAAAGAGGGCTTAGATTACCATCAATATGGTCGGCCATGGTTAATGTATAAACCTGAGCTTGGTCTTCATTGCACCACAACCCATCAGGCCCTTCACTGAAATCTGTGTATAAGCAGTCCTGTTCAAAGTCGTCAATAACGGCCAAGCTGGGTGTACCGACCGGTGTGGGAATAGGCGTAGCTACAGGTAAAGGCAACGCATTCCCTAATTTTATATTATCCAGATAAAAAGTGCCTTTTCCCAAGTTTCCAGGTTCTACAAAAAAGATAACTTCCTTAATTTGACTGCGGTCCACCGATTTCCAATCCAGATATTGCAGATCCACATCCGCGTAACCCCATTGATAAGGAGAATAAACGTGCAATACATCGGAATCAGCGCTTTCCTGGCCGGCACTATCCTTGAACTTGACAACCAGATCCACATTGCCCAGTATATGAATGCTTAATTTCATGTCTTGGCTGAAGTTATGGATATTATCCGATTTATTCAGATCAGTCAGACTAAAATAGGTCCACCGATCTTCTTCATTTTTTTTGTCATAATCCACTTCGACCGCACATCCATTGTTGCCACACAAATTGGTCTTAATGGATAGCGTGTAAGCGCCGTTTTCAGGCTGGAACCAGTAACCGTCCCTGGAATTTGTTCCATCCTGGAGGGACCCGTCATTGTCCAAATCATCAATAATAAGATTGGTTGGCTGCGGCGCCGTCACGGGGTCGGGCAAAGGCACGGCACTGCCCAATTTGAAATTGTCCAGATAAAACCTGCCTTTGGCTATGGTGCCGGGGGCTGCAAACACAATGATCTCTTTAATGGCGCCGCGATTGGCGTTTTTCCAGTCCATGCCATCCAAATCAAGGGTCACATTTTGCCATTGGTTGCTATTGCTATTATGAAAGATGGGCGAGTCTCCTGTTTCCCGGCCATAAGTATCTTTAAACTTAACCAGCAGATCAACCTGGCCCAATACGTGAAAGGTAAGGCTGTGATCAACCCTCAAGTCGCTTATATTCCCTTCATGATCGAGGCGGCCCAAACTAAGGTAAGCCCATTGATCGGTGATGAGTTTTTCATAGGTAACTTTAATGGCGGTGGATGCATTATTGGCAATATTGGTTGCGGTGTAAAAGTGGTAGACATCGCCATTGGACCCGCTCCACAAGGCGTCTGCTTGATCCGCGGCATCCTGGATGGAAGCATCATTTTCCAAATTATCAATAACAGCTTCACTAGGATCGCGGTTGAGCGTTTCGGGGGTAATTCCCACATCAGTTGGGTGCACCACCACCTGATTGCCGGCTTTGTCAGTGGCGCTTATGCTGCAAGGGTACGTCCCCACCTTCATGGGAAATCCCTTGTTATCAAGGCCTTTCCAGGTCAAGGCATAATGGCCGCAAGGCTGGCCGGAGAACACCCATTTTCGCTGGTCAAAGCTCCCGGCATCGCCGATCAGCACTTCCACATCAGCCTGTTCGGAAAGGTCGTAACTGATCACAGCTTGATCATCCACGCCGTCGCCATTGGGCGAGATACGGCTGGGCGTGATGGACATACGGCTGATCACGGGCGCGGTGGTATCCAGCACTACGGTTACAGCCCGGCTCGGGCTGCTTTGTTCCAGATTGCTGCCATAGCGCCTGGTGGCCACGGCCGTCAGCTGGTTAACACCTTCGACCAGGCCCACCTCGAGTTCAAAATGACCCTTTTCATCTGCTTGGGCCATCCCGGCCGAAGCCCCATTAACCCGGATTTCAACTGTTGCGCCGGCCTCGCTGGTACCGCTTACGGAAAGCCGGGTCTGATTGGTTTGCTCCGGCAGCGTATCCAAAACCGGCGCTTCAATTTTGGCCACAACCATGTATTCGGAAAAATGCGTGATGGGACAATCAATCGCCGTAATGGTCACAGGCTCGGCATCGCTGGAAAGCTCTGTCCTGGGCGCCGGAATATCAAGCGATTCCAAGGTGCCGTCGGGTTTGAGGTAATAAACACCCAAAAGTCCGGGATCAATGCCCTGCATTTCCTCGGGCAGCATACGCACCGATAACCAGGCAGGATTTTGAGGATCAAAAGCAAGGCCATCGGGCTGCAATTTGTAAATCGATCCGATGGGCATGGGCTTATTGGGATCTGCGGTTATCGTATTGCTCATTGGATCAACTGCAGAAAGCGAGATAACAGGATCAGAAGGATTGTCTGGATCATAAGCCAATGATCCTGCCGGCACTTTAATATACGCTTTATTGCACGAAGCAGAGACATAGGACACGGAAGACGCGGCGGTCAGTACTTTGGTCCCAATGGTAACCGTTCGCGTAGCTTCGATTGGTCCGGCGGCGTCTATGACCAACAATTTGATTTCATAGATTCCATTCAAATCGGTTACATCCCAATAACCTAAACCATCTTCTATACTTTTGGGTGTGGTGTAAACTTGATTGATTGGCTTCCAAGCTGTCTCTCCAGATTTTCGATAATATAAACTGTAATTGATAAAGCCTTCCCCAGACGAGCTGGTTTTGCCACGGATTTCAACAAACCGTCGGGGGGCGCTGTTTTTATTTAACTTGATTCCAAAATTATCATTAAGATCCCAAGCATTGGAGATAGCCGGATCCGGATTGATATCAAGATTGGCATTATAAGATAGCCGCTTATCGGTCGTGAAATCCCTGTTCGCGCCTTGATATTGTCCGGGATAAGCATAATCTACATGCCAGCCTTTATCCGGATCATCCGCTTTGACCACAACATAGGGATTATCTTGGGCAGGCTGACCCGATGATTTCCAGAAAGTATATTTACGTTTGATATTATCCGCGGCGCTCATATCCACGTCTGGATAATAATCCGAAAAAGTAATTGACGGTGTGTGCGTGATAAAATTACTGTAAGACATATTGCTGTTAAACTCAACCAAGCTTTGCCCAAAAGATTGCCCGCTGTTGGTTAAAGCGCTGTCATCGGATGTTGACCATTCCTCACGACTAGTGACATCCGTGGTGACAATGGCCTGATCCCCCTGGAAATCAACTTGCATATGGGGATTACTGCTGCTTGCCGTGTATTTGGGATCCGAAAAACCTGCAAAATCAGGATCCCCTGGCGTAGTAAAACGAGCGGTTAAATTGCCGCTTTTTACTTGCTTGCCATGATAAATTTCCCGATCAGTGCTCTGCCAATGATCTGGATTATTTAAATCTAAGGTAAAAGTTGATGACCATGGATTAGTTGGCGGAATATAGCGGTTCTCGGCCACTAATGTACCTGAAAAGGTGTTCCCATTTTGAACCAGATTTTTAATAGTGGTTACAATGTCAGGATTATTGTCAAAATCGTTACTGCCGGGGTAATAAGTGTCAGGTTCAGCGTAAATAAATAATGGATGAAGTATTGTTCCACCGTGATTCGGTTGCAAAATAAGATTAAATGCAATTTCTTCAGTTTGAAAGGGGCGTACTGTTGTTGTGCCTTGTTTAATAACTTCAACGCCGCTAACAGTTCCCTTTACATACCAAGTAAATTTAACTTCATCCGGTTCCATCGGAAACCAGTTTCTTGCCAATGTACCATCAAAATAGTATAAAAATCGATAGACAAAAGCACTGGCAGAAAAACCGTCCCTTCTCGGATGTACATCTAATCCAAATCGCCCGTCACGATTATCCTCTGTAACATTTATTTTGTTTTCCATTCCAGCTATACATTTTCCGACAGCTAAAAGGTCCGGCATATCAACTTTATATATGGCCGGCATTTCATCAAAGACTACATTAAAATCCACATCACAATATACCCATTTAGTATCCCTAAAAATATAATTATCATTACCCAACCCGGTATTGCAATTGCTGTTGGAGTGATCATGATGAATACTTCCTTTCCAACTAGTACTATAGCGTTGACCTTCATTTTCACCATCGCCGCGATGGCCAAACTTATATCCAGATAATGTTACTTCCTCTTTGGCCCTTGCTTTAATAGTATAATTTATCCCAAGATTACTGTCACTCAAATCATTAAGTTGCCCATGCACCGTCACATTGATGCCGCCAGTTTGCGGCGAATGATAATAACCTTCGGCTGTTGCATTCCAGTTGACCAATGTATTTCCGGTTGTATTGGCATTGTCAACCGGAGCTGTAATAACCGCAGTATGGCCTGCGCCAGATGATGCGGTAATCAGCAGTGGCGCGACCGCTTCATCTTGGCTCTGGTCATCCGTGGCAGTCGCTTTCATTCTCCACTGATAGAAGCCTTCAGTTGACCTTGTCCATGTGGTCGTTTGCAGGGTGTTTCCAGATATTGGATTGGTGATGGATAAGGTATCAACAACCGCATTGGCGGTGTTGACCAGTTCCAGGACAACATTAGATTCCTTGGAAACCATATAAGAGATGGACATCGTGGTGCCTGGAGGCACACAATTGGGTTCCACTCTAAAATCTTTGATGGCGACGGGCTGAGCAAGGGTTTGTGTAATTTCAAAATCAACCTGCTGTTTACCCAGTCCCATATGATCATCATCCCTGGCGATCATTTCCAGGCGATAACTGCCACTGGGCGCATAATCCGTGCCGAGCGTATTTTTGCCATCCCAGGTCGTGGCAATATTGCCTGTCTTTTCAAACCAACGGTGGTGATACACCACTGGTCCATAATCATTGGCAGCCAGATTATCCATTCGATAAATATTCAATGTCACTGAGCATAATTTTCCATTATCCTGGGTTAAATCAGCATTGATGTTCATATATGCATTTTGAAAATCAATATTAAAGACATGGCCCGCAACCGGTGCAACCACAGCCACGGCAGGCGAGGTCGTATCTATCATTTTATTGATCACAACTTCCTTATAATCAAAGCTGCTATGCCCCGACTTATCTTTTGTCACCAACATTAGCGTATAATCAGCGCCGTCGGTTAAGGCCGAAGTATTCCAATCACCAAGAACACTATTCACCACGGCCCTTTCACTGCAGTTACTTGCAGGATAGAGGCTATCTTGGGCGTTTTGATTTACAGGAGGCACGGGTACTGGATGCCAGATCGTGGTGTCCGGATTCAAGGGATTATTTTGAAGATTACTGAAATCCACGTTTTTCCCTTCTCTGTACCATAAATAATAATTATCAAAATCGCTCGGATCATCAATTCCAGGATCAAGTGCCGTGCCCGTGACAATCACCGTATTACCCACTGTTTGGACTGCCGCTGGATAAGTTATTTTGGCTGGAACTTGATTCTTAATGACGGTCACTGTCCTGAAACTGGTATTACCCACTGAATCAGTACTGGTCAGCCGGACTTCATAAATCCCGTCACTCACATAGACATCACCAGAAGACTTGCCGTCCCAAGTAAAATGACCGCTCAATCCTTGGGTATTGTCCGAATAAGTTCTCACAACTTGGTTCAGGGTATTGCGGATATCCAGCTCAACATCCGCTGCTTGTGCCAACTCATAGGATATGGTTGCAGTATCCCTATTACCATCTTGATTCTCCGGCGTGAAAAGTTGATTGTCGACCATCAGACTGGTAATTTCCGCGGGGGTGCGGTCAATGGTGAAATCAGGAATAGTTTGATCCAAGGTAATGTTTCCGGCGCTGTCCTTTACGGTAAAGGTGCCGCTATAGTCACCGTCAGGCATGTATTCACCCAGGGCGTCTTTTCCATCCCATGCCATCGCCAAGGTGGTATTGCTACCGGGCGTAACGGTCATGGTTTTTGTAACCGTGATGGTATTGCCTATGCCATCAAAGCGAGCAGTGACGACCACCTCCCGGCAATAGTTTTCTAAAGTATCAAAACTCAAATTCATGCTGCTGTCACTACTGGTAAATGTATCCGGATATGCTCCGGACGAACTTCGGATGGTTATATTACTGATTTGCGGCGAGCTAAAATCAACAAACAGATCATAACTTGCCGAGCCTGTCTGATAGGCTTGATCCACGGCCTGAATATTAAATGTATACGCGCCTTCCAGCAAATCACCTCCCCAGAGGACGCTGTTTTGACTGCTGGTTGGAAAGTAATCCTGTGCCGGCCATGATCGCACAATCTCACCTTTGTCATTGGTGATATTCATGGTCAGGTTATTAATGAAATCCGATGCTTCATCCACTCTGTAAGTGATGTTCACCTGGTCCTTATAGCCATCTCCATCCGGGAAAAAGGATTTTGATCAAAGGCAATATTAAAAACAGGCGGATTTTTATCTATGGTAAATTGATGAAGCCTCTCCGGAGGACCTTCTGTTCCTATGCTTTCCGGATGGGTGACACGGTTACCGGTCACATCAGTTGCTTCCAAATAATACTTAACAATGGTGCCTTCCGGTAAATTCGGGGATATCGGCCAAAAAATTGAATTCATCGCCATATATTTCTGGCGCATCATTTCTATACATACTTATTGAATTCCAATTGCTCCCATCGTCTGTTGAATAATACAACTTTCGCGTGTTTTCCTGCCACCATTGCGTCCAATCACCCTGGTCATCACTATCAGGATACGGCGCGTCCAGATCAAGAATGTATGATTTCACTTTATACGGACCGGTTGCCTGAAAAGGCGCGAGCGGTGTAAAATCGATGAAAGGCTGGTAGGTAATGGTATCAAATCGATACCCAGGCAAACTTGCCAAGTTTTTGAAACTCATAAGGGGAATGTCACTGTTAAGATAATTCTTGGGTGCGCCGAATATGATGTGATTTTCAGTAGTTGTGCTGGCCATGATGTCCGCATTAGAATCAATATTGGACTTGCTGATAAAAATATCATGCACAATATTTTCCGACCAATTACCGGCTCTGTCCCTGGCTTTGGCGATAATCTGGTATTCCCCGGAATACTCGACTGTATTCAAATCCCATTGCACGGCGTATTCCGGCAACTCCATTGGCACCTGGTCATTGGCGTAATAGAAAATGATATTGCCGGCGCTATCACGCACAGGATTGCCGTTCGCATCCTGATAGGTATAGACCTTGCCGATCAAACTATCATTACCCGCTTTGTCCCTAAGCCAAAACTCCACCTTATAAATCCCCGATCCGTTTTCACCATCCGTGGCCGTGGCGCGCAGGGTATAGTTGGTGTTTTCGGTTAACGATATGAATTCATTATTGGTAGGAGAGGTGATCACAGCCTCAGGTTTTGCAGTTGTTGGATAACCTTCAGAATCAATTAACCGCATTCTAGTATCAGCGGTTTGTATATGCCATTGACTATAGGGGAAAAATATCCAAAATTCAAAAAAGCCTCCCACAAGCCCTATATGTGACAATTCTGCATCTACCCACTTGTTGGTTCCCCAAAAACCGCAACCGTCATCTGCCAGAAGTAAACAACGGCCCGGTCCATTGGGTGTCACATCATAACCTGCAACTTCATAAGCCTTCTCGACCAGACCAGCGCAATTCCATCGATCCATTCCTTTTTGTTCTGGATAGGGATTCATGATATTGTAATAATCAGTATAATTTTTACCTAACTGATCATATGCAAATTTACATATCCTTTTTCTGCTGATTGAAGGTAATAGTCCCCTAATGGTGTACGCACCATGATAGGTAATGCCACTTTCATTATAATCCACTTTGTATAAATGATTTAAACCCTTTTTATCGTCATGAAATCCCGGCGGCCCCGCTTCAATTGCCCAATCATGTCCATCTTCATCAGCACCTATAAACAGCATGGCATGTCCGGGCTGAAATGCTCCGTAAAAATCAGCCATGCCCCACATATTCCCGCCTGATGTATACATAATATCACTAACTTCTTTTCCAGAGACACTTGTGGTGCAAAGAGTTAAGAATATAACAAAAGCTACTTGTTTAATATTCATACTACTCACTTTTTTTAAATTCCTTCTTGAAATAATTAATTGTTTTATGAACTTCTTGACTTTTATCATTTTCAAATTGCCTATAAAACTCCATTGCTTCACTTTGTTTGGTATTTTTATTGTCTGCATATAACCCTACTACGACGATTATATGCTCTCTAAGTATTTCACTAGGTATTGAGGCAGGATCGATAGTTGACAGGTATTCGAAAAAATGATCTCCAAGCGCCGCAAGTAGACGTGAAATGATCTCGCCTTCAAAATTATAATATTGCTTCCGCTCATAGGCCAACCTGAGATCAGCTAGAAGCATTTCAAAATAGTGCTGTATTTTTTTATCCGATATGTTTTTAAACAACAACGATTTATCTACCTCTTGCTTTTGCATAACTTCCAAAGCTATAAGACCTAAAAGCCTGCGCCGGAAATTATTTTCTCGTAAATATTTTTCAAACTGTGTTTTTTTCATTTTTTTGAATTTCATGAATTCTTTTATAATATCCTGTTGAAATTGTACGACGTCATGATCTTCTTTTTTGATTTTTATCAAGAGCAATCCTTTGGATAATTCTTTTTTTTCAAACAGATAATCTTTTTCGCTATTATTGTCTACTGTGCTTATGTTCTTATTCTTTCCCGAATTACTCATCCCCATAACCGGATTGAGGATCATGGTCAATAGCACCATCAATTTGATCACTCTGCTTATCTTCTTCATATTTTCATCTCTCTTTCCTCAAGGTTTCCACCTTGCTTATCTCGATTTTCGTTGGAATAAATATTAAAATATTAAATCAAAAAACCAACGTCACGCCTGCATAGGCATTAATGGTATTATAGGACCGGCCTCAATTACCCATTCATCTCCATTTTCATCGGCACCTAAATAAATCATGGTGTGGCCGGGATATTTCATTGCCGCATATACATCGGACCACCCCCACATCATGCTATAAGTCAGGTCTAAAGCACCCCCGAATAAATCAGGCCCTCCTTTCTGGTACATTAAATCACCCACTTCTTTTGCGGCAGCGGCATAGGAAAATGATATTAGACAAATAAATATCAATGCTAATTTTTTCATTTAATTTTCCTCAGCTGGTAATTTTTGTAATATTTCGTTGGCTATTTTTCTCACATCAATATTGCTGCTTTGTGATAGTGGTTTAATAATTTTCGCAACTCGTTCGGCATATTGTTTTTTTGAGTCTGCAATACTTTCCAGGGCCCACATTAAATTT
Source organism: uncultured bacterium (assembly GCA_963710755.1). Taxonomy (GTDB): domain Bacteria; phylum Oederibacteriota; class JAAXVQ01; order JAAXVQ01; family JAUVAV01; genus CAVQBK01. Next base: position 351,989 of record CAVQBK010000001.1, read on the forward strand.
GGTTTCAAATCATCATCTTTATACTTTTCCAAGCTGTGGGTTTCAAAGTAACTCACCAATTGGCCATCAAGAGCTTCAAATATTGCTAATAATAACTGCCTTGCAATATCCCAATATGTTTGTCTGTTAACAGCCCAATGTAAATCTATGATTAATTTATCAATTGCTTGGTCCCATCCTTTTTCACTATCGTGAGCTAATGTAATCGTGTTCTTTTCTTTCCAATTTGTACGAACATTGTAATAAAAATAGGCCAGGACTCTTTCTTGATAATTTTTAGAACTAATTTTCTTCTTTAATTGCTCCGGCTTCAGTTTGAGCATTTTTTTTTGTTTTTCCCAGGCATCAGTTCTATTAGTAAGACCGTTCACGATTTGAGGATCTGCTTTTAGGTCAGTTTGGTTATTAGGAAGTGCTTCAAATATCAACCCTCTGGTGCCCACTATCTCAATCTTGCCATCTTTATTAACAACAAAATCTTGTTGTTTGTTACTTTTATCAACATTTTTGCCCATGGCAATGGCAAAATTACATATTCCAAGCATGATGATCAAACCAACCACCCCAATTAGCCTTTTCATTTTCGATTCTCTCTTTCTTTAAGATTTATTAAATTAAAATATCAACTTCACCCCTGCATAGGCATCAATGGTATTAAATGGATCATTGGAAATATTGTAAGACAATGGCTGCAATTCCTCGATCTTGCGGATATATTGATCATGCCTGAATAAAAGTTCAACACTGAAAGCTTTACCAAGATATATTCCCGCGCCTAGATTGATTTGATTTTGAAGGTCTTGTTTTTTGTAATTGTAACCATCATTATTCATGTCAAAAGGGTAATCTTTGACATACAAGGCATACCCGCCCCGAATGGCGAGCATGGGAATAAGCCAAATTTCGATGCCTGCCTTAATCGTTTTGGCAGTGTACTTTGCACTGGCATCCCATTGATAATAATTGTAAGAAGGATCGTTATATATCTCATGATAGGCTACTTGGGCCCATTCGTACTGTAAAGCTACATTAATTTTTCTATTCCAGAATTCTCCGCCTAGGCCTATCTGCAAAGGTGATGTACTAATGCTTTTATTGAAGTTACCATCGGATGAGATGATTTGCTGAACGCTCAACTCATCCCGCAACGAATAACTTATCCCTGCCAACAAGGTTGTGGACTCATTTATATCAACCATTGCTTTTATGCCCGGCATCAATTTGTACTCATTGGTTTTGCGGTATCCCGGAATGTCGTTTTTTTCAATAACAATTCCACTTAAGGAATAAGCCCAGGCTTTTGAATAATCCATTATAAATTCACTTTTCCGATCAATTTGTCTGGTCTTGTAATCAAATAAAATACCGGCGGTAATAGACTTGTTCCAATCCCAAATTAACTCCGCACTGGTTTTAAAGGGTTTGATAACGAATTCATTCGATTCATGGGTCCACCAGGTATCTTCCTGAAAAGTCAGGCCATAATCTCCAAATGGTTCCTCCCCGTCATCATATCCTGATGCCAGGCTTGCCGGCCTTGGTTTTTCCTGATCAGAACCAATCGAAAAACCCATCGTCAAAGTATTAAGATGATTAATGACATTGGATTGATACGACGTGGATAGGCTCCAGGCAACATTGGCGCCCTCTGCTTTTAAGCCAATAGCAGAATCTCCGCCATAAAGATCGTTTTTTCCAAACAATCGTGAATACCCTAGTTCTCCTCCCCAAGCCAAACCCACCTTGGATTGGTAAGCCATTCCTACTTTGGCACCCAGGATGTAATTGTAAAATTCATAGTCTTCATAACGCGGATGTATACGAAACATATCTGCTTGGGGTTCCACTTTCAATACCAAACGATCATTTAACCATAAGATAATTTCAGAATCTTGACCTTGCGGATGCCCCAGCAAAAATCCTGTTCCCTCAACCTGTCTTGAATAAATGTTGACCGAATTATTCCAGTTATCATACAGTGGCAATATATCAAAAGCCTTATTATTCCAGCCGCTTATACCGATTTCCATGTAGCTTTCTCTTGGTTCAAACATGATCCCGGAAAAATTGTGATGATTAAATACTGATAGTTCAGTACTTCGGTCATTTATGGCCAAATTGGCATCAGCCATGGCCATAACACGCGCTCGTGATCTAATGCCATAACGGGTACTATTGTTTGATGATGAAGCTTGATGAATTTCCCCTTCGACGTCCGAATCCTGTTGTTCGTGAAACTGGTTAGGGTCATCTTCGAATTCGCTAGCCAGTTTGGCCTCATCTCCCAAAACATATTCTATTTTATATTTTTGACGTATATCAGCTTTACTGATGTCAATAACTTCGCCTTCTTCCGGCCTGATCTTGGCCATCGTAGAAAACAAACTTGCCGGCATTAAATATTGCGTTCGCGAAGGTCCCTGGTAAAAAAATATATAGTCCTCTGTTGTATTGTCCTTGTCGATTTTTATATTTACTATTACCGCGCCGGAATGAAGCACAATAAAATCAGCATAACTTAACCCCGATATCAAAAATACGACGCCTAATAAAATCCAGAACTTTTTCACGATTTCCCTCCGGTATTTTTTATTCCTTATCATCCAATTCCAACATGTGTCCAATTTCATGCCCAAGAATATAGGCCTCATAGACATCAAGGTTTTTTATTCCTCTGGTCTGCGTATAAACCCGACCTGCCCCCATATTTATCGTGTGGCGGTCAAACACATATAATCCCGGCGGTGTTTGAATATAAATACCTCCGAAACTTGTTTTTGGATTTTCGCCATTTGGTAAATTAACGACTTTTGTCCAACCAGGAGCAAAAATAACATGGATGATATCGAGATCCTGGTCGTTGTTATTATACGTATAGGTTCCTTGGTTTGAGGAAAGATAACTGGTCAAATTGTTGTAGCTGATATTAGGCGCTAAGGCGATCGTTTCATTCAGATTTATCTGATTGCTTTGCGGCGATGGCGCCCAGTGTGCTTTAATCCCCGCTTTCATTAACAATTCCTTGGCTTTATCCTTAGTCTCGGTACTAGGCTCATAATTGTAGCTGCTGGTGCTGACCCAATCGATCTCAACACATAAGTCAGCAAAGGCCGGGTTAAGTTCCGGGAAATAGCTCTGCAGCTCATATTCTTCTTTATTGGTTAATCCGTCCCCCTTTTCAGTTCGTCTTGACGGCGAATTATATAATATGTCCAAATCACATTGGGCATCGTTTACATTCAAGTTGCATCCTGCCTCAGCGGTCCATTGAGGCCAGTCTTTCCAGTATTTATATTCCCATCCATCCGGCAGGCCATCGCCATCACTATCAACTTGGGCATTATAGCCGCTCTCGCCAGGGATATAAGGCATAAACTCATGACAATCAAAAACATCTTCATTGCTGTTAAGATTGTATGTTTCAATTGTTTTATAGCCATTCTTTTCAATTTTCATTTTATAAATTCCGGTCAACGGCATGGCATTGGTTGATACAATAGCATCCACTAAAAAAGGCACCGAACTGGTTTGAATACTAATGGTTTGCGTAAAACCAGAAATTGTCAACATGGTATCAGTGCCAATTTGCGGCGGGGTGGTGACCTGGGCGCTGATTTGTTTTCTGGGAATAGTCACAGTGATCATATCGGACAAGTAAAATCGCCTTCCATCACCCGGAGGTATGGTCAATTTATTACCCGAGCTGTCGGTTAATTCCAGTTTCAAATAATAAGTTCCATTGTTAACCAACTTCTTCATTTGTTGCTGTATTATCGCGCCGCAAAAATCAACTGTTTTAACGGTATTGATGTCCACAAATATATTATCATTGATCAGACCATATTCCGTTCCAAGACTGTCGGCTAATGACAATCTTCCCGTGCATGCCTCATTACAGCTGAAAGTAAGCCCAATAACATCTTCCAACTTATTGATGGCGTTGCGATCCAATTGGGGCGATATAATTTCCGGAGGGGTAATGTCTTTTTGAATAAAATCATCCCAGAAAGTTTGGCCGGCCAAGGGTGTTGAACCATAATTATGATCAAATTCGCCCGGCTCATCGGGCATGTAAATAGAAATGCCGTGCGCCTTGCTCAAATTTCCATTTACACTGCTTTTCCAAAATCCAATCACCGCATTGCCGAATGAAGCAATCATATCATTAACATAATTAACATGGCCAGTTAAGTACGAGGACAAATCATAAAGATCGGCATAATCGCGATCCAACAGGCTGCCGATGGATTGATTGCTTCTATGCACCGATACTTTAGCGTTGTTAATCTGGGGGTACTTGACGGAATAGACATTGTACTGATTTATTTCATTGGCAAAGTTTTTAAAAGAATTAAACAAGGACGAATTGAGATTAATAACCGTAACAGAGGCATTTGGCACATTGCCGTATTGTCCGCTGAACACATTAATAAACTGGCCGGCAAATCCTCCCGGATTGGTCAAATTGGATTTGAGGGAATTTAAAAGAGCATGATAATCAAATCCCGTTGCCGGCATGACCTCCTGGGTGGCAACCAGGTAATCCGCATTATTCCCGATGGCGGCAATGGTTTCCATATTCCCAAGTAAACTGGTGTCCAATGAAATAATATCAATTTTTTGGGATATCCCGTCCAAGGCGGTTTTTAATCCGGCCAAATCCATCTGCTGGCCGGAATCGGTTAGTACCAGCCGCCCATTGGAAGAACCGTCGGCATCACCTATGATACCCATCCAATAATGATCTGAAGGATACCTTGTTATAAAATAATTAACGAAATTAGCCAACCTGTCCGGGGCAGCCATGTTCACTTCAGTTACCCATGGCACTTCAATGACATTACCCTTTTCCACGTGATAAACCTTACTGTCATTGCTGCCAGTCCCATCATACAGTACAAAAATATCCATATTTGAATCGTCCGTGACCGCGCTTTGTAGTTCCAGCACGTTATTCCACACCTCTGCCGACTTCGAATTGTCACCAGCCGCATAGAATAAGCAAGTCCATCTTTTCTTATATAAAACCTGGACTGATTTATTATCAATCGAGTGATCATCCCGTGCGGAAATATTTAGATTATTATTTCCTCTCATCAGGTTCCAAGAATAATTTATATTATACGTAAAGCTGTCAGGTTGATATGTGCGATCATTGTTATCATTTTGTTCATCATCGAATACGACCTCTTTTATATCAGAATAACCGGCGTCATTGATTGACCCTGTGATATTTACTTTATTGGTGTATACCGTATTCGAATAGGTATTGAGCGTAATGATCGGCGGTGGATCATAGGTGACAGTTAATGTCGGCGAGGTTGTGCTGTAACCGGCATAATCATAGGCAATTGATTTTAGTGTGTTTGAACCAATATCCAAGCTGAGATTATAGCTGAAATCCCCGCCACCCTCATAGAAAATGATCGAGGTTATAAATCCATTGTTTCGATATATATTGAGATAACTGATTCCGGAAGATGTGTCACTCGCCATCCCTTGATAGGCGATGATCTGAGAATTAACAACTGCATTATTGGATGGGGATGAAATTGTCAAGGAAGGCGCATTCAGATCAACGCCTACCACGTCTGCATCATCGTTGGTATTGCCTGCATTGTCCTCGGCTTGCAGAAAATAACCATAATCACCTTCCGGAAGATTTTGATTCAACGCCCCGGTGGGTGTCTTTTGCATAATAACGGTCCCGTTTCTCGAAAGCCTGACATCTTTCAAGCCCGACTCCGCATCTGAAGCGCTCCATGAAACATTAAAATCTTTTTTTTGCCAATAATCTGGCGGCAAAGTCAAAGAGACACTTGGCGGTGTTTGCTCAACAGTGGGCGTGAAAGTAGCAGTATTTGTTGGCGTAGGCGTAATGGTCGGGGTATATGTATTAGTTGGTGTGAGCGTAAATGTATACGTGGGGGTATTTGTCGGCGGCACGGGAGTTGCTGTTGCATCGGCAGCAAAACCAGACTTGAAAAAGACAATCTGACAGCAAACAAGCAAAACAAATGTTCTTGATATAATCTGCCGGCACACTTTCCGGCGAATTTGCCTTGTATTAATATTTAAACCACAAATGCCAAATAATAACTTTTTCATCATTATTTTTCCCCTCACCCCTGTAACGTTTTCTCTTTTTTTCGATTATTTAGTTTCTCAAGCCGCTTGAGTCCAAGCATGGAATTATTGTGCCATCATCCCATGCAGGAAAGTCTGTCCTGATTTCCCTCAAATCTCAACCATCTATAAAATAAATTTCCGATTCATGTTTACGCTCCTTGACGTATTAGATTAGTGCACACGTCATACTAATCTTTTCCCTAAGACACAAAAACTGATCGATACCATTCAAAATCAAAAATCGATGCAGCAAGATACCATTTTTCAATTTAAAAATATATCACGATCCAACCTTTTTATATCGTAATCCGACCATTTATTCATTTTTTTCAAGATTTTCATGTTTTTTAATGTACTGTTTAGGGGTTTGGTGGTAATGCTTCTTAAATACGTAACAAAAGTGAGCCGCGCTGCCGAAACCACATTGCAGGGCAACCGTGGTAAGGGGGTAATGATGGTTCCGCAGCAGATTTTGGGCGCTTTTCAGCCTGTACTGCGTAATGTAGTCCGTCACCGACATGCCTGTTTGCTTCCGAAAAAGCTGCGTCAGATGCGTATTGGACATGGCGGTATGTTGGGCCAGATCCTTGATGGTGATTTTCCGGGAATAATTCAGCTGAATATAGCGGACGGCTCTATTGATTCTTTGTACGGCTTTTACTTTCTTACTCCCCTGTTCTTCCCAGTCATGCTCGCCTCGTTTGGCCATGGCATGTCTGAAAATAATGATTTCCTTTTCCCCCATTTCCATAATGGACTTCTCCAGCATCTTCCGGAGGAGAACATCCGTTTGTTGGCCCTCGTCTCGCGGGCATTCCGCTTCCAGGCAGCAATAAGGCGCATTGTACAGGCCGCCTTTTTTGAACAACAATACCCCCTCATATTTGACATCCTTTATAATCCTGGCCGCCGGAACGGGCTTATCCAATAATGGATGGGAAAAAACCATTTTCTCAGCCAGAGGTTGATGATTAAGGTATATCCAATGCTCATCTTCCGAATATTCCCAGTGAAAATCGGCATACACTTTCTTGATCATGGTTTTAAGATTGGCGCTGCAACATAATTCCCTGGTTTTACCATCCTTCAATTTGCGGTGAGTAAGAAGGGCATCTGTTATTCCGCGTACAAAATGACAGAACGTGCCCTTGGTAACTTGCAGGTAGTAGGGGTACGGCGTCATCTTGATTAAAACCTCAGTCTTGGATGTAAAAATAACTTTTACCGGCATGGCATGATGGCAGGTATTGCCGAGAAGCTCCATGCTTGCCAGTGCGGCGCGGAAAGGCATTTTTTGCAAATAGTACTTGTAGGGGGTAACATTATCGGACAAAAAAGTTTTGGCCACGTGATAGAACACGCCAGGTGTGATCAACTTCGGCGCCTGTCTGAACAAATAGCTGAGATAATGATCGAAATCATAAACATTGAGCCAATACTGGCTAAGCGGATGGATGCCGGCCATGTCACTGAACAACTGCATGATTCCCGGCACGGGCATGGCCATTTTCTTCTGAAAATAGCCGGCAATGGCTTCCACGACGTGCTGGTGCATGCAGGGTATCTGCTTGAGCTCATCATTTGGTAAGCGTAAAAAATAGCACAGATTTTCATTAGAAATTAATAGTGCAAAAATGCCTCATCACAATCGAGGAGGCATCAAAATGCATGAAATCAGACGTAGACAAAAGTATCAGTTTTGGAAAAAGCATCACGAGCTATGGCAAGCAAGTGGTATGACCCAGAGTGAGTATTGCCGGCATCATCATCTGACCTTTAAGACCTTCAATAATTGGATACACAAAACCCAAGCCCCGCAAACCGGGCTGATTAAATTCATGCCAATTGAAGCACCAGCTTCAACAGCATCACTCGAGATCAAAGTTGGTGATCAAATTAGCATCAAGTTAGAATCCGGCTTTAACAAAAAGTTGTTCCAGGAAATTATTAAAGCTCTTGGTGAAAGCAAATGTTCATAGAGTGGTCCAAGGTTTCCATTATCATCAAGCCGGGTGCCACTGATATGCGAAAGCATATTAATGGTTTATCGGCTATTGCTCAAAGTGAACTGGACAAGAATATTTTCAATGGTCAACTATTTATGTTTTGTAGTAAGACGCGTAAGCAGCTCAAAATATTATATTGGGATCGCAATGGATTTTGTTTGTGGTGCAAACGTTTGGAAAAAGATAGGTTTCCCTGGCCCGATGAACCGTCGACAGGCTGGACAATCAGTACTGAACAATTACGAATGTTACTGGATGGTGTTGATTTCTTTCATACTCATCAACGATTAAATTATTCTCATGTCATGTAAAAAAAGATTAGGTAGAGGTAAGGTAAATATGTTATATAAAAAGCATGACAACAATTCAAACCCCTCTACCTGATCAACCTTCTAAACTCAAATCCATTATCAATGAACTGATCCTGCAAAAAGAAGATTTAGCCCATGTCATCAAAGTAGAACAATCCCATAATAATGTACTCAAAGAAGAAATCAAATTGTTAAAGGATCGTTTGTTTGGCAAGAAAAGTGAAGTACTACGCAAGCTTGAAATTGAGCAAGGCGATTTGTTTAATGAAGCTGAGTCTGAGGCGAGTGAAGCCGAACAGCCTGTCTTGGGTGAAATTAAAGTGCCGGCCTACAGCAGAAAAAAACCAGGGCGCAAACCTTTGCCCGATGATTTGCCACGCGAAGAAATCATTCATGACTTAACCGAAGAAGAAAAACATTGTTGTCATTGTCATAAAGCCTTACCTGCCATGGGAGCAGATACCAGCGAAGAGTTAACCATCATACCGGAGCAAGTAAAAGTCATTCGGCATATCCGCAAGAAATACGGTGCCTGTGACTGCGACGGCACTTTCCAGGAAGAAAACCATGGTGTTAAAATAGCAGCCATGCCTGCACGAATGATTCCAGGAAGTATTGTGAGTCCCAGCTTGCTGGCTTATACCATTACTGCCAAATATCAGGACGGGCTGCCCTTTTACCGGCAGAGCAAACAATTTGAAAGACGTGGAATAGACTTGCCAAGAGCAACCTTATGCAACTGGGCACTTAAGGCTGCGGAAAAATGTGCGCCAATGATTGAATTACTGAATGAAAAAATCAAAGCAAGCCCTTTATTACAAATAGACGAGACCAAAGTTCAGGTATTGCATGAATTCGACCGAGCAGCCAGCACACAAAGTTATATGTGGGTAAGAAGAGGTCATGCTAAAGGCAAGTTCATTGTCTTGTATCATTATTCGACAACTCGATCAAAAGAAACAGCTCAAGCATTGCTCAAGGACTATCGAGGTTATTTGCAAAGTGATGACTATGGCGGCTACGATGAAGTAGGGAGACAAGAAGGTGTGATTCACGTTGGTTGTATGGCCCATGCCAGAAGAAAATTCATCGAGGCAAAAAAAGTCAGTAGTAATCAACCGGGACTGGCGGATGAAGCCTTACGTTACATCCGTGAACTCTATCAGATTGAAAAAGAACTAAGGATCAAGCTGAAAGAGAAAAAGTTTTCCACCGATGAATTTGTTCGCAAGAGAAAAGATCGTGCCGGACCAATCATGTCAGTTTATCATCGCTGGTTGAAGAAACAGAAGAAAGACGTTCCACCGCAATGCAAGTTAGGCCAGGCGATCAACTATAGTTTAAATAATTGGATCAAACTAGAGCGTTATCTGGAAGCTGATTATTTAACGCCTGATAATAATCTGGTAGAAAATGCTATCCGCCCGTTTGTCATAGGTCGAAAGAATTGGTTATTCAGTAATACACCAAGAGGTGCACATGCCAGCGCTTGTTTGTATTCCATCGTTGAAACTGCTAAAGCTAATGGTTTGGAGCCTTATCATTATTTGAATTATTTATTCACCCATTTGCCTGCTGCTAAAGATCGTGAAGAGGTTATAGCGTTATTACCGACCAAAGCAACTCTTCAAGATATAAAATAATCCCCTCACCCAGCCTCTCCCAAGAGGAGAGGAGTTCAGTACGTGGTAACATTTCAGAATGTGATTGTTTTGACGCTTACGCTTGGTCTATTAACAATGGCAACATGTTTTATTGTGGGAAAATAGACATCACCAGGTTCTAAGCAATCTGGTCTTTGGCCATAGAAATATTGGGCATGATATTGATGAAGCAAATAAGCGAACAAACTTAGCTCGTTATCATACAAGCCAACTGTACGTGGCCTGGTATTGACAATGACAGACCAATCATTATTGTTTTTTGTTTGGGAATAGACAACATTCAATGTATACGGAGGATTGCAAGGCAATATTGAGGTAATATAGGGATCACTTGGATTATGGTCGTTGGAACCTTGTCCAAATACCAAGCCCCCATAATCACGTAAGGTATGGTTTGTATTACCCTCTCCCACATATGATATGGCTCTATTATAACCACGTATATCTGCTCGAAGTCCTCCGGCAATTAAACATTGAGAAACAAAGTGGGCGCAATCTGTATAATATTTTGTTGCAGTTGCTGAAACAGGGCGAACGTAGTGGTTGTAATAGCGGGAATGATCATAAATCCCTGGTTCTGCTATATTATCTATTCCATTGTTGGTATTATGCCAAGTATTATAAATTTTCCATTTGTTTTGATTTTCTAAACTTGTTTGCCCCCACCATTCATCAGCATAATCAATAGCGTCGTCAACCTTATAGGCGGCAGATATATTAACATTGATTAAAGCAAGCAAAGCCAATAATAAGCTAATTACAAATCTTTGACTTCTCATGGAAATATTGCCTCCTACAAGCCGCCTTTATCTCCTACTTCATTCTCTTTTTTATTCTTTTTATTTTCATGGCTGCAATTTTTCGTACATCTGCATTGCCCGATTCCTCGGCTTTTTCCAATATTTCAAATAATTTTTTATCCATGGTGCTCATACCGGCCAGATTGGAAATAATATATTTTGCTGTAATCTGATTAATATCCTTACGCAAGACAGTATCTTCAAGCAGATGGTAATATGGTGCCAGACTGCTTCTATAGGTGGCATAACACATTAAGACAGCATAACTTTTTATATAATCATTTTTAGATTTATCATTCCGCAATTGTTCTAAATAATGCTTGGCTTTTTCTTTGTCCTTCATCCGGCTAAACGGATCAAAAAAATCTACCAGTGTATTTTCCTCGTTCATCTTTTCAATAACATCTAAAGAATATTTAAAGCCTTCTTCTTCAAATCCAAGATCTATCAATTTCGAAGCAGCTAATCCCCTGATAAACAAATCCTCATCTGTTTCCGCGATTTTCTTGTATCCTTTTGCGATTATATCTTTGTATCTAGAGTTAGAAAGGGCATCCATTAAATCTTTTTTAGCCACCCATGATTTCTGTATTTCTATTTGATCCACTACTTCTTTAACCTCTTCTTCAGTAGGATTCATACCCATGAATTCAAAGACTGCGTCACGTTTGTCCTGATTATTTTCATCGATTGCCCATCCTTCTTCTGATTCAGGTTGGCTCTTTATTATGGCCAATAAAAGTTTTCTTTTTTCTTCAACAGTTTTTGCTGCCTCTACATCCATAAAGGTATACCGCTTATTTAGTTGAGCGCTTGCTTCTCCGGTTCCTGATGCACCGCTCGTTGTCTCTGTTTTTCCTATTCCGCCAACCAAAATCATCACAAAAATGCTTAGCATTAGAATTAACAATTTTTTTTTCGACATCATCGTCTCCTCTTTTCATCCCTGTGCCGCTTGGGGCATTGTTTTTTTCGACTCCTTTAAATCACTATTACATTTGACTGGAAAGTTTATTTTTTATTCTCTTTTTTTTATTTTTTTTATATTTTTTACTACTCAGAAAGGATGGAAATATTGGTGAGATGTGATGTAAATCGTTATACTCCAACGATTCCAAGCTATTCTTCGAACCTAAAACGCTTGCTTAACCACGAATTACACGAATTTCACGAATTACACGAATTTCACGAATTTCACGAATTAAATGCTTTAACTTAAAATGTGCTTTGAACTTATCTTGAAAATTTGCGCAATTTGCGTAATTTGCGGTTAAAACTTCTTTCATTATGTTTTTCATTCACCCTTAAAGTATTCTTTTAAATTCGTGCAATTCGTGTAATTCGTGGTTAAAACTTCTTTCATTATGTTTTTCATTCACCCTTAAAGAATTCTTTTAAATTCGTGCAATTCGTGTAATTCGTGGTTAAAACTTCTTTCATTATGTTTTTCATTCACCCTTAAAGTATTCTTTTAAATTCGAGCAATTCGTGTAATTCGTGGTTAAAACTTCTTTCATTATGTTTTTCATTCACCCTTAAAGTATTCTTTTAAATTCGTGCAATTCGTGTAATTCGTGGTTAAAACTTCTTTCATTATGTTTTTCATTCACCCTTAAAGTATTCTTTTAAATTCGTGCAATTCGTGTAATTCGTGGTTAAAACTTCTTTCATTATGTTTTTCATTCACCCTTAAAGTATTCTTTTAAATTCGTGCAATTCGTGTAATTCGTGGTTAAAACTTCTTTCATCTTGTAATAGCAATCTTTTTAAGCTTGTATGTCTTCCCCTCCGCCGTTATACGTACCAAGTATATCCCTGCTGCCACATCCTCACTCTTCCATTCAATCCTCTGATCTCCTGCACTCCCGAATTGATCGGCAATCGTCGCCACCAACTCACCCTTGATATTGTAAACTTCCACTTTCACCATGCCAGGTTGATCCAATTGAATCATCAGATTAACTTTGCCCTGGGCAGGGTTAGGATAGGCGAGGATTTCATCAGTTTTTGTTTTAAAGACATAAGTCGTGGTAGGACTGACGGTCGGTGTAACCGTCACGGTTGGTGAGTGGGTACTGGTCGGCGTGATAGTGGCCGTTGGGGTCACTGTCGGGCTTGCGGTACTGGTGGGGGTTACCGTGGGTGTAGGTGTGTAAGTCGGCGTTATGGTGTAAGTAGCACTAATGGTAGGTGTAGGAGATACTGTGCTGGTTTCGGTGATAGTAGGCGTGTTGGTTGGAGTTGGCGGGATGAATTCTTTGCAGTACACCCGCGCCGGTATGTGCAGAAAAGCATCCTGCTCCCACCAGACGACAAAGGGGTGATTGTTGACTATTTCCATTCTAGGGCGGGTAGCATTGATGGTATCGTCGACATTTAAAGGCCCGTCAGCCAGTTTCCACCCGCTGCCGTCATTGTATTTCACATAGATCAAAGTGCGGTTAAAGTTGGTTACTTCGGACCAAACGACATATTGAATGCCATTGCTGTCGAGCTTGATGCCCCCTGCATATGAATTTCCGTCATTTTTAATATTGAGAGGTTGATCATCCTTTATCCAAGAACTATTATCGTAATAGCCGGTGAATATGTGATAATAATAATTATTTTCTTTCTCGTTCCAAACTACATAAGGACTATCGTTATAAACAAAAATACTGGGACCGTCAGCTCTTTCATTGATGTTAATGTTTAATGGCCCACCTATTTGCTTCCATTCAATTCCATCTAAATATTTAACATAACAAATTCCTTCATTATAAACAAGCGGCCGGACTTCATCAAAAACTACATATGGAATACCTAAATATATATATATATATTCAGTCTTAGACGCTTTTGCTGGGTCTACATTTAAATCGGAGCCAACTTGCTCCCATATGCCGCCATTATATTTTTTAACTTTCAATCTATAATGACCACTTCCTGAGTCTTCATTATAAGCCACATAGGGCACTGAATTGTCCATGGCGATCATCGGATACCAGCCTTCCGCATCCGGATTATCATTCAAACTCCCGCCAACCGCCTGCCACGCTCCTGTTTCATACTTTTTCACATAGACATTTAAACTGTTACCATTACTCTCTGCCCAAGCAACATAGGGTATGCCATTGTAAGCCGCTATTGAAGGGAACGTCACATCATGAGCAGCACTATTATTCAAACTCCCGCCCAACTGATACCAATCAATGCCATCGTAATATTTCACATACACCTGCCGGTTGCCCGATGCATTTTCTTCACACCAGGTTACATACAGATAATCAGTGGTGGGGTCCACCGCGATGTCCGGGTAATAAGCATTCTTGTTGGGATCCACATTGAAAGTCCCACCGGTCTGGAGCCAGACCGCATGGGACAAAGATGTGAATGAAAGGAAAACCAGGAATAATAAAGAGAAAATACGGATAGGAATGGATAGAAAAGCCGGAAAGGCCCTGATATTGGTGGTGTGGTATAAAAGTTTTGATTCAAAATTATTCCCCTCTATTCGGCCCCAAGAGCCTTATCCCTCTCGTTCCCCCGGCCAGTCACAACGATTCAAAGTATAGCACATTAATTGATGACCCACAAATTCCCGGGTAAGTTTTTTTGTAAATATTTTGGGGAGGTAAACCCCATAGTACTTCACTTTCACAACAAATAATCCTCTCTCCCCATATTGTTGGGGAGAGATTGAGTGAGGGGTCCTAGCCACTATCAGTTTTACACATTTACCTAACCACGAATTACACGAATTGCACGAATTAAATGCTTTAACTTAAAATATGCTTTGAACTTATCTTGAAAATTTGCGCAATTTGCGTATTTTACGGTTAAAACTTCTTTCATTATGTTTTTCATTCACCCTTAAAGTATTCTTTTAAATTCGTGCAATTCGTGTAATTCGTGGTTAAAACTTCTTTCATCTTGTAATAGCAATCTTTTTAAGCTTGTATGTCTTCCCCTCCGCCGTTATACGTACCAAGTATATCCCTGCTGCCACATCCTCACTCTTCCATTCAATCCTCTGATCTCCTGCACTCCCGAATTGATCGGCAATCGTCGCCACCAACTCACCCTTGATATTGTAAACTTCCACCTTCACCATGCCAGGTTGATCCAATTGAATCATCAGATTAACTTTGCCCTGAGCAGGGTTAGGATAGGCGAGGATTTCATCAGTTTTTGTTTTAAATACATAAGTCGTGGTAGGACTGACGGTCGGGGTAACCGTCACGGTTGGTGAGTGGGTACTGGTCGGCGTGATGGTGGCCGTCGGGGTCACCGTCGGGCTTGCGGTACTGGTCGGCGTCACTGTGGGTGTAGGCGTGTAGGTGGGCGTTATGGTGTAGGTGGCACTAATGGTCGGTGTAGGAGATACTGTGCTGGTTTCGGTGATAGTAGGCGTGTTGGTTGGAGTTGGCGGGATGAATTCTTTGCAGTACACCCTTGCCGGGATGTGCAGAAAAGCATCCTGCTCCCACCAGACGACAAAGGGGTGATTGTTGACTATTTCCATTCTTGGGTCAGCCTAGCATTGATGGTATCGTCGACATTTAAGGGACCATCGGCCAGTTTCCACCCACTGCCATCATTGTATTTCACATAGACTCAAAGTGCGGTTATAGTTGGTTACTTCGGACCAAACGACATATTGAATGCCATTGCTGTCGAGCTTGATGCCCCCTGAATAGGAATTTCCGTCAGTTTTAATATTGAGAGGTTGATTATCTGTGATCCACGAACCATTATAATAGGCGGTAAAAACTTGATAGTAATATCTATTTTCTGTTTCACTCCAAAGCACATAAGGAATATTGTTATAAACAAACATACAGGGACCGTCAGCGCTTTCGTTAGTATTAATATTTAATGATCCACCTATTGTTTCCAGTCATTCCCATCTAAATATTTGACATAAGAAACTCCTTCATTATAAGCAAGGGGACGAACTTCATCAAAAGCTACATATGGAACACCTAAATATATATTTATATATTGAACAGAAGAAGCTTTTGCTGGGTCTACATTTAAATCAGAGCCAACTTGCTCCCATATCCCGCCATTATATTTTTTAACTTTCAATCTATAATGACCGCTTCCTGAGTCTTCATTATAAGCCACATAGGGCACTGAATTGTCCATGGCGATCATCGGATACCAGCCTTCCGCATCCGGATTATCATTCAAACTCCCGCCAACCGCCTGCCACGCTCCTGTTTCATACTTTTTCACATAGACATTTAAACTGTTACCATTACTCTCTGCCCAAGCAACATAGGGTATGCCATTGTAAGCCGCTATTGAAGGGAACGTCACATCATGAGCAGCACTATTATTCAAACTCCCGCCCAACTGATACCAATCAATGCCATCGTAATATTTCACATACA
>CAVQBK010000002.1:0-262272 GCA_963710755.1 uncultured bacterium
ATACTTGCCCCTTTTCCGCGCTGACGGCACGGAAGTGGTGGGGCGGCGGGTAGCCCACTCCGTCCCCTAACGTAAAAATAATCTACGTGGTGCTGGTGTTAACTTTCTAACTTAAATCCCACCCTGCTATTTACACATTACCGAACAATTTCTTTATTTATTTTTCTTTTCCACAAATAGGACAGTCTTTTCTTTGGCAAGAAATAGGAAATGGACCACCCATTCCATAAAACGTAGAAATATAATCATCTATTATAGTGGGATCATTTGCTTTCGGTTTAATAACTTCTAATAAATATTTTTCAAACTCAATTTCATAATCCTGATAATTATCCTCACCAAAATCTTCAAGAAGTTTTCCTGAAACAGTTATAACTTCGCCAGGTTTCCAAGGTGGAGCTAATGTTTTCTGATTCATTAACATTACACCGCTGCTTGGCCATTTGTTTCCAATATTATTATCAATTACTTGATAATCTTTGGGTGTAATGAATAATGTTACTGGCTGCTCAAATGTATATATAGTATTGTTTTTAACTTTTGCTCTTAGCCAAATATCACCAATAAATCCTATTTCATCTTCATATTCACCTTGAAGAATGACCATAACATCATACGCTGGACTAGTTTTTAAAAGCTCCTTTTTCCGGTATTTCATAATGAGCTTTTTTCGGGTGACATGGTTGGTGTATCACCCCAAAATATCCATCCATATAGCGCGCCACCAATAATAAATATTGTTAAATATATTAAATATTTCATATTTTCTCGCATGGCAATTCCTTATTTCAATTAATTCAATGCCAGAGTTAACTTGTTTACTTAAACTGACAAACTGACTCCGCCCCTCAGATCAAATTGCAAGTGCTATGACGGAATATCCTCTTAGCCTATTCGAACATTCGAACTCCGGCACTTAATACTAACGCTCAATTTAGATTTTTTTTATCATTTTTTTAATAATATCATGTTTTTGATAGCCTACTTGCATATCCCAACCTGAAAATAGTTGCCAAAGAAAACCATGATGGGAAAGGGGACGGTCTTGCATTATTACCTTACTTCTAATCTTAAACGCCTTGCATAATTAGCTTACATCTAATCTCAGTCGTCTCATTATAATCTTCCCCCGTTCTTTGGCCCGGCTTGCCGATGGTTCGGACATGCACGTCATGTTTGCCATGGCCTTATTTTTCTTTCCAAAATGCATTACGCCGGCATAGATCAGCATGGCCTTTCCGTCTGACACGGCCTTGCTTCTTCCCTTTTGAAATAAACGTTCTTTCTCTATGCCCTGTACTTTCGCAACCTTATTGACAAATCCTTGCCAGCCTTTTTTTCGCATTTCCTTAGTCTGTTGTTCAAGCTTCTCTTCTTCCCTAAGGACCTCTTCCACAAAATCACTGTCACCCAAGATACGGCTGTCATAAATTTGTGGAGCCGTCTTTTCCGGCCACTGGCCTTTATGGCTTCGTTTCAAACCACCGCCTGTTAGGTCAGGTCTTTTGCCCGCTTTTATCCCTTCCCTAATATACGCGGCATAGCGCGCTCTTGCTATCTTCTTGGTCTTGCCGAACAATGCCAAAACATCCTTCTGTTCCTGCCATGAATAATCAGCCGTCCCCATCAGTACGGAATGGCCGGAAAAGGGGTATTTTTTCAACCCCTTCATATCAGCCACTATTCCCGCCCGCAGAGGGTTCAAATGGATATAGCGGACCAGTTCCTTGAGATAAGCAGCTTCTTCACAAATAATGGATTTATACCGGTTTTGGAAAAGGTGGCCCGCCCTTTTATGGCGGGCATTAAAAGAAATGGCGTAGCCGCTCATCAACCGCCGCATAAACTGCGTAATGCCGCCGCTGCCACTGCGAATGAGCAAATGAAAATGATTGGGCATGAGGGCCCAGGCCAATACTTGATTCGGAGATTTACGGAGACTGATTTCAATGCGATGAAGAAAATCATTATAGTCCGAAGTGGTTTGAAATAACTTACGCCGCTCCAGGCCACGGCTGATGATGTGGTGTAATAGACCGGGAGTGTCAAGGCGCGCTTGTCGTGGCATAAAGTCAACTTACGATCATTTCTTCATGATGTCAATAGGTAATTAAGCAAGACCGTCCCCTTTATTTACAACGGAAACTCAAACGGCACCAAGCTTATCAAACGCCAGATGACTTTGAGGCCATCGGCAACTACTTATCTCAAACGGTATGAAAGTCCATTTCCGACTGAGGCAAAACACTTTAACAAGCAGACAACAATCCTTGTGCCAATTCATTCTCACCAAAATCTATATATCTAAATCCGAAGCCGCCCATTATTTAGCAGTAAGTAATGACACAGCATTACGAGAATTACATGCACTAATGAAATTAGGTTTGATAAAAAAACAAGGTGTTTATAAGAACACGGTTTATCAGAAAATAGACTAATGGTCTCAACCACCTCCGTCGAATAATTAAGCCATATGACCAATACGCATTAGCCGATTTTGCTGTTTTATTTTTTTTCGAAGCATATGTGGAGATGGACTAAATTGGTCAGAAATGCTTTTCCAGAGTCGCAGATATTGTCGCAAATAATCTGATTTCCAACGCTTGGGCGCGAATATGGGCTGATCTTTTATGGTTCCCAGTTCTGTAAATCTTAGCTTATAACCAGGTGTTTGAGTGTATAGCCGGTTAATGCGCCACAGGGTATCCACAAATGTTTCTTCCAACTCCGGATGATCGGATAATAATCTTGAAACCAAGGTCATGATTTTTAACAACCGTCGTGACTCTTCTGGCAGCGGACCACTGTAGCGCAGCAGCACCAGCCACCATGGTGATCTCAAATAGGAACGAACACGGCTCATGCGCTGCTCAATTAAACGCAATTCCTGGTCAAGTAGATAAGGCACCAGCGCAGCATCTTTAAAGGTATTGAAAGATTTTTCACGAAGAGCATATGCATTGAAGGCACGGCTTAGCTCATTGGTGGTGATAAAGGTTTGCAGTCGATACAGCCCCTGTTCCAGCAGGCCGCTTGTCGGCATGCCATTTAATGTTAAATTTTCGAAAAAAACCGGTATGGTGCGCATTCCGCTCAAAAAGGCCACCTGTTCCGATTCAAAAAGGCCACCTTGCCACTGAACAAAATCTCACTAGTCAAACTATAACATAGGTGGCCTTTATGGCATAGATTTTTGGTTGGGCTTACGCATGGATCCTCCCTTGAGCTCGAATTTGTAGGCGACATGGAACAGGCGGTCGAGAATGGCGTCGGCCACGGCAGGATCGCCGATGAATTCATGCCAATCTTTGAGTGGCAATTGACCGGCAATGATGGTGGAGCCGGTCATATAACGCTCTTCAATCACTTCCAGAAAATCCTTGCGTTCCGACTCCGTCATGGGCGTCAACCCGAAATCATCAATAATCAGCAATTTGACTTTTCCGAGTTTTTTGAGATGGTTGAGGTAGCCTCCTTCGCCTTTAGCGGCTAAGAGGTCGCCGAAAAGCCTGGGGCAGCGGAAATAAAGGGTGGAATAGCCGTGACGGCAGGCCCATTGGGCGAAAGCACAGGCCAGATAGGTTTTGCCCACCCCGGTGGGACCGCTGATCAGGAGATTGTGGTGTTCTTCCAGCCATTTCAAGTTCTGGAGCGGGACCACTTTGCTTTTCACCAGTCCACGGGGATGGTGATAGTCGATGTCTTCCAAACAGGCGGAAGCGATTTTGAGTTTGGCCTGGGAAAGCATGCGCCTTTGCCTGAGTGTCCGGCGATGCAAGTGTTCTGCATCCACCAGCAGACTGACAAACTCCTCAACAGATAAGTCCTGGTGATCGGGCCGGTCTTTTTTCTCAGCATAGGCCTTGGCCATGGCGAACAATTTCAACTCCTGCATTTTGCTGACGGTTTCTTCTGTGAGCATGAAAAATTCCTCCTGATGATGAACGATTAGTCTTGAGCCGGAAAAAAGTGCTCCAGGATTCGTTTGGTTGAACGATCCCGGAGGGGATAGGGGTGTTACCCTACCCCGGAAATGTTGGTTTTAGTGTATGGTCACCTCCGGATCATAATAGTCAGCGCCCCGGATATTTTGATGGTGTTGGGAACGTTGCGGCGTGGGTTCCGGTTGAACTTGATCAAGATTTTTGGCCAGAATATTTTTCACGCCCTGGTAGGTAAGAAGATGAAAGGCCAGGGCCCTTTGGCAG
Source organism: uncultured bacterium (assembly GCA_963710755.1). Classification (GTDB taxonomy): domain Bacteria; phylum Oederibacteriota; class JAAXVQ01; order JAAXVQ01; family JAUVAV01; genus CAVQBK01. The sequence goes on from CAVQBK010000002.1 coordinate 4,209, forward strand.
GCGGCATTAAGTCTCTGGGCTGGAAAGCGTTTGGCCAGGCGGATAATGCCCAGACAAGAACGATAGGCTTGCTCGGGAAATTCCCGGCGGGCCATAATTCGTGCTACCAAAGCGCCAACCGCCTCGCCACTCTTTTGGGCCCAGGTCAAAATCCGCTCGGGCGTCCATTCCAGGTATTTCTGATGAGCTGGTGGCCGGTGTTCCATAACCGTGGTATAGGCTTGTTTTTGATAGCTGCGGACATGGGAGGCGATACGTTCTCCCCGATAGACGATTTCCACGGTGCTGATGGTCGCCCGTACTTCCAGGACTTTACGGATGTAGGTGTAGGGCACGGAATAATAATGCTTTTCATATTCTATATGATAGTCCGGGCCGGCCTTGACCGGTTTCCAATCGGCATACTCGTAGTCTTTATCCGGCAAGGCCAGGGCTTGAGGCTTGTCCAGGGTTTCAAACAATTCCAAACGGCTCTTGCCGATTTTTTTCATGAGCTTGCGGTTGAACTTCTCCAGCAGCTCAGCGATGGCCTCGTTCATGTCGGATAACGAGGTGAAAATCCGGTTGCGCAAGCGGGCCAAAATCCAGCGTTTGGCCAACTTGACACCATTTTCCACTATGGCTTTGTCCTTTGGTTTTCGTGGCCTGGCCGGCATGATGACCGTACCGTAATGCCGGGAAAATTCCAGAAATAAGGGATGGACTTCCGGTTCGTAGTAACAGGGTTTGCTGACGGCCGCTTTCAAGTTATCCGGCACAAGTACTTTTGGACAGGCCCCGAAAAACCGTAGGGCCCCGGCATTGACGCTGATCCAGTTTTCCAAGTCCTGATGCTTCACGGCTCGGACATACGTATAATTGGAGACACCCCAGGTAAAGACAAACAAATGGGTGGGCACAAGTTCTCCGGTTTGCGGATCAACCAACTTCAGTCCCTGCCCGAAGTCCAGAAAGGCTTTTTCTCCGGCTTTGTAATCCTGGCGCAAACTGTATTTCAGGTTTTTTTGATAGGCCCCCAAGAGTTCGCAAAACCGGCTGTAGCCATACCCGCCGGGGTCAACTTCCTTGTATTCGGACCATAACACCTCCTTGGTCATGTCCTTACGGGCAAGTTCCTGGACCAGGTAAGCATAATCCAGGGGTAGACGGCTTGGGGTTTGCGGGCCTTGGCCGGGGAATAATTGTTTTTCCAAGTTCTCTTCGCTCATGGATTCCGGCAGCGGCCAGTCCAGTTTGGCTGTCTCAAAGCGCAGGATATACTGCTGAACGGTTGTGCGCGCCAGGGCGCAGGCCCGGGCGATCATCCGTTCTGAAAATCCATTTTCGTACTTCAGCCTCAATACTTCCTTGATTTTTCGCATACTCATCCTCTCCCGACACATTATCCACCCCTCCCAAATGTAGTTCATGACCGTTTAGGTTATTTCTCAAGCCCGGCTTGGTAACCCCAAAGGACCAAGTTCAGGCAAGGGATGGATATTATGCTTTATTTTCAATGGTTTTGTGGGATTTTGTTTAGTGGAATCACGAGAAAAGTGAGGTTATTCCGATAAAGTGGCCACCTGTTCCGACAAAAAGGCCACCTGTTCCGAAAATCCTCTAAAAGTGGCCCGATTCAATCGTAGCAGGTGGCCCGATTGGATTGGAATGGGTGGCCACTTTGAATCGGAATGGGTGGCCTTTTTGCTCCGGTGCACGCATAAGCATCAATCCCTTTTCATCAGCATCACCGGTGGCTTTGAGGTAGTCTTCTATGGAGTCTTTATATTTGTCTTCATACACAAAATCATTACCAGTGTTATAAGGCGGATCAATGTAGATCATTTTGATGCGGCCTGCATAACTTTTTTGCATTAATTTCAGTACTTCCAAATTGTCGCCTTCAATAAACATATTCCCCGTATCTTTTTCACTGATGCCTTCACCTGTTGCCTGGTAAAGACTGCCTCCCGAGGGCTGCACTGACAAAGCACGGGCTTTTCTTTTACCAGGCCAGTTAAGGCCATAGTGCTCATCACTCTCTTCATCTTCCAAATAAGGATCAATTACTTCTTTTAATTTTTGCCAATGAATTTTCCCGTCAGATAATGCTTCCGGAATGATGGCTTTTAAAGCGTTTAATCGTTCATCATTAAGTTGAAATATAGGATGGAGTTTCTTAGCAAGCATGATTCGTCCCCCCGGAACAATATAATTAGCTAACGATCAATTTGAATATTTACAAATATCTTTAACATCACATTTTTTACAATTTTGTCCAATTCTGGCATCAAAACTGCCGGTTGCTATACCTTGGGATAATTGCCCGGCTTTTTTTATTGCCTTGGATTCTGTTGCCGGACTTATTTCAACATTATGCGGTTTTTTATTATGTAAATCATAAATAGTGGCAGCTATGGTATTTATCCCTTCCTGACGTCCGGCGGCAGCATAAAGCTGTAATTGGGTTGCATAGGATTCCATGGAATCAAGATCTTCTTTGTCCAGGCCGGTTTTGTAATCAACTAAAGTAACAGCATCATCACCGGCCGAACCATCTATAACCACATCAGCCTTACCGGTAATGGTGAAATCATTGATTGATAAATTGAACCGTCGTTCCGACTCTTTTATTTTTAGGAAATTCTGCCCTTTTTCTTTTATGAAATGCGTCAGATTCCCATCTACGGCTCTCTTCATCTGTCTAAAAGCCGCCCGATTGGCAAAAGGTAAATAAAAATATTTATCCATCACTTCTTTTAAATGGCTAACCGTTGGTACTTGACCGGTTTCTTTGGCGTTCATAGCTAATAAATGCAGGATAAAATGAACGATTTTTCCATAACCTAATGCCAAGGCCATAGGCGGTTGGAATTCCATTTCATGTCTCAGTTGGTAACCATAGGGGCAGGTTTCATATGTCAACAGATCTGTAACTGTAAACTCTTTAATTTTCTCCGACTTCTTAGATGAAGATGTAATCGTGTCAGGCAATGGGATGCCACCATCTGAATAATCGAGAGGTTTATTATTTTCCAGTAATTCTTCAAAAAAAGGCGACATACCGGTTTTATTTTTTTGCCGCCTAAAGCGTGATACATAGAGTGTCTCTTTTGCTCTGGTGATGGCCACATAAAACAATCGCTTTTCATCGTTTATCGTGCCTTCATAACGGCCGGCATCAAATAATTCCTTTGATATAAACCAAGTTTGTTTTTTACCGGTATTTTTCGAAGGAAATCGTTGTTTAACCATACCGGGTACAAACACCACCGGAAACTCCAGTCCCTTGGATTGATGAATCGTCATGATTTGTACTGCATCCTCTTCAGACTTATGATTCCCATTGGTTTCATCATATGAACCGGATGCGTACCACTGAATATAAGTAGTTAATCGCTGGTAAAAATACTGACTATGAACAAAGCGTAGAGTAGGTTCATTGACCTTGGCTTCTTCTTTTACGATGTCTTTTTCCCGCTTTTCTTCCATATTATCAGGCCGGGCTCGGCGGGTCATATGCTCAAAATCGGTTAGGATGCAACTAAACCTTGCGCATCGCTCCAATACAGCCAAATCATTATTATCTTTCGGATCAAGCTGTGGCGTTCCCATGATTTTTAATAGCTGATAATATTCTCCAACAGCATCGATTTGACTACCTTCTGCAATAGCTTTTTGCTTACTTTCTAAATAGTGCATAACCTTTTCTTCTGATTTGAAGTTCGCGAATGGTGTGCGTTTAAACTGTTCTTTTAAAGTCTTTAGACTTATTTTTTCGCCATAACTGTACTGATCAGATGTCCATTGGCAATCCGCTAAAAACGCATAGGTCATGGAAAAAAATACTATTTCTGCATGTTGAAAGAGTCCGCTTCTGCCTTTAGCAGAAAAAGGTATCCCAGATTCGCGGAATGCGTTCATAATTGGTTGTCCTGAGGTTTTAACAGAGCGGCATAAAACCGCCATATCACTATACTTATATCCTTGAGCATAAAGTTTTGCTATTGTTTCAGTTATAGCCTTTGCTTCATCAGAGGGTGTCTCAGCTTCCCATATACAGACATCTCCAAGTACTTCATCACGGCTGGGATTCATTTTTTTAGGAAGGCGATTTTCAATACCTGCGGCAATATGATTGGATTTATTAATAATTCCCGGTCGACTGCGATGATTGTCCATCAGATCAACACTTTCAGCCTGATAATGCTCTTTAAATTCTACAATGCTGGAAACACTTGATCCGCGCCATTGATAAATAGCCTGATCATCATCCCCGACAACCGTTAAGTCTGCTGAACCTGATACCAATAGCTTTATTAACTCATCCTGAGCATTATTGATATCCTGATATTCATCTACCACTAAATATTTAAGTTGATCATGTATTTTGGAAAGCATATTTCCATCATTTTTCAATCGCTTTACTGCATATGCAATGATTTGGCCGTAGGTCATCACCCGATAATGATGCAAGGTCCCTTCAAAATCCGCTAGTGCCGATTGAAATACTGTATTCCCTTGTTTTTCAAGATCGGTCGTGCTTAGTAATTCATTATAATAAACATCAATATTTTTAGAAAAAGTGTGAATAAGTTCGAATGTTTTTTTTATCTGAGGAAATTTCTCCTTAAGTTTCCAGCGCTTATGCTCCCTAAGCATGAGTGCCACTTGACGATGTTCATCAATGGTTTCATAATTAGCCAATTCTTTTGTATAATCTTGCATCAATCTTAAACAATAACTATGGATGGTCCCGGCATATAATGGTCCAAGTTTTAATACCTGCTCTTTTCCCATTTCTTCTTCAACATGCCGGTAGATACGCGCTTTTAATTCAGATGCGGCTTTTTCTGTAAATGTAAAAGCCACGATGGATTTTGGATCAGCGCCTTCTTTTAACCAGCGGGTGATTCTTCTGGATACAACTTCTGTTTTCCCTGAGCCGGCACAGGCAATGATCTGAAATCTGCTGTTATTATCATCAATAGCTTGTTGTTGTGCCGAGGTAAGATTAATTTGGGGTTGGTTTTTATTGGATTTCATCACATTACTTCCTATATCAATATAAATTTCTTATGTAATTATCGTCCAATTTATTTTTCGGCTTTACTGTTTAAAGGTAAAATATAGGAGAATGATTATACAAAACTGTGTACGGTGATTGGGGTCAGTGTCCCCTACTGCAAATTAACAGAAACCTTTACAACAACTTTGCAATTTCTGACAAAGGAATATTAAGAGCCTTTACTAACTTCATCATTAAATAGGCTGTGATTCTCCTTTTATGTCCGTTGATTAAAAGGTTAACTGTGTGGAAAGGGTCGAGTGGCCCGGGGGAATTTCACCCCCAGGCTCTCACAGATCCGTTAATTAACGGGAAAGGGGACGGTCTTGTTTTATTACCTTACTTCTAATCTTAATCGCCCCATTATAATCTTCCCCCGTTCTTTGGCCCGGCTTGCCGAGGGTTCGGACATGCACGTCATTTTCGCCATGGCCTTATTTTTCTTTCCAAAATGCATTACGCCGGCATAGATCAGCATGGCCTTTCCGTCTGACACGGCCTTGCTTCTTCCCTTTTGAAATAAACGTTCTTTCTCTATGCCCTGTACTTTCGCAACCTTATTGACAAATCCTTGCCAGCCTTTTTTTCGCATTTCCTTAGTCTGTTGTTCAAGCTTCTCTTCTTCCCTAAGGACCTCTTCCACAAAATCACTGTCACCCAAGATACGGCTGTCATAAATTTGTGGAGCCGTCTTTTCCGGCCACTGGCCTTTATGGCTTCGCTTCAAACCGCCACCTGTCAGGTCAGGTCTTTTTCCCGCTTTTATCCCTTCCCTAATATACGCGGCATAGCGCGCTCTTGCTATCTTCTTGTAGAAAGAGGACGGTCTTGCATTATTACCTTACTTCTAATCTTAAACGACTCATTATAATCTTCCCCCGTTCTTTGGCCCGGCTTGCCGATGGTTCGGACATGCACGTCATTTTCGCCATAGATTTATTCGTCTTTCCAAAATGCATTACGCCGGCATAGATCAGCATGGCCTTTCCGTCCGTGGCACCCTTGCTTCTTCCCTTTTGAAATAAACGTTCTTTCTCTATCCCCTGGACTTTCGCGACCTTACCCACAAATTCTTGCCAACCTTTTTTTCGCATTTCCATTGTCTTCAGTTCAAGCTTCTCTTCTTCCCTAAGGACCTCTTCCACAAAATCACTGTCACCCAAGATACGGCTGTCATAAATTTGTGGAGCCGTCTTTTCCGGCCACTGGCCTTTATGGCTTCGTTTCAAACCACCGCCTGTTAGGTCAGGTCTTTTGCCCGCTTTTATCCCTTCCCTAATATACGCGGCATAGCGCGCTCTTGCTATCTTCTTCGGCTTGCCGAACAATGCCAAAACATCCTTCTGTTCCTGCCATGAATAATCAGCCGCCCCCATCAGTACGGAATGGCCGGAAAAGGGGTATTTTTTCAACCCCTTCATATCAGCCACTATTCCCGCCCTTACGGGATTCAGATGGATATAGCGGACCAGCTCCAATAAATAGGTTTCCTCCTCACAGACAATGGACTTATACCGGTTTTGAAAGAGATACCCACTCCGCTTATGACGGTGATTGAAACCCACGGCATATCCGGTCATAAAGCGGCGCATAAAACCGGACAGGCCGCCGCTCCCTGATCGTACCAGTAGATGCAGATGATTGGGCATGAGCGCCCAAGCGAAAATTTGATTGGGGGATTTGGAAAGAGCGGAAGGCAGCCTTTCGAGAAAGTCGCGATAATCGCTGCTATTACGGAAAATAGTCCTGCGCTCAATGCCGCGCGCAATAACGTGATGAAGCAGACCCGGAGAATCAATTCGAGCTTGTCCAGGCATGCTGAAATCTTATCCCTGTATTGTCAAGAATTAGTTGATTGGATGACTCCGTCCCCTTTATCTCATCTTATATTTGGACCAAAAGCTTTTTTTAAGCCGATGTTGCTGATAAATCCGGTCTTTGTATGTTTTATGGTCCTCTAAGTTTTTCCAATTGGCAAGTGACACGGCCAATTTATCCATTTTTTTTAAATAGCGAATGCCATGCACATAAGCTTTGGTATATCCGCGTTTGAGAATAGAATCCAACAAACTTCGATAAATAATAGTAGCTACAAGATTGCGACCTTCGGTCTCCATATTTTTTGCCAGGGAAAGCAGATGGTCATACAAATCTCCATCAAGTTGACCGGCTCTTTCCAGCAGATATTTCTCCGCCTCATCAATTTTTCCATTGACTATTAAAAAGCGGGCATCAGCCAGGCTTAAACGCTCATTTTGCAAAATAGAGCTTAATTCCTGGTTTATAACATCTTCTTTTTTATCAATGCCAATAACGTCCAATAGTTTTTCAAGTCTCTCAGTGGAATGATGAGACCGGAATCCACGGTAAAGAACTTCGGTTAACTTCTCAACATCGCCAAGCTGACTGTAAATATCGATCAGCAATTGATCACGTTCATAAGCTTGAAAAGTTTCTCCTTCAGAGATATTATTCACCCACAAAAGCGCCGTCTGAACATCCCCGCTCTCTAAATAAACCCGAGAGATATCAATACAGGCAGCTGTTGAAAGTTTCGGCCAGGAAGCCAGGCATGTTTTTTCAAAAAGTTTGGCATCCTTTATCTGTCTGGCTAATGATTCAATCAGCAGCAACCAGTGTCTTTTTTTATATTCATCCGGTGCTTTATCCGCCAATCCCTGAAATGTTTTAATCATGGAACGTATACTATTTTCCGGGAGATACTCCTTGGCGCAATGAATCACACTATCTCTCACACCATAATCATCCTTTTCATTCAACTTGAGCACAATATCTTTGATCTTTTCTTTGTCCTCGCATTGTGAAGCATATAATGCAAATAATTCCTTTGCCTCATACCGGTATATATTCCCGACATAGCCATTGGAATCATCACAATTACTCAAAGCACCATTATCTGTTTTGTAAAACGACGCTACCAGCTCAACCCCTGTAAGCGGATCACTTACTCCGGCTTTTAAATCCTGAAGCAATCCTGCCAGTTCATCCGCAAAATGAGCAGATTCGCGTATGCTAATAAAACGACGTGACCGCTTTATTTCAGATAGCTTTTTCTCAAACCGCTCCGTATTCTCTTTTGGAGAAGCCGTCAGGCGTTCGATCACATCACATGCCTTATCCGAGCGCTCTGCCAGTTCCATCAAGGTGTCCGCGAGTTTTTCTTTATCTAATTTCAATAATTTAGCCTTTTGATCAAGCTTCATCATAAAATCCTTTATATTATTCCAACTCCGAGTTTATAAGCGACGTAGTTTTATAATTAGATATTGTTTTTCTTCAGCCAATTTACGACCCCGGCTGATTGCTGCACTGATTGAAACCGGATTATTCTGCGAATTTATTTGTTCTTAAAAACAACCAGTTTTGACGACTCCAAGTTTGCTTTGTTTTTCTGCTCTTTTTTCATTTCTGTTCCTTTCTAAATTAATTTTGATTTTCATTTTTTTGTCGGCTCATAGTAAAGAGTTACTGCACCACCTTTAAAGGTTTTAGTCTTTGTGAGCTTTAAAATAGTCCTATCGTTTATGTTTTCAAATAATGGCAGACCGCTTCCTATGATGACGGGGTGAACACAAATCTGGTATTCATCAATCAAGTTAAGTTTCATCAGTTGTATAATTAAACTGCGGCTGCCGATTAAAATGCATTTTCCCGATTGCTGCTTGAGTTCTAAAACGGTTTCTTTTAAATCACGATTTGCCATGGTGGCGCTTTTCCAATCTACATTTGTAAGCGTATGCGAGAAAACAATTTTTGGAATTTTATCAATTGCCATAGCAAAGTCGTTCATTGCCTTATCTTCCGAAGGATTTTCTAAAATCGTCCGCCAAAATTCCATAAGTTGATATGTTATTCTGCCGTATAAAATAGCGTCTCCCTGACCCAATAATTCGGCATAATGTTGATGTAATTCTTCATCAGGCAACCCTGCTGTATGGTCGCAATATCCGTCAAGTGTCATATTGATTGCTGCAACTATCTTTTTCATATTGATGCTCCATATTAATAATTTATAAACCTATTCCCCTTTGAAAAACCTGTGATTCCTTATTCTTTGCCAGAATTATCAACCATTGACTAATTTGCAGCTTCATGGTGCCACTAATTCCCTCGGGCCAAATTATACCGGTCATGTCAATATCTTAATATCTAACAACGTCCCCTATTTTCCTTAAATCTTGGCTGAGGAAAAAAGTCCAAACAAAGCGGCCCTTTCCTCTGGCATGGATATTACCCTGGACTTATCTTGGTCTAAAAGGAGGTGGATCATGCCCAAAATTTCCTTAGCAATGGCTGTTTTACTGACCGGTCTTTTTCTACCTGCCTTTTCTCCGGCGCTTTTTCAAAATTTTTATGAAGAGCCTTTTTTAGTGCTGCTCAGCCCCCGCACGAACACGGTCTTTCCTCTGCAAATCAACGTCCAGCATCATTTTGATGAAAAACGCATTGCCTCCTTGACGCTGAGGCTGGGTTATGCCGTGCGTGATGACCTGAATTTGTATCTTGGCAGCCTTTACCACAACATCGAGATTTCCGGCAACCGGGCCGGCATTAAAGAGAGCGCCTTGGATTATTTCAAAGAATACGAAGCCCTGGCCTTGTACAGCCCCCTCCGGCAGGAAAAAAACCACGTGGCGGACGTCGGACTGGCCGTGGGGCTGAGCAAATATTGGTCGCGATACAAATTTCTGAACGTTCGCATCGAGAGCGACCGTATTCATTACCTGATCCAGCTGCTGGCAGCCAGAAGTCTGGCTGATACCATATTCATCACCCTGGCGCCCACGGCCATCATCATGGACAATGACGCCAAAACCGCCGCGGCGGTGATGACCGGGATCAAGATACATTGGCATCAGATCGTGGCGGTGTTCGCCGAATACCCGTTGCTGCTGGATAACCCCCTGCAATGGCAACAACCCTGGTCGGTTGGATTACAATTCAACCTGGGTCCTGGCATCCTCTCTGTCTTCGCCACCAATCTCTACGGCTACACCCTCTCCAATTGGCTCCAGGGTCGGGACCGGACTTATTATGGGTTCAGAATTTCTTTTTAAAAATTGCCCCTATAATTTCACGCTATCCTATAATGCCTTTCTTCCCGCCTCTTTTTATCGGATATTTTTGGCTTACTTATTACCTTATGCTAACTTCTCCCCCTTATATTCCACCGCCAGATAAGAGGCCAAAGCTCTTGCCCTTTTTATTTTCCGGCACGACTTCCCCGGATGGCTCAGGTGCTCTGGACTCACTCCAAAAACTGCGGCGGCTGCTTTTATCAACGCGGACAGCTCCAGCCTTTTCCAATCCTGCCGTTTATCATCTTCACTTTTTTCATCAACGCCTAATTTTCCCAGCACGGTTTGGACGAACAACCCATCCCCCAAGACTCTTGAATCATACCCTCGCGACTGTCTTTTTTCCTGGACATAACGACCTGCAATCCGCCCGCACTTTGAATTAATCTTCCACCTGACAAAAAGAAAACCCGTCGTCCCCGTGAATGATCCGGGAGAGACGGGTTTTCAACTGAATCTTGGTGGAGGCGGCGGGAATCGAACCCGCGTCCGAAAGACACTCTACTGGCTCTTCTACATGCTTAGTCTGTCATTTGGATTCTCGCGCCCTTGGTCTCCAACAGACAGGATACCGCGGGCACCAGTTCAAGTGAATCTCGCCATCCGGCCCTTGAACACAACCGGACAGCCAACCTGCTGAGGTGACGCCCTTTAACTGTTCACAGGTAAAACAATCAAGGACGAGCAGCTTACGCTGCTAGAGCGAATTCTTGTTCGCCAGTTATTGTTAAGTTCCATCATGTTTAACGAGGTGAGATGAAGTCCTCGGCATGCCGAACCAGCCAACCATCCTCCGTCGAAACCGAGCGCCCCCAAAATTTTCACGTTATGAAAATTTTATAGCATTTGCTCATCATTGCATAGAAAAATTATACCAAGGCGGTCAACTATCGATTTTCTGTTTTCTTGCTTTGTTTATTTCAACCGTTCTTTCATCCTTGCCATCTGATCTTTCATGCGCTGCGGCAGGCGGTCGCCAAACTGGGTCATGAACTCCTCAATATCCGGCAATTCCTTAGCCCATTCTTCCTTGTTGATGCCAAGCATAGCCTGTACATCGTCCGCAGTCATCTCCAGACCGTTCAAATCAAGAGCCTCATCGGTGGGCCGGTAACCAATGGGCGTTTCCTCGGCCTGGCCTTGGCCTTCCACACGCTCACACATCCACTTGAGCACCCGGCTGTTTTCCCCAAACCCGGGCCAGAGCCATTTGCCATCCGCGGTTTTCCGGAACCAGTTGACATAAAATATTTTGGGTGCCTTGTCGCCCAGCTTATCGCCCATTTCAAACCAATGGGCAAAATAATCACCCATATTGTAGCCGCAAAAAGGCAGCATGGCAAAAGGATCACGGCGCAATTTCTTTTTTACATCCAGGGCCGCGGCCGTGGGCTCGGAGGCTGCGGTGGCACCCAGATAGACACCATGATCCCAATCGAGCGCTTCCGTCACCAACGGCACCACCGTGGTGCGGCGGCCGCCGAAAATGAAGATGTCAATAGGCACGCCATTGGGATTTTCCCAGTCAGGACTGATCACAGGACATTGCCCTGCCGGAGCGGTAAAGCGGGCATTGGGATGAGCGCCTTTTTCACCTGACTCAGGTTTCCACTCCCGGCCTTTCCAGTCAATACCATGGTCGCAATCCTTGCCCATATCTTCCCACCAAACATCGCTGTCGTCCGTGAGCAGGCAGTTGGTAAAAATGGTATTTTCCTTAATGGTATCCATGGCCACGGGATTGGTGTTATAGCTGGTGCCTGGTGCCACACCAAAGAACCCGGCTTCAGGATTGATGGCATAGAGCCGTCCATCCGAACCGACTTTCATCCAGGCAATGTCATCACCTATACATTCCGCTTTCCAGCCGGGTATGGTGGGCTGGATCATGGCCATGTTGGTCTTGCCGCAGGCACTGGGAAAAGCCGCGGCAATGTGAAAACGGCGGCCTGCGGGATTGATCAGGCGCAGGATCAGCATATGTTCGGCCATCCAGCCTTCGCGTTCGGCCATCTTGGAGGCAATGCGCAAAGCCAGGCACTTCTTGCCCAGAAGCGCGTTGCCGCCGTAACCGGAGCCAAAGGACCAGATGGTGTTTTCTTCCGGAAAATGGGAAATGTATTTTTTTTCAATGGGCGCACAAGGCCACACCCCCTGGTCGTCTTCGCCTTCAGTTAAAGGCTTGCCCACCGAATGCAGGCAGGGAATGAACTCACCCTGATCGCCCAGCACGTCGAGCACCTTGTCCCCCACGCGGGTCATGATGTGCATGTTGACCACGACGTAGGCACTGTCCGTGATTTCCACGCCAATTTTGGCAATGGGCGAACCCACGGGCCCCATGGAAAAAGGGATCACGTACATGGTACGGCCCTGCATGCAGCCCTGGTAAAGCTTTTTCATGGTTCCCTTTAATTCTTGAGGTGCCATCCAATGGTTGGTGGGACCGGCATCGTCTTCTTTCGCGGTGGAGATAAAGGTGCGGTCTTCCACCCGGGCCACGTCGGAAGGATCGGAGCGAAACAAATAACTGTTGGGCCTTTTTTCCAAAGGCGTGGCCAAGCCTTCCTTCATTAAGAGAGTCATCATGGCTTGGTATTCTTCAGCCGAACCGTTACACCACACGACTTCTTTTGGTGTGACCATGGCTTTGATTTCTTCCACCCAATCCAATAGTTTTTTATTTTTGGTCATCATATCCTCCTCGATAAATATTAACTGCGCGAGCACAACGCCGGACTTGGCTTCCGAACCTCAAGTTCCTAGCTCGCTCTTGTTGCAGACCCGGTGTTTTTTTATTCCCCCCAAGTGTGGTGGGAAAGGCCAAGGGCGGGGGCTTAATATCCTTGATCAATCCCTCACCCTACCCTCACCCCAGAGGAGAGGACTATTTTATTAAGATCGAAAAGATTTCTTTTCCCTACAAAAACTAGTTAAGCGCCGGATCGTTTTTTATCTTGTCGTCCATGGCTTCTACTTTTTTAGTCTGCTCTTCCCGGAAGGCTTTTAATTTAGCCATCTGAGCCTCATCCGCTACGGCCAGGATTTGCAAGGCCAGCAGGGCAGCGTTTTTGGCGCCGGCTTTTCCAATGGCCACGGTGGCCACCGGTACACCGCCGGGCATCTGCACCATAGAGAGCAGGGAGTCGAGTCCACCCAGATCGGACGTGGTCATGGGCACGCCGATGACCGGCAACGGGGTCATGGAGGCCACCACGCCTGCCAGGTGAGCGGCTTTACCGGCTGCGGCGATGATCACCTTGAGGCCCCGTTCCTCTGCAGTAAGCGCAAAGTCACGAACCCGTTCCGGGGCCCGGTGGGCTGAGATGATCCGCACTTCATGGGCCAGACTGAATTGCTTGAGCATTTTAACGGCTTCGTCCATTATGGCCATATCCGATTCACTGCCCATGACAATGGCGACCAGAGGCTTTTCCTGCCAGCCTGCATTGGGTACACTCCTCGTTCAATCGGCAATTAAAGTTCCGGAATTGCGGGTGCAGCTTATTTCTTAAGACTTTTAATGGCGTCATGCAAGTTGGCAAACAGCTGGTCCAGCTTGTCGATGGGCACTGCAGAAAAAGCCAGGCGGATCAGCCCCGACAAAACGATGACTCCGGTCTGGAAATCGGCCAGCAGCGTTTTCTGACCGCCTCGGCCTCGACCCCCAAGTGGCCGGACACACATGAAATAACCGGAATTAAAAGGCATGGGTTCAAAGGACTGCCTATATTCAGGATGAGCGCTAAGCAGCTCCTTGATCTTCAAATAGCGGTTTTTAAGCACCATGGTCTTGGCTTCTTTTTGCTCATTGTAGCGCTCGTCGTGGTAGGCTTTCAGCAACAACTCCTGGCTCAGGCGGGAACTGTTGGAGATGTTGGCCCGCACCACACCGGCAGCCTTGGCCTCCAGGGCCTTGTACTGTTCTGGTGTGGCGTTCTTGATGCCAAAAGTAATGAAGCCCACGCGAAAGCCCCAGGCATAGTCTTCCTTGGTGGGGCCGTCCAGTTTGACAGCCAGAATGTTTTCATGCGCATCCGACAGGGGACCGAACAGGGATTCGCGGTAAATCCCTTCTTCATAGACCAAACCGAAATAAGCGTCATCAAGCAAGACCACGATGTTCTTGCCCTGTCCGGCTGCTTTGACAAGGATGTGTACAATGGCCTGTGCTTCCTTTTCCGTTATTGTATAGCCCGTGGGATTGTTGGGAAAATTGAGAAGCACAATTTTCTTGTCTCCCGGTTGGGCCAACTTTTCCTCCAAGCCGTTTATATTGAAGCCATTGTCTTGGAAGGTGGTATAAATATTGTTGGTGGCTCCGAAGCCTTCTCCGAAAATCAGATCATAATTGTCCCAGTTCATATCAGGCATGATGATCGATTCCTGCTCATCAATAAACAAATAAGCTGCCACGCTCAGGGCATGAGTAAGCGCATTGGTGACCACTGGTTCGCTGAAGGCTTTGCGCGCCAGGGAAGGATTTTTCTCCTCCAATTTGGCCTTCCAGGCCAAACGCAATGCCGGCAGTCCAAAGCTGGGAGCATAAAGAAAAGCCGTGGAGGGCACTTCCACCATGTCTTCCAAACATTCCAGAGCCAAGGGGCTGCCGTCTTCTTCAAAAGCCGTACCGATAGTGGCATTAATGGCCGCATTCTTGGCTTCCGCGGTTTGGCCCAAAATGCCCTGGGAAGGGAAATAGATGGACCGGCCTTTTTTGGAAAGTAGTGGCATGACCGCATTGCCGGGCGCGCTGATTTTTTCATTTAAAGCCTGTGCCAGCGGTGAAATGGCTTCCATGGTTACCCCCCCAATCTGTAGTTCGGATTATAAAAAGACCGCATTACCGTGGTGTGTTGGAATGCGGTCGTCCTTGGCCTGTGGGTACAGGATTCATCACGATGATAGTTTGGTTAGCAGGTGTTGTTAAGATATTAGGAAGATAAGCATTTTTCCCTTATTTGTCAAGCCTGTTTTCCCTTAACTCGTCAGTCCTAACCCTGACAGGACGGATGAGTTACAACGCATTTAAACATAAATAAAACAAACTATGGTCAAATATAGTCAACTTTCTATTTTCACCTGCTGCTTCACCACAAACTGTCTAAGCATCATGCGTAAAGACTTACTCATGAGGAAAAACTTCCCCGCTCAACGTTTACCCTTTTAAACCGGTCCGTTCCTCAGACTCAAGCCTGCTTTTGCGCCACCAGCAGAAACACAGGGTAAGTTTTGGATTGCCCTTCCGGGCTGGTGCGTTCGATCTCATGAACCCGTTCGCTCAACAATACCGTCATACCCAATTTTTCCATGCTGGTTTTCAGATCGCGGGGATCCAGTCCATGATGAACCTTGCCGGCTTCCGGACCGTGAAAATGACCGTCCTCCGGTTCGAGATCGCTGATAGCTAGATAGCCGCCGGGATTGAGCCATGAGTGCAGGCGCGCCAACGTACCCGCGATGTCCTCAATATGATGAAACACCATGGTGCTCACAATAAGATCAACTGGTCTGACCGCCGGGGTGGCGCCCGGTGGATCCAGATACAAGGTGGTCACATTGTCCATATGCTCCGTATTCAGATTGGATTGCAGCACCTCCAGCATACCCCGTGAGGTGTCCATGGCGGTGACGGCCTGGACTTGGTCTGCCAGCTGCAGGGTCATCAATCCTGAACCACAGCCAAAATCAATCATGGTCATGGCGGGCTTAATGGTTACCACTCTTTGAATGGACATGACCACAGCCCTGGCCATTTTGATCCGGTTGGGGTTTTGGTCCCAAGTCCGGGCACGCTGATCAAAATAAGATGGATCGGTCATAGTGATTAAACCTCCTGATGCTGGTGTTGGTTGGATCGGAAGCATTTTTTGGCCGGGGAAGCATCCCCGACTTTGACTAAATCTTTAACACTACTTTCCCTCGTCTATCCTCGCCCAGGCATGAACTTTGTTTATCTTAGTCCCACAAGGCCGTCAGCTATCATGCCGAAGAAGATAAAGCGCGCAACCACATGCGACGTTCCTGCTTGGGCTGCAGGATGATTACCCCTTCCAGATGATTCAATTTTCTGAGAATAACCTTTTGTACAGCGCTGCTCTTGGGTAAGGGCAGCTTAAACCGCTCGCCTTCAAACACAAGCACCACGGTTGCATGCCCTGCTAACCTTAATTGGCTGAGCATCAACAGCCACAGCTTTATTTCTTTGGCTGAGCTATTTTTATTAATAGATTTCATCACAACTTGATAACTCCGAGCCAGCAAATGCTGCTCTTTTCCAGGTGGAATATAACCTGCAGTAAAGACACCATCGCGCACCTGTTTGGCCATGTTCTGCAGCTGGTCTTGTCCACCAAGATGACTGAGGATAAGTTTCTGCCAATAGGTACTCAGACGAACCAACCCCAGGCGTCCGGCGGCCAGCCAAAGCCGGGTTTGGGCTGGAGAGGTGAACCGCTGGCGGTAGCTAAGGCCAATGCTGGCGATAATTACCCATTGCGCCAGCCACGCTTTCAGATGACCGGACAGTCCTTGGGGCTGTTCGGTCCAGCGCAGCACCTGACGAGGGAGGCAAATGGTGACGGAGAATTGATGGAGATATTGGCCGCGCAACAAATTAAGCAAATAACCCAATAAATGGGTATGTTCTTCCACCAGCAACCGGTAGTGTTGTGAGACCGTACTGCTGCCTTCGTTGCGTTCCCCCAGCGATGCGGCAAATACAGGGTCCTTCATAAAATAATGTTTTTTCATGAGTTTATTAAGCCAAACGTGGGTGCGCGGAGCTATCGAACCGATTGCAGTCATGGCAGGATCTTTTTCCAAATCTAAGGACAGGTCGATGATGGTTAGATCCGGATGGTGGTTGATCCAGGCATGGATCCCATAGGATAGGGGCATCACCACCCCCAGCGGGGCCAAATGCGCGATGGTGATAAGTATAAATATCTTCCAGGCAGCGCTGCGATGACCTGGCGGTGTGCCTTTGTTGTAGTGACTGCCTGTAAACAGTGTCAGCCAGCCGGCCAGACTCACAGCTTTGGCCCAGGTGAAGACAGACGGATCCATCCAGGCGCGGGCAAGCGTTGAAATATTACCGGTCTCTCCTGCCATCAGCCAAGTACCGATCGCCAAGGCAGCCGTGATCATCAGCCAAATATAATTATTTTCCAAACTCCAGGAATGCTGTTGATACTTTTCCCAAGCCTGAGCTCTTTCTGCCGGATTATTCCAATTCGTTTTTTTAACGTTCGGGCTGAACAACGATAACATCATACGCCCCCATGCCGCCAGGTGGAAATGCAGGGCAAACCAGAAGTACGAGGCACCTACGGGTTTATTTGAGGGCAAGATAAGGTTTTCCAACAGTAACGTATTTTGGAGCACATAAGGATCCCTGTCATTGGGCTGGATAGGCTGTCGGGGATCATCCAGCAGAAATAACCCTTTGCCTCCGGAGCGATCCGTTCTATCCAGAAAAGGCAGCCATAAGGTGTCGACAGAATCAACATGATTAATTTTTAAATTCTTTATAACGGTGGTTTTAAGTTGAAGTGGCGACTCCAGATGGCCATGGCGGGTTAATAAAATAATAATTTCATTATCCCCTCTTTCAAAAGCAGCCGTCTGCTTTTTCGCGGTTAAATCGATAATACGATAAGAGATTTTTTGAATGTCCAATTGCATGCATAAAAGTTCCAACAGCGACTTTTCGATCGGTTTGGACATACCGTATTTGATATGGTGCGCAAAGGCAGGTATAATAATGTCCCCTCGGCGTAAATGCATATCCTGCCACAGTGATTCGTGAGGGATATAAGCAGTGCCCAGAAATATCGTTCCATTTCGCAGCCACCGTTTTTTCAATTGCCAGCCCAGGGTTTTAGCCTGTGACGGCTGCTGTATCCGGGACAATCCCTTCCGTTCAAATCTGTTTTTTAATGCCACGGTTTTCAGTTCTCCATTTTGGTCGGGAAAATACGCTGAAACGGGCAGGGAAGAATTGGCTACAATCACTTCTTCCAGGCCGGAGGAGAGAGTTGAGGTAAAGATCGCATGGTGAAAATGATTAAATAAAATCGCCAGTTTGACATCGTATTGAGAAAATAAAAAGCGCAAGTGGTTAAGATCACTACTATCTTTAATATTGGTGACCACCAGACTCCAACCGCCATTGTTTTTTTGATGGCCATAAAAATGCATGCCTCTGGGATCTTTAAAATGCCGGGCGGTGCTGAAATCAAAATCCTTCTGGATGGCTTTGGCCTCTTCCAGTGTGCCCATATGCCATGTGACCTTCCAGGGCGTACCCTTGGCGCTTTGCCCTTTTAAAAAAGGAGGGCTTAACTCATTTAGGGCCGCCCGGCTATACTTGGTTTGCTCGCTCGCCCGTGGCACGCCGGCGACTTCGACATTCACTCGGGCATTATATTTTTCCAACATCCTGGCCACATCCTGAAATTGTCCATTGCCCAAGTGCGCCTCTGTCTGTAACCCTTCGCCTTGTTCCCATAACCAAGGATTGGCCAGTAGTTGGCGCAACCCTTTTTGCACGAAAAAGCCTGGATTGATGTAAGGAAAGGCTTCAACCAGTTGGTTATATATATAGCCAGGTGTTTGGGTATCTATGGGTTGACCCAAGGCAGTCTGACATATGCGGACTTCCTCTTCGATTTCAGGATGAAGGGTGTTCAACTCCCTTTTGGCATACTTGGGCAAGTTGTCGAGCTGCTCATATTTTTGTAAAGCACCCTCGTAATTCTTTAAATAAAGGCAAGCCCGTGCCGCCCACAACAGCCCTAGGGCGTTGAACCGGTCCAAAGCCAGCAGCCGTTGGGCCAGGTTCTGAACATCCGACCATTTGCCCACTTTGGCCTTACATTCCATAAGATCGAGCAGGGTTTCCTTGTCACGTGGATGAGCCTTTAGATTGTACGTCAAATAAAGAATTGCAAGAATATAGTGCTCCTGCTGCTGATAAATTCCGGCCAATAGTCTGCGCGCTTCAAAAGAGGTTGGATCGGCAACCAACAATTCATCTTCTAAAAAGTCCGTCAACTCGTCGATCTTGCCGTGATAAACATTGCCTCGTCGAAGGGCCCAGCCTTTGTTATCCTTTGCTGATTGGTCATCATTTGTTTTGATCCTATAATATATGTTATATAGTTTGCTTAGTACGGAAGAGCGTTTCACAAGGCCTTTTTGCAACAAGAAGGCCTTCCCCAAGGCCACCGCCTGGCGATGACCTTCCGCCGTATCGGTCATCATCAGGATATGCATTTTGGCAGCTACCGGCGCTCCTTCCAAGGGGTGGTCGCGGATGATATGGTCAAGAAAGGTCAGGTACCTGTCGGTAAACCCTTCTTCATCCACTGACAATTCCTCATAGCGATTCCAAAACCAGGCATCATCGGGCCTTTTTTCCAGATAATGTTCTGCCAGCTCAATAAATAGAGCACTATACTTCCGCTTAACCGTGTTATCTTGCGACGTCTGGATTACGCTGAAATAATTCCTGCCTAGTTGTTGCAACAGTGACGGATTGCCGGGAAATAACTCCAGCGCCTTTTTCAAAATAACAATGCTTTCCTCAATACCCGACATTTTGGCGATAATTAAATAATCACCAACAAAAGCAGCCTGTGTAAGCAATTCCTCACAAAATAATTTGAACGCTTTATCTCGACCCACATAGTTGCAAATTGAACCAAGCCGTGCCAGGGCAGACGCTCTTAACCGAAGGGTCAAACTTTTCTTATAGCAGTCAATGGCTTGATCAATATTGTTGGCAAGGCCTGCGTCATACCCCAAGGAATAATAATCGCCCAATTTCAATAGCGCAAAATCATCATTAGGATTTCGCCGGAGGCGTTTGGCGTAGTAATGATGCATAAACTCAGGTTTTTTATTAAATTCGGGCTCATAATCAGACCACGTTTCATACGCATCCATTATTCCCGTCGGAAGATACCAAAACACTTGAATCAAAGAATGTTTGGAATCCTTCGCATTTATTTTCCATGTTTCAGAAAAAGCATCTTTCTTCTTCACCTGGATCTCATCTTTGGTAAAGGGCTCACTTTGATAATTGCTCCAGGTCACATCCATGGTCACCATTTTCCCGCTGGGCAAGGTTAAGAGGTTGGCAGCATGGCCAATATCTTGCGGCCCAAAATCCTGTTCCGCTTTCTCCACACTCGTCATGGCTGCCTTGAGCCCCAGGCGTCCGGCCAGCACGGTAAAAGCCGAGGCATAGCCTACGCAGTTGGCCCGGCTATCGCCAAGCATATAACTCAACTTAAAATTGCCTTTACTATATTCCGGATAATGTTCCCGTATAATTCGGCCCAATGCCCGGCCCGCCCGTAAGTGCAGCTGGTCCAGCTTGACCTTATCCCCATGACATGTATGCTCTAGCGTTTTGAGGCGATGACGCGCCCTGCGGGTCCAGGATAATTTGCGTTCCTTAGTCCCGGAAGTATCGGCCTGTTCATGCCTTAGAAAAGGATCTGTCCAGCTTGCAGCATCCTCGATGAAAGCTTGTATCTGTTGGTGCAACAAAATTTCGCCAAGCAAATGCTGGCTACTGCGGGTAAGACCTTCAATGATTTCTGTGCTAAAGGTTTTTAAATCAGAACGTTTTAATGTTGCGTTTGTCTTGTCCCAACCGTTGCCCAAAGTAATTCCACCCAACTGTTGGGACAGCTTCTGCAAATCAGCCTGCAGCCTGGCTGTACCCCTCCAATCCAACGGCATTTGTATCCATTGAGGTGCTTTGCGATAGAAGCGGTTTAAAAGGTCCTGAAAAACACGGCCGGCCGGCGTCTGCGGTAACTTTATTTTGTATTCATTCATCAACCATGCCATCAATGGCATCAAATCAGCTAAAGAAAAGCTTCGCGTGATCGAAATGACGCTCACTTTTCCTTCATCATTTTTTTTAATTTCAAACGGACCCTTTGATGATTCCAAGGAGTCTTTGATCGTTAATTTTATGTCTCCAAACAAAGCCAGACGATAGGCAAGCTCGTCCAACGCATATTCATCCCTTTGCTGCAATGGGGTCTGGAGCATTTCATCCATAAAATACTTGTCCGGTCTTTGCTTGACCATTGGCCTACCCAGCCAATTTGCGGTCATCCTGCTTATTTTAGTTTCCCATGGCAGCCACCTTTTAAACAAGGGATAGGCGGATTGGGAGAGAATAGCCGAAAGAGCCGGTTTGTTTTTAAAGCTTTCCCCGACTTTCCGGCCAGCAGCAATCGGCCGGCCTTTGTAGGTGACGGACGCCGTTTGATCTTTTGTTGCATGATCTTGTTGATCAACGTCAGATGATGCTTGTTCCCGCCCTTCCGCTTTGACTTCAACTTGCGTCAATTGCAGCATTATCTCCTGGTGGGGTAAACAGGCCAAAGGAATGCCAAAAACACTTTGCCAGTGCGTTCGCTCCAGCTCACGACGAACATCGGCAATGGTCGCGCGATCGTCAATCTTGTCCAACAAAGGACTTAAGTCGGCCGCAGCCCGAGCCCCGGCGGCTTGCTGGTCGAAACCAGGTGCGAACCATTTATACATATCGGAGCTGATGGCGACTTCAGCACCAGGGCTTGAAGAAGCAATTTGAGCCAATAATTTTATAAATTTTACGTAACGCTTGAATTTGTCCGGTTTTTGCAACTCCAGTTTGGCAAGATTGTCCGTCAGGAAAGCAAGGTGGTTTGTTAAATCCAACTTGTCCTGTAAAACACGGCAGAGCTGATCTTTTTCCGAACCAAATATCTGAGGAACTCGGATATCCCATAGTATTTTTTTCTCATCAGGGGTCAAAGGCAAGGACTTGGGGTTGATCCCAAGATCAGCCAAGGCTAAAATGCGAAAGTGGGCAAAATCCTCTTCGATTTGCGTAATATGTTTTTTGAAGGCCAACATGTTCCGAAGTTGTTGCAGATTCAAAATATTGAAATCCGGCTTGGCCGCCGCCGCATCCAGAAAATTATGAAATAATAACAAAATAAGTGGAATGTCCTTTTGAGGTTTGTGCCCTGCCATGACTTTTTTCAAAACACGAAGTCTGGTTTCGCCGAGGCGCACCATGCCCACCACAGTATGGCTGCCGACAAGGCGCACAATCCCCTCTCTCATTTCCGGGCTGACTTTTCCTTTTAAAAATTCATCACTAAAAGCAGCACCACGTGATTCGTGACCTAAGGGTTTGGTATCCGTTAAAAAACCAGTGTCGTGAAGACGTTGCGCCCATACGAAAACTTTTCCCCAATAATTGGCGGCGTGGAAATATTGTTCTACGGTTAAAGAGGTCAATTCCTTAGGCGGATGCTTAAGGGTGGCCTTTAAAAACTCATGGACTAATTTCAAAGCCAAACGATCATATTCCGCTTTTTCAGCAGCTGTGGCATTCGGGAGGGCATTTGAAAAATGGGCCGCATCAAGCTCAAGGGCTGCGTCCAAGTTATGATCCACGCGATCCAGGTGGGCCACTCGATCGGGGGCTGTACCCCTCAACCACCCTGTTTCCGGCAGGGATGAGACCAAGCCCGGTTTCGGAACTTCTGGAATATGCCGAATGAACTCCCGGTTGATAATTCGATGAACACTATAGGACAGTGGCACGGTTACCCAAAGCGGGGCTAGGTGGGCAAGAACCAATAGTCCAAATATTTCAAGAGCCGCCATCACATTCTCTGACGGTGTATCTTCAATTGGTTCCCCTTTATTAAACAATTTACCCAGCATGGCTTGCAGCCATTTAATATTTAAATGACTGCCTGCAAAAAACACCAACCAACTACCGAGACTGATGGTCTTGACCCAACCCAAGTTTTCAAAACCGGTCAATTGATTGCCCATGGAAAGCAGCACGCTGTAATCCCCTGTGACCACTCCCCAAACCGAGCCGGCGATGGCGGTCAGACCCAGGATGGTCCCCACCAGCCCCCAGATGTAATGGTTCTCAATCCAATGAGCCGCGGCTTGATATTCTTCCCAGGTCAGCACCGCCCGATGCCGTGTCCGGCGCAGGGCATTATGGAGGGTGAACCAAAGGCGAGAGGTGCCTTTGGCGGAGAAAACGCCTTGAGTAACGTCCTTAAAAATTGCCAATCCGTTCTCTCTTATCCCAGTAAACAACTGCCTTCCTTCCCCATCCTCGCATGCAGCGATCAGGCGATCCTGAATTTCTCCTCCATTTTTTTCCATTATGGTATCAATGGGAATCCAAACAAATTTATCCAATTCATGGTTTGGTTGCAGAGCAGGTTCCTGGTCATTATCCAAAACAACGATAACGCAACTACTTGCCACCTTATTGACTTCATCAGTAAAAACCGGCAAATACCCTTGGTGTTTTTCAACCCGCAATCCCACTTCTTCCTCCAATTCGCGCAAGGAAGTGTCACCGGGTGTTTCCCCCGAACCATCCTTTTCTTGTCTACCACCTGGGAATGTGAAGTAGCCGGTCCATTGATTCGCGCCGGACCCTCTCCGGCAGAACAACAAATGATATTTACCATTGATTCTTTTTATGACCATCGTCAATCCAGCCAGCGTATAACCCGGATAAACCTTTTCCATTTCCTCATATGTTCTATTTTGTTCAAGCACTTCCCCCAATTGTGTTCGGAGCACTTCGGGTGAAACATCCTTTTCAAATATCTTTATTTGCCGGTCATCGGAACCATCCATTTTTACATAAAGTTCCCGCAACCGATCCATAACCCCTTGATCTCCGCGGGAAGCTTGCCGGTTTTCTCTTGGTTTACCAGTAAGAATAAAAGACAAATGGTTGACAACATCAGAAGATGGAATTTCGATGTGGTAATGGGCTAGCCACTGGGGCAGGAAAATATTTAGGCCTTCAAGTTTACGCAAAAATCGGCTTTCCCGCGTTTCTTGTGCTTCATATTCTTGCCGCAAGGCAACCAGGGCATTCACATTCGCCTGCGGGAAGGGTGCTAAAATTTTTCGAATCGATGCCTCATCCTGCATGCGCTCCGGAAACATGGCGGTCAGCCGCCCTGCCCAGGCCATTTTAACCAAACGAAAAAGATCCAGGTCGGACGGCGCCAGCAGTAAAGCTAAATAAGACAGACGCCAGGTTTCGTCCGCCAAGGAAGGCTTTCCATCCGGCCGTTCCTTGGCCTCGAATAATTTGAGAATAGCCGCCATTTGGGGATCTGAATCCAATAAGCCGAGAAAACGGTCCATGCCGTTCTGTGGCAGAGTGATTTCAGCAAAAGTTTGGTGTTCTGAATGATCTTTTTCCGGATATTTATTCATATAAAAACGATGTTCCAAATAAACATCCAAAACGTCATACCCTTTGATACTCTCCATGGCATAAGCCAGATTCTGCCAAAAAGCCAACTTCGTTTTTTCTGGTTTTCCACTATGCCGCCCTTCTTTTGGCATCAATTTGGCAAGAAGGTTAGGAAAGGGTGCAAAGAGTCTGGCTAAAACAACAGCTTCCACCCGGCGTTTTTGTTCTTTTTCCAATTGATCATGTGGTGTAGGGTCTCCCATAAGGACTTCAGGATCATCATGCACAATCAGCTTGTAAAAATCTTCAGCTTGAGAATTTTGTTCCAGCAGCAAATAAAGCAGGCCCATACCCCAAGTATGGCCGGCCACGGTTTCTCCATTTTTCTCAAACAACCCGTTTTTCTTCCAGCCTTCGTGATCCCGCTGCGGCAAAGACCAGCCGTAGAGAAGAGCTTCCATGGCCTCATCGGAAAGGCCAAATTCGGACTTTACTTGGGCAAGATTCTCACGTGTAGAAGATTCAGAAAATTGCCTCGGCTGTTGATTGCTATTGGCATGCCATTGAGTTTCAGAGGGAGCCAGTAACCAGTTCAAAAACAACGGCAACCCTTTTTTCAATGGAGTAAGCTGTTCTGCCCAGTTCCTACCCAAAAGTCCGGTCAGGACAGGGTCATCATCTCTATTGTTATAAATTTTAGTATTTGGTGTTTGACTGCCCAAGGCATCAACAATACCCTGCGGATCATCAAAATAACGGACCAAGTATTTATCCAGGCTCAGATGAGAGTGTGCTGCTGCAGCCCGGGACATCTCCAAAGTCAATGTATTAAAGGTATGTACGAGACTTAAAGGGCTGAAATTAAAAATAACCGGAATAGTCTGGTCGCGCCCATGCAGAACAGCGTCGGCTAATTGGTATAAAACTTTTTGTATGTCAGCGCCATAAACAAAGGCCCTGCCTTCGGTCTTTCCTGCTGCTTGTCCGGACTGATTTTTGATTTCCTTCGGCACGCCTTCGGGGGTATTCCACGCCGGATACTCGTCAGGTTTCGCCAGAGCTAAAAGTTGTTTGGGAATCCGTTTGTTGATACCTAAAAGCTGACCGGCATCAACGGTAGCTCCGGGACCGTATTCCGTTTCAAAACGCACCATATGGACCCTAAAACCGGATGAGGTTGAAGAGGCCGGTGCCATTTGGAGAAGTAAATATTCCATAAGCAGTTTACTTGCCAGGTAAACATCTGCTTGCTTTCCTTTTTCGTTCTTCGGCCAGGGTAAGGTTTCAAGCTGCCTTTGAATAGCATCCAACAATGGTCTATAGTTGTCCGCTGTTAAAGCGGGTTGATGCTGCTTAATTTTTTCGTCAATTGCCGCTTTGGCATTTTCCAGCCATCGGGCAACTTCATTGCTAACAGCCAAGGGAAACCCTGCCTGCGCATTTTTCTGCTGCTCGCCATCCAACGGCCCGTCATAAAATTCATTATACACGCCAATCGTTGACGGTATGATCAATGGCTTGTTTTGCCGTTGGCATTCGCGCGCCAGGAGGTAGGGTATGATGGCATTAAGAAGCAGTAATTCGTTTTTTTGCGCCGGGCTAAAATCCCTTGAGACTGTAATGGCGGCCAAATTAAATACCAGGTTGCTTTTCTTGACCAATTCTTTAATGGCCTCAGGTTCTGTTAGAAGGTTTCTTTCTATTAGGGTGATACGATCTTTCAGGTTTGGGGTTAAAAGGCCTATCCGCATTTTTTTGACTTTATCCGGATGCCGTTGTGTCAGGGCCACGATGCCAACATCATCAGTTTCACCCAGTCGGCGGGAAAGTTGGCTGGCCGCTGTTCCCGAGGCGCCCAAAATGCCTATGTGGTATTTGAGCTTAAGAGCAGGCGTGTTTGCTGCAGGGCTCGCTCCGAATTTCCGTGACTTTACCTGAGTGCCAAAGTGATAAACCAAATACAATCCCAAAATAATAACTAAGCCCAAACCACCAGGTATTATCCAAGAGGACAGACTATGCGCCCAGCCGCTCAAACCGCTTTCTTTTCCGGCGGCCCAGGCAAGACCAGGAACCACAAGCAGACCTGCCTTGACCATCGCAGGCCACTGCTCTTGGAATGCTTTGGTCAAGCTCCCTAAAAAAGACGCCGGTCGTTTGACTTGCGCCAGCGCCTGCTTGACGCTTTGGGGGCTGCCGTAAATCGTTACCTGCATTTCCCCAAAGTTACTACCGGCGCGCACTTCAAATTGTGTTTCTCCCAGACTGGGCAGTGCCATGCCCTTTTGGGCCACCATCACCAGCAGTTCGCTTCCTGAGCCGGTTGTCACCGAATAGGCCATGCAGCCTTCGGGCAGGCCGGTTTTAGTGCGCTCCTCAAATTCAGTGCCTGTCAATGGGCTGATGAATTTCAGACCCTCCTGGTGTTGAGCCAGCCAATGGGCCACCTCATGTTTTAAAGATAATGGAACAGAAGGTAAAACAGCATCAGCGGGCACGCCACAGGCGACTTGCACGCTTTTCGTAAACCCTCGTCCTGCCTGGGGCCACGAGGGCGGGGCGAGCATGGTCTGGTTTTTGGCCAATAGTTTTTCAATTGGTAATTGTTTGCCTTGCAGAATGGAGAAATAAGGATTGACCTGACCGAGTTTGGTCAGCCGCGGTTTGACGGATATATAGCTAAGTCCTAACCGCTCAAGCTCTTCCAGCAAAGCCTTGGCATGAAAGCCGCCGGTGATCACCACAGCCAAATCCTGGTGACGGGCATTCATGGCGTGGATCACATTGGCCGCAAAGGAGCGGCTGCGCCGGTCGGCCAAATGGTAAAAGGTTTCCGCCTTTTTCAAATAACCTTCCAGGCCTTGCAAGTCGCCTGCAAAAGACATCGTGTCCTTTGGGCCGCCCGCCTGGTGGATAAACTCGATAAAGGCCGGGATCTGATACTGGTCACGGTGTTGGCGGTAGCGTTGCAGCTCTTCCTGAGTGGCCGAGAGGTTAAGCATTTTTTCAATCAGGTCAAGACGGTCAAGCCAATGGTCCAAGGTGCGCTGCTTTTCACTGGTATAAAGCTTTTGCCGCAGGGCATTTTCAAGACGATCCAGTTCCGCAAACAATTGGTCCAGATCGCTTGGAACCGGCTGAAACCTTGCGCCTGAAGCAAGGTACTGGTTAAGTTCAGAATAAGGGGCCATGGATTGGCCCAGCCGGCTGGCCCATTGCCCCAATTGCCTCGCATAGGTTGTCAAATCAAGCCTGCCTTCTTGATAAGCGCTTCGCAGCCGGTCAAAAACACTTAGTTCCGGGTTATAGGTGGCCGCTTTAAGCTGGTCAAGCATACCGCGCAAATCCTGGCAATAACCCTGACTCTCGGCATTCAATAGTCCCCGGGCCAATTTCAGGCTTTGCTGATATTCCCCGGCATTTTCAAGGCCTACCAGATCAACCGGCCGGGCGCCGTTGGCGGCGCCGTACTCCGCCCCGGTTAATTTTCCCTGGCTTAAAAAATAATCACTTACCGATTGTCGGATTTGCGGGATGGGAAAAGTCCGTAAAACACTTACATCCACCTTACCATGAGCCCCTTCTTCACCCACCAGAGAAAGGCCGTAATGTTGAGCCAGGTGGCTGATGATGGCGGCAATATGATGTTGCACTTCCTCATTGCAATGCAGGTCTTGAATAAGCACAATAGTTTTCGCACCCGCAGCATGACTGCTTGCAATGCTTCCCCATTTGTCCGGCAGGGCCAGTTTTTTACCTTTAAGATAAAAAGAGGGTGTGGTGAGCAAACCTGAGGCATAAGTCATGCTTTCAAAGGCCCACATGGTCTGAGGCCAGAGCAGGCATAAGGACAGCAACACGGCAGTGATGGTTTGGGCTTTTTTATTCATAACACTCAACTTCAGTAGAATGGGTTTTGCGGTTTCCTAGCGTTGCTGGCTAAGTATATCAATCCCTGAAAAAGGGATCAATTTCCTGGTTATTAATTACTGAAGGTTTTGGTTTGTTAAACCGGCAAGTGTTTCATTTGACAGCATGGCAGGGGTTGAATTTTTTCCTGCCAGGCAGGGGAGTGTTGCCATAAAGAGCATGCTTCAGGGCATTTTAAAGGGTTAAGCTTACATTTTCATTTTTTTAAAGACATTTTCCGGAATGGATTTTACCGCCACCATGATCCATCGCCAGAACCACGGAATATAGGCTTCGTTCTTTTTCCGGTGTACGGCCTTGAGCAGGCCCTTGGCAAAGGTTTCGGGCGAGGCCATGAGCAGGCCCTGCTTAAGATGACTGGTCATGGGTGTATGCACCAGACCTGGCTTCACGGTCATCACATGCACGCCGTAGTGGGCCAAGCGGTTGCGCAAACCTTGCAAGTAGGTGGAAAAGGCCGATTTGGAAGACCCATAAATATAATTACTCTGCCGTCCCCGGTCACCGGCCACGGACGAGACCCCCACGATCAAACCTTTTTTCTGTTTCTCCATATGGTTGGCCACTTGTTCCAAAATGCTGGCGGCACCCACATAATTAACGGTCATAGTTTCCCGGGACAGTTCAAATTGCTGCTGCGAGGCTTTTTGGTCTTTCATGGTACCGAAAAACAAATACACTTCATCCAGCTCTGGATAGCGCTCGGTTAAGGTCTGCACAAATGCTGCATGGGTTTCCGTTTTTTTGGCATCAAAGGGCATCACCACTGGTTTGGCGGCCTGGGTGCGCAGTTCAATATCAGCCGCGTTTTTTTCCAATTCATTGGGATGGCGACCGGCCAGGATCAATTGATGCTCCGGTTTGGCCACCAGCATGGCCCAGGCTTTGGCCATGGCCGAATTAGCCCCTAAAATTAAAATGGTTTTCATAGTTATTTCCTTGGTTTGTTTACTCATGATCCTCCACCAGTCCCAGACGCCGGCCCTGATCAGAGGCAAACACCTGCTGCGGATCGACCTGGGCTTTCACGGCTTTCCATTCCTTCAGCCTGGGGTACATGGCTTCAAAGGTCGTGCGTTGCATACGGCTGTCCTTGGCCAGATACAACCGGCCGCCGTAATTTAAAACCAATTCGTCCCATTTGTCCATCTCTTTTAAGATAGCGCCCGATCCCACGGGAAAATCAAGGGCAATAAAATAACCGGGCGTGGGAAAAGAAAGGGGCGCTTTTTCGGGTATGGGGCCGAATTTTTTCAGCACGGCCAGAAAAGACGCCCGTCCGCTTTTGGCAATGGCTTCCAGCACTTTTTTAATGCCTTCAAAGCCATGCTCGGGTGGGATTAAAAACTGGTACTGGACCAGACCGGGTTTGCCGTAAATACGGTTCCAGCGTAAGATCGCATCCAGTGGATAAAAGAAGGTATCAATATCTACCAGGTGATTGCTGTGGCGGGGATGCTTGCCGTAAATCACGGCATTGAAGGCCGCCACGGAAAGCGGGTTGAGGCTCCAACTGGGAAAATCCAAGGGCACCATCACCTTGGGCTTGGCCGTTAACCGCAAAGGATCGGCCTGTGTCGCCTTACTTTTCAAATCTGCTTTCTTGGCAAAACCGCCGCGCATCATGATGCTGCGGCCCAGGTGGCGGCCTTTGGCCAGGCAATCGATCCAGGACACGGTGAGCGGTGTGGATTCTGATTCCTCGTACAATTGAAAAATATGCTCCAGATCCCTGGCTTTTATTCCCTCGTAATGGAGCAGACTGGTTTCAATAGGCATCAGTCTCAATTCCACGCTGAGGATAAGGCCGGTTAGGCCCATGCCGCCCACGGTGGCCCAGAACAGGTCAGGCCGTTCGTTGGGCGAACAGGTCACTTCCGCGCCATCAGCCAGAAGCATATGCAGGCGTTCAATAAAATGACCGATGCTCAGCTTGCTCTTGCCGTGCACATCGCAAGCCACGCACCCGCCCAAAGTGGGATACTTGGTGCCCGGCGTGACCGGCAAAAACCAGCCCTTGGGCACGAAAACCCGGATGATCTCTTCCAGGGTGACGCCCGCTTCCGCATGCACCACGCCCGTGGTGTTGTCAAAAGCTAGTAGCCGGTTGGCGGCCCGGAAATCCAAAACCAGGTTGTCTTGATTGAGCGCCGAATCCCCATAAGCCCGGCCTGCACCCCGGCCCAGGAGGCTAAAGTTCTGACGGCATTGTAAAAAATCTGATGCAGATGCAGCACTGTGAAGCTTAATCAAGTGGGCCTGACTCAGCGGATAGCGGCCCCATCCGCCCATCACCCTTAAAGGCGGCCATTCATACTCATTTTCCCCAGGTACCATTATTCTTCTCCTGATGTCGATAGAGTGTGCAGCTTTAAAACAGTTTGGCCCCATGGACCAACCGCTATCAATACCGCTGGCGCATCTGACGGTCGGTTTCGCGCTTGATGTCCCGTTCTTTTAAGGCTTCTTTCTTGTCAAAGGTATGTTTGCCTTTGGCCAACCCCAGTTCCACCTTCACCCTGCGGCCTTTGAGGTAGATTGAAAGCGGCACCAAGGTCAGGCCCTTCTGAGTCAGTTTGCCTTCCAGTTTCATGATTTCCCGTTTATGTAACAACAGCTGCCTGGGCCTCACCGGATCGGGATTTTCACGGTTACCCTGCGGATACGGAGAAATATGTAGATTAAGCAAACGCACCCGGCCCTGTTTGACCTGGGCGTAACTATCCTGCAGATTGGCCTGGCCGGCGCGCAGGGACTTGACCTCACAGCCCACCAGTTCAATACCAGCTTCCAGTCTTTCCAGAATCAAATATTCATGCAGGGCCCTGCGGTTGCTTACCAGACGCTTAAAGTCTTCTTTTTCGGCAGTGCTCACCGGTGTCTCCTTTTGCTTTTCACCAGCCGGGGCGGATTCTTGGGCGGTCCCGGGTTAACGGCGCGGTCTTGGTGTTCGAGCAATTGAAAATACACGCGTAGCTGCTCTTCGTCAACCTCCAAGACGCTGATGCGCACGGCCTGACCGGTCCGGTATTCCCGGCCCGAACGGCTGCCGTAAAAAAACCGGCGTGTTTCATCATAAAGATAATAATCATCATTCAGATCGGTGACGGGCACCAACCCTTCCACATAATGCTCGTTCAATTCCACAAAGAAGCCGAAAGCTTTGACCGAGGTGATAATGCCCTCAAAGGGCTCGCCCAATTTGGTTTTTAAAAATTGCATTTGTTTGGTGCGCACGGCCATGCGCTCCGCTTTTTCCGCGATTCGCTCCCGCTGGGAAAGATGCTCGGCCCACTGGGGCATGCGGCTCTGCAGGTCTTCCAGATGGCGGCCGGATGGATTGCCCTGCTCCAATTGTTCCGTAAGCATGCGGTGTACGATCAGATCAGGATAACGCCGGATGGGTGAGGTGAAATGACAATAACAGCTGCTGCCCAGGCCGAAGTGGCCCTTATTAACTGCCGAGTAAACCGCCAGTTTCATGGCCCGCAGCAGGGCATGATTCATAATGGCTTCCTCCGGCTTGCCTTTAAAGGAATGAAGCAGGGCCTGGAAAGCCCGGGAGGCTTCCTTGGGTTTGCCGGGACTGAAGTCATAACCATAGGCTTTTAGGAAGATCTGGAACTCTTCCATCTTTTCGCCGTCCGGTGCTTCGTGAATGCGATACAACGTCGGCCGGCCTGCCCGCGCCAGATAAGCAGCCACCGCCTCGTTGGCGGCGATCATGCAATCTTCGATTAAACGATGGCTCTGCAGCTGTTGACGCTTCTCAATGGTGGTCACTTCCCCTTTTTCATTGAGAATCACCCGAGCATCAGGCAGGTCAAAATCCAGATTGCCCCGGCTGTCCCTGTTGGCCCTCAGCGCTGCAGACACCTCGGCCAGATGGCGGAGTTGCACTTTGAAAGCCTGGGCTGGATCATCCTGCTCCTTCCCGCTGAGCACGGTCTCCACGCCGTCATAGGTCAAGCGGCCGGCACTGCGGATAACCGCCCGCACAAAGCGGCTGGCCGTGCACACCCCCTGAGGATTAATGGTCATTATCGCGCACACCGTAAAGCGGTCCTGGTCCGGCACCAGGCTGCATACCCCGCAGGACAATTCTTCGGGCAGCATGTGCAGCACCCGGTCGGGCAGATAAACACTGGTGCCGCGTTCGCGGGCTTCCAGATCGAGCACAGTGCCTGATTTCAAATAATGGGCCACATCGGCAATATACACTTCCAACTGCCAGCCGCCGCCGGGCACAGGTTCGCAGTACACGGCATCGTCAAAATCACGGGCATCGGCACCGTCAATGGTCACAATGGGTTTGTGCCTGCAGTCCTCGCGGTCCGGATAATTCGTTTGGGATGGTGCCACTGCAATGGCTTTGGCCTGCGCCAAGGCTTTTAAGGAAAACCCTTCGGGCAGTTCAAAGCGCTTGATAATGGTGGTGATATCCACACCCGGATCATCACGCTTGCCCAGAATGTCGATGACCTTGGCCTGGCCTTGCTGGGCCTGATCAGGCCATCGCCGTACTTCCGCGACCACCACATCGTGATCCTCTGCCCCAGCCTCTTGACCGCGGGCAATGAAAAAATCACGCACATAGGGCAGGCCATCCGGCGCCAGCAGGCCGTAGCCCCGCTGCTGGCGGAACAGTCCCACCAAAGTCTTGCGCCCCCGCTCGAGCACCTTGACTACTTGAGCCCGCTGACGTCCGCCCCGGCGGTCATCGCGATAAACCATGGCTTCCACCAAATCGCCGGCCACCGCGTCCTTGAGATTGGACGCAGGCAGGTAGAGATCTTCCTGGCCTTCTTTTTCGGGAATAAGAAAGGCAAAAGCAGGCTGGTGCTGGCTGATGCGGCCCACAATGGTTTGTTGCGGCTGGGGCGATCCGTATTTGCCACCGCGCATACGCATGAGCTTGCCCTGACCTTTGAGGCTGGATAATTGGGCTTGAACCAGGGCACGCTGCTGAATAGGCAGTCCCAAAGCCACCGTCAGGGCCTTGACCCCCATAGGCTGGCGGTGTAAAAGGGAAAGAATTTTTCCGGGCGTGATGGTTTTTTTAGAAGACGATCTTTTGGGATGTTTCATTGAACCTCGTCAGAGTGTTTCGGCCGAGGCTGGTGATAGCCACCGCAGCGCAAAACCTAAAAGTTATCTGCTTGACATAGGCCGTGAGCATTGGGTATAGTGTTTTCCCTCTGCATGCGGAAGTGGCGAAATGGCAGACGCGCAAGATTCAGGATCTTGTGAGGGCAACCTCATGGGGGTTCAAGTCCCCCCTTCCGCACCAGCCTTTATGCTTTTGATCCTGCCGATTTTTTCTTGGTTTTGGTCTTCTTGCTTAAGTCAGCAATATTATTGGGATTGGTCTCGGCTAATCGTTCACGTACTCTGGCCAGATTGGCTTCCGTGCCTTTAAGTACTTTGCGCAAAGTCTGGGTGGTTTTTTCCGCCAGCTTTTCCCCTTTTCGGGCCATGCGTCGCGTGGACCCCGACAAGCCGGAAGCGGGCACCACCTTAATTTTGGCTGCAGCCTTGACTTTAACTTGCGCCTGAGCCTGAATCAAAATCAAATCCTCTCCCAGCACCGTTTCTTCCGGATCAAGGACTACACTTTTTTGACCATCCAATTCCAGACTTTTAATCACCCAAGTTTTTTCATCAACCGTCAAGTCCTGCAAATGACCAAGAGCGCGGCCATCCTTACTGGAGACAGGCATATGGCGCAGCCGTTCCCACGGCAACCCGGACGATGGGGCCTGGGGCAATAATTTGGTGGCATTGGCAATCAGCAGCATGTCGGTTCCGACTTTTTTAACATGCTCCACAGGAAGCCATTTTTCCGTTTTACTGTCAGGACCAGTTTTAGGTTTGATGATAAATCCCAATAGCTGATTGGTTTTCTTGTCCAGAACTGCGCCCCCAACATGCCCGAGGATAGCGCCCTGTTGAAGGTTGGTGACCCATAAATGCCGGCATTTTTTAAGTGCGATACTCATGCTTGCCTCCCTCATTGCAATGCGTGAATAGCTGTGATAACTTCTTCCTGAGACAGGCCCAAGGTAGAGCCCAACCAGTGCAAAGACCAGTGGTGTTTTAACCGTTTCAAGGGACGGTTAAATATTTTTTCCGCCACGGCCTCGAGCACAGCCCTACGCCGATTCTGATCCAGGGATTCCATATCGATCACCAGTTCGGGCTTCCCCAAGACAGGCTTGGGTCTGGCAATGCTGGCCAGAGGATAAAACCCTATCACCAGCATAGGTCCCACGCTTGGTGTCCAACCCAAACGATGCAAAATCAGCCGGGCTCGTTGGTAATGATAATGATCCCATAAAAAGCTCCAATCACGCTTGGCCAAATGGTATTCCGCATCAAGAGGATCGCAGCCTTCCACCATCCAGTATATGGTGCCTGAACAATAATGTTGTGGCTTGGCCTGAAAGATCACCCGTGCCAGGTCGTGGGCATTGCTCGGATCCACGCCACCTGGCTGGGGCCACAACAGGTAAGCGTAAAGGCCCTGCTCCCCCTCTTCATCAAAACCATTCACCAGCAATTCAGCAGGACAAGTCATTAAATTGTTCCGCCCCTGGTGCGGTATAGTTGTCACCGGCCGGGGTATGGACGGCACCCGGGGTTGATGGGCGCACCCTGCTGCCACTAGCACGAATAGTATCAGGCTTAACCGGACGCGATTAATGAGATTGCTCTTCATCTGCCTGTGGTGACGGTGATGGGTCCGGTTGCTCGCTGGGCGTCTCAGGTTCTGAACCAAGGGGAGCTTGTTCCTCAGGGAACTCCGCTGCGTCCGGTTCTCCGGGCTTTAATTCCGCTTCACTGCCCTTGAGCACTCGTTTGATCACCTCCGACGTGTGTTTGACAAATTCCTTGCCGAACACACTTTCCACAATAGTTTCCTTCTTTTCCTTGACCCGTTCCTGGGGTACTGCCCCGGCTTGCACTAATATCATATCCTGACCAAAAACGGTTTCCAGCCCTTGGATAGCCACGGTGTGATCATTGGTCAAGGCCAGCTCAATGACCGCAGCATCTTCAAGATTGATCGCCATGTCCGCCAGCTGGCCCAAGGCCCGGCCGTCCTTGCCGGAGACCGGCATACCCAGCCATTGGATCAGACGCTTACCGGTTGGAGGTGCAGGACCAACGGCATTATCGTTCTGTACATAGATCAAGTCCTCGCCAATTTTGATGATGGACTCATAGGGCAGCCAGATGTCCTGTCCGCTCAGGGGCGAACCAATCCGCAAGGCCATGCCGGCTACTTTTTTTTGATCATCGATATAAATATTGTTAACCGTTCCCAGCATGCGGCCTTCGTCCAGGGAAGCCACCCACATGCCTTTAATGTCCTTTAACCACGCTGTTTCCATTATTTTCACCTTCTTCAACATAAACTGGTGCCTTGATAGGTTCCCGTTCCTCCCTGGAACTTGACCCAGAGATGGTCGGCACTATAAATTTAAAATTCGTCCCATTTCAAATTACCTGGTGACTTGTTGCTTAAAGCCGTCTCGTCCAATTGAGGTGCCTAGCCGGTCGGGGTCACAAGGCAATTTAATTTTGGCACTTGTCCCTGGCCTTGGCAAGGGCTTTCTATCCAGTTCTTATTGTAAAAAGGGCAATTTTCCCATGCCTTCTTTCCCGAATTGGGGGGAGAGGGTTGGGGTGCGGGGGTAAAAGACTTTATTTTTAAAAATAATATCTTACCTCTATTCCCTCGGGGTGCCTGTGACAAAGATATCTCCCAAGAGGAGAGGACTATTTTATTTAGATCGAAAAAACCTCTTTCCGCAACACAACCTATCTATTTATTTGACGACTTCATCAGGATGTATTAAGACATGACGGGCTGGCTTTGAGGAGAGACGATAAAGAATAAGTGGTGGCCATCCGAAGATTTATGGTAATCTGAAAAGCGTCTTTATTTGGGCCTCATGGTTACCCATGGCGCCGGATTGGCTTGAATCAACCCCTCGACAGGAGATTTTCATGACGTCCTCTTTGTCCACCTATGATCAGTATGGCGACCGGATTGAAATCATTGGTTATGGTACCACCATACTGTCGGGCATGCTGTTTCTGACCTATTTCACCATGCTCTTTTTTTCCAAGACCGTCCAGGCCCAAAACAGTCTGGACAAATTGCTCATCCTATTTTTTTCATTACTGCTGTTCACCACTGGATTTTTTGTACCGCTCCATAAAAACCGGGCCCGCCTGCTGCACCGTACGCTTTTTTTGCTTCTCGGCTCATTTTCCTTTTTTGATTTCTTTGACAAAGGCACCTGGTATTTTGGGGTACTTTTTGCTTACACCCTGTATGGGTACTGGGTTCTCGGCCATCCCATGGCGATCCGGTTTTTCCGTGCTTTGAAACCAAGAGAAAAGCCTTTACAAAAGCACAGCGGCTGGATCATGGCTCACCTTTCCATCCAGACCATGCTGGTGCTGATCTTCTTCTTGAAAGGATTGGTAGCACTGATTAATGACGCCACTGGCACCAGCCTCAGTCAGGGTATGGGTTATTTAACCCTGGCCCTGTTTTTATCGGTCCTCCTCTGGGGACTGCGCCGGTTAAAACCTTGGGCGCGCTGGCTGATTATTATTTATAGTGCCGCCTTCTTTTTAGTGCTCTTCCCCAGATCTCTGAGCGACCAGGTGCAGAACTATCTGGAATATTGGAAGGCGCTGTTCATGGCAGGCTATTATTTAAGCCTGTGCTTGTTCTTTAGTTTCGCCCCTTCAGTCAAAGCTCTGTTCCAAGGCCGTCCGGCATTTCCCGGAAAGTCCTCCTAAGATGCCATTGTTCTGGTTTTATAGTTTGTTTTATGGTGCCCTGGGTCTGGGGTCATTGGCCCATCGCTACCGGGCCTGGGGCCCGCGCCTGATGCGTGCGGTTATCCTTTTCATTGAAGTGCCAATCTTTGTTTACAGCTATTGGCATCTCGATCTATCCAATATCCGAGCGCTCGCCCCCATCCCCATTATGGCCGTGGTACTGGTAGGCTGGGCCCTCATTCTGGGTGGATTATGGGCGCGGCGCCTCTACCGCCAAGATCCTGCCGCGCAAGGCAGTTTTATCCTGGCCTCCGGCTTTTCCAACATTGGCACTACCGGCGGTGCTTTTATTGCCTATATGCTTTACGGTCTGCCTGGCCTGGCCCTGGGTTATCTTTTTTTATTGCCTTATCCTGTGTTGATTTTCACCTTGGGCTTCAGTCTGGCCAAGCACTACGCTTCAGCCGGCAAGCTGCGTGCCCTCGATTATTTCAAGAATATTGTGCATAACATTTTTTCTCTGCTTCCCTTGCTGGCCATTACCATCGGGCTGGCACTCAGCCTTAGCAAGACCACACCCCCTGCCGCGCTGGCCCCGGTAGCGGATGCGATGATCAAACTCGATCTGGGGTTGATGTGTTTTGCCATTGGCCTGACTATTGAATGGGCTAAATTATTCCAATTTGCCAAGGCCATAATTTCTGTGGCCTGTATCAAATTTTTGCTGACACCACTAGCCGCCTTGATACTGATATTTTTGGTTTATGGTCATGCCATGCCTTTGGAAGCAAAAGTCATTCTTATTCAAGCGGCCATGCCGCCGGCCATTTATGCCGTGGTTACCGTCAATCTTTTCAAATTGCATCGCGATTTGGCCAATGCCATATGGCTAGCCAATGCTTTTATTTTAATTCCCGTAGCCGGTTTGCTCTATTTTTTCTTGCGCGCTTAAACTTATCTCCAAATAGTCACGGTATTAACCGACCCGGCCTGTCTTGGGTTTTTCCACCAGCATTAATCGCACCACATCCACCAAGTGATACTGAACATAGAAGACATGGAAGCCCGCCTTGGCGATGGTCTTTTGGGTGGGACGCAACATGGATGTTCCCAGAAGGGGCAGCGTTACCAGATTCATTAAACCCAGCAGCAGATTAAGCAACAGGTGGCGGCTGTGCATGTGCTCTAAAAAAATGCCCCGCCCTCCCGGAGCCAGCACACGATAGGCTTCCCGTAAGCCTTGAACAGGATCCGGGACTGTGCAAAATACGAAGGTAGAAAGCACGGTATCAAAAAAATTATCAGGGTAATCCAGATGCTGAACGTCCATCAGGCGCAGACGAGTAGTCGGCCTGCCCAGGGTTGCCAATTTTATCCGTGCGGCTTTGATCATTTCAGGGCTGAAATCAATAGCATCGAGATCCACCTCATCCGGATAGTAGGGCAGGTTTTTACCAGTGCCCACACCGATTTCCAAAGTTTTACCTCTGGCCATAGCCGCAGCCTGCCTGCGTAGGGAGTTAAATAAAAATAGTTCCATTGGCGCTTCCAAGACATCATAACAGCGCGCCACCAGATCATACTTCTCACTGGTCTTTTTCATAAACCTCATCTCCTTGCGTCGTCACAGGGTAATTTAATTTTACATAACGCAACCGCAGGGCATTACCTATAACCGACACAGAGCTAAAACTCATGGCAGCGGCCGCAATCATGGGATTGAGCAACAATCCCCAGAGCGGATAGAGGGCACCCGCTGCCAGCGGAATGCCCAAGGCATTGTAAATAAAAGCAAAAAATAAATTTTGTTTGATATTTTTAATGGTTTTCCGGCTCAAGGTAAAGGCCTTGACTAACCCCCATAAATCCCCTCTTAAAAGTGTTACCTGGGCACTCTCCATGGCCACATCCGTACCCGTCCCCATGGCAATACCGATGTTCGCTTGCGCCAAGGCCGGAGCGTCATTGATACCGTCGCCGGCCATGGCCACCCGCCGATTTTGCTGTTGTAGGGCTTTCACCCTGTCCGCCTTGTCCTGAGGCAGTACCTGCGCCATAACCTCAGTAATACCCAGCTGCCCGGCCACGGCACGGGCCGTGGTTTCCTGATCACCACTAATCATGATAATGGTTAAACCTTGCTGGCGCAGAGCAGCCAAAGCCTCGCGCGCGCCCGCTTTAACGGGGTCTACGACCGCCAACAGCCCTGCCAAGCGGTTGTCCACTGCCAGCCACATCACGGTTTGACCTCTATGTCCCATCACTGAAAAAGCATCACGGCCTTGGGCAGTATCTACACCGGCCTTGGTCAAATAATTTTCGGTACCCATTACCACGTTATGACCTTCCACCTTGCCGGCCACACCCAGGCCGGGCTGGGCTTGGAAATCCTTACAGGCTGGCAAAGCCATTGCGTGAGCTTGGGCGGCCTCCACTATAGCCTGGGCCAAAGGATGTTCACTCTGGTTCTCCACCGATGCTGCCCAGCGAAGTAGGTCTTTGCTGGAAAAATCATTGAATGTTTTGATTTCCTGAAAAGTCGGTCTGCCTTCCGTTAAGGTTCCGGTTTTATCGATAAAAAGGGTATCGATTTTCTGCAGGCCTTCGATGGCTTGCGCGTTTTTAAACAACACGCCTGCCTGGGCGCCTTTTCCGGAAGCCACCATGATGGACATGGGCGTGGCCAGACCCAGGGCGCAAGGGCAGGCAATCATTAGCACGGCCACGGCATTGACCAAGGCATAGACCATGGCCGGCGCCGGTCCAGCCACAGCCCATATAACAAAGGTGATGATCGCAGCCGCGATGACCGCGGGCACAAAATAAGCGGAGACCCGATCGGCCAAGCGTTGAATGGGCGCACGACTGCGTTGGGCCTGAGAGACCATGGCCACAATCTGCGCCAACATCGTGTCCGCCCCCACTTTTTCAACAGTCATAATCATCGTTCCCGTGCGGTTCAGGGTACCTCCCACCAAAACGCTGCCCGCTTTTTTTTCTATCGCTATAGGCTCACCGCTGATCATGGCTTCATCCACACTGCTATGCCCTTCCAACACTGTACCGTCCACCGGAATTTTTTCGCCTGGCCGGATGTGGACCCGATCTCCCGGCATTAGGTCAGCCGCAAGCACCTCTTCTTCCCGGTCGCCTTGCAGGCGACGTGCGGTCTTAGGTACTAAATCGAGTAGGCTCCGGATGGCCGAGCCGGTACTGTGCCTGGCCCTTAATTCCAACACCTGGCCCAAGAGCACCAATGTCACAATCACCCCGCTGGCTTCAAAGTACACCTGCACCTGGCCGTGAACATCGCGAAAGGCAGCCGGAAAAATACCGGGCATGACCGTGGCTAGCAGGCTAAAACCATAAGACACAAAAACACCGAGACCGATTAAGGTAAACATGTTGAAACTGAGCCTCTTCACGGAGGAAAGGGCCCTTTGAAAAAAGGGCATGCCGCCATATACCACAATGGGCGTGGCCAGCAGCAACTCCAACCATTGACGGATGGGCTCCGCCAGCAGCCTGCTCACAGCACCGCCACTTAACATATCACCCATACTTACCACCAACAGGGGGACGGTAAACATCAGACTCAGTCGAAAACGATTGTCCATGTCCCTCAGTTCGCTGGTGTCTTCTTCCTCTCCGGCAACGATGGTTTTCGGTTCTAAAGCCATGCCGCATTTAGGGCAAGCGCCGGGGTGCAATGCTTCAATTTCCGGATGCATGGGACAGGTATAAATGCCCCCTTGGGGCTTTGGCGCCGGACCAGGCTGTTTTTCCAGATAAGCGTGCGGCGTTGCCTGGAATTTATTCAAACAGGATTGGCTGCAAAAATAATAAGTTTTTCCCTTCACCCTGGCATGCAAGGCGGTATTGGGATCTACTTTCATCCCGCATACCGGGTCGTGGATGCCAGTCTTGACCTGTTGTTGATGGCTGCTGCTCATGGTTTTGCCTCCTTCCCATTTACATCACCGGGAAAATCCCAATATTGGTTGCAGGAGTACGGCTTTTGGCGGACTAAGTCGAGGTTGTTTCCAATTCCCGCGGTGACAAAAAGCACCGTTCCTTCTTTTCCTTGCGGCATGTCTTGTCGCACTGGTAACAGATTTCGTTTTTCAAATATCCACCGGCGGTATACTCGCCAATGTTTTCCAAAGTTGTTTGGGCAATATTGTGCATGGCTTCCCGGGTAAAGAAAGCCTGGTGGGAGGTAATTAAAACATTGGGAAAGGTCAGCAGCCGGGCCAAGACATCATCATTGATCAGGGTGTTGGAGAAATCTTCAAAAAAATAGTCGCTCTCTTCCTCGTACACGTCAAGTCCGGCGGACCCGATTTGCCCGCTTTTTAAACCGCTGATCAAAGCCTCGGTTTTGATTAATTTGCCCCGACCTGTATTGATGATCATCACCCCAGTTTTCATGTTGGCAATACTCTTCTCGTCAATCATATGGTGTGTCTCCGCGGTCAAGGGACAGTTCAGGGAAATGATATCCGCCTGGTTATAGATGGTTTTCAAATCGGTATAGCTAAATCCAGTTTTTTCAGCAAAGGCTTGATCAGGATATTTATCGTAGGCCAGCACGGTCATGCCCATCCCTTTCAAAATGTTAATCAAACATTTGCCGATCTGGCCGGTGCCAATGACTCCGGCCGTTTTGCCATGCATGTCAAAGCCCATCAACCCATCCAGGGAAAAGTTGCCGGTACTGGTGCGGGCGTAGGCCTTGTGGATTTTGCGGTTCAGGTTGAGCATCAAAGCCACCGCATGCTCGGCCACGGCGTAAGGCGAATAGACCGGTACGCGCACCACGTGAATCTTGCCATAGGCGGCCTTTAAATCCACGT
This sequence comes from uncultured bacterium, assembly GCA_963710755.1. GTDB lineage: Bacteria > Oederibacteriota > JAAXVQ01 > JAAXVQ01 > JAUVAV01 > CAVQBK01. The sequence continues at coordinate 46,215 of CAVQBK010000002.1, forward strand.
TATTATAACCGGCACTGCGCAGAGCAATCAGCTCCACTCCATTGGCTTGAAGAACATTTATGGTCTCTTTGTCAATAACATCATTGACAAAAGCGCACACCACCGGAAAACCCGCAGATAATTCTGCTGTATCCCGGTTTAAGTGACTGGTAAGATACTTAATTTCAACCCTATAGCGTTCCTTCAGCTCGTCAAAATAAAGACGGTCATAGGGCTTAGTATCATAAAATAAAACACGCACAGGGCTCTCCATTTTTTTCACCTCTTCTTTGATTTAAGCACTTCTAGTTTATAGACACCTCAAGTCTTTATTTGTATAACATGAGCTGTTTCTCATGACCATGGCTGGTCCGCATACTATAACCGGATTATTTTTATAGGAACCACTTTTTTAATGATTACGTCTAAAGGGTAGGATTAGTTTAAGAGTATAGCCGGGAGGAGATCAAGATGAAAACCACCATTGGTCCGAAAGATGCTCTCATTAGCGTAGATTTGCAAATCGATTTTATGCCTGGTGGTGCCCTGGGTGTGGCGGAAGGCCACCTGGTAGTACCCTTGGTCAATGATTTGTTGGCTTGTTTTCCAACCAAGGTGTTGACCCGGGACTGGCATCCGCAACACCATATTAGTTTTTCCGAAAAGCCGGACTTCAAAGACATGTCCTGGCCGCCTCATTGTGTACAGAATACCCGCGGTGCGGACTTCCATCCTGACCTCTATGTGGCGTTAGCCCAAAAATTGGTGAGCAAAGGGCAGGTCGAGAATCGCGAGCAGTACTCTGGTTTTCAGGACAGTGATTTGGCGCAATGGTTAAAAGCACGGGGCGTGACGCGTGTTTTTATTACCGGTCTGGCCACGGAATATTGTGTAAAAAACACAGCACTTGATGCTAAAAAGGCAGGTTTTGAAACTTTGGTGATCCGTGACGGCGTTCGTGGGATTGATCTGCCGGCAGGCAGCGAAGCCTTGGCATGGTCAGAAATGGAAAATGCTGGCATTAAATTGCTAACCAGTAGCGACTTAAGCGGCTGTCCCCTGCCTCGCACAGAAGAAGCGCGCCGGCCCGAGATTGTGATGGCAGTCGGCTAATTTTCCGACCTAACACTAACAGCTGGATTTAATTCTTAAGTTCATGCGTTAAAGAGATTACCTTGATCATATCCTTTAAGGTGATAATGCCAAGGGGGGTATGGTTTTGTACAACGATAAACCGGCTGCGGCCAGTCGTGCGCATGCGTCCAAGGAGCGTTTCGGCATCGTCCTCGGGCGTGACCGTATTTTGATCGGAACAAGCGTCCATGGTGTCCGCTACGGTGCGGGTGCCCCATTGGGCAGGCGTGGTTTTTTTAACGGCCTCCAAAGACAGACATCCCACCAGTGTTTGATGGTCCATGACCGGATATAATTTGTAATGATATTTGTAGATAATTTGCTCGACTACTTCAGCCAGGGTCAGTTGTGGCGTCACGGTGACCAAGGAGGAATGACTCATAAAATCTCCAACCTTTTTACGGGCCAGTTCATTGTGCTGCTTTAGCTGTTGATAAGAATGCTGAGCCGCGCTCTGTAAAAAAAATCCGATCAAGAGCAACCACAAGCCGTTCACAAAGCGGCCGGTAAACACATTTAAAAGCCCAATAGCCATCAGTAGCAACGCAAACAGCGAACCCACCCCAGCAGCTATTCTGGTGGCCCACAGTTGGTCCTTTTTGATCCACCATAGCACCGCACGCAATATTCTGCCCCCATCCAGGGGGAAGGCCGGGACCAAATTGAACCCCGCCAGAATGATATTGATCAACGCCAGATAGCCCAGCACGCCGATCACAGCGGCAGGCCACTGCCATAAAGCAATCCCCAACCGTTGCACACCGTAAAAGACCGCTGCCAGGACAAGGCTGGTTACCGGTCCGGCAACAGCCATCATCAGCTCTGCCCCCGGCTTTTTAGATTCCTCACCCATTTCCGCTACGCCGCCAAAAATAAACAAGGTAATACCGCGCATCGGCAGACCTGATTTTCGCGCCACCAGCGAATGGCTCAGCTCGTGGATTACAATGGAAAGAAAAAGTCCTAATGCACTCATGAGACCCATGACAAGGTAGGTAGCCGTGCCCAGGCCACGATACTGCCCGGGGAAAAGTCCAGCTGACAAAGACCAAACAATTAAAAAGAAAAGAAAAAACCAACTGGCGTCAATTTTAACTTCAAAACCGAATAAGCTGAACACTTTCATGCTTTTTCCAAACATGATCCCCTCCTTGTGTTGCTTCCAATTGCCGATCTGCAGCCGGCACGGTCTCGCCTCCGGCTTTTCATTCACCTAGGGCCAACGGCCATTGGCTTAATCCGAATTATTGACCTTTTATGGCTTTTCCTCCTGTTGCCAGTAACAAGGACGTCCGTAATAATCATATAGCCGACCTTCATAATCACGGTTCACCGGTACGGCCGGATCAAACAGAGGGCTGTTTTTAATTTGCTGCTTGGTCAGCACCACCGCCATGGATTTCATAAGCCAATTGGCATGATTGATCCAGTCCCTGGAAATCAGCACCTTCCGGCCTTTCAGCCATGAATTGGTCGCTGCCACCAAATAACGGATACTGTATTGATCATCTTCAATAATAAAATCCTCGGCATGACCGATTAGTCCATCCACGGCCTGGAGACGGTATCCCGTGAGCTCCCTCATACTGCGCAATTCACAATCTGCACCGCTGCACTCAACCTCTTCATTTTCAAAGGGAGGAGGCACCATGATGGTCGACGGACTTCCTGTCACCGAATTCCAATATACCGGCCATTGCAGGGTGCGGGTGTTCTCCAGGTTTTTTCTTCGTGAAACCGGTTTTTTAACTTCTGCCGGCGTCGCCTCCATGATCATGGCCTTGGTAAGGACCACCTTGAAATGCCTTTTGGTCCAATCGGGCTTATCGTAAAACCCAGCGGTGGAAATCAGAACTTTTTTACCGGAAATAATATTTCCTGTATCCGCCACCAGATACCGTACCGTCCAATCCACCTCGTCAAAGTAAAAATCCACCACTCTGCCAATTGGCCCGTCCTGAGCCTCAATAGTGTACCCTAGAATTTCGTTCAAACTTCTCAGCATTCTGTTCACCTCCTTTCCCGGACCTTTGTTTATATACCATTACCCCTCGCTACTGCCTGATAGACCTTTGCACCAAGCGGCTTTTCCTTCACGTCCTCACAAGAAATAAGTCAATATCAAGGGGAACTCCATCATCGTCTAATTTATTTTCTCTCCATATAATAGTGACACCAGGTTGGGACAGGAGGTAGAAGTATGCAGGGTAAAACATCTTTTTTAACTTATTTACTTTTTGCGTTCTTGTTTGCCTTTTTGGCTTTTCAGTATTTTATCGCCCCCAATAAAATCAATATTTCGTATACGCAGTTCAAAACCATGGTCAGCGAAGGTAAAATTGAAACCGTGCTTATCAGTGATACTACGCTGACCGGGATACCGCCCAAAGCTTCGAAAAAGGAAAAAGCCCCGGCCAAGGCCACCACTTATGTCACCACCCGCGTGGGTGACCGCCGGCTTATTGAATTTTTACAGGCTCATAAGGTGACTATTATAGGCAAGCAATCCAATACCTGGCTGGTTACCCTGCTTTCCTGGCTGGTGCCAATTGGGTTGCTGATCGTCTTTTGGACCTGGTTTGGCCGGCGTCTGATGAAACAATCAGGCGGTGCCGGCGGGTTACTCAATATGGGTAAGAGTCGTGCCAAGATTGTCGTGCAACGTGATGTAGGAGTGGGCTTCAATGACGTGGCCGGTCTGGAGGAAGCTAAACAAGAATTAAAGGAAGTGTTGGAATTTCTCAAAGAGCCTAAAAAATTTACCCGGTTGGGGGCGAAAATCCCCAAGGGTATTTTACTGGTTGGGCCGCCGGGTACAGGTAAAACCTTATTGGCCAGGGCCGTAGCCGGTGAGTCAGGCGTACCGTTTTTCTCCATCAGTGGTTCTGATTTTATTGAAATGTTTGTAGGCCTGGGCGCGGCCCGGGTAAGAGACATGTTCGAGCAAGCCAAGGCTATGGCACCTTGTGTAATATTTATCGATGAATTGGATGCCCTGGGTAAAGCCCGTGGTCTGGGTGGTCGCCTGGGCAGCCATGATGAGCAGGAGCAGACCTTAAATCAGCTGCTTTCCGAAATGGATGGTTTTTCCCCTACCCTGGGGGTGATTTTACTGGCTGCCACCAACCGCCCCGAGATTCTTGATCCGGCTTTATTGCGTCCCGGCCGTTTTGACCGCCAAATTCTGGTGGACCGTCCTGACTTGCCGGAGCGGCTGGCGATTTTACAGCTTCACACCAAACACATTAAACTCTCTCCGGATTTGTCCTTGGAAGTGGTGGCCCGCCGATCCTCGGGATTTACCGGTGCCGACCTGGCCAATTTGGTTAACGAAGCCACTTTATTAGCCGTACGCAAAAATAAGGAGACTGTGGATAGTGAAGATTTTGATCAGGCCATGGACCGCATCATGGCCGGCCTGGAGAAAAAGAATCGCCGCCTTAATGATCATGAAAAAGAGGTGGTCGCCTATCATGAGTCAGGACATGCCCTTATCGGGGCTTTGCGCGCCACTGCGGATAAACTCCATAAAATTTCTATTGTGCCCCGGGGCATTGCAGCTCTCGGGTTTACCCTGCAATTGCCCACAGAAGATCGCTACCTCATGTCTAAACGGGAATTGCTGGAAAAAATTGATGTACTCTTGGGTGGCCGGGCGGCGGAAGAACTCCTCTTCGGTGATGACATCACCACTGGTGCTCACAATGATCTTGAAAAAGCCTCGGACATTGCACGCAGTATGGTTATGACTTATGGCATGAGCAAGCGCCTGGGTTACCGAACCTTTAAAAAACAATCCGCTTCGTTTTTGGGACAGCCAGATTTTACCATGGAAAAAAGTTACAGTGAAGCTACGGCGCAAAAAATTGACGAAGAAGTTTATGAGCTAATGCAAAACCGCATGGAGACGGTTAAAACGTCCTTGCAGCAACATCTGGGAAGTTTAAACCGTTTAGCTGCAGCACTTTTGGAAAAAGAGACGCTCGATGCCGACGATTTCTATAAGATTGTGGGACCCCTTAAACCTGAGCCCTTTGTGCCTGAGCGCGCTTGATCTCCCCCTTACCATCACAAGCCCGCGCTCCCCACCCTGGCCTTTCGGGAGACCGCTACGTTGACCTGCCCGTAAGGCTCTCCAGAAGCGCGACCAAGTGAGTGGGTTCAATAGGTTTTTGCAGGATTTCTTCAGCTCCCCATGCTTCCTTAAGGCGGACGACGTCTTCATGGTTAACATGGCCGCTTAATATCACCAGCTTAATGAACCGGGTAGCCTGGTCCTGTTTGAGTACCTGAGCTACCTGCTGGCCGCTCATACCATCCATTTTCAGATCCAGTAGAATGACGTCCGGCTGTTTCTGTTTGGCCACCTCCACGGCGACTATGCTATTGGAAAGGGTGCTGACGTCATATCCTGCGCCTTCCAGGACTTCTTTCATTTCCTGCAAATATTCCACATCATCGTCTATCATTAATATTTTGCATCCGGTCACTCGATTTCACCTCGTTTTAAACCTACTTCAGTGATTCCCTTGCCAGGCTAAAACGACTATAACCCCCTCCTTCCTCAGCGCATAGACGATGAGACCTCTTTTTCTTGACCTTTTCCCCAGTTGTTGACTGGGGCCTCATCGTGTTAAGTACGGTTCAAGGTACTTTCGGGCAAATGCAGCAAACGCCTCAGGGTCAGTGCATTTTGAACTGCATAGCCATACTGATCATTATCAAAGTAACAAAAAACATCTTTTCCGGCTAAAGCCCAATGGGCAATTGTTTCAGCCCAATCGCCCAGAACTTGGGTGCTGTAACTGCCCTCATAAGCATTACCAGGACCGTGTAAACGAATATAAATATAATTGGCACTCACCACACCCGGCGATAAGCGATGGTTAAAATCATATACACAAAAAGCCTGCTCATGATTTTCCAAAAGTTCATAAATGGATTGATCAAACCAGGAAGGATCTCGAAATTCAAAAGCCAACCGCTGGCCGCTTGGCACCAATTTGAGAAAAGCCTCCAACCGCTGCCGGTTGATTTTCCAGTGCCCTGGAAATTGTAGTAAAATCGGCCCTAACTTACCTCCCAAAAGCCGGGCCCGGTCCAACAATGCGTGCCAGGCCTCGCTGACGTCCACTAATTTCTTCATATGCGTAAGGTATCGGGATGCTTTGACACTAAACACAAATGACGGTGGTGATTGCATTTTCCAGGTGGTAAAGTGTTCTTTCGGCGGAAGACCGTAGAACGTATTATTAATCTCCACGGTATCCAGGTGTTGGCTGTAAATCTTTAACCATTCACTTTCAGGGCTGGCGTTGGGATAAAAAACACCTTTCCAATGAGCATAATGCCATCCCGACGTGCCTATCCATATCTTGCCTTGGAGCTTCATCACCTTAACCTCCTTACTTTTGGACCCCTTTTTTTAATGTGTCCTCCCCGGTTACCCACATTCCAATGCAAGACTGAAGGAACAATGACCATCGCGAACTTTCACCTTTTGCATTAAAGTACCTCGGAATTTATTGCGGGATATTTTAATCCTCCCACTCCCCTGCTTCTGAAGTCCCAAATCTCGCTAAAAAGCCGTGCCCAGACCGAAGTCGACCACATACAGGGGCTCACCCAATTGTTGGTTCCGGTCAGGATTAAAGGCCACTTCCAGACGTGCGGTTCCAATGGGCAACAGGTATTGCACGCCCATGCCCAGCCCTGGTCTAAAATTGAGAAAAAAATCTTCTAATGTGGCTTGCAGACTGGTGGCGCGCACCAGCGGCGATCGATTGCCCGATGGGGAGATATTGCCATAATCGAAAAAAACATTGAGATACCAGGGATCAATAACAGCCTGACGCCAGGCCACATTAAAGGTATTGAAACCCAGCCCGCCGGCAGGTCGCCCATTGGGATCCTTGGGACCTAGTTCGGACTGGTTAAAGCTGCGTACACTGTTCTCACCGCCGTTAAAAAAACGTTCTCCAACCGGCAAGGCCGTATCCGCCTGGGTCATTACAATCAATCCTCCCATAATACGCACGGCCAAAATGCTGCCGGGCATAACAGACCAATAGTGCCGGATTTCCCAAGTAGTACGGTAAAAAGCCAGTTGCTGCCCGTGCAAAGGGTCTACCATTTCTAAACCAGCCCGGGCCATGGTCCCCTTGCTGGGATAGAGCAAATTGTCCCGGTTGTCCCAGTGCCAGCCCAAACTGGCCGTCCCCACTTCATAGGAATCAGCCGTCTGAACATTCAGGGCATTGTAAGGTACTTCCAAGGCCACGGCACTAAGCACATACCCGGCAGTAAGGTCCATTTTTTCAATCCAAGTGGGATAAAACTGAATGCCAAGTCCATATTCACGGCGATTGTAAGCGGGTTCCATACGGTATTGGCCGAAGCCCAAGACCTGACCGGTCAACCCATTGAAGATAAAATCCGGATTTTGCAGCTGCACTTTCAAAGACCGGTCCTTAAAGGATATCTTGCCTTCCACATTGAGCTTCTGGCCAGAACCTAAGAAACTTAATTGCTCATAACCGGCCAGCAAACGCGCCAGTTCATAATTGCCCCATCCAGGCTCTACATAAACTTTGGCCATGGGATTTTCCGTCACCGTAACCAGCAGCACCCGTCTGCTCGCCGTTTCTTTTTCCATGGTCAGGGAAACGTTTTTAAATAAGCCGGTACGCAACAGTCGTAAAAAACTTTTGTCCCTCGCGCTTTGGCTGTAAAGCGCGCCTTGATGAAACAGCACCCGTTTTAAAATAAAAGCAGTGGACACATGCTGATTGCCTTCCACCCTGATACCGGCAATAGTGACCTGGGGACCGGGTATAACGTCCAAATGCATGGTAATCTGTCCCGGCGACGGGCCCATGACCCCGGTAATCGTGACTTTAACATCAGCATACCCTTGATCCAAATACAGTTGACGCACCTGCTGGTTTAGGATGGATTTTTTTTCTTCGATATAAGGTTGACCCTGCCACTTGGCGGCCAACTGTTTCCGGTCCTGTTCAGAAATCAATTTGGCCGTAGCGCCAAAATCAATTGTCTTGATAAAATAGCGCTGGCCCTCCTCAATGGCAATCAGCACAATGACCTGATTTTTTTGGTCAACGAAGGTCAATTGAGGTGCTGCTATATGAACATGTAAAAAACCTTCTTGTAAATAGCGGTTACGGATTTCTTTCACACTTTGCTCCAGTACCACGGGCACATAAGTATCAGGGCCGGCCTCGTTATTTTGACTCAATTGCCGGCGGACCAAGTCTTTTAAATAATCCATCGAAAAATAGTGCTCTCCTTGGAAAATTATTTTTTTAATATGAATCTGCGATCCTTCCTGAATATCAAAGATCACTTTTGTCTGCCGCGGCCCTTCCTGGAAACGATATTCCACCTTGGCCTGGGCATAGCCTTCTAAAATATAATATTGTTTAAGGTAGTACGCCAGGTCATCGGCATCGGCCTGGTTTTGCCCCGGTTTCCTTAAGGCGGCAACAGCTTGTTGATTGTTTGCCAGCAGTTGGGTGGTACTGAAGGCATGATTGCCTTGCAATACGATGACCACACGCTGCGCTTCGGCATAGGCGTTCATCATCACGACCACTGTCAGCCCCGCTGACGTGGCCAGTACCCAGGACCAACGTTTAGTCCAGTTCCAAAACCAGCCGCAATCCGGCATTATAGTCATCATACTGATCGCGCTCCGTTACCAATTTTAATAGGTCATTATTAAATAACACATTCTTGCCTATTTCATACTGCAATTTCAAGGTTTCCTGGCCCCCTCGAGAAATATCCCTTCCCACTTCCAAATCAATTTTATCCAACAGGCTCTCCATGCCGCTTTTCATGCCCAACCAATTGGCCAAAGCTTGGCGGCTTAAATACCAGGCTGTATTCAAACCTGTTTGCAAAGCTATCTTCCGGCTGTTGGCCTGCGCCGGTGTTTGACCGGACAGCACCAGCAAAACCAGCTGGTCTTCCGGCAGTACCGGTTGAGAATTAAATAAGATTTGCGGTTTGGCGGTGGTGCCGCTGATGGTGACATTAATGTCATAGCCCCGCATACGGCCTGTACCATTTAGGGCCAGCGTGATAAGTCCTGGCTGCGCCGGATCAAAACGCAACAACCCATTGGTTACGGTAAGCCGGCCAGCCGGCAAGAAGGCTTCAGCTTGATCCACATAGACAACGCCTTCCAATAAAGGCGTCTGCCCCGTACCCCTCAAGGTCAAGGCGCTGCGTAATTGACCTTTAACCAAATTGGCATCCACATAAAATGGGACTTGGTTTTTAATAGTAACATCAAAACGCATGGTGCTAAAGATGGGTCCTGGCAGGGAAAAAAGCGTGAAGACCGGGCCGGGCAAAGGGGTGTTTTGCCCTAAAAAACCGAGGACATCCAGAGGCTGCCAGTAGCGCCCTTCCGTAATCGTCAGTTGCCCTTTGACCAGCAGTACTTGCAGTGGCCCGGTAATGGACAGGGCTACATTGGAACGGACATTGGTCACATTATTTCGCCAGAGCAAAACATTTTCACCGTTCACTTGCACACTTAACATTATGGCTTGTCCCCATTGAACCTGGCCCGATAGGCTCAGCGCTCCGCCGCCCAACCGGCCGTTAGCAGGATTAAGCGTCAGTTGCCCGTCATGCCAATCAAAATTCAAGACTGGAAAGGTCGCCTGCTGGTTGGGTGATAAGCTTATGGTCACTTTTTTCAACCGGGCCCCGCCTTTTCCGGAAAGGCGTTGTTTAGCCAGCAGGCCTTCAAAAGTTGCGTTTAAATGTTCTGCACGTAAAATCAGCTTCCCCCCCGGCGCACGATAGGCTGGTTCCTTGATCTCCAAATTAGTATTAACCCCGCCCTTGGTCAAGCTGCCGTTATAATCCATGCTGCCCGAAGCGATACCATCCCACCCCGGTTGCGCCAACAGTCCGGCCAACGGTTCCAGGGCCAGGGTGTGCATGGTTAATGTCAGTTGAACCTGTGCATGGTCATGATCCGTCATCCATGACCATGGATTAAATTGCAGGTGCGTAATCTCCAGATCGCCTTCCGGTCCCAAGTTCATCTGGCCGGCGACCGTCAATTCGCCGTTCTTTTGCAGTTGCCCTTCCATTGTAAAGTGATGAGTAAGCGGCTTCGCCCATTGTGGCTTCCAGCCCAGGGACCGGATCAATCCCGGCAGATCATTGGATTCTACCTTCAAATGTCCGCTCATATGGTCAGGCCATGATTGGTCATTGGCATATTTTTTAAATGTCCCAGGCCACTGCCAGTTGCCCAGTTCTACCCGCGTATGCCCCTGTTCCAGAATCGCATGGGACATCTGCCAGGATCGGCCCTTCTTTTCGATGGCCATATCGGCCCTATCGACTGGACGTCCCAAGATCCTTCCCTGACGCCACTCTAACTGCATTCGGATCTGCGCTTTTTCCCAGTTCCAACTTGTCATTTGAAGCTGCCCTTGCAAATTCACCCTTCCTTGAAGGTTTACAGGTGCCAGCCAGTTGAACATATCCGCTTCGGTCACTTGATTGATAGTGGCCTTCGCCTGTGCAGTTTGCCGCCGGTTGGTGATGGTCCCCGACGTTTCCAGCATCAGGTCAGTACTTTTCAAAGCAAATGTGAAGTTTCCCTGTTTATTAAATTCCCCGCCCATACGCAGCCTCTGTCCCAAAGGTGATGACGGTGACAAGGTCAATTTATTAAATCGGATGGCATGATTGCTCCAGACAAGGGTAAAGGCCAATTGAAAATCACGCTCCACCTTGTTCATGGCAATGTGCAGCTGGTCACTCTGGCCACTTATGGTTAAGGTATCCGCGTCAGCATTCGTGCCAAACCAACTGTTAAGGTGTAATTGTTGGACATTGATCTCAGGACTTTTAAAATTTAGAAGTCCATCATGTAAAATAATTTTCGGCCAGGCCCAAGGTCCGGCCCAGGGTTGGCCTACCCGGCGAGGATGGATTGATGGCTCCACCTGAATATCCACCTGCACACCAGTGGCCTCAATTTGAGAGTCGGTTATGATGGCATCAGCACCTTTAGTCCAGCGCGTCCAATCAGGACGGAAGATTATTTGGTGTGCTTGCAGCTTTTTTATCGGGCTTTTCGTATCAATTCCTTTCATGCTTAGGTCTATCACGATAATATGATTCCAGTCCGGTATTTGGACAGCACGGAAGCTGACAGACTGGTGCAGAAGAACACGGGTGATCACAGGTAGAAAGTGGCCTACTATGGCTTCGCGCAGAGGCTGAGAGCTTAAACAAATGCTTATGCTCCCTGCGCCCACCAGCACCGGCACCATAACCCACAAAAGTATTTTAAAAAAGCTTTTGCTGTTTTTTTTAGCCATGCCAACCTTCCCGCGCAGGTTTCTGCTCCTCAATACTGTCAAGGCACTCTTCGTATCGACTCTCCCGTCTTTTGCAGCAGCCTATTCAGGTCCGATCCTCCAGCGCTTGGGGTTTGTAATGGAGCATGTCATCCTTGCCGGGATGGTCATCAATGGTCATGCTAATGAGCACCCGCGGTGCCTGGTCCAAGACCTGTTGGCGGCATTGATCTATCAGCGTCATTATGTCCTGCCACCTGCCCTCCACGACTGTGCCCATACTGCCGATTTGATGGGGCAGTCCACTATCCTTGATTAATTTAGCCACCGCTTTTAAAAAACCACTTAAATGCTCACCCACACCGACCGGTGTAATTTGAAATTGAACCAACATCACGCTACCCCCCCCACGCCTTTCCCTGCCACTTAGGAGTTTGACGGTTCTCTTGTTAATGCCAGTCACAAAGAAAAACTTTACATTTTTGACCTTTTTAACAAGGCTTCTGTTCCATCCCGTTATGCTGTTACACTATCTTACCTCTCTTCGAGATCATTTTAACTAGTACCTGGTTTTATCTTCTATTTCACTGCACACCTTTTTCCGGCTTTTGGGTTCTAACTAAAAGAGAGTGATTATGTCATATAAAAGGAGGCGCTGAAATGAAACATACTTATCACCAAAACAGCAGAAGCAAAACCTTAACACGTCCTCCGATTATGGCGGCAGGACGTTCTCCAGAGGAGACACAAGCATTGGAAGTGGTGATCAAATGCGATTCCTATGGGAGCGTGGAAACATTGACCGCCGTGCTCTCTACTCTTCCCCATCTGAAAATCATTCAGAGCGGGATTGGCCCCATCAACCATTCCGATCTGCTTATGGCCAAGACTGGCAGTGGTCTTATCATTGGATTTAATACAAGGGTTCCTATATCTTTACAGACCGAAGTGGCCAAGGAACATCTGGAGGTGAGGTTGTATGGGGTTATTTATACGTTGCTCGCTGACGTAAAAACCATCCTGGCCTCCCAGGTCCAGCAACACCGTGAGCGCAAGGAATCCATCCTTGGCTTGGCCAAGGTCATCCGCTTGTTTCCCGGCAGCCGTCATGGGTTGATCTTGGGGTGCGAAGTGCTGCAAGGAAACCTGGTCCTGGGCAAGCCATTGCGCATTATCGCCCCGGTGGGCGTTATTTACCAAGGTAAGCTTGACTCCATGCATATCGAAAAAGAAGCCGTTAAAAAAGCCGGCGTCCGCCAACAGGTGGGCATTAAGATCAATCATTTCGAGCAGGTTCATCCGGGTGACCTAATCGAATGTTTCGAGCCGGTCGCTCAAGTTCGCCACAACGTCTGGCATCCCGTCGGACAAGTGCTAACCATCACTTAACCTACTCCTCAGCACTTCTAAAACAGTTCAAGCGGCCGTGGTAATCAGGGATGCGTTTCAAGGCGCTGCTTTAAAAGCAGAGCCAGATTTTCCATTTCAAAATAAACATTATCCATTTTGAAGTAATAATGGGCATACATGGGTATAATTCTGACAATGGTGTATAAAGGATCTTCAGGACCGTTTTGATAGTAACGCTTCCAGAATTTTCTCCACAATTTTTGTTTGATCAGCTGATTTTCCACCACTTCCGCTTTTCCGCCAATCATAAAGCCTTCCGCATTCTGAGGAAGGCAATAATAGGCTGAAACCATGGGATTATGTTTGATATGGCTTATTTTGGGGGAATCACTATCTGTATTAAAATAGATCCTGCCCCCATAGAAATCACCTTCCAGGTCTCCCAACAGATCGCGGTACTCCGCCTCATTCCACATGTTCAGCAAAGCCCTGACGTGGGGACGGCCTTGAGGATCAATAGTGCCAAGATAGAATACCTTGGTTTTGCGCTGTAAGGCCTGTCCTTTTTTCCAGGCCTCCTCCATGGTCATTGCACTCATTCGTCCACCTCCCTAAGTCGTACTGGGGTTAAGCTCTCCCTGTTGTTTTTGCCATAGCTGGTGGAGACTGAAAATGACGTCATAGCTTAATGAAGGAAAAGACCATACCATTTCACTAAGCTGGGTAATAGTCAACTTCTGTTTAATGGCTAAAGCCAATAGGTTGATGACTTCGTAAGCATCGTGACCCAATAAATGAGCACCCAGCAAACGTCCGCTTGGTTGTTCCACCACTATTTTATAAAAAGCATGTTGGTACCCAAGCCGTTGAGTTTCATGCCGACTTGAGGCGTCAATGCTGAGCACCATTTTCCCCTCCAACGCACGCTTATCATCGTCTGGCTTAAGTCCCACGGCGGCCAAAACGGGCTGGGTAAACACGCCTGAAGGAATAACGTCATAATCCGGTGTGCAGTCATTGCCATGGAGAAGATTGCAGGCAATGACCCTACTTTCCATCTCTGCTACTGGGGTCAATTGCCTCGATCCGGGCAAAACATCACCACAAGCATAAACCGCTGGATTGCTGGTACTTTGCAGATATTGATTAACTTCAATGCCTTGATTGTTGACCTTAACTTGTCCGGCCTGAAGATCTAATTCCTGCACATCCGGTATCCGGCCGGTAGTGTTTACCACCACCTCAGCCTCTATTTTTTGTTGTTTTTGCGGACCGGCCAGAGTAAGCACTATCTGGTCCTTTTCCTTATCCTTTTCCAAAGCGATAACCTTGGCCATGGTTTGGATTTCAATACCAGTATTTCGGCTGGCCTGATTCAGTTTATCCACCACTTCTTTATCAAAAGCACGCAAGGTTTGTTCCGTGGCTTCTAAAATGACCGCGTCACCACCAGCATGCTTGACCACATGGGCCAGTTCATAGGCAATATAGCCGCCGCCAATAAACACCACTTTTCTGGGTAAAGTCTGAAGATTTAGAAATCCATCGCTGCTTAGGGCCAGCTCTTTTCCCGGTATCTCAAGGGCCGTGGGCATGGACCCCGTTCCTATCAAAATATGCTCTGCCTGCAGGAGTTGCTCATTGACTGTTATTTCGTGCGGTCCAGTGAAATGGGCGGTGCCGGAGTAATAATCAATACCCAGAGTTCTCAGCTTATTTTCTGTGGTTTGGGGGATGGTTTCCATCATTTTTTCTTTAAAATGCATGGCCCCGTGCCAATCCATTTGGCTGCCGTAACTCATACCTTTGCCTTCCATGTTGCCCAATCGTTCCACCAACTCCGCCAAACCCGTCAGGACTCGTTTGGGATTGCATCCTCGCAGGGCGCAGGTCCCTCCTAGTGGCCGTTTCTCCACCAAGGCCACTTTCCAGCCGGCCTTGCTGCAAATCTCAGCAGCGGTCATGCCTGCTTCTCCCGAACCGATCGAAATAAGATCATATTTTTTCATCATCGCCCTCCTGCCTTTGTTGATGATAATAGGTTTTAATCTCAGTAATGTTATAAAACACAGTTATACCTAAAACCTAACCTCCCCCCCGCTTTTTACTGATCTTTTACCACTTTCATTTTGACCCCAGGCAGAGAGAACGGTTATACAAAGGCCCATCTTTTGCCCAACATGCAAATGGTCCTCTTCCTCGTACGAGCAGAGAACGCTTATTAGGGCTGATGATAAAGTTTGAAGGTGACGACCACGCCACCTTGAGGATGATTGGCAATGGCAAGCGTGCCGCGGTGATGATCCAGAATTTGTTTACAAATAGCGAGACCCAGGCCGGTACCCCTGGCCTTGGTGGTAAAGAAGGGTTCCATTAATTTTTCCGGTATGGTTTCCTTAAGGCCGGAACCATTATCCCGAATACGCACGGTAAGGGTCTTGTGCTTATCCATGCTGGCGCTGAGGTTGATGCTTGGGTTTTCCGTTTCCTGTACCGCCTGAAAAGCATTCCACAGGAGATTAGTGACCACTTCCCGGAATTGCAAGGGATCCACATAAATTTTTTGACCGGCTAAATTAAGATATCGTGTCCTGAGGCTGACCGGTTGACCAGCAAAGGCCAGCCGAATCGATTGCAAGGACTCTTTCAAAAGCGGCAGTACCTGGACCCTATTGAACTGAGGTTGTTTCAGGTTGGCATAGAGCAAAATATTATTGATAATTTTCTGACTTTCGGCCACTTTCTTATTTACCCGGTCAAGGTGGCTTATGACTTCCGGAGAACTCTGACGGCGTCGGATATTGTAAACCGCTGCCAAAATGACGCTCAGGGGGTTGCGTAACTCGTGGGCCAAAATGGCGGCCAACTTGTTGATATCTTCCATGCGCTGAACTTGCTGAGCTTTAAGGGAGGCCTGTTCATTTTCCAACTCGCTTTTTTTCCTATCCGACACCTCCTGCCACACCAACATATAACCCTGCCGGCTATGACGGCTATTGCTCAGTGGCTGCACCATCCAGTCCCAGTAACGTTCACCACTTTTTTTAATACCCGACCAAGGCCAGCTGCGGCCATAATCCATGGTGGTCTGAGCACGGCGCCTGGCCAGAAGCATTAGATTCGTTAGTTCCTTCTGGGGAAACAAGTCGGAAAAAGCCTTGCCATAAATTTTTTGGGGAGCGTGGCTGACCGCCTTGGCTAGTGCCCGGTTAACCACCGTAAACTTAAGATTTTTGTCCACAAAGGCCATTAACAGCCCTCTATGGTTCATCATAAAATCCCAAGTGTGGTGCCGCACCTGATCCTCCATTGCGGCCAGGTCATGGGCTGACAGGTTCATGGGATTACCGGGGAATGCTTGCATGACTTGCTCCTTAGCCTTGTATCCGGTGGGTCTGCCCTAGGGAAAAATCATTTTTTACTTGCGGCCATATGCTTAATGGTGTCCGTGGTGGTCACCGGCTTTTTTTTCGTCCTAACCCTGGCCCGGTATACGGCAGGGGTCATACGGGTAGCCCGTTTAAATAACCGAATAAAGGTCTCGAGATTTTGGTAACCCATTTCTTCCGCAATCTGACTTATGGTACGGCCGCTTTTTTCCAAAAGCTCTTTGGATTTGACTATCTTCCGTTGCAGCCGGTAGTCGGAAAAATCTATACCTGTTTGCTCTTTGAAAATACGGCTTAAATATTTTGGGCTGAGGCCCACGGTTTGGGCAGCGTCATTGAGGGTGATCTTTTTGTCCACATTCCGGTCGGCAAAACGTTTAATCCGTTCCACTTTACCCCGACGGTCTTCGTCCTGAATATCCACAGGGTTAAGATGTTTGTCCAACAAACGATCAATAACGAGTTTGGCCTGGGGTATTTGCAATGGTTTCTCCAGATAATCATCAGCCTTGCCCTTGAGGGCTTCGATGGCCACATCTTTGCTGCTAAACCCAGTGAAAATCACAATCGACAATTGAGGAAATTTGGATTTGAATTGATGCAACCACTGAGTACCGCGGCCGTCGGGAAGGTTAACATCGAGAATGATCAGATCTATTTCATTGGGTTTTTCCAACAGCTCCAGGGCTTTATGCCCGCTGCCCGCGGCGATCACCTTATAATCATCACAAAAGCTGTCGGAAAATTCCTCCCGAAAATCTTGGTCATCGTCTACCAATAATATGGTGAAGGACATGATTACCCCACCTTTACCTGTGATGGTGGCTGTCGCTGTTCCCCAAACAACGATGTCCATATGGCGTTGAAGGGAAGAAGTTGTGTATGGGCATATATCGTACCATGTGCTGCAGGCTTTGTCCATGGCAAGCGCTTTGCTCTGGGTGAGATTTCCCGCATGATCCTGACCAACTAGTACTTCAGGATTTCTAACCCGCATTCGCAAAATCTAATTAGGTTATCACAGAAAGGCCGTTACCCTGCCTTCGGGGGGGGTCTCCTGTTAAAGAAGGTGATTTTTCCGGATCGGAAGCTGACAAGGCAGGCTGATCGTTTTATAATACCAACGTTAACATCTGCATAATTAAGCCGGGAGGTGATCAGAGATGAACAGCGCCCAATATTGGATTGACCAGTTGCGGTTGGAACCACACCCTGAAGGCGGATTCTATCGGGAAACCTACCGGTCTGATGAACACATTCCTGCCACTGCCCTGCCCGACCGTTATCCCAACAGCCGGGCTTTTGCCACGGCCATTTATTTTTTACTCACGGCCGAACAACCTTCCTGCTTTCATGCCCTGCTTTCCGATGAATTATGGTTTTTTCACAGCGGCAATGCGGTGACCTTGCACAGCCTCAGTGATGAAGCTGGCTACAAAACCATTTTGCTCGGTCCGGAACCTTCACCTCATCAGCAGTTTTCTGCGCTCATGCGCGCCGGCACGTGGTTCGGCGCCACGGTGGATCATCCCGGCAGTTTTGCCTTGCTCAGTTGTGTGGTAACGCCGGGCTTTGATTTTAATGATTTCACCTTGGCCAGCCGTGCGCAGTTGCTCAAGGAATTTCCGGTCCATGGGGCCATCATTGAGGCACTGACTAAAAGTTGAGCCCTGCTCTGGAACGCCACCATAAAATTAACTTGCCTTGCCGCCAACCACGGTGCTTTTGCTTGGTGAAGGTTTTTTCTGTTAATTCCGGTAAGGTACAACTATTTGGGCGCGGTGGGCCCGAGCCAGTTACATCGCTAAAAATTGTTTAACTTGACGTAGGGCCTGTTTGCGGTAGGGTTTCAGGGGACTATAAGGACACAATTCGATTTTTTCATGATTGGCCAGTAGCACGTAGAGATTGTAACTTTTCCGGCGAATACCCTGCCAGCGATCAAAGACAGCAGGCAGCGCCGCCATGCTCACCATGACAATTTGGTTCAAACTCGCTTCCCGGCACTGCACCGGACCAAAAGGACCCTGGTAACGCCAAAGTCGTAACTGATTGGACTTTTTATTGAATTCCACCCGATCCGGCCTGCCGCCCAACCAAGTCCCCAAAAGACCGGCTACCAGAAAAAAAAAATATAACACACCATGAGCCAGAGGCTCATCGCTTAGCAATACGGCCACCGTGCCCAGGGCACCCAACATGGTCAGAATAAACACAGACATCCGGAATAGACTGCGTGGTTCCTCCAAAATCAGAATCTGGTCACTCATGTTCTTCAAGGTCATTGCTTTACTCTCTGTTCCCAATCGCGCCGGGATTTTTCTTGCTTTTATTACCGGCATAAACAGGTTTTTTATAAACCCTTGAAGCACAGAGCTATTGGCGATCGCGGCCCAAAACCATTGTTTAGCATGGAAAGATCAAGACCTAAAGGACTGACCATTGACCTTAGCCGGCACATACAAGTAGTTGAGACCAAGCGAATGGCCAATAGGAATGATTAAAATACCCTGCCATGAATTGCGGGATTAATTGGGAATGGATTAAGCGGGTGCAAACCAAAGGGGGGGGTCTTCCCTGATTCAGGGTTTGGTGGAGAGCTTGGCGTTGATAAAATCCTTATGGTCGATCCACATTAGGCCTGCAATTTTGCGGATGGCTTCCAGCTCTTGATGGGAAAGTTCATGATCCGCCCAAGCCAAGGCAAACAAATCCTGGATTATTTTTACCCGTTCCGAATAGTCGCAGGTTTGATTGATCTCGCGAGTAAAACTTTCCCAATCCAGTCCTTCACTCAAGACCTGGCGTACACTTTTAAATATTTCATCCTGTTCTTCTTTGGTTTTATAACCGCGCCGTTGCAGAATAGCACGCTTGGCGTCTTCCTCAGCCGGCGTGACCTTGCCATCGGCCTTGGCCACGATGGACAGCAGGGCTCCCAGCACGAGTCGCGCTGTTAAGTCCGGTGTGGGCGTGGTCTGGGGCTTGGCGGTAATCAGAGTTGACAATCGGTCCAAAATTCCCATGTTGTTATCCTTAATTCATAGATTGCGCAGTCCCACCTTTTGGACATAGGGTTCCGCCAGAGCCTTGAACCGCTCCAAAACCTCTCGTGGATAAGGCGGCCGTTGGCCCAATTCAGAATCATCCAAATGGGTGGGCACAAATTGCTGCAGGTAATAAGCCGGTGCTCCGGCAATAAGTTTGGCAATGGTTAAAATATCCTCTTCCCTAACCAGCCCGGGCACACAGGTGGTGCGGAATTCATGGGGAATGGAACTGGCCTTTAGAAGCCCTATGGACGCCAATAGACGTTGTTCCGCATCCTTCAGGGTATTAAGTTCGGAGGCGTAGCGATGAGGCGCCATTTTCATATCCACGGCCACATAATCCACCAATCCTTCACCCAACACAGCGGCCAGGATATTGGTGCGCAGCCCATTGGTATCCAACTTAATGGCCATGTCCATGAGACGTAAATGCCTGAGCAGATGGGTCAACTGAGGGTGAAAAGTGGGCTCGCCGCCGGTCACCACCACCGCGTCAAGTAGTTTTTTCCTGCGATTCAAGGCTTCAATTAAATCTTCCAAGGATAAATCCTGCAGCCCCGACGGTTGTTCCAGCAGCAGGTGATTATGGCAGAAACTGCAGCGCATGTTGCAGCCCCCCAGAAAAATAACCGCCGCTACTTTGCCGGGATAATCAATAAGAGAAGTGCCGATAAATCCTTTGATGCCCTGAATCTTGTTCATGCCTTAATTTTCCTTTGCCACCACAAATTCTTTGCGGTCTTTAAATTCTTCCCGTTTACCCTTATTCCATTGCTGAACAGGTCTGAAATAACCAACAACCCGTGAATAAACTTCGGTTTTTTCCATGCATTTTTTTGCCATTATACCATGACCCCCTTCTCCTGCTGATGATTTTTAATGGGCATCGATTCCACCACCACACCGGATTGTTCCTGGGAATGGTGGCGGCTCTCGCCGGATTCCTGGAAGGCTGCTTCTTCTTTATCGTAAGGACAAACGTGATGCTCCCCGGCAATATACCCATGGACCGGACAAATGGAGAAGGTAGGCGTTATAGTGAAATAAGGCAGATGATAGTTTTCCGCGATACGGCGTACCAAGGCCTTGCAGCTCTCCGGATCATCGATACTCTCCCCCAGAAAGATATGCAGTACCGTGCCGCCCGTATATTTGGTTTGCAGGGGATCCTGATGTTCCAGGGCTTCAAAGACATCCTCTGTGGCGCCCACCGGCAACTGGGTGGAATTGGTGTAATAAGGCTCTTCCTGGCCGGAAGCAATGATATCCGGAAATTCCTGACGATCCAGACGGGCAAAACGATAAGAGGTGCCTTCCCCGGGGGTGGCTTCCAAGTTGAAAAAATCGCCTTCTTGCTCCTGATATTCCTGAATACGTTGACGCATGATGTTCAGGGTTTTTTCCGCCAAAGCCTTGCCCTCAGGGGACATGATGTCCTTGCCCAGTAAATTCAGACCGGCTTCATGCATGCCGTTGAGCCCGATGGTGGAAAAATGATTGGCCCAATACCTTCCGGTACGCTGTTTGACCGCAGAGAGATAATATTTGGAATAGGGATAAAGGTTGTTCTCCGTATAGCGTTCCAGAATCTTCCGCTTGATTTGCAAGCTTTCCTTGGCAATATCCATAAGGTTGAGCACACGGGTATGAAATTCCTCTTCCGTGGACGAAAGATAAGCAGCTCTGACCAGATTGATGGTTACCACACCCAAGCTTCCGGTTAAAGGATTGGCGCCAAAGAGCCCGCCGCCCCGTTTACGCAATTCGCGGTTATCCAGTCTCAAGCGGCAGCACATAGACCGGGCGTCTTCTGGATCCATGTCACTGTTGATGAAGTTGGCAAAATAGGGAATACCGTATTTGGCGGTCATGCCCATTATTTCTTTCATAATAGGCGCTTCCCAGTTGAAATCAGCGGAGAGGTTGTAGGTAGGAATGGGGAAGGTGAAAATCCGGCCCTGGGCATCGCCCTTCATCATAACCTCGCAAAAAGCACGGTTAATCATGTCCATTTCCTTTTGGAAATCCCCGTAGGTGTCCTCTTGCATGTCGCCGCCAATAATGACGGGTTCATTTTTCATATTCTTGGGAACTTGTAAATCAAGGGTGATATTGGTAAAGGGCGTTTGGAAACCCACACGGGTGGGTACATTGACATTAAAAATGAATTCCTGCATGCTCTGGACCACATCATCGTAACTGAGACCGTCCTTGGCAACAAAAGGTGCCAAATAGGTATCAAAATTGGAAAAAGCCTGAGCGCCGGCAGCCTCACCCTGTAGGGTGAAAAAGAAATTACAAATCTGCCCCAGGACACTGCGGAAATGCTTGGGCGGTTTGCTCTCAGTTTTGCCGTAAGCGCCGCGCAGGCCTTTTAAAAGCAGGTCCCTCAGATCCCAACCGCAACAATAACCTGACAACGAACCTAAATCATGAATATGAATATCACCATTGAGGTGGGCATTGCGGACTTTTTCCGAGTAGACTTCTTCCAGCCAATATTGGGAAACCAGAATGGCCGTAATGTGGTTGTTCATTCCCTGCAGGGAATAGCTCATGTTGGAATTTTCTTTGATACGCCAGTCATTTTTACCCAGATAATTGTCGATCAATTCGTTGGCTGAAGAAAAGAGCTCCTGGGTTTGACGCAGTTTGCTGTGCTGAGCCCGGTAAAGGATATAGGCCTTGGAGACATCCTGATAGCCTTCATCCATCAAGGTGGTTTCCACGATATCCTGAACATTTTCAACCGTGGGAATATGGTCTTGCTTGTAAACCGCTTTTAGAATATTGCAGACCCGGCGCGTTACAGCTTGGGCCTGTTCCAGGCGATGCTTGCCCACGGCAGCCATGGCCCGGTAAACAGCATTAACTATCTTCTGTTCGTCAAAATGAACAAGCCGTCCGTCACGTTTTCTAATCTGAGTGATATTCTGCTGCTGCATCAAAAAACGCCCCCCCACCCTCAAATTGTAGCCTTTACAGTTGTTTTCATGCGATTGCTTTCGTTTTTTTAATTGCAGTTGGTAAAATAGGAAATCACAATATATTGTGGAATCGCTCCGGCCTTCGCTACTATATATTTGATATTTTGGGTTGTCAACGAGTTTTTTAGCCTTATATTTTAAGGCTAATTCTTGACCCCCTGCAGGTAAGGCTTGTGGGCACAGGATTTTTTAAAGGTCCCTTGTATTATTTTAAAAAGACAACCGTGTAAAATAATTTGCCCTGGCCTTGTGAGTGTTTAGTTCCTGGCGTGGCAGCAGGTCCTTTTGATCTCAACAAAATATTCCACCTTCTATCACCCCAAAGCATCCCCCTTACTTGGGGGATGCTTTGGGGGTCCTCTTCTTCACACTTTTTTTAGTGGATTTTGACCTTGCAGTCTTGCTGGATTTTTTGGAGACTTTGGGGGTTACTTTTTTTCGGGCCGAACGTTTGGTGCTCACCTTTTTAGTGACTTTACCGGAACCAACGTTGGCGGTAGAGGCTGTCTTATCAAGCGTCGTTACTTTTTCCAGCGACCCTTGTTCCTGCTCTTTAACCGGCGGCATTGGCCGTTGCCCCAAAGACGGTTTACGGTCTTTTTGAAAAACAGTGTTCCCCGGCCGTTCAATAATCATGAGCCATAGGGCGCCGCTTCCAAAAATCACCACCACCAAATTGATAAGGCTGTTTAGCAAGGGAATAAACCCAATCAAGGTTAATAAGGCCAGCCCAATGGCCATACCCAGCATGAACTTGCCCGGTGTGCGATCACTGGCCTTAAAGATCTTCTGCCCCAACCATAAGGCAATACCCAGTTTGGAAAATACCAATAAGACCAGATAAAAGAAGACGAGCACCAAAGCCAGCGGAATGCCGACAACCGTAATGAGAAGAATGATGGTTAAAACAGGCAACCCTAAAATTACAGCCAAGCCCCATCCCAAGGTGGGTAAAGGCTTGGTATTAATCAGATCGGTGTAGCGTTGACAGGCGCGCGGCCACAAGGCAATAACCAGGAGACCCACTGCCAGCAAGGCCAAAAACACGGTCAAGTTATAGACCAATGTAAATAGAAACCACCAATGACCAAGGTTAAAAAGCCAATTTTGAGAAGGCGCCGGTGGCAGGGATTTTTTCCAGGTGATAGTGCCTTTCACTTGTTGACTGAGCTTCGGCCCCAGCCGTTCGGGGGTACTGTAAGTTAAATGCCCGTAAATGCTGGCATTAGGTCCCAGGACCAGAGATTTGGTCTTGATGGTCACATCATTCATAAGGGTACCGTTCAAAATGATCTTTTCGCTGTTAATGGTAACCGGTCCCTGGATAACACCGTCAAGGATCGTGCTGCCGGCCAAAATAAAGGCATCACTGCCCACGGTGGCATCGCGGTGCAGCCTCAGTTCATTGCCGATAAACAGGAGGCTCCCAGAAACTTTAGCCGCCACCATGGCTTTGTTACCCATCAGGCGGAGATCATCGCCCACCTCACCCTTAATTTCTCCGTCGCTGACCAGCAGATTTAAATCCTGACCCACCACGCCCCAAAAAAAAGCGGTTCTGGCCACGGCCCATACATCCTGCAGGGCGCTGCCGTAAAAATTGATCAACTCTCCGGCCATGTACAAATCTTCGGTAATGATGTCTTGGCGTTCCACAATGATCTTTTCACCGTTTTTAAAGATCATGGCTCGATTGACCGCTGGCAGACACAGGCCAAAGACCAGCAATAACAGGATGGTCATCGTTTTTTTCATGGTCACGCTCCTTGGGACCGACGTTGGCTTGCCGGGGCTGATTGCCCGGATGGCCACATTATTCCACAGGCCCCAGCGTTTATAAATAAAAAAAATCCCTCCTGACCACTGGGATCAGGAGGGAGTCATGGTCCCCAGAGGAAATCAGAGGGTAAATTCTTTTAAAGATTTAAGCAGGTTTTTCCCTTGGTAATCAGAAATTTCGTAAAGCACCTGGTCTGAGGGGCCTTTGACCAGATAGACTTGCCGTTTTTTGTCATAGGATAAAATGCTTAGCCGATATATCTGGCTGCTGGTTTTAACCGTAAGCTCGCCCAAGGGGCGTTTGGGCAGGTCTCTTTTTCCATCCATCAACGCCGAGGCGGAGAGGCGGGTAAACGTATTAAGAAATTGGTCAACTTTGGCTTGATTGAGGGGCTTTTTCACCCCGGCAGTTTTCCAAATCATCTTGGAAGGTAATGCCGGTGGGGTTACACCTTGAGCGCTGTCCTTGACAATGGTTGGGGCCACTTCCTCTTCTTTGGTCATCTTCAATTTTTTCCTGCCTCTTTGATCAATTTCAATGCTCTGGACTTCATCACGGGAGAAATCAAAAATCTTCAGGCTTCGCCAATCTTCGGGTTTGTAATTAAAATATTGGGTGAACGTCCCCAGGACCTGATAGACCGCCGGATTGCCCTTTAATTGGGCAAAGGTGTGGCTATGATCACTATTGGCCTCCCCCAGATAAAGTCCAGTGGTTTTACCTTTTTGATCGGTCAGTTGAAGGTACCGGGCTGCCGGAGTGTTGAGACCAAAATCCGCAGCCGCTTCGGAGGAATCGGAAATTTTGTCGGTAAGCCGCATATCTGCGATCGTGCGGGTCAGGGTGTTCATTTTGCCAGCATCAGCTGCAAACGTAAAGGGAGCCACAATCATCCACTCCTGACCTTTTTTTTCAAAGGTCAACTGGCCCGAGGGTTGGTCCAGTTCTATTTTTTTAAGATCTTCCACAGCCGGAACGTTGAAGGCCGGCAGTTTAACGGTGTTGTAGCCACGTTGTCCGGTTTGGGTAAAGAGTACATAACCCAACAACAACACGAACAGCCCCGTCAGAATGTAAAGTCGTTTATTTTTCACTGTTGCACCTCCTAGTTAATTAATGCTGCTGATGCATCATAGCTGCGATCCTGAGGCGCCGGTGCTCAAAGCGGCGCCACATGAGAATGCCGGCCAGAATCACCAACAAGGGCAGGCCGATCCAATTAAAATATTTGATTAATTGCCGCTGGGCATCGGGAATATCACCGATGGCTGCGGAAGACAATCCCTTGCTGCGGATCTCAATCAGGGCCGAATCCTGGGCCACCCAGTCAATAATATTTTGGGTCACCTGTACCAATTGGGATCCGCTGCGACGGGGATCAATAAAATCATTGCCCATAAAATCAGAGCCGCCCACCACCAGCAGCCGCGAAGACTTGGCCTGATCGGAGGCAGCCGTATCTTTGGAAAAGGCACTGGGAAAAGTACCGGTCAAGGCCACCATCAAATCGACTTGTTTGTAATCTCCGGGATTTTTAGGGGGTTGAATGAACTGAGGAGAAAGCATGAAAAACTGGCTTTGTAGCCAGGCATATTTGGAGCTGCGGGCAATTACATCCGCCTGCAATTGATTGTTCTTGATCACCTCGTCATTAAGCTCAAGGGCGCTCACAAAAGGTAACGTGAACGATTCAATCCCTTTGACAATCAATTGATTCTGATCCAGGTTGGTCACCAGGGGAAAGGCGGGGTAAGGAATAATATTTTGCATAACAAACCCCGGCCCCTGCTGGGCTACCGTAATTTTCTGACATTGCCGGTCATAAACCAGGTTGGGTTCTACTTTCACGCCCCAGCTGGACACTAATGGCGCCAGGCCGGAGTTGACCAGTTTACCCTGCAAGGTAGTCTTGACGTCAGCATCCACCATTTTGACCAACATGGCCAGGCTTTTTCCTGATCTTAAAAACCGATCCAATTCCTTTTGTTTGGCCTCGGGGATCATGGTGGTGGGCCCGGCCACCACCAAGGCATCCAGCTGTTGTGGAATGGACTCTCGGCTCAAGTCCACAGGCATCACTTCATAATTTTTTGAGAGCAGCTGGTTAAGGTTGCTCAAATCCCCATCCAGAGCCGGTTCCCCGTAGCCTTGGGTAATGCCGATGACTTTCATTTTGGTTTGAATCAATTTTTTAATGGTACTCGACAGTTTATATTCCAGACCGTTCGTGTCCTGGATCAGGGGGATGACCTCCTTGCGGTCCCGGTAAATGAAGGCCACGCCCATGTAACCATTCTTCTGCTCAAATTTGTCCTTGGCAATCTGGGTTAGCTGCACACCGTAAACGCCCAGGCTGCGGGCTTCCTTTTCATAGGACGGGTCGTCAGCCGGATCAATGAACTGGTAATTAAACTTGCCGTGCGAATAGGTCCGGTATTCGTCGAGCAGATCGCGCAAATAGCGTTCATTGGCATTATAGGGTGCAGGCAAATTCTTAGTAAAGAAGGCCTTAACGGTCATAGGATCTTTCAGTTCACCCATGTACGTTTTGGAAATTTTGGAAAGCGAGTAGGAATGATTTTTAGTCAGATCGAGGCGGAAAAAGGTCCGCATGGAAATGATATTGATTAAAATCACAATACCCACCATAATTAGAAAACTGGTTAATTCCTGGCGTGCCCGTTCCTGAAATGTCATCTTATTTCCTCCTTGCAAGAATCAAGCGTGTCCCGGCCAGGGTCACGACCAGAATGGACAAGAAATAAATCACATCTTTGCTGTCAATAACCCCGCGGGAGAAGTTCTGAAAATGATAATCACTGCCCAGGTATTGGAATAATCCCACCAGAGGCGCGGGGATAAACAACAGGATTTTGTCCATCAGAAAAAGAAGAAAACAGGCCGCGAAGCCCAGGATAAAAGCTACAATTTGATTCTTGGTAAGCGAGGAGCTGAGCAACCCTATGGCCAGATAAGCCCCGCCCAATAAGAGCAGGCCAAAATAACCTGCCCAGACCGCACCCCAATCGAGCGGTCCCAGCGTGGCAATGGTGATGGGGTAGCTCAAAGTAACGGCCAGGGTAATCGCCAGAAAGGCCAGAGCCGCCAGAAATTTGCCCATCAGCATCTGGGTAATACTCACGGGCAGAGTCATGAGCATTTCAAAAGAACCACTATTAAGTTCTTCCGAAAGCAGGCGCATGGTAATGGCCGGCGCCAGAAACATCAGCAGCAGCGGGGCCATACTGAAATAGGCCCTTAATTCCAATTGGCCGTAAAGGAAAAAGCGGGAGAAGAAAAACCATCCCGAGAAAATCAGATAGATCACCATCACCACGTAGGCAATGGGAGAATAAAAATAGGAATAGAGTTCTTTTTTAATCAATCCCAGGACCGGCGGCCAAAAGGTTTTCCAGGCAGCGCCGGGCTGGCCCGTGGTCGCCGCAGTAGGACTTGCCGTAGTTTCACTCATTACATATCCTCCTTAACTACATTTAAAATGGGACCTTAAAAATGGAAGTTATCCTGTCTTCGGACTAGCAGTGGGACAGTTTTTAACCCGGGTGCATCCAAATCACCGTGCAACTGCCGCAACGGGTCAAGAAGCGATTACCTTATATCTTATGATCCGACGCTTGGCTTGCTTAATTGGCCGTCAAACGACGGAATATAGTCTCCAGACTGTGCACCTCTCTGGTCATTTCGTATAGTATCCAGCCCTCTTGGCAAGCCAGGCGAAACACTTCTGGGCGCATGTCTTCTTCAGTCTCAGTATTGAGCACATAACCTTTGACCTCATGGTCTTCATCCTTGCCTGACTTAACTTCCCTGATACCGTCGAGGTTGGCCAGCTTGGCCGCCACATCCTTGCCTTTTATTTTCAAATGAATGACCGCCTCGTCGACTGCGGTCTTTTGCAATTCATTGGGACGGCCGTCAGCCACTTTTTTGCCTTGATGAATAATAACCACCCGGTCACAGGTAGCCTCCACTTCCGACAAAATGTGGGAGGATAATATCACGGTTTTTTCTTTGCCTATTTTTTTAATCAGATCGCGGATTTCAATGATTTGGTTGGGATCCAGTCCTGCGGTGGGCTCGTCCAGAATAAGATATTCCGGATCGTGGATCATGGCTTGGGCCAGGCCAACACGCTGGCGGTTGCCTTTGGATAGTTCCCCCACTTTTTTATGAATAACTTCCCCCAACCCACAGATGGCCACCATGTCTTTAACCCGGGCAGGTTGCGCGGTTGCAGGGATCCCCCGCATATCGGCAATATAATGCAAGTAATCAAAGACCAGCATATCTTGATATAAAGGGTTGTATTCCGGAAGATAGCCTATTTTTTCCCGTATGGTCAGGGCCTGTTCATCGGCATTAAATTCACCCACATTGATCACGCCCTGATCGGCTCGAAGATAGCCGGCAATCAGACGCAGGGTTGTGGTCTTGCCCGCACCATTGGGCCCCAGCAAGCCCAGAATTTCACCGGGCTTCACCTCAAAGGTGATATCATCCACAGCCTTGACCGTGCCAAAATGCTTTGAAATAGACTCTACCGTAATCACGTGTATGACCTCCATTTCTTGTGATGCCCTGCAAAGAAGTGCAATTCTACAAAAGGCCTTGACTGATTGTCAAGACGCCGCCCCGAGTCACCTCACCAAAACCATTCGTTTTTCATCGGCCCGCCGGGCGGTACGCAAACCCGGCAAAGCATAATGAATCATTTCCCGAAAGCCGGCGGTATGCAAGGCGCTTTTTATCTCAGGCCAGGTAAAAACTTTTTGGACATGATATTCAGGACGATGTCGCACCCAGATGGATCCTTTTTGCTGAAACCCTTCGATAATGATCTCAGTGCATTGCCGTTTATCATTCCAATGATGGTGCCAGACGGAGAGGTAATGATCTCCTTCAAAAACCGCAGTGCCTCCCCCGAAATATTTTTTAATATGCCGGCCTGTAAAATAATCGAAGCAAAACCGCCCCCCGGGCTTTAGGGCTCCACGAACATGCTGAAAAAACCGGATCAACTCGCGGGGGGTATTTAAATAATGTAAAATTCCAAAGGTGGCTATCACCAGCTCCACCGGCTCGGGCAGACGGAAATCAAGCATATCCGCTTGCAGAACCCGAGCCTGGGGGCATTTTTTCTTGGCCTGACGAAGCATGGCCTTCGATTGGTCCACCAAATAGAGTCGGTCCAGGTGGGAGGCCAGTTTTTTTGCAATGGTGCCGGTGCCGCAGCCAATGTCCGCCAAAGAGCGAAACCGAAGTTCATGCTTTTTTCGGAGTTGACCAAAGGCCGCCATCCATTGTTTGGCAAAGTATTCATCCATGACCCCGTCATAGACGAGGGCAAAATCCTGATATAAAGGTTTGGGATTCACGACAGATTTGACCTTTTATGGACCCAAAAAAAAGCGCAGGGTTCACGATTTTTTATTTTTTTTAGCGGCAACCGGCTTGGGTTTAATAAGCTCCTCCGGCCTAAGGCTTCCTTTAGCCAAAGCCTGCGCTTGCTGCTCATTTTGAATCAATCCCACAGTGGCAATGATTTTCAAACCACTCTCCGCTGATATGGGCAGCACATGCAGGTCCTTTTCCGGAATCAACAAGAGAAATCCCGAGGTGGGATTGGGCGTGGTAGGTAAAAAGACATTTACCAGTTTCTGTTTGGCAATTTTCTGGGCCGAGAGCAAAGACGGCGAAGTGATAAACCCAATGGCCCACAAGCCCTTACGCGGATATTCAAAAAGCACCACGGTTTTAAAGGCATTGGCCCCGGTCACGGAAAAGCTGGTGACCACCTGCCGGATGGCGGTGTAGATGCTGTTGACTAAAGGCACACGCTTGATCAAGCGGTCTCCAAAATGCAGCACCTGCCGGCCCAAATAATTGGAACCAAACAAGCCCACCAGAAAAATCAGCACCACCGTGGCCACAATGCCAAAACCGGGAATATGCTGCAAATCTATGGGCAAACGTACCCCGAAGGCACGTAAAATTTTCCCGCCCGCCGGGGAAAGCCACCCGTCAAAAAGATTAAATAAAAAAATCAGGATAATGATGGTAACGGCAATGGGAATTAAGATCAGCAAGCCGGTAATGAAAATTTTACGAAGGGTTGTTTTATTCTCTTTATTGTCCACTTAGGTCACCTCGTCTGGCCAAGTATGCCTCAAGCCCGCAGCCGGCGTCAAGCACTATTGCTTTTCATGCGGCTAAGCAGGGCTTGAATCTCCGTCTGATGGGAAAAATCCTTTAGCGCCAAGGTGGGCTGATAAGCGTGCAATTCTTCCACAGTATAAGGCCCTGTGGCCACTGCCACGGTTTGGGCGCCTATGACCTGGCCGGCATGAATATCATGAGGCGTATCCCCCACCACCAACACCGTCTGGGGCGCAATCGTACGGCCCAGCAGGACCTCGGCTTTTTTAACCGCCGCCTGCAACACCGCTGGTCGCAAACTCGCGTCCGACCCATACCCTCCAAAGGAAAAGTATTGGTCCAGCCCCACCCGGCTCAATTTGATTTTCGCGCCTGATTCCAAGTTGCCGGTGCCCAATCCCAGCAGAACTTGGGTATCCTTACTCTTTTCCTCCAAAAAGGGCCGTATGCCCGGCAGCACTTCGATGTTATGCGCAGCATCGACTTCCTGCTGCAGATAGTCAAGATAGGTGCCAAAGACTCTGCTCTTCTCCTCGGACGCCATGGCCTGGCCGCGATAGGATTGGGAGAGGGCATCAGCAATAGCGGGATCGGTCATACCTGCCGGCGATACCCGGGCCAGCAGGCCATCCCAACCCATGGTCTCGCGAAAAGCACGTTCCATCGCACGCATACCTGCGCCGTGGGTACGGATTAAGGTGGCATCGATGTCGAACAAGATAGTGATCATGTTGAGGTTTCTCTACTTCCCGGTCCTAACGGCTACATCTTCCGTCAGATCCAGAACTGTGCAGTGCTATATTGACCAGTGCTTCTCACCTGGTGTACACTTGGGCCACGTCGCATGAAAGGGAATCATTCTTATGACACTGCGTTGTTCACTCGTCCCAAAAGTTATAACGTTGTTGGGGATTCTTATTCTAGCCGGTTGTAGCCGGCCGGTCAATAAAACCCAGCTGCATTTCTTTTTCCGCGGTGACTTGGCGGAGATTGATGCTGTGACGGAAACGGTTTATAAATTCGAAAGCCAGCATCCTCAGGTGGATGTCATCATGGATGTCAACAGCAACTACCTGCCTACGTTGATGCATCGTCTGGAAAGCCAGCAGCCTGCGGATGTGGCCTTCGTGGAAGTTCGCGAATTGGCGTCATTGGCACGGAACAAAAGGCTACTGCCGCTGGATGCTTATGTTCGTCAGGATAAAGCCTTAACTTTGGAGGACGATTATCCTCAAGCCCTCGAAGCCTTTAAATACCAAGGTGCACTCTATGCCCTGCCCCGTGACATTGCGCCTCATGCCTATCTGTTTTACAACCGGGATTTATTGGAAGCTGCCGGCATTGCGGTGCCTGGTAACCAATGGACCTGGCCCGGCCAAATGCAAACCGTTTTAGATCAGGTTAAGGCCGACATCAAGAATCGTAACTTGACCTCCTATGTATTTGCCGATGATTTCCCCTGCTGGGAGGCTCTGGCTCTGGGCAGCGGGTTGAGTTATGATGAACTGGTAGCCCCTCATTTGCTGAATCACGACAAGCAGGAGGTGTACAAAAAAACGCTGGCTTTTTTTCATCAATTACATTCACGCTATGCGCAGATACCGCCGGCCCTCTCCAAGCCTGATGTATTCATGGAAGGCAAGCTGGCTTTCTTCTTCACCGGCTATTGGTACACCCCGTATTTCAGAATCAACAATACTTTCAAATGGGATATCGTACTCTTTCCGGCTGGCCCGGCAGGACCAAGACGTTTTCCCAGCGGCAGCGGCGGCTATGGCATCCTTCACAACAGCGCCCATCCCGATCTGGCCTGGCAATTGGTCTGTTTTCTGGCAGGCAAAGAAGGCCAGCTGGAGCTGGCCCAAACCGGCGTCATACAACCGGTGGATCGCTCTTTATACCGCGCTCCCGTTTTGTTAAAACCCCAACCGCCTTTTAACCGGGAGGCCCTGGCCTTTGCTGCTGGTCATTTTTCGCTTCAACCGCAGGACCCCGCCTGGAATAAAATACGCATGGACATTATCGAGCCGGAAATCATCAAGTTGCGTGACCACCCGGAAGCTGATCCAGAAGCCAGCTTCAACCGGCTGGTGCAAATAACAGCCCACCAGCCTCGGCATTAATTTTCCCATGTTTAGGAATCTTTGAATTTGTATTGAACCAACAACTGACTGAAGTATTCCCGCTTTATACCCAGGGCTTTGGCGGTTTGACTTTTATTGCCCTGGTGACGCTCCAGATGATAGTGGAAGTAGTGATGGAGCCTGCGTCGGGCTTCATCATCGAGTTTATTTTTAAAGGCCTTATAAGGCAAGTTGAGCCATGTTTCCGGATCTGCTGCCACTACCGCGGAACTAAGGGGTAATTTGCCTTGCAGGTCAGCTTCATGCAACGTCTGTCCAATGCTGTGGGCCACTCCAATCTCAATACATTGTTCCAATTCCCTGACATTGCCGGGCCAGTCAGCCCGAACCAAGTTCTCCATCAACTCTGGAGCCACCCGGTTTAGCTGTTTGTCATATTTTTGATTATATTTGACCATCAGATCCCTGACCAAGAGAGGAATATCTTCCTGCCTTTCCCTTAGCGGTGGCAGGGTAATCACTTGTTTTTTCAACCGCTGCCATAAATCAAAGCGAAATTGTTTCTGCGCCACCATGTCCTCCAAATCCCGAAAGGTGGCTGCCAAAATAATGAAGTCCGGTTTAATGTCCTTGCTACTGCCCAAACGTTTAAAAGGCATGCGATCCAACAAAAGCAATAACAGGGCTTGTTGCTTTTCAGACAAATCTCCAATTTCATTAAAGAAAAGCAGGCCGCCGCTGGCCTGCTCCGCCAACCCCGGTTTATCGTCAAACGCACCTGTATAAGCGCCGCGCACATGCCCAAAAAGGCGTTCCTCGAACAGTTCGTTGCGGGTGCAGTCAAAAACCACAAAAGGTCCCTTTTGGCGCCGCGAT
This sequence comes from uncultured bacterium, assembly GCA_963710755.1. Lineage (GTDB taxonomy): Bacteria > Oederibacteriota > JAAXVQ01 > JAAXVQ01 > JAUVAV01 > CAVQBK01. Next base: position 79,376 of record CAVQBK010000002.1, read on the forward strand.
TTTTTATGATAATAACGGGCCGCCAGATCCTTGCCTACTCCCGATTCTCCCAGCAGGAGCAGATCCACACCGCTGCGGGCCGCCTGCAGGAGCTGTTTAACCGAGGTCATGATAATCTTGGACTTGCCCTGGAAACTTTCCTCCCAGTTAATGAGCTGGTCCTGTGACTCCTCTCTCTGGCGCTGTTCCAGCAGACGCTGGGCTTTTTTAACCAGCTCGGCCGATTTAAAGGGTTTGACCTCATAATCATTGGCCCCTTCTTCAAGCACTTTCTCCATGAGACCAGTATCGCCGGTGCCGCTGATGACAATGACCGGCAACTCCTGGCGGCTGCGCTGTTGCCGTATGGCCTGGAGCACGGACAACCCGCTGGTATCTTTTCCGTCACCGGCCAAATCGAGGTCCAGAAAAACAATATCAGGATCAAAGACCGCCATCAGGTCCAAGGCTTTGTCGGCCTGGCTGGCACTGGTCACCTCAAACTCATAGAGACTGAAATATTCACTGATGGATTCGCTCAGGCTATGGTCGTCATCAACCACCAGAAGACGGTGCATGGTGATCCTCCTTATAAAATTTAGCCAGGGGACAACTCAACTCAAAAACAGCTCCCCTGCCGGCAGGACTATCCAACAATTTAACCTCCCCGCCCATCAAGAGCATGCACTGACGCGCATTGCCCAGGCCCAATCCTGTGCCCCGGATATGCGGCTGGAGCCGGACATAAGCCACGAAGATTCTTTCTTTCATGGCCGCCGGAATGCCGGGCCCTTGATCTTCAATTTCCAGGAAAGCCTTGTCCCCGCGGCAGGCACAGCGAATGGTAACCACACTGTCTGACGCCGTGAATTTGACGGCATTATGCAACAAGTTCATCAGGGCTTGATCCAACAACTGGCGGTCCGCTTGAATCCACAAAGACCCGTCGTGGGCCGGCAAGGCCAAATGCAGGTTTTTTTCCGTGACCATATCATCTTGATTGTCAATCGCATCCTGCAACGCCGGCCATAGGTCAACTGGCTTCAGATGCACCTGATGATGCTTGTTGGCGAGCGCCTCGTTTTGATTTAAATTGCCGACCAGATGATTGATAGATTGGAGGTTGAGCGATATTAACTGGAGATCACGCCTGGTTTTTTCATCAGGATGGGCCAGCCCTGGGCGCAGACGGAGTAAGTCCAAACGGGTGTGGATAACCGACAGATAGTGCCGGGCATTGTGGGTAATGGCGGAAATCATCTCCGACTTGGCATGTTCTTCCCGTTCCAAACGCAGATGGGCCCTGACCACCAGGATATACAACCCTAAAAACAGGATGGTAAACAGATTAAGGGCCCCATAAGCATAAATCATGAATTGTTTGCGTTGTTCGAAATCATCGTGGCGTAAAATATATTTAAGCCCGTGGTTCTTGGTGAACAGGCCGATCTTTTCGTTGAGTTTATGGCGGTTGATTTCCACCATTTTCAAATTGTACAAGGTATAGGCCTGAGCCACCAGTACGGCCATTAAAATGACCACACCCCAAATAACTCTTTGATATTTCCTGAAAAACAATCGCATGCCTTGGCCGGCTCCTTGTCCCCCGAACACTGCTTTTAGAGTATATAATGACTATGGTTAAAAAACCACCGCATTATTCCTCTTTTTAGGCAGGGGGCAGCTATACGCGACCGGCCAATTTCGGCCACTCCTGGCCAATGGCCGTATGGAGCCACTTCAAGCCGTTTAAATTTTGAGCCAATTTTTTTTTGCCCCGCAACATGCGCACACCCAGGGTATGCATGGGGACATTAAGCTCACGCGATGTGGCTTTGTAGGACTGTTCGTCAAAATAGATCGATGTTAATCCCCGCCGGTAGATCGGATCCAGGGCGTCCACGGCCCGGCGAACATGCAAACGCACATAATGGTTTACATACCTGAATTCCGGGTTATTGCTTTTTTCCCGGGAAAGGGTTTCCTGAAGCACATTAGCATAATCATTAAAAAACACACAAGCGCGGGAGCGGGTGCCCATCAAGGATTTACACTCATTCACGGTGATGCGAAACAGCCAGGAACCCAAACGCGCATCCCCACGAAAGCCCTCAATTTTACGTTCCACAAAAACTTTATAAATCACATCCTGGGCAACATCCTTGGCATCATCGCTATTCTGGAGAACTCTTGTCGCCAAATTTGCAATTTTATCATAATAATGACTAATTAATTTTTCTCCGGCGTTGCGGTTCCCTGCCACAAACAACCGTATTAGGTGTTTCTCTTGCTCTACTTGCAACATGGCCTTGCCCCCCTTTAAATGGTCTACAACCATAAGAAATAAAGCAAAGACAGTGCCAATTAAAATAAGTTTAAATATATTGAAAAAATAAGCTTATTTTAAAATATTCATCTCTTTTGTGTTTATGGACCTGTAAGAGATCCCTACCGGGCGGAAGGAATTACTTCCACCTGGCATGACCTGAACTTGGAGACCACGCCATCATACCGGTAAAAGTCTCAGGAAGAAAACAACGGTTTTCCGTGCAGTCATCTAATCAGTTTAAAACAGGATACTCAGTTCAAAGGTCATGCGCCAAGTTAGAGAAGATAAGGTGAGAGGTGTATTAAAAAAAGTTACTGATGGTGAGTGAAAAGAATCGTCAACCATGATGCCGGCACTCCAATAATGCCCTGCCGGACCGCCAAAGCCCAGGCTTAAACCAGCGCTGCCCACACCAGCCTGGCCGTGGTACTGCGCTTCCCCCAAGTTTAAATGCTGCCAGCGATACCCAGGACCAGCCATCACATTGATATAAATCTTTTGCTCCTCCGTCATAGTCCAGGCCTGGCTGATTACCACATTAACACGGCTGGTTTGTTCTGATTGCCAACCATTATCGTGCAATGGTCCGTCTTGGGCATTTTTAAACAGCGGATTGAAATATAAATCCAATTGTGGCCGCAGTCCCGCGGCTAAGCTGTAAGTGCCTGATTGGTAATTTAAAAATTCCAGTTCATAGCCTAAGCTTAATCCTGCGTTGGTCAGAGAACTATCCTGAACCCAACCCGTGGAAGCCAAGGCATCGGCCAAGCCCCGAAGCTGCAGAAAAGGTCCAATGATCAACCGTTGATCTGGCGGCTTGGCCCGGACCGGCGCCAAGGACCAGGATTTGAAACGACCAGGTGCGATCAAGTTATTTTGGAAATGATCATCCAGGAATCTCTTCTCTTCAGCCCGGTTGCGGCGTTGGGCCATGACCCAGGTACGTGCTGCACTGCCTTGGTGATTCATGATCAGCAGGTTGGAAAATATCAAGGCTGCCGTTATATTTTCCGTTCGGGCCTGCTGTTGCGCAGCCATCGTGAACCCGATGGTGCCTGCCCAAAATAACAATTCATAATACAGCTGACTGCCCGCTTCCCCCATGCCAGGTTCCAATTGCTCTTCTCCCCAACCGGGCATTACCGCGGAAGCCAAGCTTAACCGGCGGGGAGAAAAATAAGGAACTTCCATGGCTTCAAAACTTTCCCGGGCAGCGGGATGATCCCGATCCTGCTGCCATAAATGGTAAAAGCCTTCCGTATTGCCCTGATGATCCTGAAAATCCTGCCAGGCCAGAGCATAGGCCGCAAAGCCGCTGAAGGGCGACTGAGAGGCCTGGGCTAAAAAGTTCTTCAGATCTTGCCGCCGGGCACCGGCATGGTGGCGCCAAAACAATTCGGCCAGAGCAGCCAATTGTTGAAAATAGACCCTATCAGCTTGCCGGGGATGTTGCTTAAAAAAAACAAAGCTGTCCTTGACCAATCGGGAAAACAACGGATCTGGTTCAAACAGACGTAGTCTCCCGTTAATGTTGGCGTTCACATCAAGCAATGGCAAAAGGCTGCTGGCAGGAAAATAGGTTTGAAGATAAAACTGCAATTGTTGCGCCTGATCCATACGCTCCTGTGCCTGCATTACCGCGACCGTTACCATGATCTCCAAATCCTCCAACCGCCCTGATTTTAAGGGCGGCTGAAGCGGTTGGTAACGGTCATAGAACAGTTGAAGGCTTTGGGGTAAGGATGGACAAGATACAGTGGCCCCAGCCCATGCTGCCATACCCACGGAAAACAGCAATAACAGCATAATTGCCCAATACCTGCGGTTAACCACCGCACGGCCCAGTGGCCACATGGGTGTCCTTTGAGGTCGAGAATATAAAAACGTTGACTTAATCGACTTTTTCTTCAGGCTGGTTGGAAGTAGGGGTGACAGGATCATAGCGTTACCTGTATTCAGAATGACGTCCGGTCAAGATCACTGATTTTTTTCGAACCCTGCACAAGCGGCATTGGCCGTACAACCGTTCTCTAGGACTTCAGGCCGCAGCAGACAGGCCGTCTTTTTTCCAGAAAAATCTATCCGGCTTGCCATTCCCATCATAATCATCATTGAACAAAATCAATTTTTTCCTTTTCAGGAAAGGATTTTAGTCCCAGTATTTTTTGGGTACGGGTATTGATATAAGTAATAGCGCTGCGTGGTGTCTCAATGCTATCCGCCATCCCGGACTTCATCATTTTTCCGGCAAGCTGGGCCGTCTGTGCACCCAGATCCTTAAAATCAGCGGAAAAAGCCATGAGTGCACCTGCCTTGACCTGGTACACCGAAATTCCGATGAACGCTATTTTTTTCTCCAGCGTGAATTGAATCGTCTGGGCCACCACTTCGGGTTGAGCCATGGTTTCATCCACTACTGACCAAATCACATCCACTTTGCCCAGTTGCAGCTTTTCCAAGGCCATGGCGACCTGGCTTTTTCCATCTACTGCAATAGGCATCAACGTCAGGTTCTTATTTTTGGCTGCGGTCCGAGCCTGGTTGATGGCTTCCCGGGAAAAAGCGGGGTTATAAATGACACCTACTTTCTTTGTCCCTGGGATCAATTTTTCAATTTTTTCAAATTGATCTTCCGGCGCCACCTGCATTAAGACGCCACCAGCCTTTTGCCCCTTTAAATGATGGCTGTCCAACACCATGGTATACAACACAGGAATCTTCGCCGTCAAATAAGTTTCAGCGCTATGGAGTGCTTCTGAACCAATGCAGACCACTTCACTAAAGACCTCGGGACTTAGGGAAGCCATGATCTGCTGGCCTCGCTCTAATTTCCCCTCCATATTAAACGTTTGGATCTCTGAAGGTGACTTGCTTTCAAAGCCCTGCGCCGCCAGCTGATAAGGCCCTAGTGAGCGGCTTAAAACCAAAGCCACTTTCTTGCCCCAAGCCGGCTGCTGGCAAACCGCCACACTCATCCCGGCCAACAGCACGCTGATGGCAACTTTGAACATAAATAGTTTCTTGTTTTGCATAATCCTACCACCTGCACTTCTTAAAAGAGGCTCAGTCTTGCTTCATCCGTTTAAGCCAAAACGCTGCGGCCAACCCCCAGACAGCGTTAAAGATAATAACTTTGAGAAACGTCCAGGAGCCCAGTTCCATGCCAAACGCCCCTTGGTGCCGGGCCGGAAAGACGATCAGCCATTGCACTACCGTGGGGGCCAGACTAAAAAGCAACCCGCGTAGATAAATGTTCATACGCTTTAGAGGCAGTAAAAACATCATGCCCCACAGGCCGCCCCATACCATGCGTTGGTAAACCATGGGTGGTGCCATCGCCTGCGTGTACCACCCCACCACCAGCGCATTCATTAACCCGCCTATCGTACCCGACGAAAACAACAAGGATAACCGCTTGATTGCCTCAGCCATCACCGCCCCCTTATGCTTCAAGTCACTATAGGCTTTTAATATCCAATATTAATAGTATATCCAAAATAAAAATCTAATGCAATTCCCTGCTTTACAAGGCGGTCAAGGTGACCCTCATCCTAAAGAGTACCGGTCCTATAAAGAGTTAACTTAACATGATTTTCTTCCGAAAATTAATGCAGGTTAGTATTTTATAAGGAGGACTTCGACACCATGGACCCGCTCAAGGACAATAAAATCCACATGAAAGGCGCGGCGTGGCTGGACACCATCGCCGCCACCAATAGCCTATGTGATGCCCAAGGTATTGAAAAAACCAAAGCCGCCTTAAACGATCAAGACCGCGAGGCCTTGTTTGGCAAAAAAATCCTCCCCATCTCCTGGGTGGATTTCACCGCCGTCTTAAATTTCATTGGTATGCTTGACCTGCAATTGGGCAAAGGAGATGGTCAGTTGGTGGCGGACATTTCGAGCCACATGGCGGTAAATGAGTTCAAAGGGTTCTACAAGTTATTTATGAAACTTAGTTCACCTGAATTCGTTCTGAATAACGCTCCTCGCATTTTCCGTCAACAATTCGACCGAGGACAGGTCATGGTTCAATGGCCTGAACGGGGTCACGGTATTCTGGTTTTCCATGACTTTGAGGTCACGGCTTCCCATCATGAAAAAATGTTTATGGCCTTTCATCGCCAAGCCCTGACCTTGTCCGGTGCTAAAAACATTAAAGGCATTCATTCCAAATGCATCAATCGCGGTGATGAACACTGTGAATACGACTATCACTGGGATTAAGATTCCATCAGGTTAAAAAGTATTCTTCCCCTTGAATAGACTGGGGCACCATCAGTTGGGGCAGGCTTTTCTAGCCGTCACCCCGGCATGCTTTCAGCCGGGGTCGAGGAAAATCCTTAAAAACAAGGGTACTTCCGGATTCTGTTTAAAAGCCTAACAGGATGATGAACTAAAAAAGGCAGATACGGCACAGTCTCGAAGAGGCTGGAGACAGCCAGCAGGGTGGCGACTCACGGTTATAACAAATCAGCTGCCAAAGCCGCCAGAGGCGAGCGTTCACTCTTGGTCAGCGTAATATGCCCGAAAAGACTCTGGGACTTGAAATGTTCCACCAAATAAGTGAGGCCATTGGAATTGGAATCCAGGTAAGGGTTGTCAATCTGGTAAGGATCACCGGTTAACACCACTTTGGTGCCGTCGCCGGCGCGGGAAACAATGGTTTTGACTTCATGAGGCGTCAGGTTTTGTGCTTCATCGACAATTATAAATTGCTTGGGGATGGAGCGGCCGCGAATATAAGTCAGGGATTCAAGAATAATCTTGCCGCTTTCCAGTAAATAGCGCAAGGTGCCTTCCCCGCTTTCCTCGGACTCGCCGTTATGATCCATGAGAAATTCGAGGTTATCGAAAATAGGTTGCATCCAGGGCGCAATCTTTTCCTCCTTGGTGCCTGGCAGATAGCCTAGGTCCCGTCCAAGGGGAATAACCGGCCGGCTTACCAAAATCCGGCGGTAATGGCGTTCATCCAAGGTGCAGCGCAGCGCTGCGGCCACCGCCAGCAGGGTCTTGCCCGTGCCCGCCGAACCCACCAACGTGACCAATGGGATATCATTGTCCAGCAGCAATTCGAGCGCAAACTTTTGTTTTAAATTCTTAGCCTTAATGCTCCAGACCTCCTGCTCGCCGGAAACCAGCGGCACCAGACACTGCTCTTTCCAGTGCACCTTACCCACCGCGCTCTGTTTGGAACCATTGCTGTCTTTAAGCAGGATAAATTGATTGGGATAAAATCCGTCGGCTTGGTTGAGGGCCAGTTTTTTTTCGGTATAAAACTGATTTATTTGGTCTCCTGAAATTTCCAGGTTGCCCACCCCGGTATACAATTCATCAATGTTGACTTTTTGACTCTCGAAATCCTCTGCCACCACGCCAAAAGCATCGGCTTTGACGCGTAAGTTAACATCCTTGGTAATCAGTTTGACCTGATCCATACCTTGCGCTTGCAGGGATTTGGCCAGCGATAGAATGAGGTTGTCATTTTTATTCTGAGTCAGGCCGGCCAGATGCATATCGGGCATTTCAATAGCCACTTGCAGAACACCGCCGTTGTCCATGGTAATGCCTTTGGCCAACGAGCCCTTGCCGCGCAAGCCGTCAATGAATCGGGAGACCGCGCGGGCATGCTTGCCCTTTTCGTCATTGCCTTTCTTGAACCGGTCCAATTCTTCCAAAGCTACGATGGGCACCACGACCCGGTTGGCACCAAAAGTGGAAATGGCTTGGGGATTGTGCAGGAGAACATTGGTATCCAAAATAAAGGTTTTAGCCATTCAAACGTGTGCTCCTCTCGGCTTCGCTGCCGGCGATATCCAAACAAATGCGGCGTGGCGGCCAGATTATAATACTTTATCCAACCAATGGTTCTTATCTTCCAGTTCTCCCCGGATGACGCCAAAAAAGGTGTCCTGGATTTTTTTAGTAATCGGCCCGCGCGCACCGTTGCCGATATTAATTTTATCCACTTTGGCAATGGGTGTAATCTCGGCGGCCGTGCCGGTCATGAAGGCCTCATCAGCCACATACAAGCTCTCTCTGGGTAGAACTTGCTGCTTGACTTTGATGTTGAGATCCCTGGCCATCTGGATCACACAATGGCGGGTGATCCCCGGTAAAATACTGGACGACGACGGCGGTGTGTAGAGGGCGCCATTCTTGACGATAAAAATATTCTCGCCCGAGCCTTCCGATAAATATCCAAAAGAATCCAGGGCAATGCCTTCGTCAAAGCCGTCCTGGATGGCTTCCATCTTGACCAATTGGGAATTCATATAATTGGCCGCCACCTTGGCCATGGTGGGCATGGTGTTGGGCGCCGGCCGGTTCCAGGAGCTGATACGCACGGACGCGCCTTTTTCCATGGCCTCCGCACCCAGATAGGCTCCCCATTCCCAAGCGGCAATGGCCGTAACGACAGGGCAGTTGAAAGGATTGAGGCCCAACGAATGATAGCCGCGAAACACAAACGGCCTGATGTAAGCCTCCTTAAGGTTATTGGCCACCAAGGTTTCCTTGACTGCCGTGCACACCTCATCAAGGGTATAGGGAATCTCCATCCGATAAATTTTAGCGGAATCAAACAGGCGTTTGATGTGCTCCCGTAAGCGCATTACATAGGAGCCATTCTTATTGGCATACATGCGCAGGCCGTCAAAAGCACACGATCCATAATGAAGGGCATGGGTCAGGACGTGCATGTTGGCTTCTTTCCAGGGCACCAGCTTACCGTCCATCCAAATATAGGTTGCGTCGAAGCTCATGGGTTGATCCTCCGTTACCGAATAAAATAATAAATCGGTATCATACCTTGCAGCCAGGGGATTAGCAAGTTTTTTGATTTAACACTACTGTGATTACATATTCTGCTTGAGCCATAACTGTTCAAACCATTGGATGATGGAACGGTTTTCCTGGCTGATCTGGAGAAACTTAACGCCCGCTTGATAACGATGGGCGGAGCCGGGATTGGCCTGGGCAATCCAGCACACCACCACCTCTACTTCCACATCTTTAACCTGTTTGCGATGCGCCAGGGTCAGCTTGATTTTCAAACGTGTGCCCACAGGCAGGTTGTCCTGAACGTAGATCATCAACCCCCCTTGGGAAGCATTGGCCGTCATACCCTGGGGTGCCCCCCGGCCCTGCTGGAGCCCAGACTGATTCAACACTTCCTCGCCGTCGGACACGGGGTCTTCCGCCAAGGGATGCTGCACATGATAACTAAAAGGCAGATGAATGGTAAAACGCGGAAAAATACGTCGTTCGAATTCCATATCGCCATAATTAGTCATGGTCCCTCCTAGATGAAGCGACACTGTAACGGGCTCAGCCTGTCAAAGTTGTTTATGCCCGGAATAAGGTCAAGCACCCCGGCTTTTCAACCAACGCTGGCGTTGTCCTGTTCGCCTTGCCATTCAGTCAGAAATCGTTGCCATAGCTTAAAAGAGTCAGGCGGGATCTCAATAAATTTCAACCCCGCCCGGCAAAGCCACTCACTCTCGCTTTCATCAGTGATGACCCAGACCACCTCGGTCTTGACATGGAAAACATGTTTGCCGTCCGAGCAGGGGAGCAGCATGGTCACTTCCAACAAGTCACCCTTGTTCACAAAGTGCGGCAAAAAAGCCATCATCCCGCCCAGAGATACATTGGAAGATACGCCGTCGTTCTGGCTCAGATCATGTTTTTGAAAAGCGATGGGAATCGAAAAATTCAACCTGGGATATTGTCTGCGGTCAAATTGCGCACTGGCATATTCTTTCATTGATAAAACCCCCTTACACGACCTTGCCTAGGGCAGGTGGATTAAACCTTATAGTTCCCGAAGTTTAAGGTCCTCCAGGTATTGACGCCGCGCCTGCTTAAGGCGCTGCATAAGCACACGAACTTTGCCCTGGTTGGCCACGGCCTCGGTTTCCGGCTGGTGATTCCTGACCGGTGCCCCGGTCTGTTCCAAGCGTTCGATAATTTCCGCCACTGGCAGGATACCAATATTGATGGCCGGAATAATTTGTTCCTGTTGCTCATGACCGAGCATAATGACCAAGCCGGCGTCGTTCATCCAATTAAGCACAGAGCGCGCCAGACGGATAGATACCCGATGCTGCTCAGCCAGACTCACATCCTGCCAGCGTTTGCCACCATTATTGTACACTTGGTCAATATCCTTTAGGAACGCCAACGCCAACTCAAAACGGCTCTCCAAATTAACGCTGGTGCTTTCCTGCTCCCGTTTGTAAATCGAGACATTTTGCAGAGCAAATGAAAACTCAGCCCCAAAGAGCACAATCACCCAGGAAAAATAAATCCAGATTAACATAAACGGAATCTGGGCAAAGGTACCATAGAGCACATTGTAGCGCGTCATACCCACTTGCAGGCTGACATAACCCCATTGGGCCAGCTGCCAGACCATGCCCGCAAAAATGCCGGCCATTAACGCCGGCCAAAACTTGACCCTGGTATTGGGCATAAACAGATATAAGAAGGTGAAAAAAATACTCAGCATGACAAAGGGCAGCACCTTCAGGATGGAGATCACCAGGGTGCCCAGCCCCGGCTGGCTGGTCATCCAGGTCATGATGGCATTGCTTTTAAAAGAAGCGGTCAGGGAGATGACCACAAAGAAAACAATGGGCAGCAGGATCAAAAAGGAAAAGTAATCCGAAATTTTTCGGATGGTGGACCGGTGTTTTTTTAATCCCCAGATGTCATTAAAGGTGATTTCCATATTATTCAGCATGGAAAATACTACGACCATCAACACCACCAATCCAATAGCACCGAGTGAGTTGATGTTGACATGATCAATATACCCGATAATCTGAGAAGCAATATCCTGCGAGCCCACGGCCAGGCGTTGCAGCAATGCGGCCTCCAGGCGTTTTTGCACGCCCAGACCTTTTAAAATAGAAAAGGTAAAGGCCAACAGCGGCACAATAGAAAGTAATGTCCAATAAGTAAGCGCGCTGGCACGAACCAACAGCTTGTCGCGAATAGCGCCTTCGCCCACCATATATAACACCTGCAGGGTTTTCACCACCAGACGCCGCATTTGGTTGAGTCCGGCAATATCCAATATCCAGAGATCACGCCGTAAAAATTGAATCACTTGGCGCACAACCCGGGTGATCACGGTTTCTTTTTTTTTCTGTTCCTTGGGACTCAAAGCTATACAGCCTCCATAAGCTTGTTAGCATCCACGCCGACAACGCTTGCACCCGCGGCATTCTTCAACCGGAGGTATAAAAAACCAGGGCCGATTGAATGAGCAAGGGCACTGTAGTTGAAAATCTCTAAAAATTATTTCTGTTTCCCGTCTTCTAGGTGTACATGCCCGAATCGGGCTGGTCCAATTCAAATTCCACCAGAAAGGCTTTTAATAACTGGCGTTCAGCAGGTTCCAAATCTAAAAATTGGATACCAATAACAAAGCCACCCTGGCTGGCAGGTTTGGACCACGCTACCCGGGATAACAGATTAACCTCCGCTGATTCCGTCAAGCGTCCACGATCCAGATCTTCTTTGTCCGGCAACATCAAGGTTAGCATAAGCAACTGCCCGGGTTTAAGGTCACGATCACTCATCATGGCCAAACCACCGGCTCCCAGATCTTCGGCTAAATCATTCTGTATGGGAGATACATAATCCTTGTCCAGACACTGAAAACGAAGTTTGAGATGCATGGCCCGCCGTTCATAACGGCGCCGTTCCGCTTTGGTCTTGGCTTCGTAAACCGATGCCATGGAATTCCTCCTTCTCGCTTTACCTGCCGGGCTACCGTGATCTTTACTTTTGGCCGGGCTTGCCGGCCTCAGATTTGGCTGCAGGCGCCTGACTGAGTTCAGGAATATCTTTAACCGCCAACACCTGCAGGCTTTTCCATTGCCACCCGCCGGCAGGCATGACTAAAGTAAGCTGCTTGAGGCTGCCGGCCCAAACCCAGGCAGGCAGGCTGCCCACCCGAAAGACATAGGTCTCTTCCTGGCCGCTGCCTTTTAAGAGGAATTGCAAGCCGTCATGATCCGACGCTTTGCCCCATAACAGCTTGGCGGTCCGGCCCTGAAGCCGGGGCGATGCCCTCAGTGTCAGTCTGAGCACATTACCATCGGCTGCCTTATTGGCTTTGGCATTCATCACCAGGCTGACCTGCCCCACACCATCAGCCACTTCCACACCCTGGGCGCTGGCCGTCACTGTCAGCCCATGCGCATCCACGTCACTTTTATCTTTCACGATATACTGATCTACGCCATTACCCTGACCGCTGGCATATTTGGCCTCCTGCCCCATGGTCAGCGGCATATAGGCCAGGGACACCATCCGTTTCATGGCCTGTACGGCCTGAGGTTCAGGGTTGAGCTCACCATCCCGTGGGAGCATGATAACCGTCTGACCAATTTTTTTGATGGGCACATATTTTTTAAGAAGATATTCGGAAAGTGCGTACTGCCGGACTTCACAGGGCAGGCCATCAAGTCCTGCTTCCCCAAGGGGCCGGCCATCAGCCACCACCATTTTGACCTCATTCAAGTTCAGGGCACGAATGGCTGCCAGCTGCTGTTCAAAGGTGGCAATGGAGACCGTGGCCAGCGCTCTGGTCACCGGCCGGCGCGGCACCAGGAAATAAAGCAGCGGCTGGTTGGAAAAATCAAAGAAGGATTCCGCGCTGCCCACCTGCTCGTTCATATAACTTACCAGTTCATCAATCTCCCGGGCCTGGTTGGGCTGGAGGAACACATTACCCAGCAGCAGGCTTTTGGGCTTGACCAGGCCATCCACAGTGATAACTGTTTTTTGCCCAAAGCCTTCGGCCAGGGTTTTTAAATCGATGCGCCCTGCCTGAGGAATAAGCAGCAACGGCAGCAGAGCCGTCATGACCAAGCCCTTTAAGCGGGCCTGTCTGATGGTCAGCCGGAATAGATAGAACGCCGCCAGCATGGCCGCAATCGGCAGGGTTTCCAATAAAAAGGTATAGTCGCTGCGGTCTAAAAAGCGTACCCAATACAGGGTGGTAATCACCGTCAACAGCAGGATATTCCAGGGTATGGTACCGTGCTGCTTGCCGGCAAATATGGCTTTGAGGCTCTGTAGCGCGCCTATGGCAATCATGGCCGGCGGCAGGGCAAAGATCAACCACTGCATTAAACTGGGGTGATCTCCCAAGCCCGGCATAGGTAGCCCGAACACCGCACCATAATTATTCATAACCCAGGCAAAATTATCAAAATAAGCGCCCAAGCTGCCGCTCATGGCCAGATATAAAAACCAAGGCAGCAGTCCCGCCAAGGTAGCACCCAGGTACACCGCCAGTCCAGTTAAGCGCTTTTTAAGCGGTTCCCGATCAACCACCACGAAAACCACCACTAGGGTTAATTGTCCTGCCAATGCCATAATGCCGGCAGTATAGGAGGCAATGACCGACAAGGCGGTCATAAGCCCGGAAAAAATTAAAAGCAGCCAGCGATTGGATTGCAAATAGAACAAGGTGAAAATAAACCCGATCAAGGGAAACAAAAAACGGGTATAGGGAATCATGCCCAGAGCGCCGGTCAGCATGGTCAAGGCCAATAACAAGGCCCACAGCCAGGGCATGCAAAAAATGGCAAATACATAAATGGCGATCAACCCCAAAGGCGCCAAGTAGGAAAGCATTAAACGATAGGCTTCCAAGGTGCCGCCAAACCAATTGACAGCTGCCAATCCGCTTAACGCATCGGCAATAAAGCCATGGCGGAATAAAATGTCCTTAAACGGCAACCGTCCCATGAGAATGGCTTGGGCCGCGCCCAGGGGCTCCCCTTCCCGGAACAACGCCAAGGGTCCCAACAGGTGATGACCGCTGAAAGCTGCGCCCATAGGCCAATAAGCCACAGCGTACAACAACAAGGGAATGGGGATGATCAACATCAAAGCCCTAAACACTTCTTCCCAAGCCGGCACCATTTCCACCTTTTTTTTGCGCAGGCTCAGCAACACCAGCGCCAAAATCACCACAGCCGCCAAAGAAGCCACTCCTACTAAGGTAGGCATGAGCCAGGCCACTTTGGTGACGGCCACCACTTTGCCATAGGCGGTATAGGTTAATCCGCCCAAGGTTTGCAGCGGCAAGATCGCCAGAGGCATGGCCACAAAGGCCAGTCCTACATAAACTTGGTCAAAGGTGAGTTTGGAAAAAAACAAAGCCAGGAGACCTGCCAGCAGCATGATCACGATCCACACGGCCAGACCCACACCGAGGCTGAACCACAACCCCAGACTGGAAAACAAGCCCGGACCTGTAAGCGCCTGCAGAAACCAGCCTACCCCTGCACCCAACACGATGATACTGCCATGGGTGAACAAGGACGCGGGCTGATAACGGTTCTCCGTGGGAAAAGCAAAATAAATTTTACGTTTGTCTTTTTTCTCCAGAATAGCCAGCAGGCTGAATCCCAAGAGCAGCAAAAGACCTGCGGCCAAAGGCGCGATCATCAAGCCCTGATTGGTGCTCAGCATGGTGATATAAGCTAGAAAAGGCGCAAATATCACGGTGGATCGTTTGAGCGCCACAGCAGCCGGCATAACCCCCAGAACACGTTGCCATTGCGCCATCATCATCCAGCCCCACTGGCCCAAGAGCACGCCCGCCACGCCACCGGCTACGATAGCCAGGGCGCGATAAACTTCTCCCGGTGTTTTCAGTCCCATGGTCAGATAGCCCACTACATTAAATGACGGTAACCCCCCGGGGAAAAAGCGGCTCAATATAAAATAAGTCACCGTCATGCCGGCCAGCATAGAACCCAATAGCATTAATCCTCGATGCAGGACCAGGTCTTCTTCATTCATCATCTGTTTTACTTGTGCCAAATCTGCCATAATGATGATGCTCCCTCATTGAAAAATAATTGAAATGCCTATACTTGATATGACAATTTTCGACCAATGCCACCGGAACCTGAAGCTGTCCCCGATTCCAGATGATTTTTTTTAGCAGTTTGCCCTTGTGATCACCACGGTTACTCGAAGAGGTCCACGCCTATAACCTGCTCAATGTCCACCGGTTGGCCGCCCACAAAGAGCTGATAAAACAGCCGTTTGCCGACAGCGGCGCCGCCGCTGCGACCCACCATGCCCAACTGACTTCCCCGGCTTAGATGGTCGCCGGTTTTAACATTGAACGTCCGCAAATGGGCATAAACGGTCATAAAGGACCGCCCGTGGTCCACCATAACCGTGTTGCCCAGCATGGCCATTTTTTTGGCCAGCACCACTTGTCCTTCAGCCGCAGCTTTCACTTCCCCGGAACCTGTGGTCAGCGGGGCAATTTCCACACCTTGCAGCGCCATACTGAAGGTACGCTTGTAGGTACGCACGGTGTAATACCCAGCTACGCGCCGCCCGCCCATGGGAAGTAAAAAATCCCGCAACTTGTCCGGACGATATTGGCTTTTTCTGGACAATGCTTGCAGTTCCCGAAGTTCTTTGAGAAAGCGCTTATAATTAAATTTTTTTAAACGTACCCGTTCACGGGAAGGCTTATTAGAGGCAGGTAAAATAGCAAATTCATAAGTTTCTTGAATAAGAGGAAGAGGCGGCCCGGGATTAGCTTTGCTGATATAAGGAAAAAAGACATGCATCCTCTGACGACCCGGCTTGTGATTGGCTGGCACCGGAATATAAGCGGAATAGGTGCCTACGTCTTTATCCAAACGGGGATACATGGAATAGGTGCGCTTTTCCCACTGCACCCAGCCTTTTTTTACATTTTCCGGCAAGAGGAAAGTGACCTCCACCACCTCCGCAGGTTGGAGTTCCGGTTTGGGTAAAAGGACCTGTAGTTGTGCTGCCAAGCTTTTGGCCGTGGTGGCGCAACCGGTCAGCATCAGCAGACAGCAACCCCATATAAGTGGTTTTTTAAAGACAGGCACGCGTGTTCCCCCTCACCCGCCGGACAACCGGCCCCAAGCAGCCTGACCAAGTCGTACCGGCTAAGGTCCTTGGGTTAAGGTCGCAAGCTGATCAGAACCCGGCCAATGCCCAATTAAAAGATGAACTGTTGGCAGGACTTGCCGTTCATTATTATTACCACACCTGCAGGCGTCAAGTGTAATTTTGATCAGCACGGACGCAAACAAATTGTAACTTGAATTGTAACATCACCCAATCCAAAATATATAAATTAAAGAGCCACCCCCAGATAACCGGGCTAGATAGTTCCCATGGTGGAAAGAGAACGTTTCGATCTCAATAAAATTTCGTCTGCTCTTGAAAGCTGTGACCCAACACTAATCTTCATCTATGAACATCACTCCCGTAAAAACCGGGGTTTAGAAAAGCCTTTAAAACCAAGGCCTATGGACTCCGCTCTCACCGGAATGACGAACGAGTTATTTGTTTTTGTGTTGTGACCCAGGTTGTTGCGAAAGGGGACAGTAAACTTGGCCTTTCCGTAACAAGAAATAGATAATCCTTGCTGCTTGGCGCCATAATTCCTATAATTAATTTCCATTGCCTCACAGTCCCTTATGGGTAGGACGATTGAAATCATCATCTTTTTGTCTTGGCACTACCATTATCTCCAGGAGGCCTCCTATGAGTAACCCTTATTCTGCAGCACAAATTCAAAACATCCTCATTGCCGGTCATGGGCATGTAGGTAAAACCACCTTGACCGAATCCTTGTTGGCCGCCGCCGGAGCCATCAGCCAACCCGGCCAGGTGGAAAAAGGCACCACTGTCTCCGACTTCGATGAAGAAGAGATCAGCCGCAAACTTTCTTTACACACTTCTATCACGTTTGTGGACTATGCTGATCATAAACTAAACTTCTTGGATGCGCCTGGGTCACCTGATTTTATCGGCGACGTCTTGGCGGCCTTGCATGTGGCGGACTCGGCACTGGTGCTGGTGGATGCGGAAGTGGGGCCGGAAATCGAATCTCTCAAGCATTCCCGCGAAGCCGAGAATTTTAACGTGCCGCGGGCGCTGTTCCTCAATAAAATGGACAAGGAAAGAGCCAATTTCGAAACCACTATGGAGTTATGTTCCCAGAAATTCAGCAAACCCAAGATTCCCATTTGGATTCCCATTGGCGCAGGGGAAAATTTCCAAGGTGTGGTGGACTTGTTGAAAATGAAGGCCCTGCTCTTCCCCAAGGACAGTCCCCGCTACACCATAGCACCCATTCCTGAGACCATGCAGGCCCAGGCCCAGGCCGCCCGGGAGACGTTGATCGAAGCGGCGGCAGAAGGCGATGACCAACTGACCGAAGAATTCCTGGAAGGCCAATCCTTGTCAACCGACGAAATCGACCGCGGCCTGAACGAGGATATGATGGCCGGCCGTTTCATCCCCGTGTTTTGCGGTTGCGCCAACCGGGTGTCCTGCGCAACCGCCTTGTTGGATGTGTTTATTGAATTCATGCCCAATGCCGCTGAAAAAGCACCCTGGAACGGCACGGCCATGGGCATGCCCGACACTCCCCTGACCCGGGCGGCTCAATCCGACCAACCCTTCAGTGCCTTTGTTTTTAAAACCATGATCGATCAATATGCCGGTAAATTTTCTTTTTTAAAAATCATCTCCGGCGTGCTAACCCCGGAAATGGAAGTTCTCAACACCAGCATTAATCACAAAGAAAAATTCGGACACCTTTTCTCTATCCAAGGCAAGAAAACCACGGAGGTGCCACGTGCTGGTGCCGGAGATATTGTGGTGGTCACCAAGGTGGAGACTGCTCAAACCAGCCATACTGTTGCTGATCCTGCCTCCCCCATTGTTTTCCCTGGTTTAAAATTGCCGCAATCCGTATATGCTGTGGCGGTTGCGGCCCAGAAAAAAGGGGAAGATCAAAAAATGAGCACAGCGCTGGCCAAGCTCTGCGAGGAAGACCCCACCCTGACCTTTCGTTTCGAGCCGGAATTGCACCAATCCCTGCTTGAGGCCATGGGGGATATGCAAATCGATATTGCCCTGTCGCGGCTTAAGAAGAAATACAACCTCGAGGTGGAACGCACCGTGCCCCGCGTGCTTTATAAGGAAACCATTCAAAAACCGGCCCAGGGCCATCATAAACATAAAAAGCAATCAGGCGGCCATGGTCAATACGGCGAGGTCTATCTGGACATCGAGCCTTTGACAGCTGGTATGGGCTACAGCTTCGAAGACCGCACCCATGGCGGCAGTATTCCCAAAGGATTTATGCCGGGTATCGAAAAGGGGGTAAAGGAAGGCATGCAACGGGGCGTGCTCGCCGGTTATCCCGTGATTGACATCGCTGTGCGCGTAATGGACGGATCGTTTCATGACGTTGATTCTTCGGAAATGTCCTTTAAAATTGCAGGTCGCAAAGCTTTTTACGAGGCCATGGAAAAAGCCGCGCCCGTACTCTTGGAACCGATCATGCATGTGGTGATTGCCGCTGAAGACGGCAGTATGGGGGCCATCACCAGCGATCTCAACGCACGCCGGGGCCGAGTCCTGGCCATGGGCACCGACAAAATCGAAGCCCAAATTCCCCAGGCGGAACTGCTCAAATACGCCATGGAATTAAAAGCCATGACCTCGGGTACCGCCACCTTTGAAATGAATTTTTCTCATTATCAACCTGTCCAGGGCAGGATTGCGGAGCAGGTGATCAAGGAAGCGGCAGCCTTGCATGGCCAGAGGACTGAAGAAGATTAATGACAAGGAAAGCAATGAACCTTGACAGCGCAAGCCACGGCGGCATTATCAGGATAGCTTTGCAGGGGTGTATAATTATTGGTCCTACGGCAGAGGGTTCACCTATGGAAGCTCTATAAAAAATTGCGGAAAGGGTGCTGGTGTAGGGCCCAGGCAGGCCTGGTATAGATCTTAATCATGGCCGTGCCTTAGGACTTGGGGGAACGTCGTCTCTTGGTAGCGCGCGTGTAGGCTTGGCGGATGCAATTGCGGCCGGCGTTTTTAGCCCGGTATAAAGCCTGGTCGGCCATGTCAATGATCGCTTCCGCGGTAGTGGCATTTTCCGGATAAGTGGCAATACCCATGGAAATAGTGATGGACTTATGCGTGCCGGGAATGTGGCTACCGATCTTGGATTCTTTGAAAGCATTGAACAGGCGGGTGGCAAAACGCAGGGCTTCCTTGGCATTGGTTTCAGGCAGGATGATGGCAAACTCATCGCCGCCGTAGCGGGAAACCGTGTCGGTGTCGCGGCGGGTGGCCTTGAATAAGGCCGCCAGATCGCGCAACAGAATGTCGCCTTCCATATGGCCCAGTTGGTCGTTGTATTCCTTGAAGTGGTCCAGATCCAAGAACAGCAGGCTAAAGGTACGATTGTAACGCTTGCAACGCCCCAATTCTTCCCTTAATTCTTCCTGAAAATAACGGTGATTGTAAAGCCCGGTGAGTCCGTCTTCGTTGACAAAGAGCAGCAAGCAATCAAGTTCCTCTTCCGGCAGCAATTGGAAATCCTTGACCTGGCCCGATTGATTGTCCAAGTAATCCAGAGCCGCCACCTTAATGCCTACATTGCGTCCTATCTTCTGGGACATGAAGTATTTATGGCGAACCACTTCCTCCCAAAGGTGACGGGCTTCTTCCGCGCCATAACGCTTGTGCACTAGGGCGTAGAGCAGATCCGTAAACAGTTCGCTGCCCTTGCGTTCTTTTAAATATTCCAGTGATTGACGGATCTCTTTGGGCACGTGCTCCACATCACCGGCAAAATATTCCAAAACGGCCACATCCTTGGACAACCAGCGCGTGAAATGCCTCAGTTCACCGGGAAGGGTGATATAGTAGCTGGTATTGCAGGTAAAGGTGTCGTTGCGGTTGA
Organism: uncultured bacterium; assembly: GCA_963710755.1. GTDB lineage: Bacteria > Oederibacteriota > JAAXVQ01 > JAAXVQ01 > JAUVAV01 > CAVQBK01. Next base: position 99,490 of record CAVQBK010000002.1, read on the forward strand.
TAAATGCCTCGCCACTCTGCGCACCACGCTTATCCAGATCCATGGGGTTGATCCCTTTCAGGAGTTTAAAAACACTTCATAACACCGCTCGGCTTGCATCAAATCAATCTTGCTGGAAAGTTCCAACGTGGCGTGCATGGACAACAGGGGCGGTCCCGCGTCAATGGCATCCATGCCATAACGGGATAGAAACATGGCAATCGTCCCGCCGCCGCCAACATCCAATTTCCCCATTTCCCCGGTCTGCCATTTGACCCCACGCTCTTCGAAAAGCTGGATCAGCCAGCTCATGTATTCACTGGAGGCTTCATTGCTATCATACTTGCCGCCCGCCCCACCGTATTTTTCCACGCTAATTCCCCCGCCCAGACGGGAAGAATTGTCCATATCACTCACATCCTCAAAATTGGGATTGAGCGCTTCCGTAACATCTGCGCTGATGGCCGTGGCACTTTCCAGAATAGCCGCGGTGCTGCGCTTGGCTCCGCATTTCCGCCGGAGCTCTTCCACGAAATTTTCCAACTGCCGGCTCTGCGCTCCTGTGTCGCCGGTGGAACCGATTTCCTCTTTGTCGATGAAAAGACCGAGAGCCATGCCCGCTGGTTTTTCAATTTTGGACAGGGCCGTGAACAAGGCAAAAGCGCAAATCCTGTCATCCTGACCATACGCGGCAATCATGGATTGATCAAGGCCGATGTCCACCGGTTTAGCGGCCGGCACAAAGGTAATATCGGCTGTTAGCAGATTTTTCTCCACCAGGCCGTAACGTTCATGCAGCAAGGTCAGAACCGCTGCTTTGATTTTTTCTTTTTCCTCGCTCTCAGCCAGAGGCTGGTTACCCACGACAATCCGTAACTGTTCCCCTTTAATAGCGTCCTTGGCAATTTCCTTCATCTGTTCTTTTCCAATATGGGGGGCAATATCAGGAATTAAAAACTGCGGTTCTCCCGGCGCCTCGCCGATCACGAATTCCAGTTTGCCTTGAGGCGTGGGCACCACGGCATGCATGCTCAGGGGCACATTAACCCATTGATATTTTTTGATCCCACCATAGTAGTGGGTCTTGAGCAAGGCCAAGTCCCCTGCTTCCATTAGGGGGGAGGGTTTAAGATCCAAGCGGGGACTGTCAATATGGGCACCCACCAGGCGCCATGTTTTTTCCGGATCTCCTATCACCGCAGTAATTAAAGCACGGTGTTTAATCACTTTATAAACTTTATCGCCCCTCTGCAGATGGTCCATTTGGTCCAGAGGTTTAAAGCCCAGTTGTTGAAAATGATTGACCAGATAGCGGACGCAGGCCCGTTCTGTCTTGGCCTGACCTAGAAAAGCTTTATAAACCTCGGCATAGTCAAAAGCCTCCTGCCGCTCCTGTTGGCTAAGCCCTTGCCAGGCTGAACTGCGGCTGAAAGTTAAGGAAGCCTGGGTAGCGGCTGCAGATGAATTTTCGGATGGAGGTTTCGTTTCCCGGTGCATGGTATCTCCTTTGATAGCATGGATCGAGCTGGGTTTGGCCCGGTCTTTTACTTACTCTATCAAAAAAGCCGGACCTTGGCTAGCTTCTTCACGGCCATTGACCAGCAAAGGACATTGGCATAATCATGTCAGGGTTGATGAACCCGTCGCAAAGCCACCATGCCGCCACTGAGATTAAGCAAATGGGTATAACCGTGATCCGCCAGGAAGGCATAAGCTTGGGAAGACCGGCTGCCACTGCGGCAGATAAGCACCACTTCTTGGTCTTTGGGAATTTCCTGATAACGACTGGGCAAATCAGGCAGAGGAATATTTACAACACCCGGCAAAGCGCCCAAAGGGCCCAGCAACTCTTCCGGCTGGCGCACATCCACCAGCACCATCGCTTCCTGATGGGACAACCGGTCCATTAACCCGCTGGCAGACACCGTCGCCATACCCTTTGTCTGTCCCGGTGCTCCGGGCATGCACCCGCTTAAGCCTGCTGTTCCCACCAGGATCATCAGCACCAATAGCTTTTTAAGCATGGCTCACCACTTCTTGGCCTTTGGCAGCCACAATTTTTTCCGCAATGGCTTGGCCCAAGCCGCGGGCTGCCGCCAGATCCTCGCTTCGGGGTGTGAACTTGACGCGCAAGCCCGGGGCGGCAATCTTCATCTTCAAGGACTTCAGCCGTTCTTCCAGCATGGGTACGGCTTCTCCACTCCAGCCGTAAGACCCAAAAGCCACAGCCTGTTTGCCGCGCAATTTGACCGTGGCCAGCGAGGATAGCAAATCCCAGACCGGCTTCACCGCATCGCCGTTGATGGTGCATGACCCGACCGCCAAGCCATCGGCAGCTTCCATTTGCGTCAACACATCGGGAAGTTCAGTGCCCACCAGGTCAAAAAGTGCGACTTTCACACCCACGGCGCGGGCACCTGCAGCCACCTCCTGGGCCAGGCGGCCTGTAAGTCCGTAAGCGGAAACGTAGAAGATAAGCAGCTTGCCTTCCTTAACCTTTTCAGGTTGAGTGCTCCAGGACCGGTAAAGGTCGAGATAGCCTTCAATATTATTATTAAGCAAGGGACCATGACTGGTGCAAATCAGATTCAGTTCCAATCCTTTTATAGCTTCCAGTCCTTTGAGAACATATTCTTTAAAAGGACGCATAATATGATCATAATAATATCGGAAAGCATGGGTAAAATCTCCGACCTGATCACTGAACATGGCTTCATGGCAGTAATGGCTGCCCAGAAAATCGCAGGAGAAAAGTACTTTTTCCTCCGCACAATAAGTGAACATGGTATCGGGCCAATGCAAAAAAGGCGCCGTGATAAACTGCAGGGTCTTGCCGCCCAAGTCCAGCTGATCACCAGTGCCCACCAGCATGGGATTGAGATCCTGATTGGTCAGCTCTTTGAGAAAGGGAGCGCCGTTTTTGGCGACCACGATGCGGGCATTGGGCAGGCGCTCCAGCGCCGGCAAAATCGATCCCGAATGGTCCGGTTCCAGATGATTGCAGACGATATAGTCAATTTTGTCCAAGGCTATGATCTGTTCTAGACGTTCAAACATCTCCTGGGCATGGCCGGCCTTGACAGTGTCAATGAGTGCGGTTTTTTGCTCCCCCTGAACCAGATAGGCGTTATAGGTAGTACCTTGTTCCGTGTGCATAATGATATCGAAGATTCTTAATTTGGGGTTCAAGACGCCCACCCAATGAATCTTCTCGGTAATGGTAATAGGATTTAAGGACATGCTAATTTCCTCCACTAATTTTTAAAATATTTTCCTCACATCAAGCTCATCATCACGGCTTAACTTCAAACCCGGGAATAGTCTTAAACACAGCTTGTTTTTGCAATAACTGCTGCTCATGACCCTTGATGTTTAATTTCTTCTCAATGACTTTTTTATAGCTCAAGGCCTCGCCGCTGTAGCCTACTTGAATACATCCTGCCAAACAATCATCACGGATAAAGAGTTTGATTAATTCCTGATCGCCTTCATGACGTTTGCCCAGTACCCGGGCTCCTTCAGGATTAATATTGCCTTGGGAAAAAACATCGATGCCCGCCACTTTAAGCTTGGTGGAAGGCACCACCCCCTCAAACTCCTCCTCTGCGCCGGCGGCATTTAAACCAGCCCTTCGTCCCATGGCCATGGCCGCTGACCATAAGCCCAGATTGGTGCCACGCCACTGGGCTACATCTCCTGCAGCATAGATGAAGGGACTGCTGGTACGTAAATAGTCGTCCACAATAATGCCCTTTGGACCTACCGCCAGACCGGCTTGTTCGGCCAAATCCACCCTGGGACTGATACCAGCCGATACCACCGCCAGATCGGCTTTTAATTCCATTCCATTCTTCAGCTTCAAGCCGATGGTAAGATCATTGGAAAATACCTGGGCCACCGATGTTCCCAGAAAAAATTCAAACCCCATGTCCATTAGTTTACTCTGTAACAGAGCCGCTGCTTCGCCATCGAGTTGGCGTGGCAGGAGATGAGGGGCAATTTCAATCACAATCACCTTGAGCCCCAATTGCGTCAGGGCATGACCGACTTCCAGCCCCAGGAGACCACCGCCGATTAAAATCGCATGCTGCTTAAACGACGCTTCTTTTTTTAGCCGCTGGGCATCAGCAAGCGTGCGCAGCGCATGCACCCGCGACGAGGGCAGACCGCTGATGGCGGGAAAACGGGCGTCAGCCCCCATGGCCAGTACCAGCCGGGTATAGGTCAAGGTTAGTCCGCTTTGAGTTTTAACCTGCCTGGCTTCAGGATCAATAACTGTCACCTGATCCTGAAACAGGACCGTGATGCCCTTCTCCTGATACCAAGTATCAGGGTGCACACTAATTTTCTCGGGTTTAACTTTTCCTGCCACCACCTCCGGCAGTCGCGGCCGACTATAACAATGATTCGCTTCATTGGTAATAATGGTCACCGGGAGGTGCGCCTCCACTTCGCGAAAGGCCTTGGCCGCATAGACCCCGCCCGGTCCGTTGCCGATGATGACCAACCCTGGGTTGCTGTCCATCAGTAGTTTTCCCTCCATTGTTCGAAAAAGTTTTGAGGATGTTGACAGGCCGGACATTGGGTCAGGGCGGTCTGGCCTTCATAGATAAAGCCACATTTCCGGCATTTCCACTTAACCACTTCGTCTTTTTTAAAAACTTTGTCGTTCTCGATATTACTGGCCAATTTCAGAAAACGCCGCTCATGGGCAGCCTCGACCTTGGCGATGGCTTCAAATGCCCCGGCGATTTTGTCCCAGCCTTCCTTCCGGGCTACCTGCGCAAAGGCAGGATACAGCCTGCTGGCTTCCTCGTGTTCTGCAGTAGCCGCGGCTTTGAGATTTTCCAAGGTGGTGCCAATAGGGGCATTGGTGAAGGTGGTCATGATTTCCACCGGTCCGCCTTCGAGCGCCTTAAAAAAAGTCTTGGCATGACTAAGTTCATTGTCCGCCGTTTCCCGAAAGAGTTCCGCCATCTGTCGAAAGCCTTCTTTCTCGGCCACCTTGGCATAATAGGTATAGCGGTTACGGGCCTGGCTCTCACCGGCAAAAGCCACCAGCAAATTCTTTTCCGTTTTGGATCCTATGATGGTCATCTTAAAGCTCCTCGGATAATCCCTGCGGTTGGTCCGCGGGAGATTGGGTGAGATGCGTTTAGCAGCGGTTTATCCTTTGGTCTTGCCGGGCGGGATGCTGCAGTCCGTGTTGCAGTGCACACAACGGCCGATCAATTCCAGGTCAAATTTGGTCACCTCATGGCCTTCGGCTTCCAGACATCCAATCAATTGACAGCAATGATCCTGCAGCATTAAATCCTCGATCTTGCCACAACCTTCACAAATGAAATGAGCGTGGGCTAGCACCCGGCCGTCATAGCGGGTCTCTTTTTGGGCCAGATTGAGGGCCCGGATTCTCCCCTGTCTGGTTAAAATGTCAAGATTGCGGTAAACCGTTCCCAAGGAAAGGTTCTTTATTTTAGTCTTTAATTGACGGTAGATTTCAGCTGCGCTGGGATGATCACTGCGTGCCTGTAAAAAGTCGATGATGGTTTTTCTTTGAAAACTTTCACGATAAGTCATCAGTACCCTCTAATTCATAATCATTCTGAATATTAAGGAAGGGTCTGGTAAAAGTCAAGTGCAATTGAAATTCATTCCTGAAAGTGCCTTGGAGGTCTGTTAGGTTAAACGCCATGGGATCGGAAACGTTTAAGCCACCTTGCCGGAAGGCAGGTAAACGTTGCGTATGGGCCCGGCAGAACCGGACGGACTAGATGGGATCATTGCTAATAGCCGACGGGCCAAGCCTGATCGCCAATTGAGACCATGAAAACGACTGTCGTTTTATGTCAATCCTTTGGCGTGAAAGAAATCAGCATACTTTTTATCGACACCATTGGTATGGGAGATCAGCCAATCTTTTAAAAATTTCATAATATCATAGGATAAATCCGCATCACCATAGTCGAACTTTTCCTTGAATTCCGAAACTTTCTGAACAAAGTCCCGATGCTCTTTTTTGTGGTCTTCGGTCTCAGGATAGGTAAACTGATCAAAATAATTTTCTTCCGTTTTGAAATGAGTGATGGTGTAATTCACCAACTTATTTAAAATTTCCTTTAAAACAATGCGCTCTTCCCCCTGTTGAATGGCCTCATACAATTCATTCATGACCGTGACAAGCATTTGATGCTCCTGATCAATGGCTGCAATATTCACACTATAAATGTCATTCCAAACAATAAAAGGCATGGAAAATCTCCTTTGGGGCAAACATTTATCCAGCCGAGATCGTTCATGTTTACCCGTATCATGACTGGCTTTCATTTAAAATTATCGGACGCCAAGGTGTTCTGGTTTAATCCACAAGGGTGGGGGCAAGCAAGACTCGTGCTCTGGCCAGGGCCGCATCAATGTTGGGCGTGACATTCTCCCGGCCAATTTTCTCCAAGACCCCGGCCTTGTCCATGGCATGCAACGGCTGGGCATGCACGCCCGATAAAATCAGACTGGTGCCTTCGCGCCTGAATTTTTCCAAGAGTTCTTCCAAAGCTTTCAATGCAGCCGCATCTATGGAAATCACCTGACGCAACCGGAGAATGAAGACGGCTGGTTTTTTCTGTTGTCCTGATAAAGCGCTTTTGAACAGATCGACAGCTCCGAAAAAAAACACACCATTGATTTCAAAAACCTCCACCCCGGCTGGAACCTGCCTGTCTTTTACGGCATGTTGATCATGCTCCGGATCATCTTCTTTCAGAGCATTGGTAATAAATCCGGCTTGAGTCACATTGGACATGCGGTTCATGAGCAAAAACATGGACAAGACGATACCAACTTGAATGGCCACAGTCAGATCGATTACCACCGTCAGGCCAAAAGTGATCAAGAGCACCACGATATCGCTTTTGGGATAGCGCCACAGGCTCTTGAGTACTTTCCATTCACTCATTTGGTACGCCACCATCAGCAAAATAGCGGCCAGACTGGCCAAGGGAATCATGGCCGCCCATTTGCCGGCCGCCAGCAGGATGATCAGCAACGTTACAGCATGGATCATGCCGGCCACTGGTGTCTGACCGCCGTTTTTGATGTTGGTAGCCGTGCGGGCAATGGCGCCGGTGGCGGGGATGCCGTGGAAACAAACAGCAACCACATTGGCCACGCCTTGGGCGAGAATCTCTGCATTGGAGCGGTGACGGCGGCCGGTCATACCGTCGGCCACCACGGCCGAAAGCAGGGATTCAATCCCCGCCAGCAGAGCAATGGTCATGGCAGGAGCGAATAATTGACGAACCGTTTGCCAATCCACATGAGGCAGATGAAATCCGGGCAGATGGGCCGCTACCGAACCGAATTTGCTGCCTATGGTTTCCACCGGCAGTTTAAAATACTGAACCAAAAAAGTGCTAAGTAAAATCACGATTAATGAGGCCGGCACTTTGGGAACCAGTCTGGGCCAAACCACCAACAGAATAAGGGACAAAAGACCAATGCCAGCGGCCCAGCCATTGACATGGGTCAGATTATGGCCGTAGAGCATTACTTTTTCAAAGAACTCTACCGGTAGGGCACCCAGCGGGAGACCCAGAAAATCTTTCACTTGTGAGACCGCAATAATGACGGCAATACCGGCTGTGAACCCTATCGTGACCGGATAAGGAATAAATTTAATGAAAGAGCCCACCCGCAATAAGCCGATCACAACCAGGATTAGGCCCGCCAACACCGTGGCCATTACCAGGCCATCATAACCGTAGCGGTGGATGATGTTGTAAACCACCACCACAAATGCGCCCGTGGGCCCACCTATCTGGAAACGGCTGCCACCCAACAACGAGATAAGAAAGCCTGCAATAATAGCGGTGTACAACCCTTGCATGGGCGTAGCCCCGGAAGCAATGGCAAAGGCGATGGCCAAGGGTAGGGCCACAATGCCCACAATGACCCCACTGTTGAGGTCCTGGAGAAAAGTGCGCCAGTTGTAACCCTCCTGCAGAGTGGTAATAAATTTGGGCAGCAGTGAATAATGTGGTTTTTGGGAATTCATGGAATGATCCAAATCAACCCTGATGATTCAGAAGAGCTGATCTGATGGCTGGTTCAGGGGAGGAAATCCGCTTTCCTATTTTGGGACAATCTTTTAGACTTAAAAGTGAATTTCGTCAAGATTATTTTCAAATAAAACTACAAGTAGCCAAGGGCCTACCTTGTAAAAAGGTCCATCATGAGCCGGCTTTAAGCGATTCCGAAAATGGTAAACGTTTTCATCGGCCGCTTAGGTCAGATGATGATTTTCCAACCTTCTCTGGCCAGGGCGGTGTGCTTGAATTTTTTCTGGGCCGGTTTGAGAATCTTGTTTTCCAGGAAATGGTCGCTATGCAGTTGATCATGATGAAACAAGTGCAGCCGTTTGACATGGGCAGCCTGAGCCAGCTCCACCCCTTTTTCCCAGGTGCTATGCCCCCACCCCTTGCGGCCATTGGCATATTCCTGGGGTGTATATTGGGCATCATAGATAAGCAGGTCCGCATGCTGACTCAGGTTTAACAAGCCTTCATCCAGACCCTCGGCCGGATGTTCCACATCAGTGGCAAAAACCACGCGCGCACCTTGGTGGGTAAAGCGATAAGTGAAGCCGCCACCAGGATGATTCATAGCACAATGGTCCACGGTGACTTCTCCAAGAGTAATCGCATGTCCCGGTTTAATAACTTTAAATTCATGGGTACTGGGCATTTGCTTGAATTCCACGGGAAAGGTCTTAAAGTCCTGTTGGCGATATAAAATGGGTTTGACATCAGGGCTGCCGTAATGAATAAAGCGGTTGCCAGGAATGAAATTGGGCGTAAAGAAAGGAAAACCCATCAGATGATCCCAATGAAAATGGGTCCAGAAAAAAAATGCATGACCTTTGCCTTTGGCAAATTCGCTTTTCATTAAGTCCAAGCCTAAAAGTCGCAGTCCCGAGCCGCCGTCCACGATGAACTGCTGAGATCCGCAACTAATGCATAAGCAGGTGGTATTGCCGCCATATTTGAGCGTGTCCTTACCAGGTGTGGGTAACGAACCCCGAGCGCCGTAATATTTAATAATCAAAACGGTCCTCCCTGATGTGGCTTGGCCAGTATGAATTAGTTTATTCCCCTTCACCCTGGGGACCTTGCACTTGGCAAGTGAAAGCGACTATCACTAATTATTCCTTTAACATCAAATACCCTGCGAGGAGTCGCAGGGTATTTGAATTATCAAGTACCCTTGCTTCAGTGTCAAATAAATTTGCCCAACGTGACAGCGCGGAAATCAAGTGTGGCCAATATTGGATTTGGCCCATAGAAGGACTAAAATGGTTTTACTGTCCACAATTTCGCCCTGATTCACCATACGCAAGGCTTTGGCCAGCGTGAGTTTATGAGCAACTAAAAATTCATCGTCGTCCAATTTTTGGCCAGCACAAGCTTTCAAGCCTGTGGCCACATAAAGATAGATTTTCTCCGTGCTATAGCCCGGAGAAGTGTAAACCCATCCCAGACTTTGGAGCTTTCCCGGATAAAAACCGGTTTCCTCCCGGCATTCTCTCCTCGCCGCTTGCCGTGGCTGCTCGCCACGGTTGATCAGCCCGGCGGGAATCTCCCAACAGTCCTCATTAACCGCATAACGGTATTGTTGCACCAGCAACAAGCGCCCGTCATCCAAAACCGGCAAAATACCCACGGCCGGTCGATGGTTTACCACCTCGCGAACATGCAACGCCCCGCTGGGAATCCTGACTTGATCGACCGTCAGGTCCAATATTTTTCCTTGATAGATGGTTTGACGGGCCGTCTTTTTTTCGCGAATGATATGGGTCACACAGCTTCCACGCTTGCAACAGTGGGTACCAACTCTTTAAGCCGTACTTCCACGCCATGCTTAAGCGTCATTTGCGCCATGGGGCAGGAACCGCAAGCCCCGGTTAACCTGACCTTCACCACATTGCCTTCTACAGCCACTAATTCCACATTACCACCATCAGCTTGCAAAGCCGGGCGGATAGTATCCAACGCTTGTTCAATTTTTTCCTTCATGATCAACCTCCAAAGTTTCTTACTGATTTTATAACCGCTGTCCAGACCCATAATCCGGACATCAGCGGACATGCCCCGCAGGGTGCCTCGCCCTTTTAAACCTACAACCTTGCTCCTTTGCATAACCAGAGAGACCCCGGGGACATGATTTCGGCAAAAGAACATAGGTTATTATATTACCATAAGTTGGCAGGAAAATAAGGGGCGGCGCTAAACTTTTTTTATTCCTCATTCGTCCCCGCGTTTATTTTTTTTGCGGGATTATTTAATTTTGGTGAACCTTCCGTCCTATCCATAACCCTGAGCTATTTTTTGCTTGGCGCCGGTGCTACGGTTTTGCGGAAATGAACCCGAACCGACCTGCCTTGGTCATCCTCAATAACGAGGGTAAACACAGCCTCTCCCGGCTTGGACAGTTGAATCCAGTGGCGGTAATCCTTGCCCTGCCCATAATTAAGCGGCAAAACAACAGCCGTCGTCGCTTGTGGTGGCCGCCACCAAGCATTGACCTTGAGATTGGTCAGAATGCGAAATTGCCGATCTTGGATACGAAAAGCAACCAGGGCTTCACCCACATGCAGTTGTCGTGGTTCGCTGTACATGGTAACCCTAAAAGGACCGGCTACCACCAGCGGTTCCTGGGTTTGCCTGCGTATGGCCCAAATGACGGATCCGGCCAACACGGCCACGACAACCACCATCAACCAACGGGTGGTGTTCATTTTTTAACCTTCCGGGAAATGACGAAAAGACCTTCGTCGGCATTGAGGTTGGGCAGTATATGTACTTTTTCCTTACGCGCTGATCGGCTGCTGTTAAGATATAGTCTTTGTAAAATAGAGATGTTGCGTTCCTTGCAAAAAACCATAAAATCTTTAATTGTCAGCAGATGAATATTAGGGGTGTTGTACCATTCAAAGGGCAATTTAAGGGTTTTGGGCATGCGGCCTTTCCAGAGTAACGATTGACGCACACGCCAATGGCCAAAATTGGGAAAGGACACGATCACTTTTTCACCAACACGGAGCATTTCCTCGATCACAAAATCAGGACGCACAATCACCTGCAGTGTCATGTTCAAAATAACATAGTCACAAGAATTATCTCCGTAATCCGCCAAGCCATCGTCAATATTGCCCTGGAAAACAGATAACCCCTTTTGCAGGCATTCCAGCACCGCCTCCTGATCGATCTCCACGCCCATGGCCTGAACTTGACGTTCCTCAATCAGCCGTTTTAACAAGCGGCCGTCACCACAGCCCAGGTCCAACACCCGACTTTGTGGCTTGACCAGGGACACTACTTTATCGTAATCGGACAATAAAATATTTTTCCTTAGGCGTTTACCGATCATGCGTGCTCACCACCGAATAAATATTGTCCAAGAAACTGTCCACAGCCCGGCTGAAAGGCTCGGTGGGGATGAGAAAAGCGTCGTGGCCAGCACTGGACTCAAATTCCAGATAGGAAACATCTTTGGCATTTTGGCGCAAGGCTGTAACCAGTTCCTTGGCTTTGCGCGAAGGAAAAAGCCAGTCCGAGGTGAAGGAGGTTACCAGGGTTTTGGCTTGAACCCGTTTGACGGCTTTTTCCAAGGACCCTTTGCCCCAATCCATAGCCGCACTGTAATAATCCATGGCTTTGGTAATATACAGATAAGTGTTGGCATCAAAACGTTGCACAAAGCTATGCCCTTGATGGTGCAAATAACTCTCCACCTCAAATTCCTTGGTTAATTCGTATGCATATTCGTCCTTGTTCTGAAGCCGCCTACCGAATTTGCGGTCCATGGACTCTTCTGATAAATAGGTGATATGGGCGATCATACGGGCAATAGCCAGTCCGATTTCCGGCCGGCAGTCTTGCTCCAGGTAATGACCTTGCTTCCAGTTGGGATCGGAGATGATGGCATGACGCCCCACTTCATTGAAGGCAATGGCCTGGGGTGACAACGAAGGTGTGGAAGCAATAATAATGGCTGATTCCATAAATTGGGGATAGCGACAAATCCATTCCAGGGCTTGCATGCCGCCCATGGACCCACCGGCCAGGGACAGCAACCGGGGAATGCCCAGTTGATCGAGGAGCATTTTCTGAACCCGAACCATGTCGCCGATGGTGAGAATAGGAAAAGTAGTGCCATAGTATTTCCCTGTTTCCGGATTACGCGAAGACGGGCCGGTGGAGCCTTTGCAGCCGCCCAGAACGTTGGAACATATAATGAAATAACGGTTGGTGTCAAAGGCCTTGCCCGGTCCAATCATGAACTCCCACCAGCCGGGCTTGCGGTCATGAGGATGGTGCTTGCCGGCGGCATGGGCATCGCCGGTAAGCGCATGCAGAATTAAGATGGCATTGTCTTTTTGGGCATTCAGTTCGCCATAGGTTTCATAAGCAATCTGGATTTCTTTCAAGCTCCGCCCGCATTCCAGTAATAATCCGTCCGAAGGCAAGGTGATGGACATGATTTTCGTTTCCACCAACCCGACTGAACGGGTGATCACCAAATCAAAAGGTTCTTCTGGTTCCATGGCCTTACTCCTAAATAAAACCTTGCGCGTTAGGCTAAGGGGATTGGCGTTCGTGGAATAAAAAAAGCCTTTCCTTTAAGAAAGGAGAGGCTTTACGGATACACTGGGAGCCGCCTCGCCTTATCTTCCGCCATACTTGACGCAGAAATTGGCACCATTGGCTCTTATGGCGTATGCAAAGAGCTGGTTGCCGTGACGTCACAGGGTCTGTCCCTCAGTCACTCTGGATAAGGGGATCAAGGGCCTTGGCTGTCCCGATCCGGTTGAGAACAAAAGCATAACAAACCACTGTTCACTTGGCAAATGAAATTTCCGACATTTGTTTAAAAAACTTGCCGAATTGGCGCTGCCGGATTTTCTTGATGGTCCGGGTTTGTACATGATGGTAGACCCAGGTCAACGATGGGCCTTGGGTGCGGTAAATCAAGGTATTCTTCATTAGTTTGATTTTGATTTGATCGATATGCTGCTCCATGAGCCAGGCTCTGAGTTCTTCCGAGTCGATAAAATAATAGTCACTCGCTCTTAGCCCCAACATCAAAGGTCCACTATCGGGTTTATTATTGGGCAGTTCATATTGGCCCAGGGTAGCGCCGACGGTAATCAGTATATGCCGTTTTAATTTTTTCAAGCCGTAAAACATCATACCCAATTGAGACAGCAACTTGCCTTCCACAAAGATCAAACTGCAAGGCGCTGCCATCAGTTTAAGGCCCAGGTAAATAGCGGTCAACCAGGCGGCCCTCTGAATCCAGGCAGGCAGACGTTTAAGCCGCAAAACCTCTACCGGCTGATGCTGATCATCCAGATAGTTGAGTAGTTCCTGTTCCAGCCACCCCTCAGGCATCTGGGTGGAGCAGTTGTCATCTAAAACCGCCAAACAATGATAGCGATCGGTCACGGCCATTCCTCCGTAAGACATTAATCCGTTTACCTATGCTTACTATCGGTGTGGCCATGAAATTTTAAAGCGATAAAAGATGGTAAATTAGCTTGAACGGAATCAGGCCCTTGGAGTAAGATGCTGAAAAGCTAAGGAGTGATTCACATGCCCAATTATCATTATACCACACGGCCTCCCAGCTATTCTTTCGGCCATCCCTGGACCCCGGCGATAAAATTCTTAATCATTTTCAATGCCCTGCTGTTTTTGTTAAAAATGGTGTTCAGTCAGTCGCCATGGTTCAATTTCCTGGGCATTCAGAGCCCGGAAATGTTTACCTATGGCCGCTTTTGGCAGCCCTTGACCTACCTGTTTGTGCATCATGATTTTTGGCATCTTGCTTTTAATATGTTGGCGTTGTGGATGTTCGGCTGTGACGTGGAAAAAGTCCTGGGTACTAAAAATTTTTACTATTACTATCTTGCCACGGGCGTGCTCACAGGCGTGGTGGTGGCCTTGGTCGCCCGCTTGGCAGGGGAACACAGCCTCACGGTTGGCGCTTCGGGTGCCATTTTTGCCGTACTCCTGGCTTACGGCATTTTATTTGCCGAACGCACCATTACCCTGCTCCTTTTCCTGGTGATTCCCGTGACCATGAAAGCCAAAACCATGGTCATCATTTTTGCCATTATTGAATTCATTGCCGGCGTGGGTAATATTTTCGGACAGGTTTCACACCTGGCACATCTCAGCGGCCTGTTGATCGGCTACCTTTATTTTATGCTGCTCTATCCCAATCAATTGCGTCAGTTGGATTTATTCCGGGGCGTGCGCAGGTGGTGGAGAACACGGCATATCAAGCTGGTTGATTCTGAACTTCAAGTAGATCAAATTCTGGAAAAAATATCCAAAGTGGGCATCAACGCCCTCTCCAAAAAGGAACGACAAATTCTTTCCGAAGCCAGCAGACGCCGTCACGATCATCATCCGGAAGATAATTAGGTTCTGTTGGGACGTGGGTTTGCATCCAACCTTGGGCTGCAGGACCCAGGCATGCCTGGCCCCTGCCAATGCTGTTATGTTGAACAAATCCTGACCAGGCCAAAGAACCCATCACACTGCTCCGGTTTTAGCTTAATACAGGATTCTTGATTGACGCAAGCGTTTCGCCAATCTTGTCTGCCAAGGGCAGGCCCTTCCCCTTAAGTCCCGCTTTTTCTTCTCTCAAAAGGAATAATATTACTGGCTTCTTTGGAGGCCGCTTTTTTCCGGATTACCTTTTTCCCGTTTTTTTTGGCAACCTTGGGACGTGTACCGCTGACCGCGCTCTTTTTTACTGTTTTCTTGGTAGCTGGTCTGGCTGTTTTCTTAGTGGTTTTTTTCGCCACTTGTTTCTTTGCCGGCGTTTTTTCTTCATCTTTCTGCTTGGTGGGACGCCCGACTTTCTTTTTGGTCGTTTTCTTAACGGTTTTCTTAGTAGTCTTTTTCACCGTTTTCTTTTTCGGCTTTACCCGGGCAGCTTCAGAAATAGTAACTGCGGCGGCGGTTTGAGTTTCAGACGGAGCGGCCGGTTTTTTAACCGCCTTTTTATCTGCTCGACGAATGCGAGCTTTGGGTATTTCCGAAACGCCTATTGGCGTTTCTTTTAAACTTGGCGCTGCCTGGACAGATTCCGGTGTTTTTTCCTGGACGGCCGGTGCTTCAGGTTCCACAGGATGCGGTGGCATTGGCTGGGGCATGGGCAGTTTCTCAGACCGACCTTGTTCTTTCGGTATTTCCTGTTCTTCTAAGTCGGGACGGACAATATTTTTTTCATCCGCTGCAAAAGTTTCGGACGTGTTGTCGTGATTGGGACTAGGTTGTTCAATCCCGGCCTTTGCGTTGGCCTCAGCTTCATGATCGTGAATGTTCTGACGACGGCGCAGAATAAGATAGGCCAGTATCAGGATAGCCAGAAGAATGATCAGCAGCACCCACCAGAGGCCAGCCTTCTTTTTAGCAGGCTGACTGGCTGCAGGCGAGGCCATGCCCACCACGGCAATAGGAGTGGGGGTCCAAAACGCACCCACCTCGGTGGGAACACCGTAGGCCCCTGCCGTCTTGTCGTTTTGAGATGTCCCGGTGGTGGTCGGGACCGCGGTAGGAACAAAGACAAAGGGTTCCGATTGCGGTGCCAAGTTTTTAGCTTTTTCCGATTTAGGTTGGGTTGTGGTGCCTTGGGCAGGTATGGAGGCCAGAGCCTTGGCGCGGGATTGACGGTCGTGGCCTTTACGGCGAGTGCTTACCGGTGGTACCAGGGTTGGCGTTGCCGCAACCTCCGCTATGGTTGTACTAACAGGTGTCTCCATGATCGTGAGCGTGGCTGTAACCGTGGGACTGAGGTCGAGCGACGTAGCCTTCACGGTCTCCTTATTTTGGGCACAGGAAAGGATCCCCAGCAGGATTACCAGGGTTGTTGCCATTATCCATCTAAACCGATTCATTCGTCCCCCTTATGCTGATGGTTATGGTCACAGAAGGTAAAGAAAACTCGCCCACAGCATTGCCCTAACTCACCCGATCAGGTCCACGGTACGGCAGGTGATCCTTGCTCCAAGCTTACAAACAGGGCTGCAAAATTCATCACTCATGATCTTAAAAGACTGTGGTGAAACAAACATCAAAACCGAAAAAGGACCGCAGCGAAGCGTCCCTTTCCTATAATATCTTTTCCGATCGGGGCTGCGAAGCGTCCCTTTCCTATAATATCTTTTCCGGTCGGGGCTGCGAAGCGTCCCTTTCCTATAATATCTTTTCCGATCGGGGCTGCGAAGCGTCCCTTTCCTATAATATCTTTTCCGATCGGGGCTGCGAAGCGTCCCTTTCCTATAATATCTTTTCCGATCGGGGCTGCGAAGCGTCCCTTTCCTATAATATCTTTTCCGGTCGGGGCTGCGAAGCATCCCTTTCCTATAATATCTTTTCCGGTCGGGGCTGCGAAGCGTCCCTTTCCTATAATATCTTTTCCGGTCGGGGCTGCGAAGCGTCCCTTTCCTATAATATCTTTTCCGGTCGGGGCTGCGAAGCATCCCTTTCCTATAATATCTTTTCCGGTCGGGGCTGCGAAGCGTCCCTTTCCTATAATATCTTTTCCGGTCGGGGCTGCGAAGCGTCCCTTTCCTATAATATCTTTTCCGATCGGGGCTGCGAAGCATCCCTCTGGCTGTTACTTATTCAATACTGTATTCCTTCATTTTATTGTACAAGGTTTTATAATCGATCCCGAGTTTTTTAGCGGTAATGGATCGATTCCAATGATAAGTTTCCAGTATGCGGCGGATTACTTTTTTTTCAACTTCCGCCACTTTGCTCTTTACTATTTCCTTCAGGGAAGCATTGGACAGATCAATGGCTTCCTCCTCGGCTGTGGTCATAAGTTCGGCCTTTGGTTCCACCGTGGCCAGAAGATTTTCTGGCAAATGTTTTTTCTCAATGACATCCTCGGCCAACACCACAGCCCGCTTGATGACATTTTTTAATTCCCGCACATTTCCGGGCCAAGGATATTTCATGAACAAGCTCATCACATCAGGATCAATACCGGTCACCGCTTTATTAAAACGGTGACTAAACACATCCATAAAATTTTTAACCAGGATTTTTATATCTTCTTTTCTTTCCCGCAGTGGCGGCAGTCTTAATATGAATTCGTTGAGCCGATAATAGAGGTCTTCTCTAAAGCTGCCTTCCTGGATGGCTTTCTCAAGATGAATGTTGGTGGCGGTAATGACCGTGCCGCTAAAGGGCAATTCTTCCTTGCCGCCAAGACGGGAAAATTTTTTCTCTTGCAGTACTCGCAGTAACTTAACCTGTACGGACACAGGCAAATTGCCGATCTCATCTAAGAACAACGTGCCGTGACCGGCTTGTTCAAAGCGGCCAATGCTGCGGCTGTAGGCTCCAGTAAAAGCACCTCGTTCATAACCAAAGAGTTCACTCTCCACCAGATTCTCGGGCAGGGCCGCACAATCTACGGAAATAAAGGGTTCTTTAGCTCTTTTACTACGCACATGCAGAGCCCGGGCAGTCAACTCCTTACCTGTGCCCGAATCCCCCCGGATCATGACCGTGATGTCATGGCGGGCAATGCGTTCGATGGTTTTAAGCAACTCTGAAATTTCCTGCGATTCACCGAGTATTTGCTCCGCGCTATTTTGCAATGCAATTTGGGTGCGTAGAGTCAACACCTCTTTTTGCAAGGCCATAGATTTCATGGCGTTGCCTACTGTGATGATTAACTCATCCAAATTAACCGGTTTGGCTACGAAGTCATAGGCACCCAGTTTCATGCATTTAACGGCAGTGTCAATATCACCGAAAGCTGATAGCATGATCACCTGGGCATCGGGGTACAAGTTGCGAACTTCTTGAAGGACTTGGATACCATCCATGGGTTGCATGCGGATATCCAAGAGGAAAAGATCAAATTTTTGATTTTTTGATAATTCAATGGCGCGGGGACCGTCATTGGCAATGACCGTGGTGTAGCCGGCATTTTTAAGGGCCTGCGAGACAAACATGCAATGTTCCGGTTCATCGTCAACGATAAGAATCGTTCGGTCTTGGCTCACTCTTGCTCCCGCTTTCTCTGATTTTTCACATTGTATGCATTAAGAAAGCGCTATGCAAGTTTTATTTTTGCACCATCGATACTTTAGCTTGGCCGGCTGTCACAGAACCAGCCAGCCGAGGTATTAAATAGGATAATTTGGAGGCGGCACTCGGAATCGAACCGAGGATGAGGATTTTGCAGACCCTAGCCTTACCACTTGGCGATGCCGCCTTAACTGCCGAAGAGACCACCACTGTTACCGCCATTTTCCCGGACTGGCAGAAGCGTTGGCTATAAGCTTGAAAATGGAAACTGCCGGGTTGGATACCGGCAGTGACGTAGACGTTGGAGCGGGAAATGGGGATCGAACCCACGACATCTACCTTGGCAAGGTAGCGCTCTACCACTGAGCTATTCCCGCATCTGTAGGCGGATATAATACGCAAGGCTTTTTTTTATGTCAAGATTTTTTTACCAGTTGCGAAACACCATTACAATGGTCTTATTTTATTCCCGAGGTTGTCTCCAGTAAGTTTAAACATCCACTTTAAGGCCCAGGTCGTTCCCCACACCCTCCACGACAGCTTCATCCACAATTTCCTTTTTCATCAGGAAACTTTCCAGCAAACAGTTATCGCAAACAGTATTAATCAAGCGGGGGATACCTTTGGAAAAAAGGAATATTTGCTTAAACGCCTCCGGGGTGAATAAATCTTTGGGATTGCCGCTGACTGTGATCCGATGGCGTATGTATTCAATGACATCCTTTTCCTGCAGGCTTTGCAAGGTGAACTTCAAAGCGATCCGTTGTTGCAGGGGCGGATCAAGAGCAATGTTTTGTTCCAGTTCAGGCAGCCCGATCAAACAGATGGACAATAATTTTTGCCCAGGTGCTTCCAGATTTAATAGCCCTCTGAATTCCTCAAATATTTGCCGGGTAATAAGCATGTTGGCCTCATCAATAATGACCACGGCTTTTTTTCCTTGCTCGTAGATCTCCATCAAGCGTTCGTAGAGTTGCGGTAGGATGACTGCTTTCTTGTCACCCGGTTCGGCCACACCCAACTGGGAGGCGATTTTTTTCAGCAACCATTCCGCGGTGATCTCCGAATGGACGATTACCAACAAAGCAGCTTCATACTGGTTATCGTTCTCCAGCGTCTCCAATAATTTTCTAGCTAACAGGGTTTTTCCGCAGCCAATCTCCCCGACCATGACGGCCAACCCTTTCATGGTGCTGATGCAATGCATCAAACGAACCAGAGCTTCCGAGTGCTGTCGGCTCTCGTAAAAAAATCGCGATTCAGGGGCGTTGGAAAAAGGTTGCTCATTCAGCCCAAAAAAGGCTTCGTAACTCAAGGGAAAACCTCCTTAGTTATACATAGGATACACGACCCCGTCGTTTAGGGGGCGGTTCCTGGTCATCATCGGATGACTTGCTCTGACTTGGTTTGCTACTTTGATCAGTCTTGCCGGCAGATTCCGTCTTTTGTGCTTTGGCCTTTTGTTCAGCAGCCGCTTTTTCTTCCAAGGCCTTCTTTTCCGCAGCGACCTTGGCTTCCGCCGCTTTTTTATCCGCCGCGTTTTTTTCCTGCAAAGCAACTTCCGACTGCTTGCGCACCCGCTCCTGCTCCGCCATTTTACTTTCCAATTCCTCTTTTTTCAACTTGGCTTCTTGATTACCCGGTTCAATCTCAAGGATTTTTTGATAAATTTTCAATGCCTCGTTGAGCAAGCCTTGCTTGGTATAAATTTCCGCGACCGTGACCGTCATGAATTCATCCTGACTGTCTCCGTCGATTTCATCCTCTTTATCATGGCCCAAGGTCTGAAACCCTCCGGCTTTTGAATTCTCATTTTTTGTAGCAGCAGCACTTTCCTTTCCGGACAGTCGTTGAGACCTGATTTTGGCCTCATGTTGGGCTTTTTCCCTTGCTTCCCGCTGCACTTGCTGGTCGTCGATCTCTCTTTCCTGATGATTGCTTTTACGCGCCACGGCGGTTTCAGGATTAATACCCGCGAACATTGCGTATACCCTGGTTAAAGCACTCTTAACGGTTTCATTTTGTGGATCTGTTTTTAATATTTTTTGATAAATTTCTATGGCTTCATCCAGCGATCCTTGTTGAATATAGGTGCCGGCGATATTCATCATCATCTGCATATTAGTTTCACTATCCACCGGAGTCACCGGAGCTGGCGGCGCTGGAGCTGGGACAGATTCCGGCTCCAGGGTAGGCGCCAAGGGTGGCTCCTCTTCGGGGGGCATTGATGATAGGGGTGGCGGTGCCTCCTGTGCTGGTGGTGTCTCTTGATTAACTTCGCCGCCCGTGATTTCTTTTGCCTTGGACCGCATTTGCGCTGCTGCATCGGTCTTACCCATGGACTCCAACACTCCAGCCAGGGCCAGACAAGCCTCTGCTGCCTGATTTTCCAAGCCTGCATTATAGGAAGCGTCGGCCAATTTCAGATACAATTCCTGATTGGTGCTGTTGAGCGCGATGGCCTGGGTAGCGCAGACAGCCGCGTTTTCCCATAATTCTTCCCCAGCAAATGCATCCATGGCTTGAGTGAATTTCTCGCAAGCCTTGGTAGTATCGCCCTGTGCTTTGGCTGTGTACGCCCAAGTTTCCAAAAGCTCGGGATTTTTATTGTCCACTTTCAGCAAACGCTCATAAAGTCCTGTGGCCTCTTCCGAACGATTGGCTTGCTGGTACAGTTGTGCCAGAAAAGTCAATCCGCCCTGGTGATTAACCTTAAATTTTAAAAGGGTTTCAAATTCCTGGATGGCTTCTGCGTGATTTTGCTCCTGCAAAAACACCAATCCCAGATAATAATGGGCTTCGATACTTTTTAATTGAATAGCCTTCTGAGCAAAAACTTTGCCTCTTTCCAGATCACCATTTCTGATGAGCTGTTCCGCAGCATAGAGATACTCTTTTTTAGCATCTGAATCCGACCCTTGTTTAGCAAAGGTTTCGGCCAAGGCAATATGGGCATGAATAAAGGTTGGTTTGATTTGAAGAATATGTTGAAATAGGGTAACAGCTTTGTCAAAAGCTTTAGCACTGTAAAACAAGTTGCCTAGAGCCAGGTAATATTTGGCGGCTTCGCCCATCAGCTGCTGCTTTTCCAATAATTGAGCCAACTGTTGCAGGGTTTCCTGATCTTTGGCATCTTTCTCAATGGTCTGTTTGAGGGACTTAATTTCCGCTGTTTCTTCGCCCTGTTTATCCGGCAGGGCTTGAAGTTCAGCTTCAAAATCGCCCACGCTATCAGGATCCAAACGAATCATGGCCTTTTGAATGGCCTCGATTTTTGAAGTTAAATGCTGTTTTTTACTAATAAGCAGGGCATGGCGGTAATGTTTTAGAGCCTCAGATACTTTCCCCAATTTCCCGTAGCAATAACCCGCCATCGTCAGTGGACTGGCATCGGTTGGATTGGCTTGGAAATATTGTTGGTAGTATTTTATAGCGTCTTCCAACTGTCCGTCTTTTAACGCCATAAATGCTGAACTTGCCAGCGATTTTTTTTCCATGGACTAACCTGCCCCTAATAATTGCACAAAAAACCTATTATATTGGTTCACTCTATCACCGGCCTTTACCTAGTGTCAAGGTAAAACTCCGTCACTGGAAAAGCAAGCAATTTCAAGCCAAAACACTCTTCTCGGCTCGCGTCGGAACACAAGCCCAGACGAGCTCATGATTGGCTATTGACAAAGTTTAAGTTTTTTCTTATGATCTAGCTCCGTGCCGGAGTGGTGAAATTGGTAGACGCAGGGGACTCAAAATCCTCCGCCCTCTGGGGCATGACGGTTCGAGTCCGTCCTCCGGCACCAGCCTTGCTCCCTATTTTTTTCAATAAAAAAGGGACCGTCCCAGCATAGGACGGTCCCTTTTTGTTTCTCTTTTTCTTAGGATGCCCGTTTGTCCACTACAAAATCACTTTTTTTCATTGTTTGGGCATATTGCTTTAATTCATTGGCAATATCATCAATTTGAGCATAGTGCGCCAAATTTCGCCTTTCATTGGTCACCACAGAAACCGTTAGTGGCATAATGGGATACTTGAGTACTTCACCTTTACGATTTATATTTATAATGTAACTATTTTTCCGGTCTTCTCTGTCATATTGCTGTGAAATCAATTTGTCGAAATTTTCAATTAACTTAGAACATACCAAAGGATATTTTTCCGGTGAGGTAATAATGACGAAATTGTCCCCACCCAGATGACCAACTACGTCATTGGCATTGCCATAATCCCTGGTCACATCAAAAATAATTAAAGCTGTGAATTTTAATAGCTTATCACCCCGTTGATAACCATATCTAAGGTTATAAGCACGAAAATTATCCAAATCAATATAGCAAATCGCTGTTTTTGTGCCTTCCGATAGGCGTCGATCAATCTCTTGTTGGATAAAAAAGGGATCAGGCAAATTAGTCAGTGGATGGACGCGTTGGGCGCCTTTGGAGTCGGCGTAACTATCTTCGATATCCTGAGAAACACTGAATTGGCTGGTTTCCTTGACTTTCTTCTTTAAGGTTTCATCCTCTAAAAAGGCGGAGGAGGTTAACAAATCATTGATTCTTAAATTATTCTTTTCCAGTGTTTCTTTTAAGGTAATGATTTTCTTTACCATGGTTTTACTGTATTTGCGATGACCTGAGGGGACACGAACTGGAGTGATCAATCCAAGACTTTCCCAATAACGCAAGGTTCTCTCCGAAAGACCACTAAGTTTCGCGGTAGCACCAATCCCTATTAGTTTCTCTTTCATCATTGGCACCTACTTTGATTAGTTTGGCTAGGTTATACATCATTATTACAGGCATTAATTATTTTGTCAACTTTACATTAAATGTTTTAGCAATTAATTTGTACATTTAAAAAAAAGTTAAAATCATTGAGATAACCTAAGTCGAACAAACTTTCTTTTTCCTACTTGCAGGATCATACCGTCTTCGATTAAAATATCAGCATTTTTGTCATTACATTTTTTTTGACTGATTTGTACTGCTCCTTGTTGAATCATGCGTTGGGCTTCTCCATTGCTGGAAACCAATTTAGTCATAGAAAGCAGCTTTATCAACCATATTTTTCCATCTTTTAAATCTGCTAAAGAAATTAAAAATTCGTCCATTTCATCGGGCAACCCACTGTTCTTAAAGATTCGGTCGAATTCCTCTTGAGCTTGATCTGCTTTTTGGGTGGAATGATATTGACTGACCAATTGGTGGGCCAGCCGTGCTTTTAAGTCGCGGGGATGGACCAAATTTTGATGGAATTGCTTTTGAACCGACTCCAAATCGTCTTGACCCAAATCGGTCAATAATTCATAATATTTGAGCATCAAGGTGTCGGGAATGCTCATTATTTTTCCAAACATTTCTTTGGGGGCTTCAGTAACCCCGACGTAGTTGCCTAAACTTTTGGACATTTTCTGCACGCCATCCAATCCTTCCAACAGGGGCATGGCAATAATAACTTCCGGTGCTTGACCTTCCTCCTGTTGCAATGACCGGGCCACCAGGCAATTGAATAGTTGATCAGTACCGCATAGTTCAATATCTGATTTTAACACCACCGAATCATATCCTTGAATGAGGGGATAAAGGAACTCATGGACGCCAATAGGACGACCTTCTTTAAAGCGTTTTTCAAAATCATCGCGCTCCATGATTCTGGCCACGGTATAACGGGCAGCCAGTTTGATGACATCCGCAAAGGCCATGCCTTGACACCAGGTACTGTTGTAAACGATTTCCGTCTTTTGGGGATCGAGAATTTTAAACACTTGTTCCTGATAAGTCCGGGCGTTTTGTTTTATCTGTTCAGGTGAAAGTGCAGGACGGGTAGTCGAACGGCCGGTAGGATCACCAATCATGGCGGTAAAATCACCGATTAAAAATTGGATATGATGACCCAAGTCTTGGAGCTGTCGCAGTTTTCTTAACACTACTGTATGACCAAGATGAATATCCGGCGCCGAAGGATCGGCGCCATATTTAACTTTTAACGGCCGTTTGGTGTCTAATTTTTCTAATAATTCTTGTTCCCCTATAATTTCCGAGGTATGTTGTTTTATCAGCGATAAGGTGGCATTGGTTGACAATGGCATTAACTCCTGATGTAAAAGTTCCCCTTGCCAAGGCCGGGGCAATCTGAAGACGTCTGGAAATGGTTGTGAAGCTGTTATTTTTTTACCTTGGCCTATTTGGTGGTGACCAAAAAATGTTGGCTTACTCTAGCATTGGCGGATTGGTTTTTCAATGCAAAAATCGGACATCAGTCGCATGCATGGTCCGTCTAATTCGCGCCAACCAAGCCGCGCCTATTGGTGCAGAAGCATTAAAAATCACAAGTCACCCCTGTATCATTTCAATCTAACCAATTTGGTTATATGATTAAGCATTATAACCGCTATTTTGTTGGCGTTTAAGCCAGTGCAAGGGTTCCTATCCAGCATTGGCCATGGCATGTTAAAATATTTTCCTTTTACTATAGGCGATGGTCTTTTTATGCTAAAATAACCACGATTATTTTTTATGGAGGATTTGTATTACCCATGGGTTCCGATTTAACTCCCCAAGATAACGACCGCTCCTTTTCCGGAGATGATTTGGATTACTTAAGAGGCTCCAAACCTTCTTTTAAGCGACCACCTACAAACGATCAAAATGGACGCTGGACCTTTAAAAGGATTTTAATTCTTCTTATTTTCCTCGGTGGCAGCATCCTGGCAGGTATTGGGTTTGGGATCATTGTCACCTATTTGGGTGAAATCCCCCTGGTCTCCGATCTCAAAGCTTATAAACCTTCCCTCTCCACCAAAATCTATGACTGCCATGGTCAATTGATTACAGAGCTTTTTTCCGAAAAGCGCACGCTCATCAGTATGGATGATGTCCCGGATAATATGAAAAATGCCATTATTGCCATTGAAGACAATAATTTTTATCACCACTTCGGCGTTGATTTCGGTGGTGTTATCCGCTCGGCCATTACCAACATTGTGCGCGGCAGTTACAGTCAGGGCTTCTCTACGATTACCATGCAACTTCCCAGGAACATGTTTCTAACCAGGGAAAAAACCATTGAGCGCAAAATCAAGGAAATTTTACTGGCTTTTCAAATCGAACGCACCTATACCAAACGGGAAATTTTGGAAATGTATTTGAACCAGATATATTTGGGAAGTGGCGCCTACGGTATCGAAGCCGCGGCCAGAAAATATTTTGGCAAACATGCCAAAGATCTCAACTTGCCTGAAGCCGCACTAATTGCCGGACTGCCGCGGGCACCCAACGGCTATAATCCTTATCGCTATCCAGACCGGGCTTTGAAACGGCGTAATTTGGTGCTTACCCAGATGCAACGGTTGGGCTACATTTCCCAGGAAGAAGCTATTCAAGCCAAGAATACGCCACTCACTTTATCGTCAGTGGATGTTTCCGATGCACCTTATTTTGTCGAATATGTGCGCCAGCAGCTGGAAGAACGCTATGGCAGCAACGCCATTTACCGTTCCGGCTTAAAAGTGTTCACCACGCTCGATCTAAATATGCAACGGATGGCCCAAGATGCCATGAATGAGGGCATCTTGGATGCAGAAGCCATTATTAAACCACATTTACAAAACACCCCTGGGCAAACCCCGGAAACCGTCCAATGTGCCTTGGTCCTGATTGAACCTGCCACTGGAGAAATCAAAGCATTGATAGGCGGCCGCGATTTCCAAGAGAGCAAATTCAATCGCGCCGTTCAGGCCGAGCGTCAGCCCGGGTCAGCCTTCAAACCCTTTGTCTATGCAACGGCTTTCAAACAGGGCTATACCCAGGCTGATATTATTTTAGATACCCCCGTGGTATTCAAAGATGATCTGGGCAAAGTGTGGAAACCGGAAAATTTTTCCAACCGCTTTTTCGGCCCCACCACCTTACGAACAGCTTTGACGCACTCACGCAATGTGGTTACCGTTAAATTGCTGGACAAAATCGGGGTAAATAATGTCATCAAAACCGCCCGGTTAATGGGGATTAAAAGCCCCCTCAAACCTTTTCTGACACTAGCCTTGGGGGCATCGGAAGTCAATTTGTTGGAGCTGGTCTCTGCTTATGGTGCCTTTCCTAACCGAGGCATCCGGGTGGAGCCCTACAGCATTATGCGCGTGGAAGATTCCAACGGCCGAATTCTGGAGGACAAGACGCCCTTGCGGGAAGAAGCGCTGGACGAGGCTACAGCCAGCATTATGTGTAATGTACTTCAAAATGTTGTTAATCATGGCACGGGTTACACAGCCCGGCGTATGGGGTTCAAACCGCCGGCTGGAGGTAAGACCGGCACCACCAATGATTTTACCGATGGTTGGTTTCTGGGTTTTACCAGTGAATATGTTGCCGGCGTTTGGATAGGTCTGGATTCCCACAACAGTATGGGCCGCGGTGTAACCGGAGGCCGGGTAGCCTGTCCCATTTGGACCAAGTTAATGCTCAAACTTTACCAGGACCACACACCTCCCAACTTCACCTCCCCCGACAGCGTGGAATCCGTAGATTTTTGCAAACTTTCAGGTCTTCTGGCCAATGATGCCTGTGGCAAATATAGAACCACCGGAGCCTTTGCTATCGGAACCGCCCCTACGCAACATTGCGATCTTCATCCTGACCACGGGTTGCCTGGAAGCAATGGCCTGAACTTGAATATGTCGCCTGACTTAGCGGATGTAAACTCGGACAGCGAAACAGGGGAAACGGGCAATACCTCCTCTCCTGGCCCCAGTAGCAGATCCTCTTCCCCGGCGCCGGCCAAAAACAGTCCTGGCCGCCCACCGATGTTCTAAGCCGGTAAAGCCGGAAATAAATATCATTCCCATGCATACCCTACGGGTTAAGCCCCAAAGACGCAAAGTTAAAGGCTTTCTAAAATACTTAATATTTTTTGCCTTGCTTGGTGTACGTTAATTACTTCGTTCTTGCGTTATGACATTTCATCAGGAATGTAAGAAAGAAATATTCTTGATCTTACCGAATCTCCTTGTATATAAGTTATATAAAGTGGACAACGTGTTGCTATAATTGAAATTTTTTCCAACAACAAGAACTAACGACTCATGACCAACCCGGACTTAGCCACGAATAAGGAAAAGTGCAAAGGTAAAAGAAATCAGCAGCTAGATTTCGTGTCTCCAAGATCTACGTCTTTAGCAAAGATACTAGTCTTTCCCTCCCACCTCTGGTATAAGAAATGGTCGCGACCGTTCCCTACAAACGAACAGAAGGATTTTATTAACTGCAGAAATACGCCGATTTTGTGGACCTGGTAAAAGGAAATAGGTAAAAAAAAACCCTGCCATCAAAATGATGGCAGGGTTTTGAGTTTACTCCCTTATTTCTTTTTGACGCTTTTTTTAGCGGTTTTAACTGCTTTTTTAACCACTTTTTTAGCGGCTTTTTTTGCCGTGGTTGCAGATTTTTTCACGCTTTTCTTGGCGCCGACATTTGCCGCCTTCTCATCCAATACAGCATGGGCTGCTGCCAACCGGGCAATGGGCACCCGATAAGGCGAGCAGGAGACATAAGCTAAGCCTACTTGGTGGCAAAATTTAACTGACGCCGGATCACCGCCGTGTTCTCCGCAAATGCCCAATTTAATATTGGGCCTTACAGAACGGCCTTTGTCCACGGCCATGCGTACCAATTGGCCAACACCCTTGACATCCAGAGTCTGGAAAGGGTCTTTCTCCATGATTTTTTCATCCATGTACTGAGTAATGATTCTGCCGGTGTCATCACGGGAGAATCCAAAGGTGGTTTGAGTTAAATCGTTAGTACCGAAAGAAAAGAATTCCGCTTCCTGGGCAATTTCATCGGCAGTCACCGCGGCCCGGGGCAGTTCGATCATGGTGCCAATGGAATATTTAAACTTGGCTCCTTGTTCCTTCTTCACCTGAGCAAGCACTTTTTCAGCAAGGGCTTTTTGGTTTTTCAGCTCATTGACATTGCCCACCAGGGGAATCATGATTTCCGGCACAACCTGATTGCCTTCGGCATTACAGGCAGCAGCTGCTTCCGCAATGGCCCGCACCTGCATTTCCGTGATTTCCGGATAGGCAATCCCCAACCGGCAGCCGCGATGGCCTAGCATGGGGTTGAGTTCGTGTAGTTGGCTGACCCGTTCCAGCAGTCTCTTCTTTTCCGCCAAGGACGGATCATTGGGATTGGAAACTTCCATTCTGGCAATCTCAACCATCAACTCTTCGCGTTTGGGCAGGAATTCATGCAGAGGCGGATCAAGCAAGCGGATGGTGACCGGATAGCCTTTCATGCTGTCGAACAAGCCTTTGAAATCACTGCGCTGCATGGGCAGCAATTTTTCCAAAGCTACGCGCCGGCCGTCTACGTCCTTGGCCAAGATCATGGCTTGCATATGGGGCAGGCGGTCTTCCGCAAAAAACATATGTTCCGTACGGCAAAGACCAATACCTTCGGCGCCAAACCCACGGGCGCGTTCGGCATCACGGGGAATATCGGCATTGGCGCGGACCCGGAGCTTGCGCACTTGATCCACCCAACCCATAAATTCGTCGAACTCAGCGGAGAATTCAGGATCCTTGGTAGGCACTTTGCCTTCAATCACCCTGCCGGTACCACCATCCAAGGTAATCCAATCACCTTCGTGAAAAACTTTACCGTTGGCTTCAAAAGCATTGCCTTCTTCATTGATGCGGATATCTTCGCAACCCGCCACGCAGCATTTGCCCATCCCGCGGGCCACAACCGCCGCGTGCGACGTCATGCCGCCGCGAGCAGTTAAGATCCCTCGGGCGACTTCCATGCCGTGGATATCATCAGGCGACGTTTCTTCACGAACCAGAATCACATCCTCATCTTTTTCCTCAGCCCAACGCACAGCCTCTTCCGCCGTGAAAACCACGCGGCCGGCACCTGCTCCAGGAGAGGCCGCCAAGCCCTTGGCCACCACCGTGACACTGGCCTTGGGATCAATGATAGGATGGAGTAATTGATCCAATTGTGACGGTTCCACCCGTTTAATGGCCTGTTCTTTGGTGATCAATTTTTCCTTCACCATTTCTACGGCAATGCGCACCGCTGCAGCAGCCGTCCTCTTGCCAGTCCTGGTCTGAAGCATGAAAAGTTTTCCCTTTTCAATGGTAAATTCGAAATCTTGAACATCGCGGTAATGTTTTTCCAATTTTTTGGTGATGGTGTGCAACTGTTTGAAGACATTGGGCATTTCTTCTTCCAATTTGGCAATCGGCTGCGGGGTACGAACACCGGCAACCACATCTTCACCTTGAGCATTAGTAAGGTATTCCCCATAAAAGATATTTTCGCCAGTGGAAGGATTGCGGGTAAAACCCACACCCGTGCCGGAATCATAGCCCATGTTGCCAAAGACCATGGCTTGAATATTAACACCTGTACCCAGGTTACCAGGAATATCGTTCATTTTGCGGTAATAAATAGCGCGATCATTGTTCCAGGAGCGAAAGACGGCATCACGAGCCATAAACATTTGTTGCATGGGATCTTGAGGGAAATCATGACCCGATTCATCGCGGGTTATTTTTTTGAAGACCATGATGAGATCCTTCAAATTTTCGGCCGTCAGATCGGTGTCCAGTTTAGCGCCCACTTCGGCTTTTTTGGCACTTAGGGCTTTCTCATAAACTTCTTTCTCGATTTCCAGAACCACGTTGCCGAACATTTGCAGAAAACGGCGGTAACTGTCATAGGCAAAACGGTCATTGCCCGTGGACGCCGCCAAGCCTTGGACAGTCACATCGTTAAGCCCAAGGTTTAAAATAGTATCCATCATACCGGGCATGGAAAATTTGGCGCCTGAACGAACGGAGAGAAGCAGCGGACTTTTCGGGTCGCCGAATTTTTTACCCATGGCTTTTTCAATCTTGACTAAGTTGGTCTTGATTTCATCATTTAAGCCCGCAGGTACTTTGCGATTATTGGCATAATAGAGATTGCAGGTTTCCGTGGTGATGGTCATCCCCGGAGGAACCGGGACGCCAGCGTTGGTCATTTCCGCCAACCCCGCGCCTTTGCCGCCCAAGAGTTCCTTCATGTCACCATTGCCTTCAGCTTTCCCGTTACCGAAAAAATAAACAAATTTTTTCTTACTGGCTGCGCTTTTTACCTGTTTAGCCATCCTATGATTTACCCCTTCCTTAAAATTAGTATTTTCCCTGTTGTAAAAACAGGAATGGTTGTTCCATAAAGATGCGTCTTGATTGGTTGTAGGGAGCGAACTGTTCCGCTGCTGAGGATTACGTTTTGAGGCCTTACCTCTTTTGGTCTTCTTTAGGTTAATCTGGTCAGGCGCTAAAAGGCCACCATTGGGCGCCATTACCCCTGAAAATCGCGCAATTTTAACATGTGGACTCTATTCTATTCAAGTCTTTTTAGTTTATTTTTAGGCATCATGATTAATTGGTTCAGCCTTTGATCACCAGTTTGGAAAAATCGGCCAAAGACCAAATAACCACGGCTAAATTGGTTAGAAAATTCAGACGGTTGGTTCTGATTGCACGATCCTGATCCATGACCATGACCTGATCAAAATAACCATCAATAGCCGGTTTGAGCGCCGCCAAGGCAGCAAAACCAGAACGATAGTCCGCTTGTGCTGCCATTTCTGCCACGGCTTGTCCCACGGTTTGATAGTGCTCATATAAGTCCTTTTCAATGGGCGCTTGAAAAAGATCGGGCGATACCGGCAGCGGCTCTTGTTCGGGAGAAACCACCCGTCCAACACTTTTGGGCAGAATATTGACCACACGGGAAAAGGACACCACTGTCTCATTAAACGAATCATTCTGTCTTATGGCCTGAAAAGCTTCGGCTTTCTGCACCACGGCGGTCATATCATCCCACCAAACCCCGAGCACTGCTTGAATGAGATCAGGCGGCAGTTGACGGTTGGCGAGCTCGGTTTCCAACCGTCCTTGAATGAAAGCTTTTAAACCCTCCAGTATTTCCAGGTGCTGCGGCTCAAATTGGCTAAAAGCTGCAATAGCTGTGCTTAGCGCCTGACGCAGTGAATAATGATACCCAGCCTGCAAGGAAATAGCGATCAAGCCTTGCGCCGCGCGCCTCAGCGCATAAGGATCTTTGGTCCCAGTCGGTGCAAAGCCAGCACCCCAGCAGCCCACCAGATTATCCAAACGTTCAGCCAGGGCCAAGAGGCGACCGGCAGGGCTTTGCGGCAACTGATCCACAGCCCCGCGGGGCAAATAATGTTCCTCGATGGCCAAGGCCACCTCCGGTCTTGCACCTTGCTTCAAAGCATAGTGTCCGCCCATATAACCTTGTAACCCATTGTACTCTTTTTCCTGAATCATATTGGTAATCAGGTCGGCTTTACACAAATGGGCTGCGGCGACCGCATCAGCTTGACTGGAGGGTTCCAGTTGCTCCGCCAGGTAGGCGCTTAGTCTTTCCAAACGGTTGGTTTTATCCAACAAATGTCCCAGCCCTTTGATCCACAATACCCGGTCCAGTTGTGCCACCCGATCCTCCAGGGGCACCTTCAGGTCTTCCTTATAAAAAAATTCTGCATCCTTAAGACGAGCTCGCAACACATTTTCACACCCTGGTTGCATGCGGCCGGCTTGGCCAAAGGGGTTGTCATGAATCATAATAAAGTTGGGCAACAGGCTGTTGTCCGCTTTTTCCATCGCAAAATAACGTTGGTGCTCGCGCATGGCCGTGGTGATAATCTCTTTGGGCATAGCCATAAAAGAGGCGTCAATATGACCTACCACTGCGCCCGGCCATTCGGTCATTAGGCAGACCATTTCCAGCAACTCCTCATCTTCCACCAGCGCGCCTTGCCATTGGGCCGCTTCCTGATGTAAAAGCTCTCGGATATGTTCTTTGCGTTTCTCGCTGGAGAGCAAGACATAGCTATGATCCATAGTCTCTAAATAATGTGCCCTATTGGCAATCGCATCCAAGGGGGCTGCCAACAAGGGATGACCTTGTGTGATCCTGCCTGCAAAGACATCCGCAAAAGCCACCGGCACCACCTCCTCCCCCAACAAGGCCAATAACCAGCGTACCGGTCTGGCAAACCTGTCCCCCGAAGCTTCCCAGCGCATCGATTTGGGAAAAGTAATTTGTTTAATGACCCCATTCAACAAGGGTGGCAGGAGCTCCAGGGTAGGCTGCCCCTTTTCTTCCACTTCGGCGTATAATCGTTCGTTTTTAATTTGCAGTTGAGAGAGGGCGAGTCCGGCCTTCTTACAAAACCCTTGACCTGCAGGGCTGAGTTGACCGTCGGCTTGAAAAGCAATAGTCTGTTTGGGACCTAAAACTTCCTTGATGCGGTCTGGTTGTTGAACATCGAGCCCTCGGACCATGAGCACCAGACGTCTGGGCGTGGCCTCGGCGGTTATGCTTTCAAACCCCAAACGGTGCTCGATCAGGGCTTTACCCAGATGGGCTTTCATCTGGGCCAAAGCCGGCCTGATATAGGTGACCGGAAGTTCTTCACAGCCAATTTCAAAAAGTAAGTCCTGTTTGTTCATCACTTTTTCCTCATGATCAGGTTATTTGGTTTGTGTCTCCAAAATCTACGTTTTTTGCGAAATAATTTCCTTAACTTCCAGCCTTGTGGAAGGTAGGAGCTCGAAATTTTTAGCTCTTACCCTTAAAGTAGATTACAAAGGAAGACAAACCATATTCCTATCTTTAACTTTGCATCCTTTACGGCTGCTTGTATCCGATATGGGTATGGATGCTAAATAGTAGTTATTCGGCAACAGAGCCTATTTATTTTTAAGCAGCGGATAGCCCAAGGCTTCACGATGATCAATGTAAGCCTGGGCACAACGCTTGGCTAGATTGCGAAGACGGGTAATATACCCCACTCTTTCGGTCACCGAGATGGCACCGCGGGCATCAAGAAGATTAAACAGGTGGGAACTTTTCACCAAATGGTCATAGGCCGGCAAGACTAATCCTGCTTCAATCAAACGCATAGTCTCGTTCTCCATACTGGCAAATCCCTGGAAGAGGACTTGGGGATCGGAGGCCTCAAAATTAAACCGCGACCATTGCACCTCATTGGCATGATACAAATCCCCATAACTAATGCCCTTGCCCCATTCAATAGCAAACATGGAGTTGACCTGTTGGAGGAACATGGCGATCCGCTCCAGGCCATAGGTGATTTCCAAGGTGATGGGATTCAACTCCATGGAGCCCATTTGCTGAAAATAGGTAAACTGGGTAATCTCCAGTCCATCCAGCCATACCTGCCATCCCAAACCGCCAGCACCCAGAGTGGGCGATTCCCAATCATCTTCAGTGAAACGAATGTCATGGTCTTCAATGGCCAATCCCAAAGCCTTCAAACTGGCCCGATACAACGCCTGACTATTGGAAGGTGCTGGTTTCATAATCACTTGAAACTGAAAATAGTGTTGGCCACGATTAGGATTGTCGCCATAGCGCCCATCCTTAGGACGCCGACAGGGTTCCACATTGGCCGACGCCCATGGTTCCGGCCCCAATACCCGCAAAAAGGTCGCCGGGTTGAAGGTGGATGCCCCTTTTTCCAAATCATAAGGCTGAACCACCAAGCATCCTTGTTCGGCCCAAAAGTGTTGTAACGTTTGAATAATATCCTGAAATGTCATGCCCACTCCTCACACCAGCAAGGTCGTCAATTTATCCACCGCCGTCTTGAAGCCGTCGCTTTTTAACGGCCTGCCCAAATGATAATAAATGACCTTATCCAAAATAGCTCGAATTTCCTTTTCCATGCGGGGTTGAATCTGCACTCTATTAAAATGAAGGGGATTCATGGTGGTCAATTTTTTCATTAACCGTCTCGCCCCCAGGGAAACCCATGTCGACCCATGGGGACTGCAATTATGGCAGACCAAACCGCCGGCTTCAAGGTCAAATGACATCTTTTCATCTTCGGCTTTACATTGATAGCAAGCATCCAGATTCAGCCCAAATCCCAATTGTTGCCAAAAACAGAGCTCAAACCAAATGGCCAACTGCCGGGAAGGCACTCCCGCTTCGAGCAGTGCCAAGCTCTGAGTGACAAGCTGAAAAAGTTCCGGCAGGGGTTGATGATCCTGCGTGACGCTGTCCACCAGTTCCGTGATCCGGCTGGCTTGAGCCAAGGCTTCCAGGTT
The DNA here is from genome assembly GCA_963710755.1 of uncultured bacterium. Taxonomy (GTDB): domain Bacteria; phylum Oederibacteriota; class JAAXVQ01; order JAAXVQ01; family JAUVAV01; genus CAVQBK01. The sequence continues at coordinate 133,739 of CAVQBK010000002.1, forward strand.
TTTTTTCAGACGGGGATAAGCCGTGGTGACTTGGGCTTGAATAATGCGGACCAAGGCCTGATGCTCGCGGCCATAAAATTGCACATCCGCCAGGGTCAGTAAATTAAGACAGCCGGCTAATTTACTTTTACTTTTTCTTACCCCTTTGGCCACAGCCCGGCGTTTACCGGTCTCTTTCGTAAACAGAACTAAAAGACGGTCTGCCTCTGCATAATCATAACTTCTTAATATCAATGAAGAGGATCGGAAATACACGCGAACGCCTTCCTTAACCTGCCTGGTAAAGACATAGGGTTGACCATGGTCTGCCTTTGGGGAAGCAATCTGTCGGCTTGACAACCTGAGCTTTGCTTAAAAAACAAAATACCGGGCAGCTTGCTGCGCGGTATTTTGTTTCGAAAGAATGAAGATGATCATTTTTTCACCCTGTAGGTAGGGGCTCAAAATTTTTAGCCCGTCTCTGAGGGTTCATGTTCGCGAAACAAAAACCACGCCCTCGGACAAGAGCGTGGTTTTTACCTCATGAAAAGTTTAAAATAGCTCAACCAGCAAACCTCAGCCCGCTGGCGGTACATAACCGGTGATGCCAATCCCAATAACGGCCAGAAGAATGACGATCACAAATACAATAACCATTGAAAGGGCTACTGCAATAATCGCTTTGCCAGTGGTAAGTTTATGAACTTCTTTAATTCCCAAATAAGTAAGGAACAAGCCATAGAGGGAGCCGAGTATGGACACAATGGGAATCCAGCCAATCAAATTAACAATGTTGGCATAAGCTGCTACTCGCAGGGTGGCTTCATAACTACCTTGCCCCCCTACAATTTTGCTGCACAACAATAGAAGCAATGCCGCCAGGAACAAACTGATGACGATCGCTAAAGGCGCAAAAATAATGGCCAAAAATCCTACACCCAAAGTTATAACCGTCAGGCCGATGCCCATCACCACAGCCGTAATGACCGCAAAAATCAGTGGATCTTTATACCCACCGGTTGTCGGCATTTCTTTGAAGAAATCGAAAGGTTTAACAATGATATTTTTTGCTGTAGCTACATAATCTTGAATAAATCCTGCCATTAGTTGCCCCCTATGCTTGTAATGAACACTAGATTTTAAATAAGTTTAGTTGCTTTTTTTGGCAAAGTCAAGATTTTTTTTAAAAAAGGCTTATGAATTAAGCATTTTTGGAAGGTATCCCCTCTTGCAAATCACTCGCGGCCAGCAGTAGATTCTTTAAATAAACAGTTGTCGCTTCCTCCCCGCATTAAGAGACTGTGTCATAATGGGTTTTATCGTCATAACGTCGCAGGCAAAAGTCGAAGATCCAGCGCCTTTATTTTAAAAGCTTTTCTGGAGACCGTTTCAGGGATGGACATGAGATGAATGTTAGTATTGCAAAGCACTTTAAGAACATAATGGGATGACGAGAACAAAATCCAATTGCGACAAAGTCTTTAAAATGCGAGAAATTGCCTAAGACATATTAAATGGTCTTTTCCTGATCGGGGTTCTTCAAGCGTTGGAGCTGGATACGGTCTACCTTTCTGGAACTGGCAGCCAAGACCGTAAATTTCAAGTCATCCTCAATAATTTCCTCTCCCTTAGTGGGCAAATGCCCCAATAGATGGATAAGGTAGCCACCGATGGTATTCAAGTCCTTCATATCTGGAATCGCCGTTTCCAAGGCTTCATTGATTTCCTTAACATCAGTCTGGGCATCCACCACCCAGGTATAAGGCCCCAATTGGTCTATCCGTTTTTCCTCAATATCATATTCATCCCTGATTTCACCGACAATTTCTTCGATCAAATCCTCCAAAGTCACCAGCCCGGAAGTGCCTCCATATTCATCCACCACGATAGCCAAATGCAGTTTGCCGCGCTGAAATTCGTGGAGCAACTCATCGATCTTTTTGGTCTCCGGTATAAAATAGGGCTGGCGCAAAATATCTTCCAGAACGATCAGTTCGCGGTTTTGCAATATAGAGATAATATCCTTGGTGTAGATCACACCGATAATGTTGTCGACACTTTCCCGGTAAACGGGCATGCGTGAATACCCGGTTTGAATAATCAGGTCGATGATTTCTTCCATCTTGTCGCGGGCATTAATGCATTCCATTTCCGTCCGGGGTATCATCACTTCCCGGACCTGCGTTTCACCCAATTGGATCACACCATGAATCATCTGATGTTCTTGATCTTCAATGATCCCTTCGTCCGCGCCAATTTGGATCAGGGCATGAATTTCCTCTTCTGTGATCATAGGGACCGCACCTTTGGCTTGTAAACCAAAGGGCTTTAGCAGAAGGTTGGATACAGCCACCAGAATCCGGCTGAGAGGCCGTAAAATTTTTTCCAGGAACACCAGCGGCTGGATGAGCGCCAGTGAGATGTTTTCAGATTTATGGATAGCTAAAATTTTGGGCGTGACTTCTCCGAATACGATAATTATGATGGTCACCACTGCCGCAACCAAAGCCCCCATCTGAGCCCGGTTAAAGTTAAGGGTCTCCGCTAAATGGAAGGCAAAAAAAGTGGCTACGGTCGTGGCCGTAATATTAATGGCATTATTCAAAATTAAAATTGTAGTCAGCACACGGTTGGGATTATCGCGCCATACTTCCAAGGCCTTGGCCTTGGCGCCCCCACGGTCGATGGCCCGGGCCAGTCGGGATCGGCCCAAACCCATCAGGGCGGTTTCGCTACTGGAAAATAACCCGGAAAGGAAAAATAGAAAAATCAAACTCAAAGCTTCCATAACCACAACGTTGTCCACTACAGCTCCTTACCTTGACTCAGAAAATGATTTTTGTGCTGGCTTGGACGACCTTATCTTGGGGACGTGTCGGCAGGCGTTTAGAAGTACTGTTTGTTGCGTCTCCATGCGCTTTTTCTCCAATAAGGACGCATGATCATAGCCGATAAGATGTAACAAGCCGTGACTGATAATAAACACCAATTCCTCTTCCCAAGAGACACTGCGTTCTTGGGCTTGCTTTAAAATATGGTCCATCGATATCACCAAATCACCGAGCAATTCTCGATGAGGCGGCAAAGGATCTTCGGGATGACGATGTTCCCGCATGCCGAAAGAAAGGATATCCGTAGCTTTAGCCTCGTGCCGGTAGCGCTGATTCAATGCTTTAATTGTTTGGTCATCAGTAAACATAATGGAGACTTCAGCTTTTTCCAGCTTGAGCATTTTCAAGCAACAGTGGACAAATTTTTTAATAGCTGTAAGATTTAATTTGGGATTATCTGTTTGATTGGTGATTAAAACTGCCATGATTTGTTCCTTTGAAACATAGGCAGTAGTTGCAAAGACTGGAGGTAAGAGCAACCGAACATGACAGGACGATCAGGACATGTAGAGGCGTTGTTTGGACCGCCCGATGAAAAGAAATAATCTTCAGATATTGATTTCATAGAAACGAAAAGGATCACACCTCGGTTCTGCAAATTAAAAAGGGACCTCTTTTCAGAGGTCCCTTAATACGCGTCAATTAATACTCGATTGGCAACTGTCTACGCGGTTTTTTGTGACGAACATAACGTGGCGTCTTTTTGGCGTTCTCGATGGCCATTTCGACTTCTTCAGGAGTAAATTCACGTGAAATCACCAGATCTTGATCCACTTGGATAATATCAGGATCTTCGATCTGATCGCGGTTGGCTTTGAAAATCAATGGCCACTGGAAATTATCGCCATAGATATCCGCCATCCCTGAAATGCCCCATAATGTGTCCCCAGGAACGACTACATAACGCTGCATTTCCGGAGTTGGTTCCGGAGTTGGTTCCGGTACAACAGCCATAGGGGTCGGTTCCGGCACCACTTCTTTTTTACCGCCGCAACCAACAGTCACCATAAGTCCGCAGACCAAAACAAATGCCATTGTTGTCTTCATTGTTGCTTGGATTTTCATTAATTCACCTCCTTCCAAATTAGGGTGGTTTTTAGTGGGAACCACCCGTCGGCATAGCCTAACCCTCTAGAACATTAACTTAACCAGCCGACAACTGAGTAACGGTTCCCCGTACGTGGTTGATTCTTCACTGGGACTATCTTTTAACAGCTTAACCTCAGGATAAATACCCACTTGACCGGATAGCAGGACATCGCCTTGGGCCGTGCGGGAATTAATATCCAGAATCGCAAAACCTAAACCAAAGGCACCGCCGATTAATCCACCTACACCGGCACCAATGGTAAAATTCTCCCATTGACCATTATCCGTAAACGGAATGATGGCCACCACCAGCCCCAACATAGCGCCCAGGCCTGTTCCTCCCATAATGTATTCGGAGAAGGTAAAACCAGTACCTGTGCTACCGGTGCTTATTTCATAAAAGCCAATACCAGTACCCACCACAGCACCTGTTAAAAATCCGTAAACACTGCTGGTTAAAAAAACTTTTGGATCGGCGTGATGGTCCGCACCGTAAGCCCACAGGCCTGCTGTGAAACCCACCACGGTGCCAGCACCAGCACCACCGAGAATATTATTGGCAATAATGGGGCCTCTGTCTTCCGCCCATCCTGTGGTCATGGTCAAGATTGCTATAATCGCTAAAAAACCGATGACCTTTTTAGGCACGCCCCAGTCTCCTTAATCTTGCTGTTCTATTTTTTGTAAATTATCATGACAGCTTTACGTTTGTCAAGCATTACCCCAAAAATTCCAAATGCTGAAATTCAAAGCATTTTACCATCATTGAATTAAAATCGTCATAATGCTTCCATAACTTTAATATGGAGCTCTTGCAATTGCTCCGGTTGGATCGCCGTCGGTGCACCGGACATCAAATCTTGAGCTTTTTGAGTCTTAGGAAAAGCAATGACATCGCGAATAGTCTGTTCGCCTAACAGCAGCATAACCAGCCGGTCCAGGCCAACAGCCAAACCGCCATGAGGCGGGGCGCCATACTCAAAGGCTTCCAGTAAAAAACCGAATTTAAGCGCCGCTTCTTCCGGGGTGATGCCAATAATATTGAAAAGTTTGGCTTGCAGGTCACTGCGATGGATGCGGATACTGCCCGACGCAATTTCACAGCCATTGAGGACCAAATCAAAACTCAAGGACCGGGCTTTGCCCGGATCCGTGTCGAGCAGCTCCAGATCTTCAGGGTGAGGCGCAGTAAAGGGGTGGTGTTCCGGTGCCCAACGCCGATGCAGCTCATCATATTTAAACAAAGGAAAATCCACCACCCAGGCTAGATGCATGGTTTTCTCGGGAATAAGGTTGAGTTTTTGCCCCAACATCAACCGTATCCGGCCGAGTACCTCATTGGTTATCGCCGGACGGTCAGCAATAAAAATAAGCAAGTCTCCAGTTTGCCCTTGCAGGCGTTCCTGAATGCGTTGTAAAAGATCGTCTTTAAAATATTTGGTCAAATTCGATTCCAACCCTTGGTCGGTCACTTTGAACCAAGCCATCCCCTTAGCCCCAAATTTCTGAGCTTGGGCAATCAAGTTATCAATCTCTGTTCTTGAAAAGGACGCGCCCTGGGGGACACAAAGCCCTTTGATCAGTCCACCCTGGTCAGCCACCTCTTTAAATACTTTAAAATCAGCCTGGCCGGCCAAATCGGTAATATTTTTTAATTCCAAACCGAAACGTTGGTCTGGTTTATCGGAACCAAAACGTTCCATGGCTTCAGCATACGTTATTCTGGGCAGAGGTTGCTTCGCACCCGTCAATCCCAAGGTATTAAAAATTTCCGCCATCATGCCTTCCGTGGTGGTTAAGAGTTCTTCCAGGCCCACAAAAGACATTTCCATATCAATTTGAGTGAATTCAGGCTGACGGTCAGCCCGTAAATCTTCATCGCGAAAGCAGCGGGCAATCTGGTAGTAACGATCGCAACCAGCTACCATCAGGATCTGTTTCAACATCTGCGGGGACTGAGGCAAAGCGAAGCAATGACCCGGGTAAATGCGCGAAGGCACGATATAATCGCGCGCTCCTTCGGGCGTGCTTTTAAGCAGGTACGGTGTTTCCACCTCCAAGAATTGTTCCTGGTCCAAATAGGAACGGACCGCTTTTAGCACATTGTGCCGAAAGCGCAAATTATGCTGCATGTGCAACCGCCGAAGATCGAGATAACGATGGCGTAGCCTGATTTCCTCGGCCACCTCGATTTCATCATTCAGTAGAAACGGCGGCGTTTTAGATTTATTTAAAAGTTGCAGATCGGTTACTTGCACTTCAATAGCGCCGGTGGCTAAATTGGAATTAACGGCCTCCGGCTGACGGGCAATCACCTGGCCTTGGATAACAATGACATATTCGCTGCGCAACCCCTCGGCCTGGTGATGGGTCTGGGGGGATAAGGAAGGATCGAACACCAGTTGGGTAATGCCATAGCGATCACGCAGGTCGACAAAAATCAACCCGCCGTGGTCACGGTTGGTATCTACCCAGCCAGCTAAAACCACCTCTTGGCCCACGTCGGCAGCCCTAAGCTGATTATTATGGTGGGTTCTTTTAAACTTCATTAAAAAGTCCATATGCAACGCTCCTTGCCGTAACGGCCTAGCATAACAGCCCTAGACTATAGACAAAAAAAGCTTATATTACAAGTGTTATCTTCACTTTTTTAACTTTTTGATCGCTTGGAAGAAGGCATTCGCTTCTAAGGGAACAGTTCGACGACGCCGGGAGGCTTACTGACTTTTCATGCTTTTTTCCACGGTTTGTTTAAGATCGTTGTTCAGGTTGGTATAATAACTTATTAATTCAGACATGTTCTTTTTGGAAGGATAAAACTGGTCGGTCATGCGCAGAGTTTCAAATTGAGTTTTAAGGCTATTCTCACCTATGGTAAAGTGCATCTTAAAATGGCAATAGTCCTCTGTTTGAGGCCCACTAACCGGGGCTAAAGCCTGCAGAACCAGCATCCCCTGATCGCGGTCTTGCTTCTCCATGGTCATGGTTTCACTATAAAAACGTTGCTCCACCCACCCCAAGGTTGCCCGCCAAAGATCTTCTTTAGATCCGTTTACCGCAACCTCGTTCATCATCAGACCCTCTCCGGCAGGAAGGTGGTACCGTTTGGTTTCTTCTCGATAGCCTGCACACCCCCAAATCATTAACAGCAGCATCCATACCAGTAGTTGTCGTACCATGATGGTTATCCTCCTTTGTGCCATGGCTCTAGTGTCGTCGCGCCAGAGCCGGGGACTTAGTCGGATTTTTCCTTCCACGCCAAAGTGCTGTTCGCCATTATGGACAACCTTGGCAAGGGCTATGAGTGACAAACAAAATACCGTACAGCAAGTGGCAGCGACGGTCTCGCGCATGGAAAACAAGCGCTTTCACAAAATAAAAAAAAGGACGGGATGAAACCCGTCCTTTTTTACCCAATGATTAATTTTGGTTGTTAATCCTGAGCTCGCCCTTTACCCCGGCCGTTACGATGGTAACCCATGCCCCAGCCGCCTTCATCACCACCGCGCATCACCATAAAGCTATCCAACTTTTTCTTTTGTTCCGGTGTTAAAATGGATTTAAGAAATAAGATTGAATCCGCATGCTGCATAATGGTTTTCTTATGAAGTTCGCCCAAGCGGCCGGCAATTTCTTCGATCTTTTTTTGACTGGGAGTCGCTTCGTCCAGCGCTTCGGTCAAATCAATACGCGCCTCTTGGATTTGCGCCCTCAGTTTGACCATCTGGCGATGGCTGGTCAATTTATTTTTCTTCAGGCTCTGCAGTTGCTCCGTTGTGAGATCCAAATTGGCCATGATTCTGGGCAGGCCGTCATGCAAGCCCATGCCTTTGTCTGAGCCCATGCCCTTGCCTCCTCTGGCCATGGCCGTTGAGGTTAATAAGCCCATGGTCAGGATGACTACGCTAACCAGCATTAGGTTGTATTTTTTCATTTTCTTAATCTCCCTTGTAATGATGTGATGGTGCTGTCGATTAATTAAAATAGGTTGTCAGCTCCTCGGGAATGCCAAACAACCCCGTGCTATTGTCTTGAATGGTACTGCTGTTAGTGGTCCCGTCATACCCCAGGGCCTCAAAATCTTCCCCGTAAGCTTGCAGAATTTTTTGCTCCGTCCACGGGGTCCGTGGCCATATGCTGAGCACACCTATCACCAATAATGCGGTGACCGTTGCGGCCATTAGACCTTTTTTCCAAACGTTCCAATGATTCACGACCTTGCCTTCATAAGCAGCGAGTCTGGCCATTAGGCGCGGCTTCAACGCCTCCGGCGCTGAGATCGAGCGGTCCCCTTGCAGGGCCGCCATGCCAGCTTCCAAACCTGTCTGCCTGTGGCGGCAGTCCGCGCATTGGGCTACATGGGTTTCCAGTGCTTGTGCAGCCGACGGCGGAAGGTGGCCTAACAGCCAGGCTGATAATGTTTCGTCCTTAATATGACATGTCATGATTCCCCACCTCCTACGGCTTGATAAGCCTGCTTAAACCGGCTGAGGCCCCGGCTAAGACGTGATTTCACGGTACCCAAGGACAATCCCAAGGTTTCAGCAATTTCCTTCAAACTCAGTTCTGCTTCAAATCTTAACAGCAAACTTTCACGATATTTGGGAGCCAGGGTTTGCAACGCTTGGCGCACCAGTTGCTGACGTTCCTCCGCCAGCAACGTGATCTCTGCATGTGCGGCGGTTTCCCTCTCCGGCACTTCGTCACCCATGGGAATCTCCCGTTGTTTCCTAAACTGCATTCGCCCTACATTGAGGGCCACCTTCAAAAACCATGGTTTCAGCGGTTTTTGGGGATTGAAGCGTTTTCTTTTTTCAAAGGCATGAATAAACACATTTTGGCAGAAATCCGATGCCTCCGCACTGCTACGAAAAAGCTTTAACCCCATGCGGTACACCAAGGTTTGATATTGGTCAATGATCATTTCCAGCGCCTCGAGATCGCCGCTAAAAAATCGCTCTTCTATGGTTTGATCATTGCTGCCCATCAGCCCTCCTTTCTAAAAATATTATGCTTCAAGTCTTTAAAAGGTTCCGCTGTTTTTACTCTCTTGGAAAATAGTTTGGAACCGGCCAATCGGGTGGGGCAAGGGGGATAGCCAAAAGTTGAATCGGGATTGGCGTCTAGTGGTTTTATTGGGACAGAGTGGCGTTGTAAGCGCCGATGAGGCGTTTGATTTCCTGGCCAATAAGATCATATCGCCCTTCGGCCAGCCAGGCGCTTTTAAAAATACTGCCTCCAAAAGCCACTGCCGCCGCCCCATTTTGCAAGTAGGCACCAATGGTGGTGGCAGTCACGCCCCCACAAGCGAGTAATTTCATTTTCCCAAAGGGACCTTTGAGGTCCTTAAAATAAGACGGACCAAAACAATTGGCAGGAAAGACTTTAACCATACTGGCTCCGGAGAGCCAAGCGTAATAGACTTCCTGGGGGGTTAGAGCTCCGGGAAAAACGGGAACGTCATTGTCCACACAATAAGCCGTCACATCCGCGTCATTAATCGGTGAAACAATATAGGTGGCACCCGCCTCCAGAGCTTCTTTTAAGGCTGCGACGTTAAGCACGGTGCCAGCACCAATCATCAGGCGGTCTCCTGCCAGCCGCCTGGCATCGGCAATCAAGGCCGTGGCGCCGAAGGTGTTCATGGTGATTTCCATGGTTTCTAAGCCAGCTTGAACTACTGTTTCCACCAAAGGAGCAAGTTGTGCTGACTGCAGACCGCGTATAATGCCCATGATCGGTTTTTGATTAAAACGAACGATATCCATTTAATCGATAACCACCGGTTCCAACAAGCTGTCATAAAAAGCTCGATACTCGTCTTTTTTCTTACCGGCACGCCAAGCCAGAGCAGCCTTGGGATGTTCATTGAGCATGCCTGCAATGGCATGGGGGATAATATAACCCCATTCCATTTTTTCCCGCAAGGGGATCATTTCCTTGGCGATAAGGTCCAACACCGGCCGGATATCGTATTTAGGATTCTTTAAAAATCCCAGAAGCAGCTCCAGAGTGCAATTGCCGGCCGCTCGGCCAATGCCATAAACCGTACCGTCAACGAAATTGGCGCCATGAATAATGGACTCAATGGAATTGCTGAACGCCAGCTGTTGGTTGTTGTGCCCGTGAAATCCGATCTTTTTAGTCTTGATATGTTTTTTAAATAAATTAACCAAATACTCAGTATTTTCCTGGTATAACGCGCCGAAACTATCCACAATGTTGACCACTTCCACATGGGTTTCGTTTTCAATCTGATCCAGGGCTTCCTCTAATTCAGGTTCCATGCATTTGGAAATAGCCATGATGTTGAGGGCGGTTTCATAACCTTTACTGTGAAATTGATTTTCCATGGCAATGGCTTTATCCACATCCTTGACGTAGCAGGCTGTTCGGATCATGTCCACCGGGCTGTCTTTTTTTTCTTTTATGTCATTCATGTCCACCCGGCCAACATCCACCATTACCGAAATCTTGGTGTTGGATTCAATCCCTTCGATCACACGCTGCAGGTCTTCGTCCCGGCAAAATTTCCATTTGCCATACTCTTGCTCCGAGAACAGCGCCGGCGAGTTTTTATACCCCATCTCGATATAATCCACATTAGCTTGGCTGACCGCTTTATACACTTCCCTCACAAAGTGGTCTTCGAATTGATGGTTGTTGATCAAGCCACCATCGCGAATGGTGCAATCCAATACTTTAATTTCTTCACGGAACATGCCATGACCTCCTGAGTAAGCAGCCGGTCCCTGGAACCACTGCCACCTTATGTTATTACGGTTTAAAGGGGATTTATTATGACCAAGAAAACCGCGCTTGGCAACCGCTTATTTGACGCCCCTCTGCATCCTGGCGCACCCTTCTAAATTCATTCTTCTATTAGTTTAAGGAATTCGGTTTCACTGATAATGAGCACGCCCAACTGGCGGGCTTTATTCAACTTGCTGCCCGCCCCTTCGCCAGCCACCACATAGTCGGTTTTAGCAGATACAGAGCCTGCGGCCTTGCCGCCCAAAGCCTTCACCCGGTTCCGGGCTTGAACGCGGGTAAAATTTTGTAACTCTCCGGTAAACACAATTATTTTACCTTGCAGCTTGCCGCTTTGCCTGATTTCTTCCGGCAGCCGTTTCCCATTTACCCCGGCCTGCATCAGCCGCTTCAGGATGTCCTGGCTCTCTTTCTGATGGAAATATTTTTCAATACTAGAGGCTACTTTTGGTCCGATTTCTTCGATAGCCAATAAATCCTCCGTTGAGGCATGACTCACCTGTTGGATATCCTCAAAGGCGGCCGCCAACAGTTCCGCCGAATGCTCCCCCACCATGGGAATGCCCAAAGCAAAAAGCAACCGGCCCAGACTGCGGCGCTTGGACTGTTCCAGACTTTTCAATACATTATCCGCCGATTTGATTCCCATCCGTTCCAAGCCGGCCAGCTGGTCCCGAGAAAGCCGGTAGAGTTCGCTGTAATCGTGCACCATGTTCTTGTCCACCAACTGATTGACCAACATCTCACCCATACCGTCAATATCCATGGCCGACCGCTGGGCAAAATGGAGGATACTGCCTTTTACCTGCGCCGGACAGCCGGGATTGATGCAACGATGGGCCACTTCCCCTTCCAGTTTGATCACTTGACTGGAGCACACTGGACAATGATCGGGCATTTTGAATTTCTTCAGTGGCCCCTTGCGTTTGGACAGCACCGGTTCCACAACCTGAGGGATAATCTCGCCTGCTTTTTCGACTATAACCTGATCTCCTTCGCGGATATCCTTGCGTTCTATATCTTCTTCATTGTGCAACGTGGCCCTGGCTACCGTTGTGCCGGCCAGAAAAACCGGTTCCAATTCCGCCACCGGCGTCAGTACGCCGGTGCGCCCCACTTGAATGGTAATTTTCCTTAATTGGGTCTCGGCCTGGGCAGCAGCGTACTTGTAGGCAATGGCCCAGCGGGGCGTTTTGGAGGTAAACCCAAGGCGCTGCTGTTGGTCCACCCGATTCACCTTGACCACCAAACCATCAATGTCGAAAGCCAACTCATGACGGCGCGTCTCCCAAATATGAGCAAACGCCAATATTTCCTGGGCACTATGACAAAGACGATGTTCACGGTTAACCGGCAATCCCCATTGCTCCAGCAAATCCAATAGCGTACTCTGCTCTTTTACTTGCCTCATCACCCGGTCATCGGCACTATAAAAAGTGATGGCCAGTGCCCGCTGAGCTGTAATACGCGAATCGAGCAGTTTCAAGGATCCGGCTGTCGCGTTGCGGGGGTTGGCAAAAGTTTTCTCACCAACAGCCTCCTGGCGTTGGTTGAAGTTCAGAAAATCCTGCCTGGGCATAAAAACCTCACCCCTGATCTCCACGGTACCCAGAGGGGCGTGTGGCTCGAGTTTAAAAGGCAGGGATTTAATCGTTCTCAGATTTTGAGTCACATCATCACCACGCTCACCATCCCCCCTTGTCACGGCTTGAACAAATTTATGGTCTTGATAGGTTACGCTGATGGCCACGCCATCGATTTTGAGTTCCACCGTATAGGCCACACGTTCCTGGCCCAAGCCCTTTTCCACCCGGTCAATCCATTCCTGCAATTCCTCCTCGGAATAGGTATTCTCCAGGGAGAGCATGGGTTGACGGTGTTTTACCTGTTCAAAGCCGGCTATGGGCTCACCGCCCACCCGCTGGGTGGGCGAATCCGGTGTGATCAACTCCGGATAAGCTTGTTCCAGCTGTTGCAGCTGTTGATATAGGCGATCATAGTCTTGGTCGCTAATTTCCGGCTGGGCCACCACATAATACAGACGGTTATGCCGATGGAGCTCCTCTTTTAATTTCCCCACTTGCTTTCTCACGGTTAGGGGTACCTTTTTCCCGGCCATAGTCCTATGCTCCTCCGCAATGATGTCACCGTTATAACAGGACACCTTCAAGTGGGCAATTATTAATTGGAATCTCTCTTTGGTATTTGGACAACTGAGCGGGGAGGACTGGTTCGCCAGATGAAACCAGGTATGCAAAAATAGAAGGTTACCGGCGCGTCAATATATCTCCTTACCGATAGGGCGGCTGGCATAAACCGTGTTGCCACTGATGGAAGGAAAATGATTACCGGCCTCATTAGGATCAGGTGTTTTGGACCGACCCGATTTATTAAAGGGCACGGACGCTGGAGGCATATGCTGCAGGTTGGTTGGTGTTTTTTGGACATCGCCCTTATCCTGAGTAGTCACCTGTTCTATACTGGAACCGCGTTTTTCTTCGGCTACCGTATGGGACGATGTCTTGCCTTTGGCCAGAGTGCTTTTTTCCGGCACAATATCTTTTAAAATGCCTTTGGCTAAATTGCGGAAAGCCACTGCCCCCCGAATGGCGGATTTATTGGCCTTATCGATAAGATGAATGGGCAACCCGATTTCCTTGGATTTACGCAGATGCACATTGGCCGGTATATAAGTGTCATACAAGCGATTGCCTACCAGGGCCCGCAAACGTTTGAGATTACTTAGGTCAAATTGCTCGGTTCGCAGGAAATTATTTACAAACACACGAATGATGACTTGGCGCCAATGGCGTGAGTTAATCCGCTCGGCTTCCTTGATAATCTGGTCTATCCCCGCCAGCCCTCCAATGGAGGCTTCCGTGGGTATGAGCACCATGTCCGACGCAATCAGAGCCGAGCGGGTGAGATAGCCGATATAAGGCCCATTGTCAATGATGACCAAGTCAAATTCATTTTTAATTTCTTCCAAAGCTTCCATGAGTTTGGCAATTTTATGAAAATCCTCAGCCACGTGCGCCAGACGATGATCGGCCAGGAATACGACCAAGTTGTCCTGATTAAAATCCAGATTATGTTTTTGCAGAACCGGCCGTAAAATGGCATGCTGACCGATTTTTTTAATGCTCATCCCCATATACACATCGGTCATGTTATGTTGGTGATGCATTTGGCAGCCAAGATACACGCCAATGTTGCCCTGGGGATCATTGTCAACCAAGGCCACTTTAAGCCCCCAGTCGGCAAATTGAGCCGCCAGACTGATGGCCGTAGTGGTCTTCCCCACACCGCCTTTGTTATTGGCAATCGAGATTATTTTAGCCATGAGTCATTTACCCCTTGCTCATAGGATCGACCCGTACTGGTAATACTTAAGTCTCTTTAGTGCCGCTTATTTTATGAGCTGCTTCTGTGTGCTATTCTCCAGGCGCTTTTCGCCAAGGTCCGTTTTTTTGCTGAACACAGTCACGACCTTGACCTCAAAGGCCGTGACTGTCAACTGCCAGACATGGTATAATTTCTGCTTATTGGACAACCCGGTTGGCCTGCCAACAATAATTCCTTCATTGATTAAGGAGAATTTAAAATGAAGCTGCCTCAATGGATAACCCTGATACTGGTGGGCATGTTTATCCTCACCGGCTGCAGTACGGTGCCCGTCAAAACACCGGTACCTAAAAAAATCGCTCTGGTCCTGGGCGGAGGCGGAGCACGGGGCTTTGCCCATGTCGGCGTCATCCGCGAATTGGAAGCTGCCGGTATACCCATAGATTTAATCGTGGGCGTCAGCGTAGGCAGTTTGATCGGCGCTCTGTATGCTGACAGCAAGGATGCTTTTCAATTGGAATGGTCTTCTTTTAAAATCCGTAAAGAGGAGATCTTCGACTTTAAATTGCTCAACCTCAGCAGCGGGTTGGCCAGAGGCGAGGCCTTAAAAGCCTACTTGGACCGCACCCTTCAAGCCAAACGGATCGAGGATCTCAAAATTCCTATGGCCATCGTGGCGGCCGACTTAAAATCGGGCAAGCCCGTAGTCTTTCAAAGCGGGTCCATTGCCGACGCGGTACGGGCCAGCACATCCGTGCCAGGAGTCTTCGAGCCGGTGATATACGGTGACCAGATTTTAGTGGATGGCGGCATTTTGGGCAACCTGGCGCCGGAAGTGGCCCGGCAACTGGGAGCTGATATTGTGATTGGTGTGAACATTGCCAAGAACCGGTCCGACTTTAACGGCTCTGTACCTAATGCGCTTAGTGTCATTCTGGAGTCCATCGATATCATGGGAGATGAAATCACCAATTGCAAACGCCGCTATTTTGATGTGCTGATTGAACCGCAGGTGGGACAAATCGGCATTACAGATTTCACGCATAAAAAAAAGTTGATCGACGCCGGCCGCCAGGCCACCCTGGCGGTCATGGATCAGATCAAAGCCTTGCTTCAGGACAACCCATCCCATTGAGCTTTGCTACGGATCACCCTTTGGTGTTCTGACTTAGACGGCCGCAGCCACGGCAATGGCTTTTTTTGCCCAAAGTACCAGACGATGATCTTTAGCCAATACTTTGGGCGGCACCTCATAAAACAAATCCTGACTAACGGGCTTAAAATCATAGGCTTTCATACCGAACAGCTCGTAATCTTTCAGCGTCTCATAGTTAACCTTGAAATAAAGACGCCCATCGATAATCAGACCGAAAAGAACGGCACCTTGATATAAGCTGGTACCATAGAATCGGGCCTTGGCTTTGAGGTCTGGGATCTCCGCAAGCTGTTTCAAGATGCCATCTGCTGTAATCATCGTCTGCGCCCTCTGGCCTGACAGGTGGGACACCAATGAGTGCCTCTTTGGGCTACAACGATTTTATCAATCGCCCGGCCGCAGACCGGACAGGGTTGGCCTTGGCGGCCATATACCTTTAGCCTCATTTGGAAGCGTCCTTTCTCCTGATGAGGATCGATAAAATCGGAAATGCTGGTACCCTTGGCTTTGATTCCGGCCCTTAAAACCTGTTTAATGGCGCGGACCAGACGGTTAACGTCCTTAAGCTTCACTTGACCGGCCGGAGTCATGGGATTGAGCTTGGCCAAAAACAGCGCTTCATCGGTATAGATGTTGCCCATGCCCGGTGTTAGTTTTTGATTGAGTAAAATCGCCTTAAGGGGTGCTTTTCGATAAGCCAGCACCCTGGCCAGATAATCAGAATTAAACCCTAAGCTCAAGGGTTCGGGACCGTAGTCTTGGAATTTATCCACCAATGCTTTGGTATCCGCCAAATAGTTAATGCGGCCAAATTGTCGGGGATCGCGAAAATAAACGGTTTTATGATGACTTAGGATAAGGGTGAAGTGGGTATGGCGATCGGGCAAAATCTCATTTTCCCCGCCGTAGTGCATCAGAATCTGACCGGTCATACCTAAATGCAACAGTAAGATGCCTTTGTTCAACCGCAGGATTAAATGCTTGGCGCGCCGCTCCACTTCCAGAATGTGTTGGCCCATAATGGCGTTTTTAATGGCCAACGGTGATTGACCTTTAAATAATCTTTTTTGGTGAAAATAGACTTGCAGAATCTTTTCTTGTTTAACTTGTTGTTCCAGGACACGACGAATCGTTTCCACTTCCGGGAGTTCAGGCATAGTCTAAGATCCGCAGGCTGTATTTACAGCCACAATAATTTTGCCGGTAAAGCTGCATGGCTTTGGACAACTGCAAACTCTGTTTAAAGCCGTCCTTTTTTTTAAAATCAATGGCTAAGTATTCCACGCCGTGGGCTTGCGCAGCGGCAGTGCCGCTGGCTATAATCTTCTCTGTAAGCTTGTGCGGCGAGACGGTTAAGGTAGAAGTGATAAAAGGGATGCCTGTTTCTTGAGCTTCCCGGGCTGTAGCGTCAAGATTAAAAGCATAGCAGGCTTCGCAGCGCCCCCCTTTTTCCGGTTCATTTTCCAGCCCCCGGATATGGCGCAGCCAGTCATCAGGCTGATACTTGGGTACCCTTAATTCAAAGCCCATGATTTGCGCCACCCGCTGAGCTTCGATTAAACGCTTTTTATATTCACTCTCAGGATGAATATTGGGGTTGTGAAAATAACCGATAACGCGGTAGTCATGCTTTAAACGTTCAAAAACGCTGGTGGCATCGGGGGCACAACAAATATGCAGCAAACATTTGGACTGTTCGTTCATTTCTCACCGCCAGGAATTAGATCTAAAGCCTAGATTATAGAGCCCACAGCGTGATTGTGGCAAGTTGAAATATTGGGTACTCGTCGCTGCCACAAAGACTCCTTTTATTTTCCCGTCGTCTAAGGCTATGGTAAAATCAAGCGCTAAGGAGAAAACCCATGATCATCAAAAAAGACCCTGATAGCATTAAACCCTATTTGGAAGATGCTTCCGGTTTTACCCGGGGACATGCCGACTTATTGGTCATTCCTGAAAACGAGCAAGACCTTATCACTTTCTTCCAACAAGCCAGCGCTCAAAGCCAGCCGGTCACCTTGGCCGGTGGCCGCACCGGGGTCACGGCCGGTGCCATCCCCACCAAAGGCACTTTAATGTCCTTGGAAAAGCTGCAGGCTCTGGGTCCGATTCAAAATCAGGGCGCCTTTAGCACAATTACCCTTGGCCCGGCAGTTCGCTTGCAGCAATTAAAAGCCAAAGCCGAAGAACATCATTTAATTTACGGCCCTGACCCCACGGAGCGCACGGGGTCGTTGGGGGGCAATGCAGCCACTAATGCCAGCGGCGGTCAATGTTTTAAATATGGTCCTACCCGTGATCATATCCTGGGCTTGAGGATGGTATTAAGTACAGGGGATATTATCGACCTCAAACGGGGAGAGCACTTTGCCCAAGGCGACCGTTTGCGTATCCCTCTGGTCAATCGTCGGGACCCTTTAACCTTCACCCGTCCTTTGTTGCCGGCTCTGAAAGTCTATAAAAATGCTGCCGGTTATTTTTCCGCGCCCAATATGGATGCCCTGGACTTATTGATTGGTATGGATGGCACTTTGGGCGCCATCACTTCCCTTACGGTTAAATTATTACGAGCCCCGCAAGGCATTTTCACGCTCGCACTTTTTTTGGAGAACCTGCACCAAGCTAATGACATGGCCACACTTATACGTCGCTCTGCACAGGGCCTGGCATCTCTTCCTGGAATCAGGCCGTTGTCTTTGGAGCTTATGGACAGCCATGCCTTGGATCTGCTGCGGCCTTCCTTTCCCAATATTCCGCCCAGAGCCGGTTCTGCGTTACTGGTGGAGCAGGACTTCGCAGACAACGAAACCTTGGCCCTACAGCGGTGGTCCGATTTTTTGCAAAATGCTCATATTCCGGAAAAGATGATTTGGTTGGCCGATGATCGCAAAAGCCGCGAACAGTTGCGCTTGTTCCGCCATGCCCTGCCGGAGGCTGTTAATCAGGTGGTTCGGAAAAGAGGATTTCCCAAAGTTGGGACGGACATGGCCGTGCCTGCCGAGGCCTTTGGCACTATGCTGGATATTTATTACCGGGAATTGGAGTCCTTGGGCCAGGACTACTTGATTTTCGGACATATTGGTGAATGCCACTTGCATGTCAATGTACTGCCTCGGTCACCGGAAGACTTTGGTTTGGCCAAAAAACTGTATTTGACCTTTGCCGAAAAAGCGGTGGCCTATGGTGGCACCATCAGTGCGGAACATGGCATCGGCAAACTCAAACATGATTTTCTCAGAATCATGGTAGGTGACCAAGGTTTGAGGGAAATGGCCCGCATTAAAAAAATATTTGATCCTGCACTTATTCTTAACCGTGGCAATATTTTTCCGGAAGAGCTGTTGGATAGTTCGGCTGAGCCGGAAAGGCTGGAATAAATGTCGTTTCTCACGCAAAGTTCTAAAAAGCACAGGATACGCCGCGCCCAGCGCTGAAACCACAGCCCTTCACGAACAGCTCGGCAAGCAGGCATCTGGATCATTGGCCTCCACCAGGGTCGGAGTGAGGTATAGTATCTTCTTAATAAATGTAGATCCGGGGGACACGGAATAGCCCGGACTCTGACTAATCACATGGAGGACTCATGAGCACATCCGCCCCGCAGGATTGGATCGATCGGCATCAATTGGGTTTATTAACTGATTTTTATCAATTGACCATGCTCTCTGGCTACATTAAACATGATTTGGCTCAGCAGCAGGTGGCCTTCGAGTATTTTTTCCGCACTTTGCCCCCTCATACGGGCTTGGTGATCACTGCCGGCTTGGAACAATTTCTGCGTTATTTGGAAAACTTGCACTTTAGTGCTGACGATCTGGCTTATCTCGAGAGCCTAAAAATGTTTGACCAAGCGACCCTTGACTATCTGGCCAATTTGCACCTCGAACTTGACGTCATGGCCATTCCCGAAGGCACCCCGGTCTTTCCCCATGAACCGATAATTCGCATCACCGGTCCTCTGGCCCAGGCACAATTGATTGAAACCTTTTTGCTCAATGCCCTCAATTATCAATCCTTGATCGCCACCAAAACCATGCGCATGTGTCAAGCCGCCCAAGGCGAGCCGGTGCTGGAATTTGGTTTGCGCCGCGCCCAAGGACCGGATGGCGGCTTGACCGGCAGTCGAGCTGCTTACATAGGCGGGGCCCTAGGTACCAGCAACGTGCTGGCTGGGAAGCTTTTTGGCATTCCGGTACGTGGCACCATCGCCCATTCCTGGGTAATGAGCTTTGAAAGCGAAAAACAGGCTTTTGATGCTTTTGCCCGCACTTTCCCCAAAAACTGTACCTTGCTGGTGGACACTTATGACACGCTAAAGAGTGGTGTTCCCAATGCCATCGCCGTGTTCAAGGACCATCCCGAGATGACGCCGGCCATCCGTATTGATTCCGGTGATCTGGCCAAATTGTCCAAAGCAGCTTATGACCAATTCCGGCAGGCCGGTTTTGATCATGTCAATATCGTGGGGACCAATGATCTGGATGAAGATTTGATCGCTGATCTCAAGCGCCAACACGCCCGCATTAACCTATGGGCGGTGGGGACACATCTGATCACGTCCAAGGATCACCCGGCTCTGGACGGGGTGTATAAACTGGTGGCCATGAAAAATCGCGGTACCTGGCAGCCTCGGATTAAATTATCCAGCAATCCTGAGAAAGCCACTGATCCCGGCTTGAAGCAGCCTTACCGTTGTTTTAATCAAACCGGTCAGCCGGTGGGCGATATATTAATCGCCGATGATGAAGATCTCCCCCGTGAAAGCACCGTCCGGGCTATTGACCGTTTGTTTTTACACCACGAACGCAACCTGGAGGGCATCACCAATATCAAGCCCCTGATGCAAGGGATGATGAAAAAAGGCAAGATCATACAACCCCAGCCAAACCTCCATGCCATCCGTGATCACGCTCAGGCTTCGGTGGCTCAATTCCCGGAAGAATATCTGCGCTTGCGCAATCCGGAAATATACTGGCTGGGTCTGTCTCCTCATTTGGCCCATCTTAAGCAACAGGCCATCTCCACGCTCAAATAAAAGCAAGCCTCAAGCGATGGTCCTGACCTTTTACCAGAGGCCCTTTTGACGGCGCCTTTGCTTGGGGGCACGGCGGCCATTGCCCTTTTTACGGGTATGGCCGGTCCATCCCTCCTCTTCCCTTTTGCCATGGAGAACTTCAGGATTGTTCAAAGGCATGACCGCCGGCCGGCTGCGCCTCATTAATTCGGCCGGCGAAATGACCACCACCCGGTAAGAACGGCAGATATCCCCTAAGGCCCGGTCGGCCGTGACCACCACTTTACCCGATTGATCGCCTCGACGATTGGCCGCCATCTCGGCGATCACCTCATCCGCCGTTTCACCCTGAGCGGAATATACGACGGTTAGTCCCTTCTGTTGTTGCTGATGACGGTAACTGTGCTGTCCTCCCTGGCCATCAAACACCACGGTGATACGATGCGCGGTGCCCCGGCGATAATGGTCCAGCTTTTCAACCAGCGCCTTCTGGGCACCGTAAAAATTCTGGCTCTCGATATGAGATAATTCCGGATCATAACGAATCACATTAAATCCATCCACGATCAGATGTTTGGCCATGCCTCAGGTGCTCCTTGCGATTTTAAAACAATTTATCATGATCGCGCCCTTCCAACCAGCCCCTATCCGATTTTTCCAAAAACACATTCTTTAAAAACAAGGAAAGGGATTCCTTTGGTCAGAGCCTTTCGCTATAGGTGGATAAAAATAAAAAGGGGACCTGAAACGTCTTCAGGTCCCCTTTAACTAATGGTGATTTAAATTTCTTCGCCTTTCATGCGAAGAATGGATGATGGATTAAAGACCAAACAATAAGCTGGCACCGGCGATGATTTTCCAGTCACTGCGCGGGGCATAGCCGAATTCGGGCCGATCGGCTTTCGGTTCCAGGGGAATAACCACCCCGAATTTTGCCTTAAAGATGCCTTTTTGCAAGCGAATGCCGGGCACAATGGAAAAAGTCCGTCCCGCTGATTCCGTTACGTCCAGGCCGTCCAATTTACTCACACCATATTGGGTGCCAAGAAGTTCCAAGTTGATAAAAAATAAACTAGTGGCAGGAATTTCGGCGCCCAAGGCAAAGTGAATGGCATCACCGGGATCTAAGGTGACGTCCCCGGTAACCGTTTGATTATAGAGATCAGCATTGATTTGATAGCCGGCCCGATATTGATAGCCTACATTGGCATGTAGCTTCAGCAGCATTAAATCCAGGTCAGCCGCCAGATAAGGATCAATGGCCAAGCCGTCTCCAAAAATATAATATACGGGATCAGCAGTGGGAAAATTGGTTTGCAACCCAACAGCCAAGGTGAATATGGGCAATGGCAACAATGGCGTTTTCAAACCCAGTCCGATATTTTTAATGCCGCTGAAATCCTTGACGCCCACAGTATCAATGTTGTTTTGCATGTCTCCGTAAGGCGTGGATAATTTGATTTCCAGAATTGGCAACCCGATTCGTACAAAAATAGGAATCTCCGTCAGTTTGCTCTCAATGGCGGTTTGTACGCCTTCTTCTTGGATCTTTTCATAAGAATAGTCAAAATCAAATCCAACTTGAATACCTGCCAAACCGGTTACATTGGCTGCCTGCTCAAACGAAATAGGTTCCGAATAGCCCACTAGCGGCAATCCCATTAGCAATGCACCTACCAAAGCAATACTGATTCTATTCATCCAACACCTCCTGGGAAGTTGACGATCTCGCTTTAGTTTCGGCTTCACTTGCCATTGACTAAAGTTTTTTTAGTTTAATATCAACTTCACCGACAATCAAGCCTTAATTACAGGCCGTCCGGGATGGTACAGGCTGACTTTTATTAGGCCGCGGACCGCATTGGTCAAGTAAAGTTGATCTGCACTTAAAAGATCGCGCACGGTGAGCGATTTTTCCCGGGCATGTTGTTGCGCTATGACGACTTGACGCATGACCCCTGGCAATAGCCCGTCCCGGACCGGAGGGGTAAACCAGATATTATTTTTCACCACAAAGATGTTGGTAATCGAGCCTTCGGTTACTTTTCCTTGTTTGTTGCAAAATACATAATCTGTTAAACTTCGGACCCGTGCCTTTTGTGTGTAGCGATTGTAAAAATCACGATTAGTAGTTTTGTGGTAAAGAAACAGATGCGACGAAGTCACCTGTTCCTTCGCCAGTTGGATGCGTCCCGGCAAGACTTCCGGGGCAAGTGGCAAACTGCTCAGGGTTATTTGGCCTGCGCTGTTCAACAACAGCCGCAAGCGATGCGGCTGTGAGGCATCAAGACGTCTGATCATGGCCAAAAGTTGCCTTTGCAGAACCTGTTCCTGAAAGGGGATGTGAAAATAGGCGGCCGATTGTCGGAGCCGTTCTAAATGCCTGTCCAGATGCCTTATTCCCCGCTCGGGATGGCCAAACATGGTTTCGATCAATTCATAATTTTTACCAAGGCCGGTCAGAAAACGACTCTTAACATGGCATTCCTGCCATTCCGCTTTGGCCTTGGAATCGCTTACAATACCACTACCAATGCCACAAGTCAGATGCTTATCCTGAGGGTTAAGTTGTACTGTCCGGATCGGGACATTAAAGCAGGCGTCGCCATTGGGCAGGATATAGCCCAGGGCCCCGGTATAAATACCGCGCGGCTTTTGTTCCATAGCGCGGATTAACTTCATGGTTTCCACTTTGGGCGCTCCCGTGACCGAACCGCAGGGAAACAAAGCACGAAAGAGTTCCAACCAGGACACGCCCGCTCTGAGCTTACCTTCCACTGTAGAGGTCATTTGAAACAGAGTACGATAAGACTCCACCTGAAACAACTTCCTGGTACGCACCGAACCTGTCCGGCAAAGCCGGCCCAAGTCATTGCGCAGCAGATCGACAATCATTATGTTTTCAGCCCGATTTTTAAAAGATGAGGCCAGCTTGGTTTCCCGGAGGCGGTCTGTAGCCGGATCACTGCTGCGTGCTGCTGTTCCTTTCATAGGTTTAACCATAATTTCATCGCCCTGCTTGGAGAAGAATAATTCGGGAGACAAAGATAGAATCCAATCCTCTTTCCGTCGGAGGATGGCAGCGTAACCTACAGGTTGGGCATGAAACAAATCATGGAAAAGCGCGACGGCATCGCCACCAAAGTGGCCTTGCAAGGGAAAAGTGAAATTCACCTGATAAGTCCGGCCTGCGGCAATCGCTGTTTGGATACGCCTGAACTGGCGACGGTATTGGGTAAAAGTCATATCCGTCTCCACACGGCGAAGCCAATAAGCCGGCCAGTGCTGATGATTTTGACGATGACGTTTCAGCCAGGTCTTCATCAGTGCCGGAGAATAAGTGACAGCTTGTTTAAAAAAGCCCAACCATCCGAGCAAGGCAGGGGATGGAGTCAAAGCCTGCATTTTTTTTTCAAAACCATAGCCCGCTTCATAATGCAAGGCGCCGGCCAGGGAATAGCCTTGGTTCAAATGGCGCGGTACTTGTTTTAGCATGCGCTCCAGAGTGTCATGATTATCAATTTGAAACTGTTGCTTTAAATCATGGAGTAGAAGTCCCGCCGCTTGCCGGCCACCGTGTGGTTTAAAATAATAAAATGCAAAGGGCTCTTGCTGGGTGCTCAGGCTTTCCAGCAGGTGGAGGTTGGTTTTACTGGCCATGCCTTTATCCTATCATCATGATGGCTAGCGCTGCGACCGCAGGGCCAACTAATGGTTCCCTCTGCTCGTCACGTGCACATTAAGAGAATAAAAAACCCCTCCTGGATTAGGCCAGGAGGGGGATGAGAATCCAACGACCAAAGGCCGCAGTCTTTTATTTCACCTCAATGACAGCGCCTGCTTCTTCCAGCTTGGTCTTTAAGGTTTCAGATTCTTCTTTACTGACGCCTTCCTTGATCGGCTTGGGTGCGTTGTCCACCAAGTCTTTGGCCTCTTTCAGGCCCAGTCCGGTCAATTCGCGAACCACTTTGATCACTTGGATTTTCTTGTCGCCCGCACTGGTCAACACGACATTAAAGGACGTCTTTTCTTCTGCCGCTGCTTCCGCTCCGGCACCGCCGGCAGGCATCATGCCGCCCATCATTACGGGAGCTGCCGCTGAGACACCAAACTTTTCTTCCATCGCTTTGACCAATTCGGAAATTTCCAAAACCGTCATGTTGCCAATGACATCAATCAATTCTTCTTTTGTTACCGCCATGATCTTAATCCTCCTGATTTTTCTGATTATTAAATTCGAGATGTATTTTTGCTTTTAACTAAGCCGTTAAGCCGGAGATCTTTTTCTGCAGGAGCGTAAAATCTCCCGCCCTTACCAATGAGTTGGAGTAAGTCGAACCCGCTAGGCGGCTTCTTTTTCTTTTTTCTCTTTCAAGGCATTGAGCGCATAAACCAGATTTTGCGTAGTGCCACGCATCACCGTCATCAAACTCTTAACCGGTGCTTGCAGTGTTCCCAGAACCATGCCCAGCAGAACTTCACGCGAGGGCAACGAAGCAATGGCTTTGACTTGATCCATACTAACCACTTTGCCGTCAATATAACCGGCTTTAATCTTGAGAAATTCATTTTTCTTCGCGAAGTCCAATAACACTTTGGCAGAAGCTGCCACATCGTCGCTGAGAAATCCAACCGCAACGGGCCCTTCCATTTGACCATTCATTTCTTCCATACCGACGTCCTTAAACAATCTTTTGGACAAGGTATTTTTGAGTACTTTGAGCTGCACGCCTGCTTTACGCAGCGCGGCCCGGAATTCGGTCATTTCCTGGACATTCATGCCCCGGTATTCGGTCAAAACCACGTTTTTGTTGTTATCCAAAATGGTTTTAACTTTTTCTAGAACTTCGGATTTTTTGCTCTTACTGGTGGCCATCGTTTTCACCTTCCTTTCTTTAAAAATGAACCCGGTTGTTCGCCAAAGGAAATCGGGTTTAAAAACAAAAACCCCGGCCGCACCTGGCCGGGGTTTAATGACCTAAAGAGCACGTCAAGCCTGCCCTTAAAACGGTTGGTTAAACTCCCGATCTCGGTGGGCCAGAGGGCTTTACGCCTCTGTTTAAGCCGACAGTACGGCACCAACGGTCTTCAATCGGACTGTGTTTTTTACAATTGTCTGGCGATACCTTGCCTAAAGCAGGTGCTCAACATATTGATCCCCTACAAAAGGAAAAAACGCCCACTACAAATTTATTTCGTTGAGAACTGGGTTAACTCCAGCCGGACACCGGGCCCCATGGAAGTCGAGAGCGCCACGGCTTTCATATACTGACCTTTGGCACCGGATGGTTTGGCCTTCAAAATCGTCTCCACGGCGTATTTGGTGTTGTCCACCATTTTTCCCTTGCCAAAGGAGATTTTACCAATACCCAGGTTCACCAAGCCTTCATTGTTGACGCGATATTCCACTCTTCCGGCTTTGACTTCTTTAATAGCCTGGCTGACATTCTGTGCAACGGTGCCGGCTTTGGGATTGGGCATCATGCCTTTGGTTCCCAGAATCTTACCCAGTTTACCCACTTCTCGCATAACATCGGGTGTGGCAATTACCGTGTCGAATTCAAACCAGCCACCCTGGATTTTTTCAATAATATCTTCGAATCCGGCATAATCAGCACCCGCTTCTTTGGCGGCAGCGATATTTTCACCTTTGGTGATCACGCAGATGCGTTTACTCTTGCCGGTGCCGTGAGGCAGCACCATGGTGCCGCGCACTTGTTGATCAGCTTTTTTGGGATTAACACCCAGGCGAATGGAAACCTCCAGAGATTCGTCAAATTTTGCTTTCTTGGCCGACATCAGGAAGTCTATAGCTTCGTCCAGCGACTTCAAGGTGGTCCGGTCCATCATTTTTTTATTTTCTAAAACCCGTTTGCTTATTTTACTCATGATATCCTCCTGTGGTTCCAACGGATAGCCTTCCGGCCATCCTCCCACTTAACTAGGCCCGAATGCGCGGGCCCGCTTAACCTTCGACTTTAATGCCCATGCTCCGGGCCGTGCCTTCCACCATGCGCATGGCCGCTTCCAGGCTGGCGGCGTTGAGATCCACCATTTTGCTTTGAGCAATTTCCTGAACCATGGCTTTGTTCACGGTGGCAATGGTTTGCCGTCCCGGTGTTTGACTGGCTTTGGCCAAGCCAGCTGCACGTTTTAGCAAAACTGAGGCCGGCGGTGTTTTACAGATGAAGGAAAAGGTCCGATCCTGATAAACCGTAATCACCACCGGAATAATCAAGCCTTCCTGGTTTTGCGTTTGAGCATTGAAGGCTTTACAAAATTCCATAATGTTAACGCCTGCTTGTCCAAGCGCCGGTCCTACCGGAGGCGCTGGATTGGCTTTTCCTGCCGGCACTTGTAATTTAACTGTGGTTTTAACTTGCTTTGCCATAGACTTAAGTCTCCTCTTAATACGTCCTCGCGAATTCCCCGCATTTCAACACGGGGACGAAGCGAAAATAAAAATAATGATTTTTTCCTTTATCGTATCAAAATACCCGGCAATTCATTGTGGGGTATTTTATTGCGTTTACCGTTTTTTCAAGGGCAAGGCGCCCCTGCCGCAGGCGTGCTATTCTTTCTCCACCTGCACGAATTCCAACTCCACTGGTGTCGGCCGGCCAAAGATGGAGACCATCACTTTTAATTTACCCCGTTCCAGATTGACCTCTTCCACCACCCCAGTAAAATTGGTAAAGGGCCCGTCAATAACTTTGACTTTTTCGCCGTGCTCAAACAACACTTTGGGTTTGGGCTTGGACTTGCGCGCCCCTGAAACCTGGCCCAAAATGCCTTGGATCTCTTCATCGGTTAATGGCGTAGGTGTATTACCTGACCCCACAAATCCCGTAACCTTGGGGGTGTTACGTACCACATACCAGGCTTCATCACTGATATCCATTTCCACCAGCACATAGCCTGGAAAAAATCGTTTGGTGGATATTTTCTTCTTGCCACCGCGGATCTCCGCCACCTCTTCCGAAGGCACCAATACACGGAAGATTTTTTCCTCCATGTTCATGGATTTTATCCGTTGTTCTAAATTGGTTTTAACCTTATTCTCATTTCCGGAATAGGTATTGATGACATACCATTTGGGAGCCACACCGTCACCTCATCAAACTAACAATTTAAAGACAATGGTCAACAAAAAGTCAAAAAGGGCTATAAACAACATGATCACTCCCACCACAATAAACACAACTGTGGTGGATCCTAAAATTTCCTTACGACCGGGCCACGTTACCCGTTTTAGTTCTGCATAGGATTCACGTAAAAATGTCATTAACGTTTTGAACACCTTGTTACCTCTTCTTAGCCATGCCTTTTAATAAAATATCGTCCAGCTAACTTTCCGGTACTTTGTCCTGAACTGTTGAAACGCATTATTTTAAAATGCATTTCCTTCCTAAGGCCAGCTGCGGATATTTGCATTCACGAAATAACTTTAATCCATTCTTGGCCAGTGCGTCTGTGGGCATACCTACCGCTTGTAACGCGTCCTCATCCCCACAAAGATTGGTTGGCAGGCCAGGTTGGATTCGAACCAACAACACCCGGTTTTGGAGACCGGTGCTCTAGCCGTTGGAGCTACTGGCCTGTATCAATCAGCATCAGCAAGCCACCATCCCTGGGCCTGACAACACAAGGCCTGGCCCAGCGCATAGCCGGTGCCAAGCCTTGTGTCTGACTTGGTTATTTGGTTTCTTTATGCAGCGTATGTTTACCGCAAGCACGACAGAATTTTTTTAGCTGTAGCTTGTCCGGTGTTTTACGCTTGTCTTTTCTGGTCACATAATTCCGCCGCTTGCAATCGGAACATCCTAAATAAATAATTTCACGCATCTGCTTAACCTCGGTTCACGCTGACTATTCAATAATTTCGGAAATAACACCGGCACCGACCGTATGCCCGCCTTCGCGAATAGCAAAGCGCAGCTCTTTTTCCATTGCGATCGGGGTGATCAATTCCACTTCCATGCTCACATTGTCACCAGGCATCACCATTTCCACACCTGCCGGCAACTTGATCGAGCCGGTCACATCGGTTGTCCGGAAATAAAACTGCGGACGATAGTTGTTGAAAAACGGCGTGTGACGACCGCCTTCCTCTTTCTTCAGTACGTACACTTCCCCTTTGAACTTCCGGTGCGGTGTGATCGTTCCCGGTTGGGCAATGACCTGCCCGCGTTCGATTTCTTCCTTATCCACCCCGCGCAGCAGCACGCCTATATTGTCACCTGCCTGGGCTTCGTCCAACAGCTTGCGGAACATTTCCACGCCCGTGACCACGCTCTTTTTCGTATCCGTGATCCCAACGATTTCCACGTTGTCCCCGACTTTCACCTTGCCCCGTTCCACGCGACCCGTGGCCACCGTGCCACGGCCGGTGATCGAGAATACGTCTTCCACCGCCATCAAGAACGGCTTGTCCACATCGCGCACCGGCGTCGGGATATACTCATCCACCGCATCCACCAATTTCTGGATCGGCTCCCATTCCGGACCTTCAAACACGCCGGTCAGACCTTTTTCCATGGCTTTCAACGCGCTGCCACGGATAATCGGCGTTTCGTCTCCGTCGAATTCGTACTTGTTCAGCAGTTCCCGAACTTCCATTTCCACCAAATCCAACAATTCCGGATCATCCACCTGGTCGGTCTTGTTCATGAACACCACGATACGGGGTACGCCCACCTGACGGGCCAGCAGGATGTGTTCCCGCGTCTGTGGCATCGGTCCATCCGAGGCTGATACCAACAGAATCGCGCCGTCCATCTGCGCTGCTCCGGTAATCATGTTTTTAATATAGTCCGCGTGACCAGGGCAGTCCACGTGCGCATAATGCCGCTTCTCGGTCTCGTATTCCACGTGCGCTGTGTTGATCGTTATACCACGCGCCTTTTCTTCCGGCGCATTGTCGATTTCATCATACTTCTTTACCGACGCCCCGCCCTTGCTCGACAAGTACATCGTGATTGTCGCCGTCAATGTCGTCTTGCCATGGTCTACGTGCCCGATGGTTCCGATATTAACGTGCGGTTTTGTACGTTCAAATTTTTCTTTTGCCATCTTTTTTTCCCCCTGTTAGTCTCTCGGCGTTATCCAAAACGCCACAACTATATGGACCATTGCCGCTGGTCTGCGAGCGGTTATTGATATCGTGGAGCCCAAGAGCGGGATTGAACCGCTGACCTCATCCTTACCAAGGATGCGCTCTACCGACTGAGCTACCTGGGCGTAACAATTGCCATTTGGTCACCGTGCAACACAAAAAAACCGGAGTTCCGCCAAGCATTGCAGGATGGTGCCAGTGCAAAGGGCCGGAAATGCAAGAACTGTGGGTGGTCCCCCGGGCTCAGCCCGGAAGCTCTACAGAGGCTAAGAAAATAACAAAACACCTAACCAATGTCAATGCTTTTTTCTTAAATAGAAAAAGTTTTTATTGGTTTGGTCCTTTGGATTTAGCCTTAGGACGACTTGGTAAAGGGCTTCCCAATTTTAAGACCGTTCGATTTTATTTCATCGCCAGAGGATCATAGGATGGTAAAAAGGACAATGAAAAAGACAGCCGATGGGTCAGCCCCAATTCGCCGTAAGGCACAAAAGCATAATCCAATTGGTATCGCAGCAATTGGGAAGTTACGGTAATGCCGAATCCTGTTGTCAGACCAGCCAGCGCATCTAGGTCTTTGATGGCTGAACCGACTTTGTACCCCAGACGAACCGCCACTTGCGCATAGTTTGTTTGATGGGCAAATTCACCGCCAAAAGAAACACTGATGTTGTTGTCATTGGGGATGGTGATATCAGCGGCCAAAGTGCCCTTGCCCATAGCCGTGAATAAATCCTGGGCAACGTATCCCACACCAACCTTCAAATTGATGGGCAGGGTTTTATCCGTGGTTAAGCCCAAATTTTGGGCCACCAGACCGAGCCGCCAACCCTGGTCCCGCACAGCATGCTCCATCACTTGCGCCAGTGTCAAGGTGGAAGCCGAGGTGACAGCGGTTGATTTTATTTCCTGGGTCTCTTTCCATAACAGGGCTAAATCGACGGCTCCTCCAAAAATAGCCACATCCTGCAAGCTTTCCGTCACCAAGCGCAGATTGGCGCCCACCAAGACATTTTTCAAGAACTCATCGGTTAGTGGGACCAAATGAGATAATTTTTGACTATAACCGCCAACCAGGGCAAAACTGACTGGCGAAATTTGGGCGCCTTCACCCGCGTAGGCACCGGTGGAGGTT
This sequence comes from uncultured bacterium, assembly GCA_963710755.1. Classification (GTDB taxonomy): domain Bacteria; phylum Oederibacteriota; class JAAXVQ01; order JAAXVQ01; family JAUVAV01; genus CAVQBK01. Next base: position 164,234 of record CAVQBK010000002.1, read on the forward strand.
TCCAATGTTTCCGTAACCGGGCCGCTGTGAAAAATAGTCAGCCCACCGGCCACGGTGCCCAAGCGATCCAAAGGCATGCCAAAAGCCAGGTACTCTGCTCCCAGATCCTGGAACCAAAAGGTATGGGCAAAATTGGCGGTCGGTGATTCCAATTGCACCAGTCCCGCAGGATTCCAATTCAAAGCATCCAACCCATCCCCTAGGGATACATAGGTGTCGGCCATGGCAATGGCGCGCACACCTTGGCCGGCTTTAAGAAAATTGGAGCTGGTACTGCCGGGACCTTCGGCCAGCAACACCCCATTCAAAAAGATGAAGACCAAGCCGCAAATTATTAGTTTAAGTTGCCTGTTCATATAACCCCTTACCCTCCCTCAATTAAAGCCTTGCCTGTCCGGCAGCAGCCTGAGTAATGAGTCCGTGTTCAATCTAAGTAATTATGAAAAGCAGGACTCGGCCGACAATCAATCCGATAGTCTTGCTGGTCCCATCCGTTAATCCGTCAGCAATGTGTCTGAACGTCTAGCTTAACGGTTATTTTTTTATTCGTCACCTTTTTTTTCAAGAAATGTTATTTGCGCCATTGGCGCCAGCGGCGATGCCCCCAAAACCATTGCTCTGGATATCGCCACACCCATTGCGCCACCTGCTGATTGGTGGACCGCACAATATGTTCCAAACGCTCTTCATAAGAGCCCGTTGCGGGTACCTCCAGGGCTGGTTCTAAGACCACACGCAACGTGTTTTTTGGTTCGCGATAACAAAAGGCAGGAACCAGCGCTGCCTGGCTTTTTAAAACCATGTTGCCTGCCCCCAAACTGGACCTAGCCGGTTGTCCCATAAAGTCCACCAGCACCCCACCGCTTTCCACCTGGTCAATAAGCACGCCTAGCACGCCCTGTTTCTTAAGGTGGGCGTAAGCATGGTAGGCACATAAATGGCGGGGATTGTCGGCAATGGCTTGAAGGCCAATACGCCCCAGCAACCAATCGTACAGGTCTGCCACCCATGGTTGGGAAGGCCGTCGGTATAAAAACTTGACATGATGCTGGCGGCTTAAAGCTGCGGCCAGCACATAAAAATTGCCCAGATGCCCGGAGAATATAACCGCGCCATGGCCTGCGCCTAAGGCTTGCGCCAAATGCTGCTGGCCATCCAACTGGACGAGCCGATCCAAGCGGTTGGGGTTGGCGGCCAGGTACAGCAGTTCCATAGCCCCTGCGCCCAAATGCCTGAAATTGTTTGATGCCAGCTGCTGTTGTTGCAAAGGTGTCAATTGCTGTCCATAAATCAAGGCCAAATTATCCAGGGCCACTTGAGCCCGGCTTTTCATCAAGCGAAATAACCACCCGCCCAGCGCACGGCCCAAAAGCAGGCACAATCGATGGGGCACCAGTTTCATAATCCCCAACAACCCCATAATCAAGCCTTTAAGCATATAATATCGAATTTTCATTATCAGCTTAATCCTTGACCAGCAGGTGAACAGTGGTCAGTCCCCAGGGATCCGTTGCCATGACCAAAAGCCGCTTGCCGGAAAAGGACTGGGAGCGTTCGCGATGATCATAGGGGCTGTCCTGCTTGGGCTGTTGGCCGGGCCAAATGGATGTGGCCAAAATTTGGGTGGCAATCACCGCAGCCATTGTCTCGGCTGCGCCACCCAGTAGGCCGCACGTACTTTCCACATGGAATACGGGCAGAGAAGACCAATGCTGAAACAGGGTATCTCCCAACATGAAACGATAATCATCCAACCTATGGGTACTGGTGGACAGAACCACACCATCGATTTGAGGTAGGCTCAATTGGTGACGTTCCAGCAGGGTTAAAATTTTGGTTTCCAGCCCGATGTCAGCCCGATTGGCCTCGAGTTTACTATAATGAGCGGCATAACCAAGGTACCAGGCCAGTGGTTTTACAGCAGAGTCCGCGGACATTAACAAGGCGGCCGCGCCTTCAGCATTCACCAGACCGGAAGCTTTAGTGTCAATTAATTGCTGCTGATAAGATGATAATTCGTCCACCCCAGCTGAAACCATAAGCTGTGCCCGCTTCAACACCAGGGCATCAAAGGCTTCACCTAAGGCACCGAATTCTCCCAAGGTATTGTTATACCCTTTGATTTGGCTTTCTATACAGGCATACCCGCTGCAGGCATTGAAGGCAGTATTAGGATAGTCCATGGGATTAGCCCGACCTGGGCCGGATTTGAAAACACGCATCATGAATTCCATAATACTGTTAAAAATACTGAAATGGGTGCTGGTGCATATGCCCATGGTTTCCGCGCTGATGGCCGTGGTCTCTCTAAGCCGGTTTACCATTGTTTTGGTACAAAGTGTAAGCAAGCGGGTGACACGGTCCATACGGCGCAAACGTTCTTCGGTAATAAGCGCCATTTGCTCCAAAGACTCCAGCACCATGGAAGCAGGATGGTGCCCTTCCAGTACCGCACGCCAGAAAGCGTCCACGCCCTGGCCCAAGGCATGCAGGACTTCAACCTGAATAATAGCCTTGCGCTCGTGCTTCATTCCCCCTCCTTCTTAAGCAGGTCAGGATGGCCAAAGATCAGGCTGGCATCATTACCCCCAAAACCAAAAGAATTGGAAAGCACCACCTTCACTAAGGAAGGTCGGGCTTGATAGGGAACATAATCCAAATCACAATCGCTATCTCCCGGCTGGTAATTCAATGTTGGTGGAATGGTTTGGTGAACCAGGGCCAGTACCGAGGCCACAGCTTCCAGGGCGCCGGCAGCACCCATACAATGACCAATGGCGGCTTTGATGGACGAGATCGGCAGGGTTTTGGCCGTCTCCCCAAAAACGGTTTTAATGGCCAGCGTTTCCATCTTATCATTCTGAGTGGTACCCGTACCGTGAGCATTAATATAATCGATGGCATTGGGCTGCAGACCGGCATCCCTTAATGCAGCTTGCATGGCCCGAGCCGCACCCTTTCCTTCCGGTTCAGGTGAGGTTATATGGTAAGCATCTTCCGACAAGCCCGACCCCAACAAGAGGGCCAAAGGCACAGCCCCTCTTTGCTGCGCATGGGCCGCGCTTTCCAATATCAAAATCCCCGCACCTTCGCCTATGATCAGGCCTTCCCGACCTTTGGAAAAAGGGCTGCATTGAGTGGCCGCTGCGGAACGAATGGCATTAAACCCGGAAAAGGTAATTTGATTAAAAGCTTCCGCCCCACCGGCTACCATGACGTCGGCATGCCCCAAACGGATCAAATCAGCCGCACGGCTGATGGCCGCAGCTGAGGCTGCGCAGGCAATACCAGAAGTCACTACCGGACCGTTAAGCGCCCATTGAGAGGCCAAAAACCGGGAAAGGCTGGTCATAAGGAAATGAGGATAAAACGGGGCAACGGCAATATCTTTATGTTGATGGACCTGAGCTTGGACGCCCCATTCTACACTGTTCAAGCCTGCCAATAAAGATCCCAAGGCCACACCGGTGCGTTGAGGATTAATGCTTAATTTGGCCTGGGCCAGCGCTTCCCCAGCCGCTTGGGCAACCAGGTTAAAGACACGGTCCGCATGATTCTGAATTGGCAGAGGTTCCTTGACTTCGCAGCCAAGATGGGTCCGCCAGGCTGTGCTGTCAAAAGCCTGAATGGGCGCGGCCGCAGATTGCCCGGCCACCAAAGCTTCCCAAAAACTGGCGGTATCGTGACCCAACCCATTGATGGCCCCCACTCCGGTAATGACCACAGGTGCATTAGTAGACATAAGTTCAATCCTTCATATGATTTCATTTTTCCCAGAAGCTTGCAGCCAAAGACCGTACCTTTTATTGTAACTACTCAGGTCTCTTGCGCATCTAAGCCACCAAAGGTGCGTTATCTACACTCAGTATGCGTGAAATAACCTGAGTAGTTACCTTTTATTTAGTTCCTGCTGTGGAAAGGACTTTTTTACAAAACAACTTACTGGTGTTGCAGCAAGAACTATTTAAATAAAATGAGCCGTCCGCACAGTAGGTCCTTAGCTCTTTTTACTTTCCACAAAAGCAGCAATATCCGCCACAGAATTCAGTTGTTGCACTTCATTATCAGCAATACTGAGATCAAATTTTTCTTCAATGGCCGTGACCAGGGTTAGAATATCCACCGAATCCAGGCCCAATCCGCCACCAAACAGATTATCTTGATCGGCAATGCTCTCCGGCGCCCGGTTCAATTTGAGTTCTTCCACAATCATTTTTTTGATGGTCATGGCCAGCGATTCTGTCATCATGGGTTGCCTCCGCGCAATGGCTTCAATTTGTTATGATGATATTGGGACGATGCATTGAAACCAGAATAAACCTCCAGCCCCAGGAGGCTGGAAAATAAATGATAACTATAAAACAGTCGGAACCGGACGTCAACTAACGAATCAGGCCCAGCTGGTGATGACATCGGATTCCTGAGGCTAACGAACGCCAAAGACCTGGCCATGGACAAATGATCTCATACAGGAACAAGGAAGGCATTTAGAAGTCACATTGGAGCGGGGGACGGGGATCGAACCCGCGACGTTCAGCTTGGAAGGCTGACATTCTACCACTGAATTACCCCCGCCAGGCGAGTCGGTAAACTAGAGAGCCTGTAATAAAACAAGCGCCCGCAACCCCTAAATTGATGGTGGACAGGGAAGGATTTGAACCTTCGTAGGGCGTCGCCCGACAGATTTACAGTCTGTTGCCATTGACCGCTCGGCCACCTGTCCCCAATGGTTTAAAAGAGCAAATAGTTTATAAAAAAATCATCACCCTGTAAAGGATTTTCCTTCACTTTAGAGACGATCAGTGTTCCTGCCGGAAGGCCCCCGGCATGAACATCATCACTATAAGCAGCGATGGGAATGGAGCCACCAGTCGGAATCGAACCAACGACCATCCGCTTACAAGGCGGGCGCTCTACCAACTGAGCTATGGTGGCTCGGGCCGGGTAATTATATACACCAAAACAGTCATTATTGCAATCCTGATCTCGGGTCCTAAGCAGGTGTGAGCTGGATTGAAAAGGAGGAGCACAAAATCTATCGCCAACACCCATTGCCAAGCATGGGTTTAACAACGGCACAACCCTTGGTTCTGGTGAAGAGCATGACTGTTCGGCCTATAAAACAGGTTTACAGCTTGGTCACCTCAGATTAAGTTTACATTGATTTTTTCAGTATTTCACGCGACAATAAATCAACCTTCATCACCTTGGTGCCTTATAAACGTCTTACCTTCTTCATCATGGTCGTGGTCAAGCGGCTTGCGCATACTAACGTTGGAGTATTTTAGATGAATAAATTAAAGCGGTTCATTTATCAGGGGCGTTATGCTCTGCTCTTTATTCATCTTGCCTGGTTCTGGCCAGGGGCAGTTCATGCCTATTTTCAGGATCTGGGCATGGGCGTCAGGCCCGCAGGCATGGGCGAGGCTTTTGTAGCCGTGGCTGATGATTCCAATACCCTTCTTTATAATGCCGCTGGTCTGGCCGACCTTCAGCAACAGGAACTCAACTTTATGTATTCCAACCTGCTAACCAATCTTAATGCCCGGCTTTTCACCAGTTACTCTGATACCCTTGGCTTTCATAATCTCGGAGCAGTTATGCCCTTTGACCGGACCATCGGGTCTTTTGGCGCCGTCTGGACACAATTTTCTTCCGCCTTTTACAAAGAAAACACTGTCGGTTTAAGTTACGCCCGTACCATTGGTCATGATTTGTTTAATTTGAACGAGGAGCAGGCGCGCATCGACGCAGGCATCAATGTAAAAAGCTTGTTTTGGTCGGTCAATGCCAACGATTACACAACCGCCAACCCCTTGTTCCAAAAGGAAGGACTCTCTCGGCAAGGGTTCACCGCCGATGTGGGTCTTTTGGTAAAATTTCCCTTCCATTGGAACTTGGGTGTGTCCTTTGAAAACATTGTGCCTGTTGATCTGGGTTTGGACGCCAGTGAAATCGTACCGCTCAATATCCGTCTGGGAACCGCTTACCGCTATGATTGGCCCCATCAAACGCAGCCCAACGGAGATTATGTTATGGCCAGCACGGATTTGGTCTACCGCAACGGCCTTGGTGATGTGCGCGTGGGAACCGAATGGAGTTTCTTTAACCGGTTGGTAAATGTGCGCCTGGGCACCACGGTGGATCAGTTTTCTCTGGGGTTGGGACTAAACACCCCTTTTCAGAATGCGCCACGTGCAGCCAGCCTTGACTATGCTTTTATTTACCCCTATGCCATTAAGGATACCTGGGGCACCCACCGCGTATCCCTGATAATTCGCTGGGGACGGATTTCGGAAACCACGATTGACAAGCATCCTAAATTTAAATTGCAAAACCTGGAACTCGATCAACCGTCCTATGAAGAGTTAGCCCCGGGCACCCAGACCACACCCAACACCCCTGCACCGTAAATCCCTTTGGGTTACGCTTACTTGCCCTGCTCTGCTTGGAATTGTTGCCGTTTAGCCTCAAACAGGGTGATGCCCGTGGCCACCGCCGCATTGAGGGAGTTGACCTGACCAAACATGGGGATGGTCAATAAAAAATCGCAATGTTCCCGGGTTAAACGGCGCAGACCTTTGCCTTCCCCACCGATGACCAAGGCCAGCGGACGGTTCAAGTCCGACATCCATAGAGATTGGCCGCCCTCCGCCACCAAGCCCGCAACCCAGATGTTGTTCTTTTTTAAACCCTCCAGAGTGATGGCCAGATTTTTTACCTGAGCCATGGGCAAATGCGCCGTAGCGCCGCCGGACGTCTTAATGGCCGTGGCCGTAAGCGCGGCACTGCGATGATAGGTCATGATCAAGCCATGGGCACCCGCACCTTCCGCACAGCGCACTATGGCCCCCAGATTTCTAGGATCCTCAATTTCATCGGTGACCAGGAGCAACGGCGAGGGGGTTTTGGCCAAGGCTTGGTCCAGCACCTCATGCACTTCCTGAAATTGATGTGCTTTGATAAAGGCCACTACCCCCTGGCTGACATTGGCCCCGAAAAGCTTGTCCAGATGACGACGTTCCATCCATTCCACGGAGATATTCCGGGCCTGGGCTTCATTTTGTAATTCCGTAAGAATGGCGCCATGGGTACCTTTAGCCAACATGACCCTTTCCACTTGAGTGTCATGGGATTTTAGCGCTTCCAGCACAGTTCGACGGCCATATATTTTTCTGATCTCACTCATAAACAACCTATCCTTTGTTAGGATCCTTCCGATCAGATAGCGCGCTGTCCTGGATCGTTTTTAAGGCCAAGGCGCCAAAAGGCGTATCTTCCACGACAAATCCTTGCGTCTGAATTTGATCACGCAAGCGATCGGAAGCAGCCCAGTCTTTTTGCTGGCGGGCCAGATGACGCTGCTCCAGCAGCGCCAAAATTTCCGGTGGGGCCAAGCTCAGGTCCGGGTCGATTCCCAAAATAGCCAGCATCTCCAGAAGCTGTTGTTGGGCATGATTTAATGCTTGAAATAAAGTGTACGATTTTTGAGGACGGCCGGAAAGGATCTTTTTCACCTGATTGGCCAGACTGAATAAATGTCCGAGAGCCCCGGCCGTATTCAAGTCATCCTGTAGAGCCAGGTGAAATTTCTCCGTGCTGCGGACAGCAGCGGTTTGCAAAGCTTCAGCTTGGGGATCAGCGACACTATCTTGGGGAACAGAAATACGCAAAAGTTCCACCAAACGATGAATGGTATACTGCAACTCCCGGTAGGCGTGATAAGCCGCGTCAAGGTTATCCTGATTAAATTCCAGGGGACTGCGGTAATGGGCGGACAACATAAACAAGCGCAGCACTTGATAGGGATAATGCCCAAGCAGTTCACGCACCACTTTGAAATTACCCAGTGATTTTGACATCTTTTGACCATCAATTTTCAGGTAACCGTTGTGCATCCAATAATTAGCCAACGGCTTTCCTGTCACACATTCACTTTGAGCATTTTCATTCTCGTGATGGGGAAAGATTAAATCTTCTCCGCCACCGTGGATATCAAAAGTGTCGCCCAAATAACGCATAGCCATAGCTGAGCATTCAATATGCCACCCCGGCCGGCCTGCGCCCCAGGGTGAAGCCCAGGACGGTTCCCCTGGTTTGGCCGCTTTCCAAAGCGCGAAATCCAAAGGATCTTGTTTGCGCTCGTTGATATTAATGCGAGCTCCGCTTGCCAGCTCGTCGATGGCTTTCCCCGAAATCCGGCCGTAAGCTTTAAAATCCCGGACACGGAAAAAGACATCCCCGTCCACAATATAGGCGTACCCTTGTTCCAGAATGCGGGAAATCAACTTGATAATTTCGGGTATGTGTTCGGTGGCTTTGGGAAATAGGTCGGCCGGCAAACAGCCCAAGGCTTTATGGTCTTCTAAAAATGCTTGGGCAAATTCACGAGCCACGTCCTCCGGCAATCGGCCCTCCTTGTTGGCACGGTTGATAATTTTATCATCCACATCGGTAATATTTTGCACCAAGGTAACCTTGGGGAAATGGTGCTGCAGCACGCGCCGCAAGGTATCAAACACCACAAAAGCACGGGCATTGCCGACATGAAAATAATCGTAAACCGTCGGCCCGCAGGCATATATTTTGACATGGTTGGGATCGAGAGGCCGAAAAGTCTCTTTCTGCCGTGTCATGGTATTGTACAGTTGCATGCTTAACTCCTCAAAGGTAACCGCGCCGCCTGCGGCCTTGACAAACCCATCAAATTACCCCAAGCGACTTGCAGGGGTGTTTATCATAGCCGTTTGGGCAATTTTTTTCAATGTCCATTTCCCGCGGCAGTGTCTCTAAACCCGGTTGCATTGAATAAAAAAAGGCAGGTTGCATTGCAACCTGCCTGGCTTGAACTTATTTGCTTTAAATATTTAAATAATTATTGGCTCTTCTTTTTAGCCGCCTTTTTCTTGGCCGCTTTCTTTTGCAAGGTCACTTGGACTGCCAGCTTCTTTTTGGTATTGCGACCGCTTTTAGCCGCCTTTTTACGGTCTTCTTTACCAGCAGTAATTTCTTTTTTAACTTTTTCCCGCTGGGCGGCTCTTTCTTTCTTCACTTTCTCTTGGGCGGCTTGGCGCTCACTGATTTTGCTTTGCTGTTCACCACTTTTTGCTACTTTTTTAACCTTCTCTTTTTCCTTGGCGACTTGGCCTGCCGCTTTTTTATCCTTCTTTTCTTTTTTCAGTCTCTTTTCCTTCTCTTCTTCTGATTCGGCCACCTTAATCTGTTTGGTATGCTGACCGGGCAGAGTTTGACCAGGAACCCAATCGACCAATTCCAAAAACGCAGCCTGGGCCCCGTCACCGGCACGATTGCCCACTTTAATAATCCTGGTATAACCACCGGCACGGTCCTTGTACCATTCCACCATATGATCAAAAAGGCGATTGACCACATCTTTTCGGGAGATCAACGCCATGGCTTGGCGGCGATGATGGAGGGTGCCTTTTTTTGCCAGCGTAATCATCTTTTCGGCCAAAGACTTTGTTTCTTTAGCTCTAGCCAACGTGGTCTGAATGCGGCCATGCAAATAGAGGGCCTCTACCAATTGTTTCATCATGGCTCGACGACGATGTTCGGGAACACCCAACCGTCTTCCGCTTGTTCTATGTCTCATTGCGTTTACCTTCCTTAGTCGTTCTTGAACCTCCAATTACTTTCAGCTCAGGGCCAGCTCGAAAGATGGTGTTCATGATAATAGATGCGGTCCTGGACCAGGGCCGGCCGTCATTGAAGGCGTTTAATTGCATTCCATTTATCCCTGAGGACTAGGACTTATAACGTTCCACTTGTGCCAAATCATCTTGTGGTTTGACGTAAAATAAATTAATTTTGTTTGCCGGATTTCTCCGGGGATTCGGCAAAACTCAAGTCCATCCCCAATCCGAGTCCCATCTGCGTCAAACTTTCCTTGATTTCGTTCAGTGATTTCCTTCCGAAATTACGGTAGCGCAGCATTTCATTGTCCGATTTGCTGACCAACTCCCCGATGGTTTTAATATTGGCCGTTTTCAAGCAATTGCTGGAACGAACGGAAAGCTCCATTTCTTCCACACTGCGGTTGAGCAGTTCGCGCAGCTTTTCCCGTTCCTCGTCAACTTCTTCTACTTCTTCCACCGGTTCTTCTTCGAAGTTAATGAAGATGGGCATTTGGTCTTTTAAAATTTTAGCGGCATGCGCCAAGGCATCATCCGGCCGAATGCGTCCATCGGTCCAGATCTCGATAATGAGTTTATCATAATCTGTCATCTGGCCAACCCGGGTATTCTCCGAGTCGATCTTGACCTTAGTTACCGGCGTAAAGATGGAATCCACCGGAATGGTGCCCACCGGATGATCTTCCCGCCGATTACGGGCCGCATCCACATAGCCACGGCCGGCATTAATTTCTATTTCCATTTCCAACTTGGCATCACGGTCATTCAAGGTAGCGATATGCAGTTCTTTGTTGATAATTTCCACAGCGCTGTCGGCTTCAATATCCGCGGCTGTCACTTCACGCTCACCGGTGACGTTGATGCGCACAATTTTCGGTCCGTCTTCATGCAACTTAACCTTCAATTGCTTGAGATTAAGTACGATCTCCATGGCATCTTCCATAACATCCTGCAACGAGGCGTATTCATGAACTGCACCATTGATGCGTACTGCCGTTACTGCGGCTGCCTGGATCGAAGAGAGCAAAATCCGACGTAGTGAGTTACCGATGGTCAATGCGAACCCACGTTCAAACGGCTCTGCAATGAATTTGCCGTAAAAATCCGTTAAGGTCTCACGATCACAGTCAAGACGTTCGGGTTTAACCAAGCTTTTCCATTTCATTCGTCCACACCCCTTTGGTGGTTAAAATAACCCGCTCCAACGAGCGGCACTGATAGTCGCTATAACTCCGATTGGCCGGCAAGGACTGCGATCCACCACCGCGCAAGCCCTGTATTCCTGCTCTCGGGCTTTGGGCCGGCCAGTCACGGTTATTTTGAATACAACTCTACAATCAATTGTTCCTGCACCGGCAAGGCCAATTCTTCGCGATTGGGTATTTTCGTAAAGGTACCCATGCATTTTTCCGCGTCTACTTCCATCCAGGCTGGTACACCGCCGCGGCGTTGCAGACTGTCCAAAGCAAGCACCACTGGTTTTAACTTTCTGCTTTTTTCCTTAATCTCAACCCGATCGCCGACACGCACCAAATAAGAAGAAATATTCACTTTGCGCCCGTTAACCAGGACATGCCCATGATTAACCAGTTGCCGTGAGACCAGGCGGTTGATGCCATAGCCCATTCTGTAAACAACATTGTCCAATCGGCGTTCCAACAATTGCAGCATGATTTCGCCGGTGACACCCTCTTTGCGGTTGGCAATTTCATAATAACGGCGAAATTGACTTTCCAGCAGTCCATACATGCGGCGCAACTTTTGTTTTTCCCGCAGCTGTTTGGCATAATCGGACAATTTGCTTCGCGTATCTTTGTGCTGCCCGGGCGCATAATTGCGCCGTTCGATGGCACACTTATCGGTGGTGCACTTATTGCCCTTTAAAAACAATTTCATGCCTTCACGCCGACATTGTTTACATTCCGGACCAACATATCTGGCCATAAGTTAGTTCCTCCTTCGCGTTAAACCCGGCGCCGTTTCGGCGGACGGCAGCCATTATGGGGTATAGGGGTTACATCTTTAATAACGGTTATTTCCAGACCAATGGCTTGAAGACTCCGGATAGCCGCTTCCCGGCCCGCTCCAGGCCCTTTGACAAAAACTTCAACTTCTTTCATACCTGCTTCCAAGGCCCGCTTCCCAGCGGATTCGGCCGCCATTTGCGCTGCAAAGGGCGTGCTCTTCCGGGATCCTTTAAAGCCCACCTGCCCGGCCGATGCGAACGCAATCACCGCACCGGTGCGGTCAGTGATAGATACAATGGTATTGTTAAAGGTCGATTGAATATGGGCTTGCCCCTCCAGGGGGGCTTTCTTCATTTTTTTCTTGCTTCGGCTTGAGCCTTTCTTAACCACGTGTATGCCTCCTTATTTGCTCACGTGAAGCCTTTCGACGATCAGGCTGTCATCAATTATTTCTTGCCCGGCATTTTCTTGCCGGCGATGGCCTTACGCGGCCCTTTTCTGGTTCTGGCATTGGTATGCGTCCGCTGTCCGCGCACTGGCAGGCCGCGACGATGTCGGGTTCCACGATAAGATCCTATGTCAATGAGACGCTTAATATTCTGGCTGATCTCCCGTCTCAAATCCCCTTCCACCTGATAACTCTTGTTGATCACTTCCTGGAGGCGGTGGGTTTCATCTTCCGTCAGGTTCTTAACCCGCACTTCCGGTGAAACTTTGGCTTCACTCAATATTTTTTTTGAAAATGCGGGACCAATACCATAAATATAGGTCAATGCCGTTTCAATTCGTTTATCTTTGGGTAAATCGACGCCGCTAATGCGAGCCATAACGTCCTCCTTAATCTAGTAACCGTTTGTGCGGATGTGGTCAGATGCTTGCAAACGGAATAACACATGCCATCGGAAACAAAAGTCGTGGCCTTGCTTATAAACATGCCCCAACGATACCTGGGCTTGGTCAAGACAGCCTTCACCCTTGGCGTTGTTTATGTTTGGCGTTTTCGCAAATAATGCGCACAATGCCTTTGCGTTTGATGACTTTGCATTTTTCGCACATCGGTTTCACTGATGCCCGTACTTTCATTGGAAATTCCTCACTTTCCTGCGCTTGAAATCCCATCCAAGCTCAAGGCCATCGGCCCTGGCCGTCGTTATTTGTAGCGATAGGTTATGCGCCCGCGCTGCAGATCGTAGGGCGACATTTCCACCGTCACTTTATCCCCTGGCAAGATCCGGATAAAATGCATGCGCATTTTCCCGGAAATATGGGCCAGAACCACGTGCCCATTATCCAATTCCACACGGAACATGGCATTAGGCAAAGCCTCCAGCACCTTGCCCTCCAATTGAATAGAGTCTTCCTTGCCGGAAGGATTGACTGCTTCCCGCTGAGCTTTTCTTTTTTCGTACTTATCCTTGTCGCTTTGTTTCTTCCGATGCTGCGCTTTCATTGAGTTAAAACCTCCGCCTCATCATCTGAGACTACAATCGTGTTTTCAAAATGGGCTGATCGGGATCCATCCTGCGTCACCACGGTCCAATGATCGTCCAAGGTTCTGACATGATAGCTGCCCTTATTGACCATGGGTTCAATGGCCAAAACCATACCTTTTTTTAACCTCACCCCTTGATCGGCTTCTCCAAAATTTGGGATTTGCGGTTCTTCATGCAACTGCCGCCCAATCCCATGGCCAACGAAGTCCCGCACCACAGAGAAGCCCGCAGCTTCTACATGCCTTTGGATGGCATGGCCGATATCTGAAAGGCGGCGGCCAGCTTTAGCTTGGGCGATACCTAGCACCAGAGCCGTTTGGGTAACTTCGATTAAACGGTGTTCTTCCTGTGGAAGGTCACCCACCGCAAAAGTCCGGGCAGCATCACTGAACCAACCTTCCAGCTGAACCCCGACATCAATGCTGATTAAATCCCCGGCCTTTAGTTTAACCTTGCCGGGAATGCCATGCACCACTTGATTATTAAGGGAAGTGCACAACGTGGCCGGATAGCCATGATACCCTTTAAAGGCCGGTTTTCCACCATGGTCCCGGATAAAATGCTCTGCCCAATGGTCCATTTCCAACGTGGTGACACCCGGTCTGATGAAGCTTTCCAACTGTCGCAGCAACTCGGCCGTGATGCGCCCTGACTGCTGTAGTACTGCTATTTCATCAGCTGTTTTAATGGGGATCAATTATGTTTTTCCCATTCAATGGCAGCTTTAATGGTTGCTAAGATGTCAGGAATATCGCCTTCTGCACTGACGGAACGCAACAGATCCATTTTGCGGTAATAATCAATCAGCGGTGCTGTTTGCTGGTTGTAAACCTCCAGGCGGTTGCTAATGGTCTCGGCATTGTCATCGGAACGCTGATAAAGTTCACCACCGCATTTGTCGCAAATGCCTTCTTGCTTGGGCATTAAGTTGGTGTTGACATTATAACCAGCGCCGCACTGTTTGCACATACGCCGCCCGGTCAAACGCAGGATAATCACATCCTTGGGAACATCGATATTGACTACCGCGTTTAAATGCTGACCTAACTTTTCCAAAATCCCATTCAGGGCCTCGGCTTGTTGAATGGTGCGGGGAAACCCGTCAAGGATAAAGCCCTTCTCCGCATCCGCTTGCCCCAAACGCTCTTCCACCATTTTGGTGACCAAGTCATCGGGCACCAAGCCGCCCTGGTCCATATAACGTTTGGCTTCGCCACCCAAGGCCGTACCTTGCTTAACATTGGCACGCAGAATATCACCTGTGGAAATGGTAGGGATCCCCAATTCCGAACTCAATGGTCCTGCATAAGTACCTTTACCGGCACCAGGTGCACCTAAAAAGATAAGCCGCATAGTTTTCCACGCCCCATTTCATCATTATATTGTTTTACAGCCTTATTACCAACCTCTGTCAGTACTTAACCTCGGAGATCTTCTCCGGCCAAAAGGAGGTTTGTGCTGTATGATCGCTAATATTTTTAAAATGAACCCCGGCCTTTTAATTTGCCCTGCTTCATGAACCCTTCATAATGGCGGGTCAATAAATGGGATTCAATTTGTTTCATAGTATCCAGGGCCACACCGACCACAATCAGGAGCGTTGTGCCCCCGAAATACCAACCGATGGACATTTGTTTGGCCAACATATCAGGAATAATGGCAATGATCACAATGGCCAAGGCTCCACCCAAAGTAATTTTTGACAACGTCTGGTCAATATAGTCCGCCGTTGATTTGCCTGGCCTTAATCCTGGAATGAAGCCCCCATATTTTTTCATGTTATCCGCTACATCGGAGGGGTTGAAGGTAATCGATGTGTAGAAATAACAGAAAAAGACAATTAAAAAGGCATACAGTAACGTATGCACAATGGTCCCCGGGGTTAAGTAGGCCACGATAGTCTGCAGAATCGTCTGTCCTATGCCGGTAGAATCAGGATTCTCAAAATATTTGGCCAAAGTCGTCGGTGTAACCAGCACGGAACTGGCAAAAATTACCGCAATGACTCCGGAATAATCAACTTTCAAGGGCAACTGGGTGGACTGGCCACGATAAACTTTTCTTCCCACCACCCGCTGGGCATACTGCACGGGGATCTTGCGGTAGGATTGCTGAATAATGACGGTTAAGGCAACCAGCGCCGCTAACACGGCCAGAAATAGTGTCATCTGAACCAAATTAACCGAACCGGCCTGGAATAAGGCCCACATGGAACCAATTTCCATGGGCAGACGTGCCACAATACCCGCAAAGATGATGATCGACATGCCGTTGCCAATGCCCCGTTCCGATATCTGCTCTCCCAGCCACATAATGAAGATCGTGCCACAGGTCAAGGTCAACACCGTGGTTAATTGAAAACCCAGACCCCAATTAATTACGATGGATTGACCTGTTCCCCCGCCGGGATTAATGTTATGTAGCATGTAGGTCATGCCCAATGACTGGACAATGCAAAGCAGCACCGTGCCATAGCGTGTATATTGGGTTATTTTCTTGCGGCCTTGTTCCCCTTCTTTTTGCAGTCGCTCCAAATAAGGGACCACCGAAGTAAGCAATTGAAGAATAATGGAGGTGGAAATATACGGCATAATACCCAAGGCAAACACCGAAAATTTGCTTAACGCGCCCCCGGTGAATAAATCTAAAAAGCCCAAAACCCCGCCGGCCTGGCTCTGCATCATGGCCTGCATGGCCGCCGCATTGATACCTGGGGTGGGCACATGGGATCCAATTCGGTAAACAAAAATCATGGCCAGTGTAAACAGAATTCGGCGTTTTAGTTCGGGAATGGAAACAGCATTCTGAAATGCACCAATCATTATAGCACCTCGACTTTACCGCCCGCTGCCGTTAACTTCTCAGCCGCACTCTTTGAAAATTTATGAGCCCGAATGGTAATGCCTTTAGGAGCATCCCCGGTTCCGAGAATCTTAACTTTCATGTCCTTTTTAACCAAGCCCTTTTCATGTAAGCGTTTGGGATCCACTTCACTACCTTCAAAAGGGGCCAAATCCCTAAGATTTAGAACTTCATAAGTTGTCTTAAAAATATTGTGGAATCCCCTTTTGGGCATGCGTTGGGTCAACGGCATTTGGCCACCTTCAAAGCCTGGACCTTTTCCTCGGCCGCTGCGGGATTTTTGTCCGTCTTGACCGTAAGAACTGGTTTTGCCCCATCCCGAACCAATTCCCCGCCCAACTCTATGTCTACTCCTCCGTGCACCTTTAGCTGGTGCCAGTTCACCAATCTTCATCGTGGTCCAACTCCTTTCACTCGCAAGCAAAGCCTCTTGCTCATCCTCAAATGCACTCCCAAAAGGGTTGTGCTCTAGCATCAGACCCATGACCCGGCTGAAATGGGTTTTCAAAAGGCGTCTATTATACCGATACTTTACAGCCTTGAAAAGCTTTTAATACCTTTTCATTCATTTTAGCGATGAATGGAATATAAAAATTAAATGGCTTCTGGTAGCCTCTGTATCACCCGTTGCGGTCGTACATTCTATCATTAATCTTAAGCGTCTACGGATTCAATGGCTACCAAATGGCGTACTACGGTGAGCATGCCCGTGATTTCCGGACGTACCGTCAGAATATTGGAAGATCCAATTTTACCCAACCCCAAAGCTTTGACTGTTCCCCTTTGTTTTTGAGAGGTACCGGCCATACCCCGTGTCAAGGTTACCTTAACTTTTTCTGTCATGATTTAAAG
The DNA here is from genome assembly GCA_963710755.1 of uncultured bacterium. GTDB lineage: Bacteria > Oederibacteriota > JAAXVQ01 > JAAXVQ01 > JAUVAV01 > CAVQBK01. The sequence continues at coordinate 181,061 of CAVQBK010000002.1, forward strand.
GCCTCCTGCTCTCTGGCAACCGTCGTAGCACCGCCGGGCAATTTCCCGCGCAAACGCAATACTTCCTCTTTGCTAAGCAGGTTTTTGAAGCCTTCGAAAGTGGCATGCAACACATTGTGGGGATTATTGGTCCCGATAATTTTAGTCAAAATATCATGGATGCCAACCACATCCATAACTGCCCGCACCGCACCACCGGCAATGACACCGGTACCGGGAGAAGCGGGTTTCATCAGCACTTTCGCCGAACCAAAACAACCCAAGACTTCATGAGGAATGGTTTTACCTTTCAAGGGTACTTGGATCATATTTTTTTTGGCTGCCTGAACGGCCTTGGCAATCGACTCGGGTACTTCATTGGCCTTTCCCAACCCAAAGCCCACCTTGCCGTTGCCATCGCCAACCACCACCAGGGAGGAAAAATTGAAACGCCGGCCACCTTTGACGACTTTGGCCACCCGGTTGATTTTAACCACCCGATCTTTTAGTTCTGTCGTGTTATCCTGTTTTTGACTCAAAATGAATCTCCTCCTCAGCGCGCCTGGCGGCTAAAATTCCAGACCCGATTCGCGCGCTGCTTCAGCCAGCGCTTTAATGGCACCATGATAACGATGACCGCCCCGGTCAAAAACGATTTTCTTGATCCCTTTGGCTTGCGCCCGTTCCGCCACCATGGTGCCAACCTTTTTGGCGGTTTCAACATTGGCACTGCCCTGCAGCTGTCCTTTTAAGGCTGCTTCCTGGGTACTGACAGATGCCAGGGTATTGCCCTTGCTGTCGTCAACAACCTGGACAAAAAAGTGTTTGTGACTTTTAAACACGTTCAAGCGTGGACGCTCACTGGTGCCAATAATCTGGCGCCGGATGCGTTCATGTCTCATGTTTCTCTCTTTTTTTCTATCAACTTTAGGCATTGTTCAAAGCCCCACCTTTCTCCTACTTCTTGCCGCCTGCGCCGGCTTTGCCGACTTTCTGTTTAACCACTTCTCCGTCATAACGAATACCTTTACCTTTATAAGGTTCGGGTTTACGAACGAAACGAAGATCAGCGGCTACCGATCCCACCAACTCCTTATCAATGCCTTTGACCACAATTTGGGTGGGCTTGGGAGCTTCCAGGGCAATGCCGGCAGGCGCTATATATTCCACAGGATGGGAATAGCCGACATTCAGGGTTAACTTATTCCCAGCCACTTGGACGCGATAACCGACGCCGCGCACTTCCAGCGATTTTTCAAAACCGTCGGTCACGCCTTTAACCATATTATAAATCAAGGTTCTGGTCAAACCGTACAGCCCTCGAAAAATCTTATCATGGCTCTCCGGTTTTTTAACGACAATCCGTTCACTGTTCACGTCAATTTCCATACTGGGATGGAGATCACGTTCTAATTTGCCTTTGGGTCCTTTGACCACCAAATGGTTGCCTTTTAAGTCCACCGATACCCCTTGGCCTATTGGAACCGGCAATTTACCAACACGTGACATGGGTTCTCCTCCTTACCACAAATAGCAGAGCACTTCGCCGCCAACAGAGGCCAGCCGTGCTTGTCGGTCTGTCATAATACCCTTAGACGTTGAGAGGATCGCTACGCCAAGTCCCCCAAGCACGCGCGGGATTCGGTCAGCGCTGGTGTACACACGGCACCCCGGCCGGGACACGCGTTTGACGTCTTTAATGACTCGTTCCCGGTTGGGACCATATTTCATAAAGACCCGGATCGTTCCCTGGCGTTTATCCTCCAGCAACTTGAAGTTCTTGACAAACCCTTCTTCCTTGATGATCCGCACGATTTCCTGCTTAATTTTGGAAAAAGGAATGTCGACTTTCTCGTGATTCGCCCGGTTGGCATTGCGTAACCGAGTTAGCAAATCTGAAATTGGATCAGACATTGACATATTTTTTCACCCTCTCTTATCAGGTAACATTAATCGAACTACCAGCTGGCTTTAATCACGCCGGGAATTTTACCCTGGCTCGCCAAATTTCGAAAACAAATCCGGCAGATTCCAAATTTCCTTAAATAACCGCGGGGACGACCACACAACATGCATCGATTGTATTGACGTACCTTGAACTTTTGCTCTTTTTTTTGCTTATTGATCATACTTAATTTTGCCATGAATGCCTCCAGCCTAACGTTTGGCAAAGGGCATGCCGTATTCCGAAAGCAACGCCTCTGCCTCTGCATTAGTTTTCGCTGTGGTCACAAAGGTAATATTCATCCCATGCAACCCCATGATTTTATCAAAGTTGATCTCCGGAAAAATAATCTGCTCTTTGATACCCAGATTATAATTACCGCGACCGTCAAATCCCTTTTTGGAAATACCTCGAAAGTCCTTGATCCGTGGCAGGGCCAAATTGATAAACCGGTCCATGAATTCATACATCATGGTGCCCCGCAAAGTTACCCGTGCACCGACCGGATTATTTTCCCGTAATTTAAAATTGCTGATAGACTTTTTGGCGCGGGTAATGACCGGACGTTGGCCGGTAATCTGAGCCAGTTCTTCCGCCGCGGTCTCCAGTAATTTAATGTTTTCTGTGGCCCGCCCCATGCCCACATTGAGCACAACTTTTTCAACCCGCGGCACACTATTGGCATTTTTATAACTAAATTTTTCCTTCAGGATCGGGATGATTTCCTTGAGATATTTATCCTTCAAACGCACCATTGCCTTTTCCTCCATCATTAGTGACCGAAAATAGGTCAACCCTTCCGCTGTCCTGCTGCCATGATCACTCTGGTCATAACCAACATTCTTGATGACCTGCCGGTGTCCCAGTTAATCGATCATTTCCTTGCACTTTTTACACACTCTTATAAATTTCTTATTGTCCCCGACCTGCTGGTATCGGACCTGGGTGACTTCATTGCATTTATTACAAATCAGTTTGAGTTTAGCCAATGCCAAGGGAGCTTCCTTTTCCAAGATACCGCCCTGTGGCATTTTTTGCGTAGGCCGGCTATGACGTTTCACAAAATTAATCTTCTCCACGACCGCTTGGCCTTTTTTCGGGAAAACCTTCAAGATTTTCCCACTTTTTCCTTTGTCCTTGCCCGAGATAACGGTTACGATGTCATCTTTGTGCAATCTAGGTTTAACGGCGTCCATGATCCTATTCCTTTCTCTACAGCACTTCCGGTGCTAGCGACACAATTTTGGCAAAATTCCGTTCCCGCAATTCCCTGGCCACAGGCCCAAAGATACGCGTGCCCCGCGGGTTCATTTGATCATTAATAATTACAGCGGCATTTTCATCAAAGCGGATATAAGACCCGTCCGCCCGGCGATGGTTTCTGGCCACCCGGACAATAACTGCTTTGACCACGTCTTTTTTCTTGACTTGGGCTCCGGGAATGGCCTCTTTAACCGCACCAACTATAATATCTCCCAAACCGGCATAGCGCCGACGCGTGCCCCCCAATACTTTTATACATTGGATGCGTTTGGCCCCGGAATTGTCCGAAACCTTCAGCATGGTTTGAACTTGAATCATTGTCTCCCCGCCTCCTTGGACGCTTACTGAACTTTTGCGCGTTCGATAATTTCCACCAATGTGTGATATTTTTCTGCCGACTGTGGGCGGGTTTCCCGGATACGCACGGTGTCTCCAATACCACATTGGTTCTGCTCATCATGAATTTTATATTTTTTTGTCCTCCGGATATAACGTTTATACCGAGGATGTTGCATCATACGATCGATCCGCACGACCGCAGTTTTATCCATTTTATTACTCACCACAATGCCCACTTTATCTTTACTGGTGATCAGCCCTGCCATGGCTTCTCCTCCTTCTGCAAATTAAAAACTAGTTCTGGCTTTCAGCCGCCGCGGTTGTCGCGATTCCTTTAATCGTCATCTCCCGCAACAGTGTTTTGATGCGGGCGATATCTCTGCGTTTCACCCTGACTTGGGCGGTATTTTCCATTTGTTTGGTCTGGACCTTGATGTTTAATTTGAAAAGCTCGTCCTGAAGACCGGCCAATTTCCGTTCCAGTTCCTCTTTATTCATTTCCCGCAGTTGTTCTATTTTCATTGCTTAAACCCCCAATTCGTCACGTGTTACAAACTTGGTGGCAATGGGCAGACGATGGGCTGCCAACAGAAAAGCTGCTTTGGCGATGTCTTCATTAACCCCTTCCAATTCAAACATGACACGTCCCGGTTTAACCACAGCCACCCAGCCTTCCGGGGCCCCTTTACCTTTTCCCATACGCGTTTCCGCAGGTTTTTTGGTGAAAGGTTTGTCCGGGAAAATACGAATCCATATTTTCCCACCTCGTTTCAAACGGCGGTTAATGACCACACGGCAGGCTTCGATCTGGGCACTGGTAATCCAGGCCGGTTCCAGCGCCTTAAGGCCAAAACTTCCAAAACTCACTTTATTACCCCGGTGGGCCAGGCCTCGCATGTTCCCCCGTTGGACTTTACGATGTTTTACTCTCTTAGGCAGCAGCATGACGTTTTCCACTCCGTTGTTTTTCTTCTTTGGGGGTATCGGCAAACAGCCAAACTTTTACCCCAATGCACCCGTAGGTGGTATTGGCCGTGGCAGTGCCAAATTGAATATTGGCCCTCAGTGTGTGCAGAGGGATCTGGCCTTCACGATACCATTCGCGTCTGGCAATTTCTGCCCCTGCCAAACGGCCGGAACAGGCGATCCGAATGCCCTTTGCTCCAGCTTCCATGCTGGTGGTAACGGAACGTTTCATAGCCCGGCGGAATGCAATCCGCCTTTCCAGTTGGCGGGCAATATTTTGGGCCACCAGTACTGCATCCAATTCAGGGCGTTTAACTTCCATAATGTTGACCGCGACTTGCTTGCCGGTCAGTGTCTGCAAATCCTTGCGCAGGGCATCAATTTCAGAACCTTTTTTCCCGATAATAATACCCGGCTTAGCGGCATAAATGGAGATCGTAGCCCGCTGGGAAGCGCGCTCGATTTCGATTTTGGAAATGCCGGCATGACTTAACCGTTTATCCAGAAACGTCCTGATTTTGTTATCTTCCATCAGAAGATCCGCAAAATTTTTCTTCGCAAACCATTGCGAATCCCAGGTACGTGTGATGCCCAACCTCAAGCCAATGGGATTGACTTTTTGACCCACAATAAGCCTCCTTATGCCTTCACTTCAGTGGTTTCGGTTTTACCATCGGAAACCACCAAAGTGACATGCGCTGTATGATTATGAATTTTACTGGCCCGCCCCATGGCGCGTGGTACAAACCGTTTGGCATTACGCTGCAAAGGTCCTTGGTCGGCACGGCATTCCTTGATGAACAATCTATTGGCATCCACATTGGGACGCTGGCCGGCTGCCGCAATAGCTGACTTGAGCAACCTGGTTAAAATCGGCGACGCTGCCTTAGGCACAAACTGCAACACATTGAGGGCCTCATTCACATTCTTATTTCTGATGAGTGCGGCCACGATGCCTACTTTCCGGGGTGCGATTCTTAGGTGGCGCGCCATGACTTTCTGATCCATAATCTCCTCCTAAAGCCCTGACCTTAACGGTCAATCAGGCCTTATTTACCTGTGGTTTTTTCACTAGCCTTATGGCCTTTAAAGATACGGGTGGGAGCGAACTCACCCAGTTTATGTCCCACCATGTTCTCTGACAAAAAAATGGGGAGAAATTTTTTACCATTATGGATGGCCAGGGTGTGACCGACCATTTCCGGGGTAATGGTGGAGCTTCTTGCCCAGGTCTTGACAACTTTTTTTTCATTTACCTCATTCATGGTCTCAATTTTTTTCATCAGCTTGAGATCCACATAGGGGCCTTTTTTGAGCGAACGTGCCACTTAGTCAGCCCTCCCTTATTTGGAATTGCGTCGCCGGATGATCATGCGATCGCTTTCTTTGTTTTTCTTGCGGGTCTTAAATCCCTTGGTCGGAATACCCCAAGGCGTAACCGGATGCCGTCCCCCTGAGGTCCGACCTTCACCACCGCCGTGGGGATGGTCCACAGGATTCTTGGCCACACCACGGGAGCGGGGTTTGAACCCCAGCCAGCGGTGACGGCCAGCCTTACCCAAGGTGATATTTTCGTGTTCCCGGTTGCCCACCTGGCCAATGGTGGCTTTACAATCCAAATGAATCAAACGCACTTCCCCGGAAGGCAGTTTCACATGCCCGTAGTCGCCTTCCTTGGCCATCAACTGGGCACCACTGCCCGCGGAACGAACCAATTTGGCACGAGTACCGATCTTTAACTCGATGTTATGGATAGTGGTACCAGCCGGAATTTTTCGAAGCGGCAGCGTATTGCCGGTTTGAATGTCCGCTTCTTCACCGGCATAGATTATTTGGCCAACTTGCAGGCCTTCCGGTGCCACGATGTAACGCTTTTCTCCGTCTAGATACTGGAGCAGGGCGATCCGGGCTGTGCGATTAGGATCGTATTCAAGTCGTTCCACCCGCGCCGGCACCGCAATTTTATCGCGCATGAAATCCACTATGCGGTAACGGCGCTTGTGGCCGCCTGATTTACGTCGTGCCGTGTAACGTCCGTTAACATTATGGCCACCGCTCTTGGTTAGTTTGGCTACCAATTTCTTTTCCGGTTTGCCTTTGCCCAGATCACTAAAATCATACCCCGTCATTTGACGGCGCCCTGGACTGGTAGGACGATAGATTTTCAATGCCATCGCTATTCTCCTTTAAACCTTATGCGCCTTCGTAAACTTCTATCCGGTCGCCGCTTTTTAATTTTGCCACCGCTTTTTTCCAACTCCGTTTTGGAGACAGGTGGGCTCCAAAGCGCCGGCTTTTACCGGGCATAGTGGTGGTATTCACATCAAGCACTTTTACATTGAAGATCTTTTCAATAGCTTGTTTGATCTGAATTTTATTAGCCCGCCGGTCAACTTCAAAAGCATAACAATTACCGGCCTCTTTGCTGACATTGGTTTTTTCCGTGATCAAAGGACGCTTCACAATTTGATAGGGATTCATTTGCCAAAAGTCTCCTCAATTTTTGTTACGGCCGCTTTGGTCATCAAGAGATTATCGCAATTGATCAAGTCATAAGTATTGATATTGTCTGAATTCAATATCTTCAGATTCGTGATGTTACGGCCGGAGAGACGGATAGTGTCATTCTTCTCTCCCAACACAAAGGTGATTTTACCCTCTAAGTTCAGGTTTTTTAATACGGCCACCATGGCTTTGGTTTTGATTTCATTGAGGGTAAGGTCCTCAAGAACTACCATTTCATTATCTTTCAGCTTGGCGCTGAGAGCACTGCAAACGGCCTGACGACGCATTTTTTTAGGCATCTCCCAGCTATAGTCCCGGGGTTTAGGACCAAACGTGATGCCCCCTTTATACCATAGGGGTGACCGGTTGCTGCCGGCCCGGGCACGGCCCGTCCCTTTTTGCTTCCACGGCTTTACGCCACCCCCGGAGACCTCTCCCCGCGTTTTGGTGGAATGGGTTCCCCGCCGTTTATTGGCTAAGTGGCTGTTGATGGCTTCCCAAATCAAGTGTTGATTGATAGTGGTACCAAAGACTTTATCTGATAACGCCAATTCCCCGGAAGGTTGGTTTTCCTGATTGACTATTTTAATCGTCGGCATTAGCGTTTACCTCCCCGGTTACTTTTCCTAATCAACACCAGCTCACGGTTAGCGCCCGGGATAGCTCCCTTGATAAGAAGTAGGTTTTTTTCTTTATCTACTTTAACCAACTTCAATTTAATCGCCGTGGTTTCGACATTCCCCATTTGGCCAGGAAAGCGCATACCTTTGAGTACGCGCGAAGGCTGCGAAGACGCTCCGATGGAGCCAGGCGCCCGGTGGAACATGGACCCGTGGGTATTGCGCCCGCCGGAAAAATTGTGGCGCTTCATGACGCCCTGAAACCCTTTTCCCTTGGAGGTGCCGCTGACATCCACCCACTTCACTTGATCCAGCACTTCCACACCGAAAGTCTGACCTACCTTCATCTGGGCTTCGTCATCCAAACGTATTTCTTTTAAGACACGCTTGGGTCCAAGATTACGTTTGGTAAATTGCCCTAATACCGGCTTGGTGAGCCGTTGGGGTTTCTGGTCTTCCAAGCCGACTTGCACGGCTGCGTAGCCGTCTTTTTCCTTGGTCTTAACCTGAACCACGGTGCAAGGCTCGGCCGCCACCACGGTGACAGGGATAATTTTACCCGTCTCATCAAAGATCTGGGTCATCCCTACTTTTCTGCCTAAAATGGTACTTATCATCATTCCATCTCCTAATGCCGGGTTGATTGTCGCTCCCGGCTTCACTTCCCCGCGCTTAAAGACGGGGCATTGGAATACGCTGCCTATTAAACTTAGAGCTTAATCTCCACATCCACACCTGCCGGCAAGTCCATCTTCATTAACGCATCAATAGTCTTGGGCGTGGGATCTACAATATCCATTAGTCGTTTGTGAGTTCTCACTTCAAACTGCTCCCGCGATTTTTTATCCACATGCGGACTGCGCAGCACAGTCACACGATTGATACGCGTAGGCAGGGGAACAGGCCCGAACACACGCGCCCCCGTCCGTTTGGCGGTCTCAATAATATCGCTGGCCGAACGGTCTAAAAGCTTATAATCGTAGGCCTTCATCCTAATTCTGATTTTTTGCTGATCCATGGGTTCCTCCGCCTTGCCCCTTATTCAATAATTTCGGAAATAACACCGGCACCGACCGTATGCCCGCCTTCGCGAATAGCAAAGCGCAGCTCTTTTTCCATTGCGATCGGGGTGATCAATTCCACTTCCATGCTCACATTGTCACCAGGCATCACCATTTCCACACCTGCCGGCAACTTGATCGAGCCGGTCACATCGGTTGTCCGGAAATAAAACTGCGGACGATAGTTGTTGAAAAACGGCGTGTGACGACCGCCTTCCTCTTTCTTCAGTACGTACACTTCCCCTTTGAACTTCCGGTGTGGTGTGATCGTTCCCGGTTGGGCAATGACCTGCCCGCGTTCGATTTCTTCCTTATCCACCCCGCGCAGCAGCACGCCTATATTGTCACCTGCCTGGGCTTCGTCCAACAGCTTGCGGAACATTTCCACGCCCGTGACCACGCTCTTTTTCGTATCCGTGATCCCAACGATTTCCACGTTGTCCCCGACTTTCACCTTGCCCCGTTCCACGCGACCCGTGGCCACCGTGCCACGGCCGGTGATCGAGAATACGTCTTCCACCGCCATCAAGAACGGCTTGTCCACATCGCGCACCGGCGTCGGGATATACTCATCCACCGCATCCACCAATTTCTGGATCGGCTCCCATTCCGGACCTTCAAACACGCCGGTCAGACCTTTTTCCATGGCTTTCAACGCGCTGCCACGGATAATCGGCGTTTCGTCTCCGTCGAATTCGTACTTGTTCAGCAGTTCCCGAACTTCCATTTCCACCAAATCCAACAATTCCGGATCATCCACCTGGTCGGTCTTGTTCATGAACACCACGATACGGGGTACGCCCACCTGACGGGCCAGCAGGATGTGTTCCCGCGTCTGTGGCATCGGTCCATCCGAGGCTGATACCAACAGAATCGCGCCGTCCATCTGCGCTGCTCCGGTAATCATGTTTTTAATATAGTCCGCGTGACCAGGGCAGTCCACGTGCGCATAATGCCGCTTCTCGGTCTGATACTCCACGTGCGCTGTGTTGATCGTTATACCACGCGCCTTTTCTTCCGGCGCATTGTCGATTTCATCATACTTCTTTACCGACGCCCCGCCCTTGCTCGACAAGTACATCGTGATTGTCGCCGTCAATGTCGTCTTGCCATGGTCTACGTGCCCGATGGTTCCGATATTAACGTGCGGTTTTGTACGTTCAAATTTTTCTTTTGCCATTGGCAAACCTCCTTGTTGAGGATATTTTTTTGTTCAATTCACCAAAACTTCAACCCCGGCTACGCCGAATTAGTTGCCCTGCACCTTGGCAATGACCGCCTCGGAAATGCTCTTGGGTACTTCATCATAGTTGGAAAATTGCATGCTGAAAGTGGCCCGGCCTTGAGACATGGACCTGAGGTCCGTAGCATAGCCGAACATTTCCGCTAAGGGCACCTTGCCTTTGATGATCTGGGCATTGCCCTCTTTTTCCATACCTTCAATGCGGCCGCGCCGGGAATTCAAATTGCCCAGCACATCACCCATATATTCTTCCGGGGTCGTAACCTCGATTGCGAAAATAGGCTCCAAGAGCACGGGGCTTGCTTTTTTGCAGGCTTCCTTGAAGGCCATGGAGCCGGCAATTTTAAAGGCCATTTCCGAAGAATCCACTTCATGGAAGGAGCCATCATACAGAGCCACTTTAAAGTCCACCACTTGATATCCTGCCAACACCCCGGCCTGGCAGGCTTCTTCAATCCCTTTATTGACCGCCGGGATGTATTCCTTGGGAATGGAACCACCTTTAATTTCATCCACAAAGGTATAGCCTTTGCCGCTCTCCTGTGGTTCGAGTCGGATGTATACGTGACCGTACTGCCCGCGTCCTCCGGACTGCCGGGCGAATTTTGATTCTTGCTCCACCGTTTTGCGGATGGTTTCACGATACGCCACCTGCGGCTTACCCACATTGGCTTCCACTTTGAATTCCCGCATCATGCGGTCCACAATGATTTCCAGATGGAGTTCCCCCATTCCCCAAATCAGGGTTTGTCCGGTTTCCTCTTCCGTGCGTACCCGGAAGGTGGGATCTTCTTCCGCCAATTTTTGCAAGGCCATGCCCATTTTTTCCTGGTCCACTTTGGTCTTGGGTTCAATGGCCACGGAAATCACGGGTTCAGGGAAGGTCATGGACTCGAGCAGAATCTGAGAACCTTCCTGCGTTAAGGTGTCACCAGTGGTGGTGATTTTCAAACCCACGCCCGCCACAATATCCCCAGCTGAGGCCACCTCAATCTCTTCGCGTTTGTTGGCGTGCATCTGTAAAATACGGGCAATGCGTTCCCGTTTGCCTTTGTTGACATTCTCTACGTAAGAACCAGAGGCAACATTACCCGAGTAAATACGGAAATAGGTCAATTTACCGACATAGGGATCGGTCATGACTTTAAAAGCCAAAGCAGAGAACGGTTCGTTTTCATCTGCCTTGCGCAGCTCTTTTGTTTCCGTTCCAGGAATGGTGCCTTCCACCGGCGGCACATCCAAGGGTGAGGGCAAATATTCCACCACCGCGTCCAACAAGGGCTGGACTCCCTTGTTTTTAAAAGCCGTCCCGCAGAGCACTGGGGTCAACTTGCCCGTCAATACCGCTTTACGCAAGGCGGTCTTTATTTCCAGGGAAGTCACGTCTTCCCCGCCCAGAAATTTTTCCATCAAGGTATCATCAAAATCCGCCAGCGCTTCAATGAGTTTTTCCCGTTTGTCACGGGCAATAAAAAATACCGTTTCATCTATTTCGTCGGAAATCTCAAACTCAGCGCCCAGACTTTCATCCTTCCAAATGATCTGTTTCATTTCAATCAGATCCACCACACCTTGAAAATCCGCTTCCGCACCAATGGGCACCTGAATAGGCACTGCCCTGGCTCCAAGTTTTTCGCGAATGCTTTTAACGGACTTCATAAAATCAGCGCCGAGACGATCCATCTTGTTTATAAAAGCCAGACGGGGGACACGGTATTTGTCGGCTTGGCGCCAGACTGTTTCCGATTGGGGTTGAACGCCGCTGACACCATCAAAGACTGCGACCGCACCATCAAGTACGCGCAGCGATCGTTCCACTTCCACCGTAAAATCCACGTGTCCGGGCGTATCAATGATATTGATACGATGGTGGTTCCAGAAGCAGGTGGTCGCCGCCGAGGTAATGGTAATGCCCCGTTCCTGTTCCTGCTCCATCCAGTCCATGGTTGCCGCGCCATCATGCACTTCCCCGATTTTATGAGAACGACCGGTATAGTACAAAATACGTTCCGTAATCGTGGTTTTACCAGCATCAATGTGCGCCATGATCCCGATATTCCGGGTCTTGGATAAATCGCTTCCTTTGGACACGTTAATAACTCCTTATCTGCTGATTACCATCGGTAATGGGCAAAAGCCTTGTTGGCATCTGCCATGCGATGGGTATCGTCTTTTTTCTTGACAGCTGCGCCTTGATTGTTGGCAGCTTCAAAAAGTTCCGAGGCCAAGGCTTTTTCCATACTTTGTCCACTGCGAGCCCGGGCTGCATCCAACAGCCAGCGAATAGCCAGGGAAATCTGACGTTCCGGCCTGACTTCTATGGGCACCTGGTAGTTGGCGCCGCCCACGCGCCGCGACTTGACTTCCAGCTGAGGCTTGACATTTTCCACGGCTTGTTTAAAGGTGTTTAGGGTGGGGTCGCCGTTTTTCTCTTTGATAATGTCCAAAGCATTATAAAAAATGCCTTCGGCAATGTTCTTTTTACCATCTTTCATGATGTTGTTGATAAACTTGGTGACCAGGCTGCTGTTAAAGCGATAATCCGGATCAATGGCCCGTTTGGCTACTTCTTTTCTTCTAGGCATGGAGTACTGCCTCCTATTTCTTGGGCTTTTTCAAGCCGTATTTGGATCGCCCTTGTTGGCGTTTTTGAACACCAGCCGTATCCAGCGTTCCCCGAACAATATGGTAGCGAACACCAGGCAGATCTTTCACACGTCCGCCACGGATAAGCACAATCGAGTGCTCCTGTAAATTATGGCCTTCGCCTGGGATATAACAGGTCACTTCCATGCCATTGGATAAGCGCACACGCGCTACTTTACGCAGGGCAGAATTAGGTTTCTTGGGTGTCACCGTATACACGCGGACACAGACCCCACGTTTTTGCGGGCATGATTTCAAAGCCGGGGAGTCGCTTTTGCTTTTAATTTCCGCACGCCCTTTTCGAACCAACTGACTAATGGTCGGCATACTCGACCTCCATAATATTTTCTATCCGGTGCTAATCCCCGCCGGGATGGTCGGATAGTAGATACAAAAAAAAGGCGGAAAACATCCGCCTTTTTGAATAACCGCTTCAACCGCATGTGCAGCTAAAGTGTTAGCAAAACCAGTACTTTGGGAAGACCTTCGATCTGGACATCAAGTCAAAATCGCGGTTTCTTCTTAACCATTGGCTGACAACCAATGAAGTGATGAAGCCTCCCGAGTACAATCGGATGTTACTTATCATTCAGTTTTAAATTACAGCCCCTTATGAGTGTTCACAAGGGAGTCGAAATTATATTAAAATCGCAATTTAATGTCAATAACAATTTTATTTTTTCGGCCTCTAATTGTTATTTTTCCAAACCAAGGTTTGGGCTCGCCATAAGCCGTGACTGGCGTCACACTGTTAACGCATGGAACTAGTGCCATTTTCCCAAAGGAGTCGCTACGGTTATTTATCTAGTGCAGCACGGTACGGCCTCGCCTAAAGACCTCGATCCCAACCAGCCCCTCTCTCCCCCAAAGACGGGATGAGGTGCAGCGTTTGGCCCACATCACCAAGTCTGCTCTGCGAGATGTAAGCCACTTTTGGCCCAGTCCCAAAACCAGGGCCCGGCAAACCGCCCAACTCCTGGTTGAATCTTGAGGTTGGCCCGTAAACCTGCCCGCGAAGGAAACCTTGATTCCCTTGGCAGAAATTGATCCCATCCTACAAGCTCTCCAGGACAACTTGCGGCATTGCGTAGTCGCGGGCCACTTGCCTTTTCTACAGCACCCGAACAGCTACTTGATGACAGGCGCTATGTCATTAAGCCCCCTGCAGTTTTCGCCGGGTACTCTGCTAGCTTTTAAAAAAATCTTCCGGTGCCTTTTGGAATCCGAGATGGATGTTGCCACCAGGTTTGATACAAGCCCAAGCTGACTGGGAAAATACAACCCGCGACCCATGTCAAAAATGGCCAGGCTCTGGATAAAAAAACACCCGCCTTAATCAAGACGGGTGTTTTTTTATTGACAGTTAATTAACGATGGAATTTAGCGTCAGTTTTGGGAAACTTCCAACACTTCTTCCGTTGTGACGGGTTTGACTTTTTCCAATTCGACACGCAACGCCTGATATTCAGGCATGCCTGTTCCAGCGGAGATCAAATGCCCCATGATAACATTTTCCTTAAGGCCACGCAGTTCATCCACCTTGCCGGCAATGGCTGCTTCTGTCAGCACCCGGGTAGTTTCCTGGAAGCTGGCCGCGGAGATAAAGCTCTCCGTCCCCAAACTGGCTTTGGTAATTCCCAGCAAAATGGGACGGGCCGTGGCCGGACGTCCTCCGGTTTTGACCACCCGTTCATTTTCATCCTTGAAGGCAAAACGGTCCACCTGAGTGCCTACCAGGAAGGTGGTGTCCCCGGCATCTTCAATCACCACTTTGCGTAGCAACTGACGCACAATGATTTCAATATGCTTGTCATTGATGGTCACGCCTTGTAGACGATACACTTCTTGAACCTTGTTGACTAGGTATTCCTGCACTTCATTCTCCCCTTTAATTTCGAGAATGTCATGAGGATTGATGGGGCCGTCGGTCAAGGGTTCCCCAGCTTGCACCCGGTCGCCTTCGCGAACATTAAGGTGGCGGCCTTGCGGAACCAGATATTCTTTCTCGATCCCGGTTTCATGCTTGACCATGACTTTGCGCATGCCACGGACCATGCCGCCGAAATGCACGCTGCCGTCGATCTCGCTGATGACAGCCGCGCCCTTGGGTTTACGCGCTTCAAATAACTCGGCCACCCGTGGTAGACCGCCGGTGATGTCGCGGGTTTTGGAAATTTCCCGTGGAATTTTCGCCAGGATGTCCCCGGCATTGATGGTCTGACCATTATCTACGGTAAAGTAGGCTCCGGTCGGAATGGCGTAAGTGTTAAGCACATTGCCTTCTTTGTCGCGGATTACAATTTGAGGATGCAATTCTTCTTCTTTATGATCAATAATAACGCGACCGATAAGACCGGTGGTCTCATCGGTCTGTTCCTTCATGGTCTTGCCTTCTACAATGTCTTCAAAGTCCACCACCCCGGTGACTTCCGAAAAGATGGGCACATTGTAAAGATCCCAGAGGGCCACCACATCGCCTTTTTTTACCTTGGCATTGTCTTCGACTTTTAAGATGGTGCCGTATGGCAAAGGATAGAGTTCCCTTTCCGAACCGCGTTCATCGTAAATCGCCATTTCCGCGTTGCGGTTAAGCACGATGTTGGTGCCATCCTGAGCCTTAATCACTCGGGCATTGTGCAGACGCACAACGCCATCATTTTTGATCTCGACCTTGGAAATTTCCAATACACGGCTGGCCGTACCACCAATGTGGAAAGTCCGCAGGGTCAGCTGCGTGCCCGGCTCACCGATGGATTGAGCAGCCACGATACCTACGGCTTCGCCGACTTCCACCATGCGGTTATTGGACATGCTGCGGCCGTAACACTTGGCGCAAACGCCGCGACGGCTTTCACAAGTTAAGACAGAACGGATGCGGATGCGTTCCACCACCGCGTTCTCGATTTTTTCCGCAATCTCTTCGGTAATCTCCTGTCCGGAGCGGACCAACACTTCGTCGGAGAGCAGGTCAACAACGTTGTCCACCGCCACCCGTCCCAGAATCCTTTCCTTTAGGGGTTCAATGACTTCCGAGCCTTCGCGAATAGCCCCGATGGAAATACCATTAAGAGTACCGCAATCCGTTTCGGTAATAATCACGTCCTGGGCCACATCCACCAAACGTCTGGTCAGGTACCCGGCATCGGCTGTTTTCAGGGCAGTGTCCGCCAGACCTTTACGAGCGCCGTGAGTGGAAATGAAATATTCCAGTACGTTCAACCCTTCCCGAAAGTTGGCGATAATGGGCGATTCAATGATTTCGCCGGTGGCGCCGGTGATTTTCTGCTGCGGCTTGGCCATCAAACCACGCATACCAGCCAGCTGCCGGATTTGCATTTTAGAACCGCGAGCGCCGGAATCGGCCATCATGAAGATGGGATTGAAGCCATCGCGATCATTGGCCAGTTCACCCATCATGACCTCAGCCACGTAATCCGTGGTATGGGTCCAGATATCGATGACCTTATTGTAACGTTCCCCATCGGTGATTACACCTTGTTGGTATTGACGTTCAATAGAGGCTACATCCTTCTTGGCTTGGTCAATGAATTTGGATTTGTCGCCGGGGATGATAATGTCGGCCACAGCTACGGTAATGCCGGCGAAGGTGGCAAATTGAAAGCCCATTTCCTTCATCCGGTCCAGCATGATCACCGTGTCGTAGGTGCCCAGTTCTTTAAAACACCTAGCCACCAACTGGCCCAGTTCCTTTTTATTCATCACTTTGTTAACATAACGCAGCTTTTCCGGAACGACTTCTTCATTGAAGTAAATTCTTCCCGGCGTGGTTTCCAGCAATTTCCCATTAACCCTCACCTTGACCTTGGCATGATAATCCACCACACCTGCATCAATGGCCACCATGACTTCCTCAGTATTGGAGAAAACCTTGCCTTCCCCCGCAGCACCCGGTTGTTCCTTGGTCAGGTAATAATTTCCCAACACAATATCCTGGGAAGGTACCATAATAGGCTTGCCGCTGGCCGTGGAAAGGATGTTGTTGGTGGAGAGCATCAGCAGTCTGGCTTCCAATTGAGCTTCCGCCGAGAGGGGCACATGCACGGCCATTTGGTCCCCGTCAAAGTCGGCGTTGAAAGCCGAGCAGACCAGGGGATGGATTCGAATAGCTTTACCTTCCACCAAAACCGGCAGAAAGGCCTGGATGCCCTGGCGATGCAGCGTCGGGGCGCGGTTTAAAAGAATGGGATGATTTTCCAGCACTTCTTCCAGAATGTCCCAAACTTCCGGTTTAACACGCTCCACCATCTTCTTGGCACTTTTGATGGTATGGACGTAACCGCGATCTTCCAGTTTTTTAATAATGAAGGGCTTAAATAATTCCAAGGCCATTTTTTTAGGTAGTCCACATTGCCACAATTTCAGTTCCGGCCCCACCACAATGACCGACCGGCCGGAATAATCCACGCGTTTACCCAGCAGGTTTTGACGGAACCGCCCTTGCTTGCCTTTGAGCATATCGGATAAAGATTTCAGAGGCCGGTTACCCGGACCCTTGACCGCATGACCGCGACGGCCGTTATCAAAGAGGGCGTCCACTGCTTCCTGCAGCATGCGCTTCTCATTGCGTACGATTACATCAGGCGCCTTTAAATCCATTAATTTCTTCAACCGGTTATTACGGTTGATGACGCGGCGATAAAGGTCATTCAAATCGGAAGTAGCAAAACGGCCGCCATCAAGGGGTACCAAGGGGCGTAGTTCCGGCGGAATAACCGGAACGGCTTCCAAGACCATCCATTCCGGTTTGTTACCGGACTTGCGGAAGGCTTCCACTACTTTAAGACGTTTGACCACTTCTTTTTTCTTTTGCAGCGAAGCGGTTTCCATGTCAGCATGGAATTTTTCGGCCATTTCATCCAGATCAATTTCGCGTAACAAATCCCGGATAGCCTCAGCACCCATCTTAGCGGTAAAGGCCGTGCCGTATTGCTCCCTGAATCCGCGGTACTCCTCATCATTGAGCAGCTGCCGTTTGGCCAGGGGGGTATCCCCAGGATCAGTCACAATATAATTTTCATAATAAATGACTTTTTCCAGCGCCCGGGAAGGAATGTTCAATAAATAGGCAATACGGGAAGGAACTCCCTTAAAGTACCAGATGTGGGTAACCGGCGCTACCAGCTCAATATGTCCCAGCCGTTCCCGACGTACCTTGGCTTGGGTAATCTCCACATTACAGCGATCACAGATCACCCCTTTGTAGCGAATGCGTTTGTACTTGCCGCAAGCACATTCCCAATCCTTAACCGGTCCGAAAATGCGTTCACAAAACAAGCCGTCCCGTTCCGGTTTAAAGGTACGATAATTAATGGTCTCCGGTTTTTTGACTTCCCCGTGGGACCAGCCGCGAATGACTTCCGGAGAAGCCAAGGATATACGGATGGCGTCAAACATCCCTGCAGCCCGGGATTCATAATATTCCCGCTCTTCTTCACGCTCCCGTTGGAGCACTGTCATTTTTTCACCAAAGCCGCCTTCCACTCTCATAAATCCTCCTTGGCAACTTCCTGTTTCTTGGATTTTGCTTTGTTGCCTTCTTCACTTTCTGCTTCATGTCGATCGGATTTGCTTTTTTTAATCAGTTCCACGTTCAGCCCCAAGCTCTGCATTTCCTTAACCAACACGTTAAAGGATTCAGGGACACAGGACTCGGGCGCATTTTTACCTTTAACAATAGCTTTGTACATTTTGTTTCGGCCAGCGGTATCATCGGATTTCACCGTCAGGATTTCCTGCAAGGTTTCAGCCGCACCGTAGGCTTCCAACGCCCACACTTCCATTTCTCCAAAACGCTGTCCTCCAAATTGGGCTTTACCACCCAGAGGCTGTTGGGTAATTAAGGAATAGGGGCCAATGGAACGAGCATGAATTTTATCATCTACCAAATGGGCCAGTTTAAGCATGTAAATATAGCCCACGGTGACTTCCTGGTCAAAGGCTTCCCCATTACGGCCGTCATAAAGGGTGGTTTTGCCGCTCTGAGGCAATTTTGCATTGACCAACTCTTCCCGGATCTGGTCATAAGCGGCGCCGTCAAACACCGGCGTGGCCACATGAATGCCCAACTCATGGGCTGCCCAGCCCAGATGGGTTTCCAGGATCTGCCCCACATTCATACGGGAGGGCACACCCAGAGGATTAAGGATAATGTCCACAGGACGGCCATTGGCCAGATAAGGCATATCTTCTTCCGGCACCACTCTTGAGACCACCCCTTTGTTACCATGCCGGCCGGCCATCTTGTCACCCACCGATAACTTGCGGCGTTTGGCAATGAAAACCTTGACCAGTTTAATCACCCCCGGAGGCAACTCATCGCCCTTGCGGATCTTCATGATCTTTTTCTCTTGTTCCTGATTGATCTCATTCTTGATTTCTTCAATGGTGGATTTGTTTTTTTGGATCTGTTTGGCAAAGTCCGCCTTGATGGTGGCGGCGTCACCTTTTCCAGTCTTTTTGGCTTCCGCCAAGGTTTCGGCCTGCTTGGCTTCCAATGCTTTTATTTCCTCAGCCAGGCGTTTGTCCAGACGGTCCACACGACGCATGCGTTCCTTCTCGATCTTTTTAATTTGATCCAGATCACGGGACCGCATCTTGTCATCCCGTTCGCGGCGGGAGAATACTTTTACGTCAATGATTTTACCTTCTACTCCGGGCGGCACTTTCAAGGAAGCGTCGCGCACATCGCCGGATTTTTCTCCAAAAATCGCCCGCAACAATTTTTCTTCCGGGCTTAATTCCGTCTCGCCTTTGGGTGTGACTTTGCCCACCAGAATATCTCCGGGGCTCACTTCCGCACCCACCCGGATAATGCCATGTTCATCCAAATCTTTCAGGGCTTCCTCACCCACATTGGGAATATCCCGAGTGATTTCTTCCTTGCCCAATTTGGTGTCACGCGCTTCCAGCTCGAACTCTTCAATATGAACCGAAGTGAACCGGTCTTTTTTCAACAGCCGTTCGGAAACGATGATGGCATCTTCAAAATTGTACCCTTGCCAGGGCATAAAGGCGACCAGCACATTGTGTCCCAAAGCCAATTCCCCATGGTCCGTGGCCGGACCATCGGCAATCACCTGGCCTTTTTTAACATGTTGCCCCACCTTGGCAATAGGTTTCTGATTAATACACGTATCCTGGTTGGAGCGTTGATATTTCAGGAGACTGTAATTGTCAAAACTGATGGTGCCTTCTTTTTTATCTTCCCAGGAAACTAAAATCTTGTCAGCCGAAACCCGTTCCACCACGCCGTCATGCTGGGCAATGGTCATAACACCGGAATCATAGGCCGCCTTGGCTTCCATCCCCGTACCCACCAAAGGTGCGGTGGTCCGCATCAAGGGCACAGCCTGGCGTTGCATGTTGGAGCCCATCAAAGCACGGTTGGCATCGTCATGTTCCAAAAAGGGAATCAAGGCCGTGGCCACCGACACCAATTGTTTGGGCGACACGTCCATATAATGTACTTCCTTGGGCGTGACCAAAGGATAGTCTGCTTGAAAGCGGGCCACGATCTGGGGGCCCAGCAAATTCCCTTTGTCATCCGTGGGGGTATTAGCCTGAGCGATAACATATTCATCTTCTTCATCAGCCGTAAGGTATATAATTTGGTCTGTCACCCGCCCGTTATCCACTTTTCGATAAGGCGTTTCTACAAACCCAAATTCATTAACCCGGGCAAAAGTAGCCAAGGAAGATATCAGGCCGATATTCGGACCTTCCGGAGTTTCAATGGGGCATACGCGGCCGTAATGAGTATGATGCACATCGCGTACTTCAAAGCCAGCCCGTTCCCGGTTCAATCCTCCAGGCCCCAGGGCGGACAAACGCCGCTTGTGGGTCAATTCCGCCAAAGGATTAGTCTGATCCATAAATTGTGATAATTGCGACGAGCCGAAGAATTCCTTTACGCCGGCAGCCACAGGCTTGGCATTGATTAAATTGCTGGGCATGCTGACGTCAATATCCAGAATGGACATCCGTTCCTTCACGGCTCGTTCGATCCGGGCTAAGCCAATACGGAATTGGTTTTCCAACAGTTCCCCGGATGACCGGACGCGCCGGTTGCCCAAGTGGTCAATGTCATCTTTGCCCGAATCCTGCTGGTTGAGCTGGATTAGTTTGGCGATGATGGCCACCAAATCTTCTTTTTTCAGGGTGCAATGATCCAAAGGCACATGCATACCCAAACGCTTGTTGAGTTTGTAGCGCCCCACCCGGGAAAGATTGTACCGTTTAGGATTGAAAAACAATCCGTTCAGCAAGGCCGAAGCACTTTCTACCGTGGGCGGATCGCCAGGGCGCATTTTGCGATAAATCTCAATCAACGCTTCATTTTTAGAGCGAGAGGCATCTTTGGTCAAGGTTTTGTGAATAGCCAGTATCTCATCGTGGCCGGGATTGGCCACATCTACTTTTTTTACCTGCATTTCCTGCAGACGTTTCACCAGTTCCGGCGTTAAGACAGCATTGCATTCTGCAATGACTTCTCCGGTTTCAGCATCCACCATGTCATCCATCAAAATCCGGTCCACCGCTTTATCATTGAGCGTAATGGTTTCAGTGGTGTAAAAAAGATCAATGATTTTTTTATTGGTCGTGTAGCCGATAGCGCGCAGCAAGGTCGTGATAAGGATTTTACGCTTGCGGTCAATACGCACGTTCATTAAATCGTTGTTGTCGTATTCAATTTCCAGCCATGAGCCCCAGTAAGGTATAATTCTGGCGACCATGAACCGACGGCCCAAATTCTGAGCTTTGGTTTCGTCTTCATCAAAGGAAATACCGGGCGAACGATGGAGTTGGGATACGATAACCCGCTCGGCACCATTAATAATGAAGGTTCCTTTGTTGGTCATTAAAGGCAGTTCGCAGAAAAAGACTTCCTGTTCTTTAATATCTTTAATACGTTTGATTTTGGTTTCTTCGTCTTCTTCGCGCACCACCAGCCTCAAGGTCACCTTCAGGGCCGCCGAATAGGTCATATCCCGCTCACGACATTCCTCTTCACTGTACTTGGGCTCGCCAAAGGTATACCCCGCAAATTCTAAGCTGGAGTTGTTGTTGAAATCATAGATGGGGAAAACGCTTTGAAAAACCGATTGCAGACCTTGATTTTTCCTCTCCTCCGGGAGCACTTCCATTTGAAGAAAGTCATCATAGGATTTTTTTTGGATCTCCATCAGGTTGGGAATGGCCATCATTTCTGGAAGGCGGTTAAAATACTTACGATTTCTTGGGTTTAACTGGGCTTTGGGCATGCAGTCTCCTCCTCACCCCAAAACGGAACTGGAATAAAAGATAATAGAATAGATCAAGGGTCATTGACCCCGACCGCGTAAAAAAGATTTGGACACACTAATCCCATTGACAAATGTAGAGTAAAGAAGATATGACAGCATGGTTTATTTGTCAAGGTTAATTTTGCCTAATTTATCCTGAGGTGACCACCAGTCCGTTATTTTTCAAAACCCGGGCAGCTGCCTGCCATTGCCTAAAGGTAGGCGGTTTTAAGCTCGCCAATGGATAGGTCAATCCCAGCTCCTGCCATTTGTGTGCCCCCAAGCGATGATAACTGATCATTTCAATTTCAGGCAGATGAGGTAAACTGCGGGCATAATCAGCCAGCGCCTGCAGCTCGCCCGGCGCATCATTGATGCCGGGCAGGAGCACGCGGCGAATCAGCAACCGCCCTGCTTGTCGGGCCGCCAAGCGGCCAAAGGTCAGCACATCATCATTAAATTTCCCGGTTATTTGCTTATGCAGGTCGCGATCACAGGCCTTGACATCAAGCATAACCAAGTCCGTCACAGCCAAGAGGTTATTTTGATTTTTCACATGACAAGTCCCATTGGTGTCCAGGGCTGTGCTGAGACCCAGACGATGGGCGCATTTAAACAAGCCTACTACAAAGTCAGGTTGAAGGCTTGGTTCTCCACCGGAGACCGTTACGCCGCCGTGATGTTTGGCCAAATAAGGCACCAAAGTTGTCAACCGTTCTTCCGCTTCGGCCAGACTGATTTTTTGCGATCCTTTGATTGACCAGGTATCCGGATTCTGGCAAAAGGTACACCGGTAGTTGCAACCGGCTAGAAAAAACACGCACCGCAAGCCCGGCCCATCACGTGTGCCCAGGGTTTCAATGGAATGTACCCGTCCTATAATCTTATTTTTACGAGGCATGCTGTCCCCCTTTATTCCATCAAAGGCACTTAAACGCTGCCAAGGCGCAAGCAAGGCAGGAGTTCACACCGGTGAAATATTATTGACGCCGAGTTGGCCTGCTTAGATCATCTCATGGAAAGTGCGGCGAAGTATTTCTTCCTGATGCTCCCGGGAAAGCTTGGTGAAGTGGACCGCATAACCGGAAACGCGAATCGTCAGCTGGGGATAATTTTCCGGATGCTTCATGGCATCACGCAGCAAGTCTCGATCCAGCACATTGACATTGATGTGATGGCCGCCTTTGGTGAAATAGCCATCAAGCAAATCATTTAAGTTGTCCTGGCGGACCTGACCGTCACGTCCCAGGGCTTGGGGCACAATGGAAAAGGTATTGGAGATACCGTCCATGGCCGCATAATAGGGCAATTTGGAAATGGAGTTGAGGCTGGCCAGAACACCATTTTTCTCCCTGCCAAACATGGGATTGGCGCCAGGTGCAAAGGGCTCCCCTTTTTTTCGGCCATCAGGAGTGGCGCCGGTTTTCTTACCATAAAGCACATTACTGGTGATGGTTAAAATGGACAAGGTCGGTGTGGCCCGGCGATAAATGGGATGCTTGCGCAGCTCGGTGATAAAGGTGATGATCAAATCGCGGGCGCGGTTATCAGCCCGTTCATCATCATTGCCAAAAGCAGGATAGTCGCCTTTAATAATGAAGTCCGTGGTTAACCCTTGTTTGTTCCTCACAGGCTCCACCTTGGCGTAGCGGATGGCACATAGCGAATCCACCACCACCGATAAGCCGGCTATGCCAAAAGCCATTAACCGGTCCACCTCCGTATCCAGCAGGGCCATTTGTGAACTTTCGTAATAGTAGCGGTCATGAGACCAATGGATCACATTCATGATATTGACATATTTTTCCGCCAACCAGGATAAGACCAGGACAAAATTTTCATGCACCTCGTCATAGTTTAAAAATTTACTCTTTAGTTTGGGCACATGGGGAACCACCAGTTCCCCATGAATCTCATCGCGGCCCTCGTTGAGGGCCAGTAACAAGGCTTTGCCCAGATTGCAACGGGCTCCAAAATATTGCATCTGACTGCCCATTTTCAAGAGAGACACACAGCAGGAAATGCCGTAATCATCACCGGCAATGGGGCGCATTAAATCGTCATTTTCATACTGCAAGGAACTGCTTTTAATGGCCATTTGGGCAGCAAAATTCTTCCAACCCTGGGGCAGGCGTGGCGAATAAAGAATGGTTAAATTAGGCTCCGGTGCGGGACCCAGATTATTAAGGCTTTGCAGAAACCGGAAATCCGTTTTGGTTACCTTGGACCGGCCATCGCTGCCCATGCCGCCCAACACCAGGGTCACCCAAACAGGATCACCGGCAAATATCTCATCATACTCAGGCGGCCGCAATTGCCTGATCATGCGCAGCTTGATCACGAAATCATCAATTAATTCCTGGGCCCCGGGCTCGGTCAACCGGCGGGCTTTAAAGTCACGCTCAATATAAATATCAAAAAAAGCCGAGAGATGGCCAATGGACATGGCGGCACCATCGGATTCCTTGGCTGCCGCCAGGTAGGCCAAATAGGTCCACTGAATGGCTTCCTGAGTGTTTTTGGCAGGCTGGTTCAAATTAAATCCATACCGTTTCCCCAGTTCGTTTAATTCCTCCAAGGCCTGGATTTGCTGGGCCACCTCTTCGCGCAGACGAATGGTCTTGGTGTCCATGCTCTCGTGGTCAATCTTGATTAAGTCCTTTTTCTTTTCCGCGATGAGATACTCCAGCCCATAGAGGGCCACGCGTCGATAATCCCCGATGATCCGTCCCCGGGCATAATTATCAGGCAGGCCGGTAATGATGCCCAGCCGTCTTAATTTTTTCATTTCTTCCGTATAAATGGCGAAGACCGCATCATTATGGGACTTGCGGTACTTGGTGTAAATTTCAGTGATTTTGGGGTCCAGTTCAAAGCCATGGGCTTGACAGGCTTTTTGCACCACCCGGACGCCGCCGACCGGTTTAATGGACCGCTTAAGCGGCTTGTCGGTCTGCAAGCCCACGATTTTTTCCTGTTTCCGGTCAATATAGCCGGCCTGATGGGAAATAATACTGCTCGGGGTTTTGACATCAATGTCCAACACGCCGCCGCGATCCCGTTCCTGAGTCATGAGGGCCGTTACTTTTTTCCACAGTTTGGTGGTACGGGGAGTGGCGGAAGCCAGGAAGGCTTCGTCGCCATCATAGGGTTTATAGTTGCGGTAAATAAAATCCTGCAGATCGGTCTTAACACACCAGCGCCCGGATTTGAATGTTTGATGCTGTTTGACAGTAGCCATTATTAAGCCCCTTTCTTGAGCCTAAACGAAAAACGCCCAGACTCCCACTTTGATAAAGCGGATAGCCCAGGCGGTCGGCTACAACGCAATGCCTTGTGTCACAATGCTCCCTGATGGTCTTCCATCCGGCGCCAGTCGCATTGGTCAAGGTAATTCCTGCTATTCTTTTATCAAAAAGAGACTCCAACTGTCAAGCCCATTATTAGGAATCATTCCTAATTTAATAAAATTGGCCTCAACTTTTGCTTAATATCCGGGATTATTCAAAGACCAGGGCTGTGGGCCGAATCCATTTATCTCCAACCATGACCCATTGCCCCTGGCGCAATTCAAAATAAAAAGTAACCGGTTGCCAAACATAAGTCTCTTTCACCGCATCATCAAGGTGATAGGTAATCTGCAGTTCATAATGAGCGGCTGTATGTTTTTTATTTTCGTATTTGATATCCACCTTAGTCTCATCGGTTTCCATCAGCAACTCTTCCGGAAAACGTGAAGGCAAACGATGTTTCATCTGCTCGCGCCCCCAATCCAGTTTTTCAGGGAGCATTTCTTTGACCATGACTTCAAACTGGCCGGCCACTGCCGGTTCAACTTGCATGGATTTAGGCTTGTTGGCCTCTGGTTCCAACAATCTCATGACAGCCCTGGTGCCCCAGAATAAGGTTAGTGCCCCAGCCACCACATAAAAGGTCATAAGCCAGAAACGCCTGGACCTGCTCAGGCTGTGCAAGATCGTCAAGAGTTGGCGGCCTTTGCCATTTTGTGCAGGCAATGGCCCGGGAGCGCCGGCTTCTACTGTATTCGGGTTAACCGTTTTTCCACAAAGAGAACAGATGACCGCTTCATCATCCAGCGGTTGGCCACAGTGAGGACATGATTGCATAGGCTTTCTCCCTTTTGGGCAGCATTAAGGACTTAACTTAACTAAGACGGCAAAGCTGGGAAGGCCGTTGCTCACGCATACCCGTACCGGGCCCAGGCAGCCCAAAGGGTACAAAGTTGCAGATGTTATG
The DNA here is from genome assembly GCA_963710755.1 of uncultured bacterium. Lineage (GTDB taxonomy): Bacteria > Oederibacteriota > JAAXVQ01 > JAAXVQ01 > JAUVAV01 > CAVQBK01. The sequence continues at coordinate 207,187 of CAVQBK010000002.1, forward strand.
AAACTGACCTCTTATTATTAAGTTTAGCCTATGGATACAGCTGATGCAAGTCAAGGTCTTAACGGACTCTTTTTAATTTCCATAATTCAAAAGCTTTGACCAGGACCTCATCAACGGTTAAGTCATCCAGGCAGGTACGGGCAGGTTGGCTGCATTTTTCCTGATGACAGGGACGGCAAGGCACATCGCGATAAATGGCCACATGAAAGGGTGATTTGGGATTATTGTTGATGAAATCAGTGGGTCCGTAACAGATCAAGGTGGGCACTTGAAAAGCTTCCGCAAAATATTTGGGACCCGAGTCATTGCCAATGAACAGCGCAGCCCCGCTGATGGCGGCCGCCGCCTGACGCAGGGGAAAGTTGATCATCTTCACCACCGGATGGGTCATAGCCGCAGCACAGGCCTCAATTAAACCAGCTTCCGCCTCGGTTCCTGAAAGCACTATTTGGCAACCTGTTTCCTGAGCCAGGCGCTGTCCCACGGCGCCAAATTTTTCGGGTGCCCAACATTTTAAAGGCCAGCCGCCACCAGGAGAAATGATCACATAAGGCCGATGGCTGTCCCATTTTTGCACCTTTAGCTTGGCCGTGGCCTGGCGATGGTCCTCCTTGGAGAGAAAGAATTCCAGCTGTTGATCAGTTCCGGTCCAACCCAAGGTCCGGGCAAATTGCAAATTTAAGGCCACCACATAACGCTGTTCAGCCACAATGCGGTCATGGTAAAAATGACGCCGGACCCGCAAATTAAAGCCCATCCGCCGGGGCACACCCGCCATGGCGCCCCACAAAGCGGTGCGCAGGCTTCCATAAAGGTCGATATAAAGATCCACTTTTTTTTGTTTAATGGCCTGTACCATACGAAAATGATGCTGCGCCTGAGCCCAAGCGCCGCCTTGGCGCAAGGCTTGAACCGGATGGGCCCAAAAAGCATCCACCCGGGGATGATGAGCAAAGAGCTCGGCATAGGTCTCGTCGGCCACCATGGTCAGTTTGGCCTGCGGAAAGCGTTCTTTAAGCGCACGCAGCAAAGGAAAAGCCGTCAGCACATCGCCCAAAGCCCGTAGTTTGACCACCATGATTTCCTGAACAGTTAGTTCATCCCATTTCATTGTTTGCCCATACCTGCCCTGTAAATTCTAAATACTTTATCACAGCAAGGTGGGAAGCACAGGAAGAAGATCAAAATAGTTTTTATATTTAGGATCTATTAATAATATCTTAGATCTTTCCTACCGTGCTTCCCGCCTTCCTGTGAAATATTTTTTCAGTTATGATGCTCTAAAAAAAACGCAGCTCTTGCCGGCATAAGACCTAAACGGTGTCCTTATTTTTTTTATCATGGGGTTCTTTCTTTTTTATCACCTGCTTGAGCAGATCCATGATTCCGTCCGGGGTTACTTCCATCCAGCAAGCCAGCTCATTGCATACATCTTTATGGCAGGGCCAACAAGCCGGTGCGGCATGCACCGCCCGGTGTCCTGATTTCTCTGGATAAGGAAACCAAATAGCCGGATCACTGGGGCCGAACAACCCGATGGTGGGCGTACCAGCTGCCGGGCCTAAATGCATGGGAAACGCATCATTGGACACCACGGCTGCGCACCGGCGCCACAAGGCGGCCAAACGGCTGGGCGGCAAGCCTTCCACGCTTAAAGAAAGCTTGCCGGCTGCGTGCATGTAATCCAGTTTCAGCTCTTTTTCCAAAGGTCCGAAAACAAAAATACATTTCATGCCCAGTTCTTTGGGTGTGCGCTGGGCCAGCTCCAAAAAGTTTTTAAGCGGCCACCGTTTGGCTTGGTGGCTGCCACCGGCAAACAGCCCGATAATTTTCCCCGGCGTGACCTGCCGTTCTTTCAGGAAGCTGGTGATCCATAAATCATCTTCCTCGGTGATCACCCAGCGTGGCCGTAATGACAATTGACGCATGCCAAAAGTTCTTAAAATATCATAAAACGATTCCCAGGCCGGCCGGACGCCCGGCTGATCAGCTTCGGTACGATAATCATAGAGCAGATCCCAAGCTGTGACCTTGGGTCCGATCCGGAAGCGTGCGCCGCTGACCAACGTCAGCAGGACCGTGCGGGGATTGCCGAAAAGATCACAGACCGCATCATAATTTTGTTGGCGCAGAGTCCTGACCATGTTCCACCATGCCAAGAGTCCTTGCCTGGGCAAAGAGTAGACATGATCCCACAACGGCTCCCCTGCCGACGCCCCCACGGAAGAAGGCTCCGTTAACAAGTCCACCCGGCTTCCGGGATAATCCCGTTTGACCAGACGGGCTACAGGAGAGGCCAGCAGCACGTCCCCGCGAAAACGGGGGCGCAAAAATAGAAGATTTGGTTTTTCCGGCAAACGCCATACCGGACCTGGCCCTGCATTCTCAAAATAAGCCGGCAGTAAGCCGCTTAGAAAATAAACAATGGTGATGACCTGGGAAGTCCCAAAATTGAATTCAAACAACCCATTAATCAGGAATCCCAGCATACCGGCGGTAATGCCCAGCACCACAGCTGCCTGATCGGGCTTTTGCTGCCGCAGGCGTTGCCAAGCAGCATAGCCATAAAGCAGCAGCACAATCATCCACCACAAGTACAGGCCTGCAGCTAACAAACCGCCATTGATGGCCATTTGCAGGATGGTGTTGTGTACATGCGGAGGCCGCTGTTCAATGGCTTTGGGGTTGGCTACCGGTCCGTAGTGCACCGATAAATTGTCTACCCCATACCCGCGCAAGGGGCGCTGCTTGATCAGCTTCAAGGCGCTTACCCACATAAAGCGGCGCTCCACATTGCTCGATTGGTATTTGGAGTTGATGGAAAACACCCGTTGAGCTACAGGTGTATGTGGAAACAGGGCCAACAACATTACGGCCACGGCTAACAGGAGAGCAGGTAAACGCCAATTCTTCAGGGCGCCCACCACCAGCAAGGCCACGGCTGCGCCGATCCAGGAAGAGCGGGTATAGGTGAAAACCAGTGCCAGGCCCAACACCAAGGAAAGTCCCAAATAACGCCAAGGGCGAACTTTTTTGGCATATAAGAAACGACTGACACTAATAACCAGACTAAGCATGTACATCCCACCGGCAGCCATATAATCACCGGAAAAGGAATGAGCCCGGCCACCATCCCAACCCAACAGATGGCTGATGATGGACCAAACCGCGCAGATGCCGGCGCCCACGAGAAAAAGGTTTACGGCGCGATCGGCTTTTAAGGGATGGCGAATCACATTGGCGGTCATGAAAAAAATAAGCATAAGCCCGACCTTGCGCACGCCGAAAAGACTGCTATTAAGCCTTCCTTCCCAAAGCGAAGCGCCGATCAGGACGACCGCCAGCAGGATCAAGGGCCAATTGATGGGTGTTTTAATAAAAAAAGGTCGTCTTGTAAGCAGCACCCACACCACCCAGGCCGCCAGACCTAAATAGATGATATTTTGCATACTGATACTGGCCACCGCTACGAGGGCAAAAAAAGGAACGCTCCAGCGGGCAATCCGTTCTGTGATCAACGCCCAAGCTGCGCTTTTGGGCGTGAGTTGGGAAGATTGGTCCGGGACGGTATCCGACTCTTGGTTCATCGCTTCCTCCAAGCACGGTATTTAAGATACCACGGTGATACTTTGCGTTTAAAATCCATGAGTTGATCTGACCCCTTCACATAAATACGCCGCAGGGCCCAGGGATCCTCAGTCACTGAGGCTGTGCCCGGCGAAATAGCGCAGGCTGTCTCGTAGCCCGCCTTTTTTACTTCGGCACGGGCATTTTTATCCCAGGCACCGTAAGGATAGCAAAAACTCTTAATCGCGCAGTCAAAAAGCTGCTCCAAGGTGATCTTGGAGCCTTTGACCTCATCCTTCAAAGCTATCGGCTCCATTTCCGGCAACGATTGATGGGTCAAGCCATGGGACCCCAGCTCCCAGCCGTCATCTACCAAGTGCTGACAGGATCTTCGGTCCATACAAGGCAGAATGGGTACTGACTGGTGCTGGTCCCAAAGATTGTGCTTGCCTAAAGCATGGGGCACTAAGAAAACGGTAGCTGTAAAGCCATGTTGGTCCAGGACGGGTTTGGCAAGATCAGCCACGCTCTGATAGCCATCGTCAAAAGTGATGACCACCGGTCTCGACGGTAATTCATCCTTTTCTTGCAAAAATGCCGCCAGACGCTCCATGGAAACCGTGTTATAACCCTTGCGTTTTAACCACGCCATTTGACGCTCAAAGGCCTTAATCGAGACCACCAGATCCGAGTGGACTGAGCCCTCAGCCTGGAGATGATGGTACATTAAAATAGGTATATTCATGATCCCTCAGTCGCCCTGCGCTGTTATAAAAACAGCCTTTTGTAATAAGCTCTGCTGTCCCCCTCAGACCCGGTGACGCTCGGTAAGCCCCCCCTGCAACACCCTGGGCAGACTTTATCCCTGGGTAAAGGCGGAGCCGTTGCACGGTAAAAAGCTTGAATAAACCAGGAAGATTAGCATAATTCCACTAAAAACGGAAGGCTTTAAGCGCATTTTTTATCGGTTAACCCTTGGACTCAAAGCCCCAACCCTTTAAAGTGATCCTTAGCTTTCTCCAGGACCTTGGTGGGATCAAGGTCTGCCACCACGCCGCTTGGAGAAATGATCACCTCATGCTGCTGCCGGTCATAGGGATGCCATTCAGCCAGAGGCTCGTCAGTCCACAGGGTCAAGGTGGGTGTGCCCAGGGCACAGGCCATGTGCTTGGGCCCCGAGTCCGCAGTAACCATGCCGGCAGCCTGTTTGATCAGGGCTGCCGCTGCTTTGAGACTGCCTTGAAATACAGCCAAATGATCACCCAGCACTTGTTGAACCTCTGCTGTCAGGATTTTTTCCTGCGGTCCGGCCAGTAGTACCCAGGGCACCGGACTTTCGTGCCTGGCCAATTGGACAAAGCGGATCACCGCAGCAGCAGGCCAGCGTTTTCTGGCCGTGCCGGCGCCGGGAGCCAACAGCATAAATGGCCGGGAGCTGTCCAGATGCCGGTGTTTTAAAAAAACCTGCATTTCCTGTTCCGCTGCAGTGGTCAACCTCAAGGTTAATGAGGACGCCCCGGGGGTGATGCCCAAGGCCCGTACTGCATCCAAGTCGCGTTCTATGCTGGACTTGGCTTCTTTGCGGGCAGTGATGGGGATGGTGCCAAAATAATTGCGGCCGCTATGATTGTGCACCACCCGCTGGGCACAGCCGGAAAGCCAGGCCAGCAAAGCTGTCCGGAAAGAGGCATGCAAGGCCACCACCAGATCAAAACGGGCTTGTCTCAATTGGAGCAGAAACCGCAGGTAGGTGATGGGGCCCATATGCTTATCAAAACACCAGATACGGTCCACATCAGGATTATCAGCGAGCATGGGGGCGGCCGCAGGACTGACCAAGGCGGTGATGGTTGCCTGAGGAAAGGCTTGGCGCAAGCTGGCACAGGTTGGCGTGGCCAGGAGGGTATCCCCGAGAGCGCGAATTTTTATAATCAAAATACGGTGATAATCCATGGAACGCTGGGTTTTCCTAGTTCTTTTCATACCAGCTCAAGCCCGGGCCGGCAGCAGGCGCTGCACTTGGGTCCATACCTGCTCCACGGTGATAGTTTGCATGCACTGCATATTTTTTAAAGGACATTCATTTTTAACGCAGGGAGCACAGCTCAACTGTTCGTTGCGGATATAAACGCTTTGGGATCCAAAGGGGCCGGTCACCCGGTGATCAGCCGCGCCTTGCAATACCAGCACCGGCACCTGCTGAGCATAGGCCATGTGCATGGCACCTGAATCATTGCTGATGACCAAATCCAATTTCTCAATGACCGCCAGGCCCGTATCCAGATCGGTTTTGCCGGCCGTGATGATCACCTCGCCCCCGGCTTGTCGGGCTACCTGCTCAGCCAGGGGTAAATCAGCCGGTGACCCGAGCAGCACGACTTGCACCCCTTGGGCTTGAAGCAGGGTGGTCAGTTGGGCATAACGTTCCCAGGGCCAGCGTCTGCTGGGCGCTACCGAGCCGGGGGCCAAGCCTACCCTCACCCCAGTGGTGGCCGGCAACATGGTCTCAGCCGCAGCCTGAGCATGGCTGGAAGGTGCAGCAGCAAAACCCCAGGCAGAGGCTGTTCCCGGATCGACCTTCAGGACACTCAACAGATGCAGATAACTTTGTGGCCTCGACCCCTGGCGCAGCGCTTTGGTCCAAGACAGACCACGGGATAACAAAAGTGCCCGGCCTTGGGTACGGTAGCCAATGCGTTTGGGTATGGCAGCCCAAAAAGCCATCCAGGCGGCAGAGAAGGAATGAGGCAAAATCAGGACCACATCATACCGGCCCTGCCGCAGACGTTTGACTGTACTCAGCCAGGACCGTAACTTCCCGTGCCCATGGGAAGGTAATGGGATCACCGTGGATACCTCAGGCAGGTTCTCCCATACTGCGGCCACCCAGGGTTTGGCCAAAATGTGGAGATCACATTGGGGCCAGCGTTTTTTTATAGCCTTGGCCAAAGGGGTGGCCATGATGGCATCACCCACCCAGTTGGGGCTTCTTAACAATAGTTTCATTTTTTTCCTATCTATCCATTCCTAAACCGGCAAAGCCGGAATTAAATGCTATTTTTCATGCCAAGTTCGCGAAGGCGTCCCTTTATAATAACAGCTAACCAGTGGGGCAAAGAAAGATTAAAACCTTCAAAGGTTAGCTGCTTTATGTATCTTATGTTTATTTTGTTCTCCTTGCCGCCTTGACGTGAAATGATTTTTTTTAAGAAACTTATCCGACCTTGATCCAGCAGGAGGCTATACTTTTTTAGCACGTTTAAACAAGGTTCTTAAGACCGGCAGGAGCTGCCCCTGCTGCTGATAAGCTTCCCAGACCTTGAGTTCCGTCACCAGCACATAGAGCGCGGAAAAACTGTGAAACATCCACCCTTCCGCGCCATCCTTAAAACCGCCTTGAAACAAGAAGGCTTTGATAAACCGGTGCAAGGGTTTGATCAATAAATCATACCCCGTGGGATGGTGCTGTTTTTCCAGTAACCGCTGCGCTTCCACGGTGGTGTAGGTGTTGAGTTTTTGGAAGTAATGGGCAATATTACGATAGGAATAATGCAGGATGTCGTGCTGCAGCCGCTCCACCGAGCCGTCCACCACAATCCCCCGATGCAGGCCGACTTCCGGATAACCGCCTTTTTGCCTTTTAAAAAAGCGCAGATGCAAATCAGGGTATAAATTGCCATGCTGAAGCCATTTGCCAAAGTGATAATTGCGAATGGGCACCCAATAGCCGTCGGCAGCCGCAGGCTGTGCAGCCACGGTCTTGATCTCACGAGCCAGCTCCTCGGTCACCCGCTCATCAGCATCCAGAATAAAAACCCAATCCCCGGTCAGGCAAGAGAGCCCAAATACACGGGCTGGTTCCGGATAGCCGTGATGACCTCGGAAGGTTTCAATACGCGCTCCGGCTTCGCGGGCCAAGGCCACCGTATTGTCCGTGCTTTCATTGTCCACCACCACCACTTCATCGGCAAAACTCAGGGACTTAAGGCAGGCCTCAATGTGGTAGGCTTCATTGTAAGTATGAACCACAGCGGAAATGGTCATGCCCGGCCTGTGATGGTCTTTAAATAAAACTGTTCATATGCTTTGACCATATCCTGCTTATTAAACATTTTGCGTACTTGATATTTGGCGCTCTCTCCCATCTGCATCCTTTTAAGGGGATTGCAAATGAGGTGGTAAATGGCATCAGCCATAGCACTGGCATTTTGCGCAGGCACCAACAGACCGGTTTCATTGTGTTTGACGATTTCCGGCACACCACCTGCATTGGTGGCCACCACCGGCAGGCCGTGGGCCATGGCCTCCACCAGCACCAGGCCAAAAGGTTCGCAATCACTGGGCAGCACGAAAATATCCAGCGCTGACATAAAGCGGCTCACCTCTTTCTGATAACCGGGAAAAAAGATAGCATTGAGGGCACGCAATACCCGGGCCCGCATGATGATGGTGGTGGAATAGGACGAATCCTGACGATAAGCCTTGCCCCCCAGTAAAAATTTCACACTGGGGTTCCAGCGCATGATCATTTCTCCAGCAGCAATGAATTGGGGGAAGCCTTTATTGGGCCGCCAAATGCCGGTGGTACCCACCACCGGCGCACCCACGTCAATGCCCAACTCCTCGCGCAGGCTGGAAGGAAATTCTTTTTCCACTTCCACATTGGTGGAGCAATAGATGCGTTCGGTTTTGGCTTCATCAATACCGTAACTTTGCACCAATCGTTTCACATAATCGGAAATGCAGATAAAGGTATGGGTTTTATCGGCCATGCGGGCCATGTTGCGGGCCACGTATCCCGGCCGGTTCTTCATTTTCTCACTCATGGGGCCACCAGCCAAACCATGGGAATTTTGGCCCAATGACAGGGATAGGCCGCCAATTTGGCTTCCTGTAAACCACTGACATGAACCAACTTAAATGGAATCTGCTTGATATAGCGATAAAATTTCCAAAGCGCAGGAATGGACCGGTGGAGATTGCGCCATTTGGCTTTGGGAAAAGGGATGATTTTCGGCTCCAACCCTTTTTGCCTCAAGCTGTCCGCGAACAGGCCCTCTTCACAGCACACCACATAAGGCGTGAAGCGCGATCTGTCCAAGCCTTCGAGCAAGGTAAGCAAATGAATCTGTCCGCCGCCAATGGTCCCGTGGTAATTGACGAAAAGAATGGGATAGGGTTCCATGAGCTGCGTTTGGATGTTCTTGGACATGGTAGAGTCCCTGCTTTTACTAAGGTGTGTCAGAGTTTAACAACAAACCGGCCTGGGATCAATGGAGAAATGACCCTCCCGGACGGTGGCGCGTCAAGGCCTGCCGACTACCAGACAGGCGGCTTTTTGATCCTCCTCCAGGGCCAGGATCATCACTGTGCGCATCTCTAAAGACCGGACTTGACGGTCCAGCTGGACGTGGTCATAAATTTCGGGATGGCTTAAATTAACTGTAGGCGGCAGTTTCCCTTGTCTCATGGCTTCCAGAGCCACCACCGTGGCCATGGCACCAAAGGCATGGCCTGTCTCTCCCCAGGCGCCTTTCAGAGCCACCGCCGGCAACCGTGGGGGCAAAACTTTTTTAAGGGCTGCATTTTCCATGTCATCTTGTTGGACATACCCATTGGCTGCCAATAACAAGGCATCAATCTCCTGCGGTTGGCAGCGGGCCATGGCTAGGGCCTGGTTCATGGCTCTGACCGCAGCCTCCGGCCCATGGGCGCCATATTGACTGGCCAAACCAAACCCCTGCAACTCACCCAACAAAGGCATACCCAAAGCCATGGCTTGCTGACGCTCCATTAATTGCATCAAGCCGCAACCTTCACCTCCAGCTACCTGACCTGATGGAACATGGCTAAAAAGGGATGGGCGCCGGTCTTCCTTATTATACACAGCCAGACCTTGCAGTTCCTCCGGTGATTGCTGCTCTGTGGCCCCTGCCCATATTAGTCGGCTCCGTTTGGTGACCAGGGCCTGGGCCCCAAAAAACAGGGCTTCCAAACCAGCCGTAGGGCCTGACGACAAGGTCAGGCTCATAGCGGCAAGGCCATGTCTGATCGCGCTGTGAGCGGCTGGAGCATTGCTGGGCAGATTGATAAACATCTGGGGATGAATTAAATTGAGCTGTCTCTGATGAAGGGCATGGAGGATTTCATCAGGATAAGGATTGATCTTGCAGGCCACCACCATGCCCTGTTCCTGAAGGGGCACGGCCGTCGTTGGGCTTTCCCCAAGCCTTTGGGCCGCATAGCCGAGCATAAGGCTTTCTTTTTGAGCTTGCCGCCAGCCGGTGCCCTGCAATTGGGTTTTAATCTCAGTGGTCACCAGGCCCGCAGGGAAGGTTACCGGTCCCAGAGACAGGGCCCTAAAGGCCTGCTCACCGGCAAAAAGCCTGTTGACCGCCTGCTCATGGTCAATCCCTAATGAACAAATAATATGGGCATGGGTAATGACAATGCTGTCCTGCATGGGATGCTCCGTAATTAGGCTGATACCTTCAACCGTTTCGACAAGCCCGGCGGCCGGAGTAAGCCAATGACTTATGAACTTAGTTTTCCACAGCCTTAAACACTACCGCGCAATTGGCGCCGCCAAAGGCCGCGGCATTGGTCAAACACGTACGCAAGGTCCCTGGCCGCGGCTGTTTACTCACCACATTCACCGGACATTGGGGATCGGGCTGCTCATGATTAACGGTTGGCGGCAGCACCTGCTGGTTAAGACTGGTAATAGCCAGACAGGCTTCAATCAGGCCGGCAGCAGCAATAGTATGCCCGACAGCCGCTTTGGCCGCGGTTACAGGCACAGCACGACCGCCAAAAACCTGGACCAGGGCGTTGGCTTCAATCATATCATTGGCGATGGTGCCTGTCCCGTGGGCAAAAACACCATCCACCTCATCAGGACCGAGCCGGCTATCCTTCAAGGCCTGACTCATGGCTTGGACCATGCCCTGACCTTGCGGTTGCGGAGCCACCAGATGATAGGCATCATTGGACCAACCGTACCCCAGCACTTCCGCCTTGGCTTGGGCCTGTCGTCTTTTCAGACTGCTTTCAGTCTCCAAAAGCAAAGCCGCGCAGCCATCGCCCAGAACCAAGCCCTGACGGTGGCGATCAAAGGGTCTACAAAAATCAGGCGCCAAAACACGCAAACTGCAAAAACCTGAAAAAATGTAAGGCGAGGTAATATCCACACCTACACACAACGCTTGCGCGCTTAAGCCCTGGCGAAGATGGGCCACAGCACTGGCCAAAGCATACCCTCCGGCAGCACAGGCGTTGCTGTTGAGGACCAACCAGCCTTGCAGGCCCAAGGCCCGGGCGGTTTGTGTCAATACGCTGCTGGTTGGATAACCAGGCCGATGAACCGGCAAATTTTCCTCTTCACCAAGGGCAGGAGCGTCGTTTAGCCAGGTTTTCTGCAAGTGTTGGATATGGGCCAGAAAATCACCCTGAGTCGTGGCCAGAAATAATGGGAGCTGTGGTTGGCCGGCCTTACCGTCAGGCATTAATAAAGCCGCCTGCGCCAATACGCTGCGACTGCACGCCAGAGTTAATTGCACCGCCGGATCAAGGGCGTGGTTTTCTTCCGGAGTTAACTGCGGCCATTGGCTAAATGTTTTAATCTCGGCTGCCCGATGCATTGGCAACCACTGGGTATCAAAATGCTCGACCGGCGCAATTCCGCATTGCCCCTTCAGCAGGGCCTGCCATAGGCTATGCTGATCCCGTCCCAAGCTGGTAATACTTTCCAAAGCTGTAATAAATAGGCGTTCCATCAGGGTCCTTTTTTCTTTGGTTCAGCAGCCCACATTAGGTACGCTGATTAAGGCCGACAACTGTTTGCCCAAAATAAAAATCGCCCTCAGTTAGCAGCTCGTCGTTTGAGGTGACCTGCACATGGTAGGCGGCCTGATGCTCCATGGCTTTAAGCAAGCGGGCCTCAATTATTAGTGCTTCCCCGGGATAGGCTGGCCGTTGCCAGTGCACATTATGCAGGCGGGTAAGAAAAGACTGATACTGAAAACCACCGCGGTATTCATCCAGCCGTCCGGCCGTTTGAGCCATGGTCTCCACCAACACAAACCAGGCTAAACAAGGGGCACCGGTCTGGTCCGGGTATAAGGACCATTCATTGGTTGTCACCATTTTTATAACCCGGCAGGACGTTTGATCACGCGTCAAGAGGCGATCGATAAAATCAAAAGGATAGACTTGGGACTTGCCTTCCTGGGCCATTAGCCGCTGCTTTCCTGCTCCGGGCAAATCAGGCCGATGGCTTGGCCCGAAACCAGTGCCAAGCAGTAAGAGCGCTAAACAACACCACAATAATCAGGCAGAGCCAGGCAAATACATCCCCCAGGCGGACATAGACCGACGTGCCCCGCATGGCCGGCATATCCGTGACCAGTACGCTTTTGGTGAGATAAGGCGTGGATTTGCGCACCAAGCCCAGGGCGTCAATAACCACCGTGCCGCCCATACTGGCATTTTTGGCCACCCAGCGTCTGGTTTCAATGGCCCGGAAACGGGCATTGATGACATGTAAATAATAATCGGTGGGTTTACGGAACCAATTGTTGGCGGAAGGACAGAAAAACATTTCCGCCCCTTTTTTAGCGGCTTCCCGGAAATAAGTTGAATAAAACACTTCAGCACAAACTTTAGGGCTCACTTTAACACCTGCCATATTAAAAAGCTTCTCTTCCTGCCCCCGGTTCAGATCATAAATATCCTCCCTGGGCGAGGAGAGGGCGCGCAAATCCATTCCCCGGTGGGTCAGACGATGGTAACCATCACTCAGCATGGTCATCAGTCCGCGCATGGGCATATATTCTCCAAAGGGTGTCAAGTAGCGCTTGATATAATAATTAAGCACATGGCCGTTTTGATCCACATAATACCAGACATTGTAATTACGATGGTCGTCACTGATGGACAACAGGCCCAGCATGGCCGGCATATGCACTTCTTCAAAAATGGATTTCAGGTCATACCACAAATTAACCGATTCCGGCAAAAAACCGGGTACAGCATTTTCCGTTAGCACCAACACATCGGCTTTTTGGCTTGCAGCTTCCAGGGCCATTTCCCTAAGCATGCGGGTGACCCGGTATTCCGTGCCCCGGTCCCAGCGTTTTTCCATGGATACATCGTGATTGGTCTGTAAAAAAGCCGGCTTGATCATGGTGTCGCTTTGCGCCTGTTGTGCAGCGGCCCTGCCGGCATCAAGGTTGCCGAACAAAACAAGCAGCGCCATGAGGGCCGTAAGCCCCAGGCCAAGTCTCATGGCCTTGTGCCGCTCGTCAGAAGTCAAGGGCTGGACTTTGGGCCTTAGCCCCAGCCAGACCCTGGCCTTTTCCCAGCCCAGCAGCTTGTCATAGATCACCAGCACGCCGGCGGCACTGGCCAGGAGTCCCAGAAAAGCCGGACCGTAAATACCGGTAATGGAGGCCATTTGTACCAAGGGTAAAATGCCGGCCATGGGAATGGCAAAAAAGATGCTCGGCGGCGGAGAGAACCACAGGCTCTGGGACAAAGAAATGCGCACGAATTCCTGGGTTACCAACAAGGCGGGCATGACCAGGATAAATGCCCAGCGGTAGCGCTGGGTAATCCAACTGGCCAGCCATCCCGTGAGGCCATACATAAGAAAAAGGACCACGCCCAGGAGGCCGTAAATCATCCAGGCAATGGCCGGGAAATATTCCATTTGGGTAAGGAAAAACGCGACCGGCATCATGATGGCCAAGCCGCTGAGCCCGCACCACAAAAAGGCTTTGCGGCCGTGATAACGAAGGGTTAAAAACATGAAGGGCGCCATGCATAATAAAAAAGAAAGGAGCGAAAACCAAGTGGGCTCAAGAAAGGTATTGTTGGGCCAGGCAAAATAAGCATACAGGGCTTGCAGTGCAAACATCAGAAATAAATAACGTTTCTTCACGTTGCTCGTCCTTTCCTCGCCTGAAAAGCAGCATGGTTCTGCCGGCCAGGCTGATGGCGCCTCGTTTTATTGGATCTTCTTTTCGATCAACTCAACCAAATCCTGTAAGGTATTAACGGTTTTGAATTCCGCTTCTTTGATCTCAATTTTAAAGGTACGTTCCAGGGCCACCAGGATTTCCAAAATCATCACGGAATCTGCCTGCATGAATTCATTCAGATTTTTGTCCAGGCATATGTCTTCAACCGGCAACTCCAGAATCTCAGCAATAATGGTCGTTAATTGATCGGCAATAACGGACATGCCCACACTCCCCTGGAGGTTTGGTCCTTTTAGGAACCCTTAATACCATACACTAGCAAAAGTCCAAATGCAATCCTTAAGCCTTGGCCTGCTTCAGCAGTTCCCAATGCTTGCTGTGCTTGATGAGGGTATTGTAACTGGACAACAAACAGAGCACCAGTCCCGGAAACCCGTCACGCCAACCGGCTTTGAGCAAATACATTTTTAAAAAAGTCCACAGGGGATCACCCCACCAGCGCAGGCGGGTGAGCTTTTTGCCTCTGGCCATACGGTCCTGCGCGGCCAAGCTGGTGTAATGATTAAGCCGCTCCATATAAGCAGTAAGATCGGGATAGGAATAATGGTTGAGCAGTGCCTTGAGCCGGCCCATCTGCCCCTGCACCAGCAGGCGCTCATGCACTGCCTTTTCTTCGAAGCGCCCCTGACCGGCTTTGAAAAGACGCAGCTGATAATCAGGGGCCCAACCGCAGCCTTTGATGGCGCGGTTAAGAAAAAAATTGCGCCGTGACAGCCAAAAGCCGGTACACCCTTTGGGATTGTCCACACGTTGCCGGATTTCCCGGGCCAGCTCAGGAGTGACGATTTCATCGGCATCAATGGACAAAACCCAACCATCATGAACCTCGCCCACCAGATGGTTCTTGGTGATACCATACCCTTCCCAGGCCACGGTTTTGACCAGGGCGCCCTGCGCTTCTGCCAATGGCACTGTTTCATCAGCAGACCCGTTCTCACCCACCACCACCTGATCACAAAAGGATAAGGCCTGCACGCATTGGGCAATGGTGCGCGCTGCATTTTTGGCAATGATGATAGCCGTTATTTTTTCGGACATAGGGCAATCCCTCGTTTGAAAATAGGATCCTTTAACCTTTTTTTATTGCAGGTAACCGGCTGCTTGTCCGGCGCCTGCCGGCATAACCATGCCTATTAAATAGGGGCAAATTAAAACTGCCGTTTACGCCAAAGAAACTAATTGTTTTTTGTCACAGAGCCCTGCTCCAATTGCTCCATTGCCTCCAGCACCTGCTCCACCGTAATGCCGGTCATGCAGGCATGATGACCCAAGGGGCATTGTTTGCTGCCGTGGACCGCGCAAGGCCGGCAAGGCAGCTCCACACTAAGCACGCGGCAGCGAGCGCTGCGCGGCATAAAACCAAAGGCTCCTACCGTGGGACCAAATAGTGCCACTGCTTTGGTGCCGCTGGCCAGTCCCAGATGCAAGGGGCCTGAATCATTACTGATCAGGACCATGGCCTGCGACAGCAGCACCGCCAATTTGGTGAGCGAGGTTTTGCCGATCAAGGACAGCACGGGTTTGGAGGTTTGGGCCTTGATGCGCTGGCCAATGGGAAATTCATCATGATCCCCAATCAACACCACCTGAACCCCGCGTTCCGTCAGACGATCGGCCAGAGTGATAAACCGTGTTTCCGGCCAGCGTTTGGTTGCCCACTTGGCGCCCGGTGCCAGCACTGCCACATCACGGTTAAGGTCCAGGCCATCGGCCTGCAACTGGTCCAGATAGGCTTCCCGGTCAATACCATCGAAAGAAAGCCTGGGCTCGCGAGAGACCAAGGCATATCCCACCTGCCGGGCGGCTTCACCATACCAGTCTACCACTGAAGATCGCTCATCCAAAAGCGGCCAGCGGTGCCACCAACAGCGCCTGCCCTGAGGCCGCACCAATAGCCTTCTGGCCAAGGCATGCTTGGGGTAGTGGACCAGGCTTTTTCTCCGTATATGACGCAGCACCTTGGCCGAACGTCCGGTTCGGTGCAGATCGAGCACGACATCAAAGGTATACTTGGGTTTTTGATTGGGTAACAGAATATGATCCGCCCCCGGCAATATGCTGCCCAAAGCTTTATAGGCATCCTGCACCATCAGGGTGACTTCATCCCCGGCCGCGTGCACAGCCTCCAATACCGGTTGGGTTAAAATAATATCTCCCAACGAACTTAAGCGGGCGACCAGAATTTTTTTCATAGGTGTGAGGGTCCTTTAGCCAGGGGCTGCAGAAATGTTTGCCAAGGTGTTTCTTGAGACGGTGTTTGCACCTGGAAGCGAACCGCCAGGGCCCAGGCTTCGATGGAACTGGCAGCAGGCCAGTTAACCTTAACCATATCTTTGGTGGTCATCACCACAGCTGCATGATGACGTCTGGCCAATTTTTCCCATTGGCGGAGTTGGTCCGGGCGGTACCAAAAATGATCGGGATATCGCTGGTGATGACAAACCACGGCCCCGCAGGCTTCCAGGGTATTGATAAAAGCCTGCGGTTTAGCTATACCCGACACGGCCACCACCCGTTGACCCTTCAGTACCTCCACAGGCCTGACGGTGTTGGTTTTAACATCCACCAGTTGGTAAGCCTTGTGACTGGCGTGATAAACCGGTTTGCTCTGGCCAATAGTCCGCCGGATCAGCTGCTCCAGAGGCTGGGGATCAACCTGGTCGCTGCGGGTAATGATGATCATATCCGCATCCGCCATGGCTGTAAGCGGTTCACGGTAAGGACCGGCCGGCAGCACCCTGCCCGACAGCGCTTGTTTATCGCTGGCATCCATAAGCAAAATCTCCAAATCGCGAAACAGTTGGAAGCGCCGTTGAAAGCCGTCATCAAGAATCAAGATCTGGCAACCTAATTGCTCCACCGCCAGCATCCCGGTTTGGAAGCGATCCCGCCCCACCACCACAGCTGCCTGGCCCAGGAAACGCTGGGCCAGGGCATAAGGTTCATCACCACCGGCCCGGGGATCAGCCCGCAACGTTTGCCCATCAGATACCACTACCAAGGGGTCGCGGCTATGACGCCGGTAACCGCGCGACAGGATGGCTGGTTTGAGGCCGGCCTTAACCATCTGATCGCAAACCCAGGCCACGGCTTCAGTCTTACCTGTGCCGCCCACGGTCAGATTGCCTATGGAAATCACAGGAACAGGACATTTGCGCGGAGGTTGTTGTTGGGCTTTGACCTGCTGACGTTCAAGACCCCAGGTGTAAAGCCAGCTGAGCGGCAGCAGGAAGGGATAGTTCATCGCACCAGCCAGTCATCATCGAGCAAGGTTTCTTTTTGCCGGTTGTAATTGTTGTTCTTCACCGACTCCTGGCGCCAGCTCTTGACTTCCAAAGACCAGCGCTTGATCAACATTAACTTGAGCAGCATCTCCGCGGTCTGCATGGCACTACCTTGGGTACTGGCTACAGCGCCATGAGCCCGACGACCCATGGCTTTGGCTTCATGAGGATGGGTCAGCAACCGGATAACCGCTTGCGCCAATTGTTCGCCATCTTCCACTTGCAGCGCACCTTTAGCCTGGAGTAGCATTTCCGTGGATTTGGCAAAGTGATTCATATGCGGACCTACCACCACCGGCACACCCTGCAAAGCCGGTTCCAGGGGATTGTGCCCGCCAAAGGGGGCCAGGGACCCGCCCACCAAGGCTACTTGAGCACAGCCATACAAGGCGGCCAATTCGCCCATAGTGTCAAGTACGATCACTGGAAAATCAATCATCTCTTCTTCCAGCCGGCTGCGGTAGGTAAAGGCTTGCTGTTTTTCCATGAGCAGCCGCTCGATTTCTTTAAGGCGGTTCAAGTGGCGCGGGGCCAAAATCAATACAGCTTCAGGCATCGCTTGGCGGACCTGTTTGAAAGCGTCAATAATCTGGGCTTCCTCCCCGGGCCGGGTACTGCCGGCCACCCATACCGGTTGATCCGGTTTAAGGCGCAACAGCCGGCGAAAGTCCACTGCGCTTTGCGCAGTAGTCTGATCGGATTTTACATTGCTCACAATTTTAATGCGCTGGGGGTTGGCGCCCAGGGCAATGAAACGCTGGGCATCGGATTCGGATTGAATGGTCAGAAGTTCAAATTTCTCCAAAGTACGCCGCATCAAATTCCCCAACAGACGATAGGGTTTTACGTTTTTTTCCGACAAACGTCCGTTCACGAGAGCCAATTGGCTGCCGCTGCTTTTAACCGTTAAAATGAGATTGGGCCACAATTCCGTCTCTGCCACCACCATCAAAGCTGGTTGAATCTGATGCACCACTTTCCTGACTGCTGCCGGATAGTCCAAGGGCGCCAGGAAGGCTACATCCACTTCCGGAATTTTCCGGGCTACATGGTCCAGGCCGCTGGTGGTCATCGTGGTCACCACAATGGAGAGCGCGGCATTACGCTGTTTTAAATGGCGCACAATGGGCGCCACCACCGACAGCTCCCCCACGCTGGCGGCGTGGAACCAGAGTCGGGGTTCAGGCAACTGCTTAAGACGGGCCAACTTGTCCTTGGGTATGTATCCAAAACGGTTGGTCAGACCCGTGCGTATTTTTTTACTGATTAGCAGAAAAGGTAGAAAGGGCGTGACCACCGCCGTAGCCATCCCCCATAGAATATTATACATGATGGTTATGCTCCCTCATTCCTGACCTGCGGTGGCCAGTACCACCCGGGCCGCACGTTCAGCCGCACCGGGGCTACCCAGGCGTGCTCTGACCTTGGCCCAACCCTGACGCTGCTTGTCAGCCAGGTTGGGATTGGCTAAAAGGGCCTGGGCCTGGGGCGCCACCCGCTCAGGCGTGAATTCATGCTGTAAAAATTCCGGGGCAATTTTTTCACCAGCCGTTAAATTGGCCAGCCCAAAATAAGGCAACCTGACAAACAACCGCGCCAGCCCATAACTAAGCGGATGCATACGATAGGCGATCAGCATGGGACAGTTGAGAATAGCAGTCTCCAGCGTCGCAGTGCCCGAGGAAATAATGGTCAGATCCGCCGCCGCCCGCGCTGCCAAAGGCCGGTCTTCCACGATCTCGGCCTGCAGGTCTTCCTGATCCAGAATCTCCTTAACCCTGGCCTTGGACACTGTCCTGGCCAGCGGTATAAAAAATTTGATTTGCGGCCATGCTGGTTGCAAAAGTTTGGCGGTGCGCGCCATGATGGGCAGCAGCAATTCGATTTCCTGACGGCGGCTGCCTGGTGCCAGCGCCACCAACGGGCCGGCTTTGCCTTGCAATAATTGAGCCCGTCTGAGCGCTGGATCGATTTCCGGTTTCACGGCATCCACCAGGGGATGACCCACAAAAGTCACCGGAATGCCTGCCTCTTGGTAAAGCGTTTCCTCAAAAGGCAAAATCACCAGCATGTGATCCACGATTTTTTTCATGGTGTGAATCCGGCCCTTGCGCCAGGCCCATATCTGGGGGCTGATGTAATACACCACCGGGATACCCAGCCTTTTGGCTTTAGCGGCAATCTTAAAATTCAAATCCGGAAAATCAGTAAGCACTGCCACGTCCGGTTTTTCCGTTTGCAATAGCTTTTCAGCCAATTTCAATATCTTAAAAAAAGTACCGATTTTTTTCAGGGCTTCGGCCACACCGATTACAGCCATGGACACCAGATCATACTTAATATCCACGCCGGCCTTGGCCATCAGGCTGCCGCCAAAACCAAAGAACGTGCTTTGAGGGGCAAGGTGCTTGATGGCCGCCACCAGGTCAGCGGCATGTTGGTCGCCGGAGGCTTCGCCGGCTACGATCATGATTTTAAGGGATGGATTCATTGGGCTGTATAATTCTGCTCTCTGATCTGCCTGGTGATCTCCAGAGCCACGGCCAGGGCTTCCCGGCCATGCTCAGCCGTGACTTGCGGCGGCTCACCGGACCGGACCGCGTGTATAAAAGCGCTTAATTCTATCATGAGCGGTTCTTTCTTGCCAAAAGTTACTTTTTCACGGTCAATGAGGTTAAGCAGATTGCCTTCATCCTGGGGCCGGTCCTTTTTCAGTTTAAAAATGACCAGTTCCTGTTTTTGATAATCAATACTGATATAACTGTCGGGTGAGAAAATACGAATCTTGCGCTTGGTCTCCACGCTGGCGCGCGACGCGCTAAGGTTGGCCACACAGCCGTTGGCCAGGGTGAGCCGGGCATTGGCAATATCTTCATGGGCCGTCAATATCTTGACCCCCACGGCTTCCACCTGCTTGACCCCGGCGCCCACCAAATCCATGATAATGTCCAGGTCATGGATCATCAGATCCAGCACGACGCCGATATCATTGTTGCGTTTGGAAAACGGTCCCAGGCGATGGACTTCAATGAACCTGGGGTCTCTGATGATCTTCTTCAATTCCTGAATGGCTTCATTGAAGCGTTCGATGTGGCCGATTTGAAGGCAGCAGTGATTGGCCTGGGCCAGAGCGATGAGTTCATCGGCCTGGGCCACCGTGGTGGTCATGGGCTTTTCCAGCAGCACATGCACTTTTTTTTCCAGAAACGTCTTGGCCACCTCAAAGTGATGGGCTGTGGGCACCACCACGGAAACCACATCCACCTTGTCCACCAGTTCCTGGTAGGCAGTAGTATAGGCACATTTGCATTTGTGGGCTACAGCCTTGGCCTGATGTTCATTGACATCCGCCACACCTACCAGCTCCACGCCGGGCAGCTGGGTGTAGACCCGGGCATGATGCTGGCCCAGGCTGCCGACGCCAATAACGGCGGCTCTAATCAGCTTGTTTTCAGATATTTCCCCGACCATGCGATCCTCCAAAAGGTCAATAACAAGGCCCGATTATCCGCGTCCAATGCTTGCCTGTCAAGTTCATTCCCGGGTTACGCAGCACAAACGGACAACCTCTCGTCATCCTTGTGTTGATAAAACACCGGCACTATGATTATAATCAAAAAGATTCAAGTTTTTCACTTAGGTTATAAAAGAACGCCATGCCGGCCTTAACCGATGACCAAATCGAGAAAATAAAAAGCCACATCCTGCAGCTCACCCACGCCGATTATGCCTTATTATTTAGCGCCATGGTCAAGACACCCCATGGCGAAAGTGATGTGGACTTATTCTTGGGCTCCAGCATCCCTCATGACCTACGTCTCACCTTGTCACTGGAATTGGAAGCCCTCCTGGGCATGCCCGTGGAGGTGTTTTTTTATCATGCAGCTGTGCCGGAATTGTCGCTTAAAGCCTTTGCCCGTGGGCGGCTGCTTTTTAGAAACAACAAGGATCATTTCCGCTGCTTTTATCAATACGAAGACAGAAAATCGCTGCTGCCCATCCGCCAAGCCCACATCAAAATGAGGTGTGCCCATGGTTGATTCCGCTGTCCTCACCAGACGCTTTGAACAAATTGATGCCCATTTGGCCAAGATAACACCCTATATCATGGTGCCTTATGATGACTTTTTAAACAACGCCGTTGCTCAGCACTTTTTTTTCCGGCCCATTCCCCGGTCCCGGTAGCCGGCACCGGCAGCACAAGGTTAATTATTTCCGGCTCATGAATGAGCCGATTGCAGGTGTTAAACTGCTCACGGCTTATTAGTGTGCCCAATAGGACACCTATAATTTAATATCTATTTCTCATCGATGACAATCTCAAAGCGCAGGATATACTGCTGAATGCTTGTGAATTGCGGGGACATTGGTGGTTAGCGCGCATTAACTCTTCAGGCTTGCTGGAGAGCATCGGATATGTCTAAGCGGACAGGCCAGGGCATAGGTGAATTCTATAGAAAATAATGTTCCCTATCAATCGTAATGCATCTTAAGCACTAACGTTCCTTATTTTTATCTTCTTTTCAAGGCGTAATTCCTTTTTGTTTATGGCTCATCGCCTTTTCTTTTTCAATTAATTTTGCAATAGT
The DNA here is from genome assembly GCA_963710755.1 of uncultured bacterium. GTDB lineage: Bacteria > Oederibacteriota > JAAXVQ01 > JAAXVQ01 > JAUVAV01 > CAVQBK01. Next base: position 228,667 of record CAVQBK010000002.1, read on the forward strand.
AAATTTAACTCCATACTTGGCCCCAGCATAGGCTTTAAAAACTGGTTCGCTCAACATTCCCGCATTCTCTATCTTTCAAAGCGCACCTTGATTGTCTCCTCCGCGCCATAACATATATTTTTCATTCTCAGGAAAGCGCTTTGACAATTCCTCTATTTGATTCCCCTTCGTAACCCACATAATTTTTTCAAATACAAATCCATAGCAATAGAATTTCAATGCCCAGGCAGTGGAATTATCATCTGTAAATAAAATCGGCCGTTTGCCCATCTGGTTTTTGATATACCACGCCACATGATCAATGCCATCATTACCATCTCCAAAAGCACCGTCCTTTAATTTGATATTGCTTTCGCTTTTAATTGGTATCATTATCATTATCATCATGCCTGTTAGTAATATAGCTGTGATTATCTTTCCGATTTTCGGTTCTGATATTTTCTCATAAATAAGTCTTATTAATCCACTTATTGGTACAGCAACAAGAATAATAACCAAAGGTGCTATGAGCATCAAATACCGCGGATAAAATTCAAATCTCACAATGGACATCATGGAAATATCCGCTAATACAAATAATGACAACGCCAGATAAAATCCAGCGCTTTCATCAAAACGCTTCCGAATGGCCTTGCCGATGATGGATAACAAGGTGATCGGGATCAGTGCAAAGAAAATATTTTTTATCCAGTTTAGCCAAAACAAATCAAACATCATTTTGAACCAAATTAAATAGCGTTGCCAAAGTGGTTCTTTAGTTGGTTCAATCAATTGTGATTGATTTTTAAATTGTTTGATTAGAAAACCCAGCGGTGGGTTGGAGAAAAGAGAAACAAATAGCAATCCAAGAACCACCCAACCGAATCCCTTAAAGAAAGCTTTGATTTCTGGGATCCAAAAAGCAAGTTTCTTTTGAGGGTCAAATAAAAAATGCAAATAAACGACAAGAACCGCCAACGGCATAAATAAAATTCCAAATTGTTTAGTTGCAAAAGCCAGGGCAACGGCAATGCCGGCATATAAATATCTTTTTGAGGAAACAAGATATATACCCAGAAGACCCCAAAATACATACAACGTATCCAAATAACCCGAGTTGTCGTAACCAATGCAATAAGGGGAAGCTGCCAGCAAAAAAGCTGCTATAAGACCTGCGGACCGGCTAAAATAATGCTTCCCAATTTTATAAACCAACAGCACATTGCCAATGCCGGCTATAAAATTCGGAAAACGGGCGACATTTTCAGAGACACCAAAAATACCATAACAGATGGCTTGCAAATAGAACAACACCGGCGGTTTGTCTATTTCAGGAACGCCATTAAACAATATGTCCAACTTATCGTAGACCCTATTGGCCCAACCCGCATACAAGGCTTCATCCATGGAGAAACGATGAATACCAAAATATTTGATTCGTATAAGGAAAGCGAAGACAGCGATTAAAAACAATCCTAATTTATACCTGTTTTTTTTATCAAATAGTTCAGAAATGATTTTCATTATTTCCTTTCTTCAAAAAAGTCTATGGTTCATTAATAATAAACTATGTTGGCAAGGCCGGAATAAAAGATTTATCTCGCGCAAAGGCGCAAAGTTAAAGATTTTTTATTTTGCTTTTATGGTATGTGCTTTATCTTGAGTAGGGGCACGGCATGCCGTGCCCCTACCACTACTGCCAAACCCGGAATACTATCTACTTAAAAAATGTAGATCATGCTGATACTGGATCTAAATTAAGCATATTAAAAACAGGCGAAAGAGAATCATGCAATTCCCTCATATTTTTCAAATTGTTTTTCTGTAAATTAAGATAATGAGTTATTTAATTTTCATTATCCAGATTACGGTCATATTAATTGGTCGGGTCTCATTGGCTATTCTAGGTGTGCCATTAACTCCGTCAGTGACCGGGGCGCCAACTGGCACGCTGTTAAGATGTCCAGGCCCATTCCAATCATATACGTTTGTTGAACCACTAGAACCTACAGTAAGTCCCCCAGAATGATAATGCCCCTGAAAAGCATCATCCTGCATAATATAGTTATTCCCGCTGCGGGCTGTGGTTCCGCCTCGCAAAAATCTCTTCTCACCGTTAAGGTTGGGGGTTGCCAAATTGTTAAGCGGGCTGCCGGAATCCAGAATAGTCGATCCATCACAGCGTTTCCAGTTGGCTGGCAATGCGCGGCCTGGATAATCCACCCAAGCCATAATGCTGCCCACCGGCAGCACGGCTTCCATCGAAATATCAGCCTGCGTAACCGCCCCATCTGCTATTTTATCAGTTGTGACCACATTGGCCGCAAGTTTATCGCCGGTCACCGCACTGTTGGCCAGTTTGATCGGGTCACCGCACCATCATTCACCGTGATGGCATTGCCGGCAACAATCGCAAAGGGCACTGAGGCCAGCTGGCTGGCGCGGGGTCATTTCGTTGTCTGTACCGACTTTTCGCCAGTAATGATACGTATTGATATCCACCCCGGCCAAGGTCGTTTTGCTGCCCAGGACCACATTGAAATAACCTGACTTTGGTACTTACTTGATGCGATTCGGACCATAAATAGGTTCCAGCAGTGGCGGCATCATAAAGATAAAATGTGATGTCATAATTCCCATCGGGCAGCGCGGCGCCGTCTTGCTTGGTCAACCGGCCTTGGTAATTCATGGTGGAGGGCACATCGGCCACGGCAACTTGCAAGCCCGCCAGAAGCATCACGATTGATAAAAGCAAAACTGTTTTCATTTTCATTTCCAACATCTCCTTTAAAATAATTTTCCCTTGTCCTCACGCCAACCGGGCGCGCTTATTTTATAATCGCAATATTTTTAATCACCTTGGTGGTCTTGTGTTCATTGCTGGCCTTGATCAGCAGCAAATACACCCCATTGGCCATGTTGGAAAAATTCCAGTCCCAATGGTTTTTACCGGCCGGCACATTGGTCCAGCTTTTGGAAATCACCAGCCGGTGGGTGACGCTGGTGAAAATCTTGAGCTCCACATCCGCGGGCTCGGCCAAGTGATAATAAATGTGCCCCACCGAACCGCGCATGGGATGAGGGGCGGCGTACACATACTGTTTATCCAGCAGCTCCCCGCCAAAGGTCCGGATGGGCGTGGTGGTAATGGTGATGGTAGGCGTCGCGGTCACCGTTGGGCTGGGGGTGGGGGTGGGCGGCACTACGAAAAATTCATTGTACAGCCCGGCTTGCGCGGCATAGGAGTTGCCCCTGGCCTGAGCGGTAAAAGCTTCCCCCAAATTGCTTTGCATGGTCATGGAGGTAACGCCGGGCAAGGCCGTGCTGTTCGCGGTAGTGGTATTCCCGGCGCTGTTGAAAACATAGGAAAAAATGCCATAATTTTCCGAATTGGCGGCAAACAGGACAATAGGTATGAAAATGCCTATAAGAATGGCAATTAAACGTTTCATGATTTTAAAAAAGCCACCTCTGGCGTAGTGAATGTCAATAATAGTGGATATAACGCCCGCTGTCAAATAGTTCTCTTTGTTCCCTTTGATATGATGCGTTTGATCCGTAAATAAGGGTTCCCTTATGCTTCAGGAGGTCTCGGTGGCCGGCACGGAAATTCCCGGAAAATTTAAGAACTTAATCTAAATTAAGCCTATAGCTCACATTCCTGCCCTTCCCTTCATTCTTAAGAATGACACCCTGCTTCAACATGTCATCAATTTCCCGGCCTGCGGTTGCCCGGCTGGTCTTGGTCATGCCTATGTATTTCAACCGGGTCAACCCGCCTTTGAAACCTGTTGGTTCTTCTTGCAGCATCTTGTTCAAAACTTTGCGCTGGCGGTGGTTAAGTTCAAGGTGATCGTAATGGTGCCAGAATTTGATTTTTGTAAGTACGGCATCCAGACTCGAACTGGCGTGCTGCATGGCCAAGGTCAGCGTGTCGATGAACCACACCATCCAGTTGGTAATATCCATGCGGCCTTTACCGGTTTGATCCAATACCTGGTAATAGGCTTTGCGTCGATTGATGATCTCATGGGACATGGAATAATATTTTTTACTGATGTTTTCATCCTGGACCAGGGCCAAGTCCATGAGGGCCCGGGCGATTCTTCCATTGCCATCCTCAAAAGGATGGATCATCACAAAATACAAATGCGCGACGGCGGCCCGGACGATGCCATCCATGTGATTTCCACTTTGCTTCCACCATTTGATAAAACGGTTCATCTCGGATTTCACTTTATCCGCCGGAGGCGCCTCGTAATGAATAACCTCTTTGCCGACATAACCGGATACAACATAAACTGCTTTTGGACGCCAGCGTGCAACATGGATCTTATGCATGCCTGACCGTCCTGAGGGAAATAAGGCCGCATGCCATCCCCACAAACGCTCAGCGGTCATGGCTTGATCATAGCGGTCGGTTGCATCCAGCAACATCTCCACCAAGCCGTCAACTTCCTTGTCCTGTCGTTTGCTGCCGATTGGTTTCCAGCCCAGATGTCTGGCTACTGATGATCTTACGACATTGGCATCAAGTACCACGCCTTCAATCGCGGATGTCTGCAAAGCTTCTTCCACCAATGCCTGGCCCCTGGTACTGTCTTTATCTTCGATACCTAATATCGACAGTTGGCCGTTAAGAAAGCCCTGCGCGCGCCGGCATCGGCTGAGCGCGATTAATACCTTCTCTTTGTTCCAGCTAAATTGCGGCCAGTCCTTTTGCTGCCAAATATAGTGCATTTATCCACCCCGTTATAATCGGCTCAATAATGAGCCGATTATAACGGCTAACCGGCTCATGGTCAATCTTTTTCGGCTCATTTATGAGTCGATTTTAGGTGTTAAACGGCTCACGGCTTATTAGATCAACCCTAATCCAAATCGGGTCATCCGGATAAAAAGCCCTTATAAGAAAGATCTTTCAGCGCATCGTATTATCTAAGAGGACGGCCTATATATCACTGAATTACCAATGTCTCAGAGAGTTTAATTTGAGGTCGTTAAATTTTCCTTTTTGTAAATAAATAAAGGTCGAAGTTAGAATTACAAGATACTGGCAAAAGTGGTTTGAATTTTTGCTGAGTCAGCATCTCAGGATTAAATACGGCGTCATTTGTTCTTTTCACTGAAAAATAAATAGTACTATTTGGAAATTTCTCCATTGTCTGCCTCAGCTCTTCCAAATTTGAAACATCGATTTTCTTTTTGAATTTTATATTTCTAGCATAAAAATTATAATCCCAGCCCGAGCCACTAATTAATAATATTTTGTTTGGATTTTTGTCCCGAGCCAAATAGTTGCAAACTTGCTCAATACCATCATTAGCATTATAAAATGCACCGAAATTAAGGAGCTCATCCCCGTTTATAGTTCTAACCACATAAATTGCCGAACCAACCACCACCATAAAAAACACGGTTGACACTATTTTTTTCATCTGAATATTCTTAATCAGTTTCATCGTATAAGCGAAAAAAGCATCTGCAACAAATGCAATTACCAGCGAAACAAAGGGCAACCAAATCAAAGCATATCGTATATAATTGTAAATGCCGATTAGAATCAGAAATGAAAAATAAGCCAAGGGAAAGACCGCCATCAGTCCTAATGGCAATATCCCGGCGACTCTTTGCTTGGAGCGCATTAATATACCTCTCAAACTAATTAATAATGCAGTAAAGATGCTTAGCACTCCCAGATAACTGATAACAGGAACATTAAAAATCTTCAAATATGCTTCAAACCATAACGACGTACTCTTAAATAACCCCGAGGTTTGAATTTTGCTTGCTTTTTGATTAAGTAAAAATCCCCAAGCCGGATTTGAAAACGCCGTGAAGAAAAGAAGGCCAATTAAAGCCATACCAAATCCCTTGCCAAACGTTTTCATTTCCAATGAAAAAAAGATTTTTTTGATTGCATACTGCTTCGAAAGTTCGATTCCCAGCAAGCAGACCATTAATGGAATAAAAATTATTCCAAACTGTTTGCTGGCAATGGACAGTAGAGTAGCGACACCTGCTAAAAAATAATCTTTCCGAGTTATGAAATAAATGCTTGCCAATCCTAGACAAAGCATCAACATATCCGTAAATGCGGTATTACAATAAGCAACATGCATGGAAGAGATGGTTAACAACAAAGCAGCCAACCATCCGGTTCGCCAGTTAAAATAGTAGTTACCAATTTTATAAGTTAAAAAGATTGTAAAAAGACCGGCGATAAAGTTAGGAAAACGAGCAGTATTTTCACTAACGCCAAAAATAAAATAAAAAATGGCCTGTAATAAAAATAATAAAGGTGGTTTGTCAATGCCAGAAACGCCATTTAAAAAAATGTCGCCTTTTCCGAATTATTCTAAACGCCCATGATGCGTACAGCGCTTCATCCACATGAAATCTATGGATTCCAAAATAATTTAACCGTATTAGCGCGGCTACTAGCAATATAGAAATTAAAAATATGTTTTCTTTATTGATTATTTTTTTCACGGATATGAACTTGTTCCCTTTTTAAATTACTTACCACTACTGTTTAATGCAAAAAATAACCGGCACATCGGCCAGGGCAACTTGCAAGCCCGCCAGAAGCATCACGATTGATAAAAGCAAACCTGTTTTCATTTTCATTTCCAACATCTCCTTTAAAATAATTTTCCCTTGTCCTCACGCCAACCGGGCGCGCTTATTTTATAATCGCAATATTTTTAATCACCTTGGTGCTCTTATGCTCATTGCTGGCCTTGATCAGCAGCAAATACACCCCATTGGCCATATTGGAAAAATTCCAGTCCCAATGGTTTTTACCGGCCGGCACATTGGTCCAGCTTTTGGAAATCACCAGCCGGTGGGTGACGCTGGTGAAAATCTTGAGCTCCACATCCGCGGGCTCGGCCAGGTGATAATAAATGTGCCCCACCGAACCGCGCATGGGATGCGGGGCGGCGTACACATACTGTTTATCCAGCAGCTCCCCGCCAAAGGTCCGGATGGGCGTGGCGGTAATGGTGATGGTGGGCGTCGCGGTTACCGTGGGGCGTGGGCGGCACTACGAAAAATTCATTGTACAGTCCGGCTTGCGCGGCATAGGAGTTGCCCCCGGCCTGAGCGGTAAAAGCTTCCCCCAAATTGCTTTGCATGGTCATGGAGGTAACGCCGGGCAAGGCCGTGCTGTTCGCGGTAGTGGTATTCCCGGCGCTGTTGAAAACATAGGAAAAAATGCCATAATTTTCCGAATTGGCGGCAAACAGGACAATAGGTATGAAAATGCCTATAAGAATGGCAATTAAACGTTTCATGATTTTAAAAAAGCCACCTCCAGCTTAATAAAATTTAATCATAGTCGATATAATACCCTCTGTCAAATAGTTCCCGTTGATGGTTATGCGTTTAATTCACAAATCGGGGTTCCCTTATGGTTCCGGGGCCACTTCTTTATAATTAAAGGCTTTTATTTAGATGAATCATCCCATACTGTTTTGTCATAACGGCCGTCAATCAAAAATTGCTTTAATTCCTTTTTGCCAGGGCCATATTTCCACGCCGTCGATTTCCTGACGGTAATCGCCCAGGTATAAAACCATGGTGCGGTGCGGTTTGCCGTAATATTCACCAAAATTTTTCAGGCCCCGCAAATCCGGCCGGCTGATCATTCGTCTGGCCTTGATTTCCAGGGCAATAATGGTACGGTTTATCTCCAAAATATAATCCACCTCTGCACCATGCTCGGTGCGAAAGGATGACAGTTGAATCATTTCATCACGGGCGCTGGCTTCATTTTCCAGCATGTTTCCGATGAAATGTTCAAAAAGCCAGCCAAGCCTGTCCCCGGAAACGTGGAAATTTCCCAGCAAGCCGTTTAAGACGCCGACATCAAAGAAATAAAATTTTGGATGTTGCAACAAACGCCGGCTGCTGCTTTTGGCAAAGGAAGGAATTTTCTTGACCAAAAGACAATCTTCCAGGATTTCAAAAAAGCGCGTCACCGTTTGGCGTGGCATTTGGGCGGCCAGAGCCATTTTGGCCATATCCAAAAAACGGCCTGACCACGCGGCAGCGACATTAAGAAAGCGGACAAACCCTTCCAGATTGCGGGTAAGACCTTCGGCCATGACTTCTTCCTTTAAATAAGTGGCGGCATAGGAACGCAATAGTTTCTCCCTGGTCTTGGAATCTTTTTCCACCCAAATGCCCGGTAGAGAGATAACGGTGCCAGCCACGGTTGGTCCAAGCTTCCATCCCGAATATGCCTTTCTCCCCACATCCGGACGTGAACCATCTATTGATCGTCTCCTTGGAGCCTATTGCCAGGCAAACAGAGAAGGATATTTTGATACTGCCTTACGGGGAACTTTTACAAAGGTTGTGGGCAGGTGAATTTATAGAAAATCCTGACCATCCTGGCCAAAACAATAATGAGGTATTTGGATTTTAGACCATGAATGTTATAATCCTGCGTGGAGGTTCCGGATGAGTGCCAACACTATTTTCCAACAACTAATGTCCGTGCAACATGCTTTTAATGATTATCCGGCTGATATCGTCTATTTTCACGGATCAGCGTCCTTGGGGCAAAATACCCCGCTCAGCGACATTGATTTGGCGGTTGTGGCCAATACTGAAGTGGCGGCCGGCAAGTACCTTGACATTGAACTGGATTTGGCGCTGACGCTGGAAAAATTAACCGCTTTAAGAAATATTGACGTACGGATCATTAACCAAGCACCTTTGGAAGTGAAAGGCAAAATCTTGGAAAACGGCCGTTTGCTATTCAGCCGGGATGAAGAGAAGCGGGTTGAATTTGAAACAGCCACGAGAAGCCGTTACTTTGACTTTCTGCCCATTGCCAATTATATGCATCACCAGTTTTTCAAGCATACCAGCCGGGAGGGACTCCTTGGTTAACTTGCCGAAATTGGAAAAGATGTTTGTCCTGCTCAAAGATAATGTGACCTAATTGCGGAAATTGGCAGCCTATTCCAAGGCTGATTTTTTAAGCGACTTCCTTGAAATTAACAGCGCAAAGTATTTGGTGTAAAGCGCTATTGAAACGTGTATCTCTATCGGCAACCATATCATTGCGTCGGAACGTTTACGCTCTCCCCGGGATTATGGTGATGTTTTTCATATCTTAAACGAGCGCTGTATTATTCTACTATAATCAAAATGGTAAAATTCCGTAATCGGATCGTGCATGTCTATTGGGAAGTCGATGATGAAGTACTTTATGATATTCTGCAAAACAGACTGGATGATTTTAACCAATTTGCAAAATACTTGTCTGCTTTTATCGAGAAATTAAAATAATCCGATCAGAGCCAAAAGCTGCCCCCTCTTTCAATGTTTCTCCTTCCCCTTATCTCTCCCCCGCAAACGTCATGGCCCACCAAAGGACGCTGCTGATGTGGTCCGTGTCTTCGGCCGCCTGCTGCACACTGGCATAGGACCTTGTTTTGACCAACAGATTAAAGCGTACCTGGTGTTTATAAAATATCAAATGCATAAAGCCGTATCCTTGATCAGCATCTTTTGGCTTGCGCTGGCCGGCGCGCATGTAACACCATTCTCCGGTAGGCGTCTTGATTTTCATGGCATAATGCTTGGCCGCCTTGGCTTTGGCCACCAGAGCATCTATAGCGGCCTCCTGGTCCACCTCCGCCTCCATCCTGCGCGCCCGCAGGCGATAATAATTGCCACTTTTATCCTGAAAGCTTAATTGATCAACTTTACTCTGGCCGCCTGATATTTCTTTAACCGTATCCAGGTTGACCCAGGGCTTAAGCTGCACGCTAAAAAAACCGTGAGCAGAGGTATAGTGGCCGTTTTGGTAATGGCCACGAAGGTTTTTTATAAGATCGGGGCTGTTGGTACAGGACAAGGTGAGTAGGAGGATAGGACCTGTAAGCATGAGGCTGATTGGGATTCGTTTCATCGCCTGGTTCACTTGGGTTTATTTTTTTTCTCTTTGCGCCAATGGGCCAATTGCCCTATGGTTTCCTGGGGCAACTCCATGGTAAGCGAGATCATTTTCTGACCAAAGGTCTCGCGGATCAGTCGGCCTCGTTTCAACAAATTGGCACGTAGTTCCCCCTCGTCATAAGGAAGACGAAGGGTGATTTTTTGCCACTGTTTGGAAAGATTAATTTTAATTTTTTCCAGCAATTCGTCTCTGCCCGCAGTGGTCAACGCCGAAATCTGGGCTGCCTCCGGAAACTGATGGCGCAGGACTTTTTGAAATGCCTGCCCCACCTTGTCCGTTTTGTTGAACACCAGCAAATAGGGTTTATTATCTACCTTCAGCTCCTTGAGCACCTCATCGACGGTCTGCAATTGCTTTTCCCAAAGCCGGTCCGAACAGTCCACCACTTTGAGCAGCAGATCCGCTCTGGTGGCTTCTTCCAAGGTACTCCTGAAGGCTGCCACCAGATGATGGGGCAAACGGCGGATAAAGCCCACCGTGTCGGTAAGCAGCACTTCCTGCGATGGCGGCAGTACCAGTTTTCTGGTGGTTAAATCCAAGGTGGCGAATAACTGGTCTTCCACCAGGGTATCCTCCCGGGTCAGCAACCGGAGCAGGGCGGACTTGCCGGCATTGGTGTACCCGATCAGGGACAACAGGGGCATGTCCATGGGAGCCCGCTCCTGATGATGCAACTCCCGGGTACGTTTCAAGGTTTCCAGCTGACGTTTCAAAGCGGCAATACGATCACGCAGATGACGGCGGTCCAGTTCCAGTTTGGTTTCCCCGGGACCGCGGGTTCCGATACCTCCACCCAGCCGGGACAACTGCAGTCCCAGACCCACCAGACGGGGCAACAAATAGTTTAGTTGCGCCAGTTCCACCTGCAGTTTGCCTTCATAACTTTTGGCACGTTTGGCAAAAATATCCAGAATCAGTTGAGTGCGGTCGATTACCGCCAGCTCCAGGGTGTTTTCCAAGTTACGCAACTGATTGGGTTTTAACTCATGATCAAAGATGACCAATTGGGCATGATGATTTTGAGCTTCCCGCTTGAGATCCTGCACCTGGCCGGCCCCGAGAAATAGGGCGGCATCCGGGCGGGGCCGGGTAAACACCTTGGACCAACACACCACCCCGCCCGCGGTTTCCGTAAGACGCGCCAATTCGGCCAGCGAGTCATCCGCATCCGCCGGACCGCCTTTATAGTTTAAGCTGCAGAGCAGGACTTGTTCCGCCATGGCTGAATGGTCCTCTTCCTAAGTTTGGTACCCAGGCACTGGGAATGGATGATGCCGCCTCGGCCATCGGACCGGGCCCCGATCAGAGCTTCAGTATAGCAGTAGCCCCGATCATTGCCCACTGTTTTTGTAGACCAACAATATTTGCTTGTGTTACCATAAGCTTCAGAATTATGATTGTACTTAACAGCCATAAGCAAGCAATCTTCGGCTCATGGATTTTCAGTAAATTAGGTTTGTACTTAGGCTTTAATTAATTTACCCTATGGCAAACCACAGGGCATTTGATACGAGCGGAATTTTATTTTATTATTTACTACCATTCGCCTCCGAGGAGGAATGGCCAATAATAAGACTTATAAATACATCACCAAAGGCCGTCACTTATATTAATTACTTGCAATTTCTATTCTGGCCTGTCAATCCATACGGGCTTGATGCAATGAGGTGATTCATGAAATATCCAGGTATTCCCGTGGCACTTCTACTCTTGTTTGGCCTCGGATATTTCCCTGCCACAGGCACAGCGGACCAACCCCCTGCCCTGCCGCAGGTATCGGCCATCACTCAATACGGGGCCACCTTGACATGGCCTGCCAAGGCTGATGCCGGTCGCTATGAAATTGCTTATGGAACCGATCCGGAGGCTTCCAACCGCGACACCTACTTTTCAGAACGCAATCAAACCAATCTGCCCCGTTTGATGCCCAATACTATTTATCATGTTAAATACCGCGCCATCTTAAAAGGCCAAGCCGGACCCTGGAGTGATATTATCACCTTCTCCACCGATGTGCCGGCAGTGCAGCAAATCAAAACCGAAGAGATTGGCACTACCTTTGTCACCTTCACCTGGTCCGCCCGCTATGGCGACCTGCCTGATATTTTTTATGACATTGCGCGAGTTACGGATTCGAAAAGCGAACCTGTCAAGATCGACAATACCAATAAAGACCGCATTACCTTGAGCGGCCTGGAATCATCACATACTTATTTTTTCAAAATCCGCATGCGCAACCCATTGAAAAATGGGCCTTGGAGCTCTCTCTACCGCATCACCACCCGTGCCGATCTGCGCACCAGCGCGCCCTCCAAGCTGAAAGCTAAGAGCTTAAATCCGCAGGATGTGCTTTTAACTTGGGAGCCGGTACTCAACAGTTTATCCTATGAGTGCCAGATCATTTTCCCGGGACGAAGAACGTCGATTGTCAGCACCAAAGACAGCCGTCTTACCCTGGTGCTGCACCCCAATGAAAGTTATCAGTTTAAGGTCAGGGCCACCACTATCGGGGATACCACCCAGTGGAGTACAGCGGTCAGCCTGTTAACCCTGCCTGAAGTGCCCAAGGAAATCACGGTGGCCGCTCAGACCGTCAATGAAACTATATTGAATTGGGCAACGCCCTCCGGCCGCGGGAGCGACCTCACTTATGAAATCAGCTGGGGCACCAGCTTCACGGCCAGTAATTTGGGGGTGCTTAAAAACGAGCAGCCCAGCATCACCTTCAGCAAGCTCCGTCCTGATACCACCTATTATGCCAAAGTCCGCAGTGTCAATGCCACCGGCAAAAGCGAGTGGAGCCCCTATGTTAGTTTTACCACCCTGCCGGAAAAATTGACCAATATCATGATCAACCAAATCACCCATGAATCCGCCCGGGTAGAATGGCCTCCCGTGGATCGGGCCGTCACGTATGAGCTTTCCTATGGATCGGATTTTAATGCCAGTCAGCACAGCCTTTCTGATTTAAAAAAAACCGAACTGGTCTTAAACGATCTGATTCCGGACTTAAATTATTACGTCAAGATCCGTCCCATTTTGCCCAATCTGGTTTACGGAGCCTGGTCATCCATTGCGGGGTTTAAAACGCTGCCGGTGCCGGACCTGGCCAAGGCCCCCAGGGTGGATAAAATTACGGCCGATGAAATTGATTTGAGCTGGTCGTCCATTCCTAACAGTAGTAAATATGAGATCATGCTTTCTAAAGACCCCGCTTTAATCGACGGTCAACGCATCATGGCGCATGAGCTGCAGGCCGCCCTGATGTCCCTGCAAAGCAATCAACGCTACTATATTAAGCTGCGGGGCATTAATGACGGCGGGCCGGGCGATTGGTCACCAAGCGTAGCCGTCACCACCACGCCCGTTGGGCCGCCCGACAATCTCATTGCCAGCGATGTCAATCCCTTTGACACGGTTATTACCTGGGAACCGGCTACGGGCAACGGCCAGCTGACCTACAACCTGCGCTACGCCGTGGGCAGTGCTGATTGGGAGGAGGTCAACGGTCTTTCCATCTATACCCATCAACTAACCAACCTGTCGCCCAACACCACCTACCACGTGCAGGTCAACAGTCATAATCCCAGCGGTACCACGGCATGGTCCAAGGAAATCAGTTTTCAAACTCCGCCGGCCCCGCCGCAAGAAGCCCCCACCGGCCTGATCATCACCAACCTTACCGACATCAGCCTGGAATGTACATGGCATCGTATGCCCAAGGTCAGCGGTTATGTCATCAGTTATGGTACGGACACGGATGCCATTAACTTGGGTGAAATCAAGACACAACGTATCCGTCAGCTTTTCAAGAATCTCGTCCCTGAATCACCCTATTATTTTAAAGTTAAATCTTATAACGACACCGGCGAGAGTCCGTGGAGTAATATTTTGTATGCCTTTACTAAAACCACACCGCCCATGACCGCACCGTCCAATGTGACCCTCATGGACCCCCAAGCCTTCTCGGTTTCCGTCAATTGGACCACCAGCATACGCGTCAATTATTACGAAGTCAGCGTGGGCACTGATCCTGAAGCCAGTAACCAGGGCGATCCTGTTATCGTACAGGATCCGCCTTACAGCTACAATCGTCTGGAGCCCAATGGCACTTATTACCTTAAAGTGCGCCAGGTGAACAATGGTGGACCTGGGCCTTGGAGCCGCATTATTAAATTTCAGACACCTATGGAATAAAGAACTGACGTTATCCTAATACCCTGCAAAAAATTGCGGGGTATTAGGATACGATCTGAAATTATCCCCAACCGGCGTCTCTCTGCCAAGCCACCATGGACAGCGATACAGTCTCGACCAGGAAAATCGACCGCCTAGCCAAAAGTTTGGGGATAGAGCGCATTTCTGCCGGTCAGGTATCGGCACTGAACAAGGGCCTTAACGAACAAGTAGAAGAATACCGTAATCGGCCATTGGCGGCGATCTATCCATTTATCTGGGTGGACGCGCTGTATGAAAAAGTACGGCTCGATGGAGAAATCCTGCCTGTAGCGGTGATGGTGGCCTTTGGCATCAATGAGTCGGGAAAACGAGAAATATTAGGGATAGAACCGATGATGGATGAATCGGCAGAGAATTGGAAAGCCTTTTTGTGCAAACTTAAGTCCAGGGGTCTCGAAAGGTGGCCATGTTGGTCAGGGATGCAATAGAGAGCTGCAGAAAGCGCTGAGTGAAGAAATGACAGGCTGCAAATGGCAGAGATGTAAAGTCCACTTTATGAGAAACATCATGGCAACGGTACCAGGCAAAGGCAAGTATCGGTTTGCAGAGCGGCTGAAACAAATCTGGCTGCAACCAGACAAGGAAAGTGCCATGGAAATGGCGGGCAATTGATAGCAGCCTATGAAAAACGGTATCCAGAGGCCATCAGCTGCCTAGAGGAAGGTCTGGAGGACTCCTTGCAATTTTATACTCATGCTGAAATTGACAAGCGTAAGATAGCCTCCACCAATGTATTGGAACGCTTAAATAAGGAAATCGGCGCCGCAGCGGGTGTGGAAAACACCCTTCCTATAATATCTTGATTAATGTTTCTTGGCGTCCTAGGGGTGGGCGTGGATTATTAATTATCCATCCTGATCGTTAAACTATGGCGATAAAGGAGACGCTTTCGGCTGGGTAAAAACCGTAAATCATGGAGACCTATAATCCAATCAGGCGGGGGTTTCACAGGCAGGGATGGCATCAGATAAAATGGAAATCAGAAAACGGTTAAAGGACAGCTTAAGCAAGGCCAGCCAACCTCTATTTAGAAAACACGGTTATAACCGCTGAATGTCCACGCCCGGTTCAGGGCAATTTATATCCCTCCTGCAGATGCGTTTTTAATGAGGTCACTTTAGCAACAGTTTTTTCCAGAAGCTGCTGCTTTTTACCCTTGGTTTTATCCAAAGCTTGCACTTGAGTCAAGAGCTCGCTGATTTCCAGAATCGCTGCTCTTTCCGATTGGACTTTGGTGCGCAGCTGCAAAATCATGTCATTGATCTTTTCAGCCAGATATTTAAATTCATCGCTTTTTCTGAGATTGACCTGAAAATGCAAATCCCCTTTGGCAATAGCTTCCAGGGAACGCTCAAAGCGAAACATGGGGCCAGCAATCTTATGGGAAATGAACACCGCCAACACCGCTGCTACTGCCATAAACACCACCAGAAGAATGATCAGGGAAAAATTAGTAGAGATAAACAACGGGGCATATTGCCGGGCCACATCGGCCAACTCGTAAAAGGCGTCCATGATCCTGGCCCAGGTGGTGTAATAAACGGTCATGGCCACCACAAAAGCCATGATCATGATGCCAAAGATGATCTTGCCCACATAACGAAGTTGGAAATCCTTGTTGATTAAATAATTGCGCCGTCTCAGAATCCATAGCTGCATGAGAGATGCCTCCATGAGTAAACTACCTCTGTCCGCTTGCACGTCAAAGGTGGTGCCTACAAATAATCCTGCCGTTTTCAGACCCTATCGCCTAGTAACTGGAATAGGCATTACCGCGTGTATCCAATCCAATGGAATTAACAAAAATCCGCCCGTTCTCATAATTGTAATACCACCCCCGGCCATAACCGACAGGTGAGCTGGTGCCATAAATCACTTCGCCGCCCTGAGGCGACAAAACACCGCCTTTGGGATGCAGCGGCGGCACCGCCGGCATGGCTTCCATATAGCGGCCAAAAGGGGAATTGGGATTTAAATCTCTGGGAAAAACGCCTTGATGGTCCTGATAGTAGAGTAAAATGGCTTGCCGGAGATCATAGAGGTGGCCGATGGTGGTGCCTTCCCTGGTCTTCTCCATAAGCACGGAGAATCGAAAATAAGCCAGGATACATAGGATCGCCAGAATCAGCACAGGAAAAATAAAGCGCCGGATGAATGCGATGACAGCGTTGTTGCTCATAAGGCCTCCTTGATAACCCACACCACTCCCGTTTTTTACCCCACTGCCTTACCCCGCAGTAGCATGAGCAAGGTGTAGGCAATCGCTGGATGGTGCCAATGTCTTACTATTAGTGTCGGCCTTTTTTCAAAATTTCTGTCATTTTTTTATGAATTTTTCCATTGCTGGCGGCAATGGCGTGATCATAGACGGTAGTTTTTTGTCCGGCGAATCCGCTCCATTGACCGCCGGCTTCCGTGATCATCAAGGCTCCGGCGGCAATGTCCCAGGGTTTGAGCTTCATTTCCCAAAAGCCATCAAACCGGCCGCAGGCCACATTGCATAAATCCAGGGCCGCCGAACCGGCCCGACGAATGGCTTGGCTTTGGGCGGAGAAATGATAAAAATGATCAATATTATTTTTTTTGCTGGTTCGGAAGTCATAGGGGAAACCGGTTCCCAGCAAGGCTTCCTCCAAACGGGTGGTGGTTGAAACCCGGATGGGCTTATCATTCAGGGTGGCCCCTTTACCCCGTTGGGCAAAAAACAATTCGTTAAGCATGGGATTATAGACGGCGCCTAAAATGATGCGGCCGTCTTTTTCAATAGCTGCGGAAACACAAAAATGGGGAAACCCGTGGGCATAATTGGTTGTCCCGTCCAAGGGATCAATGATCCAGCGTATGCCCCCAGTCAGCGGGATCATGGGCCAGGACCGTTTTTCATCTTCCATCAACTCTTCGGAGAGCACATCATGGCTGGGAAACCGTTTTTTAATGGCATGAAGAAACAAGGCCTCTGCGGCTTTATCCATCTCGGTAACAATATTGCTGGGACCGCCCTTAAAGGTGACGTCATGGAGGTTACTGATATTTTTTTTCAGGAGCCGTCCGGCTTGCTTGGTTAATTGAAGCAACAGCTCGGTTAAGGTAGATATGGAGGCTGTAACCATGGTTTTTCCTTTGTCATCTTTTTGACATCGCCTTTTTGGCGAACCCCTATTTTAACCAGTTGGGTTGAAAAACAGTAAAGCGTATATTGAAAAATCCTAAAAAAGCCCAGCCTTGATCCCAATGCATATAGGACACATCAAAATTAAACAAGCGGTCCACATGGAGATTAATGAGGTAAGGATGCTGACGGGTCTCGAAAGTTTCCTGCATGGGATAAATAATTTCCAGGGCGGCGTTCATACGGCGCACAATAGGAAAATCAAACCCCAGGTAGACCAACTGGTTGGTTACTTCTGTATCCAGATATTTAGAAAGATAAAAAATCGGATTACCGTAATTGCCGTAAAGGTACCCGCCATGTACTCCAAACTGCCCAAAACTGCGGCTCAGGGCCAGATACCCGCCGTAAAGGTAGTCAAATTCCGACTTGTCGGAAAAAGTAAAGCTGCCGCTGTTGGTGGATTGCTGTCCTGCAAAAAGCTGCATTCCGCCTTTAGCGCCCACAGCCAAAGCCAGAGGAGACTGCCGCTCGGTCAATGCTGTATATTTGATGTCGCCTGAAAGCAGCCAGACACTGATGGGGTCAAGATAAACCGCCAACGGCGACAAGCTTGGTTCCTGCTCACCGTAGAGGGTGCCGATATAATAGGTAAACTGAAGATCCAAATTGAGCCCGCGGTCCATCAAGCCATTGCCCCGGTAAGCCGTGGACATGAGCACAAGGCCGTTACGGTCACGGGGCCGGGCATAAGCGGTCACTGTATTGGAAGCTGTACTCGTCTGACCCCGCTGGTCTACGGTGGCCACATAATACTCATAAGTCTGCCCCATTTGCCCGGTGTTATCATAGTAGTAATCTTTTTTGTCGGGCTTGGCCGGATTAAGACATTGGGGTTCTTCACTGGCCAATCGTCGGTATACCAAATAGCCCTCAATATCAAAAGATGTTTTCTCAGCTTTTTGCCAACGGACCTGGGTCCGTTCCGGCAAAGATTCCCCGGACAGTACTACCGGCGGATGAGGCAATTGCGCCGGTGCCAGAAAGGCCACAAGCTTGTTACTGGCCTGCAGGGAATTGCCTTGCCCATCGAGCACGGTCACTGCATATTCATAATAGGTCTTGGCCTGGACAGAAACATCCTGATAGGAAGCCAGGGGCACCACCACGGTGGTAACGGCCTGGGCATGGTCACCCGTTAAATCAACGCGGGTTAATTGATACCCGCCGAAATTAGCCCAGGCTGTGGGACTGTTGTTCCAGGATACGAAGATGGATTCCGCCGTGGCTGTAAAGGTAATGGCCATGGGATCATGGGCCTGATTGTTCGCCGTGGCCAGGGACATGACTTCCACGGGCGGATTATTGGCCGCCGCGGTTCCGGGATTTCCAGCTTGGGCCGTGGTCGGATTACTGGTCATGCCGGCCTGAGCAGTAAGCGTACTGCTTTGACCTTCGGCCAGGAGCCGGTTTTTTTCCGCCAAAGCTCTTAAGGCCTTGTCAATGGGAGAGCTCCAGGCCGGCGCCGGCAGAATGGCCAGCATCCCCAGAAGTCCCAACCCCATCATGATCGTGCCGGCTTTTATCGCATGCACCAGTTACATACCCCTTAACGCGATTGATCCAGAAAATTTTTCAACAGTTGTTTACCCGCAGTGGTCAAGATGGACTCAGGATGAAACTGAACCCCTTCGGTTTTATAGTCCACATGCTTGAGTCCCATGATTTCTTTTTCTTTGGTCATGGCGGTCACATGCAGACAGGAAGGCAGATGATCATTGGCCACCAGCAGGGAATGATAGCGCGTGGCCACCATGGGATTAGGCAGGCCTTTGAACACCCCCTGGCCATGATGAATAACCTGGGAGGTTTTGCCGTGCATTAGGCGTTTGGCTCTGATCACTTTGCCCCCAAAAGCTTCGGCAATGCATTGATGCCCCAGACACACCCCTAAAATGGGAATAGTGGGCGCAAAAGTTTTAATGGTTTCCACTGAGATACCGGCTTCCTTGGGTGTGCATGGTCCGGGAGAAATGACGATTTGATCCGGTTTGAGGCGGGCAATTTTGGGTAGATCAATTTCATCGTTGCGGTAGACCCTGACTTTTTGCCCCAACTCGCCCAGATATTGCACCAGGTTGTAAGTAAAGGAATCATAATTATCAATCATTAAGATCATGGCCTATCTCCTTGTCCTGGAAGGCACCACATGAGAGGGCCATCCGGCATGGGCCAATTCCAAGGCCTTGACTAAGGCCCGCATTTTGTTGAGGGTCTCCTGATACTCTTTTTCCGGAACAGAATCCGCTACAATGCCCGCGGCAGCCTGCAAGTAGTAGGTCCCCTTGGAATATAGAATAGTCCGGATAGTAATGGCCGTGTCCAGATTGCCGCCATAGGAAAAATACCCGACCGTACCGGCATAGGGCCCGCGGCGACAGGTTTCCAATTCATCGATAATTTCCATAGCCCTGATTTTGGGGGCGCCTGTAACCGTACCAGCCGGAAAAGCGGCCCGCAGGGTATCGAATTGGTCGTGCCCCGGTTGGAGTTTACCTTCCACCAAGGAGACAATATGCATCACATGAGAGTAGCGCTCGATCACCATGAGCTCGGGCACATGCACCGTCCCGGGCTTGCAAACGCGACCCAGATCATTGCGCCCCAGATCGACGAGCATGATGTGTTCCGCCCGTTCCTTGGGATCATTAAGCAGCTGATGCTCAAGCTTTTTGTCCTCTTCCACACTTTCCCCGCGATGGACCGTGCCCGCAATAGGCCTGGTACTGACCAGTGATTGTTCCCGCCGCACCAGTATTTCAGGAGAAGAACCGATCAATTCACATTCCGGAAAGCGCAGATAATACATATAAGGCGAGGGATTGACCGCCCGCAATGCCCGATAAACTTCAAAGGGCTCGGCATTGACTTTGCCTGAAAGCCGCTGGGACAGTTGCACCTGGATGATATCGCCGGCCCGGATATAATCCTTACATTTGGCCACATCTTGCAAATACTTTTTCTTACTGACGTTGGAGCTCAGCTTAAACGGCCCGGCCGGTTTTCTGCGACTCAATGCAGGTAAAGGTCCGCTTAATTTCTTCTCAAGTGCATTGATGCCTGCCCGGGCCCGGCGATAAGCTGCTTCCGGACTGCCGGTGACATGCACATTGGCCACAATTTTAATGACATGCTTGACATGGTCGAAGATCAGCAGGTTTTCCGTAAAAAACAGCATGGCTTCGGGAAGCCCCAAATCATCAGGATTGCGACCGGGCAGCCGTTCGAAATAGCGCACCATATCATAGGACATGTACCCCACGGCGCCGCCGTGAAAGGGCGGCAGGTCCTTCACCTTGACCGGTTTATAGCGGTTCATCAAACTCCGCAGCGCGCCCAGCGGATCTCCGCCATGACCAATAATACGCGGCGTGCCGTTCACGGTGTGGCACACCACCCCACCGATCACGGAAATAGTTTCCGCCGGCTCGACCCCCAAATAGGAATAACGCGCTATTTGTTCGCCGCCTTCCACACTTTCCAGCAAGAAAGCCTGACGCGCCTTATGGGCAATCTTTAAAAAAGCCGATACCGGTGTTTCCACATCCGCCGGGAATTCTTTAACCACCGGAATTAAATTGCCCCTGGTGCAGAGTTGTTTGAATGTTTTCAGATCAGGAACCATAGGTTTTTTCCTTTTCGTCCGCCGGGCCCAATAGCCTGTGCCGCAGCATGTGGTGAACGATGATTTCAAAATGGCCAAAACCGCTACACTGATTAACTCAATAGCGGACGTTATCTAATTCTTATTGTGGAGTTAGGCCTTTTCGATTTGAATAAAATATTCCTCTCCTCTTGGGAGGAGCCGGAGGTGAAGGATTAAGCTTTTAAATTCAAAGACTTAAAGTGCCTCCACTAGGAGGCTGCGCCCATAGTTGTTCAGCCTCCCCCCTTGTGCCCGGAACGCTTATCCCGCCAAAAACGCTGGAGAGGGGAATGAAAGAACAACCTTTCCTCAACAAGAACTATTTATTGTAAGCATCCTTGGGATCAAAGACTTTTTCGCCGTCTTCGGTTAGGCTGCCGTCTTGTTCGATTTTACGATAGAAACAGGAACGGAAACCCACATGGCAGGCGCCTCCCACTTGCTCGA
The DNA here is from genome assembly GCA_963710755.1 of uncultured bacterium. GTDB lineage: Bacteria > Oederibacteriota > JAAXVQ01 > JAAXVQ01 > JAUVAV01 > CAVQBK01. The sequence continues at coordinate 250,126 of CAVQBK010000002.1, forward strand.
TTTTCATTAGAACTGCATCCTGATCGCAATCAAGGCGCATCTCCATGATATGTTGCAGGTGTCCCGAGGACTCGCCCTTTTTCCAAAGTTTTTGGCGGGAGCGACTGTAGTAATGGGCCACCCCGGTGGTAATGCTCAGGTTGAGGGCTTCCTCATTCATAAATGCCACCATTAAAATCTCGCCGTTGTGAGCATCCTGGGCAATGGCGGTGATCAACCCCTGGCTGTCAAATTTCATGTTTTGCGGAATAGTCATTAGTGTTTCTCCTTCACTCCATAATCAAGGGCATGATTCCAGTTGTGGTGAATCCTGCCACCTGTTGTTTGGCTGCTCTACTTAAAGTTACCGGGGTCGCGGGGCTTTAACCAAGCGTACCGGAATATGATGGCGATGCAGATAACGTTTGGCCTGGCCGATGGAATATTTGCCGTAGTGAAAAATACTGGCCGCCAACACGGCATCGGCGTTGCCCTGATCGAGTACATCCACCAGATGCTGAAGATGGCCGGCACCACCGGAAGCTATCACGGGCACGCTGACGGCTTCGGCTACGGCCCGGGTCAGCGCGATGTCATATCCATTTTGTGTACCATCGCTGTCCATGGAGGTCAATAAAATTTCACCAGCACCCAGGCGCACCGCTTTTCTGGCCCAGACCAAGGCATCCATACCGGTTGGGGTGCGCCCGCCATGGATGAAGACTTCCCAACCATGGCCTTTGCTTTTACGCCGGGCATCCAAAGCCACGACAATACAGCTGCTGCCGAACATTTCCGAGGCTTCCTTGATTAGTTCAGGATGCTGCACAGCCTGGGTGTTGATGGAAATTTTATCGGCTCCGGCTTTGAGCAGAGCACGTATGTCGCGACAAGAGCGGATACCGCCACCTACGGTCAGGGGCATGAAAATCTCATCGGCGCAACGCTCCACCACATGGAGCATGGTCTGACGGCTTTCCACGCTGGCGGTAATGTCCAAAAACACCAGTTCATCCGCTCCGGCCCGGTCATACACCTTGGCCTGCTCCACCGGATCACCGGCATCGCGCAGGTGCACAAAGTGCACACCTTTCACAACCCGGCCGTCTTTAACATCCAAACAGGGAATAATTCTTTTGGCTAACATGCTTTCATCCTAAGTCGCAGCGGCAATGGCTTCTTTTAAATCCACGGCACCCGTATAAATGGCTTTGCCGATAATGAAGCCGTTGACCCCGTATTGTTCCAAGTTTTTGAGATGATTAATGTCCTTAATGCTGGAGACGCCGCCTGAGGCAATGATCGGAATATTCACGGCGCAGGCAATGGCTTTGATGCTGCGGAAGTTGGGGCCGGACATTAAGCCGTCCCGCTTGACATCCGTGTAAATGATCTGCTTGACCCCCGCTTTTTCCAACTCCCGGGCGAATTCAATGGCCGGTTTATTGGTGGTATCCACCCAGCCCCGCACGGTTACCTTGCCGTCACGTGAATCCAGCCCCACCACAATGCGCGAACTTCCAAATTGTTTCAGGGCTTTTTTCAAAAAGTCTTCGGAAAGGGCGTTGGTCCCCAGAATGACCCGGCGGATGCCATTATCCAGGATTTCTTTGATCAATTCCAAATCCCGTATGCCGCCACCGAACTGCACCGGAATCTTAACAGCTTTGGCGATTTGATAAACATATTTTAAATTTTTGGGATCTCCCGTCAAGGCACCGTCCAGGTCCACCACGTGCAGGTACTTGGCTCCCTTAAGTTGCCAAAGTTTGGCCATGGAAGCCGGTTCCTTGGAATAAACGGTTTCGTCTCTAACCTCGCCGCGAACCAGACGTACACAACGGCCTTTGCGTAAGTCAATTGCTGGGTATACTTTCATGCGTGGTCTCCTATACTGACAGTCGTCGCGCAAGATTTTGATAAACCTTGAGCCCTTCTGCTTGACTTTTTTCCGGATGGAACTGCATGGCGCAAATATTATCGCGGCTGACAGCAGCCGTCACCTCGGTGCCATAATTGGTGGTGGCCAAAACAATGGACTGATCCTGGGGATCACAATAATAGGAATGTACAAAATACATGTAGGTCCCCTCCCGAATGCCCTGCATCAAGGCATGTCGTTTTTTAAAGTGCAACTCATTCCACCCCATATGAGGTACGGTCAAGGTTTTGGGAAAAGGGCGCACCCGCCCCTTAAAAATCCCCAATCCCGCATGGTCTCCAAACTCTTCACTTTTTTCGAAAAGCAATTGCATACCCAGACATATCCCCAGAAAAGGCTTGCCCGAGAGGGCGCTCTCTTTCAAGGCTTTGGTCAAGCGCATGCGTTGCAAATGCGCCATGGCCATGCCAAAAGCACCCACGCCCGGCAGAATTACAGCCTGAGCCTGGCGCAGAGCCTGAGCGGTGGACACAATAGTAGCCGCTAAGCCTACGGTTGCACAGGCTTTCTGCACGGAATGTAAATTGCCCATTTTGTAATCCACAATGGCAACAGTCATGGTTGACGCCGTTTCCTTTTCGGTTTAGTTAGTCCTGGTTGCGAAAAGACTATTTTTATTCATCGACGATCATGGCGGTGCTCCAGTCCTTGAGCGGCATTGAAAAAAACTATTTTTTGGGTACAGGCATGCCTGTACCCACACAACCAAGTGGCTGCCGTTGGCCCAAGGGCATGGTCGCAAACCTTGCATGTCGCTTAAGCTAAAATGGCCTTTCCACTACAAGAGCTGGTTAGCGAGCACCGATGATCAAATTATACCCTTGGTGCTGGGGATACCTTTTTCCCGCGGGTCATTGGACAAAGCCTGGCGCAGGGCCCGTCCCAGCCCTTTGAAAGCCGCTTCCACCAAGTGATGGGTATTGCCGCCGGCTTGTTGCACGATGTGCAAGGTCAACCCCATGCTGTTGGCCAGGGCTCTAAAAAACTCTACTGCCAGTTCCGTATCAAATGCATTAAGCCGTTTCTGCCTCAACTTCAGCCCATAAGCAAGAAACGGACGGCCTGAAATATCCACGGCCACCTGAACCAGAGATTCGTCCATGGGAATGAGCGCCCAACCGTAGCGATTAATACCTTTCTTGTTGCCCAAGGCTTGGTTAAGGGCCTGCCCCAAGGCGAGTCCCAAATCTTCCACCAAATGATGCTGATCTACTTCCAGATCACCTTTGGCCTTGATGACGAGGTCCATTTTCCCATGCGCTGCCAGGAGCGTCAACATGTGTTCCAGAAAAGGGATCCCTGTTTCCAAACGGGCCTGCCCCTGGCCGTCCAGGTTAACCGTCAGGGCAATGGTGGTTTCCTTGGTTTCCCGTTTAAGTTGTGAACGCCGTTTTTTAGGTCCAGCCATGTTATCCTCCTTGAGGCCCCTGACATGAGGCCGCTGCTAAAAATGTTCCCTAGCCGTGACCTGGCGCATAACCGCCAGCAGCTGTTGGTTATCTTCAGGCCGACCTATGGTAATGCGCAGGCAGTTTTGTAAACGTGCGTCACCGCTGAACCCACGAACCGCAATATCCGCTTGCGCGCAGGCAGCCTTTAGAGCCCCAGCCTGGGCATGTTCGATCAGTATAAAATTGGCCTGACTGGGATATACGGTGATTCCCGGGCAAGCGGCCAGTTGGGCACTCATCACCTGGCGCTCGGTTTTTATCAATTCAGCCTGCTGGCGCCAATGATCTTCATGCGCCAGCACCTGCGTGGCGGCAACTTGCACCAGGCGGTCAACATTATAGGGTAATCGGACACGCTCAAGCAGATCCACCACTATCGGATGGGCTACCAGGTAACCTAGTCGCAAACCGGCTAAAGAAAAGGATTTGGAAAAAGTGTGCAGGATGACCACTTGGGGATGATCTGCCAAGAGGGGCTTATAGGATTGAACGGAAAACAAGCGGTACGCTTCGTCAATTACCACCAAGCCTTGTGAAACCCGGCAGAGCGCGTTCAATTGCTCCAGCGGATAGGCCATGCCTGTGGGATTGTTAGGCGCGGCTATAAAGGTAAGCCGAGCGTCTTGCTGCCGGCAAGCTGCCAGCAGGGCGTCCATGGGCAAACCCCAGTCATTCTCGAGGGGTACGTCCTGAACCCGGCCGCCGGCTGCCAGGGTCAAGAGACGGTACATGCTAAAGGTGGGCGTAGGACATACCGTAGTCGTACCGGGTCCGCCAAAAACAGTCAACAAGTCCCGGATGAGCTCGTCTGACCCATTACCTACCACCACCTGGCCTGGATCAACACCTTCAAAAGCAGCAATGGCTTGCTTCAAGACCTTGCAATCCGGATCAGGGTAGCGTTGCCATGGTTCCTGGGACATGGCGGTTAGAATGGGCGCTTTAAAAGCTTGCGGCACATCAAAAGGACTTTCATTGGCATCCAATCTTATGGTTGGTCCAGCGGCCTCCGGCTGATAAGGTTCAAGGGCTCTGATCTCAGGTCTGGCCCAATCTAACACCCTTTCCAGGTTAGGCTCCTTCATCATTGCTTAAACTCCTTATATCTATAGTGTTACTTGTGGCCCAACCAGGATCAAGGTTTGAGTCGCTGCTTGATGGATTGTGCATGCGCAATAAGGCCTTCGGTGGTGGCAATGGCCACAGCCCCGGGTCCTTCCTGAGCCATGCCTTGTGGCGTATATTCAACAATACTGGTATAGCGTTCAAAATCGCGAACCGACAGAGGTGACGCCCAGGCCGTGGTACCGCCTGTGGGCAATACATGATTGGGGCCGGCCGTATAATCCCCCATGGCTTGGGCCGTGCTAGACCCCAAAAAAATGGCCCCGGCTTTGCGAATTTTGTTGAGGATCTGACGAGGTGCTTTTAGCTGTAAAGAAAGGTGTTCCGGTCCATAAGCATCCGCCAGGGCAGCAGCTTCTTCCAGAGATTTGACCACAACGGTGGTACAAGCCTGATAGGCACCGTTCAATATTGGATTGGCCTTTACCAAATTTTGTGCGGCTGCCTGAGTGTTTTTTACCAGGCGGTCCGAGGTGCTGATCAACACGGCCACGGAACCTGAACCGTGTTCTCCCTGAGCCAATAAATCCCAGGCCAACTGTTCTGGCTTGGCCGTGCTATCAGCAATAATTACAATTTCACTTGGTCCTGCCAGCCCGTCAATGCCCACTTGCCCCACAACTTGCCTTTTGGCTTCAGTGCCAAAAATATTGGCAGGCCCAACGATTTTATTTACCTTGGGTACACTGGCCGTGCCATAAGCCAGAGCAGCAATAGCCGGTGCGCCGCCCATCCGAAAGATTGTCGTCACCCCGGCCAAATTGGCGGCAACCACAATAGCCGGTAACAATTGCCCTTCCCGGTCGGGAGGGGTGGCCATATAAATTTCTTTAACGCCGGCCACTTTGGCCGGCAAAGCGTTCATCAACACCGTGGAAACCAATGGTGCATTGCCGCCCGGCACATAAATCCCCACGCAGTCCAGGGGCATACGCCGTTCCGAAAGTTTTACCCCCGGCCGGTTGATGGTGGCATATTTAACATTCAATTGGGCTTCGTGAAATTGCCGGATATGAACAGCGGCTTCTTTTAATGCTTGTTTCAGCGCAGGAGGAACCTGCTTTTCCGCCCGCTCCCTTTCCTGATCGGAGACAATTAAAGTAAACCGCCGGGGTGCCACGCCGTCCAACAGCACTTCATAACGTTTAATGGCCTCATCCCCTTTTTTACGCACCTGCTCCAACATAAGCGTCACGGCCTCACGGGCACAGACGGGCTTGCCAAACACTTTTTTGGTCAAAACATCACGGCGGACCAGAAGAGGATCAGCCAGACCGGTCCGGCGTCTCAAGAGTTGCTGCCAATGTTTTTGCCCCGCCGGGGTTTTCAAAGAAATAGATTGCATGCAATAACCTTTCACTTGCCTGGTTGGTGAGCTGAGAATAACCGGTAACCGCAGACCGCAGAAGACCCGGGCCAAGACCATGGGTTGTGCCGAAAAAAATAAGACCGCTATCATAACATGGGGCTAGAGGCGGAGCAAGAGCTAATGCATCGAACGCCCCCCCCTTTACGGGTACCCGGCTAGGCACTATACCAGTCTTGTTCAAACTGATCCAGCATTTGGTGCACAAGTGCTTTGCCCTCGAGATGGAGCATACCCTCATGGTGGAGGGTCTGACCCCAGTAAGTCCAGTTACAGCTTCCAAACAACAAGCGGCCATGGTCCACCTCGGCTGCTTTCAAGTGCATGATTGGGTTGGGTCTGGATGGGATATAATATAAGACGTACGGTCACACCACGCTTACAGGCTCTGCGCAAAGCGGCCGTAAGGCGGCGGTCGGTTAATTTGTAGAGTTCCAGTTTATAGTTTGGGTGCTGTGTTCAAGTCAAGATTTTATAGTAGGCTGGATTTCATGATCAAAAACTAAATTACCAGGCTCAGGCTCTGCCCGGACCAAGGAAAAACCTGAACTTCGGAGGGCCACTTGCTCAACCTTTTATCCTTTCAATGCCGGCGCCCAGAGCAGTTAATTTGTCCTCCAGATGCTCATAGCCCCGGTCTAGATGATAAATTCTGGATACAATGGTATCACCTTCCGCTACCAAGGCTGCCAAAATCAAGGCCGCTGAAGCTCGTAAATCCGAGGCCATGACCTGGGCACCCGAAAGGGGCGTCCCCCCACGGACCAAGGCATTGGTGCCCTCAATCTGGATATCAGCATCCATACGGTTCAATTCTGCCACATGCATGAATCGGTTTTCCCAGACGGTTTCCGAGATAACTGAGCGGCCATGAGCAAGACACATGGCAGCCATCCACTGGGCCTGCAGATCGGTTGGAAAACCTGGATAAGGAAGGGTGACAATATCCACCGGCTTGAGCCGGTCATTGCCTGTAATGGCCATGGTCTGCTCATCCAGAGCCTGTACGGTGATACCGGCTTCCGCCATTTTTCGTTCCAAAGCCACCAGATGGTTAACCGGATAACCCTCAATCACAGCTTGGCCTTTGGTCATGGCCACCGCCAGCGCCAGGGTCCCCGCTTCAATGCGGTCATTAATCACCGAAAAGGATACCGACGACAAACGGGACACACCTTCAATGGTAATGCGGTTAGACCCAGCCCCTGCTATCCTGGCCCCCATTTTATTTAAAAAATCAGCCAAGTTGACAATCTCCGGTTCACAGGCTGCGTGATCCAAAATAGTAACACCTTGGGCTAGTACGGCGGCGAGCAAAATATTCACGGTTGCACCCACACTGGCCACATCCAGATAGATAGGCGCGCCCTTCAGACCGTGCTTGGCCTGGGCATGGATATAGCCATGTTCCACCTTAATAACCGCGCCCAAAGCTTCCAGGCCCTTCAAGTGCTGATCTACCGGCCGCAGGCCGATGGCACAACCACCGGGCAAGGCTACCTTGGCTTCACGAAATTTGGCTAATAGCGGTGCCAGGACATAAATGGAGGCCCGCATGGTGCTGACTAATTCATAGGGTGCAGGCATGCAGGTAAATCCGCTGGGATCCACCAAGACTTGGTTGCCGGTCATGGCAGCTTTTGCGCCCAACAGCTCGATCATTTGGCACATGGTCTTGATGTCGCGTACTTGGGGGACATTACTTAGTTGACACGGTCCGTCCGCCAACAAACAGGCTGCCAGAACAGGCAGGGAAGCATTTTTGGAACCACTGACCGCCACGCGGCCATGCAGTCTTCTGCCTCCGGTAATACGCATTTTATCCATACCGCCAATACTCCTTTAAATCAACTAAGCCGGCCAAGCCGGAAATAAAGTAAAGCAACACGCCTCTGCGGCTAATTGAATCTTTCTATTCGTTTGTAGGGAGCGGTCGCGACTGCTCCCATAATAGGGGCCGAAGTCATGGTACACAAATCAGTGCAGTATACCATGAAGTCAAGGACGTCTTAAAAACAAAAAAAGCCCCTGCCAACGAACCAGGTTGGCAGGGGCTTGCGGTTTATTATTCCGAGCGCTTACTCTATATCCACTCCTTTTAACAACACCTTGTTATCCAGGCGAGTGCCATCCATGCGGGGATCGCCAAAGAGTTCCTTGGTCAGCTCAAAGAACATGGTTTTCTGGGAAATGTCATCTTCCTGAGCGGTTTTCTTGTAGCGGTTGGCGTCTTTACCCAGGGCGGATACCAATTTTCCGGTGCCGTCATACTTCAAGGTGGTTTCAGCGCCGTCACGATCGGTATTCTTCTGGGTAATGGCCACCACCTTGTTATTGCTGTCCGTCAAATAGTCATACTCGCTGGTGCTGCCATCCGCTTTTTCTTTCTTCACCATGCGGTTGTTCTTGTAACTGCATTTTTCTGCAATGTTGCCGGCCTGATTGTAATGGGTAACCTGGAAGGTATCACTGCTGGCATCCGAATAGTGATAAACGCTTTTTTGGTCATCCCGTTCAATCTTAAGTACTCGCCCTTGGACGTCATAGTCCACCGTTTGGCTGCCATTGCGCGAGCGTTCATTCATGGTGATTTTTGCCACTTGGCCTTGTTTATCGGCCTGGTAGGTGTAGGTACGGGTCCGGCCGGCCACATTTTCCGACAGCAGCTGGCCCTGGTTGTTGTAGTGGAGCACGCTGACTTGCCCCCCGGCGCCCTCCACTTTTTCTGTTAATCCCGAAGCTTCATAATTGTAGTGGTGCTTGGCCCCCGTTTTATCCACGGCTTCCACCACTTGCCCTTTTTCATCCTTCTTGATCTCTTTAGCTTCCTGCAATTCCAGGGCCATCTTGGCCGCCAGTTTGATTTCGTTTGGAAGGGTATCCTGCTGATCAGACATGGCCACTTTCAGTTCGTCGAGCACCGCCTGATTGTCCACGGTCACGGCCACCAGTTTGCCCACCAGAGAATTATGGTACTGGGGACCAAAGATTTCCTTGAAGAGCCCAATCAAGCGTTTGAGAATATCCGTATTGCTGGCACCTTCCAAGGCCTGACTTATGGCTTTGCGACCAAGCAACTTGGTTACCTGATCGATAAAGGCCGCAATATCCTTGACGGACTTGATCTTGGCAAAGGCTTTCTCCAAGTCGGTCTTGTCCTTGCCCGAGACTTGAGTCCTATCCGCAACCTTGCCGCCCTCATCAACCATCTTCGTCGCCGTTGTTTTAGCCTCTGCCTTACCAGCGGTTGCCTGGCTGGGATTGTCCTTGCCCGGCTGAACCATGGCGCTGGCCGCAGTCACCACATCTTCGCCACTGTTGACAACTGCCTTAACGGCCTTGGCAACGGTTTTGCCCAAGCTAATACCAATAGCTTTGTTGCTGCTGGCTGCGTAAACCCGGCTGTTACCTTGATAGCTGTCGCGCGACCCAATGGGCGCCTGATCGGCTACTTCCACGCCAGTGGGATTCAGGGTTTCTTCATATTTTTTGTCCGTCTTGGTGCCCGTCTCCGACCAATCCCAGCCATCACCGGACTTGGAATAAGTCACTTTCTCAATGGTCCATTCGGTGCTGTAAATGGGGTAGGTATGGGTCACTTGTTGAGTTACTCTATTGCCATCGTCATCAACAACGGCATTGCCATCCTCATCATAAACGTATTCCGTGGTGGTGTAACTGCCGGTGCCTACCTGCACTTGTCTGGAACTCTTAATGGCTGTGGTGTAGCCGCAGTCAGAACCACCGTAGTATACATCATTGATATTGGCCATATTCCTCTTGTCATAGGTGGCCGGGCTGGAATTTTGCGTCACCGTATAAGTCGTGCTGCTGCTGGTCGGTTTGTAGCGGTCTTTCTTGACGAAATCGGACTCCTTGAAGTTGATGTTGTTCAGTTCAATTTCCGTGGAGCCGTCGGCATTGATGGTGATCTTCACATCAGCCTTGTCGCTCACATCTTCCGTGGTAAAGGCATCCTGTTTTTTCTCACCCAGGGTTTGCTGCGTGGCCGTGGATCCGGGCGCACTCCAGGTCCAGGTTTCCTTCTCCGTGTTTTTCTCCCCCAGCAACTCTTTGATGAAGTCATAGGCTTGGTCTTTGGGCATGGTAAAGGTGTTGCTGGTGCTGCCGTCCAAGGTGGCCTGCTTGGCTTCCAGATTGCCGCCCTTGAAGTAGAAACCATAAGTGTCGTAATTCATGCTGCCGGTCCAGGTCACACCTTTTTTATCGGTAAAGCTTTCATCCGCTTGGGTGACAAATCCTTTCGCTGTTTTGGCGGTTGGAGAGTAGGTATGGACCACGCCCAGACTGTCCTTCCATTCTTTCAGATTGAACTGGGCATCGTATTTGGATGTACCTTGATCGTTGGTGCCTTGGATGGCTTCCAGCTTATCGCCGGTATAAGTGTAGGTGAAGTCACCCATGTCACCGCTGGTACTGGTCCGCTTCTTACTCGTAGGATCCCAGGTGGTAACACCCTTATCATCACTGCTTTCCAGGATATCGTTAGCGCCGCCGAATTTGTAGGAAGTGGCCACTCCGTCTTCTCTGCTTCCGCTGGCGGCGGTCAGATAAGTACCGTCATTCTGATAGGTAATGGTTTCGTCCAGGCTGTTGCTGTTTTTCATGCTGCGGGATGTCATAATGCCGGACTTGGTGTAGCTTTCCGTACCGCTGCCATTATGAATACCATCAAGATTAGAATAGGTGATGTTGGCCGATTGATGGAACTTGACATTGTCTCCCCCATCATCCGCATATTCCCAAAGGGTGGTAGCACCGCCCTTGTCCACCCTCTGTTTGCCCAGCATATTAATCTGATCATAACCGCCGCCGGTGTACAGCATCTGCTCGCTGCCTTTGCTGTCGCTGGCCACGGCGGATACCGGCCCTTCCTCACCCAGGGTATACACCACATGTTGACTGGAGTAGTATTGTTTATCCAGGTAGTTGACGGTTTCTTCCTGGTAGAGATACTTCCGGTCCTGGTTATTGTCAATGGCTTTCAAACCGGTCCTTTCCGCAGTCATCACACTACCAATCTGAACAGACTCGCTGACCGGAAGATCGTCGCCGCTGCTGCCGGCTGCGGAAGCGATCACCCCGCCGCCGCCAGGATTGTAGGTAATGATATGTTCCTGGGCTCTTTCCGGCCAGTCATACATTTGCGTCATGCTCTTGTTTTCCACACCATTGACATCATAGTAAATAATCTTATATTCCGAGTTGGCAATGGGATAGCGTTCTTCTTTTTTCAATAAGCCAGTCCAGTTGTTGACCGTGTATACACTCTTGTACATTTCGGTCTTGCGTTTCTTGCCCACTTTTTTATCATGCGCGGTCAAAGCATCCACAGCCCGGCCGTTATAATCGTTATTACTGATTTTCTGATAATTGTTTTTACCGGTAGTGTAAGTCTGCAGCAATTGGTTGGTATTGGTATCTACACTTCGCGTCACCGTATAGGTGGTGGCATCATCCTTGGCACTGTAACTGGTGGTACTCTTGATAAAGCCACAATTACCATCGTACGTGCTGCTGCTTCTATCACCATTGCATTTGTAGGTGGTGCTGGCGAGCACTTGCCCGGTGTTGGAATCCACTTGGTAATTGCCGGTACGCGTGCTCTGATCACCATTGGCACCGTATACATTGGACGTACGGGTTTCACGGGGACGGCCGTTCTCATCCTGCACCACTTGGGAGGTGCTGATTTCGCTGTACGTACTCATCACCGCCGGTACGCCGTTAAAGTGTACGGACTGTACATAGGTGGTTTCAATTTTATTGCCGTCAGCCGGCCCGAAGAACGATTCTTTTTCCTGGTAAAGCGCACCTGAACCAGGCAGCGATTTGCCGGTATTGGAGGCCGAAGCGCTGGTATTTCCGGGCAGCCATTCTCATCGAAATGGCTGTAGTACCGGTTCAGGTTATTGATGGAATAGGTTTCACGCTTGATGCCGGTCTTGATATTGTAGTTGGTGGTGTAGGTAGTAGTATCTGCGCCCATACCCCGGTCCGTAATTGCTGTTGTTAACAGAAGTCACTTCCACACCTCGGGCATCATACCAGGTCTGGGTGCTGCCCATTTGGTTGTAGGAATAAGTATACTGTTTGTTGCCATTGTAGGTGTTATTTACAATTTGGCTGGTAATGGTCTCCCGGGAATAGTAGGCGCCGGTGCTGTTCACGGTTTTCATGGATGTCGGCAGCCCGTAGCTCATATCATACTCGGTAGTGGTGGTGGAGAACTGTGCGCCATTCATGCGGGAATAGGAACTGGC
>CAVQBK010000003.1:0-1467107 GCA_963710755.1 uncultured bacterium
GAAGCCCAGGAGTCTTTTTACAATTTTACCGTAAAGGATATAAATGGAAAGGATTTTCCTCGTGACTCAAAAAGTGAAAAAGGTCATGGTGGTAAATACTGCCTCAAAATGCGGATTTACTCCGCAATATGCCGATCTGGAGAAAATTTATAAGCAATATGGGGGAAATAATTTTGTAATTATCGGGTTTCCGGCAAATAATTTTGCTCAGCAGGAACCGGGAACTAATTCTGAAATTAAATCATTTTGTGAGAAGAATTACGGAGTTACTTTTCCTATGATGTCGAAAATTTCTGTAAAAGGTAACGATATGGCACCATTATATAAATGGCTCACTTCCAAGCAATTGAATGGGAAAATGGATTCTGAGGTAAAATGGAACTTTCAAAAATACCTAATAGATGAAAACGGTAGTCTGGTAAAGGTGATCTATTCCAAAGAAAAACCCGATTCAGATGAAATTACAAGCTGGATTGCAGGAAAATGAAGGTTTAATTGAAAAGAGGGAAAATATAATGGCATAATTAATACCTGCGCCAATCTCGGAGCTTAACAAATCAAGTTCAAAATTATTTTATCTCTGAGCATAATCAGGCATCAAAACTGTTGCCGGTTTTAGTTTTCTTACAGCAACCGGTCCAAAATATTGCCCATATCTTCAGGCAATTCAACTATAATTTTTTATATCTTTACTGTCCGAAATTTGGGTATGGGATGAGGAAAATGAATATTTTGGTAGTAGACGATATTTTTACAAATCGTTTGTTACTAACTGAACTGATCAGGACTATCGGACATAAATCACAGCAGGCTCAAAACGGCAGGGAGGCAATTGAATTGCTTGAGAAGGAAGAATTTGATATGATCTTTATGGATATAGAAATGCCGGTAATGAATGGTCTTAAAACAACCGAATTTATAAGAAAAAATTTTCCTTATCCAAAAAATGTCATAATGATAGTGGCATTAACTGCGCATAATCCCAGTTTGTTTTTCGAAGACTTTAGTGATGCCGGTTTTGATGAGTTGCTAACAAAACCATATTCTCTTGATAAAATTATTGACCTAATAAATAATCTTCAGTAAGTGGATTTTATTTTTTCACCCGAATTTATGCGACAGATACTTTTGCGTATATTGTTTTGCCCGTTTTTATATTTTTCGCTAGAATTTCCGATGTTACGCTTGGGACGATTAGAATTATATTTGTTTCCCGCGGTAATAAACTTATCGCACCTATTCTGGGTTTCTTTGAAGTATTTATCTGGGTGGTAGCTATTGGAAGTATAATCCAGCATCTTAACAGCCTTACAGCTTACCTGGCATGGGCCGCAGGTTTTGCAACAGGTAATTTCATTGGGATGGTTATAGAAGAACGGCTGGCTATCGGGAGTATACCTGGTACGTATTATTACAAAAAAAGAAGCACCAGACCTTATTAGGGAGTTGCATGATCACGGTTTTGGAGCTACTGTTATTGATGCCAAAGGCCGGGATGCCGAAGTGAACGTCATTTATACTGTTGTAAAACGTAAAGAGACATCCGGTCTTATTGAACTTATTAAACTTTATAACCCAAATGCTTTTTATGTAGTGGAAGATGTCCGCTTTGTCAGCAATGATTCTTTCAAAACCGGCCTTATCAATAATCATAGAAGTAAATGGTACAGGTTTATTGGATGGAGGAAAGGAAAATAGATTGTCCTGGCAAAAAGCTTTGATTTTAAGTAGGATATTATGATATATTTATGTTCATTTAATTCTGATCTGTTTTTTTAAAGTAAATTTCACTATTAAATTCATTAGTTTGAGATCCGTAGTCAACGGTCCTTCTTCCTCATCCATAAATTAACCCAACAATCTTCCCGAGCCATTCTGCATCAGTTTCATCAAAATTTCCCGGTTCTTTACTATCAACATCCAGTACCCCGATAATATGAAGATCCTTATCCAGAAGTGGCACAGCAACTTCAGATTTAGATCTAGAATCACATGCAATGTGGCTGGGGAATTTCTCAACATCAGGAACAATAATGGGTTTGTTATTATTAATTGAGGTCCAGCATACCCCCGTATTTTTTTTTAGGATCTGACAGGCTACTGGTCCCTGATATGGCCCAACTCTTAATTCACCCTCTTTTAATAAATAAAAACCAGTCCAGAAAAAACCATCCATTTTATGATGCAGTATGGCATTAATGGTAACCATCCTGCACTCAGGATCATTGGTCAGGATTACAAGTTCCTTTATTTGTTTGAAAATCCGGTCATATCGTCCTTTCTTTCTTATATTTTCCATATATTTTTTTTTAATACAGAAATAACAAAATTAATAAATGATCCGTAAGGAATAATTTAAATATGAATTAAGATAGAGTCCTGAGTAATTTTTACTAATTTCATACTCTCATTTGATAGGATAACTTAATCAGCTAAATATTTGATCTCTTATCCTTTCTGATAAACCTGATGACATAATTATTAATTTTTAATGAATAGTTTAAGGTGGAAGTGCAAATTGTCGTTTAAAATTATTACATGAAAAAGGTTTTCACTTTTATTTCCACCTTTATCATTTAACTTATAATTTGATTCTAATGCCACAAAGAGGATTTGCAAGTGATAATAATGCTGGAGTTCATCCACGGATCATGAAGGCAATCAATGATGCTAATTCATTTCATGCTCTTGCTTATGGGGATGATCCTTATACATATAAATCACTTCAGAAAATCAAAGAGACCTTTCGTCATGATGCCGATATTTATTTTGTATTTAACGGAACCGGGGCAAATGTATTAGGACTGACTTCCTCAACTCATTCCTTTAATTCCATAATTTGCGCTGAAACAGCCCATATACAGGTTGACGAATGCGGAGCGCCTGAAAAATTTTCAGGATGTAAATTGTTAAGTGTGGAAACCAAAGACGGTAAACTTAGAGTGGAAGACATTAAAAAACATGTACATGGTTTTGATTTTGAACATCATTCTCAGCCAGGCGTGATTTCTATCACTCAATCAACTGAATTAGGAACCGTATATAAAAAGGAAGAAATAAAAAAGATCTGCGATTATGCTCATAAAAACAGGATGGTTGTTCATGTTGACGGAGCAAGGATAGCAAATGCAGCTGTAAGTCTGGGATTAAATTTCAGGGAATTCATTAATGAAGTAGGTGTTGATGTGCTCTCATTTGGTGGTACTAAAAATGGTATGATGTATGGAGAAGCAGTGATTTTTTTCAATAAGAAAATTTCACAGAATTTCAGGTATATCAGGAAGCAGGGAATGCAACTTGCCTCAAAAATGAGATTTATTTCAGCCCAGTTTGATGCATATCTTGAAGATGACCTGTGGCTGAATAATGCCTCCCATTCGAATAAAATGGCCCAGATTCTTTATGATAATGTTAAAGATATTGACAGGGTAGTTGTTACGCAAAAAGTGGAGGCGAACAGTGTTTTTGCCATTATACCCGGGGAGATCATTCCCTCTCTTCAAAAGGAATATTTTTTCTATATGTGGGATGAAAATCGATCAGAAGTCCGCTGGATGTGTTCTTTTGACACACAGGAAAAGGATATAGAAGGATTTGTAAGAGTTTTGAAAAAATTATTATCAAAATCATCGAAGTAACAGGGAACTGTCCCCGTAACTCAGGAACCGGAATCCGTTATACAGCGCATAATCATAGATTTTTTTCCAGTCTTCTCCCGTAAATGCAGCTATTAACATCAGAAGGGTACTGTAGGGTTGATGAAAATTAGTGATCATTCCGTCTATCATTCGGAAATTATAACCGGGTGCGATCATAATTCGGGTGGAAGCACTTAGATTTTCCATTTTATGCTGCTGCATATAATTCAGTACATTTTCAAGGGATTTTTTCCTGTTGTAACCTTCCTTTAATCTGAAAGGTTCCCATTGATCCAGATACAATGAACCGTTTATGGATTTTACAGTATCAATTTTAACCCCCAGCCAGTAAATACTTTCAAGGGTCCGTACTGAAGTGGTACCAACAGCTATAAATTTATGCTCTGATTTATATAATTGTTCGAGACTATTTCTGCTGATAAAGATCTGTTCACTGTGCATACCATGCTTTGAAGCATCCTGTTCCTTGACAGGCAGAAAGGTCCCGGCCCCAACATGGAGAGTAAGATCTGTTCTTGAAATACCTTTTTCTATCAACGAATCCATTATCCCGGCCGTGAAATGAAGTCCGGCTGTGGGCGCAGCTACTGATCCTTCATTTTTGGAATAGACAGTCTGATAACGTAATTTATCCGTTTCTTCCGCTTCTCTGTCAAGATAGGGTGGGATAGGAGTTAACCCGGTGCTGGAAATGATTGCAGAAAAATTTACAAGATGATTATCCCATCTGAATTTTATTAAAAAGGTAACATTTTCAAATGCAATCTTTTCTGCATATAAATTGATGCAAAAATTTCCTATCAGTATTTGTTTTTCCAGTTTTTCTTCCTTCCATTTTTTTGCATTACCAACCAGACATTTCCATGTGCATTCCTTTTTTGATGCAAATGAATTTTGATATTCTGCAGGTTCATAAGGTTCCAGCAGGAATAATTCAATGATGGCGCCTGTGGATTTATAAAACAGGAGCCTTGCCTGGATTACCCTGGTATTATTAAATATTAATTTATGCTCTGGGGTAAGGATATCAGGAAGATCACTAAAAAGATAACTATTGATTTCTTTATTCCTGTATACTAATAGTTTGGATCCATCTCTAGTCTCCAGTGGATATTTTGCAATTTTTTCATCGGGTAAAATATATTTATAATCATCTGTGTTAATTTTCCCGGGAAACTCCATCATATGCTTAAATATTTAAAGAGTTCGTTCTGACTAATTTTACCATGAATTTAATATAATCGTATAATCCATTTAAAAGACCATGGTTCATGTCATGGTCTAAGATATAAAGTCATTTTATTAACCAATTCATTATGTCGATTTCACGTACTTTTATTTACATAGATTAAACTGTAATAAATATACTCATATTGCCTGTAAAACCTGAATTTTTGTTAAAAGCATGCCAAAATTAGTAATTTTGTAAAAACATATTACTATGAAACTAAATGTAGGAGATAAAGTAAAATTTCTGAATGAAAAAGGGGAAGGTAAAGTTTCCGGCTTTCTGAATGATAGAACTGCTGTAATCGAGACCAACGATGGATTTGAAATCCCTGTTTTGATTAAAGAACTGGTTATTTCATCGGGTCAGTCTGATTCACAAAATATTGATTCGAATCCTCAGGTAAAAAATGTACCTGAAATAAAAGGAAATACAAAAAATATTCTATCCGATAATATAAAAATTCCGGAAGAACTGGATGAACAGATCTTGCTGGGTTTTCTGATAAAAGAAGGAGGAGCGGGTTTATTCGTTTATCTGTTGAATAACTCAAGCTTTAACTTATATTATTTAATTTCAGAAAATTTTGGACATAAAAGTCTGCATTTTGATCATGGTGAATTGGAATCAGGAGTAAAAATGAGAATAAAGAAGTTTATGCCGGAAAATATTGGCGAAATTGTAAGATTTGATGTTCAGATTATTTTATTCAAATCAAAAATATTTGAGGCTCAGGATCCTGTCCATAAAACTATTTTTATAAATCCATCAGAGATTTTCTCAGGTAAATTATTGACATCGAATGAATATTTTGATAAAAAAGCTGCAATTTTTGTCATTACAGACTTGAAAGATCCTGATCGCTTTACATCTCCCTCACATACCGATCTGATAAATATAGTGGTTCAAAAACCTGAAAAAATTAAGGAAGAAAATATTGTTCAAAATACGACACCAAAGACAGATGGGCCTGATGAGGTTGATTTGCATATTGAAGCTATCATGGATAATTATTCCGGGTTGAGTAACGGGGAAATTTTAGAAATTCAGATGGCCAGGTTTAAAACAAGTCTGGAAACCGCTATCATTCATAAAGACAGAAGAATAGTCTTTATTCATGGAGTTGGAAACGGAAAACTAAAATATTCCATCAGGAAAACCCTGGAAGAAAAATATCCTGATCTGAAATTCCAGGATGCAAGCTTTAGGGAATATGGTTATGGAGCAACGATGGTGATTATCCCCTAAATAGATATTTAACGTAATTCATTTATCCTGAATGTTAAAGGATATCTATAAGTTGCTACAATATGGAATTTATAACTTACAAAAATTTTAATATTTAGCCGTTTGCCTCTTCCACTGTAACAGCTGCTGCCGCTGCAAATACTGCTGCACTGACACTGTCTCTGCTTGTTTGAGTTTGCATTTGGCATTTACCTGCATGGCTTAAAACGTGGCAACAAGTCTGAATAAATCTAGTATCTTTGTAAAATAGTTGATCGTTCTATCGCTCAATCGTTTATTCGATTGAGAGGAAAGTCCGGGCAATACAGAGCACTGCACTTCGAAAGACAGGTATTCGCGAGGGTACAGTACCGGAACAGAAAATAACCGTCTTTCTTAAGTGTGATAAGGGTGAAAAGGTGAGGTAAGAGCTCACCGGTCCTGCGGTAACAGCGGGATGCCGTCCGGCTTACAGATTGCAAGACCAAATATACCGGCATTTAAGGAGCTGCTCGTTCTTTGCCGGGGGGTAGGTCGCTCAGATAAATGATAGAAGTTGTTTCCCTGGTAAATAATACAGAACCCGGCTTACAGATCAACTTAAGTTAAAAGGCTGCCGGAAATGGCAGCCTTTTATTATTAGCCTGAAAATTTATTTTATTTATGACAGGATTTAAACCTGCATTTTTTGCGGATCGACCTTCATTATTCTTCTTTTATTGAAGTGTTCAATGGTATTAGCGGGCCATATTCTGTTCTCCACAATTCACTTATCTGTCAATTTTAATTACTACCTCCCTGATTTTAGTAAGATTGGCCAGCAAATGTTCAAGCTTATCAAGCTGAAGCATATTTGCCCCGTCAGATTTTGCAGAAGCCGGATCAGGATGTGTTTCCAGGAATATTCCGTCAACGCCGTTAACGATTCCGGCACGTGCAATAGTTTCAATCATCTCAGGTCTGCCTCCTGAAACACCTTCAGGCTGGTTAGGTTGCTGCAGTGAATGTGTAATATCCAGTACCACAGGCTTACCGAACTTTTTCATTTCTGTTATTCCCCTGAAATCAACGATTAGATCCTGATACCCAAACATGGTTCCCCGATCGGTTATCATTACATTTTCATTTCCGGATTCAATTACCTTGTTTATAGCATAAATCATGGATGAAGGGGCAACAAATTGACCCTTTCTTTATATTAATCCACTTTCCGGTTTTTGCAGCGGCAACCAATAAATCAGTCTGACGGGACAGAAATGCAGGTATCTGCAAAATATCCACATAATCTGCAGCTATCACGGCTTCTGCCTCAGAATGGATGTCGGTTATAACTGGAATGTGAAATTGTTCCCTTACTTCAGCCAGGATCTGTAAGTGCCTTTTCATCGCCGATACCAGTAAAGGAATCCAGGCGGGACCGGTTGGCTTTTTTATACGACCCCTTAAAAATATATGGAATATTATATTTATCTGTAATCCTGGTAATTTTTTCTGCTATACTTAATGCTAAATCCCTGCTCTCTATGACACAGGGACCTGCTAGCAGAAAAAAATTCCGGCTGTTGGAATTATGCAAATCCGGTAATGCTTTTAATATCATCCTTCAAATTAATTATTTGTAAAATAAACCAAATCTTCTTGTAACCTCTTGACGACTACGTATTGCTGCCAGGTCTGGAGTGCCCGCGACACCGTGCTCGAGCGCGCGGTGGCGGTCAAGGTGTTGCCTGAGGACGTCGCCGCGGAGCCGACGAGGCGTCAACGCTTCGAGCGGGAGGCCCGCGCCGTTGCCCGCCTGAGCCACCCCAACATCATGGCGATCTATGACTTCGGGACTGAGGGCGGGCGGCCGTATGCGGTCATGGAGCTGCTCGAGGGCGGCGACCTTCGCAAGCTCCTGTCGGCGGGCACACTGCCGTGGCGGAGAGCACTCGACCTCGGCCTTCAGGTCGCGCACGGCCTCGACGCGGCGCACCGCCAGGGTGTGGTCCACCGCGACCTCAAGCCCACCAACCTGTTTCTCACCTCGGACGGTGTGGTCAAGCTGCTCGACTTCGGCCTCGCCCGGCTGGCCGAACCGCGGCCGGGAGAGGGGGGCCTTGACCCGACTCTCACGGACCAGGGGGTGGCGGTGGGGACCGCCGCCTACATGGCGCCCGAGCAGGTGCGTGGACGGCCCTCGGACGCTCGCTCGGACCTGTTCTCCCTCGGCTGCGTGATGTACGAGATGCTGTCGGGCCGACGGGCGTTCCGGGGCGGCTCCTCCGGCGAGGTGATGTCGGCGATCCTGCGCGACGAGCCGGACCCTCTCGAGCCGGCGGTCCCGGCAGCCCTGCGCGACGTGATCACTCGTTGCCTGCGCAAGCGCGCCGGGGACCGCTTCGGCTCGGCGTTTTATCCTATTTTCAACGGCATCGATCACGCCTATGTGCATCCCCAAACGTTTATCCCTAGAACCATTTTTATGCAATAACTCCCGGAAGTCAAGGGGAGGTCGGAGATCCCGTCTTCGCTTTTTAAGTTACGCCGGGCAAGCGGAGATCAAAAATCAGAGAGAGCACAATACGCCGCACCCATAAGGGCTGCTTTATCGTTCAGAATGACGTTAACAGGGACTTTTTCGAGAAAGCCCCTAAACCTTCCTTTGTTTACAAATGCCTTCATAAAAATATCTTCTTTGAGTTTGGGCAAAATCTTTGGCGAAATTCCGCCGCCTAAAAAAATCCCGCCGGTGGTCAGACCGAATAGCGCGAAATTGCCGGCAACGGCTCCGAAAATGGAGACAAACATCTCCAGCGCTTCAATACATGCGGGATCTTTGTTAGACAGGGCACCGTCGGTAATGGCTTTCGCAGGATCCGTCTCATTCAGTTTTTGATTGAGCCCTTCAGGTTCATTAACTCGGCCCGAGTTTTTCAACCAGTCATAAATATTCACCAAACCCTTCCCGGAAACCACCCGCTCAATGCTCACATGCCCATAACGCTGGTGAAGATACTGCCACAGATCGGCTTCCGGTTCATTATTCGGTGCAAAATCGGAATGCCCCCCCTCGGATGATATCGGCACGTATCGCCCCTCATGATACAACATCATAGCAATCCCCAGCCCTGTTCCAGGAGCGATCAGTCCAAGATGACCCCCCTTTGCCCCATCGGCCTGATTCAAAGGATAAAATTCATCCGCATTCAACAGCGGGACAGCCATTGCCGTAGCGGCTAAATCGTTGACGATCCTGACATGTTGAAAGGAAAATTGTTTCTTGATCCGATCTTGGGATACATCGCCAGGGCAGATTGGTGGTTTTGGATTTTCCGCCGATAACGGGTCCTGCAATGCCAAAGCATGCACGGCTGACCACCTCAGGGTGCATGTGAAGAAATTTCCGGATAATGTGCTCCAGATCAGGTGCATCCGAACTTGAAAACGTTTCCATCACTTCTATCTCAGGACGATCTTTGTTTTCGGAAAAGAGCCCCAAGTTTGTTTTTGTCCCGCCGATATCTCCGGCCAGCACAAATGCGTTCTCTGTCGTGGTTGTCATGGCGTTTAATTCCTGTTATTTTTTTTAAGTAAAGAATCCGAGCCCAGAGGGCTCGGCTTTGGTTATCCCCTGAAAGGGGATATTTTATTCAAAACCGTATAAGTTAAAAGTGCCTAAAGTGATCTAAAGTGCCTAAAGTTATGGTGTCGCTTCGCTCCAATGTTTTTATATAATTGACAGAATTCCTTAACTTTAGCTCACTTTAAACTTTAGTTCACTTCAAACTCTTGCAGCGATTCTTCAGGCAGAGCCAAAGAACTCTGACTCCCGCATTGCGGGACAGGCTTGGCCCAAAGGACCAGGTTTTCCAGGACAAAATAAAATGTTATGCATCCCTGCGCAAATATTATTTCTTAAAACAGCCGGAACGCTTGAATTTTAGGTTTATCTATAATGTAATTGATAAGAGTTACACCTTAATTGAGTGAAAATCGAGGATGCCCCAGATCCAAGGCGACCGAGGGTGAAGCTGTAGTCAGCTACCGCGAACCCTCGGCAACGAAGGAGATCCCCGTGGGCGGGATTTCGCTTCGCTCAAGGCGCATTTATCGGTTTTCCCGACCTGTTGGGTCGTAGCTGAAAGCGAAGCCCAAAGGGTAAACAAAACCGATATAAAATTGCAGAATTCATATCGAACTGTTGGTAGAGATATAAAAAATTGTTCAAATCACAGGAAGATACATATAAATTAATGCATTATAATCCCAATCGGTTTTGTTTACACTCATTTGAGGTTACATTCAGTTTATTGAGGTGGTATAATTTAATTAAAACACCAAACGCAATGGAACACTTAAATACTTAATCAAATAAAATTTATATGAATTCATTAATTTTACAAAGGAGAATTTATGAAAACCAAACCAGATATTGTCAATGAAGTTCGAAGTTATATGAAAAGCAGAGTGATCCTTTCCGCTTCTGAATTGGATTTTTTTTCGAAACTGGACGACAACTTTATGTCCGCCGAAGACCTTGCCGGATATGCTCGGCCTGGATACAAAAGGAACCACACGGCTCCTTGACTGCCTGGTGACCTTCGATCTTCTTGAAAAAGAAAACAACCGGTATCATACGACCGAAAAAGGATCATATCTTTCATCTAAAAATCCGGAATCCGTGCTTCCCATGATCAACCATATGAATGCCATCTGGGACAATTGGAGCTGCCTGACGGATATTGTCAAAACAGGGAACAATCCCAATATAAGACCTGTTGTGGATTCGGACGCCAGAAAAGACCGAAACGCCTTTATCGGCGCCATGCATGTTGCGGCCAGGCGCATCTCAAAAAAAATCGCCGAAGCCTACGATTTAAGCCCCTTTAAAAAACTTCTTGATATCGGCGGAGGATCCGGCGCCTACACCATCGCTTTTTTGAGAAAAAATCCAAAACTCAATGCCATTATTTTTGATCTTGAAGGCGTCATACCGCTGACAAAAGAAAAAATTGCCGAGAACGGTATACAGGAAAGAGTCGGTTTCGTGTCCGGGGAATTTTTACGAGGATGACCTTCCGGGGGGATGCGACCTTGCCCTGCTCTCGGCCATTATCCACCAGAATAGCCCTGAACAGAATTTGACGCTCTACCGGAAAATTTGCCATGCCCTCGTTCCCGGCGGAAGGCTGATCATTCGGGATCATATCATGGACGAATCCCGCACAAATCCTCCGGCAGGCGCTCTCTTTGCATTGAACATGCTTGTCAACACCCCGGCCGGGGACACATATACTTTCAAGGAGGTCGCTGATACGCTGGAAAACAGCCGGTTTCACGGATATAAAACTCGTTTTATCGGGGAAAGAGATGGATTGTCTTGTAGAAGCAATAAAACCCAAGTAAATATCCGACCTCAGAGGGGCCAACTTTGATTTAACCCTTGGAAAGAACTGATTTACTTAAAGACGAACAAGTTAAAAGTGAGCTAAAGTGAGCTAAAGTGCCTAAAGTTATTGTGTGCTTCGCTCTGCTGATATTATATAATTGATAGGATCTAACTTTAGCTCACTTCACACTTTAGCTCTCTTCGAGCTGTTAACGCTCTACAGCCGAAGATTGTGTCGCTTCGCTCCGCTGATATTATATAATTGATAGGATTCCTTAACTTTAGCTCACTTCACACTTTAGCTCACTTCACACTTTTCCAACGACTCTTCAGGCAAAGCCATCTTTATTGAATGAGTCGCTTCCGCATCGCTTTGAGGGCAATGTAGGTAAAGAAAACACAAAAAACCGTTAGGTATCCGATGCTGATCAATGGTGCAACTTCACAGGTTCCGATGCTGAAAAGACGGGCCAGTTCGGCCAGATGATACAGGGGAAAAGCCAATGCAACGGGCTGCGCCCAAGCCGGCAGATTGGAAACAGGAAAAAAGGTGCCGCTGAACAAAAACATCGGTGTAATAAAAAGAAATATGGGTAGATTGAACATATCGATGGTCGGGATTATCCCCGTAAAGAACATGCCGATGGCGCCGAATGCCAACCCGCCGAAAAATGCCATAGGGTATCAGCAACAATCCCATGGGAAAATGGATAAATCCCATCAGGCCAAGGACCAACAGCATGATCGTTGCCGCACCCGCTGATTTGGTGGCACTCCAGGCAATCTCCGCGATGATGATCTCTTCCAGAGACAACGGCGTCGCCAGCATGCCGTCAAAGGTTTTTTGAAAATACATGCGGACAAACGACGCATAGGTGGTTTCAAAAAAAGCGTTCCACATGACGGCGGTGGCGATCAGCGCGGGTGCGATAAATGCCGTGTATGAAAGTTCAACGCCATCGTAATGGACCTTTCCGATCAATCCGCTGAACCCCAGACCAAAGGCCAATATATAAAATAAGGGTTCAAAAAGCGGCGTCAAGAAGTTCACCTTCCAGATTTTTTTATACACCACCAGGTTTCTTTTCCAGACGCTTAGAAATCGCCATGAAAATACGGCAGGATCGATCATTCTCGAAGTTCCCTTCCTGTTAAGCGTAAAAAAACATCCTCCAGGGTGCTGTTCCGGTAAATACACTTTTCATTGCAGTATTGACTGCGGATGGCGCTGTTCATTCCCTTTCTTTCAGGGTCATACAATATCAGCCGCTTACCGAGATCATCATATTCCACGTCATGGTTTTTAAGGTATTCGATCAGGTCTTGATCCGGTCCCTCGATTTCGATGATATGTTTACCGGCATGCTGTTCGATCAGGCTTTCCGGGCTGCCGTCCACCAGAATGTTGCCATGATCCATAATAACCAGACGGTCACAAAGCTGGGTGGCTTCTTCCATGTAGTGGGTGGTGATCACCACCGTTAAACCGGATTTTTTAAGCTCTCCCAGTTTTTCCCAAACCTGGTGCCGGGACTGGGGATCGAGCCCGGTGGTCGGCTCGTCCAAAATCAAAAGTTCCGGACGGTTGATCAGGGATCTGGCCAGAATCAATCGTCTGACCATCCCGCCGGACAATTCCATAACCTTGGCATCTTTTTTATGATTCAAGGCAAAAAAGTCGAGAAGTTCCTCGGAACGTTCGGCGGCCTCTTTTTTGGAAATGGAAAAATATCCGGCGAATACGAGAAGGTTTTGTTCTACGGTCAGGTCAGGGTCCAGGGTGTTGTCCTGCTGGCAAACACCGATTCTGGCTTTAATCTTGCGGCTTTCGGTGATGACGTCCATGCCGAAGATTCGCAACATGCCGCTGGTCGGGGGTGAATATCCGTACAACATGCGAATCGTGGTTGTTTTGCCGGCGCCATTGGGACCCAGCAGACCAAAAAATTCGCCTTTTCCCACAGAAAAAGAAAGCCCGTTAACCGCCGAAACCCCGTTGAATTGCTTAACCAGATTCTGAATCTCGATGATTTTATTCATGGGTTGTTTCACCCGGTTCGCGTTGTAAAAGCAGTGTTTGTGTGGGATAGGCAAATTCGATCCCCGCGTCCTGAAACTGTTTGTAAATATCGAGGTTAATCGACTGTTGAATATCCATATAGACATTGTAATCCGGACCTTGTACCCAGTAAACTATCTCAAATTTTAAGGAATAGTCTCCGTATTCTTTGAAGTGGGCACGATCAAATCGAACTTGGGCTTTGCTTTCAATGATGTTGCGAATCATTTTTGGGATTTCTGAAAGCAATTCATAGGGGGTCTGATAAAGCACGCCGATGGTAAAAACAACACGGCGTTCATACATACGTTTAAAGTTGCGAATGCGGCTTTTTAACAAATCGGTGTTAGAAAACACGAGTTGTTCCCCTGACAGGCTCCGAATTTTCGTTGTTTTTAATCCGATACGCTCGACAGCCCCCAGATATTCATTCACGATGATAAAATCGCCGATGACAAACGGCTTGTCCAGAACAATCACAAACGAAGCAAAAAGATCTCCAAGTATATTTTGTGCGGCCAATGCCACAGCGTGAAGCTGCCGTTCCCAAAGGCCATGGCCTCGCTCGAGCCCAAGCAAAACTTGATCCGGTCGGAGCTGCGCGCTTCCCAATGGGCGTAGGCATGGGCATCGAGGCCCACCACGTCGCAGCCCAGATCCTTCAGCAGCAGGGCCATATCGCCTGAACCGCAGCCTGCATCCAGCACGCGCATGCCCGGTTTAAACAAGCTGCGCAAATGACCCATAAAGCGTTCCCGGTAAACCAACTCTCGCGGTTCCATTTTCTTCAGTAGCCCCTTAACAAATTTTCTGGGTCGTGTTGGCAAAGCGCAACACCGACTTGACCACATAGAGTGGTTTTTTTCTGACCTCGGTCATGATCAAGGCCACGTATTTGGCCAAAATGCCCAGCACGATGAAGAGTCCGGAAAAGCCGGTAGACAGCACCAGCATGAGCGTGGTCCAGCCTTCCACCACTGTGGCTAAATTGATAAAGATAAGAATGGCGTAAGTGCCAATGGCCATGGAAAGCAGCAGGAAGAACATGGCAATATAAAAACACAGGCGGCTGCCGATATTGGAGTAAATCAATAAAATTTCAATGGCGGTCTCCAACCGCTGGCCGAAACGTTTCTCCGCAGCAATGCGCTTGATGGTATGGGAAGGTTCATAGGCCAGTTCCTTGAAGGAAAACCCGGAGAGTTGAAAAATAATTTTGCGAAACCGCACCTTTTCCTTGGAGGCCAGCACCCGGTTCAAGGCCCGGCGGCTGATGAGCCGCAACCGTTCGGTTTTAAGGGTAATGGGCACAAAGGAGATACGGTTAAAGACCGCATAAAAGAGCGCGGAAAAGAAATTAATTTTTTTAGAAGGATTGGCCGTAACAATATCTGTGCCCTTTAACGCTTGTTCGAGCATTTGGTCGATCAGGCTGAATTCATAATCGCGGATAGTGGTTTCCAGCTCCAACACCATATCGCCGATGGCCAGATCGCTGCCGGCCAGCATAGCCAATTCATGGCCATGGCGCCAAGCCAGGTTGATAATGGAAAGGTGGCTCTCTTCCTGGGCTGCCTGTTCGATGACCTTAAGGGTTTGATCCTGGCTGGCGTCGTTGACCAGAATGACTTCAAATCGTTCGAAACGGGCATTAAGATAGGCCAGACTCTCCTGTAGAAAGGCGGCGATATTCTGTTCGGCATTGTGCACATAGACCACCATGGAGAAAAACAATTTTTCTTTTAGCATAGTAATGCCTCCAAATCATAGACCGTGTTGATTTTCCCGGAGAGCACGGAGATAAAATCAGGAGCACTGGCCGCCTGTTTGATGATGGTGGGCCGCGAATCATCGATCTCCGAACTCTGGGGAATGGGCTTTATGGCAAACAGCGCCTCTTTAAAGCTGATCTGAATTTCGTTCTTCAAATATTTTCTGGCCAGTTGCAGCATGAACGGCCAGGCGGTCTTGGGCCGGGCCGGACAGTGATTGCAATTCTCGAGCTGCGACGGCGTGCAGACCGGATTTTGGCCCTGGCACTGAAAAGTCGGCAACACCTCGTAAGACGTCCAATGGGGCGTGAAGGCTACGGCGGTCAGGGTAAAATCGCCTGCCTGGCCAAAGGGCATGACTGAAAAGAAGGGACCGTCCATGACCGTAATGCCCACTTTGTCAAAAGGCGCTTCCAGCCGGCAGCGCGTAATTTCACAGATTTCATATTTTAACTGAAATGGTTCCAGACCGAATTGAAGCAGTACCTGGTTGTTGCTGGCATAAGTGCAATTGATGACCCGCGGGCTCACCACCTCCTGGCCGTTGCTGAGGTGTATCCGGTAGTTGTTACCCTGGCGCTCCACGGCGGTGATGGTGGTACCAAAGCGCACCTGTCCCTGAGGGGCCTGCTCCACTTGGGCCATCAGAGCCGACCGGATTTTATGGGCGTCAAAAGCCACTTCTTCGGTTTCAAAAGCCGCGGCCACTACCCCGGGATTGAAATAGGGCCGTTCCGACACAGGCGTACAGGGAATGCCCGCGACCTCGCAGAATTTTTCAAATTGATCCGGTTCGGTGAAAGAATATTTTCGGGCAATGGCGTAGATTTTTTTAAAGGACCGGTTGATGGCAAAATCAAACTCCTGGCAGAAACGGCGGTAATAGTGGGCCGAGGCTGCGGCTGTGGCTAGGCTGCGGGGATAATGATAACCATTGTGTACCCGGGCCTGGTTGATATAAGACGCGCGGGAAAAAGCTTGCTCATCTTTCTCTACTATTAAAAAGGATTCCTTCTTCCCGGCTAAAAGCTTGGCCGCATAGAGGCCGTAAATTCCGGCGCCAATGATAAGGTTATCCACTTTAACACTCATACATTCATCCCTGCCTGCCTGCGCTGGACACGCTGGCTTGATTGCTTAATCGGTCCCCGCCCATGCCCTGCCATTCGGAGGCTGTGCCCCAACGGGTTTTTTCGACCTATCGGCGCCCCGGAGTCGGCAATCCAACCTATGCTGGACTGGTATCCGGGGATCTTGATTTTAAAGATATTCCCGATCCCTTTATGAGCTTGCCGGATGACCATCAAAAAAACATTATGGCACAGTCCCTCATGGCGGAGTCGTTTATTCGTGCGGCCATGCCTTCAGGTTCCTGTCCGCGACGGATGATATTGTTTCAGGCCGCAGCGCATCAAAATAACCATTAAGTTCAGCCATCCGCCCAACTTGATCTTGGTGGGAATCTTGCCTTTAGCCGGATAGCTTCGGGTCACCCCTATCTCCTTGGCCTTCATCCCCAGCTGCGTGGGCCGCACGGACATATAGGCCAGCAATTCGTAGGACTGAAAACAATTACGAAAAGGCTGCACCCGCTGATCAAGCAGCAACCGCCGGCTGTAAGCCCGGTACCCGTTGGTCGTGTCCGTGAAGCGCTGCCCTGCCAACAGAGAAATGATGGGCGCATGCAGCCCCCTGATGGCCAACAGCCGCAACCAGGGCGTGTTGATGGCCCGTCCGCCCGCAACAAAACGTGATCCCTGGACAAAGTCATAGCCTTGTTGCAGGGCCTGGATAAAAGCCGGGATGGCTTCCACGTTGTCCTTGCCATTGCCGTCAATAGTCACAACACCGGCATAGCCTTCCTGCAAGGCAAAAGCATAGGCCATACGCAACTGGGCGCTCAAGCGGCCGTGATCTTTTTTAATCAATAAGGCCCGTACTTGCTGATGCTTTAACCAGACCTGATTGAGGCTGTTGTCCTGACTGTCTCCGTCGGCAATGACAATATCCACCTGCGAGGCCAACTCGGCCATGGTCTGCAGCTGCGTTTGGATACGCTGGCCTTCATTGAGCACGGGCACCACCACACAATAATCGCAGGCTTTGGGTTTAAAGATCACGCTGTCATGCCGGGGAATTTGCCAGGCAGCCTGGTTTTCACCCTTGTCCATAGATCCCCCTCAGCGTACTCAGTGCCTTGTCCACCGTTGTGAGATTAGAGCCCGTTGCTGCGGCCTTCATTTCCAGGGAACATACACCCTGAAACCCGGCCTGCTTTAAGGCTGCTGCAAACCCCTTATGATCAGTGCCCGGCTGCGGCACGGGTTCCAGATAAGGCTCGCTCACATGCACGTGCCCCACCACCGGCATCCAAAGTTTGATCTGGTTATAACGTTCCTGGTTAATAGTCATGGTTCCCAAATCCAAATTAACTTTCAAGCCTTCACTGGCCACTGCCCGCACCAAGCGGACAGCCTCTGCGGTGGTGCAGATATAATCAGCACCATAAGCCCGGGGATTGGCTTCCAGGCAGACCATCACACCGTGCTCCTGGGCCGCTGCCCCGAGATGGGAAAAAAAATCATGACCAATGGTCTCCACTGCTTCCGGGGACAACTCTCCTTTTAAGCGGTTTTTAGGAGATCCCAACACCAGCACCCGGGCGCCCAGCCAGGTGCTGAAGCGAATCGCTTTAATTAGATAAGCCAATAGGTCTTGCCGGCTAGGCCCGGTTCCAAAGAGCTGCAGGTCCGGCCTGCCATAGAGCAGGGCCTGCAAGGCCACCACCGCCAGGCCCTGGCCTTCCATTTTTTTTCGGGCTTCTATCACCGTGGCCTGCGGCTGGTCATAGGGATCAGCCCATAATTTGGTGGGTGCCATTTCCAAGGCCTTCACCCCCCAGTGATCACACCTTCTCTGCACGGCCTCTTGCTCATCCGTCTGCCAGGCAATGTTGGAAATAGCCAAAGTCATCATGCCTTGGCCTCTTGAAAAAATCGAACTAAATCATCGCCTACGGTCTTGGCCGCATACAGGTAGCCGTTCTGTCCCTGGAAGCAGTCCGCGTGCAGGCTGCGCACATCATAATGCACCGGCCCGGAAGATGTTTCGTTGTGGAAGTTCTGATAGCCAAAGAGCCGGGCCACCTCGCGCGCGCTTACGGGTTCCGTGACAAGGTTGAGCAACTTGAGACCTTGGGCCAGCCCAATCTCAATATCATGCCATAGCCGTTTTAAGTCGTAAAACTGAAAGGTCGAGGCCTGATGGGTAAAGCCCAGGCTGGTTAAGCCTGCACTTTCCAACAATGACGTTAACGCCGCCAAGTCCTTGGTCCCCCGGTGTGGCTGCAGGGCATAATTGCCGTTGCCGTCAAGTTGATAACAAGCCAACACCAGGTCCTTATCGGAGGCGGACAACCCTTGCAGCAAGTGCTTGACTTTATCTTGCGGCAGGAAGCGCGGCTGCGGATGAAGCAAGTCAAAGATAAAGTTTTTCTTCAAGCCTTGGCCGAATAAAGCCGGCAGACGAACGATGGTCAGGTCCTGAAAGTATTGGGCCAGTTTTTTTTCCGCCCACAGGCGATGCCGGCCATAGGCATGACCTGCTTCCGGATCCGGGTAGGTGGCTTCATCCACGCGCCAAGGCTGCGGATAAACATCCACCG
Source organism: uncultured bacterium (assembly GCA_963710755.1). GTDB lineage: Bacteria > Oederibacteriota > JAAXVQ01 > JAAXVQ01 > JAUVAV01 > CAVQBK01. The sequence continues at coordinate 18,981 of CAVQBK010000003.1, forward strand.
TGGAAATAAGCACGACTTTTTCGGCCTTAACCGTTTTCAACTGATCCAAAAGCGCCTGAATTTGCGCCCAGTCTTTTTCCGGCTGCTGGTTGGCCAGCCATTTCTCCGCCCGGATGCCGCAGCATACCAACAGATCAAACACCCTGCCTCTGATGGTTTCGATATTACCTGAATGGTAGCCATGGCTGAAGCTGTGTTGTTGCCAAAGATGGTGCCCCACAAATCCGGTAAAGCCGATCAATGCTTCCTGCTTCAATGCCTCACATTCCTTTCTAAACTCCGACTGCGGTTTACCAATGGTCAATGGTCAGGATTTCAATCACCACGGCATTGATAAAGGAAAGTACCAACGCCAGCAGCAAGGGATAGGAAGCGATGACCCGTTTGGAGCTCTGCATGACCTGGCCGAGCCGTTGCTTGCCGGCAGTCCAAAACACCATGGCCGCAGTGCCCACCACTAGGGGATTAAGCACCATAAATTGCCGGTCTGTCTCCCCCCGGGAAGTGGCGGTCAGAAAGGGAACGGCCATGGTAACCAGGGCAATCCAAGGCCAGTAATCGTGATTGTGCTCGCCCCGCCATACCTGAATCAGACGAAGGATGAACAAGGCCGTAATCACCGCCCCGGCATGAATGAAATAAGCTGCCGGTGCCAGCCAGGACCAGATGACCCAAGGCCGCAGCTCTGAACCTTTGACATGGGCATAATGCATGGTGTAATTGAACATTTTCAGATAATCATATCCACCATGGGTAAGAGCCATCAGCAGACCCAAAGGCAGCAGCACGGCCGCAATCAGTAGCAGGGCCTTGAGCAAGGCTTCCTTGGTCCACCCCAGAACCGTGCGTTGCCGACGCAGGCCCATGATGGCCAGCATGAATAAGACCGGTACGTATAAGGGCACCACATAACAAAGGGACAAGGTGAGCACCAACATCAGACCAGCCCAAATCATCCAATGATAGGCCCGACGGTGCGTGCCCAGAATCACCAGGGCCGTGGCCCAAGCCAAGCAGGCCGCGTACACTGTGTCCAGGGACGCATAGGCAAAGAGCAGCACATTGGGCAACACAGCATAGAGCGCGGCCATGACATACCCTACCCGGCGATGATAAAGCTCCCGACCGATCCAGTACATGGGAATGATGGCGGACCAAGCCGCCAGGCCGATCACCAGGGCAATCAGTGTCGGTGAATCGCCGGTAAGCTTGATCAGCAGCCAGACCAGGACCACGGACAGCGGCGGATGGGTGGAAGGAAAGGAAACCCATTGGTAGATTTCCTGGTTGGCGTAAGTACCCATCATTTTCCAGAGCTCAGGCCAAGTGGCGTAGGTCTTGGCCACCGTATAATAATGAAAGAACAGGGACTTGACCTGCAGACCCAGCACCGCCAAACCGTCGGTAGACAAGACAGCCATCACCAGGGAACCGGCATTGGCCAAAATATAAATGCCCACGATAATCTTCCAATCCTTCATGCTGTCCCCGCGGCGCAGCACCCAGCTATGCCAGACCAGGAACACCGTCAGATACAGGGCCACCCACCACAAACGTGCCCACTGGGTAAAGGGCAGGCTGCCAAGATAGTTGTTAAGCGTGCCTTCCTGCCGCAGGGGAAAAAAGAAATGGGTGATGGTCATGGGATCGTATTGCACCAGATATCGTTTAGCCAGCACAATGGTCAACCCCATAAGTAAACCCACCCAGGCCACGCTAAAAAGCACGGTCAAGGCTGTCACGCTGCGGCTGTCAGAACGGGTTATAGTAGTCAAAGGCTGAGGAGCTTTAAACGGGGGGAACAAAGCGAATACCAATAGCATGCCCACCAGAAAAAAAGCCATGGTAATCAGGTTGTTGATATTAGCCGAGGCGGAAGACAGATAAGCGCCCCCCACATAAACCGGCAACAATAAGCTGATGGCCAGGACCTTGGCCCAGGAACCGGGCTGTTGCGGCTGGGCCAAGCACCAATAGAGCAGAATCAAACTGCCCAGACTGCTGAGCAAGCCGATGATCAACTGCAGATCACTTAGGATCAGCACTTGTCCCAACCCAAAGAATAAAAGTGCCACGAAGATCAGCCAGCTGCGTTTAAAAAGATGTTCAAGCGTCATGGTGTTTTTCCCTCATTGGAGTTTTAGCTGCGCGGGCCTGGCCCACCAGGACCAGGGCGCGTTCCATTACCGTCGACCAATCCAGATCCTTCATATACGCAAGAGCATTCCGGCGGCATTGCCGCCAAAACTCGTCATCCCTCAGCAACAAACGGCAGGCCTCCACCAAAGAGGACACGTCGTCGTCTATCGCCTTGCCCATGGGCAGCGCCTCGATCGGTTCGGCAATCCAGGGCACCTTGGTAATCACCACCGGCGTGCCGCAAGCCAGATATTCCTTGGGTTTGCTGGGATCAGCATAATAGGTATAGTTGCTGTCCTCCGAGCTGTAAGGCGCCAGGGCCACCCGGCTGATGGCAATCTCCCTAAACAACGCCTCTCCATACCAGATCATGCCCTTAAAGTCCACCCGCTGAGCCACACCTTCTGCCAGGGCCAACGCTTTCAGGGCCCCTTCATAGGGGCCGGTGCCCACCACCACCAAGTGGGCCTGCGGCAGATGAGTAAGCGCCCGGATGGCGGTTTGCACACCTTTGCTTTCAAAGAGCGCGCTGACCACAATCAGGCGGTTGGCGATAACCTCTCTCTCGGCAGCGGGCTTGACCTCCTTCAAACGCACACCAACCGGCACCAGCACATTGCCTTCCGGCTTGGCGCCAAAACGCTGATGCACGGCCTGCATGCGCTCTGACAAGTTCCAGATCATGTCTGCATGACGGGCCGCAAAGGCGCACACCCTTTGATAAACCCAATTAAGAAAGAGAGAAGCAAAGCGCTGATGGGTGTAATCAATCACATAATAAACCACAAAATTACCCTTGCCCAACCATTTCAGGACTATACCCACAGCTGCGTGCAAACTGTTGATACCAAAAAACAAGCTGTCTTTTTTCAAGCAGCGCCAGCCCCAGCGCCATATAAACCAGGCGTCTTTGATCCAGCTGATCACCCCTTTGCTGACATTGGCATGGCCGGCCGCAGCTGCCCGCTCCTGGCCTTGTTCATAAAAAGTAATCCTGGCCCCCTTGATGGTGGCATAGTCAAAAGGACAGGTGGCCCAGGCCAGCTGAACGCCTTGGTCCTTCAAGTATTGTTTGAGGATGTGCTGCGGGCCAAAGGCATCGGCCACATGGGTGGCGGCAAACACATCCACTTTGGGAAAAGAGGCTGCTCGCGTCATTTGCGGTCTTGGTCCCAACCTAATTTGGCCATCATAATGCCGGCCGCACCGGCCGCATACTGACAGCCTTTGAAGAAAAACAAGGCTGCAGTCAAAATCGGATGCTTGACAAACAAGTCTGCCCGCTTGATATAACCGGGCCGGATCAGGGAAAACTGGCCGACGGCCTTGGCAGGATGGCGCTCAATGTAACGGGGCATGGAAAGCCCGTAATGATAGTATTTCCGGAAAATCTTTTTCAGGGTGGTCAGTTCATGGTGATAAATAAAGCCTTCATGAAGCAGGCGGTATTTGGCGCCGGCGCCCAGCATGCGGATTTGATAGTCATAATCCTCGCCGGCCGTGAGGTTGTGATCAAAGCCGCCGATTTTTTTCACCAGGCTTTTACGCACAAAGCGCATCACATGACGTTGCGGATCAGCATCATTGGTGATCATTTCCAGGTTGCGGCTCTTGGACCACAAGGTGGTGCCCCGGGAGCGCTCCGGTATCATGAGCCCGTCCAAGCCTTCACGCATGCACGTTTCATAGGCCAGGTTGACCACGCCCGGCGTGAGTTCCATGTCCGAATCAAGAAACCAGAGGAACTCCCCTTGCGCCGCTTCAATGCCGCGGTTGCGCGACGGCGTCATGCCCAGGTTATGTTCATTGACGAGCACCCGCGCTCCCAGGCTGCGGGCTACGTTCGCAGTTTTGTCGCGGGAGCCGTCGTCAACAGCCACCACTTCAAAAGGCACGGGACCTTGCCCCTGAGCCGAGCGCAACAACACCGCAATGCCCGCTTCATTATTATAAATGGGGACGACCAGGGATACTTTAGGGTCTGCCATAGCCTGCCTTCAATGGTTATTATCCATCCTTACATTTTGTAGGGAGCCACTATCTTGAATCTTCATTTCTCAGTTTCCTGTTTCCCGTTCTCAATTTCCCTGCTTGTCATAATATTTTTTCAGCCTTAACCTGTACCACACCGCCATGGTATCCCACCAAATATCAAAAATGGTTTTAACGCCAATATGCCCGAACTTGGTGTGGTAGTTTACCACCACCGGCGCTTCCGCAATTTTGTAATGGTAATAATGAGCCAGCACCAGCAGCTCCAGGTCAAAGGCATATTTCTTCACCAGAATTTTGGGAAACACCTTCTCCAATACAGGACGCTTAAACAGCTTAATGCCGGTCTGAGTATCCTTAATGGGCAGCCCAAACAGAAGCTTAACCAAAATAAAATAAACCCAGCTCACCACGCGCCTTTTCACCGGATAGTTGAGTACAGTCTGGGGATGGCGTTTGGAACCGATCACAATATCCGCATTTTGATCCTGAAGAATTTTGTATAAAACCTGAATTTGCCGGGGATGGAGATCCAAATCAGCGTCCAAAAAGAACACCAGCTGACCACGGCTGGATCTGAACCCTTCGCGCAAAGCATTGCCCTTGCCCTGATTGTTGGAAATCACCACCTTTTTTACTTTGTTATAGTGGCCTTCCAATTCACACATCACGTCAGCAGTGCGGTCCTTACTGCCGTCATCAACCAGAATGATCTCAAAAGCTGGATCAAAAGCCTCCATAACCTCCAGGGTCTCACAGATGTTGGCTTTTAGATTCAGGGCTTCATTGTAGGCCGGCATAATCACGGAAAACCGCGGCTGAGTTTTGTCCTCGGTCATATTTGCCCCCCGGAGCTCGAGCATCTAATTACTCAACCTTGAGAGCAATTAGAAATCATTAACGGAAAATAAAAACAACGACGCACTGGTCCTAACCGGGTTTAATTCTCGGCACCCGTTTTACGGCTATCGATTTCAGCCTTACGTCCATCCCGGATTATCCCATAGGCGATCACCCCGGCCAGCAGGTGGTTAAGACCCACCAGCAGCACCACCTGCATCAGCGTGGAGTGCCAAAAGAAGAGCGCCCCTGCCAACAAGGGAATGTCCACGGCCAGGACCATTAAAAAAGTAAGGCTTTTTACGGCCAAACTGTAATAAAGCATCAGGTAAACCATGGCCAAAGGAATCATCATCACCGCAAAAGCTCTGACCAAAAACACAGTCTGCCCTTCCAAAAAGGCCTTACCAAAAAGGGTTATGATGATAAGCTCCGGCTGCCACCAAACCACCAACCCGCCCAGGAGCAAGGCCCCGGCGGCAAGCAGCATGCTTTTGTGCAGCAACGATAGTGTCGGCATGGCCAGGGCTTTTTCAACGGTCACCTTGGGGAACATCACCTGGGCAATGGCCAAGGGCAGGAATAAAAAGGCCTTGCCCACAATCGAGGCCGCTGAGTAGAGCCCGGCCGTGGTAGGCTCAAAAAAGTGTTTGACCAGCATCACATCCATATTGGAGAGCAGGGCGAACATGGTAAATCCGGTCAGCACAGGAAAACTGAACCGGATTAGGTCGCTCAAGCTGACCGCACGATGAAAGGCCTGCCGATGGGCGGCCATCCAGCGCAAAGGCACCAACGCCACCAACAAAGTGACCACGCCGGAGAGCGCCGAGGACAAGACCGCACCATTGACGCCCCAGGGCAATAGAAAAATCAAGACCCCGCCCAACAGGGCCCGGGTAACGCCGTCGATCAGAATATTGATACCCAAAAGCCCGAATTGCTGCAAGCCCTGGAAAATGCTCCTGACCACAGGCTGCAGAAACGTTACCCACACAGCCAAAGCCACCATTATCACCGGCCAGATTGAGGTCAGGTGAAAAAATTGCGCCAACAGGGAACTGCTAAGCACCAGCGCCAAAAAAATAATTCCACCCAGCCAGCCCAAACGTTTACTCACCGTGACCATGAAGGTCACCAGATGATCATAGCGCCGGTTCATCTCAGCCAGTGCTACTTCCTTGGCAAAGACCACTTGCAGGGCCTGGGTGGGAATAACCATAACCGTGATGATGCCCAGCATGGTGACCAGACTGCCGTAATCCGCAGGGCCCAAACCACGGCTGGCCAGGGCATGAAACACGTAATTGCACAGGTTACCCGCCATGGTCAGGCTGAAAAGCACCCCCGAGGCTTTTATCAGGCCTGGTTTGGGAAGCGTCGGTGACTGCTGGCTCACTTGGCTTCCGGCACCAGGACATTGGTGGGGATGGCGGCTTTCTTGCCGTCCGGAGGAATCCACCAGAGCTTAAAGAAAGCCTGATAAGATTGCAGGGACCATCGGATTTCCACGGGATAACTGCCGGCTTTCAACGTCACCGGATTTTCATAGGGTCCGGAGGGCACGCGCCAACCGGCCGGCGCGCCGCTGGCTTGCACCAGTACCGGCTGTCCGTTAATCTTGAGCTGCGTATACCCACTGGAGGTCACCGCAAATTGATAACGTCCGGTCTTGGGAATCTTAATCCTGCCGGTCCAGGTTGCAGAGAGTGGCGGCGGCAGGCCAAAAGGCACATTAAACCAATCAGTGAAAATTACCGGTTCCACGAACTGCAGCCGGATAGGTCCGCTCCAGTCGGGGGTGGTGTAATAAGTAGCCAATAAGCCGGTGGGCTGAGGATAAGTAAACCAATAATCCGCCGGCACGGGTTCCTTATTAAAAGCCTGCTGATGGGTACATTTATACATAAAAAAGTCAATGGCCTCGTCGCTCTTCCAGGATAACAGGCCTGTGGGTGTGCCGCCCTGGTGCCTGGCCCGGAGGCGAATGGGCATTAACCCTCCCGGCAAAGCCAGGGTTACTTTCTTGGTCTGGCCGGGTCCAACTTGCAGATGATGGGTGCCCAAGGTCATGTCAATGGCGCTGTTGCCTTGCAAGTAAAACGTATAGTGACGGTAATGAGGTATCCACAAAGTGCCTTCCCATTGGGCGCTGGCCGTGCCTTTCACCGGCCAGACATCCGCTTCCAGTACTTGGTTAAGATCAGGATCAACTTTTTCCAAAACCGGCCGGCCCTGCCATTGCCCATTGGACCAATAGGTGGCCCGCAACCCTTTGACTTCCATCAGCGCTTTGTGAGTCACATTCCAGCTTTGCACCAAAGTGCCAAAATGAGGAATGGTCCTGTCTTTATACACACCGTCCGGATAATAATACTGCAGGCTGGGAATAATTTCCGAACGGTCTTCCACTGTGACAAAGCTTATGTTTTTATCAGTGGGAAACGTGACGGGCATAAAATCAAAACTGCTGTACAGAAACTGAGCATGGGCAGTGCGGGCATAGAGTTCAAATGGCGGATGACCCATCCACCCGTAGGTTGAGACCAGGCTTAGCCAGTTATCACCCAAACTACCCACGTAGCGGGCCATTTCCGTAAAGCCTGGATCAAAGCGGGGATAAGTGTCAAAGTACTTGTGATAGTTGATCTTCCCGGCAGGAATGAGCAGCAGGCCAAAGGTCATGGCACCGATCCAAAGTCCGGGTTTCCCCAGGACCCGGCGCAGCAACTGCTGAGTCTTGGCCAGGAAATAACCGATCATTAAAAACAAAGCTGGAAAGAGCCCAAAAGAACGGTGTGCCTGCGGGGCCTCGATAGAGAAAACTGAGCCCGACAGGCCTCCTAAAAACCAGATGAGCACGATGGCCAATCTAGCCCCCTTCCAGTAGTACACAGTATAGCCGAACCCCAACGCGAACAAGATGGCCGTCCAGAAATCCAGCATGGGCTCGCCGGACAGGCCGCCATTGTGGCGAGTTCGGTAATCGCCATGCCAGTTCATCATGGTGAAACTCAGCTTGGCTGAATCGAGGAAGCCCTTTTGGGCGCTGGGCGCGGCATTGGGATCTTCTGAAAAAATAGAGACCTCCTTAACCCGCTGAATTAAAAGATAAGGTTTTTTAGCCATAAGCAGGAAGTAGGCACCACCGACCAGCCAGGCTCCCAAAAAGAGAATGGTCACGGCTTTCCAATGACGTTTAAAGAAATGCTTTTGCACGAAAAAGAGGTAAAGCAAGACCACCATGCAGATAATGGGCACCAGCCGGCCGGCCGTCTCCGTCTGCACGGCATAGGCAAAAGCCGCACCCGACAAGTAGAGGTACCATTTTTTTCGGTCACTGAAACTTTTGACCAGGAAGTAAAATCCAATGGTCATCATTAAAATCATGAGTGTATTGGCCCAACCAAAGCGGGAAAAATGCAAGTGCCAGCGCGAGATGGCCACCAAAGCTGCCAGCGCCAGCCCAATGCGGGGACCGAAATACAGACGGCCGATCAGGTGAATGGCCACGATGCTAAGCAGGCCGTAAAACGCCGGAAGTATCCTGAGGCCCACGTTACCCAGACCGAAAAGATGATGAACCAGGTTGAGGGGAAACAACCAGAAAAGCGGCTGGCTTTGCCAGTGCGCCGTAAGCGAACGGTAGCCGCCATTAACCATATTGGTAATCACTTGGGCATTACGGGCTGTACCGGCTTCATCTCCCTCCAAGCCTGCGGGCATGACATCCAGCAGATGCAGCCTTAGCCAGGTAGCACCAATTAAAATCACCACCAAGCCCAGCGCTTCCCAAGGCCAGGCCAGAGGCGATTCCTTGGCCAGTTCCAGAGGTTTTTTTTCCGGCCGGCCCAGGGCTACTATAATAATAATGATCGCCAGCAAAAATTTGGTTAGTGCCGGCGTCAGCTGTTCATGGGTGATGAGTACCTGGCCCTGATAAGCCAGCATCAGAGCCACCACTACTGCGCCCAGCCGCAAGATCTGCCCCACATACGTCAAAAAAGGACCGAAGGACCAACGTGGGCGCTGGACTTTTACCATCCAGGGAAAAGAAAGCATCAGTGCACCCACAGCCGCCATGAGGTAGATAAAATGATCGCTGTTTAAATGTTTCTGGGCAGCCCCGCGGGCCAGCAGGAAAAACACGCCGCTTATCACCACCAGCAGGACCTTGAGGATCACCGCGCTTTTGGTTTTGGCCATGCCCGTATACTGCTCCAGATGTTCCTCGGGGTTGGGTTCAGGATCAGGCAGCCGTTTGGGAAAGGTGGCCACAATCAAGGCATTGCCAATGACATGGATGGTCAGGCCAATGAACTCTTTGAATTCCCCTTCCTGCAAAAAGAGAAAAAGCAGGTAATCACCAAGCACCATGACCGCCACCCCCAGTAAGGCAAGCCACAGGCTTTTTTGAGATAATTCCAGTTTGCCCAATTCCAGATAAGGTGTTTTAACTTTCAAGCCATAGGCAAGTAAAAAGGCACCTGCCACCAGCATCAGTGCTGCCGGCAAAAAGGCACCCAGAAAGAGAAACGGCTGGCCTCCGGCCAGCAAAAGACCGCCAATGATCAGGACTGCGGCCGTGGGGATTTTTATTTCCAGAGCATGCTGGGGCCAAGGCCAGCGCCATACCGGTTTTGATGGTTCCGTGGTTTCTTGTTGCTGTTCGCTGTCTGCGGTTGGTGCTGGGGTTTCCTCCACGAGGTTGACCTGAGGTTCGGGCAGGCCGGACAACTGGGAAACATGCGTTTTACCCTTGCTTTGGCCCCACTCGTCCATGGCGGATTTCAATTTGTTCAGCTTAGCAGGCAAGCCAGCGACCCAGGTCATGATCCTGTCCAGGTACCAACCCAGAAGCATCAGGCCCAGGGCCGATAAGGTCAACATCAGGCTGAAGACCACTTTCAGATTAAAGAGTTGCACCTGGGCAATAATAAAGGTTAATCCTGCCAGCCCATAGAGTACCTTGCGCTCAAGGTTTCGCTGTTCGTTCATGTTCTATGCACCATATCGCAGCTTCAGCCTGCCTTTTATATAGAGATTGGTCCCCCCAAGATCAACCAGCACGGACCGGGTTTGGTTTATCTTTTTTTAATAATGGTATATTGATGCACCCCGGCACCGCCGGACAAATAGATCACCCCGTCGTTGTCCACGCCAATGGTGGCCGGATAACTGGCAGGCACATCCCACAGCAATTTTCCGCCCAAAGTATAAACCTGTACTTTTTGATTATTGTGTTCACAGATATACAGCTTATCGCCCAGCACATCCGGTACCGGCAGGCCAAAGGGCTTGAGTTTGAGGGCAAAGGCGGTTTTTAATTTGCCCTTGGAGTTGAATACTTTAACTTTCTCGTCGGCCAAGGCCACCAGATAAAGATTGCCCTGGCTGTCCACTTTCATTTTGCCGGGATTGCTCATCTCGCCTTGCCCAAAACTTCCAATCGGCTGGCCTTCAGGCGTGTATTCATCGATCTGGTTTTTAACGGAGTTGCTGATGTAAACCGTACCCTTTTCCCCCACTGCAATTTCTTTGGGATAGGCTGCCAGCCAATGACGGACCAGCTTAAACTTATTGTCAAATACAAACACTTCGCTCTGGTTGCGATCCAGGATATAACTGTTCCCGTCTTTATCCAGGTCGGCACTGTAGGGCTCAAACTTCTCGTTTTGGGCATCAGCGGCCGTGATCTCTTTGAGCAAGACACCGGTCTGAGTATCCCAAAAAAGCACTTTTTTGAAGCCGCTGTCCACCAGCATGACCCGGTTGCGCCCGCGGTCCACGCGAATGATATTGGGTCCCCAGTATTTGCCTTCCTTATCCGGAGGGCCGCCTCTGGTGCCGATCACTTTGATCGGTTGCAGGACCCGTTGCTGATCCACCTTGGTTTTAACCACCAGGACGCTTTCTATGGCCACAATGGCAATGACCGCACCCACGATCAACTGCAACCACGGGCCTTTTTTGGGAGCAATGGGACTGGATTGTACCCCGGCCACGGTTTCCAGGGGTGCCGGCGTTGGTTCTGTTGCCGGCGGTTGGGGCATCATATTTTCGGGAGCACTCGTCTGTTCCGGCACCAGGTTAGTACCCGTGGGCGCGGTTTTTTTTCGGGTAGTCTTTTTTGCCGGTTGTTGGGCTTGGTGCTTCGGAGCAGGCACGCCCGCGGCTTGGACGGAGACAGATTTTTTCACGCTTTTCTTAGTGGTTTTTTTAGTGGTCTTTTTTTTATCGGATGGCATAACTGCCGGTCCTCCTTAAATTAAAATGACAAACACCCTGCCCAGCGAACGGGCCCTTATGGCTGATAAGCCTGAAATTTAATAATTTTGCCTTCATTCATATTACCAACATACACATGATCTTCTTTGTCGATGGTAATGCCCAAAGGCGAGGTAAAAAGCTGCTGGTTAGGTTTGTTACCCCAGCTGCCCAGGTATTTACCTTCGTGGCTATAGAGCCAGACCATGTTGTTTTGTGCATCCACGGCATAAATCACACCCTTGGAATCCACGGCCACCATAGGCCAGCCAATCCCGCTCTGCCACCCCTTGACGCGCAGATCACGCAGGTACTTACCGTCGGTGGTAAATATTTTGATGCGCCGGTTGCCGGCGTCACCCACATAGACTTGTTGTTTACCGTCAATCCATAAGCCAAAGGTCTCCTGAAAACGGTCACGACCTGTGCCGTATTCACCCCAACGTTTTACTAACACGCCGTCGGTGTCAAATTTTTTAACACACGAATTGCCGGTATCAGCCACATAAATATAGCCGCTGTTGTCAACCGCCACATTACGGGGGGAATAAAAATTGCCTTCCTTGGCGGTAATCTCGCCGAGATACTGGCCGCTTAAGGTTACTTGTTGAATGCGCCCGTTCCAGGCATCAGCCACATAGAGCGTGCCCTGCGGCGATATGGCCACCCCCGAGGGCTCCTTGTAGTCCCCGGGCTTGTCGCCTTTACTGCCAAAAGCCGCCACCGCCTGGCCTTGGGCATCGAATTCCACGATACGGTTGTTGCCCAAATCCGCCACATACAGATTGCCGTTGCTGTCAGCGGCCATACCCCGCGGAGAGTTTAAAGGGCCGATGGCTTCATTGGTCACCATCAGCTCGGCCAATACTTTGGGCGTGAGCAATTTAACCGGCGGACCTTGCCGGACTTTGCCGATCACCGCCAGGGCGATCACCAAGGCAGCTACCACGGCGAAAGTAACCAGCCCCCGGTTGCTGCCGCCGGAACGCGCCGGGGCTTTGGCCGGCGTAGTTTTTTTATTTTTTTCTTTGACCGCAGCCGCAACCTTTTTGGTCTTTTTGACCTGTTTCTCTGGGACAGGACCTGCCGCCTTGACAGCCGACGCTGCAGTTTTTTTCATCTGCTTGCCCACCGCCGCCGTGGACGACTTGGTGCTGCGTTTAGGCGCAGCCTTTTTGCTGGTTTTCTTGACGCTTTTTTTCGAGGTTTTTTTTATTGCCATCAGTTCGCCTCCTGACGAGGATAGATATACAATTTATTGGCCGTCATGTCCGTGATATAAACCGTGCCGGTTTTTTCATTGACCGCCACTCCCACGGGTGTGCCCAAGGGCTGGCCGTCGGGCGTTTTTTCCATCAAGCCCTTGACTTGGCCATGACGGTTGTAAAGGTGTACACGATGTTTGGTAGGATCGGTGACATATACTAAATCTCTTTGATTATCGATAGCCAGGTAAGGTTCCATATAAAATTGTTCCACCTGCCAGCCATCCACCGGCCAGCTACGAACCGGATGGCCTTCCGTATCGGTCACCTGAATGCGGAAGTTCAAGCGATCGCAAATGTAAAGCAGGTCGTGGTCATCAATCTTGATGCCAAAGGGTTCGGCATACTCTCCCTCTGCTTTGCCCTGCTGCCCCCATTTGGCGATAAACTTGCCCTGGCCGTCGAATTTCTGGATGCGATGGTTGCCCGTATCGGTAACATAAACCATGCCTTTGCTGTCCACGGCCACATCCCGGGGACCCCAAAAACCTTCTTCTCCCAGCCACAACCGTAAAAATTTGCCATTGCTGTCAAACACCTGAATTCTGTGATTCCAGGTGTCGGCCACATAGATATTGCCGTCCGGGCCGACATCAATGCCGCCCGGCGTTTTGAACTGGCCTTCACCGTCACCTTCTTTACCCCAGGCTTTGACAAACTTACCCTGGCTATTGAATTTTTGAATGCAGTTGTTGCCGCCGTCCACCACATAAACAAACCCCTTGGCATCCACGGCCGCATTGCGGGGTGCATTTAAAACCCCTTTGACTTGGGCATTCTGGACGGAACCCTTGGCCTGCGCGCCGGCGGCACCACCCAGTTTGCCGCTTTTCAGGCCAAAGAAAATAGCCATGCCCAAAATAACCACTGCAGCACCCAACACGATGGCTGCCACTTTTTCCTGTTGTCGCATGTCATCCTCCTTGATTGATGTCTTTATCTTTATCTTCTGACAGGGACGATTTTTTTGCCCCTACGCCGTTAATACGCTATTGCCGGCTCTGCCCGCATTAATCCGCCTGACTCCAGTACAGGTGCTCCACATCCTTGCGGATATAAACAATCATGTCATAGGAACCCAACCCGCTCCAGGGCTCGCGGTACATAATCAGCCGCCAGATTTTTTTAATTTTGCCATCCAGGGTATCGGTGAAAAAGGCCCGGCTGTCCGGCGCCCACCACACCCTGAGCTTATAACGCTGGGCCACATAATCCTGGGCCAGCAGCTGGGCCACCCGGTCATCATGGCCAGGTGCCGCCATCTCCACCCCGGAGATGATAATCGGATTCTTTTCAATGGTGCCTTCAGCCTGGGTGGCTGTAAACTTGGGATAGCCCACATGCTTAAAATCGCGCAGATACCAGGCAAAGGGCCAGGAGCAGTAATCTTCCACCGTGATGTTCATGTCCAGGTTGCCCTTGAGGCGCAGGGACATGTTTTTAAGCTGCTTGACCACTTGGGGCACATCGGTGGACGTCTGCACATACACCAGCAGTTCCGCGGGGTTGGCACCATCCCCGTAGAAATTAACCATGGCCGTGTTGTGTACCATTACCGTAAGCAGCAGAATGAAGACCGTCATTACCACCATCCGGTATTTAACCGCACGCTGCCAGAGCTCACCCAAAAAGGTGCCCGTGAGCAGCATCATAGGCAGCAGCGGATGTAAGATCAGCCAGGGCATGCGTTCGCCGGCAAAAGAATAATCGCAAAAAGCAGCCACTGTCCAGAGCATGAGAAAGGTTTTGAACAAGCCCATTTCACTGAAGGAAAAATAAGCCAGCAGGCCTGAACCCAATATCACCAGCAGCAACGTGAAGATCAGTCCAAAGGTCTCGTGGCCTTGCAGGGTAAACAGCCACCAGGCCGCCCCCAGAATCACATAGGCCAGAAGTCGCCAGGCCCGGTTCTGCCGGCCTTTGATGAAACTGTAATACACCAAGCCCGCGATGGCACCGAGAAACGCCAGGGTCTCATACAGCGGAATCAGGCCGGCGTAAAAATAAACCGGCTGGCTGCCCCGCTGCACCTCATGCTGGCCCAGCCAATAAGTGAGTGAAGCACTAAAGGCATCCATAAAGCCCTTGGGATAGGTAAACACCGTGGTATAGAGTACCGCCACAATGCCGAAGAAAAAGGCCAGCCCCAGATAAAGAGGTTTGCGGTCCTGCCCCAGCTGCTGGAGCGCACCGGCCACCAACAGTTCCCCCTTTGGTTTGAGGGTGTATTCCCACAACCATCGGAAGAAAAGAAAGGTGAATATAATGACGCCCGTAATATAAGTATTTTCCTTGGTGGCAAAAGACAGTCCCAGGCCTATGGCACTTATATATAAAAATTTGTTTTGCTTGCTCTGCAGGTAGTTGATAAGCCCGTAAACCATGACCATGGTAAAGGCGGCGATGTAAATGTCATTGCGGATAAAGCGGCCAAAATAGGTGAAGGACGGCGATAGGGCAATCATCGCGCCTGTAAACAGCGCCCCGGTTTTGCCCAGCCAGGGCCGCAGCAAATAGACCATCACCAGCACCAGCAGCCCCGACAAGGCGGGCATGATCCGGGCTGTATAATTGGAGGCTCCCAGCAAGTAATACATGAGAGCATTAAAATGAAACAGGAAAGGCCCGTGCATCATGGGATTGTATTTATAACCCATACCTTTAAACAGTTCCCATGAATAATAAGCGTGCAGACTTTCATCATGATGGAGTGGTTTGTCACCCAACTTCAGAAAGAGCAGTACGGCTGCCACCAGGAAAATAGCAAGCCAGAATAAATTTTCCCTGGTCCACCAGGAGGCGGCTACCAGCGGTGCGCTGACCTGATGCTGTGATGAGACCGGAGCCGGTGTAACCTGTATAGGATTGGATTTTTCCTGGTGGATTAATTTGGTGCCGCAGGAATCACAAAAACGGTTGGCTGCAGGGTTCTCCGCCCCGCATTTGGGACACTTCACGTATGGCCTCCTTGGAGATCAACACTATTTTGGATGCAGGGGCTCAAAATTTTCAGCCCCTGCATTATTAAGCTAAGCCGGAATAAATATTTTGTCTCACGTCAAGCTGTGAAGCTCGCAAAATTTTAAATAAGAATTAATATTTTTTGCTTTGCTTGGCGGCTTGGCGTGAGTTATTTTTTTGAAAAAAACGTGGATCCTGTTTACGCCGTTTCTAATCTTTTACCGCCGCTGATAAATTTTCACCCCGTCCTGGTCATACACCCGTTGCATGAACGCGCCAAATTTATCTAGCGCGGCCGTGCCGTATTTTTGTTTTTCCAGAGTGCCTACAAAAACATAAGTCACCTTATAACGTTTCAGTAAGCGTTGCGCTTGCGCCTGATCATGGGTGGAATAAATCGTCTCAATATCCGGAATGCGTTTGCCCGGTTCATCGTAATTGCCCCGCCATTGCAGCTCATGGCCCCCCCAACCCAGCACTGTCGGCAGGCCGGTAAAAGTGGAGACCCGGGCAAAATCAGTGTATTCACCGCCTGTGGCTTCTAAAACCACGGGATTGCCTTGGGCATGCCGGCGCAGCCAGTTGATGGCTCGCCGGTCCGGGGCGTAACTCATCTGGAGGTAAGCCGATCCGTCCAATGTGGGAAGGTTGCCGAAATAACTGGTTTTGATCATAGCGCCGGCATAGGAATAAACCGAAGCCGCCAGCACCAACAATACCAGAGGTACGGCCCAACCCAGTTTCACCTGTGACGGTTTTAAGCTATTGGTCAGAATCCAATAGAGACCGTAGGTCGCAGACATACCCAGTAAAAACCAGGTCATATAATAGAACTTGAACACTGTATTCATCCGGTCCAAGGGCGGATTAAAGGTATCATTGATGTGCAGAAATTCGCAACCGAAAAGCAGGAGAAAGGCCGTGACCAGCATACAATAGGTAAACACTGTTTCCGGAGCCTCAATCTTGGTAGCCAGCAGCAGACTCACCGCCAATACTGCCAGCAGGCTCAGGCCCATGACCCAAGGGATGGGGTTGGCACTGCCATGGCCATAGGTCAGGGCTTTAAGCCCCATCATGACCACCACCACGGTCAGTGCGGTGAGCACCACGGTCATGGCGGAGGCAGGTTTCTTTTGCTGCCAATAAGCCAGGGGATTAAGCAAAAATAAAAAAATGGCTCTGACCCCCTGAGGCACTTGTTCCCAGGGCCGGATGTACGCCGAGCCCGACGGAAGCGGTTCCAAAGGCTCTTCTGCCCGGTGGCCGCAGTTTCCACAAATTAATTTACCTTCGCGCAGTTTGGTACCGCAGGCCGAACAATAAGCAATGGTTCGCTTCGGTTTGAACGTTGTTCCAGGGACAGGCGGATGGAGAATGGCCCCAAACCAATGAGCATAACGCAGGCCGAGAAAACTCACGACCACATAGAGCATGGGCCCGAAAATCAACAGCAGCTCACTGATCTTAGTATTTTGAGTGGTTAAGGCCAGGCCCTTGGCTTGGCTGTGAAAATGCATATAAAAAGGAAGAAAAGGAACAATGGCCACCAGCAGGATAAGGCCCAGCGCCTGGGCCAGATCTTTCCAGGGCATGGTCTTCAGTGACTGGCGCTGGCGGTATTGCTGAAAAAAGAAGACCAGCATGGCCATAAAAAATAGGGAAGGCATATCCCAGCTGTTGATAAACCCCAAAGCCCCTATGACCAGTCCCCACAAGCCCAGGCTACTGACTTGGGCCAAAGTCTTGGGCGCCACCTCGCGTTCTTCTGATTTAAGGTGGTTAAGGGCCAACCCCAGGGCAATCATAATATAAGGAACCGCCAACATGTGGGGATGCATGTCCCCCAGCAAATAGGAAAAGAAAGGAAACTCGTTGATGGTATCTGGAATCACCCGCGAAGGTGTCCACCAGTTAAAATTGGCCATACTCTTGTTGACCAGTACCTGCTTGAAACCGTCCAGATTGCCTATTAAATATAGGAAGGCCCATCCGCCTGCAGCATAACGCAATTTTTTCGTCAGATTGTAAAGCAGACCAAAGGCCCCCAGACCGGACAAGGCATAGAGCAGGGACAAGGATAAGTTAAATCCCACGGCCGGCGCGATGCCTGTCAATTTAACCATCAGGGCCATCAGTAAATAGCCAAAGTAATAATAGCTGATATAAAAATGCTGACCCGCCAACCAGGGATCATAAGGCGGCATCGCGGGTGTGCGGGTCAAAGCATTTAAAAAAGCCAAGTCCATGAATTTTTCCGTACCCAAGATCTCGGGATTGTGCATTCTGAAGAAAATAAAGCCCAGGAATAAAAAAAGAAAGAACAGTTCGTAAACCAAAATCAAGCCAAGGTGGGTTTTAAACCAGGAGGTAATCAGTTCCTGATGCTGCCTCCAGATCCAATAGGACAGGCCTGCCAGCAACAACAGAGCCAGACTGATGGTGACATTGGAAAAAGCAATAAATCCCATGAGCCAGCTAAGCAACCCCGTCAACAGCAAGCCTAATGGTTTGGCAAATCCAAGGCCACGGTCCGGAAGATTCGGGAAAGCTTTTATGGTGATAGGAATTGTAATGAATCCGATCATGGTGATCAAAAACCACCACATCGTGATTCCCACTAACTGCATGTCGTTTCCCCCCTGCATGTCAGGAACAACGCTTGTAAACTTTGCGACAGCGCCACTGCTGATATTTGCGCCTTAGGCCGCAGTCATTGCATTTTCTTTGGAAATTGACAAAGTAACTATTTTTGCACAATAATTTCAGCAATTATAGGAGTCCTCTAATTGAATGTCAACATGATTCCCCCACTCGTGGTACTCCACCGTCCTATCCGGTCCATGACTGATGCGTTACCAGCCTGATTGCTTTTCCCTTTGATCCTTAGCCTGCTCAGCGTATAATGCTGGCAAAAAACATGAGGATGAACCGCCTTTGCTCATAAAATCCAAAGCTTCATATCATACGGCGTCTTTAAGACGGTCACGCTGGGACCTTTGGTTAATACCCGCTTATTTTTTTCTCTGTATCATCTCCTCCTGGCATCTGGTCAGTTCCGATTTAACCAACGGCCTGTCCACGGAAATGATCCTCAGTGCCCAAACCTTGGGCATCAGCCAGACACCGGGCATGGCCGTTTATCTGGCGGTCTCCAAATTACTGCACTACCTGCTCCCAGTTCAAAATCTGGTGCTCAATTATGGTTATCTTAGCCTGCTGTTCACGGTCGCGGCCGGGTTGTTGGTGTATTTAACTGGCCGGCAATTGCATTATCCGCCTGTGGTGAGCTTTTCATCGGCCTTGATTTTCTTTTATTCACCGCTCATCTGGAAGACAGCGCTGTTGCCCCATCATTTCCCGGCCGATGTGCTTATCCTTACAGTTACTGTGCTGCTGACCATCAGGTTTATCACCCTGACCCGCCGCGCCTGGTTAATGGGTAATCTCGTACTCTGGGCTGCAACCTGCGGGCTGACCGCCACCCAGGACATTGCCTTTTTGCCCTGGGGCCTGGCCTTGTTTGTTCTAGGATTGAGTGTGGGATTGCCGCGACTACGCGCCTTAGGCCTCCATTATCTGACCGCCTTTCTCATTTTCACGGCCGCTGCCTTGCTGCCGGTGTTTTACCTGCCTCTGCGCCTCACGGCCGGCCATGTTTTCTTCAACAGCGATTATGTTTATCAGTACGCCACCTTGGCTCGCCATTGGTCCTGGTCTCGGTTGTTGGCATGGCTCGTTTGGTACATGACCGGCGGACACCACCCGGTGTTTTGGTTCCAGACCTATGCGCCTTCCATGATGGCCTTGGGTGGACAGCTATGGACTTTTTTAAAGACCTACCCTTTTATGCCCTTGACCATCATGCTGCTGGGGCTGTTGTCCAATGTGAAAACCATTTTTGTCAAACAGCGCCATCCTGCTGCCAGAGGTATGGATCATCCCGGCCGGCTGCTAATTGCCCTGTTGCCCCTGATCGCCATAGGCGGATCAGTGATGCTGTTACCCAATCTTAAATTGCCTCTTACCTTGGGCCTCACCCTCGGCGGCACCTATTGGAGTTTGCGTGGCTTGGAGTTCTGTTATTACCAACTTGGTCAAAGCGCCGTGGACTTGGCCAAGGGCAAACGCCTTAAACCCACGGCGTTTGCTCTGTTTGTGGTCTTGGTGGTGCCGGTGTTCAGTTTTCTCCATACCTATTTAGACCTCAAGCATCAGATTCGCCATGCGGCCAACCAGGACAGTAACCTCTATCAGGCCCAGCGGCTTTTGAGCCGGCTGCCGGCCCGGTCGGTGCTGGTCTTCCCGCACGCGGAAAGTAGTTTTCTTTTCCAGTATTGTCAGCGCCAACTAGGTCTTGCTCCGGAGATGATGATTGTCCCCTTTTCCTATCATTGGCCTGAAGTCCCCTACCAGGGACCGTCCTTGCTTAAAGGTTTTTACCGCCAGGGCAAAGGCAACCAGCAGCACCGGCTTCTATATATGGCTTATTGGACGCGCCAACTGAACCGTTATCTGGCCCAGGGACGGCCGGTGTATTTTTTAAGCCATGTCCAAAATCCTGATCCGGTATTCGATTATTTCCTTCAATCTTTTCATTTACAGGAAGCAGCCACGCCTTTACATATTTGGTACCGGTTTCTCACCTCCCGGTCCCTGAGCATCTACCAGGTCAGTTCTTTGCCTGTCCCCGCGCGGGTAAGCTACGCTCCGGTCGGGGCCAAGCCGCTGGGTACATTCAACGAGGCGGTGGCCATCACCCAGGCTACGCTGATGCCCCTGGAAATTAACCGACCCGACAGGCCTTTGTTCCATTGCAGGTTGAGCTGGCTGATACAGCGGCCGATAGGAGAAGAACAATTGTATGTGCAATTTCAGGTCCTCCCCTTACGGGGGGCGCCCAAGCTAAAAATGCTCGATGGGCAGTGGAAGAGATGGCGCACCATACGCCGTCTGGGCCCGGGGCGTTTGCTCAACCGCATCAATCCCCAGGGACACTTTGATCAAACCTATCAATTGGCCATCCCCACGCGCTTGCTGCCGGGGACTTATCAACTTCAGGTCTCGGTGATTAATCCCAAGACCAAAGAACGGTTGTCAGCGGGTGAAGCAGGGACCAAGGCAACTTATTTTTTAACCTTGGACACCTTTGAGATTACCGCCTCAGGGCTGGAACGGCCGTAAAATTTTTTAATCGCCACGCCTTTGAAGTAATGCTGCAAGATGGCCACATAGTCAAACCCATGCTGCGCCATGCCGCGCGCACCCCACTGACATAGCCCTACGCCATGACCCAGGCCATGGCCCACGATTTTTAGCTGTCCGCTATGAACGGCAATGGTATAAAAATTGCCCAACAATTTTCTTTTATGATACGCCTTATTGATCATACCCCGGAAGGCATTGCCGGAAATGATTTTCTCTCCGGCGGCCGTAACCAATTTGACTTTCAATACACGTCCGGATCGGTTCACAAAATAGACCTGCACGTCCTGGAGTTTTTCCGCCTTGCCCAGCTGATGGTCCTTTTTTAATAACCGTTCCATACGCGCCACCGTGGTTAAGAAGGTCCACTGGTAATAGGGCGAACTTGCGCAGTAGGGACGATGGTCGGGCTGCCAGCGATCTTCCACCCGCACCAGATGGGATTGCAAAGGACCGGCCCACACTTCATTGACGAACACCGTATTGCCGCCACAGGTACTATGATAAAAGGCATCGACAATTTTATTATTGATGGAGAGCACTTCACCCATGGTCATCTTGGCGGCCGCCTCGGCGCGGGGGGATAACAATCTTCTTCCCCGGTATACCTGGCAGTGAGGACCGTCGCAAAAATTATAGCCAAAGCGTAAATGCCGGCGGCGGTTGCGCAGCGCCCAGGTCCTGGCCACCACGGCCTGTGCTTTCAGCGACTCCAAAGTAAAATGATTGGGATCCATTTCAGCGGGCACCACCCGGGCGATGTAGGCCTCCATCGGCAATTCATTGATGACCGCCAGGCGGTTGTATTTCACCGATATCTCCCAGGCTTTGGCATCGTAGTCACGGCGCAGGCCGGTGTGAGGAAGCGCGAGGGTAAATGTTTTGCGACTCTGATCGATGGTCTGCAAACGAAGTGCATGATAGGCCGTATTGCTGTTAGTCTGCCATTGACCGGGCTTGAAGGCCAGGAACAATTGGTCCCCATTTTTTTTTATGTAAATACGTTTGGTTTTTTCCGGAAGGGCGATGGGGTTTTCTTGGCCATCGTTTAACTGGACTTGATTTTCCGGGATCACGAACAGGACCTCTTTAAAATAACGGTCCTTCCATACCCTGACCTTGACATCCGGTCCTGTATCCAGGGAATGCTTTTTCCAAAGTTGACTTCCCGGCGGGGGTGCAGGGGCACAACCGGCTATCATGATCGTCAGGAGCACCACCACCAGGCCTGCGGCCTTGTCACTCCGGATCAGGTCTTTAACCACGTTTTCTTTTAAGCGCCGGTTTCACTATTTTGGCGGATTTGGCCTTGGACTTATGATTCTTATTGAGAAGTACCGGTGTTTTTAAAAATCCGTTAATTTTAAAATCAGGGACTAAATTCAGAATGCTTTTTTCTTCGGGGGTCAGATCCTTGAGGATGGCGGAGAGCCGGATATTTCTGGCCACCCGCTGCAATTGATGGGCAATTTCATGTTCCTTCAAGTTGGGATTGACGGCTTTGATGCGCAAAGCGGTTTTGGAGGCCAGCATTACAGCCTGCCCAATACGTTCCACGGGATTTTGTTTAAGAATAACTTTCAAGCTTTCCGTGAAAGCACCGATATATTCCTCTATGCTTCTTGGGGTTTTTTCGTCTTCTAAAGTGGATAAATAGCGTTTCATGAACTGCCCCCTTTGGATGTTTGGTGAAATTGACATGATCATAACATGATGCGTGCGCCACTTCATCTGAAAAATATCGGCACGTTCACTTTCAACCTATGGGGTAAGCATCATTTTTTTTATTTTTCCATTTAAGTAATCCGGTCTTTGGCACGAAGTCTCTGGTGTGCAACGGATTGGCGGGGGGACACAGACAGGGACGTCTGGTGCCGCTTTCACTACAACTGGGTTAAAGGCCTTCTCCGGCGAGCTGGTTTTAACCCGCCCAGTCTTAGGCTTTGGCCGGTGCTGTTCGGCCGCTCCCCTCTGCCGTTGCAACAAGTTCGTACTCTGGACTCCAGGACTTATAGGAACTGCCGCGTCAGGCCATGCCGCGCTTGCCGGCAGCACGCCCGGTGGTTACGAAGCCGGTGCGTTGGGATGGGAAGTCCTGAAACCTGTCGCTGTCCTTGGGACAGAACGACGGTCTCCCGCAGGTTGTGGTTAAAGGCCTATCGCCCCTCCTCCCCGGGCCATGGCCTGCTGCCGGAGACACAAACGCCTCTCTCTGTAAAGAGGGAGGCGTTTTTTTACGGTCACCACACCTCATTTATCATCAGCCTTGAGCTTATTTAGGTGCCCCCACCGATTGGATCCAACCGCAGTATGGAAATGGCTTGAAAATGTCAGGGGAATCTTTAATTGGAAAAGTTAAAAAAATTAAAATCCTTCCACCTTCCTATTCCCTCACCGGCAAGCGCAGGACAAAGACCGCCCCGTGAGGGTCTTGCCGGTCCAACTCTATCGAGCCATCCATCTCTTCCATGAGATGTTTGACCATGAACAACCCCAAGCCCGAGCCTTGCGGTCTGGTGGTGTAAAAGGGTTCGAATATTTTTTCCGCCGCGCCCTGGGCAATGCCGGGACCATTGTCGGCTACCATCATCTGCACCCACGGCTGCTTGGGTTCATGCTGGGCCGTAATGCTGACCTGGCCTTGGGCTTCCAGATGATCGTAAGCATTGAGCAGTAGGTTGATCAGCACCCTTTGCAATTGTTCCTCATCCATCCACACCGGAGGCAAGCCTTCCGGCAAGTTGTTGATGATAGTCAGGCCTTTATGATCATATTTTTTAGAGACAAAGGTCAGCACGCGATTCAACGCCTGCTCCAAGGGAAAGGCAGTAATCGTTAATTGCACCGGCCGGGCAAAATTCATGAGCGCTTTGATGGTTTGATCCACACTGTGCACATTGCTCAGCATGGTTTCAAAATGCCGCCGATCCGGATGTTCTGGTGCCATGGCTTCAAAGCTTAATTGCAGGGATGTGCCGATGATGGTCAGCGGATTCCTGATCTCATGCGCCACGCTGGCTGCCAGCTTGCCCACCAAGGCCATCTTCTCTGCCCGCTTCAAATGATTCTGCGTATTCTGCAGTTTGGTCATCATCAATTCCAGATGCGCGTTTTGCTGCTGGAGCTGATAAATATAGTAGGCGCTTTCAATGGCCTGGGCGGCAAAGGCCAGATAAAGACGAAACAACTCCTGGGCAACCGGGCTGTTTAAGAATGGTTGCTCCGCAGACAGGGTTAAATAGCCAATAATCTTTTCGCGAATACGAATCGGCAGGATAACATAGTTGTCAAAATCAGCGGCAGCCAGTTGATTTAGGAGGGGATGGCCGGAGGGAGATTGGAATTCATTTTTTATCTGATCATAACTGTCATTGATAACCGAGGCGCGCACCGGCTGTTGCAGATAACGGGTGATGACATCCTCCGGCATATGACGAACAGCGGTGATCTCCAGTTCCCCGGTTCGTTTGTTGACCATCAAAAGACCACCGGCTTGAGCTCGGCTCAGCGCGACTGCTTTTTCCACCAGAATATTGCTTAAGCGGCCAAAATCTTCCTTGTGATCAATGGCATTGATGGTTGCAAAGGCATCATTGATTTCTTCCAGCGTCGGGGCCATTATAGGTGGCCCCACAGCCGGATGGGTCACATCTTTGGTCAAGGCCATCACCTGCTTGCTCCTGTGGGTTGATCGTATCGTTGACTGATTTTCCCGACCTCATGACGCTTGAAAAGCCGGACACTGCCGCCCGCAAAGATTTAAACTTGGGCGACTAGTGTTATTATCGAACGATTGATCCTGAGCTTGAGCATCTTGACTCATTACAGCCTGGCCGTAGAGATTAGACCCAGTCCCCAGCAAGACCTGTGCTGCCAGCCTCCAGCTTGGTCCTGCCCGAGAAACAGCTTTATCACGTAAACCCGGGAAGCTTACCGTCTCAATTATCCAGAGGCTTTTCAATCACATCCACTTGAAAATCCGGTAAAAAATGCAAAAAAGATTGATCATAGGCAAAATAAGCATACCCTGGCAAATGCGCCACTTCATTTAATTTCAACAATTCTTTGAAGACCAACCCTGCCCGTCCGCCATCAGACGGGAAAAGATCTTCTTCACGGGCAATAGTAATAGCCGGTTTATTTAAAATGCCGCTTATCATTTCTTTCATAAATCTCCGGGTCAACGTTGACTTGCCTAGCTCAGCTTTGATCCTCTCGTTAAGCTCTTTTTTACTTTTTTTATCCAATATAAAAGGTTTGGTCATGATAATCACCTCGTTGCTTACTCATTAGGCATTACACCTTAATTAAAAAGCAATTCTTGTGCCATTTCATATCTGTTTTAATTCAACGTTTTTGGTGTCACTACTGTTTCAACCATCATTAATTGTTTCAATATCGGAGACCATGCAACAATCCCGGCTACCGGCTCCAGCTGTAATGCGACGGTTGTTCCCTAAACTCCGCATACTCTTCATTGGCTTTCAGCGGACCCTGATAAGCCATCAGCCGCGCCACCCGCGCCCCTGTGTCCGGATGAGTACTGAGCCAGGTGGGTTGATGATGATAGGGGAATAAAAGCCGGGAAAAAATGGCTTTATTTCTGTAATCAATTTTTAAAAGCGCACTTGCTAACCCTTTGGGATCATGCGTAATCTCCACTCCCAAACGGTCGGCTTCAAATTCGCGCGTCCGCGAGAGTCCCAGTTCCACCAACGTACTCAACACTGGCGCAACCATTAACAACACCAGTACCACCCATGGCACATTCACCCATCCCAACAGAATGAGGGGAATATTGATGAACACCAATACCTGTCCAAACAAAGCCATGATCTTGGTAATTTGGCTGATGCGGCTGGCAAACGTTCGCAACCGAATATCCTTGTTTTTAATATGCCCGATTTCATGGGCCAATACCCCTTGCAACTCCCGTTCGTTCAAGAGACCCAATAATCCTTGGCTTGCAGCCAAAGCCAAGTCATCTTCCTGTCCCAGGGTAAAGGCTGTGTACTCCTGGGTAGGTAAAAGATACACTCTGGGCCGGGCCCTTACGCCCGCTTTTAACAGCAATTCATTGATCAGAACATACAGTCCCGGGGCCTGTACCGGATCCAGAGGCGTTGCCCGTTGCCAGCGCAAAATCCACTCCGACGGCAGGGCAGGACTCCAAACCACCAGCACCAAACCCAACCCGGTCATCCATAACAATCCCTGCCAACCTAACAAAGTATAGCCGATCACAGCGAACAGGCCGGCCAAGCTTAATAAAAGAAAAAAAGTGTGAAGCAAATTCCTTGCTTTCACATTAAATCGTGCGCTCATTTTTGCTACCTGCTTTCCGAAGCAACAAAAATCTTCTTGCCTCATTTCTTTGGACCGCTGGGGGTGGGTTAATGTTCTAAAGGGTTGCTATTGGCTACTTTGACACCATAAAGGGCATTATCCAAACTTTTGGGTTGGTTAATCTTTTTTTTACATATTGATCGGCCCTAGCTGCCGATACTTATTTATCTCATAAGGCAGGTGGCGGACATGAAACAACTAATACCCCTTATCACGGTGGCCTTATTGCTGCAGGGACTGGCTGTTCAAGGCGCGGAAAAAACGCTCACTCAGCTCAAGCTGGAAGCACAAAGCAATTCCCTTAGTGCTACTGTGTTTTATGAACTGGGCAAAGCCTACGCCCAAGAGCAACATATGGGCGACGCGCTGCGGGCCTTGGACCGGGCAGTGGAATTAAACCCGTCCTATGCAAAAGCCTGGTATACCCGCGGCGTGGTACTAAAAACGCAGAAGCGACCTGATGAAGCGATCGAGAGCTTTCAACAGGCGCTTAAACACAAGCCGCGCTATGCCAAGGCTCATTACGGGTTGGGCATGATGTATTATGAGCAGAAAAATTTCAGTGAGGCAGCAGGCGCTTTCAGACAGGCCGTCAAGTATAGGAAGAAATTTTCCGAGGGGTATTATTACCTGGGACTGGCGCGCTTTTTTGCAGGCCAATATGCTCTGGCCATCACTGCCTACCAGGCAGCTCTGCAGGCGGGCAAAAAAGACTTTAATCTGTACTACAACTTGGGCATTGCTTATCAGAAAAAGGGCGATGCCAAAAACGCTATTGCCCAATACTTGAAAGCCGTAAAGCTTAAAGCCGACGATCCGGCGCCCTGGAACCAGCTGGGCATGGCCTACTGTGTAACCGGCGCTTACCGTTCGGCCCAATCACCTTTTGAGAAAGCCCTGGCCTTGGATGACGGACAGGCAGAAGCGCTCTATGGGCTGGGGCTGGTCTTTCTTAAAACCAACCGCCTTGATCAGGCCAAAGCTCAAGTGGAGCTGCTAAAACACCGCGATCCCGGCCTGGCCAAAGAGCTGCAGAAAAAGATAGAGCCTCCGTCCAAGACCGCTCCCGTGCCGGTCAAAAAAAGCAAGCGCAGCCACAAGCCGACTAAAAAACACAGATCACCGACGTCTAAAAAATAAACAGGAGACGGGGTTACATTTTATCCAATTTTTTCAAGTCATCGTCTTTGCCCACGATCACCAAGGTATCGTCTTTACCCACCTCATGGTCCGGTGTAATCATCACGTCGTAATAAGACGATTCATGGCCAACGCCGTCGCTGTCGATTTCCAGTTTACGATGTTTAATGGCAATAACATTGACATTGAATTTTTTCCTGAACTCAGTCTCACGCAGAGTCTTGCCGACCACATCTTCCGGAGCCGGTACTTCCACCACTGATATACCCTCTGACAGCTGAAAGTAATTAAGCACCCGCGCTGCCGTTAATTCTCCCACCAGGTCAATGGCAGCCTCCCGTTCCGGAAACACCACCCGGGTGGCACCCACTTTATCGAGCACTTTGGCGTGGAGCACATTGGTGGCCTTGGCAATGACTTCGGACACACCCAATTCTTTGAGGATCATGACCGCCATCACCGAGGCTTCAATACTTTCACCAATGGAAACAATGGCCGTGTCCACGTCGGCAATGCCGGCCGCGCGCAAGGCTTTCTCGTCAGTCACATCGGCGGTCATGCTCTGGGTCACCAGATCCGACATTTCTTCCACCCGTTCGGCATCGCTGTCAATAGCCAACACCTCGGTCTTGGCACGGATAAGCGCCTCCGCCACATGTTGCCCAAAATTACCCAGTCCCAGCACGGCAAAGGATTTTCTTTTTTTCGTCTCCATGCGGGTAGACAAAGGCCGCACGCTTTTTAACCATTCGTCAAATTTAAACCAATCCAGGTCTTCCTTGGATTTTTTAACCACCTTTTTCCTTTTAGGTGTGCTCATCCTATACTCACTCTCCCCTCGGGGTATTTCAGTTGCGGATGCTGGGCCTGATAGGCCGCAGCCAGACCCAGCGTCAGCGGTCCCAATCGGCCGATAAACATGGCCAGAATGACAACCAGTTTTCCGGCCATGGAAAAGTTGGCCGACAAGCTCTCGGCCGCTCCGTCCCCCACGGAAAGACCCACCGTGCCCAGGGCCGAGGCCACTTCAAACATGACCTTGATGACATGCTCGTGTTCAATAATCACCAGCAGCAACGTCAGCAGGCCCAGAATAAACCCCATGGCCACCATAATCATCAGCGCCTTGAAAATAATGTTAATGGGAACAGTACGGTGAAAGGCCACCACATCGTTCTTGCCGCGCAGCGTGCTCCAGACCGCAAATAACACCAATGAGAATGTGGTGGTCTTAACCCCTCCGCCGGTGCCGCCGGACGAGGCGCCGATGAACATCAGGGGAATAACCAAAAACAGGCTTTCATTAGGCAGACGGCTCATCTCGTCGATGTTAAAGCCTGCGGTCCGGCTAATGGAGGATATAAAAAAACTGTGCCAGATATCCAACCTGGCCGTAAGCATCAACCCCAGGGTGCCCGCTACCAAGAGTCCGGCTGTGGTGGCAAAAACAATTTTACTGTGTACGGAAAACTTGGTGCGTTTTTTGGTGATCACATCCCAAACTTCATTGAGTACAAAAAAACCAAGCCCTCCAATCAGGGCCAGCAGCAGGATGGTAAGCGGCACCAGTGGTTTGTCCTGTTGACTTACCAGATTGTCGGAGAACACGCTAAAGCCGGCATTGTTAAAGGCTGAAATGGAATGGAAAAACCCGATGCCCAGGGCCTTGATCATTCCCTGAGTACGCACGTAAGGAGCGCTGATAATCAACGCTCCCACCAATTCCATGCCCAGGCTCATGGTCAATACGCGACGGATGAATTTGCGCATGCCTTCAGTGGTTTCCAGATTCATGGCCTGTTTGATGGTCTGGCGGTCATGAATGCTGATTTTTCTGCCCATGAGAATCACGGCCGCTGAAGCCAGCATCATGTACCCTAATCCACCAATTTTAATCAGCACCAGAATGATGCCTTGTCCCAGGGGCGTAAAGGCCGTGGCCGTGTCGCGGACCACCAAGCCGGTCACACAGATGGCCGAGGTGGAAGTAAAGAGCGCATCGATCACATGCAAGGGGTGGCCAGCAGGCGTGGCC
This sequence comes from uncultured bacterium, assembly GCA_963710755.1. GTDB lineage: Bacteria > Oederibacteriota > JAAXVQ01 > JAAXVQ01 > JAUVAV01 > CAVQBK01. Next base: position 48,171 of record CAVQBK010000003.1, read on the forward strand.
CAAGGCAACATCAGCAACCCCGAACCCAGAAGGATTAAAAAAACAAAAAATAATACCAGCCGCTGAAAAGGATTGTACCCCTGGCTTTTGCCACCAGTGGCTTCCCTGCGGGCTGTAAACATGTCTTTAATGAATTCTTCGGTTGATTTCATGAGTTAGGTTCCAGAACGCGCTGCATGATCCTGCTGCTTTTAAAGCCCACGGCCAGCCGGTAACTCAGGCAATACCCGGCCGGATGCAGGCCATTGCCCCATTGGTCAAGTGCCAGATGATGGGCCAAGCCAAAAGCCAGGCCGATCAACCAAGCCGGCCCTATACCCCGCCAAGCCAGCAGAAGTAAAACCGGTACTGCCTCCCAGCCGTGAAAAGGAACCCAAATGTGTTTTTCATTGAAATGACGGTAAAAGCCCAGGAAATCCTGCAGCCGCAAGGAGCGCTGGCCGGCGATCACATAATCCACCAGATGGTCCAGATCCATAAAAAAACCTGCCAGAGCCGAGGCCAGCCCGGCCTGCCATGAATGTAAAAGTTGCCATAGAAGAAGCCCGCCTCCCACTGAGGCCAGGGCATGTACTTTAGGACTCATCATAACCTTCCTGTTATTTAAATAATTCGTCTGATTCCGGGATATGATCTGCTTTTAGGCGCATTGGCTCCCAAGGATAGAAGGACAAGATAACGGCAATGGCTCCTGTCGCCACCAGCCATGTCACTCCGATTGACACCAACGACGCTACCGGATAACCTTCGTATGGCTTTGCCAATTCGGTCATCACCGACCGTATCAGCATGACCACCAAAATCGCGGGCGTCAGATATTTAATCAAATAATCCCAGCCCTTTTTTAATTTCACGCCTGTACTGACATTGATGTGCCGTCTTAATACAGCCGCCTTGAGCACATAGCCCACCACCAGGCTTTCCAAAAGCCCGGCTACCACCAGGCCATATTGGTTTAAAAAATGATCCACAATATCCAACCAATACAGGCCCGCCCCTGAGGTGAAAACCAGCGAACCCCCGGCACCCAACAAGCAAAGCACGGTGACCAGCATCTTTCTGGACCATTTGAATTTGTCCATCAGCGCGCTGGTCATGGCTTCAATAATAGAAACCCCGGAGGATAATCCGGCGATCATCAAAGACGAAAAAAACAAAATTCCAAAGAGTTCCCTTAAATAGGGTAATTTGGAGATAGCTTCTGGAAACACCACAAACGCCAGAATTGGTCCTGATTTGACCACCTCGCTGATGGGTAAGCCTTTACTCTGGCTCAAATAGCCTAAAACCGCAAACACTGCAAACCCGACCACAAAGGAGTATAAACAATTGGCCAGACTGGTAAGCCAGGCATTCTGGACCAGATCGCTTTTCTTGGGAAGGTAGCTGGCATAGGCGATCATGATACCGAACCCAATGGAGAGGGTAAAGAAGATCTGACCATAAGCCGCCATCCACACCTTAAGGTCGAGCAATTTGCTCCAATCAGGCTTTAAATAGTAGGCAATGCCTTCGCGTGCACCAGGCAGAGTGAGCCCCCACCCCACCATAATCAAGGTGGTGATGACCAGCACAGGCATGAAAATTTTACAGGCCCGTTCAATCCCGCGATGGACTTCACGGTAATTGATCACCCAGGTGATCCCCCACATCAGCAGGGTAGCCGCTAAAATGAGCGGTCTAAGACCGCCCAACTGACCAGGCCCCTTGGTCAGACCCAAATAATCATGCAGGAAAAACTGCTGTGCATCAGCACCCCAGGCCAGATTAAAGGAAAAAACCACAAAATTAGCGCACCAGCCTATCACCACCTGGTAATAGAACATAATGCCGAACATCACAAAAACCGGCATCCACCAGCCCAGCACTTCCAAAGGCCGCTTGATTTTAGCGAAAGCCAACGGGCTGGACGCTTGCTGCTTGTGGCCCAAGCCGTATTCCAGTATGAGCAAAGGAATACCTGCGGTTAACAACGCAGTAAAATAGGGCACCAAAAAGGCACCGCCCCCGTTGGTATAGGCTATATAGGAAAAGCGCCAAATATTACCCAATCCAATAGCTGACCCAATGGCTGCCAACAAGAATCCCCAATTTGAAGAAAAAGCCCCTCGTTCTTGGCCTGCTGCAGTAGTCTCCATAGGCCCCCCTATAAAATAGCAACACAGGTTGTGAAGGGTTCACAACCTGTGTCAGGAAAAAATGATAGCTGTTCACCTCAGGCCTGTCAATATAGAAATAGGTGCTGCCGCACCTTGCTGCAAGCTCATGGCAGGCGGTCTACCGGCCGATACTTAGCGAAGACCAACTATTGATCTTTGCCCGGTATCAGGGAGGAACATCATGCCCAATTTAAAAGGTACGGATATTGTCAGCGTTAAAACCCTGCTTACCCAGGCAGGTGAGCCTGTACTGCAAGCGTTTCTCAAATCGCTGTCAGCAGAAGCCAAAACCCAGTTCCCCAAAATCATGGCTGTTTCCTGGGTACCGGTAACAATGGCCAGTGAGATTTTTGAAAAAGCAGCTCATATCCTTTATCCACACCAGTCTAATGCAGTGGAACCCCTGGCTCGGGCCTGTGCTGACGATCATTTTAAGGGAATTTATAAATTTCTGGTGCCTCTCTTCGCCTCTCCCATGGGGGTGATCAAGCGGTCTTCCAAGCTGTGGCGTACCTTTTATGATGAAGGTGAGGGATCGATCGAAGAGGAAAACCTGACTGAGCGCAAAGCCGTCTTCGTGGTTAAAGGCAATCCGGGATTAACCAGTGCTAATTTAGAGTTTATCGGCGGCTGGTCGGCCCGGGCTCTGGAAATAGCAGGCGCCAAAAAAGTCAATTACACCATCGAAGCCCAGGATCCCTCCTGCTGGAAATGGCGTTTTGCCTGGTTTTAAGAAGCACCTAATTTAACCTCTACTCCCCCATGACTTTGATCACCAGCCGTTTGGGACGCTGGCCGTCAAACTCCGCATAAAATACGGTTTGCCACGGCCCCAGATCGAGGTCACCATTGGTAATCGGCAGGATCACCTGATGATGAACCAGCAGATTTTTCAAATGGGCATCGCCATTGGTTTCACCCGTGTCATGATGGCGATAACCTTTTTTAAAAGGCGCCAACTGTTCCAGCCATTCCATGATGTCCTGGTGCAATCCCGGCTCATTGTCATTGACAATCACCCCGGCGGTGATGTGCATGGCCGACACCAGCACCATGCCCTCTTGTATCTGTGATGCCCTGACGGCTTCTGCCACATCAGGTGTAATATTGATCAGTTCCTTGAGCTTCTTGGTGTTAAAGGTTTTATAAACCGTATGACTTTTCATAGGCCCTCCTTAAATGTTCCCGGCGCTGGTTATTATGGTTAGTGCGGTTGCCGGCCTGTCGACGCAACCGGTAAAATCGCAGGTCAGGATTGTTGGACATTCCGGCAGGCGCAATGCCCGGGACGGATTCCACTTAGTTTAGCACATCCTTAAAATCAATGTCTTCTGTTCCTAGAATAATCAGGGTATCAGGAAAATCCTTTATGCAGCTCATAAAATTAATATAGTAATCAGCGTAATCCTCCACGGCTTCTTCCGCCTGGGGCGGCCGCAGGCCCATAAAAATAAGGTCCGCCTCTTGGGAGTGGTTTTTGATGCGGCTGGTAATATGCTCCTGGCCGATGGGATCGACTATCACTTCACTGGTGGCCTTGATGCGCGACGTTTTAAAATATCCGTCCATATAGTCCTGAATGGGCGCCAGGGCCTCTTCTGATTCAACCAACGTTTTGATGATCAGTTCCGAGTTTGCCCATTCCCGGCTGTTCTGCAGCATATGCCCCAGGGTCAACATGAATTCCGCATTATGCTGCTGACCGCGCCACCAGCAAATGATACGCTTGTGTTCATGGGAAAAAGGCAGGCTTTCATCACCCTCGTGAAAGATCAGGATATTGCGCCTGGCCAGATGAATCTGGCGGATCAACTCTGCAAAGGGTACCAGATTTTCCGTCCGTTGAATTTCGCCGAATAAAAAGGTGTTGGGTGCCAAGGGCCCCATGCCATAGGTTTTGATTAATTCGCGGGCACCGGTCATGAATTGATCGGCAAAATTGACCTCCACCAAGGCCTGCACCTTACGGTCTTTTAAAAAGGCATAAATAGAATCTTCCATGCTTTCAATTTTGTCCTTGGCCATCTCCGCCTTTTGCACAATGGCGGCCACCGTAAAAAAACCCTTGCCCTGAGTCAGGGCATTCCCCAATTGAATCAGGTGCCAGCGCTGGCTGGGGGCACCGCTGAGCACAAACAGATTGGGACGCCAGGACTTGGCATTGGGCCGGTGTTTGGCCAGGTGATAAATGGAAAAACGGGCCAGGGTCATAAGTAGGCCATGGCGCATGTCCGCCCAGCCAGTGCCCAATTGCCAGCGGGAAATCCAGAAATACAGGCCTATTACAATAATGACCGCCACCATGGTGGCACCGGCATTGATCATCAGCATGGCCGCCAGGCATAAGCCCGCCCCTAAAATAGAAATCCACCAGGGTGGTTTCAAAGACGGACGCCACGAGGGATTGCCCATGATGCCTTCCACCCCGGCAATAAGATTAAGCGCACCATAGGCTGCCAGGAAAAACATGGATAATACAGGGGCTATGGAATTAAGATCGCCGAAATAAATGGCGGCCAGAGCAATGGCAAAGGACAACAAAATGGCCAGACGCGGCTCAGCCGAAGGTCCAAAACTTTTGCCCAGCACCCGCGGCACCACCCGGTCCTGGGCCAAGGCCTGCAGCGTTCTGGGGGCGGCCAGAATGGAACTCAGCGCTGACGACAGGGTGGCTCCCCAAATGCCAAGCAGAATCAATTCCCGCACCAGGGCCACCCGGTAAATGATCATGGGGTCCTGCTGCAGAATTTGCCTGGGCACGATGAAATTCAGAAAAAAGGCAATGGCCAAATAGATGACGTAACCGGTCGCCACAGAGGCCAAGGTGCCCAGGGGCAGGGCTCGGGCCGGATTCTTCAAGTCTCCTGACATGGACAGGCCCGATAAAATACCGGTCACAGCTGGAAAGAAAACCGCGAAAACCTTCCAAAACCCGACCGTGGCCAGTACCCGCGCTGGTTGCGGCTCAAAAGGCATGGGCTTGAGTGTTCCTAAAAACAAGGACCCCAAGGAACCTAAAATCAAGATAAAGATCAGCAATTGGGTTTTAAGCACAATGGTGGTGGAGAGATAGGCCAGCACCACCATGATCACCAAGGTGGTCATGGCCAGCTGCATCAGTGAAATTCCCGGGAAAAAGCGGCCAATGGATTCGGAAAACCCGGCCAGATAAAAGGCAATGCCCACCACCTGCGCCAAAAACAAAGGCAACCCCACCGCAGCGCCGGCTTCCACGCCAAAAGAACGGGAAACCATATAATAAGCACCCCCGGTCTTGACCCGCATATTGGTGGCAATGGCGGAAATGGACAATCCGGTGATAAAGGTGATGATCGAGGCCAAAGTAATTATCAGGAGTGTATGCGCCAGCCCGGCCTGGCCAACCACCCAGCCCATGCGCAGGTACATAATCACGCCCAGGATGGTCAGGGTGCTGGGCAGATAAACGCCAAAAAAAGTGCCGTATTTTTTAGCCGGGCTTTTACCGGTCCCTTGACCTGCAGCTTCGATTTTATCGGTCATTGTGCATGCCCCTTGGCCGGCGTTTGATAACCATAGTTACGGCAGGAAGGATAAATCAGCTTACCATCCCAAGTCATGCGCCTTGACGATCAAGCCGGACTGGAGCTTAAGCAATCAACCCAACCTTGCGGTGCACCTTGGCTAACATTTTTTCCGCTTCCACCTGCGCGGCTTGGGCGCCCTGGCGGACGACCTGTTGCAGGTAAGCTTTATCGTGAATAAGTTTTTGGTAGGTTTCCTGGATGGGAGTTAAAAAGGCAATCACCGCCTCGGCGCATTTTTGTTTAAAGGCGCCATAGCCCTGGCCTCGAAAATCCTGCTCAATGGACTCCAGGGGCTGATGGGTGACCATGCTGTAGATAGTCATGAGGTTGGAAATGCCCGCTTTTTGTGCTTCGTCATAACGGACCTCAGTCTCCAGATCAGTGACAGCTTTTTTAAACTTCTTCTCAATGACCTTGGGATCGTCGAGCAAGGCAATATAACCCTGGGGATTGGGATCGGATTTGGACATCTTGGCCCCCGGATCCTGGAGACTCATGATACGGGCGCCGACAGGCGGAATGTAGGGTTCAGGCACCACAAAGGTCTCGCCATGATAGTGGTTGAAACGCTCGGCTAAGTTGCGGGCCAATTCCAAATGCTGTTTTTGATCGGCCCCCACGGGCACCAGATTGGTGCTGTAAAGCAGAATGTCCGCGGCCATTAGCACCGGGTAATCAAAAAGCCCTACATTGATATTCTTTTCGTGCTTAGCCGACTTGTCCTTGAACTGGGTCATGCGGCTGAGCTCACCCATATAGGTGTAACAATTGAGAATCCAACTGAGCTGGGCATGGGCCGGCACATGGGATTGCACAAAAAGCGTACATTTGGCCGGGTCCAGACCGCAGGCAATGTATTGGGCGATAAAGGAAAAGCACCTCTCCTGGAGGGCTTGGGGCTCCTGTTTTACGGTGATGGCATGCAGGTCCACCAAGGTAAAGTAGCATTGGTACTGGTCCATCAACTCAATCCAATTTTTTATGGCCCCGATATAATTGCCGATCATCAAGTTTCCCGAAGGCTGAATACCGCTGAACAAGACTTTTTGTTCCATAGAACCTCGCATGTATCAAGACACTGGTGCCGTGGCGTAGAAAACGTTGGCCATTATACATTAAACCGCACAATTATCAAGAATGGATAAGGCCATAAAAAAGCCCCGGACCCGGTTATCCAGGCCGAGGCTTTTTTATGGCTGTCTTTTACTTGATAATGGCAATCTTCTTGATCTTGTTAATCATGATGTCACCATGATCATTTTCAACGACGATTCGCGCCAAATAAATACCTGGCGCCACCTGCCGGGCATCCCACCGTGCTTCTCCGGTTTGACCGGAACCTCCGCTTTGATCCTTTTCAATCCTGGCTACCAGGTCACCGGTGATTTTGTAAACATAGATCTGGACCCGGCCGGTTTCGTTCATTTCAAAGAGGAATTTGACCGTGTCCCTGGCAGGATTGGGATAAACCAGCACCTTGTCGCCTTTCCAAAGCTTGGAGTAATCCATGGTGGGCGTGACCGTTGCTGTGGGCGTGGCATCATTTACGGGGGTAACAGTGGGAACAACACCGGCCAATTGGCCTGACAACTTGCCTGGGATAGTGCTGTTAGCCGACATGCGTGCCGCCGCTGCCTGAACCACCCCGGTGCCCAGGCTAATATTATCAATATAAAAGGTGCCGCTGCCCGCCAAACCCGCCTGCGGGAAGAACATGATCTGATTGACTTTGGTCTTGTCGCAAGCGCCCCAATTAAGGGTGGAATAGTCGATCACCTTGGTCTCCCATAAACTCGCTTCCGTGCTGGTGAAATCCAATTCACCGGAGGGTTGATTATTGATGTCGATGAATTTCATTCTAAAGGTCACCTGGCCTTTAATGTTCATGGCCAGTTTGGTGTCGACCGAAAAGTCATGCAGATTGCCGCTGGCCATTAAATTACCGGCCGTGATGTTGGCCCAAATTTCAGATTCAGGCTTGTTATAGGTCACCATCAGGCAATTGCCGTCACTGTTGGGCACGGTACCGGTGGTGGTAAAGGCAAAGATATTGCTGCCGCTGCCGCTCCACTGGGCATCTCTGCGGCCAGGTTCATCGCCGGGCTGCCCGTCATTTTCAAAATCATCAATCAAGTTGGCTGCAACCTGGTAATCCCCCAGCCTGAGATCATCGAGATAAAAGCTTCCTGATCCGCGCCGTCCTGGTTGCGGAATCAGCACCAGACTTCGGATTTGGGAAGCGTTGCAACTGAGCCAATTGACAGCACTGTAGTCAAAAGTGATCACACGCCAAGTGTCGGGATTTTGGACACTGATGGTCTGAATATCTCCGGACTGTTGATCATTGAAATCCTTGAACTTGAGCAACAGATCCACCGTCCCCAGGACGCGCATGCTGATTTTAGTGGTGGTGGAAAAATTAGTCTGGTCTCCCCGTTCAAGATACATTTTATTTTCCAAACTGGACCAATCATCATTGGGTTTGTTGTAGTCCACCTTCAACAAGCTGGTATTGTTGCCCTTGACATTCTCCACCAAGGCGGCTGTGATCGGTCCGTTAGCTTGCTGCCATTCACTGTCGTTTTCATTCATGGCATTGTCCAGGCTGTGGTCATTGTCAAAGTTGTCGATCACAGGATCGGTGTTGACACCAGGCGTAGGGGTGGCTGTGAGCAGGTTAAGATCACCGATACTGGCAATCACACCATCCAAGGCTCCGCCACCGTAAATTTTCTGAAAGGCCTGGGAGGAAACAGGGTAATCGGACGACGCCGTATTGCCGCCCAGAATTAAGTCACCCCGCTGATTGAAGCTAATACCCAGATGCTGATGGCTGCCGCTTTCATCGGCCGAACCTCCAATGCGCTTGCCCCAGCGTATCTGTCCCTCTCTGGTGAGGTTGAGTACAAACAAATCACTGTCATTGACGGAGTGCCCGGCCTCCGGGAAGTTGGCAGATTTCGTGGTGCCGTAAATCCATAGGTCATGATCATTGCCAAGAGCAATCGCCTTACATTGATCCTCACCATCACCGCCCAGAAAACGGGTATAGGCAATAGTATAGGTAGCATTGTCAGCACCAGGAACGATCTTGACCAGAATGCCGTCTTTGACCCCGGCAAAGCTGGCTTGACCAGGAGTGTTAATCATGGGGAAATCGGGTTCATAAGTGTACCCTGTTGCGTATATCGTGCCGTCGTCATCAATGGCCAAGCCGGTGAAGGCCGTATCGAGGTGATCGTTTTCAGGACCGAGGTAGGTACTGAATTCAAAATGAGAACCGTCTGCGCTGAGCACCGCGAAGGTGGCATCTCCGCCCCCACTGTTGGGATAGGGCACATTATTAACATCGTCCCAATAGTTGCCCGCCATGGGGAAGTTGGTCGATTGGGTCCCATTGGCCAGGTAAACCTTGCCTTGTTTGACGGCCAGAAAGGCAACTGGTTCCCACCAGTTGCCGCCTACATAGGTGGAATAAACCGGTCTGTTGGCGCCAATATCGAATTTGGTTACGAACCCGTCACCATAGCCTCCAAACTGAGTTTGAGCCGCACCAGCGGTGACAGGAAAACTACCGTGGGTGAATCCACCTATATAAACCACATCAGGTTCTTCCATATCCAAGCAGAAACCATAATCCCAATTGGGGCCTCCGAGAAAGGTGCTGTACAGCAACCGGCTGCCAGTGGGGTCCAACTTGGCCAGATAAGCGTCCCGCGGGGAGTAGGCGCCATGGATGGTGGTATTGTAGGCGCCTGCTGTCACAGGAAAATCAGGTGACCAGGTAGCACCGGTCAAGTAAATATTGCCCTGGTGGTCGAGCTTGATGCCCATAATGCTATCCTGGCTGCTGCCCCCCAAATAAGTACAGTATTGCAGGTCCAGCGTTTGACCATTGTCACGGAAGATGGCCAAAAATCCGTCCACGCGGTTGGGCTCCGTGCCGTTATTGTGCTTGTCCAGGGCATTGCTGGTAATGGGTAAGTCGGTAGAAGTGGTTTCACCCACCACGTAGAGTTTGTCTCCTTGCATCAGCATATCATTGATCGTATCCTTGCCCGACCCGCCGAAGAAGGTATTATACTTGAGGCCACCAGGGGTGCAGGAAGGCGTCGCGGTCGGCGTAGGGGTGGCTGTCCTGGTCATGGTCGGCGTAGGTGACGGGGTGGGCGTCGCTGCATTGGTCTTATCCATTTCAATATCATCAAGTTGCAGTGTGCCCTGTCCCGTTTGTCCGGGCTTGATGAAAAAGAGAATGTCCTTGATCTCCCTGGGGTTGCACTCGCCCCAGTCGATATGTTGAAGATCCCAGGTTACGGTTTGCCAAGAATCAGGGGCATTGATGGTGAGGATGCCCGAGTCCGGTGATTCTTTGCCATAACGATCCCGGAATTTAAGCAGCACTGTGGTTTGTCCATGCGCCCGAAAGCGAAACTGATCATAACCCATCACATAGCTAAGATTGGCAGGGTTGGTCAAATCACCGAGCACCACGTAATCCCACTCGCTGCCAGCGCCCTTGTTAAAGTCGATTCTCAAGAGGGGGCTGGTGTTGCCGGCGATATAGTTTTCCGTGGTCATGGCATAGGTTTGCGGGCTGGGGCTCCACCATTGGCCGTCACGCTGATCAGGGGTATCATTTAAACGGGCATCTTGATCAAAATTATCGATCAAGCTTTTATTGAAGCCCATTTGTTGTTTGGCTTCTGTGATGGGAGCGTAGGCATTGGTACTGGCCCAAATGAAACCAGTCCGGTAATTTTCAATGCCCATCACCATGGACCCAAGGTCGATCCCAATTACATCGGGACCCACCCAACCCTGCCCGCTCCTGGCTTGGGCATCCAGGCTTTGAGGGGCGTCCAGATTATACCCATCGGCAAAACCAAAGCGCCCCCACAGAAAGTGCTTATATTGAAAATACATCTTGCGCAAGGTGGCAATGGACTGCTCGGGATAAAAAGGTATAGCCGCGGCCACGATGCTGGGATTGACCGTGCCATCGTTGCTGCCGGCCTGAGGTTTGTACTCACGGTAGCTAAAGGTTGACCCGGGCGCACCGGGCACAGGGCCATCCCCAGAGGTCAGCCCCCAGCCGCCCTGGGCATAGGTTGGGTGGCTGCTGTTGGCCTGGCAAAAAAGCCGGTTGGCTGCTGCCGCCTGCTGGCTGTTGAGAAAATAATCATTTTTGGCATCACTGCTTTGGCGCAGGTCGATGAAACTTTGAGGATAGATCTGGCGAAAGAGCGGCGGTGCATCCTGCTTGTCCGTCATATAAACCTGATTAAACTCCTGGCGCCAGACCTGCGCTTGATGCCACCAGGCTGCCGGTGAAACCGGATGGGAAGCACCGGTGCCCATCAAATAAATCAGGGCGCCTTCATTATATCCGTCCCAGGTCCATGGTTCAAATCCGCTTTCAGGGTTCCAGTGCATGGCCACCATGCCCTGCGCTTGCTGGTTGGTAAACCAGGGCCAGTTGACCCGGTCTAAAATAGTCGCGCTATCCTGCTGTATGGACGCGGAAGTGAACGCCTGCCTCACCGTAGCTACGCCGGCCAACAGGATGGCCGAATCAATGGAAGACAATTCCGAGTCTGCGGACCGCTGTCCGGTTTGGATGTCCAAAAAGTGAAAGAAAAATCCCTCCTTGTGGACCAGACCTGTTTCCTGGCCGGTGGTAAAAGGCGCCGCCTGTGCAAGGGTGCGTAAGATGGTGGTGACCTGTTCCTCCGCCGCGCTTGGCGGGATCCAGCCCCGTGACATACCGGCCGCCAGGGCGCCCAAGCCAAATCCCACAGCCGCCGTGCTGGCGTTGCTCCAGTAACCGTCAAACTGGTTGTGAAGCCGGTCGCTGACCAGCCCATTGGCCGGGTTAACACCGCTGCGTTCATTATCCTGAGGTATAAAATAAGACAGGCTTTTTCGTTCCACAAAATCCAGGAAGGCCTCGTTGCTGACATTAAGCGCGTCCACCTCAATCGCATTGATCATGGCCGCACCCACACTGACATGAGGGAAACTGATGTCCAGGGTCTCATGGTTGACTTGAAGGCCGGTTTGCACCTCATAAGGTGTCTGGAAACCGGCAGCCTGGAACACATCCAGATGCGAGGCTACCGGTTGCCCGTTGACCGCTACGTCAAACACGCGCTGTCCAGACTGATGGTAGGTATTCTCCTGGAAATAAAGTCTGACCTGGTAAGCTCCATTGGGCAGGTTAAAACGATAATGCATTTGTTCATGGCCCTCGCGCCAGGTGACCATTCGGTTATGATCCGGCTCGGTGCTTTCCACGGTTTTAACCGTGCCGTTCTCATAGCCCCACCGGTTTTGGGAGGCAAAAGCCTCATCCGTCATCCAGAGCTTGCCTGTACTATCCACACTTTTGGTGCCGCCGCAATTGAGCCGGAACGCTTCCCCGCCGGTGGGATCAGCCGTGGTGTAGGCATCCATGGCGTCGGTCAAACTTGGCCCAGCAGTCACCTCAATCGCATTAATTTTGGGATTTTCAACGATGCTGCCGGTGGCAATAACAATGGTATTGCTGTAAGTGCCCTCGCCGGTCACCGTGACCTTGAAGGGTTTCACCACCGCCCGCAAGGCCCGGCCGCCGGTTTCTGCCATAATGTCAAAATGGGTCAAAACCTGATTGCCGTTGATGCTGACATTAAAAATGCGCCGGCCGATGCCCGTGCCACTTGAATCTTGTACTCCAAAATACATTTCCGAAAAGAGCAGCTTGACATAATAAGTGCCCGGCCCGGGTACATCAACACGGTAAGCCGGCGCCTGGGTCCCGTTGCCCCAGCGTTCCTGCTGGTATAAAGGCCAGTCGAGAGTGTTTTCCAATTCATAACTGTCAAATTGGGCGGGATGATCCCCGGACAAGTACCCCCACTTATACTGGTTCTGGCTTTGAGCATAAGCCTGATCCGCCTGCCACACATAGCCGTGTGAATCCGTATAGGACTGGTCATGACCGCAGCGCACCCTTTGACTGAATGACTCGGCTTGGACCGGTCCCAGCGTGGCGGCCAGCAGAAAAACCACTGGCCATAAATATCTAAAAAACGAAGCTAAAGCATGGCATGCAATTTTTAACATTGTCTTCCCTCCTGATTAAACGTGATTAAAGGTGTTCGGTTCACCGCAAGGCCGGTGTAAAAAGGTAACTGTCCCTTTGCAAATGACTGCTAGAAATTTAAAGATAAGGCCATTTGGTGGGTTAAGCCCAATTCCCCAAAGCTGACCAGGGCGTAATCAATCTGAATAAGTCCATAGGCCAAACCGGCGCCCACGGTAAGCCCGGTTGTGTCATCGAGCCCGCCTTTATCGGACAATTTATAGCCGGCCCGCAGGGCGAGGAGATGGTTGTACCAATACTCGGTTCCCATTTTTACGGCCACTGGTCGCACCTCGCCCAGAGGTACATCGAGGTCCACATCCACCAACCATTGGTCTTTTTCTGTTATTTTCACAGGCAGGGTATAAGCCGCGGCCACCACCGCTTTTAAGGGCAGGTTAAAGTCCGCGATGGGCGTGCCCACATTTTTAATGACCACGGCCGCAGTCAATCCCATCAGGCCAGGTTGCATAAGTACGCCCACATCCCCTGCCAAGGTGGAATAGGTGACCGTATCAATGGTTTGTTGGAAATATTTCACCGTAAGACCGGCGGAAAGAAAAGACAGGACACCATGGCTAAAAGAGCCTGCCACCAGCAGGTCAAAAGGCGAAAATGATCCTAATGCTTCCGGCTGGCCATTGCTGTCTATCCCCAATTTGTCTATACTGCCATAGTTCAAATAAGCGGCTGACAATCCCACGGCTTGCTGCTTACCGGTTTTATATACTGCCCCGGCATACTCAATGGCTGTTTGTTCCAGATAAAAGGCATGCAACATTCCTGCTTGGCTTTGTGAACAAAAGGCCAGGCCAGCGGGATTATATAAGGTAGCATGATAATCATTGGCCACGGCTGTAAAGGCTTCGGCCATGCCTGCGGGCCTGGCCCCCAGGCCAACAGCTAATAAAGGTCCGGCCACTTTTCCTGCTGCATAATCCTGCTGCTCTGCAGCCAGCCACTGTGGTATGGCCAGCATTAGTACGACCGCCGCCAATGCTGTTAATTGTTCTTTTTTCATGTCCTCCCCCTTAGTCTTGATGACGCTACTTTCTATAAGAGGGTTTGGGGCAGAATCTTTTTACATTTTTTTTAAATTTATTTTTTAACAGCCTTATCCCTTTTCCCTTCGGTCGGCTCTTTTGTCAGCTTGACCGCCCCCCGCTGGCCATGGATAATGATCCACCTTCAATCATTGGGGATTGGCATTGATTAGTAAAGGAACACCCATGACCGTCATCTATGATCTTATCATCGTTGGCGCCGGAGCCAGTGGACTCTATGCCGGCGTACACGCCCAGCATCTGGGATTAAACACCCTGTTACTGGAAAAGATGGAGGAGCCCGGCAAGAAATTGCTTCTTGCCGGAAGCGGTCAATGTAACCTCACCAACGATCGCCCTATCCGGGAATTTTTAACCTGCTATGGAGACCATAGCCGCTTTTTAAAGCCCGCCTTGCTGAGCCATACCAATAGTGAGACTATGGCTTTTTTTGAATCGCTGGGCCTTAAGCTGGTGACCATGCCTGCTACGGGTAAGGTTTTTCCTACATCCAGAAAAGCGCGCGATCTCAGAGACGCCTTGGTCCAGTACTTGCCCGCGGACAGCCTCCATTGTCGCGAGAAAGTCATCCGTTTGGCCACTCACCAGGAAGGCATGGAGGTTATTACTGACCAAGGTCATTATCTTGCCCGCTCCGTGCTTTTGGCTACCGGCGGCCAAAGCTTTCCGCAAACCGGATCCACTGGTGACGGTTACGGCTTGGCTCAACGTCTGGGTCATCACCTTGTGCAGCCCCGGCCGGGACTGTCGCCTATAGTCATACGTCCATTTTTATTTTCCCAGTTGGCCGGCACTTCTTTTGAAGCTATCAGTGTCAGCCTCTATCACGAAGGTCGAAAAATCAAAACCTTAACCGGACCCATGCTCTTTACCCACACCGGGCTGTCCGGTCCTGTTATTCTCCATCTCAGCCGCTGGGCCAGCCCTGGTGATGAGGTGGTACTTCATTTCCTGGCACCTCATCATCGCCAAGCCCTGCGTGACCACTGGCTTCATGACCTGGAGCACGCACCGCAAAAAAAAATCCGTGCCTTGATGAAAGCAGTGCCTGTGTCCAAAGCCTTGCGAGAAAGTCTCATGGATCATCTGCTGTCCAGACCGTTATCGTCTTTGGCGGAATTGGGCCGCAAAGGGGTCAATATCTTGGTGGACCATCTAGGTGGGTTCAGACTCTCTATCGCTGAAATAGGCGGGTTTAACATTGCCATGGTTACGGCAGGAGGCGTAACGCTTGATGAAGTTGATTCTAAGACCATGTGTTCGAAAATTTGTCCTGCCCTGTTTTTTTCAGGGGAAGTTTTGGATATTGACGGCGACACTGGTGGTTATGATCTTCAGGCTTGCTGGTCAACCGCCTATTTGGCCATTCAGTCTATTGTCCAGACTATAGATCCAAAATAAGCTTCTCTTTTTACCACAATGCTATTTAGTAAAATAATTTAAAAACAAAAACTATATGAAATTTAATTTCTTTAATTTAAATATATTTATTAATATTTTTTTTTATTCCCTTTCAGCATAATCATTTAATTCATTTAAACCATTTTGGCCAACCTTTATCCGGTCTTTGATTGCTCTCGACGGAATTCTGCTTGTACTCTTGGCAACCGGCCTGAACATGACGGTTTTGGCATTCTTGAATGGCCTGCTTGCAATGCTATGCTTTGAACTATAAAAAATCATCGCCATTGCTGGTAAGCAGACACACCGCAAGGGCTTAAAATCAGGTTAATTTAATAACATGGCGATTATCCTTATATTTAAATTACTTTCGAATGGTGACACACTAAGTATTAAAATGTAGCCCACCATGTTACTGTTCGTTTCCTAAAAAAGTAGTTTAAAACTTTAATGTTTCCCCTTATGGCATAAACTTAATTCAGTAATTCTTTTTTCATCAATTTTACAGCACTTGGTCACTACATTTTTTAAAAAATGGATTTAAAGGTTGTCTCTAAAATGGAGAGATCTCATTTTTGATATCGCCTCAGACGCGGCTAGATAGAATTTGGACACTGTCAGCAGCCTTGGGAAAGACCTTTATAGCCATAGGTATAAAAAAGCCAAGTGCCTTCCAGAACACTTGGTAGCCGAATCTTGGTCCATTTAAATGGAACCCTATGGCCGTCAATTAACACTATTGGTTAACACAACCCTTTGGCATCACTGAGAAAGAGAACTTCACCCTCACGGAGTGCTGTCATGATTTCATCTGATCGGCTTGGCGTTGTAGTCGTGCTCTTAACTCTGCTGCTGGGCAACCAGGTTTATGCAATAAATGCTTCCTGTCCGGCTGTGGCCAATGGATTTGCTTCCACCAATGATCTTACCATCGAACCCGGCCATGGCCTGCCATCTTCAGCACAACCCTTTGAGCACAGCCAATTCCACGGCTGTCATTTCCAAGCAGAAGTTCATTACCGTCTGGATAAAAACAGCGGCCAAGCAGTGCCCATCCAAGTGATTATCAACAAACATAGCGGACCCAAGCACCTGCGCCATCAAATCGTGTTTGTTTTCGCCACCACCACTGATGATCGTCCTCCCTTCAGCCATGGTCTGAACGCCGACGGTTGGTTTAATGGTCAAAAGGCCAGATTGACCGTCCAGTTTAATCGCGACGGCACCTTGCGCCGATTAATTCAACACAACTGGAACACTTCCTCCGGCCAGCGTTATATTATTTTCAATTGCTTTGAAGTTCAGTTACCCGATCAAACGGTATACCACAGCCAGATCGTCCGTCTTCCCTAACAGCACCGCTAGCCGCTTCCGCGCCTATTCTTTCCTGCCGGCTTGTTTTCCCTTTCCGGCTATGATAGTCTAGCCTCATCATTGGCACAGAAAGGATTATCACATGACCACAACAGGCGCTGAAGCCATACGCTGGGACTTATCGGAACTCTATACTGATCCGGAAGACCCTAAACTGCAGGCTATATTAACTTCAGCTGAAACTCAAAGTCAAACCTTCGAAGCAACTTATAAAGGCAAGGTTAAAGAGCTGACCGCAGAGCAACTGCGCCAAGCTTTTTCCGAATTAGAAGCTCTGTTGACCGGGCTGTATAAAGCCGAGCAATTCGCCTCACTGCTCTTTGCCGTGGATACAGGCAATGACAAGTTAAAAGCCTTTGAAGCCAAAGTGAATGAACGGTTGGCCAAGATCGGCAACCAGCTGGTGTTCTTTGACCTTGAATTGGGCCAGCTGTCGCAGGAGCAAGCTCAAACCTATGCTGATAATCCCCGGCTGTCAGAGTTGGCCTATTATCTGAAACGCAAGGTGGAAACGGCGCGCTACGATCTCTCCGAAAAAGAAGAGCGCCTCAACAACCTCAAAGATCTCACCGGCAGCCAGGCTTTTTACACCCTTTACGAACAGCTGGTTTCTTCCTTCCGTTTTGACTTTGAAGTGGACGGTGAAAAAAAGGTGCTCAATGGTGACGAACTGCGGGCCCTGCGCCAGCATGCGGATCCCAGGGTGCGCCGCGAGGCCATGCACCTGTTTCTGTCGCGCTATGCCGAGCACCAGCTGGTCATTGGCAATTGTTTTAATGCCATCGTGAAAAGTTACGCCCTAGAAGGGGAATTGCGCGGCTACGCCACGCCCATCAGCCGCCGCAATGTGGGCAACGACCTCAGTGATGAGTCAGTCCGTGTCTTGCATGAGGCCACGGTCAGCTCCTACCCCCTGGTACAGCGCTACTATGAGCTCAAGAAGAAGCTCATGGCCATGCCGGACATGACCTTGGCTGATATTTACGCACCTCTGCCTCAGGCCGATAAACGCTACACCTGGGAGGAAGCCAAAGCGTTGGTGCTGACTGCTTTCCATGGGTTTGACGAGGATTTCCACAGCAAAGCCCTGCGCATGTTTGAACGCCGCCGTATTGACGCACCCGTAGAACCGTCCAAACGGGGCGGGGCTTTTTGTTCCTCGTCCGTACCCGGCCTTGATCCTTATGTGCTGCTCAATTTCACGGGCCGTCTGCGGGACGTGGCCACGCTGGCTCATGAACTGGGGCACGCCATTCACGCCATGGTCAGCCAGGGTCAAAATCTTTTCAACTATCACGCCATTTTGCCTTTGGCGGAGACCGCCTCTATTTTCTCTGAAATGGTGCTTACTGATTACCTGCTCAAAACCGAACAGGACCCCAAAGTACGCTTGTCCCTGCTCACCAATAAATTGGAGGATATTTTTGCCTCCTCCCACCGGCAGAACATGTTCTCCCAATTTGAGTTGCAAGCCCATGGCGCCATTGGCCGCGAATTAATGAGCCCCGAAGGGCTATGCGACCTTTACGCCGCGGAACTGCAGCGTATGTTCGGCAACAGTGTGATCATGCCCGACGAATACCGCTGGGAATGGTCGGCCATTCCCCATCTGTTTGCTTATCCTTTTTACGTCTATGCTTATAATTTCGCCAATCTGCTGGTCTTGGCCTTGTATCAGCAGTACCGCGAACAGGGTGCGGCTTTTGTACCCCGTTTCCGGCAATTGCTGGAACTGGGCTCTTCCACTAATCCGGCCAGTATCACGGCGGTGGTGGGCGCGGACATTCATCAGCGCGCGTTCTGGGAGAAAAGCCTCAAGGTGATTGAAGGGTATATTGAGGAACTGGAGAAATTAATCTAGGTTAAACGGGGCTTGGTCAGCACCTAGGACGCGCGGATGCCATTGTCGTAAATATCGTCCCAATGGGAGGCGTGTTTTACCTCGGCCTTGGTGCCTGCCAAAAAGGTTTCCTGTCCTTGCTTGGCCACTGTGGCCGCATACAAGGCAGTAAGGTATCAACGTCATCGCTTATCTGGGCACTTTGGTCATGAGTTGCAGAGCCCGCCAGGAGAATACATGGCTGGCACTTATTCCCATAGTCGTCATTCCGGCATGCTCTTAGCCGGAATCCATTTAAACTTTTAACTAGCTGCTAAATTCCTGATTGAGTACGGGATGACAAACAAATGGTGATCGACGATAGTGCACAATTTAGCAAGTTGTGGTCGTGGAAAACCACCTTACAAACGCTTGCATCATAACAGCCTATCTCTTCCCCATAATTGCGACCGGCCAATAGCGTCGAAAGCCACCATGGCCTTCATCACTATTTGATCAACGCTATCTTCTTAATCACCCTTTCACTTTTACCATACTCGTCTTTGGCTTTCACCAAGAACAGATAAACCCCGTTGGCCAGATTGCCCATATAGACTTGTTTGTGATGAAACCCAGCTGTGGGACACTCGAGGTTAAAGGTCATGACCTTTTGATGCGAAGTGGTATAGACTTGGACTTCCAGCGTACAAGCTGCCTTGACGTAAACTGTAAAGTTGGCATTGTTGCCTCTCACTGGATTGGGAGCGGTATAGACAAACTTTTTACTGATTAATTGACCGTCAAAACCTTCAAGATTGATCGGGGTAGGGGTAACGGTGGCTGTTGGGGTGGGGGTTGGTGTGGGTGCTACCTGATCCAAGGTTTGAATTTCGTAAATATTATTCTGGTCGTCCAGTAAATAAACTTCATTTTGATAATCATTATCACCATCGCCAATAGCCTCGGAGATAATATTGGATTGGGTATCAGCTATTTTATCAGCGTGCCAGGAGCTGTTCTCATACTTGATTTTATAAACAGCGCCTTCCTGACTACCTGCGGTCAAATCATCCTTGCCATTATTGTCGCTGTCGCTTAACTTCATCACCGACAATCTTTCCGGGGCTTCGGCTATGGTGGTTTCGGTCCAACTGGAGATGGTTTTAGTATATTCATAAACCTGGCCGTTCTCATTAGCAGCGTAAACATCCACCTGCCCATCCCCGTCGAGATCACCGACTGCAACGCTGACCATGGCGCTGGTTTTTGAACCAATTGAATTTATATCCCATGTTAGGCCGTTGAATGTGTATTGATATATATTCCCATTCGCATTGGCTGTATAGACTTCAAATTGCTGGTTATCGTCCGCATCGCCCCAAGCGATCGCTTTAACTTCCTGGGCGCCGGACGGCGTCCCCATCATTTCCTTTTGCCATGAAGAAGTTGCCGTCTCTTTTGTGAATTGATAAAGCTCGCCTGAGCTGGTGCCCGCATAAATCTTTACCCATCCGTCATTGTTGCCATCACCGGCTTCCAGACAAATAATATCATCTGTAGCAGCCCCCATATCGGTCTTGTCCCAAGCAGGGCTTTTGAGAGCATATAAGTGATTGTTGACTGACCCAGCAAAGACTTCTTTGGCATGGTCATGATCTCCATCCACCACGAAGCTGGCAACATAGTTTTCTCCTGAGCTTCCATTAGGTAGGGTGCTGCTTTGCCAGCCGTTCACTAGATAGTCTATTTTAGTCAGATAAAGATTGCGGTTGGCCACAATCAATTCATTTTCACCGTCATTATCGGCATCACCCACACTAATCGAGCCCAGGGTTCCGCTTAATGCCGACGCACCAAGTGATTTCACTGGATTAATAGCCGAACCCAAGGGGGGGATACTCTTTTTAAGCACCAGCATCGCCTGGGTCAACTGTTCTGTTTGACTGCCGGCCGACATCTGCACGTTATAATATCCTGGTGCAGCACTACCGGCATTAACATCGACTTCTGCCAAATGTTCCGTGGTTTTGGCCATATTCAAAATAGGCAGGTCCACCGTATTTGCAAAAACACGAACTGTGAAGGGCTCAATAAAACTCATCCCCGTTAATTTCAATTTAATGGTCTGACCGGTTGCCACATAGTTTGGGTAACTCGCGGTCAAAATGAACTGGTCATTATAAATGAGCAGTCTATTATTCAGCCTCTCGGTCGTGAATAGTTTTGAATTATAAACAAAAATACCGCTGATGCCAGCCATGGTGTTGGCATCTGCTGTTCCTCCTTGGTTGGCTGCACTACTAATCATATCCGGTTGACCAATTACAATATCAGCAGCTGGATTATTCGCTGTTGGCAATTGATTATAGATAAGCGCCCGATTATTGCCCCCATCTGCTATAAACAACTTATTATTGCCGACAAAAAATCTCTCTGGGCTGGATAATGAATGGCTGGTACAACTTCCTGTACCCATTCCCTGATTTATCCCTCCATGATTCATATCTACTTGTCCAACCACCAAGTCGGCAGAAGCACCGTTGCTGGTGGGGACAGAGTTGAATATAAGAATCCTGTTATTAGTAGGGTCTGATAAAAATAGTTTGCTATTATATATTCTCACGTCGCCTGGAGCTTTTATTGCGGAAGCAGAACATCCGCTGTCACTAGTAGTCATATCGGCTTGCCCAATCACAAAATCTGCCGATGAATTATTGTTGGTAGGAATATTGTTAAATATCAGGACTCGATTATTCATTGCATCGGCAATCAACAGTTTTGTCCCATCACTCCACACAGCTTTTGGATAATATAAGGTATTGTCTGCGGGATTTAGTTGTCCTTGGTTGGGCTGATTACTGTACATATCGGGCTGGCCAATCACAACGTCAGCACTAGCACCATTTGTGCTTGGTATCGAATTATAGATAAGGACGCGATTATTTCTGAAGTCAGCAATAATCAGCTTATTATTGCTGGCCCAAATACCCTGGGCATTATAAAGCGTTGTCGGCGTTGGCCCGCCGCCTTGATTTTCCAATTTAGCCGTAAAATTAATCTGGCCTACCACCACATCGGCCGCCTGATAATTGGCGGATGGAATACTATTGTAGATCAGAACGCGGTTGTTACTATGATCGGCAACAAATAGTTTGTTGCCGGCTAGAAAAGGTGCATAGGGATAGTCATATTTTTGCGACGTTGTTCCTGCGGCAATGGTTTGCATATCCGGTTGGCCCACCACAATATCGGCGGACTGATTATCGATAAATGCAGTTAGGCTTCTACTGATGCCAAGAAAAACTATTACGGTTACGGCAACCTTAATGATGCTCTGCCGCCAAGAAAAGTGGCTTGAAATTATTTTAGCGTCTCCTGAGTTTAATCCCTGCATAAATATGCCCCCCAAAACTATTTTTTCTCTCCAAAAAAAGTACGTTTTAATTTTTCTTTCACCTTCTGCATAAAAGGTCTTCTTAATTTGACCATGTAACTGTCTTTAACATCCAGCAACACACAAGGTTGGTTTACTGTTGCTACGGCGGCTTCCTGGTCGGAGCATAGTGCGAGCATCAAAGTGGGTTGTAAGGCTTCTTGGGTAAGTGACAACCTGTTCTTTTCACCCGAAACGACCCTGCATTCTTTTATAGGTACAACCCCGTCTTTTCGGAAGATATAAGACATAAAATAGCTTTTCTGTCCAAACAAGGACAAGTAATTAAAATAACCTTTAATAAAATCAACAAATTCATTTTCGGTAAATTCCCTTTTATGGAAAGGATTTCCGCCGTAATTATTCCGGTCAGGTGTTGATACTATAAAAACGCCTTCTGGCTTTAATAGTCGTTTAACTTCATTTAAAAAAACAACTTGTTGCTGCTCACCAATATGTTCCAAGGTTTCAAAGGAGACAATCAGATCAAAGCTATTATTCTCTGCGAGTGGAATTTGGGTGGCTGAACCAGCCAAATAGCGAATATTGGGCTTTTTATATCGCGATTTTGCCTCGTTAATAGTCTCTTCGTCCAAATCAACGCCAATAACTTCCCTGGCAGCATCGGCCATAATGTTGCTGCCATAACCTTCGCCGCAGGCAATATCAAGTACTTTTTTATCTTTTGCCATATCAAGAATCCAATAATAGCGGTGCCAATGTTCATAATCCACATAGCGTTCTGAAGGTAAATAGCGTTCTTCCGTAATCTTGATTTTTTTCATATAACCTCCCTAAAATCCCTTGGGCCAGCGCATTTTTTCTATCAGCCACTTGAAGCCAAACCAACTATCCCAATTTCAACTAAAATCGATAAATTTTAACTCACAATATTTGCTTATGCAAAATATCTTTACTCTTTTGTGTTGGAGGAACAAAAGCGTGGATGGCACCTAATTCGAAGTAATTATATAAGAGGGCCATCTCTACTTTAAATGTGAATGTCTTGGGCACAGAACCTAAGCCTTGCTCAGCACGTAGGCCACGCGGATGCCATTGCCATAGACATCAGCCCAATGGGACGTGCGCTTCACGCTGACTTCGCCAAAAGCCTGCCAGGTGGGCACCTGAGGCCGGCAGTAGGCCTTCCACGAGAGCCGGTGGCTGCGCAGATTTAATATCCTGAAAAACTGTTCCAAAGCCGGTATTGTAGGCAACGCCAGCTGGCTTAAATCCTCGCCCTTGGCATTTTGCGTGGCCGGAGGCAAATGATAATCTTTTTTCTGCGACCGGGTAAGAGGATAGTAAACCAGAGGCAGTTGAAAGCTGGCCGGGTTGGTGCCTGCCAAAAACGCTTCCCTATCCTTGGCCACTGTGGCCGCATAGTACACGGTAAAGGTATCGAGGATAATGGCCTTTCTGGCCACCTTGGCCATGAGCTGCAAAGCCCGCAAGGGATCAGGCAGGTAGTAAAAGAGACCCAGGCACAGCACGGTATCCACGCTGTCCGGCGCCATGATCTCCAAAGCTGCCAGCGCCTCCTGAACTTCAAAAGCATAGGCAGATGACGGCACCTGGTAATGGTCGAACAAACGATTGGCTTGTTCAATCAGACCGGCCTCGCTGTCCAACCCCAGCACCCGCTGGGCGCCATGATGCCAGGCCGCATAGGCAAAGGTGCCAAAGTGGCAGCCCAGATCGAGGACAACCTGCCCGCGTATCCACGGCGCTTGGGCAATGATCAACTGTTCCACCCGGCTGTTGAGCGCTTCATAATGATAGGGCACGGCCCACCGTTTTTGCCGTTGGTCTTCCTGGACAAACAAGGAATTCTTTGTAAAGGTTTCGATCATTTGAAAACCACCCAGGTCGTAAAATTCATGAATTTAAAGACCGGATGCCAGGCCCTAAACCGGGCCTTAGAAAAAAGTGCTTCCATCTGGGTCACAGTAAAGGGAATCAGGATCGATTTGAGAGCTAGTTCTTTTTGTTCGATTTCCAGAGTGCTGTAGCCTTGCCGCGCTTTGAAACGGTAATAATGATCGGTCATGAGCGCATTGAGCCGGGAATCGTCACTGCCGGTCTTCTCCGACACAATCAATATCCCCTTGGGCACCAAGGCTGCGGCCATGCGCTCCAGCAGGCCGGGCCGTTGGTCCGGGTCTACAAATTGCAGGACATAGGCTGCGTTGATCACCGAAGCTTCGCTCAAAGGCGTGTCTTCAACGCCCTGCGCCAGCCAGTGTACAGACTTCAGATGACGGCATTTTTGTTGGGCCAGTCGGATCATGTGGGGCGACTTGTCCACTGCCACCAGCTCGTACGGTTGCTGCAGGGCCTGGTCCATAGCCAGGACCGTGGTGCCGGTGGAGCAGCCCAAGTCATAAATGCGCGTGTTGTCCTGGTAATAGCATGCCGTTGCTGCCGCCACAAAAGCCTGCAATTCGTGATAAAAGGGAATGGACCGGCTCGCCATGTCGTCAAAAACCTCGGCCGTGGCCTGATCAAAAGTAAAGGGCGGCACAACACTTAATTTTTTACGATACAGCTCATCTGAAGGTGCCATAATTAAAATATCCTTTTATTTTTCGGAGCCTTGCTTCCGATAATGAGTTAGCCTGGTGTGGCCAATTTTTATTCGTTCCCCCGGCGTTTTCTGTTATAGTAATGTCCATGTAATTATTTCTTAAAAAGGCAGCTATTAAGCGATGACCCCAACTTTAACCTTGGCCCTATACGCAGCAGCATTGTTATCCGGCGGGCTGACTTTCTATTATTTTTTCCAGACCTATCGCGATTCCGGGCGCAGGCTGTGCTACCATTATCTGTTCTTTTTAATCGGGCTGAGTGCCTTGCTGGTGACCACTACGGTAGCCCATTACACCCAACACGCCTTTCCAGGCCTGGTGCTGGGACGGCTAACGCAGTCAACCGTGATTCTAAGTTGCTCTATGCTGGTCTGGGCTTTGCCCAATTTAGTCCTCTCTCTGTATTATCACCCGGCTGCCAGTCAGTGGCATTACGTATTTTCCAATGCCGCGGTTGTCACCTCGCTGATGACGGTACTGCTTTGGTTCTGGCCGGTTCAGGCCATGGCCACCTTTCCTGTATTTATGGCTTATTTGGCTTTGGGCCTGGCCGCACTTTTTTCCGCAGCCGTACTTTATCAAAACCGTGACGCTGTAATTAAAGCTTCCTCCACTTTTTTAAAGCTGGCCATGGTGGTCTTTTTTGTGCTGGTCAGCCTGGTCATTTACGCCGAAGCCACCGCTGCTTGGCCAGCCTGGCCGGGCCTTACCTATAGTTTTCCCATGATTTTTCTACTCTGGAATGGGCTCTCCCTGCTGTTTAAATTCAACGCCCCCGGTGATTCGCTGGCCACCAAGTCGGCCATCCAAGCTTTTAAACGCGTTCACCAGCTTTCCGACCACGAAGAAGCCATCATTGAAAATATTTTGGCGGGAAAAATGAATGCAGAAATCGCCCGGGAAATGAATCTGCCCAAAGACATGCTGAACAATCAAATTAACAAGATCTTCCAAAAAGTCAAGATCCAAAACCGCCTCGACTTGCTGAAAAAGATCCACGAACTTCACTAGGCCCCTCTGGTTTTGTAATACCCTTCCCACAACCCCTGAATAAATTTGGCCACATTCTGTCCCAGCGTACGTATCCTATAACCACCCTCTTGCACCACCAAGGTGGCATAATGCAGCCGGCCCAGCCTATGCCCATGGCGATGAAAATCATGGCCAATGAAAGGCCAAGAACCGGTAGGATCGCCTTTGGCCGTATCCGCTCCGAAAGCAATGACCAGAAATTTCGGATTAAAGCGGGTTATTTTATGAATAGCCTGCTGCAGGGTGTCTTGATACATCTCAGTGGTAATGGTTTCCGGTAAGGGATAATTCCAGTTGTACCCCAGTCCCGGACCATAACCTTTCTCGTCCTTGAAGCCTGTGAAGTAAGGGAAGGCCACATTGGGATGACCATGAATAGAGATGGTCAGCACATCGGCCCGGTCGTAAAAAATATCCTGCTGGCCATTACCGTGGTGATAGTCAATGTCCACAACGGCCACCTTGCCGTACCGGCTCAGATAGGCCGCGGCCACAGCCGTGGTATTGAGATAACAAAATCCGCCGAACAGATTCTTCTCAGCATGATGCCCGGGCGGCCGCACCAAGGCATAGGCCAGGGCATTGCCCTGAACGAGCTCCTGGGCGGCGCTGAGCGCGCAATCCACTGCGCCCCGTGCCGCCAAAAAAGCATTGCGGTTGATCGGGGTAAAGGTATCCATGCAGTAATACCCCGCCCGAATGGCCAATTCATGAGGCGGCCGATGAGGATTGCGCACGGGAAACACATAGGGATAAATGGATTTCATTCCCGACAAGGACAGGCTGACCCGCTTGAGGTAGTGATAAAACCCGGCGGCGTGTACCGCCGTAATATATTTTTCCGGAAAGTGGCCGCTGCGCGCATATACACATAATTGTTGTTTGCCCAACTCGCGCAAAATGGCATGAATGCGCACCGGCGCCTCCACATAACCGTTCTGTTTGATATGATGAATATCATGCTGGACATTATAAAACAATTTTATTTTCCGGTCCTCCGGAATGCCGGCGGCAAGCACAGGAACGCTTTCTTGAAGATAACGAAAAGGACGCAATTGCACGGGCTGGTCATTGATGGAGTGCACCACCTTATCCACGTAAGCCTGAGGGCAAAGATCGCCGTATTTGCGTTCCAAAATAGCCCGCACAATGGCACGGGTCTTACTTCGGGTGAGCGCCCGGTGCCAGCCCAGGTCATCAAACATTAAGTAAGGGGGACAATCGTCCTGAGCCGTCAGCGGGGTTTCATATAGCGTGTGGATGATGGGCCGGGCGCCATAACGTTCGTAAAAAGATAAGCGGGAGGCATTTTGCCTTAAGACCTTGGGATCTTGGCACAAGGCCGGGTCATCCGGCAGGCATTCGAAAAACAGACCCAGCACATCCAGGTAATGGCATTCATCGCGCACCCGTTCATACAACAATCCGCCGATGCCACTGCCGGTCTTGGCTTTGCTGGTGGCAATAAAATCAAGAAAACAAAAATTCAAATCAGGAGCGTAGTTGAGCAACACAAACCCCTGCACCACATGCTGCAAGGTTTCGGCCACAATCAAAAGGGTTCGGTACTTATATTTAAGAGGGTTGTTTAACTCTTCGCGGATTTTTTCAATTTTCTCTTCCTTGATGGCAGGAAACTGGTCGTGTATGATCTGCTGGACCTGACGCAGCGCATCCTGATCGGGTTCGGTCTGGTCGCTGAGAATCTGGCGCAGGTTGATCATGGGGCGCTGATGCCGAATTTTTTCATGAACACCACCCGGTCATCCTGATCCGCATAGTAATCGGGAATCCTGGCCACTTCTGTGTAACCTTGACGCAAATAGAATTGGCGGGTGGGTTCGTACAAGGCGCGGCCCGCGGTCTCAATAAAAATAATCTCGCCCTTGTCCGCTTTGATCATCTGCTCCATGCGGATTAACAGTTGCCGGCCAATAGTCTGATTCTGCCAGTCTTTAGCCACGGCCAGCCAATAAATGTCAAAGCGATGACTGGTTAGAGGAATCGGCCCAAAACAACCATACCCTATCAGACGGCCTTTATGCTCCGCCATGAGAAACTCATAACCGCTGGCTTGGCCCTGATGAAGACGCGCCTCCACCAGTTCCCTGGCAATCTCGATTTCATTACCGTAAAAAAAGCCGGTACTGCGCAGCAATTCTTCCACGGCCCCTTGATCTGCGGCGGTCACGTCTTGGCGCCAAGTCAGGTTTTTAAATTCAATTGGACTGAGGTCCATGCTGGAACGCCCCCTTTGGTTTCAGCGCCACGTCCAGCAGGCGTTGGATAATTTGGGCGGAGGGATAGCCGGCCCGGTCGGCAGCGGCTATAAATCCGGAGTCAGATGCAATGCCCGGATTGGCATTGATCTCCAATACCCACAGCCGCCCGTCCTGGTCTTCACGAAAATCCACACGGGCGTATCCATTAAGACCAAAAGTTTGCCAGCACTGCAGCGCTGTTTGCTTGAGCGATTGGGCCAGGGATTCCTCCTCCACGAATTGCCTTCTGGTTTGTTGGTAGGCCGCGCTGGTGTTCATCCATTTGGCTTGATAGGTCAGAATCTTGGGTTTGCCCTGCGGCCATTGATCAAAAACAATCTCCGCCGGTGGCAGCACCTCCACACCTTCCTGCTCCTGCTCCACCAAAGCCACATTAAATTCCCGGCCATTGATGAAAGTCTCGACTAAGAGCGGCTGCCGGTAAAATGCCAGCAGGCGGCGGATTTCCTGCCGCAATTTATCCGGCGCGGTAAAGTAAATATTGTCATGAATACCAACGGATGCATCTTCCCAGGCCGGTTTGACGATCCAGGGTCCTGGAATTTCCAACTCTAACGGGCCACCCCGGTAGACTTCCCAGGCTGGCGTGGGAAGTCGGTGCTTTTCCATCAAAGCCTTGGCCAGCAGTTTATCCGTGGTGGTAAGCATGGCTGCATAATGACAGCCCGTGCAGGGTATGCCCAGCACAGCCCACAGTCCTGCTGCCGCAGACTGGATGCGTGGATCATGGCCATGGCTTTCCAGCAAATTAAATACCACGTCCGGCTGGAAGCGTATCAGCCTGGCCAGGTCCTTGTCCATGCCTCTTTGCCCCAAAGACAGGGCGAAAAGCTGATGCTCATGATGATAGCTGGTCAGGGCTTTGACCACCACATCGGTTTCATCCAATACATCCATCACATCGGGTTGATTTTTTTCAGGTTGGTTGTAACATACCGCCACTTTCATAACCAACTCCTAGGCCACTTTCTTGTCTGTCGCCGGCAGAGGCGGCATGCGTTTCTGAGCCGAACGGACGATACCTTTGATGAGATCCAAATAAGACAGGCCCAGTTGGCCGCACATGATGGGCAGGTCGGAATCCACTGGATTCAAACCCGGCAGAGGATTGATCTCCATAAAATGCAGCTGCCCATGCCGGTCTTCCCGCAGATCCACCCGCGCCACATCCCGGCATTGCAGGACCTGATAAGCCGCCATGGCTATGGCGCCGGCTTGCTCAATCGCGGCCGGATCGCGGACCAATTCATAGCGCACAAAATCACGGTAATATTTCTTGTTATGGTAGGAATAAAAATCATCTGTGGCTTCAGGATTTAATTTAATTTCCAGTACGCCCAGCACCCGGGCGGCTGGCCCCGTGCCGATGATGCCCACTGTCAATTCCCGTCCGGGCAGATATTCCTCCACCAATACCGGCTGACAACAGTGAGCGAGCACTAAGCTCACGGTCTGCTGCAACTGCTGGTAGTCGCGGACCATGGCATTGGACAAAATACCCTTGCCCGTGCCTTCATAAGCCGGTTTAACAAACAAGGGATAGGTCAGTGCCTCCTGGTCCATGACGCTATGCAATTGCTCCATGTTGGTAACCGTTGCAAACTTGGCCGTGGCTACACCCGCACTGGCCACCAAACGCTTGGTAATGGCTTTGTCCAGGCTTACACTCAGGGTCAAGGGATCGCTAAAGGTGTACGGGATTTGAAAGGCTTCCAGGATGGCAGGCACCTGCGACTCCCGGTTGCGCCCCTGCAGGCCTTCGGCAATATTAAACACCAAGTCCCAACGTTGGTTGCAGGCCAGTTGTTTGACCAGGGCATTGACATTGCCGATCATCACCGGCGTGTGCCCCATCTGGGCAACAGCATCGGCGATGGCGCTAATGGTGTCCTCGGAATCAAACTCCGCGGCCTGTTCCTCGCTCAGACCAGCGGCCAAATAAACTTTTTTCAAATCATAGGTTAGTCCGATTTTCATTTTGGTCACCTTTACTCAAAACATACCGGTCGGCCCTTAGGCCGTCTGGCTGCGTGCTCGCCGCCGTTGCCAGCGCTCGCTCTGCAGGGGAGCCACGATGCGCGTGCCAGGGACGGCATTGGGTTTTAGAAGCTGTGGCCGTTTGCCCGCGTATCGCCGGCCGCGGTCAGAGCTCTCCTGCGGGTTTTCACAAATCACGATCATACCTTCATAATTGCGCAACATCACTTCCTGAGGACTGGCACTGAGCAGGTAGAAAGGTTGCAAGGGAATCTTGCCGCCGCCGCCGGGTGCATCCACCACGAAGGTGGGTATGCACATACCCCCGGTATGACCACGCATGGCCTCGATGATCTCCAGGCCTTTTAAGATATTGGTCCGAAAATGATCCACCCCGGACACGGGATCGCATTGGAACAGATAATAGGGCCGCACCATGATCCGTTGCAGGGCATGATTGAGTTCCAGCATGGTTTCCACCGAATCATTGATGCCTTTGAGCAGCACGGTCTGATTGGAAACAGGAATGCCGCCCAATTGCAGTTTGTTACATGCTTCCTGAGCCTCCGGGGTAATTTCCTGCTTGTGATTAAACTGGGTATTGATCCACATGGGCCGGTGTCTTTTTAACACCTCCACCAGTTCATCCGTAATGCGCATAGGCAATACCACCGGAACCCGGGTGCCGATGCGGATCACTTCCAGATGCGGTATTTTTCTCAAGTCCGACAAAAAACCGTTGAGCAGATCCAGATTCATAATCAACGGATCGCCGCCGGAAATAATGATCTCGCGCACCTTCCTGGTATTCTTGACATACTCC
This sequence comes from uncultured bacterium, assembly GCA_963710755.1. Classification (GTDB taxonomy): domain Bacteria; phylum Oederibacteriota; class JAAXVQ01; order JAAXVQ01; family JAUVAV01; genus CAVQBK01. The sequence continues at coordinate 78,815 of CAVQBK010000003.1, forward strand.
ACCATTTTTTGCAGATCCAGACGTGAGCAGGCGTACTCCCCATTTTTCCAGATGCGCTTTCTGGTGCAATGACGGCAATACATGCTACAGGTGTTGGTGACAATGGCCAGCACCCGGTCAGGATAACGATGCACCAGATTGGGCACAGGCATGTCTTTTTCTTCCTCCAAGGGATCATCATGACCTGCAAGGCCGGAATCGATCTCCTTGAGATCGGGCAGGCATTGCTTGCGAACGGGATCATCAGGATCATCCCAGTTAATCAAGGAGAAGTAATAGGGTGTGATCGCAAACGGATAAAGGGCATTCAATTTTTTATACTTCGATACCTGATTGGGACTTAAGGGCAGTACTTCCGCCAGCTTGTCTAGGGAGCGCAGCCGATTGGCCATTTGCCAGCGCCAGTCCTGCCATTGCTCCAAACTTGTTTGCGGCCACAGTTGCGCCATGACCTTTTCATTCAGTTGTTCCGTGCTGTAACTCGGCGGCTCGTTGTCTTCTTGTTTCATTCACTTTCACCTCAAGTCCGGCCTGAGCAGGGCCGTTAGATAGTAGTTGGAGGCGTATTGGTCGTGGTTATAGTTGGGATCATAGCGTTTCCATGAAAAACAATACAAATTTAATTTTTATGATTTAATATTTTTTTTATTTGACAAAGCGCTTGCCACGGCTCACATGTATTTAAGGCTTTTAATTTAGTCTTTTTATGCCTATTTTGGTAAAATTCATAAAAACAGCCTTATTTGCACGTGTTTTTAAAAGGAAAAAAGTAAACTTTGTTTTTATCCTGTATTTATGGGGGAAAATGATGGTTTTTCGGCTGAGGCTGAGGACGACGATTTTTTTTAGATCTTTTTTGTGCCAACTAACGGTGGTGTTATAATGGGGAAACATTTATTCCCGGAGGACCCATGGACCAGGATGCTTACCTAGCTCATTTATTGGATACGATTGACGGTCTTTACACCGGTTTGCGTTCCAAAAAGACATCCTTAAGTGTTGAGGCTTATAAAGCCTTGCTCAATGATTATTATCTGAAACATTTCGGCTTTGACCGCCGTACCGGTAAGATGACCACACAGGATTATATTACCAAGACCTATTGTCAGCAGAATCCTTTTCCGCTGGATAAATGCCTGCTGCTGGCCTGCTTTCTGTTGGAAGACGTAACCTTGAGCCAGGAAGATGTGGCTGAGCAAAAGCGACTGTTAAAAAAAGTGCAGTTTATTGACAGCATGATCACCCGTCATCATCCGAACTTGGTATATGAGCCCTTTAAAAAAGAATTGTCCCTTTGGACGGCCAAGGTGCAGGAACAGGAATAAACTACCCTGCTCTTCAGAGACCGTGTCCTAGCCATTTTTTGTCGTCATCCCGGCGTCGACGAAAGTCGAAGATCCAGCGCAAGCTGGACCGGAATCGGAGGGCCTTGATTTTAAGGTCTTTTCTGGACCCCGGCTTTCGCCGGGGCGACGGCTATAGGGCGCCCTCAGATTAGCTTGTCCCCATATCATAGGATATTTTTAAAACCGAATAGTTCCCTAGCGCCAAAATAAATATTCAGTCTTAATTTAAAGGACTTTGACCAACCTAATTGGAGAAGATCTATTAAAGCATCTATTAAAACACCGATTTAAGCAGCACGTTAATCAGATCCTCATCGCGGTAATGGATGGTCAAACCGGCTTTGTAATAAGGATGACGGAGGATGTCTTCCGCGCCGGCGCTGAGTTCGATCAGATCCATAAGCACCACCCCCACGCGCGCATCGAGCTGCAGGGGATTGAGATCCACCCGATAGGCATCGAGAAGCACTTTAAAGTTGTCATCCATCATGCGCAGATCCAGGCCGGCCACAAAATAATCATCCTTGATCAGCCCGCCGCGGATATAAAGCGGGGTCTGGAGAATACGCCAGGCCAGCTGGGCTTCCAGTGTGGTCTGGTCGGTTTCCTCTCCGTAGAGACCGGTCACCTTTTGAATACCCAACATGTAATAACGCTGATCGCTGGGCCAGATATGCATCTGGGCAAATCCACCGGCAATATTACTTTCATATTTATTTAGTCCAAAACTCAGATCAAAGCGGATACGGTCGATTTTTTCCTGGTATTCACCGACCCGTTTGACCACCCGCGACGCCGTGGTCACGGTCTCGTCAATTTTCTCCTTGGTCTCAGGAGAAATCAGGGTCTGTTCTGCGTTTTTCAGATCGGCCACCACCACCCGGATATCTTTAACGGAAGCCACCAGTTCGTCATAAAGTTCGGGATCCTTCATCAGCTTCTGAGCCGTACCTTCATTGTCATTCAGCGTACGGGCAAAAGTATGCAGCTGGCTTAGAACCTCACGCAATTCATGGTAAAGACCGGGGTCCTTGGTCAGTTGCCCCAGGCTGCCTTGGCCGTTGGCAATATCACTGCTGATCTCGTCCAGATTGCGCAGCAGGCTTTTGGCGGAGACCATCATGCTGTCCAGATCACCGGCCAGTTCCTTGGCCGGCACGCCCTCAAGCACCGCGCCATTGGCCACCATGGGGGCATTGCTGCTGCCCGGGGTAATATCCACGAACATGTCTCCCAAGAGCCCCATGCCCTTAATTTGAGCCTGAGCATCATTTTTAATATAGGCTTGAATTCTTTTTTCCACTTCCATAACCACCCGGATAGTGGCTGGATTGCTGCCTTTGACAAAATCCACCTTTTTAACCGAGCCCACTTCCATGCCTGAAAACCACACCGGTGAAGAGGCCCGCAGACCGGCCACATTAGGGTAATAAGCAGTCAGTTCGATTTTTTTGGAGAAGGGATTGACGCCCTTGGTGGGGAAAATCATGGCCAGCAAAGCAATACCGAGGGCCAGAGTAAATAATGTTCCCACTCTTAATTTCATAGCTGCGTGATTGCGACTGCTCCTCATGTCACCATCCTTAAGGTATATTCGCCAGGCACTGATTTCTAACCGGCAGAGTCGGAATAAAAGGTTGGTCTCGCGCCAAGCCGCCAAGAAAATTAAAACAAAGCCTTATTTAAGCTTTTAATCGCAAAAAGATTTTATCTTTTCTTTGCGCCTTGGCGGCTTGGCGAGAGTATTTCTTTCAAACCGTGCCAGGCACTGTTTCCAAGGCCGCTAAGTTGAGGCGCCTCTTTATTGAAAATAGCGATCGATCATCGTGCTATGTTGTCGCATAAAGGCTTTTTTTGTGCCGCTCCAGGCCACTTGCCCCTGGCGAATTACTAAAAAATGGTCAGCCACTTTTTCGGCATCATCCAGATTGTGGGTGACAATAATACTGGCCACATGATGGTCCTCTTTTAATTTCTCGATCAATTCCAAAATGCTGCCGCGCGACACCGGATCAAGACCCGTGGTTGGTTCGTCATATAAAATAAGTTCCGGCTTGTAAATCAGAGCCCGCGCAATCGCCACCCGGCGGCGCATACCTCCCGAGAGTTCATCGGGCATCATGTCAATCGTATGGCGCAGTCCCACGGTGGCGAGCATATCCAGAACCTGATCTTCAATGTCAGCGTGGGTCTTTTTGTTGTGCTCCATGAAATAATAGCCTACGTTTTCACCGACCGTCATGGAATCAAAAAGCGCACCGTCCTGGAAGACCATGCCAAAGCGCTTGCGGATATCCACCAATTCGTCATAGGGCACACGGCTGATATCACGGCCGTGGATGAGCACCCGCCCCTGGTCCGGTAAGGCCAGGCCGAGGATGATCCTAAGAATCGTGCTCTTACCTGAACCGGAGGCGCCCAGAATGGCCAGGGTGGTCTGCCCCTGCACGGTCAGGGATACCTGTTGCAGGATTTGTTTGCCGCCAATACTATAGTCAATGTGATCCAGTTCCAGCATGATCAAACCCCAAACATTTTGAGCACTACAAAACCAATAAAATAATTGGCCAAAAAAATCACCACTGAACTGGTCACCACGGCGCTGGCCGCGGCTTCACCCACGCCGCGTACGCCTTTGGAAGCGCGCAGGCCCATGTAAGTGGCAATACTGGCAATGATCAGGCCGAAGATAAAGGGTTTGATCATCCCGCCCGAAAGATGGCGCATGATAAAGGCTTTGCGGGCTTCGAACCAAAACATGCCCGGCGACACATGGGATACCAGGAATCCACCCAGCATGGCGATCAGATTGGTGACCATGGTGCACGCCGGCGCCATAAAAAATAAAGCCACCAGCCTGGGCGTCACCAGTTTTTGCATGGGATCCTGTCCCAGGCCTTCAATGGAATCAATCTGCTGGGTGACTTGCATAGAGCCCAGTTCTGAAGCAATGCGTGCCCCCAGCCGGCCGGCCAGCATAAGGCCGGTTATGACCGGTCCCAGTTCACGCACTGTGGCCACGGCCAACATGCGGCCGATATAGACCTTGGCTCCATAGACCGACATCTCCGCTTCCAACAACAAGGTGATGGCCATGCCGATAAACAATCCCGTGGCCACCAGAATGCCGATGGACTGCACGCCCAGTGCATCCATTTGTTCTATGACGTCCCGGGCATGGGGCGGCCTTTTTACCAACGACAGCAGGGCCTGGCCGACAAAAATAAAATAATCGCCCACAGCATTGATGGTCTTTTTTATTTTTTCAATCAACTCCTGCACCGGGCCTCCTTGCACCTCATCACTCAGGGACCAAACAAGTCCGTGAGTGATGGGTTGCAAAGCACTTGAACATAATTAAAATAAAACATAGTCAAATGCGGTCTATTTTTGATTTTCGATCTTTATTTTTTGCTTTTCATTTTTCGGTTTTCAAAACCTGCTTCACCACAGACATTTTAAGATCATGAGTCAAGGCTTACCTTTTCACGGAATGACCCCGACCACGAGAACTGGGGTGGGGTGGTATGGGCCTGCCTGAGGATATGAGATCATCTCTGAATCACGACTCAGGGATGCTTGGCTTTCCACTCCTTAAAACGGCGGTATTCATCCTCAAAGTTGGGCGTAAACAGGTCCTGCCCCAGGCTGGCTTCAATCTCCGAACTGGTCCAAAAACGGCCCTCTTCGATTTCCCGAGGTTCCGGTTCCACCGTTGCGTCCCAGATTGTGGAAAAGGTGTTGACCAGTTCTGTTTCCTGAGGACTGAACATCATATATTGATAAAGATGGGTCAACTGAACATGAATGATATGCAGTTCTTCTTTCAATTCCCGTTGGGCACCGTTCAGAATGGTCTCCCCCGGGCAGAGATGGCCTCCCACCGAGGTGTCCCATTTGCCGGGCTGAATGTCTTTGTGCTTGGCCCGCTTCTGGAGATAGAGGCGACCGGTCCGGTCCCAAACCAGTACATGCACCACCCGGTGGATGAGGCCCTTTTGGCTGTGACATTCCTGCCTGGTGGCCAGCCGCAGCACCTCGCCCTGTTCATTAACCACTTCCAATAACTCTTCGTGTTCGCTCTCGCTCATAGCGCCCTAGTTTACCAAAAAATTAAAAAAGGAACAGCTTTTTTCAACAGGCCTTGTCTAGGCGCCATGGTGCCAGCCACATTTTCCTTTTCTTTGCTCCTCTCCCCAACTTATTTTGGGGAGAGGCAGGGTGAGGGGTACTGCAGTGATCCTTTTAGTTTTTTTCTTTTGGTACCCTCACCTTACTCCTCTCCCTCTCCGAGGGAGAGGAATCATTTTATTCACCCCAATGGGAACCTTTTTATTTTTCAGTCAAGGGGACCTATTGACTTTGCTTAAACAGCTTTTTTCAACAGGTCTTGCCTAGGTGCCATGGTGCCAGCCACATTTTCCTTTTCTTTGCTCCTCTCCCCAACTTATTTTGGGGAGAGGCAGGGTGAGGGGTACTGCAGTGATCCTTTTAGTTTTTTTCTTTTGGTACCCTCACCTTACTCCTCTCCCTCTCCGAGGGAGAGGAATCATTTTATTCACCCCAATGGGAACCTTTTTATTTTTCAGTCAAGGGGACCTATTGACTTTGCTTAAACAGCTTTTTTCAACAGGTCTTGCCTAGGTGCCATGGCGCCAGCCACATTTTCCTTTTCTTTGCTCCTCTCCCCAACTTATTTTGGGGAGAGGCAGGGTGAGGGGTACTGCAGTGATCCTTTTAGTTTTTTTCTTTTGGTACCCTCACCTTACTCCTCTCCCTCTCCGAGGGAGAGGAATCATTTTATTCACCCCAATGGGAACCTTTTTATTTTTCAGTCAAGGGGACCTATTGACTTTGCTTAAACAGCTTTTTTCAACAGGTCTTGCCTAGGTGCCATGGCGCCAGCCACATTTTCCTTTTCTTTGCTCCTCTCCCCAACTTATTTTGGGGAGAGGCAGGGTGAGGGGTACTGCAGTGATCCTTTTAGTTTTTTTCTTTTGGTACCCTCACCTTACTCCTCTCCCTCTCCGAGGGAGAGGAATCATTTTATTCACCCCAATGGGAACCTTTTTATTTTTCAGTCAAGGGGACCTATTGACTTTGCTTAAACAGCTTTTTTCAACAGGTCTTGTCTAGGCGCCATGGTGCCAGCCACATTTTATTACAAGCCCTGTTTTCTAACAGCTGTAGTGACAAAACCTTGGGCTTAACGTAAAATACGTCAAATTGGTGCCAGCCTCCAATTCTCTGTGAAGATAATTAAAATAAAGGAGTTTCTTATGCCCCGTGCCATTATCATCGGTGCCACCTCAGGCATTGGTCAGGCTTTGGCCCACCAGTTGGCAGCTAAAGGCTTTGACCTGGGACTTACCGGCCGCAGGCTGGACCGGCTGCAAGACTTACAACAACGCCTGAACGCCAAGATTCAAGAGATGGATGTAAGCCGGCCCGACCGGGCGCGCACCCAATTAACGGCCTTGATTGATGCCCTGGGCGGATTGGACCTGCTGATCATCAATGCCGGGGTTTCCCACCGCCAGGGTAATTGGGAACAGGAACAGGAAATGATTGCGGTTAATGTACTCGGTTTTACGGCCATGGCGCAGGCTGGGTTGACTTATTTCTTAGCCCAAGGCCAGGGCCACTTGGTGGGTATTTCTTCCATTTCCGCCTTGCGGGGCCGGGCCAACAACATTGCCTACTCGGCCACCAAAGCCTATGTGTCCAACTATTTGCAAGGCTGCCGCCAAAAAGCAGCGCATTTAAGAAAAGCGGTGGTTGTCACGGATCTCATCCCCGGCTATGTGGAAACCCGCCTGATTAAAGGCCATAAGGGTACCTTTTGGGTGGCATCAGTGGACAAGGCTGCCCGCCAAATGGTAGGGGCCATGCTAAGAAGAAAAAAACGTGCCTATATTACCCGCCGCTGGCGCCTAATCGCCTGGTTTTTAACCTTCATCCCCGACTGGCTCCATCAAAAACTTTGATCCTTGATAAAAACCCAGACGTTCTTGTTGCAAGGTAAACCATTGCCCCTTTTTATCCGACACTTAGGATAAGTCTATCCACGTATTGAGGTTAAAATGGAGCCTTCCCTGTCGTCCCCCGCTACCGAGCATCACACCGGACCCCACGATGTTTTTGTGGTGGAAATCGGCGCAGATCAATGTATCACGTTGGTTAATCCCGAATTTTGCCGGCTGACGGGCATGCCCGAGCATGAGCTGGTCGGTTTGAACTGGTTTGAAACGTTTGTGCCTTTCGAATGGCGCCAAAATGAACAATTGAAATTCATACAGTTGGTTAGCGGCAAACGTTGCAATGTTCAGTATGAAGAAAACGAAATCCTGCTCCCCAGTGGCAAACGGTTGGCCATGGGCTGGCATCATAAGGTGGTAAAAAACGAGCATGACAGTATTGTAGGACTGCTCAGCTCGGGCGAAGACCTCAACCGTAAATACCACGTGGAACTATCCCTGCAGGAAGAGCGGCAAAAAGCCCAGATTTATCTGGATATCGTTGATGTGTTGGTTATGGTGACGGATGCAGCCCAACAAATCCTGCAAATCAACCGCAAGGGTTGTGCCCTTTTGGAGAGCATGGAAAAGGCCATTGTTGGTGCCAACCTTGACCAGTTTTTACCGCAGCCGGTCTTGGAGCAGCTGCGCGCGGGTTTTCAAAATGCTTCCGCCCAGGAAAACAAAACCAGCCTGAGTTTGGAAAGCGAGCTGTTTACGGCCTCCGGCAACAGCCGCATCATCGCCTGGCATCATCAATTTTTAAAAAACAGTCGCGGTGAGGTGACGGCCACCTTGAGCTCCGGCATTGACATAAGCCAGCAACGGCGAGCGGAGAAGTTGTTGCGCATCCAGCGTGACCTGGCCTTGCTGCTAACGTCAGCATTCCCGCAGGACACCTTCTTTGAAAAGTTCATTAAAAAATTATTTGAAATTCCCGGCATCCATCAGGTAGGTTTGTACGACTATAATCCCCAGCACCAAAAACTGGTTCTCCAAACTTTTCAGCCCGCCCTATGGGCGCCCACCTCCGTGCCGTTCAACGATGCTATACACAAAGACTATTTGGTTCAACTGGAGAAAGGTACTCCTGTCTTTCTTAATGAAAAAAACACCGCCTTCCCGTCCAGTCTGACGGTCTTTCGCAGCGTGACCATTATCCCCCTCAATCATGGCGGTCGTTTTCTAGGGGCTATCAATCTGGCCTCTTCCCACTATGATAAGTTGGAAGAGGATATCCTAAATGTGCTCTATACTCTGTGCGCCCAACTGAGTACCATCATGGTGCAGCTCGAGGACCGCCAGGTTTATCGCACCACTGAAGCCCTGAACCATAACATTCTGGAGAATGTAGGCATGGGCATGATTTTACTGGATACCCAATTTAAGGTCATGGCCGTGAACAGCCAGATCCGGCGATGGTTCACCGATGTAACCGTTCACCGTGACCTGCGTGGCCACCAACTTATTGCCCAAACCGATCACCTGCATGCCCAATGCCCGGTCCAGCAAAGTCTGGATGATGGCCAGCGCCATGAGGCCATCATTCCCTTTGGCTCGGACTGTCAGCATCAACGCTTTTTCCGCATGATCACCTCGCCTGTGTTGGGTGAGGATAACCGCGTTATTATGGGTATTATTGTATTAATCGAGGATGTGACCCAAAAAATCAAGACAGAAGAAGCTGTGCATAACATGCATTTGCGCACCGCCCAGATTTTGGCCTCCATCCCCTCCATTCTCATTGGTCTCAATGCCCACGACCGTATCTTCGAATGGAATACGGCTGCTGAAAAAGCATTTGGCCTGACTCAGGCACAAACCATGTATCAACCGTTTTCAGCCCTGCCTTTAACCTGGAGTTTGCCGCCGGAAGTTAAACGTTTTCGTGCAACGTTGACCGGGCAACAGGAGCTGCATTGTCCGCGGGTGCCTTATCAGCGCGCCGACGGCAAAGAAGGCATTCTTGATCTGCGCATTTCTCGTATGGCCGGCACCGAAAACCAGGCCGATGAATTTCTGATCGTGGGGTTGGATATTACCAAGAACCGGCTGTTGGAAGCCCAATTGTTGCAAGCTCAAAAACTGGAGTCCATTGGCCAACTCTCCGCCGGCATTGCCCACGAGATCAATACACCCATTCAATATGTAGGCGATAACATCCGCTTTCTCGATGAAACCTTTTTGGAGTTCCAAAACCTGATCAATGAATTTCTGAATTGTTATAGCGCCTTTGAAAAAAATCAGCTGGAAGGAACTATGCTCGAGCGGCTTAATACCTTTATCCGCGAGATTGATTTGGATTTTCTCATGGAGGAAATTCCCTCGGCGGTAAAACAAGCTCTGGAAGGCGTAGAACGGGTGGCCACCATCGTACGGGCCTTAAAAGGTTTTGCCCACCCTGACCGGCCCGGAGAAATAAAAACCATTGATATCAACCAAGCCATTCAAAATACCATTACGGTAGCACGCAACGAATGGAAATATGTGGCTGAGATGGAAACCCAATTAGCCCAGGATCTGCCCCTAGTGGCCTGTTATCCCGGTGAATTCAATCAGGTGATTCTAAATTTGATTGTTAATGCAGCCCATGCCATCGGGGAAAAACTCAGCGACAACTCCGAACAAAAAGGTAAAATCACCATTATCACCAGCAGTACCGCTGAAGAAGCATGCATTGTGGTTTCCGACACCGGCACCGGCATTCCCAAAACCATTCAGGATAAAATATTTGATCCTTTTTTCACCACCAAAGAAGTAGGCAAAGGCACAGGTCAGGGTCTGGCCTTGGCCCGCACGGTCATTACGGAGAAACATCATGGCCGCCTGGGGTTTAAAAGCGTTCCCGGCGAGGGGACGACCTTCACCATCTATTTGCCGATCAACGGTCAGGAGAATCCTAATGACTAAAAAATACATTCTGTTTGTGGACGATGAGCCCAATGTATTGCAAGGCTTACGCCGCATGCTCCGGCCTATGCGTGAGATTTGGGATATCGATACAGCTGAGAGCGGCCAGCAGGCTCTGGCCAAATTGCAGGAGAACCGTTTTGATATCATTGTCACAGATATGCGCATGCCCGGCATGGACGGCAGCCAGCTCCTGCAACAAGTGATGGACCGCTATCCCCATATGGTGCGCATTGTCCTGTCCGGTCAATCAGATCAGCAAAGTGTGATGCGGGCTCTGGGCCCGGCCCATCAATATCTGGCCAAACCCTGTGATACGGACACTTTAAAAGCCACGGTGCAGCGCGCCTGCACCTTGCAGCAACTTCTGGCCAACGAAGCGCTGCGGCAAATTGTCTCTCAAATCAAATCCCTGCCCAGCCTGCCTTCGCTGTATACGGAGATCATGAAGGAACTACGTACTGAAGATCCCAGTATTGAAAAAATCGGCCGCATCATTAATCGCGACGCCGCCATGTCCGCCAAAATCCTGCAGATCGTGAATTCAGCTTTTTTCGGCTTTTACAATAATATCCAGGATCCCACGCGCGCTGTCACCGTATTGGGATTGGATAAAGTACGCTCGTTGGTACTCACTATCCATATTTTTGCTGAATTTAATCAGGCCCATCTCAAAACCTTCAACCTGGGCGAATTATGGCATCATAATCTGCTGGTGGGGGAATGTAGCAAAAAGTTGGCGCAAAGCGTATCCTCCGACAAGGCGCTGCTCGATGAATGCTATATGGCCGGGTTGTTACATGACACAGGTAAGTTGATCTTAATGAATCATCAACCCGAGCTCTATGCCCAGGTCGTGGCTCAGGCCAAGGAACGCCAGGCACCACTGGAGGTGGTGGAGCAGGACCTATTAGGCGCCACTCATGCCGAGGTGGGGGCCTATTTGCTGGGGTTGTGGGGCCTGCCGCCCTCCATTATCGAGGCCATTGCTTTTCATCATCATCCGCGCAGTTGTGAAAATCAAAGTGTCATACCCCTTAGTTTCGTGCATACCGCTGATGCCTTGGTCTTGAAAAATCACAGTGGGCCATTGTTGGGAGCTTCTGCCTTGGATACTGACTATATTCAGCATATCGGCCTGGAACCTCAGCTCAACCGCTGGCAGGCCCAATGCGAAGAGTTGACGAGAAAGGACTAAGGTCATGGCTGATCGGGTTTTATTCGTGGATGACGAAGAGAATATCCTGCACGGTTACAAGCGCACCTTAAGACGGGAGTTTACTGTTGATATCGCCACCAGCGGCGCCCAGGCTCTGGCCATGATCGATGCTGCCCCGGCTTACCCGGTCATTGTGTCCGATATGCGCATGCCCCAAATGGACGGCGTGCAGTTTTTAAGCGAAGTAAGCCGGCGCTACCCGGACACAGTGCGCATCATGCTTACCGGCCAGGCCGACATGCAGGATGCCATTGCCGCCGTCAATGAAGGCCATATCTTTCGCTTTTTAACCAAGCCCTGCGATTCTGTTACCCTGACCAAAGCCTTGACCGCCGGCCAGAACCAATATCGGCTGATCACCGCGGAACGGGAGTTGCTGGAAAAAACCTTGAACGGCAGTATTAAAGTGCTGATGACCATTTTGTCGTTGGTCAATCCTGAAGCCTTCAGCCGCGCCGACCGTATCCGCCAAATTGTGGCCGGCCTGGTCACAACCCTGAATCTTCCTCAAGGCTGGCAATTCGAGACTGCAGCCTTGTTGTCTCAAATCGGCTTGGTCACGTTGCCCACTGATATCATGACCAAATATATCAGCAACCAGTCCCTGACCAGCCAGGAAACTACCATGGTAGAATCCTGTCCTACGGTCAGCCACGATCTGCTGGCCGATATTCCCCGCTTGGATAAAATTGCCAAGATGATCGCCTGGCAGCAGGAGAACTATGCCAACCTGCACGACACCGCCACCTTGGGCCAGCCCCTGTCCGATAAGGATCAGATTAAAATCGGAGCTCAATTATTAAAAATTGGCTTGGCCTATGACAATATGCGCCACCGCGAACAATGTGCCCATTCCCATACCCTTAACACCCTTAAAGATCAACCCGAGGTATATCATCCTCAACTTGTTCAGGCCCTGGCCGGTCTGCAGGCGCAAGAGGCACAGACCGTATCACAGGAGGTCAGTATTTTTAATCTGGATACGCGCATGATTTTGGATCAGGACATGATCACACATAAAAATGTGTTTTTAGCGGCCAAAGGCACTGATGTAACCTCAACCTTGATCACCTTTTTGAAAAACTATGTTGTCCGTAATGAGGTGGATGAAATGGTCAAAGTGAAATTGCCGGCTTGAAGCAACCATGCTGTCCTTGGGAATAAGGCGGGATGGCTGAGGCCCACAGCCTGGCGTAATTTCCAGTTTGAGACAAAAAAATACCCTTCCCCAAGGGGAAGGGTATTAAACTGGTTGCGGGGACAGGACTTGAACCTGTAACCTTTGGGTTATGAGCCCAACGAGCTACCATTGCTCCACCCCGCGTCGTATATTAATGAAGTTTGTCCGAGGGGTAGGACTTTAGCATATCTGCCCAGGAATGTCCAGGGGGGCGGCTAAAAATTTTTAAATTTCCCGCATTTCAGTGCGGGTATTGGTGCGAACCCATTACGCCGATCCCCATAGCGACCGCCAGCGGCGGCGAGTCGGTCTGCGCCATTTCCGAGGTTGGGCAAAAAGTTCCGGGTAGTGTTGTTTTAATAGCCTGAGAGATGGCAGCAAAGCTCCTGGCAAGGACAGCTTTGATCCGTTTTCCAGGGTAAACTTCAAACTCCCTTGGCCGGCGTATAACCGCGATAACAGCGGCAGGTATTCTTCCACCATGACCTTTTGCCGCGCTAGGGATACCTGTCCAAGTTGGGTTGTCAACTGCTGGAGCAGGTGCCGCCCTAAAACCAGCCTCAAAGGCATTGGCAGCAATCGGAACCCAGGATTAACTGTCGCGGTCAGGGCAGTGACCAGCAAGAGAGATGGCCAAGGCTTGATCTCAGCTTGTTGGTGGGCCCAAAAAAGCACCCTTAAAACCATAGCGATCATCATTCCTTGTTGACCTGACCCCTTGGCTGGATTGGTGCTCACAAGGCCCGGCCACCACATGGGCACGGTCAGGATCCATAGACTTTGATCCTGGCTGCGCTGCAAGCCAATCCCCCAGCCTTGGCGGATACGAATGCGCCCGGCCAGGTCCAGGGCATGGTCCCCGTCCGTGCGGCCAAAAAGCAAAGGAAATTGCTTGGCCATCCTGCCGATCACATGCCCTTCCAGATAGTCCTGACCGATACGGCCCGGGCCCAACAACTCGCGCAGGCCGGGCAGTTGCTCCGGGGTTTTCAGCGCCTCGGCATGAATGCGCAAGGCCAGATGGAGCAAGTTGTGCGATTGCAGGCCTGCCAGACCCAGGGCCGTGGCCAGCACAGGCGTCAGGGTAAAAGCCCCTGCCGCCAAAGTCAACGTGAGATTGAAAAGGCTCAGGCCCATGGCCCAAAGCGCATTCTTCTTTTCCCCGGGGGAAAGCGCTTGCCAGCTCAAACGGCCGCCTTTAAACAAATGAGCCGGCGCGAAGAGCAGCCAATAAACCGCGTTGCTGGTCAGCAAGGTGGCGGCCACCTGCGGAGCTGTCATCCACCCGGCCAGACCCGCCGCCAAGGTAAACGCCTGCGCGGCCAGCAGGGGCAGGCCTTCGAGCCACCAGGCGTTCTCCTGGTAGCGCTTACTGGTCCAGCTCCAATGGATAGCGGTCCAAGTTTTCAACCACGGCATCATACCACCAGTGAGCTGATTTTCCTGTTCCTGTTGCACCCCTGCTTTTTTAAGCAACATGGAAAACCAAGAGTTCTTTAAAACCTCAGAGTCTATATTCTTCAAGTTTTGATAGCGTTCTTCCGCGAAGTATTCTTCGGTCCAGTTCTGCGAATTCCTTATCGCGCGAGCTCTACATCTTGCCAAAATAATCTAACCTTATCCGGCGTTTTGCTGGCCCAGCGGTTAAGCGTTTGCTGTAATACTATTCCAATTTCTCCAACAGAGTAAGCCTTAAAATACTTCGGAAAAGCATTACGCGCCCAAAGCCATTCTTGCATTAAGTTGGCCAAGCTGGCAGGATCAAGCTTAGGTAAAATGTGTTCCATCAACATCTTTTGGGGCAAGAGCGAGGCCCAACGGCTGGGCATAAAATTGATAGTGCTGCAAAACGCCAACAGGGGATCAAGGTGTAATCCCGCCAAATCGACGGTCACATTTTTTAATATCTTTACCAAAATCTCAGGATCTTTTTGGGTCAATGTTTCTAAAATGGGGGGCTGCTGCTTCGAAATGTTGCCCATCATATCAAAGCCGATAAGGCGCAAATGCGCTTGTCCCGGAAAAGCGATGAATTTATAAAAGGCTTTATCATCACTGTGGTAAAGTAATTCCAATAATTGAATGATTTTGGGGTTTTCCAAGGGCCCCACATACTGCGTCACCCACTGGTTGACCTTTTCTATTTCACTTTGATCAATGACTTTTTCCTTGGTGAAATCAAGGGTGGGTAATTGATAACGAAAAAGCCATAAGTTGACCAGGGCCATAATCAGATCATGATTATCCCGGGTGATCAATTCAGGGTGCTGATTTCTTAAAAATTCCAAGGGTTCTTCGATTTCCTGGCTGATCTTCATCGGTTCTTCAGGATTGTCGATCCATTGGTTGATATGGCTTTCCAGGTCTTTCCTTTCTCTTTCCACTCGTTTTTTATAACTGTCCAACCAAGACACGACTTTCCGGTAAAGCTTTATTTTTTCTTCCTCACCATCGACAGAGCCGGGGCTTTCGCAGTACTTTTCCACAATAGATGTTTGGGCTTGGTCCGTCACATCATCGGCAAAGACCCGCCCCGAATTGCCATCAACCGTCACCAGGTAACCAACCTTGGTTTTGACATTTTGTTTTTCAAATTTAATATATTCATCACCCGCTTTAAAATTGAAGGATGACGATTTCCCCAGGCCCAAGACACAGGGACGCAGTTCATGGGATTCACGCAACAAGGCTGAGGCATGGGAAAACTCAGCTCCTGATTTTTCCAGCACGGCCACACAATAAGGATTGTTAATCAACTCATCATGAATCTTTTTCCGACCGCTCCACCACCAGTACAAATGGTTCTCTACGATCGGCATAGTCCATGGCCTGACGCTTGGTGAACACCACACGGCCGGCTTTGATACCCACGGCCGCACCCTGACCCACAGCCGCCAAGGCATGGTCAATTTCATCAGGCAAGCGCGGTGCTCTTAAGGACCGTTCCATCCAGATCAAGGTACTTATATCAATGTTTTCAAAAAGGTCTTCCATATTGATAAGCTTGTGATTTAACATATGGCGTATCACTTTGATCTTAGCTTCCGGATAAAGTTTCTTACCTGCACTTCTGACCTGTAAAATATAGAGCTTGCCGTCTTCCACGGTGAACTCAACATCAACCACGTTCTTTAATTGGGTTTCAAAAAATTTAACCCAATGCTGCAATTCGTTATAGACAGCTTCACCAATTTCTTCTTTTAATTGATTAATACCATCAGGCGTGACCAAACCGCCCACAATGGCCTGGCCACTGCGGGCTCTTTTCCAGTTGCCGGTCATGCGATTGTCACCGGTTTTAAAATCACGGGAATAAACCACACCGGCCCCGGAGTTGTCGTTCTTGCCGCCAAAAACCATTTTCTGGACGGTCACACCCGTACCGGTATTGGGTACATTGAAGCGCTCGCGGTAGTCTATGACTTCCTTGTCATTCCAAGAATTCATGACCCGCTCGGTAGCGACAGCAAGTTGTTGGTGAACATCTTGGGGAAATTCAAAGCCATGGAGCTTGATTTGTTCTTTAAACTCCTCAATCAGCCGTTGCGAATCTGCTTTTTTAAAATAATTGCCCTGCATCTCTTCTGCCATTAGGCCGCGCAATGCTTCAAATTCCTTGGGATCAATGCCAAAAACCTTGGTGGCAAAGCCTTCGATGGCTGTGGAATAGACGTACCAGGCATAATTCTCATTGTCCCATTGTTTGGCTAGGCCGTTTACGGTTTCATCGTTTAAACCGAGAAAAAAGACGGTTTCCATCATGCCCGGCATGGAAGTGTCCGCGCCGGAGCGTACGGATACCAAGAGGGGATTATCCTTGTCTCCAAACGTTTGGCCTGTATCTTGGTTCAACTGACGTATGCCCCGTTTCAAGGCGGCTTTGTGGGCGAGCAGCAACTTGCCTCTATTGGCAATCACCTCCAGGGAAGCTTTGGCGCGCATGACAAAGCCCGGCGGTACCGGTGCCCCCCATAGGCACATGTTGATCAATCCCCGTCCTTTACCGCCGGCGTCTTTCAAAAAGGCTTCATTAATTTTTGTTTTCATACTCTGATGAAAATTAACTATAAGCGGTATTTTTTTGGAAAGACGGACATGGATAGTCCCTAGTGCGCCTATGAGCCAAGGCAAAAATTTAAATAAAAACACCAGACCCAGTGCGGCTTCAAAAACCGCTTGCTTTCCATCTGGCGCTTTGCCAGCCAAAACCTTTCGGCCATCGGTCAGACTAAGAGGAATAAAATTAATCACCGCCAGCAGGGCATTCACCGTCATAGTGAGATGTAACCATAATAAAACCACACCCAGCGGTTGAAAACTAAGGATGCTTATAAAGGCCGCGGCCGCCAGGCCCGCATTGGCAGCCGGACCGGCCAAAGCCACCAGGCGTACATGATTAATATTCTTTAATTTTTTCTCATTGATGGGCATGGGTTTAAGCATGGCTAAAATAGGCCACCCGAAAAGATAATGCATGGCTGCCAATGCCAAAGGCAACACGATGGTGCCCGGCAAGGATATGTGTTTAAAAATATTGAGGGTCAGGCGCCCGGCTTTTTCCGCCGTATTATCGCCAAAGATTTTGGCCACTCGGGCATGGCTGTACTCATGCAACGCCAGGGAAAACAAAATGATCAGTACTGCCCCGGCGACCACACCAGCCAACATCATTGCCGGCATCGTGATACCCGGCCAAATGGCAAAATACCATTTCACGGCCACCGTCAAAAGACCTAACGCCCCTGCTGCCGAAACCACCGCATGCAACCAAATACCTTGTTTGGTTAATAGAAAATGCTGGTAGTGCTGTATGGTGGGGTTGGTAGCCAAGAAGGTTGGGATCTTTCGCCACAATTTTAATAATGGGGTCGCAGGGTGAAGGAATACCTCAACCGCCTCCCGCGACACGCCTTGTTTCCTAGCAGACCTAGATGCAACCCACGCTGTTTGCAGACATTGATCATAATTATCAAAAAAAACGATGGTCCATTGAGAAAAATGCTCCACCGTGCCCCACGGCGTACCCTCCCGGCCCTTCAGCCTCCGGGGAGTAATTAAGGCCCAAACCTGGTGCGGAGGACCCTTTGGATCTTGAACCGCAATGGGGTGTATCACCATACCGGCTGGAAGTTTTGCCCTGGCATCGGTGTCAGGCCCGTTATCTTGGTTGGCAGCAAGAATTTGCTGCTGTTGGGGGGGGAGTTTTTCCCAAGCTGCCCGGGCCAAAGCGTCCAGGGTTAACTCAACACTTTGCCGATACAGCATTGGATGAGCCTGTGGCCACAAAGGCGGGGCCATGTTGGTTTGAGTGCGAACCAGTAACTTTTCCAAAGGCAACAGCTTGTCCTGCAAAATATTGAAGTACGGATTGATCATGTCGGTTTTGGTCACTGTGGGCCTGATGACCACGTAATTCATGCCTTGCTGTTTAAGGGCCTTCAGCACGCCCTGGCGGTGAAAACCGCCCATAATCAGCACGGCCAAATCTTCATGACGCTGCAACAGACGCTGCTTCACATTGGCTGCAAAGGCCAGACTGCGTTCATCAGCCAGGCGGTAAAAGGTTCCCACCTGCCGGAGATAGTCGTCCAGTCGATAAAGCTCCGGTTCGACCCCATCGCCAATCTTTTTTTGCTGAGCAATGAATTGCAAAAAAGCAGCCATACGATAATCCTCAGCATGTGCTTGGTAGGCGGCCCATTCCTCATTGGAAATGGAAATACTGAGCATACGCCCAATCATCTCCGCCCGCGCCAGCAGCTGATCCAGTTTCATTTCCTGCGGCGTTTGATATAACTTCTGCCTGATGGCTTGATCGAGGCGCTCCAAATCCTTGCCGGCCGGTTCCATGTCCTGAGGGGCGATCTTGCCATCATCCAGCCGTTCCAGCAGCTGTTGCTGACTGTACTCCAGAATGAGCTTAACCCTCCTGGCCCACAGTCTGAGGAGGCGGGCATAGGCTCTAATGGTGAGCTTATTGTTTCGGAAATCTGTTTTCAGCCCATCAAAGGCGTAAAGCGCCTTGTGATAAACAGAAGACTTCAAGTCCTTTAACCGATCTTGCAAGTCCGCCACCAAGCCCTGGGTTTCCATGTTTAAAAAAGCTTTAACCGTGTGGTGCGCCTTCTGGTAAAGAACTTGATTTTCCACACCGAAAAGTTCCACCTCCGATGTCTGCCCGGCCGCAAAATATTCCGCGCCTGTCAGCTTGCCTTGTTTCATAAAATAATCCGCCGCCATTTGCCGCAACCAAGCAACGGGAAAGGTACGCAGCGGACCGAGATCCACCGTTCCGCTGCCGCCTTCCAACCCAATGATTCCAATATCTTGTGACTTAAGAAGTCGGGTTAAAATAGAGGCAATGTTCTTTTGCACTTCGTAATGGCAGTGCAGATCTTCAATACAGATAATCGTTTGACCTGATGATCCCTGATAGCGGTCCTGCACGCGGCCAATGGCTTCGGGCAACTGTAACGGTTGCTTCAAGGCTCCCCAGACAGGCAAGGTATGGGGGGGGGACTTATAGACGATGGGATTTATGGTCCAGGCCAGGGCAGGCCATAAAAAAGTGGTGATCAGCATAAGGACGATCATCCGCCGGATGGCGGCGTAGGAACGGATGAAAAGATGAGAAAAACATTTATTGGTCATGGTTAAATCCTGCTTAAAGAAAGTGCAAGGCAGAGCAGAGGGCAAAGTTGGTCAACTATAACAAAAGCAAGATAAAGGGCCAAATTAAAATATGAGACTCCCTATATATTCTGATTTCCAACCCGGTCTTGGTTTTAATCTGAAACAAAGCAAGTTGTGATTTTTGTAGTAATACCTAACCCCTCATGTCGATACCTCTGCTTGGTCATTGACAGGCTTTTTACCCCATGCTAGGCTTGGACCAGCATCACTCACTGAAATAACCAAGGGTGATCTCATGGATAATCAACCTCTGCACCATCTACGATCGGCCTCCCTTCCCATGCCCCTTTTATTTCTGGGCCATGGGACACCCATGAATGCGATTGAAAACAATGAATTTAGCACCAATTGGCGGATCTTGGGCCAGCGTTTACCTGCACCCAAAGCGATTGTGGTGGTCTCAGCCCATTGGCAGACGGAAGGACTGACCGTAACCACCAGTGACCAGCCGGAAACAGTCCATGACTTTTGGGGCTTTCCGGAGATCCTGAACCGTTTTGTCTATCCTGCTCCAGGAGCCCCGGTCTTGGCGGAAACCATTAAACACCAGCTGACCATGGCGAAGGTGCGATCGGACCCTGACCGGGGTTTGGATCACGGCGCCTGGTCGGTGCTGGCCCACCTATTTCCAGCGGCCTCTGTGCCGGTGATCCAAATCAGCCTGGACTGGCGTCAATCCCCGGGGTTTCATTATCAACTGGGACAAGACCTCGGCTTTTTAAGGCAACAAGGTGTATTGCTGGTGGGTAGCGGCAATGTGGTGCATAATCTCGATCTAATCGCTGATCAGCAGAAGGGATTTGATTGGGCGGACCAATTTGCACTGGTTGTTAAAAAGGCTCTGGAAAAGGAAGACCACCAGGCCTTGATTGACTACGAACATCTCCATCCTGCCGCTCATCTGGCGGTGCCCACCAATGAACATTATTTGCCCATGCTCTTTATCCTTGGGGCAACCCAGCCTGGAGATCAACGCATACTTTTCTCAGACCGCTGCACTATGGGCTCTTTGTCCATGCTCAGCTTTTTATACTACCAGGAAGCTGGTTAGGCACCCTTACCGCCGGGGACAAGGTCGTGCACCTCACGAATGATTTTTTCAGCTTCCAGGGCGGCAATGGTGCCGTCGGCCACAGCCGTGGTAATCTGACGGTATTTTTTCTCGCGCACATCCCCAATAGCAAACACACCGGGCTGACTGGTGTGCATCAATTCGTCGGCAGCAATATAACCCTGATCATTTAGATGGATCTGGTCTTTCACCAAACCGGTGCGTGGTACAAAGCCGGCGTAAACAAATACCCCGTCCGTCGCCAGATGCTTGCGCTGGCCGGTTTTTAAATCCTCAACTTCCACTTCTTCCAGCTTGGTTTCACCCCGGTAGGCTCGGGGCTCATGACAACACATAAATTCAATTTTGGGATTCTTTTGGGCATTGTCCACTGCCAAGGCACTGCTTTGGAAACCGTCAAACTGATGCACAATGGTGACCTTTTGGGCAAATTGAGTTAAAAACACGGCTTCTTCCAGCGCCGAATTGCCACCGCCCACCACAACCACTTGTTTATCCTGATAAAAATCAGCATCGCAGGTGGCACAATAAGACAAACCCCGGCCTTTAAAGGTCTGCTCGCCCGGCAGGCCCAGTTGCCGCGGCTCCTGGCCCATGGCCAAAATAACAGCCGGCGCATAGAGGGTTTCTTCTTCATCGAGTTCCACGCTTTTACGGCGTTCCGTCAAGGACAACCCTGTGATCTCAGCGGCATTATAAAAGGTGACGCCATAGTGCTTGGCCTGCTCTTCCATCAAGCGGGCCAGTTCCTTACCCCGGATCTCCGGGTAGACCCCGGGATAATTGGCCACCAGGTGGGTGGTTTTCATCCATCCGCCGGGAAGATTTTCTTCCACCACGGCCACATCCAATTTGGCCCGACCTGCATACAAGGCCGCGGTTAATCCGGCTGGTCCTGCGCCAATGATAATTAAATCATGTGATTTGGTCATATCATTCACCTACCAGTTGCTCGATGGCGCCCTTAATCTCTGATTTTTTGATCTCTCCCGACAGACGCTGGCCCTGCTCCTGACCATCTTTGAAAAAGACCAAGGTAGGACTGCCGCTGACACCCAGTTTTTCCGCCAAATCGCGGTTGCCTTGACGGTATATTTTTAAAAACTTCACCCGGTCGCCAAAGCTCTGTTCCACAGCTTCGTATTTGGGTGCCAAGGCTTCACATGGCGGACAATCGGTGGAAAAAAAATCCAATACCGCCGCTTGCCCGGTTTGGATAACCTCTTGTTCAAATTGGTCCTGATTAATTTCTTTCACCATGATAGGGAACCTCCTGTATTTTTTTGAGCAGGTCTTCATAATAAAATTCCAAGCCCGCCTGCATGATGGCGCCAATGGGTTTGCAGTCAGGCGCCAACAAGGACCCTTGTTGGACGTGGGCCAAGACACCGCAACCGCCGCCACAGGCAGGCGCCACACTGCAGGTGCTGCACTCGGCAATGGTCTGCACCCGGCGCGCTTGCCAGGACTTGGCGGCCTCCTGCAAATGCCAAACCGGATCATAACTGCCCAGAGCATAAGCCGGCTGACCCAAAGTGGCGGTGCAACCGTAGATCTTACCGCTCATATCAAAACCCCATTCATGTTTGGCCGCCGGGCAGGCGTCAAAGCGGGGCGTCAACATTTCTTCCTGCTCAATCCATTCTTTGAGCCCGTAAAAAGAAGGCTGATGAAAACGGCGCAGCAGCCGATTATCTTTGGCCATGGCCACAAATCGTTGATAAAGCCCGTCTTGCGTCAACAGGTCCTGGGGACAGCCGTAGGCGTCGTAAAGCTCGTAATTGCGGCCCAGCTGAGTCTTAAACCGTCCTGCCGGCTGATCAAGCCAGCCGTGCTCCTCGGCCAACTGCGCTAATTCCACCAGACCGTTCATATTGCCGTGATCAAGCACTACCCTGAGATTGATGGACATCCCGGTCTGCAACGCCAGATCAATACCAGCCACAATTTTGGCAAAGGTGGGTTCCTTGGTCTTGGTCATGCGGCGCTGATCATGCTGCAATGGTCCGCCGTCCAGCGTCACCTGAATTTCCTTGATCGGCCCCTGGCTAAGGTCCTCCATCCATTCCTGCAGACGATAGCCGTTGGTGACCACCGCCACGGCCAGGCTGCGCGCCTGTGAAGCAGCTATGATTTTTTGCACAATGCGCTTCAACCCGGTCCCTTGGCCCAGCGGCTCTCCGCCAAAGATGGTCACAAATTTTTCCCGGCCTTGCCCAACCGGTGCGTCCAGGGCCATTTCCACCTGGCGCTCGGTCATAAGACCTTGCTGCTGATACGAGCGCTGGTAACAATAGGAACAGGCTAATTCACAGGCATAGGTGGGCACCAGCAGGAGTTGCACCGGCGTTTGTCGGTACACTTCGTCAAACGCCGTTTGTTTTTGCTGCAAGTAGTTTTGTGCCTCTTGGTAGGTAGTGAAGTAATAATGATGGTCCAAAAAATCCTGGGTGACCGGGCCGGCCTTTTGATCACCGCCCAGCACCCGGGCTTCCTGGTCATCCACCAAGTGAAAAGCCCCTGAAAGCAGATTCACGGCTACCTGGGATCTGCCGGCGATGGGCGCCGGCAGCTTTAACAGCAGCGTATGGGGACTGGCCACGTGAGACTTGGCCCCCGTGCTGCCACCAGTCTTAGTCATGGCAGCCGGCGATCGTTTTACTTTCCTTGGCACAGCACTGGGCTGTTTTCAGGCTTTGGCAGCATTTTTTTTCAGTTTTAAATTCCTCTTTTTTCTTGCCGGAAGTGAATGTAATCATGGGGTAATCTCCTTTTTTACAATAATATGAACGGACTCAAAAGCCACGTTCCTTTTCCTATATGATCTCAGAGATGTCATGGCTGGGGATAAAAACCCGGCCGCTTTAAACAGAGTGACCCACTCGGCCTTGGTAATGCAGCCGCCGAAACAGTCGGCCCTGGCCTGCGGATCCTGCCGGGTAGTTTCGGGCAAGGGGTCTTCAGTAACCGGTTCGGCAATCACCGCCGTGGCGCCCCATTTTAGCACCCGGTAAATCTCCTTTACAACCGTCAGTTTGTCCCAGGCGTGATTAAGGCTGCAGTCGGCCACCACCCAGTCAAACTGCTGGTCCGCAAAAGGCAACGCTTCCATTCGGCCCAATCTCCACTCCACCCGGCCGTCGGGATCAAGCGCCCGGGCTCGGTCCAGCATGGCCTGGGTGGCATCGAGCCCCACCAAAGTGGCCTCCGTCACCTCGCCTGCCAGACCCCTGAGCAAGCTGCCTTGGCCGCAACCGAGTTCCAGCAACCGTTCTTGGGGCTGCAGGGCAATACGGGGGCGCAGGTTTGGCGAACAGCTTAAACAAGTATCTTGCCCAGCCAGAGCGGTATAACGCTGGTGCAAAGGATCGGTCATGAAGAGACCTCCAGAACGCTAGTATATTAGCTTATTATAATGTTCTTATCTTATTGTCAAGTGTTTTTTGACGGGGCGGTCCTAATAAATTATGAGACCAGCCGCCTCACGGCCACCAAGGTAATGTCGTCGTCTTGTGATTCCATGAAGGTTGTCACGGATTTGAGGATTTGTTGCAGCAGCTCAGGACAGGTCGCGGCCGCTTGTTCCTGCAGCACGGTTTCCAATCGCTGCATTTGGTATTGTTCCCGTTCGGCATTGCGGCTTTCCACCGCGCCATCGGTATAGAGCAGCAACACATCCCCGGGCTGAAGCACAAAGGTGCCGGTCTTGGTCATTTTCTCAATCTCCGGTTTAATGCCCAGCCAAATACCTTCCGTATTAATTGCCTCCACCGTAGCGCTGGCCGCCCGGTAGATCAACAGGCTTTCATGCCGTCCGGCGTAGGCAAAGCGGCCGTGGCCTTCGTGACAAAGGGCTACGAAGGTCATATATTCATTGGCCTGCAGGCGGTTGCGAATATTGTCATAGAGGGTATGGTTGAGGGCAATGATTAACTGCCGTGGATCCATGCCCGGCTGATGCACCAGGCTATTGGTCATCGCTTGCGCCATCATCATGATCAGCCCCGGGGTAACCCCGTGGCCGGTGACATCGCCCACAAAGAACCATTCCCGTTCCTGACGGTCACAAATGAAATCAAAATAATCACCGCCCACCTCTTCTGCTGGTTGCATCAGGCCTGCAATCTCAAAGTGGGGGTTATCATAGTGCTTGGGCAAAATGGCCGTCTGGATCTGCTGTGCTAATTCCATCTCCCGTTCCAGTCGCTTTTTTTCCACCATATCCTTGGCCAAAGTGGCATTTTCTATGGAGATGGACGCCTGGGTCAAGAGCACATTCAGCACTTCCAGGTCTTCTTCATTGAACACATCGCCGACCAGAGGATTGTCCAGGTAACATACTCCAATGGTTTCTTGGTGATGTTGCAGAGGGCTGGCCAAGATGGATTTTAAACTTTGACTGCGTACATCTTCCAACTCTTGGAAGCGCTCATCCTCCATGGCGTTGGCCGTCAGGATATAGCGCTGCTTGTCCAGCACCTGCTCGACAATGGCGCGGGAGACCGCCACCTCCTGACCGGGCGTGTCGTTTTGCCCGGTGTCTTGCTGGGCCACATTAACCAGCGTACCGGTGGGTTTGTCCTTCAAAAACAAATACCCCCGCTGGGCACCGGTAATGGCCACAGCCTTAGTGATGACCGTCTCCAACAACAGATCAAGATCGAGGATGGAACTGATGCTTTGGGAGACATCAATAATAGAGGACAGGCGATTGCGGTTGATGATTTTCTGGGAAGTGCTCATGGTTGTTTCCGGGATGTCGACCAACGCTTTGAGCCGTTCCATGTAGGCAGCGGAAGAAATGGCTTCAAAGCGGCGGTAGGCAAGCTGCAGTTGTACCTGGGCTTCATCTTCCTTGTGCAGGCTTTTCAAATATAAGCCGTACTCATAATGACTGCGGCCCTGCTCATAGGCACGTTCCAGTTTTTCCTGGTGACGAATGCTGGCCTCAAAGGTTTGTCGGGCCAGTTTGGGTTGATGATGAAGAGCGTAATATTGAGCGGCCAGCCTGAGGCTGCAGCCATAGCTCACGGGCCAGGCTTTGTTTTTTTTGAGGGCGGTTCGGCAAGCTTGGCCGATCCTGGCCAGCGCGCGCCGTTGGGCTATAGACCCGATGTCACTGCTGTTGGGAAAAGCCTGTTGATACTCACGGATCAATAACTCGGCCACATAATTGTATACATAAACCGTATAGGTCTTGAGAAAATGATTTTTTTCATAGAGCGCTTTACTTTCCATAATAAAGGCCCGGGCTTGCGTAAGATCGCCCAACTCCATGTAAACTTCGCCCAGCATAAAGCAGAGTTTGCATTGCAAGAAAGCCACCCCGTGAGTTTTGGCATGCTCATAGCCTTGAAGACCCTGGCTGAGGGCATCCCCAAAGTCACCCAGCGTATAGGCCGTACGCATACCATTGATATAGGAGCTGGCAATATTATAATGATTCTGAGTACGATAGGCACTGGCGCGGTACTCGGCCACCATTTCGGGCATGTCCTTCAGATTCGCCAGGTACAGATTGCTTTTCATCACGCCGTTGACACTCATATAGTACTCGCGTGTATCCCCGATGCGTTTAAAGGTGGCGATGGACTGCTGAAAATACTCATTGGCTTTACGGAACTGGCCGCTCCACTGGTGAGCAAAGCCCATAAACTGCAGGGTTTCGGCCATACCGGCAATATTATCCTCCTGCTTATGCAAAACGCGACTAGACTCCAGGACCGTCAGCGCTCCGGGGAATTTGCCAATGGCCATGAGCAAGGAGCCGAACATGGTTCTGGCTTCAGCCAGATCAAGGCCCGTGGTTTCGGACCAGTTTAATTTAAATAATATGGTACGGATATATTTGAGCAGATTGCTGATGATATAGCCCCAAGTTAGGGCGCGCAAGGTTTTGATGACGATCTCCTCGTAGCGCCGGTTTTTGGGTTTTTTCGTATCCAAAAATATCTTGGGCAAGCGGACATGGAGCCCATGAATGATTAATTCCTTGAGAATGCTAAAAATGACAGCCGGTGGTTTCACTGGAAAAGGCAAGCCCCGTTCCTTCATCAGCTGAGCCACCATTTCCTCCTGCTTGGCAAACTCCCCTTTTTTCAAATAAGCCTGGGTCAGATAGTTATAATAATCGGCCCGCTGCACCTTGTCTTCACTGGCGTTGAGTAGATCGTTGAATAAGGTGATGGCCTCGTCGGTTTGGCCGATCAGCAACTTGATTTCACCCACCTGAAAATGACAATCCTGCCACAAGGTCCGGTCGTATTGGCCTTGGGAACGTTTCCTATGCAACACAGCGGACGCAGCTTCCAGATATTTCAGGGCATCTTCATTGGCGTAGTTGGCTTTGGCTTTGATCCCGGCGCGGTAGCAATAGTGCAGAATTTTGTCATCATCGCCGCATTCTTTATAGTGATAAGCCAGGTCAAACAAAGTCTCGCCCTGCGGCTCCGGTTCTTTTCGCTCCATGGCCTGGGCCACTTGGCGATGCAGGGTTTGACGTCTGCCTTCGGCAATGCTCTCATAAAAAGCCTGATTGATGCGATCGTGTACAAAAATAATCTTATCCCGTTCAAAACTGTCCTGTTCCAACAGTTGTAATTCATGGGCTTTGTCGATGATCTCAATTACGTCCTGCTTGGAATCGGGACTGAGATCAAAGAGCAACCCCAGTTTAAACGAACGCCCTACAACGGAGGCCAGGGAGAGCAATTCTTTCTCCTGCGTTGAGAGCTTCTCAATGCGTTTGATAATGATATCCACCGCCTGGCGGGGTACACTCACAGTCTGCAGACGAGCCGTATTGATCTGCCAGCCGCTTTCGCTGTTAAAAATTACCTGTTCTGCGGCCATTTGTTTAATAATTTCCAAACTGAAAAAAGGATTGCCTTTACCCTGGCGGTAGATAACTTCCGCCAAAGCCCGCAGCCCTGCCGGTTGGTCATGCAATACATGACTGACCAATTGTTCCACGTCATCCAAATGAAAGGCCTGCAAATTCAATTGACTTAAAGGCAGGTGGGCCTCTGCCGCCACGGCCTGCAGGCGGCTTAGGGAATGGCCGTCACCCACTTCATCTCGGCGATAGGTACCCAGCACCAGCAGCGGATGTTGGCCGATGTCCTGCATCAATTCTTCCAGCACACTGAGACTGCCTTCATCAGCCCATTGCAGGTCATCAAAGAAGCAGACCAAGCCTTTTTCCATTTCAGCCAAGGTGAATAAAAAGGTTACCACCGTGGCAATAAACCGCTTGAGCTCATTGTCAGCAGACAAAGACGCCAAGGGCGGGCATTCGTCCAGGAGTAGGGCCATACCCGGATGAATGTCGAGGATGATCCGGCCCAATTGACCCACCGCTTTTTGCAGCCGCGATTGGACCACCTCTTTTCTGGAGGCTTCAAATTTATTAAAAAGGTTGAGATAATTATCCAGCATTTCCTTGATGATGCTGTAAGGCACTTGATTGTGGCTGGCAAAAAATTTACCTTGTAAAAAGATCTTATTTTGAGTCTGCACATCATTGCGCACTTCTTCCACCAGGCGAGTCTTGCCTTGCCCGGATTCTGCGCCAATAAAGAAAACCGAACCTTGCCCGTTGTAGGCCTGTCGCAATACTTGGCGCAAATGGGTTAGTTCCAGCGAACGTCCCAATAGCCCGGTGCGGAAGTTCAATTTTTTAAGCTTGTCCTTTTCACCGAGCCCAAAGCTTTCTTCGCCAGCCTTTAACCGTTCCAGATCTGCTATCAAGCCTTGTGCGGTTTGATAACGGTCTTCCTGATCTTTTTCCAGCAGCTTCATGATAATTTTTTCCAGCATAACCGTCAGATCGGGATTGAGCTTGCCTGGCGGAGTCGGAATTTTGGCAATGTGTTCATGAATGATGTCCGTAGCCGTCTGCCCGGTAAATGGTGGCTGCTGGCAGGCCAACGTGTACAACACCGCGCCCAGAGAATAAAGGTCGCTCCGTTCGTCAATGCTCTTTTTGATAATTCCGCCCTGTTCCGGCGCCATGGCACCAAAGGTGTCCTGACAATTCTGCTGTAGTTTTAGGGTGGTGAACTCTTTAACCTGCGCCAGGCCAAAATCAGTAACTTTAAGCCGGCCCTGCTCATTATAGAGGATATTGCTGGTCTTAAGGTCTTTGTGAATGAGGCCGGCTTCATGGCAAACCGCCAAAGCCCGTGCGGCCTGAAGCGCAATGGCCATGATTTCCTGTTCACTAAAGTGACGCCGTTCTTTGAGATGAGCCGCCAGGCTTTTGCCGTCAAAGACCTCCATAACCATGAGGTAATGCTCTCGATGCTTGTCAATACTTTCAAGGTGGATCAAGCCTTCATGTCCGAGCTGGCTGGCAGCGAGCGCTTCTTTTTTAAAACGGATGTAATCTTCCACTTTGGTTGAAATCATTTCCGGTTTGAGGATTTTAATCGCTATTTGGTGGTGCTCTTGGTCGCTTGCCTTGACCGAATAAACCTGGGACAAACTGCCTTCACCCAGCAGAGTTTCAAAAGCATACTTGCCTTTAAAGTATTCGGTGATCAGTTGTTCCATCAGTTTTCCCCTTATGAGCAGAGCACAGATTTATCATCCTCACTTGCGTGGGTAACACCATAAGCGGCATTCACGGGCATCGCGTCCGCTGCCAGTTATTGCACTCAGCATTAACGTTAGGGTCGGTTTTAAAAGGGATGAGCTTTAGGAGGTGAGAATGGCGGACCCGGTCGTCGGCCGATGACAACGGACTGTTTTTATTGGGTTTGGCTTGATCAAAAACAAATAAAATCTTTTATTCATAAGGAATTTATATTATTGCCTATTTTATTGTGCAATTGTGCGTTTTTCGTCCCCGAACCATTGCCAGCTTATTTTAAGGAAAACAAACATAGGCCATGCATTAAAAAGCCGCCTGCAGATGACAGGCGGCTTTTTAAAAAATCAATTGCCGCTGTCACGCTGACGTTCCCAGCGTTTGCGTTCCAAGGCATCCAGCAATTTTTTACGCAGCCGTAAGTTCTTGGGTGTGACCTCCACCAATTCATCATCATTGATATATTCGAGCATTTGTTCCAAACTCATTTTTCTTGGCGGTGGCACAGTCAGGGCTTCATCCGACGATTTGCTGCGTATGTTGGTGAGCTGTTTGGTTTTGGTGATGTTCACGGTCAGATCTTTTTCGCGACAATGTTCACCGATAATCATGCCTGGGTAAACCTCAGTGCCGGCGTCGATGAAATAGTCGCCCCTATCGGAGAGTTGAAAGAGCGCGTAGGCCGTGGCCATACCGGGCTGATCGGCTATGAGTACACCCCGTTGCCGGCCAATAACCCCACCGCGAAAAGGTTCATAACCGGCCACGGTGTGATGCATGAGCCCTTCCCCGCGGGTAATGGATAGAAACTCCGTGCGAAAGCCCAACAGACAACGGGCTGGAATTTTAAAATCCACTTTGGTGCGGCCATCATTGGTGGTGTGCATGGCACCCATCTCCGCCTTGCGGCCGCCGAGGCGTTCTATGCAAGCGCCCACATCTTCACTGTTCACGTCAATGCTTAAGTCTTCGAAAGGTTCGAGCACCTGCTGGTCCTGATGGTGCAGAATCACTTCCGGTTTGCTCACTTGAAATTCATAGCCTTCACGACGCATGGTTTCAATTAATATAGCCAGATGCAGTTCGCCCCGGCCGGAGACCTTCAATGCATCGGGAGAGTCTGTGTCTTCCACACGCATACTCAGGTTGGTAAGCGCCTCTTTGTAAAGCCGGTCGCGCAAATGGCGCGTGGTCACAAATTGTCCTTCCTTGCCTGCAAAAGGACTGTTATTAACACTGAAGACCATGGTCAGCGTAGGCTCATCAATGGCCAGACCCGGCAGGGCATCCGCTTGGTTGGGATCGGCAATGGTATCCCCAATAGTGATATCCTCCAGTCCCGACAGCACCACAATATCACCGGCTTGCGCCTGGGCGCAGTCCGTCCTTTTTAAGCCTTGGTAAGTATAGAGGGCGGAAACTTTGAAGGCCATCTTGTCTTGATTTTTTAGCCGGATGGCCACCACTTGCTGGCCTTTATTAAGCATGCCCCGGGTAATGCGGCCAATAGCCAGACGCCCCAGGTAATCCGAGTAGTCGGTGCTGCTCACCAGCATTTGCAGCGGCAGGTCCGGCTGCACCTGTGGCCCGGGGATATCATGACTCAGGGCTGAAAAGAGAGGATCAAGATTACTATTGTCATTGTCCATCTCCTCGCGGGCATAGCCAAAGCGGGAACTACCGTAAAGTACGGTAAAATCCAGCTGCTCATCAGTGGCGCCCAAGGCCACAAAGAGATCAAAGACCTTGTCCAGCGTAGTGTGTGGTTCTGCATCAGGCCGGTCGATTTTGTTAATCATCACCACGGCCTTTAATCCCCGTTCCAGAGCTTTTTTAAGCACAAATTTGGTTTGCGGCAATGGACCTTCAGCCGCATCCACCAGCAGCAACACGCCGTCCACCATTTGCATAATACGTTCCACTTCCCCGCCGAAATCAGCGTGGCCGGGCGTGTCAATAATATTGAAATTAATGCCGTCCCGGACAATGGACACATGCTTGGAAAAAATCGTAATGCCCCGTTCCTTTTCCAGCTGGTTGTTGTCCATTACCCGCTCTTCCACTTGTTCGTGGGCGCTAAAGGTTCCTGATTGTTTGAGCATGGCGTCGATCAACGTGGTTTTACCGTGGTCGACATGGGCCACGATAGCCACATTGCGTACATCCTGACGAATGGTCATGAGTGAAAATCCTTTCTTATTACCGTGACAAATTCACGCCGGCAGTTGGAGCTGCCGGGAATAGTTATAACAGGCTAAAAAAGCCTGTCTCAAGCGGGCTAGTTTACCGGGCCGAACGCCCTGTGGCAAGTGCTTTTTTAGCCTTGTCGGCCGGTAGGAACAGCAGGGAATCATTGCTATTCCCACCCCAACCTGTTAAACTTTGCTATCATCTCAAAGGAGGTGAGGTCATGAAAGACATCAAAGAAATTTATGATTATGCCATGCGTCTGGAAGAAAAAGGGGAACACTTTTACCGGATGTTTTCTTCCACCCTTCCCAATGCTGATGCCAGAATTTTATTTGAGTTCCTGGCCAATGAAGAATGCAAACACCGCAAAACGTTCAATGACCTCAAAGACGAAGCTGAAAGTATATTGGTCCGTACTGAGACCAAATCCGAATTCATGCATTTTATCCGCCATTTTGTCAATCAGATGCTCTTTGATGCCAATGAACTGAAGGGCCCGCTCGATCAGGTTTCTTCTCTGGAAAGCGCCTTGACCTTTGCCATGAACCGCGAGTCCCAGTCCGTGCTTTTTTATGAGGAAATGAAGCGTCTCGCTCCCCATGACATGCACGACTTTCTGGATGAAATCGTCAAGGAAGAGATAGGTCATTATTTGCGGCTATCTTCCCTCCTCGAGGCTGTGCATTAGGAATCAGGGCAACCGATTGCTCCACTTCCCGAGAATCGACTATTGAGAGTCGAAATTTTAGATTCGGGCGATTTTCTATTATCGATTTTCATTTTTTTAAAAGAGACACTTGCTAGCGGTCAATTTGCTCAAGCTCTTAGTTCCTCACCTTATTTCACCACCTGCTGAAAAGCTTGGTAGGTCAAATAAGACCCGCTCAAAACCTTGGCCTTAAATCCGGACTGCACCAGAATGCGATAGGCAATATAGGCCCTGATCCCCACCCGACAAGTGACCCAATACTCTTGCTCTTTTTTCAGTTCCTGCAACCGTGCCCGCAGGTCATCCACGGGAATGTTAAGGCTATCGGGAATCGCGCCCCATTTCACCTCCCCTTCGCTACGCACATCCAACACCACCTGCCCGCTCTGGCGCTGTTCCAACTGGTCGCACTGCACCATCTCCACGTCTCCATGCAACCAATTGGCGGCCACAAACCCGAGAAAATTAACCGGGTCTTTGGCTGAGCTATAGGGTGGTGCATAACTTAATTCCAAATCTTCCAAATCAAACACCGTCAACTGCCCGCGCATGGCTGTGGCTAGCACATCAATGCGTTTTTCTACACCCTCCCGTCCTACGGCTTGGGCACCCAAAATGCGTCCGCTTTTATTTTCAAAGAGCAGCTTAAGATGCATTGGTTTGGCCCCGGGATAATAACCGGCGTGGCTGTAGGGATGGAGATATATTTTTAAATAATCCTGCTGGCTGCGGCGCAGTTGTTTTTCATTGAGGCCGGTCATGGCAATGGTAAAATCCATTACCTTGCATACAGCAGTGCCCTGGGTATTTTTGTAGCTGCTCGGCCGGCCCATGATGTGGTCAGCCGCAATGCGGCCTTGGCGGTTAGCCGGACCGGCTAAAGGGATGAGTGCAGGCTGATGGTTGACAAAGTGTGTCACTTCCACCACATCACCTACAGCATAAACATCAGGGTTGCTGGTTTGCATATGCGCATTGACTTCAATGCCACCGGTTGATCCAAGTCGCAAGCCTGCACCCTTGGCCAAGGTGGTTTCCGGTTTAACCCCAATGGCCAAAAGAGCCAAATCACAGGCTATATGCTCTCCCTCATTGGTAACCACCACCAGCCGGTTATGCTCATTAGTAAAAGCTACCGCTCCTTGCTTTAATTTTATTATAACCCCTAATTTACTAAGCCGATCTTGAACCAAAGAAACCATTTCCGGGTCAACGGCATTCATAATTTGATTGCTCATTTCAATTAAAATCGGATGATGCCCTTTCTCCAGGAGAGCCTCCACCATTTCCAAACCAATATATCCGGCACCGATCACCGCAATTTGAGCCTGTTTTTTCCCTTTTAAGTGTTCAATTATATTGTCCATATCGGTTATATTTCTTAGAGTAACCACTCTTTCGTCGTTATTTCCCGGGATGGGTGGTTTGACCGGTTCCGCACCAGGACTGAGGATCAATTTATCAAAAGATTCTTCATATTCTTTTAGAGTATCTAAAGACTTTATTCTAATACTCTTATTTTCAATATTTATTCCTATGACTTCCTGTTGGGTACGAATATCAATATTAAAACGTTCACGCATAGCCTCGGGTGTTTGTACAATTAAATCGTCTCGGTTTTCAATAATCCCTCCAATATGATAGGGCAATCCACAGTTGGCAAAGGAAATATAGGGTCCTCTTTCCAACATAATAATTTCACTTTCTTCAGAGAGACGCCGTAGCCGGGCTGCAGCTGAAGCACCACCTGCAACAGCGCCAACCACGATAACTTTCAATGGTTTGTCCATAATAAACTCCTTTTTTCATTTTAAAAATAACCAACAGCTGGTTTAAAGAGTGTTGGTCCCCTCAGCCAGTAAGACAGGTTGAATATGGGACTCTTCAACCAGCCAACAACGCTGATTATAACACACTTGTAAAATAAGCTTTAAATATAATGATTTTTGTGATCCTGACCAGGCCTGATGGAGTTTGATCTTTTGACTCAATTCCAGCCATTGCGTTTTCTGATCTTCATGCCTTTCTTTCTCTAAATATTTTATTTTATTCCTATTGGAATAATAATAATCTAAAATTAATCCTTGCTGTTTATTTTCAAATTCCACTTTAAAGGATAATTGATTATTAATAGCTTCTTCCAATTGAGATTGGTCATTAGGATAATTTAATTTTGTTCTCATGGCTATTCTATAAATATTTTTGTTTTTATTTATTATAGTTAAAAAGCAGTTGCGTAATTCAATTTTAAATTGCAAGTTTTTATCATGAATGATTCGATTTTTTCCATAAACTAGGAGCTCAAAAGCTTGTACTGCACTGTCCAACCCATACGGATGATTTATCCAAAGCGATTGAAACCAGTTGATGGTTCGTTCTTGCACTTTTATTCTGTTTTTATTCTCCCTCAGCCTGTTCAACCGTATTAAAAGCTTTAAAGCCATGCCAGCGCCAGATGGTAGGGCCTCGTCATACGGTTGCGTTAAGCGTTGAGGCAGATGGTTTTCCTGGGATTCTGCGGAATAAAAAACACCCTCTTCTGGGTTAAAAAAATAACTTATCATTTTTTCGCTTATATTTTCTGCTTTATCCAACCATAGATGATTTTGGGTAACATCGAATAAATCTACCAAACTGTTTCCCAGATAAGCATAATCTTCTAAATAACCGGGACTTGGCGGCTCATGATCTATAATTGAGTGAAAAAGTCTTTTTTCATCACTTAAGTTGACTAATAACCATTGTGCAAGGGCTTCGGCTTCTTTAATCCATGTTGGCCGCTTAAATACTCGTCCTGCTTGTGAAAATCCCGATATTAATAGGCTGTTCCAGGAAGTAATAATCTTGGTATCTTTAGACGGTTTTGGTCGTTGTTCTCTTTGCTGTAAAAGAATGGTTTTTAATTGCTTTAAACGAGGCTCGCAAATCAATTTAGTTAAGTGCAAAATATTTTTCCCAGTCTTTTTGCCGGTTATCTCATTTTGATAATTACCATCCTTGCTCACAGAAAAAACATTTAACCCATAATCCGCTTCCGAACCAGAAAGGCTATCTTTTAAGTCTTCATAGCTCCAAAGATAATAAGCACTGTCTGCATCCAAGGCAGTATAAAACCCGCCTTGTTCAGCTTTCATTTCCCGGCAGAGCCAAGCGATTAACTCTTCCACGACTTCCTGATAAAGCGGCGATTGCAAACGTTCAAAACCAAGACTGAAACTTTTAAGCAAGAGGGCATTATCATACAGCATTTTTTCAAAATGCGGAACCAGCCATTTTTCATCAGTACAATAACGATGAAACCCCCCGCCCAGGTGATCACGCAGACCACCCTTGGCCATGGCATCCAGGGTGCTTCTGAACATGATCAAGGTTTGCTGGTCACTTTCAGCACTGCTCCTGGTGGCCAGGTTTTCCAGGATCTGATGAGAAGGAAATTTTGGTTTGTGACCAAACCCGCCATGCACATCATCAAATTGGTCAGCATAACGCTGATTAGCCTCAGCCACAATAGTATCTATGCTTTTCAGCTCCTGCACCTCTGACCTAACCTGTTGTTGCATCAGCCCGATGGCTTCATCCATTTTTTTTGCCTGTTGCGCTATCAGGGACTTTTGTGTCCTCCAAACGGAAGCCAACTGCTGCAACATGGTCTCAAACCCCGGTTGACCATGACGCCCTTCCTTGGGAAAGTAGCCTCCGCAATACCAAGGTTTTTTGTCGGCTTGCAGCCAGAGGGAATTGGGCCAGCCTCCATAACCGGTAAACAGCTGGGTGGCCAGCATATAATAGCTGTCCACATCGGGTAATTCTTCCCGGTCTGCTTTGATGGCGATATAGTCCTGATTCAGGATAGTGGCTACCTCAGGATCATCGAAAACCTCGTGGCTCATCACATGGCACCAGTGACAGGTGGCATATCCTATGGACAAAAAAACCGGTTTGTTTTCTTTTCGTGCCAGGGCGAACGCTTCCTCCCCCCATGGCCACCACGCTATGGCCTGATGCGCATGCTGTTGTAAATAGGGATTGTGGCTCATCCGCAAGCGGTTGGGTTGAACCCCGTCCACTCCATCTTCGGCCATATCTTACCTCCATCTCCCGGTACGATTCCATCTGCATCCTCGTCCCACCCCTGGTCCAGAAGCAATAAAATCCTTTAAAATAAGGAATTTTATCCTATTTCCAATTCTTTTTCTTCCGGATTTAATTTGGGCAAGACAATACTTAGGCGGCCTTTTTCAAAACGGCTGGTAATCCCCTTGCGATCAATAAGCGGAGGTAGAAGTACTTTTTTTTCAAAAGTCTGCAACTCGGTTTTGCGCGGGGACGCTGACCAGTCCGACTCGGTTGCCGACCATTGCCTCTTCGCGGTTACCGTCAAGTGACGTTGATCCATATGGATCTGAACCTGATTTTTTTTCGCGCCTTCCAGAAGAAAGGTGATAATCACGGCTTCCCGGTTTTCTTCGACTTCCATTCCCGCTCGCCACTGGTAAAAAGCATAAGCTTGTTCCTTATGCAGCCAGGCAGGCACCACAAATTCCTTCCGCCTCAATCCAGCCACACCGTGGGTGAGAGGAATTAATTGGTTAAAAGGATTCCAATGCTTTAACGTTTTCATCACGTCCTCCTTTCTTCCCAAAAACCCAAAATACGCTTTTGCCTAATTATTTGGGCAATTCTTAAAAATCTTTCATTAACAACGTTTTTTAGACACCATTTTTACCGTTTTATCTTTAATTATTATTATATTATAATAAATTTATATTTTGATATCTTTATTTCCTATTTTTAACAACCCCGCCGCTTCCAAAAATCAGGATGCCTTACGCATTAACCTTTGGCTTTACCTTGGGCGGCTACAACAGCCGTAGCCTTTTTAACGGCCTCAGCATCACCCAAGTAATAATGTTTGGTCGGTTTAAAATGCTCATCGAATTCATATACCAGGGGAATACCGGTGGGAATATTAAGCTCCACCACTTCTTTCTCTGAAAGACCATCCAGATGTTTAACCAAAGCCCGCAGAGAATTGCCGTGGGCTGAGATTACTATTTTTTTACCAGCTTGCAATGATGGGGCAATGGTTTCATGCCAGTAAGGCAGCACCCTTTCCAAAGTGATTTTAAGGGACTCGGTGTTGCGCTCTGCTTCCTGCAAAACATCAGCGTATTTAGGATCAAACTTCAGGTTCCGGGGATCATCTTCCTCCAACGGCGGAGGAGTGACGTCATAACTTCGTCGCCAAATGTGAACCTGCTCGTCACCGTATTTGGCCGCTGTTTCTGCTTTATTCAATCCTTGGAGGGCGCCATAATGGCGTTCATTTAATTTCCAGGAGCGTACCACCGGAATCCACATCAAGTCCATTTCATCCTGGATAATCCATAACGTGCGTATGGCTCTTTTAAGGTAGGAGGTGTACGCAAGATTAAAGGTGAACCCCTCTTGCTTGAGCAGTTGCGCTGCCGCCAGAGCTTCTTTTCTTCCCTGCTCGCTAAGATCCACATCCGTCCAGCCCGTGAACAAGTTTTGCTGGTTCCATAGGCTTTGTCCGTGTCTAATTAGCACCAGTTTATTCATCACACCACCCCCTTAACGTTATTAGTTGTTACTTTATTGGAACCCGAATTCGACTTTTTCACTGATGGAAAACAGGGGACACTTTTTAGTATCTTTTACCGGCAACCTCGCGAGAGAAACGAACCGGCCATCTTTTATTCGGCCTGGGTTGCCCTGGATTAATCTCAGGAATGATGGAATGGCCCATATAAACAGGGTTGGCTTATAGGACTTGCGGTTTGTACATATGGTTTAATTGCAAAAATAGGACATTAACCATTGCGGATGGCGGGCTTTGGCTTCTTGCAGGATTTTTTCATACAGCCAGAATTTTTTAATGGCTAAAGTTGTAATCTTTTGCCGGACTTTTTCCCGTTCCCGGGTGCGTATTTCTTTTAAGGATAATTTGCTCATCTGAAGGATGACTTGAAGTTTGGATATGGTTCCATCTAACATGGCGGTCACCTGCCTTACTGAAGTTTTCCGAACCCTCTTACGGGGATCAACTTACTTGGCGGAAGGATAAACCTTTGTTTACTGATGCATTATAAGAAGCTAATGCTTGTAGTAACTATATCATGGCTGACAGCATATTGCAAATGAGCGGCGTTTACTTGGGGCGTTGTCGCTGTCCATGGTATAGCTTGACCAGCCAGACGATGGGCAGGCCCACGCGATAACCAAGGACCATGGC
This sequence comes from uncultured bacterium, assembly GCA_963710755.1. Lineage (GTDB taxonomy): Bacteria > Oederibacteriota > JAAXVQ01 > JAAXVQ01 > JAUVAV01 > CAVQBK01. The sequence goes on from CAVQBK010000003.1 coordinate 116,997, forward strand.
CTGGTTAATGATGGTGGTACGCACTACCCCCAATTGCCGCCACCGCCGGGCTGAGGTGGATATGCTTTGACTGGCCACGGCAATGCTTCCTCTTTTTTTACAAACCCTCACCAACTCATAGTCTTCCATGATGGGCAGTGGTTTGAATCCACCCACTTGTTGGAAAAATCCCCGATCCAGAAACAACCCTTGATCACCATAAGGCCAGCCCAGCACCCGGGCCCGCCAGTTGGCCCATCGCGTGACCTGCTCAAGCCACCATCCCCGCTGGTCCAGCGTCAAGCCAAAGGCGCCCAGGCTTACCCCGGGCCGGCTGAGCACCTCCCGAATGGAAAGACCAAGCCCTGAAGGAACCATACTGTCGCTATGCAGAAAAAGCAGGATATCGCCCCTGGCCCGGCTGGCGCCGAGATTCATTTGAAAAGCACGGCCTCTGGGCCCTGACAGCACGCACACAGGGAAGGTCTTGGCCACTTCCATGGTCTGGTCACTGCTGCCCCCATCCACCACGATGATCTCCTGCAACGGTTCTTTTTGCAGGGCCGCCAATAAAAGAGGTAATCGTTCGGCCTCATTGAACACAGGAATAATGACCGAAATGGACGGCCGCACAGACCGCTTTTGTACCTCCATCCAGCGGGGTAAATCTTCAGGCCGGTCGATATCATGACCCCATGTCAGCAACCCCACTGATAACTGCCGTTGCGCTGCAATAGCCCGCGTTTGTTCCAGCACCTGGTCTGACCCCCAACTCACCTGTTGGAACAGGCCCGGCTCATCCCGGGTCAGGCCAATCAGATAATAACCTCCATCGTAAGCCGGACCGAGTACCAGGTCATGCTGATTTAAAGATTGCAACGCCTGACCCGCCAGGCCGGCATTCATCTCCACTGCATCCACACCCACCATAATGACCCTTTTTTTACCGCGCTTAAAGGCCCTCTGAAAAGCGTGTCTCATTTTTTGCCCCAAATCACCTTTACCTTGAGGCCGCAAGAGCAGGTCCCTGCCCCAGCGGGCTTTCCATTGCGCCTTGCGGCCGCTGCTATAACAAAGTTCAACTGAAAGCCGCTGCTGGCGTTGCGCTTGTCTGGCCCAGGTCAAGCAATGGTCAATCATTAAGCTGTGTTGCCTGGCCGCACCTTCGGCCCCGAGACTGGGAATAAGACGGGTCTTGGTGCTGCCTGCTTGTGGGTAGCGGCTCATGATCATTAAATGGTCTGGTGCTGTCCTGGGCCAAAGGGGATCCCTTCCCAGGTGCACCCGTGCCATAGCGGCCAGACCCTGCAGGAGCAGCTTCACTTTGGTCATTAGCCCTGCGAGGTCTGGCCTGGACTTGGCAACAGGATGCGCCTTTAGAGGTACTTCTGTGATGGGGATGTGACTTTGAATAGCCCTTAGGAGTATTCCCACCATCCAAGCAGAACTGCTGGCGGCGGGTTTAAGCCATTGCAAAGTGGTATAACGAATAGCCCAAAAGGACTGGACATCGGTTAAGCTTACAGCCCACCTCCAGCGAATCAGTCCTGTTAGCAAGCGCAGGAGCCAACGGGCACCCGCTTTTCTTGGTGGAGTTCCCAGCACCAAGTCCTGACGGCCTGACTGCAGGGGCTCCAGCAAGTCCATCACTTCCCTGGGATCTTCTGTAAGCGTTGGGCTGAAAAACACCACCACATCACATGGCTCCAAAGCCTGCGCAGCAGCATGGCAGGCAGCTCCATAGTCGGCCTGGTCCAAAATAATAAGGCAGTGCCCATAGCCTTGTAATGGACTTGCCTGCTTTTCCAGATGAGCGGCCAGCACTACCACCACGTGATCAACGTCTTTGGGCATTTCTTGCAACAGGCGATGGGCAGCGGCACCATCCTCAAGAACAGGAACCACTGCGCTAATGGTTGGCTTCTGATGCATACAGATTGCGGCTCCTGATTTTTTTTAGGATTGCCCCTATCAGAATAAACCCGGCCGGCATAATTTGCAGCCATAGCAGCCCTTGAAGTAGCCAGGAAGGCCAGCCTTGGGCCAGACCATAGGGGTAGAGATAGGACAAGGTCATAGTTATGCTCATAAGTGTAATGGTCGGAGACCATATAAACACCAGGAGCGGCAACACTAAAGCAAACACCCAAGGTACTTGTAGGGGGCTGAGTACAAACAGGCCAAGACTCATGCACAATGCGTTGCCCATCAGCGCTTGAGCATTAATGGCAGGAACCAAAGCCCAACCTACCATCCAGGCCAACAGGATCACGCTGACCAGAACCAGAGTCCCATACTGCACAACCAGAGCGTTGGAGCTCACCCATCCCAACAGTCCTGCACCAAGAACACTTAAACTGGAAAATAGCGTATTGGGTCCTTGGGCCAAGAGGTCCAATAAATTTAGGCTGCCATGACTTTGCTCATAACCATAGATCATAGGCACACTCAGCAAGGCCAGAATAAGAATAAAAACACCCATTCCTTTTATGGCTGCCCACCACGATCTGGGGGACTTGCCCAGTACCAGCGGTAGCAACAACCCCGGCCAATAGGCAATAGCCGTGGCCATGGCCAACAAAGCTGAAGCCAGTAATCGCCGATTCGCCACAGTGGCCCACAAAGCCGGTAATACCAATACCCAAGCCCATAGCCCCAATTGGGCCCGGTTATAAAATTCCAAAATCACCAAGGGATTCCACCAGTAAAGCAAGAGCCTGGTCCACGGCCACGACCATCGTCGGCATAAACTGAAAAGGAGCAGTACCATGATCACGTCTATCAACAACAACACCACCCGCCATGCCACCATGCTCCAGGCCTTAAGTTTATAGGCCAACGCCATGAACACCAGCGCCACGGGGGGAGCAGCCAACGCCTGACCCTGGGCAATCGTGTTTAACAATTCCAGATGCTGCGATGTTAATTGACCAATGCTGGGAGGTAAAGTCCCAGGACCAGTGCCAGATAAGCCCAATACTTTGGCTGGGGTGTAGTCATAAGGATTGAATCCTTGGGCACTCACCGCACCGTTCCATAAATAGCGCGCGGCCTGTTCATTGCCCAGCGGCGGAGCGGTCAGCATCAGCAAGCGCATGACCAGACCCACCACCAAAATGATTACCAGCATTTTTTTCTCTGGTTTCAATAAGTTGATTTTTAGGGCAGCCAGCAAGAAGATAAACATGCCAGCCACCATTATTCCAAACAGAATAACTCCTGATTGTGCTGCACCGGACTGGTGCCAGCTTGGATGTAGAACCAATTGCTGCAACCCCCAAGCCCAGAGCAACAACCCAACCCCGCTGAACCCTATCAGCTGCGGGACGTGGCGCTCCCAAAAATAATTAATCCTGTTTACAAAGCGGTCAAGGCGGTAAACTTTGGCGGTAAACATAAACACCTCAAGTGATGAACTGATCAAAATTCCCGGGCACTTATTGGCAGGTCCGGGGCTAAAACAGATGTGGCCTGACTTTTTTTTTATGGTAAAGTAGCCTGACCCGGTTCTGCAGGCAAGAACGCTGATGATCGCGCCTGCCACTTTACCCGGACATACGCAGGAGGCGCTCATGCATAATCTTAATTATATGGAAGCTGCTGAAAAAGTGACAGCAAAGTTTACTCATAATGGCGGGTTTTTAACAGTCCAGACTGAAACCCAGCTCAACACCATGACCATCAGTTGGTGGAGCGTGGGGTTTATCTGGAAGCGTCCGGTGTTGACCGTGGCAGTCAGACCCACCCGGCATACCTTTGAACTTATCCAAAAAGCGCAGGACTTCACGGTCACCATTCCCGTTCCCGATCTGCCCGAAGCCTTGAACGTGTGCGGCGCCATCTCCGGCCGCGATCAGGATAAGTTTAACGCTGCTCATCTCCAGACCGAGGCTGCGCAAAAAACCAGTTCACCCGTCATCGCCGCACCGGGCATCCATTATGAATGTCGCATTCTCCTGCGTTCAGCCATGGATCACCGGCAGATGGCCTCAGAACTGGACGTGTTTTACCCCAAGAAGGACTATCACACTTTTTTCTTTGGAGAGATTCTGGCCTGTTATGAGACAGGTTCTGACTAAAAACTTATAGGTGAATTGGCCAAGGTATTCAAGGCCCGGCTGAGCCGGCCTGAAGAGGAAAGCCACTATGTTCCCAGGATTGGATTCCGTAAGGGTAATGGATAAGACTGGTATACTCGAGGACTTTTAAGCGTTCCAATAACATGCCGGCTTTAGGGCAGGCACTGTTGCTGCAATACACGACAAGTAAGGCATTATGATCGGGCAGGACTTGCGCAATCTCTTGGTCCGTCGCCTTATAGGTCAGATTAACAGCACCTGGTATATGGTTTTTTTGATACGCTTCTGCGCTGCGCCCATCCACCAGAATCAGTGGAACGTTTTTATTCAAAAGCAGTTTTAAACCAATGGTGTTAATCTGGCCAAAGACTTGGTCTTCCAGCACACAGGCCTCCTGACTGAAAGCCCTGTGGCTGCCATCATCCGAACCTGCCCACAATTGCAAAGGCGTTAAACCAACGGCCAACAAAAACAGCCTTAGGATAATTTTAAAGCATTGACAGCACATGAAGCCTCCTTATTAATCGCCATAAATGTCGCCAGCCTCCTGATCCACCATCCACACCAGTTCGCCCTGAGGGGCCACGGCAGCAGCAGGAAAGCGTTCCTTGGCCAGTTCCGGATTGGTCCAGATTTCACGCACCACTTCTCTTTTGTTTTTTCCAGTTACCAAAAATAATACATGCCGGGCATGATTGACCACAGGTAAGGTCAAGCTGAGGCGATGCCCGGGCGGGTTGCCGGTAGGCGCATAGACCTGCACCACCAGACGGCGATAAGCCTGTAGATGGTGGTCATCACCAGGAAAAAGCGACAGGGTATGACCATCCGGACCCAGTCCTAATAAGACAAGATCAAATACAGGCCAATGGTCGGGACCGTTCAATTCGAATATCTGCTGGATCTCCTGCTCATAGCGCTGTGCCGCTTGACCGGGTGTGAGGTTAAGATCCGCCATGGGGTGAATATGAGCAGAAGGAATAAGTTCTTTCTTTGGCGCCAGCAGCGTTTGATAGGCCATGGCATAATTGCTGTGCTCGTGGTCCAATGCCACCCAGCGCTCATCGCCCCAGAAAAAATGGGTCTTCTGCCAGGGGAACTCCTGCTGAAAAGGGTCTTGGCTCAGGGTTTGATACAACGCCCGGGGTGTAGTGCCACCAGCCAAAACCAAGGTGAAGCGTCCTCTGCTATCCACACTGTCATTGGCAATACGCACCACTTCCATCGCCGCAGCTTCTTGTAGAATTTCCGGAGAATCAAAGACCGTTTTTTCCATAAGCACCGCCTTTATCCTGGAGTGGGCCGTACCCACCGGCGCCGGTGGCCAGGCTATTTAATTTTAAAGGGTCATGGTTAGAAAAGCAACTGGTGAAGATCAGGGCGGCTAATGCGGATTTACAGATTACGCCAAGCTCTTCCGTCTGCAGTCAATAGCTGATCAGCTTCCTGTGGTCCCCAGGTGCTGGCTTCATAAGGATACAGAGGGCAGTGGTGAGGTGCGCGTGCCCATTCTTGCAGAACCGGAGTGAGCAGAGTCCAGGAAGCTTCCACCCCCACACTGCTCCAGAACAGGGTCTGATCACCGATCATGGAATCGAGCAACAACCGTTCATAAGCTTCCGGCGGCGGGGTCTGAAACAAATCGTGGTATTTGAATGCCAACGATAAAGATGACATACAATGTTTGGGTCCCGGGGTTTTAGCCTGAATGCTCAAGGCCATACCCTCTTCCGGCTGGACATTTAAGACCAGCACATTCTGCTCAATCTGATCGGTCATCTCCTTGGGGAACATGGAGTGAGGTACTGGTTTGAAAACAATGGCAATTTCACTGACTTTACGTTTCATTCGTTTGCCGGAGCGCAGGTAAAAGGGCACGCCCTGCCAACGCCAATTATCGATCATTAATTTGGCAGCCACATAGGTCTCGGTCGTGGAATTGTGGGGTACTTTGAGTTCATCACGATAGGCCGGTACACTTTGACCATTAATCGTGCCCGAGGTATATTGCCCCCGGATAATGCAAGGTCGGCCGTTTTCAGATATGCTAAAAGGCCGGATGGACTGGAGCAATTTAATACGTTCACCCCTAACCCGGCTGGCATCAAAAGAAGTGGGTGATTCCATGGCCACCATGGCCACCATTTGCAGCATATGATTTTGAAACATATCCCGCAGCTGGCCGGCTTGATCATAGTAGCCGGCCCGGTGTTCCACGCCCAGCTCTTCAGCCACCGTAATCTGAACGTGATCAATATAGCGCCTGTTCCAAAGGGGTTCAAATATAGCATTGGCAAAACGGAACATTAAAATATTCTGGACCGTATCTTTACCCAGGTAGTGATCGATCCGGTAAATTTGACTTTCTTTGAGCTGTTGATGTAGCAATTTATCCAAGTTAACAGCACTTTCCAAATCATGGCCAAAGGGTTTCTCAAAAATCATTCTTCTGAAATAGGCTTTATTTTCAGGCTCTTTCGATAGTCCGGTTGTACCCAGGTGCTCTGCGATCACAGCATCCAGCCCAGGAGGGGTGGATAAATAAAATAAGTAATTCTTATCAGTATGATGAAGCTTATCCAACAAATGAATACGGTTAGCCAGTTCAGCATAATCGTTAATCTCCGTATAATCCAGATGTTGATAATAGCATCTTTCTAAAAAAGCTTGCAAACTGTCGTGCTCATACCCATGATCCGCCAAATCCGTTTTAATCATGTCTCTAAAGCGGTTATCCTCAATGGAGGTACGGCCACAGCCAAGGATAAAAAATTGTTCCGTTAGGGTTTGTTTACGAAACAACTGGTAAAGGGAAGGCATGAGTTTACGATGCGTTAAATCTCCGGAAGCACCAAAAATTATCACGCCCACCGGACCGGCGCTGTCTTCCGCACAGGTTAAGTGATAATGTTCATCAAGCGGTACCATAATCCTTCACCCCCTAACATTTCCATCCCCGCAGATGGCCTGAAAGCACACATCCATTCCTTTTCACCCAGTCCTGGATTTATTAAGTAATTATTGCTGAGCCTGGGCCGGGGTTACTTCTCCAGCTCCTGCGCCTGCGGTTTTGATCGCTTCTCCGGCTTTGGCCACCGCATGCCCGCCGAACTCATTCCTCAATGCTGCCAGGACTTTATCGGAGAAACTATCCTGTTGTCTGGAACTGAAACGCTTGAACAAGGCATGAGCCAAACTGGTGGCTGCCACCCCACGCTCCACAGCCTCAAGCACGGTCCAGCGGCCTTCGCCTGAGTCTTCAACGTAGCCTGCAATCTTGTCCAACTGCGGATCTTTACCAAAAGCATCTTCCAATAGTTCCAGCAGCCACGACCGCACCACACTGCCTTGGTTCCATAGGTGAGCCACCGCCTGCAAATTCAAGTCTTCACCATATGGCGACGCTTTCAGAAGCTCAAAGCCTTCTCCGTAGGCCTGCATCATGCCATACTCAATCCCATTATGCACCATTTTAACATAATGACCGGCACCTACCGGGCCGCAATGCATGTACCCATCCTTTGGCGCCAAGCTTTCCAGCGCCGGTTTCACGCGTTCAAAATCTTCCTGGCTGCCGCCGACCATGGTGCAATAGCCTACTTTAAGACCCCAAATGCCGCCCGACACACCGGCATCCATGTAATGAAGTCCTTTGGCGCTTAAGGCCTGATGACGTTTGATGTCATCGGTGTATTTGGTATTGCCCCCTTCAATGATCAAGTCCCCTGGTTCGAGCAAATTCTGCAAGTGCTCGAGCATGTCTTCCACCGGTTTGCCAGCCGGCAACATAAGCCAAACCACGCGCGGTGCCGGCAGCTGTGCCACCAGTTCTTCTACCGTGGATGCTCCTATAGCGCCGGCCTCCACATAGGGTTGTATTTTGGAGACCGTCCGGTTGAAGACGACCACCTCGTGCCGGTCCTGTAATAAACGTCGTACCATATTGCCGCCCATGCGGCCCAATCCAATCATTCCCAGTTTCATCGCAGCCTCCTTAGTCCTATGAAATATTATTACCTTCTCATTCCTTGGGGGATAGTTTACTCTACCTTGACAGCTTGGCCTAGTGGCCGTCGTCCATCCTGTTGGGATCTGACCGGCTGCAACGGACAAGCAGCACCGATACAGGTTCTATTGCTGCTGTACTGACTGCAGCTGAAGTCTTCGTCAGCCGTCAGGGTGATGTCCAGTTCTTCCCGCGAGAAATCAGCCACCTGTTTGAGCACGGTCACTACTTCCCGCTGACAGCACCGGGCAGCTTTGAAATCAGAGAGCTTGCCTCCCAGCCGTGACACCAAAGATTGCACATGCCGCCTGGGACCGGGCGTCAAGGGCGTACTTTTTTCAATAATGGAAAAAGCAATGCCCGCGCCAATGGCGGCCCCGCATATACCCATGAACCCGCACATGCCGCCCGGCATTTTTTGGGCTCTGGTCAAAGCGGTTTTAATATCCTGATTGGTAATGGTGCCGCCACTGTTACGATAGGCTGTTAAAATCAATGCCGGCACTAAGGCATGATGTTCCGGACCGTGCTGGGGAATTTGGTAGCGGTTTTTAAATTCATGGTACAAGGTGATCATGTCGGTAGCCGTGGCTTGCAGGCAGAACACTTCCATGGCTTCCAGCGGTTTTTGGGCATGACAGCGGTCACATACAAAATGGCCGCGGGCACAAACCGCATTGGCCGGTTGCCGGGTGTGACACCGTTCGCAGAGCCGTTCTTCCTCCTGGGCCAAATAGGCCAGGGGCGCGCCGCAGATCAGGCATTCTTCCATATGATCATTCTGCGGCTGATCGCAATCACAGGCCGATGGCTGCCCGTCCTGGTCTCGGCTACAACTGCTCTCTTGCGCCTGCACTTCCAGGTTGCAGCTGCAGGCAGCACCCAGGGCTGAGTTGGTCAGGGCCCCGGTCTGGGGATCGAGCAGTACCAGCCCTTGTGCTTCCAGACGCTCCGCCTCCCCTGCGGTCACGGACAGGCTTTGACGCTCTCCCCGGCGGATAATCTGGCCATTATCCAGCACCAGAGCCCGTCCCGGTCCGGTGAACAGCACCTCCATATGTTGGGGAGCAGCTGGTTTAAAAGCTTGATAGGTCAGACTGTAGAAACGATGGCCTTGCACTTCGCGGTAGGGCGCACGTTTGAGGGCTTGCGCCTGGGCAAAGCCCATGTCCTGTAACAGAGAGAACAAGTAGGTCTGCACATAGGCGCCGCCCAGACACTCGCCTTTCATTTTTTGGCTTGAGCGAATGGCCAGGGAAGGCTCGGTTTCCGTCACCACATCGGAGATCACCATCCTGCCCCCTGGTTTTAGGACCCGCAGAATTTCCCGAAACACGCGACGCTTATTGCTGGTGAGATTGATCACGCAATTGGAAATCACCACATCTACGCTCTCATCGGGCCAGGGCAGGTTTTCCAGATAACCCTTCTTGAAGGTTATGTTGGGATACCCCAGATTCCGTTCCACCTGAGGTTGCGATTGCAAGGCAAGATTCAACATGGCGTCGGTCATGTCCACACCCCAGGCTTGACCTTGCGGGCCCACCTGCTTGGCGGCCATGAATACTTCCACCCCGGCGCCGCATCCCAGATCCAGCACCACCTCTCCTGCTGCAGGGCAGGCATCATTCACCGGTGACCCACAACCATATTGGCGGACCCGTCCTTCCTGGGGGATAAACGCCACCTGGCTGTCTTGATAATGAACGGGGTTTAAAATGCTCTGGTCCACGGTCAGGGCCCGCTGGGTGTAAAACCGGCGGACCAGGCTGTGCTGGTCACCAGCACCCAGGGAAAGTAAACAATTGCCGTGGGTAAAGTTAATGGTCTCCCCAGCCGGGCAGTTGGTGCTCACATCGCCCATGCGCAACACCAGGCCAATGGACTCAGGCACGGGCAACTCCTGGCAGGCCTCCTCAAGCAGCATGACTAACATAGCCTCGTACAAAGGCATGTAGGGGTCCTGGCCCAACAGCTGGCCAGGCGCATGGTTATAGGCCCGGTGATCAAGATCTCCCCCACCCAAAATAAATTTCCAGGGATAGTCTTTCTGATCGTCCAGATCCAGCACGGACAGCCGGCGCAAGCGCTCCAACCGGTCACTGTGGCGCCACAGCTCTTCCAGGCTGTCTTCCACCAGCCCGCAATCAAAGTCAGCCATGCCCACCAAGGCCGGGGTGGGATAAACATGCCTGTCGGGACCTATACACAGTGATTCCCAACCGGCGTTGGTTAAATCAAAGCGTGTGCCTATGGGAGAAAAAAGCTGGGATCGTAAGGCTTCCAAATTATCGATGGTTATACCCAGCGTCTTGGCCCGCGCCGCGGCTTGTCTAAAGTTGTCGATCAGCCGTCTGCTTTCCAGCAGGGGCAAATTCTGACCCTGGCCCCTTTGGAAATGCCACATCCAATGGATGGTACTAATCCTGTGCCGGGCCATCTCGTCCACCATGGCCGCCATGTCATCCACATTTACCGAATTAACGGCCATGACCACACTGCACGATAAGCCCCGGGCCATGGCCTTGGTCACTGCCTGCAGCACCGGCTTATAGGTGCCCGGACCACGCAGGGCCTCATGTTCTTTTTCCAGCCCGTCCAGACTGACTTGGAAATGGAGCCGTTGCCGGTCCAGGCCGGCCAGACGATCCACTTGGGGGCCTAAGGCCAACCCATTGGTCAATACAGCCACGTGCAGGTCCGGCAGGCCCAAACACCAGGCAAGCAGATCCATAAACCCGGGATAAACAAAAGGTTCCCCCCCGGTGAAGACCACCAGCCGCGTGCCCAGGGCATAGGCTTGCTTAATCCAGTTGTGCACATCCGCCAACAGCAGCTCCCTGCCCTGACCACCAGACTTGCAGTTAAACAGGCAGTGGCTGCAATTCAAATTGCAGTTATCCGTAAGATGAATCCAAAATTCCGAAAGGTGCTTAAGCGGCTGTCCGGCCCGGCCGCGATAAACCTCGGCGCTATTGGCGGTCAGTGCCTGTTCCAAAGCCAGCACCTCCAGTGCCTCTGCCAGTGCCGGGGCAACTGGATGGGGGTGGCCTTTCCCCTGCAAATAATCATCAGCCGCAGGACTGGGCACAAACCAAAATGGAGTCTTCCCATCCACATAAACAGCTAAAGAAGACAAAGGCAGACGCACCCATGCGTTTTCCATAATAGTATCCTTCTCAACCTTTAACCGCGATGACCCAGCCTAGCGTATGGATTTATAATAATTAATCAATCCATTGGTAGAGCTGTCATGACTGGTTACAGGCTCGTTGGTCTTTAATTCAGGCACAATGGCTTTGGCCAATACTTTACCCAGTTCCACGCCCATCTGATCAAAAGAATTAATCTGCCAAATCACACCCTGCGTGAATATTTTGTGTTCATAGAGGGCGATCAATTGGCCCAGGCTTTCCGGGGTGATTTTCTTGACCATCAGGCTGTTGCTGGGTTTGTTGCCACTGAAGGTCTTGGCCTTGGCCAGCAGTTCCAGCCGGTCTTCATCCACACCCTGGGCTTTTAATTCTGCTTTCACTTCCTCCGTGGTCTTGCCCTGCATCAGGGCCTGCGGTTGGGCAAAGAAATTGGAGAGCAGCAGGGTATGATGATCGCCAACAGGATTGTGCGACTGGGCCGGCGCAATGAAATCACAGGGAATCAGTTTGGTACCTTGATGAATAAGCTGATAAAAGGCGTGCTGGCCATTGGTGCCTGGTTCCCCCCAAATGACGGGCCCCGTGGAATAGTCAATGTCCTGGCCGTCACGGGTAACGCTTTTGCCGTTGCTCTCCATATCGCCCTGCTGAAAATAAGCGGCAAAACGGGCCATATACTGGTCATAGGGCAAAATCGCCATGGTTTCAGCACCGAAAAAGTTGTTGTACCAAATCCCGATAAGGGCCAGGATAACAGGCATGTTATTTTCAAAAGGCGTGGTCCGAAAATGCTCGTCCATTTGATGGGCACCGCTAAGCAAGGCTTCAAAGTGCTCCATGCCAATAGCCAGGGCAATGGAGAGTCCAATGGCTGACCATAGGGAATAGCGGCCGCCCACCCAATCCCAGAATTCGAACATATTGGCGGTGTCAATGCCAAACCGCTCCACGGCTTCGGCATTGGTGGACATGGCCACAAAATGTTTGGCAATAGCTTTTTCATGTTGGGCCGTCTCCAAGAACCAAGCCCGGGCCGTATGGGCATTGGCCATGGTTTCCTGGGTGGTAAAGGTTTTAGACGCAATTAAAAACAAGGTAGTCTCAGGATTGACCTTTTTCAGCGTTTCCGTGATATGGGTGGCATCCACATTGGAAACAAAATGAAAAGCCAAGCCTTTTTTAACATAGGGGGTCAGCGCCTTGACCACCATTTGCGGACCCAGATCAGAGCCACCGATGCCGATATTAACGATATCCGTGATGGGTTTATCCGTATAGCCGCGCCAGCGGCCTGAACGCACTTCATCGGTAAACAGGCTCATTTTTTCCAATACAGCGTTCACCTCGGGCATAACATCCTTGCCGTCCACCAGAATGGGACGGTTGGAACGGTTGCGCAAGGCCACATGGAGCACGGCCCGGTCTTCAGTGTTGTTGATCTTTTCGCCGGAAAACATGGCGGCGATAGCCTTGTCCAGGCCTGCTTCTTGCGCCAAAGCCAGCAGACGCTTCCTGGTCTCCTCGGTGATGCGATTTTTGGAATAATCCAATAAAAGCTCATTTAAAGTGAGTGAAAATTTTTCAAAACGCCTGGGATCTTCAGCAAAAAGTGTGCGCATGGGTATGGAGGCGATTTCTCCAAAGTGTTCCTCCAATGCTTGCCAGCTCGGCAAATCCGTCACGTGTGGCATAACGGTTACTCCTTTCCCTCTTTATAATAGTGGTGATCATTACTGGGGTTAAAAAAACCGCTTCTATTCTCCCTGGTTTACAAACTAAAATCAAGAACACAATGGGTCAACCCCTTGCCCGGCTTCATCCTGGATGGCTGGGTAGCAAGCGCGACAAAACACTATGACGTCGCCGGGAAAAGTTGATCCTTACAACGCCTTTTAAAAATATCCGTCCTTATGCACTTGCTTACGGGGCTTGCCTAGCCCCTGGTTTTGCGGAAAAAGGGAATTATTCAACCTGGCAACCCTACTTCTAACCGACGGGAAAGTCCTCATAATTTATTTTGACAACTTATGGGCCCGGCTGGATACTGAGAATAGTGTACATGTACAGACAGAATAAAATACACCCTATTGCAATTCATGACAAGCGCACGGCCTGATTAAGGAGCACCGCCAATGCTTAAATTAACCTATAAAACCATACGGCGGTTGGTGATCATCATCATCGGATTTACGGTTATTCTATTGGGGGTGGTGATGTTGGTGACTCCCGGCCCTGGTCTGGTGGCCATAGTGACGGGGTTGAGTATTCTGGCCACAGAATTGATTTGGGCCCGCAGCCTGCTCAACCGTTTAAAGCATCATGCCCAAGGGTACACCCACGGTTTTATGGCCTGGCTGCAACGTCATTTAAAGCCTGAAGAAAAAAGCCCGCCGCCGCCGGATCAGCTTCCCTAGGGACAGGGCTTGCGTAAGTTTCGTGGGGGCGGACTTCAAACCCGTCTCTACAGGGTTCCAGCTTAAGCCTTGGTATTGGAAGATAGAGCCTGATCGGCCGGCGAAGAAGAAGGTACGGTCAAGGGCAGGATAATTGAAAAAGTTGTCCCCTGGCCCGGGGTTGAACTCACCATGATTTTACCTTTGTGTTTTTCATGTATCACCGCATAGGCAATGGCCAAGCCCTGGCCGGTGCCTTTGCCCACAGGCTTGGTGGTAAAAAAAGGATCGAATATTTTTTCCTGCACCTCGGGCGGCATGCCCATACCGTTGTCGGCAATGCTGATTTCAATAGAGCCGTTCTGGGTGCTGGTGGTCACCTGAATGAGTCCTTTGGTCTCCTTTTCACCCTGATTTTTTTCCTCAATGGCATGGGCGGCGTTGACTATTATATTTAAAATGACCTGCCCCAATTCTCCTGGCAAAGCCGGCACCATAGGTAGTTTCGGATCAAGATGGGTTTGCAACCATGCCACATATTTCCATTCGTTTTTTGAAACCACCACCGTATTGGCGATGACTTCATTGACATTGGTCATGGTGCTTTCCTGACCTTCAGGATGGGCAAAAGCTTTCATGGCTTTCACAATCTGACTGACCCGGTTGACACCTTCCAGGGTCTGCGCAACAGCCTGGGGAATTTCTCCTTGGAGATACTCCACATCCAGGGCTTGGCTCAAATCCTGCAGGGTCCGGCCCAGGTTGGCCGGATCGGCACCTGCGGCCTCCAGGCTTTTTTGAATAATCTCCATCAGATCAGTAAACGCGTCGTTGAGAAATTTGACATTGTCGCCAATGAACTGAATGGGGGTATTGATCTCATGGGCAATGCCGGCCGCCAACTGGCCTATGGAAGTTAATTTTTGATTCTGCAGGCGTTCCGCTTCCAGTTGTTTGCGCTCGGTGATATCCAGAATGACGCCGACCAGGCCCGAGATTTCGCCCTCGCTGTTGGTCAAGACCGCCTTGTGAAACACCACCGTACGCAAGGTGCCGTCGCGACGGGGTAGCGGGGCTTCGTAAATTTGCGACCCACCGCTTTTATAAAGATCCTCGTCCGCCTTATTATAGGTCTGGGCCAGATCCAGAGGATAGAAATCAAACAGGCTTTTGCCGATGATGGCTTCTTTGTCAATACCCAGAAATTGGACAAAGGCTTGATTACATCCTAAATACACGCCCTTCCTATCTTTATAAAACACCGGTCCTGGAATGGCTTCGATCAGGGTTTCCAAAAAATGGTGCTGCTCCTGTTCTTTCAGTTGCGCTTCTTTGATGGCTGTGATCTTAATGGCCACGCTGAATTTAACCCACCGGCCATCAGCCCACTGCAGCGCCTGGTCCGTGTAATGATACCATTCACCGCTTAAAGGATGGCGCATTTCCCAGTGATAAGTGTCATGTTGTTCTTTTCCAAACAGAATCTGATTGGTACAAAAACTGCAGGGCGCCTCTTGGCCGTACAAAAACCGGTAACAAGGGCTGTGCGCTTCACTGGAAGGCAACTGGTCGGACGCCTTTTTGTTCACATAAAGCACTTCATCGCTGACAGGATCCACCACACAAGCCACGGCATCGAGGCTGTCAAACAGGTGCAGCAATTGTTCGTAATCATGCACCAATTTTTGTCGATGTTCCTGTTTATCCATTCCATTGGACAGAATATTGCCCAACGTTTTTATAAACTGCTTACTCGTGCCTGTCAGCACACCTGACGTAAAGAGCATGATCATGCCGTAAAGTCTGGCGCTGGTCTTGAGGGACAGGATATGAACCCGGCCCTGGTCGGGGGCGCCGACCTTATGCAACAGGCCTTGGCTCACGTTGCTGCCGGTGGCAGGGGTAATCTCCAGGAAACAAAACGTCATTAACCACTGCTTCTCTTCGGCCGTCAGGATGATGCCACTCTCGAATCCCGGCAGGTTGCTGCCGTTTAAAACCAGCATTTGCTTTTGCGCCTGGTCACTCACCGTTGCCAGTCCCCTACTGCCGGGTAAGCTTTGAAGGATGGCAGGTAAATAGGTTCGCATCAGATTGCTGAGAGATCCTTCCTTAAGCGCTTCCTGGCTTAGTTGACTTATCAGGGTTTGACGCTGGTTGGCCATATGCAGACGATGCAACAGGCTCCTTGTTTGGGCAAAAATAAAAACTAAAATAAGCGTAATGACATGGCCAAGGATACTGCCGGGCTGGGTGTAAAACTTCCACAATTCAATCCAGCCGGCATGGTGATGAAGCATGATGGCATGGCTTTGAAATACCATTACCACACCCCAGGCCAGGACCCCGGGGATAACGCCCATACTCCAACCGATATACAACACCGGCAGGCTGCCGAGCACCACCAGTCCCGTGCCCAAATGTGAAATCAAGCCATAGACGGCCAGAATATAAATGACGATCAAGCCGATTGCTAAAAGTGACTGCCGCAAGTTAAGGTTGGTCATGCGCCCTGGCCTCTTGGAATCAAATATTATGATCTGCTATGATTATCGACTGGGAAGTCAGGTGTATTGACCATGGAAGGGATAAATAAAGGCTGTGGCCAGTATACTCGCCACAGCCTTTATATTGAGTTTTAAAAAATTAGATAATAAACACTTAATAACGCACGTTTAGTCCGCCAAAAACGGTGTCTGCCCGAATGGTTAAATAAGGTTCGTTTTCATTGAAGTTGGCTGTGGTAAAAAGGGTGGAACCAAAGCCGCCGCTGGTGCGGTCCGGCAGCTGAATGCCACCAAAGGCCACATTGGCTACCAGCTTAACCGGCACGGCAGTGTTTAAAATAATCTCGGTGCTGGAAAACACCGTGTGCACGTCGATGGTTCTGGGAATGGCCTCCAGGGTTACATCGTGTAGGTCCAGCACCATCTTGCCGAAAATCACATTGTACTCTTTTTTATTGGCATCAGGGGTATTGATGATTTGCTCGTGAAACACCACATCCTGGCCCTGGCCGTGGCTATGCCAGGACATCCAGCCCCAGGCCCCGAAAATAATTCTGAGCCCCAGGTAAATAAAGAAAAAACCAATCAGCAGCTTAAAGATGGGAATATTGATTCGAAACACGCCATTCAAAATAATCGCCAGCCCGATGATCACCACCAGTAATCCCCAGAACAATGCTCCGCCCATTTTCATACGCTCCTCCCTGCTTGATTGTGCTGCCCACTATTCAATGCCTTGGTTGTATCACACCCGTTCATGCCTTGTCGATAAAAACCTTCTGCCCGCCGAACCTGCCGGATATGCTCATCCATCGCCTTCACTTTGGCCATCCGCCGTTCCTGGCGAGGACCATGAGCGGCGTGAGCGTTTAAAAAAAACTGACTATAGGCTTCACTGCCACTAACGCTGCTGCCCAGGCGGAGCACATTCAGGTCATCCAGTTCCATGCCCTTGGCGGGCCCTATACGCATTAAGGCACACCGTCCCCTTGGGAAACATTTTTCTGATCTCCACTTCCAAACAAACCCGTCAGACCGTTACTTAAGGGATAAGGCATCGTCAGCCAGCAAAGGAACCTGGTTACGAATTCCGATAGACCCTGTGTTGGCCTGCATGGTCCGGCCGTGAATATCTACAATCACCAGCCGTACAATAAAGTCACCGTCTTGAACCATCAACCCGCGATCATCTTTGCCGTGCCAAACCAGCTGGTTGGGCGGTTGTTCCTCACCTTGAAAAGACCGCACCACATCGCCTTGCTGGTCCACGATGGTGACGTCCCAATGATCGATGGGATACTTGGTGTGGGCTTGAATGGTTAACGTCGTATAGCGCTTGATTCCCACCGGTGAAAATATTCTGGGTTGAGCTTGCAGGCTGACCTGGTAACCGCCGAAAGTGTAGCCCAAGGATAGCTTGTGCGACCAACCTAAGGCTTCGATGCCGGCCGCATAGTCGATACTAAACTGGCTGATTTTAGTGCCGGCACCTACGGCAATCCTGGTCTCATCATCAATACCGGCGCGTACAAATACAGCATCACCATAAACCGTCACTTCCGTACCGATCTTCCAATGCGGCTCATGGTTGCCAAGCGTTTGGCTGATATCAGCATCAACCAGCACGTGCTGGTCAAAAAGCAATCCAGCCAACCCCAGTTTAAAGACGGTACTAAAGGTCTGACCCATAATGGAAGGCGGTAGGGCATTGGTGGCCATGAAGCCGATTTGAAAATCCTTGATCGGGCTGTAGAGCAGGCCAAGATCAAGACCTATGCTGCTATCCTGACGGTCAAAAAGTCTCTCGTGGACAACTTTCAGATTAGTCCCGATCTGAACATCTGGAGAAAGGTCACGGGCATAACTGGCCAGGAGGGCACCCTGCCAGGTCTGGTTGGATCCGCTTAATGGCTGGTAATCCTCGTCACGAAGGTCATAGCCAAACGAGGATAGTAGCACCGCACCCAATCCCAAATGACCAATCCCGTCCAGGGGAAGATTGCAGGCCACAAAATCAAATACCGTATCTTCAAATAATTGTACGTGCTCCATCCCCAGGGTAACCGGATTTTGCCTGGCCAAGCCGGCGGGATTATAATTAGCGGCGCTCACATCATCGGCCAGGCCGGTCATGGCCCCACCCATGCCGGCTGCCCGCGCGCCGATATCGTAGTTAAGGTATTCTCCCGGCAAACCGTAATCGCCCGACCCCGGCCAACCCTGGGTTGTAATTAAACCGAGCAGTATGATTAGCAACGAAACACTATTGAGCTTTTTCATGAGGCACCTCCCTTGTCCTTACTGATTCAGAACGCCGATCTTAAAGCGGATCGGCTGCTGTTGATCGGGATAGATGGCGCAAATATAACCACCGTTGGCCACATGAACGCCCTTAAGATTTTTACCTTCCCATATCACGGTGTTGACGCCGGCATGTCCGCCATTGGGATCACCGGCTGGAATTTCCTTGGACCAGACCAGATCGCCCATCAGGGTATACAGGCTAAGCTTAACGTGCGCATCTTGGCGGAGGAAATAATCTATATGCGCCGGCCGGCCTTGGCGCGGAGCACAGGGGTTGGGATAAACTCCCCCGTCAGGAGTGACGGTCACGTCCATGAGCAGCGTTCCCGTGACTTCGCCGACGCGGCTTTCAATGACATGACGGGCATTGATGGCACCGGCATAAAAGGTTTGATAGGCTTCGCCCCAACTGTTGGTGGTGGTTTGCATCGGTCCATCCAGGCGGCTGGCCGCAGAGGATGGCGAAAGAATTATGGTGGAGATTTCCTGTTGTCCAACCGGATTGCCGTTGACATCGCTGGCCCGGGTAAAAACCGTGGTCTTTTCATTGGCCACCAACTGGTAGATCTGGGTGTTGCCTTGGGTATAGGCCTGGGTATCGGCCCATAGGGTTAGCTTAGTGACTTGGGACGGTTTGACATTTAACTCCGGCGATAAACCTTTGGCCGGTGTAGGGGCGCCGTCGATCGTGCGGACCCTGATAAGGATGTGTTCTGCTTTGGTATAGGACTGGGTGTTAATTTCCGCCACGCCCCACTGGGTTATCCCATTGGTTATATTAAGGCGGCCTCCGCCTGGTGTCGGTGGCGATTCCTGGTCCAGGAAAGCCTCCATAACGAAAGGCTGGTTTACTGCCACGATTTCATTGGTTTTATAGTGGCGCACCTCCACGCGCATGGGAAAAACCTCGGGGTTGGCAGCGACCTCCACGGGCGGTAGACTTTGATCAAGCGCGATGCCCTTGACCGTGATATGAAAACGGGTATCTTCGCTGCGGATCACATTGATGACTGTATGGGAATCTTCGGCGCCGATAATAGAGGTATTATCCTTTTCATAGGGGGATAATTTCATAAACCCCGGACTGACCAGACAGCACTGAAAAGTGGCCCGACCATTCATCATGGTGCTCCTGATAGGCTTAAGATAGCCGGGCTTGGCACCGGCACCATGATCCGAGGATTGAAGTTCGATTTCATTGCCGCTGATGTTATCGATAAAATTGCCGAACTGGTCCACACTTTGAACCACGGTTTCAAAATCATTACCGCTGATTTGAGCATGAGCCAAATAATCAGTCGCATTTTGTACGTCAGGATTGGTCGGCGTGACCCCGCTATACCAGGTGGTGCCCTGGTGGCCACTGCCGGGGACGGCAATTTGCCCGGGAGCGAGAATTTGCAAACCATAATAAGTGCCCGGCGTAATCGTGGCCTCTGGGGTTGACCCCGACAACAGATCTGTACTGAGCACGGGATAGGCGCTTAGGGACTGCAGACCTTGGGTGCGAAACTGAAAGTCGCCAAAGCTGGCATAGCCTTCCACCGGATCAATAAATTGGTCAGCTGGTCTGGGAGCAAATGGATCGGTAGTGAGAAGCTTTATCTCTTGGTCCACGCCTTTAACCATATTGCCATAGATGTCACAGGAATAGACACGGACTTCCAAGGGATCACCGGCCACAAAAGTCAGCGCTTGGTCGTTGAAATTGTTGAAGACATCGGCATCGGCTGGTGGAGGCGTGCTGATATATTTATCGAAATCGCTGTACGTGCCGCCCGCATTTGACAAATCCGGCGAGCTGACCATGCCGGGAACCAAAGGCACCAGGCGGGCTGCTTGATTGGCTTTGACATAAAATAGCGTCGAGACGCCATGAATGCCCGAAAAATCAACCTGCAACTTCATCCCGGGCGCATTCTTTTTATACAGGTATACCCAGGGCATGCTCGACCCGTTGCGCCAAGCCGTGCTTTCCAGGTTGCCTAGAAGATAGGGCCACACACTTTTCTTGCCACCCAAATCGGTATCGACCGACAAATTAACTGCTCCTGCCGGTTCGAAGGCCCGGATATTGTAGGTAGGAACAGCATCCATGGTGTTGCCGTAGGCATCCACTGCGGTAACGGTAATGGGAAAAGGGTTGCCGGCTGTAGCCCCATTGTGGCTGATCTCTTCAGGAATACTGAATTGGAAGTGGTCTGGTTCCTGAGCATGGACCACGGGCACGGCATTGGTCTGAATTCCAAGGGTGAAGCCTTCAAAGCCGCTTGCCGAGGCACCGATCTGTTGCCCGGTGGTTCCGTTGACCGTATATAAAACCAACCCATTGGTGCCCGAGGCGATATAGGAGCCGTTGTTCAGACTGATCGTCAGCGGCAGGTTGCCTCTAGTCAAGAGTTGAGCCCTTGGATCGGTACTGTTAAGGGTAATCTGATTCTGGGCATCCGTACAGGTGTTCCAGTAATGATCGCAGAGATGGAATTCCAAACTGGAAATCGCCGTGCCGGCCACCTGATAATGGGGGTGCCCTTCAATGGCCGTGCGCATAGTAGGATCGCCCAGGTCATCCGGTGCAGCGCCCCGTTTCACGGTCATGCCGATCGGTTCAAGAATCAAGAGGCGCTCGGCTTGGGCGGGAGCCACGTTTACCGGTTGCGACAGGTAATCGTCTTTAGTACCCAGGGCGACTTTGATAAACTTCGGTTGGCCGTTGGTATCAGCGCGATAGAGGGTGATGTCCCCTGTCCAGACACCTGCGCTGAATTGAATGTTACGGCTGGGACTGATGGTTTTGAGATGTGGATAGTCTTCAGAATAGCGTAGTTCCACTGTACCATTAAAGGTATCGGCCACTTCATTGAGGCCTCGATAAGCCGTGATTTTAACATGCTTGGCAATGCCGGCCGTCCACTGACTATCCCAGCCCCCGCCGGTCATCTCTAATTTAAACTCACTAATGTTAAAAACTTCGATGTTGGGAGAAGCAAAGGAGGTCACGCCCTGTTCCAGGCTTTGCAAGTCAAGAATATAGGTACCCGTGTTGGTGAATGTCACCGCGACCTCACGGTAGCCCTGATTAAAGGTCGTGGTGAGCGGGCAGGGCTGGCCGTTGAGCTGACAATGTTGCGGCGCATTGGTGCTGATGGTAAGGCCGCTGTCCACATGGGATACTTGATTAAAATATTGATCCGTGGCGTAAAGATTAGCCGTAAAAGCCACATCAATCTGATGCGATAGCGGTAAGCCCGCATAGCCCGTGCCCGAGAATTGGGCCTGCCCAACAGCATCGGCACCGGGCCGATAGTTCATGCCGGGCATAATGGCCAAAACCTTTTGGTAATGGTCAGGGCTGACCGTGATTAATGCGCTTTGCCCGGTGACGCCTTGGGCCGCTGCAGGCAGGTCATGGGGGTTGGTGGAAACAAAAAAGGCAGTCTGGGAAGTGGTGGTGGCGCGATAAATCCGGGTATGCAAGGTTACGCTTCCTCCGGTAAACCCTTGACCAATAATCCAAGCGGCCGTGGAGGAATCGGCCGTATAATCCGGACGGCCTTCGGCTACGTAAAGCACGCTCTCGGTGGGCCGCAGATAATCCATCCCCGGCAAAGTAAGATAAATGGGATTATCGTATTCCAGGTAAGGGTTGTTGTAACAATCCTGCGCTTGAACAAGAGTTTCATAAGACAAGCCGGCTGTCATGACCGTCGTCGTAGAGATGGCAAAGTGATCAAGGGTGGGATGATGCTGCACTGTAAAAGCTGTTGATTCTCCGTTAAGGGTAACATCATCGCCACTGGCGATGATCTTTTGTTGCTGGTTGGCTCTGGTCAAGGTGAGGCTGACCGTCGCTTGACCATTGACAGCCGTGGCCGTACCGGGCGTCAATCCATCATCGGACAAGGTTGACGACAGGGTGATGTGACGGTCTCCTCCAGCAGCAGTAAGCCGGTTGCCGAAGGTATCGCAAACATAGATTGTCACCGTAACCGGCTGGCCGGCTGTAATCTGAGGAGGGGTTTCATTGCTTCTTCCCCAAATGCCGGCCACCTGTTCACCGGGGCGGAAGGTCTGGTTGGGCATGACCACCACGTAGCGCGTCGGCAGCGCAGGATTAATATGCACATCAAAGCTGGGATCGGAACTGGAGCTCACGCCGCCGCAAGTAGCCCACAGCCGCAGGGCATCGCCTGCCCGGTAAATGCTAAAGTCCGAGACTTGCCAGGTGCCGTCGCCTTCGAATTCTTGATCTGCAATGGTATGATGGCTAAACGATGTTGGATCAAAAGGCACGCCGCCTTGTGGTATGACCCAAAGATTGACATCGTCGGTGATGGCACCGGGCGACGTAATGAGGTTATCCCATTCATCATAGGCTTGGATTTTCAGCGTCATGGCCTGGCCGGTCAATTGCGGTGTGTTTATGCTGTTAAAAGCAAAATGTTGGAGGGCACCATGGCGCAGCGGTATTGACAGCAGGTTGGGGGTCAAGCCACCACCAGTGACCGTCAACGTTTGCTGGCCATCCATAACTTTTCTAAGGTTGACGGTAAACCCGGCGCCGCTGTGAACCACCTGCGACGCCGGTTGAATCGACCCGCCCCAATCGGGCGCTTCCTCATAGGCCATACTAACTTCTGCGGAAGAATTCACGATATTATAGTGATCGTCGGTGACATAAACCGTGACCTCAAAGGGATGATTGACAGTGATCGGTGAAATGACACCAGACCGGCCACTACCAGAGGAAGAGGATCCACAAAGCAATTGCTGATCGGCGTGGATAATCATGAGGCGGCTGGCCACGCCCGGCAGAACAGTGATGGCCTGCGACTGGTTCTGCGTAATGGTTTTGGGGTCGGGCGCCATATTTCTGGCCTGCAAATAAATCGGACTGCCGGCATAAAGCAACTGAACCGTGGCCGTGGCTTGTCCATCATGAAACTGGACATGCGAAGCCACCATCCGGTCCGCGCCGTTTACCCCGCCGCCGATGGCTACCAAGTCAACTTGTCCTTGATAAGGGATCGGATTCGTCCCATCGGTGGCATGAAGGGTAATGGTTTTAGTTTCACCGGCCCTCCAGGTCCCGGGCAGATCAAACGTTACTTGTTTCATGACCACAACCGCCACTTCAGCCTGGCTTGAAGTGATCCCGGGCCGGGTCAGATCCGTATTAGCCACATTTAATGTTATATTCTGGTTGCTGCCTGGTGAAAGCATTACCTCAAATCCTGAATAGCCGCTTTGCAGAGCTGAGCCAAAGGTTTCATCCAAGCGATGGGGATTATTAATAAAGGTTCCCGTACTGGCTGATAATTGAGCCAGGGCAAAACTGCTTTTATAATGATGGTTCTCATCACAAGTCACCACCTGCGGTGAGAATGCAATGCCTTGAATTTGTGATTGGGCCATGCCCGTTTTTCCTGTTCCCTCAATAAAATGCTCTCCCGGTAAAATAACCGTTAACTGGGTGTCGGCCATCATATAGGATGGAAAAAAAAGCAGTGCCAACACTAGTGTTTTCAATATCAATTTCAATTTAATCATGACATCATCACCCCTCAGACTTTTTCGACCGGGCTGGCGGTTCACTGTTTGCATGGCAGTGGCATTGGGTCACCTCCATAGCCTTCTTCATGGTCAGCCAATCCAATCAAAGGATTGCCGACGCTGAGCCCACCTGTCACCTCCTACCAAGAGTGTACGCCAAAGGAAAAAACAAGCTTTCAATGTCTGGTCACAGAGGGGTCACAAGATTGTCAAAAAATAATCGATGAGATGTCATTGCGATGAGGAGCGGATTAAACGAAAGGGAGGAACCATGGATATTAATGCCCGGCCCCATGTCAAAATGGGTTCTAACCGGTCAGGCCTATAAGGACAATGACCATATAGTTCTGCGGGAAAATGCTAAAGAGATGGCTGCAGGGTTTTGTGAATCTTGGTGATGTCATAGCCGTGCCCGGCAATGCGCTGCAAGAGCGTTTGATAAAGGCTTTCATCCATGCTTGGCGCGCGGGACAAAATCCATAAAAATTTCCGGTTTGGGCTGCCCACCACGGCATAGCGGTAATCAGGATCGAGCTCAATGATCCAATAATCCCCGGCAAACCATAAAAAGAAACTGACCTTAAGCTTGGAGGCGTCCTTGCCGTCCGCAATCCAGGCCCGGCCTTCGATTTTATTCAAGGGGCCGTCCAACGTCTTTTTCCGGCATTGGTTCACGACCTTAATTTTTCCATCGGGCCGCAACGCATAGGTGGCCGTCACCGCTGTACAGTCTTTTTCAAACCAGGCCGGAATGGTGGCGATTTCATACCAGGTACCCAGGTATTTTCGAAGATCCACGTTGGACACGGTTTTTAACGGCGGATTGGCAGGCACATGCGTGCACGCTCCCAAAAACACGATCCCTAAAACCGCGGCCAATTTGCCAAGGCATTGGTGAAGTCCCGTCATGGGTACGCCTCTTTCTGACCTTTACTTGGCCATTATCAGGATACCCGCAAGAGCTTAAAGTACATTTTAACGCCATGATATCGAGGATGATGCAATCTATACAGAATAATTAATAGCTGGCACCATTTAATCCCCATAGACTTCGAAGCGTCTTGACGGTGTGTCTGTTTTGTCAGGACAAGATCACGGGTACTGATTTTGAGTCTTTTGCGGAGAGTGGTGTTCCTCATCCATGGCCTTGACTTTAGCCACCCGCCGTTCATGCCGGGGAGCATGAGAGAAGTGGGCGTTTAAAAAAGCCCTGACGATTTCCTTGGCTGCTTCACTGCCAATCACCCTGCTGCCCAGGCAGAGCACATTCATGTCATCATGCTCCACGCCCTGGCGGGCGCTATAGGTGTCATGACAGACCGCGGCCCGGATGCCTTTCATTTTGTTGGCTGCGATCGAGGCGCCCACCCCGCTGCCGCAAATGAGAATACCTTTGTCAGCCTGCTGTGCCTGCAGCACTTGACCCAACGCCCGGGCAATATCAGGATAGTCCACAGGTTGCTGATCATAGGTCCCGATATCCTTAAGCTCACACCCCTGCCGGGTTAACTCGGTGGACAACACTGTTTTTAAATTCAGGCCCGCATGATCCGCACCTAGTACAATGGTCATAATTTACCTCGTTTCCCAAGACACTTTAGCGGCTGGATATTGCTTCAGGGCTGCAACCGTTCTTTGATTTTAGCCACAATCACAGGAGCATCAAACCCGTATTCTTTCATTACCCTGGTCCCGGGGGCAGAGGCCCCAAAGTGGTCAAGGCCGATGATCAGCCCGTCCTGGCCTACATACTTGCCCCAGCCCAGGGTGGCCCCGGCCTCAATCGCCACTTTTAGTTGGAATGGCCCCTTTAGAATGCTGTCCTGGTACGCCTGCGGCTGTTCGGCCAACACCTCCCAGGAGAGCAGGGATACCACCCGGCTGCCGAGGCCTGCTTCTGCTAAAATCTTTTGTACCTCAAGCGCCAGAGACACTTCTGAACCTGTGGCCAGCAATAAGATGTCGGGCTTGGGCCCTTTTTCAGCCAGTACATAGCCGCCCAGATGCGCCTTATCTTTGATGGGATAAATCGTGGTGTCCAGCACCGTCAGGTTTTGACGGGTCAGCACCAAGGCTGCTGGCTTGCGGCGCTCCATAATCAGCTGCCAGGCCATCGTAGTCTCATTGGCATCAGCCGGTCTAAAGACGGTTAAATTGGGAATGGCCCGCAGGGCCATGAGCTGTTCCACCGGCTGATGGGTGGGCCCGTCTTCTCCGAGGCCAATACTGTCATGGGTGAAAATAAAGGTGGACGGAATATCCATCAAGGCTGCCAGGCGGATAGCCGGCCGCATGTAATCGGAAAAAATCAAAAAGGTGGCGCCATAAGGCCGCAGCAACCCACTCAAGGCCATGCCATTGACAATAGCCCCCATGGCATGCTCCCGCACACCAAAATGAAAGTTGGGGCATCCGTAATGGTCACTGGCAAATTCGCAATAACCCTTTAACTGCGTCCCTGTCGACGGGGCCAGGTCGGCCGATCCCCCAATGAGCAGGGGTACATGGCTGATCATGGCGTTAAGTACACGGCCTGAAGCTTTGCGGGTAGCCAGCTTCTCTCCCGGGCTGAAGGTGGGCATAAAGTCAGACCAATCATAATCCCAGCGCCGGGCCAGAAGCCGGCTCAGTTCCTGGGCTGGTTCAGGATATTGTTTCTCATAGGCTGCCCACAACTGTTGCCAGTCCTGTTCCAAATCCGCGCCTTTGGATTGTAATTGCCCAAAATAATCTTTCACTTCTGTGGGGATATAAAACGTTTTGTCCGAAGGAAATCCAAAAAACGCCTTGGCTGCTTTTAACTCCTCTTCCCCTAACGGTTCCCCGTGCGCCTGCGCCGTATCCTGTTTGTGAGGACTGCCATAGCCTATATGCGTTTTGGCCTTGATCAGGGTTGGTTTGGAATTTTCGGCCTGGCCCAGCTGCAAGGCAGAGGCCACTGCCTGCACATCATTGCCGTCAATCTCGAGCACTTGCCAGCCATACGCTTCAAAGCGGGTTTTAACGCTCTCCGTGAAAGCCAGGGTGGTGGTGCCTTCTATGGAGATCTGGTTGTCATCATAAAAGAAAATCAGTTTGCTCAATTTAAGATGGCCGGCAATGGAAGCCGCTTCCGAAGACACCCCTTCCATCAGATCACCGTCACTGCAGATACCGTAAACATGGTAATCAATCACCGGCAAGCCGGGACGATTGTAATGCTCCGCCAGGTAGCGCTCGGCCATGGCCATGCCCACGGCCGTGGCAAACCCTTGCCCCAATGGCCCGGTGGTGGTCTCCACCCCCGGGGTTAAGCCGTATTCCGGATGACCTGGGGTGCGGCTGTCCCATTGCCGGAAGGCCTGCAGGTCTTCCAAGCTCAGATCATAACCGGTTAAATGGAGCATGCTGTAAAGCAAAGCCGAGCCATGGCCTGCGGAGAGCACAAAGCGGTCGCGGTTAAGCCACTGTGGATTGGCCGGATTATAACGCATCACCTGGGTCCATAACACATAAGCCATGGCCGCTGCCCCCATAGGCATGCCCGGATGGCCTGACTTGGCTTTTTCCACCATATCGGCGCTTAATAAGCGGATGGTGTTGATATACAATGATTCCAAAGGCGGTTTACTCATGGTATCGTTCCTTTCGTCTGTGCTTACTGGTGCCTGATCTTTAGACTCTTTTTGACTCCGCTTTTAAGCTCTTTTCCAGTGCAGCCAATATTGAAACAGTTTTTTGATTAGCGGCGTTAACTGGGTGCGCTTGTACAATCCAGCCACCTGCTTAAGGGCATCTGCCTGGGTGGGATATGGATGGATCACCTCATACAACCGTCCCAGACCCAGGTTGGCCGCCATGGCCACGGAGACTTCACTGATCATGTCCCCCGCATGACTGGCCACGATAGTGGCGCCCACCATCCGGTCCGTGCCTTTTTTTACATGAATTTTAATAAACCCCTGAGCCTGGCCATCCAAGCGCGCGCGATCCACCTCTTTTAAGTCGCGCTTAAAAGTCTCAATGCCCTTACCCTGCTGAGTGGCTTCCTGCAGCGTCAAGCCCACCTGCGCCAGCTCCGGGGCCGTATACACCGCTCGGGGAATGGTCAGGCGACTGAAGCGTTTCTTGCCTCCAAAGAGGCTATTCTGAATAACCAATTTGGCCGAAGCCTCGGCCGCATGGGTTAATTTATGAGGCAGACAGCAGTCACCGGCCGCAAAAATGGCGCGATTGCTGGTTTGCAGGAAATCATTGACCACAATGCCCCGGCGAAGGTCATAGTCCACACCAGCCTTTTCCAGACCCAACCCTGTCACTGTGGGCTGACGGCCGACACCTGCCAGGATGGCGTCAACGGTCAGATTCTTTTCCTGATTTTGAGACTTAAAGGTTACTATTTTCTCAGCGCCCTTTTTCTCGGCCTTGATAATCTCCGCGTTGAATTCCATGGTCATGCCCTCTTCCCTGAAACGCTGCTCCAACAGTTGGGCGGACTCATGGTCTTCATGCTCCAGCAGCCGGTCATGGCGATGCAGTAAGGTCACCTTGCTGCCTAGACGCAAAAAGGCTTGGCCCAGCTCGCAGCCTATAGGCCCGGCCCCGATCACGGCCAGACGGGCAGGCAACTGGGTCAGATTGAAGATGGTCTCATTGGTCAGGATGTCTTCTTCCTCCAGACCGGAAATTGTCGGCACTTTCGGCCTGGTGCCCGTGGCAAGGACCGCCTTTTTAAACCGCAATCGCTGTCCCCCCACCTCCACCTCCCGGGGACCGGTGAATTGACCGTGTCCGAGAAAAACATCCACCCCCAGGGTTTGATAGCGCTGGGCTGAATCGATGACACTCAGTTGACTGCGCAGAGCGCGCAGCCTGGTCATGACCGCAGGAAAATCCACACTGCTGGAGCTGACTCTAATCCCCAGACAGCCGGCTTGCGCCACATCCTCGGCACGCCGGGCTGAGGCGATCAAGGCTTTGGAAGGCACACAGCCCACATTCAGGCAATCACCGCCCATCAGCTGTTCTTCAATTAAAGCCACCTTGGCCCCCAGGCCGACAGCGCCAATAGCTGTGATCAGCCCGGCTGTACCGGCGCCCATGACCACTATATTGTAGGTTCCTTGGGGTTTTGGGTTCTTCCAATGCTGCGGGTGCCCGTGTTCCCGCAAGGTTTGATTATAACTATCCAGTGGGGAGAGATGACTGATAACACTCATGGTGTTATCACCTCCGAGCTTTCTTTGAGACTTTTTTGAGCGATCCTGGTTATCATGAACACCGCCGCGGCGGTCGCGGCCAAACCAATCCAAAAAATAACATTTTGTGCCGGACTTTGAACCCGCGCGTGCCCGGTGGCAATGGCCGTTAAGGAACGGGCGGCCGTGCCCAGGTAAACATACATGACCGAACCGGGCAGCATGCCCAAGGCCGTAGCCCAAAAATAACGCCAAAAACTAACTTTGGTTATCCCCAGGGCATAATTCATAAGGCTGAAAGGAAAAAGAGGACTTAAGCGGAGGAAAAAAATTAACCGGAATCCTTGGCGGCCAATGGCTTGATCCACTTTGGTAAAGGTAGGATTGGCACTGATTTTTCTGGAAATCCATCCCCTGGCTAGGGTCCGGCCTGTCAGGAAGGCCGCGGACGCACCGGTAATCGCGCCCACAAATACGATCACGGTTCCCCACCCCAGGCCGTAGAGAAATCCTGCACTCACCGTAATAATCCACACCGGCGAAAACAACAAACAGCCCAGAATGTATAGGGCGATCAACACCACGGCTCCTGTCGGCCCCAGACTCTGTACCCACTGAAGTAGCCCCAGCAGGACCTTCTCCAGCGGCAATATCAAGGCCGCCACTACCAGTACCACCAGGCCTGCGGCCAGGCCCAAAATACGTACCAAGGTTTTGCCCTGATTGTGGAGTTTTGCCACGGGTCCTGCCTCCTTGCCTAATCGCCGAGCATGCTCCTGGGCCTGTCCCTGCACTGCTGCGGCATTAAACCTTTGGTTGCGTATGGCTCCAGACCGGACTTGTAAACGCCTATACATCGGGCACAACGCACCAACCTTACAGCCAAGGCAAGGTTATTATACGCTGACTAAATAATTTTTCATTAACTTTAGGCAATTATTTCGGAAGGGTTCCGGCCAGGATTACTCCTGGCCGGAGAACATGGCGAGGGTGCTATTTCTTTTTTGAAAAAACATATTCCATGGTGGTTTCTTTTTTCATCAGTTTGGCCAGCCGAACCTTAACATTGTGCACAATCGCCATGAAGCTGGGAATGATAAAGAGCGTAACCACCGTGGCAAACGTCAGCCCCCATGCAAATACCAGGGCCATGGGCGCGATCATCGGCTCGCTGCCGCCAAACCAGCCATAGGCCAGGGGAAACAACCCCACGGCTGTGGTGCTGGTGGTAAGTATAACCGGCCGCAGTCTGGATTTGGCCCCTTCCACAATGGCCGCTTCCATACTCAGGCCTTGGGCCACCAGACCATTGATGAACGAGACCATGATCAGGGAGTCATTTACCACCACACCGGTAAGACCCACGAACCCCATAAAGGCCATGAAGGAAATAGGCATATGGTGAAAATAGAGCGTAAGCATGACCCCGATAAACCCAAAGGGAATGGCCAGCATAATGATAAGCGGTTGAATCAACGAATCAAACAACGTGGCCAGAATAATGAAGATCAGTAAAAAAGCCACGATGAAGGCTTTGCCCAAGTCCCGGAAGCCTTCCATCATTTCTTTTTGTTCGCCGCCCACTTCAAAGTCAATGGCACTGAATTTTTTACGGAAGGTTTTTAAAATGCCTTCTATCTTAAGGTTGACCGCATTGGTATTGGTCTTGAGTTGATCAATAGCGCCTATAACCGAAATGCTTTTCATACCGTCCTTGTGCTTGAGCGTGGCAAAGGAAGTCCCCCGTTCCACCCGTACGATCTGTTTAAGCGGAATTCGGTCGCCGTAGCGGTTGGGTACGTGCAGCTGCAGCAACTGATCCAAAGATTTAATGGATTTTTCATTCATACGGATCATGACATCCGTATTCTCGCCCAGCTTTTTGATGGTCTTAAGCTTGATGCCCGCTACGGCGGCACGCAACACCATACTGGCTTGGCTCAGATTAACGCCGGTAAGCATGGCTTTTTGCTCGTCGATAACCAGCTTGATCTCTTTTTTACCTTCATCAAAATCATTCTTGAGTTCCTTGACCGGTTTGAAGGTGGCCCGCGGTTGCCCTCTTTTAGGACGTCCTTTTTCCGGTATGGTGATGTTTTTAATAGCTGTCATCAAGGTTTGGGAAACCTTGGTCAAGGTGGCATAACTTTCCCCCGAGAGCTTGACATCTATGGCCGCGCCGGTGGAAGGGCCACCTTTGACAGCTTCAATATTTATATCCTCCACGCCTTGCGGCTTACCGATCCATTGGCGCAGCTGATTAATGATCTTATCGGCGTCCTTGGTCTTGCGCTGGTCTTCTATATGCAGCATTACGCTGAGTTGAGCCTTATTGGGAGCAAATTGAGGCGGACCGCTACGGTCTGCGATCAAGCCGACCGTACTGTTCACGACGTCCAGATCCCGTTTGTCCAGTTGCATGACTTTTTTTTCGATAGCTTTGACCACGGCCTCCGTATCGTCCACCGAGTAGTCCTTGTCGGTTTTAAGGGTGATGTTTATTTCCTGACGTTGGGCATCGGTAAAGATAAATCCGTTTTTCATTTCCAGCACGGTCGCTGCGCCCATCAACCCCATAATCAGCAACGCAAACCACACCCGGTGACGTAACACGACTTGCAAGGCCCGGCCGTAACCATTGCGCAGTGCCGAGAACCAGTGTTCCGTGCGGTTTTCCGCCAGATGCTCTTTTTTAGGTTTGACAAAATCGGCCAGGTGCGACGGCAGGATAAAAAAGCATTCGATCAGGGAAGCGGTCAGGGCAATAATGATGACCTTGGGAATGGCCGATAAAAATTCGCCCATAATGCCGCCGATCAGCATCAACGGTAAAAACGCGGCGATGGTGGTGGAAACCGAAGCAATGACCGGCAGGAACATCTCCTTGGCGCCGTTTACAGCTGCTTCAAAAGGACTCATGCCCCGCTCCATATGGCTGTAAACATTTTCCCCCACCACAATGGCGTCATCCACCAGCATGCCCAGCACCAAAATATACCCGAGAATGGAAATCATGTTCAAATCAACGTGCAGTAATTTGGACATATAGAAGGCTGCGGCAAACGCCACGGGCATGCCCAGCGCCGTCATGACCGCTACGGACGGTCGCAACAGGATAATGAGCATAATGACAACCAGCAACCCGCCGAAGAGGCCGTTGGAATAAAGTACATCGAGACGGTTTTTCAGATAAATGGAAATATCATTGGAAAAGGCCACCTTGACCTTGGGGGGCAGGTTTTTTTTCGACGCCTTGACCAATTGCCGTATATCGCGAACCATCTTAATGCTGTCATAACCCTTTTGCTTTTGCACCTGCATGAGAATGGCCCGCGACCCCTGAGAGCGCACATAATAATCCTCATCCTTAAAGCCATTGGTGACCTCGGCTACATCCCGGACCCGCACATTATGACCCAGCTCATTGGAGCGGATGATGACTTTGTTGACTTCATCCACGTTTTCCATGGGCAATAACATGCGAATGGAATGTTCCTTGCCGTTAAAGACCTTATTGCCGGCGGGCATGGAAATGTCCCGGTCCTGAAGTACGCTGATAAAATTCGACAGGGTTAACCCGTATTTATCCAGGCGGCTTTTATCGGCATCCACCCAGATGGCGCGGTCATAGTAGCCATTTTTGACCACATCCCCCACACCCTTGATCTTTTTAATTTTGTCTTCCAGGAATTTGGCGGTATCACGCAGCTGGTTGTAATTCTCGCCGCCAGAGACAGCCACATTAATCAAGGGGAAAAAATCGGTGGTGATTTCAAAGACAGTGGGATCTTCAGCATCGGCCGGGAGATCGGTCACTTTGTCCACTTCCGCTTTGACGTCGTCCAACACCGCCTTGGTATCCTTGACACTGGGTTCAAGCTCAATGCCGATCATGGACAGTCCTTCGCTGGTCCAGGAGGTAACCTCTTTGATATCCTTGACGTTGTCAATGGCATTTTCCAAGGGAATGGTAATGAGATTTTCAATCTCCTCCGGTCCGGCTTGAGGGTAAGGCGTGGTGATGACCAGGTAACCGATTTTGATCTGTGGAAACACTTCTTTGGCGGAAGTGAAAAAAGTGTAGAGGCCGATTACGACCACAAACAACACCAACAGATTAACGAGAATGCTTTTTTTTGCAAAAAATCTTATCAGGTCCATGATCTTACTCCTTGGTCAGGTCAGTGGCATAATGATCATAAGTGCCATTTAATTTATTCCAGTCATTGACGGCATTCATCCAGGCCACCTGGGCCGAAAGTTCTTCCCTGCGGGCGCCCTGATATTCATTCTGAGCGCCCAGTAATTCGCGGGTGGTGATGCGCCCCTGACCAAAATACTGTTTCTGAATTTCTAAGGTTTTACCCAGCAAGTCACGGGCTTGGGAGGCCAGGTTAAACTTTTCCCGGGCTGCCATCATTTTTTTGTAGGCATAGCGAATGGTTAAGCGCAGGCTGTCTTTCAGTTGCGCCAAGGAGGCCTGGGCTTGGAGCAACTCATTGCTCTTGATAGCGCGGTCGCCCTGGGAGGTGCGGTTGGGCAGCGCCATGGAAAAATTGATTCCCACAGCATATTCCCCGTAGCGGTTGCTGAACATCTCGTCGTAACTGCTGCCCCAGCCTTCATCCACGCCTTCCAGACCGTATTTACCAAAAATACTGAGCGACGGCAGCGTGGCGTTGTCGGCGATTTTTTTGTTAAGCTCTTTCATGGTCACTTGCAGGCTGCGGACACGCAGGTCCGGTTGCTGATGCACCAGCGCTTTTTCCTGGTCGGGACTCAAGGCAGGCGGCAGAACATACGCTTCAAATAAACCGGTGGGGGTAATTTCCAGAGAAGACCAGTGTTGTTGCGGATAGCCGGACTGCAGTAAAAAAGCTTCCTTAGCTTGGCTGACACCGTTAAGCAGGTCCCCCATGCCGGCTTGGGCCTTTAAAAGCGACGCGTGGGTTTGAAAAATATCCTTGTCTTCACGCAGGCCTATTTTCTTCAGGCGCACAGCCTGACGGTAGTAGTCCTCCATATCCTTCACGGTGGCCGCTTGAATAGTCAGCATGCCTTGCGCCTGATAGATGGACAGATAGGCGCTGGTCAGCGCCGCGATCTGGTTCACAACCTGTAGCTTCAGGCCTTCCCGGGCCATGGTGATGGACACCGCGGCCAGCTCCAGGGCAATCTGATCGGGCCGCCCCCAAAAATCCTTGAGCAGGGGCTGGGTATAGGACAAGGCCAGGGTAGGATTGTAGGTTGGATTCAAGGTGCCTGTCAGAAAAGTGGGATCCAGTCCGGGAATACCCAAGCCGGCCAAGTCAGGATAAAAAAGCTCGGTTTTCGAGGAATTCAGTTTCAGACTGGCGGTACCGCCGAGCATGGTTTTTTCTGATAGTCCCAGGCTGTAAGCCATCACTTCTGTCTTATCCGGGGCTAATGGTGTGACTGCCTCGGTGCGGCTGCCGTTCAGATTGAGGCTGCCGTCCAGTTTAAAATCAAACATACCATAGGCTTGTTCCACCCGGGCCCGGGCAATATCCAGATCTTTACGGGCATTGACGACCGTTGTGTTCTGCTGCAGGGCGGTTTCCCGGGCTTGCTCCAAGGTGAGGGGCGCTGCCCATAACATACCGGGCACTGTAATCAGCAGGGCTAGGCTTAACATTGGTTTCATTTCAGCGTATCCTTTCCATATTGGATTTTTCCAGCAAACGGGTGATGGTTTGAAAGGCTTTTAACATTTGTTCCTGCTCTTTATCATTCAAGCCCTTGAGCAAACTGGCGGTCACGGTCTGAGCCAGTTTATATTTGGTTTCCAATAATCGTTCACCCTTGGCGGTCAGGGTTACCTGAACCACCCGCCGGTCTTGCCGGTCCTGAAGACGTTTCACCAATCCGCACTTGACCAGCCGCGTAATCATCTCGCTCATGGTGGGCATGGCGACCTGGTTGCAGGCCGCCAGGGTCCTCATGTTTGCCGGTCCTTTGTCGCGGATCATACCCAACACGGTGACTTGCGCCAGGGTGAGATGGTCCTTAAGCTGGAGGGCGGACCCCACCAGGCTGGACTGTACAGACTTGTGCAATAAATGCATCATGTCCAACAAATGAGCCGCCCGCCGGCCGGCGGGCTGGAGCATGGTCACTATTTCGTCCCCCTAACAATTAGTGTACCTAAATAAATGGGCCTAAAAATAACACATGCGGGCAAGCCTGTCAAGAGTGGGTAATCGGGAAGAATAATGATTTGGTTAGTTTACCATTCAGGTCAAAGCAGGCGTCAGAGGTTGGTGCCGAGGGCCGGTCTCGAACCGGCACGAGCCTTTCGGTTCAGCGGATTTTAAGTCCGCTGCGTCTGCCAATTCCGCCACCCCGGCATAAGTCTGCTTGGTTAAGTCTGGCTGACGCGCTGCGTTTTGCTTACACCCTTGGCATTGCCAAGGGCCCTGATGGGTGTGTAAAAGCTCATGGATGAGCATTCCGATGGGATTGTTCCCAGTAACCAGATAATGGGCATAATGCATATGCAGGCATTTGACCCCTTCAAAATCGGCCAGACCACCGATACCGCATTTTTCCATTTGCCCGGCCAGCGAACTGCCGCCTTTTCTCAGCTCCAGCATCTTTTGCGGGCCCAGCAAGGAACGGCGTATATAAATGTATTCCGAATGGGCGTCTTTTAAGCTCGCCTTAAGCTTTTCGTTGCTTTTAAACACAGCCTGCAGCCGGCTGATCAAGCCTTTATCCTCGATCCGGCTGATACGTCTGACCGTTTCCGGACAGGTAAGCCAGAACACGGTGGGGAAAAAAGGCGCATCTTCTGCCGATTGCGGCAGGGGATGGTTTACTACTACCTGCGGTGAATGATTCCAGCAGCGGCTGGCCACGGCATGCAGATTGCGTGGCGGCCGGGCAATTTGGTGTTCTACAATGTGTTTGTCAGCAGGATTGATCGGTACCCAGTCCATAATATCCCGTGCTTACCTGCGCACAGGTCCCCCTTGATCTTACTGTTGGCGGCGGAACCGACGTGCTGGCGTAGTCTTGGTGGTTGATCGGGTATACCATGCTTTTTCGGGACCGTCAACCCCATAATCCGTACGCCCGAGGCGTCGGTTAAGGTTTGTGTTCTCCCTCCCGGGCGGGCACGAAGCGGTAAACCACCTCATCCGGTCGGACCATGCCCAGTTCCTCCCGGGCAATCCTCTCCACGGCTTTGGGATCAGATTTAAGCTGACTTATCTGAGTTTGTAATTTTTTGTTCTCTTGTTTTAGTTCGGCCAGACGGGCGGTCAGATGATCCTGTTCCCGGTACAAAGACATTACTTTGAAAATGCTTTTATCCCCAGCCAGGAGGACCAGTAATAACAGCAAAATGCTGCTCCCCATAATGATCCACCACCAGACCCTGCTGCTGCCGGGAACTTTGACTACATGATGATGCTGAACTGATGATGACCTGCTGCTCACGGTGATGGTTTCCCCCCGGGGTTGAAAAAAAAACCACTTTCAACCATAAGGTTGAAAGTGGTTTAGTGATCCGCCGTTGATTACGTCAACCCTTTTTCCAGTTTGGGAATGGCTTTTTTAACTTCCAACCGTCCCCGTCCCAAATTTCCGTCCAAGTCCAAGGCAATGGCCACGAAGTAATCCGCGCTCACGGTCATCATGATCATCATCGCTTTTTCCGTACTGATTAAAATTTCGCTGGTTTTGCCCAAACCAAAATTTTCCGAGGCTTTTTTGGCATTTTTAATGATCGTGGCATATTCAGCGCCCACATCACTTATATTGAAGGCCCCTTTCATGGAGACCTGGTCAATAACAATGCCATCCGTACCCACCAGGCCGGCGCCTATAGCACCATCCACATTGTTCAGGATTTCATTAAGAACACTTTTAAAATCCATCGATGCTCCCGCTTCCAAACAGTTTCCAACAGCAATGGCTATTAAACCATTGGTCGCCAACTTTTAAAAGATAAATTTCAAAAAACCTGGCTTTCCCCGGTCGATTATGGTTTTACTGACGCAGGGCTTTGACCACTTCATTCATGGCCAGACGCATTTTCCCCAGATTAATATTTTCATCAGCCAATACCAATAAAATTTTATTGCCCACTTTGCTGAAAATTATCTGCCCTTTTTCGCCGGTCACCAAAATTTGGTTGACTTGTTTGCCATAATCCATGGCTTGCACCGATTTTTCGGTCTTGCCAAAAATCAAGGTCACTGTTTCAGCAATTTCTTTTTCATCCTTAGGCAAATGATTAAAAATACTGGAAAGTACTTTGCCCTGCAAATCAAGCAGCATGCTGCCCAGGATGCCTTCAGTTTGCATCAGCCGTTCCAAGGCCGGAATCTTCCCGGGTGCTGGGGCAGGCGCCGGACCCGAAACTGGTGCTGCCGCCGGTGCAGAGGATGGCGTTGGCTTAGGTGCCGGTACTGGTACTGGTTTCGCCTTGGGTTCCACGGTCCTCGGTGGTGCCGAGACAGGGGGCGCAACCGGAGGCACAGGTTTGGGATTCACAGGTGGTGCCTGCGGTTTGGGCGTCGCCACCGGCGGCGGCGGAGATGGTGGCGGTGGAACAGATTTTGGCGGACTGACTGTTTTTTCCGTTGTATCTTTCATGACCGAGAGGATGTCGTCAGAGGTAATTTTGTCATTGTCCCGGTCACGATATTCTTTTAAGCTGGCGTTGGCGTCAGGAGCCGGCTTGGCCGATTGGCCCACACCGGTCAGAGATTGCGCTTTTTGCAGTTCCAAATCTTTCAGGCGCTGCCGGACCACCAAATTTTCAGGATCAGCTTCCAGGATCAATTGATAAATTTTTATGGCATTATCAATATCTCCTTGCTTGCTCAGCTCTTCAGCTTTATTTAAATTTTGTTTCTTATCCGAGTCTTTGGGCCCGCTGGCCGTTGGCTTAGGCCCGTTATGCTGTCTGGCCAGTTCCAGGGCTCTATTCAGCATCTCTTGAGCAGTGGCATCTTCCGGATTAAGGGTTAATACTTTTTGATATTCCTTTATCGCATCAGCAAATTGATTTTGCTTCATGCAAATCTGGGCCAATAAAGAATGAGCCATTATATTGTTTACATCGGCTGCTGCCACTTTCCGAAATTCCTCGGCAGCTTCATCTAGCAATCCTTTTTCCATAAAAGAACGGCCCAATACCATACGGGCACTCATATAGGTTGGATGGTGTTTCAGTCCCTTTTGGCAGGTCTCGATGGCTTCATCAAGCATGCCGCTTTTCCTATAGGCCTCAGCCAAAGGAACAAATACCAGGGATTCTGGATTGGTATCTAATTTTCTAGTATATTCGTCAATCTCAGGCATTCCGAAATTGTCTCTTGGCATCAATTATCCTCCGCCCTCAGGCACTTCCGAGAACGGATTTAAGTACCCGAAGTACAGGAAAAGGCGCAATTTTCTTGGAAATTCTAGCACGCCCTATTTGGGGTGTCAATACAAAATTAAATTCGCCAGCGCTAGCTTTTTTGTCAGTTTTCATGATAGCTAAAATCTTGTTGATATCCTCATGTTCTCCAATTATCGGTAAACCGGCACGTTTAATTAATGCCTTTTGGGCTTCACTTTGATTATTATCCAATAGTTTCAATTCTACTGCCAGCTGCGCAGCAGCCGCCATGCCTATGGCCACAGCTTCACCATGCAAATAGTGGTGATAATGATGATAGGTTTCCAGGGCATGGCCAAGGGTATGCCCATAATTAAGGATGGCTCTTAGGCCTTGCTCTTTTTCATCTTGCTCGACTACCTGAGCCTTAATAGCACAGGTTTTTTTGATAGCCCAGGCCAAGGTCGGGCTGTTTAACTTCAACAACTCATCAATTTTTCTTTCCAAAGCCGTAAAAAAGACACGATCGGCAATGATGGCGCTTTTAATCACTTCCGCCAAGCCCGATCGTAACTGGCGCAGGGGCAGGCTTTGCAGCACCTGGGGATCCGTAATCACCAGTCGAGGCTGCCAAAAAGAACCGATTAGGTTTTTTCCTAACTCATGGTTGACCGCCACTTTACCGCCCACCGAGGAATCAACCTGGGCCAGTAAGGTGGTGGGAATCTGAATAAAATCAATGCCCCGCATATAAACCGAAGCTAAAAACCCTGCCAAATCACCAATCACGCCACCGCCCAGCGCGACAACAAAAGCTTGCCTGTCAGCACGGGCTTTGATTAATTGCCCGATCAAGTGTTCCACCACAGCGAGGGATTTAGTTTTTTCCCCTTCCGGCAAGGTTATAATTTTAGTCTGATAGCCGTTGCTTTTCAAACTGTGTTCCACTGCTTGGCCATAGAGACGCTTGATCCTGGGATGAGTAATGACAAACGCCTGTTTCCCGCGAACTCTTGACTTGATTAGAGGTCCAATCGAATTAATAATACCAGGTTGGATGATGATGGCATAATCGCGATGATCCCCAAATTGAACCATCAGTTTTGACATGGTCCCACCTTTTCTTTCATAATTATATGTGATCTGGGGCTTTATTGGTTAGCCACTATAACAAAAACCCCTATGACCGTCAAGCAAGCCCTTGACATCCAAGGATGGCAAGGTTATGATCGCTTTATTCTCTTAAAAACAGGCCTTTTCCTTGGCCGTCAAACCGGAGGCTGCTGTCTTGATGCGTTCTTATTCCTTCCCTTTTTTACTGCTGTTGCTGCTGACATTTTCCTGGACGGGTGCATGGGCATCCCCTGCTTCCCGCTTTGCTCTTGGCGATCCTTACCTGGTGCTGGAAGAGGACAGCACCAAAGCCTCCCTGTTAAACTTCGGCAACCCTGCCGGCTTGGTGGACCTGCCGACAGGCAACAGAATTGATCTTTCCGCCAATGCTGATTACGCCGCAAATATAGAGAAATTTGAAACCAGCGGCAATACCACCAATCCCTATGCCCATGTGACTCCTAACGGCCAGACCCTTCCGGCCAATGCTTATTTTAATCAACACGGTTATTATACCCAATCCCTTTTTAATCAATATAACCGCTACTATTTGGACGGATTTATTTTTCATCCCAGTGAACAATGGGCCCTGCAACTTCGTCCTCTGGCCGGTTATACCCGCAGCGCCCTGGATGAAGATCAACCGCCCTCACGCCTGCTGAACAGCGGTTTGGGTGTCAATGGCGCTCTAAAAATAGGAAGTCAATGGTCTCTGGGCGCAGGCGTTACTTATCAAACCGGCCAAAGCGACGGCTGGCCGGACCAACAGTTCAGCGATATACTTAAGACCGCCTTTATTAATCACCTTGACGATCTTCAAACCCTGAGCGCTAAAATCGGCTTAATCCATCGGATAAGTGCGGTGTTCGACGACCAGGACCGATTGAGTATGGGCGTATTGGTTGATGGCCAACAGCAGGCCGCTGGGGGCGATTATTATGTGCTCCAAAGCCTTACTCCTACGGCCCATATCCAGTATCAAACTTTGCCATGGTCCATAGGCTGGCAATCCTTGTATCAGTATAAATCTGTCATGGATATTGGTTTGCAAATTGGCTATGAGGAAAACAAAGATTATTATCAATGGACGTCATCGCTGTTGGGTGATCAAAACACCTTTGGTTACTCCACGCGGCAGAACGTATTTTACGATCTTACTTTTCGCGTACGTCTGCCCATGGTCCGGGAAGATGATTTGCGTTTCGGGGTGGATTTTTCCAATCGTGACATGGGTGCCCGTTACCCTTCCGGAAAAATTATATTCGACCGTCCGGAGCTTTCAGCCAAGGCTTCGCCCATCAACACCTCTGCGTCCAGCATCACCATTGATGGAGCAGTGGTACCTTATACAGGATCCTTGGTCTTTCTCAGCTATTACCTGGGATCTTCCAATAGTTATCAATCGGGCCAGATTATTGATGACTACGGATTCACCAATTTTACCTTGGGTGTTCAGTTCAAGCTGTGGGAGTGGTTGATGCTGCGCTCTGCCTATATCAACGAGCGTCAGACTACGGAAGTGCATTTGGGTGGCACCACTATTTTCAACCGCGAAACCGGCTCTTTTCGTTTTGGCGTAGGTTATACGTCGGAGGATATGGAAATAGATCTGGCGGCATCAGTCTTCAGGACCCAATACATGCCGGTAACCAATACGATTTTATCGGACACCTTTATCCGCGGTATGAAAGGCATGTTGTCTTTGGTTTATAAATATTAACCCGGCTGGATTCGTTTACATTCCCGTTGAGGCGCCCACCTTGGGCGTCTCAACCAACCCTGCCATCATTAATTTTTCAATTGCTGCGCGATTTCTCTCATCGCGCAAAAATCTCCGCACATAGTGCAAACCTCTTCACATTGCGGTTTCGACGATGCCCGCAGTGCTGAAGCTTTTTGAGGATCCAACGCCAGCGCAATCTGTTGGTCCCAGTCCAACGCTTTACGGGCTTTGGCCATGGCCAGATCCCAGGCCCTGGCACCGGGCACACCTTTTACCAAATCAGCAGCATGCGCGGCAATGCGCGAGGCTATCACGCCATCATGCACATCCTGGGCATCGGGCAGACGCAAGTGTTCCGATGGCGTTACATAGCAAAGAAAATCCGCACCGGCCGCGGCCGCAATGGCGCCGCCAATGGCACAGGCAATATGGTCATAGCCGGCGGCCACGTCGGTTACCAGAGGGCCGAGAACATAAAAAGGAGCGCCTTGGCATAACTTTTTTTCCAACAGCATATTGGCTTGAATCTGATCCATGGGCATGTGCCCCGGGCCTTCGATCATGACCTGCACGCCGGTCGCGTGGGCACGTTGGGTTAAAGCGCCCAGATGCAGAAGCTCCTGGACCTGGGCGCGATCCGTGGCGTCTTCCAGACAGCCCGGCCTCAGACCGTCGCCTAAGGACAAGGTCACATCATACTCCCTGCAAATTTCCAGGAGCCGGTCAAATTGGGAAAAATAAGGATTTTCCTGACCATGGGCCAGCATCCAGCTGGCCATCATGGCGCCCCCCCGGCTGACAATATCGGCGATGCGGCCCTGCATTTTCAACTGTTCCAGGCTGGCCAGGTTTAAGCCTGCATGGATGGTCATAAAGTCCACCCCTTCTTGTGCTTGGGCTTCCACCACTTCCAGCATTTCATCAGCAGTAATGTCAATCACGTTTTTATTGCTGCGTTTGGCCATAACCGCAGCTTCGTAGATGGGCACTGTACCCAATGGTTGCGAGAATTCCCGCAGCAATTGCCCCCTCAGCTCTTTAAGCGTTCCCCCGGTGGACAAATCCATAAGAGCATGGGCACCGGCCTGGTGGGCCGTGCGGGCTTTGATCAACTCTTCCTCGGCATTGGACTTGTCGGTGGAGGTACCCAGATTGGCATTGACCTTGGTGCTGAGCCCCAGCCCAATACCAGTAGGTTTGTTGTTGCGATGACGCGGATTAAAAGGAATGACGATCTCCCCGGTACCCACATGGGCCAGGATATAGTCCAAGGACCGCTGTTCTCCCTCAGCCACTTGCCGCATGGCTTCGGTGGCCTGGCCGGATTTTGCATACTCCAATTGTGTCATTATTGTGCTGCCTTTCCTCAGTCCTTATGATAAGGAGGGAGATGTAATTTTTTCTTCTTTGGCTCCAACCGGTCCACCAGTTCCTGTTCCAGTCCATAGGCCTCAAAACGCAGGGCTTTAAAGCGCGGACTGACAGCGGGCATTTCCAGTTTGGAGAATTCTTCCAGAACCCGGCAGGCTTCCTGGCAGCGTCTTAGATTGGCCCGGGCCAGGGCCATCACATCTTCACGTTGCTTTTCCTGCGGTGAGGTGTGCCGGGCACCAGGATCATTTTGGGTGGAACGATGGCGGAGTAACGGGGGCAGGGTGATGCGTTTTTCCAAAAGACTCAACTGGTGGCGCAGGTGTTTGATTTTTTTTTGCAGCGTCTCATCTTCCAAAATCATGCGCGCTATTTCTTCCGCCACCCGCAAGCCTTCCCGGGCACGATTCAAGTTGGCATCCAAAATCCGGCCGATTT
The DNA here is from genome assembly GCA_963710755.1 of uncultured bacterium. GTDB lineage: Bacteria > Oederibacteriota > JAAXVQ01 > JAAXVQ01 > JAUVAV01 > CAVQBK01. Next base: position 160,150 of record CAVQBK010000003.1, read on the forward strand.
GTTGCTGGCCGATAGTGACACGCGCTTGGGTCCCCGGACGTTCCCGGCCCGGTTGCGGCCGGCCGGCCGGCTTGGACCTCTGCCCGAAGGCCTTATTTCTTGAGGTGGATTTCCGTGGTCCCATCATATTCTTCCTCGGAACGGTTCAAAACCGTGGTTTTGATGCCCGATGATCCGGAAGGCCGCTCGCGGCCAACGACCTTGGTAACAATGACCGTAGGATTGATTTCCTGTTCGATGTTCAAAGTCTTCTTCACGTAATCACGTACGGCAGCCTGCACGTTTTGCGCCACCTCGGCAATATTAAAATCGGAATAAGTGGTGATGCGGGCGCTGACTTTTAACCCGCGCCGGCTGAATACCACCTTGCCTTTGATATCACGCAGTCCGTCGATCTTGCCTTTTAAAATTCTGGAAAAATCTTCAATAGCCGGCAGGGAGACCAGCACTTCGCCACTGGGATTTTCCAAGACTACCGTGCGTTGACGCCGGGCGGCTTGAAGATTGCCCAAAATAAGATAGACCAGCAGAAGCAAAATGAGAAGCCCCAGTAGCAAGGTCAGCGCCCGGCCGGTCAGGCCTTCGACAATGTAACCCAGCGGCCCGGCGATGAAATCACCGATGGCCAGTAGCGCCCCCGGATAAATAGCGCTGATCACCGCCAATACGCTCAGACCAATCAGGCCCACAATACCAACCATCATCATTGTCACATTTAATGTTCGCATGCCTTTTCCTCCTCTGTCCTCTCGTGGGGCGGCTTGGCCCTGGTTTATTTCTTCTCCTTGCGCACCACACTCTGTACGGAAACATTGACATTGAGCACATTCAAGCCGGTCATATCCTCCACGGCTTCGCGCACATTGTCCTGGACTTTTTGACAAATGGTAGGAATGTCCACTCCGAACTCCACAATCAGATGAATATCAATAATGACTTCTTCATGCTGAACTTCCACTTTGACGCCACGGCCCTGAGAGGCTTTGACGCCCAGCATTTCCGCAATACCGTCCACCGTACCCTGGGCCATGGCCGCCACCCCGTCAATTTCCAGGGCGGCCAATCCGGCGATCACGGCTATCGCGCCGTCCGATATTTTGATCGTGCCCAATGCATTTTGTGTTTTTTCTTCCATGACCTTTTCCTCCCGGCTGGATTCTTACAATCCTCAACAACCCCCTGCCCGCACAACACCGCGGCACCCGGGATGCCCGGGCCAGTTGGTGCCTGTTTTGGGCAAGACGTTATTATATCTTATTCTCCAAAAGCAATTCCGCAAAATTCGTGGTGATGTTGCCTTCCTGGAAAGACGATTTACTCAGTGCCCGTACGTGAAAGGGAATGGTGGTTTTCACCCCTTCGATAACAAACTCATCCAGAGCGCGCAGCATGCGTGCGATGGCCTCATCCCGCGTCTGTCCATAGGCAATTAATTTAGCCAATAGACTGTCATAAAATGGCGGAATTTTATAGCCGGCATAGGCATGCGTGTCCACCCTGATCCCAGGCCCGCCGGGCATATGAAAGCTGGTGATCGTGCCTGGCGAAGGCATAAAATTCCGGTCCGGATCTTCGGCATTGATGCGGCATTCTATGGCATGCCCGCAGGGTGTGATGTTTTCGGTGACAGATAATTTTTCGCCCGCAGCCACCCGGATTTGTTCCTTAATCAAGTCCATGCCCGACACCATTTCCGTTACCGGATGTTCCACCTGGATACGGGTGTTCATTTCCATGAAGTAAAAATTCAGGTTCTTGTCCACCAGAAACTCAATGGTGCCGGTGGTGTGATAATTGGCCGCCTGGGCGCCTTTAACGCACAGGGCGCTCATTTTTTCCCTAATGGCCGGGGTCATTATCGGCGACGGGGATTCTTCGATCAGCTTTTGATGCTTTCGTTGCACCGTACAGTCCCGTTCGCCCAGGGCAATGCAGTTGCCGAATTTATCGGCAATAATCTGAAATTCCACATGCCGCGGATCTTCCAGATATTTTTCCACGTAAACTTCGGGATTACCAAAAGCCGCACCAGCCTCGCTCTTGGCGGTTTGAAAAGCATTGGACAGGGCCACATCCGTGTGGGCAATACGCATGCCCCGGCCGCCGCCGCCTGCGGAAGCTTTGATAATAACCGGATAACCGATTTGCCGGGCTAGGCGCAGGGCATCATCCTCAGAGTCCACCGGACCGTCCGAACCGGGCAGCATGGGCAGGCCCACTTCTTTCATCAAGGCCCGGGCTTCGATCTTGTCGCCCAGTTGCCGCATAGCCCCGGGGGTGGGGCCGATAAACCCGATTTTGCAGGATTCGCACACTTCGGCGAAATGAGCATTCTCCGCCAAAAAACCATACCCAGGATGAATGGCATCGGCATCGGAGATTTCGGCTGCGGAAATAATGGCCGGAATATTAAGGTAGCTTTCTTTGGAGGGGCCTTTGCCAATACAAATGGCTTCATCGGCAAAATGCACGTGCAGGGAATCATTGTCCGCTTCGGTATGCACTGCCACCGTGCGAATGCCCAGCTCGCGACAAGCCCGGATGATCCTCAGTGCAATTTCCCCCCGGTTGGCAATCAGTATTTTTTTAAACATCCCCTAGTTACGCTCCACTAAGAATAATGGCTGGCCAAATTCCACGGCCTGGGCATTTTCCACGAGTATTTTCTTGATGGTGCCTTTAACTTCCGCCTTGATTTCATTCATCAGTTTCATGGCTTCCACAATACATATTACACTGTTCTCGTCCACTGTTTTACCCACTTCCGTAAAGGGCGCGGATTCCGGAGAAGGGGCGCGATAAAAAGTGCCTACCATCGGTGATTTGATGGTGTGGTAACCGGCATCCTCATCTGCAGCCGGAGCCGGACTGGCCGGAGCTTGTGCAGGAATGGCCGGCGCCGAAGGGGGCATCATGGCCGGCGCCATCATCGCCGGCATGGCGGTTGTCGCCACTTGGGTCATGATATCGCCGCCTTTTTTAAGGTGGATTTTAAACCCTTCCTGCTCAATATTGAGTTCGGTCAACTTGGCGCGATTCATAATGGTCACAATTTTTTTCAACGAGCGGATGTTAATGCTGCCTGAATCTTTTTCTTTTTTGGTCGTCCGTTCCGGTTGCACGCTAAAACCACCTTTCCTTATGTTAGATTGATCCCCTGGCCGTGAGGCCCAGGGTTGAGTTGCACGTTGGTTTAACTGTTGACCCGTTCCAAATATTCGCCTGTTCTGGTATCAATTTTGATAGTATCGCCTTCATTGATAAACAGTGGTACCTGCACTTTGGCGCCCGTGGAAACCACGGCTTCTTTGGTTACATTGGAGACAGTGTTGCCTTTGACGCCCGGTTCACAGGAGATGATTTTCATTTCCACTTTAAAGGGAATTTGGATATTCAAGGCTTCGCCCTTGAACATCATCATATCCACGATCATTTCTTCGATCAGCCATTTGGTATTATCGCCCAAAGCGTCGCTGGTAAGCGTAATTTGGTCATAGGTGTCCTGGTCCATGAAGACGTAGTCATCCGCTTGCCGGTAAAGGAACTGCATCTTTTTTTCTTCGATTTCCGGAGAATTCATTTTTTCACCAGAATTGACGGTACGGTCCACCACCGTCCCCAACCGGAGATTTTTAAGTTTGAGGCGGATAAAAGCCCCGCCTTTCCCAGGTTTAACGTGATTATATTCAGTGACCACAAACAAATTGTTGTCCATTTCCACGTACGTACCCGGCTTGGCATCATTTGAGATGACAACACCCATTACTGCTTCCTCCCTTAATATATAATTGGCGCTCTTTGATTTGGCAGGTTAAATTCCCTGCGGCAACCCCTGGGGAATTATGGAAACCTATTAAGACGGCTGGCTGACAACAGGCAACTCATGCGGCGACCGCGACAACCATTGGGCTGCGCGCACCGTGATGAGAAGATCGTCTTCTATTCTGATCCCGCCCCAGCCAGGAAGATAAAGTCCTGGTTCGCAGGTCACCACCATGCCTGGCCTTAACTGCTCTTTGGCGGTCATGGACAACCGCGGAGCTTCATGAATCTCCAACCCCAACCCATGACCCAAACTATGCACAAAATATTGTTCTAATTGGGCGTCTTTAAATACATCCCGGGCGCACTTGTCCGAATCCGCCACAAATTGTCCGGAAAAAAGCAACTTTTGGGCGGAAAGCTGTGCTTTTTTTACGATTTTATAAATTTCCTGTTGTTTGGCGGTCATTCTAGCAATGGCAATGGTTCTTGTCAAGTCGGAATGGTAGCCTTGATAGAGACACCCAAAATCAAGCACCACCAAATCGCCGGTTTTAAGCCGTTTATTCGTAGGCTGGGCATGAGGCATGGCGGAATGCATACCAGAGGCCACAATGGTGGGAAAGGCAATGCCCTGGCCGCCGGCTTGGGCCATGGCCGTTTCCAGCTTATGGGCCACCTCCAGTTCCGTCATGCCGGTCTTGAGTTGGGGCAGCACCTGGTGGTAAGCTTTTTGGGCAATAAAAACGGCTTTTTTAATGGCCTTGATCTCCTGCCCGTTTTTCACTTGCCGGCTGACTTCCACCAGGCCGTGGCTGGCAATGGCCTTAAGTCCTGGCACACCCTTTATAAGTTTACCCCAAAGGCTTAGGCTGACCTCGTCATCTTCCACCATCAGCTCTTTGACGGCTTTTTCCTTCAGCCAGTCGGCCATGGTTTGATGCATTGGTTCCTGCTTGGCCACGACTTTAAGGCCCGGGCATTCCTGCCTGGCCTGTTCGGTGTAGCGGCCGTCGGTAAGTAGCAAGGCTTGACCGCGCGCCGGCACCAGCAACCAGCCATTGCTGCCTGTAAACCCGCTGAGATAACGGCGGTTGGCGCTCTGCAGGCACCAGTAGGCCTGGCTATTTCTTTTCCGGATGGATTTTTGGAGAGTTTTAATGCGTTCCAACATGATTGGCCTCAATTTGTAGTCCGTCAGATTCTGTGCTTCTACGCTATACGCATTTAGCGTAGATAATTAGGAACATTTTTACTGAGCAGCTTCCTGGTGTTGTAGCATCCGTTAAAAAGGTCTTGCATAAATTTCCATCACCTTTTCCAGCATGGCTTCCAGACCAAAGCGCTGAGCTTGTTTCATGCCCGCCCTGCCCAGGCGGATGCGCAGGGATTGATCCTTTAAGATTAAAACGACTTTTTCGGCCATGGCCCGGGGATTTTGAATGGGCACCAGAAAGCCGGTTTCTCCATCCGTAATGGCGTCGCGGGCCCCTTCCACATCAGTGGCCACAATAGGCAAACCGGTCTTCATGGCCTGGCCAAAGACGCAGGGCAAGCCTTCCCATAAGGAGGTGAGCACCACCAGATTTAGCCCGCGCATAAGCTCAGGCACGTCCTGGCGCCAGCCGGTCAGCAGCACCACCTGCTCCAGGCTCAAGCGAGCGATGGCCGCTTCCACTTTCGGCCGAAGCGGACCGTCACCGACCAGTAAAAAGCGTACTTCCGGCAGCTGCTCATGCACCAAGGCGGCCATGCGCACAAAATCAACCGGTGCTTTTTGGGGTTTCATGTTGGCGATCATACCCACGACCGGCGGGTAGCCGGAAATATGCAATTGTTCCCGCAGGGCCATATGATCATCCACGATGCCCGGACCAAACGTTTTGAGATCGGAACCGGGCCAGATGACCTGATACTGCAGCGGCCTGCCGATTTTATAGCGCAGGCCCTTGGATTTGGTGGCCTGCGAAACAGCGATCAACCGGTGCGTCACTTTTGCACTCAGACGCTCCAACCAAATATACCCCTGCCGCAACCACAAGGGCTGCTGTTCATGAAAGGGCCAGCCATGGATGGTATGAATGATTTTGGGCACCCCGGCCAGCCGGGCGGCCCAGCGGCCCAGCATGCCGGCCTTGGAGCTGTGCGTATGCACGATGGTAATGTGATGGCGTCGCATAAACTGCATCAGCTTGATCAGCGTCACCACATCCGCCCAGGGCCGGATGGGATGCTTAAGCCCGCGCCACAGGTGCACTTCCACGTTTTCCAATTGCCGGGCTTCCTGATCCAGAAGCCCGCCCTGGCCGCTGATTAAAAAACAGCGGTATTGGTCCTTGGGCAGCAAACGCAGGGTGTTAAGCGCCACTTGCTGCGCACCGCCCAATTCCAGCTTGGTAATGATGGTTAATAGATGCTGTTTTGACATAAACACTCGTTACGGTTTTATAGATAAAACAAAGGTCATTGTACCAGATAACGTTTGGAATTTAGCATCAAAATGAAGGACCCGGTCAGGGGAGGCGCTAAGCGCGACGCGCAGCTATTCCCAGCTGATTAAAAATTTCCAGGCATTGGGATTGCGTTCATCGAGCTGAACTTTAACATTTACAGCATCGGTGAGTTCAATAATACCTCGAATGGATCCGGCAATATTGATACGCAGCGCTTGGGGAATTTCCGGAAAATTGTTAATCACCAGCGTGATGGAGTTTTCGGTGGCGTCGATCGTTTCGGCCTCGCCTTTTTGATAATAGGTGCGCCAAATAAAAGCCGACCGTTTGGCCAAGAAAGCTACCTTAGGAATTCGAATAAAAGCTTTGTACACGAAATTCAGGGTTTGTGGCGTGAGTTTGCGCCCCAATTCATGCAGGGCATTGGACTCGCCGGGAAAGACCAAAGGCGCGGCTGCGCAGACGATCTTGGTGTAGCTGTCCAGGGGCAACCAAGTGGTGGCCACCGCGTTAATAAATTGGTGCCTGGTATCAGGATCAAGAAGACTTAAAAATTGTTCTTCCAACTTTCGTTTGTTGAGAACTTTCTTTAATTCCATTAAGTCGATGGCTTTAACCTTGCCCATACCCGTCTCCTTGGTTGCTGGACTGAACCCCATGGTCAAAGTATCGAACCCAAGGATCATTTTATAAAATGCTTAATATATTTTGGCGGAGCAAGAGTGCCTCTGCCCGCTTGCAAGTCTGTGCGCATGTCTTTTTTATTTCATGACCAGTTTTACGACTATCCTTCAATGATAGACATTTTACGGCGAAATAAAATTTTCATAACAGGCTTGAGTTTTAACCGACGGGGTCGATAATAATAGGTGTAGGGTAGAGGGTCATCAGGGCACAACCTCCCTCAAGAGGCTGCTGATCGAAAGATGATCTCAACGATGGCCCGTCTATCCATAGAAATGACGCCCACCTTCCTGATGGTGATCAGGCCAAGCAAGGAATTAGAGGGCGTCATTTCTTTTTTTATCATCTTTTCCTAAAACATCACCTCATAAGCCAATCCCAGCGAAAAATTCACCAATGCTTGATAAGGCCCGGTTTGCCAGTTGGCATAGGTTGCCCCCAGGCTCAGACCCAGGTAGTTGTTGTCATTGAGCTGATAGGTTCCGCTCAGGTTGACCTCTGCTGCTGCACTCCAGATCTGATCACGGTTGCTGCCCTTGACAATGATATTTGGTGAATCAATGCGGCGGTGATCTTCCTGTACCAGGCTGTAGACCAACCCCACGCCCTGGTGCAGACCCAGACGCAGCGCACCCAGGTTCATGCTATAACCGGCTTTGGCCATAAGCGCACTGCCCAAGGTAAAGGTACTCACCTCCCACCGTTCCGTTTCCGAGGAAAGAGGATTGACAATATCAAAGGGCGTATACCCGGCAAGTACGAAAAACTGTGTGGCGACCCCGTAGTCTAAGCCGGGCATGGTGCGCACTTGCGTGGCCGGATAGATTTCCATCAATAAGCCGGTGGACGGTACGCTAGGTTTCTGGCCATAGAGACTGTACGTGCCGTTGCCCAGCAGAAATTTCCAGTTTAGGTGCAGGTCCCTGGTTTGAACCTCTCCGGCGCTTAGCATGGGTGTCAGCGCCAAGGTCAATGCCAGCCATAAAATAGTTTTTTTTCTCACGTAGGTTCCCCTTTCTATAAGGCGCTTCTCAACCTTCCGCCTTCTCGTGATTAAAAACGTTTTTTACAGGACGTTTGGAAAGACAGAAAGAAACCATATTCATCGTCACTAAACCTAGAATGCTTTTTGTCAGGGCCAACGATAGTCAACACCGGATAATAATTTTTCCCGTCTTTAAAAGTTGCCGAATTTCTTCCCGCGGCTTGGGCCCTGTGGGGTTCCTGCCTCTCTGTGGTTAACGTCCTTTGTTACTTTGACTTTTTATCTTTTCGGCAGCCGCCCGGCCTGCCAACAGCGCATCTTCCATGGCTGAATATTCCCACTGCCCCCAGCGGCCGATGCTCAGCACCTGATGGCGCGCCAGATAGTCAAGAACCGTTTTTCTGGCCTGATGATAGTGGCGGTCAAAGATCACGTAAGCATAGGGCAGGTATTGATAATGCTCCGCCTCAATGTCGTCATTCTCCTTGAGCAAGCCGGCCAGCATCAGATCTTGTTTGATGGTTTTGCCCCAATGAAAACGCTGGTCCCAACCCGTTCCTGCCGGCAAGGCCACTTCCACGTACAGGGCACTGCGTCCGGGTGGTGCTACATGACCAAAATTACCGGGAAAACCGACACGGTAAAACCTGTACTTCTTTTCCGGAAAATAAAGCCAATGGGCATCATGCACCCGTGGCCGCTTAATACCCAGATTAAGGACCAACACAGAGTTCCAGTTGAGTTTTTGCGCGGCTGTTTTAATCCTGGCCGGTGCCGCCTGCAGACGCGCCACCAAGGCCGGCAAGGGCATGGTGGAGACCAAGGTTTGCCAGGACCGCTGCTCACCGCCTTTAATCGTTATGGTTTTGCGTTTCACATCAACCTGTTCTACGGGACTGGACAGCTGCAGATGATTGAGGTTTTTGGCCAGGGCCTGAGCCAGCTGTTCGATGCCGCCTTGGTGGGGATAATAAAAGCTGGCATTGTAGCCCCCGCCGGCCTTGATTTCCTGAAAGGCACCCAAGAGCACCCGTTCCAGCTCCGGCCGGGGCATGAAGCGTCCCATCCACTCCAAGGTCAGACGGGAGGCAGGCACGGTCCATAATTTTTCATTGTAAGGAATGACAAACAAATCGGTAATGGAATCGCCGAAGGTCTGGCGGCTCCAGGCTTCAAAATGGGCGGGCTTGCTTTTTTTATCAGTGGTGGCGGCTTTTAGATAGTCCATCAATGCCTGCCCTTTGAGCGTTGGCGGCAAGGGGAATAAGTTGGCTTGAAAGGGATAGGCCCCTTCTTTGTTCAGGAGATGTATCCTGGCATCGCGTGCAACCAGCTGCCACGCCCCCGGACACAAGCGCTGCACCAGACGGGTCATGGAGCTGGTGTTCAAATGCAGCAAGTGGCCGGCTTTGTCAAAGTGATAGCCCAGGACATGATCAGTGCTGCACTCACCGCCAACCTGCGCTTGGGCTTCCAATAGCTGGTAGCCGCTTTTTAGGTGGTAAGCGGTACTCAGGCCCGCCAAGCCGGCGCCAATAATGATAGTGGAAGCATGTGTTGGGCTGCTCATGAGTTACTCCATGCGAAAACTGCCCATGCGCTCAGCCACAAACAAGGCTACCAGCGCACAAGCCAGATAAATCAGCAGGGCCCATTGCACGGCCACATGAATGCTGAGCAAGGCCAGCAGCCCCAGGCTCGCTCCCACCGCCCATAGGATCAATACCGTCTGGCGTTTGCTCAAGCCCAGCCTCACCATGCGCAAAGCCAGATGATCTGGACTGCCGCGAAACATGGATTTGCCCTGACGGTGGCGCAAGAACATGATAAAGAGCGTATCGAAAATCGGTACGGCCAGAATTAAAAAAGGACTGAGCACCGCGACAGGATTGGTTTTGGAATAATCTTCGCCCATGGCAATGGACGCCAGCACAAACCCCATCATGAGCGCGCCCGTGTCACCCAGATAAATTTTGGCCTTGGGAAAGTTGTAGGGCAAAAATCCCAATACCGCGCCGCCCAGAGCGGCCATGATATACATATCGTTGATCCGCCCGTTTTGCACGGCAATGATAAAAAACAAGCTGCCGGCAATGATGGTAACGCCCGAGGACAAGCCGTCCATGATATCAATCAGATTCATGGCATTGGTTACGAATACCACCCATAAGATGGTGAAGATCACCGCCAGCTCGGGCTGATGGATAAATTCCAATTTCATATTGCAGATGATCAGCACAATGGCCGCTACGATCTGACCGGCAAATTTTACCATGGGCGTTAACTGGACCTTATCATCGATGAGGCCAAGAAACACGATCAGGCTCGTGCCCAGGCTCACGCCCACCACGCCGCTGACGGAGCTCTGATTCCAGAATTTAAACACCACCAACGCCAGCATAAAGGCCAGATAAACAGCCAAGCCGCCCAGATAGGGGGTAGGTTGGCTGTGCCGTTTTAGGTGGTCGTCAGGATGATCGACAATGCCCAAGCGCCGGGCCAGGCTTGCCGCCAGAGGAGTAAATAAAAGGCTGAGGCCAAAGGCCACCAGGGCAATCCAGAGGCTAACCATCATGGTGTGCTCCTGTGTTGTTCTCCGCGCTGGTTGCCGAGCTTACCCAAGATACGCTGTCCCCTAGGCAGCTTCGGGCGGGCTTTGCACTTGATCCGACTGGCTCAGCCAACAGCTCCACGAGCTTAATCATGCACTCTCCTTATCCGCAACACCTTGCGCTTTTTTATTTTCTCCACCGTGCTGCCCGGCTGACTGCTGTCTTTGACCTGGCCGGCAGCTTCCAGTTTGCCGTACAACCGGTGAAGCTGACCGGCCGCCACGGACCAATCATACTGATCCCGGGACAGGGTTAACGCAGCCTGGCGCAAGCGGTCTGCCAAGGCATTGTCCTGCAGCAACCGCACGACCTGGTCGGCAAAACCTTGCGCATCATCAGCAGCCAGAAGATGCTGTTCTGGCACAGCATCCAGGTTAGCGGCCACCACCGTGGTGGTCACAGCCGGCAAACCGGCTGCAAAATATTCAATGACTTTAAACTGACGGCCTGAGGCCACGGCCACCGGGCAAATACCTACGCGGGCTTCTTGCAAAGCGGCTTTGAGATTCTCCACAGGCCCCACAAACCGGGCGCCGGGATAACGGCTATGGGATTGCGTCTTAGTCCCTCGTGGGGGCTGACCTATCACGGTCAGCGTGGCCTGGGGCACCTGCTTTTTAATCATAGACCAGCAGTGGCGGCAAAACCACCGCAAACCCTGTTGGTTGGGCAGATAAGCCATGTTGGCCACGAAGAGTACATGGGGGCTTGTAGTCCTAGGCGCAGGCTGGCGAAAAGCGTCTGTATCCACGCCATTGGTGACGATCTCGATCCAGGGGGCGCTGCCCTGGCGCAGAATGATCTCCTGGTCATGGGGCGAGGACACCAGACACAAGTCCATGTAGTCCGATACATAGGGCTCGTATTTTTTCAATCGTTTGAGTTCATGCCTAATATACCCGGCCTTGAGCCAGGAGTGGTTTTCCTTTTGCCGGTTCTGAAAATACCTGGTCATGGAATCCGTATAATCCAACACGCGGTACACACCCCGGCTCTGCAGGGCATAGGGGGCCATGCGCAAGCGGTAGGCATGGATCGCGTCCACGGCATAGCGCTGTACCAGTTCCCTGACCTGGGCATGCATGACCCTTTTCTGAAAGACCGCCACATTCAATGGTTTGGCACCAAACCAATGCCAGCAAGCCTTGGCCACCAATTCCCTATGGCTGATGGGCACACTATGCACGGACGCGCAATACGCTTTCATTGCCTGCAACGCCTGCTCTTCACTGCGGTCACGCACAAAGCAGCAAAGATGTACTGTATGTTTTTCGGATAAAGCTTTTAGTAAATGAAAGGCCCGCTGCCGGTCCCCGTCGAGCAGGGGATAGGGCACCAGCGGCGCCAGGTATAAGATGTTCATGATCATCCTTGCCGGTAAATAATGGCTACGATTATACGGATTTTTGTCTTTAAAACCTAGGGCTAAATGGAAAGACCAACAGCAGGTTGTTCTTTTATTTCTGCTTACCCCTATCCTTAGGTTGGTTAGGATCAACCCTGGCGATTATATCTTTCTTTGCCTCAGTAAACAATTATGGCATAATGCAGGACCACTAAACTCATAGGAGGGATGAACTAGTGAAAAAAATTTTTATTGCCATGCTGATGATGACCGTTTTCTTGTGCTCCTTTACCTGGGAAAGTCAGGCCGCTAAAAACAGGAGAGTCAGCTACGAACCTGCCCCCAAGCACAGTATTTCCATTGATCCAATTGCACCATTACTTACCCCGGTTTTTCCTATTGAATATGAATACACCCTGGACAAAAATCACACCATTGCCGGACGTCTGGGTTTGGGTGGATGGAGCGTTGGTGGCTGGAGCACGTCGGTCTTCAGTGTGGGCGGCAGCTATCGTTTTTTTAATGTCATCCAAGGCCTGAAGGACAATAAAGTCACCCCGGCAGGACTCTGGTTCGGACCGGCGGTGGATCTCATGATGGTGAGCTCCACTTATTCCTACAACACTCTGGAATGGGATCCAAACTTATTGATCTATCGTACGGTCACGGTGGAGGATTCAGGCAGCTCGGTTTTCTTCTCATTGGGCGGTGAGGCCGGTTATGAATGGCTGTTTAAAGATGCCCTGGGTAAAGGTGTTCATCTTACGGTTTCGCCTTCACTCTATCTGGGATACACCATCGGCGGCCTGGATTTGGGTAATACTTCCCTGGCCTTTGGTGGCTTTGGCATTGGCTTGGGGACCTCGGTGGGTGTGGCCTTTTAATAGGTCCCCGGCTATTCCCCTGTTATGCACGGGGGAGAATGATCTTTCTCCAGGCGTATTAAACTACCCCGTCCTAAGAGATTGTGTTGCAACGCTTACTAATCCCTTCTCCCCTCATCAGAGGAGAGAAGGTGCTGGATGAGGGGTTACAATAGTGTTTTTTTAAATCCTTTTAAATGGTCCCCTCACCCCAACCCTCTCCCCACGAAAGCGGGGAGAGGGGATCTTGAGGTTGTGACACAGTCTCTAAATGACGGGGTATTTTATTTGGAGCTGCATTGCTTTTTCAGCTCCAAAAACTCAGGATTACACCCACCATTAAAAACAAAGCATAACGCAGGTATAAACGGATGGAATTTAAGGGATACGGATGGGTGACTGCGTTTAGCCGGATAGCTTCTGCCGTAGCTCCGCTGGTGTTCATTTCATACAAACAATGCAGACCAAAGGGCAGACTCAACACCACCAGGGCTGCGGGATAAAGACGCGGCTGTAAACCAATGACCGCTGCCACCAGCACATAAGGCAGTATCAAAAAAAGACTATAAAGCCTGCGGGCAGGGTTAAGTCCAATCCGCAGGGGCAAGGTGATGAACCCGTTTTGCTGGTCATCAGCCATATCACGCAGGTTGTTGGCTAAAGTCACGGAGCCCACCAGCAAGCCCAACCCGAGCGACAATAAAAAGGCCACCCACTCCAGGCTTTGGGTCTGGGCATAATAAGCGCCCAGCACCATAAGCGGACCCATAAGCATGGATGTCAGGCCTTCACCAAGACCACGATACTTCATGGCCCACGGCCCGGCCGTGTAGGACGCGCCCCCTGCCATGCCGATGATCCCGAAGACCAGGATGCCCCAGCCCACTTTATAAATAAGATAAAGCCCGGCCAGGGCTGTAATCCCAAAGCAGGCCAAGGCTGCGGCCAGGATGACGCCGGGCGTGATCAGCTCCTGTACCAGCACGCCCGTGTGTGATGACAACGCCCCTGGGGTGTCATACCCTTTTTTAAAATCATTATAGTCACTGAGCAAATTGGTGGCCAAATGAGCTGCCAGACCGCCCAGTAGCGCAGCCATAAAGATAACCCCATCAAAGACGTGGTGGCGCGCGGCCAGCAAACTGCCCAACAGCACGGGCACCACGGACATGGGTGCCGACACAATCCTGCTGGCCCGGAGCCAGAACTTAACCCATGACATGGATGCAGGCTTCGCGGAAGCCTCTTGCCAGCCTTGCTTGGAAAGCTCCATCACTTTTGGCTCCATAGGCAACGGCATGGACACAGAGATGCGGTAAGGACGAAGTACTACGATCTTTTCTCCCAAGCGGGTGCGCACCTCATCAGGAATTTTGTCTTGCGTCAGCACCTGCGCCACCGCCTGGCCTTCCACCTGATGGTCGGGGCTGCCGGTAATAAACCCTGCCCTGGGGTTTTTGGTGATGGCCGTTGCCAAGTCCGGATTATCCATGCGGCAGTAAAGCTCAAGACCACGGGCTGCCATGGGAACCATGGCCTGCCGCAAATGAAGGTTAAACGCAGCCACTGTAAGCCACGACTGTTGCTCCAATTGCCGGATGATGTCCTCCATAGTGACTTGCATGTATTCCCTCATTTCCCTTATATCCATGGGCTATTTAAAGCACTGTGTTGGAGTATTGTACACGGAACCCCGGCTAAAACAAGTACCAAGGCCTTAGTTTTGAAATGAAATAATCTGCTTGTTGAAAATAATTTATCCCCCCCGCCAAATAGTGTTTTGCGCCCATGCTTAAATTAACTACTCGTTTTCTAGTGATCATTGGCGTTTAAATTAATTATGGGGAGGCCTGGGCTATGATGAGAGGATTGTTATTTTTGGAGACCGGAAGTCATCATCGCTTGCGGTTGCAAGCCTGCAGTCCGGCTGTGCTCATAAGCTTTTTTTACTGCCCCTTATAACCTGGGCTTTTGAACCAGGTCTCTATAAGAGGGCATCTTCGCTCCCAACCTTAACTATCCGGGCCGGGTCATTGACATATCCTGCCAACGAGCTTCCGTAAACCGAGTCTTTCCAGGCCGGGACAAAACCGTCGTCTGTATTCAGGATTTGCATTGCAATTTTGGAATTTAAAAAATATTGTCGCCATCATCGATAACTTGGTCTAAAAGCAGGGATTGTGTCTGGTGGCCTTGTAAGGTATCGGTGGGCCGATGGATCCTGGTTTGCTCCTTCAGGAACATGATCGGCAATGATCTGGTCAAGCAGGGACAATTAAGTGGCGGCGACTATTACACAGCTATTGGTGGCTGGCAGCTTTTATTTCAACTGACTTAAGACGGTTAAAGCCCACTTAACTTCATTGGCCTATTAATTTCTTAGCCTCATCTGCATCATTGGGATATAACGTGGCCGGCACTTTGTCTGCGCCAAGTGCTGTCGAGACTTTAAACCGGGCACAATCTTGATAATTTTTTAAGCAATATTGATTTTTATAACTTTTAGACATAGCCGGCATATTTTTCATTTTATCGTTAAAAAAAATACAGGTCTTTAATTTAGGACATTCTTGCATTTTGCACCTCCTGGAAAACGGCGTACTTCCTTCTTGATAGCCTGATTACTCTACCTTAAATGATCGGCATTTTTGAGGATGCCTAAAATCACCTATACATTAAATTATGTCATCATTCCACGGCAAAAGGTGCCGGCCAATTTTTATAAATCCTTTCTTCGCGCAGGGTCCACGGACCGGTCAAGCAGCAGCTTTCTTGGCATTCATTTAATCAGCCCGATTTTTCTACCTTTAACCGCTCCCTCTCACCGCCTGCCCGGGCGATAATCCCAAAACAACCCAAGGCCGCAACAACACGATTCTTTTCCCAGGCCCGCTGCACAGCTCGGGGGGAATCTTATCTTGCACCAGCACCTGCACCATTGCTTGGCCTTCCACCTGATGCGGTTGGCGCAATGGTTGAGTTAGCGCCTCCATCGTGACATTCATCCGGTTTCCCAATTAAAAAGCTTTCTTCCATCAGTGCTAAAAGAAGCCGTGGCACACTATTCGAACCACCTAAAGCCGAAATTAATACTATTTCTCACGTCTACCCTGGCGGGCACCAGCTCATGATAACTATCGCCACCGCTTAAGATATTACTTTGAAAAGGACGCCGCCGGCGTCTTACAAAAGTCTCTCTTGGAGACACAGAATCTAGAAGCCCCAAGTGTAGATTCTGGATGATTACCAGGATACGCGTTTTTTAAAATTAGTTTTTAAGGTTTCAAGATCAGAAGGTAATGTCGGCATGGCATTAAAGGCATTATTCATATTTTCAAGACTTTGGGCAGCCATGCGGTATTTGCTAAAGGCGCGTTTTACCAAGGTGGAACATTGTTGACGGGCGTAAATGGCTTTGTTCAAAGCACTGCTCTGTTCATACCAATTGGTCAAATCCTTAAAAACAAAAATAAGTTTTTCAATAGGATGATTAGCCGAGGTTGTCGACAAATCAACGTCGGCGACATACTTAAAGGGCTCGGTTTTCATCCCCCGGCTGTTAAGTCGTTTGGTACCTTCATAAGCCTTAGGGCTCCAGGTGGCAGGATCTGCCAAAAATTCAGCCATGGCATAGGTTAAATAATCTCTAATCGTTGGATTGGAGCCAAAGACAACGTTCCAGTATTCGAAATAGGGCACATAGGGATCGTACGTTTCCCTACCAAAATTTCCACGATGCTGCCAGGCTTGCTCGAAATCTTTCTGGCAAGCCTCAATGAACCGGGTTGTGGTCCAGGAGCGAAAATCTTTGAAGTCAGCGGTCGCCGGATTTTGAGCAATGACGTAAGCATTGGCTTGAAAATAATGTCGCAAACAATAAGCACGTACCATGATCAGCATCGCCCGTAAGTCATCATCCGCAGGCATAGGCGATTGATACAATAGATCCAAACTGGATTCATAGTCATGTCCATTTTGAATATGCAGTCTTACCGAGGTTAATAATGCCTTCGTAAGGTTATCATCATCGTGGTGTTGTTGCGCATTTTGGCGTATGAGGTCCAAGGATTCCAGGGCTGGTTTAAATTCAACCTCCTCAATATAATCATTAACATCTTGCCATAGTTGCGCCATATCCACAGCCTCAGGTGTCGGAGATGCTGGCGATGAGCTATCCGGATTTTGGGATGTCTCCTGATTGGTGCTGTCTGTTGCTGTTGATAAAGATTCATCTTCTGATGGATCAGAAGATGGTGACATGGTGGCCAATGATTTCAGCCCCGAGCCGCTCGGTGTAACCGCCACCACCGCGGATGCAGCATCAGCATAGGTGCCCATCGGAACATGGACAAGCGCAGATACAATGAATGCCGTGCTTAACAGTTTGATCACAGGGCGATCCTTTTTTATAATTGGTTAGTAACCCTCGGGTTTGCTCGCTTTCACATCGACTATATCACACCATCGTTTAACTCGTCCTCTTGATCTCCATGTCCTTCTTTGTATCACAACCAGCAAGGGTCTTCAAGAAAAGAGAAGCTTCCGGTCTCGCTTCTCATTGCTTCCAGGAAGGTGTGCTTTTATCCGGCGGCAACCGGCAAAGAGGTTGGTTAAGCCGGCCTTACTTAACAATCGCCAGTCGCTGCCGTTTCAGCCTCTTTTCTACATTGCCTATGCGCAGGATGATTTGATAGAAATAGATTCCCGGTGCTATTAGACCCGGCTGCCAGGTGGCATATGCTACTGGATTTCCGACTTCAACTTGTGCAACTTTTTCCCCCGCCATATTATGAATGACAATTTTTACCTGATCCACGTCTTGTTCATTCCAGGTAAAAGTAATCTTATCCCGACCGGGATTTGGATAAGCCAGGCCGTCTGGAGGAATATGGCCCGAGATGATAACGGTCATGGTCGGGGTAGGGGTAAGCATTACGGTAGGCGTCATGGTGGTGGTCATACTTGGGGTTGGCGTTTTGGTTGCAGTGCTGGATAAGGGAACGGTTGAAGTTATAGTCGGGGTAACCGTTACCGATGGCGTGACGCTGGGTGTAGGGGTCACGGAAGCAGACGGCGTCGTGGTACTGCTCATGGTCAAGGTCGGGGTTATGGTGGACGTGGCCGACCTGCTGAAAGTTGGCGTCACCGTATTGCTGGGTGTGGGACTGGCGGTGGCCGTGACAGTGGCAGTTGGCGTCCATGTGTTGCTCGACGTAGGGGTGGGTATGGCGGTAATATAATCCACCACCATGATGCCGGCATATTGATCTCCCACATAGGCCCGGTTCCCAACCAGCGTTATTGTCTCACTGTTGCCCGGTGTATCCAAGTTGTCGACTTGCTGGGGCGAAGACGGCAAGGAAACATCAAAAACCTCTATGCCCTTCGGCCCGTACCCCACAAATACCCGGTTATTGGCATACGCCAAGCCGTTGGCATACCATGTGGATATAAAAAATTGTCCTGTCTCCACAGGCACGGAGGGTGTGGTAACATTGACAATTCTCAGACCCTTTAAAAAATCCGCCATATAGGCATAGGTGGATGTTCCCCGGGACTCCACCACCACGTCCACGGCATACCCTCCGGCGACAAAATAATTACCCACGATCTGGGGATTGGATTTATTCTGGATATTGATTACCTGCAGCCCCTGAGCTTGATCTGCAACATAGGCATAATCACCTTGCACGGTGATCGCAAAAGCCGTACCCGGGGTATCCACCGCGCCTTCCTCAGAGGGACTGGTGGGCGTGGAAACATTGATAATCCGCATGCCGTAGGTACCATCGGCCACATAGGCATAAGAACCCACGACTTTCACGTCATAGCAAAGGCCGGTGGTATTATAATTACCAGCCCATAGCGGATGATTCGGTGTTGAAACATCCAGAATCGTCAAGCCTTCCGTATCCGCTGCCACATAGGCGTATTGACCGCTGACGCTGACGGCCCAGGCCGTCCCGGTGGTATCAAAATAGCCGACTTCCATCGGCGCGGCGGGCACGGATATATCCAGAATCCGTAGCCCTGTGTCCAGATCCGCCACATAGGCCGTATTGCCGTCTATGGCAATGCCGTTCGCTCTGGCAGGTGTGTTATAAAACCCTGCTTCCCCTGGGGAGGCCGGCGTGCTTATATCAATGATTCTAAGTCCATAGGTGGTATCCGCCAAAAATACATACGCCCCGGCAACACAAAGCCCCCGGGCCGCACCGGGTAAATCGTATTGGCCGAGGCCGGCCATGGCCGTGGGTGTGTTGATATCCAACAATTGCAGACCTTGTTGATCATTGGCTACACAGGCCATGGTATTGCTGATAAAAATCCCGTAGGCGTCCCCCAATGTTGAAAAGCGATCCACATAAATAGGTGAGGAAGGTGTGCTTACGTCAATAGCATAAACGCCCATCGACCCTGCGGCAACATAGGCCATGGTTCCGTCCACTTTCACATCATTGGCACTACTGGTATTGAAATCAGCCACTTCCACCGGATTGGTCTTATTGCTGATGTCAATCATTCTCAGTCTGCCGCCATCCGCCACATAAGCCCAGTCGCCCTGGACACACACATGCATGGCCGTGCCGGCAGTGTCGCAATCTCCCGCATAGGCCGGTGCAGCGGGCGCGGAAATATCCACAATAAACATGCCTTGATCCCCACAGGCCAGATAAGCATATAGCCCGTCAATAGCCACCCCCGAGGCCATACCACTGTTGATATTCTCAAAATGTCCGATTTCCATTGGGGATGAAGGATCGCTGATATCAAGAATGCGAAGTCCCTTGTAGCCGTCCGCCACATAGGCATAAGACCCTGATATCTTGATGTCCTGGGCAGAGCCGGACGTGTCAAAATAGCCAACCTGGATCGGACTGGAGGGATTGGAAACATCCAGGATGGAGACCAGTCCATCGGCTGCACCATAAGCATAGTTGCCTTGCACCGCCACGGCCTGTGGCAAGCCGCCCAGCATGTGGCCCACTTCCTGAAGTGCGGCAGCTCCCAGGGAGAGCCAATTTAACCATATCAACAGGCTCAAGACAATCCGCTTCATCCTACCCCCAACTAGTGGCCGATGCTCAAAAAAACCGGTTATTATTCAATTTCGATCAAATGGCTGCTAGACTTGAGTAAAATCCCGCCTTGATGGGCATTGTTGTGATGGCGCCCTGATTATGTCCAAAAAGTGCGGACACCTGCCTGGAAGAGCAATCCGTGCCGGCCACCGAATGAAATGATTTTAATGATTGTTCAAAGCGATTGGCGGGTGGTCTTTTTCTGACGGAGATGACACCTCGTTTGAGGGTTGATCGTGAAACGGACGCGCGAGATTAAACGGTGGCGTACTGCCCGGAACTTCCTTTCGCGGGCGTCCGTCATAAACATGCAAAACATGAATGGCTTTGGCCTTGATCAGGGCATAGATGGTGTCGCCCAATTTGAGGTTCATGCTGTTGCCTGCAGCCGGTGTTATCTCCGCCACCAGCGGGAATCCGCACTCCAGCGTGACAAAACAGGACTGGCCCTGACAGAATAGTTTTTCAATACGTCCCTGCAACTGGTTTTGGATGGAACTGGTGCATACCGGTTTGGCGGTAAGCGCAATTTCATCAGGATAAATGCACAAGCGTACCCTGGTGCCCGGTCGTATGGCCGGTGTCAACAGAGCAGCATTGGTTTTGAGCACGCCGCGGGTTGAGGTTGCCCTTGGACCGAAGAGATGGAGGTCTTCCTGCACAGCGTAATGGAAATGGCACAATTCGATCATGTTCAGATAATGCTTGGGCGAGATGAGATCCGGTGCTGATCCCTTCTCCACCATGTCAAGATAAGGTCCGGTGGTCACGATAGACCTGTCTTTGATCACCACCAGGGCGCTGGTCAGTTTGAGCATATCGTCCAGGTCATGGCTGATAATAAGCATGGGCAACTGAAACTGGTTATGGATTTTGAGCAGATAGGAAATGATCTGCATCCTTCTAGGTTTATCCAGATTGGAAAAGGGTTCGTCCAGCAGCAGCAGACGGGGCTGGGCAAGCAAGGCCCGGCCAATGGCCACCCGCTGCCTTTCCCCTCCGGAGAGTTGGAAACTTTTTTTATCCAGCAGCGCGTCAAGGTCCAACAATGCCGTGACGGCTTCAAAGGAGATCATCTGCCTCTCGCGCCGGACATAAGGCCGGCTGTAGTTCAGGTTTTGCCGGACCGTCAAATGAGGAAAAAGGTAATGGTCCTGAAACACCACGCCCATGCGGCGCTGCTGAGCGGGCCTATTGACTTGCCGGCTGTGATCAAATAAAACCGTATCGTCAAAAGCCAGCAGTCCTGATTGAGGCCTCACCACTCCGCAAATCATATTGATCAAAGTAGTTTTACCCGCCCCGGACGGCCCGAAGATGCCGGTAATGCCTTTTTCTATTTCAGCATGGTAATGAAAATAGAGGCCATTAACCTGATAGCAAAGGTGATCAAGCAGCAGACTCATTTTTAAGATACGCTCCTTTCCTGGCGGTCCACTCGGAAGCAGCCATGGCCCCAAAGGAAAGCAACAGGGAGACCACCACCAACCTGGTCACTGCCGCTTCCATGCCCGGGAGCTGCATATTGGCGTAAACCATGAGGGCCAGGGTCTGGGTCTTGCCCGGGATATTACCGGCCAGCGTGATGGTGGCTCCGAATTCACCGAGGCTGCGGGCAAAAGACAGCACGGCCGCGCTCATCAATCCGGGCCAGGCCATGGGTAGACTGATCCGGAAAAAGGTATGCATTGGTGAAGCTCCCAACGTACGGGACACTTTTTCGTAGGTCCGGTCAACCAGCTCAAAAGCCGACCGCATGGAGCGCACGGCTAAGGGCAAAGAGACCACCACGGACGCCATGATCAGGGCCGCAAAATTCAAGGTCAGCCTGAGACCCAGGGTTTGGTACAGCCAGTGGCCAAGCAATCCGTTTTTACCGAGCAGCAACAGGAGCACATATCCTGTAATCACCGGCGGCGCCACCAGGGGAAAGGACACCAGCGCCTCCAGCAGCGGCTTGGCGGGCATTGGTTTCCTGGCCAGCATCCACCCCAGGCCTACGGCCAAAGGCAAAGTGATGAGTGTGCTCACCAGGGCCACCCTGACGGTTAAACCGATGACACTCCATTCCATGGCGGTCATGATCATCACTCCTTGTTAAAAATCGTGAAGCCGTTGTGAGCCAGCACCCTACGGCCGGTGCTGCCCAGAAACATGTCGGTGAAGACCTGCCCCTCTTTTTTCCCCGCCTTAAGCTTGGCCATATAAAAAACGATGGGCTCATGCAGCTGATCCGGAATGAAGGCAAGGATTTTCACCTTGCTGGACCGGAAGGCTTCTGTATAGTAAACAATCCCCCAATCGCACTCGGCCAGCTCCACATAATGGAGTACAGCCGACACATCCTTGGCCATGATCGTCCGGCCTTTAAGCTTATCGAGCCATCCCAGTTGTGACAACACCTGCTGCGTGTAATTACCTACCGGTACATAGGTAGGATCACCGAGGGCAATTTTATCGAGCGTGATGGATAGAATATCAAAAGCCTTTGAAAAAACAGGCGCCGGAATGGTACTGCTCATGGGCGTTATCATAGCCAGCCTGGTGCCGGCCAAGGCATGTACCGCCTCAGCGGCCAGCAGGCCTTTGGCCTCCAGATAGTCGACCCATTGGCTGTTGGCGGAAATAAAGACATCGCATTCCGCGCCATTGTCGATCTGCCGGGCCAGGGTGCCTGAGGAGGCATAGTTCTGCAGGACCCGGCAAGGCTGTTGTTTTTCAAATTGTTGACAAAGCTCTTCCGTGGCCGGCCTGATGCCGGCCGCAGCAAAAATAGTGATGGGCTGGTGATGGTCCCTCCCCTCTTGGGCAACCGCCGAAGGAACCGGCAGAGACATGATGAACACCAGCATGACGGCCAGGTTGAGAAAAAGTCGGTCTGACAGTTTGCTTCTCTTGTTCATGGACAGGCTTCCTTAATTAAACCTTTATTTAAAAACCTATAGCAGTATTATTAGAAGCATGCGCCGTGCCAATCTTTTAGTATCCTTTGAAAAACGGTACCCAAGATGAAAAAGATTTAAAAATAGGATCATAATGGACTAAGCAAGGATGGTGGTTTAGCGTTCCCCTGAGTGAATCCTACTTAAATGTAGAAAATAGTGAGATTTATATCGGAAGTGTTATTTACAAAAGGCTTAACCTAAGTGGCCGGTGACAACACCCTGTCTCTTTTGGAGAAAATTAAATTACCCTGCATCTTGGTGATGGAAAGTGAAAAAATCACTGCGGCAATATTAATGAAGGCACCATTGCGCAGCTGACCCCGGACATGGTAAATACTGAAGTAGCGTTGCAGCGGTCTCAGGGCCGAAGCCGTTGGGCTGTCAGCACTGCGCGAGGGTGCGGAATACTTGGGGTTGGCGGTGGGTGCGATTTTTTAAACCGCGTCCATTATTATAGACGTAGGAAAAAGCTCTGCGCCTCAACCTTTAAAAACCACGAGTCTGTGTCACCCTGGGATGGCGATCAAAACAGACTATTACGACACCGTCTCCCTTAGGAGGGTAAGTTGAAAACCAGACGACCTGTTCCTCAAGCAGTGGTCTACCTGTTCTTCGTAATCGGCTTAATTTCCGCAACCGCTTTTCGTCTGTTGATTGTGTTCAAATACCTTTCGCCCCACTTGTTCCGGCCGGTCTGGTACCTGGGGGTCATCGGCTATCTGGCGTTCTTTCTCTACCGCTTTATTATTACCGAGCGGCGGCGCCATGCTATTTTGGACAGCGGCCTGATTGCCAAGTTATCGGCCGGCAAAACCCTCGAGCAAGCGGATAAAGAAAACGCCCTTTATCTTTTAAAAAGCGTCATCGCTTCCCGGGAAAACTGGAATTATCTGGCCATCTTTATCCTGTCGCTCATCGCCATCGTGATGGATATTATCCTGGCCTCCGTTACCGGCCATTAGCCGTCCTTCCGCATGACCTTGGCTTTAACCGCAATCATAAGCTGTTGCTTCTGGCCAAGAGCTCTCTCAGTGCGTCAGCAGCAATCCACTTGGCGCTTGTGGCGGGCAATTTTGCAATTTCCCGGGCGGTCTTAATGGCCACCTTGTTTAAAGACCGGTTGCGTTTGCCTAATTGACGCAGCGCCCAATTGACCGCTTTTTTTACAAAATTTCGGTCATCGTCGGCGCCTTGGATAATCAGAGGAAAGAAAGGCATTAACTTGCTGTCCGGCGCTGCTTTGTCATGGACAGCCAAACAGGCCATCAACACATACCCGGCCCGTTTAGTAAATTCATGCGTCCTGCTGGTCCAGGCCTTGGCCTTGCCATAGGCCAAGGGGGTTTTATCAAATAAATTACTGCAGACCTGATCGCAGATATCCCAGCTGTCAAAGGCTTTGACCCAGGCCTCCATTTGGCCGGCAGTGACTTTGCCGGCTTCATCAATAAAAGCTGCCAGCAGCCGTGCTTCATGAATTTCCGATGCCCACAGGTCCAGGGCCAAGTCATGTTGCTTGCCCAACTGTTTGGCCATTTGCCGTAAAAAGAGAATATTAACGCCCAGGGTATTTCTGGGATTGATCCCACAGCGCGCCATGCCCTCAACATTTTTGGGATTGGCCTGAGCTTTCAGTTGCCTGATGATCTGCTGTGCCTTCATCCCCGGCACCTCTTTTCTATATAGGTTCTGTTGAGGATCGGATGTTGATTGCCTGAAGTTTCGGAGGGCAAGTGGCCGTCCTCTACAGCCTTTTTTCAAGGCCACCTCAGGACCGCCATAATACCATGCCCGTCTTTTAGCCAAAGAGCCCCAACGCGCCCAGCAAGGCCGAGGGCCGCAGAGACTGAATGGCGGCCAGTTCGGGAATAATGCCATACCCGCATTGCTCGCACACTTCAGGATACTGCCTGCCCCAGCAGCATTCAAACACCTGATCCTGCTCCATGAGCTGAATCATGAATACCGGCCGTTGGTAGCGTCCTGTCGCCAGGGCTTTAAGACCGGCCATGGAATTGAGTATGCGCAGGCCCTGACGTTTGAGGTCCATCACCTTGTGCAGCACTTCTTGTCTTTGGCTGCGGCTGAGGGCCAGGTCTTCCACACCGGGATAAGGCGTGTGCAGATTAACCGAGATGCCGCGAATGCGGGGTTCCCGGCTCATGGTGCGGATAAAGTCTTCCACCACTTCCTGGTTGTCGCGATTGACCGTAATGTTGACGCGCAGGTTGGGATGATGGGAATTGCGGATATGGTGAAGCGTTTTTTGGAAGCTGCCCTGGCCGCGGATGGCATCATGCTCTTTTTCCAAGCCGTCCAGACTGACCCAGACCGCATCCGCATCGAGCTCAATGGGAAAAGTGCCATTGGTCACCACGGCCACCCGGAAAAAGCCCATAGCCCGGGCCGCGCGAATCACGTCATGAATCGTCAGCTCCCCATCGGACCAGGTAAAAATCTCGCCGCCCTGCAAATAGAGAATGCGCGCACCGCGCTGGTACACCAGTTGGAAAATCTCCATCAGTCGTGTAAAGGCATAAGGCCCGTGACCCTGGTTGGCCACCACACAATGGCGGCACTCCAGATTACACTCATCGGTGAGGGCGACGCCCGCCACCAGGGGCTTGTGTTGCCGCAGCACCAAAGCTGTAAGGCCGTAGTATATATAATAGGAAAGCTCTTTGATCGTCATGCTCTGACCTCAAGGTAAATTCAGCGCTATCATGGTACTGGTTCCAAAGTTATAAATCAAGGCCTCAACGCTAGCAGTCGGATGGAGAGCACGCCGGCATCACTATTTTAGTTTGAGTTCAAACATTTCTGGTCTTGACATTGGTTTGTGTCCAAACTATTATACCGTCATGACCACTCCATTTCTAATGCCCCTGCTCTCCCGCCTGCAAGCCCAACTGGCTCGCCGCCTCACGGCCGGTCTGGCTGCTCAAGACCTGGCGCTTCTGGCGCCGGCTCATGTGGATCTGCTGCTGCAGCTGTCCCAAGAAGACATGACCATGAAACAACTGGCTCAAGCCATTGGCCGCGACAAGTCCACGCTCACCCCGCTTATGGAAAAATTAATCCATTGGGGTTATGTAATCCGGCTGCAGGACAGTAAGGACAAGCGGATCTTCAATGTGTCCATCACCCAGCAAGGCTTAAAACTGATCCCCAAACTCAAAGCCCTGCTGGCCTCATTGGAAGAGGACCACAGCCGCATCCTCAGCCCCTCTGAAAAAACCACGCTTATTAAATTGCTGGACAAATTAAATCAAAACTGATGTTCTTGATTTTAATTTGAACACAAACTTTCAAATTCTGCCTGCCTATTGATTGATGTTCATTCATATAGTTTGACTCCAAACGTCGTCGTTTTTGTGCCTCAACTTGTTTATTGTTTGATATCAAACTTATAGCGTTTGGCCTGTTGGCGTATGGTTAGCTGGACAAGCCCATGCGTTATTCCACACTCGGAAAAATCAGTCACACAAAGAAATTTATAAGGCCTTATTTTTAAAAAAGTGTCTAACCAGAGCCAAGATCAAAATCTTATTTTTGTGGAGGTGCCGATCATGAGGAAGAGAATCTGTTTCGGATGGATGATGGTTGTGGGCGTCATGTCCCTGCCTATGCTTGTGGCCGCGGAACCGATTTCATTTGAGCAGGCTGCCAATGTGACGGGCAAGGGTGGGATTGAAGCAGGTATTGATTACAGTTATGCTTACCAAAAAATCGAGCAGAACGGCATTGTTTTAAACGAAAAAACCTTGGCGGACATGCCCTTATTTGTCCGTGTTGGTCTTCCGGTATTGGAAGCCAAAGTGTCGCTTCCTTTCGGCAATTTAAAATCAAACATTCCCAACTTAAAAGAAAATAACTTTCAAGGTCTGCAGGACATAGGCGTGCAGGTCAAAACCGGATTGCTTGCCTTACCGGCCTTCAATCTGGCCTTGGGCGTAAGCACTGTGTTTCCGACTACTGATGCCCAGAAGTATGTGGCCTCAGGCATGGACCTCTTTCCTTTTGCAGCGGCTGATCTCGACCTCGCACTGGTCAAACTCTATGCTAACCTGGGCTATGAATACCGGGGTGAATACAACAGCACCGATCCTACCGGTGACACGGTCAAAATAAATCCCGGCGATGCCATCAGATACGCTCTGGGCGCCGAACTACCGCTCAACGAAGGGTTGTCTTTACATGCTGAGTTATTGGCCAATGCTTATCGCGCCGCTACGGCCTCGGGCCTGGAGATTCCCGATTCCTCGGTGACCACCTACACCTTTGTTCCCGGCATCCGGATGCGCACGGGACCGCTTAAACTGAAATTAGGCTATGAAATTCCCTTGGAGAAAAAAGATACGCGCGACAAGATCGGCAATGTAGCGCCTACCGCCGATTGGCGCGTGCTGGCAGGTGCCAGCCTGCAATTCTCGATGTAATGGCCTGACGCCACTGCAGGAGGGCGGGCCCTTACTTCCCGAGGAGTAACCGTGGGAAGGGGGACCCGCCTTTCTTTATTAAAGGCTTGCTTTTACAGGGACTGCGGGGAGGGCAGGAAGGAAAGAAAAAGGAACGCCAAGTTTGGTTAAAAACAGAATTCTAACCGTGTTTTGATCTTCTCCCAATGGCCTATAAAATTTTGTTTGTGACCTAGTGACCGGCACCAATTTTTAGGACCTTACCCATGACCACATCTGAAGCTATAGGCCAGGTGAATATGGTCTTTGCACACATTATCGTATTATCTAACGACGTCCCCTATGGCCTATTATCCTTAACGCTGCTTAAATAATACGCCTTGGAGAAATGAACAGAAAATGTTATTTTGTTCATTAAACAGGTCGACGATGGCACCGGCGGATTTCATTCAAAGGAGAAGTGTATGAAAAAATGGCTTCTGATGGGGTTATTATTTATAACCGGCTGTTCTTCCTTATCCTCTTTTCAGACAGCCGATACCCTTCCTGCCAACACGTTGTTATTCGGTGCAGGCCACAGTCAAGGTAATTTTAAACTAAATGCCGACCGCGGGCTGCTTGATTATGACTATGCATCAAGCCTAATAGAACTATTTAGTCGCGTCGGCGTAATTGACTCTGTGGACGTTGGTATACGGCTTGTTCCCTTCACGTTCATAGAAGCGGATTTAAAATATCAATTTGTCAAAGAAAGTGGTTCTTTTTTACCAAGCATGGCTATTGGCTATGGAGTAAATTATGGCGATTACATAAATTTAAAAAAAACGTTATTGCCCAACCCGTGGGATTTTATTTTTACCAATGATGTGCAACAGTTTTATATTAGCGATATATTTTTTCCGGTTTACATCAGCAAGCACATTTTAGGGAAATTGATGATTTATTCTTCTGCCAAACTACATTACAACCATATACATGTTTATGGGAAAACAGATCCCGTATTCCCGTCAGAAGACATCTATAACTTATTGCCTAGCATAAATCTGGGCCTTGCCATTGACTTCAATCGATATTCCATGTTGATGTTGGAATATTCTTACCTCTGGACTCCAGATGATACGGCTGTCAAAGTCCGTAATATCGGTCTTGCCTTTGTGATAAAACCTTAGTTATTGTAGTCAACAGCGTTTATGACATGGACAATCCACGATAAGCCGTTGCTCTATTGCAAATTGAAAATTGGCACTTATTTCCCTTCTCATTCAAGCTGAATGTCAGGCACTAAGATCCTTGTTTTTCGCCTTGTTCACCTCTTCCACCACGGCCGGCGCATAACCCTTGCGTGGCTGACACCTGCTCCCTGGGCTTCATGGGGCATTTACCGTAACCATGACATTCCCCTTTTTATGACCTTTTTCCACATAGCGAAAAGCCTCGGCGATTTGGTCCAGCGTGAACGTTTTATCAACAACTGTTTTTAATTTCCCAGCCTCCATAAGTTCCTTCAGAAATCGCAATCCTTCTAAAGTTGGAACCGACATGCCGCCTTTAATTTTTTTGCCATGGCTTATCATGGCCATTAAATCTCCAAAATGGGTTATGGTCATCAAATAAACACCTTGTGGCGCCAATAAATGTTTACACTGGGAAAAGGAGAGCTTACCCACGACATCAAAAATAACGTCATAGGTTTCATTGGTTTGGGTAAAGTCCGTTTTGGTATAATCAATAACCTTATCCGCTCCAAGCGATGTTACCATCTGCAGATTGGCGGTACTGCATACACCGGTAACTTCTGCACCATAGTATTTGGCCAGTTGAACCGCAAAGGTGCCAATGGCGCCCGAGGCGCCGTTGATCAGGACTTTTTGGCCGGCCTTAACTTTTCCTGAATCCCTGATAAAATACAATGCCGTGATCCCAGCCAGATTCACGGCTGCAGCTTCATTCCAGGTGATGGCGCTTGGTTTGGCCAATAACAGTCCATTTTCCGGGAGGCAGATATATTCCGCATGAGTGCCCATTTTAAGATTGGGCGTTCCAAAAACTTCATCCCCCGGTTTAAACCGTTTAACCGCTTTACCCACAGCTTCGATCGTTCCTGCAAAATCAAGTCCCAGCGTTTTAATCCTGGGTTTGAAAATGCCAAACATCAATCGTGCCGGCAGACGAAACACCCCCGATACAAAGGTTAAATTGCGCACATTGCAATCCGAGCTGGTGACCGTGGTGGTATGGATTTTTATTAATACTTCATTGTCTTTAGGAACAGGCTTATTCACCTCAACCAATTGAAGTTCCTCAGGTGGACCGTATTTTGTATGAAGCACGGCTTTCATTTGCATCACCCCCTTTTTTTTCGGGTCAGCTGCTCTGCCCTCTTCAACATCCTAACCCGCTATTCCTGCGCCTATAGTTATAATCGCTATTCCAAAGGCGTACTTTCCATGGTGCTGCGGAAATCATGGCCGGATACATCCTCCCAACCCAGGACTTCCTGCAATACCTTAATATAAAACCTGGTCTTGAAATTATGGGAGGGGTCATAAGGCCGCTCCGTAATATCGGTGACCATGACTGATTCCCTGTCCGCCCAGAGTTCAATCAGATCAGGCCGCTTGTTACCCACCGGCCGCAATGCCCAATCCATCAGGCTCTCATAGCGCGCTTCCAGGGCCTGCATCCGGGCCTGGTTATAAGGCGTGTTGCCGCCTTCGGCGATCACCCGGCGCTGCGCCTCAATGGCCCGCTGGGCGGCAGCCAGATCTGCATCAAACACCTGACGCAAGTCCTGATGGCGGTCCATGAATTCCCACACCGTGTCTCTCAACACCGTCCGGTTCAGACGAGGCAAACGCATACCCGTGGCCCGGGCATGGGCGCGCAGGGCAGTGACAAATCCGCCCAAGGTGCGCCTGGCCATGCCCCGCCACCAAAAGTAGGTGCGCGATACCGGATTGCGGGCGGCTGTGTACTCTTGCAGCATGCGCGCTTCAAATTCAGAGGGACGTTCCACGCTACGCGGCCGGGCTGGTACGGCTTCCTGTGCTGGTTCCGGTGGAGCTGCTTCGGGCGCCGGTTCTTCAGGTGCCGGTTCAGGCCGCACAATACGGCGACGCCTCGGTGTGGGACCTTCGCCCGGCTGGCCGGGCCCACCGCCGCCTTCCGTACCCTCCATCAACATCTCCGGTGAAATGGGTACTGCCCGCGGCCCGGAGGACACCCTGGGCCCGCCACCCATAGCGGTGGCCGGCACAGCCTCTGGTGCTGCCTCAGGCACAGGCATGCGAATGCCTTCAGGCGTAACAGCTTCTGCCGGCGCTGTGCCACCAGGGCCTCGTCCGCCCGGGGGCAGGGTTTCGCCCAGCCAAATGGTCGTTTCCCTGGCGGTCTGCACCATGAGCACGGTCAGGCCAAAATTGATGGCCATGATGATGAGACGCCGCATAAGCGCCACGGCATTGGCTATGTGCCGCTCCGACAATTGATCCAAATCCGTTCCTTCCTCAGGCCGTTCCACCATGGACAATTCGCGGCCACATTGCAAGGCCAGCACCAGCAGCTCACCCACAAAGAGGATATTGAAAAAATACGAAGCTGCCCGCAACGCCAGGTCAATGCCCACGCCAATACTGCGGGCAATAGGATGGCCTGCTTGTTTGAGCACCATGGCCACCAAATGAGCACCTAAAAACCCGACCAGTACAGGCATGGTGCGCC
Source organism: uncultured bacterium (assembly GCA_963710755.1). Lineage (GTDB taxonomy): Bacteria > Oederibacteriota > JAAXVQ01 > JAAXVQ01 > JAUVAV01 > CAVQBK01. The sequence continues at coordinate 191,019 of CAVQBK010000003.1, forward strand.
GCCATTCCTCCTGCAGATCGCTCCACCCATCCCAGCCCCTGCGCACGCGGGGCCATAATAGATCAGCATTGTCCATATAGCCCTGGATGGCTTGTATCACCTGTACTGCTTGATCCGCTGAAATCTGGCGCACGGCATTGAGCACCTGCGCCAAGCCGCCCGTAACCTCCAACTCAATGGCTAGGGGCGGCACTTCAAAGGCCCGATAGCCGTTGTCGCGATAAGAGCCGTCCACGCCCAAAAGCGGCTGACCATTCTGATCGTAATAGCGGATATGAGAACGGCGGTCAAAAATACCCAGCCCGTCGCGGTCACTGCTGATCTGCAAATTATTGCGCAGGGCATTGAAGTTGCCGTTGCGGCGCTGGACCAGAATGGTTTCCTGCAGCAGGGCATAAGCTCCCATCTCGGTATTGCCTGTGGCCTGGTATTCATGCCAACCCTGGGTAAAGTATTGGATGATCACTTCTGTTGCCGGATGGGCGGCAATGATGCTGGTGATCTCCTCTTGCGTCAACCCGTCTGTTGTCAACGCAGCCGCCGGTGTGGTTCCGGCAAAGCGTCCCAGAAAAGCGAATAACAAGTTGGCCAGTTCTTCGTTGTTGGCCAATACCGAATAATCGGGCTCCAATGGTGACGGCCGGTCACCCAGGGGTTCGCCGCCTTCTTCACCTGCCACTGGTGCGGTTTGCGCTGACGAGGGCCGGAAGCGAACGGGCACGGGCGTGCGTCTTTCCTCCAAGGCGGTATTAAACCGGTCCATCTGCTCCTGATTTTGGAAGATGTATTCCACAATATCGCGCGGCTCACCGCCGACGGTGCTGATAATGTTGCGGCCTTCCCGGCGCGTCAATTCGTAGGGACGGGTAAAATCAAGCTCTACTATGTGGGTGATGCGCAGTGTGTCCGGGACTTCATCCTCGTAGTGGACCACCATGATATGCTCAGCCACATAAATCTCCACCTGCTCCATGTCGCCTGCATCTCGCTGTACCAGCGCCTGCTGATGGCGGGTTTGCTGCAACACATGAATCAATTCATGGGCCAGTAGCAGCCGTCCGGGTTGGGTCTGCGGTGCATACTGGCCAAGGCCGAAATAAATATGGCGGCCCCGCGCAAATGCTTTGGCATTGAGGCCTTTGGCTTGCTCGGCAGCCTGCCTGTCCGTGTGGAGGGTAATGCTCTTCTGCTGCGGGCCCCAAGGCATGGTCAGCCAGTCCTGTAAATAGGGACTTGCAGCCAGCGATTCCGCCAGATGACGCGCCTGGCTTTCGCTTGGGCCGGTGGCGGTGGGATGGCTCCAGCAGCAGCGGGGACAGCCGCCGTCACAGGTGCAGATCCCAGCCGGCAAAGCCGGTGGCGGCGCCAGCGGCCCTGCGCCTGCTGACAGGCGGTTTGTCTCAGGCGCGCGTTGCGGGCTGTCCTGTACCTTGATAGGTTCGTGCCTGGCTTTGGCCGGTGCCTTGGCTGCTGATGGTTGCGGCGCTGCTTTTTTCACAAGCACTGTCTCCTTTGTTTTTTCATGATCATAAAATCTAAACCCCTAGTGGCTTTAACGGCCCGGCGGTTCCTAACAAATGGTTCTCCCGTCTCCCTGTGATTAATGGCTTTTATTAACAGGACGGTTGAGAGATCGGAAGAAGATCTAATGACGTTAGGGTTAATCGCGCAGCGCTTCCCCAAAGTTCTTCTTCCTCAACTTTTGCCTTCCTGTGATTAATATTTTTTTTACAGGGCGCCCGTAAGCGCACAGACAAGCTCAACCTACTTTTAAAGATTCATCATGCCCCCATTCATAAAAGCTCTTCCTCCCCAGCCCTCCTGTGGCCAATAAGCTTACTTACCAAATAGTTTTTTTATAAGCGCCACTTCATCAAAGGTCCCGCTCAGGCCCACCACGGTCGTGCTGCCGGCTGTGCTCCACGATTGGTTGATCATCAGGTTAAGATCATCCTGCTCGCCGATCAAGCCCAGCTGCGCGGCCAGAGACCAGCCAAAGGTCGCTTTTTTCTGATCCAAGCCAATGCCCAGCGACGGGCCGGTCAGAACATCCACATAGGACAAAGGTGTGGGCTTCATCACCCTCAGACCCAATTGCGGCTCCACACTGAGCCGCTTGTGCGCTGACCCGGTAATGCCCAGGCCTACCTGGGTCATGATGGGCAGCACGCCCAGCAGTCTTTTGGGCATGTCGTCCTTGCCGTAAAGCAGCTGCTTCATAATGGTCATGTAGACCAATCGGCGGCTCACGCTGTCCTTGGGAATGGCCGGATTATTGGGCGCCGGCATGGTGCCCACCTGCAGTTTACCCTGACCGGCCAGAGCGCCAAAATCAGCGGTCTTAAGCGAGGCCTTTTGCGCGGCCGAGAGCGCTTGCAGAAATTGGCTGATCAAAGCCTGCGTATTGGTTTTGGCGGTCTCATACCCCTGCCCATTGTCCTTGGGATCATCGCAATTCCAGCTTCTGCCCTGATCGTCGGTTTTTCGGTCATGGCCTTTGCCCTTGATGCCTTCCTGATGCGACCCCCGGTCCTGACCCACATGCAGGGCCATACCCCAGTACACCATGGCTTGTTTGGTAATCTTGCCGTCCGACATCAGACTCAGGGCTTTGGCCAGATGCTCTTTGGCGCGCGCCTCATTGTCCTTGGTTTTGGAACCCTTGTATTTGTAGAGATTGGCTTCGCCATGATTGGGCGCTTCATAATCGGAAAGGGTTTCTGTAAACAGCGACAGGATGGGGATATGGGGACTTTTAATAATGGTCCCGATGATCGGCATTTTGGCCAGGAGAAAGTCCTGGCCATAGTAAAGGTAGTTGCAGCCGCGCTGATCCAATTGCCCGGCATAGAAAGCAAGTTTGACCAACGCGTCGGCGCTGAACTGGCCGCTGAAGTAGGCGTTGATAATATCTTTGGTAATGGTTTGATGGATGGAGGCAGGCCAGCAGTGCACGCATGGTTTTTGTGATCGCTCCTGCTGCACCACGTGCGCCAGTTCATGGGCCAGCAGTTCCCGGCCGGCGGTGGTAAAAGGAGCGTAAGCAGCATGATTAAAATACAGATGACGGCCATAAGTAAAAGCCTGCGCGCCCAGGCTGGAGGTTAGTTGGCGGGCACGCGCCCCGCGGTGAATACGAACTCGGGAAAAGTCATGGCCAAAACGGTACTCCAAGGTGCGCCGTTCTTCCTGTGCCATGATTGTGCCCTGCTCTTCTTGCGGGGGACCTTGCAGCGCTTGATCTGAGCTGACCTCAGCCCCGGCAGGTGGAGCCTTGCCCTGCAGCGCTTGGCGGGCCATGCGATTGGCATGGTCTTCAGTGGCCTGATAGGTGCTTGATCGCTTGGTCACACAGATGGGGCAGCCGCCGTCGCAGCTACATTTTTTGTTCAAAGGTATTGGCAGTGCCGTTGGTTTGGCGGCCACCGGCCGAGGCGGAACTGTGGGCTGCCGGGTCATCATTGGTCTTTGCGGTTCGAACCATTTCATGCTACACCTCCTTACCTGAGGATGGTGAGCCTGCCCTCCCAATCAAGTAGTACCAAAGCCTCTTGAACAATACCTATATTATATACGCGTGACTTGTCCCACAAGCACACCGGCCGGCCGGGCTGACCGGGCAGCAAAGCCCAAACCCTGCCCTGGTCATCGGAAAAAAGCAGGCGGCCGTCTTCCAGCACCAGTGCCAGCTGGCCCCCGGCCGTGGTGGGTGCGGGCGTGGTGTTTTCAAATTCCACATAATCATACACCTGTGGGTTGTCTGCCGACAGCCGAACCTTTTGATAGTTGAGACCATTGCATACATGCCAAATACCATGAGTATCCACCACGCCTTGAGGGAGGCGGTTGTTGGTCAGTTTGAGGCTGTGCACGGGTTGTCCGCTTTTGAGGCTCAAAGCCACAATGCCGTTCTCCTCGGTGCTGATCCACAGCAGACCCTCTTTGGCGGCCACCAGATCGCCCGGTGGCCGGTCAAATGCCCTCTGCCAGCGCACTTCACCGCTTTCAACATCCAGAGCTATAATCGTTTTAACGGCCTGCAGGGGACACGCCAGCAATAGGTCGCCCACGGGCAACACGCCGGTCAGGGCTTCCTGCTTGACCCACAAGGACCGAGCCCTGCCCGTGTCCACCAGTTCACTTTCCCATGTCCCTCCATGTTCGCGCAGCACCAGAAGCCGATGGTCGGGCAGACCCAGGCCGGCCGCATCTTTGCCCGGCAAGTCCGTGGCCCACACCTGTATGGGCCCATGCAACCCGTCCCAGCGCCACAGGTTGCCTTCCCTATCCGTCAGCACGGCCGGACTCTCATACCCGGGTCCATAAGCGGCTACACTCAAGGCCGGCCCGGACCCCAGTCCGTGGGGCAATACTTGACGCAGGTTCTCTTCCGGCCCCTGATACAGATAAAGCCGCGGCCCATAATGAACCAGCTTGGTCAGGCCGGGATTGAGGCCGACAGCGCCCGACCAGACCGGTTCAAAGCGGTTGGGCAATGACAAAACAGAAGGGCTAAAATTCAGCCGCTGCGGCAGGCCGGCGACCAATAAATTCATGTGGACTCCTTTCAAGGCGCTGTTCCCCTTAATCCGGAAGCACTGGAAATTTCAATCAAGTCGGCACTGGCGAATGCCTTCATGATGTCCACTTTAGCATTTACGGGAGCGTTTTCCAGCACTTTTTGCAAGGCTTCATTCATGGCCGCTTGGATCTCGGCCTTGGGCACCGGGCCGGGCGCGCGGAACACCCAGCGAATGGTGCGCAAGCCCCCGGGATTGCTAAAGTTGTCGGTCCGCAACAGCACATCGCGGCCGAACTGGCTCTTGAGCGAACCGGGGAACCAATTGTTCCAATCTTTGAGTTCCAGCCTGGTGCCGTCCTTGAGCTCTATATCATAGCGCCGCACTTTTTCCTCACCCTCGATGACAAGGCTCTGGGTGACTTCAAAGGCTTTGATATTGTCCAGTCCCACGCCGGCCTTGGCATATTCCATTTGCCACATGCCGCCGCGCCAGTTATTGCGGCTGGTGGTCATGGATCGCATCACGTCGTAACTGCCGGGAATGTTTTTATCCATCATCTCGCCAAAGGTGCGTAGCACAAAATTGCGCTCCCCTGCGCTGCGGGCGCGGTTGAAGATCATGCCTGTATTCATCAGCTCCCCGTTGGGACCCGGCCGGGAGGCATGGAGCAAACCCCGCAGTTCGGCAATGTCCAGGCCCTGTTCGCCAAAGGTTACGCGCAGGGCTTCGCCCACCTCGGCATCGGTCATGGACGAGAGCTTGCCTTCCCGCAGTTTGGTCATGGCATCAGGACCGAATTTTTTGGTCAGCCGTTGACTGACCCTTTCATAGGCTTTCTTGGCCAATTCATCCAATTTGGTGGTGCCGTAACGCTCAGCCTGTTTGATCTGCTTTTCCGCGGCATCGAGCGCCCATTTGGTTTTTTTCAAGGTGCCTTGTCTGGTGCTGTCGCGCGGCTTGAGCTTGCGGATATCGTCAATGGTGGTATCGGCAAAGCCCAGCCGGTCGGCGCGCTCCACGAGGTTCTCCTTACGCTGGGCCAGTTTTTCCCTCCTGGCCTTGATCGCTTCCGAGACTTCCGGTTTAACACCGGCCACGGGCGCTTGGCCTCCGGCAGGCATGGGCTTGAAGGTCAACAGGCGTGTGCCTGAGCTGACATGAATGACGCCGTCCTTATCAGGCTTGCTGGTATGACTTTCTCCGTAAAATTCCTTGATCTTGCCTTCCGTGCCCGGCTTATAAAAATAGGTGCTGCCTGCTTCCGCGCTGGCCATGATCTTGGTGGCTTTTAAAAATTCCGCTTCCTTGAGCATGTTTCCCATGTCGGCAATGCGTCCCAGCTCGGCATTAACTTCCTTGGCCACCTGGGCATATTCCGGCTGGCCTTTGTAAGCTGCTTTAATATCGGACAAAAGCGTTTTTTGTTTGGCCATTAGTTCCCGCTGTTTGGCCATGAGGACCGGGGCTTCCGTGTTGGCGGCTTTGGTATCGCCGATGAGCTCCGAAAGGCTGATTTGCACTTGCCTGGTCTCGGTGGTCAAGTCGGTGTAACGTGATTGCAACTTGGTCAATTTACGACCCCGCGCCCAGATACCGACTTTTTCCGTGTAGGGACGGGAAAGCCTGGCGCCTACTTCCATCATGGCAATGAAAAGCAGGTTTTCGTAAATAAGCAGAAACAGCTCATCCCCCTCGGGCATATGCCCGTTGGCCCGGTAAAATTCTTCCACGCTGAAGGCAATGAAAAAGCCTGTTTCCATGGTAACACTCATGGCTCGGGCAATGCCCTGGGCGCCCCGGCTGGCCACGTAGGCTTCCTCCCCGCCCACGGCTGCAGTCACCAGACTGCGCGAAACCGCGCTGAAGATAAAATTGAGGCCTTTAAAAACGCCAAAGGTGCCGGCCGTAATGCCGGCCTTGAGGAAAAAGTCTCCTGCCTGACCGCCGGGCGCATTGGGATCGAGGCCGCTCTGGCCGGTAGTTAAATACTCCTTGCCTACATTGAGCCCTTCGTAGATCACACCGGTGAGGGCCAATTGGGTAAGCGTGTAGCCTATGCCTTCGGTGGTGCCCCAGATCCAGGCCGCCACACCGGCGGCAATTTCGCCGGCTACAAAAATCATGGCCACGCCCAAGGCCACCGACGCGCCCAGGGTGGCCACGGCCATGATGGTGCCCGCACGCTTGGCATGCGCCATGCGGTTGGCATAAAGCTGTTCAGCCAGATTGGTGAAATCCTCGGTTTTGCCGCTCATGGCCCCCGGGAGAAGGCCTGATGCTTCCTGGGTGTGGGGGAAGGTGTTGCCTTTGAGGACCTTAAAGCCCAGTTGTTTGTATGCCTGGTCGCGGATGGCATTACCCAGATCACCGTCCAGATAGAGCGCTGTGATTTTGCGCGTGCGCAGTTTTTCCAGCGTGTCAGCCAGCTCACTGGCTGAGTGATTGGCCCAGCCTTTCATTTGCTCCAGAGAGAAGCCGTCCACGGTGATACCCTGGGCGAGTTGCACGGCTTTGGACAGGGTGCCCATGGTGGTCTGCAGGGCCGTGCGCTTATCTTTGGGCACGCCCATAAATTCCAGCAATCTTTTCTGGTCATCACCTTTGCGCATGGCAAAGACCAGCACAAACATGCGCAGTTTCTCCTGATCCTTCACCATGCCCTGAAGCTGATCGTGCGCTTCCTTCAAAGGATCAAAGAGAATGCGCTGGGCCGTATTCTCCACCATCATCACCATCTCGTCGGCCACGGCCATGGCCAGATGGGGCCTGTCCTCCAACGTTTTATGAAACCGGGGATCCCCCACGGGCCGGTCGGTCTCGATCATCAGGTACTGGCGCATGAGGTCGCCCATGCGTTGCACGTGGGTCAGGTAAAAATTAAGCGGCGTCTGTCCCCCTTCCTTGGGATTACCCTGGGGATCGAGTTCGTAGACCAGATTGGCGGTGTTCCATTGGTCGGCATGTTTGAAAAATTCATTCTTGGCTTGAAAGTACTGCCAGTCCAGATCATTGAGCAACCGCAGGCCGCGTACACGCAGGGATGCAAAGGGCTTGTCGGGCTTGGGATCAAGTGCCGTTTTCTCCTTGAGCACCTCGTCATAGCTGAGCTTATCGAGCTCCACCCATCTGGCCACGGCCTGGCTGTGGGTCAAAGGTTTGCGGCCGTAATCACCACGCCCCATGTTGTAGACTTCGCACTCTTGAGGATCACCGGCCAGGCCGTCGGCAGCTTCGCCCTCGGAGCGATAATAGCGGTTGGCCAGAATCTGCAAAGAGTCCAGACGCTTACCGTCCAGGTACACCCCCGCGAGGCGGCTGCCCGGATAATCATCGAGCACCTTGGTGCTGAAATCATCGTGCCTGATATTATCGGACAAACGCCGCAAATGTTCTCGGGTCATGGAGAAGGCAATGAACCGGCCGTCAGCGGTCATGATGCAGGCCCAAGCATCCTTGGGGTGGGTGGCCGCGAATTGATCGAATTGTTCAATGGTATCAAAGGACCAGACCCGGTGCTGGTTTACAGGCGGCGTTTCCGGTTCCGGCGGCCTAACTTCAAATTTGGGCATGGGTAGCTCGCCTTCCATCTCAGGCAGAGGTTGCGGTTGATAGTCATTGGTCACCGTGTTAGGCGCGGTCTTAGTCACGGTTTTGTTGTCCGGCAAATTATAACTAATGGTGCCGGGAAAGCTGTAATTGTGGATGAGGCGCACCGGCCCCTGCGAATAGTCACAGAGGGTCTGCTCCACCGAGCGGTCAATGCTGGCCTCAATGGTAAAGTCCGCCGTGATGGCAATCGTCCCTATGCCGCCATGGCCCGTGGGTGAAGGTATGCTTTTAAATGAGAAATTGTTCAGCCTATGGTTGGGCGCAGGCGTCCAGCGGTAAACCACCCAGGGCTGGCCTTGGTAGGATAATATGGCCTGACCGGCGCTGATGTCCTGATCCAAGGTCAGGCCATTTTTAAGATCAATATGTTCTTCCGTGGCTGCTGGTTGGCGCTGCATGGGGCTGTCGGGCAAGGCGCGGATGTTAAAGGGCCGCCCTGCAGCCAAAGCAGCGGACGCTTGCTCGGCCTCAACTTCAGCTGCAAAAGAAGGGGAACGATTACCCCGTGCTTGGCCTTGCTGAACCACATGGCTCAGTTCATGGCCCAGAAGACGGTGGCCGGCAGCTGAGCCTGGTGTATATTCGTTGGGGGCAAAAGCAATGTCCGACCCTTGTGTGAAGGCGGTGGCATGGACAGCCGCAGCCGCTTGCTGACCTTCACCGTTGCGGTGCAGACGTACCTCCTTGAGGTCCACCCCCAGAAGAGGTTCAAAGTACTGACGTTCATGGGCAGCCAGGGGCTCGCCCGGACCGGAAAGATTAACCCCGCCCGAACCGCCTGGGTGCAAAGGTGCCAGTGGCGCCAAAGGTGCTGATGCTTCCGCCCCTAGACAGCGGGGACAACCGCCGTCGCAGGGACAAGGTCCGGCGATTGGGTCGGCTGTTCTTAGGGCCGTCCGGTTGGCGGCTGGAGACAGTACGGCCGGCTTGGACCCATTGGCCTTGCGCTGTGGCGAGGATTTCTGCCCGGAACGGGCTTTCATGATCAGCCTTTATTCTGCCGGGACTTGCGGCTTTTGGGGCTTGCTTTTGGCTTGGGTTTGGCCTGTTTACTGGTGCGCTCCGGCTTGAGCTTCACGTTGTTGGTTTGCTCCGCAGGTTTGGTCTTCACCTCTTGCACAGGCCTGGGCATTTCCCGTGATTCCATGATGATGTCAAACTGCTCCACTTTCCCGGCGTTGAAGCGCACGGCTTTTTTGGTGGTGTAGAGCATCATGCCCGAGGCATCCTCGACCTTCAGGTATAAATCCGGTCTGGCTTCAATGAGGTCACGGAATTTTTCCGTGCGGTAGGTCAGAGCGAACTCACCTTTGGCGTCCGTGGTGGTCGTGCCCAGGCGGTCGTCAAAGATCAAGTCCTTGTCATAAAGGTTGATGGTCAGGTTAGGCATGGGCCGCTGTTTGGCATCGCGCACGCGGCCCACCACTTTCCATACATCAGGATCAAGGATGACCTCATCCTCTCCTTCCGGCGGCGTGGGCACGCACACCTCCTTGAGCAGGATCTCACGGTAAAACATCTGTCCTGCCGCCAGCGGCAGGGCGGTTGTATCCAGGTACATCGGTTTCTGCATCTTGTCCGTGATCAGCAGGTAAGCCGATGGCGCCGTACCGTCTTCCAACACCGGGGGCGCGTCCACCGTGAACTTGAAAAAACCCTGCTGATCCGTACAGGTATAGCCATAGGCCCGCTGCCACTTACCCTTCCGGTCCGCAAGGGCCACGGTCAGATCTCCCAGAGGCTGGTGATTTTGATCAAGCACGCGGCCCCGGATCAGCACCTGGTTAACCTGTACCTCCTCCACCGGCAGATCCAGTTTTTGCCGCTCGCTTTGCAGCACGGTTTTTCGGCCGGCTTCAAAAGCCAGCCGGTTGGTCAGGGCCTTGACCCGGGGATGATCTGCCCCCAGTTTGGCGGCCAGTCTGGTTTTTTCCCGGGTTAACGCATCGGTCTTGACCGATTGCCATTGTTGGGCCTGCTCCAGACCCAATTTGCGCAGGCCGTCGCTTCTGGTCAAAACCTGGTCAATATCAGAAACCGTATCTTCTGGCGTCAGGTTGGTCTTGCTGCTGGTGCTCATGGCTAACCTCCGGTTTGTTTAATGAAAGACGCAAGTTACTTCCTGAAATCAAGAGTGTTTAATCTTTTTCCAAATTATTTATATCCAAGGCGATTATCCTGGAGATACCGCCTTTAACTTTCGATCTGCATCAGTTTATACTTCTGCAGCAGCCGCACGGTCAAATCGCGACAGCGGCTGTCAAAGATCACGGCATTGCCGAATTTGAGATTGTATTTTTTCGGGCCCAAGGGCAGCAGGCAATTGGTGGACTGGTTGCCCATGGTGGTGTTCATCATGGCCGTGGAAAAGAGCGAGTACCCTTTTTGGGGAATGCCCTGGGTCAGTCCGTCCTGGAAGCGGTTGTCGGTGGCCCGCACCGTGAAGGCCACCAGCATGGTGTTGTTGCCGGCAATGTCCATTTCCGTAACAGCGCCGACCTGGCCACCTGTGGCCAGATTGAATTTGAGCACAGAAGCGATCTCGGACTGGTTGTTGGCAAAGGAGATGTCGTCGAGGGAGATCAGGGTCTGCGAACTGAGCAGTACACTCATGGCCGGGCCACGCAAATCCAGGGTGGTGCGGTTGTCATTGAAAAGAATCTGTCCGCTGGGCAGGTAAAAGAGGGACACCAGATTGAACCCGGAAAAATCCATACCTTCGGTCATGCTGGTGCCGCTCACATCAGGCGTGGTGTTGGCATTGACATCCTTTTGGTTATAAAGATCCAGCTTTTTGTTGGTCACGCCCATCTTGGCCAATTGGGCAAAGGACTGCAGCAGTAGCAAGGGAAAGATATCCTTGGCAATGCCCAGGTTGATGATGATGACCGTGGCACCGATCAGGGCAATGGCATCATAGTCGAGTTTCTGCAGGCTGGAGAGCACATTGACCGTGCCCTGGCTGGTGAAATGGTTGTTGGCCACCGACACCGGTCCCATGGCCATGAGCACCAGCGCCTGGCCCAGGGGCTGCACGATTACATTGTCATGAATCTTGGCGGCCGGCACACTGTCTTGGAACATAATGGGCTGGTCGTTGGTAAAGAGTCCGGCCAAATCATCCATGATTTTAGCCAGGCTCAGCAGAATCACCACCCCGCCGCGCCAGCCCTTGGCCGCGCCTTCATCCACCAGAGACACGCGGGGCCCATTGTCCTTGATCATATTGTTGGAGATCTCCACTTTTTCGGCTTGTCCCATCCAGATACCGCAGAGAGCCTGCAGATGACTCCGGCCATTGGCTTCAATAATATTTTCCCGAATGGTAATGTTCTCGCCGTCCGCCAGGGCAATGCCCCCATACGCCATATGCCTGTCCACGCTGGTCGTGCCGGCCGCATTACTGCCGGCCTGCGGCAGCTGGCGGCAGCATTGGGTGATGCGGTTGCCCATCACCTCCATCCCTTTAACCCCCAGCAGCAGGTTCAGTTTATCCAGGTTAAAAAAGGTAGACGTGCTGATACCGCTTAGGCCCATTTGTTCAATGCGGTTGTTGGCAATGGAAAGATCGTAGATGAAACCGTTCAATTTTTGGCGGAACAGCTTGAGCGTCTCAGCGTTCATGTCATGAATATAGCTGGGATTGTGCTCCATGCCCTGGGCTGTGGGCAAATGACCCAGGCTGATGCCATGGCCTGCGCCGCCAAGGATCCGGTTCTGGCGGATATAAAGTTGTTCCGACGTGGAGCCCACCTGGATGCCGCCAACCGCACTGTATTGATACTCCACCGCCACCACCATGGTCAGGCTGTAAAGGTAATCCACAAAGCCCACCACCATCACGTCACCGGTGTACAACTCATTGGGATCCGTGCATTCATTGATAAACCCGCTGCCTTCGGGCGTGGCCGGGGTGCCGTTGTCCGCAGGCTCCGGCGGCTGCTGCGCCGGCACCACGGTAATGGTGTTTTCCACCAGGCAGCTGTCTTCCGCCAGGATGAACACCACCGTGCCTGCTGCTTTTTTATCGGGCACAGCCAGAAAATTGTCGCTGATCTCAATTTTACGGCCACCCTCAATCTCCAGGGCATGGTCAAGACCCACGATGCGGTTTTCCCTGATCTTGATATGTTCCAGCGGTTGCTCGCCTTTGCTGCTCTCGCTGAGGCGCACAGCCGTGGCGCTCATGGAGACAATGGTAAGATGATCAATTTCAATATCCTGGCAGTCGATAAGGTCAAAATTGGGCACGCCTTTCATATCGGGCAGGCAGGTCACAATCGTCTGGCGGCCACAGCCGGTAATGCGCAGTTTGTGGCGCTGATCAATGGTAGTGTGAATGCGGTGCACCCCCGGCAGCAGACATAATTGCCCACCGTCTTCAGGAAGCTGGCGCAAGGCTTCATCAAAGTCATTAAAGTCTCCCTGTGAGCGCTCGCCGTCACCGATGGTATAGGTGCAACATATTTTTTGATTGGTCAAAGGCCGGAAGACGCGGCGGCAGTCGTCAATCTCCGCGGCTTCGCTGGTGGCGGTCAAGGAGGCATTCCAATGCACAATAGCCAGCGGTGCCCGGCGCCGCACCGGACCTTGAGGAATCTGATCGGCCAGCAGGGAATCAGTGCTGGCTTTCTGGCCGGCGCGCACGGTGAATTGCCAATAATCGCCGGGCCGGTAGGTGTTGCTGCTCTCACTGTCAAAGCCCAGGCGGATGCCGTCCTGCAATTCCTTTTCCAGGGTGGTGCCGCTCGGCTTTTTATAATCTTCGATCAGCTCCAAGCCGTCCCACAAACGGAAAAAGACATTGGTCTGTGCAGGTGCGCGCAGGGTATAGAATTCCTGTCCCAGTTCGAGCACATTGCCGTTCAGTACGGCATTGGCGCCAAAAATAATCTCCCAATGCCCGGCCGTCTCATTGTACTCCACCATCTCCAGGTAAAACTGTTTGCGCAGCAAAGAAGTGATGGCCGTCAGGTTGGCCGTGAGGGTGATGGTCTTGCTTAAGGGATCCGTAGCATCATAATCGCCGCGGCCCACCAGGCCGCCGTTTAAAGAAGACCATTTAAAACGCATGCCTGATGCAGGCACGTCGAGGTGCGCGATCTCAATGCGGTAGAGGTTGTGCTCAAAGCCCGTATACCCCCCGGCGGTGACCACCGGGCATTCTTCACCACTGCTGGCCGATGGGGTCAGGGTGACTTCCAATTTGCCCAGGCCGCTGGTGTCATCCTTGAGTTTGCCGGCCAGGTTCCAGCATTGATCGCCGTCGCTGAGGCGGAACAATTTAAAGGCCGAAGCCGTGGCCAGCCGCTCCGTGGTATCAGGCCCGCCCAAAGCCGGTTCGATCAATTGGTCCGGTAGTTGGAACCCATTGAGCGCTTCCTGCCATACTTCCAGCACCACCGCATCGCGGGTGGTGCCGGCCACAATACTGCCGGCATCGCCGCTGCTGCTGTCCAGATAGTCCGCATGCCTTGTCTGCGGACCGTCGCCTTCCAGATAGACCAGGCGGCCGTCAAGCCAGCAATGGCCGGGTTCCACCTGCAGCTGTATCGTCGCTCCCGTGGCATCGGCCTGCACCACTTTGAATCCATCCGGTCCGGCTGCAGGCACGGCCGCCACGCCGCTTCCAATCAGATCCTGGCCTGCGGTCACATGCCAGTGATCGGTCAACTGCACCCGGTCATTCCAATCGCTGTCAAGCAGCACCTTGCCCTGCTGGTGCAGTACGTCATTGAAATTACGGTCCGGTTGCAGCGTCCATTTTGAAAAGTCACCCTTCATGGCTTTTCTCCTTCACTAAAAGATTTTAGTCTTCGTTGCGATGATCATCATTGTCTTCAACCGGCAAAGCCGGCATTCGCTCCCATGGTTACTGCAGGGTACAGGCCTGCAGCGAGGTTTTTACAATGCTGCTTACGTTACCGGTATCAGCAGCGGCCTGATGCCCACGGGCATGAATTCACGGTACCGTATGGTCAGGTTGCGCCACTTGTGCGCTTCCAGCATAAAATTAAAAGCGCCCATCACCTCTTCCTGCGGACCCTGTTCCCGGATGGCATAGCTTGTGGCCAAGGTCAATTGGCCATAGCCCGGCTGATTGACCGCCAAGCTGGTAAAACTCAGATCCGCTTCGTCACCAAATACGCAGGCATGGTGCTGGGGCAGACGATTGCCCTGGGCTGGAAAATAACTGAACTTGATGCACCCGGTCTGATTGTGGAATACCAGCAGCGGCTGAACCCAAATCCCGCCGCGGCCACTGCAGGTTTGTACGCGCACACTCCCCAAAAAAGTGGCATTAGAGAGCTGCATCGGCGGTCCCCAGCCCTCCACCGGTTTGGTGGCTCCTGTGATTGCAAAATCCTGGGCCGTGCCTGCAAGTTTGTCCTGAGGGCCTTTGCCTCCGTCAATGAGGCTGTCGGTGAGCATGAGCTCATAGTCCTGGTCGATCTGCAGCACCCCGGCAAGGCTGCGGCTTAGCACAATCTGGGGCACTTCGGTGAAATATTGTTTTTCAACATTGTTGAAGCCCTGGCCGGTTTTTAATTTCATGGCCTTGATCCCGCCAACTTTGGTGTGGTCCGCCAACAGCTGACCGCCAGGATCAAGGGTGGTGCCCACCACTTCCAGGCGGTTGAGGGCTGCGCGGGCAATCAAAGGCTGGTTGGCCGGGAAGCCCGGCCCCTTGGTGATCCACAAGCCTTCGAGGCGCACATTGAGCACTTTCATCAGGCTGTGGTAATAAGCCTGCTCGGTTTCAAAGGCTTCCGAGCCCGCGGGCTGCAGGCTCATCACATAGGTGGGCTTGAAGCGCAAGGGCTGGGCCAGCCGGATGATGGGCCGCTCGCCGCTGGCCGCCCTGATGGTCAGGCTGTGCTTAAGCTGCAGATTGACGCCGCCGTCTTCCACCACCGTGCCTGCCAGTCCGGTCAGGTCCAGGTCATGGACCATGGAATCCTTGATCTCGATGATGATGGGATCGGATGCATCCTCGATATTTTCCAGAGCCTGCTGCAGGCCCAGGGGATTGTCATGATAATTCACGCTTACGGTTTCCGTGACGGCCGGTCTGGTCACCGGATGACTGCCCACCGGTCCGACCGCGCCGTACGTATAGGAGAGCAGTAGATGATCCTGCAATGCCGTGACCTCGTCGCTGGCAAGCACGGGCAGGATGATGCGTCCCAGCTTGGGATCAAGGGCCATTTCATAGGGCGCAAGATATTTGGGCAACCCGTTTTCCCAGCAGCGCAGGTCGGCACCATAAAATCGCCATTGGTCCAAAGAGGCAAAAGGCGCGTTGGGCAGATGGAGCTGCAACCCGATGTCCTCCTGGAAGAGACTGTCACGGGTCCAGTCACTGGGATCATAGGTCTCGAGGTGCACATAGGCTTCAGGATGGCCTGCCGGCGAGCCGCTGGTCAAACGGCTGGGGTGAATGGGACCGGGCATATCATCCACGGCGGTCACTTTCATGGCATAGGCTTCGGGATCATAACGGTGGGCCTGGAACAAGGTTACAGGCAGGGCCAGGGGATCCACATGAAAGCAAAGGCCGGTCACCGCCAGGGAGGCGCTGGTCACAGGGTCCACATAGTTGTAGGTATACTCGTGGTCAAAACTGGGTTTGCTAATGGCCACGGTAAAATCCACCAGACGCCACAAGGCAATGGCCAGGTTGGGAATATTGTAGCGCCATTGTCCCAGGCCGGCTTTCTTCACATCGGGCGCATGGGCATAAGGATCAAAAGGTGTGCTGAGCAGGGAGATCAGCGCCGGGTCCTTGATGGCCATGGTGCCCCCGAAAGGGGTGATGGCCCGGTCGGCCTCAGCCACCTGCGGGCTGTAAGGCGCTAGGCCGCCTTGATCGGGCCGCTGATGATTGAGGTGCTGCATCCAGCTTAGATTTCGAAACAGTTCCATGGCGTGCACGCCCCATTGAGTCAGGTCATAGGTAAGGCGCTCAATGGCACCCAAGGTGCCTTTGCGGCGGCGCAGCACAATGGTGTCGGCCACATCGGCCCGCAAGGTCCAGGGATCACCCTGCAACGCCGAGGTGCCCAGCAGGTCGCCAATATAGGGCACCACCCAGTCATCGCAGGTCTCAATGAAAAAATTGTGATAGAGCCCGAGGATGTTGTCGCGCACATTGGCGAACACCTGCTCCTCCACCAGGTCCACCAGGGCCTTGAGCGGATAAGGCGGTATCTGCTCCGCATCCTTGATGCGGTAGATCTCAGGCAGTCGGTCGTATAAACTTTTACGCTGCGCCATGGCTACACCTTCTTGATTCAGTGTCCTGTTGCAAGGCCATGCAGTGGGCAGGCATGCCTGCCCACTGCCCAAGCAACCATCTAAATAAACGCTATCCGCAGATAACGCAGATTAAAACCAAAATTTCCGGGACGAGCTGCGCTCACAAAAAATAATTCAGATCTAAACTTATGCTGTTTTTAATCTGCGTCTTCTGCGAAATCTGCGGATAAATTTTAACCACTCCATGGTCATTTTCTTTTTACCCCTGCTCCACAAACTGCAATTTTAAATGATCCGTATACAGCGCCAGCACGTCATGCTCGGGCGCAGGGATCACTTCCTGCACATAGGTAATGCTGTCAATCCAATCATCATTTTCCGGCCACACCGGCCAGTAAAACATGGTATGGAAGGATTTCAATTCCACCTGCACCACGGGCTTGACATCCTGAATCGCGGCCAGCACATTGTTGGCATAGCCATCCTGGCCAAAACTGCGGGCCTTGAGCCCAAAAAGACCTTGGGGGTTGTCAATACCATTGTCTTCCTCGCCGGTCACGCCCAGGGCGGCTTTGATCTCAGCGCTCACCTTGTTCTGATTGGCACCCTTGGGTATGGTCACCACGGCATGAAGACGTACGTATTGCAGCCAGCCGGGTTCGACTTTCAGGGGATAGCGGTTGAGGCCGCGCTGCTGGTTGTAAGTATCCGCCAGGCTGCGCACATCGGCCAGCTTGTCATAGGCATTGCCTTCCAGCAGCACCCAGAGTTTGATGAGGGCCACATTGTTTTCCAAGGCCCAGGCTGCCCTGACCTTAAGCACGCCGGAGATGGAGAGCATTTCCACCTCATAATCCCTGAGCGAGACCATGCGCCCCAACGTCTGCAGCTTGCCCGGTGCGCTCTCCTTGGCCAGGCCGCCCTCTTCAGCCTGGCTGCCCAATTGGGCTGATCCGGCCATATAAATTTTATCCAGGCCTTTGAGGCTGGTGCCGGCCTTGGGCTTGGCGCCTTCCTGCTTGTCGCCCCAGGCACCCACGCCCTGGCGATAGATGGCCTTGACGTTTTTCACGCCCGAGGACAGGCGTGCACCGGTAAGGCCGTCACCAAACTGCACAAAGCTTGTGCCTGATTCATCCTCGCGGGTGATAAAGACCTTGTCCTTGGGCCCATAGTTAAACAATGAAGGTACCCAGGTCCAGGGCTCGTCATCCACAGTCACCGTCATGGGGGGGACTTCCGGCGGCGTGGCACTGGCATCGAGTAAATAGGTCAGCGGTGATTTGGGAATTTTAAACGTTTGAAAGCTCTGGCGGGCATCACCATTGCCCAGGGCCACTTCCGCCAGGGTCTTGCCCTGGTCGGCTTCCACCAGATTGGCGCAGACGCTGTAGTAGGGCTTGTCATGTTCAAAATCAGAAAGGCCCACCGTGGTGGTCAGCTTCACTTTCCAGCCGTCGGCATGTTCGGAAAAGCGGGTGCTATCCTGCTCGACCGAGCTCACGCTCAGCGTCAGCTGTTCGTCCTCTTCCGTGGTGAGCAGCAAGGCCCGCTTGGCCAGCAGCAGGGCATTCTCTTCCTGGCCGTAGAAAATCAACTTGTCGCCCGTGCTGCCTGCAACGTTTTGTGGTACAGCCTTAATGGTCAGCGCCTGACCGAGCACTTCGTGAAACTGCATCTCCCTGATATCCATGGCCCGGTAATAGGGATAGCTGCCGGTGGTATGGTCATCAGCGTCCGATAGTTTTTTATCCAAGGTCATCATGGTCACCGCAGCGGTAAGCGCTCCCCAGGTAACACTGGCTTTCTCGAGGGCCACGATGGTGCGCAGCTCATATTTAACGCCCGTCCAATCATGAGTATCCGCGGGCGTGTACTGATAATGATAATGGCCAAAGGGTTGCTGACAGACCACTTGGGTGCCGGCCGTGAGATCGCTCACTTGCTGATCCAGCGGAAAATGCAGGGCATCCAGGGAAGCCGCCGGGCCGTTGGTGGTGGTGCGGTTGCAGAGTCGGAAAAAATTCACGTCCGTTTGCTGCGGATTGCCGCTGCCGTCAAGACTCACCTTGGTGGGCGGGCTGTTGTGACCGGCATGGTTGAAGGTCCGGCCCAGCTTATAGGCTGTGGCTGTGCCCTGCAGATTAAGCGATTGCAGGGCACCCTGGATTTTAAACACCTGCTTGCCGTGCAGTTGGCGCACGCTCTCGATCTTGACCATTTCCGGATACTGGAATTGCTGGCCGCCGGCATAGTCGCTTTGCATCACGCCCAGTATGAGCCGGTCGCCGGCCTTGAACTCCAGGCTAGCCAGCTGGCCGGCCACCTGATCCACATAAAATTCCTGAGTGCTCTTGGTAATAAGGTTGTCCTCCAGAGGCCGGAACAAGTTAAAGGCACTGAGGCCCGGATAGGCGATGAGGCTCTCTTTGGTTTCAAACTCCGCCACCTCTTTTAATTCTTCCAACTGGATTTTAACGGGAAAGGCTTTGGGAATGGTGACGGCCTTGCTGCCTGTCACCGCAAAGGCAAAAGACGCCAGGCCCCCCACGCCCGGAGACAGACGGTAACCTGTGAGGCGCACCAATTCGGCAATGCTGTCGCGCCATTGGGCTGTGCGCAGGAAAGCTTCGTTGGCATAGAGGTCCTGATAGAAGGTGAGGATATCGCCCAAAATGGAAGCGCCTTCCAAAAGGGCAATGCCCGGATCATCGGGATCGCGGTGCGTCCAGCCGGCCAGCACAGGATCATGATTGAGGCTTTTCATGAGCTGGGCTCTAAAAGCGCTGTATTGCCCCAACCGGTAATCTATCTTGTCCAGCCCGGGCCGGTTGAAAATGGTCTTGAGCAACGGTGCGTCCGACTGGCAGTCAAAGGGATTCATTGCCGGCCTCCCTTCAAATCAAAATGGATCACGCCTTTTTCCTGATGGTCAGGATCATTGGCCACCAGGATAATCTCGTGCATTTGCACTTCAATGCGGTCCGGCAATCCCGAGGGCGGCTCATTGAAACGCTTCATCTCCAGCTCACTCACATGACCGATGCCCTTGACCAGGGCCACCCGGCCCAAAATCTGGCTGGCCAGCAGGCTCTGGCCAAAGGTCCAGTTGTCAGGATGAAAAAAGCCCTTTCGTCCGTCAGGCGTGTAGCCCGTGGAAAACTCCTGCTCCAGCAAAAAGCGGATGTCCTCGATCCAATAATCTTGATCCACGCAAATAGGCACCGTGATCTCAAGGGGCACATAATGGGGCAGCCTGACTTCCAGGTCATCGCCGATGAGGCGCAGCGGTTCCAGGGCTTGGGCCACCTCGCGCCTGATGGTCTCGTGCTCGTCATAGCCGCCCTTGGGATCAATGGCCAGGCGCACAATGCGCCAGCTCCCGGACCATTGATAAAAAGCCTTGGCATTGCTCACGTTCTTGAGCTCCAGGGCGCGCTGTTCGTAATCCGTCAGGGTGATGGCCCGGAATTGTTTGGCCAGGTAGGCTTCCTGAACCCTGCGGATAATCAGGGCCGTGGCCTCCGCGTCCAGACCGCCGGTCACGTCAAAGGGATTCCAGCAGGAGACGATCTTGGGCTCATCGCAGAAGACCAGGCTGTCACGGCCGATATTGCCCTCACTGCCCACCCCCACCTGATAGCGCAGTTCCGCCGTACACTCCTCGGGCAGAGCCTTGCCGTTGACGCCATTGCCGAAGCGCGCCAGGCTGCGGCCCAGTTCATCGGTCTCAATGATAAAATCCTCATCCTCGCCCGTGCTCTTGACCAAGGTGTTGGTTTCGCGCCAGTAACGCTCCACGCCAGCGCCGGTGATGATCTTGGTCTCCATGGTGGACAAGCAGGGCACCTGATTGTCCGGGGGGGTAGGCCGATAAGCCAGGCGGTCCTGATCATCGAGGCTGCAGAGGGAGCCCCAGGCCGTGTTTTCATAATAACGCTCGCTCTCCGAGGCCAGCACTGCGTTCTGCGGTTTAAAGGTCAGGGTCTTAAAGCGGCCGTGATAAACCATGACCAGATTGCCGTGAAAAAGGGTGACATCCCCGGCCGGCAAGGCTTCGCCGAACTGCTTGTAAAAAGTCGCGTTCCAGGTCAGAGCGTCATTCTCTTCCCAGGACACCTGCAAGTACCAGGCGTTGGCAATGGGATCTTTTTTGGCCTGGCTGTTGGGGTTGAGGTGCAGCACCTGGCGGTGCTGGGGATTGACCACGCCTTCCACCCCGGTCTCGGGATTTTTGAATTCCTCCACCAGCAGGGTGGTCAGGCTGCCGTCATTGATCCAATCGCGCACTTGCTCCACATTGGCCTGGGTGGGCAAGCTCAACAGCAGATCAGCCGACGTGGTGCCGCAGGGCAAGGTGGGCTTGACTCCGTCCCAGGGATACAGCTTGATGTCGTTGAGCAAGGCATCCATGAAGCACGTGCCCTTGCTCACAAAAAATTGGCTGTCGCTGTCCGGCTTTTCATGGCCGGTCCAGAAGGTGATGGTCTCCAGCGGCATGCCTTGGGGATCGAGAGCGATCTCCAGATGCTGCCCTCCGGCCAATTTAACTGCCAGCCAGGTCACGGCCTGCTGGCCCTGATGAATATGGTAATCCATCAGACGGGCATGCCTGGCCAGGGACACACGCTTGCGGGCTGAGGTCAAGTAGGCCTCGTTCATAACCCGGTCCTGGAAATCGCTGAGCTCATCGGCCGCCGCGCTGAATAAATCCATAAGCACCATATCCAGGTCCGCTTCACTGGTGGGTTGCCAGTTAGGCACGCGGGCCATCATGGCGGCGATCAACTGATGACGAAAAGAGGCGTAGTCCTTGCTCAAATAATCTATGCGCGGCTCGCTCTGCGCCGGACCGGCTTTTTCCCAATCAGGCGCGCAGTCGGCGCTGAAACAGCCGGGCCGGAACTTGAAATCCAGTTCGCTCAGCAAAGGATCGATTTTGTAGGTGTCCAGGTCATTGATCGCCAGGGTGTAGGTGGAATAATCACCCACCGGCGCGACGGTGAGACTGATTTTTTGCTGGCTCACCTGGCCTTCGATTTTGGTCACATGGATCTGATCCTTCAGCCATCCGCCGATAATACGCTGGCCCCCGCTGATGGAAAAAACCTTGCAGGTCTGCTCCGGGCTGGTTGTAAACTCATCGAGCAGCTTTTGCAGTTTATGCTTGTTGTAAAAGTACACGTCCAGCACCGCATGGTCCGGATCAGGCCCGGACGGCAACCTGACCAGCACGAGCTGCATGCCATTGTAAGCGCCCAGGGTCTTGACCCGGTTGTTGAGGGCTTCCTGATCAATAATGGCCATGGTTCCCATGTCTCCTTAAATCTAGTATTGTAGGGCACGGTCTCGACCGTGCTCTACAACCCCGTCTGGACTACCCTATTTACTCTCGCTGTCCCGCTGGAACCTGAGTACTCTGGAGTCCTGTGTGCCTTTCAACCGGTAGGTCAACTCCACCACCAGCGCGCTTTCCTGGCTAAACTCTACTTTTAAATCCTCCATGGTCACCCGCTCGCCCAGCCAGCGCGCCAGGGCCTGAGTGATCCTGGCCTTGGCCATGCCCTCGGTCTGCTTGTCCATATTTTCAAACAGCAGCATGCGCACACCGGCGCCGAATTCGGTCACAAACGGGCGCTCACCGGGATTGGTAAGAATCAGCTGCACCACCTCATCACGCACATGGTCAGGCAGATTGTCCACTGTGGCGGTCCGGCCATCCCGGTGGATGCGAAAAGGAAAAGATAAATGTTTGCCATAGATCCCCATAAGCTCTCCTAATCCATTATTGTAGGGAACGGTCGTGACCCTTCCCTACAACGTCGGATATTGTTTTTTATTTTTCGATTCTCGATTTTCTAAACCCCTTCCACCTTGGGCTGGGTCTGGCTGATCAGCGCCATACCCTGCGGCGCGCCCTCCGGACTCTTGCACAGCCCGATGCTGCTTTCCATTAATAGCTTCTGCCCGTCCGTGGTGGCCATGGTCGTGCCCGCCTGCCATTCAATAGTCAGGCAAGGCGACGGCTTGGGCCCGGGCAAGGTGAAGGCGCAACCCGCAATCTGGTGCACATCCGATTCGAGCAGCACCGGTGCCCCCAGGGCCGAGACTTTTTGGTTGGCCGTGCTGAGAATAGCCATGCCGCCATGAGGACATTGAATAGTGGATTGAATAGTCAAATATTTCCCTGCCATCAGCTCACCTTGAAGGCACCGTCATTGACATCAAGGCCGCTGTCCTTAAGGCTGATCACCTTGCTGCCCACGGTGAGTTTGATTTCCGAAGACCCGATCACCAGCTCCGGTCCGTCGGGATGTTTCAATCGGATCTCCATGGCACTGTCATCCATGATCAATTCCAGTCTTTCCGGGGTAATGAGTCCCCTTATTTGGGCATCATCCTTGGTTTGGCTGGGAGGTTCATCCTGGGCCCACCAGAACCCGGTCCACAGAGGCGCACTCTTGAGCCCGGCTTCGAATTCCACCCATACACCATCCTCTTCTTTTGGCAGCACCACCAAGCCATAGCCATCGCCTGCAAAAGGCACGCACGGCGTCATCCATGGCGAGAGTTGCCCGCTACCCCACACTTTGGGCACCTCGGCTTTGATGTACCCGGTTGCAGGATCGACTTGCTTGACCCGTCCCCGGTACTTGCCGAAATAGCGTTCCTCCAGAAAGGTCCTGATATCCGCGACCACATTTTCTTCTACAGCCATGGTTCCACCCACCTTTGCCAGGCCCTGAGGCCGGTTTTGGGCTTACACAATACTGAAAGAAACATTTACCGATACACTGAGGCTGCCGGTCAGGCTGCTCTCACTTTGCTCCACATCACTGGTGGCGTTGCCCATCACCGTGAACTCCTGGCTGTACTCGTCCCAGGTCAAATGGTGAATCACCTTGGTCAGCACATAATGGCCGCTCAAGGCCGTGCGGCCGGCGTGAATGGCCACCATCTTGAAGGGCTGGAGTACACCGCCATAACAGGGCGCCTTGACCATGCCGCCGCCTTGGTAGGCATAGAGCGAGGCATTGCTCGCGCCCTGAACCATCTGCTGGGCATCGGCATCTTCATCGCTGTACTGCGACAACCGCCGGGTGGCGGTCTGGGACTCATCGCTGTAAGGCGCCTGCGAGCCCATGAGCGAAGCATCGCGAAAGCTGGAGGTGGCTGAGGTAATGCCCTTGTCATCGAGGCTAATGCTGTCCGTCACATAAGTGGCCGGCTGCTGGGCATTATGATGAACATCAAAACGGCTCACATTGCGGTCATCGCCGAGGGTGATCATGGTGGGCAACTGCTCGTCCAGGTTCTCGGGAAAATCCTTGAAGCAGCCAATGCTCTGGCCCCGGGTCTCCCCGGGCAGCACATAGGCATGCAAATGGTAAGTGGACGCCAAGGTGCGAATCAGGCGTATGGGCATGCCCGAGAGGGTGCGGTCCGTGCGTTGCGTACTTGGCCGCGCCGGCAGGTTGGCCACATCGGTCTCCGTGATCTGGGCCGCGGCTTTGCCGAAGAGGTACTCCACGATCTCCTGATCACTGCGCTCGCCGGCTTCTTCGTGAATGGTTTCGCGGTTGAGATAGACGCTGTCATCATGCACGATCAAGGTCAGTTCACTCTGCCCTGGTTCAGGCTGCATGGCATTGTCTTGGCCCACCACCGGCCCGTCGATCAGGGCTACCCAATGCTCGCCGTCCGCCTTGACTTCAATACGTATGCGGCCGAAGGATTGAAAAAAGCGCTGATCCTGGTCGTTCCAGGCGCCCTGCGCATCGAGGCACAAGGGCCAGCGCAGTTGCGCTTCCCAGGCCTGATCCATCTCCTGGGTCACGGTAATGCCCAGGATGCGCTCCAGCTGATCCTGGGTAGCGCTCTGATCATCGAAGAAGATTCTGAAATAAGTGGTCTTATCGCCCATTACAAGTCCTTTCTCTTAGAGACGGGTTCACAACCAACGATCCCCTCGCCTCTTGCGCGTCTAGTCCAGCAACGTCGGAAAGGTGCCCCCCACCCAGCCTCTCCCCCAACTTGGGGGAAAGGAGATATTGCAGTTTGAGCCGGTGCGCTGCCATAGGGTCTCTTATTGCTGCGGCACAATAATGGTGCTGTTAGCCTCTGCTAACTCGTCAGCCTCGAGGCTGCTGTTGGCATCGGCAATATGCCAGAACTTACTGTCATCCTTATACGTCTTGCCGGCCAGCAGATCGAGTCGGTCCTGTTTTTGCAGAATGGTCTCTTGGCCGCGCACAGCCGGAAGCCGCCGTAGCTTGATAGCCACCACGCTGGTACCGTCCGCCTGGGTCACGGTCATGGTCTCCACTTTTTTGTAGCGCGAGTTGTCGGCAAACATAGGGAACCTCCTTGGGTTCACTTTTTAGGAGCGCGAAAATTTAATCTAAACCATGAAAATCGAGAATCAAAAACAGACCACCATTGAGCTCCTTGCTAGGGCTCAATGGCTCCAGGAGCCTGCGCGACCATGCTCAGGCTCCTAAAACGGTATCATCTCCGCGATCTGGCTCACCGTGTTGGCCAGGTTGGCAATGGCCTGCACTTCCTTGACTGCATTGGTATAGTCCAGTGCGCCTTTGGCAATCCAATCATCACTGCAGGGATCAGCACCGGGCACGCCCAAGGTCAGTGATACTTCGGCCTGGATGGGATTGAGCCAGGCGTCGTATAACTTTTCATTGATGGTCATGGATTGAATGACCACAGGCAGCACTTTCAGGGGCCCCCAGATGAACAGAATCTTGGGAAAGGCTTTTCTGGGAATCGGCTGCACGGCGGCATCCTCTCCGCCGCCCAGCCCCAAGGCCGAGCCAATGGCATCAAGCGCCGCGCCCATCAAGCCGCCGGCCATGTTGGTGGGATAGACCATTTTTTCCAGAGCCGCCAGGCGCGTGCCCACGCCAAAGGTCTTGGCCAGAATATTTTTGTCTTTCAATTCATCGCTGGCATTGAAATGGGCGGTCAGGCTGATGGTCTCGGTCGGGCTCTCTCCGGCCTGGCTGGTTTCCCGGGCCTGGCCGGAGAGAGGCCGGGCCGGAATCTGGATGCTGCGCGACAAGGACTCGGGATTGAATTGAAAAATGACCAGATTGGGAATAGGCCCCAGGAAGTCGCTGCCGTATTCCACCAACGCACCGCGAATGAATTTCCCCATGGTCACGCTCCACCTTTTTAGAATCCTTACTGTTTAAATGCCGTGTCTCCGGGATCTATGTTTTTGGCAAAGATCGTATTCTTTACCTCCGACCCTTCTGGAGCTAAGGGTTCGAATTTTTCAGCCCTTACAATTAAACAAGATCTCCAAATTCATATCTTTAACTCTCCGTTCTTTACGGGCGTGCCGTGAGACCTAGCCTTTATTCCCGCTTGGTCCTGCCGGGCCCGATCCAGGGCTTGCTCAATGCGCACCGCGCCTTGGCTCTGGGCTGTCCCCGGACTGGCGCCCGGAGAGAGGGTCAGGTGAACCGGCCCCAGGTTTTCAATAGTGCTGCTGTGATGGATCAGGTCTTCCCGGCCGGCCAGCCGGCGCAGCAGGGCCTGTCCCAACTCTTGCGCCCAGGCTTGCGCTTCCCGGGCACTCAGGCCGTTGACACGCATATTAAGGTGCTCGATCCTGAGCTGCTTCATACCTGGTCCACCAGTGAGGCAAAGGCCCCGAATTGTTCCAGGCTCACCGACCGGCCTGATTTTTCATATTCCCGTTTAAGGGCCACCATAACTTTGTCCATGCTCAGCTTGCCCTTGAATCCCGAGGCAAGCGGCCTGGCGCCACCGGCGCTTTGCAGGCAGGCCTGGAACACCACGGACCGGATATGGCCCCCGGCCAGGGGAAATTGTTTGGCCAAATAGCCCAGATCCAGGGCGCTGCGGTCCACCCCATTCGGGATAACCTGCTGCCAGATGCGCAGCCGCTCTTCCTCGCCGGGCATGGGAAAATCAATGATAAAGCGCAAGCGCCGCACAAAGGCTTCATCCAAATCTTTTTTACGGTTGGTGGCCAGAATGGCCAGGCCTTTGAAGCGCTCCATGCGCTCCAGCAAATAACTGATCTCCAGGTTGGCATAGCGGTCATGGGCATCCTTGACTTCAGACCGCTTGCCGAAGAGCGCATCCGCTTCGTCAAAAAACAGAATGGTGTCCGCGATATCAGCCAAGTCGAAAAGGCGTTTTAAATTTTTCTCCGTTTCCCCGATATACTTGCTGGCTACCTGGGACAAATCAATACGCACCATGGGCAGGCCCAGTAGAAGGGCCAGCCGCTCGGCGGCCATGGTTTTGCCTGTACCCGGCGGGCCGGCAAAGAGGGCTGTGATGCCGCTTTCATTCCAGGCCGCGGCTGTGCCCCACTCATAATGCACCTTGGTCAAGGCCTGCATGCTGGTAAGCAGTTCCTGATAATGGGCCTGTTGCTTGGCCGGCAGAACAACCTCTTCTTCCTGAAAGCGGGGGGTGACCCTTTGCGCCAGTTCGCCCATGTCCAGCGGTACCTGGGCCCAGCAGGCTGTGGCCAGGTCCTGACTGGTCAATGGCCGTCCGAGGGCCTGCAGGCTTTGGCCCACAGCGCTTATGGTGGCGCGCTCAAAGCGAAAGCGCCGGGCGCATTCCGCCATCTCCTGGTCCAGGCCCTGAGCCTGATCCTGCAATAGCTCATTCCAAGTCTCCAGGCGCTGCTTATAGGTCAGACTGGGCAGCTCCACCGCGGGCAGACGGTAAGCTGATGGCAGATGGGCCAGAGACTGGCGCTCCAGAAGACTGATGAAGATGGTAATGGGAATAGTCAGGCGCGGCAGCTGGTCCAGGGCAAGCTGCGGCCGCTCCTGGGTCAGCAACAGCACCTGTTCTTCATCAAGAAATAAATCCACCCCTTTAAGCCAGCATAAGGTGGCCAAGCCGTCGCGAAAGGCTTTGGTGTTAAGCAGCAGCGGATCTTCCTGGAAGCGCACCACAGGCCGTTCCATTTGCTGGGCCATGAGGCAGGCCATGCCGCTAAAGGGACCGTGCTTAACACCCCACAAAGGCACCAGCCGGGCATGGCCGGGGTCTTCCTTGACCAGCCGGGCTGCGGTCATGGCTGCGGTGGCTGTAAGCTCCAGGCCGTGCGCTTCGGAAGCATTTACCACCTCCAGGCCATGGTCATGAGTACTGTTGGGATAAAGCAAGGAAGCCGCAATTAAGGGCGGCAGGCTAAGAGGCTGCTCCCAACCAAGGTGCTGATCAAAAGGCCCGGCCGGGGGTTGCAACAACCCAAAATGAAAAAGCCTGTGCGCCGGATTAAGCAATGCCATGAGCTGTTCCGGCTGATCCCATAAGCGCTGGGCCAAGGCCAGGGTAGGCCGGGTTTTAAGGGCATCATGCTGGCAGACCGCCAGCACCGCGCTGACCGAACTGTCCACCACCGGCAGCAACCCCATGGCCAGCACAAAGGTCTCCATGGGCCCCAACTGCAAGGTGGCCACCACCCAGGCAAAGGAGCCTCGCCTGACCTTGGCTGTGGTCATCAAGGGCTCCTGCAATTGCTCGGTCAGATAGCGGCCGGTAGGATCGTTTTTAAAGAACGACTGTTTTTTGTCCCAGCTGCGCTGATGACCCAGGGCGGCTGCGGCCTTGTCCTGCAAAGGCGGCAGGGTATCAGGCCTGGTAGCGGGCAACACGCCTTGCTCAAACCAGAGCCAGGCAATTTCCCGGCGCAGGCGCAAGGTTACCTGGCGCAGCCAGTATTGGGCCACAGGATCCTCCACCTGAAGGCCCGGACTGAAGGTGACTTTAGGTCCATTGCCCGTGCTCACGGTCATGGCAATACCACCTCAGGACTTTGTTTGGCCTGCTGGCCATTGACCATTAAAATCACCCGATAGGTGCCGCCCGCTGGTTTGGTGCTGTTGGTGATGGCCACACTCAGGCTGGTCTGGTTCACGCTGCCCGGCAGATCGTCGTAAAGCTTAACCACCGTACCGGCCTGGTACAAGGCCACGCTGATGGCGTCATCCACGCCGCCCAGCAAGGCACCGCTCAGGCTGATGGTGCCGTAATCACCGTTGGGGGTGAAGCCGGGTGTTCCCGTAATCGTCGGCAGCACCTGGATGGTGATCAGGTTGCTTTTTTGCACCCGGCCTGAAGGCAGGGGCTTGGTGAGTACCATGGGCCATTCCCCCGCGGACAGGGTATGAGCCGCCACCAAAGCCGCGATGGAGGCCACCATGCGGTCAGCGGTGGTGGTGTGATGATCAATGGCCATTTCCTGGTCATGAACATAGGCTTTCAAATCAGGCAAGGTGAGATTCTCACCGATGATGATCACCTCATCGCCAGCCTCCACTTTTTCCTGCTCAGGATGATCAAGCACGGCCATGTCGCTGGGCCAGACGCCGAGCTGAATGCCCGCCTCGCCAATGGTGGTGGCACTGGTGTAATCAATGCCCACCAGCAAATTGTAGGAGGGCGGGGTGGTGCCGGTGATCATGATGGGCCGCACCTGAAAGGCCATGGAGAAGCGGTACTTCTCGTCATTGCCCTGCATCAGTTTGGAAAGCAGGTCGGCCGTGCTTTCGTCAAAGGTGATTTTTAATTCTTCCGGATTGTCCTTAAGCGCTTTTTGAATATCTGCCGGCACGGCGCTGCTTAATTGCAGCAAGGTCAGATCGCGCAGGGCGCGCAGGCCTTTGCCCAGATTGAGATGGGCTTTGCGCGTGTCACTCTCGCCGCCTTCATCAAAAGGCGTGAGTAAATATTTAAGCACCAGCCACAGGGGAGGATTCTGGCCTTCCGTGAGAGGCGTGTTTTTCAGGCTGGTGTCAAACACCGCTTCATACAGAAAAAGATTGAGCCGCGCGCCCGTGCTGTGGCTTTGATTGTCCCCGGGCCGCCCTACGCTGATGTCCAGGCCGGTGTGGTTGTGCAGTTTTTCTTCCAGTAAATGAGTCACTGCGCCAATGGCATCGGTTGTGTCCAGTTGAGCCATGATGCTCCTCGTCCGTCATTCAACTACCCCGCGCTTGACATGATTTGGAATAATCTATCCTTCCATGTCACAGCGTTAGCGCGGGGATGGTTGGATATGATATGAAATAGATCATTATTTCTATTCGCTTCATCCCCGCCTTATAAGGCGGGGAATTCGCTATGGCCTATCAAAATAGTGGCGCTGCCACCTTAAAAAGGAGGGCGCCGGTCTGACCGTCCCGGCCGGTTGCACTGCCGGCTGGGGCAACGCGGCAGCAGGGGCTTCCACCACCACATTGATATCGCCAATCGACAATTGCACTTGCTCTTCCCGGGGTTGCAGAAGGCGCTGGGCCTGCTGCTCCTGGACTGTTGCTGCAGCTGCCCGTTTTTGCTTGTCCGGGCTCAGGGCTGTGGGCACGGGTTCCTCTTCCTGGCTCACCCATTGCGTCACTTCCCTTAGCACATAAGCGGAAAGCGCGGCCTTGTCCTGCCTTGGGTCCGCCTGGGATGGAAGAGATGCCTCCTCCGCGAGGACTTCCTCTCCTGACCATGGTTCGGGTGAAACCGGGTCTTGCTTACGCCCGGAAGACCTTGCCGTCTTAGGTGGGCTTGTTGGTTGCACCGGCCCGTTTGCTTTCCAGGCCTGCCTTAAAGACGGTACTGCATCAGGGCCGGCCCCGGGCGCAACCTCACGCTCGAAGGTTTGTTCCAGCGGTTGTGATGCTGCAGCCATGTGTTCCTCTTGAAAGCTATGGTCCTGGGCTATGGCCGGATAGTCCTGACCCGGCTCCCTCGGCGTTAGTGGTTTCCCGGTTCTTTCCTTTGGTTCGGAATTGGGCGTCTGCGTCCTCAGTGGCGCAGACGCTGGGGGGGCAACTTCCTTCTGCTCCCTGGCAGCCTCTTCGCCATCAGGGGCACCTGTCGCCGATGCCTGCATGTTCGCAGCCGGGGCCTCTACCTGTTCATGCACCGCAATATCCAAGCCGGCCGCGGTTGTCTCCACATCGTCAGCGCGCTGATCAGACCGGGCCTGGGACTCGGCAATGGTCAGGTTGGATTGTGTCATCAATTGCTGCAAATAGCCCATGGTTCACCGTTTCCGTTAAATTAAAGCTGCATAATACTGCCGTCGCCAGCTGGGCATGGCCATGATGTCCTGCTCTGACCAATGGTAATAACCGGCCAGGCGGGCCACGGTATGCAGCATGGATTGCTGCCGGCGGTGCAGCTGGTGCAGGCAAAATTTTTCCCAATCAATTGTCCAGCGCTGCTCCTGGCCGCAAGCCGGACAGCTGGTGCTGACCTCATAGGCAATCAGGGGATCCACCTGCGCCAAATGGGCTTCCACGGTCGCCAAGCCGTCCTGGTCATCCAGCAGTGCCTTTGGCAGAGGCTTCTCACTCAGACTCTGCAGCATGGCCACCCCGGCGTCACGGGCGCTGGTGTAAACCGCAGCCTGCCACGCTTGCTGGTGGCGCCCGCTGGGGCGGACCATGACCAGCTCATGCTCTTTATAGGTGATGGTGATGGCCTGCTCTTGATGGGCTTCAATGAGGGCGATCAACTCCTCTGCCTCAAAGTGCAGTTCCATCATGCCCCCGCAAAACCGGCAGGCGCGGCTGACCACCAATGCCTGTGATGATGACCGCGCCATCCATTCCAAAAGTCCCTGCAGACGCTTGCTGATCGTCCAGGACCAGAAGGCCTGCTCGTCCTGGGTCTCATGGGCCGCAGCCAAAAGGCCCGTGACCAGGCGGGGCCGGTTGGTGAAATCAAAGCGGATGTCGAGATCCTTGAGCTCTTGTCCGAAAGCTGTTTGACGCATCATCAACATGATCCTTTGCTGACCGGCAAGCCGGAATTAATGGTGCCTAAAATTGCCCTACGCCTGGCGGGCATAAAAAAGCGCATACCTTGGGTACAGGCATGCCTGTACCCAACCTCGCCCACCCGTGGCTGCTATCAGCCTGCCGCCGGCACGGCTGCGGATTCATCAGGTTCCTTGGTATCCTTGTCCCGCTCCCAGCCTTCCATCTCGATTTTCATATTTTCAATGGCCACCGCATTGGCGCTGGCATCGAGATCCGGCATGGCCGTGTACTCGCTTACCCAGCATCCGTGCAGAAAATAGCGGAAGGCCACTTGGCCTCTTTCATTCATCACTTCCAGGATCAGTTCCTTTTTATAATTAACCAGATCCATGCCCTGGTCCCCGGCATAAGGATGAACCATGTTGGCCCAGTTCTCAAACTCCCGGTCATGGGTCAAGCCCCGGTCCAGGGTCAGGCCTTCGTAGCTGGTGCGGCCCGGGGATTTGTGTTCCACGCTGTTCTCCCCGCCTTCGCGGTACTTGACCACTTCCGTGGTGCGCTTGAGCGCCCCGGCTTTCTGCACGCCCAGCACCGGCCGCTCGTCCATAATGATACGGAATTTAAAATTCTTGTACGGGTCATATCGATGCGCGTTCTTAACGAATCCGTTTGCCATGATCGCCTCTCCTTTGAAAAATTAGAGTTCTCCCGCTATCTGCTGGAATTTTAGCACTACAAATTCCGCCGGTTTGAGGGGCGCAAAGCCCACCTCGATGTTGACGATGCCTTTGTTGCGGTCATCCTGCGTGGTGGTCTCGCCATCGCACTTGACATAAAAAGCCTGGTCCGGCGTGCTGCCCTGAAAGGCGCCCTGTTTGAACAGACCCATCATGAAGGCATTGAGGTTGAGCCTGACCTTGGACCAGAGCGGTTCGTCATTGGGCTCGAACACCACCCACTTGGTGCCACGGAAGAGCGACTCTTCCAGGAAAAGCGCCAGGCGCCGGATGGGAATGTACTTCCATTCCGAGGCCGCCTGATCGCTGCCGTCCAGGGTCCGGGCGCCCCAGGAGACCGTGCCGTAAATGGGGAAGATACGGAAGCAGTTGGACGCCAAAGGATTAAGCGTGCCGTTTTGCCCATCGGTCAGCTCCAGGTCCAAAGCACTGACGCCCTTCAACGTGGCTTCCGTACCGGCCGGGGCTTTCCACACCCCGCGGGTCGTGTCAATGCGGGAATACAATCCGGCCATGGTGCCGCTGGAGCCCACGGATTTCAGGCGGTATTCATCCAGCGGATCAGGCATTTGCAGGCGTGGGAAATAAACCGCTGAGTTTTTATCGCGCAGGGAAGCATTGGCATCGAGCCAATCCTCCATCTCATCCACGGCGTTCACGGATTTGGGAATATCGATGATTAGAAAGGCACGCCGCTTAATGCAATAAGCCAGGGCCTTGCTGTAAACCGCCTGCATGGCGGTCACCCCGCCGGCGCTGGAGTCATCGGCAATGATGGCCGCCCGGGGAAGGCACATGATGTTGAACAGGTCCGCCAGCTCCAGGGCATACATGCCGGTAAAGGGCTCCGAGCTGGAGCCGATAAGGTCGCCTGCTTCCGGCTCGTCGCCGTCGGCGCCCTTGTCATCCTTGACCATGGCCGCGCCCGAGGGCACGGTGCCGTCAAAGCCCACCGGGTATTGCTGCACATTGGACGTACCGCTGGTTAATTTCAAATCAGCGGCCACTGTATCCGAGCCGTTGGCCGTCACCACAATCTGCTCGATGGGCGAATAGCTGTCCGCCTTGCGGCCGGAGAGGATACGAAAAGCTGTATTGGTGCCGTCCGAATAGACCTCCACCGTGGCGTCCGCAAAAGCCGTGGGCGTCACCCCTTCCGAGTTTTTGGCGCTGTGCAGACCGGCGGAAATAGCCTTTTTTAATTTATTAAAAGTGGCTGTGCCGTCGTAGGTGACCGTCACTTCCAGGGCCGCTTCACTGCCGATCTGGACGTTCATTTTTTCCCCGCTGGTTACAGTGGGCACGCTGGTGTGGCTGCCGCTGATCAGACCCGTGGGCAGCGGCATGGTCGAGGCACTGGTGGCCACGGTAACGGTGATCAGCTTGGAATCATTGTTGATGATTTTTTCCGCATAACGGCTGTTGCTTTCCGTGACGCTCAGGTTGAGGAATTGTTCGCTGGAGAGCGGCTGGGCATCATCTTCGTCACTGACATAGCGGGTCACCGTAAGATTAAAAAGGCTGGCCGGATCATCGGTGTTGTAATCAATATCCACCCGCAGGGTGTTGCCCCAGGCTCCGGGGCTGAGGGCCGACACGGTCAGCACCGTGCTGCTGCCGTCGGTAATCTCGATGTCCGCCGTGGCATAAGTGCCGGCTTTGGCCGTGCGCACCACATAGGCCTCGGTGCCGCCGTTTAAAAAGAACTGATTGATGGCATAGCTGGCCGGACTCTTGGCCGAGAGGCCGCCGAAGAGGCGGTTGAAATCGGACAAACTTTGAATGCGCACGGCTTTGTCCATGGGGCCTTCCTTGAAGAAATCCACGAAAGCGGCAATGGAAGTGGCCACCCCTGTGATGGTGTGCACTCCGCTGGGAATTTCCTCTACATACACGCCGGGATAAGTGTACTGCTGAGGCATAATGACCTCCTTTCGAAAATGAAATGATAAGTAGCTTTAAGAGCAGGCCTTACGGTTAAAATTTGGTTACAGCATCCGGGCGGTGCCGGACCCAAGGCTTGAAAGGCAAGGGTAAAAAGA
Organism: uncultured bacterium; assembly: GCA_963710755.1. Lineage (GTDB taxonomy): Bacteria > Oederibacteriota > JAAXVQ01 > JAAXVQ01 > JAUVAV01 > CAVQBK01. The sequence goes on from CAVQBK010000003.1 coordinate 224,960, forward strand.
GAAAACATACGCGGGAAAGCATGACGTCTCATAGCGGCTATCCTTTCGTGGACCACGAAGGTGTCAATTCCACTACCAAGTACTGCATGCCATAGAAGGACTGCCCAAAGAACAGACGCTCCTTAAACGGAACGCGATTCCTTGGCCATGCATTGAGTGAGATTAAGGCTAATACCTTGCGAGACTGTTGAGGACTACTGAAAGAGGGAGAAGAAGAGAATGCGTGAGACGCTGTTGTCGGACGACGAGCCAACCTTATACCCGGTCCCAAAACTTGTCAATTATTTTTTATGCATTTCTGCTGCCGAACCCTGAGAAGGCATGAGCGCAACAACTTGGCCGGCGCGCCGGATGTTGAGCCTCTGCCCTAAGCCATCGCTTGGTTAATGCCGAGAAAATGCTTCCGCCGACGCCGGCCTATTTCCAACCCATTTAATGGCCACGCCGTTGGCCGTGTAGTACCGGCGTTGACCAACGATACTGTCCTATTGGTTGTTGAACTAATAATATGTTATATAATTCAAAGTAGCTTAACCGATTCCGCCATCATAAAGTTATGACGTCGCCCCAATAATAACAAGGGAGCTTAAAATGGAGCGCATCGTTAAATCTGATAAACCTTCGCGCCACGTCAAGCAACCGCTTCCCCCACAGCGGTCCGGTGCCGCCCTACCCCACACCCTGGCCCAGAAGAAAACCACATGTGTCTGCGACGGCAGCTGTCCCCGTTGCCAAGGGGACAACACCTTATCCTCCAATACTATCGCCCCGTTGCCTACCGCTCTCACCGGCGGCCGGCCCCTGGATGAGCCTACCCAACTATGGATGTCCAGCCGGTTTAACCATGATTTCAGTTCCGTACGGATTCATACCGGCGCCGCGGCGGAAGCAAGCGCCAGCGCCGTCAATGCCAGGGCCTTTACCCAAAAAAACCATATTACCTTTAACTTCGGAGAATATGCGCCGCATACGGCCAGCGGTCAGCACTTATTGGCCCATGAATTAACCCATGTGGTCCAGCAAGCAGCCGGTCCCTTTGGTAATCAAAAAAGGATACACTTCGATAAGCGTACGGAAAAAGAAGCCCGCGATGTTGCCGGTAAGCTAACCAATGCCAGGCAGCCCCTCACCGTTAAAGAACAGTGTGCCCCCGGTCTGGCGCGGTCGCCGCGGTCATTGGTGGAAACCCTGAATTACCCGTCTATGTCCTCCGTCGACCTTTACCGCGAATATAATCTTATACGTCAATGGCTTAGTGATGCTGCCCATGAAGGCAGCAGTGAAGAACGTTATAAATTGGAGACGGCTTTACAAATCATAGAGCCGCTGTTATCAGGCGGTGGCCCGGCTTCAAAACCAAGGCCAAGAGCGGTTAAAAAGAAAAAGCAGGCGGACATGCCTGCGCAAGCCCTGGCCGCACCACTGCCCCGGTCAGTGGCCGCGCAGTATTCAGATGCTAAATTGGATAATGAAATACGCCGGATTGAGGTGTGGCTGGCCGGCCAGGTGGAAAACAATGAACAAACCCATGCTATGAGCCAGGCCTTAAAACAGTGGCAAGCAGAAAAGCGCCGGCGGCAAAGGCCAAACGCAGAAGCCGCCCGGCCGCCGGAACCGGCTTCTCTCGATAGTAATTTGAATACCGATCAGCTGACCGATGAGGAAATCAAACTGGAACTAACCCATATCGAGGCTTGGATAAAGGCCCAGGTCGAAAATACGGAAGACCTATACCGATTAAAACGAGCCCGGGAACGGCTGAAAGAAACTTTGCATGACCGCGCCTTACAAGCCTTTTATAAACGAGAAATGAAAAAATTAAAATCCCGGGAAGCCAAAAAGAAAGCCTTGCAGAAGATGAAAGAAAAAGGATTGCCTGCCTTGGTGCTGGCCTATTTAAACAAGCCCCATTTATTTAAAGGACCAAAGTCTTTGGTGGCCACGATCAAAGAAAAGACGGTACATATCCGATATCTCGATGGCTCCGATGCCTATGATATTCAGGGATTTTTAATACCTTTAAACGGGATGATCCTGAAAGCAAACTGGACAACCTATTCCAGCCGCATCGGCAACATACCTTGGTATGCCAAATTTATTTTGAACCGGCCGGCCATGGATCAACACGAGTACGTCTTCGCTATGGCCAATAGTGAAATCAAACAACGGCTCTATGTCTTGCATTTAATGGCTCAGGGGCTGTCGTTGGAGCAAGCCAATAAGAAATTGAAGACATTGATGACAGCCAATTTTGATATTATGAAAATAACGGCCACGCAGGTTGTGCCCTACATTGCGGGAGAAACCTTATTTATGCCTTCCGAACCGGGACTGCCCACTTCCAAACGAGGCCGGGCCGGCAGGGCCGCGCCGGCACCAAAGGCAAGTGCCGCGCCGGTTGAAACACCGGCCGCGCCGGCAAAAGCAAGGTCAGCAACCGCCCGGCCTGCGACAGAATCACCGGCATCGGTGGTATCCCCAACCATGCGGCCGCAAAACGCAGGCGGACTGAAACGGCTGAGCGATGAAGCCAAAGCCACCTTAACCAAGTCCGGTCTCTTCACCGGTGCCTGGCGGCAGCGTTTGCACAGTATCCAACAGACGGTGGTTGACTTCATTAATGATTTTCATTCTGCCCCTGGTTTTGAAAAAGTAGTGCAGGACTGGCTGGCCAAAGGGAACAAACGTAAGGGTGCTGCTTTTGTTATCCGCTTTGCAAAAGAACTCATACAAAAAGTGCCCAAAGCCAAACGCTATATGTCCTTTGAAAGAAAACTGGCCTTTTTACCGGGTGGTAAATCTGCCCGAGAAATTGATATCGTGGTTGGCGGCATGCGCTATGAGTTGAAATCCTGGCAGCGTTTATACAGCCGAACGGTCAGAAAACAGTTCCTCAAAGATATGGCCCTGATTGGTGATCCTAATAAGTTGAAATGGGTGTTTGACAGTAGTAAAATAGCGCTGAACGCAAAAGCCATTGCGGCCCAAATCCGGCAAATACTGACATCGGAAAAGTCTTTTGTCCGCAACTATCCGGGTTTGCAAACCTGGCTGGATGCCTTGGAAAAAATTGTTCACGTAAAATAACAGGGACAACTGCACTAATGCCCCGGTAGAACCCCTGGGCCAAAGCCCGGGGCACCACCATACACTCTCGCCCTTCCGGCGCAGCCGGGTAAAGTGCCGGAGTATGTCCATCCAGAGGAGGAATTTATCCATGCCTATTGTTCGCGTTGAAGTTTGGAAAGGAAGATCACAGGAAGTTAAAAAGGCTTTGGCCAATGATGTCACCGCTGCCGTGGTCAAGAATATCGGTTGCCAATCAGAAGCCGTCACCGTGATTATTGATGAAGTGGAAAAAGAAAATTGGTTTATCGGTGCCCAAGACTGTCAGGAGCTTTATCCTAAGGCCTAATCTTGGACCTCGCCAATCCTTAATTGGCCTTTGCCATCGCCGGCGAGGGTTAGACCATAAATCCGTATTCTTTTCATTAAAAAGAGGGACAACGTTAACCTGTATCGGAGGGAATGCAAGAGGACCTGGCGCCAACCGCCAAGCCAGCGGGCAAATAAGTAATTAGGTAATACCTGGAGTCCCCCAAGAAGAGCCTGGAAAATCAGCCCCGCCTTGGATAACGGGATCGGCTTGGAATGACCAGACAGGGCATTAAGTCAATTTTTTAAGGTCATAGGGTATTCCGGCAGGCAATTTTTCATTGTTAAAATACGCCTAAATCTTTTATGATCACAAGGGCCCACCTCCCGGGGGGAGGAATTTAAGGATTGTTCATTTCCAAGCCAATGGCCACTCTCTTGTGTCCATGAAAGTGAGGTAATTCCACCATATGTGGCGTCATAAAATCTGGATTTATCTTATGCCCCTAATATTACTTTTGCTAACCGGTTGTTCGGAGGCCGTGCTTTTTCATCCCCAAGGACAGATCGGCCGGGAAGAGGAAATGGTGATCCTCGTCACCGGAGGGCTGATGCTGCTCATCGTTATTCCGGTTATTTTTTTAACGCTGCTGTTTGCCTGGAAATACCGTGCCTCTAGGAAGAACGGAACCTCCGCCCCGAAACCTCTGAAATCGAAATTTCTGGAAGCGTCCATGTGGCTGGCCCCGGCCTTGATTGTCTGCATCCTGTCCGTTATCTCCTGGACCATGTCTCATCGGCTTGATCCTTTCCGTCCGATTGAAGGCAAGGGTACGCCCCTGGTGATCCAGGTCATTGCGCTGGACTGGAAATGGCTGTTCGTCTACCCCGATCAAACGGTGGCCTCTGTCAATGAAGTTGCCTTTCCCGTGAACGTACCCGTCCACTTTCTCATCACCTCGGATACGGTCATGAATTCTTTTTTCATTCCCCAGCTCGGCAGCCAGATCTATGCCATGGCCGGGATGCGGTCCGAATTGTTTCTGATTGCCGACCAGGCCGGCGACTACGCGGGATTTTCCGCCAACATTAGCGGGGTCGGCTTCAGCGGCATGAAGTTTACCGCCCGGGCCCTGCCGGCGGAACAGTTTGAGGCCTGGATCCAAACCGCGCGGACGGCTCCTTTGCATTTGGACCAACAGGCCTATCTCCGGCTGAAGCTGTCCAGCAAAAATAACCCGGTGGCCTATTATTCGACCGCCGATCCCAAGCTTTTTTCCGATGTCATTAGTGACTATTCCTATGGACACTAAGAACCACGTGGCTGTAAAAACGCCTCTAGAGGAGAGATCATGTTTGGTAAACTGAGCCTGGCCGCGCTTCCCCTGAAAGACCCGCTTACGTTTGGCGCTTTTATATTTCTTGTACTGGCCGTCATCGCCGTGGCCCTTCTGATCACCTACCTGCACAGATGGAGGTGGCTGTGGAAAGAATGGCTGACCTCGGTGGATCATAAAAAAATCGGCGTCATGTATATCGTGGTGGCCAGCATGATGGGGCTGCGCGCTTTTATTGACGGCGTGATGATGCGCTCCCAGCAGGCCGTGGCCTTTGGCCCGGGCCAGGGACCCTTCAGTCCCGAGCTTTACAACCAGGTGTTCAGCGCTCATGGCACCATCATGATTCTGTTTATGGCCATGCCACTCCTGATCGGCCTGATTAATATTGTGGTGCCCTTGCAAATCGGCACCCGCGACGTGGCTTTTCCTTTCATGAATTCCATCAGCTTTTACCTGTTTGTGGTGGGCGCCGTGCTTGCCAACCTTTCCCTGGGCATTGGGCAGTTCTCCCAAGCCGGGTGGTCCGGCTATGCCCCCCTCACGGAAATCGGCTTTTCCCCGGGGGTGGGCGTCGATTATTACATCTGGAGTGTTGAAATATCGGGGATTGGAACCCTGCTCACGGGCATCAATTTTTTGGTCACCATACTGAGGCAGCGCGCGCCCGGCATGAGTTTGATGAAGATGCCGGTTTTCACCTGGACGGCTTTTTTCAGTTCCGTACTGATCATTGGCGCTTTTCCCGTGCTCACCGTGGTCCTGGGACTTTTAGCCCTTGACCGCACTGCGGGCATGCACTTCTTTACCAATGCGCTTGGCGGCAACCCCATGATGTATGTGAACCTTTTTTGGGCCTGGGGCCATCCTGAGGTTTATATCCTGATCCTGCCTGCATTTGGAGTATTTGCCGAGACTTCAGCCACCTTCAGCGGTAACCCCTTGTTTGGCTACAAGTCCGTGGTGATGGCCACCCTGGCCATCGTGGTGCTTTCCTATTCGGTTTGGGTTCATCACTTTTTTACCATGGGCGCCGGCGGCAATGTGAACGCCGTGTTTGGCATATCGACCATGCTGATTGCCATCCCCACGGGCGTGAAGATATTAAATTGGTTGTTTACCATGTTTCGGGGCAGACTCCGGTATCATACGCCTGTGCTCTGGACGCTTGGGTTTATGGTGCTCTTTACCATCGGCGGCATGACGGGCATGATGCTCGCCATGCCGCCCGCTGATTTCGTACTGCATGCCAGCATGTTTTTGATTGCTCACTTTCACAATGTGATCGTCGGCGGTACTGTATTTGGCGCCATGGCCGGTTTCATCTACTGGTTCCCAAAGGCCTTTGGGTTTAAACTTCACGAGCGCCTGGGCAAATCCGCCTTCTGGCTGTTCGCCAGCGGCTTTGTTCTCACTTTTGGACCGATGTATATTCTGGGGTTTATGGGCATGACCCGGCGGCTTAATTATACAGAGAACCCCGCCTGGCGGCCTTTGCTCTGGATAGCGGCCCTTGGCGTGACCGTTTTTGCGCTCAGCTTACTTACCATGGCCATTCAATTGATCGTGAGCATACGCCAGCGCAAGCAAAACCGGGATCTCACGGGAGACCCCTGGGACGGCCGCACCCTTGAATGGTCCGTGCCTTCACCGCCACCGAGTTACAATTTTGCCATTATTCCCACGGTCACCGAACGCGATGCGTTTTGGGCGGCGAAGCAAAGCGGCCAAGGGAAAGCGCCTCAAGACTATAAGGATATTATGGAGCCGTGTAATACGTCGGCCGGTCTTTTTATCGGCGTCTTCAGTCTGCTTTTCGGATTTGCCATGATTTGGCAGATCTGGTGGCTCGCCATCTTCGGCGTGATCGGTGTTATCGTAACCTTGATTATCCGCACGTCCAATGATCATATTTATAAAATGATAAGCGCTGAAGAAGTCCGGCGGGAAGACCTGGCCGCCTCAATGGGGCAGGCCGGGCATTAAGCGAAAAGAGAGGAATTCATGAGCAATTCAACTGTACAAGAGCCCATCTACGGGGGGAGCGAAATTGCTTCTACCCGCTTATTCGGCTTCTGGGCTTATATCATGAGTGATTTAGTGCTGTTTGGAACCTTGTTTGTGACTTATGCCGTTCTTTCCCGGAATTATGCAGGCGGGCCCACGGGAAAGGAACTCTTTAATCTGCGTGGGGTTCTGATGGAAACTTTTTTCCTTCTCACCAGCAGCTTTACTTACGGCCTGGCCACCGTATCGGCCGCCAAAGGCAGGCGCGGATGGTTGCTCGGGTTTATGGCCGTCACCTTTGCTCTTGGCGCCGGCTTTGTGGCCCACGAAATCCATGAATTCTCAGGATTGGTGGCAGCCGGGCATGGACCGGGGACAAGCGCCTTTTTATCCGCCTTTTTCACGCTCGTGGGGACCCATGGCCTTCACGTCAGTGTGGGCCTCCTCTGGATGGCGGTCCTGGCCGTACAGCTTGCCGCCAAAGGGCTTACACCGGCCACCAGCATTCGAGTAAAGACGCTGGGCTTGTTCTGGCACTTTCTGGACATTATCTGGATCTGTCTTTTTACCTTTGTTTATCTTATGGGGGCAATGTAAATGAATAATCCTTATGTTCCTCACGCCAAGCCCGGAGAACTCCGGGATTACACCATCGGCTACCTGCTGTCCCTTCTTCTGACCGTGGTGCCCTTTATTCTGGTAATGAATAAGGTGCTTTCCGCAACCATGGCCATCGTGGTGATCAGTGCCCTGGCGGTAACGCAAATGGCCGTGCACTTGACCTTATTTCTTCGCCTTCACAAGGCGTCGGACGAGCCCTTCAAACTTACCATCTTTTATTATACGCTGATTATTCTGGCCATCTTAGTGGGCGCTTCCATTTGGATTATGCATCATCTGGATATGTATCATATGGTGCCTTGAGCAAGCTCAAACAACGGCATTGAACAATACGGGAAGGGGTAACAACCATGACATCTTTAAAAGCTTATACTTTACTGGCCTCCATCGCTTTGGCGTCGGTGTGTATTCTTATGGTTTTGGGAGGCGCTGTAAGCTTCATGGGGGCCGCCAAAGCCATCCCTGATTGGCCCTCAACCTTCGGGAGTATCCTGCCTCCGGCTGAACTGGGGGCCTTCGTCGAATACCTGCACCGGGTCATGGCGGTCATTGTGGGTCTGTTGGTCGTGGCCCTGGCCGTCATAGGACTGCTTAAGTTCCGTGCCCGGCCCTGGCTCCTGGTGCCGCCGCTTCTGACGATGGTATTGCTTGCCGTTGTTTCCACCGTGGGCGCCTTGGTTGTTCTCGGCTCCGTGTCGCCCATCGTCGCGGCCGTGGATGTAGCCAGTGCCCTGATGGTGCTGGCCTTGATGGTCACCATGGTTCAGGTCGGCCTTTATCTCCTGCGCCATCCTCAGGGCACTATCCGCCTTGGCTTCCGGGATCCCTTTTCCAAGTTGGCGCTTAGTGCCACTGCCGTATTGTATGTGGTCTTGTTATCCGGTCTTTCCGTGGGCATCCCCAGCCCTGCCAACTGCCTGGGCCTGCCCCTGTGGAACCATGCCTTATCCCTGGCCGGCCATGGGTCTTGGCTGCGAACAGGGCACTTCCTTTTATCCAACGTGGCCGTCGTGCTCGTCTTCCTGGTGGCCATAACGTCCTGGACCCAATCGCGTCTGCAAACCCCACGGCGGTTTTTGGCTACCGCTGCCTTCCTATTGCTGATCACCTCCATAGGTGCCAGTGAGCTGGCGGCAGCCCATGGCTTTCCCTGGTCCCTGATGGCCATCCGCGTTTCCACGGCAACCTTGCTTTGGGCCGCGCTCACGGCATTGGTGGTTCACGAAGGCTTGCAAGCAGCGCTTCCTGAAACTGAAAAGGAATTAAGTGCTGTTGACAGCCTTAACCTGATATGAACCTTTGGAAAATTTATTCTTCCCTTTCCCGTTTTTATCTTTCTTTGGCCGTGGCCCTTTCCGGCTTGATCGGCTTTATTTTTTATGAGGGCCGGCTTAATTTAAAGGCCTTCATGCTTTTGCTGGGAATATTTTTGCTTTCCAATGCCGCTTCTGCCTTGAATCAATATCAGGAGCGAGCCTTGGACGCCCTCCTCCCGCGTACCCAAAACAGGCCCTTGCCGGCACAGGCTATTTCCATAAAAAGTAGTTGGTTGTTTATATGTTCAACTTGCCTTTCGGGCTTGCTCATTTTACTTTTGGGCGCAAATTTATTAACAGCCGTTTTAGGGGCTTTTAATTTGCTGTGGTATGGTGCGGTTTACACGCCTTTAAAAATGAAAACAAAATATGCCGTATTTTTAGGCGCCATTTGTGGGGTTATCCCGCCTATCATGGGCTGGACCGCGGCCGGCGGGTCGATGTTTAATTATAAAATTGTCTTTATTGCCTTATTTGTATTTTTATGGCAAATCCCTCATGTTTTTCTTCTGCATTTAAAATATCAGAATGAGTTTGAATCGGCAAAGATGCCTTTAATTTTATCCACTTCCGACCAGCTTAAAAATAGAAGGTTGGTGTTTTATTGGATCTTAGCCACGATCTTGTGCACTTTTCTATATCCATTTTTTAATATTTTTAACAAAAGTTGGTTGATCATACTTTTATTAATAGTCGATGGGGTTGTTCTTCTTTATTCTTTTTATCACTTGTTTTTCATTCCCAAACTTTCAACCAGCATCAACAAATTAATCCTAAGTTTCCATTTTTATCAGCTGATTATTTTTGCATTGATTATGCTGGCAACGGAATAAAACCAGCGGAAGAGATGGGCACCACTTTTTCCCGTGGTCTTTGACGATCCAGCTTGCAATTTTATTTATGGAGAAGGCTGAGCCCGGACCACTGCTCCCCCAAGAAAAGCCGAATCTCGGATGGAGGCCGTCCCTGGGCAGGAGGGGCTATTAAGCTGTTATGGTGTTAACGTCCTGTTGACTTCAATCACGATCTGGCGAGACCACGTTCTAATATAGCAATCACTTCCGTATTCAGGCTGACGCCTTCCCGCTCTGCCTCCAAGGCAAGACGTTCATGCAGCGTTTTCGGAACCCGCACATTGAATTTTCCACTATATTTTTCCCGGGGCAATGGGATCGATCGTCCTCGCCTTAATTCTTCCTCCAGCCAAACCTCCTTGGCTTCGGCAATCATTTTTAACGCCTCTTCCTCCGTCTCACCTTGTGATACACAGCCGGGCAGATCAGGGATGACCGCAACATAACCGCCGTCTTGATTATCCGGAATTAAATCCACACGGTACTTCAATTTAATATACTTTAAGAGATCGGCTTTGATATTCCTACCAGCCATGGTTATCATTCCTCTCCGCTAAGATAGCGCGCAAGCACAGTTCGCACTTGTTCCACGTAACAGCGCTTTACAGGATTATTCCTGGGCAATGTGATGGTGGTATATTTCTGATGTGAAAAAACCGTATGGCTGCCTTTGCCCTGTCTTTCCACATAGCCCAGTTTCAACAATACTTTGACAATTTCCGAGTACCTAATCTCTCTTCTCTTATCCATGACTGCAAATAAGAGTTTATCCAGCTTGGTCATGAAATGTCCTTCTTTTTATGGTACTATATTCGGTACTACATATCAATAGCTTAATAATTTAAATAGCCGCGCGCCAAAACAGGGATGCCGGCGCCAAGGTTTAAATTATTGGACCGGAAAACAGCAATTTTCTTTCGAAAAATGTTAATTTTTTCCCTTCCTCCCCGTCCCCCGTGCCTCCCTGTGAATAGTCCTTTTTTATCTTGTCCCGTTTTTTAATCTCTTCACTTCTTCCACCACCGCCATCTCTATGACCGTCCGCAAGCTCCACACAATCTCATTGACCATGGTTAGATCCATCTCCTCCGGACAGGCCGCCACGGGGTTGGCCTCCATCATACATGTGTACTCCCCGGCCCAATGAAAGATAGGAATCTCCTTGAGCAGGATACGGTTGTCAATGGTCACCCGGGCTATGCCGATAATAGCGGATAAGTTCGAAGTGCTGGGGTAGATGGTGATGGAGAGATTGGGGGATTGGGGCATGGGGCGTTCCTTGTGTGGCTTATTTTCCATATTATGCCAATCCTTCGGTTTAAGGTCAAGGTTTTTATGTGGCTAACTTTCTGTTTGCTAATTTTCTGCAAGGAATTAGATTACTGCCATGCCTACTAAGTCTAAAGAATCAAACATCATTCAAAAGAGCATGGGCCATGTCATTCGGACATTGCGTTTCAAGCTGAATCTTACCCAAAGTCAGCTGGCCGAAAAAGCCGGCCTGGACCGCACCTATATTGGGGATATTGAAATCGGCGGCCGCAATATCGCCCTGCGCACTTTCTTTCGCCTAGCTGCAGCCCTTGAGGTGTCGCCGGACAAGTTCATGAAATTATTGACCAAACAACTGGAAGCGGATCATAAGGGATTTGATTGGAAGAAACTCATGGAAAAAGATAAGTGGGTGGAGAGAGGGTAAAGGTAGGTATCAAAATAACAGCATGTATTTCCCCTCGCCCCGTGCCAGCGGGGAGAGGTTGGGTGAGGGGCCCAGTATACTCCTCCCCCAAAAAAGTCGAATCTCGGGTGGATGCCGTCCCTGGGCAGGAGGGGCAATTAAGTTGTTATGTTGTTAACGTCCCGTTGACCCGTATTTCCGGCGCATTTTTTAAAGAAAGGGGCAAACCATGAAAAAGTTAACTTATAGCCTGCTCTTATGTGGGCTTATATTGGATGGTTCCGTTCACGCTGAACTCGTCGAAAGAGGAACGCTCTCCGGCATCGTAACCACCTTTGACTCGGACAACGCAGGCGTTCTGTACCGAAACAGTGCCTCTGAGTATTGGCACCTAACTCGAGGCGGCGACGCCAAAAAACTTATCGCCAATTCACATTCTGAACGTGTGACATCGGTGTCACCTCAGCGCACTTACGCCCTTCTCCGCGGAATGGAAGGCATTCACATTGTGAAACTCAAAACCGGAGAAAAAATCCCCATAAAATTTAAGTTGAATTTTTCTCATCATGCTACCTGGCTTTTGGATGAAAGTAAATTCGCCTTTGTATCACGAAACAAGAAAGAAAGTGAACGCCCGGTTCTTTCTAATTTTACTGAAAATCTCTATCTTTTTAATGTTATTGAGTATGTCAAGGATTACAAGAATCGGTCACTCGCGGATATCGGTAATTATACAACAAAACTTACAACGTATACCAAAGGCTTTTGGATAGACAATCTCGCCTGGGCTACCGATCAGAAGAGACTTGCCTTTGGAACCTACCATCCGGAGAAAGTGAACAATCAATCTAAGTATTTTCATACGATAGAAGTTGTTGATATCTCCAGTGAAATGATTTCTACTGTAGCCAAGATGCCCAGCGATGGAATCTATTGGACCGGAAAGGATTCGCTGGCGTTTTTCGGCTATACCAAAGCAGGTGGTTGGACGCTCTACGCCAAAGAAGGCCAAGGGCCTGTAAAGCAACTCGTTCAGGGACGACCACACCATTGGGCTTTTTCCGAACAAGAGCGGAGTTATTTATACGACATGCCGCCTCACTCATCAAATCCGGGAAACGAACACTTTTGGAAGAATTTGGATAATAAAAGCATGACCAGGATAGTAGGTGCTCTAAGGAATCCGATGTTATCCAAGGACGGAAAGTGGCTCTCATTCCAAGTCCCTGATACACTGGACAAAGCCATGGCCATCTTGGTTGAAACAAAACTCATCTCAGAGCGTGCCGTTAATGGGACAGTCAAGGTTGAGGACCTCATCCAAATACGTATGGGAGAAAGGCCATCAGTTTATGACGTGAAGTCGTCACCCCTCCCTCAGCCATCGGTCACTTTTCGTTTGAATGATGTACAGGCCAATCAGGAATTCATCTCGTATGAGCTACATCTAAAGAATGAATTCAATGACAGGTACTTGCGTTTTAAATTTGTAAACCAACAGCAGATTGCCGGCAAAATTACAGACGCAACTGGCAATGAAGTCCTATCATGGCCGAGGATCGTTCAACCTGCCGTTTCAGCTTTCCTCGTGGGGCCGCATGAAACCAAGGTGTTCAGCGGACGTACCTCTTCCTCGTTGAAACCGGGTCAGACCTATACCGTCGCCTTTGAACTGATAGGATACCAAAACATTCCGACAGTCCAAACACAATTTACAGTCGACTAGTTCCTGCTGGGCATATGTGGATATGGGACGAACCTAACTAATGATTCCTGAGAAGTAAGTACCTTTTTTGAAGTCGAATAAGTTCTAGGGGACGTTAACAACATAACAACTTAATAGACAGTTCCAAATAAATGCAGTTATAATTACACCATGCCACGACAAAAACGACTGAATTTACCAGGGTAACAGACATTTAAGTGAGCGCCAAAGAACAAGCGGTATCGAAATGGTTCGAAAAAGGAAGGGAGATTTGTGAACGAAAAAATATAAAGTTGTTAAGTTGTTAACGTCCCGTAGAACACTTTCTTTCGCCTAGCTGCAGCCCTTGAGGTGTCGCCGGACAAGTTCATGAAATTATTGGCCAAACAACTGGAAGCGGATCATAAGGGATTTGATTGGAAGAAACTCATGGAAAAAGATAAGTGGGTGGAGCGGGGTTGATGGGGGGATAATTTCTTTGCTGGTTCAAACAAAATATCCGTCTTTCTTTAAAAACCGCTCATGTTTTTTCCTGTTACAATAAGGTGCATAAATTATTCCATCCCACTTCCATATTTTTTGATCATTAAATATAATGTCTATATTCATAGTTGTGTTTAATATTTTCTCCCACAGGTTTTTATAGGGATTAATGCACAACGAAGATTGAAAGCAATCTTTTGCAGTACAAGTATTGTTAGCCGTATATTCATCAAAAGACTTCGAAACGATCCCCCCGATTATATCTATTATTTTGATCGCTCTAGCTTCATCTGAATATTTTTCTGATTTTTTGGGAATAAAATAAGGGCCGCCCAGTATTACTTTTTTTTCTCGCGCCAAATCATGAATCTGTACCTTGATTTTATCCTGATACTTACGGTCATTAATATCAATGAACCAATCCACTTTGGGGTTATTGAACAAATATGATCCTGGCTGATGGAAATTAAGTTTTTTTACAAAAGGAAATATTCTTTTAAATCCATATAAATAACCATTTTGTGCATGCCCGGCTATTATTGCTTTGTCTGTCAATTTTTGTCCGCATTCTACTTCTGATTTATTTAGAATATAAAAACCTAGAAGGCAAATATAGTCTCTGTTATTTCCCGATAAAAGCTCCGTAACAAAACCCTCAAGGGCACAAGGATCGTCTTTAGCGACTTTCTTTAACTCAGACCATTTTCGCAAACGGGATTTAAGATATTTTCTTGAGCAGGAGCGGGCGATTTCAATGAATTTCTTCATCGATTCTTCGCCGGGAAAGCACGCCATTGAAATGATGTAATTTCTTGTGGCTCCAGAATAGGTTGTTCCCAAACATCCTGATTCATCGGAGATAACGATGAGTCGCAACTTTTTACCCCAAAAAAATAGCCCCGTCATACCCTCTCAAAGAGAGGTGAGTTCTCGACAAGGGCGAGAACCGACGGGGCTAATATAGGACACCAATAATTTCTAAATAGAGTATATCTCAGCTTTTTATTGCCTACAAGTATAATTTTAAAGTTTTTATGATCCCCTTAAATTATCGGCATAATATTGCTGATCCTAAATTTAATATGCCTATTCCCTTTTATCTTGTCCCGTTTTTTAATCTCTTCACTTCTTCCACCACCGCCATCTCTATGACCGCCCGCAAGCTCCACACAATCTCATTGACCATGGTTAGATCCATCTTCTCCGGGCAGGCCGCCACGGGCTTGGCCTCCATCATACATGTGTACTCTCCGGCCCAATGAAAGATAGGAATCTCCTTGAGCAGGATACGGTTGTCAATGGTCACCCGGGCTATGCCGATAATAGCGGATAAGTTCGAAGTGCTGGGGTAGATGGTGATGGAGAGATTGGGGGAGTGGGGCATAAAAATCTTCCTTTTGTTACTAATTTGCTACCAAGAGTATATCCAATTCATAAAAGGAGATCAAGCCAATTGTACATAACTTGCCATTTACTTATTTTCTACAAACCTCTAATGTTGCCCTATGCCTTCAAAATCTAAAGAGAAAAATATAATCCAAGTTACCTTAGGTCATATTATAAGGGACTTACGCTACAAGCTTCACCTTACTCAAGAACAGTTGGCCGAACGGGCTAGTGTAAACCGTTCCTATATTGCTGATCTTGAATTAGGCGGACGCAACATGGCCTTTCGCAATATTCTACGGCTATCCGTCGCCCTGGAAATCACGCCAGATAAATTATTCAAATTGCTTCTCAAACGACTTGAAACAGATCAAAAAGGATTTGATTTGAAGAAGTTTATGGAAAAAGATAAGTGGGTGGAGAGAGGGTAAAGGTAGGTATCAAAATAACAGCATGTATTTCCCCTCGCCCCGTGCCAGCGGGGAGAGGTTGGGTGAGGGGCCCACTACACTCCTCCCCCAGGAAAAGTCACGTATCAGGTGGATACCGTCTCTGTACACAATAGGTAATTAAGCAAGACCGTCCCCTTTATACAAAAGAAAAATGCTTGGATATGGTCTTGAAAGCGTTAGAAACGATGGAGCAAGGGGATAGAAATCTCGTTGTCCAGGAATTATTAGATCTATTGCAGAACAATGAATTTAAAGATTCCACATGGGCTAAAAGTGATCAAAAACGATTTAAAAAAGAGCTTGAAAAGTTCAGATGGTGTCGCCGGTTGCTTGGGATATTAGAAACGAAAATAAAAGAATGATTCTGATATAAAAAACTATATGACAATATATCGACATCCATCCCGCCATTAGCCACGGAAATGCGCATTTCAGTAACTATAACAGTGTGGTCGCCTATTAGGAGGCCAACCGAACTTCGCGAAATGCCTCGCTAAGCTGAAGCGCTGCACTTCGCCTGTCGCCCATGTCGACTAGAATGTCGAGAATCCGCAGGAACTTCTGAGCAAGAGCCATTTTCATGGGCGTATCACGATGTGCGAAGTACTGAACAAGCTCCGCAATACGTGCCGGAATGAACGTTCCATGCCAACCCTTTAGGTTGTCGGGTCCGTTATTAATAATCGAGAGCACTTGGTCCGCGAAGGCTTCTGTTGGATAGTTTGCCCTTGCTCGTTCACAGAGCGTCAAAAATGGGGCCATCACAGAAGCGGCCCATCCGCTGGCGCGAACGAATCGATTGATCAGGGGTAGGATACGGTCAATTTCTGACCAGTCACCATTGACGTAGCGAGCAGCTAAGTCCGCGCCTTCGACGGAGACAAACATTAAAGTGCGAACAAGATCAGGCTGATCGAAACCTGTGAGTTCACCACTCCGGTAAGTGTCGCGTTTGAAAACGGAATCCTGTAAAAGACGTTCAAGACACAGGTTCAGCATCACGATTGCATCGGCTGGAACGACCGGCGCATCGTACACATAGGCGCAGACATAAGTACTCGCGAAGGGGGAAAGGAGAGCCCAGCAATTGTCGCCTTTGAGGTTCAGAATCGGGTCGAGGAAGCGGGTTTGAAAGTCGGCAAGCGGGATAAAACCAGCCACCTGGCCCAGCCGCGATCCAAGCGTATGCGTCCACTCGAAAATCTGGGTTGATGATTTATTTCGGCGTCCAGGCTTCACCCATGCTGGCTCATTCTTTTGATTGGTCCAGTCGAGAACACCAGCGAGGAAATCGAGAAGTGAGTTCATTGCGCTACTTTGCAGAACCTTATCAAAGGGGATGTGCTTAAGAATTTTTGCTGCCTGCTTGGAATGCCAAATAACGTTTGGTTCACCCCATGCCTCAGCTGCGTCGGTAGCATCATCAGCATCGATATCTTCATAGCTTTGATGCCCACGTCGGCTCTTTCCTTGTTCGACTTTCACCCAGGCTGGAGGCGGTAACGGAAGGGAAGCCCATCCGCTTCCATTCTCGTAGAACTCAAGCGCCGCATCGATCGCCGCTTGCGCTTCACTCATCGAATGGAGTGCTTCATTGTGTTGACGGGCCTGGCTGCGCGGCCGTAGTGGGACGTGACAGAGCGAAAATGCTAAGACCAGCGCCGCCCAAGTCAATCTGGGATCCTTGGACCAAAGCTTACACGATTCTTCAAGCGCGGCTAATGAAACAATCTCCAATGGGTGCGCAATCAGCCCAAGAAGGTCGCGAATCGCACCGCGTTCCGCTGTACTTTCGCGGATATCCGCTGCGATGCCGCGCGCCACGTAGATCGCCTGATGCCATGGGATAATGGAACTGGGAGACTGCATCAAATCGGGCTTTTCTGGCAGAAGGATAGCACGTTTTAATACATCACGAGCCCACTTGAGATCTTCTTGACTACACCCTTTTCGAAATGTGAGCGCGATGGCAGCGGTGGCGGCAACTGCACCTCGACGTATACCCAACTGCACTTCTTCGTTCTCATCTTTCGGTTGTTTGAATAAATCGTTGGCGTCAGCTTCTCTGGCCATTGCAATGGCATCTTGAATATCGTAACTGTCGTTGAGTCCCTTCTTTTCAAATGACTTGCACGCCCACGTCCACAAGCTGGTCAGATTAAGATATTTAGTTGCCTCTTCGACCCTGGCGATATTTTCAGGTTCAGCATCGGAAGGACTAACGTGGACAATTGTTAGCTGGTCTGAATCCTTTTCCGTGCGGTAGGCCTGATAGTTGTGCGGGTCTGTAAACTCGGCATATTTAATGGCTTGTTCCATGAGGTGTTTCCTTACCTCTGGAATATTGCGCTGCTCCTCGTACTGAAAAGGCAAATTATTCTTGAAATCGAGAATCGCATTGCGGGTTTGGTTACGGATCGGTCCTGTCGCAAAAACAAACATAGGCACCATCCAACTAAGCTGCTTTTTGCGAACCGGCCTGGCATTTGCTGCTTGGATCGCATCAACGTGAGGTTTATCGGTGCGAGATGTAAAACCTATTAGATTAGTAGTCGGAGCAATATCTTGCTCCCATCGATGTTGGTCGGCAGCTAGCAAACGTTGTGAGATGAAGAGTGGCAATGTCGTTTCGGACACAGTTTCGGTATTGAGCGCAAGCATTGCCGCAATGCCTAGGATGGCGATGCATTCGTTTCCCTCTATGATTTGCTGGATTATCTCATCAACGGGCCGACCACGCTCAAGCTCGGTGAAGCACCATTCTTCGAGTGCCATAAACCCGCAGCCGATGGCATTGGGCGCCCATGTAGAACGAAACCAAAGATACTCCCGGTCAGTACCCCAGAATTTCTGGGTACCCCAGGGAAACCTCAGTTCAAGCGGTATAGGTGTGCCGGGGGGATTTTCATGATATCGTGAATAACAATGTAGTTGTCGCCACGCGGTCATCGCGTGATTGCATAGTTCCCGAAGGAGTCTCAAAGCCTCGGCGGGTGAAAACTTAAAAAGTGAGTAAAAGGGCTCTCGAAGCGGTGAAGGAGGCAAGAAACTTTGATGGTCATCGTGGATCGATAGCCTTTCACAGTCGTGGAAACTAAAATCACCTATGGCTCGCAGAGAATGTCCGAACGAAAGTGACATTTGTTCTTGGCGCGTGCGCTCAGCTTTCGGCTTGGCAAGGACTGTTTTGCGCCACTCGGCCGCACGATGAAGTTCCTGTCTTTCGCGGGCGACTTGCTCGTCTGGTAGTTCCTCTCGCAGGAACGCCAATGAAAGTTCGACGACCGACTGAGGGAGTGATTGGGCGAGGACAGGTGAGTAGACGATGATGTCGTGAAAAGCGTCGTCACGGATACGCTCTGAGTTGGCCACCCGCTGCAAGTAGTCGGCGGCAAAGATCGGCTCAGATCTCGACGATTTTAAGAGGAGTTGAGAGAGGGATTTTTGAAAGCCACCGGGGTCGGGCATGGTGGCGAGCCAGGTGGCGCATTGCTGCAGCAGAGCGCGAGACGTTGGATTGGGCAAATCTGCAAGTGCATTTTGCCAGACCTCGAAGATAGCGACGATCTCCGGATAGAGCCTCTGCGGTATATCCGAAATGCGTCTGAGGATAAAGTTGATGAGGCGACGCCACGCGGCGAAGTCGGAAGGCCAACCGAGAAGATCAGCGAATCGTTGGCGTTGATCCGGTGGAAGCGCACCAGCGAGGATGTTCGCATTCGGAGTGGTCTTTTCAGCTTGAAACCAGACAAGCACCTTTCTGAAAAGCCGGAAGTCGTCGGCAAAGATGGCCGTCGCAAACTGGTCCTCATCAGCTTCGAACTTCGCAGTTCCGAGGGGACCGACTAGCCAAGCACGCAGCCATTGTGATCTAAGGTCCGAACCCTCGGTTTTGGCGAGGTAGGCGCACCATTCTTTTCCCTGTGTGTACTCCCATTGGGAAGAGAGTTCGACGACGCGCGCGACCGCTGGCGGCTCCCCGGAAGCCTTAATCTCTTCCATCCATTGGGCCCCGCGATCAGCCAAGACATAGAAAAAGGCCCATTCGAAGAAGATATCGTGGGCGAAGCGGACGGATATCCCTTCACGAGCATTTTGGAGTATGCCATCTGATCTTAGGTCATCGATGTGTGCGACTGAAGTGAGCTGGCTAAGGCAAATCGGCTGGCTAAGATTGCGAGCACGAACAGAAGCTAAATTGAGCAGCGCTCGCTGGCGTTCAATTGCGTCTTGTCCATTCTCATTATAACCGCCCCGCTGCCACCAATTCTCGATCAAATCTACTTCAGATTGAGGAGCGAATGTCGGGGCGCCGGGGTCGGCTACGTAACTTTGGTTTAGCACTTTCGCAAAAAAGGGTCGTCGGACAATCTCTTTCACCTGGGGTAATCCAAACAGAAGTGGTCTCAGGTGTGGTTTGGCTTTTGCGAGTAGCTCAGCCTCTTCGTCGCTCAGCTGATCAACGCTAAGCGTCTCGACATTCAGGACATCAAGGAACTCGCCTAACCAATTGCGAAGAACTTCAATACCGGTGTTGCGAAGGGAGACGACGGTTCGCCAGTTGTCAAGCAGCGGTGACTCCACAATGGTGCGGATTACGTCGAGAATGATGGGCTGATGCTCCTTCTCAATACGATCGATTGCATCGATGAACAAAATGGAAGTGCCAGATGCTCCGATCTCAACGAGAAGTTGCTCCAAGGGAGCACCAGAGAGACCCTGCGAAGTCGCATAACTGATCCAACTGGTGCCTTCGAGCTGTTCGGCTTTGAGGAAGAAAACTGGCCCGCGTACTAGCGCGCGCTCTACCGCTCGCCTCACTACGACTGATTTGCCACTTCCCGGCAGGCCGCGAACCTGGACAACACGGGCTGTAGTTAGCTTGGCGTCCAGGTCTCCTAGGAGCGAGGCTCGGTCGAGCTTTGATCCGCCAACATCGTCAGGAATGAGGTTTGTGTAACTCTTTGTGAGTTCCGTTAATCTGTCGAGATCAAGACGCAAGGAGGTCGCGCCGCGAAAGCGTACCACAGGGGAGATCATGCGCACAAGCCGCGCGCGGTCAAACTGGCCCGATTTGCCTGCTGAAGCGCGGGCTAACTGAACGATCTTTGACCAAACGAAGGGTGCCTTGGCTGCGTCATCGGGCACGAGGCAATCTCCGATGCGATTAATTGCATCCGGGGGATCAGTGGCGCCTTCACGAAGGAAATCGAATTGGATCAGAACGAAGTGCGCAAGGAACCGATGCACTTCTTCATTTGTGCACGGCGCCCCCTTTGCATCTTCCATCAGAGCAACTACGTTGTTCTTGACTGTTTTGAGCTCAGCACTAGCGCCGCCATCCTTCGCAAAGCGAGCGTTAAAATGATCCGCGGTCAGACTTTCACGGGCCCAATCGCAAAGGGTTTTAAGCGCTCGTTCTTTGGCGGGGGTAACCGTGCCAACTGCTGACCCGTAGCGGTCGACGTTGATGCGGAAGTCAGCTTTTTTGAGGGTAGCCCAACTGTTGCGGATAATGTCGCGAAAGTCGGTGTTAGTTTCCGCCTTGCTTATTGTGAGCGAACGCTTCACCTGGAGGCTAAGGCGAGCGGGTTTCTTTGCTGCATCTTCAAAATCAACAATCACATCATCGAGCGGTTCGCCGAAGTCGCGCTGTTGAACCGACACGCGAACAACGGTTCGATCATCAATGCCGGGTGCATATGCTTCGGCTAGAAGCGCGGTGAGATAGAACGCGGCCGCGTCACCCTCAAAGGTAAAACCTTCACCGCCGGCGAGTTCAGTTGATTGTGGCATCGCTAGCCTGCATTAATGCTTTAATCATTTTCCGTTTCCCCATAACAACTTTTTAACCTACCTATAACGTTGGAATAATAAAGCTTTCCCGGTTTGCATTGAGCATAGTTTTTATCACCCTTATATACTATGAAACCGTTTTTTACCAAGATTTTATTGAATTTTCCAATGAAATTAACTCCACCCTTGAGCAGCCTCAAGTACCAGCGGCAAATAGCAGTCCAGGTGTGGTAAATAAAAGCTGGTAGCTTATAAAATACCCCCCCCTATTTCCATTGCTATCTCCTCGACTCTATGGCCCTATGTGCCTGAGTGGGAGAGGAGAGGGTAATCCGATGAAACAAACCCTTTTAAACTAGGGGACGTTGGTTCTTAGGATGCAATACGATTGCTAAAGCCTTCGCCTTTTAATACAATTAAAACATGCCAAGACAAGCTCGCCTAGACATACCAGGTGCCCTCCACCATAGCATGATCCGGGGGACCAATAAGTCTGCTGTTTTTAAAAGCAAGCAAGATAAACTCTGCTTCCTCGAATGTCTCGGTGATAAAATAGTGCGGGTTAAGGCAATTAAAGCAGCGGCGGAGTGGAAGGAAGCTCGTTGATATATAAAATTAGTGGGAAGAGATGAAACCAGGGCGTCGGCGCGGCAGTGTGGAATTCCGGTGCCAGCCGCCATCGCCTTTGGTTGGTCGCAGAAGTAAATGCACATGATTGCTCATCAGCGCCCAGCCATAGCACTGGCAAGTGGTTTTTTCTAGAGCAAATGATAATCGTTCCAGAAATTCTCGTCGATCACGATCATCTTTGAATAGTGCCATCCCATTTAAACCGCGCGTGATGATGTGATAGATTGCACCTGGTATGCTTAATCGTTTTTGTCTGGCCATGTTTGGTTAGACCAGCGAATCCTAATTTCCTTCCAGTTTTTTGTTTTCATTAAGCTTATAAGCTTACTCCGGCCCCCAACCCCATTTCAACTCTGGACGCTCGATATTCGCGCTGTTTCATGAAACAAACAATGGGTTGTGTATATCTTGACAACCAATAGTGTCTGCGCCATAATTAGATGGTTAGATAACTATCTAACAACAAAAGGAGTGCGGATGACAAAGAGCAATGCGTTTTTTCAAGCATTGGCCGACCCGACCCGGCGCCAGATTCTTAAATTGTTGCAGCACGCCGAGCAAACACCGGGCGAGCTGCTGGAGCATTTTGTTATGACCAAGCCGTCGTTGTCCCATCATTTGGATATTTTGAAAAAAGCGGATTTGGTGGAAACCCGGCGACAGGGGCAAAATATTTACTATTCTTTAAAGACCAGTGTATTTGAAGATGTGGTGGCTTTTTTGCTGGACTTCACGGGCAAACCAATAAGTAAAGCCGGCACACGCCGGCAAAAAAAGAAAGGTTGAGGAACATGTATACCATTGAATGGAAAAAAGAGATTCCGGCTTTTGTTTTACTGGCCGTGGTGCTACTGGTGGTGGGGTTGATGTATCCGGCTTTACCCGAACGCCTGCCCATGCACTGGAACATCCAGGGTGAGGTGGACGGCTGGGTGGCCAAATCCTGGGGCAGTGTTTTCTGGATGCCCCTGATGTGCGTGGCCATGCATTTTCTTATGCTTTTTTTGCCGCTGATTGATCCCCGGAAAGAACGGTATGCCCAATTTTTACGCCCGTATCGTCAAATCCGGTATGGCTTGGTCATTTATTTGAGCTTGGTCTCCATTCTGGTGCTGGTCGCAGCTATAATTCCGGCCATTCCGGTGCATTATATTATTGCCGGAACCGTATCCTTGCTCATGATTGTGATTGGAAATTATCTGGGCAAGTTGCGGCCGAACTGGTTTGTGGGCATCCGGCTGCCGTGGACTCTGGAGAATGAGGAAGTCTGGATACGCACGCACCGCTTGGGCGGCAAGCTGTTTGTGCTGGTGGGCATTATGGGTCTGATCGGACTTTTCTTCAAGCCCGTGGTTACCTTTGCGCTATTCTTTGGAAGCTTGTTGGTAACATTGGTTATTGTAGTGGTGTATGCGTTTCAATTGTATCGGAAGTTGAGTGGGTGATTATTTAATCTATTTCTATGCTTTTTCTGCGAAGGCAATGGGACAGGCAAGGGGACACCTATAATTTAATAACTATTCTCCATCGATGATAATAGGAAGCAAAGATGGGTTTTCCTTGATTATCTGTGCACCTTGCCGGAATAACCTGCTGGCGGCAGGCTGACTGATACCCAGCCGATCGGCCAATGCTGTTTGCCGTTCGTGCTGATAGTCGCATGCCAAATAAATGGCCAAACTCCGGGCTTTCGCCATGTTTCGCGATGATCTGCCTTTTCTATTTAGAGAAAAAAGTGGCTGGCACCGATTTCGCTACTCCTTGAGTAAAAAATCTAATTTACTCAAACCAACTGGTCAGGAAATCTTGGCATTTATGAAGCTTAAATTCTGTAATTCGATATTCTTGAATGCCTGCTTTCACCAATGGATCATCATTACAAAATTTCTCAATGTCTTCACATTTTACTATAATTATCCCTCCTCCAGCACCAACTTTGGGACCAGAGACAAGCACTGATCCGTCTTTAAACCCAATATCAAGATATTCTAGATGTGCCTTAATCGCTTTTTCCATTTCTTTTTGTACAGGAAGGTTTTCTACGAATGAACCTTCCAATGTGTAATATTTATTTCCGTTCATTGATTTCCTTCCAATATTCTTAATGTATTAGAATTGCTCTGCTAATTTCTGCATATTGCCTATAACGTTCCTGGCACATACGATGTTGCGTCTGACACTTGAAGTTACATTATCCTTTTAGCTTTTTTAAAGCAACAAATTTTTTGACCTAAATCAAGCAAGCAATATGGCGTAGCCCAAGCGACCGCAGGGCGCGCAGCGTTATGTGCCGTGTTGAACTAAACCTTCGGTAATAAAATTATTGCGTAGATTCATTGACTACCTATCATGATATGTGTTCTACGGGACGTTAACAACTTAACAACTTTATATTTTTTCGTTCACAAATCTCCCTTCCTTTTTCGAACCATTTCGATACCGCTTGTTCTTTGGCGCTCACTTAAATGTCTGTCACCCTGGTAAATTCAGTCGTTTTTGTCGTGGCATGGTGTAATTATAACTGCATTTATTTGGAACTGTCTATTAAGTTGTTATGTTGTTAACGTCCCCTAGAACTAACGTTCTATTCCCAGACTTTTTCTTTTTTCATTTCACTTTTTTACAAAAAAAGGACATGCCTATAGTTTCAAGTTAGACATGTCCCCTAATCTTATCCAAAATAAAAACCCACCCGACTAGCTTTAGGTGGGTTAATTAAAATGCTCTATTATTAACTCTGAAAATAATGTTTATATTTTTTCGGCAACGCTTTTGATTTCGCGCCACCTTTTTTAATCTTTGAAACTAATTTTTCAGAGGCATCTGGTTTCCTAATATGGCTTTTATTTGCTGACCAAGCTAAAATATCAGATAGTAATTCTTCTTTTACTCGAATATAATTCACAAAGGATTTCTTTTTTACAAACGGATGTTCACCCGGTTCAATTATACAAGAACGGTCACATGGCCTATCTTCGCGTACTGTCGAAAGACTCACAAGTAAACAATGTGTCTCGTTATTACAAACAACGAAAAACAGATGATGGGAAGAAGGACTGTCAGTAGGGATTAAAAAAGCAGCACCAATTAATGACATTCCAAAAATTGCTTTGCTTTATTAAAGCGGTGAATGTCCTTTTCAATTTCTTTTATAACTTGTGTGGATTTCCCAACGGCTCTAAAAATATCTTCGATTTCAATGGGTTTTGATGAACCTTCGGGGTCTTGCCACTCTTTTAAATACCTATGACAGTATTTTTCAATTTGCCACTGATTAAAATGCCTAAACTTGTGTGAAACTTTTTCTATTAGCTCTATCTCTCTTTCGCTTAACTCTCCATCCTCACATTCATTATGAGCGGAAACGTTATAATTATTCCGCACTATATGTTTATGCCAATAGGAGTCTTCCCCTGGTTTTGGTTTATAATTAATAGTATCCAATATTTCACTTACAACTGGACCATGAGGCAATGAAAAATACCTGTCACAAGTAATAGGTGCTTCCCATTTTTTCAAAGCTTCCCTGTCTGCAATATATAGAAGCTTGATTAGCTTCATATAGTTAATACGCCCACCTTCTTTTTTAATAAAATGGCAGGCTGCTTGTGTTGCTTTTTTAATATCAAACTCGAATTGGATCATTTTAACCGCCCCTTATTTACCCGAATTCGGCCCAATTTCTAGTGAATTCGCCTACACTTTCATAATAGTTTCGTCTCAATAGTTGATATTGTTTAGACCCTGATTTGACTTTAAATACCGCTTAAGCGGTATTTAACTATATAGAAGTATAGCATACGCCCCGATATAAACACAACATATTGTCCAGCTCACCCAAGTTGCCTAAAGCCATTTGTCGTATCCAACCAGTATTAAACCCTTATAAATCAACGGTTTTCCCTCATCCAGAGTGCGCCTTCTCGACGCTATCCATCATGTCATCCTTTTTTGAATTCTCGCCCCTGAAGGTTCTGCACTGTAATGTTGGTTCTAGGGGACGTTAACAACTTAACAACTTTATATTTTTCCGTTCACAAATCTCCCTTCCTTTTTCGAACCATTTCGATACCGCTTGTTCTTTGGCGCTCACTTAAATGTCTGTCACCCTGGTAAATTCAGTCGTTTTTGTCGTGGCATGGCGTAATTATAACTGCATTTATTTGGAACTGTCTATTAAGTTGTTATGTTGTTAACGTCCCCTAGAACACAGACCCGGGTATCCGGGACGAGCCTAACTGATTAACTTAAGCTTCTTGTTCCCCACTATTTCCACGCCCTCGCCGGCTCTTATTTTTTATCCGCCTTGCCCGGCTGATCCCCTTGGGTGCTGATATGCACGCCGGGCACGGAAACATCGGTGTTGCCATTGTCATCGGTACTGATATGCACCCCGGGCAGGTTCACGCGCACGCCCTGATCGGATACGTGGATGCCCACCATGCCATTGCTTTTTGAACCGCAGGCCGCGAGACCCACCAAACTCATCCCCACCAAAACCCACGCCATTATTTTCATGCCCGCCTCCGAAATTAAGATAGATTATGCTTCTGGTCACATGTCTTCAGTATCGGAAAATAGAAATCAAACTCAACGCTGAGCATCCGGCATG
Source organism: uncultured bacterium (assembly GCA_963710755.1). Taxonomy (GTDB): domain Bacteria; phylum Oederibacteriota; class JAAXVQ01; order JAAXVQ01; family JAUVAV01; genus CAVQBK01. Next base: position 251,212 of record CAVQBK010000003.1, read on the forward strand.
CCTTCGCTCCACCGGCGAGAAAACTTCAATGCCAGATAGCGCCTTTTCCCCATAGCCTTGGCCTGCTTGCGGAATGCTTTTTACCGATCCCCCTGGACCGCCTCTTCATTCAGCAGGCCTTCAATATTCTCAACAACTAAAAAATTCAGCTCTTTGCCTCGTTTACGCTCCTCTAAAAACCCTTTCTTGGCCAGATCCAACAAATCCGACCGGGCCGTGCCCCAGGAGATGGCATTTGAATTTTGATAGTTTTTAATGGTATAGGCAAAGTCCTTATGGTTGATGGCATGATTTAACAGATCGATCTGCCGATAGTTTAAATCCTCTCTTCTTTTTATCCTGGTTCTGAGCCGATGATAGTTAACCACTTTCTTTTCAACATAGGCTTCCAGCGCTTCGATACTTTTTCGAATAATACTTAGATGATAATAAATAAAATAATTTAAATCTCCGCCGTCGCATTCGGTATTTAAATAAGCCCTTTTATATTGGCCTTTGGATTGATTGATCATTTCCGAAATGGAAACATATTCAAATAATTTATACTGCTTGCTAATCAGGTACCAATAAAACAATCCCCGGGCCGTCCGGCCGTTGCCGTCGGTAAAGGGATGGATATAACCGATCATAAAGTGGAGGATAATGGCTTTTATAACCGGGTGAACGAACTCCTGGTCGTCATTGGCAAAGTCACATAAGGCCTGGATTCTCTGCTCCACTTCTGCATAAGGGGGCGGTATAAACAAGACTTCCTGGTCCGCATCATGTACATTAACCTGTTCTTTTCTAAAAGAACCTTCTTCCTCAGGATTTTCCAACAACCCGGCAGTTAAATCTTGATGTATTTTTTTAATTAATTCCGGGGAGAGCTTTTGGGTTTTATACTGCTTGGTTATTTTAATAATCGCACTATAGTTATTGATGATCATTTTTTCATCCTGCGTTTTTGGTTTCTTGCCGGCCTTGATCATTTCCTTGGCTTGTTTGCGCGTGGTGGCCGCGCCTTCTATTTGGGATGAAGTGATGGCTTCTTCCATCAACGCGTGTATGATTCTTTGTTTCAGCCATTCTTCCTTGTGGTCTTCTTCGCCGGCATTTTGAAAAACCATATTATCCGAAAGATGGATATCGACATAGTGGATCTCTTTTAAGATGCTGTTGGTTAATTTATAGGAAAAGGGGCTATTTTTAATATCCACCAAGCCCTTGGTTTCCAGACTCTGCGAACGTAAAAAAATTTTCATATAAAGCCATAAGGTTAAATGATCATAACTGCTTTCCGGTAAGGGACTATTAGAGAACTTGTTCCAGGTCCAGTACTCTTCATAGGCTTGATTAAGAAAAATGCTTAGTTCTTTTTTCGCGTGAAGCTGTTTATGAATCGTCAATAACGTCATCATTAAATCATCATTGAGCTTTTCCACTATATTGGGAAAGTATGGTTTTTGCACTTTAATGCACCTTTTTCTATCAATTTATAAATTTTTAATACTTGTTAACACTATATCAACAAAATCTATCAATTTAAATAAAATTAATACTTTGTTATATTTAACTATTAATATTTATTAGTTTTTAAATTTTTGATACTTTGCTTGATGAATTTAGGATTAATTAAATTAAAAGACATTTTCATTTAATTAATTTTGGTTAAGTAAAAGAAGGCTTAATTATTAAGACGCTAATTAAAGGAATCTCAGTGGATAGCACCAAAATTACCGCATATATTTTTATCCGGTCGAAAAATCGGTGGCTGGCGCCAAAACCCCGACTCTATGATTGGCCGTCCTCACTCTACGCCTTCATTCAACAGCCCTATATACGCACTGTAGGCATATATCCTACCCCGCTGTTTACCGCTGATTTCTTTGACGATCCCCAAACGCTCAAGCTGATTAAAGGCCGACACAATGGTGGGGGTGGTCAGGCCTGTCAGCTTTTTCATTTTTTTAATCGATAAAATGAGATGTTGCTCCATTTCACGGTGGAGGCGGAGGGCCGTGGTGGCACCTCTGCCGGTCTGCTGCAGGGCTTGCCGGTCTTGATTAACCAAAGCCATTAGTCTCTTGGCTGTATCCACGGCATTGCCCGCTGTTTCAATGAGGCCATCGGCAAAGAAGTCGAGCCAACTTTCCCAGTCTCCTTCAAGGCGCACCTGCTCCAGCAACTTGTAATACATCTCTTTATGTTTTTTAAAGTAAAGACTCATATACAGCATGGGCTGGGATAGTATTTTTTCTGTATATAATAATAATGTAATCAGCAACCTGCCGATACGGCCGTTGCCATCCAAAAAGGGATGGATCGTTTCAAACTGCACATGGGCCAGCGCCACTTTGATTAAAGCCGGTGTTCTGGTTTCCGCATTATGCAGGTACTTTTCAAAAGCATCAAGACACTCCATTAATAATTCCGGCGGTGGGGGCACAAAGCCGGCATTGCCCGGTCTGGTGCCGCCCACCCAATTTTGACTTTTTCTGAATTCTCCGGGATTTTTACCGGCCCCCCTTCCCTGGGATAACAGCACTTGGTGTATTTCCCGGATAAGACGCAATGACAGAGGAAACCCTTCTTCCATCCGTTTTAACCCATGATTGAGTGCAGCGACATATTGAGAAACTTCCTCCACATCATCGATTGGTACCCCGGGCATGGCTTCCGATTCATAAATGAGCAAATCTGAAAGGGACGATTGCGTGCCTTCGATCCTGGAGGACATCACCGCCTCTTTACGGATATAAGCATATATAAAATAGGTAATATCGGGCAACAAGATCGCCGCACTGTCGAGCCGTCCTAAGCTGATTAAAGCCTGATCCAGTTTCAGACGTAAACCATCGTCAATAGCCAATTTCTTAAAATCCGGTATGGGATAGGGGACAAAGGCCTTGACCTGTTCATCATAAACAGTTGTTGTAATATATCGTCCTGTTACCTCTTTAGTCATGACATCCTCTTAATTAAAGTATATCGGATTTAGATTTAATTAAATTTATTTTAGTAAAAGAAAGCTTATTTGGCAACTTATTAATTAAAGTATAACTGTTTTTCTTTTAATTAATAGAAAATAACGCTGGAGACGCCATATTTATTTGCCATGACTGTTCTAGTCAATAGGGTCGGGAAATTGGTGGCTGTTACCGGTTGCGCCTATAATTTTCCACGCTGCGGTCATAGGTCTTTTCCGCTTTGGCGTCAAAATAACAAGCCGGCAATTCGCCCCTCTTGCGGTGATAGTGAAGGCATTCACAGCAGAGGCCCTTGCGGGAACAGGGGTAGGAACAATTGCAGTCGTTTCTATTATGCTCTTGTTTGCATTCCACCGGCTGATCTCCCCTACAAAAATCTTTCTTCCATTCCGGCGTTTGATAACACGAATATGGATCTTATTTGACCCTTCGAATGCCGGGAGCCTTCGCGCTTGGCATCCCTTAAAGCTGCTGCTTCATTTAATTTCATCTTTCACTTCCGGAACCCGTATAAATAAATTAAACAACTTGTGATTGATATAATAAATCGAATTGCCCATCTTCTTTTTCTTTAAAAATCCACCATCTACCAATTCGTTTAAATATTTTGTGGCCGTGATCCTGGTTATGTTTAAATCCCGTTTCAGAAAATCTATTTTCGTATAGGGATGAAAAAATAAATTGTTTAAAAGATCCTGGCTATAAAAGCGGTATTTTTGGCGAATCTCATGCTTGTAGGCCATCATTAATTCTCTGATTTTCAGGATGATGTGTATGGTTTGACGCGACGTTTGTTCAATCCCGGCAAGTATGAATAAAATCCATTCTTCCCAAGCTTCCCGATCCCGTACGGCTTGTAAAAGACGATAATAATCATTTTTATTTTTAATAATGTATCGGCTGAGGTACAGCACCGGTATGTTTAATAACTTTTTTTGAACCAAATATAAAATATTGAGGATGCGTCCTGTCCTTCCATTGCCGTCATAAAAAGGATGGATGCTTTCAAATTGATGGTGAATCACCGCCATCTTAATTAAAGGATCTATCGGCGAAATGTGATCATCATTGATATACTTCTCCAAGTTATTCATCAAACGCAAAATATCATCGGCATTTTGTGGTGGCGTATAGACCGTCTCACCGGTTTGATTATTTTTGAGTTCTGTTCCTGGAAGTTTTCGATATCCGGCCTTATGTTTAACCAATTCAGATTGAATTTCCAGTATAGTGTTGCTGGTCAACATGCCGCTCTTTTGCACCAACTGGAATCCTTTTTTCAATGCAATGGCATAATTTTGAACCTCTTTGGTTGCCGGACTGGTTTGCATCTCTTTAAAAAGACCAAGTTTAAACAATTCATCTTGGGTGGTAATAATATTTTCAATTGCAGAACTATCCTTAGCTTCCTGAAGGCCTAACGAATTGATTAAAATATTTTGATTGGGTATGGTTTGCGAAATGCCTTTTAGTTCTGCTAAATATCTGTGCGCTCGGGCTGCTTTTTTTAATATCTCCTTTGATTCAAGATCCGCTTTGGGCGGCAGATTATTTAACTGGTACATGGGCACATTTAACTCCTGGGCGCAGTTATGTATAAAAACATTAAAATTTTATATATTGTGCAATAAGTATGTATATTTTTAACCATTTATTATACATGCGATTGTAATTATCCTTTTTTATCAAGCATTTTATGGTACTTCATTTTTATGGTCTTATTGCCTTTTTGATCTGAATGTCAATAAAAAAGACGGTTTTTGAAATTGTAGAGGGGGTATCGGGGACGCTCTTAACTAATCCAACTTAAGCTTTTTGTTCCCCACTATTTCCACGTCCTCGCCAATACCTTGCTGGACTGCCTCATCGCTTATCCCCAAATATTTCCCTATCCCGGTTTTAGAGTGGCTACCTGGGACGTCCTTCGATAATATGATATCCCTTGTGCAGTGCAATTTTGCAGTCGCGTGCAATAATAGCCGGCACCTATTTCGAAGGAAGTAGTCTGGCCATTTGGCTGACCAATTCAGGCACATGCTGCTTGGCTACTCTCCACAAAAGTTCATCTTCGATTTCTCCGTATTCGTGGGCAATGACATTTCTTTGAGCAATAATCTTTCCCCATGGAATTTGAGGATTATTTTTTTGAAAGGACTTTGATACTTTATTGGCAGCTTCACCAATAATTTCAATATTTCTTTCTATCGCATTTCGAAGTTTTCTATCTGAAGCATAATCATGATAGGTCTGATCAGCTATGAATTCCATAACCGCTTTCCCTGCATCCAGCATATCCCACAGGTAGGCCAGATCCCTCTCTTCAGGCTGCATAAATAACCTCTCGATTATCAAGGATGGCTTGCCTGCGATAAGGATTCCTTATTCCTTTCTTGGATACCAGGTCGACTTTTTTCAAAAACAAGGCCTCCAGCTCATGCTGCATATCAATCCAATCGTATAGACTCCAGCCGGAATTATTGAGAAACTCCACCAGCACATCAACATCGCTGTTGGAGGTAAAATCGTCACGAAGAACAGAACCAAAAAATGAAAGTTCCGCTATCTTCCATTTTTGGCAAAAATCTCTTATTTTTTGGTGATCAATACTGATGTGAGGACTCATTTTTATTCCTTAACCAAGTGATGAATTTATGATGACAGATATTTGATGACGAGGCAATATTTTATTGTTGTCTAAGCTGTCAATAACAATAGCATGCACCGGTTGAGATCCATCGGTATGAGAAAAACCGGTGGCTGTTACCGGTTGCGCCTATAATTTTCCACGCTGCGGTCATAGGTCTTTTCCGCTTTGGCGTCAAAATAACAAGCCGGCAATTCGCCCATCTTGCGGTGATAGTGAAGGCATTCACAGCAGAGGCCCTTGCGGGAACAGGGGTAGGAACAATTGCAGTCGTTTCTATTATGCTCTTGTTTGCATTCCACCGGCTGATCTCCCCTACAAAAATCTTTCTTCCATTCCGGCGTTATATCCAACCTGGAACTATCGGTTGGCCGTGCAGGGTACAGGCAGGCCGGTACCCTGCAACAAGGTTTTTTTAAATGCTGCCCAAGGATGAGGTCGCACTTCTTTTTATTACACCCTGAACATTAATAGCATCAGGCCGTCCTTTTTTTACTTCTGCTTTTCTGCTTAACCGCTTTAACCGCCGCGATCAAGGGTTTATAGCGTTTGGCCTGTTCATCGAATTCATAAAATTTGGCATGTTTGATGTCAAACCACCAGGCATGAAGCTGCAGGGTGCCCTGATTGATCCGTCGGTAGATGGGGGGATAGGTTTTGAGATGGCTCAATTGCATGAGCACATTAAGCTGGGAGATTTGATTGAGATCGGACAAGGACTCATCGATCTCCACGGTCTCCTCCACCTCCGCGATGGAAGCACGCTGCAGGCGTAGCCATGATTCCAGATTGGGCATGCCGTCCAACGCCATGCCCTGATAAATGACCTGCATGGCCCCGCATTCGGAATGGCCGCAGACGATGATGTCCTTGACGTCTAATTGAAAAAGCGCGTACTCAATGGCCGCGCCTACAGAAACGCTTCCGGCCGAGAGGCCGCCCGGTCCGCAAGGCGGGACCATGTTGCCGATATTGCGGATGATGAACAAGTCCCCCGGTTGGCCTGAGGTCATGGCGGAAGGCAAAATGCGGCTGTCCGCACAGGTCAAAAACAGGGCCTGCGGTTTCTGCCCTTTGATCAAGGGCGCGATTTTCTTTTGATAGTGGGCTTGCTGTTCCAGCTCGAATTTTTTAATGCCCTCTATGAGTCTTTTCATTTGCGCTCCTGTAAGGGATTAGCGGCGCCCACCCTGGCCGCCATGGTCTGTGCCCATTGCCCGGCTGGTTTAGGGGACGCGGTCAAAAAAAGGATTCTTGGCCTGGGCGGACAGGGGTACGCCATAGGCAATCTTAACCTTCTCACCCAGCAGCTGGAGCGAGAGCGCGGCCATGCCCATGCTGTACATCACCCGGTTGTCGGCATGATGCAGCCCGGCCACCGCCACCGCCGAACCCAGGGCAATGCCCAGATCGCCGGTGTTGAAGGCGCAGATGCCGTTCTGGGTGCGGTTGTCAGCGCAGTCCCTAAACCCGCACAGTCCGCAATACTTGAGGTCCATGGTTTTAATTTTGGTACCCACGAGCATGGCCACTTCGGCATGCTCGCGCACATTGGCTGCGTCGCGCAGGAAAGAGGGCACTTGTTGTTCCTTGCCCAGCCGTTCCATTTCCCCGGCCAGGGTAAGTAAATCCGCTTTTTCCAAAATAGCGATTTCCAGATTATCCTGACCCCGGCCCTTGGGCGCGGTGACCGCAGCCAGCACCATCTTGTGAGCCACGTCCATTAAGGCTTGTTGTTCCGCATGCTGTATCATTGTTTCTCCCAGTTAAAGGTTTTTTCACAGAAACGCGGGAAGAAAAACTTTTATGGATCGCTGCGCGATCATCCCAAAATGATCCTGTGATAAACAGCTTTTATTTACCGCGTGGTCACTCCTGTGACAGTTTAACCAACCCCAGGGCCTGACGCTTGACCCAGCCTTGATGGCCGGCATCGAGGGCCACTTTGATCCAGGCCTCTTCCTGCTCCAGGACCGCCATACTCATCCCTTCCGGCAAATCAAGCAGGGCCTCGGCTTTGGGATAAGGCCGCAACCGCAGAGGCGCCTGGTTGCTGAGCACCACGGCCTTCTGCCACCACAGCGGTTCGCTGGAGCGGGCCGTGGCCCAGAGCACGGTCAGCAGCAGGGCCAACGCCGCCAGGCCTGAACAGAGCTTTAAGGGATTTCCAGCCTGCGCCCACGGTCCTTCTTTTGCATCCATGACTTTGCGGCCAGCGGCAGGGTTATTTAAAATACCAAAGGAGCGCGGCCAAAGCAACCATAACATCAACAGCACGATTAAGATCCAATAAAGGACCACCACCGCGATCCATAATTCATCGGCTGTAAAATACTGATAGAGGTTCTGTATTGCCAGTACCCAGGCCGATGATTCCAAATTAAGATCCCTGATGGTGGTTAGGCCGTGCACGGTCTTAAGATTAAAAGCAATCGCCTGATCGCGCGGCGCCAGCCAATGAGCGCGCTCATAGGCCAACACCGCATCCCCCAGGCGGCCCTGGTGCACATAGCAATTGCCCAGGTTAAAATACACGGGACCACCGGCCGCACCCTGATTGAGCAGATCGGTGTAAATTTTTTCCGCTTCCTGAAGCCGTCCCTGGTCCATAAACGCATTGGCCTGAGTAAACCGGGCCGCCTGATCCTGGGCCAGCGCCGGATGGGGCGCAAGCAAGGGCAGCAACAGCACCAGGGCCACTTTAATCTGCTGCTTGGCGTCCTTTTCCTTTTGCTTCCATACGGCCTCAAAAGCACGGAGGGCTGTTTTTAAATCCTTGTGCAAGGCATGCATATCCTTGGCCGGCAGGGTTACGGCCGCGTAACGCACATATTCACAAGCCGTCAAGGCCACTTTAAAACGGGCCACCAGAGCCTGAGGAATCTCATTGGCCTTGAAATAACCGGCCAGGCGTTCGGCGCTGATGTAGCTGTTGGGTACTTTAAATTTGGCGGCCAGGTAGTCGGTGGTGATTTTGGTGAGGCCGTCATAAAAGGTACGGATGGCGCCGTCATAGATGGCGTGTTTTAAGCGGCGCATGGCTTTTTTGGCTTGGGTATAGGCCTGCCGCCTGCGCCAAGCCTGTTCATCCGCCAATAGGTTGTCCTGGCGGCGGCGCCAGCCAAAGGCGCCCAGCAGCAACAATGGTCCCAAAGCCTGCACCACCCAGAAGCTCCAGTGATGAACCCAGGAACCACTTAGGTCCGTTCGGCCGGTCAGCGCATGCTTGTTGGGCTGCAAGGATAAGGTGGCACTGTCCAAGGCGGGCGTGATAATCGTCTGGCTTTCTGTTTTTGGCCGGCCGCTGACCGTCACCCCCGGGATGGACATGCTCACCGTCTGCCAGGTTTTGAGTTCAGGATCAAAAGCCCGCACCCGGGCCGGGCCCAGAGCAAAGACCCCCGGTTTTTCAAACACCACCAGATAATGGTAATTCCGTCGGCTGAATATAACCTTGTCCCGGGGATCTACGGTATCCTCTATTTTTTCCAGATACACCCGGCAGCCGGACACTGCCGCCAGCAATGGTTCCGGCGCGCTGCTCAAATTGCCCTGGCCGCTTAAGGTAAGCGCGAGCATGACCGGCCGGCCCGTGCGTGGCGCTGTATCCTGTTGCCAGGCCGCCTGTCCTTGAAAGCAGCCTACCAAGACTTGCTGCTTATGCAGCCCCTGGACATCCTTGGGCAGGGGCAGTACCTTGACACTGAGCACATCGGTCAGGTATTGCTGCTGTTTGTTTTTCACACTGATGACCGCCTTGCCCATGGCAATGGAAAAGGTTCCCGGCCTGATGGGAAACAGAGCGGTGCGGTAATGACGCTCCAACAACCGCTGCTTGGTGCTGGAAATTTGCTCTTCCTTTTGCAAAGGTGGCAACGGTTCGGTAATAAAGCCGGAGAGCATGGGTGGCGTATAGGCCATGGTGGTGTGCTCATCGCTGACGTATTGAAGCTTGATGGTCAGGGTGACCTGCTGGTTGACATAGGCCTGATCCTTGTCCAAATAAGCCTCGAACACCACGCCGTCTTTATCCGCACTCTCCAGCTTGGGCGCTGCCGGCACCAGAGCTTGCCCGGTTTTGCCTACCCCGCTGAAGCGGCGACGGTAGGTAATACCTGAATTGGTGCCTTCCACCCTGATCTTGAGTTTTTGGCTGCTGTAGGTCTTGTTGCCCACTTTGACCCGAATGGGCTCAATCTCAAACAAGCCCGGCTGTTTGCCCAGGTAGACCACGCTAATGAGCCGGTGATGCCAGAGTTGGCCTTGCACGGAAAGAGGACCAGTGGTCTGGCTGCGGTTGATAATTTCAAAATAGGACAGCTTGGGCAAAATCACCTTGCCCAGGGCATGATTGCTTTTGGCGAGAATATCCACCTGCAGCGTAAAACTTTCATCCAGATGCACCCGGTCATGATCCAAACTGACGCTTAGTCGCACCGGCTTGCGTCCAGCCGCTGACTCGGGCTCATCGTGGGTTATAGGCTCCGTGGCCAGCTCCACTTCATTGTCCGCAAGCCAGCCGCCATTGCCCTGCAATGCATCTCCGCCGGGCAGGCTGCGTTCCTGCACGGTATCGGGCGACACGCTGTAATTTTTAATCATCCCTGTTTTAGGCTTCCCGGTTGGTGTGGCCCAGGGTTTAGGTGACGCCGTTGAGGCCGGCTCCGCGTCCAGTATGGGCTCCGTGCTCAGTTCGGCTTCTTCCTGTTCGCGCGCCAGCATAGGTTTGAGCTGCTGATCATAGATTGCCTGATTGACGTTTGGCACTGCCGGTTGGGAAGCCTTGGAATTGGCAGCCTCCGCCCCGGGGACGAACCAGCTCAGGGCAACGATGAGGATGGCAAGATTGACAAGCTTGGTCACAGTTTGGTCCTTCTTTTTGAAATGCTTTAAGCGCTTCCCGGCCACGGCCTTTATTACCAGGGTGGTCCCTGATAGTCAGGAGAAGGCTTGGCCTGATCAGGCCATTGTTTCTGGATGGAATTTTCCTCTGACTCCAAAGACCGCAAGGTGCGTAAAGCTTCGTCCTGGGACATGCCTTTTTGGCGCCGGCCTTGTTGTTCTTCCGAAGTTTTAGGCTGATGGCCCTGATCCTGGCGTTGCTGGCTTTGTTGTTGTCTTTCCCGGGGCGGCGCCTGCTCTTGCGGTCGGCCCTGGGCCTTGGCCTGCTCCTGACCGGGTTTATCCGCACCGCTGCCGGGCTGCTTGCCCTGATCTTGGCCCTGGCTCTGCCGTTGTTGGGGCGCGGTCGTGTGGGTGCGCTTTTTAATCTCTCTTAATATGATTTCAATATTATATCGCGCCTCCTCGTCGTTTTGATTGAGAATGAGCAATTCCTTGTAACGCTCCAGGGCTTCCTGCCAATAAGCCGGATCCCCTTCCTGCAGACCCAGGTAAAAGGCGGTGTACCCCAGGTTATAAAGCACCGCCTGGTGCAATCGGTTGCGGGCATGGGCCCGGGCGCGGGTGAAGGCCTGGTAGGCTTCCATCAGTTTTTGTTGGGCCAGCAAGCTGCAGCCCAGATTGTAATCCGCCAAAGCCTGCTGCGGCTTGAGGCGGCGCGCTTGCTCAAAAGCCTGTTGCGCATGAATCAAATCGTTTTGCGCAAACCCTTTCAGCCCCTGCTGCATGAGCTGGCGGTAGCTCTGGGCTTGACCGGCCAAAGGCAGGCCCAGCAGTACCAGCAGCACGGCCACCCGGCTCAGGTGCTTGGGATTTTTTTGTTGCTGGATCAGCAGGCTGGCGGCCACCAGCAGCGCAGCCATCAGGGCCAGCCAGGGATAGAGCGGCCGCCAGGCATAATAGCCGCTGGTAAAACGTTTAATTTTTTCAAGATGATTTAATTCCGCCACCAGCTGGTCTTCCTGGGCATTGCTGTCGCTCAAGCGCCAGTAAATGCCGCCGCCGGCATCCGCCAGCTGGGCCAGCCGTTTTTGATTTAACTTGGTGACCACGGCTTTGCCGTGGCTGTCTTTGACCACGCCCTGGTCCAGGCTCAGGCCGATGCCCTGGGGCGTGCCCACGCCCAGCACATAAAGCCGGACGCCCTCGGCCCGGGCTTTTCGGAGCGCACTGTCCATCTTGGCACCGTAATCCTCGCCGTCGCTGATCAGCACCATGACCTTGTTCTTGGCCCCGTTGCGTTCAAAACTGTCCAGTCCCAGGCGTAGGGCTTGATCAATAGCAGTGCCTGCCAGCGGCAGGCTTTTGCTGTTCATGGCATCCACCATCAGCCGGAGGGCACCTTTATCGTCCGTAAAGGGACAGCTCATAAAGGCTTCCCCGGCCCATTGGATGAGGCCAATGCGATGGCCTTCCCAATGATCGATCAGATAGGTCATGGCGCGTTTGCCCCGTTCCAGCCGCGAAGGCATGATATCCTTGGCCTCCATGGAGGCGGAACAATCCATCAGGAATAAGATGTCCAGGCCCATGCTGCCGGCCTGCCGGCCCATGACGGTTTGTTGGGGCTGGGCCAGACCCAGCACGGTAAGGGTAAACGCCAGCATCAGCAGCATGCGGCCGGCCCATTGCAGCCGGGGATAATGATGAACCGTCAGCTGGCGCAGCAAGGGCGCTTGCGCCAGGCGGTTGAGCGCCTGGGTGCGCTTTTTTTGATGCCACCACCAACCCAGTAGCCAAAGGGGCAGCAGCCAGAGCAACAGTAATAAGTGCGGCTGATCAAAACGTATCATGACTGTCCTTGCGCTTTTTAATTGGTCATCCTGAACCAGGATTTTAACTCAAGGTCTTCTCACTTGCCAATGGTTAAACGCGTCCGTTTGCGTGACCGGGTTAGGATGGGTTGGCGGCCTTTTAGCGACTGACCACTAATTTTTTCAGAGGATAGATACTGGTTTTTCCCCGACTGATGGCGGCCAGGCGTACATAATACAGCCCCGGCGCCAGGTGATGCAAACGGCAGCGGACCAGCTGCTCTCCGGGAGATACGGTAATGCTGGCCACACGCTCCCCGGCCACATTGTAAAGCGTGACCCGTCCGCCACCGTCCGCATCCTCAGGCCAGCAAAAAGTCACCTGGTCAACAGCAGGGTTGGGATAAAAAGCATGGGCCGCAGGTGCAGGATCATTGACCGTGGCCGCTGGGCTGGGCGTGGTGCTTGCGGTTGCAGGCATGATGGTCGTGGTGGTGGCACTGGCCGTGGGGCTCGCGGTCAGGGTGGGTGTCACGGTGGCGATGAATGAGGCTGTTGGCGTGAGGGTGTTGGTCAAGGTGATGGTGCTGCTCGCCGTCAGGCTGGGCGTCACGGTAAATGAATTGGTGTTGGTCGGGGTAACGGACCACGTAGGGCTGTGGGTGGCTGTGGCCGTGGGTGTAGACGTATTGGTCAAGGTCGCAGTAGGGCTCGCGGTCAGGGTGGGCGTTATTGTGCAGGTGCTGGTGGTGGTCTCGGTAAAGGTGGCGGTGGCCGTGATGGTCATGGTAAACGAGGGCGTGGGCGTAATGGTCAGCGTGGATGTTGGCGTATAGGTAATGGATTGCGTGGGGGTCATGGTGGCGCTGGGACTGGCGGTAAAGGTTGGCGTCATGCTGGGCGTCGCGGTCAGGGTCGGCGTGGCGGTAAAGGTTGGCGTGTGGGTTGGGGTTATGGTGGGAGTAGAGGTAGAGGTCGGCGTGCCCAGGACATCGGAAATATAAACGCAGAAGGTGGAAAAAGAAGCTGCCGGCGACACGCCGGCAGGATCAGGAAAAGGGTTCCATGAATAAGACCGCTGCAAACGGGCGGTGGCATAAGAACTGAGGCCTATGGTGGTGGAAAATTGAAATTGAATACCCAGATAATAATCGCTGCCATTAACAATAGGCACGGCTGATGACAGAGGCATTTGGTTCCATCCATTCACAGCTTCCTGGGGAGCGGCTGCAGCCAGGAGATTCTCGGCATACCCGGTGGTGCTGTTGCCTTGATACACCGCAGCCTGTATCTGAGTGCCGGGCGTGGTGATGTTCTGCACATAAACCATAATGTAGCTGGCCGTAAAATCTTCAGCAGCGCGAAACATATGGCCGCGAATGGAAGCCGCAAAGGAGGCGCTGCTGTCGGGCAAATTATTATTGCCCAGCACCGCTGCCTTGGCTTGGGTTGGACAGCCTAATAATAATATGATCATTATTTTTCTCAAGGTTGTGCGCATCCTGCCCCCTTGGATAAGGGTCGGCGACTAAGGGTAAGCGTTTACCTTTATTTTCAAGAGCATTGATTACTAATCGGTGTATGCACTTAATAATTTCAAAGCTAAGCCGATCATTTAATTACCACTTGCCACAAGGAGGCTTGCATGCGTCACTGGTTACTCAGCCTTATGGTTGTCCTTTTACTCACACCCTTGGTTAACGCCGCCACTTATACAGTCACCAATAGCAATGATTCGGGCGCCGGTTCTTTTCGTCAGGCCGTACTGGATGCCAACGGCTCGGTCGGTCCCGACAGCATCGTGTTTAGCTCCAGTTTTATGTATATCACCGTAAGCAGTTATATCCGGGTGACTGACACCATTAACCTCAGCGGCAACTACGCGGTTATCAATGGCAACAACAGCAGCAACGGCGTTTATTTTGCCGCCGGCAGCGATGGCAGCACCATCACGGCCATGGCCTTTGTACAATCCACAGGCTACGGTCTCAGCCTGGCGTCCAACTGCAACCGCGTCTATAACTGCGCCTTGGGCACCAACTTCAGCGGCACGAGCGGGCTGGGCAACAACATCGGCCTGTCCGTCAGCGGCCATTACAATGACATCGGCGGTACGCTCTCCTCAGGCTACAATATTATCTCCGGCAATAACAGCTATGGGCTCAGTATTTATAGTTCCATTGGCACCAGGGTACACGGCAACTATATTGGCACCAATCACACCGCTACCTTGGCCGTGCCCAATAACACGGGTATTCAACTCTACGGCAACAGCATGCAAACCATGATCGGCGGCGACCGCAGTGCCGGTCAGGGCAATGTGATCAGCGGCAATACCACTTACGGTGTGTACCTCAGCGATGTAGATTGTTTTGGCAACAGCCTGGCCGGCAATTACATCGGGGTGGATCCCATTCAGGTCAATCCCTTGCCCAATAGCGTGGGGATCTTGGTTCATCAGTCCTCCTGGAATTATATCGGCTTGCCGGTGGCGAATTATGGCAACGTGGTGGCCGGCAACAGCTCCTATGGCATTGAACTTTGGTGCGGCAGTTCCACCAGCAATCCCCATCCCAATGCCAACCGTATTCAAAACAACTATATCGGCATCTGCCCGGACACCGGCGTGGTTTACGGCAACAACAATGGCGTCTATCTGGCTTCTGCTGACGGCAATTTGGTTGGCGGCGACCGGACACTCAACGAAGGCAATGTGATCTCAGGCAATACCAACCACGGGGTATACATGCTCGACGGCATTGGCAACTCCATCAGCGGCAACCTGATCGGCACCGATATTCTAGGATCCATGGAAGCGCACAACACCGGTTCGGGCATCCGCATTCAGATGGGCTCAGGCAACCTGATCGGCGGGTACAATATTGGCACCACCTTACGCCAGGGCAACCTGATCTCCGGCAATTACCAGCACGGCATCACCTTTAACCGGGATGTACTGGGCGAACAGCAGCGGAACAATAATATTTACGGCAACTGGATCGGCCTGAACCTGGCCGGCACCGGCGCTATTGCCAATCAGCAAAACGGCATTAATTTTTACACCAATGCCGGGGACAATAATATCGGTTCCTCCAACACTCTTTATCGCAACGTAATTGCCGGCAATGGCGGCTATGGATTCCAGGCGCAATACGGCTTCAACAACAAGGTCTACGGCAATTACTTTGGCACGGACATCAATGGGACCACCTTCATTCCCAACAGCAATGATGCCATTCACTGGACCAACAGCTACAAGAACCGGATTGGCGGCACCAACACCAATGAAGGCAATGTAATCTGCGGCACAGGCACTTACGGCATTTACCTGGCCGATAGCTTTGAGAACACCATCATCGCCAATTATATTGGTGCGCTGGCCAACAAAACCGTGACCTCACCCAATTTCAATACCGGTATTTACCTCACCAATTGGAGCTATACCAACTGGATCGGTTTGGAAAGCGCCAACAAAGGCAACCTGATCGCCGGCGTGACCAACGGCATTAATGTGGCCCATGATCAGGCCGACGGCGTCATGCTCAGCACCAACACCATCTGCGCCTTCAGCGGCCAGGGCATTATCCTGGCGGCCGGTGCCAACAACAATGAAGCCGCGCCCACCATTGATTCCCACAGCAGTGGCTGGCTCTATGGCACATGTACCAGCGGCGACGATGTGGTGGAAGTGTTTGTGTCAGACCGCTCCACCGGCGTGGCCGGCGGCAGCCTGACCTATGTGGGCCGCACCACGGCCATCATCGGGACATCGTGGGGCCTCAATGTAACCGGCCGGTTTACCACCAGTGGAGAAGCCTTCACGGCCATTAGCACCAACGGCATGAACAGTTCCGCCTTTGCTCAAAATTACATGATTCCTTACCCTACGCCGACCATCACGCCGACATCCACCATTACCATGACCTCTACGTTCACGCCGACTGCTACCATTACCAAAACGGGCACTCCCACCGCGACCTTGACGGATACGGCAACTGCCACAAGGACAGCCACACCTTTGGCCAGCGCCACTTTCACGCCCAGCTATACGGCCACGCCCTCGGTAACACCGACCTTTACCCTCACAGCCACCATGACTGATACCATGACTTCCACGGCCACCCCCACCCTGACCGCGACACCCACCAAGACCTTTACCCCTACAGCGACGGCCACAGCCACCATCTCAACGACGATAACGCCCGGTAACACACCTACATTTACGGAAACACCCACTTGTTCGCCCACGTATACAGCCACGGGCACTGCGACCGCTACAGGCACCTGCACCGACACGCCCACTCAAACCGCGACCCCAACCATGTCGGTCACCTCTACACCCACGGGCACCTGCACCGACACGCCTACTCACACCCCGACCCCAACCATGTCGGTCACTTTTACTGCGACAGGCACTAAAACCATGACCAGTACAGCCACGCCTTATTATTCAGCAACGACGACGTCAACGATCACCGACACCCCCACTGTAACATCGACCGCCACCATTACCACTACCAGCACCATCAGCCCCACGCGCACCGCCACACCTCTGGCCACCAACACCCCGGTAGTCACCAATACACCGGTGGTCACCGCCACGGAGACCGATAACAACACCACCCCCGTACAAGTATTGGCTTATCCCAACCCCGCCACGGACCATGTGGCATTCTCTGTGCCCGATTGGAACAGCGGCAGCCTGGAGATCATGATCTATAATGCCTCCGGCGAGCTGGTGGCTAAAGTGAACTCTTATAATCCCCATCAGACCCAAGCGCCTACTTGGTCCACCGGCAGCGTCAGTCCCGGCATTTACTTGGCGAGAGTATATATTGATAAGAAACTGGTCCAAACCAAGAAGGTGGCTATTATCAAATAGCCCGCCATCTTAGGCACTGCTTATAAAAAAAGGCCTGCATGCTGATCATGCGGGCCTTTTTTATTTAATTTATTTTAATCGTATGGTCCCTTCCGGTGTTCATTCTTTATCTGCTTTAAGGCACCACTACCTGCACTCTTGGCAGCCTCCGAAGGGCAGGGTGATCCAGAACACTTGTAAAATAAGCGCCTGAGGTTTTTCAAACGGTTTTTTACAAGATATTTCAAATAGGCAGGACGATTATACTGTCTGCTGCAAATCGGGCGGGATCGATTAACATTATCGTGGGTAATCTATTAGTCTTGGTTGCAAAAAACGTTTTTTAGAAAAGGGCATCTGGTCCTATTCGTCCTGCCCGCCTTCGCTTAGCCGGCATCCAGGATTTTTTAAGGGTTCAATCTGGACCCCGCTAAAACCATACCGGGGTGTCCGAAATTAGACATGACCATTAATGCGTACTGCCACCATAACTTATTAAGTAGTATTTTTATCGCCAGAAAATCTTGGGTCTTCCACACTTTTAATCTGATGTTTCCCTAAACTCCTGGCGCAACTCAACGGATGATGGCCAGTTTTTTAATGTGGCCTTTTTGTCTTAACCCGTTTTTCGTCAAGTTAAGGCGGTAATAGTAAAGACCGGGCGGTATAGCGTGCGCGTCCCAAGCCACCCGGTTAATGGCGGGATGGTACTCCTGCACTATGGCAATTCTTTCGCCGGCCAGGTTAAAAATCTCTATGGCCACCCTGTCCACCTTTTGCGGCGGATAAGCAAAATAAATGATTCCCCGGCCCGGATTAGGATAACTGAGCACATCGGCCACACTGATCCAGGCCGGCGTTGCGGTTACCGTGGCCGTGGGCGTACTTGCCCCAACCAAGGCGGGTACAGCCACAGTTTGGGTGCCTGCGCTCTCACCGCGGTCATTGACAGCTGTAAGCTTATAATAATAACCTTGTCCGTCCTGGACTTGGGTATCGTCCCACAAGGGTGCTTCTTCCCATTGATAAGATTTTTGTCCTATCAGGTTGCCTGCCTGGCAGTTCACCTCGGCCTGCGTTGACCGGTAAATATTATATTGGATGAGCTTCTCAGCCTGGTTGTTTTGCTGCCAGGTGAGACGGATAAGGGTCTGCACCCGTTCTGCGCTCAAGCCTTGTGGTATGGTCGCCAGTGGAATGACAGGCACCCCCATAACTGGGCTGGACAAAGAACCGGCATGATTTTGATT
The DNA here is from genome assembly GCA_963710755.1 of uncultured bacterium. Lineage (GTDB taxonomy): Bacteria > Oederibacteriota > JAAXVQ01 > JAAXVQ01 > JAUVAV01 > CAVQBK01. The sequence continues at coordinate 269,592 of CAVQBK010000003.1, forward strand.
ATCATAGGCGCAGACCTGGTAATAGTAGGCTGTGCCATTAACGGTCAGCGTATCTCCCCATGCCTGCGCCGTGGCCCCCACCCAGGCCAGCGGTGTATTGCCCATGGCCGTGGCATTCAGGCCTCGCCAGATCTGATAGCCTGCCAGGGGATAGGTGCCGGCCATTGCCGGCTGCCAAGTAAGATCCAGGCGTTCATCCCCGGCGGTGATGGTCAATTGCCCCGGTACACCGGGTAAGTGCATGGGTATCACAACCGCTTCCGGCGAGTAACCGCTGCGATTACCGGCGCTGTCCTCGCTTTTAATTTTATAATAATAAGCCACGCCGTTGCTCAAAGGTGCGTCTGTATAGGTAGTAACCGGCACATAGGCTCCATTGACAGGGGGGTCTGTTTGGCCGTCTGACAGGGGCGCGCGATAAACCTGATAGCCTTTGAGGCTCAGGCTGCCGGGTACCCCGGGCAGCCAAGCCAGCCGGGCTGATCCATTGCCCGCCTGCACGCTGACTTGGGCAGGCGGCAGGGGTGCCACGAACCCGGCCGTAGGCACGCAGGTACATTCCGCGGAAAAGCCACAGGTGTTGCCCGCACTATCAATGGCCGAGACCCGGTAATAATAAGTCGTGCCGTTGCTTAACCCTGTATCCGTGATCCAAGGTTCGTCCAAAGGCTGCGCATTGACGGGCGTGGTATTACCACTGGCGGCCACGGTGCTGCGGTAATAATGATAGCCTGTAATGGGATAGGCCGAGCGGGCCGGAACCCAGGCCAAATGAGCCTCCCCCTGGCCTGGATTGGCCACCAGCTGCGAGGGCGCCTGGTAACCCACCAGTTGAATATCACCCAAACTGGCCGTGCGTCCTACCAGATCACGAGCATTAACGGTCATGGTGTAGAGCCCGACTTGGGCGAGGGGCTGGGAAGTTAAAAAATAGCCTGTGCCTGGATAAGCGCCCAGACCGGCCCATTGCATGGTAAGGTGCGCCTGGGTGCTCGAGTCGGGCGCCTCAATATCACCCCAGCAGGACAATTGACCGAGCAACGTGGCATCATCGCTTGCATCAAGGAAAAGAATATAGGTGGAGCCCAACTCCAGGGCTGCAGTTTCCTGCGCCCGGTAGGACATGGGCCAGCTTTGGGCCACCCATCCTCCCTTAATCAAGGGGGGATCATGGTCGACGGTGACATTAAAGGCAATAGCAGAGGAAAGATTGACAATATCCTGAAAAGCCGTGGCATTACCGGCTCGATCCTGAAACCGGATGGCTACCCGATAATCACCGGCTTGGGCCGTATCCGTAATGGTCACATAGCAGGGATAAAAGGTAGGTGCAAAATCAATAAGGCTGATACTGGCATCGGGTTTGGTGATTTTTAGTGTTCCCTGCAGGGTTGCGCCTGAGTCGTCGCTGACCAGGGCTTGTACGGTCGCTTGTCCGTTGGGCGCCAGATAACTGGGGGTGAGACTGGCGGTTTGGATGACCGGCGCTGTGGTATCAGTCGCAACCTCGAGTGTTAGCGGGCCTTGCTGGGATTCGTTGCATGATATATCGAGAGCGTGGAAAACCAGGTGATAGGTCCCGGTTTGGCCGGTGTCCTGGAAGCACCCGGTATAGAGCGACGACAGGCCCTGCCGGGATAAGGGTTGTTCTCTGGTTTCCGCATTGGGCAGCGTCACCTCGACCCAGACATGAGAAGAGACATCGTCATTATCCGTGGCGGTGATGGAGCAGGCCACGGCTTGATAGGCCGTGATGGCGGTTGGTTGAATGGCTGCCTGTAATAAAGCCGGCCCGGTATGATCTCCGGGCAGGCGGTAATCCATTTCCAAAGTGGGATCGCCGAGAAAATTATAGGTGTACATCGTTCCCGGCAGGCATTGATAGTAAAGGGTGCTGGGCCGTACCCGGCCATTATCATAGTAAGCGGCCTTAAACAGTTTAAAAATACGCACCACCGGATCCTGGGCAGGCTCACCGAAATACATGATCCGATTAGCCCCCACATAGGCCAAGGCACCGCCATGCTCAATTTCAAAGAAGCTCTTGCCAATATTGTCCACCACATCAAAGGTTCCGGTATAACATGCCGAGGCCACCACAAAAGGCAGGCGCTGGCCGTTCTGGAGTTGGCGCACGTGCCAGCTCGTCAATCCCACGTTGGCCCAGCCTGCATTATTGCCATGCCCCAGGTATCCTACTACCCCGCAGCCTGCATTGAGCGCGGCCACGATGGTGTTGCCCTGACTAGCGTCGGCTATGGTCACAGGGGTGAACTTGTTGATCCCGGTTAGTTGATCATCCAGCCAGCCGGTATAGACCATGGTCTTGGACCAGGTGCTGACCGCAGGAAAGGTTGCCCAGAGGGTGCTGATTTTTTGGGCTTGCCCGGCGTCAGCCGCGGGCAGACGCCCGCCAAAAATTGTGGCGCCGGTTTCGCTGTAGCCATCTCCATTAAGCTTAAAATAATAACCGTCGTAAACCACGTTATTGTATCGCCGAACCGGTATATGACTGGCATCCCCGGCCAGCAAAGCATAGGAGATGGCCCAGGTGGCATAGGCGTCTTGTAAATAGGCGCGTATTTTTTCCTGTGTATCTGCGCCGGGATAAGCGGCGGTTATAGCTTCCAGCGCAACGACCCGGGTTTGCACCCCTTGATTATTTTTGGCTATCACATAAGCATCAAAAGCCGTCTGCCAGGCGCTGGGTGTGATGATGACATAATCCGCCGGTGCGCCGGTACACAACCCGGCTGGTGCTAACCGGGCTAATCCTAAAAGCGTGATCAGCACTCCTAGGCGAACCAACGCGCGACGCATGCGCTTAAGGCTCCAAGGGGAGGCCAAAAAAAGCTTCTTGGCTGTTCCATAATTTTTTTTGCAGCTCCCGGTCCACGATATTACGGGGTTGGTTATCAGGATCCCAGGTGGTGGTCGTAAGTACCACCGCGACCTCTGCCCCCGAAGAAACCAGCAGGCTCTGCGTACGCCCCAGGTATTTAAGCATATACAGACGCACGATCAGGACCCGGGCGCTGCCCATGCGCCTGATGGCATAGTCATAATCTTGTTGGGGATAAGCGGCTTGGTTTTGATAGGCTGATCCATCGGCTTGCGGCGCTTGGGGCCGCGACAAGGTAGGCTGACCGGCAGGGATCACCGGCAGGGCCAGCGGCTGTTGTTGCCAATGGCCGGAGACCGTGATCGCTTTAACCTGTGCTTGTTGGGGAATAGATATCCATACCTCCCGGCATGGTAGCAGGGGCTGCCCCGGAATTTGGAGCAAACCTGCATCCCCTTCTGTGGATACCAGGTGTGTCCAATGGTCGTTGGCCGTGCAGGTAAAGGCCAGGGGAGAAGCATGAAAATGGAGGCGCGCTTCCTGCCGGGAGGCTTCAAAGGCAGCTCTGGCCGCGGCGCTGGTGAGAACCGGCATTAATAGCAACCACGTTACCATAATACTTACCCCACCGAATCTTGCACGCAAGCCCAGACGGGTCATGGCTATTCCTCTCTTATCCATACATATTCAGCTTTATCGGCTAGGCGCTGATGTCCAAAGGTAGCGCATTGTACCATGATAAGCGGAAAGGAATAAACCATGCTTTTATATGTCATCCCAAGTGAGGCCACTGGCAGGTCCTTGCGCTATTAGCATGTCAATAGACCGGGCGGAGGAGGCTCGGCCGGAACCTAAATCGTGCCCTCAACCCTGGTTAGGCCGCTATTTCTTCCAGCAGCATGGTCTTGAGGAGGAGTTCGATTTTTTCCGGTGTGTGCAGGTATTCGGTATTCACCAGCTGCGCGATTTTGTGCATGACCAGATGGCTGATAGCGCCTTTGGCCAGCTTGCGGTTGGTAAAGTTCTCGTTATGAATGACAATAGGCTTGCCGATTTTGATATGACAACGGGCGATGCCGGGCAGTTTTTTATGCCGCGGCCAGGCCTGGTAAAACCCATTTAACCCTACCGGCACAATAGGCACATTGGCTTCCATCACCAGACTGCCCACGCCTTCTGCCGCCGGTTTGATGCGGCCGTCATCAGAGCGGGTGCCTTCCGGAAAAATGGCCACCATCTCCCCATTGGCCAGACGGTCTTTCATCTGGACAAAGACATTTTTTACAGACTTCAAGTTGGTGTAGTCAATAATAATACTGTTGGAATGAACCAGGAATTTTTTCCAAAAGGGACTCTCATATAGTTTGTGTTTGGCCAGAAAATGCAGCTTCTTTTTCAAACGGTGTTTAAACAAGGGGTAACAAATACAGAAATCAAGATAACTGACATGATTGAACACGAAAACACAGGGCCCTTGGGGAATGTTTTCCACACCGCTTATCTTGCCCCGCAACACCAAATAAAAGTAAAGTTCAAATAAAGAGCCCATGATGTCGATATAAAAAAGATTGAAGAGCTTGTTCCACCATCTTTTCATTTGCTTAACCTCTTTTCGCCATACTCTGGTAATACTATAGTGTCGTGACAATCCCGCTTCAGCCTTAGGCCTTTTTGCAGTCAGGACTATTTATTTTTGGACCAAAGGCCCGCGCCCCGTGAAAACGGCCGGCCCCCATCCTGGTGCCTGTTGCAAGCCGTGGCAATGCTTGACACCTCTTGAACGCTGTGTTTTGATAAGCACATATCGATTATGCCTAAAGGATGTGAACCATGAGTGTTTCCATTAAAAGCATCTGGACGCTGGGCCTGGGTGGTGTGGGCGGTTATGTGGGCGGCCGTATTGCCGAGGCCTTGACCAAACATCCGGGCAGGCAGCATATTTATTTCATTGCCCGCGGCGAACACCTGCGCGCCATTCAACAGCAGGGATTGCGGCTCATGCTTCATGATAATCAACCCTTAATCGGCCATCCCGCCTTGGCTACCGATGATATGAGTCAATTGCCGCTGCCGGAATTGGTCATTGTGGCCGTCAAGAGCTATGATTTGCAAACGGCCTTAAAGCCGCTGGTCCCCTATGTACGGCCCGGCACCATTATCCTGCCTTTATTAAACGGCATTGACATTGTGGAGCGTTGCCGCCGGGTATTGCCTGAAGCTATTATTCTGCCGGCCTGCATTTACGTGGGCGTGCATAAGGAAGGCCCGGGGGTGATCCGCCAGCAAGGCCGGGAAAATAAGATCATCTTTGGCCCTGATCCAAAACATCTGGATCTCAACCTGACTTCCTTAAAAACGGTTTTAACCCGGGCCCATTTAAACTGCGACGAACACTATAATCCCTGGCCGGCCATCTGGTCCAAATACCTGTTCATCGCGCCGCTGGGGTTGGTCACCTCCGCTTATAATAAAACCCTGGGTGAGGTGGCCAACGACCCCAGCCTGCTCCATCAAGTACGCCTGGTAATGGAAGAGACCCGCGCCCTGGCTCTGGCTAAAGATATTGTGCTGCCCAAGGATATTGTGGAAAGCACTTTAAAAAAACTCCGTGATTTCCCACCGGAGACTAAAACCTCCTACCAGCGCGATGTGGAAACTCCGGGCAAAGCCAACGAAGGCGAACTATTCGGCCCTACCATTATCCGGCTGGGCCAAGAGCTCAACCGCGCCACACCCATGACGGAAAAACTAACGGCCTTGCTTGGCCTGGCATGAACCCTGCGGCGACTAGGCCCAAAGTCCTGGTCCCTGGAAGTGTGCTGCTCGATCACTATGCGGATAGCGGCCGGCGCTTTCTGGGCGGTGCTTGTTTTAATTTTGCCTACCATATGCATCATCTTTTGGGAAACGTGGATTTTTTAAGCCGTGTGGGCCACGATGACGCCGGGCAATTTATTCTGACAGAACTCGAACGCCGTCACTTTCCCACCCATTTAATCCAAAAGGACTTGCACAAGCCCACTAAAACCGTGCAGGTCCGGAAGGATGACCACCATGAGCCTTATTACCTTATCAGCCGTGACGTGGCCACGGACTATTTGGAGATGCCGGGCCTGACCGATACACAATTAAAGGCTTACCAGTTGGTTTATTTCGGCACCACCATTCAAAGCGCACCCCGCAGCCGCGCGACGGTGCGCCAATTGCTGGCCCAAACTTCGGGGCTCACCTTATGCGACATCAATCTGCGGCCCGGCCAATATACACCTGAAACCATTGCTAATGCCCTGCATACCTGCAGCGCCTTGAAACTTAACCATCAAGAGCTGGAGTCCATTGCCCGTCTTTATGCCCTGCAGGGCACGCTCGAAGAGCAGCTGTATCAATTGGCCCGGCGGTTTGCCATTCCCAGCATTTGCCTGACCATGGCTGCTGAAGGCAGCTTGCTTTATCAGGACCGGGCCTTTTCCCAGGGCAGCGCTACGCCCGGACCGGTACGGGATACGGTAGGCGCTGGTGATGCCTTTAGCGCCATTTATGCGCTCGGCCTGCTGCTGGGGTGGCCGCCCTCCACCATGCTTGACTTGGCTTCCCGTTTTGCCTATGCCATCTGCACCATCGAAGGTGCCGTGCCGGCTGGACCAGATTTTTATGCGCCCTGGAAACAGCAGGTGCAGCACGCCGGCCGGCCTGCTTAAATTCTGCTTTTGATCCTCACATTCTCCCGGGACGTGTGTCTAATAGGATAGCAGCATGCTGGTGGCGTAATAACATTTTGAGGGAGGGGAGCCATGAGCAAGGAGCCGAAGGAAAGCATGAATGGCAAGACGGTTTTAATCACCGGCGCTACCTCGGGCATTGGAGAGGCCACAGCCTTGGCATTGGCCAAACGCGGCGCGCGCCTGGTGTTGGTGGCCCGCAATGCCGATCGCGCCGCACAAACCCGCACCCGTATTCTGCAAGAGGCGCGCCATTATGATGTTCATTTTATAATGGCCGACCTTTCCTCCCAGGATTCCATCCGCGAGCTGGCCCGGCGGTTCCAGGAAAAATTTGACCGTTTGGATGTGCTCATCAACAATGCCGGTGGCGCGTGGAACAAACGAACCCTAACAGTGGATGGACTGGAAATGACTTTTGCCGTCGATTATCTGGCTTATTTTCTTTTAACCCATTTGTTGCTCGATGTCCTCAAAGCCAGCGCGCCCAGCCGGATCATCAATGTCAGCTCCGCCGCCAACCTGCAAGGCCATATTCATTTTGACGATCTCCAAGGCGAGCATCTTTATCAGCCTTACCGGGCTTACGGCCAAGCCAAGCTGGCTGGGGTGATGTTTACCTACGAGCTGGCCCGGCGCCTGCAAGGCACGGGGGTGACCGTCAATTGTCTCCATCCCGGAGTGGTGCGCACACGCATCTGGCGGCAGGAAGGCAGCGTGCTGTTAAAACTGTTTGAAAAATTTTATTCCTTATTTATGCTCAGCCCGGAACAAGGCGCAGCCACCTCTGTTTATCTGGCCACAGCCCGGGAATTAACCAATGTCACCGGCGCTTATTTTGACAAACAAAAAGCCGTGGCCAGCAATCCTTTTAGCTACGATCTCCAAGCCTGCAAGCGTTTGTGGACCATCAGTGAAAACCTGACCGGCCTGCACCATCAGTCCGGCTCAGAGCGCGAGCGTCGCGCCGGTTAAGCGTTCGCTCAACGCCCACAACTCGTCCTGCACCTGTTGATCCAGGGCCACCGCTGCCGGCGCCTCCGGTTGGCGATTCACCACGTATTGTCCATTCCAGTCGGCCGCCAAAGGCGACGTGACCAAAAAGTCCAGGGTCTCCGAGCGGGTGGGCATGTGAGGCGAGCCGCCGTAAAAGGTGCGCAGCAACTTGGTGTTGATCACACCCGGATGACAGGCATTAATGCGTACGGGCTGCTGTTGTAAGCGACGTACCAGACCGAAGGTAAATAATAGGTTGCACAATTTGCTCAGCGCATAGGCGTGCTGGGGATCATAATGGCGTTCCCCCTGAAGATTGTTGACATCCCAGCTGCGGCTGTGCACCTGCGAGCTCACATTGATAATATGCGCCTTGGGTGCCTGCAGCAGCAACGGTATTAATTCCAAAGTCAACAAAAAAGGCGCCAGATGGTTGACCCCAAAGGTCGTCTCATGGCCGTCCTGGGTCAGGGTCCGTTCTGGTTGGATGGTGCCGGCATTGTTGACCAAAATGTCAAGATGATCAAGCTTCTCCTGCAAGGTTCGCCCCAGTGTGCGCACAGCTTCGAGATCGGCGAAATCGGCATTAACATAAGTTACCTTGCCCCGTGTTTCCCGGGCCATCAAGGCTTCCATGATCTGCGCGCCTTTTTTAAGCTGACGGCCGTGTAGGATGACCTCATAATCTTGTTGCGCCAAACTTTTAGCCAAGGCCAGACCAATGCCATCAGTGGCGCCGGTGATTAAAACCACTTGCGGTGTCATGCGCGTCTCCTTTTCCCAATCATTTTAATTATTTAGACCCTGCCTGGGCACGCGAGTCCGGCGGAATCACCGGAAGCCTTAATCAAGCTCAACCCCAAGACCATGACTTTTTGATTCAGCCTCTTGGTGATTCACGGTACAATACGGCCATCACCCCATCCTACGGGAGGTGCGCTCATGAACCGGCTCATTCAATATTTTATTGAACGCAAGCTTTTGGTGTACCTGCTTTCTTTACTGATCATCGCGGCCGGGTTCATGGCCGCCTTGGGCATGCGCCGTCAGGTACTGCCTGATGTGGATATGCTTATGGTCCAGATCACCACGATCTACCCCGCGGCCTCGGCCCGCGATGTGGAGTTGAACGTCACTGTTCCCCTGGAGGAAAAACTCCTGGAAGTGGATGGTATAAAAAAACTCCGCAGCGTGTCCATGGAAAATTTCTCCCAAATTATCATCAACCTCGACCCCGACATGCAGGACGTGGACAAGGTTAAAGCCAATATCCGCCGCGCCGTGGATCAGGTCACCGACCTGCCCAAGGAAATCACGCAGCGACCGGCCATTGCCGAATGGGATACCAGCTGGGTGCCCATCGCTATTCTGGGTCTGCATGGCGACAGCTTGACGGAAAAGCAACTGCGTCAGATAGCCAATCGTTTGGAAAAAGAAATCGAAGCCCTGCCCGGCGTTGCCCGCGTGGACAAACTGTCCTTCCGCGATCCCGAGATCCGCGTGGCCGTCTCACGGGAAAAGTTGAACCGCTATTATCTCACTCTGCAGGATGTGGCCCTGGCCATTAGAAACCGTAACATCCGCCTTACCGGCGGCACCATGGAATCCTTCAGTGACGAAACCTCGGTGCTGACCTTGGCTGAATTCAACCAGCCCGAGGACATCAGCAATGTCATTATCCGCTCCAATTTTGAAGGCAACAAAATCGTGGTGCGCGATGTGGCCCGGGTGGAGGACGGCCTGGCCGAACGCCATTTCGAACACCGCATCAACGGCTTGTCCGGTTTGGCCCTGCGCATTCATAAGAAAAAAAGCGCTGACAGCGTGCACGTCATGGAAGCTGTGGAAAAGCATCTGGCTAAAATCAAACCATCACTGCCACCCAGTTTGGTAATCCAGAAAGTGCGCGATTCTTCAGTGCCCACGGTGCGGCGGTTGCACATCCTGCAGAACAATGCCATCATCGGGTTTGTGCTGCTCATGGCCATCTTAATCATGTTTCTCAATCTGCGCATTGCTTTCTGGACCGCCATGGGCATTCCCATTGCCCTATCCGTGGGTGCCCTGGCCCATGTGGCCACCGGTGGCAGCAATGACAGCATCTCTATTATGGTCTTTATTCAGGTCCTGGGCATGCTGGTGGATGACGCCATTGTGGTGGCGGAAAATATTCATCGCCACCGCGAAGAAGGCATGACTGCACCGGAAGCAGCTTTAAAAGGCGTCAAGGAAGTAGCCGCGCCCATCATGGCCACCGTCAGCACCACCATTGTGGCTTTTCTGCCCCTTTTGGCCCTGGGCGGTATGCTGGGTCTGTTCATCCGCATGATCCCCATTATTATTGCCGGTACCTTGCTGGGTTCGGTTATAGAATCTTTTTTCTTTTTACCCAGCCATTTGGCCCAGGAGAAACCGCGTCAAAGCCCGTCCCGGGCTCTGGCGGATCCGCTCTTTAATCACCTGCGCCGCCTCTATGCCCGGGGCCTGGGCTGGGCGTTGCGCCATAAAGGCACGGTCTTGCTTTGCGCCGGTCTGCTGCTGATGGCAGGCGGCTACTTGGGCATTCACCATTTAAAATTTGTACTTTTCCCAGTGGATGCTGCGGAGGACACCTTTGCCATCATCGAGACCCCGGTGGGCAGTTCCTACCAGTCCACATTGCAAAGCGTGATCGCCGTGGAAAAAATCATCCGCCAATTACCTCATCAGGAATGGGAAAGTTTTGAGACTTTTGTGGGTTCAGCGGAAGCCCCTGATGGCAGTGAAATGACTGCTGACAACCTGGCCATGATATACCTTAAACTAACCCCCTATCAGGAGAAGCGCCAACGTACGGCCGCACAGATTCTGGATGAATTGCGCACCAGGGCCGAGGCGCTCCCGGGCATTGCCAGTGTGCAGTTCAATGTAGACGGTGGCGGCCCACCGGTCGGCCGACCGGTGGAATTGAATATTATCGGTGACAACGAAAAAGCCCAGCGGCTCATTTTGGATCAGGTAATGGCTTATCTTGACCGCCTGCCGGGCGTCCTCGATCCCACGTCCGATCTCAAGCATGCCCGTGATGAGGAGGTGGTCACCTTGAATCATGACAAGCTGGCCGCCGTGGGGCTGACCGCTGCGGACATTGCCGCCACCATCCGCATGGCCTATCAGGGTGATATTATCTCCTCCATTCGCTTTGTCCAGGAAGAAGTGGACATCCGCCTGCACTTACAGGCCCAGGACCGCCGGAGTCCACAAGCCTTGTTTTCCCTCATGGTGCGCAACCACGACGGCAAGCTCATTCCCTTGCGCCAATTAATTACCCTTACCCGCCGGCCGGCCCTGCAGGGTATCCGTCATTACACCGGCCAACGGGTGGTGACCGTGACCGCAGACGTGGACAACAAGATCACCACCTCCCAGGAAATAAATCAAAAGATTATGGATCACTTCCAGAATATTGCCCAGCAGTTTCCGGGCATGCGCTTGCTGGCAGGCGGCGAGGCGGAGGAATCAGCAGCGCTCATGAAGAATATGACCCGGGCCGCCATCCTGGCGGTACTGGCCATTTACTTTATTTTAATTCTTTTGCTGCGCTCCGTGCTCCAGCCTCTGATCATCCTGCTGGCTATTCCCTTTGGTCTTATTGGCGTGATGCTGGCCTTCTGGCTGCAGGGCATGACCATCGGGTTCATGGCCTTGCTGGGTATGCTGGGCATGAGCGGGGTGGTGGTCAATGACTCCCTGATTATTCTCAGTTTTATTCATCAGCTGGTTCACGAACGGCGTGAAAACAACCGGCCCAGTCATGAGACCATTATCGCCGCTGCCACCACCCGGTTGCGGCCGGTGATTCTCACCACCCTAACCACGGCCGTAGCCTTGATTCCCACGGCCTACGGCCTGGGGGGCAAGGATTTCTTTGTACAACCCATGGTCATGGCCATGCTCTGGGGTATTGTCTTTGCCACTGCGCTTACCTTGCTTTGGGTGCCGACCTTATACGCCGTGGGCCAGGCCATTCGCCAACAAGTGGTGACCTGGGGACCCGGCAACGCCAAGACTATGTAAACACAACGTATTGGACAAAAAAGAAATTCAGGCCGACGGGGTTAGCGGCAAGGCGATGACAAAGGACGTGCCCAGCTCCTGGCCGGGAAGGGGGGAGATCACTGCAATGGTGCCGCCGTGCGCTTCCACCGCCAGTTTGCAAAAAGCCAGGCCCAGGCCCGTGCCGGAGAGCTGTTTGTCTTTGGCATTGACCCGGGAAAAAAGCTCGAAAATTTTGGTGTGGTATTCCGCCGGGATGGGATCGCCCAGATTGGTCACGCCGATATAAACCTGGTCAGCGTCTTTGGACAAGGTCACGGTCACGGTGCTGTTATCGGGCGAATATTTAATGCTGTTGTTGAGCAGATTGTTGACGATGCGTTCGATAATGTCTCCATCTACGGTGAGCTCCAATTTTTCCAAGCTCGCTTGGAACTGCAGCTCCACTTTTTTAACCTGGGTGGTCTTGCGCATGTTGTTGACCGCCTGAGACAATAATCCGACCAGCTCCGTGGCTTGCAGCTTGAGTTGAAATTCCTTGGTTTGCATGCGGCTGATGAACAACATCTCCTCCATCATGCGAAACAATACCTTGGCCTGCCGGTGAGAATCCACAACAAATTCCCTGAGCACGGGCTCCAGCCCCAGGTCGTCTTTTATTTCCAATAACCGCAGGGTACCCATGATCACCGTGAGCGGATTTTTCATATCATGCACGATCATGTGGGTTAGGGCTTCCTTGGTCTTGTTCAATTCCAGCAATTGTTCGGCTTGCTGCTCCAGGTGCTGTTTGGAGGCCTCCAATTCATGGGTGCGCGCTTTGACTTTGCTTTCCAACTCCTGGTTAAAATGGGTCAGTTCCTCGTTAAGCTGGCGCAGTTTTTCATTTTGCGCCAAATTATCGGCGACGACTTTTTCATTTTCATTTTGCCTGGTCTCGATTTCCTGCTTGAGTTGACGGATACGCACGGTCTGCTTTTTCAAGGCATGACGCAGTTCGGCCTCGCTCATCCGATCAAGGTCTGGGTTGGGTGCTGAAGATGTTTCCGACATGGGCAATTCCATCTTTCCGGTTTTAGGTTGTGCTCTCCCTACGCCTCCGCCGTATTTACAGCGCAGCTGGTTATATCAGCATGGAGGTCAGATTTTCTTCCTGCTCCTGAAAATCTTCCAGCAAAATTTCCACATCCACTTCTTCCCATCCCAAGTGGTCCAGGATATCCTGTTCCATTTTAGGTTCACGGCCATAATGGAAGCCGTACTTGGCCTGCATCACCAACTTGTCCGCCAAATAGATAACCACCGCACTGCTTTGATGGTCCTCCGGTGCCTGCAGGGGATTGTGATGATGCTTGAGAATGACCGCCATTTTTTCCGGCAGGGACCATTTTTCACACATGCGGTGGGTAATGCTGGCATGATCGGTTTGAAAGGCTTCGTTTTCCAAGTTCAAAATGCCGGCATCCTCGGTTTTTAACTTTTCCAAGATAGCATTGACCACATCTGGATAAAATTGGGCTTCCACGAGCAGGCCCATATCATGCAGAATGCCCATGGTGAAAAATTCCTCTGCATCGCCGATCTTCAGACGGCGCGCCATCATACGGGCGCACACCCCCACGCCCACCGAATGCTTCCATAAATTCTGGGGACTCATGGCCGTGGTTTCCATTTTTTTATTGAACAATTCATTGGCACTGGCCTGGAAAGCCAGACTCTTGATCAGGTTAATCCCCAAAATGGAAAGCGCTGTGTGTATATTGCTTATTTTTTGCGACAGCCCATAAAATGCGGAATTGGCCAGGCTCAGGATTTTAAAGGAGAAATTGGTATCCATCTTGACGATTTCTTCCAGCTTGGCCAGATTGGAATTGGGGTCATCGATAGTAGCCAAAATCTTGGTCAAGGTCTGCGGCATGGGAAACACTTTTTCCAGTTTTTTGTCCAACTCTTGAAAATCAATTTTGGTCGTTTCCATAAAGCCCGCCTGCTGTCATAAATGATGATAAGGTCACTCTTTTAGTAACGGTAGGGCGGGCTTGAGATTTAGACACCCCTGGGAAAAAAGCCTGTTGCTGCCGGAAACCACGATTTAAAATTCAAAAGCCACATCGCTCAGACGTTTTTGGATTTCCGCCATGATGCGCTTTTCATCCTCTTCAGTAGGCGCATCAAAGGTCGCAGAAAAACGCACATACGCGCCGGCATCATCCCAAGGCACGGTGGAGATTAATTTTTCTTTGATGAGGTATTGGGAGAACTCCTCGGCCGTGGCAAACCGGGGCCCGTTCTTGACCCCCTTGGGCGCGGGCAGGTAAAGATAAAAAGTTCCTTGCGGCTTGGCGGCTTGAAACCCTAGGGACTGCAATGTCTCGGCCAGCAGGGTCAGACGGCGTGAATATTTCTCCCGGGTCCGCTCCGTGATCTCAGGATGGTCGAGGCAGTAGATACCAGCCTGCTGAATGGCCAAAAATTGTCCGGAATCATTGTTATCCTTGACGGTGGCAAAGGCTTTGACCACCTTTTCATTGCCTGTCACAAAGGCCAGACGCCAGCCGGTCATGTTGAAAGCTTTGGAAAGGGATTGAATGGCCACGCCCACCTCTTTGGCGCCGGGGACGCTGAGAAAGGACAACGGCTTCTGCTCGTCGTAGACCAGGGCTGCATAAGCTTCATCGGAGATGACCACCACCTGATTGGCCCTGGCAAACTGGATCACCTCTTCGTAAAAAGCCCTGGTAGCTGCGGCCCCGGTGGGATTGTTGGGGTAATTGAGATAGAGCAGTTTGGCCCGCTGCTTTTGGTCGGAAGTGAGCGCTTTTAAATCAGGCAGAAAATGGTTTTCCCTGGTCAAAGGCAAGCGGACCACTTCTCCGCCCAGCCATTGACTCTGGGTACCCATTACCGGATAGCCGGGGGTGGTCATGAGGGTAATATCCCCGGGGTTGATAAAGGCATACGGCATGAGGGCCAAGGCGGGTTTGGAGCCAATGGCATGCACCACTTCACTCGCCGGGTCAAGGCCCTGCACGCCAAAAACTCTTTCCATATAACGTACGGCCGCGTCTTTAAAGGCCTGACAACCATTGTCTGCATAACCGCGGTTCTCCGGCTTGTGTGCTTCCTGGCAAAGTACGTCCACCACCTTGGCATCCGCCATCCAGTCCGGTTCGCCCACCCCCATGTCGATCAGAGGCCGGTCAGGATGGGCCTGCTGGGCTTCCCGTTTGGCCCTTTTGATTTTTTCAAACTTATATAATACGGTGGATTTTCCAAATTGATTGCCGCCCAGGCGCTGGGCGATTAATTGTTGAATAATGGTCTCTTCCATAATGTCACCTTCTTTAATTATTTTGGAGCAATAACCTACACTGTTGCTTTGGTTTTTTCAAGCAAAGAATCGCCGGCTGTTTTTTACGCTTGTACATTGGTTCCGAATTTTGTATTACAATAAGCACTGACTTTGTGTAAAAGGACCTGGTGTATGCCCCCTGCCTGGCGAAAATCCAAAGAAAGCCTGATCCGCCACATTGAAGGAGTGCGCAAAGAGCGGACCATTCTCTTTTCCGATATTGTGCATTCCACCAAACTCTGGGCCACCCAGGGTGATATTCAGGGCCGGCTTATGCTCGATCGTCACAACTGGCTGCTTTTTCCGGTGATTAAAAAATTCCGCGGCCGCATTATCAAGACCATCGGCGACGCCATTCTGGCGTCCTTTAAAAATCCTGATCTGGCTGTCATGGCCGCCATGGCCATGCAACAGAGGCTAGCCAAGGAGCGGGCTGATAATCGCGCTTTTACTTTAAAAATCAGGATTGGTCTGCATACGGGTCCGACTATCGTGGAACAGCACGATGTCTTTGGAGACACCGTCAATATTGCCTCCCGCGTGGAAACTCAGGCCGACAGCTCGGAGATCCTGCTTTCCCAGCAAACGGTTCAAAACCTCAAGAAGATTACTGTCCCTATCACCCTCAAATCCGCTTTCAAACTCAAGGGCATCAAGGAGCCCATGGATATTTATCGCTGTCAATGGATCGAAGCGCCCGATCTGGTGGGCCGGCTGCAACTGCCTGCCCGCCTGGGCTTGATACCCCGGCAACGCCTGGAGGTGCTGATTTATCTGGTGGGCAGCCTGGGTGCGCTGGTGCTGTTGTGGTGGTTTTATCTGCGTTACCTGTTGGGTGAGCAGGAAGACCTGGCTTTGATCATAATGAATCCTGTGCTGCTGTTTACGGATTATCCATTGGGACTGGTGCTGGCCGTGATATTGGCTGGCGCGGGGATCGCGGCTTACCAGCACCTGCGCCCTTTTTTCCTAACCGTGCTGCATGTTATCAAAGGGGGCTTTGGATTTCTAGTGTTTTTCGGAATCGTCTACAGTGCCCTCACCTTTATACCTGCTGCGCAGGTGGACAGCCTGCACCGTCCTTGGCTCCATTCCCGGCATTTATTCGTCAGCCCGGCCATGCCTCAAACCCCGGTGTATGCGGCCCCTGACCTGACTGCGCCGCGGCTGCGCTTCGTTGGCTGGGGACAATTACTGCTGCTGGCCGATGTGCAGGACCATGATCAAATCACGTGGAACAAAGTCTTGATCCGCAAAGAACGTTATGGCTGGATACCGCGGGTGCTGCCTCCGGCCATGGGCGTGGCTGCCAGGCGCCTGAGCTGGACCAAGGCTTTTTTGTTAAGACCTTTGGATCTGACCGCCCTGGCGGCCGGCCTGTTGGGTTTTCTCTGGGGGTTTCTGAGTTTCCGCTTGCGGCCTGCGTAATCGTCGTGCCGGTTTTAATTCGCCGCAGCCATTCCCGGGAATGATGGACCACGAATTAGATACCGGCTTAGCAAAAAGGCGGTTTTTTTGCAGGCCGGTCAAAATTAGGCTATACTTAAGGTGTAGGCTTTTTTAAAATTCCCTAGGGAGGAGAAGTGGCTTGCGTTTAACAAATCCTTCTTATAAGCCGTGGACCATGGCGTTTTTGGCCGGGTTGATGCTGCTTTCTTTCCCTGATGCCTCCTGGTGCAAATCCAGGTCAAGCCTGTGGACTATTAATGACCGCACCCAGGCGCCGAATTTCAAACGGCGGGTCAGAAAATTTTTAAACAACCAAGTGGATATTAAAATATTTCAAGAAATGAACGCGCTTTTTGCTTCTATTGAATGTGAATTCCCCCTGGATCTGATCAAAGCCATTGCCTGGCAGGAGAGTCGCTGGCAGCAATTTAATCCCGACGGATCGGTGACCAAGGGCATCAATTACCGTCAGAACAAGCGCCGCCGGCTTTATGTGGATTCCGTGGATTATGGTATTATGCAGGTTAATAACCGCCGCAGCTCCCTCGATCCGCTGCAATGGGATTTCGCCCGCCTCAAAACAGATCCTTATTACAATGTGCTGGCCGGCATTGAAGTGCTTCGTCATAAAGTAGCCTATGCCCGGACCCTGCAAAAGTCACCGGACTGGCCAAACATTGAAAAAGCCTACCATCTCGAAGGGTACACCACCCTCGATATTGCCGTCAAAGCCTACAATGGCATGCGCTATTCCTCGGAATACGTGGATAACATTCATCACGCCCGCCTCATGCGGCCCTGGGAAAATGCCGGCATCAAGACCGCCACGTCCCGATATAAACCGCGGTCGCCGCTCCCGGCGGCCCACCTGCGCCCGGACCGCCAATTTCAGCAGTTGCGCCAAAAAGCTTCCGATCAAATCCTGTCCAGACCGGTGTTTCTCGGCAATCATGATTTAAAATAAGTAGTCCACGTTGCTTGGCTTAGGGCCGGGTCTCTTCTTCCAAGGCGCTTAGCCGCGCCAAAGCTTCCTCGCGAGTTTGACCACAGTGTTCCCGCTGGGGCAGAAAGTTTCGGCATACCGCCGGATAGTCGGCCTGGCCCCACAGACAGCAGCGTCGGCTGTGAGGCTCCAGATGAAGGCAGACTTCTCCCGCGGGCTTGCCTTGAGGATGAAAGGGCAAGGGTGAAGAAATGGAAATGGCAATGCAACAAGCCGCACACCCGGGCCGGCACTGCATCTTAAGCCTGCCCTAGCATAGCCAGGATTTGCTGGTGCGCGGCCAAGGCTAATTGGTGCTTGTTATGCTTGTCTTCCGGGGCAGGCCTAATCACGTCACCCACCCGGATGGTGACCCGGGCCGGCTTGGTCAGCAGGTTGTGTTTGGGCAACGCCTGGTAGGTGCCGTCAATCGCCACGGGCAGCACCGGCAGGCCGCTGGCCAGAGCCAGCGCAAAACTGCCTTGTTTGAATTCATGCACCCGCCCGTCTGCGGAGCGCGTGCCTTCCGGAAAAATCACCAAGGAAACGTGCGGCCGGTTTTTGATAATCCGGCTGGCTGCGATGATACTGTGCCGGGCGGAACGGGCGCTGCGACGATTGATGGCAATATGGCCCAGGGCCTTGATGCCCCATCCGAAAAAGGGAATATTAAATAATTCTTTTTTGGCGATAAAGATCAGGCGCAACGGCAGGCTGGCCATAAGCGCACTGATATCCAGATGACTTTGATGATTACAAACCAGAATGTATTTTTGTTGGGGATTGATTTTCTCCCGGCCGATCACTGTGACGGCCACGCCGCCCAGCCCCAGCAAATGACGGCACCATAAGCGGCCAATGGCATAACCGGCAGCCGGTGAAATCAGCCCTCCGGCCAATATACACAGCAGGCTATAAACCGGCGTGAGCAGCCAGTTCCAACCCAGGGTCATCAATCCTCTTAGTGGGGTAAGTAAGGCTTTCATGGTCATCGTCCGAATCAAGGTGTGCCAACAACAGGTCCACTAATAGCATAAAAATGAACCAGCTTCAAGGGGCAGCCGCAGGCGTCCTTTTTATATAATATCGTTCCGGTCAGGGCTGCCGCAGGCGTCCTTTTCATATAATATCGTTCCGGTCAGGGCTGCCGCAGGCGTCCTTTTCATATAATATCGTTCCGGTCAGGGCTGCCTCAGGCGTCCTTTTCATATAATATCGTTCCGGTCAGGGCTGCCGCAGGCGTCCTTTTTATATAATATCGTTCCGGTCAGGGCTGCCGCAGGCGTCCTTTTCATATAATATCGTTCCGGTCAGGGCTGCCGCAGGCGTCCTTTTCATATAATATCGTTCCGGTCAGGGCTGCCGCAGGCGTCCTTTTCATATAATATCGTTCCGGTCAGGGCTGCCGCAGGCGTCCTTTTTATATAATATCGTTCCGGTCAGGGCTGCCGCAGGCGTCCTTTTCATATAATATCGTTCCGGTCAGGGCTGCCGCAGGCGTCCTTTTTATATAATATCGTTCCGGTCAGGGCTGCCGCAGGCGTCCTTTTTATATAATATCGTTCCGGTCAGGGCTGCCGCAGGCGTCCTTTTTATATAATATCGTTCCGGTCAGGGCTGCCGCAGGCGTCCTTTTTATATAATATCGTTCCGGTCAGGGCAGACGTTTGTCCAAGGTGAACATAAAAATTACTTCTGCCAAAAACAAGGCTGCGGCCAACAATAAAAACCACAGACCCATGTCTTTATGCGCCCGGAAATCTTTCACCTTTAATGCCGTCCGTTCCAGCCGGCGTATCTCCTGATAGACGGCGTCCAGCTGGCGCTGATCTTCAGCCCGAAAATAGCGGCCGCTGGTCATGCTAGCAATGGCTTGCAGCGTGGCTTCATCCAATTCTTCATAATGCACCGAGCCATCGGGATCGAGCAGCACTTTTTCCGCGCCCGTGGCATCCTTGACCATGATGGGCGCGCCCCCTTCCCGTCCAACACCAATAGTATAAATCTTGATATGCAAGGCTGCGGCGATTTCCGCCGCGGTGAGCGGATCCAGAGGACCGGCATTGTTATTGCCGTCCGTGAGCAAAATGATAATCTTGGCTTTGGCCTGGCTATGGCTGAGCCGGTTAAGGGCTGAGGTCAAAGCCAGGCCTATGGCTGTACCATCGGTGGTCATGCCGATTTGCAAATGATCAATGAGCAGCTGCAAGGTCTGGTAATCCACGGTCAAGGGACAAACTTGGTAGGCCCGGGCAGCAAAAGCCACCATGCCAATGCGGTCCTGATGAGCCTGGGCCAAAAAACGGCGCAGCGCCGCCTTGGCTGCCTGTAGCCGATTAAGCGGATCAAAGTCACGGGCTGACATGCTCCCGGAAATATCCAGGGCCAGCATGATATCCAACCCGGAAGTTCGATAGTATGGTGCCACCGTTTTATGCTGGGGTCTGGCCGCGGCCAGGATAAGCACACCCAACAAGGCCAGACGAATAAATTCGCGGGGACCACTGCCCGGACGGCGACCGTTTTGAAAGGCTGCCTTGGCCGCGCTGGCCTCAGGATAAAGCACGCTGGGAGGCTGGCCCCAGCCTTTTTGACGCAAGATGACCAGGCCCGGAATCAGCAATAGGAGCAGGAGCGTCCAGGGCTGGGCAAAACTGATCATCGTGGCTCCTGGCTTTCTGTTTCCTCAGTCTGTACAATAATCAGCTCGGCCAGGGCATGGGCGGCCTGCAGCCTTTCCTGAGAAACCGGTTCCATGGCAAATTTAACCAAATCCGCTTCCTGCAGTAAGGCATTGATCAACTCCAGCTTGTCTGCCTCCACCCCTTGGGCTTGCAGCGCCTCCAGGACAGCTATGCGTGACCATTCCAGTGCCGGCAACTGATAGCGTTCCGACAAATAGCGCCGTATGACTTTGGATAAAGTGGTGAAATAGATTTGTCCTGATTCAGGGTTGGCCATGTCAGAATGGCTGAGCAGCCGCAACCCCTGTCGGGCCATGCGCTGGGCACTAGGACGCTTTTTGCCCTTGGGTCCGCGTTGGTGGATGAACAGCCGTGCCAAGAGCACCATGACCGCTATCAAGCCCAGGCCCATAACCAAAAGACCGGTCCATGATAAAGGCATCGGTCCGCGGGGATTGATTAAATGCAGTCCCTTTTCGGGATGCATGCTGCCCACGGTCACCTGTACCGGCGCGGTATAGGCGGTTTCCGAATTGCCGTTGTCCCATTCGATTTTTATGGGCAGCGGCGGGATGGTCACCCGCTGGAGTTCAAACGCCTTGAGCGTATATATGCCCTGCCTGGCCAAAAAGCCTGCATGCTTGCGGCTGACGTCTTTTTCCGCATAGGCCATCACTTGACAGCCTGCTATCGGGGCATGCTCACCGGGCAACTGCACCAAGCCGCGATTAGCCCCGGCGGTGATCACTGCATGAAACGATTGGCCGATCATGACCACGCGGGTGTTGACCGCTGCATCCACAAAAAAAGGACGCTCAGTCCCATCCGCCGGCCGGGGCAACCAGCTCAATCCCAGCAGAAGCACCATGCCCAAAAAGCGAAGTCTGTGCCGCCCAAGGAAGGCCATGCACTGATTTTTAACCCTGCCGAAAAATTGAACTATAGGAGCAGCTGTTATGGATATCGCCATGATGGTCTTCCCCGTCCTATTACTTAAAGTGCATGGGTCCTGTTAATAGGTCCCTTCTACAGACTTGCCGCTGCGTTCAGGTCGGGCCCTATACTGCAATTTTTTTCTGTCGTTTTTTAAAAAACGTCATCAACGGCTTGACGCTGGATTGGTGAGTGTAGAGTTCCACCGCATCCACTTGGTGACTGGCAAAATAGGTCATGCGGGCTTTGGCCCGCGCCCGGGCAAACCGGGTATACTCCCTGGCCAGGCGGGGATTGGTGGTATCGATTTCAATGCTTTCCCCACTCTCAGGATCGCTCAGCCCGAGCCAGCCCACGGCCGGCAGTTGGTAATCCCGTTTATCATTGAGAATCAGAGCCACACAATCATGCTTGCGTTGGGCAATGTTCAGGGCTGTGGTAAAGTCATGAGCATAAAAATCGGAGAGCAAAAAAACGATGCTTTTACGTTTGAGGGCTTTGGCCAGAAAAGCCAAGGCACTGTTCAGATCCGTGCCGCGCGCCCGGGGGCGGTAATTAAGAATTTCCGTAATCAGACGCATCACATGGGGCCGACCTTTTTTAGGCGGTACAAAGCGCTCTACCTGATCGGAAAAAAGCAGTAAGCCTACGCGGTCATTGTTCTTCACTGCTGAAAAAGCCAGCAAGGCCGCGGCTTCCGCCGCCAGATCGGCTTTGCGCTGTACCTGCGACCCAAACCCTACGGAAGCTGAGACATCCACCACTAAAATCATGGTCAGTTCCCGTTCTTCCCGGTAGCGTTTGACATATAGATGGCCTGTGCGGGCCGTAACATTCCAGTCTATGGTGCGCACATCATCGCCGCGCAGATAGGGCCGCACTTCGGCAAATTCCACGCCCTGACCTTTGAAGATGCTGTGATAGGCGCCGGAAAAAACCTGGTTCACGCTGGCTCTGGTGGCGATCTCCAGTTTCTTGACTTTTTTCAGCAATTCCGCCGGGGATGGTGCCATGTCCTAGGGAATCTCAACTTTTTCCAAAATATGCTGCACCAGTTCTTCGGCCGTGATATCCTCCGCCTCGGCCTCATAGGTCAGGATCACCCGGTGACGGAGCACATCCATGGCCACGGCCTGAACATCTTCCGGCGCCACGTAACCCCGTTCCCGCAGAAAGGCATGAGCCCGTGCGGTCTGGGCCAGAAACAAAGAAGCCCGTGGGGAGGCGCCAAATTGAATGTGCGCTTTGAGGTCTTGCAGTTGGAACGCTTCCGGTTGACGGGTGGCGGTTACCAGGGAAACAATATACTGTTCGATTTTTTCGTCCATATAACATTCCGCCAGCAATTGGCGGGCCGTGAATATATTGTCCACCGTGGCCCGGGGCATTATCCGGCGCTGCTGCTTGGTGCCGTGCCGGCGCACGATAGTCAGTTCTTCTTCCATGCTGGGATAGTCCACTTTAATTTTGAGCATAAACCGGTCCACCTGTGCTTCCGGCAAGGGGTAGGTGCCTTCCTGCTCAATGGGATTTTGGGTGGCCAGAATAAGAAAAGGCGATGGCAGCAGGTAGGTACGGTCGCCGATGGTGACCTGCCTTTCCTGCATGGCTTCCAACAGGGCGCTTTGCACTTTGGCCGGCGCGCGGTTGATTTCATCAGCCAGAATCAGGTTGCTGAAGACCGGACCCTGTTTGGGTACAAATTCCTGTTTCTTTTGATCGAAAATCAACGTGCCGATGATATCGGCCGGCAATAGATCAGGCGTAAATTGAATGCGCTGAAAACTGGTGGAAATGGTTTCCGCCAGGGTCTTGACGGTCAGGGTTTTGGCCAATCCCGGCACGCCTTCCACCAGAATATGACCGTCTGCCAACAGTCCGATAAGCATGCGTTCGATCATCATCTCCTGTCCGACGATCACTTTGCTGACTTCTTTAACGATATCCTTAAGAAAAAGACTTTCAAATTTAATGCGTTCGTTTAATTGCTGAAGATTTTTATTCATACCTGGCTCCTGCGTTGACGGTTACTTGCAAAGAAAGTGCTCTTCCCTGACAACCGGTGTTAAGTCGTCCTTGCGAATACGCGCATGGCAGTATGGGATCGTTTAATCCTTGATCAATTCCAATTTTTCCCTGACTTTTTTAATCGATTCTTTGGCTTTCTTGTGATGAGGATCAATATCGAGCAGCAAATCCCAGATTTGCAAAGCTTGTTGATAATGACCCAAGGCATAAGCGTTGATGCCCCGGCGGTACAATTCTTCCACCACACCTTGCTTATCTTTTTTGGCCCGTGCCCAGGCCGCCTGAACCTCGCTGTTAGACGGGTCCATGGCCATCATATCCCGCAGTGCTTTCATCTCCCCCACCGCATCGCCTTGTGCTTGGGCTTGTGCGGCTTTGGCCTTGGTCTCGACTATTTCCTGCTGCCGTTGTTTTTTAGCTTGGTTTAAATAATAAAGTGCTTTACTGTGGCTGGGCATGAATTCCAGAATCAGTTCAAATTCTGTAATGGCCGTTCCCCATTCGCGGTTATTATAGGCTTGTATGCCGGCCAGGTAATGTTTCTGAATGGCGCCCTGCACGGAAGTGTTGCGGCGCACGGATTTGGCACTGGTGCCAGCCTTAATTCTGTCGGTCAGAGGTGGCCGCCGGGCAGACGTAGTCAGCCGGCCGCTGGGGGCATTGGTGCGGCGGTCACCCTCAGCAGGCATGGTGGTGATGGTCAAACCGGCCTGGTTGGCCGATTGTATCCGGTCCAGGGCTGCCAGGGCTTCCGGATAGCCGGGAATAATTTTTAAGGCCCCTTTGTATTTTACGGCTGCTTCTATAGGATTGCCTTCTTTTTCAAAAGTTTGACCTTCTTCGAAAAGATCCTGCGCTTTTTGGACCATAGCTTGCAAACTGTCGGCCCGGCCATTGCCTTCTGCCTCCTGGCGCTTTTTATCTTTTCGCGCCCATGATAACGCCCGAAGCGCTTTGTCCCATTGGGGGTGCAGCTTTAAGGCGCGCAGAAATTCTTCAATAGCCTCATCGTAAGCTTGTTTAAAGAGCAGCCGTTTGCCTTTTTCATAATGTTGTTGGGCTGCAGTCTCTTCTTCCACTGTGGGGGTTAGGGCCTGGTCTTCTTGATTGAGGTGGGCTTGGTTACCGGTCTGAGGAGCAATAACCGCGTGCAAACCAACAGGCTGTAAAACCCCCAGCAGGCCTGCCATGACTAGGACATGTCCTTTCCACATCTTAACCTTCCCGGCATAAAGCAATCCTGGAGCAGGAGCAACCCAAGTTGATGACCTGGTAGCCTCCACTCCTGGTTGAGTTTATCATTGGCCTTAACCAACGTCAATCATCTCCTCCTGGCAACTTCTCCGTCATGGACCTGACAGGCCTGAGGCACTACGAAACCGTTAAACATCAAAAAGCGGAACCATGGTTAAACCAGTGAAAATTGATTTTACACTTCTTCCATCATCCTTGGGGTTGCCCCGGTATATTCTGGGAACGCCTTAAAAATCCATTGACCATTTTCAGTCCGGCTCTATACAATGACGCCATGTTTAAAACAACTTTCTCCCTTAGACATGCCGGCTTTGGTTTTCTTGGCCTGACCTTGCTCAGTGCCTGCGCTTCCATGCCGGCCATCAGCCCCAACATGACTGCGGCGACGCCCCTTGCGACCGCCGAGCCTACGGCCACCCCCGTGGTGGAAGCTGTGGGCCTGACCTTGGTGGCCGGCGGCGATGTGCTGCCCGGTGCTTTTTTGAACCCTTACCTGGCAAAGAATGGTCCCGGTTACCCCTATGAGCACATTGCACCCTATTTTCAATCCGCACAGGTCGGGCTGGTTAATTTGGAATGTCCCTTGTCCACCAGCGGCCAACGCTTTAGCCATAAAAAATTTACTTTTCGTGCCGATCCCCAGGCCGCCCAGGCTATGAAACAAGCAGGTATCAATGCCGTGGCCCTGGCCAACAATCACATCATGGATTTTGGGTTGCCGGCGCTTCAGGATACCTTGACCAGCCTGGAGACTGCCGGGATTGTTTATACTGGCGCCGGGTTAACCCGCAATGAAGCCCGCAAGCCGGCAGTGATCACCATTGCCCATGGCCCGACCGTGGCCATGCTTTCCTACTCCCTGACCTATCCCGATGAATTTTGGGCAGGCGCCCATCGGCCCGGAACAGCCTATGCCCAGCTAAAAGCTGTGGAAGAGGATATTAATTCCGCCAATGCCTGGGCCGATGTGGTGATCGTATCTTACCATTGGGGCGCAGAATTAATGCGCTATCCCAAGGGATACCAACGCCAATTCGCCCACGCCAGTATTGATGCGGGCGCCGATGTGGTAATTGGTACCCATCCGCATGTGTTACAAGGCATGGAGTTTTATAAAGATAAATTGATCTTATATTCCTTGGGCAATCTGGCTTTTGGCGGAGGCCGCAGCAAACGCGCGGTGGACAGTGCGTTGGTTAAACTAATATGGGACAGTAGCTGGGATCGCTTTACCGTCTGGGTTCTACCGCTCAATGTGGATAATTTGGACACCGCGTTCATGCCTGCGCCAATGGATGGCGCGCATGGCCAGCAGCTGCTGGCTCAGCTTAAAACATTATCTCAGGCGTGGGGTATTACCTATGGCCAGGAGCAGGCGGGATGGACCCAGGTTTTACAAACCGCGCCGAATACCGTGAAAGCCTCTCGCACTACCGGACCCTGATTACTCAAGCTTTTTAAAAATTTGGGCCTCAGCTGTCCAATTGGCCGTTGATGTTTTCGATATCTTTTAAGAGCTCATCCAGATCTTCGCTGTCTCCCGGTACCTGCAGGGATGAAGATTCGCTGTCTTTCCCTAAATTTCCCATAAAGGCCGACAAATCATAGGGCGATCCATCCTTGTCTTCGTCCTTTGCCGTCTTGTCCGGTTTTTCCTTTTTCTCATCTATGGCCTTGACTTCATAGGCCTCCATGGGATTAACCACCTTGGGGCTGGCCTGGGCTGGCGGTGATGGTTCGTTCTCCACTTGCGGCGGCATGTCCATGGTGGTGGCCGAAAAGGTCATGGTATGAGGCGATGATCCGGTTGATTCGGCGGTCGCGACTTTGCTCTTGGGCATGGTGACCACGGCCTCGTTGCCGCTTTCCGGCAGGCCACGCATGGTGATAAACCCATGATGCAATTTGACGATTTGATTGATGATGGCAAAACGCAGCCCAGTTCCCGCATAATCAGAACCGGCCTTGCTATCCTGGCCGTTGTAGGCATTGAACACGTGCTTGATTTGTGCCTGCGATAGCGGGGTGCCGCCGTCGCGCACTTTGACGACCACGTCACTCAAGGTTTCGGTAGCGGTTATTTTAACTTCACCGCTAAAGGGCGTGATTTTAATGGCATGCTGCACCAGATTGATGAAGACCTGGCCCATGCGGTCACTATTGATCTTGATCAGCGGCAGATGGGATTGAATTTCAGTGGCGATTTTAATTTGTTTGGTATCCGCCTGTGGTTGCATATTTAATACCACGTCCTGCAACATAGCCACCAAATCCGTGGCCGTGGTATACCATTCCGTACCCTCGCTTTCCATATGCGAAATATCCAGCAGATCGTTGATTTGACGCTCCAGGCGGGCACTTTTATTGATCACATCCCCCAGAAATTCCTGCTGAGCATCGGTGATTTTTCCTTCTTCTGAAGAGAGAATGGAACTGATGTAATTTTTAATAACCAACAGGGTGGCCTTCAGATCCTCCGACATGTGCGTGATTGCCTCGATTCTGAGGGCTCCTGATTGTTTGACAATTTCCACCATTTCCAGATCTTCCGCTGAGATCGCCGGAGCAGCAGCCTGTTGAGCCGCTTGTTCCACCTTTAGTTGTGCTTCGGTCAGGGCTTGTTGCAGTTTTTCATTCTTGTTTTGCAGTTCTTCCAGTTGCTGCTGCGCTTGGGAGAGACGGCCGTCATCTTCCTGCAAGCCCGACTCTTGGATTTGTTGAGCTTGATAGAGCTGCGTGCGCAATTCATCCATTTCGTTTTCCCAGTTCAGTTTTTCCTGGGCATGACGGTGCTCCGCTTCTTCCAGGCCGGCGGTGTTATCGGCTGCTGGCGCAGGTTCCGCTGCGGCCAGACTCTGGGTTTTTTCGATCAAGGTATTAATATAGAAAACCAATTGCTCCCACGGTCCTTTGCTCTTGATGGCCAGAGGCCGGGGTAGTTCCTGCTCGGCAACTTGTTCGGCCAGTTGGCGGTTGATTTTTCCCAGGGGCGAAAGATTACCGCCACTGACCAACGCCAGCAACAGCAACGTGATGAGCAAAATGACCGCATAGCCTCCCAGGATAATGGGATTATTGAACAGATCGTTGATCTTAGCGGAGGAGGCCAGGGCTTTTTCAAATCCTGATACAGGCATAAGCCCATACACGGCCAGCGGCTGTTTTTCCAGTGGTTCCACCGCAAGAATATAATTTTTGTTTTTCCAATGGGCTTTGAAAAATTTTGGACCGGCTTGTTGAATAAGATCGGCGGTCTTCTTTTGCGGTTGATTGATCAATTGCTCCATCTGTTCGGGAAGATGGTTTTGATCGGAGCTGATATAAATTTTACCTTGATTGTCGCCTACCAAGGTAAAAATCCCGCGCTGGCCGGCGTTCTTTTTTAGATCTTGCGGACTGATTTTTATGGCCACATTAAGGACACCCAGAAAAGCGCTGGTGTTGGACAGGCAGGGTGCCATAATGGTTAAAATCGGCGTCTTGTCGGCTGTGACAAATCCCATGGTCGTACTGCGCTGAACGCGAGCTTGATTAAAGCGTTTGGAATCGACCTTGGCTGAAGGTGGTGGTGAAGTTCCGGCCGCCGCCAACCGCGCTCCTTGGACATCGGTTACATAAGCCCAGATCCATTGGGCATTGGTCTTAAGCTGCGCCTCCAACCGTGCCTGTTTGGCCTCACCCTTGCCGGGTAGGCGAAAGACTTTTTCATCCGCCAACCGTTCCACTTGGTTTTGATAACGCTGCAGCCATTTTTCCACTTGCCGGCTCATGGTCAGGGTTTGCTGATAGAGCCGTTTTCCTCCCCGCTCCATTACGCGTCCCATTTCCATTTCATTTACCCGGTTCTGCAGGGCTTGCATGGCCGATTTGTTTTCATTATCCCAATAATAAAAAAGTGCCATGGTCGCTGATAACGCCAGGATCAACACCAGACTTGTGCCCAACCAGCCTTTAAAGTGCACTGCTCCAACCTCTTTCTGGGTTAACTCCCTCGAGTTTATAGATCGGCCGGCCTTGGCCTCAAGCCGGGTTAATGTTGGATCAGGGTCCCTTGGGGACAACCTTGCGGCAAGCCGCAGAGGTTAATTTAATCCTCGGGGATCACTACTTCTTCCTTGGCCGGCACTCTGGCCACAGCACTGACAAAATCATTATCACCGACTTTAATCAGACGCACGCCCTGGGCATTACGCCCCACACGGCTGATATCTTTTATTGTCGTCCGAATCACGGTTCCAGTTGATGTGGTCAGCATCAATTCATCCATTTCTGAGACTGCTTTGATGGTGACCACCTCGCCGTTACGATCGGTGGCTTTGATATTGATCAGGCCTTGACCTCCCCGGCTTTGGATGCGGTATTCTTCCAGTTTGGTCCGTTTGCCAAAGCCTTTAGTGGTGACGGTCAGCAAGGAACCTTCCTGCGCCAGCACTTCCATGCCCACGACTTTGTCTTTGGCCTTAAGGCTGATGCCTCGCACGCCCCGGCCGGTGCGGCCGATCTCGCGAATACTATTCACTTTAAACCGGATGGCCTTGCCTTTTTGGGTGGCCAAAACCACGTCATCATCCGAGGATGCTTGCAGCACTTGCAGCAGGCTGTCACCATCCGCCAAGGACAGGGCGATGATACCTCCAGAACGGGGATTAGCAAACGCATCGAGACGTATTTTTTTGACCAGTCCAAGTTCCGTAGCCATCATCAAAAATTTATCTTCGCTGAATTCCTTCACCGGAATAAAGGCCTCTATGCTCTCCCCGGACTGAATATTAATCAGATTAACAATGGCCTTCCCTTTAGAGGTTCGTCCAGCTTCGGGAATTTCATAAACCTTAAGCCAATAACAACGGCCCTGGTTGGTGAAAAAGAGGATGTATTGATGGGTGGAGGCAATGAAAAGATGCTCCACAAAATCCTCCAGCTTGGTGGTAATACCACTGATGCCCCGGCCACCACGGCGCTGGGCTTTGTAGGTGGAAACGGGCAATCTCTTAATATAACCCTGATTGGTAATGGTAATCACCATATCCTCTTCCGTGATCAAATCCTCAATGGAAAGATCGGCCTGGGCGGCAATGATTTCCGTCCGTCTGGCATCGCCGTACTTTTTCTTGATCTCCTCCAATTCCGTGGCGATCAGGGACAATACTTTTTTAGGACTGGCTAGAATGGATTTCAGCCGTTCAATAGTTTTTAACAATTCCAGATACTCATCTTCGATTTTTTTACTTTCCAAATTGGTCAATTGCTGCAAACGCATATCTAAAATCGCCTGAGCCTGGAGGGCACTCAATTTGAAATTGGAAATAAGCGCCTCTCTGGCTTCGGCCGGCGTGGGCGAATTTCTGATAATGCGAATAACTTTGTCCAGAAACTGCAGGGCGATTTTTAACCCTTCTAAAATGTGCGCCCGCCGTTCCGCTTTGTCCAATTCAAATTTTGTCCGCCGGACCACGACTTCCCGACGATGTTCTAAAAAATGTTCCAATATTTGTTTAAGATTCAGGGTTTGCGGCCTTCCATGCACCAAGGCCAGCATATTAACCCCAAAACTGGAACGCAAGGAGGTGAATTTAAAAAGATTATTGAGCACCACCTGGGCATTGTCATTGCGCCCGATTTCCACAATAACCCTGACACCGTCCCGATCGGACTCATCGCGCAAATCGGTGATACCTTCAATTTTTTTATTGCGTACCAGTTGGGCCATGTTTTCAATTAGCGTGGCTTTGTTAACCTGGTACGGCAGTTCGGTGATGACCAATCGTTCTTTACCGTTTTTAATCTGCTCCACTTTGACCTTGGCCTGCATTTTTACGGACCCGCGGCCAGTGGTATAAGCACTCAGGATGCCATCTTTACCTAGAATGTAAGCCCCTGTGGGAAAGTCGGGACCCTTAATATATTTTTTAATTAATTCTTTAATCTCAATGGCAGGATTTTCAATCAGGGCCAAGATGCCGTCGATCACCTCGTTTAAATTGTGGGGTGGAATATTGGTGGCCATACCCACGGCAATACCAGTGCCGCCATTGACCAGGAGATTGGGAATGCGAACCGGCAGCAGTGCCGGTTCGGTAGTGCTGTCATCATAATTGGGAACAAAGGGGACTGTATCTTTGTCGATATCGGACAGCATTTCCGCAGAGATGCTGGAAAGCCGTGCTTCTGTATAACGCATGGCAGCGGGCGGATCCCCGTCCAGAGAACCAAAATTTCCCTGACCATCCACCAGTAAATAACGGGTATTAAAATCCTGAGCCATCCTGACCATGGTCTCATAAATGGCGGAATCCCCATGAGGATGATAATTACCCATGACCTCACCCACAATTTTGGCGGATTTACGGTAGGGTTTATTATGATGCAGCCCCATATCATGCATGCTGTACAGGATACGGCGGTGAACCGGTTTAAGACCGTCCCGGACATCAGGCAAAGCACGACCGACAATGACACTCATGGAATAATCGATATAGGAATGCCTCATTTCCTCTTCCACGAGGATGGGGGTTATTTTTTGTTGAGGATTTTCAGATGACTCCATACGGTCCAGCTCCCTTAACCAAAATAAACAGATGATGAATAATAGATGCTTATTGTCCTGTGCTGATAAACGTAACTACTGCTCTTCATGGCGATCATGAAATCTGATCATTGACTTAAATGCGCATGGGCATAACCACACAAAGATAGTGTTGCTGCTCTTGCAAAGGTTTAAACAATCCGGGATTTAAATTGGTGGTCAGTTCCAGAGAACATTGTTCCGCACCGATGTTTTTTAAGACATCCATAATATATTTGGCATTAAAGGCCACCACAATATTATCACCGGGATAATTGACCTCCAATTCTTCCTGAGCTTCTCCAACTTCCGGCGTATTGGCCGTAATCATCATCTTGCCCTGGCTGATGGCGTATTTCACGGAATTGGATTTATCAGAAGCCATCAACGCCACCCGGCGGGTGGCGGCCAATAAGGGAGAAACTTCTATTTCTATTTTTTTATCCGATTGCTTGGGAATCACTTGTTCATAGTTGGGAAATTGGCCATCAATCAAACGGGACATTAAAATAATTTCAGGCGTGGAAAAGATAATTTGATTATCGTTAAGCTGAATATTCAATTCCCCTTCATCATCCAATATTTTATTTAATTCCTGCAGGGCTTTGGCGGGCACAATGTGATTAAATTTTTGATTGGGTGCTTTTTCAAGATCTTGATTATACAAAGACAAGCGATGGCCGTCGGTGGACACCATCAGCAAACGATTATCCTCCACCAAAAACAAAACCCCATTGAGAACATACCGGGTTTCGTCGGTGGAAACAGAAAAAATAATCTTTTTGATCATATCTTGAAAAAGACTTTTGGCGATCTGGAAGCCTTTGTCGTTTTTGGCTTTGGGGAGTATGGGATATTCATCTTTAGGCAGGCCGTTTAATTTAAAGATGGATTTATCACAAACCAAAGTGACCAGATGATGGTCATTGACCGTTACTGTAATATCTTTATCCGGCAATTCACGAACAATCTCTGCCAAGCGTTTGGCAGGAATAGTGGTACTGCCGGTATCGCTGATTTCTGCCGGAATCTGGCATTTGATGGAGACTTCCAAGTCCGTGGTGGACAGTTTTAACGTTTGATCATCTGTTTCCACCAAAATGTTGGAGAGAATAGGCAAGGTATTACGGCTGGATACGGCATTAATGACGGTTTGTACACCGTGCATTAGATCAGAACGTTTACAGATGAATTTCATGAACGAGCCTCCTATTAATAAGAATGATCTTTAATAGTTTAATAAAATAAGTAGTACTAGTAGTAGGGCCTGTTAATATGTTAAGAACCCGAAAAACAATGTCCATGTAAAGCTAAAGTCAAAGTAAGAGTTGTTGACAAATTAAGAACAAGTGTCGAATTAAATCAAGATTATTAACACCTTGAAAGGATTTTTAAATGTTCCACATTCAAGGCATGGTAATCAACAGAAAAAACAATTCTTATTAACAGGCAATCCCAAAGATATTCTTAATACTCCATGTTGATTTTATAGGGCATTTTCTTTAAGCTGATTAATCAACCGGTTAACCAATTGACGCAATTTATCATCATGATTAAGTTTTTCTTTTATTTTATCAAACCCATAAATGACCGTGGTGTGATCCTTACCGCCGAAAAACTTGCCAATTTCAGGAAGGGAAAAATCTGTTAATTCTCTGGCCAGATACATGGCGATCTGACGGGGATAAACAATAGAGGATGTTCTTTTCTTTGCTTTCAGATCGGAAATTTTTAAACTGAATTCATTGGCCACCATTTCAGTAATGACTTCAATAGTAATGGGTTTGTAATCACGGTTAAACAAATCGCGCAGCACTTCCCGGGTTAATTCCAGAGAAATTTCACTTTTGGTTAAAGAAGCGTAAGCAATCACCCTGATTAATGAACCTTCCAATTCTCGCACATTGGATTTAATTTGGTTGGCAATATAGGCCAACACATCATTGGGCACAATAACTTTTTCCGATTCCGCCATTTTGCTTAAAATAGCCATACGCGTTTCAAAATCAGGTGATTGAATATCCGCCACCAGGCCCCATTCAAAGCGGGAACGCAACCGTTCTTCCAACTTGATTTCCTTGGGGTGAGAATCGGAAGTGGCCACGATTTGCTTTTGGACATTGTAAAGATCATTAAAGGTATGGAAAAATTCTTCTTGCGTACTTTCTTTGCCCACCAGGAACTGAATATCATCAATCAATAAAACATCGACGGTGCGAAAACGTTCCCGGAAGGCACGCATATTACCGCTGCTGATGGCAGCGATCATTTCATTCATAAATGTTTCCGATGAAACATAAACCACCCGTTTGTCCGGTGTTGTCTGATGAACAAAATTGCCGATGGCATGAAGCAGATGGGTTTTGCCTAAACCCACGCCGCCGTAAATAAATAAGGGGTTGTAAGATTTGGCCGGTGCTTCGGCAACGGAGAGTGTGGCTGCATGCGCAAAACGATTACTATTTCCCACCACAAAACTATTAAAGGTGTATTTAGAATTGAGAGGTGTAATACTGGTGGAAAGGGATTCTTCTTTTCTATAACTGGATTCAGCGTCCTTTGGTGATGGCCCGGAAGCAAAGGGCATGACCGGCGTAGGTTTGGACGATTGCTGGAGATCAGAAGCAATAACAAAATAAATGGAAACCGGTTCAGAAGCTTTTTGACTGGCAATGTCTTGAAGACGGGAAAGATAATGTTCATTAAGCCAGTCACAAAAAAAACGGCTCGGTACTTCGATAACTAATTTATTTTCGGAGTACGTTAAAGGCCGTGTAGGTTTGAACCAAGTTTCAAAACTTTGTTTATTTAAATTCG
The DNA here is from genome assembly GCA_963710755.1 of uncultured bacterium. Classification (GTDB taxonomy): domain Bacteria; phylum Oederibacteriota; class JAAXVQ01; order JAAXVQ01; family JAUVAV01; genus CAVQBK01. Next base: position 303,248 of record CAVQBK010000003.1, read on the forward strand.
ATTCCAGATCGTCAAGAATTAAGGACCAAAGATTTTGGCTGGTCAACGACATCAGTATTACCTCAAGGTTAAAATTTATTCAGGGAATGCCAAAATTCTACAAGAAAGTAGGAAGATTTTTATTCAGGACGATCCGGTCAAGAATGATGGCGCAATCATTGTAGTATGACTTGATAAATTCCACAAATAAAAAATAATCCACAAAAATATCCACATCTGTGGAAAAGAAGATAAGTTGTTAAAAAACAAGCTGTTTTGCGCAAAGGTTAAAGTAGTTTACCAGTAATGGAATTTATTTGCAGTCACTTAACGAGGTTAATCGAGCATGGCGCCCATTGGCCATTCTTAAACCGGGCAAGAAACATCATTTCAAAATTGATCATCAGCCGCCCGCCAAGACAAAAGAAACCATAAAATATAGGGAAAAAGACTTTAAATAACTTGACAAGCGAAAGCAGTTTGAGTAAATTAAACTGCTCCATTAATAAAGTAGGAAGGGAACAGAAGGGAATTTGACTCATGAGCAAAAGAACATTTCAACCCAATAATGATAAACGTAAAAAAGACCATGGTTTCAGAAAACGTATGAAAACCAAAAGTGGGCAAAACGTTATTAATAATCGGCGCGCCAAGGGAAGGAAACGTTTATCTGCATAACATGCAGACGCGTTATACCTTTTCCAAAGATAAGCGTATTCATTTGGACAGTGATTATAAACGCTTGTTTTTTAAAGGGAAAAAATTCAGCAGCTTACATTTAAGAATTTATTTTCTTGTGGAAGACGGCCCCAGACAGATGGGTGTGGTCATAAGCCGAAAACTCAAAGGTGCCGTGAGACGTAACCGTCATAAACGGTTGATCCGTGAATATTTTAGATTAAACCAATACAAGCTCCGGGATCATTTGAAATTGGTGATATTTGTAACCACATGTTTCCAACCCGCATCATACAAAGCGCTTGAACAAGAATTGACCAGGTTATTGGAAAAAGCCCATTTAATGGAAAACACCAGCATTGAGGCTTAATCCATCACAACCATAATCCCCAGACCGAGAGTATCGGGCTTAATGACGGGGGTATAAATATAATGAAAAAAATATTGGTTATACTGATCCGATTATACCAAAAGATCATTTCTCCTTTTCTGCCACGTTCTTGCCGTTTTTATCCTACTTGTTCTGACTATGCGGCCCAAGCTATAGAAAAGTATGGAATGATGAAAGGGTGTTGGTTGGGTCTTAAGCGCCTAGGCCGATGTCATCCGTTTCATCCGGGAGGCATTGATCCTGTACCCTAGACAGAGTGAAATGTAAGGCTATTATAATGATAAAAAATAGATAATAATCTCCATGCTTATCACGGCACAACCTATTATTTAAGGACCTAGGAGTCAGGGGAATGGACAGACGTTTCATTATATTTATCGTATTTTCAATTATCGTATTATATGGGTGGCAATATTTGGGTCATAAGGATAACACCAACCCTGCACCGGCCGTAAAAACCCAAGAACAAACTGTAAACAACGAAATTAAGCAGGAAAAAACCAAAAATAGTATAAATATAACTAATAATGATAATTTATTAATACAAAACAATAAAAATAAAGAAGAAAAAATAAATAAAATTAGCAATGGCAATGTCACTATCGAAGCCACCAATAAAGGTGCCCGCCTTACTCATGTGATTATTGATTATGTACATCAGAAAGAAGATGAAATTGACGATCTGGTCGACCAATTGGATCGTAATGATTATCTTGCCTTAAAAACCACTCTTAATAATCGGAATATAAATTTTAATGATATGATTTGGGATGTAAAAGAGGAAGACAAATCATTAATTTATTCATTAAAATTGAAAAATAATGTAAAAATAATTAAAAAAATTGAATTAAATGATAATAATACTGGATCAATAATACTGGAAATAGCCAATAATAGTGATCAAGAAATCTCTTTTAAAAATATAGCTTTACAATGGGGTCCTGGAAAAAGTCCAGAGGGTAATCGTTTTAATGTAAAAAGTATCGTGGCTTTAATGGGAAGAAAAGTCGATCGATTTAAGCCAAAAAAGAAAGAACAAGTTACTAATTTAGATGTAAAAAATGGTTTTTTTGGAATGCAAAGCCAATATTTTTGTTCATTATTTTACCAAAACAATGAATTTATTAAAAATATTACGGTTAAACAAAATGCCAACCAAACTTTAGATTTAATTATGCATTATAATAACGTGAATTTAAAACCAGGAAAAAATGAAATAATGCCAATTTCATTTTATTTTGGCCCGGAAAATTATGATAAACTATCAAAACTTAATATTGGTGCTCAAAAAGTAGTTGATTTTGGTATTTTTAGATTTTTAAGTGTGCCCATGTATCATGTACTTAAGTTTCTGTATAAGATAACAGGGAATTATGGTATTGCAATTATTTTATTAACTATCCTAATACGCGGTATTTTATGGTGGCCAACTCATCGAAGTCAGACCTCCATGAAAAAAATGCAGACAGCCATGAGCAAGATGCAGCCGCGATTGAAAACATTGAAAGAGATTTATAAAGACAATCCCCAAAAATTAAATGAAGAAACCATGAAACTCTATAAAGAGTATCAAATTAACCCCATGGGCGGTTGTTTGCCCATGTTATTAATGATGCCTGTTTTATTCGCTATGTTTTCTATTATGCGATCAGCAGTAGAACTAAAAGGGGCGGCCTTTTTTTGGATTTGGCAGGATCTTTCAGCTAAAGATCCTTTATATATTCTACCGATCGCCATGGGGTTGAGTATGTTTATTCAGCAAAAAATCTCAACGCCGCCGGCTGCAACAACTGAAGCAGCGACTCAACAAAAACTGATGTTGTATTTAATGCCGGCAATGTTGACCTTTTTCTCCTTTATGTGGCCATCAGGCTTATTACTCTACTGGGTTGTATCCAATATCCTATCTATTGGTCAACAGGTATTAATCAATCGCAAAGCATAATTTATTTAAATGAAACAAATACTAGATTAAATTTGGATAATATATACTGGAGCAGCTAGGAACGTGACCTTTTAGTCGGACTGTTTGTTATGTGGTCATCATACAGGAGTCCTTGATTTTAAAGTCTTTCTGGACCACGATTTAAGTGATAAACCCTGAAATTTGACTAATGATTCATGATCCAGAGTAAATCATGATTATAAATTATGATTGATAAAATCAATAGCTTTTTGGCCGGAGGGTAAGCCTATGATGGAAATTATTAAAGAGGCAAAAACAGTGGACGCCGCCATTGCCGCAGCATTGGAAGAATTAAAATGTGATGAAGAAGATGTAGTCATTGATATTTTACAACAACCTAGTAAAGGTATTTTTGGCATGGCCAAAATGGCCAAAGTTAAAGTTAAATACATTAATGCCAATGTAAAAGAAGGAATGGAGCATCACCATAAAGTTATGGCTTCCGAATCAAAAGAGCCGTCGGATTTAGAAAAAGAAGGAAAAAAGGTCCTACATAAAGTACTGACTTTAATGGGCTTTCAAACAGCCACGATTAAATCTCGGCATGACAATGAGAATATATTTTTGGACATTACCAGTGATTCGGAAGGTCTGTTAATAGGCAAGCATGGACAAACTATTTCGGCATTGCAATATTTGGTTAATCGTATGATTAAGGATGAAAACAATAAAGAATTGCGCTATATTGTGGATATTGGCTCTTATCGAGTGAGGCATAAAAATATATTAGAAAAGACTGCCAAAAAGGTTGCTGCTCGTGTTATTGAAAGTCACCAACAAGAAGCCTTACAGCCTATGGGGGCTTTCGATCGGCGTATTGTTCATATGATCTTAAAAGATAATGAAGATGTGATGACGTACAGTACTGGCGAAAAGCAATATCGTCACGTGGTCATTGCGCCCAAGGGAACGATACCTAATGAGGGCGATATAAAAGAAGCAGAAGAAGACAAGAGCGAAGAATAAACCCTTAATTGCTGGCACACCAAATCTCAAGCCCTGCTCATCACAGGGCTTGAGGTAAAAGCCATGAGCGTAACTGAATATTGGCTTATCCAATCCACCACCATCCTAAACCAGAAGTTCCGGAAATAAACGCTATTTCTCACGCATACCTAATGGGCACAAGCAACTGCATAGGACGAAAAGTTATAACTATGAATATCGTTTGTCCTTATTTGCGATATTCATCTATTGTAGGGACTCAAAAATTTGAGCACCTAATTATAATTTATCAAACATAAGGAAGAGAAGACAATGAGTCCATCTACTATAGCGGCAATTAGTACGCCTCAAGGAAGAGGCGGTATTGGCATTATAAGGCTATCTGGAGATAATGCCTTTGCTATAATTAGAACTATTTCCAATATTGCGTTTAATCTGGATGAGTTACTTGCCTTGAATAAAAGAAAATTAGTGCATGGCTATATTAAGGATAGTCAAGGCCAACCTATTGACGAAGTATTAATGGGTATTATGCCATCCTCTCGGTCTTATACAGGAGAACAGGTAGTGGAAATAAACTGCCATAGCGGTAAGGCAGTGTTGAGTAAAATTCTGGAACGGACAGTAGAAGCCGGAGCCTGTATTGCTGCTCCTGGGGAGTTTACCCGACGGGCCGTAGAAAAGGGAAGAATTGACTTGGTTAAAGCAGAAGCTATTAATGATTTGATTAATGCCCGTTCTGAAAAAGCCTTAGCTATAGCCATGCAGCAGTTAGAAGGGGGATTGACTAAACGCTATGAGGAGCTGAAAGATCAATTAATTTCACTCTTGGGAGAAATGGAGGCTGTTGTTGATTTTGAAGTGGACAATCCTCATTTAACACCAGATCACTGGAAAAATAAGCTTGAGCAGATCATAAGTTTGCTTAGTACCATGCTTAAATCTTCAAAATTAAAAAAATATGTGGATCATGGATTTTGGGTCACCTTAGCAGGTCCTCCGAATGCGGGTAAATCCAGCTTATTTAATGCTATCTTGAATATAGAACGTTCAATTGTGTGTGATATGCCTGGGACTACCCGCGATCATATTTCAGAAACAATAGAAATTGAGGGCGTGGAAGTAAAAATAACCGATACAGCTGGCTTGAGGGAAACAGAAGACACGCTGGAAACCCTATCCATTAAAAGGAGTAAGGACCAGATGGAAGCAGCTGATTTCATTCTTTATGTAATTGATCAAAGCCAAGCCATCAAACAAGAAGATGTTGAAACAATTAAAAAGCTGGTCCAAGATAGGGGAGTACTGGTATTAAATAAAGGAGATTTGCCCAAAGATCCATCGCTAAAGATATTAAAACAACAGTCAATAGAATCTATAGAAATTTGTTCTTTAAAAAACGAAGGCATAGAAAACCTGCTTGATATACTTGCCAATAAAATAGCTCGATATTTTCCCGACAACCCTAACTCTATCGTTTCCTCCATGCGGCAGAGGGCTTTAATCGAGAAGGCAAGTATGTACTTACAAAATGCATACAAAGCTTTGGAAAATACAATGTCACTGGATATGGCTATTTATGAAATAGAGAAATCTGTAGAAGAGTTAAAAGAAATTTTAGGACAGATCACCAGCGATGATGTTTATGATGTTGTTTTTAAAAAGTTCTGTGTTGGTAAATAACCACGTTTCACGTGAAACATGGTTCCTAGGTATAGCGGTAAGCGTTTAGGAAGTTTCACGTGAAACATAAGGCGGTCTTATGTATAGACAATTGGATAAATTAGAGCAAGCTTGTCAACAATGGGGAATCGATCTGTCAAAATATCAATGGAATAAATTTGCCCTATATATGAGAAAAATCAAAGAATGGAACGAAAAATTTAATATTACGGCCAATGACCAAGAAGAAGACATTGTGGTTAAACATTTTATTGATTCCCTTTCAGGTTATAAATATATCTTGAATGAAGCAAATACAATTATGGATATAGGCACAGGGGCTGGGTTTCCGGGATTGCCCCTAAAAATTATTCGTCCTGACTTACATATAACCTTTATTGATTCTTCTAAAAAGAAAATGTCAGCGCTTTATGATATTTGTCAGGCATTGAATATAGATCATTATTTAATTCTGGATAAAAATATTGAATTGATAGGCAGAGACACTGCCTATCGTGAAACTTATGATGTGGTCGTCGTAAGAGCTTTGGCACCATTAAATTGTTTGTTGGAATATGGTTTGCCGATATTAAGGAAAAATGGCCATATGATTATTTATAAGGGTCCAGGTGTGGAACCAGAAGTGGAAAACTCACAGGCTGCACTCCAGCTGCTGGGTGGTAAGTTGCTAGAAAAAGACCATTTTTATTTGCCTTTCTCAGATAGGGAGAGAGTTATTCTCAATGTGGAAAAAATGGGGAAAACACCGGATAAATACCCACGTGCAGTGGGCATTCCACGCAAACGTCCTTTGAAATAATATAGGATTAAGGAAAACACACCATAAGCGCAGTGATGGGTCAGCAGCACTGGTTTTAAGGACAAGGAAAGCATGGTGAAAAAAGACATGCCCATCTTAAGTTTATAGTTATAGTGAATATGCTGAGGCCTATAGAGATGAAAAACATAGGGCGTGCAAGACTTCACCCATGAACATAAGATCAAAAGCCAGAAAAAGCCGTTTCTTAAGAATGCCCTTACGAGTACAAGTATAAGCAAACAAGGTAAAGTTAAAGATATGAACATGGTTTATCCTTGTGGCGCTCTTTTCAATTGTAGAATAATTCATTCCATGCTGGGTAAAGCTGACCCAAGGTCACTGGTGGGAAAAAACGTCTTTCCGCAACCAGACCTAATTAGTTTTGGTTGCAGAATTAAATTTATTCAATTATAGAGGTGCGTCTCTTAGGCGAAATCAATGGCTTTGGATTATGGGGTTTTTTTTAGGCCGAAAAATATTTTGTCCCACATAAATCAGCTATTTTACAAGAGGGATTTTCACGATAGAAGATAAATAAAAGCAAGAACTTTTTTTATCGCCGGCACAGCTACGCAACCATAGATCATGATCACGGCCTGGACTATAATTTTGGTGGCCATGAATTTAACCGGTCCATATAAATAACTTGTATATAATACAGGATCCATTACCGAAAACAACACAACAAAATCTTACAATAAGACTATTATGGTACGACCAAAATTAACTAAGGCTGCGATATTGTCGTTAAAAGAAAATTAATCCACAAATTGAAGTTGTCTTACGTTAAAATACAATATAATGCATAGGGAGAAGGATTGATTATTATTCATCCAGACTACCAGCCATGATTTCAGGGTAGTTTAATACCAAAGGAAAATGGTTTTTAAGTCAAAGATTTCTGGTGGCTCGGCCATAGGGATACAGGTTTATCACTTCATTTTTAGATTGTGACCTAATGTTTTTTTTATTTTCATCCTGTTTCGCTTTTAAAATGGCTTGTAATAGTGGTATATATACCATTTCCATGATATGACGGAAAAAGTCCATGGCCACACCATCTATTTGGGCAGAGGACGATTAATTTACTTTCAGGACCATAGCGTAACTTCATGTCCTGTGGAGACCAACGTGAGAATTCATTGGTTAACTTTGAAAAATTTCAGAAATTACAAGTCCTTTGAAAATACTTTTTCCCCGGAGTTAAATATTTTAATCGGCCTTAATGCTCAGGGCAAAACTAATTTAATTGAAGCGCTTTATCTTTTAGGAACCACCAAATCATTTAAAAAAGCAGAACAGGATAATTTGATTACAATCAATGAACATAGCGCCCTGCTAAAAGCATTGATTATAAGAAAAAATATTGAAAAAGAGATAATATTTAAGTTAAATGATCAAAAAAGGAAAGAAATCGTTGTTAACAATAAAAAAATACACAAAATAACCGATTATATTGGAAATGTGACCATTACCCTATTTTCTCCAGAAGACCTTTCCCTGATCAAAGGAGACGCTTCCTTTCGCAGGCGATTTTTAGATACAGTTTTATGTCAAACCGATAAATACTATTTAGCAGACTTGATTAGGTACCAGCGGGTCATCAAACATCGCAATGTAATATTAAAAGAAATTAAAAACAATCTCAAGAAAGCCAAAGCATTAGAACCGTGGAATGAGCAGTTAGTGGGGTATGCGTATAAAATATCTAAAAAAAGAAGTGAATTGTGCGATAAAATCAATATAATTGCCAACCAATTTCAAAAAATTATTAAAAATACGGAAAATTTAACCATCCATTACCAAGATGCTTTATGGCAAGGCACCCATCCTATTGATCAGGAAATGGTGTCTGTTTTAGGCCATAAACTGCAACAGATGGAAAAAGAAGAAATTGCCCGAGGCTCTAGCTTGGTGGGGCCTCATCGGGATAATTTGAAGGTTTGCATTAATAATCTGGATACCAGGGAGTTTGCTTCCCAGGGCCAACAACGTTCCTCAGCCATCAGCATGCGCATGGCCGAAGTGGAATATATTAAAGAAGTATCCGGTGACTATCCTATATTATTACTTGACGATATTTTTTCCGAACTTGATGATACCAGAAGAAGTTTCCTGTGCGATTATCTTGATCAAGGCATCCAAATTTTCCTGACCGGTACCAGTGAACGTGATTTTACAAGTATCAGCAATCACGCCGCAATTTTTCATATCCATAATGGTACAGGTCGTCTTGTAAGGGAAGGCCGCCATGGCTAAAAAAAAATCACCCCAAAAAATCGACCATCTGATCTCGGGATTATTAAAAAAATGGCGCTTGCATAGCCATCAAAAAAAATTAATGCTATCCACCTTATGGGTCACTATCGCCGGAGAACGGATCGCCCGCCATACCAAGCCGGACCAATTGTCCCAAGGTAAACTAATCGTCTTAGTGGAAAATTCCAGCTGGATGAATGAGTTGACTTTTATGAAAGAAACGATTAAAATTAAGGCTAAATCCTTATTTTTACAACATCGGATCGAGATCGATGACGTCATTTTCAAAATTGGAAAATTAACCTAAACCACAGGTTAATGTCTGGAACCAAGGCTGAACATTCATCTCATGGCCTGAATCCGAAAGCTTGGTCATGACGATCAACCCAACGCTGACTTCTTCTTCCTTAAACGAACAAGGCCTGTCTTTTATCGCAAGCCTGCATGTAGGGATAATGCAAGTAAAATATCCACAAGGAATTGCGGGGATGAAGCGAGGGTGTATTAAAACGCTTCGTCGGTTTGATCAAGGTGTCCAAGATTCCTGAAAATGGTAATCAAAATTTATCAAAGGTGAGTACATAAGCGCAATGCCAAAAAAAGCATCCAAAGTAAAAGAACGGCAAGATAATGGTAATGGTTTAGGCCGGTCTCTGGCAGAAGAAAAAATAACCAAAGCCGACCGGGTCATGGCCGCAGACATGGCAGAACAACTTTTGGCCCAAGTCCAGGATAAGCCGGCCGTACCCGCTAGTAATGACTATGGTGCTGATAAAATTACCGTTTTGGAAGGGTTGCAGGCAGTACGCAAACGGCCGGCCATGTATATTGGTAATACCCACAGCGAAGGCTTGCATCATCTGGTGTATGAAGTGGTGGACAACTCCATTGATGAAGCCCTGGCCGGCTTTTGTACGGATATCGAAGTCATTGTACACGCCGACAACTCCATCACGGTCATAGACAATGGCCGCGGGATTCCCGTGGAAAAGCACAAGCAGCAAAATAAATCGGCTTTGGAAGTGGTCATGACCGTGCTGCATGCAGGTGGCAAGTTTGACAAGCAAAGCTATAAAGTTTCGGGCGGCTTGCACGGGGTGGGTGTTTCCTGCGTCAACGCACTGTCGGAGTGGTTGGAGGTGGAGGTTCGTCGGGACGGAAAAGCGTATACCCAATCCTACCAGCGCGGTATTCCCAAAACCAAAGTGGAATGTATCGGCACAACCAAAAAAACTGGCACCAAAATATTATTCAAACCCGATCCGGAAATATTTACAATCACCAGTTATTCCTTCGATACTCTGGCCCATCGTTTGCGCGAGCTGGCCTTTCTCAACAAAGGCGTTAAGATCAAATTAAAAGACGAACGGGAAAACGACAAAGAAGTCTTGTTCCACTTCGAGGGTGGCATTGTGGCCTTTGTCAAACACCTCAATGGCAACAAAAACGTGGTCCATCATTTTCCGATTTATTTTGAAAAAGAACGGGAAGGCTTCGCTCTGGAAGTGGCGATGCAATGGCATGACGGCTATACGGAAAACATTTATACCTATGCCAACAATATCAATACCATAGAGGGCGGTATGCACTTGGTGGGCTTTAAATCCGCCTTAACCCGCAGCGCCAATGATTATGCCAAGACCAGAAATTTAATTAAAAGCGACAAAGTGTCCATTCAGGGCGAAGATATCCGCGAAGGCCTGACCGCCGTTATTTCCGTAAAAATCGCGGAACCGCAATTCGAAGGCCAGACCAAAACCAAGCTGGGTAACAGTGATGTCAAAGGCTGGACGGAACAAGCGGTCAATGAAGCGCTTAGTACCTTCTTTGAAGAAAATCCGGGCGTGACGCGGCGGATTATCGACAAATCCGTAAATGCAGCTCAAGCCCGCGAAGCCGCCCGTAAAGCCAGAGAAATTACCCGACGCAAAGGCGCTCTGGAAATTGATAATTTGCCCGGTAAATTGGCGGATTGTTCTTCCAAAGATCCGGCCTTGTCGGAACTTTACCTGGTAGAAGGGGACTCTGCCGGCGGGTCGGCCAAGCAAGGCCGGAATCGGCGTTTCCAGGCCATTCTGCCCTTAAAAGGCAAAATCCTTAATGTGGAAAAAGCCCGCATTGATAAAATTCTTAATAATGACGAAATCCGCACCATTATCACGGCCATGGGGTGCGGCATTGGGGAAGCGGAATTTAATATCGACAAGGCCCGCTACCATAAGGTTATTATCATGACCGACGCTGACGTGGACGGCGCCCATATACGCACGCTTCTGCTCACCCTTTTCTTCAGGCAAATGCGGCAATTGGTGGAAAAGGGGTACATTTATATTGCCCAGCCGCCGTTATACCGGATCAAAAAGGGTAAAGAGGAAACTTATCTTGAAAATGAAGCGGCCCTCGATAAATACCTGATTGAGTCTTCGGTTCATGCTGCCCAACTCACTTTTCATCAGGGCAAGAACAGCGTGACCTACAAGGGCGCCAAGCTTTTGGATATTTTCAAATGTTTTATCGATTTGCTCAATGTGGAGCCCAAGCTTAAAAAACGGGGACTCAACTTAGAGGAATATATTGCCTTGCGCAGTGGTCAAAAAAAGATGCCCATGTATGAAGTCCCCACGCCCGAGGGACCGGTCTATGTCTACAGTGAAGAAGAATTGGAAAAAGTTTTAGCTAAATTGCAAAAGAAAACCGGCCGGCCGGCGAGTAATTTAGCTGCCCCAGAAGAATCGGCGCCTAAACTTGGAAAAAAATCAAAAACGGATCAAGATCACGAGCAGCAAGCAAAGCAGAATTTCGAAGAGCCTGGTTATATCGCCGTAAAAGATATCGGGGAATTGCGCATAGTGGAAGATATTTTAAAACGCTTGGATAAAAATCAAGTCGACAGCGCGGCCATTATTGCAGCCGAGCAGGAAAAGGGTAAAAAGCAAGACCCCCAATTTACCTTGCGCCTGGGTGAGACTGTACAAGAGGCCTATACCTTGGAAGAGATGGTTCATAAAATAAAAGAAACAGGCCGTAAAGGTATGACGATACAACGCTACAAAGGGTTGGGGGAAATGAATCCCGAACAACTTTGGTCGACAACGATGGATCCCGAACATCGTATGCTGCTGCAGGTAAAAATAGAAGATGCAGCCCGAGCGGATGAAATTTTCACGGTGTTGATGGGCGATCAAGTGGAACCCAGACGCCGTTTTATTCAGAAACATGCCCCGGAAGTGCGCAATCTGGATGTATAGCTCTGATGCGCCATGCCCGTTTCATTTAGGTTGACCATAATCGTCTAACCCGGCTTAGTCTTCATCACCTTCAGGGAGAGCAATAATGCTGGATCGAAAATTCATTCGCGATAACCCGGAAAAAATCAGCCAAGCCTTGAGCCATCGGGGCCATGACTTTGATCTCAATACCTTTTTAATCGACGATCAGGTGTGGCGTGAAAAAATGCAGAGTGTGGAGCAACTCCAGGCTCAACGCAACCAGGTTACCGAACTCATTGCCCGTAAAAAGAAAAATAAAGAAGATGCTACTCAAGATATTGAGAACATGCGGTTAGTGGCGAAAAAAATAAAACTCTTTACTCAGGAAATAAGCGAATTGGATGATAAGTTGCAGCAACTAATGCTGCGCATTCCCAATCTGCCCCATGACTCGGTGCCGGTTGGAGCGGATGAAACAGCCAATGTGGAAATTCGCCAATGGGGCAGCAAACCCACCTTCTCCTTCAACCCCAAACCCCACTGGGAATTGGGGGAGCAGCTGGGGTTGTTTGATCTGGCCCGGGCCGCCAAGATTTCCGGTGCGCGCTTTGCCGTGTACCGCGGGGCCGGAGCCCGGTTGGAAAGAGCCCTGATACAATTCATGCTCGATGTCCAAACCCTGGAACACGGCTATACGGAAATTTTCCCGCCGCTGTTGGTTAATCGTGATGCCATGATCGGGACCGGCCAATTGCCCAAAATGGAAAACGATATGTTTAAAACCAGCGAGGATGACCTCTACCTCATTCCCACGGCAGAAGTTCCTGTCACCAATCTGCACCGTCAGGAAGTGCTTTCCAAAGAGCAGTTGCCCATCTATTACGTGGCCTATACGCCTTGTTTCCGGCGGGAAGCCGGATCTTATGGCAAAGACACCAAGGGCATTGTCCGCCAGCATCAGTTCAATAAGGTTGAATTGGTCAAAATCGTGCATCCCGACAGCTCCTACCAGGAATTGGAAGCCTTGGTGGTCAATGCTGAAGAAATACTGAAACGGTTAAATCTCCATTATCGGCTGGTGGTGTTATCCACCGGGGATATGTCCTTTGCTGCAGCCAAAGGTTATGACTTAGAAGTATGGCACAGCGGCAGCGGCCGTTATTGGGAAGTGTCGTCTTGCTCCAATTTCGAAGCTTTTCAGGCCCGCAGGGCTCAAATCCGCTTCAAAGACGAGCAAAATAAAAATCAATTCTGTCACACCTTAAACGGTTCCGGCTTGGCCACCTCCCGCTTGTTGCCTGCGATTATAGAGAATTATCAACAGGCCGACGGCAGTATTCTCATTCCCGACGCCTTGGTCCCTTATGTGGGCGGCAAACGGAAAATCAACAGCGCCGGGCAATGGGAATAACGGTAATCAATGGACGGATTCTTCCGGTGGATTAAAAATTTTTGGTTGTGTTTCGAAACCAAAGGTTATATGATTCTTTTTCCAATTTTGGAGGGCTAGTATAACTGGTAATGCAGCAGACTTGAAATCTGCCGGCCCTTGGGCCTTGGGGGTTCGAGTCCCTCGCCCTCCGCCAGTTTGGTGCTTATTAAAAACCGGCCGGGCAGCTAAACGACGTTTAGGTGCGGTCGATGCTCGATGGCTTTTCCCCAGGATGGGGATCGATTTTCATGTTTTTAGAGAATTGATTAATATTTTAAAAGCGAGAATCGAAAAGCTATAGTTGATCGCATTTGTATTCTATGTCGATTAATGTTCAAATGCTTTGTCTCACTATTGTTCAACGGAGAGGTGGCCGAGTGGTTGAAGGCAGCTGCCTGCTAAGCAGTTGTACCCCGCGAGGGGTACCCAGGGTTCGAATCCCTGCCTCTCCGCCATTTCGCAAAGCGAAAAATAAAAAGGGGTGGTCCTTTAGGGCTGCCTCTCCGCCATTTCGCAAAGCGAAAAATAAAAAGGGGTAGTCCTTTAGGACTGCCTCTCCCCTTTGAAATTTCGCCTAGCGGAATTTCAAATCTCACCTACGCTAATCCCTATCCTAATTAATCTCTTTCGTTCCCATTGATCCAATATAATTTATCAAATAAAGTCCTGTGACTTATTATAGTTTCACCCTCTTCCCATGCCCATAGTTGTCGCATTCTTGGGGCTCGAAAAATGTCGCCTATAAGCCTTAAGGTTAACATTCAGTGTCATAACTAAAAAGGGGTGTTTAACCAGTAGCGTGGTTATCTTTACATGCCTCAAGGTTAAGACACTAGGCGAGAATAATATAGGAAGCTTTTGGGCCATTGCATAAGGGGGAGAAGCAGCAGCAGATTTTTAAGCCCAAGCTAGGAAAGGAGGAATAACAGATGGGTGAATTAAACTTGTCCTCTACCATAGAGCTAACGGAAAAGGTTCGCATTCCTGTGTTGGGATTGGGGGTATGGCAGATTCCCGACGGCCGGGAGACAGCGGATGCGGTTACCTGGGCTTTGAAATGCGGATACCGCCACATTGATACAGCCGCCATATACGGCAATGAAGTCAGCGTCGGACAGGCAATTAAAAACAGTGGCTTAAAAAGAGAGCAAATATTTATCACCACCAAAGTATGGAATAGCGACCACGGTTATGACAAAACATTGGCTGCTTGGGAAAAGAGCCGGCGGCGCTTGGGGGTGGATTATATCGATTTATATTTAATTCACTGGCCGGTGGAAAATCAACGGCGCGATACCTGGCGGGCACTGGAAACCTTATACAAAGAAGACAAATGCCGGGCGATCGGGGTAAGCAATTATACGTCCCGGCACCTGACCGAATTGCTGGACTCCAGCGAAATCAAGCCGGCTATTAATCAGGTGGAGTTCAGTCCCTTTTTATATCAGCGGGATTTGTTGGACTTTTGCAGGCAACAGGATATTAAAGTAGAGGCCTACAGCCCGTTGACCAGGGGCAGAAAATTGTACCATCCTGTTATTGTTGAAATCGGCCATTACCTGCAGAAGTCACCGGCACAAATTTTAATTCGCTGGTGTCTGCAGCATGGCTTGGTCGTTATACCCAAATCTGCGCAACCTGAGCATATAAAGGAAAACAGTCAGGTTTTTGATTTCCAACTCGATGCCAAAGCCATGGACAGGCTGGACGGACTTAACGAACAATTCCGGGTGGCCTGGGATCCCAGTGACATGCCTTGAAGCAGAGCTGCTGGTTGCCAAAGGCAGTCCCCGTGAGTGGGGTATTATAACCGGTCGGGGCTGAAGGGTAATTTAATCTTTCTGCACCCAGCTTATGCGGTAGTCGGTTTTTTCCGGAACAGCATCAAGTTGAGGATCGAGGTTTTGCCACGTCCCCTTCAGGCCGTGGACTTGGGCCCCCAGCGCGAAGTGGCGCATGGCAATGCCAGTATCCAAGCGATGCATACCGCGGCGGTCATAATCCTCCTTAGCCGCGACTTTAAAAAAATGAAAGATATTCCGGGAAGGATCTTTAACTATTCGCCAGGACTGCATATTGCCGGCCGAAGGCCCCAACCGTACCCATTCGAGGGCCTCCTGCAGATCTCCTGCTTCGGCAGCAAGTAAAGGCTGTGTAAAAGATCCACGGAAGAAAAGTTGATCCCAGGGCTTCCGGCGATGCGCTCGCACACTTATACGCGCTACTTTATCTTTGGTGGTTGGCGTTTCCGCCGCCCGGCCCAGCACCACGACCGCCGGTCTAATTTCATTGGGCGCCAATACTAAACGCGAGAAAAAATCGGGATTGAACGTGCCCAACCAACAAGAGTTGACGCCCATGCGAGTGATCTCGAGCACGATCTTTTCCAAGGCATAGGCATACGCTTCATAATACATGGGCGAAGAGGAAACAGTGCCTACCAAAAAATAGCGATAATTGGTGATCAAACGGAGATAATCGCCTAAATGGGCACTGTTGAAAGTCTGGGCATCATAAACCGTAAAACGAAGGGTCTCTCCAAAACATCCCCGGGTATAGGTTTTGCAAATGGATTCCAAGGTTGATATTTCGTCCGGCTGTAATGGTGTTTCGGCATAAGTGCGGCAAGAAAAGCGCGCTTTGATGACCTGGTCCCAGGTCAAAGAGTCTTGCGTCATAAACACACCTTCTTTCTTTTTGGATCTAACACAAATTTAATATTTCCTTCATACAATCCTGATGCGCTCTTCCTACCATGTGCGCATTCGGATCCGACAGGCTGAGCTGAGCGGCTGGCCAGAAGGAGGTGATGATCTGGGCAACGGACAAATATTGGCAACAAATAAAAGGGCTACCGTAATGACCCATGGCTGAGAATATCTTTCTCACAGGGTAACCGCCGGGCCAGCCAGCAACAGTATCTGGCTCAAAAATGATTTTCATGCACCATGACCAAGCCGCGGTGAAACTTAACGACCCGTGGCCGCCGTCTCTCCCATTAAATGAAGCGGTCATGGCAAAGGAATAAGCTGTTTATCTTTACGCTTGAACGCACGAACCCAATCCGCTACAATCGGCAAGGTCGATAATGTAAGCGCATTAGCATTAATCATTTTACAAAAAAAAGAGAGGTCTAATCATGAAATTTTTAAAATATTTATTATGGTCCTTGCTCTCCCTGATGTTGACCGTTCCTATAGCCCGGGCCGCTGATACCTTGAATGGCGCCGGTGCCTCTTTCCCTTATCCTGTTTATTCAGCTTGGGCCTATGAATACAATCAAGCCACGGGTGTTCAAGTAAATTATCAATCCATTGGTTCCGGTGGTGGGGTTAAGCAAATTACGGCCCGCACCGTGGATTTTGGCGCTTCCGATGCCCCGCTGACCGCGGAAGTGTTAAATCAAGAGCACCTGCTGCAATTTCCGGCCGTTATGGGCGGCGTAGTGCCCGTGGTTAATATCGCTGGCGTTAAAGCCGGAGAGCTGAAAGTGGACGGCGAGACCTTGGCCAAAATATTTATGGGCACGATTAAGAGATGGAATGACAAAGCCATTAAAGCCGCCAACCCCAACCTCAAATTGCCCAATGCAGAAATCACGGTGGTTCACCGTTCCGATGGTTCTGGTACCACTGCCATTTTTTCCACCTATTTGGCTGCCGTTAGCGCCACCTGGAAAGAAAAAGTGGGCGCAGGTAAAGCCCTGGATTGGCCGGTGGGTATCGGCGGCAAAGGCAATGAAGGTGTGGCGAATTATACCAAGCGCTCTAAAAATAGCATTGGCTACGTGGAATATGCTTATGCGAAACAGAATAAATTGGCCTATGTGGATTTAAAAAATGCGGCCGGCAAATTTGTTGCGCCCAGCTTTGAAACCTTTGAAGATGCGGCCGCCTCGGCTGATTTTACCGCGGCCAATCACTTTGATCTTTGGCTGGTCAATGCACCCGGTAAAAACGCTTGGCCTATTGCCGGCGCGACCTTTATTTTGTTGGCAAAAGAGAAAAAAGATGCGAATATGAAGGTCGTTAAATTCTTTGATTGGGCCTTCAAAAACGGCGATGCCCAGGCCAAAAAAATGGTCTACGTACCGCTGCCGGAATCACTGAAAGACAAAATAAGAGCTTATTTGAAATCAAACGGACTGTAATCCAATCCGATCGTGCCGACAACTGGCGGGGTGGGCTCACCCTGGTGGGCCTACTCCGCCTTTTTTATTTTTACGCACTTCCGGCATGATCAGGTTATGCTCATCAGGAGTGGACGCAAAGGTTATGGCGGTTGAAACAGCAAAGAAAAATGTGATCGACGTTCTTTTTTCGGTCATTACCGGCATTGCCGCCGTGGCCATTATTATATTTATTGTGGGTATCCTGTGGGTGCTGGTTTATGAGTCTTTTCCTGCCATCCAGAAGTTTGGCATCATTCATTTTCTCACCTCTCCTGACTGGAATCCGGTCAAAGAGCGGTTTGGCGCGCTTACTAATATTTACGGCACGGTGATCACCACAGCCTTTTCACTGGTCTTATCCATTCCCGTGGCTATAGGTATTGCCATTTTCCTTACCGAAATTGCGCCGTCTTATTTGAAAGGGCCCATTGGCACGGCCATTGAACTCCTGGCCGCCATTCCCAGTATCATCTACGGCATGTGGGGCTTGTTTACCCTTGCGCCGATTATGAGCAATACCGTGGAACCGTTCCTGCAAAAAATAACAGCCGGCATTCCTTTTTTAGCCTTCCTCTTTGCCGGCACGCCTATGGGGGTGGATATTCTCACCGCCAGCATTATCCTGAGCATTATGTTGATTCCTTTTACCGCCAGCATTGCCCGTGATTCTTTTAATTTGACGCCGGCTGTGGTCAAGGAATCCGCTTATGCCCTGGGTGCCACCCAGTGGGAAGTGGTCAAGGATGTCGTGCTGCCCTATTCCAAGATTGGTGTCTTTGGCGGAGTGGTGCTTTCTCTGGGCCGCGCCTTGGGCGAAACCATGGCGGTGGCCTTTGTGCTCGGCAATAACCATAAAATCGCAACCTCCTTCTTGGATGCCGCGGCGACCATCACGGTAACCTTGGCCAATGAATTTACGGAAGCCGATAATGCACTTTATCTTTCCTCGCTTTTCTATCTGGCCTTGATACTCTTTGTCATGAGTTTCATTACCCTGGCCATTGCCAAATTTTTCCTCATTCGCGCGGAAAGGAAGAGCGCGGCATGACCCGCGAATCCCGCAGAAAAATAGCCGGGGCCGTGGCCCTGGGCATGAGCACCCTGGCGGCGGCCATGGGGTTGTTTTGGTTGATCTTTATTTTGGGTGACGTCCTGGTGCACGGCCTCAAGGCGCTCAACCTGAATTTGTTGCTCCATGATCCTGTGCCCGCCGGCATACCGGGCGGCGGCCTGCGAAATGCCTTTGTGGGTCAATTGCTCATCACCCTAGTAGCCACCTTGATAGGTATACCGGTGGGGGTTTTGGGGGGGACTTTTCTGGCGGAATATGCCCATGGCAAGCCTATCGCCAGAATCATCAGCGTGCTTTCCGATATCATGGTCAGTGTGCCTTCTATTGTTATCGGGACCTTTATTTACGCCATTTTAGTCAGACCCATGGGGCAATTCAATGGCTGGGCCGGGTCGGTAGCTTTGGCGATCATCATGATTCCCGTGGTGTTGCGCACCACGGAAAATATGCTGCGATTGGTGCCCTGGACCTTGCGGGAAGCGGCTTTTGCTCTGGGCGCACCTTATTATAAAGTCATCACCCAGGTGGTTTATCGCGGCGCCGCTGCGGGGATCCTGACGGGCATCCTGCTGTCCATTGCCCGCGTGGCCGGGGAAACCGCGCCGTTGCTGTTCACCTCTTTCAGTAATTCATTTTTTACGACCAATATGAACGGCCCCATGGCTTCCTTGACCGTATCCATTTTTCAATATGCCATGGGTCCTTATGAATCCTGGCATGCCCAAGCCTGGGCGGCTTCCCTGGTAATTACCCTGGCCATTCTTTTATTGGCCATTATGGGAAGAATTATCATTAAACTGAGGTACCACTCATGAACACCACCATTGAGCTTGAGGTTAAAAATCTGGATTTTTATTACAACCATAGTGTGCATGCGCTGAAAAAAATTAGCATGCAGATTTTCCAGAAAGGCGTCACCGCCTTGATCGGGCCCTCGGGCTGTGGCAAAACCACCCTGCTTCGTTGCTTCAATCGTATGCACGACTTGTATCCCAAAAACCGTTATGAAGGAGAGATCTTCTTCAAGGGTAAAAATATTTTGACCAAGGAAGCCGATCACATTGCCTTAAGAAGCCGCATCGGCATGGTCTTTCAAAAACCAACCCCTTTTCCCATGACCATTTTTGAAAATATAGTCTATGGCTTGAAACTTAAAGGCATCACCAATAAAACCGAACTCACCCAAAGGGTGGAACAAGCCCTGCGGCATGCGGCGCTTTGGGATGAGGTTAAAGACAAATTAAGCAGTAGTGCTTACCAGCTTTCCGGAGGTCAGCAGCAGCGTTTGGTGATTGCCCGCGCCCTGGCGGTGAATCCGGAAATCCTCCTTTTTGATGAACCGACCTCGGCCCTTGATCCGGTCTCGACCGATAAGATCGAAGAACTGGTGGATATTTTAAGAAAAGAAATGACCATTATTATCGTCACCCACAACATGCAACAAGCACGACGTATTTCCGATTGGACCGGGTTCATGATGCTTGGCGAACTGGTGGAGTTCGATAAAACGGAAAAACTGTTTTTATCTCCGGCGAAAAAGTTGACCGAAGATTATGTGACGGGCCGCTTTGGCTAAAGCGGTCCTTAAATGCCCAAAGGCCTGTCGACCATCTGCTTGTCTTAGCACAAGGGGCTGACCCAAAACGGTTGGCCGCTTCCAATAACCGCCTCTATGTTGTTTGATGTATAAACGCCCACCTTCCCGGCAGCTCTTTTGGGAAAGCTTCATACCATGTTTTGCCGGCGCGGCCTTTCAAATTCCATTCCTCCCATCTGCCTTTAAATGTCCGGTTGTTGATGCTAGCGGGATTACCATCGACAGGTGCAGGTAAAATCATTAGAATAAACCGATGATACTGCGGAAGTCGGTGCTGTAAGCTGTAATCGGGAAGCATTGAAAAAAGGAGGTCTTGACCTTGGACAATATTAAGAACAATACACCACTAGACGGCAAAATCTTTCTGGGCCTGCTCCTGACGTTGGCCCTTTTATCCGCCTTCAATATATATTTGCCTCAAGGCCGGTTTATGCCTCCCCAGGACCTGCCGGCCCCCAGACCGGTCATCGCTCTGATTAATATGCTTATGGTATTTCTTATTTATGGCAGCCTGGGATGGCTGGGCATGAAGTTGGCACCGCGGGTGGGCTTCCCCGGTTTTTGGGACCCGCAGGTCAGTCTTCGTCAGCGACTTGTTGTTCCGGGATTGCTCGGTGCAGCGCTGGGGCTTCTTTTCATAGCCGTGGATAGTTGGTTAAGTTCCGGCCGCGCCCTGGGCCCGCTCCCACATCCCCCGTTTCCCACGTCGCTAGTGGCGTCTCTGGCCGCCGGGATTGGCGAAGAAATGATTTTTCGCCTTTTTTTTATTTCTTTTTGGGTGTGGCTCATTGGGCATGTGCTGCTTAAACAAAAAGCGCCCACCCTGGTGTTTTGGATCATTGGGCTGTTGTCAGCCTTGGCGTTTGCAGGAGGTCATATCCCTGCAGTCATGATGATGGCCGGAGTGACGGCTTTCAAAGCTTTGCCGCCAATGCTCTTAGTTGAAGTGTTGCTACTCAACATGGTGTTGGGGCTGACGGCGGCCTACATGCTCAAGCGGTTCGGTTTTGTAGCCGCCGTGGGGGTCCATTTTTGGACGGATATCCTATGGCACGTGGTGTGGGGGGGTCTGCAATGACCATTGGGTCTGGCTCAAACCGCGGCTTTAAAGGGGCACCGTTCCCGTCATCCCCGATTTTCTTAAGCATCAACAGCAGCTTAAGCCGCTGATCTTTTTACTTGGCCGTCATCCCATCATTTTTTCTGCAAGAAAACGGTCTGCTCATGGTCTAAGAATTAACTAAACCAAGAGGGCCCTGGTGCCAGAGGCATGGTGTTTTGCTTAAGCAGCTCGGGTATCCCGGCCGGAAGGGAAGACGATGAGGATGAGCTTGAAAGAAACCAAACCAGATTATCTTGGCCACCGTCAACGCATCAAAGCCAAATTTGAACAGCAAGGCTTGAAAGGTTGGCCCGATTACGAGGTGCTGGAATTGTTGCTTTCCTACGCCGCCCCCCGAAAAGACAGCAAGACCATTGCCAAAGCCTTGCTCAGTAAATACCGGACCTTGGTCAATGTGTTGAACGCCGAGGTGGCGGACTTGCAGAGGATCAAAGGCATTGCTCATCATTCCGCCTTATTTTTAAAGCTGCTTAAAGACGTAGCCGTGTTGTACGCCCAACATGAATTACATGCCCGCAACCTGCTGTCTTCTCCTCAATTAGTGTATGCTTATTTAAAAGCCCGTCTGAAAGGGGAAGGCAGGGAAGAATTCATCGTGCTCTTTGTGGACAACCGCAATTGTCTGATCGCCGTCGAGCATCTGTCTACGGGAACCGTCACCGAGGCCTCGGTTCATCCCCGAACAGTTGTGGAACGGGCCTTTTATCATCAGGCCGTGGGCGTGATCATCGCTCATAATCACCCCGGCAGGTCGCTGGAACCCTCGGTGCAGGATCAACAGCTGACCAAAAAATTAAAGGGCGCGCTGGCCACGGTAGATCTCCATTTGTTGGATCACATAATTATTGCCGGCAATGATTATTATAGTTTCAAAGCTCATGGACTTTCCTGCCTCAATTGAGGCAGAAGGAATACGTTTCCCGTTCCTCGCCGGGCATGCCAAAGTTCTCTCCACACAAAATACTAAGCCCCCTATTTACAGCCTTGCAAGCAAAGTAAGCGGGCTTTATAATGATCGGAACGAGCCCAAGCCCAGGGCAGGTAGTGCGGGGAAAAGGATCAAGTTTGACGCCTTAGGACCAGCATGACCTTGACGATACTCTAAGCAGGAGAGGTTATGAAAATAGGCGTCATTTCCGACACCCACATACCCGCTCAGGCGACAGCTTTGCCGGAACACTTGGGCAGGCTTTTTTCCGGGGTGGACAAGATCATTCATGCCGGGGATATTGAATCCATCCAAGTGTTGGATGAATTGGAGCTTATTGCGCCTGTTCATGCTGTGGCCGGTAATATGGATCATGGCATTTATGGTTTGCCGGTTAAACGCAGCATGATGATCGAAGGCATGCGCGTGGGTGTCATGCATGGCGCCGGAGGGCCGAAGCACAATATCAGACCATTTGTGCGCAAGCACCTTGGGGATATGGACATCATTATTTATGGCCATACCCACCAGGCATTTTGGGGACAAGAAGGGGGCATTTGGTTTATGAATCCCGGCAGTCCTACCGGAGGTCCTGGTAACGCTTTTCCCAGCGTGGGATTGCTGACCATCACCACCAACAACCTTAAGGGAGAACTGATTCGGTTATAAACCATGATGCGACATAAACACTGGCCAATAGAAAAGGAACGCCGCCGTTCCCGGGATGAAAACGAACATGCTCTGTCCTTTAAAACCGGGCTCAGGCAAAAATTTATATTAACCATTTCTGCCTTGATCGGTTTTTTTTCCCTGGCCTTTTTTGTCTTTTATTTTTACAGCACTAAAATCATCCTCACCGAATTTTACCAAAATCAATGTCTGGAAAAAAGCAAGCGCCTGGCCACGGCGGTCGCCTATGCTGCCCCCCAATTAGCCCCAACGACCTTGGCCCCCATGCTCAACAGTATGTTGCCGGCGGAGAATTTATTATACGTCAGCATCCTGAACACGCAAGGTGAGGTGGTGGACGCCAAGGCTATTCCCGATATCACCTTGCCCCGGGCCTTGACCTATCCTGAGCTGGTAGAGCATTTGGGTGTGGCCCAAACCTTAGTTTTACCGGAAGGCGGCCAGATGGAGGACCTGGTGACGCCTATCGTGATCCCTTCTTTAAACCCTGGAGAAGATCCCCAAACGATAGGGTTTATCCGTATTGGCATTCAATCCATGGGACAGAGTAAATTTTTACTTTATCGCAGTATTTGGTTGGTGTTTGGTATCGGGGTTTTCATTATGTTTGGTATTTTAGCCGCCCTCTATTTATACCGCATTATTATCTCGCCTATCCAGCAATTGGCCCGGGCCATGAAGGTGGTGGCTGAAAGTGATATCGAATTTGACGATGATGGTTTGCCCGCCGGCCGGCGTTTCCGCCGGGGCAGCGATTTGAACCTGCATATTTATACCAATGATGAAATCGAACAGTTGGCGGATGAGTTTACCATCATGGTTAAAAAACTGGAAACGTCCTACAATCAGTTGGAAGAAATGGTCAAAGTGAAAGCTTCCATCGCCAAAGAAAAATCCCGTTTGGTGGAAGAAATGGGAAAACTGAACAAGCAACATGAAGAAGTAATCAAAGAACGCACCCGGGAAATTGTGGAAAAAAATCTGCGTCTCTATGAAATTTCGGAGGAGTTGCAATTTCAAAAAGAAGAACTGATCGGAGCCAATGAAGATTTGGAAAAAATATCCCGCATGAAATCGGAATTTTTAGCCAGTATGTCCCATGAATTGCGTACGCCGCTGAATGCCATTATCGGTTTCGCGGAAGTCTTAAAAGATAAGATGTTTGGAGACATTAATGACCGTCAGGAAAAATACCTGGCCAACATCCTCAATTCGGGCAAGCATCTCCTCAATTTGATCAATAATATATTGGATATCGCCAAAGTGGAAGCGGGCAAGATGAGTCTTACCATTTCCCCCTATGCGGTTAACAAAGTTATTGATGAAGTTCAGAACATTATTAGAACGCTGGCATATAAAAAGAACATTCAGTTAAAACTAGCCCTTTGCCAGGATTTAATCGTGGAAGGAGATGCCGCGCGCTTTAAACAGATTTTATACAACCTGCTTTCCAATGCCATCAAATTTACCGAAGAAAAAGGTGATGTTCAGATCATCACCCAGGAAGTTGGTGAAGGCGTGCATTTTGATGGCGGTGCCGGCAGCAAACCCTTTACCACAGAACAAGCCTCTTTCCTGCTGGTGGTTAAAGACAGCGGCATCGGCATTAAGCCCGACGATCAAGACCGCATTTTTAATGAATTTGAACAATTGGACCAGACCAGCGCCCGCCAGTATGAAGGTACAGGTCTGGGGTTGCCTCTGACCAGGCAATTGGTTTATCTCCATGGTGGACATATTTGGCTGGAAAGCCATTATGGCGAGGGTACCAGTGTGCATGTGGTGCTGCCGATTAAAACCAGAGCGGTCAGCTTAGATGAGAATGAGGAGACGCCTTAACATGTCAAACACCAAAACCATTTTAATCGTGGAAGACAATGAACTGAATATGGAATTGGTACGGGATATTCTGACGGCCCAGGGGTACCATATTCTGGAAGCAGCCAGTGCCGAGCAGTGCCGTGCCCACCTCGAGAAAAACGTCCCTGATTTGATACTTATGGATATCCAATTACCGCGGGTGGATGGCTACACCTTGATCCGGGAGATCAAGGCGGATCAGCGTCTGCAACAAGTTCCAGTCTACGCGCTGACGGCCTTTGCCATGGCCGGAGACAAAGAAAAAGCTACGGATGCAGGTTGTGATGATGTGATTACCAAGCCTATTGACACCAAAAATTTTTTGAAAACCGTGGCCCAAGCCGTGGGAACATGAACAATTTATGGTTTATGTTCCACCAGAACTATGGCTAATCGAATATTAATCCATTCGGTCAAATGCAGTAGATTCTCGCTTTTCATTTTGTTGATGAAGTGCTCAGCCGCCTATAGAGCTTCAAAAACGTCCTTTTCCGTAATAACCATGTTCATGGGTTGGTCATAGGCTGTAATTGGCAGGTGATCAACGACTTGCCACGAGAACGCCAACCCCAAACGTAAGCCTGTATAACGGCTTAAATAGCGATCATAGTAGCCCTGCCCAAAGCCCAGACGGTGACCATGGACATCAAAGGCCAGTGCCGGCACCAACAACAGATCCAAGTTGTCGGCGGTAAGGGGGTGTTCGGAGCGGGGCTGGCGCAGGTTAAACGGGCCCTTGGTTAGATCCTCAAGGCCATTAAACGTGTAAAACGTCATGTGTTTGTTCTCACGGGTCACTACCGGAGCAGCCACAATTTTTCCCTGTGCTTGTGCGCTGATGATCAAAGCGTCGCTATCCACTTCTCCTGGCAAAGCCAGATAACACCCTATCCTTCGCGCTTGTTTCCAAGCTGATAATTGCATGACCTGGTCATGGATGCGCAGGCTAAACTGGGTTCGTTCCGAATCGCTCAGGTTGGCGCGCATGGCCAACAGCTGTTGGCGCAGGCGCTGTTTTTCCAAAAGGGGATTCATGGATAAGGCCTAGGCAGCCAGGCTGGCAATAGAGCGGCACCAGTCCGAGATTTTTATCATTAACTGAGGATGGTTCTGCAACCGAAAAGGGGTAGTCATACCGGGTAGCAGAAGTGTGTCAGTTAGTTTAAATCCCGCCGTATTAAAAAAAGCCTTGGTTTCTTTGATAATAACCTCAAATTCTTTTGGCTGCGATGAAGCACAGGTGCTGATGAAAAAGGCAGGCCGTTTGATACGCTGTTTCCAGGCGGGGTTATGCCAAAGCGGATGACATCGATCGATCAAGGCTTTAACTTGGGCAGGATAACCATAAAAATAAACCGGGGCCGCGACCACCAGGACTGCGGCCTGGTCTAAAAGCTTAATCACTTTGGGCATATCATCGTCTTGCCAGCAGGTATAATCATTATCCAAGCAGGCATTGCATCCCCAACAGGGGTTAATGGCCAAGCGCCGGATAGCCAGGCGCTTGATACGAAAACAGTCCAAAGTCGTGGTCACGGCTTTGAGTATTTGCGCACTGGCACCCTGTTGACGGGGATGGCCATCGAGAGCAACCAACAACGGTTTGGTGGTCATATCAGCCAAACCTGTATTTTACCCCAAAACCTCCGCGGGGATATTTCCAACCGACATTATCATAGGGGCAAATAATCCGGCAGGTGCCGCATTCCAGGCAACCTTCGAAAGCTACATGGGTTTCATTTTTTTCTTCCACATGCTCCCAACAATCAGCAGGGCAGCCATTGATGCAGGGCTTGCCTTCCTTGTTCTGACATTGGGCACACTTGGCCTGGTCTTTTACCGAGAGATGGGATTCAGTATCAGCATTAAAGGTTACTAAAAAGAGTTTATCTTCCAGTTTCATTTAACAGTCAATCCTCCTTTAACAGCATCCATAATGAGGCCCCACAGGCCGCGTCGCTGACGCAGCATGCGGAAAATGCGTTTTTGTTTTTCCCATTTGCTGGCACCATCCACCGTGAAAAACTCAGTCCCAGCGTCATTGATCAAGTTGGGATAAGTCTGGAACAAGTGAGGCTGCTGTTCCATAAAGTGATTGAGATTGCGGTATTTTTTAAGGTCCTGCATGACAAAACTCTTTTCCAAAGCCTGGCGATAGGAGGCCAGTCCGCTGGCGGAAAAATCGTTGGCCGCCTTGGCCTTGATCACCGCGTCCGCAGCCAGCAGGCCCGATTTAACAGCCAGGTTGGAGCCTTCCCTATGGGCGCCATTAACCAGCATGACCGAATCACCCACAGCCACCCAGCCATTACCATGAACCTGGGGGATGGCATGATAACCGCCTTCTGGTATCAGGTGGGCCAGGTATTCTTCGGTCTTACCGCCGGCGATTAAGGGACTGATACTGGGATGACATTTTAATTCTTCCATCAGGTCCGGCAATTTGAGTTTATAGCGGGCCACATCGGAAACCAGCACGCCCATACCCAAGGAAATGCTGGTTTTGTTGGCGTATAAAAAGCCCAGGCCCACGGCACCTTTGGAAAAGGTGCCGAACAATTCAATGGCCACGCCCTGACCGTCAGTTACATTGAAGCGGTCCTGGATTTTTTCTTCGGACAGACTGATAACTTCCTTGACCGCTGTGGCGACCTGGTCAGGCTTGATTTCCCGGTGAATGCCCATGTCACGCAAAAGAATGGAGTTCACACCTTCGGCAATAACCACCACATCTGCCTTTAAATCGCCGTCTTCAAGATTGGTGTGCACGCCCACCACCCGGCCGTTCTCCTGGAGTAAGGCTTCCACGGTGGCTTCCGTCAGAAGCATGACCCCTGCTTCTTCCGCTTTTTCCGAAAGCCAACGGTCGAATTTGGCGCGAAATACGGACCAGCAATTGGGCTCGACACCGCTAAAGGTGGCGCTGCGTACGCCGCCGCCCACATGTCCCTGGTCGCCGAGCATCCAATAACGCTGTTCGACAATTTCCCGTTCCACCGGTGCTTCTTTCCAAAATTCGGGTAGGATCTCTTCCAAAGGATGGCGGTAAAAAATGCCGCCCATGACGTTTTTAGAACCGGGAAAGGCGCCTCTTTCCAGCACCGCCACTTCCAGACCTGCTTGCGCCATTTTGATGGCTGCCGCCAAACCGGACGGCCCGGCACCCACCACAATGGCATCAAATTTATCCTCTGCCATAAGACCTCCAATCATTAAATGAATAGTAAGGAAGCAGCCTATCATAAAGGTAAGTACAACGCGCGTCAAGCCACATTCCACAGCTAGCGAGTGCCAAATCGTAAAGATAGGATACAACCAAGCGCCCTGGGTTAGTGCTTGTTGCGAAAATGGGTTTTATTTAAGTCGACATACCGTTATGCTCGTAAACGGAATCCAGCTACAATTGATAACTTTTAAAATTAATGAATTCCGGCTGAGGACCTACAAGAATGACCACCATGGGCAATAGTTATTTTTTAAAAACGGAAATCATTTCAAGAAAAGGGGTGATGGAGAATTTTATTTGCCCAACCTGTTCCATGTGCGTATTGCTCAGGAGCTTGAGCAAGGATGGCGCAAACGCTTATGGTTTGGGACTCATGAAGCTGGAAACAATCAAGGGTTGATCGCTGTGGTTATGGATGGAATGTACTTCCTCGCGGTTAACCAGGATCACATCGTCCTGATGGGCCAGCACGGACTCCACTCCCGATGAGATAACCGCTTCCCCTTCGAGGATGGTGATGAACTCATTGGCAAAAGGATGGGTATGTTCGGTCATAGCCTGACCAGGCAAAAAACTGTACACAAATAAAACGGCATTGTCCGAGGAAAGCACCACTTGCCGGTGGAAAACATCTTCCTCAAACTGAACGTGTTTTTTTAAATCTTCTATGTTCATCATGACCTCCTTTAGGCCAAGGGCTTTTCAAATTTGGGACGAAGCAGGAAGGCCATAGGCACCACCAGCACATTAATACCTACCAGTAAGACCACACTCAACCACAGGGTTTTCAATAAGGGATAGCCGGCCAGGAATAAAATGCTGTAAAAAAGGACCAAAAAAACCAGATTGCCGATGAGGACCTGTACAGGCTCCAAATAGGGTGTGGACAGCAAGCTCATGTTGAGCAACCAGAAGATAACAAAAACCAACAAGCCCAGAATAAACCCATAAAATAATAAATTATTCTGCCATCCTTTGGCCTTGGCCTGGAGCATGGCTTTTAGCTCCTCATGAGTGGGGGCAATCGCCAGCAGTACAAAACGGGATTGGCCGGTGCGGTAGCCCAGCAGATGATAAGGTGTTCCATAATGAAAGCTGTCCAGGGGTTGGGAAGCCAGGGGTAGTTTGGGCAATAAGATTTCTACTGCACCCGTAGCATCATTAAAAAGGGACGGTTCGATATAGGGCCGATCGGTTCTTGTGAAAATCGCGGCAATGGAATTATCCTGGGTGGCCGATGTAATAGGGCCGTTTAAATAAAGAAGATTCTTATAATTCATATAGTTCGGGGATTGAAGACCACGAACCTGCTGTGGCCCGCGATTGACCACTTTAAGGGCGTTAACATATAAACTGGGGCGGCTTAATTGGGTCATGACATGAAGGGTAACCGTAATGAGGAACAAACCCAAAAGGGCCAGGCCGAGCCGCCAAAGTAGAGGTAGAGGTTTGGGAGATTGGTTGGTCATGAAGCCGCCTTGTGAAGGATTTGGGAATGGGTCTATACTCTTCATTATATCGGCTATAAATAGGGGCAGCAAGTTTTTTATTCATTTGCTTAAAAAAACGGCCATAAGAAAAAAATTATCTTGTCACCATGGCCGTATCTGGTTATAATTTCTGCCTATTGTGCGGCCATAGCTCAATTGGATAGAGCGTCTGACTACGGATCAGAAGGCTAGGGGTTCGACTCCTCTTGGCCGCACCACCTTTTTTCCAGCCAAAATGGTCATCATGATGCAGGACACCCTTGCGTGTCCTGGTTTTATTATGTCAGAATCAGGATCAAGCTTTGCCGGACAGGTCAGCACTGGACATACACTTTATGCAAGCGGCCTTAAAGTTGGCCCAAAAAGCCGCCAGCCTGGGAGAAGTGCCGGTGGGCGCGGTCATTGTTCAGCAGGGCAAGATTATTGCCACAGGCTATAATTTGGTGGAGCAGCGCCAACAGGTTTTGGATCACGCTGAATTGCGCGCCATCAGACAGGCTACAAAAAAAACGGGCTCGTGGCGTCTGGAAGATTGTGATCTTTATGTTACCCTTGAACCTTGCGCCATGTGCGCCGGCGCCATAACCTGGTCCCGTTTCAAGCGGGTGGTTATTGGCGCCCTTGACCCCAAGGCCGGTGCTTATCAGTCCGTGGTTCCTGTACTTGGTCATCTCCGGCTCAATCATCGGCCTCAGGTGATCAGCGGGGTAATGGCGGAGGAAAGCAGCGTATTGCTAAAGGAATTTTTTAAGGGTTTAAGAAAAAAGAAAAAAGTAGAGAGTGGAAAGAAGATCCCCTATGGGAGGGCTTGACTTTTTGCCTAAAGGCTGCTGGAGAGGTGTCCGAGCACGGTTTAAGGAGCACGACTGGAAATCGTGTGGGCGTTAACCCGCCTCGAGGGTTCGAATCCCTCCCTCTCCGCCATTTCGCAAAGCGAAAAATAAATAGGGTTGTCCTTTAGGGCTCCCTCTCCGCCATTTCGCAAAGCGAAAAATAAATAGGGTTGTCCTTTAGGACTTCCTCTCTGCCATTTCACTTTGCAAAATGTTGCAGCAATAGAGCAAATGGAAAATCCAGTGCAGCCCATTTGGTTTCCAAACTATTATTTTTCATGTTAAGAAAAGTTGTTTATATTGAAAAACAGCTATACCATTATAGTGATAGTAGGTAGGGTACAGGCTACTATTTTCATGGTCTTAGGTCTTGTTCTAAGCGCTAATCAACGGAGAGGTGGCCGAGTCCGGTTGAAGGCGGCAGACTCGAAATCTGTTGTGCCCGCAAGGGTACCCAGGGTTCGAATCCCTGCCTCTCCGCCATTTTATAATGAAAATAAATAGAAAAGGGACGCTTCGCGGTGCTCCAGTTGAGCAAGTAGCTCAATTTACGATCAAAAGATCTTGAATCAATTTAAAAAAATAATCGTTGTCATCGTCCTCAAAAACCGACCTTGCCAAAGGTGATAGTGATCTCCTTCTTGACAAGGCAAAGTGCTGTCATCCAAAAACATGATGGAGATGACCCATGCCGCTGCGCCTGTTGGAAATAACGCTATCCAGAAAATCCGAGCAAGAACTCATGCAGCTTTTGGAAGACTATCAGGGGCAGCGCGTTTCCTATGAAGACGTTTCCGAGAACAACGCCTTGGCCCGCATTGTTCTCCATGCAGAAGAAATCGAACAGTTGACGGATGCTCTGGAAAGCCATTTTTCCGGCCAGGAGGATTTCCGCATGTTGCTCCTGCCGGTCGATGCAACTTTACCCCGTTTACCGGAACCATCATCACACCAAGAAGCGCCTACCCAGAATGAAAAGGTCAACGCCGAACGAGTCTGGCGGGAAGAACTTTATGACAAGCTGGTGGATGGTACCAGGCTCAACACAGAATTTCTTTTGATGACCGTATTATCCACGATTGTGGCAGCCATTGGATTGATCGAGGCGAACACGGCCGCCATTATTGGGGCCATGGTGATTGCGCCATTGCTGGGACCCAACGTCGCCTTGGCCCTAGGGGTGACTTTGGGTGACGGGCCATTGGTAAAAAAAGCCTTACGCATTGCCATGATTCTTTTTGTAGTAGCCCTGGCCGTATCTTTACTGATAGGGTTGGTTTTAAACGTCGATCCTTCCACTCCGGAAATCGCTTCGCGTGTCAAAGTCGGCTTGGGAGATATTGCCCTGGCTTTGGCTGCCGGCGCTGCGGCGACCTTGGCCTTCGCTGCGGGTAAGGGCGCAGCGCTTATCGGGGTCATGGTCGCGGTTGCCTTGTTGCCGCCTTTGGCTGCCTTTGGGCTCTTGATTGGCTCAGGACAGTTAGCGCATGCTTGGGGGGCTTTGTTACTTTTGGCTATCAACGTGATTTGCATCAACCTCTCCGGGGTATTAACCTTTCTGTTCCAAGGGGTTCATCCTCTTTCCTGGTGGGAGAAAAGTGCAGCTAAGAAATACACCCGTCAGGCCATTATTTTTTGGGTCATATTATTATTGGGACTTGCACTGGTGATATGGTTTATCCGGAATGCTCAATCTTAAGACCGCCAGCCCTGACGCCATGGCCACAAAAGAAGTCATTGCTCCCCAAATTATTGCTGATACCTGAGGCAGGGTGTATGAGGTCTTAGACGACAGCAAACCAACGTTATCCTTTTGAGGCATGTTCTTGGGCACAGTGATAACGTCATCGCAGCACCAAAGTTCATGGGGAGAGCAGACGGGTCGAAGAACAGGGAGAGCTATAGTATAGCTTGGCGGTTAAGGATCATTTGAGTTTTAGTCCTGATGTTCAGTGGGCCAGGAAGCCTATGGGATGGGAAAGACATCAAGCCGGTACCGGCGTTTGCGTATGGGAAATATGAACACAAATAGATTTATAGGCTGATCATTTTCAGTAACCATCATTATTAATGAAGAGGGACAAGATGCACATTCCAGACGGCTATTTAAGTCCAGCCACATGCGCTGTTTTTTATGCGGTCATGACGCCTATCTGGGCCGTGGCGTCGCGTAAGGTGCAGCAAACTCTCAAGGCCAGGCAAGTGCCCTACATGGCCATGGGCGCGGCCTTCAGTTTTGTACTCATGATGTTCAACGTGCCCATCCCGGGAGGCTCCACCGGTCATGCTGTTGGCGGTGTTTTGATCGCCATCCTTATCGGGCCTTGGGCCGCCTGTATTGCCATGACCGTCGCCTTGGTGGTTCAGGCGCTGCTCTTTGGGGACGGCGGCATTATCGCTATTGGCGCCAATTGTTTTAACATGGCTTTTGTGTTGCCCTTTGTGGGATATTTTACCTATCGTCTGCTTAGCGCCGGCAGTCCGGGTACTTCTGTCCGGCGGGTGGTGGCCGCAGGTATAGGCGCGTATATCGGTATTAATGCTGCCGCCTTGGCCACGGGAATTGAATTTGGTCTGCAACCTTTATTATATCATACCGCCGACGGTCGGGCATTATACTGTCCCTATGGTCTTGCCGTGGCGGTGCCGGCCATGGTAGTCTCTCATTTGCTCATCTTCGGGTGGATAGAAGCCACAGTAACCGCCTTGGTGATCAAGGTGATGCAAAAACAAAATGCAGACCTTATGGAAGGTATGGCCCAATGAAGAGGACCAAAAAACTTTGGATAGGTCTGGTCGTATTGACGGTACTGACGCCACTGGGGCTGATTCTGCCTGACTATTTTCAAGCTGGCGCGGCCTGGGGCGAATGGGGCATGGTTGAAATTGAAAAACTGGTCGGCTACAGTCCTCAAGGGTTGGTCCGCTGGGCAAGTTGGTGGCATGCGCCTATGCCTGATTACGCCTTCCACGGCTGGGAAAATAAAGGTCTGGGGCTGCACAGCTTGACCTATATTTTATCCGCTCTTTTGGGGGTGGTAGTGACGGTCACCATAGTTTGGATCATTGGAAAAAAACTGGCGAAAAAGGATAAGTAGCTGTTGAGCAAAAAACATGATTTTATAGAGCATTCCATTCTTGGGGCCGTGCGGTTTTTAAAAGAGGCGACCTTGGTTGAAGCGCAGGCCCAGCGCCAGGGGATGCTGCAAACTTGGGACCCTCGCTTTAAAACCATGGCACTGGTCGTATTGATCGTGACCGCAGTTTCTTTAAAGCATGCACAAACGATAGGGGTGTTATATGGACTTTGTCTGGTAATGGCGCTGTGGTCACGCCTTCCTCTGGGGTATTTTTTGCTCAGAACCTGGACATTCATTCCTCTCTTTTCTCTTGTGGCGGCTCTGCCGGCCTTGTTCAGTGTTGTGTCGCCGGGGCCGGCGCTATGGAGCACGAAAATATTCGGTTTTGCTGTGACCATTACCGCTCCCGGGATAAAAACAGCCGTACTTTTTGTGGCGCGTATCGCTACAGCAGTGTCCCTGGCAGTCCTCTTGTCACTGACCACCAAGCACAGTCAATTACTGCAAGCCTTGCGGGCGTTTCGGGTTCCTCGCCCTTTTATCTTGACAGCAGCCTTGATGTACCGTTATTTGTACCAATTAGCGGTGATGGTGGAAAATACATTTATAGCCATCAAAAGCCGGGTGGGGGTGGTTGACCACCACCGAAAAGGACAAGTGCTGGTGGCCTGGAATATTACCAATCTTTGGAACCGGGCGAATCACATGAACGAAGAGGTTTATTTAGCCATGCACTCCAGAGGCTATATGGGGGAAGCGCAGGTCTTGAACCAAGGTAAGCCCAGAGCCAGGGATTGGTGGGCGACCATGGTGGTGGTGACCATTGCGCTCGGTCTGTTTTGGATGGAGTCCAAGCTATGACAGAGGTTGTTTTTGAATTAAAAGGCTTGCATTATCAGTACCAGCAACGATATCCAGCCTTAAGTGATATTGATTTGACCATTCAAGCTGGTGAGCGCATTGCGGTTATTGGTGCCAATGGCACGGGCAAGTCCACCTTGCTTCATCTTCTGGACGGGCTGCTTTTTCCAGACAAGGGCAGTATCCGGGCTTTTAACGAGGAATTAAATGAAGCCTTTTTTCAAGATCCCAACCGGGCACGTCGTTTTCGAAGCCGGGTCGGCTTGGTCTTTCAAAATCCTGACATCCAGCTTTTTTGCCCCTCTGTAAGAGAAGATATCGCTTTTGGACCTTTGCAACTAGGGGTCGATAAGGTTACCGTCGGCCAAAGGCTGGAGGCCGTGGCGCAGGCCATGAATATCATGCCTTTGCTGGACAGAATACCTCATCAACTCAGCATCGGCGAAAAAAAGAAGGTGGCTATTGCTACGGTCCTGGCGATTGATCCGGAAGTGATTATTTTTGATGAACCGACTGCCGGCCTCGATCCTCAGACCATACGTCATATCATCGGGCTGATCAATCACGCTCACGGCCAAGGGAA
The DNA here is from genome assembly GCA_963710755.1 of uncultured bacterium. Taxonomy (GTDB): domain Bacteria; phylum Oederibacteriota; class JAAXVQ01; order JAAXVQ01; family JAUVAV01; genus CAVQBK01. The sequence continues at coordinate 338,103 of CAVQBK010000003.1, forward strand.
AACCATTGTGGTGGCCACACATGATTTGCATATCGTGGGCGAAATTGCCGACAGGGTTTGTGTTTTTGACCAGCATAAAAAAATTGTCAGACAGGACCAGCCGCTCCCCCTGCTCACCGACCAGGCTTTTCTACAAGCCCACAATCTTATCCACCTGCACAGTCATATCCATGGTGGTCAATTTCATGTCCATCCCCATAGCCATGCCCAAACGTCCACGGAGGAAGGCCTTTAAAAGTCAGGCCGCATAACCATTTTGATGGATTTTTACACAAAGTTTGATAAAATACAGCCCGTTTATGGTAGACGGCCGGGGGCCATCAAGATTACCAAATCACCCTGTCGTGGGGCAGTAGCTCAGTTGGGAGAGCGCCGCGTTCGCAACGCGGAGGCCGACGGTTCGATCCCGTTCTGCTCCACCAGTTTATGATGGTTTATCCTGCTGACTATTCATGGAAACTTGAATTTCCTGCCTTGTTGATAATACTCATTACGATTACCCCTTACCCAGCAACTACTGTACTGCCAATATTTTTCACTAGAACCAACTACAGCCGGAAGCACAACGACTCGATCCTATAGTTAGATAAGCTCTATTACGCCTTAGGATAGGATCATGAATACTACGCCCAAATTGATTGAATCCGTTTATGATGTTTATCATCCTGAATATAATATTCAATTAAAATTGACGGATTACCACACCGCCTGTTATCTGAGTGTTAAATTAAAAAATAAAACCTTCAGCATACAACCGAGCCATATTCGCGAAGCTTTAAACCAATATAAAATTACCGTGGGTGTAAATGCAGAGGAGATAATCACCTTATGTCAAAAGCTGCAACAAGGCCAGGTTGTTGAAAATGAGCTTATCGCCCAAGGTACCTTGCCGCAAGCGGGAACGCCGGCGTCTCTCGAGTTTTTTATTAAACCCTTTTCTTTTGAGCCTGAATTTGAGGAAAACGATAAAGGTAAGATTAATTTTAAGGAGTGCAATCTTTTTGAGAATGTAGAGGCAGAGTGTAAAATCGCGCGATGGCAGGCTGCGGTCTTGGGTCAGAACGGACAGGCGGTGACGGGAGAAGTCATACCCGCTAAGCTTGTGGCCAATTTTACGGTCAAGGCCGGCAAGGGCATGGAGGAAAGAGAAGGCCATGAATTTTATTCCACGGAAAAAGGCCGGGTAATTCTTAATCACAACGAACTGAGTATTTCCGATGAGTATGTCATCAGCAAGGATGTGGATTACAATATAGGCCATATCGACTTTGTGGGTTATGTGCAGGTCAATGGCGAAGTCTGCGACGGGTTTAATATCACTGCTAAAAAAGGCATCCGAATCTATAAAAATGTTGGCCATTGCCGGCTTGCTTCCGACGGAGACATTGAGATTAACGGTATGAACGGCCGTAATGAGGAGGCGACCATTCATTGCGGTGGCAATCTGACCGCTCGATATTTAAATAATGTAACCGTGGAATGTAAAGGTGATATTCATATCTGGAAGGATCTTTACAACTGTACGGTTAAGTGCAAAGGCAAAATCATGGTCAATGGACGGGTGATTGGCGGAACCACTATCGCCTTGGCAGGCCTGGAAGCCAAAGAAATTGGATCAGACCGGGGCGTGAATACAACCATCATGGCAGGAGTGGATTACGAGGATTTGGAAAGATTAAACGATTATTATGGAAAGTTGGTGGAGACCACAGCGCAATGGAAGAGCTGGATCATTCGCTCCGTGCCCCGTGGTCATGCCTGCCTATATCCGTGGAACCTCAATTTAAATAGACAAGAGATAGAGCAGCTTTTTAAAAATTTCAGCCTCCTCAGGAACATGGAAAACGACTTGCAACACAAAATTACTTGCCTGCGCTTAGCCCGCGCTGATTTGGCCAATCCTAAGATCAATTTTGACCAACAACTCAGTGCCGGTACTAAGCTGGACTTGGGCGGCAGCCATGTGGATATCAAGGAATCTATCCCTGGGCCCAAGTCCATGTTGGAAGTGCAAGGACAAGAAGTGATAATTACAGATAAAACCCCGCTCAATAAAAAGTCGGTTTCCCGGGAACATGAGCCGGGTTAATTAAGCCTTTGTAAACAAACAAGTCCGTCCTGCCGGGTTGGCACCACCTTTAATCCCTGTTTGGTTCTTTCGAAAATTTATAGCCATCAAGATGAAAAAGTGCTAGCCTATAGTCCTTAATTGATCAATGAATAGCAGAATGCTTAGCCCATAAAAAAGGCTTTTACTGTGGCCAGATCTTTTATAATGCCATGGTTTCCAACAAAAGCTCAATAGATCAGTAATGTTATGCAATTAGTGATAATGTTTGCTGAGCGAGTTACATCCTATTTTATTAAAGGGTGTTCTTATTTTCCAAGTATCAAAAAGAATTGAGCCCACAACTAATAGAATAAAGCAAGATCCCAGGCCTTCCCAGGAGGGTATGCTGATGAAACGAATAATGGCAGGACTCTTTCTCTTTCTCGGATTAGCCCTGAACAGTTACAGCCTGACCTTTGAAGATTATTGGAGCCAAGTACAGCAGCATAATCCCCATTTGAACCAAGCCAAAACCTTGTGGCAGGCCGACGAAGAAAAGGCGCACTATCTTGGTCTCTGGCCCAACCCCATGATCAAAGCGTCTATCCTGAATTTACCCATTAATGAATTAAATTTTGACCGCACACCCATGAGTGGTAAACAATTAATGCTAACCCAGGACATTCCCTGGTGGCAGGCACCGCTGCAGGGTGAGATCGCGCGAGCTCAAGTCAATGTAGCCCAAGCAAACTACGAGAAAACCTTATGGGAGTTAAGGAAACAAAGCCTGCATGCTTATTATGCACTTTGGTATGACCGGGAGGAAGAACGCATTCTCAACCATGAGCTGTTGTTGTACCAAAAGATGGCGTCCATTGCCCGGGCTAAGTATGAACGGGGCAATGGCTTGGAACAGGATGTCTTGCGAGCTCAGCTGGAAGAACAATTGTTGCAACATCGCCTGCTGATGAATGCCAGCCGTCAGGTTGCGGATCAACAAATGTTTATTGCACTTCTGGGTGATGGCGAAAACCCTTTAAAATATGAAGAAAAATTAAATGCGCCGCAGGTGACACACTTAATGCTCTCCCAAGTGGTGGCCACAGGTTTGCGTCAAAACCCGGAATTGGACCAATTACGCTCGATAGTAAAACTCAAAGAAAAAGAGGCCACACGGGCTGCCACCACCTGGATTCCCACGCTGGAAATTTCCGGGTATTACACCTGGAGGGAAAACGTCACGGGTGATCCGGTCAAAGGCGAAGATTTTGTGGGGGCTGCCGTGGGCCTTAAGCTGCCGCTGTTGTTTCCATTAAGAGAAACCGCCCAGGCCCAGGCCGGACGATTGGCCTTGCAAGCTGCTCAAAAGGGCCTGGCTGATGCCACCAACAATATTACAGCCCAACTCCAGGCGATTGTGGCCAAGTTGGAACAACTGGAAGCGTCTTATCAACTATATCAGCATGAAATCATTCCCCAGGTTCAGGCCACGGTCACGTCCTCCTTAAGCGCGTATCAAACCGGCAAGAGCGATTTTCTGACCGTCGTTAACAATGAATCCCTTTTAATCCAGCAGGAATTGGATGGCCGGGCGGTGGCACTTGATTACATGCAGGCGGTTGGGTCTTTGGAGGCGCTCGTGAAAGAATCACTTTTATACCAGGAGACAAAAGCTCATGAATAAGAAGCGTCCTATTTATATTATGGCCGTGATCCTTTTGCTGGCCACTGCTTTTGGCCTGACCAGCTGCGGTCAAAACGCTCCGGCCAAAGCAACGGTATTGTATCATTGCCCCATGCATCCTCAAATTGTTTCCGATCATCCTGGCAAATGCCCGATCTGCGGCATGGATCTGGTGGTGTTTCATCCCCAGGAGGATAAAGCGCCGGCAGTTGATAATGAACAGGACCACACCAACCCGGCGCATAAAGAAGAAAACATGGTCATGAACGAGGCGCCCAGCGGTTATGCCACCATCACGCTCAATAGCGAAAAACAACAACTCATTGGTGTGCAAACCGTGCCCGTGATCACCGAAGCCTTAACGTATGCCTTGAGGGTGTGGGGTGAAGTGGCGCATGATCCGGAGATGTACCAGGCTCAGGTGGAATATTTAAAGACCGCAGGCTATGGAGGCGGGCTGGCTTCAGCCTCCAAGATTAAATTGGAACATATGGGCATGAGTCAGGCTCAGATTCGGGCGCTGGAAAGAAGCGGGCGCGCCAAACTTAATCTCATTGTAGACAGTCAGGATCCATTGTTTTGGATCTATGCCTATTTCTATGAACCCGATTTGCCCCAGGTCAAGATCAATCAACCGGTGACCATCACTATTCCCAGCATGGATCACAAGGTGATGCAGGGCACGCTCAAAGGTCTGCAGCCCTACATTGACACAAAAAGCAGAACCGACCGGGGCATTGTGGAAGTGAGGGACAAGAGCTTGAGCCTCAAACCGGGCCTGTTTGTCAATGCCAGCGCTAATGTTCAGCTGGCACCGGCGTTGGTTATTCCCAACAGCAGCATTATTGATACGGGCGAGCGTCAGATCGTGTTTGTAAAAAAAGGCGCGGGCACTTTTGAAGCAAGACAAGTCCGCGTAGGGAAATCCAATGGCACCTTAACCCAAGTGATCAGCGGCCTGACCTCAGGGGAACAAGTGGTGGTGAGTGGTAACTTCATGCTCGACTCGGAAAGTAAAATTGAAGCCACCATGAAAAAAGGCATGACCGGCGGCCATCATCATTGAGCACGTTATCTTCAGACAGGGAAGGATCGCATCGCTTTTGATCAAGGTGATTAAATGATAGAAAAAATCATTGAGTACAGCATCAGAAATAAATATATCATTTTCCTGTTTGCCTCCCTGGCGGTCCTCTGGGGCATGTACAGTCTGACCCATGTTGCCCTCGATGCCATTCCGGATCTTTCCGACACCCAGGTGATCATCTTCACCCAATGGCCGGGCCGTAGTCCTGACCTGGTGGAAGATCAGGTCAGTTATCCCATCATCAGCAACCTGTTGGCTGCACCGAAGGTTAAAACGGTGCGCGGCTACTCCATGTTTGGCATGTCCTTTGTCTATGTGCTTTTTGACGACAACACCAATATTTATTGGGCCCGCAGCCGCATTCTGGAATACCTCGATAAAATCCGAGCCCAATTGCCGGAAGGGGTGGTGCCCACCCTGGGGCCCGATGCTACGGGCGTAGGATGGATCTATCAATATGTGCTTGATGATGAGAGCGGCAAGCACAATTTGGCTGATCTGCGTAGCTTTCAGGATTGGCATCTGCGTTATTGGCTGGAGTCGGTAGAAGGCGTGGCGGAAGTAGCCTCCATCGGTGGGTTTGAAAAGCAATATCAGATCACCATCGATCCGGACAAGCTGCAAGCTTACCATTTAAGTCTGAAACAGATCATTAGCCGTATCCGGCAGAACAACAATGATGTGGGCGGCCAGGTGTTGGAAATGAGCGGTCATGAGTATTTTATTCGTGGCCGCGGCTATATCAAAAAAATGGAAGATATCCGGGCCATCAACCTGGGCGCTGATGCCCAAGGCACACCTATTTTATTGAAAGACGTGGCCCATGTGGCTGTTGGTCCGGTCAGCCGACGCGGAGCTGCTGATTACAATGGCAAAGGCGAAGCCGTGGGCGGTATTGTGGTGATGCGTTTTGGAGAAAACGCCCTGCGGGTCATCGAACGCGTCAAGGCCAAACTCAAGGACATTGCAGGCTCCCTACCCCAGGGTGTCAAAATCAAAACCGTTTACGACCGCTCCGGTATTATTAAACAGTCCATGGCCACCCTCACCCGAACCCTGGTGGAAGAAGGCATCGTGGTGGCACTTATCATTTTTATCTTTTTGCTGCAATGGCGCGCTTCCCTAGTGGCGGTGCTCACCCTGCCGGTGGCGGTGCTCATTGCCTTCATACCCATGTATTACATGGGTATTTCCTCCAATATCATGAGTCTGGGCGGTATTGCCATTGCCATTGGCGCCATGGTGGACGCGGCCATTGTCATTGTGGAAAATGTGACCAAAAAAATGGAACGCTATCAGGAGTCGGGCAAGTCCAAACTGGAGATTCTGATGGAAGCCACCAAGGAAGTAGGCAAACCCATTTTCTTCTCTTTGCTGGTGATCACTGTTTCCTTCCTCCCCATCTTCAGTCTGGAAGCTCAGGAAGGCAAATTGTTCAAACCCCTGGCCTTTACCAAGAGTTTTGCCATGTTTTTTGCCGCGTTGGTTTCCATCACCCTGGCCCCGGCCCTGCTGACCCTTTTTAAAATGCCACGGGTCAAGCCGGAAGAAGCCAATCCCATCAACAGGGGACTTATCCGTATTTACCTGCCCGTGGTACGGACGGTGCTTAAATATCGCAAAATAACCTTGGTGGTAGCTTTGGGTTCAGTCCTGCTTGCCGTGCCGCTTATGTTCAGATTGGGATCGGAATTCATGCCGCCCCTCAATGAGGGCAGTATCTTGTATATGCCCACCACGTTGCCCGGGATCGCCATTGACCAAGCCAAGGCGATATTGCAAAAACAGGACAAGATCATCAAGTCCTTCCCGGAGGTGGCCAGTGTGTTCGGCAAGGTGGGGCGCGCTGAGACGGCTACGGATCCCGCGCCTCTGTCCATGGTGGAGACCACGGTTATGCTCAAAGATAAAAAAGACTGGCCCCACGGCATGACGTGGAAAAAACTAATTGCCCAGCTCGACCGCAAAATGCAATTTCCCGGATGGACCAATGCCTGGACCATGCCCATCAAAGGCAGAATTGACATGCTGACCACGGGGATTCGTACACCGGTAGGGATTAAAATTATGGGCCCCGATCTAGGCACCATAGAAAAAATCGGAACGGCGCTGGAGCATACATTGCACACGGTTAAAGGCACGCGCAGCGTCTATGCCGAGCGGGTCACGGGTGGGTACTTCGTGGATATCGTCCCCAGGCGTCCGGCGCTGGCCCATTACGGATTAACCATTGATGATGTGGGGCACGTCATCGAAACGGCCATTGGCGGTATGCCCATCGGCACCACCGTGGAGGGGCCGGAGCGCTACACCATCAATGTCCGCTATGCTCGTGACTTTCGCAACAATGTGGCCCAATTAAGAAGGGTCTTGGTGTCCACGCCTTCGGGCGCCAATATTCCCTTGGAAGAAGTAGCCGACATTTCTGTGTCCACCGGTCCGCCGGTAATCAAAAATGAAAACGGGTCCATCTCGGGATGGGTTTATGTGGACCTTGAGGGGAACCAGGATGTGGGCAGTTATGTGGCGGCCGCCAAACAAAAAGTGGCGCAGGAGGTTACCCTGCCCGCCGGTTATATCCTTAATTGGACTGGACAATATGAGTTCATGCAGCGGGTCAGCAAACGGTTGCGACTGGTTATACCACTTACCCTTTTGGCGGTGTTTCTGCTCATCTATTTCAATTTTAAATCGTTTTCCGAAACCTTCATTATCATGGCCTCCCTCCCCTTTGCTCTGATTGGCAGCGTGGTCATGCTCAATGTGCTGGGATATAATATGAGCGTGGCGGTCTGGATCGGCATGATCGCCCTGATCGGTGTGGCGGCCGAAACGGGCATTGTCATGTTGGTTTATTTGGATGAAAGTTACGAACGCCATCGTCAGGAAGGCCGTTTAACCAACCGTGGCGATTTGTTTGCCGCGGTGATTGAGGGCTCGGTCATGCGGGTGCGCCCCAAAGTCATGACCGTGGCCACTACGATTATCGGGCTGCTGCCGTTGATGTGGAGCACGGGCCAGGGCGCGGATGTCATGAAACGTATAGCAGCGCCCATGGTAGGCGGTTTGATTTCTTCCATGCTTCTGACGCTCTTGATCATTCCTGCGGTTTACAGTCTTTGGAAAGAACGAACAATGCCACCTCCAGTCCCGGTTAAAAGTAAAAGCAAAAGCCAAAAAAAAGGAGCGTAAAAAAAATGAACACAGATAAAGGCAGGAGGAATTGGTTGCCCTTTGGAATGATGTTATTCATGGCGGCCGGCCTGGCCGGCCTGGCCTATGCCCAGACCATGGTTGGGCAGAGCCATCAGGGCCATACGGCTATGGCGGCTTCCAGCCAGGGCAGTGATGCTGATTTGCAACGCTATTACGAAACTTCACCGTTGCAGGTCCCCGGCGCAAGTATCACCCTGAAAAACAGCAAAGATGGCGTGGTAATTAGGGTGAGCAGCAAGGATAGACAAACAGCCCAGACCATTCGGCAGCAAGCCAAGGCGTTTATAATGGAAAAAAATAAAATTGATAATGAAACGACCACCTGTCCGGTTATGGGGACAAGTCTGAAAAAGGGAGAAGCTTATAATACTGCGGTTTATGAGGGTAAAATTTATTATTTTTGCTGCGGTGCTTGTAAACCGGATTTCTTAAAAAATCCTGAGAACTACGTGAAACATTAATAAAACCGGGAAAGGTCGAGTGATTTGTCGCTCGACCTTTCCCTTTCATCAGCCCTCAGCTGCATTCGGGCACCTTTTCACGACGTTTTGATTTTTTATCTTTCATAGGAGACACCTCCCCTGCCTGATGTTAACTGGTCCACTATTACAGTCATTAGACATGTCCTAAGTCGAATAGTTCCTTAATCTCTAATTGGGGCAACCAACGAGATATGCAATGACTTGACGAATTGAAATGAGGGGATCAATATAAGGTCAGCATGGGTACAACCGGGCACACAAGGCCGGGAAGTCAAGTCCAATAAGGCCAGGGAGGTGGAGTTCATGTTACTAAAAGTGATCATCGAAAAACCTTTGCAGGAAAGTGTTGCAGCCTTTGAAACCGCCATTAGCCGCCGGGGGTTTGGCGTGGTGGGGAAATTTGATTTTCAAAAAACCATGGCTCAAAAAGGCGTCGTCTTTAGTCATGCCTGCGTAGTGGTGGAAGTCTGTAATCCCCAGAAAGCCAAAGTGGTTCTGGAAAAGAACATGAGTATCGCCACAGCCTTGCCTTGCCGGGTAGCGTTCTATGAACAAGAAGGTCAAACGGTCATTGCCACCATGACCCCCACGGCGATTCTGGACCTGTTTAACGAACCGGACCTTAATCCTGTGGCGCAGGAAATTGAAGATGTGATCAAGCAAGCCATGCTTGACTGTAAAAAATAAGAGATGAGGATATTATGAACGACAAAAAACAGAACCTGCCTCCGTTGGCTGGTAAGGTCAAGGATGCAGCAGCTATGGTGGCTTATCAGGAAGGGGCGGTGGTGAGCCGTACCCTGATCGATCAACAGGTGGGCACCATTACTTTGTTTGCCTTTAGTCAGGATCAGGGCCTAAGTGAACATATCTCGCCTTATGATGCCTTTGTTTATGTATTGGAGGGAAAAGGCTGCATTGCTATTGCCCAGGAAGAGCAGGATGTGAAAAAAGGGGAGTTTCTTATCATGCCGGCCGGTGTTCCTCATGCATTGCGCGCTCGGGAACCTTTTAAAATGATGCTGGTTATGATCAGACCTAAACGGGAGACGTCGTGAGTCTGCGGCCGGACACAAAAGGCCGAAAAGAAGAGAAGGCGGTCAGTTTAATTGATCGGCGGCCTCGGCTATTTCCGCGGGATAGCGGATGATCATTTCCTTTAAAACCGAACGATGATCATCATCACCAAGCAAACGGTGAGCTGCGGCTGCACAAATGGGGCATTGTCCCGGGTGAATACCTATGATGGCATGACCGCATTCCTGACATATGTAATATGGTTTCATGAGCGCACTCCTTTCACTGCCTGAGGTATAGTTTGACGAACTGCTATCTCCGTTATCGGTAAAATCATCTTGGAACTAAAGCATCTTATCATTTTGACTCTGGCATTAACCCCGGAGGTGATCTTGCTCAGCGAGCAGCGTCTCTTGTATCTTGCCGGGATTAGGCCAATCAGGGTCTAACCATTGTTCGGCAAGACAAAGCAAGCGAGACCAAGGGGGAGGACGTCATGAATAAACTTGCGATGGGAGTGGGTGGAACAATTCTACTGCTGGTGATGGGATGCAGCGGTCAGCGCCCCCTTAATTTAGGGGTAACCAACGGCTTGCTGGCACCTTGCCCGGCATCGCCCAATTGTGTTTCCAGTGAGAGTCATGATCAGGAACATTTTAGCGCGCCGCTGGAAGTGCAACACGATCCACGAACAGCCATAAGACGCTTGGCCAACCTCATTAAACACCTGCCCCGTACCACGGTCGTGAAAATGACAGATCGCTATTTATATGTTGAATTCCGCTCGCGGCTGTGGGGGTTTGTCGATGATGTAGAATTTTATTTGGCCCCTGGTTCCAATCTTATTCAAGTGCGCTCCGCTTCCAGGCTTGGCTATGGAGATTTCGGCGTCAACCGCAAGCGCATTGAAAAAATCCGGCGTCTGTGGCAAACTGCACAAAACCAAACAAGTCCTGAAGGTCAATGAGACATGGTTTTTGTTTGCCCTGTCCAGGTACAATACCCCTATCCCATAATATAAAGGCGGAAGGTCGCACGTGCAGTATAAAAGTTTTATAACTCATCAAAAGACGTTCTTGTCCGAGCCCGCTTTGCCCTCATCGTGGCGGCTGTTAATGACGGGTATAACCTCCATTCATGGGTGGCCTATTTATCAACGGTTGCACGCGTTGTTGCCGGCCCATCAGTTGCTGGCCATACGTCCGCCCCAGATGTCCCGGCCGGAAGCGGAGAATGTGAGGGGGGTATGCATGCTTGATGAAACGGGCTTGCGCGAAATTGCGAGACACTTCAAGCCTACTCACGTCCTGCATGCGGCCGGTGTATGTGATCTCGATGCTTGTGAAGCCCGTCCGGATTGGGCGCGCGGGCTTAACCAGGGCGGGGCCAGGGAAATGATGAAGCTCTTTGGGACTGATGCTTATATCATGTTTTTAAGCACCGATTTGGTGTTCTCCGGGAACCAGCCGCCATCACGCGGGTATGCCGAACACCATACACCGGATCCCATCAGCGTGGTGGGTAAAACGTTTTTAGCAGCAGAGCAGGAAATCACTAAATCTTTACACCATTGTATTCTTCGCTTGGCGCTGCCGGTAGGCGCATCTCTTACCGGCAACAAGGGCGCTGTGGATTTCATAGAAGACCGGTTTAAACGTCATCTGCCCATGACGCTGTTCCACGACGAAATTCGCAGTTGCGTGACTTGCGATGACTTGACGGAGATGGTGCTCCATTTACTGGCCCGGGAAGCCACGGGGTATTTTCATTTAGGCGGGCAAAAAGGGGTAAGCCTGTATGAGCTGGGAGAGAGGATCATTGAGAAAGGTAACTATCCGGCAGCTTTGTTAAAGCGTTTATCACGTCATCAGGAAATTGCGGGGCCGCCTCGCATCGGCAATGTTCATTTAAACACGGACAAAGCGGCGGCATGGTTTGAACAGGTTTGTTTGGGCCGATTAAACAGGGGACAAGTTGAAGATCAGCAAGGACCGGTAAAAACTATTTGCGAACCAAACCGAGTTTAAGCATTTCATCGAGCAATTTGTCTTCGTCAAAAGGTTTGACGATATAGCCATCCGCTTGTTCCCGGAAGGCATTAAGCACATGATTGGCATCGTTGAAGGCGGTTAGCATGATGATTTTCAAGCTGTCCTGGATAGACCGGGTCTTCTCTAGGGCACGAATTTCCCTCAAGGTGGAGATGCCGTCCTTGTCGGGCATCATAATGTCCAAAAAGACCACATCAAAAGGCTTGCGCCCGTTCCAGCGATCCTGAACCGCATTGATGGCCAAGTCACCGCCCAGTACATAATCACATTCTCCATAGGGGGCCAGTACCCGGCAGGCTAATTTGCAAATTTCCTCGTTGTCATCCACCACTAAAACACGCATGGCCGGCTCCTTCAAATAAGTTGATCATGATGCAGGAAGTATCGGAATATTTTATAAAAAAATTAATTTCCCAAGGTCAAAAGAACCGATAAAATAATCGTCCTCCTGACTCGAAAGGGTCACAAATCATGAGGACAGTGATGGAGGCATTGCTTATGCAGATAAAGCCGCTAGTGTTCGTCAATACACTTCTGGTGTTCAGCATGCCGCTCCAGATTCTTACCGGCTTGCTTATGAGCACGTGGGACCTGGAATGGGCGCACGAAGTCCACGAAATTAACGGGCCGTTACTGGCGGTGCTCTTTGTGGGCCATATAATATTTAATTGGGGATGGATTAAAAATAATTTTTTCAAGCTGAAGAAAAAGACCTTTTGAGTTCAGTTCAGGGGCTCAGAGATTTCTTTCATCCCTGGAGTCCACCCGCTTTTGCGGCTGCCCGGAAACCAGCATTAGGGGAATAAACAGCCAGCCTTTGGGCTGTTTGGGCAGATCGGCAATGGCCTTTAAGATATTTTTATCCTGCGATTGCCAGAGGTTTTTTTCTTTGAGCAGGCGCACATTGACGTCAATTAAGAGTTCGGCCAACGACTCCATGGCCACTAGCGCCGAGGAGAGGGGCAGGATTTCCATCAAGGGGTCCCGGAAATGCAGTTGGGCCATGTAATCGAGCAATTGGTGACCCATAAAAGGTTTTTCATACAAGAAATCCTGGGCCTGGGCAATGCGTGCCAGAAAATCCTTGAATCCCCGCGGCTCGGGATAAATCAACATGTCCTGAATATCCACATCCATGATCACCACCTTGCCTCCCGATTTGGTGACCCGCTTGATTTCCTGTAACACCTCAAAAGGCGTCCCGCCATGTTGAAACAAAAACCGCGCATAGACAAAATCCACGCTACTGTTGGGTAAAGGAATGTTATCCGCCGTACCATCCAGCCATTGACAATGGGCGCCCGGTTCTGAGGCCATGATCAATTTTTCCGCTCGCTTGCGCAAAAAAGGGTCCGGCTCCAAGCCTATTATCTGGCTGTGGGGAAAATGCCGGGCCAAAAGCTGAGTTGTCAGTCCCAGCCCCGCATGCAAGTCCAACATCGTCTTGTGATCCTCAAATCCCAATTTTAATAAGCGGTTGACTTCTATGGTCTGCCCCAGACTATGCCGGCGAAGCAGGTGCTCCAACCCTTTTTTGGGGATTTTTTCTTCCCCTGGGTCTTCATCTGTCTCGCCCGGAACTTGAGGAGCAATAAATTCGTTGCTCAGTACTCGGTCCAGATGGCGGGAATGTTCCATCAAATGACGCTCGTATTTAAGCTGCTGTTGCTGGGTGAGACGATGCAACCCTTCCAGAAGCTGCAGCGCCAAAGCCGGTTGTTTATGTTTTAATTTATCCAGTAGCAACGGCGGGATGAACATGATTTTGCTGGCCGTCTTGAAAATCGCGGACACGGCCATGGAGGGCCGTTCCGATTGCCCGGTGATGATGCGGGCTTCTCCGGCCCTTAAGGACGTAAATGGTTGAGCACCGGCCTGGGCGGAAGTTTTTAATTCCAGGGTTCCTTCCAGCATAACAAAGGAAAAGGTTTCCACTTCCTGGGGTGTGATCAACCTATCGCCGGGATAGAATTGAGCCACTAGAAAATGATGCAAAATAGATTTTAAATCAGCGGTATTCATGTCAGGGAAAAGGTTCAATTGTTTCACGCTGTTCATATGACGGTCGGCAAAAGGATAAGGCTGCCAAAAGGTAAAGGTTTCCCGGAGACGATCTTCAAGAGGATCATAGGGCTTGCTGCACAGATGCCGAAAGGGACTGTTAACATGGTTTAAAAAAACATGGTCCTTGATGGGCAAGCATAAAGGCAGATGGAGCCCTTCCTGGCCGGCCAGGCGCACGGGATTGCGGTAAGGCCGGTACCCCAATGCCAGCAAGCCTCCGGAGGCAGCCAGAGGCGCCAAACACAAATCGAGTTCAATACCAGCGGCTTGCACCAAGCGGTAGAGTTCCTTACCCAAGGTCAAAGCCAAGCTGCTGCGGCGATAGCGTGGATCAATTAAGACGGGTGTGGAAAAACTTAGATGACGTTGGTCCATGAACTCCAGCAACAGGGCCAAGGCACATTTTTCTTCCAGGTCATCATTGAGATTGGCGGCTGCCAACGGGGTGGTGCGCATGGTCGCCAAGGGTTGACCGCTCTCCTGGTCCAGGGCTTCGATGACCCAGGACTGTTCATCCAGCAGGTCATTATGGCGGAGATGGACATGATCCATATTCGGCAAGTGCTGCAAACCCTGCTGCGCATATAGGCGGTAACGGAAACGTTGTATCCGTTCCAGGGCGGCGGCATCTTGTACATGATGTACTAAAATGTTCATAAACGGTCCTTTGCAGAATCTGTCGATCTACTCATAAAAACGACCACTTGCATGGTTTAGTTAAGGAAAAATATCTGGTATTTTTAAAAAAATAAGGCTGTCAGAGGATTTTGGCACCGCCACTGGTGACGGATCATCCCTGTAATATAATTTAAATTTATCTTTTGCAGACAGGCGGACGATACTAGGTCCACAACTCTTTTTATGGGCAGGGGACCATGTCCGATATACTTGTGGTTGATTATGACAAAGGCAATAGCCGGATATTAACCGAAATTTTAACCGAGGCCGGCCATAAGGTCTATTCCACCCATGACAGCGTGGAAGCCGTCAGTTATTTGAATTCCCAGCGATATGATCTGGTGCTGACGGAGATGAACATGCCCGATATGGATGGTATAGATCTGTTGCGCATGATCAAGGAAAAGTGGAAAAATAAAGAGATTCCCGTCATTTTTGTGGCTGAAAAGGCGGATGTTAAAACCACGTTCATGGCTATTAATGAAGGCGCGCGCGACCTTATCGTCAAGCCCTTCGATCCTCATACTATTCTCGATGCCGTAAGTTACGTACTGGATAATCATGTCTCTATGACCGCCGAAGAGTCAGGCGCCCATTTGCGGGAAAAACTGAGAGCCACCGATCAAGGTCTGCATAAAAATATGGTCGATATCAAAATGCTCGACGATATTTCTAAGGAGATCAGCCAGGCAGGTACGGTTACTGATGTTTGCTGGACGGTACTGAATATGGTGCAGCAATTAATGGAGGCCAACCGCATAGCCTTGGCTGTCTACAATCGGCAGGAGAATTCCGTGGCCTTTGTCTGCACCTATGCTGATGATACAGGGGTCATCAATGAATTAACGCCCATAGATAAAAAAATACAAAGCTGGGTGATCCAGCATAAAAGCGAATTGTTAATCGGTGATCTTAATAAGGATTACAAGTATGCAGGCTTGGATAAAAGTGATCAACAGCCGGGTTCTTTGCTGGCAGTGCCCATGATGATAAAAAACAGTTTGGTCGGCTATCTGACCCTATTTAAAAATACGCCCAACTATTTCTCCAAGGAAATGGTCCGCTTTTTAATGACCTTGGGACGAATCGCGGCCACAGCTATTGATAATGTAGAACTCAGTAAAGAAGTGCAGAAATACCTCAACGGCACGATTCGGGCCTTAATTGCGGCGGTAGAGGCCAAGGATGAATGGGCCCTGGGTCATGCCGCCCGGGTGGGACGTTATGCCTTAATGATGGCCAAGGAAATGGGTCTGCCCAAGGATGATATACGGCAACTGGAATATCTGGCCTTACTTCATGACATCGGCATGATTGGGGTACCGGAGAGTCTTTTAAAAAGAAAAGGACAACTTACACCGGAAGAATGGGCGGCTTTGCGCAAGCACACGGAGATTGGTGCTAATATCGTGCATGCCATCGAATTTATCAAAGACGGCGCGCGGGTCATCAAGCACCATCATGAATGGTACAATGGGGAAGGTTACCCGGATGGCCTCAAAGGCGAAGCCATTCCTCTGTTCTCGCGTATGATTGGGGTGGCGGAAGCTTTTGACAGCATGACCAGCACCACATGTTATCGGGAACCGATCGAATTAGCCCAAGCCGTAGTGGAATTAAAGGCACATGCAGCCAAACAATTTGATCCCGAGTTGGTGGCCATTTTCCTGATGGCCCTAAAGAAAGAAAAAACACTTTGATTACAAAACAATATTTATTAAAATGAATTGCTTCATTATTATATTTAGGGGTAGCCATTCCCCTGTGATGTTGTCTTGACAATAAAGGTTAATCAAGCTCTTCCAAACTAAAGTAGGTTAGGCCGGTGGACGATGATGTAAGAACCACCTTAAACCGCAGGGGTCTATTTACCACTTTATTATTCAAAGGCAGGAATAATGAACTCATCTCTTTGCAAGCATGCCTCAAAACGTTTTGCCATCCTTAAGCAACTCCAGCGAGATCCTAATTTAAGTTCAAAAAAACAATGGAGGGAAAAATGAAACGAGCATTGAGTATTGTGTTAGGCGCAGCTTTGCTGTGGGGTAGTGGTGTAAGTTTGTCAATGGTTCATGCTTATACAGATGACAATGCGTACCAGAACGATGAAGGGTATTATGAGGAAGATGCCGAGCAGGCACCACAAGCACCGGGTAAGAATTATGTATGGATTCAAGCCCAAGTTATTAACGGCATTACCATTCCCGGTTATTGGCGGCCCAAGGTAAAAGTGGGCTTTACCTGGCAAAATGGCGCTTTTGATAACAACGGCCGCTGGATTCCGGGCTATTGGAAACCTCAGCGCCATGGCCGCCGAGGGTTATGTCTGGGTACCGGGATTTTGGTATGGCGGGGTGTGGTTTGATGGCCATTGGCGTCCGGCCAATCGCAGGGGTTATATCTGGGCTCCCGGGCATTGGAACAAGCAGGGGAATGGGTGTTCGGCACCTGGATGCCAAGGCGCGCGCGCCACGGGTATGTATTGGACGCCCGGCTATTGGGCTCATAATGGCCGTTGGATCGACGGTAGCTGGCGTCCGGAAGCACAGAGCAGGCTATATCTGGGTGGGTGGTCGCTATGATCACAACCATCGCTGGATCAAAGGCTATTGGGAAAGACATAGACGCGGCCATGTATGGGTCCCTGGTTACTGGAATCGAGGTGGCCAATGGATAGCCGGCACATGGCGTGTTGAAAGAGAACAGGGTAAAAACTGGGCAGATGGTCGCTGGAGTAAAAACGGCTATTGGGTGCCCGGCCGCTGGCAAGGGCCGCAAGCGCGGAGAGAAAGAAGAGGCCAAGCTGTTAAAGTCCGGCCGCAACGGGGTGTTCAACAGAATACTGCGCCCACCCGGGCTATGAAGATGCTGCAACAAAAAGAGGCACCGGCCAGAAAAGCGCCTTCCGACGGTACTTATTATTACCCAAAGGAAAAAACACGTACTCAAACAAATTACCGTGGCGGCCGGAGAGAAAGATCAGTGATCGTGAAAAAGCATTCAAAAAACGGCCAGACAGTGATTGAAAAAAACGTGGAAGTCAAAACCAGACGTGGAAGTAGAGGCAGAACGGTGAAGGATCGAGAAAGATAAAAACCAAGGTCATGATAATAAAGATAAAGGAAGTCCTGATGATAATGGGAATGAAAAAGATAATGGAAATCATTATGGTAAAAAAAGGTAATAAATTGAGACAATAAAATATAGGCCAGGGCATATGTCCTGGCCTGTTAATAGATGCATAGAAGACAAAGTTAAGAATAAAGAGGGTAAGAGACGATAATAATAAAAATAAAAAATGAAAAGGGGATGAACGCATGAAATTGAAAAACGCGATGGATTTTGGGATTGGCAATTTTGGGTATGATTTCCTTGAGCGCTTGCACTGGTCCGGAAGGACCGATCGGACCTACTGGGCCAACAGGTCCTGCAGGACCTGGGGATCAAATTACCTATATTTTTGATATCACACCATCTGCTACGACAGGCCTTTATCAAACGGCAAGCATTCCCAATTTGGTGACGGATTCCATCAATGAGGATTTCACCACAGTGGTTTGCTATGTGCGCTTTAGCGATGGCCTTGGAACCTATGATGTGGATTCTCAAGCCTTGCCATACAGCGATCCTGTTACACAAGAAGATATTTTCTTCACTATTCAAGATGGGAAAGTCAATTTGGGATGGGCTTCTTTACCCAATCTTAATCCTTTTGAATTGATTGTAACTATGGTGAACCCTTACTAAGTTAATATTTTTAAGAAGTTGAGAAATTTTAAACAAAAAGAGCAACGCCGATAAACTTGCGGCGTTGCTCTTTTTGTTTGCTATTTTTAGGTTACGGTCATTACCAGTTCGGCAACGGTCTGTCTGATGTTTTTTAAGGTTTCAACCAATCCATCCAAATGCAGGAAGAGCCCCTAGCAACGGTTTCATTCATCTTTTCTGAATATCGTCCAACAGCCGTCAGAAGATATCTTGCGAAGGGATAAATGGTACTCAAGTCCAATATATCGATCCATACTGATTTGTAACTATTATCATAGAACTGCAAGGACAGGCACTCCTGTGAAAGAACCAATCTCCATCATTTATTTTTACTTGAATTGGAACCAAAAGAAATTGAAAATCATATAATAATTAACAAGGAAGCGATGGAATAATAGGTACAAAGAAAATTAATTTTGCAGGAGGGCGGCAATGAAACAATGGGGACTAATATTTTTAGGCAGTTTATTTTTACTGACTGGGTGCATGGTTGTGGTTCGTGACATCCCCGGCGACAGATGAAGTCGTGATGCCGGGAGGGCCGGTATATGCACTGGAGATGATCGGGTTTACGGCTATTTGGCCAATAAAGCCCAGCATGATGCCATCGCAGGCAATGACGACAATGGCGGCATGGAGATCCCAGGCCCAGACCAGACAGGAGGATGAAGATCAGCCGGAAGCCTCGCCTTCGTCTGATGATGTATGGGTGGACCCTGTCATCATTGATACGGATGTGGTCATACCCGGGTTTCTGGCGGCCCCAAGTAAGGGCGGGCTTTGTATGGCGCAATGGGACTTGGGATGAGAGCGGCGATTGGATTCCCGGCTATTGGGAACCGGTTAAAATGTCCTATCGTGACCAAGTGTGGGTTCCCGGTTTTTGGATCAATGGCATGTGGGTGCAAGGGCACTGGCGGCTAAAAAACCGGGCTGGCTATATTTGGGTTCCCGGCTACTGGAACCGGCAAGGCCTGTGGATCGCAGGGTATTGGCAGCCCATTCATGCCCGGGCTGGCTATGTCTGGGTTCCCGGTTATTGGAATACTCAAGGCATTTGGATGGAAGGTCATTGGCGGCCTCAATCGCGATCAGGTTATATTTGGGTGGATGGTCATTTTGACGGCCGTGGTTTTTGGGTGTCAGGCGGGTGGGTGGCCGCCCGAGCTGGTTACGAGTGGGTGCCCGGTTATTGGAGCCGTCAAGGCCGGTGGGTAGATGGTCAATGGCGGGAAAGGGAACGCAAAGGGTATTCCTGGCAAGCTGGCCGGTGGAGCAAGAATGGTCACTGGCTGCCCGGGCAGTGGACCAAGGGGAAGCGCGCCTATAAAGTAGTCCCCTCGCGCGGTGCAGATGAATCCACCAGGCTTGCGCCCGAACGCGGCTCGCGCCAGGAACAACCCACGGCTCAGAAAACCAGAGCGCAAAAAATATTGGAGCAAAAGCAACAAGAAAAAAGGCCCTCCAGGGCACAGCAACTAATTGAAAACAAACTTAACAACAGCAGACAAGATTCTCACTCCAAAGTAAAACAAAAGACCAGGGCCCAAAAGCTGTTGGAGCAAAAACAGCAGGAGGAAACACCGTCCCGGGCTAGGCAAGTGCTCGAGCACAAACAAGAACAAACAACGGTTCGTCAATCGAAATCACGGGAACAACAGTCCCCAAAACGAAAACTCGAAAAAGAGGAAGCTAACGACCAGGAAGATGCAGTGCCGTCATCAAGACGAGACAAGAGAAAAATAAAACCAACAGCAACCAGGTCGTCCGATGATGGAGCCGAAGATGAGAGTCAGAATGATTCTAAATCAAGGGCAGAGCGCCTTTTGGAAAAAAAATAAGGTTTGGTCAAATTAAGCCGATAAGATAATAGGATAAAAAAAGCCAGCCCGATCCCACAGGCTGGCTTTTTTTATGGTAAAACCTACCGAAAGGCGTAAGCCACACCAAAATATAAATGATGAAAAGGATCATAGGCGGCGTCATTCAGTTCCAGATTGTCTACAACCGTATAGGTATTAACACGGTATAGATACTCTCCGTAAATATAAAGATTATGAGTCAAATAATAATCCATGCCCACCCCGAAATTGGCCGATAAGCCGGAGTAACTGGCCGTCCCAAAAGTGTCATTGGCATAATATTTAATTCTTTCTTCGGTTAGCAAGGAATAGCCCAGTCCAAGAATAAAATAAGCACCGGCCCGGAACCCTTCGTAAAAATAATATTTGCCGTTTAAGTCATAAAAGGAAGAAAAGATTCGGCCTTCCAGCTGATCGACGGACGAACGGGTTTTTTCAAAGATACTTTGACTAAACTGCAGTTCCAAACTCCAAAACAAGGATTTGAAGCCCAGTCTGCCCGAAAAACCGGCATTGCTGGTCTGGGCTCGGGGTGCGTCGATGAAAACATAATCCACATCAGCGGAAGCGGACGGGATATAGCCAAAAATTCCGGTAAAATCACTGCCAGCAGACATTTGATATTGTCCGCCAAAACCTACATAAAATTCCTGGTCCAGAGCCATCACCAGGGGTGATACGGCCAGGGCGGCGCCCAAAAACAAGGCTGTCCAGCAATGCGGGTGATTTAAGATACGGGCCATTCCAAATCCTCCTTAGTTTTAATTTTTAAAAGTCTATCATTTTTAACGGGTGAAGCAAATGTAAATCTCAGCAGCTGGCCCAAGGAGCGAAGGAAGGAAAAAAATTTCATGTCATCAGAAAAATTTAAAAATCGTGCTATACTTACGTTATGGAAATAAGCAGTCAAAGGGGTGGTCTAAATGGACGAAAAAGTGCAACATCAACGTTGGGAAGTCAGGTCAAGTGATCTCATTAATCTTGATCCTCAGAAAGCCCGTGATTTGGTGGTAAAGTGTATGATGGAAAGCCAAAAAGAAACATTTCACCGGGTTAAAGTCAAAATGGGGAAAGTTGCCAGCGAAGAAGAAATAGAAAAATCCATCGTGGGGGCCATCCGGATGGTATTTAGGGAAGTGGGAGAGGACTACAATAGTCCCACTAAATTAGGATTGATCAAAGTCGTGACCCGTCTGGCGGAAAAAGCCTATGGGTGGGGCACACCCAAGGAAATAATTGAACACCATAAAGTTCAAATGGAAAAAGTAGTATTTGCCATAACCTGAGCCAGGGGATGGGGCTTTAACTATAAACGGCCGGTACCAGGTGTAAAAAAGTCCTGTTCATTGTAACCGGACTTTTTTTAATTTAACCTGAATAACTTGACAGCCCGGGCCCGGCATGATAGCTTTCCTCAGTTGCGCAGGCCCTGCCCCTTTTTAGCAAGCCTTGGGCCACGTTTAACCATCTCTTGATAAGGAATCCCTCAGCATGGAGAAATTTTTAGCCAGCTTTTCCTACAGCACCCTCATTCTGTTTGCGGTCTTAATGTTACTGGCACCGTTCGCGCCCATGCCCCATGTGGTGGAAAAAATTATCATGCTTAAACGGGGAGAACTGAAACGGGCCATCGATATTTTTGATTTATTTTTTCACTTCATTCCCACCTTTTTGCTGTTACTCAAACTTTTTTATGATATGAAGAAAAACTGAAGTGCCCAAAGACTTGGGCAGCGGCTAAATTATTTATGTTGTCAAATATTCTCTTTACAAAGGTTGACTGCTTACTATAATATACCAGTAAATTTATCCTTAATAAATGGGAGGCAAGGCATGAAAAAGTTAATAGCGTTAATGTTTTGTGTGATGTTGGGCAGCGCCGCGTTGCTCACGGGGTGCAATGCACCTAAGCAAAACAGCACCGAAAATGCAGCACCTCAAATGGAAGAAGCCACACCCACGACCAACGATGAAGGCGCGGGCGCCATGGAAGAAGCTACACCTGGTGCTGATGGTTCCCAAATGAACGATGAGGGTACTGAAGCTCAATAAAAATGAGTTAACCACCAAGCGGGCCGGTAGGAATTACCGGCCCGCTTTTTTTATGTTCTTTAAGAAAGGCTGGACGTGCTGGAAGGTTTAGATAAAAGGGTAATCGTAAGGGAAAAGAATTAGTGACTTAAGGCGTAGCCCAACCCAAGATAGATGACATGCAAAGGCTGACTCAAAGCTTCATGCAATTGACTATGATCAAACATAGTGTAACTAAGACCGCGGTACATATAATCACCGAAAATAAATACCGTGGTATTAAGGTAATAGCTTAGCCCAATACCCAAATTATATCCCCACCCTTCATATTGGCCAGGCCCATAAGCCAAATCCTCGGACTGTTTCATTTCCGTGCCGGAGAGGGTGGCATAGCCGAATCCAAAAATTAAATAACTCTGAAAACTAGAGGGTTGGAAAACGTAATATTTGGCATTAAGATCGTAAAAGGCCATGGTCAAATCACTGGCACTTAAAGGCAAGCTGGTGGCTATTTTACCAACAGCGCTCTGATTATACTGGAATTCCCACGCCCAGCGGTTGGCTTTATAGCCCAGCCGGCCGGTAATGCCATAATTGTCCGGGGTTAATTCCGGCACATCCACAATGAGCTTGTTGGTCACCATAGGTTCACCGGTGGGCAGAGATTGGCCATTAAATTCACCGGGCATTTTAGTCTGATAACTGCCGGCCACAGCCAACTGCAACCCATTGCCCTGTACACCGGCAGCCTGAGCTGACAGGGCGGGCAATAACCAACTCCATAGCAACAATATAATAAGGTAATGAACTGGTTTGATCATGAGCAACTATCTCCCTTGCGCGGCAGCTCAATTATTTGCACCTGCCACTAAAACGCTAACAATTTAAACTGATCATGGGTTTATTGCAATGATAAAATTATCTTATAGCCGATAAGACCAGATCCTCGAGAACGGGGTCTTGGCAGGAGAATCCGAAGATTGACGGTCGAAAATCATCATCAATGTGACAATTGGGGGTCCATAGGATGTTGACAAGGCCCTGAAATTCATAAAAAAAGGAACCCATATGGCTCAGAAACATGCTGTAAAACAACCGGAATTTCTTCCCATGACCCTTCTGGAAATGAGACGGTTGGGATGGGAGGAACTGGACATCCTGCTTATCACAGGTGATGCCTACGTGGATCATCCCAGTTTCGGCGTAGCGGTGATTGGCCGCTGGCTGGTGGCTGCTGGTTATCGGGTAGGGATTATTGCCCAACCGGATTGGCGATCAGCCGAATCTGTGGCCGGTCTGGGCCGCCCCCTTCTCTGGGCCGGCATTACGGCCGGGGCCATGGATTCCATGGTGGCCAATTATACGGCCAATAAAAAATTAAGACGTCAGGATGCTTATACCCCCGGTAGTGCGTACGGAAAACGTCCCAACCGTGCCACCATTATATATAGTAATTTAATTAAACAGGCATTTCCCGGCTTGCCGGTAGTACTCGGCGGTATTGAGGCCAGTTTGCGGCGCTTGGTTCACTATGATTACTGGAGCGACAGTATTCGCCGCAGTGTTTTATTTGATGCCAAAGCGGATTACTTGGTTTACGGAATGGCGGAAAGGACGGTGGTGGCCCTTTCCCAGGCATTGGAAGAGGGGCGCCCCGTTGCGCCGATTGCGGGCTTAGCGATAATTCAAAAAACACTACCCAGGGACAAGCCTTATGTGATACTTCCCAGCTACGAAGCCATTATAGCCGATTGGCGTCAATTGGGCCAGGCAGCATTAGCAGAAGAAGCGCAGCGCGATTGGCGCAAAGGCAAACCCCTCGTGCAGGCCCATGGCCAGCGCTATTTGGTTTGTAATCCTCCGGCCCAGCCTCTGGACACCCTCTCCATGGACCGGCTCTTTGGCCTGCCATTCCAACGCCAAGTTCATCCCCATTATCACGAAAAAGTGGCGGCCCTGGAACCAGTGCTTCATTCCATCATCAGCCACCGCGGCTGCTTTGGGGGATGTACTTTTTGTGCGCTTGGTGCCCACCAGGGCAAGGCCATTCAAAGCCGCAGTGTCGACTCTCTGATTGAGGAAGCCAAGCGCCTTGCAGCCAGACCTGATTTTCACGGTACCATTACCGACGTGGGCGGTCCCAGTGCCAATATGTGGGGACTGGACTGCCGTGCTCCCCACGGGGCCTGCCAACGGCCATCCTGTTTAATGCCCAGTCCCTGCCGGCATCTGAACATCGATCAAACGCCCATGCTTAAGGTCCTGGCGCGAATACAGCAGCTGCCCAAGGTCAAGCATGTGTTTGTAGCTTCCGGGGTACGTTATGATTTGGCACTTCAAGACAAGGCCTATCTGGCTGGTCTGGTGAAAGGCGGGCATATCAGCGGGGCGCTTAAAGTAGCGCCCGAGCATAGCGAGAATAATATATTGGCCTTGATGGGCAAGCCAACCAGCTCGGTCTTTGAGGCCTTTATTGCCAGCTACCGTCAGTTTTGCCGCCAATTCGGACAACATGATTTTATCACGGCTTATTTTATCAGTGCGTTTCCGGGCAGTGATCGCCAAGCCATGCAGCAGGTGGCAGCATTTGCTAAAAAATGGCGCCTGCGGGTGGAACAACTGCAGGATTTCATTCCCCTACCCATGACCATGGCGGGTATCATGTATGCTTTGGGCGAAAATCCTTATACAGGCCATCAAATCAAGGTGGTAAAACTAGACCGGGAAAGAAAAACTCAACGCCGGACATTGCTGGGGCATCCGGGTTCGGTAAAAAATAAGCTCAACAAACCTGCCGCCAAGAGGTATAATAATTCCTTTGCGGCAACATCATTTAAAGGCAAGCGGAGAGGGACGTGAAGCGTTATCCAAAGTCCAAAGCAGAAAAAGACCGGATGATGGCTCAAAGATGCCTGCAGTGCACGGCCTGCCGTCACGCCCGCAAAAAACAGCGTGGCTTAATCTTCTGGATAGTTAAAAAAGTTGAAAGAAAAGTTTGTCCTTATTGCGAGGCTTATCACCGTATATTTGGTCGCTTTGCCCATGAACCTTTACCTGACCATTGGCCGGAAGAAGTCAGCTGATCTTTAGGAGATCGGGCGGTGTCTGCCGGACAGTATTAAAAGGAGAATAAACATGGAAGAAGTTAAAGCGCTCTTGCGTCAAGTCATTAAAAATCAAAATGATCTTTTAGGCCTTAAAGAAGTGGAACTATCTCCAAAATGGCAGGGGGGCAAAGTGATCATCGAACCGGGAGATGAAAGCCTGAAAGCCTGTGAAATTCCACTGGATAATTTGTTTAAAAAAATCATTTCCATCCGGGAAAAGTTAAGGGTTTTGGAGCAGAAAATCAATAACCATTCCGGTTTAAGCGGGCCGGAAAAATTAGAATTGGAGCAATACATCACCCGCTGCTACGGGTCCTTAACCACCTTTAATATTTTATTCAAACATCAAGAAGATAGGTTCAAAGGGTCAGTGGTTTAGATTCCTTTTTAGCGGTGTACATGGATTTGTTGTCTACCACCTAAAAGAAGGACCGCCTCATGTTCTCAAATAATCGTAACACCAGAATGACTTACCAGGCTTGTGGGCGGCAGGGCTTGAAATTACCCAAACTGTCTCTGGGTTGCTGGCACAATTTCAGCACCACCGATGATTATCATAATGCCAAGGAAATGGTGCGCAAAGCTTTTGATCTGGGAATTACTCATTTCGACCTGGCCAATAATTACGGACCGCCGCCAGGGGCTGCAGAAATCACTTTTGGCCAGATATTAAAAAAAGATTTTCTGGGCTACCGGGATGAACTGGTGATTTCCACCAAGGCCGGTTATGAAATGTGGCCCGGGCCATATGGAGATGGAGGGTCCAGGAAATATTTAGTGGCCAGTCTTAATCAAAGTTTAAAACGGCTGGGCCTTGATTATGTGGATATTTTTTATCATCATCGTCCTGATCCGGAAACACCTTTGGAAGAGACCATGGCCGCTTTGGATTATTTGGTGCGCAGCGGCAAAGCTCTGTATATAGGGATCTCATCCTATTCTCCGCAATTAACCAAGCGGGCCGTGGTGCTGCTTAAGGCCCTGGGCACGCCTTGCCTAATTCACCAGCCGGTCTATAATATGTTCAACCGGCAATTAGAAAAGGAGTTACTGGGTGTTATTGAAAAAGCCGGCATGGGGTGTGTCGTGTTTTCACCCTTGGGCCAAGGGTTGCTAACCAACCGTTACCTTAACGGCGTTCCCTCGGGGTCGCGGGCCGCTAATCCCAACGGCTTTTTAAGACCGGAGAGCATTACGCCCCATCGCTTACAAATGGTGAAGGCGCTTAATGAGATGGCCATGACGCGCGGGCAGTCTCTGGCACAAATGGCCTTGACCTGGGTGCTGCGCCATGGAGCCGTCACGTCGGCTCTGATCGGCGCCAGCCGGCCGGACCAAATCGAGGATTGCGCCGGTGCTTTGAGGGGCCCGGCCTTATCCCCAGAAGAACTGGAGCAAATAGAAGTTATTCTTAAGGGGTGATTAGTCCTGGAAAGATTGTTAAAATCATGGTATTCACGGGATCCATTCCGGGGATACCGATTACCCTCTCCTTTTTAGGGAGTGGGACAATGGGTGAGGGTTACCTTAATACGCGCACTTTAGTGCGGGGTAAGATATTATCATCAAGGAGGGATTATGTTTACCATCGGAGAATTTAAAGGCAATGCTGTAATTACCCTGAAACGCAGCGAGGACGACAAATACGGGTTTACTTTTGGGGTTTCCAAAGCCAAGCTGGTTTTAGAACACTTCGAAGACATCAAGCAGTTTGTGGCCGCTCATGATAAACCCAAGAAACAGGATTAACCGCCAAGGGCGACAATGCATTCGACCTTAAGTTGTGCGGCGAAAATTACCCGCATGAAGCTGCGGTGTAATTAAGTCAGATGGGGGACACGCCTTGGCCCCATCCATTCCCAGGAGGTGAAACATGCAGACCAAACAATGGTTGGCAGCAGTAGCAGTGGCAGTAGCATTAATGACCCAGGTTCAAGCTGAAAACACCACTATGGCCGATGAAAGCAAACCTGCGGCCACCACCATGGAAGCCCAGCCAGCTGCGACCCCCCAGGCGAAAGCTGTAACACCAGCTGCAGCACCGGAAACAACCAGCGCCCTACAAGTAGTCGAGATCAGCATTGCTCCCGAAATCAAAGATCGCGAACCGGTTGGGGCAGCTGATAAATTTCCCGCGACCGTGGGCAAGCTTTATTGCTATACCAAAATCGTAGGCGGGACGGAAGGCACGGTTATTACCCACCGCTGGAAAAAAGGCAATGATGTCATGGCAGTTGTGCAACTCAAGGTTAACGGCTCTCCCTGGCGGACCTTTAGCTCCAAGTCCATCATGAGTGATTGGACCGGGGCTTGGTCCGTGGAGGTGTTGGAGGGAGACAAGGTACTGAAAACCATTGATTTTACCATAGAATAAAACCCATCGTCTCCTGACCCTGGCCGCAACCAGAATCTTCTGGTTGCGGCTTTTTTTTGTATATTTATGGAACCAGAACGCCGTAACTAAAGTCTATAAGTCACTCAGTTTGAGTGGGGAAAAAGAGGTGTGAGTATGGAATTATTAAGTTGTCATGACTGTCATGGGGAAAACATTGCGGGCGACAAATTTTGTCGTCATTGCGGCGCTAAACTTAAAAAAGAAATTTCGGAAACCATGGTATTGACAGGATTTATTATTCTTGGATTAATTGGGTTGATCACTGTTTTTTAATAACAGGACCAGCGCCCCGGTTTCCACAATTGTTGAAAAAAAAAGAAACCGGGGAAGGAATGTAAGACCGATTCAATAGGGAATGCCTATCTAAATAAATATTTCACTAGACCTGATTAAAGTCCCTTGATTAAAATCAAATAGTTTAAACTTGCCCAATCGTTGTAGCCAGCGGTGAGGAGGCCTTTTGCGCTTGACACATAATTATACGATTGTATAATTATGACACCTTTTTGAAAGGATTGTGGCATGGCCCGTCCCTCCGGCAATACTGATCAAAAGCTAATCGAGGCTGCGCTGGCTCTGTTTCCGGAAACCGGATTCAGTAATATGAAAGTGCGCGATGTGGCCCGGCAGGCCGGGGTGAATCTGGGACTATTTCACTACCATTTCAAAAATAAAAACGTTTTTGCGCAGCGCATTATGCACGATTTTTACGAATCCTTTTTCAGCCGGTTTCAGTGGAATATTGCCACTGTGGCCGACCCTCAGTTGCGACTGCGCCAAGGCGTGCTCACCATTGCCAAATTCCTTCGTGATCATCGCCAGCTCATGATCCCCTTTCTCAATGATGTGCTCCAGGGCCACCAGCAGGTCATCCAATTTTTAAGCGAGAACATGCAGCGTCATATCAGGATTCTGGTGCAATTGATCAAGGCTTGCCAAAAAAACGGTTTTATGGCCAAATGGCCGGTGGCGACGGTGATCTTTTTCTTGATGGGTCCACAGGCAGTACCGGCCATGGCTTTAACCGTTTTCGAAAAAAATCAGCGTCATTTATCGGGGGCTTTGGTAAAATTAATGGCTTTGCCCCAACACTTGACAGACCGGGCCATTGAACAACGTGTGGATTTAGCGCTTAAGGCGATGCAACCCAATCCTGACCTCAGGCCAGGACAATAAGGTGGAGGCTCAACCCATGATACGAAAGCTAGCATGCTTGGCGGTGCTCGTGGGCATCAGCGGCCTGGTCAGTGCAGCTGATTACCCCCGGTTAAATCTAGACCTGGCCCGGGCGGAGCGCCTGGCCTTGGACCATTCCCAGATGGTGAAGGCCAAAATTCTGGAAATGGAGGCCGCCAAAGCCAAGGCCAACAGTCAATTTTCCCTTTTCTGGCCTTCGCTGGCCATTGAAGGAACCATCAATTACGCTGCCAAGATTCCTAACCTGGAACTCAACCTGCCTCATATGGGGTCGGTCTCGTTTCCCTTCGGCGATCACACCAATTACAGCCTGGGGGCAGTGGCGGCCTGGGATTTTTGGGATTCCGGCCGTACTTACTATCAGTGGAAAGCCCTGCAACATGCCGTGGAAGCCAAAAAGCTGGATGTGGTGCTGGCCCGGCAAAAGGTGCTTCTGGATACCCGCTTGGCCTATTTTAAAACCCAACTTGCTTTGGAACAAGCCCGCCTGCTTCAGGACGCGCTTAAAGTCAACCAAAATCAATATACCGATATTGAACATAAACAACAGGCCGGAACTGCCAGCCGGGCCGACAGCCTGGCCAGTCACTTGCAGGTGTTGGATAGTCTCACTGCTCTGGCAAACGCCAGAACCCAATTGTCCGACAACATCCGGGAACTGTTACACTTAACCGGCCAAGTGGAAGACTATGATGTCACTTATCCCATGGCTCCGGGACAGCTGCAGGGGCGCAGTCCGCAAGAGCCCAACCCCACGGTGGTGGTGGAATTTGATAAATTATCAACATCCTTGACCGTGTTCAATCCGGCCGGCCAAGCCACACTGGATGAACATCATCCTCAAAATCAGTTTTTTGAGGAACTGGCCAAAATGGCCAGGCGCACTTCCCTGAGTATTGAATCCAATCACTGGCCCACCTTGCAGCTGTCCGCCCGTACCGGACTGGAATACCCCAATGGCCCGGTAAATGAAAAGGTGTATCAAAACCGGGCCGGCGCCAAAGCGGAGTGGTTGCTTTTTAAAGGATCTCAAATTACCCATCTGGAACAGGAACAAGCCATTCAGGCCCAACAGTATGAACATCAACGAAATGAAACCAAGCTTAATTTAAAGCTGCAATGGTTAAAAACCCAGGCTCAATGGCAGCTGCAGCGCCAACAGGAACAAACCCTATTGCAGGCGGTCAAGGAAACGGAATTGCTTGCCCGCTTAACCTACCAGGCTTATCTGGCCGGCCAGGTGGATTATATCAAGGTGCAGGCCGCCAATTTACAGGTAGTGCAAACCAAGACCAAAAAAGTGCAAGCCCAAGTTCAGCAGCTTATACAGCTAGCCATTCTGGATTCGTTGGCGCAAAAGAAAGTGAGGGAGACGAACGATGAACCGCAAAAAAATTAAGATCATCTTGCCCCTGGCCGTCGTGTTGGTAATCGCCGGTGTGGTCATTTGGGCGCTCAATCTGAAGAAACCATTTTATTACGCCGGAACCATTGAAGCCACGGAGATTACCCTTTCCAGCCAGGTCATGTCCGTGATCGGTCAATTTTCCGCTCAGGAAGGCCGGGACGTTAAGCTAGGCGAGTCCTTGGTGGTTATGAAAGGCGAGGATTACAAGCTAAACGCAGCCCTGGCGCAAAAGGATTTTGAGCGGGGCCAGCGGTTGCTCAACAGCGGCTCGATCACCAAAGCTGATTTTGACAAGCTGAAATTTCAAAGGGACCGAGCGGCACTGCTGGTGAGCTGGTGCCGTATCGAAGCTCCTTTGGATGCCACAGTGCTGCAGACTTATCGCGAGCCCGGGGAATTGGTGGCCCCGGGCACGACCTTGTTAACCCTGGGCGACCTTTCGACAGTGTGGGCCTATATCTATGTGGAAGAACCCATGTTGGTCAGGCTGCAGTTAAATCAGGTGGTCACCGGTTTTCTGCCCGAATTACCGGGCAAGACATTCAAGGGCAGAATTACGGTCATTCGGGATCAAGCGGAGTTTACGCCCAAAAATGTGCAAACCAGGGAAGAACGGGCCCGTTTGGTTTACGGTATTAAGGTGGAGTTTGATAATGCCCAACGGCTGCTTAAACCGGGCATGAGCATCGAAGTGAAGTTGCCGGAACTGCCCTAATGCCCCTTTGAAAAGGCGACTATGACAATTGCGATTAAAGTCAACAACTTAAGCAAAAAAATGAAGCGCATCCAGGCTTTGAGCGGAGTGACGATAGACTTCGAATCCCGCATGCTTCATGGTCTGATCGGGCCTGACGGTGCCGGCAAGACTACTTTGCTCAGAACCCTAGTGGGCCTGCTGCACGCAGACGATGGCGCCATCGTTTATTATCAGGACAGCCAACAGGTTCCTTTTCCTATTATCCGGCCGCACCTGGCCTACATGCCTCAGCAGCAAAGCCTTTATCCGGATTTGACCGTGGGGGAGCACCTTAATTTCTTTCGTGATCTTTATCTGATACCCAAACCGGTTTACCAGCAGCGGCGGGAAACGTTACTGCACATGACACGCATGCAACCTTTTCAAGACCGGCCTGCCGCCAAACTCTCGGGAGGCATGTATAAAAAGCTGGGTCTTATGTGTGCGCTGCTCCAGTCACCGGAGGTGGTGTTGCTCGATGAACCCACCAACGGCGTGGATCCCATCAGCCGGCGGGAGTTTTGGGACCTCTTGTACCGCCTGCGGGATCAGGGTATTTTGATCATCGTTTCCACAGCGTATATGGATGAAGCAGAACGGTGCAATCATGTTCATGTGCTCAATGAAGGTCGGCTGTTGGCCACAGGGGAACCGCGTCAAATTTTACAGCAAGAAAACGTGGAATCCTTTGAAGCCTTGTTTGTGCTTAAAGACCGCAGTGCTATGGCTCCTGCTCCCGAGGCGGACAAAGCCGATAGGGAACGAGTGCAAAACAAGGAGGACCGTCAGCGTCGTTCACAGCGGAAAGTAACGGCCCCCAAAGCAGAAGGACATCATCGCACGCCGGGCGAAAAGAAAACTGTAAAAAAAGCCAAGCGGCCATTGAAAACTAAAAAAACGGGCAGGGCCCAATCATGACCAGGACGCTGGCAGTAGATGTTAGCCATCTGACCATGAAATTCGGCGTCTTTACGGCTGTGGATGATATTTCTTTTGCCGTTACCAGCGGGGAGATCTTTGGCTTTTTGGGCGCTAATGGCGCCGGCAAAACCACGACAATCCGTATTTTATGCGGTTTGTTGATTCCTACCGCAGGATCAGCCTTGATCGCCGGTGAAGATATTCATACCAGTATCCAAGCCATCAAATCCAAGGTCGGGTATATGTCTCAAAAGTTTACCCTTTATAATGACCTGAGTGTGGCGGAAAACATGGAATTTACGGGGCGGCTGAGAAAATTGGATCTGGTTTATCTGAAACAGCGCAAACAAGAATTGTTTGACTTCGTAGAATTTCGTCAGTCGGAAAAGACACTGGTGCGTGATCTGCCGGGTGGTATTAAACAGCAGATGGCCTTGGCCGCGGCCTTGTTGCATGATCCCAAAATCATCTTTCTCGATGAACCAACCGCCGGCGTGGCGCCGGCGGTACGCATGCGCTTCTGGCAATTGATCAATCAATTAGCCCGGCAGGGCAAAACGGTGTTTGTGACCACCCACTACATGGATGAAGCAGAAAATTGCGGACGGATTGCGCTGATGCGCGATGGACGCATCATTGCCCTGGATACACCGGCCAGTTTGAAGGCACGCACCTTTCCCAAACCGGTCATGGAACTTGATTATACTGGCACCGAGCCGCCGGCCTGGTTGTTGGAACTGGGCCGGCAAAAAAATGTGGCCAAGCTCAACCCGTATGGCAGGCGTTATCATG
This sequence comes from uncultured bacterium, assembly GCA_963710755.1. Taxonomy (GTDB): domain Bacteria; phylum Oederibacteriota; class JAAXVQ01; order JAAXVQ01; family JAUVAV01; genus CAVQBK01. The sequence continues at coordinate 370,649 of CAVQBK010000003.1, forward strand.
CTCAAATCCTTGATGATCAGGCATGGAAAACATGGTTGCGCAAAAAACCGGATACCGTGCAGGTTAAGGCCATTACGCCTTCCTTGGAAGATGTGTTTATCCGTTTGGTGGAGGGTTAAGTCATGAGCAAAGGATTTTATTTTAGCCGGGCCTGGTCTATCAGCAAGAAGGAATTCCGGCATTTTATACGCGATCCCTTTACCTTGGCCCTGGCTTTGGGTGTGCCCATGATGTTGGTCATCTTTTTTGGCTATTCCATTGACTTCAATGTCAAAGACGTACAGCTGGTTAGTGTAGACCAGGATCACAGCCGCGCTTCCCGGCAACTTTTGGATATTATCAACAGCACCCAGTATATCCAAACCGAACCATTGGCGCCGGGAGAAAACATGCTGGCCAAAATGGACAGGGAAGAAGCCAAGGGGACGATGATCATCCAACCTCGTTTTGGCCGTCATCTGGGGCAAAGCCGTCCCAGCCAGGTTCAGATTCTTCTCGACGGTGCTGATAATGCCAGTACGGGTATTATCCTCAGTTATCTGGCAGGCATTGAAAAATCGGCACAGGCGCAATTGTTGGGGCACAAGCTGCCCGAACCAGTGGCCGTAAAAGCGCGTTATTTATTCAATCCCGAACTCAACAGCAAATGGTTTGTAGTGCCCGGGTTGATTGTGGTGGTGATTGGGATTTTTTCAATTTTATTAACCGCGTTGACTGTGGCCCGGGAATGGGAAACCGGGTCCATGGAATTGTTATTATCCACCCCGGTCAGGCCCCTGGAAATCATTGTGGGCAAACTAACCCCCTATTTTGGGTTGGTTTCCTTGAATGTTTTTGTCATCTATTTAATCGCCCGACTCCAATTTGGCCTGCCTTTCCGAGGGAGTCATTGGCTGTTTATTTTGGGTGCCAGTTTGTTTTTGATCATGTGTCTGGCCCAGGGTCTGGTTATTTCCGTTCTGACCCGTCAACAGCAACTGGCCATGCAATTGGCCCTGATCACCGGCATGCTTCCCACGTTTTTATTGTCAGGGTTTATTTTCCCCATTGAAAGCATGCCGTCCTTTTTTCAATACTTGACCTACATCCTGGCTCCCCGCTGGTTCATGGTGATCAGCCGGGGATTGTTTCTCAAGGGCGCCGGTTTGCAGGAGTTGGCTCAGCCGCTGCTCATGCTGCTTATTATCAGCAGTCTGATCGTGGCGGTGGCTTTAAAACGGTTTAAAAAGGATCTGGAACCATGAACAGCACTATTATGGGGTTCATTAAAAAGGAATTTGCCCAGACCCTGCGCGATCCGCGCATGCGTCTGCTTTTGTTCGTGGCGCCCATTATCCAATTGCTCTTGTTGGGTTACGCCATTTCCAATGAAGTGAAGAATGTGAAACTGGCGGTGCTTTACAGCGTTGGGGATACCTTGTCAGAAAAAATTGAGGAACATTGCGCTCACATTGAGAGTTTTCGCCTTATTGACGGACGGGGACAGGATCCCATGTTTTTGATCGAGTCCGGCCAGGCTGATGCCGTGCTGATCGCTCCGGCCCGGGGGTTGACCCGCACCCTTGCCCGAGGGGAGGGACGCCTGCAATTGCTGATTGATGCCACCAATGTGCTGCGCGCGCGCAGTGTGGAACAATATGTGCGGGCAATTGTAGCTAAGACCGTAGCAGGACAATTTTCCGGTTTAGCCAGCCCGGTACCTTTTTCCTTCGATGTACGCGTGCTTTATAATCCGGCCATGAACACCTCTTATTTTCTAGTTCCCGGCGTCATGGCCTTGCTGCTATGTCTGCTCACAGTCATCATGACCAGCATGTCCCTGGTGCGCGAACGGGAATTGGGCACCTTTGAAACCCTGGTCAGTGCTCCGGTTAGCAACAGCGAAATTCTGCTGGGCAAGACCCTGCCTTATGTGCTGTTGGGCATAATGCAGATGCTGCTTATTCTTATGGCAGCGCTTTTTATCTTCCGGCTGCCCATGACCGGCGCGTGGTGGAAATTTGCCCTGGCGGCGGTGGTGTATATCTGCACGACCATTGCCGTGGGGATTTTTATCTCCACCATTGCCCGCAATCAACAACAAGCCATGATGGGCAGCTTCATGTTTCTTTTTTCCGGCATCCTGCTGTCAGGGTTGATGTTTCCCGTAGAGAATATGCCGGAGGTGATCAGGGGCATTGCCTATCTTAATCCCATCAAGTATTTTTTAACTTTACTGCGTAACATTATGCTAAAAGGCGGGGATAATATGGTGTTCTGGACTAATTTGGGGGCGCTGGTCCTGCTGGCTGTGGGCATGATGGGATTATCGCTCAACCGCTTCCGGCAAACCTTAAATTAAATGGTCTGCGCAACGCCTGAGGAAATCCGAGCCCATAGTCAAAAATTCCATCCACACTTTTATTCAACGAACGCCTCCGTACTGTCTGGCGAGGAAGCATTTTCATTTCAGGCTAAAATTTTCCTTTAGGACTCTTTCCAATAGCTTTTTATCCTCGGCCGACATCTGGGCGCCCGCGTTTTTTATCAATTTAAGGCGTGTGTTCAATCCTTCCACCATTTGATTAAAGGCCCTCTCCATATCGTGCAATTCGTCATGCTGCCGGATATGCATGGAGATATTCAACTCCCCATTTTCCACTGTTTTGAGCATACGCTTTAAATTGAACAGCGGCCCGGCAATGCGATGGGAGTAGAGCAGGCCAAAGACCAAAACAAAGATAACCCCCAGAATAAGGGCAATTAAAATCGGCAGCCAGAGTCCTTCCAAAACGGATTTAAGTTGAAGATGCCACGATGTTCCCTGAAGCATGGTCTTGGCATGGTGTGATGACATTAATTCGGCAAAGCCCATAGCCAAACCATGGGCAATCAGCAATACACCCAAAACCAACAAACAGATGTACACGATCATTTTGGTTTGCAAAGGTTTGTTGATTAAATATTGACGCCGTCTATTTTTTTCCATGATTACAAATCCTTTCTGTGCGATGCTGTGACCTCTGCCAATGTCAGCGGCTTAAACAGCCCACTTTAAATGAGATTGGGCTTTTGCAGATAAAAATCCTTTAAAAATTCGTCAAAGATAGCCTGGTCGTCATCGGCCACTGCGGTAAATTCCACGCCATAAGCAAATTTATTGCCTGCAAAAGGCAGTCGCCAGACGATCCGGCTCTGAATCTGGACAGGAATGCACTCTTCTTCATGCCAGGCGGTCAAACTCAGATCGGGTGACCGTTTTTCCTTGGGCGGAAGATAAAGTATGATCGACAGTTTCTGGCCTTTTTCCATTTTTAGATCACTGAACAGGGCCAAGCCATTGGCACTGATGTTTTCAGAGCGTCCGCCATCAATACAACCGGAATCGGCGACATTGATAGAATCCGTTGGGATAAGGTTAAATTTCAGGCTCAGGGTCAGTGGTTTTCTGGGAAACCGGCGCCGTTCCGCAATTATATGACTTTTATATTCATTGGGCGTCATAGGCTCTATGCTCCGTCATAGGTCTTGATTTCCAGGACCTGCATTTAGTATCGGAAGGGCGTAGGAGGGCTTGAAATATATTTTTTAGTTTTTTGAAGTAAACACCAGGCTCCTGTCCTGGGCAAACTATTGGGCGAAGTTGGGGATATGCATATCAAAATCGTTTAAAAATTCCTGAAAGGCTGATTTGGATGCCGGCGCAATGGCTGTGAATTCCACCCCGTAAGCATATTTGCTGCCAATAAAGGGCATCTGCCAGACAATACGGCCCTGAATGCTTACTTTAACTGTCTCACTTTCTTCCCACGTCATTTGGCTTAGATCGCCACGCCGCTTGTCCTGGGGTGGCAGATAAAGGGTCAAGTTAAGTTTATCGTCAGGACGCAATTCCAATTCACTGTAAAGCGCCAGCCCACTGGCACTGATATTCTGGGTTTGCGTGATTTTTTGTGAGCGCACAATATCTTCTCCGCATTTGGCTGCAAAGGTCAGGCTAAGACTGATGGGTTTGCGCGGGAACTGACGCCGTTCCGAAAACTCCTCGAAAATGGGAGGTTCACTCATGAAGTCACTCCTGTGAAAACTGGTACTGACGCCATGTTTAGTAACGGATAACCTTGTAAAATCATAAAAGAATTCCTGAGGCCAAGCATACGCTTCCTGGCCGCGCCTTGCGATTTCTGTAAATAGGTTTTCGCTCCACCAAGCCATCAAATTTCCTGCAGATGAATGGGAACGTAGTAAAAAACAACCAATTAAACTGTTACAAAATAGATCAGAGCAGAGGCAATATGCGGACAAACTGATTATTGCATAAGCCGGGATTTGACCCGCATTTGGAATGACGGTATAGTTAATGGATGCGTTATTTCTTTAAATTAAGGCAAATACGATAAATGACAACCAGGGCAGCAAAGGAAGCGACGCCATGAGGAGTGGCGACCGACGGCTGCCTGACCAAGGCTGTTAGGGAAAAATTGCGATGACCATCAGGACCTTATTTAAACATCAGGCGTTACGTTTATTGGTAACCATCCTGCAGCTCTGTCTGCTGGCTCCTGATTATGCTTGGGCTTTGCATCCAGGCCAGTTTAGGGCGCGGCCCAACGAATTCATCTTCCACGGCAAGGCGATGATTATTCCGAGTCAATTTGGCCGGATTCAAAGCCAGGCGCTGGCGACCCGGCCCAAAGGGCTGGTGCTGCATATCGAAGATCTGCACTGTCACGCCGAGGTTCAGCAAAACATTGCCTCATTACTAAACTATCTGCAGGTCCATACCCGTCTGAGTCTGGTGGGGCTGGAAGGCGCCAGCGGGCCGGTACCCACCGATAAACTTAAAACCTTTCCACTTGCTCAGATCAGATCCCAACTCGGCGTCTATTTAATGCGACAAGGCCGCCTATCGGGCGCGGAATTATTTGCAACTTTAAGTTCAAATCATATTGAGTTGATGGGCATGGAGGATCAGACCAGCTATGACCGAAGTTATCAATTGGCGCTGAGTTTTTTAGACGAAGAAACAGCAGGGAGTCTATGGGATTTGCGCGCTTTGTTCAATGACCTCAAACCACGAATTTATTCCAAACCGTTAATGGCTTTCGATCAGGGCAAGGAAGCTTTTGAACAAGGCCGGTGGCCTTTGATTAATTATTTAAAGCACCTCAAACGCTTTGCCCGGGCGCAAGGCATGAAGGGTAAGGCTTTTACTCTTGTAAACGCTTATTTAAAATATGGTCAATCAAACTTCATTACCTCAGAAGACCTTCATGAGGCTGCGTACGTTTTAGACCGGTCGCTTAGAAACAACCTTTATATAAATAATGAAGAAAAGGAGTTGGACGATAAGCTAAACCTGTTGGACCGGATGGAAAAAGGACTGTCACTGAGCATGACGCCGCAGGAGTGGACGGCTTGGCAAACAGAAGGAAACGGGCTGAAGCAAATGGTCCGTTTTTTAGAGCATCATCAAGTGGATGTGCAAATGCTGCTCGAGCCGGTGGCCGCGCTAGGAAAAAAAATCAAGGCTGTTCAAGCGTTTTACTATTTAGCGGATGAGCGAAGCCGGCAATTGGCGGATCATCTGACGATCCAAATGAAAAACCGCGGTCTGCCTTTGGCTGTGCTTGTCACTGGAGGATTTCATACAAGCGGGGTAAAACAACGGTTGATCAACCAGGGATATTCGGTAGTAACTATCCGTCCCAGAATCACCAAACAAGACCTGGTCAACCCTTACCTGGATAGGCTGCGCCATCATTATTCCCCTTTGGAAAAATTGCTGGCCCAGAATCAAAAAGCTCTGGCTCTTCCTCCCGGGCTGTTGCAGCCTGAGGTCAAAGATAAAATCGATGTGCTCTTTAAAGCTCTGCTTTGTTATCGCTATCGCCATCTTTTAGCTGAAGATGTTAACTTATTTTGGTCCCAACTGAGGAAAATGTTGGACACTTATCCTCATAACAATCACGCCATTCAACTAAATGCGTCGGGGGTTAAACTTCTTTCCGGGCAGGTTCTGCAAATTAATCTGTTAACCAAGATAAAAAAAATGTTTCTGACCGTAGGGGCAAGACAAGAGCAAGCCCAAGGTCGCGAACAGATGGATATTACCAATCGCATCAGCGTTACCTACTGGGATAAGGAGCCTGCCGAGGCTAGTCCGGGGTATCGGGCGGGGGAGAATAATAGGCGCCGGCGCTTTCACCACGCCAAAACCAAAGTCCTCACCGTGGCTAGGGGCTTAATGATAGCAACCATGAGTTGGTGGTCTCAGACCGTTTGGGGTAATCCATCGGGGTATCGCAAAATAGTGGCTTTGGAAGATGTGGTTTTCTCGCAAGAAATGTTGACCATCCTCGTGATCCTGTGGGTGGCTTTTGCCGGATTTTGGGCTGTAGTGGGCGTGGTGCACTGGATAATCAAGATTATTAAAAATGGGAAAAAGCAAAAAAACGCTCAACCGCCTGAGGCGTTTTATCCCGGCGTCACGTTGTCCCAAAAACTGGATAACTATTATGAACACCAGATTCATTCCAAATTAGACAAAAATCAAATCGACCTTTATGCCCTTTATCTTCTCTCGCTGGACCACACCAAAAGCACGACCCAGAACATGATCTTCCGTGAATTCCTTAATCGTGAAAATGGTCTTGATTATATGATTTTTAAAAAAGAGGCTATCATCGAGGCGGCACAACAGTTGGCGAGATCGACAGATTACCCCAAGGAAAAAATTATGGCCATTCCCAAGACCATCAGTAACGCCATTGATGGAATTAAAAATCAATACCAAGTTGTACCCAAAGCCCTGGCCAAGTTGGTGCAGTACCATTTACCAGGTCTGATTGATTTATCGGCGTTTTTGTCCGGTCTGGCGGTAAAACAACAGCTGAAGTTTAAAAATGGCCAATTGGAAGCCTGGCAGGATTACGGGCTGGCCCAGCATAAGGCAGGTGTGGTCAACACACCGGCAGGTCCTTTGGTAAGTTTCCAATTTCCTTTTGATGAAGAGACCCATACTGGAAAAAGTGAACGGTTTTTTCAAGGCGCCTTAATTTCGCTGCTGCTCTTATCCATGGCTATGGTTACAGGCCTGTTCACCCCCACGCTACCGTCAGGTATGGTCTCACTGGTATCGCGTCATTTACCACTTTGGCTGGGGATAAAAGTGCTCAATTTATTTGTTTTGGTCCCACAGTTGATGTTGGCCGGTGTGGCTGCAGGCTTGCTACTTTTTATTTTGCATATGTGGGGACAGTATGCTCTTTTTTTACGATCAGGGCCAAGTGCGCCTTGGATAATCATGAGCAGTTCCTTATTGCAAGGTATGGCACTGGGTTTGGGCTCTTTCTCCACTTCCCGGACAAGGCAGCCTGGTGTTGGAAATAAGAAGCATCTTTTTTGGGGAAACCTGCATCAACTTGGTTTGATTGAATCGATTCGTAAAATGGCGAAAAAAATAAACCAACGAATCTTCCGTTTACCCAACCTAGCTATCTCCGAGATAAACTTTAATGACCATGAAGTTAAAAGAGGTCTTTTTAATACGGTCCGTCCTATCACTTATCATGGTAAACGCTGTGCTTTGATAATGAGCCGTTTTTTTGATCTCAATGAAGACCTACCTGGATCGGATCGCGATACCCTGAAAGAACTCTTTAATATTGGCAGTCCTGCAGAAGCAAATGAATTGCTGGAATTAAAGCTAAAGCACATGACGCAAGTGCAAAAAGAACCCACTTTAAACGTTCATGACAAGCCCGGCCTTTTGGCCCTGGTCCACAATCAACAAGGTAAACTTATTGGCTACCTCAGCGAGTGGGTAGAAGGGGCTTCTTTGGAAGACCTGATTAAAACCGGACTTATTAGCGGCGCGGTCTTTGAAAAAACAATTGTAGAAGCCGAGGAGACCTTGGCGCATCTTCATAAACAAGGTCTCCTCCATGGTGATCCCACCATTAGCAATTGGATGGTGCAGTTACAGGATCAGGAAGAAACAGAAGGTCGCTTTGTGGATTTGGGCCCCAACCTGCCAGGATGGACTATGGCCCAGGACAACAATATATTTAAAGATGATGTTTTGACTGGGCGCGGGGAACTATTATTTTTAGAGTTAGCTAGTCGTGCCGTAGCAGGCTGGCTGGAAAGTCTTAGTAGTGCCATGCTTTTAGCCAAACCTGAGGAACAACGCAAGTTGAGAGACCATCAACAAACCCTGTTGGCCACACTGCAAGAAAACGGGCTGAGCATGGACAATATTCTTAAAGTCTACGCCTGGATTGGTGATTATAAGGACCAAGCACGCGATCAGAGTGGCCAGCATGGGCAGGCTCTAACCGATATTCCCGCATTTAAGGCGAAGTTTGAGGAAAAAGTTGAGCCGGTTCTGACGGCTCTTGAACAATTTCGAGAGCTGCTTTATGACCTACGGCAGCAACCCTTGACCTTCGGTTTATCACCTGTCGATGAGGTGGCCAAAGCCATGGCTGCAACTAAAGAAAAGCAGACGCCATCAGCCCCTGGCGCCATGATGGGCTGGTTGAAAACCCTGTATGTGAATAAGAAAATAAGCGCAGCCCATAAACAAAATAAATTTAGTCGTGAGAAGCAAGCGACTTTGAAGGACCATTACGAGCGGCACTATCAAGCCTGGGGCGCAGTGGTCTTAGAAATGCTACCGTTGGGATTAACGGCTGTATCGATTTTAGGAGCTGCGCTGATCGCTTGGATGACTGGTTTTTTACATCCTACCGCAGGATTATCTGATCTGCTGCGGTTGGTGCATGCCCTGACCTGGCTTAGCTTTCCTCTCTGGCATTTGGTCCCGGCGGATCATCGCGGCTGGCAAGCCTTGCGTCAAGGTCAATTTAAAAAAACATTTAAGCTTTTAACCAAGGCGGACAAAATGAATGCCGTCGTGGCCACTTTTTTCGCAGCAGCCATGGCTTTGCTCAGCTTTTCTTCAATGTCATTATGGCTGATAGTCATTCTGGGGCAAGTATTCCATGAGATCATTAATCTGATCGGGTTTGTAATCAGATATGGCCCGTCCGGATTTAATACCCCAGGGCTCAAGAAGGGAATTAAATCTATTTTACAAACGGTTAAAAAAGGTTTTACCTGGCCGGGACGTTTATGGGCCAGCTTTTATGACCATGCTATTTTTTATCCATTAGAGTTCCGTCAGGTTAATAAAAATCAACCATCAGCGCAAGAGAAACAGCAACGCTGGCGTAACCTAACATCCTGGCACTTTTTCGTTTTGGCAGCTGTGCTGGTAATTTTGATGGTATTACGCAGCCAAAGCCATGCAGCAATAATGTCCCTATTTGATAACACCAAGATTTTTCAAGGGAGTTCAGGTTTGCTTTTCCCCCTACTGTTGGAGACCCTGGGCCTGGTGCGGGTAGCCCATCCCGAAACAGAACCAAAAGTGGTACTGGATAAATCTAAAGGCAACCTTAGCAGTATCCCAGAAAGACAGGAGAACCGCAGCCGCTTATATGGCCGCTCGCGCAGCCGTCCGGCCTGGGAACCATTGCAACTCATTCGTTGGCCCCGCGTTATTTACTTAGGCCTGCTCTGGGGGTTATTCCAGGTGGTTAATCGTGTCGTCGGACCATCTCGGCGATTAGGAGATAAGGCTTGGCCGCAACAGCGCTGGAATGATCTACTCAGACAGTACTTTCCTGCCAATAGCCAGGAATCCGTTTACTTTAATCCGCTTCAGGTCAGGCGCGGAGCGTACACAGGACGAGGAGTGGATGATTTTTTGGGACAATACAGTACCACAGCAGAAGGAGAAGCCGAGCTAAATCTTCATCCTCAATTGGCGGCTGTGGTGCTTGCTTCGCCCCGCAATGACCGCTTAGGCCGTTTCCAACAACAACTGGGCCGCACGCTGGTACGCCAGCTGCTTTATTATCGCAGTGCTCAATTTTACGGCCAAACCTTGAGTCAACAGTGGCAACAAGCGTGGCAGAATAAGGGCAGCTTCTTTAAACGCTATCAGGGCTGGCATTGGTTGGCAGGGTTTAACAATCCATCACTTCTTGAAGCCTATGGCATTGTCCTGCGATTACGCGGGATTGGATCACAAGCGTACTTTTACGAACAGTTATGTGATGTTTTGGAACAATCCATGGCCAGAGAAAAAAGCCCAGAGGACTTGGCCTCACTTGCCACGCTTTTGATAGCATTAGACTCACATGGGCCGGCGATTTATCAAATTTCTGATGTCCACAGCCAAACGGTTATCAGGGTACCGGCCGTGCTTTATAAGCAACGAAAGGACTTGGTTAGGCGTTTGCAAAACCTATTAAAGACTTGGCCATTAACGGAAACTCAAAAAAGAAAGCGCCACCGACGGCCCCAGGTGACTATCCATCAAGCAGCCTAAAACAGGAAGTTTTATTAAATCAGTGAGGTTGGCTCCAAGGTCGGGTTAACAAGGGCCGCAAGCGATTAAAGAGCAGGCGCAAGAAAGAGCGCCTGCTCTTTTGGATTTAAACACGAGTTGTCCGCGAGTGATTATTCAGCTGGAGCCGTTTCTTCCACTTTCTTAACTTCCTTTACTTTTTTAACTTTTTTCTTGGTCCCTTTTTTATGTTTTTTAACTTTTTTCTTGGTTTTCTTTTCTACCTTTATCTTTTCTTTTTTAGCGGGCGCAGCTGCAGTGGTTTGATCAGCAGCAGCGGCAGCTTCTTCTTCAGCCACCGCATAGGCAGCCAAAGACATGCCAAACATTATAGCCAATACGAGTGCTAGAAACTTTTTCATGTGCATGGTCTCCTTAAGACGAGTTTTGCCGGCCCATATATTAAAAGCAATTGCCGCGCCAATCCAGACATGACCTTTTTTTTTATATAAACACTTAATAAACAATCCTTTTTTTAAGAGGGTACTATAAACCGGTTCCACTCAAGTTCAAGTTATGTGACCATTTGCCGCAAGCCAAGCAAAAATGCCACAACATCATTGTCTTGGCAGAATATCTGTCCTGCAAAAAGAGGAGGCCACGGGAGTCATGGAATCACCGCAAAGGAAAGGTGTGTGGTGGCTTAACAAAAGATGCTGGCTTTTGGCCGTACTGGTTAGGTTATCAGGTTGAGGATGGTCCCAACTGTAAACCAACCGGGAGCATAACTTTTTTTAACGTACGGAATCACGGCCCAGGAGCATGTCCCCAAGGATGGACAAATAGTCTCCAAGGGAGATGACTACCGACCCTTCGGGCAGAGGCAGCCGGCCTGGGAAGGGGCGGCCATAAATCCTGGTTTGGGTATGATGCAAGACGTGTTCCTGAGCATCATGATGGGTCATCCATAAAAAGAGTTTTTCCAGCCAGGTGTGGGCGCGCAGGTTTCTGGTTTTGATATTGCGCTGTTGCCAGTCACCTTCCACATAAAGGTTGCCGTGTTCTACCAGCTGGGAGTGGTGAAGCAGCATGGAGCCAAGGCCATAAGTCAACGCATAAGGAATGAGGATTTGTACCACCGTGGCCTGAAAGAGGAAATGGCTAAGCAGACCCAAGCTGGTGAAGATTACTGCGGTCACCAGCACTGTAAGCAAGGTCTGACTCAACCGGAATTTGGCTGCATAGCGGGGATGGCGGGGAATGGCGATGAGGGACATGAGCAACACAAAGCCCACCCCCAAGGTGATTTCCAGAAATTGATAAACCATGCGGCCAAAGCGGTTATTGATTCTACCGAGCGGATGGAATTCCCGGTCATCATAAGTATTGACCTCGGCATGATGATGGCCATGGAGCAGACGGTAAATCTGGGGATCAGTAAGCAGCAGATAAGCGAAGATTTGGTAGAAAAAAAGATTAGGCACGTTGGGCACATACTTATGCCAGGCTTCGTGCATCAAATAGCCCATCCAGGTAAAAAAATAAAGTCCAGGAAAAAGGACCAACCCCAAGCTGGGCCAACCCCAGGCAGCATAAGCCCCGGGTAGGAGCAGTAAATATAAACACCAGCCCGTCAACACCAGATAATAATTGCGGGCCTGGCGCTGAATTTCTTCAGAAGTAATGGTCTCCATCATTCACCTGCTTAACTTGGACGGTTACGATCTGAATTACAGCATGAAATTGATTTCGTCAAGCGTTAAATCCATAGGCCGGACCTGATGAAGCCCTGGCGTATGGTTTGAATAATAAGTATTATAATTAAACTTAATTCCATCCACCAGGTCTAAGTAGCGTAAGCACTGGGAAGCAGGATCGAGGAGGTGAAGCTATGAGCACTTCTCAATTGTTCGTTAATCTGCCGGTCAAGAATCTGGAAAAATCTAAACTATTTTTTTCAAAATTGGGGTACAGTTTTAATGACCAATTTACCGACGAAAATGCGGCTTGTATGGTTCTAGGTGGCGACAATTTTATTATGTTGCTGTCTGAAGAATTTTTCCAAAGCTTTACCAATAAATCCATTGCCAATGCCCACACCACCACCGAAGTCATTGTCACCGTCAGTTTGCCTACTAAGGAGAGTGTTAATGACTTGGTGGGTAAAGCCATGCAAGCGGGCGGTACTACCAGTAAGCCGCCTATGGACCAGGGCTGGATGTATGGCTGGGGATTTCAGGATATGGACGGTCATTTGTGGGAAGCCGTCTATATGGATCCAACAGCCTTGGCCAAAACACCGGCGAAGGCAGGTTAAAAAGCCTACAGGCCCCAAGGAAGGGACTGCTTAACATCAAAGGTGCAGCTGGTCAATTTTATTGAGCATGGCCTGGTAATGACTGCCTTGCCAGTAGACATGACCGCATTGGCGGCATTGAAAGAAGTGATGCTGCTGTGAGCGGATGCGCGGCGGCACCAGGGGGTGGACCAGAGAGGGTTTGACCATGGAGATAAGACCATTACACTTTAGGCAGCGGGTAAAGGGGCGCAGGCACCGGGTCAAGTGGTAGCGCCTGGCCACAGCTCGCACTTGTTGAATAGGAGCGGTGGTGCGCAAACAGTAGCCCAGGCGCACCTGATGGTATTTGAGAATGCCGCGATCACGAGTGAGGATAATGCGCTGTTGTTCCACAGCCAGAGTTACGATATCTTTGTCCGGAAATTGAGCCCGGTAAAGACAATCAAATCCAAGCAGGCGCAAGGTTTTGGCCAGTTTACCCAGATGGCCATCGAGTACAAACGCCGGTGAGGGAGGAATGGCAGGCCAGAGCGCCGGGTGGGGGTAGAGATTGGGTGTGAAGGGCGGATACACCTGGATGACATCATGCGGATGCAAGCGGTGGCTGAAATCAACCCACTGCTTGTTGATCATAATACCATTAATTTCCGTATGAGGAATGCCGGCTGCTTCTACGGTATCCTTGACAGCAGGCGATCCCAGTATGGTTATGGTGAAAAAACGGTAGCGCTGCCCAGGTCGTATGAAATAATTCAAATCCCTATAAAAACGCAGGCGTACTGTGGTCATGATCTTTTATTATACGCTTCTTTACCAACGGCACCAGCAGATTAGATGAGGAGACGAAATCGCTGTCCTTTAAGCTTGTCCACAGACAAGATTGCTAAAAGAAAGCGGTTGACATTATCTTTTGAAAATAATAAAAATATAAAACATCGTCAGCTCCTCCCACGCCTATATCAATTAGCCAGAAAGAAGTAATATGCGCATCAGAACTGCTGATTTAGTCTCGGTCAGACATTTTGTGGAAGAGCAGGGTTTGGAGCAGAAGGTCGCAGGTGTTCTGAATCCGGAAGAATGGGAACTTTTCAACACGGTTCAAGTCGATGATTGGATCCCTGTTACTTTACAAGCGTCCATTTATACCAAGATCGCCCAATTGGCCTACCCGGAAGATCATGAACCCATCTACAAGCTCCATCTGGTGGTGGCGGAAAAATGTTATTCTTCTATTTATAAAATTCTACTCAAGATCAAGAAACTTGACGATATGCTCGATCATGGTCCGGAAATTTGGTCCTACCACTATGAACAAGGCGAGCCCGAAGTGAAACGCATCAGCCCGAACGAAGTGGACTTTCTGGTTAAAAATTATCCGGCCTTGCCCATAGAAAGCATTGAAGTGACCAGGGCCCATATTCATATTCTTATTGCCGCTACCGGCAAAAAAGAGATTACCGTAAAGCCTGATACCAGCAATCCCCAATGTTGGCGCTGGCAAGTGCAATGGCAAAAGTGAATCCTGCGGTTATTTCCTGAGGGATCATTCTTTAAGTACAAAAACGCCGGTCATTTTTTCTGATCTTTGTTCATTTCCTTCAAATAGTCCAAATATTTATCCACAAAAACACCTGGTCGCATGGCCAGGGCGGAACACAATTTTTCCAGCATAGACAATTCCAGCTTGCTCACGCCGTTATTCCAGCGAATCAATTGTTGGTAAGGGATACCCGTGCGGTTATGTATCTCATATACCGACAATCCGAAAATTTTATGCAACAATTTTTGGCCGCTAATCAGATTTTGATTTGACATGATCATCCTTCGATAGTATACTCCAAAGTATATTATTGTTGAGTATACAACTGTAGGCTATAATAAATCAAAAGAGTGAGGATGACAAGGACAAAATGAAAGCACCCCAACCCCCCCTTAAATTTAAGCCAGCCAACCCGGGCGCGGCCGGCCAAGGCGTCACCTTAACCCGTCCCAAGGCTGCAGCTCAGGCGGCAACTCTGGCCAGGGCGGCCCATTATCAGGCTTTGCCGGAGGAAGAACTTGTCCGGCGTTGTCAGCAACAGGATCTGCATGCCTTTGAAGAATTGATACAGCGTTATGAAAAACTGGTGCTTAATCTCGTCAACCGCTTTTTACGTCATTCCTCCAATGTGGTGGATGAAGCTCAAGAAGTGTTTATCAAGGTTTTGACCAAGGTGGGCATGTTCCGTCAGGAAGCCCGCTTCAGTACCTGGCTTTATCGCCTGACAGTAAACCACTGTATGACCGTGATCCGCAAAAATAAACAACGCGTAACCTGGATCGAGGCTACAGCTGAGCGCCGAGATCAGGAACCAGTGTCTCCAACGGCAGCACCTGATGCCAATTATATGGAGCATGTGCAAAAACGTCAATTATGGCAAGCCATGGACCGGTTACCTGATGACCAGAAGCAGATTTTGATCTTTTATTATTATCAGAACTTAAAATACAGGGAAATCAGCGAACTGATGGGTTTGTCGGAAGGCACGGTTTGCTCACGGCTCTACCGCGCCCGCAGTTCCCTGCGCAAACATCTGAAACGTCGCTATCTTTCCCTTTCTTAACACCTTCTAGCAAATCCTCCGCATTCGCAGGGCAGCCGCAGGCGTCCTTATCAGAATAATATTTAACCGGTCAGGGCAGCCGCAGGCGTCCTTATCAGAATAATATTTAACCGGTCAGGGCAGCCGCAGGCGTCCTTATCAGAATAATATTTAACCGGTCAGGGCAGCCGCAGGCGTCCTTATCAGAATAATATTTAACCGGTCAGGGCAGCCGCAGGCGTCCTTATCAGAATAATATTTAACCGGTCAGGGCAGCCGCAGGCGTCCTTATCAGAATAATATTTAACCGGTCAGGGCAGCCGCAGGCGTCCTTATCAGAATAATATTTAACCGGTCAGGGCAGCCGGGTAATTTAATCGTTTTTCGCCAACAAGAGCAGCAGTGCTCTTTTTTAAGGTAACCTTTATTTGCCTCCAAACGTATTATTAGCAACGGGCTAGCCTGGTTTTAAATTTGGCCGTTAAGGCCGATACTAAGGGCTAGCATCAGTTACTTATCTGGAGGTTTTCCATGGTCAACATCCGGCACGCCTTATTAATCATCATTACACCCTTCCTGTTCGTCACAGCTGCAGTGCAGCCTGTTGTGGCTTCCACGGCCAGCCGCATTGATGAAGTAACGGTATATTCAGACCGGGCTCTGGTGGTGCGCAGAGCGCAGGTGACAGTTCGGCCCGGGGAACAAACGCTTGCTTTTAAGCATTTGACAGGCAGCATGGATCCCAACACGGTCCAGGTTAAAGGACAAGGCAGCGCGGCCATTAAAGGCGTGAAGGTGGAACAGGTGCATATGGATGAAGCCACGGACAGTGATCTGAAAACCCTGCAGGACCAGTGGGATGAAATCAATGAAGCCATGGCCGACCTGAATGACAAAGTCAACAATGTCAAACACGAAAAAGACTTTGTGGAAGCCATTGCTAAGCGGCTGACTACGGCCACGGACAAAGCGGATCAAGCTTCCTTCGATCCTAAAAAATGGATTGCCATGGTTGGGTTTTATCGGGGCAAGTTGACCCATTTGGACAAGGAACTGCGTCAAGCCCAAGCCGCTTTAAAACCATTGCAGGTAAAAAAGCAGAAGCTGGAACAGGACATGAACATTGTCAGGGGCAGAATTCAATACACCAAATATAATGTTGCAGTTATTTTGACCGCTGCCCAGGAAGGTCAGGCCACGCTGGAAATAAGTTATGTGGTCATGGGACCCAACTGGCAGCCTCAATATGACATTCGGGCTGATTCCAAACAAGCCACAGTTCAGGTCGCTTATCATGCTGCCATTCGGCAAAACACAGGGGAAGATTGGCGGCAAGCCAAAATCCTGCTTTCCACCGCGCAACCACAGGCTGGAGATACGCAGCCTAATCTCAACCCCTGGGTCATCAGTCCCTATGTTCCAGCACCCCGTGGGAGGCGGCAGGCCTTGAAAGCCCGGCCCAGATCCCGCGCGGCCTCTATACCATCTGTGGCAGCCGCTGAAGCATACCGCGAGGATGCTGCACCTGCACCCATGCCTGTCATGCAGGCGCAAGTGCAAGAAAGTGGCACGGCTATTAATTTTGATATCAAGGGTCGCTATTCCGTGCTGAGTGATAATCAGCCCCATCAAGTGACCATCATGATTCAGAATTTCCCCGCCAAATTTACCTATGCCGTGGTGCCCAAGTTGATTAAACACGCTTATTTGAAAGCGGAAATTACCAATGACACGGCTTTTCCTTTGTTGGCGGGAGAGACCAATGTGTTTCTGGACAATAATTACGTGACCAGCGGCAGTCTGGAAACAGTAGCGCCTTCGGAAACGTTCCAAGCCTCTTTAGGCATTGATGAAGGCATCAAGGTGGAGTACAAGCTTGTCCACCGTCAACAGGAAACCCAGGGCATGTTTGGCGGCAGGACACTTGTCAAGTTTGAGTATCTCATCACCCTTACCAATCACAAGCGTCAGGAACACCGGCTGGTCATTCAGGACCAGCTGCCTCTGCCCAGCCACAATGATATTCAGGTGGAACTCATCAGTCCCGAACTACGTCAAAACAACGACCAGTTCGCCAAAAGCAGCCAGAATCTTCTGGAATGGCATCAAGCTCTCAAGGCAGGCCAAAAACTGGAAATTCCCCTCAAGTTCAACGTATCTTACCCCGAGCAAATGAAAATACAAGGGTTGTAAACCAGGTCGGCACTATTTAAGCACAGCTATTTTGAAAGGCCCAAGACGGCAGGATCGGCCGTCTTGGGTGTAGGACATAAGATAATAATACAGGCCCGGGGCCAGAGATGCGCATGACCACTCCAGCATTCCGGCAGCCGCATCGTCCTGTCGTAGGTAGGCCACTTTATCTCCGGTTAAATTGTAGACCACAATGGTCCAATCCTGAACATCGGTTTGTGGACAGACAAAGGTCACCCGGTCACGGCAGGGATTGGGATAAGCGGTGACATGGTCCAGCACGGCTGGTCTGGGTGTGCGCGTGGCCGAGGCGGTTGGTCCCGAGCCGGCTGGCAATTGGCCAGTAATGGCCGCAGAAGAATTGCTTTGGCCGCGGCTATTGGTGGCGGTCAGTTTATAGTAATAGGTAATAGGTACTTGAACAGTCGTGTCTTCAAATTGCGGAAGCGTAAATTCATTGTAAATCACTTGTCCAACCTGATGTCCGGCATCGCAAACAAAATCCCGGATCAAGCCACGGTAAATCACATAGTGTTGCACTTCTTCGTCCACAGCATTATGCGTCCAGTTCACAATCAATGAAGACGTCGACGCCGTCAAGGTCAGACCTTGCGGTGCAGATGGATAGGCCAGATTGGGAGTGGCTTGAACTTCATTGGAAGGGAGACTGCTGTTGCCTTGGCTGTCGTTTGCCACCAGATAATAATAATAGGCGATTCCATTGCTACAGGCTACATCCGTAAAGCTTTGGGTATTCTTGGCGACGGTGGTTAGTTTAACGGGTGTGGCACTATGGGGTACCAAGGCCCGAAAGATAACCACATTTTCCAAAGCATAAGTGCCGGCCGAAGGTGCATGCCAAGTCAGGACTACCTGTTCGTTGATCGCCGAGGCGGCTAAATCATTGACTGTGGAGGGCAAAGCCAAAGGCGTGACCGAGGCCTCGTTGGAATAAGGGCTTTCATTATTCAGGCTGTCAAGGGTGGTCAGCTTATAATAATAGACCATTCCATTAACCAGCGTGGAGTCAGTGTAGGACAGCCCAGAAATGACATTGACATTGACAGGTGTGGGAGTCTGGCCATTTGGACTGAGACCACGATAGACCTGATAACCAGCTACGGGATTGCTGCCTGCCAGCGCTGGCTGCCAGTTTAGCTGCACAGCCTGATCATGGGCCTGGACCTGTACAGTCAAAGGGGCCGAAGGCAATACAAACCCAGCGGTTGGCATTACTTCCACTTCCGCCGTGGAACCGCAGGTATTACCCATACTGTCCAGAGCGATTACCCGATAAAAATAAGAAGTGTTGTTGGTTAAGCCTGAAAGGTCAGTATAAGAAGTTGTGGTCAACGGCAAGGCATTGGCCACCAACGTGTTGCTGTCATGGCTTACAGTACTTCGCAGTACATTGTACCCGGTGATGGGATAGCCCGCACTTGCAGCTGTCCAGGCCAGGGATGCTTGCTGATCGCCGGCCACGGCCAGCAAATTTCCAGGCGACCGATAGACCGAGAAGGGCGCCAAGGTGAGGACGCTGGTCTTACCCACTTGATCTTGGGCTTGTACAGTGATTTGATAAAACCCCGCTTGCATGGCCGTCAGCTGCTCGCTCATATACCCCGAGCCAGCGGGATACACGCCGGTGCCCATCCAAAATACCATGGGTGAGAGCGCCTGGCCGGAAGGATCCATAACCGTCATGGTACATGTCATCATGCCTGCTTGTGTGGCATCGTCGGCTACATCCATATAAATGGTGAAAAAATCATTTTGACCAACGGTTTTGGCTTCATATTCACGATAGGTGGAAGAGGTGAGAAAGCCGGACGTAATCCATCCGCCCTGAATCACAGGAGGGGTGCTGTCGGCCATGACTTCAAAAGCTGTGTCCGGAAAAGTGGTGACCAATTGGGAGGAAGCAGTATTACCGGACGGATCGGTGACCAGCACATGGACCTGATACCGACCTGCCTGGCTGGTGTTGGAGAAGGGATAGTTCAAGGCACCCTGGGATGCGACTATCTGAGTAACAATAGTGGCATCGGGCTGGGTGATATCCAATTGAATGGTCAGGTCGCCGTTACTATTGTCCTGGGCCTGAATCTGCAGCCAAACGGTTTCCATGGGTGCAACCAGGCTTTTGTCCGCGGTAGCGCTTAAAATAACCGGCGCCTGGGTATCGGCATTGACGGTAACGGTCAAGGTCTGGCTATCGGTCTGTTTATTACCGGAGATGTCCTGCGCCTGGACACGTACCTGGTAATCGCCAGTCAACCCCGTAGCCGCATAAATCCCAGTGAATGATGATGATCCGGCAATGCGGGTCAAAGGACATTGATCCACACTGGCATCAGGCCCGGTAATTTGCGCCCATACGTGGCTGCTGACCTCGTCATTATCGGTGACCACGGCCGTGATGGAAATGTTTTGGTAAGCCGCGGCTGTACTCGGCCCGACGAAGCGGTCATTAATAATGGGCGGAGTCTGGTCATTGTCCAGACGCAAATCCCATTCGGCCGTGGGATCGCCAAGAAACGTGAATTCCGAGGTGCCCACATAAAAATAATAGAGGGCGCTGAAATTGATGCGGCCATTATCGAAATATTGGGTTTGCATCCCCTGGGTCAAGGCATTAATCATCCCGCCGGCGGAGCCGAACGTAATTTCTTTATAAGCTCCTATATAGCCAATGGCACCGCCGTGCGGCGTTTTAAAAAAACTTTCTGCTATTGAATAGGGGGCATCCAATTTGCCGGTCAGACAAGCCGCGGCATACACAAAGGGGCATTGGCTGCCATTAGTTAGATATTGGTTGTGGCTGAAAAGGTAATTGACTTGGCCCCAGGTGGTGTCCGAGCCATGGCCATAATAGCCCAGCACGCCAATGCCGCCGTTAATTTGACTGACAATGGTAAAGGGAATCACACCTTCGCCCAATTCAACGGGTTGCAGCTTGGAGAAACTATTTAAATGATTGGTCAGCCAACCGCAGAAGACGGCAGTTCTGGTCCAGGCAGCGCTGCCGTCATAAGCTGCCCAATAATTGGCCATGGTCTGAACTTGCGCTAAGGTCGTGCCGGGCAGGCGGCCGCCCAGCACGGCGACACTGCCACTGTAGGGATCACTGTCCAAATCAAAATAAAATTTATCACTCAGATTGACGGCATTGTAAAAAGGAATCACGCTCTCATCACCGCCAAAAAGCACATAAGAAATGGACCAGGTGGCGTAGGCATCGGTTATGAAGGCGCGTACTTTGTCCTGCAAAGTGGCGCCCGCGTAGGCAGTGGCGATGGCTTCGGTGGTAAACACACGAGTAGTTAAACCGTTATTATTCTTAGAGATCACATAACCATCAAAAGCACTGACCCAGTCCGCCTTGGTGATGATCACATACTGGGCCGCCGTACCGGTGCACAGCCCGGCCCGACCATTAGCCGGTATGGCCAGGGTTAACATACAGAGGAACAAAAAGGACGCTCTAAGCCTGCTCATTCAATGCACGCCCTGACCAAAAAAGGCTTGTTCCGGATTGACCAGCTTTTGACGGATAACGCGGTCCACCTGATTGATCGGTGTGGGAGAGGGTGACCAGCCGGAAGACTGCAAAGTAATGGTCAGCTTGAGCTGGTCGTAACGGATTAACTGTAGCGTTGTTCCTTGGTATTTGTAGGGATAGACCAAAAGTCTTAAGACGGTGGTGCTCCCCATGCGGGTTGTTTCCTGATCCACCCAGTGGGAGGGATAAAGCTGGGTTTGATGATACAGGCCGGGAGCAGCGACCAAGGCCGGCGGACTCACGCCAGGCCTGGGAATATAGTCACGCCGGACCGGCTTGAGCGGCGCGCTCAGGTTGCGGGATATGGGCGTGCCTTCCACCTGGATGTCTTTAACCACCGCCCCAGCAGGAATGGAGATGAGGTATTCCAGCACCGGCAGTTCGGGAGCCTCGGCCTGCTTGGTAAGCTGTCCTGACCAGGAACCCGGAGTTATCGTCAGCCAGGGCGGTTGGGCACTCAAAGACAAAGGCGTTACATGATCACTGAGCATAATAGTGACGGTTTGGTGGTCACGTTCCACATGGTAGGCGGGCCGGGCCCACAAAGGGGTAACCCCCAGCAGCAGCAAGCCTATAAGCAAAGGGGATTTGAGCATCCATCCTCCTGGCTGGATCTGACTTCACCATAACAAAAGAGCAACCCCTGGATAAATTGGTGAAATCTGAAAAGGTAATTACTAATGCCCGGGCGAAGGCTGTATAAAGCAGAGATAATTAACTATATCATGTGATGTATTGAGGTAATAGCAATGAAATTAAATCTCTATCAGGAGAAAGACACTTATGGCTACTCCAAACGGCCCATGATCAAGTGCGCCATATCCTGGAACTAGTTCCGGATAGGAGCAAGTCCCGGCGCGTATAAAAAAATTGATCAGGCACATCAATGTTTTTGAGATGGATATTATCGGGCCTGTGGCACTGACCCATCACGCTTTTGAAATTGTTCATCCCTTTTTTGATAGAAACGGCAGGGTGGGCAGGTTGCTCATGATCGCCCAGTTACTGTTCCAAGGGTTGCCCTCAGCCATTGTTAAATATGAAAACCGTTAGGCTTATTATTGGGCCTTGGATCAGGCTAATGAGCAGGAAACCGGACAACTCATTCAATTTGTGGACGAGTCCATTTTAGCCGGGTATGAGTGGTTAAAAAAACCACCGGTCCAAGTTTCCCGGTGGGAGTTTAATTTACCTCAAAAGTCTTGCTCGCATAGGGCACATGCAGATCTCCAAAGGGCGTGGAAAAGATAATATCCCCATCCACTGCAATTTCCGCTTTACGGTTAATCAGGGCGTTGGCCAACATGCTGATGCCCTTGCCCAAGGTGTTGGTCATCAACAAAGATATAACCTGGCTCTCGCCGGCACCACAGACCATCTCGCTCTGACCTTGCACTAAGGTGTAGACCTGGTTATTCATGTGCATGCGTGTGTCCGCCTGGGCCAGAGTGATGGGAAAGGTATTGCCGTTTTTAAGTTTCAGCAGAATGGTAAAGTGATCTCCGAAGGGCGAACCTTCGGTACGGTAAAAGCTAAGCAGAGGCAGTTGCGGTACCGGCCGGGCTTTTTCAATCCTAAAGGGAATTTCACGAAAGGGCAGGTCCGTGTTGATGAACAGGGTACCGCTAAAGGCAGCCTGGTAACTGGCGTTTTTCGACTTGGAAACCACTTGCGCTACCAGATTTTCCCAGGTCAGTATGAAGGGAAAAGAGACTACTTGGCGGTGCCGACCGGAGAACACATCAAAACGGTCATAGCTGCCGGTAACCAAAGGTTTATGATTGATTTCAAAAGTATAGTCCATGCGGCTAACAGGCAAGGTGATGGGCATGTTGTTTTTAATTTCCATGTCCACCTCGAACTTGACGCCCTGAGGTGTGATGGCTACGGAATTAAATTTTTTAAAGGTAAGGGTAGGGGACATGGGTTCAAGCACTTTAGGCATACTGGCGCATCCGGTTAGAATGGCCAGGGCTAAGGCCGCGCTAAGGACAAATGTAGGCGATTTGAGTTTCATCATGCCTCCTTGGAGTTCCCGGCCCTTTGCCGGGACTAATAGCAGGGTTAAAACAGCGGCTGCTTAGCCGGGATGCGTTACTATCGGCAAGCGCGCTAAAGCATTAAAGAAATATGGTAAAGGATAAAAAATGAGGAATAGTGGGAGTTCAAACCTGGCCTGGCCGGCGTTCCCACTTGATCCAGGTGATGATGGTACCCTGGCCGGCCCCGGTTTTAATATCAAATTCATCGGCTAACTTTTTGCTGCCACTGAGGCCGATGCCCATACCCTTGGTGTATTCTGAAACAGATTTTGGGCGCATAGCTGCCTCCAGATCGGGAATGCCCGGCCCGGTATCTTGAAAAATGATTTTAATGCCTCTTTTGCCGTCTCTTATGATTACCATCATATCCACTTCACCTTGGCCGGCATAATCACAGATATTGCGGCTAAGTTCGGAGACCGCGGTAATTACCTGCATGCGCTCCAGGTTGCTAAACCCAAGATGGGTGTCCATCAGCTGGCGAACAGCCACACGTACGGAAACGACCCGGTTGGCGTCGGTGATAGCGATGGTTTCTCTGTCAGTCATGGTTGGCGATGATCGTCATGGCTTCCTCCACGTTTAAAGCCGTCTTGACGCCCCTCCAGGTAAGCCCCATCTGGGTCAGGGTAATGGCCACATCGGGGGTAATGCCCACCACTACCGTATCGCAATCCAGGCAGCGGGCCGCGCGGCCCACATTGATCAGGATACGGGCCAAATAGGAATCAATAAATTCCACCGTAGAGACATCCAGAATAAGCCCTCTCAGGTTATGGTCCTCAATTTTTTTCAGGATATTGATTTGGAGCTCTTCGGCCATCTCATCGAGCAATTCCACCTCAATGGGAACCAATAACACCGACCCTATTTTCAGCAAGGGTACAGGAAGTTTCATTTTTTAGCCTCGATCAAGCGGATGGCGTGTTGCAAGCCTTCGCGCAGGCTGTGGCGGGTGATGAACTGTTCGATCTCAATGCCGATTTTAACCAGGATGGACGCCACTTCGGCTGAGATGCCGGTGATGATGGCGTCGCTGCCTAAAATTTTGACAGCCTTGACGGTTTTAATGAGATGCTGGGCTACCATGGAATCGATGACGGGCACGCCGGTAATGTCAACAATGGCGATCTTGGCGCCATAATTGGTGATGGCATTCAAGATCTTTTCCATTGCTTCCTGGGCCCGGTTGCTGGTCAAGGTGCCGATGAGGGGCATGACCACCACGCCCTCCCAGGCATAGAGCACGGGTGTGGAAAGTTCTTTCATCAATTCTTCCAGTTTACTGCGCTCCTCCATTTTTTCCACGGCCATGTTGATGCCCTGGCCCAGCGCATTGAGAGCTTCGCTGGAATAATCGGTGGAAGCCTGGATGTGAAAATTACCCACGGCCACTTGGTTAAGCACGTTTAGAAATTGGGCAATGGCCAGAGAAAGGTCCATGGATTGATTGATGGATTCCTGGTTAATGAGCGCGATCTGATTAATGAGTTTACCCAGTTGCGCCATGATCGCGATGGAAGAATCCTCCTGGGTGCGCGCCTCCGGGTCGCCGCTTTCGATTTTTTTCATGACCTCCACATGGGCTTGCAGTTCTGTGAGCACACGGGGATCAATGGGATTGTCCTTGGCCATAAGATTATCACCTTTCTAAAGTTAATGGCTGTTGCCGGTCTTTATTACTTCACGTCTTTCTTCCTGCTAGACCCGAATCTGGCAGTGGTAGACACCCTGTTCATCCTGCTGCAAGAGTACCAGGGTCTTGCCAACCTTGTCGCACCAGTTGCGGATGTCATTTTCAAAGGTGGGGCAAGTGGCTTCCACCTCGATGATGTCACCGCTGCTCAGGGATACCGACTTGGCTGTGATTTTGAGAATGGGTTGGGGACAGCGCAGATTTTTAAGATCCATTTTAATGGTAGCCATAATTGCCTCCTGGGCATGTTAATAAGGCGCCTTCGGGGTGCCCAAACTTAAGCTACAACAGTTTAGCCAAAAGCAAAGTCCGGTCGTCATGGGCCCGGCCGAATTGATCCATTAAACGATTCACCAAGTGTACGGGATGTTCTTGGCGCGATGTCTTCGGGATGGAGAGCTTGCCCGAGAGCCCGTCGGAAAACATGGCGATCAGTGCACCCGGGACCAAAGGAAACTGCTGAACCTGCAAGGTGCGCCACAGATCACCTACGATGCCTTCCTGCGGCAAAGGATAAAGGCTCTTGTCTTCGTGAGGAAGAAAAATTTTAACCATCACATCGCCCAGACCGCAGAACAGTACCGCCTTGGCGTCATAGTCGATTTTTACCAACGAAACGGCAGCCCCGCGCAGTCTGCGGTCCTTCAGTGCTTTGTGCGCCTCGTAAAGCATGGCTTCCAATCCCAGACTGTGATGCTGGGCCAAAACACCTTGAACGGCTACAGTGCTTTGGTGGGCATCTTCGCCATGACCGAGGGCGTCGATAACACAAAAAAGGTCAGCATGATTGCGATGAATCAGATAGCCATCACCATTGCAATGATCACGCAGCATCAGCGGATAACTGAGTACGGCGATTTCAGAACGAACGGGAAAAGGCTGGGTATATTTCACTGTCCGGATGCGCAGCACTTTGCCGTTCTGCTCATAGCTGACTGCATCGGACAAGCGGTTAATAACCCCCAGGCCCAGGCCGGCCGTGTTTTTGGTGGATACCCCGTCTTTAAAAGACTGGGGTGACAGCGTGCCTTCGTTTTCTGATAAGAGTTCCACATAAGGGGGGCTGCCGGGGTGGTAGGTCAGGGTGATCTTACCGTGACCATGATGTTTTAAAATGTTTTCCACCAGCTCGCCGGCCACCATTTCCATCTCACGAATGTTTTTGTCGGCCAGGCCATATTTTTTTTCCAGGGTTTTTAATTGCTTTTCAACAGTCAAAACATCACTGTTGACGTTAACAGTGATGACTTGACCAGTGCCGTTATCAGGGACCAATTCAGGTACAGGATCAGACATACGAACCTCGATGACTATAATAATCAAACATTATATTGCTGTCATTTAATATTATCGGCAGGAGCAGCAGGGTGCTTAAGTGAAAACGTAATTTTGATAAAAACAGGTGAGTGTTGACGGGTATAAAGATCTTCTAGTCAAGAAGTTAAAGCAGTAAGGGAATGTAGAAAGCCAAGCGCCTGCTTTCAGGCGCTTGGCTTAGAGGCCATAATAACTTTTTTAACGGGATTTTTTAAAGGACCTTAGGAACTGCTTGACTTCCTGATCCACTTCGCGGGTATAGGGCAAATAGACCGAGGTTTGAATGCAAATCATCTGATGATTGACAATGGTCCAATTGATCCATTTTTGGCCGAAAGCCTTTTTTCTGGCTTCGTCCATATAATTATTCAATTTAAGGGTACCCCACAGTTGGTTTCCAACTTTGGTATAGGTCACGGATTCCATGGCTGTGGTTAAGGTTAAGGATCTTTGGCTGAAATCGTAAAAAAGATGGAGAAATTTTAAAAGAGGAGAAAAATTTTCCGGATATAAAGTGTCGAAAGCTTGACGCACATTTATATCATCTTTCGGATTTGTGTCTTGGAAAACATGGCGCTGAATAATTGAGATCATGCCTTTTTCAGCAGGCTCATTCTTGGCGGCACCATCGTTCTTAATGATAATCACAGCCTTCAACCCGGGAACCCAAGCGCTTGTAAAGCCTACATAGTTTGCTGGAATGGTTTTTTGGTCAACCACTTTTTCAGGGGTGATCTCCTGGGCTATTTGCATTTCTATTGTTTTGGGGGGATCAATATTAAGTTGCCAGTCACCGGGAATAGATTGGAAAGAGCCTTCGGCAACAGACAGTACGGAAATATTTTTTCGACCGATTTGTGCTTCCCAATGATTGGACAATATTTCTTGAAAAAGGACAAAGGCCAAGGTGCCTATCAATAGCACCCAAAAGACCGGTTTGAAAGAGCGCCAGGGTGCTTTGGGCCAGAGTTTTTCTCCCTTGACTGAGCGCAGATAAAAATCATAGTTACCAAACAGTCCGGCATAAGTAAATATGAGTATCCAACTTATACCGTAATCAAATGTCCAATAAAAAATATATTCCAGCCAATAAACAGCTAAAGCTAGCAAGATCATTTTTGCATACAAGCCTGCAAAAAAATACCACACTATATGAAATATAGCCGCAAACCAGTTCCAAGTTATTTCAAAGCCTTGGTTAAATCTGGAGAATAGCTTTTGAAAACGAGGAGGGAGGTTGTCCATGCTGGCCAGAGTATGGAGTTGATGAAACTCCTGAATAAGCGCAAGCGCCTTGGCTTCTTCAATTTTTTCAATAATAAACATTTTATTTTGCTCGATGTGGTCCTGGATCCGGTCGGTCTCCCAACCACTTGCTTGATGAAGCTTTTCCAAAACCTCGTTCCAATTGGATTGCTGCGGATGGGCATAAACATAACAGTGACGCAGGGCCATATGCTGTTTTCCTTTCCTGAAGAGGATACCCTTAAAGTGCGGGTCAGAAATGACAGGGTCATTATAATGACCTGATTTGCGTGCGTCAACCAGTGTCGAGGAGGATGCCGGTTGGCGGATGGTTCCTTAGGGATCAGTCCCAGCGTTCATAGCGAACCAGCTGGTCCAGTGATTGCCGCGATTTGGGTCTGACCGCATCCGCTGGATAACCGAGGGGTGTGAAGGCTATGGGTTCCACCTCAGTCGGAAGATGGAAAAGGTCACGGCTTGCCTGGGGATTAAACGCTGCGATCCAGCAGGTGCCCAAACCGGCTGCCGTCGCAGCCAGGATGAGATGGTCCATCACAATGGCAGCATCCACGTCGGCGTAGTTTTTTTGGTCAAAGGATCTCACCCAGGCCTGGCTTGGCAAGGCGCATACGCCGATGAGCAAAGGGGCCTGAGTAAACCAGGGTCGGGGATAAAGCTTTAATAATTCTTCCTGCTTGCCGGAGGTATGAACCACCAACAATCGAAAGGGCTGCCGATTGGCAGCGGTTGGCGCCAGCCGCGCCGCCTCAAGCACTTGCTGTAAAAGTTCATCAGGCACTGGAGTGGGTTGATAGGCCCGCACGCTATAGCGGGTCCGTAGGAGATTTGAAAAATCCATGACAAGACCTCCGTTCATTATGTTTGACAAATTTTATGGCTTTTAGGCGAGCGTGGAAAGCTTTATTTGATCAGGGCAACTTTGCAGTGGCCTATTTCCTGGCCGTTCCGGGTAAGGCGAGCCAGGTAAAGTCCGGCAGCCACGTCTTTGCAGGTCCAGGTGACCGTGGTTTGGGCTGACGCAGCCACAGGCACCATGATGGTGCTTATCCTTTCGCCGGCCAAATTGTAAATAGATAAAATAGCGGCACTGTCGGGATTGCGCGGCAGCTGGAAAAAGACCTGGTCTTTGGCAGGATTGGGATAGGCTAACAACGCCTGGTTTATATCCGGACTTAAAACAGGTGGTAAAGTGGGGGTGCTGGTGCAGCTCGAGGTTGCGGTAGTTGTGACCAGGGGAGTAGCGGTAAGCACGGGAGACGTCGTCGCGGTGGGTGTAGGGGTGGCGGTTGGGCTGATGGTAGCAGTGGGGGAAGCCGTGGCAGAAATACTGGGCGTGAAGGTGGCCGTAGGCAGGGCGCTCTGCGGAGCGATTGTCAGCGTACCGTCGCCGAGGAGCACCATGCCATAAAACCAGGAAATATAGGTGTCATTTGTCGAACTAATAAGCACATGCTGCCACCAAGCCTTGAAAGCCTCTCCGAAACACTGATGTTGGCCCAGAGCCTCCATATAATAATAGGTACTCAGCATGCCGCCGGTTTTGGTGCTGCCGTCGGCCACCAAGCCGCCATCAGCGGTGGTAATATAGCAGCTGCCCATATTGTTGGTGTAAGTGTAATCGCAATTAGAACAGGCGAAAAGATTGTAAAACCAGACCTTGGGATTGTCGCCGGGAATGGAGCTGTTGTGGTAAGAGCCGTTTTCAAATTGATGCAGGCTGGCCGAAGAATGAGCGCAGAGGTACATGAATTCATAACCAGCGGCCAGCTTGGCGCGGTACGTGGTGGTGGTAAAATCCGGATTGCCGATGGCCTCGTAATCACTGTAAGCCAGTCCCAAGGTATTGGCCCAGCTGAGAGACCAGCCATTGTCGTGGGGAGGGTTGGTATAAATCATGGCGCAAGCGCGCTGAGGCAACGTCTTATTCTGGGTGCGGTAAGCATGGTTCTTGGCAAAATAATTTTTGACCAAATCTTCCATGGTACCCATAGCCGGCAAGTTGGACGCCACCAGGCGGGATACCCAGATTTGAGGGCGGCTATCGCCGGACACCGTGTCAAACTTACCATCACTGTTGCTGTCAGTCCAGGTGCTGTTGAGGTTCATATAATAAAGATCACAGGCAAAGGTGGAGGCGGCTCCGTAAAAATCATTGGCGTGATAATACAAAGCAATAGGTAGGTCACCCACCAAGACCGCGCCTACCAGACCGTGAGGTTGCTGGCTGATAAGATAGTCTTTTAATTGCGCCGGCGTGGAACCGGCCAGAGTCCAGGCGGTAATGGTCACGCCGTAGCCTTCATTGATCAAATCCTGTTGATACTGATTCAGTTCATTCTGGATCAAAGGTGCCAGGGTATCATTGACCACCACGGCCACCAGGGGTTGGCTGGCATGGACTGGGAGGCGCCCGAGCAGCAGGGCTGCCGACGACAGCACCAGCCAGATCAGAGCTTTTCTCATGGCAGGGCCTTGAGTTTCTGCAGGGCTTCCTGCACCCGCTGGACATAGGTTTCCCATTGATAGCGTATCATCGGATCCTGTGGCCGGCGGCTTTTTAAGTCCTGTAAATACGCCCGCAGTTCAGGCACAGCCTTAGGGTCACCGATTTCGCCCAGGGCAAAAACTATTTCATCTTTATAGTGGACGTCATTATTGGTGCGAAATTCCTGAAGCAAGAAAGGCACGGCAGCCGGTGATTTCAGGGCAGCCAGAGTTTGCAAAATGGAGATTTGAATAGAAAGGCTGTACCCGTCGCTGCGTTTGTTATTTTCACGATAAGCTTTGATCAAGGCCATGACTTGGGACTTGTCTTTTTTATCCTGCACTTGGTGAATTTTTCGAAGGGCTACCCTGGGATCAGCCAGCGTATAGGACGAAGCGTGGACGGATAAACGGGGTGAGTCTTTGGGAATAGCTTTGGATTCCTTTGGCACGGCCTGAACGGAGGCAGCCATTAATCCAGCCAGCAGACTTAGGATAAGTCGTCGGTATATCAGGGCCATGAACAACCTCGCTGGGAAGTAATAATCAGCTTTAGTGTAAGTTTACTTACTCTAACCGGGCAGGTCAAATTTATTTTCAAACTTCCTAATATTATAAAAACTTAACCTTTGTATGAGAAAGACGATACTTGCCATGTGCAGGCAAAAGTATTATCGTTTAAATATATATCGATACGATCCGGCGGACTAAGCGTTGCGGTTCTGCTCGAATCAAATGCCTTGCGGCTTGCAGCACGAAATTGGATATGAAAAAAGGGAGGATCATTATGACGATGAACTTAACGCTTATCATTGACATTGCCGCGATTGTGGCCATTTTGGTGGCGCTTTTCCGGGCGCTCAAACTGCGCCATGCCATCCCCGGTGGCATCGTTAAATCCACTTGGAACATCTTGACTGCCTTGATCGCGCTTTTTGTTCTGGGCTATTTGCTGATACCTTTTTATTCCATACTGGATACAGCCACCAAAGACATTGTGGCCAGTCTCATATTCTTTTTTGGCGCCCTTTTTGT
Organism: uncultured bacterium; assembly: GCA_963710755.1. GTDB lineage: Bacteria > Oederibacteriota > JAAXVQ01 > JAAXVQ01 > JAUVAV01 > CAVQBK01. The sequence goes on from CAVQBK010000003.1 coordinate 401,464, forward strand.
CATCATCGTGATTCATCTGTTCCAGAGAATCATGAAAGATTTAGGACTATAATCAAATGACCGCCATGGAGGATCGTCCCACACAAATAACCGACAAACAGAAAATTATCATTCATGAAATCAACAAGGTCCTGGGAAACGATTATGTGCAAACCTATAAGCGGATTATAGCCAAGGAATTGGAACAAACCCCACTGAATAATGAGGAACTTAAGAAAGCCTGCAATAAGGTCAAGAATCTGGTGGCCTTGTTTATTGATAAAACTAAAGCCGAACTGATTGCCCAGAAAATCAAACCTTATTTGGATTCGCCGACCTGACCCTACGGGTTACCCTTCCATTCGACCAACCCTATTTCATCACTTGATAGTGGCTTTGAACCAATCCGTTTTTAAAGGCAATGGTTTTTAGATGCTGCAGGGGAAGTTCGCGATGCAGGTGGCCGAAAAGGGGAATGCCGGCGCCAAGCAGCAGCGGCACCCGGGTGATAATCAGCTCATCGATAAGGTTATAGTTGAGGAAGCGTTGAATGGTTTGGCCGCCGTCAATGTATAAATGGCGGAAGCCTCTTTGGGTTAATTTTTCCACCACCATCGGCGGCTCGTTGGCGACCACCTCAATCAAGTTTGGTTGTTCCGAAGGTGGCAAAGTCCGGGATAAGACCACAACCGGCTTGGTGTAAGGCCACGCCCCCATGCTTTTCACGAACTCATAAGTTTTTCTCCCCATGACCACGGCATCCATGTTTTCCATAAATGCGACATATCCGTAATCTTCCTGACCGGGATTAGCAAATTTGGTTAGCCAATCCAGGGAACCATCGCGGCGGGCGATAAAGCCGTCCAGGCTGGTGGCAATGTAAACATAATTGCGCATCGTCGTCCTCGTAGGAAATGGAAATCAGCCCATTGGCTGTTACTTAGCGTGAGTCAAGATTAACCCAAACAGGCATTAGACCACAAATGCGTTAGAAAGGATATTACCTGAATTATGAAAATGAAAAGATTATTTTTCCACCGAGTACACAGATTTAAAAATATATTCTTTAGATTTTGTTGCAGGCCGCAATGGTGGGCAGATCATGTTTCCATCAGCCCGGTATGGTTTTGGCCGGGGTTCAGAACAACACTTTAAAAATTGCTGGATTCCGGCCAAGTGTATGCCCGCATAACGACTACGGCCAGAGGTTAATTTCCGACAACTCTTTTTCGCAACAGGAACCAATTAATAGAAAGACATAAATTATTGGATAGTACTTCTGATTAATTTTAAACCTGCGGGATTTGTGACAATCATTCTTGATCCCTTGCCCTTGTATGATTGGTTCTTGTCACGAAAGAAACGCATTAAAGCAAGCGTTACACCTACACCGATAGTAACTTAGGATAAAGGCAACCGGTTCTCTTGGGCAGGGATAACCGGCTGTCGGACTATAAGAGGTGAGGTCATGGCCAAGGTCAAAGGCAGTGCGGAAGACACGATGAGACGAATCCTTAAGAAGCAACCTCAGGAGATTCAGGAGAAATATCTGGCCTCACTTGGTCCGGAGGCACGTGACGTTTTTCTGAATGCCATGGCTATCTCCTGGCGGGAACTTGATACCAATGAAGAGACCAACAGTGTGGCCATGCTGGCCAGGACGCTTTACCCCGACGATCCCCTGGCGTTGCAGAAGCTGGCTTATGAAATGGCCAAAGACAGCTTGCCGCGCTTTTATCAAATTTTTATTCGCATTCCTTCGGTGGAATTTGTGGTTAAACGAGTAGCCAAGATATGGAGTTCTTTTTATGAATGCGGTGAGGCCTCGATTGAAAATTTTAAAGATCAACACTTCACCATGATATTAAAAGACTACCCCGACTACCCCCCCTTTTTACGGGAGTACATGTGCGGCTATCTAAAAGGCATAGGCGATTTGCTGCATTTGAAAAATGTGGCCGTGAAAAAAATAGAAACCGATCCCCAGGCCTGGAAATGGGATGTGGCATGGGAGAGGTGAAAAAATGTTTTCACACGCATTTCCCGAATATTTGATGTACAGGCATTTTCTACGAGGAAAGAGATTAAAAAAAACTTATTTAACCTTAAACTCTCAGCCTATGCCTCCGGTAATAGTCAATAGAACCGAACCTTACGCTTTTTTAAATTTCAAGAGGTGATGATGAATCCCGACAAACTCCGTACTAATGTGATGTCAGCGTTTATCCTTTTCGGCCTATTTTTTCTGATGGTCGGGGTGGTGGTTGGCGTTTATGCCAACTTCATCCAGCCGGACAGTATGGGTTCCGCGAGCAAGCTCGTTCCCCTAGCGTTTATGGGGTTTGGCTTGCTCTTCGGCGGCTTAGGCTGGGTAGAAATCAAAGCTGATCAACGCACCCTGGATAAAATGCGTGCCTTTTTGCTCACGCAGGAGAAATCTAATGCAACCGCCCCTAGTGCTTTTGAGCCCCTGACGCACCAGGAAAATGGCAATTATCTGATGGGCATAGTGCTGACCTTTGTGGGACTAGGGTTGATGGGGGCTGCGGGCAGTACCCTACACAGCCAATGGCAGCAGGGTGTTCATGCAGACCTTGTGCCTCCGCTGATGAGTGTGCTTCTGTTATTTGGGCTGGCCCTGTTGTTTTTTGCCCAGCAGGATTTTTACAGCACCAGGGTCACTGTGTCACCGCAAGGCATAAGTTACCGCAAGAAGGCCCTGATCGGCGCGGCGGAATGGCAGGAACCTTTGAGCCGTTATATTGGCATTAGAAAAGAGTATTTGGACATTCGCACCAGAAGGCGGGTGGAAAGGACTTTTGTCTTTTATTTAATTCATGAACGCCTTCACGCCAAAACCGTGGTCATTGGGGCGGCCAGTCTGGTCAATTTGGAGATTCTCCTGCGTCATGGACAAGAGCGCCAACCTTTGGAAGCCTTGGCCAAGATGCTACAGCTTCCGATCGTGGAAGAAGCAGCTTCCGGCGGATTCTCAGCGCGCTATCCCCAGGATCTGGACAGCTCCGTGCAGGAGCAGCAATGGGCAGGCACCCTTAAACGCAGCGGTATTTCAAAGGGGCACATTCCCCGGTAAGCGCATTCAATTAAAGGAAACCGTCTCTGCCCTCATTGCCTCTCAGAGCGGCAAGGGCTCGCTTTGGCTAGCCCTGGTGTTTCTGATCGGCGGAGGCGCAGCAGCCTATTTGCTCAAAGCCGTGGAGATTATTATACCCTGTGGCATGATGGGGTTAATTTTATTGGTGGTTTCCTTTTTGGGTTTCCAGATGACCGTGGATAAACAAACCGTGGCGGTGGGCATGACCTGGATGAATAAAGAGCTCGATCGTACAGTGATCGCGTTTAAAGATATAGAAGAGATTAAAATCATGCGGGATCCGAATCGCAACCGGGCGCTGACTCTGGCCGTGGTTTCCGATAGCGCCACTCTTATGTTTGGGCAGGGCGGCAGCAAGGAAGAATTGGAATGGCTGCAGGACCGCCTGCTGGCGGAAACGGCGAAAACCGCCTCCTAAGCCCGCAAAGGCGCCAATAAAAGCAAATTAAATGTAGAATAAATGCTCTTTCTCACGCTAAGTCGCGAAGGATGCAAAGGTAAAAAGCTTATGACGCTTGGTTGGTCCTTCTTTGCGCCTTGGTGTCCTTTGCGTGAGCTATTAATGATCTTCTGCATATAAAATCAGTAGCTGGCACCGTATATCCTCGTTATCTTCCCTTTTTTGACACGGCAAAACCAAAGATAGACAGCACATTAACTATTCTGCATATGCCATGGCCGTTCGATCCAATTGTATCAGCCGCCAAGTTGGAGCCATTATTGTTAATGATGATGGCTATATTGTGAGTGCGGGTTGGAATGACGTGGAGGAAGGGCAGCTTGTTTGTGGTTTGTTAATTCTGGATGACTTATCCGATTTCTCAACGCTCGTAAGTTAGGCCAAAATATTTAATGGGGCCAAAGATTCCAAAGAAGTTGTAAAGGGATTATTGGATTATAAAAGCGAATGTCACAAATTCAGTTTTTGTTTTAAAGATGCCTATTACCGGAAAAGAGCAATGAAAAAAGTGATAAAATTATGGAAATGATAAAAAAATAGATGTTTCCGGGGGGCCTGACTTGTCTGAAGAGTTAAAAAAATGAAACTTGTTAAAAAAATGGATTTCTGCCGGGTCTTGCACGCGGAAGAAAATGCAATTATTCAATCTGCTCTGACCGGCAGTATAAGCCTGGAAAATTTCCGGATTTATTCCACTTATTTCCCAAATAACCTATGCGCCAAGATGATTATCCAAGTCGGCATCGGGGAAGTGATTTATTGGGAGCCTTATCCGGAGATCATTGGAGAAGAATTATTTTTTAAAGAGACCTTTAAGGATATTAAAAGAACCCAGTATGAAGGCGTCATGCCTGCGGCCTATTTCAGATTGTTCAAGCCATTGCAGAATAAAAAAGATGCGCAGGAATGCCGGAAAAAGTATAAGAAACAAACCCGGAAGCCCCACAATTAGAATTCGATTTCAATTCATCTTCAGATATCCCTCTATAATCTTGGCCACCAGCCAGGAAATAGAGCGTTCCTGATCTTCAGCCAACTTCCGAAGCGCTTTCTTGGAATCCTTTGAAATCCGGACTCCGATTAATTCTGTTTTAATTGAGATTTATTTGTTTTCATGGGCTTGTATTTACAAAAAGTTACACACCGGCACAACATGTTAATAATGTTAACGATATTAATAAACAGGCGCGTCCCACTTTAATTATAATGATTATCCGACAAGGAGACTATGATATGCAATTGCTTCGATCATCCCTGTCCATGATCCTGGGAGTTGATCGACTGGATGTCCATATTTTGCATCTGGCTTTGCATAAATATAAAAACCAATTAAAAAGAGCACCTGCTATTTGTAGACAAAAACCATAATACGAACGTCTCAGTCGCCTGATGGTCCTAGTGGATTTGATGATGTAAAAAATGATTTGTCCACAAAAAGGACTTGAAGGCAAAGCCCGTTAGCCAGTTGAGGGGTGCAGGAGCCGGCAACGGCGGGTGCGAATGGCGAATGGAAAAAATGATCGCGTCTTCACTTTATTTGTAATAAAGCAAGGGTATAAGCTATCCTATAAGAAACAAAAGAAAGGAATTGTTATGAGCAAAAGCTGGTTGGCCTTTTTGGGTGTGCTGCTCTTCTTGCCCACGCTGTGCATGGGCGATGTATTAATATTTAAGTACGGATTTTATATGGATAATATTGTTTGCGTTGACGTTAAGCCAACATTTGACGGACGTATTTATTATTTCAAAGATGGCGCGACTAACAAGTTCTTTTCATTAAATGAAGCGTATATCAAAAATCTAAGCAGTGAAAAGCCGGATGTGCAAAATTTGATTCCTTTGACTCTGGATACACTTGCCACTTACATCAACTTGGCCAAGGCCAAAGATGAGGAGCACCTCCCAAAGCCGTCCGCAATCGCCGGACAGGGAACTGCCGAACAAAACCTTGCTGAAAAAAAGGAGGACCGCCAGGCCTCCTCCAATAGCACGCCACCAGAAAATACTTCCGGAAAAAATAGCAAGGCCTCGGAAGCAACAGGGTTTCTAACCCGCACTTATGCCATGGGTCATACCTCAATAGCGGTTAATGACAATCTCAATAGTGTTATAGGCAATCCGGCTGGTATTGGTCCAATCAGCACCTTGGACATTGGGCTGGCCTATGGAGCCATTTTGGAATACAATTATCAACAACCGCCCAAGCCCCTGGATACCAAAAGCCTATCCGTGGCGTTCCCTATTATTAAAGCCATCAATGTAGGCATCGCCCTTGCGGAGATTAAAAAATTCTACAACTTCTATTACCTTATTCCTGGTTACAATGACCCGAATCTGTATACTCACTATTATTCTTCCATACAAACGGTGGTTGGACTCAGTTTTAAACCCAATGACTTCATCACTGTGGGGATTAGCAACGGCTCCTTTGAAAACGCATCCAATTTTACAGCTGGGCTGATGATTACGCCTGCTACGGTTTGGCGCCTTGGTATTATTTGGAAAGAATTTGACGATTATGGCATGCCCGGTATTGGCCTGGCCTATCATTTTAAAAACACTGAGTTGGGTTTTAACGGCTTGGCGACCACCGAGGTGCAAACCAGAACCAGCGATAACTATTTACAATTTAACCTGGGGAGTGAATTGGAGATTAGGAACTTCTTTGTTTTGAGAGCGGGATTCTACTCGAAAAGATCCAATTCAATAGCATTCAATAACTGGCTGACCATGGGTATAGGTGTTTCTTTTCTGGATTCCACTTTGGATATAACTTTGAATCGCAGTCTGGATGAAATAAGCACAACCAGTGCTTATGCTTCATTAGGATTTGCCTTGTAAGCCTTAGTGCCGGTTAATGAATGGCCCGAAAATGTGTTGTCCGCGTGGCAATAAATGGCCGTTAAATGGCTGGCACCGTATGACCTGGCGTATTGAGTCCCTACCTCCACAAGGGCCGGAAGTAAAGAACCTTTACCGGCGCAGGGGCTTTATGGTGCTGATGGTGACGCTTGGTTGGTCCTGTTCTGTTGGGATTGGGGCTCCAGGCTGGCGCGGATTTTGGGCAGGCTCTGGGGATAATGCTCCTGTAAAAAAGCGACCATTTGCTCGCGCACATAGCAGCGCAGGTCCCAGGCTTGGGAAGAATTGGGCGCGCTCATCAAAGCCCTTAGCTCCATGGTCTTGTCCGTGCTGTCCGTCACCTGAAGATTCCACACTTTTTTGTCCCACAGAGGCGTGCCATCGAGAACCTTAAATAAGTGTTCCCGCACGGCTTGTACTGGCACGGTGTAATCGGTGTATAAAAAAACCGTGCCCAGCAGGTCGGCAGTCTGGCGGGTCCAGTTCTGAAAAGGCTTTTCAATAAAATAAGAGATGGGCAGCACCATACGCCTAAGATCCCAGATTCGGACCACCACATAGGTGCTGCGGATTTCTTCAATCCAGCCCCATTCGTTCTCCACAATGACCACATCATCAATGCGAATCGGCTGAGCAAAGGCGATCTGCAGCCCGGCAACCAGATTACCCAGGGTGGGCCGGGCCGCCATGCCGGCCATAATACCGATGATGCCGGCGGAAGCAAACAAGCCGGCACCCACATTGCGGATGGGCGGAAAGACCATAAGCATAAAGGCCAAGGTGATAATAATCACCCCTGCGTGCAGGAGCCGACGCAGTACCACCACCTGGGTATTGATTTTGCGCGCCAGCAGATTGTCTGGTTCCTTTGTGGTGTGCCGGCGGATAATGAAATCACTGCCCAGGCTGACCAGGGAAGCCAGTTGCCAGCCCACAGCCAGGATCAGAGCACAGAACATCAAGCGTTGAATGATTACTTCCGGAAAATCACTGGGCATGGCCGGGGTAATTGAAATCAGAGAAGCAAAGAAAAAAAATAAAAGAATGGTGCCTGGCCTGAGCGATTGGTAAAACTCTTTTTTATTAATCAAGTCGGTTTTAAATTCCACGAACCGGTAAAGCAAGCGGCTGAGCAGACGCCGTACCAGCAGCGCCGCCACGAAGGCCAGAACCAATAATCCGCCATAGAGTAACAAGACCTGCCAATTGGCAGCGATGTAAGCCCACATAGAATCACCTCCACGGAAAGGGTTGGTGCGGCTTTATCCTAACACAACCACTCCAGGTCAACCAGTGCTCTTTATCGGTCTTTTTCGTTCAGGCCGAGCAGACCATTGCTATGAGCGATTTTTTATCTTTGGCTCCGTATGATCAAAGCTTTGAAAATATAAAAGTGCATTTATCCACAGATGACGCAGATTAAGCGATTAAAGCAAAAAAAACTCTGGGACGGGTCACGTACATCAAAAGCATTATTTAGATCCATAATTTTTTAAGGTTGTAATCTGTGTCATCTGCGGATACGGATATTTTTATCCTCGGCTTGCCCATAAAATCACAATGGGGAACGTTCTTTTTGAAACAGTCCGTCGTTAAAATATTGGAATTTAAATATATAGCTTAACCGCAATGGAATCCAAAAACAGTTAAAGGTATACTTAAAAGATGATCAATTGGAGGAAGGGCAGCTTGACCTAAATCCTTCTATTTTAGAATTTTCAGAGTAGGAAAGACTATTCTATGAACAAAAATCATTTTAAAAATGTCTTGCGCCTGACGGTTATGCTGCTTCTTTACAGCCTTCTTGCGCCTTCCTTTATTTGGGCCTTTAATCCGGTCAATTTGGCCACCGGACCTAATGTCATCAAGCTGGGCCGGCAGACCATTGACATCCCCCGGAAATGGGGTGCTATTCAGTCGGTCCGGATTGACGACCCCAGCCGGCCGCTGGTGGTGCTCATAGAAGATTTGCACTGTCATGCCGAGGTCCAGCAACATATTGCCGGGCTATTGGATCATCTCCGTCAACAAGGGTTGGCTCTGGTGGGATTGGAAGGTACCAGCCGGACCGTGACCGTGGACAAGCTCAGGACATTTCCCCTTCAAGCCATCAAGGCCCAGGTCGGGCGTTATCTGGTCAGGCAAGGCCGCCTCAGTGGGGCGGAACTGGCCGCCAGTCTCAGTGCTCAGCCGCTGCAGCTCCAAGGCATGGAAAATCAGGACAGTTATGACCGCAGCTACCACCTGGCCATGAGTTTTTTAACTAATGAAACCCTGGGTTATGTCTGGGATGTGCGCGAACAGCTCAACAACCTCAAAGCCAAAGTATACCATGAGCCGCTGCTGGTTTTTGACAAAGGGCGGGAGGCGTTTAAGGCAGGCCGATGGCCATTGCGCAAGTATGGCGTCTATCTGTTACAGCAGTGCGGCGTGCATCACATTGATACCACAGGCCTGAGCGGGCTTAAGGCTTATTTGCGCCCCCTGCCCGACGCGTCCCTAAATCAGGATGACGTGCAGCCTGACCTTGCGAAGGCGGAACAGCTGATCCGGGAGCGCCTGTATAACAGCCCCGATGAGCGGCGCTTGGATCAGCAGGTGCACACCCTTGATGAAATGGAAAAATTGCTGAGCATCAGCATGAGCCCGGAAGAATGGGCCAACTGGGACGCAGCGGGCAGGGGCATTGAGGGGATCAGCGCTTATTTGGGTGATCAAGGGGCCTTGAACGGTTCACTTTTGGAGGCGGTTCAGGTCTTGAAGGAGCGTTGCCAGGCTGCCCGGGATTTTTACCGTCTGGCCTGCCAACGCAGCCGCCAGCTGGCCTTAAACATGATCCGGGCCATGCAGGCCGGACATCAGCCCCTGGCTGCTTTAATTACGGGCGGGTTTCACACCGCCCAAATTCAGCAGGCGCTAAAGGCCCGGGCGGTTAATGTGGTCACCATCCGGCCGCGCCTCACCCGGGTGGATTTGGTCAATCCCTATTGGGATATTCTCAAAGGGAAATGCACGCCCTTGGAGCGGCTTTTGGCGCAGAATCAAAAAGCCCTGGCCGTGAAGCCGGGCCTGCTGCTGCCTGAACTGCGCGACGAAATGGACGTGCTGCTCAAAGCATTGCTGGCCTTTGAGTTCAAAGGGTTGCTTAAAAAAAACATTATTCAGTTCAAAGCCAGGATTCAATCAGTGCTGAGAACTTACCCGGCCAATAATCAAGCCATACAATTTGATCCGGCTCACGTCAGGACCTTGCGCGCCCGCCTATTGTCCCTGCCTTTTACATTAAAAGCAAAATCTTTCTTTGTCACTGTGGGGGAACAAACAAAAGCCCTTAAAGCCAGGGAAGTCATGTCCATCGATGGGCGGCATACGGTAAGTTATTATGACCGGAAGCCGGAAATAGCCCCCGAGCAAGCACGGCTGCTGTTTATGGCCGTACGCTGGGCAACTTATGCGATGGTGTCCCATCAATCAGTCCTGACCCAGCGAGCGTTGACCCATATGACCGGCCTGTTTGGTCTGGGATTTAACCTCAATCTGGTGGAAAGGCGGAAAAAAAGTATCCCCCATCTCCTGGCCTGGCTGAAAGCGTCAATAAACAGCTTCCTTACGAATTCCAAGACCAATCTAAACGCGTCCTTAAATAAGGCATGGGACTTTATCAAGTGGTTACCTTCCAATGAACCAAAGGCTGTTACCATGCGCCGAACCCTGTTTATTTGGGGTGGCGTGGCTTTGATAGTAGTCCTTTTAACGGTATGGATCATGTTTAATATAAATCGGGATGGCTTTAGTTTCCTTATCAGGTCCGGGTATGAGCTCAAAACGCACCCCTGGTGGGCCATGCTGCCCATGGGGTTGGGGATGGCGGGATCCGCGAACCTATCAAGTAGGGAGCTTAGTCTGCCCAAAACGAGAGAAACTCCTGAGACGTGGCTCTCCCAAGGCGATAGGCATAATCCCTTCTTGTTGGACCATCTTATACCGCTGTGGAACAGCCAAGATCATCCTGGTTCCAAAAATGAGTTCATGGCTTTAATCAACTTATATAAGTCCATCCCAGAACCATTACGTATTGCAGCTGAAGAAGGGTTGAACACAGCAGCGACTTACCCTTTCGCAAGTTTCAAGGAACGTTGCCACCGGCTGCTGGAAGCTTGCCAAATCATTTCACCTGAGGTTTTGGCCGCCTATCTCAAAAAATCCACGCAAGGGGCTTCAGGATCGCTTTATGTCATGGAAACTAATGGTACCGTCATTCCGATGATTAGCGTGGCCAAGAAGCTAGGCGAGCGTCTGGCCGGGAACCATCAACGGCAATTTATTGAAAAGATAGTTCTCCCTACCTGTGGGTTGGTGGACGGAAGCAGAGCTGATCTTGAGGCTGCCTTTCGAGAATATCAGCACTGGCCAGCACACGATCAACAAGCTTGGGAACAAGCTCTGGCCGCAGACCGTATCCCCGCTTTCAAAGTCGCGGGCAGGTTTCTGTATAAGGATAATATCCCCAATCAAATGCGGTTTTATTTGGCCAAGCATCAAAGCGGCCAACAACCGGGGCAGTATCCCGAGCAAACGGCAGTCCTAAAAATCATTACGGCGTTACCGGCAGCGCCGTATGTCCAAGCCACACTATTCGCTTATTGGCAGCAGATGAAAAAAGTTTGGCGTCCGGCCTATGCGACCTTGTTAAGGTTACCTGCTGTTTCGCATTATTTCAGAGATGTGCAAACTTCTGGTATGGCCTACGGCGATTTGTCCTTGGTGCTGGTAATGGATTATATTCTTCGTTATGACATCGAGCAGCCCAATGCAGTTCATCGCTTGTTAACCAAGGCCCGCGAAAACAAGAAACTAAAAAATTATATCCAACGCAGACTTCTGTTGCCCGGGTTTGCGCTCCATGCTCCAAAAATTCTTGCCACTGATCATGTTGAATCTCCGACAGCCTGAGGACCTGGCGGTGACCAAGCAAATCTATCCGGAGCTGATGGACCATAACAGGCATGCCGTCGGAACTTATGGAATGGCCGGCTTTTTGAGAAAACTAACCATTCTACTCGCGAGCTTACTCAGGGCCAACCAGCAAGAACTTATTTCAGATGGAGGGTGGAAGTTCCTGACGGAAGAATATGTTCCACGCTTTGGTTTTAACAGCAATACCTGGTTGATTCAAATGGCCTTTGATCTGTACCGGGTACAAACAGTGAAGGACGAGTCCCTGCAGATCTATCATCCCGAACAAATGGGGTTATCCGCCGCAGGCCGGGCAGGTCTGAACCAATTGGCGGCTATGTATCAAGCCGACCGACAAGAGTTATATTCGCGGCGGCAAATTGATCCTAAAAAAATCAGCAGCCCTCTTTATTGCGCCATGGCGGCCTATGAAACAGGATTTTCCACCGCCACTTGGGGGCATGGTTCTCACTATCACCTTGATTTCAAGAATTATGTCAGCAAGCATATGCAGCAAGATCATTTAACACGAGGCCTGGCAGTAACCTTGGGTCAACAATACCCGCTAAGCAGAAAGGGCAATGATGCATTTGATAAAGACAGCCAGAAAAAGGGTGTACTGCATGCTTCTTTCAGCCGTTATTGGCTGCCCCTGGCAGCGGATTTGGGGAATGCCTGTTATTCCTGGATCATTTATTTTGAAGATAAGAAAAGTGTTTTGGGTACTGTGGTCTATACTGAAGGCGAAGGTAGGGAAGAGCATTTCAGCGGGTCTACACTGATTTTGGAAAACAGGATAAAAGGCAAAAAAACCTGGATTTTGCGTGCGGTTAACCCTTCCACCGAGCTTTGTGAAACCTATCATGATCAGGATATATTCCGTGCAGTGCTGGATTATACGGTGAAATTGGCGGAAAAATATAATCTGGAAAATCCGGGAGAAGCAGTGGAGGTGCTGGTGGCGCCTTTTGATAAGAGCCTCCCAGAATCCTTCAGCCGCCGGCCGGCCATGGTCAAAACCTTGCAACAATGGTTTGGCACAGCCCGGGACGTGACCCTTGATCAAAAAGAGAAGTTTAACAAAATGGACATCACTAACAGTTGCCGGGTAATTGCCGAACGTGGCCAGGACGGGCACTTCATCTACAGCCAGGAGGCGTTCAACCGCCAAGGGATAAAGCACAGCGCTGCCACCATGACCGCCACCAAGGTGCTGCGAAGCCATGCCCTCGCCGGTCCGGCGGCCTGGCTGGTCAGGCACTGGGGCGCTTGGGGCATTGCCCTGGTGGAAGAGTTTGGCCTGGGGACCGGCAATAGTCAGATTAACAAAGACAAGTTTGCTCAACTTAGAGCGCAAGTCTTGACGCCTTGGCAGGCCCTGCAGCGCGGCCGCTGGCTGCCGGCCGTAATGGTTGGGCTGACCTATGCATTCTGGATGCAGTTGGATTTTGGAGTGTATATACTCGTTCCCCTGGCCATCGTCATGGCCGGATGGCCGGCCAAAGGGCAATGGGCTTTTGTGACTGGCCATGACCAAGGCACCCGCCAACAATGGGCAGCGCGAATCATGGCCATGTTGTTTTTCAACCTCATTTCCTTGTCCCTCAGTACCACCCTCCTGACGATTTTATTATCCTTCAATCCAGGCGGTATTCCGTTTGTGCTCATGGCCGTGTTCGCGAGCAGTATGGCCGGTACGTTGACTGCAACCATGGGTCATATTAAATGGAACAGTCGAGCATCTATAAAGAACCTCATCACCAAAGCAGGCCGTCTCAATTGGAGAACGCTGTTGCTTTGGAGCAGCACCGTGCTGATCATCCTGCTGGTCGCTACGATGGTTTTACCCTATAACGGCATGGACCAAGCGATGCTTTTAAAACCGGGCAACATGGGAGGCCAATCGCTTTGGGGAGGGATGTTGCCCGCCGGACCGGGCATGAGCGCCATGCCGCCAACTGCCGAAGAATTCCTAGTAATGAGCCTTTTACAAGCCGGCGTAGCCGGACTATTTTTTGCAGTTATCAGTTATTTTTTATTTAAGTGGCTGGATAGAAATGAAGATCCACAGAAGAAGGGGGAGATAGATGAATCCCTTAAAAAGACTTTAATTAATGAAGTAACCAGAATAGCGAAGCAATACCGGGGCCAGGAAGTGGCGATAGTGCCTTTTCTACAGGGATTTATGAAAAGGAATTATAAAAACACTATGGCCACCCCGGAGCAATTATTGTCTGTTCAGGATCAATTAATCAAAGAGCACATCATCACCTCCAAATCAGCCTCGATTCAACAGTTAGGCACGGGAGAGCAAGATGAGCAACAAGCAGCACGTTTGGAAAAAAGAGTCCAGGGGTGGTTGTTCCTCTTCCTGTTGGTGTTGTTCTTCCATATCACGGTCGACTATAATCCACCTCTGTTGATTTTGAGCACGATGTATCATATGAGTATAGCCATGCTGTATCTCGGGCTTTTGGCGGCATTTGTTTATGATGATGCCAGGCAGGCGGTGTTAAGGAACGAGTTCAATGGCTGGCATGAACTTTTCATCAGCGGTGTTTCCTATTTGATGGGGCGCCGGTCCGCGGGCACACGGGCGGCGCTGATGAGCGCGGTTGATGATCAGTCGCTTCCCGTCAAAACAGGAAAAAACAACAACTCAACATGGCAGCGCTGGTGGCCATGGCTGCTGATTGGAGGGGCGGGGATGCTGGGGCTGTGGATTTGGCTGTCGCAGGACAGCAGCGCGGGTCAGGCGCTGGGCTTGGCCCCCCTGGGAGATCAACCCAAGGGATGGCTTGGCTTGGCGGCAGGGCTGGCGATGGTCGCGGGGATGATCGTGGCCGCGGGGCTGAGCCTGTTTTGGTTGATCAAATGGCTGTCGCAAAGACCGTGGTGGCAAGATTGGTTACAACGCTTGGGCTCGAGCCTGCACGCCCTGACGGAACACATGCTTCCCAAACCTGCCAAGAACGATTCATCACAGAAGAGCAGGGAGGTGGAGCAGACCAGAGAAAAGCAAAGGCGTCAAAGAGTGATGTTGTGGATTGGGTTTGGACTGCTGATCGTGATCATCCTGATGAGTTTAAACCTTAATTCCGGCGAGGGGCCTTTGAACTTGAGTATGCTCAAACCCCTTGTGAACGACAAAATCCTGACCGCCAGGCTTGGCTTGCCGGTGGGGATCGGCGCGTTGGCGGTCGGGGCTGCTAAGACTTTGTCTTCACCACCAGGGCTCTCTGAGGACCAGATCCGCATCCAGCGCCAGGTGATGGAAACGGTGTGGATGCCGTCATTAAGCGCCAGGGGATCGGCTGCTGAAAACGCGCCTAAGCACGCAGCCCGATCGGTGCAAGAGCAAGCCTATGGTGACCTCATCGATCGTTTGGCAGAAAAAGACCTGGTTACCATGGCCGGGGGACAGGCAGCCTTTGTTGCGCTGGTTAATTTGTTCACGCCGGCCCAGATAGATCAAGCACTTAAAAGCGGCACCATTGAATCCTTAACCGAGTATATTGACTATTATGCTGGAAAGCGATTTGCTCAACTAGAATCCAAAACTTACTATTCTTTACCATTTACGGAAATACCGAACCAATTGAATCAGGGGCAATGGCTTATCCTGGTTCACAATAAGCCGCACACAACCCGTATCGGTAGAGAAGAAACCTGGGAAGACTTTGCCAGCGCACCCTTAAAAAGCGGCAGCGGCGCAGTGTTTCATTATACCTTTGTACCGCCGCGCGTTTTCACGGATAAAGGGTTATATGAATTCACCTATTATTTCTCTGATGAGCAGCGTTGGGAACATAACCTTTGGGAGCCGAATCATAAAGTCAATGTTTATCAATCGGAAGACCCCGTCTCCATGAACATCGAAGATGTTGCGCCGGTAATTAAAAAAGAAAAACCCAACAGCGATGTTTTAGTGGATGAAATTTTAGGAAACTTGCATCCTGCAGAAGTAAAACATTCCATCAAGTCTGCCTTAAACGGACACTCGCCGGATGAGCAGTTGGCTATTCTGAACATCATGCTTGGTTTAGGCAATGGCAATCCCGAAACAGAAGAGTTAAGTAGTGCCCTCCACCGGGTGTGGTCCAAATACTATGGCCAGGAGCAAGAGGTTGCTCGTCCTGTGATAACGTCGATCAATCTGCCGCCTGATTTTGAATCGGTGAAAAAAGTGATTTACAGTCCCTATGGGCACATGCTGATGCTATATAAATCCTCGGACTATTCGGTGACGGGTAAACTGGCGATCTACCCCTATGATGAACAAGGTCTTAAAGATCACTATCTGATCTATCCCATGGGCAAAACCATTACGGATATTGCCCTCTCAAATGATCATGACTGGTTGGCGATAAGCTCTATTGCTAATGGCAACAACAATAAATACAGTCTTTCTCTTGCGCCCTTTTTAAAAGAACAGGGCGGGGTTTATGCTGCGGCTAAGGTCATTGATGAAAGCGCGGATGACATTCTGGGCATGGCGTGGTCACCCAAGGAACCGCTGCTGGCGGTCGGCCAGAAAGGCAAAGGGCAATTTTATAAGCAAGTTAACCAACGCTGGATAACTATGGACGGCCCGGTAAGGCAAGAGGCCACGTTTGGCTTTAAGTTCCCGCAATGGTCTTTACAAGGCGACAAGGTGCTGTTTTGTAATGACGATAAAAATGATTTTGGGCCTGTGGCGGTGCTGTGGTATTTGAATGACGACCATCCCTTTGGATCAAGTGACCACACGGCTTTGCTGCTGGAGCCGAAACACACCATAGATAAGTATACTCAGTTCCGTTTTAGTCCTGATGGCGTGTATTTGGCGGCCATGCAAAACAGTATTATCGGCAAACCAGCACTCTATATCTGGTCTATAGGCCGGCAGAGGGGGGCAATCCAAGGTCAGGGTAAAGCGCTGCAAAATGAGATTAAAGCGCGAGGCTATGAATGCCAGCACGATCTTCTCGATTTACGTTGGACCATCGATAACGCGCTTGTGGTGATCGGTATCCGCTACCCAAAGTTGTTTTCTCGTACCAAAACCAGTGTTTTTGCCGCGCAAGCAGTGATATGGCAATGGGATGATCAGGGCGAGGAAGGTCTGAGTACCTATCCTTTAGCCACCGTGATTGGTGATTGGGAAAAAGAAATATTAGGCAAGATCATGCCCAACGGCCGTATCATCATGCTAAATCGCAGCCATATGGTAGCCGGTTCTTCTAAGTGGACGTCGTTCGACAGTGGCTATCATGTGACCTATCAGATACCCAATATTACCTATAGCGAGTGGAAGAAAGTCAGCGCGCTTCCAAGTGGCAAGGCGTTCTGGTTGACCGGCGAATTTCGTCAGGCACAACCCAGTTGGTTTAAACGAAGACTGATTTCCCTAAGTTTGCCTGAAGAAATGCCGGTTAACGAGCAGTCTGAAAAAGCCGCTGTACCGGCAAGCGTGAAAACCATTAATGATTTAAAACTGGCCCAGGGTTTAAACCAGGTGGTGCTGGTAACGGATAATGCTATTGGAACAGCCTTGGACGCGGTTATGGACGTGTATCATGAAGACGAGCAATCACCACAACTTATCAACCTTGGCCCTGCTGACAGTATAGAGGGGTGGTCCGGTTGGGATGAAATAAAGAGAACTTACAGGGATGATGCAGTCGAGTTGCCGTTATGGCGGGCTCTGCAGCGCAAACAACCGATCATCATCCGCCTGAATCGCGGTGTCAAGCAAAACGTGGTTGAGGATTTATTGCAAACCATTATCCCCTACCTGATCAAGCAAAAGCGCTTCCACTCGATGGTGGTGATTGCGCCCCCGGAAGTGATGAGTGCTGTCGCCACTACGATTGAAAATATACACGCTTGGATTAGGGGTGCAGCTTCCCCGGAGCAGAGGCGTGCTGTCACCACTATGCCCGAGGTATGGAGCTATTATCCCATGGTCCACGCTGCCCCAGGTTCCCTGGCAGAACAACAGGAACGGCTTTTAAGATTGGTTGATGAGCTGGAGATTCCCCAGGATCACCCTGCCAGGAGCATGGTAGAAGCGTTGACAACCATAGCCCGGTTGAGTGCAGCCTATGCTGCTGACCACAGTAGCGGCCAGGAGTTGGAAATGGTGCCCTATGAAGCCTTGGCACAAACCTTGATCTATTTAAACCGGTATCCTGGTGAGTACAGACACGTGGTCGATCTGGTTCGTCAATACACCGGGAAAAACGCGCCCCAGGCGGATGGCTTCTGGAAAACCTGTAAACAATCTGTGCCCGCGTTGGGCATGGATGAAAAATATATTGAACCCCGGGATTTTAATCCGAACAACCTCCCTCTTATCGGCGCCATCACCGAACCTGTCGCGCATTTGCACCGCCTGTGGCAGCTTGGACGGTCGGCTATTCTGGTCAATCATAACACCATGGATTTGGCGGGGGTCATAGCTGATTATTACCGCCAAACACTTGAGGAGCCCCTGTGGATCGACGGCGCTGGTATAAAGAAGGGGGAAGAAATCAAGGAGGTGGACCAATTAACCGCTGCTTACGATCAATTTAGGCCGGTGATCATCAACCATATCCATCAAATGGATCCATACATTTTGACCCATGTCCATTATTTAATGACCTTGTCATCTCAAGCATACGGTGAGGAAGGTTTCCGGCCGGGTTTTCAAATAGTGGGTATCGATGAGGCCAACAGTGCCTACGCGCCGTCAACGGGCACAGCTGTGATACCAGTAGAAGAAATGGATGATGCGGATTTGAAAGCACTTATCCAATCAGCAGCACCTCATTTGAAAACAGCGCAGGTAAAAGATATATTAAACCTTTTCAACCGCCCGGTTTATCAACGCGAACGAAAAAAAACGACCCTCTTTCCAGGGTTAAAACTGTTGCAATTACTTGCAGAGATCGCTGACTGGCCGGAGCCAATGGCTAATTTTGTTATTGGACATAGCAACTCGATTTTGGAGTTGATCGCACAGTTGGAAAAGTTTGAAGCGCTGAAATTGAAATTTTCTTTTAAAAATTATTGGGATTATCCAGACTTGGGAGAGCAGTTATTAAAAGGATGCCAGGATAATAGTCAGCTCTATAACTCATTACGTTCATTACAGCTTGGCCTGTCCTATTACACACTCGACCAAATCGCAGCCTATGTTGAAAAAATGCACGATGTGCCGCTGCCCTTGCTCAAGGAGTCTGGAAGTGAGCAGTCTATATTTACAGATCTTCCCGGCATTCGAGAGCAGTCAGAAAGGGCTGCCATGTTAAACGAGGTGTTCCCGACATTAAAACGGGCCAGTCGGCATCATCCTCCGCTTTATTCATTCATACTAAATATGTATTTAGAGAAAAAGAGGCCTGAAGAGCAGCAGCAAATGCTGGCGGCCATGAAGAATGAGCAATGGCTAACAACGGTAGAGTTGTTGGCTAAAGCCATCGCTCTGACCAACAAGCAGTGGAGAGACGTTTTTAATCACTATATAAACGCTTACTTGGACGGCCAAGCAACTCACGTGACAGCGGTCGTTAAAGCATTTAGCCGTCAGGCAGTGTTGATTTTAAACAGTGGGCTGCTATCCGGACTTGACGCACAGGCATGGCAGTATACCTTTGATGCATTGCTTTACTGGCAGGCGGAACATCCGGATAATCTCAAAGTACTATTAAATATTATTGATGTTGATGAAAATGAAAACGTGGTTTTTAAGTCTTTTGATCAAAAATCAAAACAAGGATGGATTAATTTGGCACGGGAAATCATTAACAGCCGGATCACCAGTTATGTCAACATCCTGGAGGATTGTTTATTTACCGCTGAATCGTTGAACCCTTATTATCGGCCCTTTCCACAAACCATTTGGTCAGGTTATCTGGACTTGAGAAGCAGAATGGCGGTTGCTGAACTGTATGCTGAAATTGCGATGGCTGATGAATATTTAAAAGCGCAATGGGCAAGACCGGCAACCGAGGAAGAAAGTGAACAAGTTGAAGAAACGGGTCAACATGAAGAAACGGGAGAAGAAACATTTTACCAGTTGGTGGGTGAACTTAACAACCTGCTTAAAGCCATAAAAGACCAGGCCACCACAGCTTCGAGGAGAAGAAAATTAATCGAGGCCATGGCTGAGAAACAAAATATGGTCCGCAAGTTGTTTTTACATACACTGTTGAACGCTCACAATGGGGAGTACAGCCAAGCGTTGGATAAGCTCGATCCCGGCATGAAGAAGCGCGTCATGACCATCGCCATTCTCCTGGAAACATTGGATAACGGCTCAGAAGTAAGTGAATACGGTGAAGCAGGCTGGGTCCGATTAATGAACAAGCATGTGTTCAAAATAATATTCGATCATCTGATGACGGATGAGCAGGATGCCCTGAGAAAGGGACTGGACGCGGCGCAACGGTTTTTACTGGATTTTGATAGAGCGGCCATGCAGGAAGAGCTTAAAAAACTGGATGAACTTGAAGCGCAGTTGGGGAAAAAAGGTACAGGCTACCAGACCGATGATCTGAGCGAGCACAAAGCCAATAAAGAAACCATCGTGGCCCTGGTGGCGGCCGGCTATGATGAACGCCTGTGGACAGAAGGCATTGAGCTTAAGGTAGGTATTGATCAAGCCTTGAGCGAGGAGCAAAAAGTACAGCGCATATTATCCATGTCCCATGAGTTGGCTGAATGGGCGATTGAACTGGGTATGACGACATTCAATGGAAAACCCTTTGATCTTTCGCGGGCCCATGAATTGATTGACCTTAAGACATGTAAAGCCTTGGTAAATGAGTTAGGAGCGCAAGTACCGGTTATAAGCGAGGATATAGACGCCCGCATCAATGACATTCTGGACCACATTTCCAATACGGAAAAGAAGGAAGCAGAGGTGGTAGCTAAGCAGCAATTTCGGGTGGTCATCAAAAAAGACTTTATTCGAGAAGCCACGGCCGGCATTGGCGTGCCCGGCTGCTTTGAGCCGAAAAGAGGATTACATCGGGAAATGCCGTTGGTTCATGCCATGGAGGGAGATGTTTTTTTTATACAAATCTTTGATGAGCGCAATCGTCAGGTCTCCAACGCAGTGATGGTGACCACACCGGAAGGTGCACACGTCTTTGGCGGATATAATGGCACCAATTATGATTTGGAAAAGGCCTATGGAAAGGCTATTTTAAAAGCAACGGCTTTGATTCCAAGGTTCATCTTGAATCCCACTTCCGCAGGATACCATTATTTTCATGAAAACAAAGTAGGAAAAGAATTGAAAGAACCAGTGACACTGGTCAAATCATTTCCCCTGTTTATGGGCCAGTATTTTGATTACGGTAAGGTTTATGATGGTCAATTGAAATTGGAAATTTCAATTGGACTGGAAGTAACCAAGGCGGATGCTCAGCAATTTAATTCAACCTCAGAAGGGAATACCCAGGTCTTGGCTGCGTTGCTGGCGCCGGGCATTCTGTTTAGCGGCCAGCAGGTTGACTGGCAGGACGCCGGGCTGATCGTGGCCGTGGGGCTCGGTTTGTTTTGGTTGTTCAAGTGGTTATTCCGACAGCCATGGGTGAAAAATGGGCTTGACCAAATGGCCGATCAGTTAAAAAACCTCAATGCAGTACGCTTAACCATGCCTGTCAAAATCAAATCGTCCAAACGGTCCTCGGACGAGGAACATGCTAAAGAACAGCAATGGCGCAAGGTGGTGCTGTCCTTGCTGGTTTTCGGGGTGCTAGGCATCATTAGCCTGATCCTGATGCATCTCCATCCCGGTGAGGGGTCGTTAAACCTCCTGAGAACTCATCACCTTGGCAACAACCAAAACTTAGGGACGGTTTTAAGCCTGCCCCTGGGGTTTGCCATGATAAAAAATAAAAGGGCCTTAGATAAAAGAGAAGCTCTTTACGGCACTTCGCTTACTGAGCCTGCTCAACCGCTGTTGCAACTCATCCGCCTGCCCCGGGTCATTTATATGGCGCTGTTGTGGAGCCTGTTTTGGTTAATGGAACTCATGCGGCCCTCTTCCGGGAAGAAAGCCATAACACCCCAAGCCTGGGCGCAATGGCAAACGATGAAACAGCGTTATTTCCCGGCCGGCACGCTGGATGCGGCCAGTTTTAACCTCCGTCAGCTTTCCAGTAGCGTGTATACAGGGCATGGTGCACAGGCCTGTTTAGGTCAGTATGAGGAATCCACCGATCATTCCGGGTTGGCGCAGCTTAATCTTCATCCCGCCATCCTTGAAGCCTTGCCATTACCGGCCGCACCGACCCTGCGGGCGGTGTGGCAGCATCGTCTGGCCCAGGCCTTGGCGCGCCATATTCTTTATTACCGCAGTGCCGAGTATCACGAGTTGACTTTAAG
Organism: uncultured bacterium; assembly: GCA_963710755.1. Lineage (GTDB taxonomy): Bacteria > Oederibacteriota > JAAXVQ01 > JAAXVQ01 > JAUVAV01 > CAVQBK01. The sequence continues at coordinate 423,198 of CAVQBK010000003.1, forward strand.
CCAGCAATGGCGGTTTACGATGAGTCAATGGTGGGGAAGGGTCGATCGCGCGGCTTATGCTCAAAAAATGGAAAGCGGCCGGACAGGTATGGGTAACCTGTTAACCAGGCCCGAAAACCGCCTCTGGTTTTTGACTGCCGGGAAACAACAGCAGGTTCAACTGTTGAGAGCAGCGGTTCAATGGCTGGAAAGCAACCCCATGGATCCACATAATCTGGATGTTCTGATTCAGGTGATGAACCGGTTACCGGCAAGCAGCCGTCTGTATCTGGGTGATTGGGCAAGGAACCAAAGCCCCCTTGGGGACAGAGCGGTTGTTCGTGTTTATATTCCCAAAATCATTGAGCAAGAACATTTGCCCATGATGAGGCGGCTGATGCACCTGCTTAAGTCCAGTGGCCGGTTTGATCAGCGCCGGCCTAGGCGGCGGCCGCGGCAACGCTTACAGCAGATGGCTCAGGCGGCCTGAGGGAACAGGGGTTAGCGCGCTTTTTCAGCCAGCATAATAATGTCCATGGCCCAATTGGGCCAGAGCTCGCCGGACACGGCCAGCCAGGGTTGACGTACATCATCCATCCAGGCCTGGGGCAAAAAAGGAATCCAATTACCGGTGTGCTTAACCACCCGCAGCCCATGGGCTTGCAACTGGCGTTTTAAAATAGCGGGCGTATAGGCGCGCACATGACCGCAATTGGAGAGGTTGTAATCAAGCCAGCGGGGATAGCGTCCCAGCAGCAGACGCAGCCGGTTTTCAAAGGAAGCCAGATTGGGCGTGGTCAGAAGCAGCCGGCCGCCGGGCTTGAGCACGCGCTGCAGCTCCTGCAAAAAGCTGTCCGTGTCCACCAGATGTTCAATCACCTCACCTGCGAACACCAAATCAAAGGTCTCAGCCGCATAGGGTACCGGGTCCTTGGCCAGATCGCAGACTTTGGCCTCCAGGCCCAGGGCTTGAGCCTGGGCCACAGCCCGGCCATTGATATCCATGCCTGACACTCGCCAACCTTGGTTCTGCCAATAAGTCATCCAAGTGCCCTCAGCGCAGCCTGCATCCAGCATATGGCCGGGTGTCAGACGACGTATAAGAGCCGCGCATTTTTTCAAACGCGATTCTCGAAATTCAATGGGAAATGCGCGCTGGGCATTGTATTCGCCTACACTTTTAGCCATGATGTTTCCTTAGGATTCGAGATCCTCCACCATTAACATAAGCCTGCCGCGCCGTCAATCATATCCACACTCGGTTATCCATAACATCCGACGATGTTAACTATATACTGGTAAAAAACAAAGGCACCTATCCGCAGATGACGCAGATTGCGCGGATTAAGAAAAAATCTTTTGGATGAGCTGCGCTCATTAAAAACATTGTTTAGATTCATGATTTTTTAAGAGTTTAATCTGGGCAATCTGCGTCATCTGCGGATAAAATTTTTTTAATAATCAAAAGAGCGAAGACCGCCATCAATAAATTATACCTTACACTGCTGGCGCAGGTGGAAAGAAGTCCCTTTTTAGAGGATAATCTTTCTTGCTAAATCAGCACTTTATCCTTTATGGTAGAGTTATTTCCCCATACGCGTTGACGCAAAAAAAGAAGCCGTTCAATTTAACCAAGGAGGAATACTGCCATGCCAGACGCCGTTGATTATCCCGTTAATTTAACCGTTGATTATCCAGACCGTGCTTTGAACAAAGTGTCCACCTTTTTTCGCGTCATTCTCATCATCCCCATTGGCATCATTTTGGCGCTGTTATGGAATGGCCGGGCCAGCATAATGGGCTTGGTGGTATTACCAACGATTTTAATGTTACTATTCCGGCATAAGTATCCCAAATGGTGGTTTGATTGGAATTATGCCTTGACGCGGTTCTGCTATCAGGTCATGGCCTACCTCTTTGTCATGGATGACCGTTATCCATCTACGGATGAAGAACAATCGGTGCACGTGCAGCTTCCTTATCCCCAGGTGCAAACAGAACTCCATCCCGGCTTGCCATTGATCAAATGGTTGCTGGCCTTTCCCCATTATGTGGTACTGGTTATTTTAGGTATTTATGGATTAATATTGGTGATGATTGCGTGGTTTGCCGTTTTGTTTACCGGCCGTTATCCCAAAGGCATGTTTGACTTTATTGAAGGGCTCATGCGCTGGGAATTGCGGGTAATGGCTTATGCTATTTTAATGACCACCGATAAGTATCCGCCTTTTTCTTTGAAATAAACAGAGGACCGCTGGAGGAAGTCATTTAACCTTACCACGGCAAGGACGATACTTAGATTAAGGGTTTGCGCCCATCCCGGCGAACTGGTCGAGCAGGCCCGATCTGCCGGGGAGGCATGGGGTCTATTAATTTATTCTAAAAAAACAGATTAAGATTTTTGGCAGGAAAGGTATTACGCAATGATGCACAGGCTGATGACATGGTTAAAAAATAAATATATATTGGCGTTGATTCTTTTTGTTATTTTGTCGGCCTTCCTGCATCTGCTCTCTGTATTGATCTACGTTGTGAAGACCATGGATTTCGGCAAAATTAATTACTTCAAAATTTTGCAAATGGATTTATTATTTCCCACGCTTACCACAGGATCAGCCGGGTATATCCTGTCGTTGGGGATTGTCATTTTCGGGTATGTAGCGATTCTGCTGCTGCTCCATAGCCGCGAAAAAGTTCAGTCCTGAGGCGGTTCCAGAGCCTCCCCGGGGTCCATGGCAGCAGCACTACCGTTCAAATCCATTTCCTTTAGCACCATAATGCCTTCTTCCTTTACCGGTGACCGGTGACTCCAACTGAGGCCCAACGTAAGGGCCCGTCCTTCCTGTCGGGTGGGTTTGAGCAGGCAACTGCCGGCAATGAGGTGTTCCCGGCGGGTGAGGTATTGATAATGGCCCTGAATAGAGCCGTCCCTGGCAGCCAGCCCCAGCATTTGTCCGTAAGCAATCAGTCCGCCTTTAAAAGAGACCCAGACCCGGTTACCGGTCTGTTGAAAATGGTAGAGAATAGCGTCTTCCGCCAGGCCCAAGCCCTGGTGGGAAAGAGGCCGGAACATTTTTTTATGATAGCTGATAAATCGCTGATCAGGCGCCAGCAGAGACTTGCTCATTTTAAAATAAACCAGGCGAACCTCATGATCCAGGGGAATAAAGGTTTCATGATCGATATGATAGCCCAAGCGCAGGTAAAACGCTTTGGCGCCTTTGCTGGCATCCAAGCAGACGCTGTTTTTGCCGTTCTTGAGGGCATGCTTTTCCAGATAAGCCATGACCTGTTGGCCCAATCCTTGTCGTTGATAAGCCGGATCAATAAAGACCCGCTTGATCAGGGAACCCACCAACGTTCCGGTGGCAATGATTTTCTTATGGTCCACCATGACTACGGTATGGCCATTGACCACGTCGCGTAATATTCGCTGAGGCGTATGCAGTTGTTTATGATAAGCCACGCCAACCGGCGGATAGCCGGAAGTGGTGTCAGCATCCAGCGTGCGGTGAATTAATTCCTTCACTTCCGCCAAGTCGTCCGGTTTAAAGAGGCGTATGGGAAAAGGCGTTTTAGTCATCGCAAGTCCTCCTTGGCCTGTAGCGAGATAAGGGTCAAAGCATCCAGCCAATGGCAATGAGCAGATCTGTGGCCAGCACCAGACCCACATTAGCGCCCTGTGCCGTCACCATGGCCTCAAACTGCTGGTAATTCAGCAGGGCTGTGCGGCAGGCTTTCCAGGCCAAGGGCAGGGTTAAAAGTCCCAACAAGACCGGCTTTGGAAAAAATTGAAAGATCGCGCCCAGCAGCAAAATAAAATAAGTGGTCACCAAAGCTGTGGTGTAGAGGATAGCGGCAATCTCTGGTCCTAGCAGGATAACCAGATGACGGCGTCCACCCTGAGCATCAGCTTGAGCATCAGGAAATTCATTGAGCAGCAGGAGCAGAGCCGTCAAAATGCCGGGGGGGATGGAAATCAGCAGTAGGGGCGCAGTAATGGTGCCGGTTTGGGCATAGTAGCCGCCAATGACCACTAAGCTGCCCAGACCAATACCTGCCGCCAATTCGCCCAAGGCTGCTTTGGTCAACACCTCGGTGTACAACATCACAATAAGTCCGCCGGAAACGATAATGGCCAGAAGCGGCCAGCCCACCTGCCAGGAAAGATAAACCCCGATGGCCAGCGCCACGGTCAGGATGGCCGCGGTGACCCATTTGACCTGCATCGCCGTGGTGCGGCCTGCCGGCAGATTGCCGCTGCCGCCGGAAAAGGGTGTGCGCCTGGTGTTATAGTCAATGCCCGTACGGTAATCGGATAACTCATTTAAAAGATTGACGCCCGCATGGGCCAGGATCACGCCAAACAAAGCCAGGGTAAAACGCCAGGGGTGAAACGCATGATCCCGCAGGGCCAGAGCTGCGCTGATGGCCATCAGCACCACCGGCAGCAGCAGAAAAGGGGCGCGAATCTGGGCAAGCCAGAGGGCAAAAGCATTGGCATTCATACAAAAAAGTCCTCACCGTAAATTTGGCCAAGCATAGCATGGCTTATCGCAGGCTGTAAAGTGGTCAAATGCAAGGCAGAACCTTGGGAAGGTTACATCAAAAGGGCTGTGGTCTGGTTACGGTGTTTTTCCAGGAAGATCAGCACCAGATCGTGCGTGATTTTTTCCGCTTTGAACAGGCGGTATCCGCATTTTTGATAAAAATAAAGATGCCGTTTGTTGGTTAGGGCGGTCGTGAGTTCAAAACGGTGCGCTGAGGCCAAACGGGTTTCCAGGGCGTCCATCAAGGCGCAACCAATGCCCTGGTTGCGGTAGTCAAAATGAACCACCAAATCACTGATATAACAAGTCTCATCCTGAAGACAGCCGCTGATGGTGCCGATAATGATATTGTTTTCCACGGCTTTCAGGACTACCTGCTGCATGCAGGCACGGCGAAGTTCCTCCAAGGTTGGTGTGGCATGGGGAATATGAGGGTTAAAGGGGAGTGCAGTTCCACGAGACGCCAAGGTATGGAGGGCAAGAATTTCGGCTGCGTCTTCAGGAGTTGCCTGTTTGATCACCATGGCGGCCTCAAAGGGAAATAGATGGGTTAGTTATAGCGCACCTCCCAACCCTTGTCAAACTGAAACACTACCAAAATGTAATTTGTCAGCCATGGACCTGAAGAGGCCGATGAGTTAGGAAGCATTGGAACAGGAATAAAATAAACCAACGTCAGATGCGCTCTATTCTTAATAGCTTGTCCCGCAGTTATAGACAGGATTGATTTTCGACGTTGGTAGCATCGTAATGTTTTTACGATCATGGCTTGCGGGCTAAGGCATTATTGACTATGATAAGACCCTTGCCCGGCGGGCCTAAAGGTGACTGTCCGGCAGAGCAGGACGTAATCAGGCAAAGGAGCGTGAACACATGGAGGTTGTGGTAATTACCGGCGTGGGGGGCTTGATCGGATCGGAGACAGCCCGGTTTTTTCATGAGCAAGGATTTTTTATCGTGGGCATTGACAATGATATGCGCAAGTATTTTTTCGGGGAGGAAGCGTCAACCCTTTGGAATCAGAAAAAATTGGAAGAGGACCTGACCCGTTTCCGATGGGTCCAGGCCGATATTCGCGATCAAAAAAAAATGGAAGCCTTGTTTCAGGAGTATGGGCAGGATATCAAACTGGTGGTGCACACCGCCGCCCAGCCTTCTCATGATTGGGCAGCCAAGGAACCGCTGACGGATTTTACCATCAATGCCAACGGGACCCTGACGATTCTGGAACAGACCAGGCAGCATGCGCCCAAGGCGGTGTTTATTTTCACCTCCACCAACAAAGTCTACGGTGATACCCCCAACACCCTGCCCCTGGTGGAATTGGACCAGCGCTGGGAGGTACCGCAAGAGCATCCTTTTCACATCGGTATCAATGAAAGCATGAGCATCGACCAATCCAAACACAGTCTGTTCGGCGCTTCCAAAGTCGCAGCCGATGTGTTGGTCCAGGAGTACGGCCGCTATTTCGGCATGCATACAGCTTGTTTCCGCGGCGGTTGTTTAACCGGGCCCCGTCATTCGGGTACCCAGCTGCACGGGTTTTTATCGTACCTCATGAAATGCGTCATGAACGGGCGGCCCTACACGGTATTTGGCTACAAGGGTAAGCAAGTGCGCGACAATATTCACAGCACGGATTTGGTCAACATGTTCTGGCATTTTTATCAGGCCCCGCGCCAGGGTGAAGTGTACAACGCCGGAGGCAGCCGCCACTCCAATTGTTCCATGCTGGAAGCTATTAAGCTGTGCGAGGCTATCACCGGCAAGAGCTTGAACTATACCTACCAGGACGACAACCGCGTTGGCGATCATATCTGGTATATCAGTGATGTTTCCAAGTTCCAGGCCCACTACCCGGGCTGGTCCTACCAATATAATATTGAGGGGATCTTAAAGGATATTTATCAGGTGCTGGTGGAGAAGGCTTAAGGCCTTTGCCGGACAACCGGCTTCAGGTTTTGGGCCCGTTCAACAGCGAGACAATGACAATGCTGATGAAGTCCTGGCAGAAATGCATGACCATGGGCGCCACCAGACTGCCGCGCCACAAGTAAACCAGAGAAAATACCAGGCCCATCATACCGACCGTGATCACGCCCGCGCTGCCCTCATAACCATGACCCAGGGAAAAGATAAACGACGAGATGATCACAGCTGCGGCCGGGCTCTTGGTGAGCAGGCTGAAACGGCGGATGAGGTAGCCGCGGAAAATGGTTTCTTCGCTGATGGCCACCACCACCACCAACACCGCAGCCAGAACCATCTCCCAAGTGCCGTGGGCCAGCAGCGGCAGCGGGGTTTTAGGCGAGGACAACCCCAGGTGCTGGAGAAATTGATCGAGCAGGTTGGCTCCGTAAAACATGGGCACAAACAGAATCAGCCCCAGCAACACTTCTGTACCCAGATGCTGTTTGGTCCAGCCAATGGTGGGCAGCGGTTCCTGATCGCGGGACAGAAAGACCAGAATAAGGCCCACCAATGCGAGGTCGCGAAAAAGGGTGGCCAAGGCCACGATTACAAAGCTTACCGATCCGGTCTTGAATGTCCAGAAGGAAAGCACCATGGACGGGACAATCAATAGCAGGTAAACTACCAATTCCCAGAACAAGGCTTTTCTTCCCGGCGTCGCCGGCGTGGGATGGATAAGGTCATGCTGGAACGATGAGGGCTGATTCATAAACACCTCCCGCGGTGGTAAGATCTGATCACCATCATGGTACCTCAGGGGAGAATGGAAAACCAGCATTTAATACTCCGACAGCTGGAAAAAGGAAGCATGACACCGTCCCGTCGTCATAGCCGCCGAAACAGGGGATGTCGCCATACGGAATAATCCCTCTCTCCCTCCGTGACGATGCCATAATGGGTTTTTGTCGTCAAACCGGCGCCGACTTTCGTCGGCGATCCAGCACATGCTGGACCGGTATGCAGCGGTCTTTATTTTAAAAGTTTTCGGGGATCCCGTTTCTAGTATGGACATGAGCTGAAGGTTATGATTGCAAATCATTTTAAGAGCACAAGGGGATAACCAGCAACAAAATCCAATTACCACACAGTCTCGGGAATACTGGTGTGAAAGTCCCCGCGTTGTGACACTGTTTCGAGAAGAAGCGGTGATGTCATCAAACCCTAAGGATGATTTTTTTGCCCTCCAACCGTGAAGGTGGTACAATCAACGTTATCGCGCCAACGCCTGCAGTGATGATCAAAAGAGGTACCTATGGGTTGTCCCAGATTAAGAATGTCCAAATCGCAATATATCAAAGGCATGCAATGCCCTTTGGCCTTGTGGTATTTCAAACACCGCAAGGACCTTATTCCGGAAATCGACGAAGCCAAGCAGGCCCTTTTTGACAGCGGTCATGCAGTGGGCAATCTGGCCAAGCAACTCTATCCGGAAGGCCGGGAAATTGAGGGTAAGTTTTACGAGATCAGCAAGTTTGTAAACGATACCCAAGCTGCTATTGCCCAAGGCCAGACCACGCTGTTTGAAGCCGCGGCCTGCACGGCCCAGGGCTTGTACAGCCGCATTGATATCCTGAAAAAAAGCCCGGCCCTAACCGGAGCCTGGGATCTGATTGAAGTCAAGAGTTCCACCAGCGTTAAACCCTATCAGCTGGAAGACATGGCCGTGCAACGCTTTATTTTTGAGCAGGCGGGAATGATGGTAGACCGCTGTTATTTGATGCATATCAACAATGCTTATGTCCGTCAAGGCCCCATTGATCCTCGGGCGTTGTTAATCTCTGAAGATGTGACGGAGGAGGTGCAAGCCCGCGGCCAGACAGTGGACGCCCAGGTGCAGCGCCTGCTTAAGGTCATGACGTCAACGGAAGAACCGGAAGTACCCATTGGTCTGCAATGCCATGATCCCTTTGACTGCGAGTTCATTCACCATTGCTGGAAGCATATTCCTGAATATTCGGTCTACTCCTTGTTTAAGGGCGAAAAACTTCAGAGCCTGATCGATAAGAACATCACCCGTATTCAGGATGTTCCGGAGAGCATGGAGCTGACCGACAAGCAGCGTATTGACATCCAGGCTTATAAAAAGAACGAACCTCATATCGAAGCACCGCTGATCAAAGCTTTTTTAGACCAGCTTCACTATCCCCTCTACTTTTTGGATTATGAAACCGTAAGCCATGCTATCCCGCTCTTTGATGGCAGCGCACCTTTCCAGCAGGTGCCTTTTCAGTTTTCCCTGCATATCCAATATGAACCGAACGGGGCGCTGGAACACAAGGCCTTTTTATATGAAGGCCAGAACGATCCCAGGCCGGCGCTGATCCAGGCTTTACTTGAGGCCTGCGGCCGCAGCGGGTCTGTGCTGGTATACTACCAGGCCTTTGAGGCCACGCGTAACAAGGAAATGGCCGCAGCCTTTCCTGAGGCGGCTCCCGGGTTGTTGGCGCTTAATGAACGGATGGTGGATTTGTGGGTGCCCTTCAACAGCCGCTATTTATATACCCCGGCGATGCAGAGTTCAGCCTCCATTAAAAAAGTCCTGCCGGCTCTGGTGCCGTCCATGCGTTATGATGACTTGGAGATTAAGGAAGGGGAGAGTGCCGCGCGTTCTTATCTGGCCTGTTTAACCGGTACGGTCTCTGAGGCGGAAAAGAGACGCCTGTTTCGGGCGTTGCATATCTACTGTCAGCAGGATACTCTGGCTATGGTGAAGCTGCTGGAAGTACTCGAGCAGTACCGGCCCAAAACCGTTACGCCCGCGATGCAGCTGCCTTTGTTTTAACCAACTATTACCACGTTTCCGGCCCCGCCTGCCATGGCGAGGCCGGTGATCACTGCTTATTTCCAGCGCGCCCGCAGCTGGTTGACCGCGATCCGGCCCCGGCCGGGTGCATTGGCTGTGAACACCAACTCCACATGATCAATGTACTCCAAATCGGTACTGCCGTTCCCGCCCCACCAATATGTCAAATCAGAAGCCGGAATCACCAGCTCATGCCACTTATTATCATAGGGCAGATATTCTATTTTTTTGCCGAAGACCGCACCACTGGAGGTATAGAGCTTGAATTCCATCATGGTATTCAAGCCGTCGCCTTTGACATTGACTTCGAAGCGGTGGCTCTTGGTGAGCCGTCCGGAGATGGCTTTTTTAATGCCAAACCAGGATTCTCCGTTGCCGTCGCTCACGTAATTGAGCTCCATGGCGTAACCGACCTTGGCGGGAATAAAGATGATGTCCAGCTGGTCACCATTGGATTGAAAACTCTCCCAGCCGTCCATGTGATTGGCCGTAAGCTCTTTGGGATCGAAATCAAAAATAATGGATTCCTTGGACGGCGTGAGGGTGGACGCTGTAACCAAAGGTGACGAGAGTCCTATAGGGTTGACTGTGGCCATGCCAAAGGTATAGGTCTTGCCAGGCGTTAATCCGGAAATGGTGGTCTGATATTGGCCGGGACTCATCAGCCCGTGATACTCCACCTGGGAGGGCGGCAGGTGGTCGAATTGCGTCTTGGTGGTGATGGGATGATCAGCTACTTTGATGGTGTAGGCTGCATGCGGTACCTGGGCGGCCAATAACTGCCAGGTCAGAATAACCTCACCGGCATGTTTGCCGGGCACGGCTTCCACATGTCGCGGTGCCGGCGGCAGGGTGCGCTTAAGCTCTTTGCTGAAATGGATATCGTCAAGATAAAACACAGGTTTTCCAGTATTGGGCCGGGGCTGCACCGTGAACAAGACGGTTTTAACAGCCAAAGAACGTCCTGGGGGAAGTTGGAAGTAAGAGAGGCTCCAAGCACCGTCTTTTACGGTTGCTGCGGCTTTCAGACGATGGGGACGGTCGCTGGTATCCATAATCTTGATCTGGAGGTCTTCTACGCCGGCATGCCACAGGCCCAGGTAGCGATAACCCGTTGTACTCTTCAACCGCGGTTTGGCCATGACCTGCACCTGCTGCTGCCGGGCAGGATAGGCGACCTGCATGGCTAAATGCTGTTCTTTCACAAAGGTGTCGGTGGGCGAGAAGGTGATACCTTTGCCAAAGGCGCTCCATTGGGCATAGGGCTGGCTGTGAACAGAAGCGTCAAAATTATCCACCACCCCCACCAGGCCAATGGTATTCAAGGCCTGGCGGATAAGGGGATGGTTGGAGAAATTGGTCCACACGGTGCCCTTCAAGTAGTTGTCGATCATAAGCAGAATGGGGCCCTGATTAATGCCCAAATGATCCTGGGAAAAATAATCAACGGTCAGATTAAAGGAATCGGTAAAGCCGTATTTATCGAAGACCTTATCGCCATAATTGAGCTTAAGATTATTGATGAAGGCCATGGATTCATTGGGGACGAAGGGTAAAAATCCAATGGCCGCCGAGGGCGCCACCGTACCGTCGTTGTCCTGGCCATTGTAATATAAGGGGGCGTTGTCGATCACCGGTGCGCCATAGTTGCCGTATTTTTCCGGACCGAGGGCCATGGTCAGACCCCACACATTGGGACCATAGCCTTCACCGCGGTGGTCCATGCACCAAGCCCGCGAGGCCAGGGCGAATTCGCGGTCGTTTTCACTGTAATTGGCGAAATAATCCTTTTTCAGTCTGGGATCAATGAAACAAAAAGGCCACTGATGAGTGTAGGCCGCGCCGTCGCCAAAATAGGAATAAACCGAATAAAAGGTGTGAAAATAACGGTGGCCCAAGGTGAACCAGCTGGATACGGGAATGGGGTGGGTCGGCGAAGCAATGGCCAGCAAGGTGGCCAGGGTGCCGATTTCATTCATTTGATAATACCCGAAATGCCCGCTCTTGGGGGTCCAGCCCAGATAAAGACTGTCTTCCTTGGCATTGTAAAACCAGGGCCAATCCACCTGATCGTATATGGCGCGGGAAAGCTTTTCCACTTCCGTGCCTTTGAAATACTGGCCGACCGTTAAAATCCCGGCCATGCATACGGCCGTGTCAGTGGCGAAGATGCCTTCTACATTGGGCCAGGAGCCGTCCACGGTGCTGACCCAATGATAGGGATGGCCATGCTCCATGGCCACCTGGGTTTTGTTGGTTTTGAGTTTTGCCGGGTTGAAACTGCGCAGGGTAATCAAGGCCCGCTGATAGGCCTGATCGCGGGTGATCCAGCCGTTGTCCGCGCCAATACACAGGCCGGCCAAGCCGAAGCCGATTACGGAAACACTGGCATTTTGATTGGTAGTGGCATCGCGGATAAGACCGTTTTGCGGATTGGCCTGTTCCCAAAAATAATCGAAAGTGCGCCGCTCGATTTTCTGCAGCAGATGGCGTTCTTCCACCGTCAGGGCCGAAGCGGAAAGGCAAAAAGTGGCAAGCAACAGCAAGGCGCCTGCAAGGGGATTCATTTTCATGGTCAGCTCCTTTGAGCAGTGTTGGCCGCACGTTCAGCTCTGGGGCATTATAAGGCTTTTCCCAGCCCTGTCCAACTTTAAATCCAGCACCCTGCCGGCCCGGCACTAAACCCGAAACCCGGCTGGGGTGTAAGGAAAAAGCCCACCCAGGGACTTAATTATAAAAGGCATTGATGTAACTTGCTTATTTACACAATTTTGACTATCATTAAGCTCGTTAACCTTAATCAAAAGAATGGAAAGGGTGAACACCATGGCCTTGACCCTTAATTTGGATTTACCGCAACAATTAACTATGCAAGAGGGAGAAGAGCAGCAAAAAACCTTTGAGGTCGCCATTTTAGGTGGCGGCCCTGCCGGTATGACAGCGGCTGTTTACCTGGCCAGAAAACAACTGGACACGGTCATGATCACTCCTGATCTGGGCGGCCAGGTCCTCTGGACCAGCGGTATTGAAAACTACATGGGCTATCAATATATTACGGGTCCGGAATTGTCCAAAAAATTTTCCGAACAGATCACCCAATTTCCGATCCGTCTGGCCCAAGGCCAGTCGGTGGCCGCCATCCGCCAGGATGAGCAGGGCCTCTTCCACATGACCTCGGATACGGACAAAACCTTTGTCAGCCGTGCGGTGATCATTGCCACGGGCAAGCGCTCCCGTCCCCTGGGCGTGCCGGGAGAAGAGGAATACCGCGGCAAGGGTGTGTCCTATTGCTCCATCTGCGACGGCCCCTTTTTCAAAGGCAAGTCTGTGGTCATTGCCGGCGGCGGCAATTCAGCAGCCACAGCGGCTCTGGAGATGATCGGGCTGGGCAGTCCGGTCACCATGATCAATTATGCTCAGGGCTGGCAGGCGGACCCGCTCATAATGGACAAGCTTAAAGACCGGGTCACCTTATTGGATAACCATCAGATTGAGACCATCAGAGGCAATGACCAGCAGGTGACAGGCATCACGGTGCAGGACCGGTCCGGCGGAGCCGTGAAGGAATTGGACGCGCAAGGTGTGTTTGTTGAGATCGGCTTGTTGCCCAACACCGGGCCTTTCAAGGGGTTTGTGGACCTCAATCAATGGGGTGAGATCAATACGGATTGTTTTTCCCGGACTTCCCGGCCTGGTGTCTATGCAGCAGGCGACTGCACCAGCGTCCCGGAGAAACAAATTATTATTGCAGCTGGTGATGGCGCCAAAGCCGCATTGGCGGCTTATAGATTTATCAACCATCTGCCGGCAGAATAGGAGAAAGCGCTATGGCTTTTTTAGATGATAAAACCAAGCTTCAGATTAAAGCAGAGTTTGAAAAATTAAAACATCCGGTGACGTTGCATGTATTCACCCAGGAGTTGGAATGCCAGTACTGCCGGGAAAACCGCGGTATTGCCGAGGAACTGGCCGACATTTTGCCGGAAAAGGTTAAGCTGGCAGTGCACAATTTCACCATCGACACAGAGGCTGTGGAACGCTATAAAATCGATAAAATCCCGGCCCTGGCCGTGGTGGGCGAGCAGGATTATGGTATCCGTTTTTATGGCGTGCCTGCAGGCTATGAGTTCACCTCACTGTTTTTAGCCATTCAGATGGTGGGCAATGGCCAGTCCGGGCTTTCCGCTTCCAGCGTGGCCAAAGTAGTGGCCTTGGACAAACCGGTGCATTTGAAAGTATTTGTAACCCTGACTTGTCCCTACTGTCCCAATGCCGTGCATCTGGCACAGCAAATGGCCATGGCCACACCCATGATCACGGCCGAGATGATTGAATCGGCCGAGTTTCCGCATCTGGCCAACCGGGAGCAGGTCATGGGTGTCCCCAAGACCATCGTGGAGGGCCACGGCGCTTTTGAAGGGGCCATGCCGGAACCGCAATTTGTGGAGAAAGTGATGTCATTAATCAACGGAGCCTAATATGAATGACACCAGCAAAGCAGGCATGAGTTTAAGCGGTATTCCGGCCTCGCCGGGCATGGCGGTGGGGCGGGTATGTTTTTGGAGCGATCCGGAGGCCACCCCGCGCTATAAAATTTCGCCGGACATGATCGGTGATGAACTCAAGCGGCTTGATGAAGCCCTGGCCTTGTCGCGCAAACAATTGGAGCAGCTACAACAGCGGGTGGAAAAAGAGATCGGGCAGGACGAGGCGGCTATTTTTTCCTCCCATAATTTATTGCTCAACGATCCCACCATTTACAGCCGCATCGAGAAGCAGCTCATCAGCGAAGGCATCAACCTGGAAGCTGCCGTGGAAGATGTGATCGAAGAGCTGGTCAAAGTCTTTCTGAAAATTCCCGATCCCTATATCCGGGAACGGGCTGATGACTACCGTGACATCGGGCGGCGGCTGCTGGACAACCTGCTTTCCTACCAACGGCAATGCACCATGGCTGAAGGAGAACTGATCGTGCTGGTAGCCAGGGAGTTGATGCCATCGGATACTGTGCATTTTCATCGTCACCATGTGGGTGCCTTTGTGACCGAGCGGGGCGGAGTGTCCTCCCATGCGGCCATCTTGGCCCGGTCCCTGGGCCTGCCGGCGGTGGTGGGCATCTCAGGTGTGCTCAAACAGCTGCGCGCCGGGGAGCTGGTGGTGATCGACGGCACCAAAGGACGGATCATCAAGGATCCGTCTGAGTCCTTAATCACCATGGCCAAGCAGGAGCGTAAAAGCCGGATAGCGCTGACCAAGCAGGAACGGCCGGCTCAGATTACTAAAACCAAAGACAGCCATGAGATTATCATTTCCGCCAATCTAACCCGGGAGATCGAAGCCAATGAAGCCCGCCGGGTGGGGGCCATGGGCGTTGGATTGCTGCGCACGGAATTTTTGTTCATGGATCATGACGAGTTTCTCGATGAGGAAGGCCAATACCTGGCCTACCGGCATGTGGTGGAAAAGATCGCCCCCCACACGGTCACGATCCGCACCCTCGATCTGGGGGAAGACAAACATTTTGATTTTGAGAGTCCTATCGAAGACAACATGTCCGGCTGCGTGCTGGGATGGCGGTCCTTACGGCGCTCCCTGGCGGACAGCAAGGTTTTTTTACACCAATTGCGGGCAATTCTGCGCGCAGCGGTGCATGGCCCGGTGCGGATTTTGCTGCCCATGATCAGTGGGGTGGAAGAGATCAGGGTGGTGCGCATGCTGCTGGCCAATGCCGCCCAGGAACTGGCCGAGGCCGGCGTGCCCTATAATGCCGATATCCTGGTGGGTGCCATGATTGAAACCCCAGCCGCAGCTGTGGTGCCCAGGTTGATTCTGCAGGAAGCGGATTTTTTATCGGTGGGGACCAATGATCTGGTGCAATACACCATGGTGGCCGACCGGGTTTCGGAAAAATTGCAGGTTTACTACCGCCCCACTGCGCCGGCTATTCTGGCGCTGCTCAAGGCTCTGCCCGAGGCCGGGCGGGAAGTGGATAAAGATGTGAGTATTTGCGGGGAAATTGCCGGAGATCCGCTTTACCTGCCCCTGCTGCTCGGCCTGGGGTTCAGGAATTTATCAGTGGCGCCGGTGCTGATTCCTGACTTGGCGGAGGCCGTGACCAAATTGGAAATGAAGGCTTGTGTGGAACTGGCACAGGCAGCCCTGAAAAAAAGCACAGCCGATGAAGTGGAGGCTTTGCTCAAAGCCAATATGGTGATCTTGAAACGCTGAACCGGGGCCGGAAAAAAGATTGACATACATATAATAATATTCTAATATTTTTGTAAGTCTATCCATCCCTGCTCTGGGGTTGAGAGCAAGCGAAAGGGAGAGCGCCCAAAGTGTCTATACAGGCGCGGCGGCCTAAAAAAATGATGAAAGAATTGACCTTATCCGATAAGACCAGCCAGTTGGTGGCGGATATTTTACAGGCCATGGCTCATCCCATCCGGCTTAAGATTCTGGCTGGGTTATGCGAGTCGGAATGCAATGTCAACCGGCTGTGGCATAAGCTGAATATCAGTCAGCCATTGGCATCACAACATCTCAACCGTATGCGCCGGGCTGGCTTGATCCAGGGGGAACGCAAAGGCCAGGAAATTTGTTACCGCATTGTGGACAAAAAAGTTAAGCAAATCGTCAAGCAGTTATGTGACATGGTGGAGACCAGTCATCCCAGTTAAAAATCGTTTTATTCCAGGAGGATGGAATGCCAACTCAAATCAGTAATCAGAATTTTGAAAGTGAAGTTAAGCAATCGGACAAACCGGTCTTGGTTGATTTTTACGCGCCCTGGTGCGGTCCCTGTAAAATGGTGGCGCCCATATTGGAAGAGATTGCCAAGGAACGGGGCGATGTTAAGATCGTTAAGGTGGATGTGGATGAAGAACCTGAACTGGCGCGCATCCATAATGTGATGAGCGTGCCCACACTGGTGCTTTATCATAAGGGCCAGGTAGTCAGTAGCTGGGTGGGCCTGCGGCCCAAACAAGTCCTGATGCAGGAAATGGACAGCGCTTTAAAATAAGTAAAGGCAGGATAAACCACACTTTACCAATGAAAGGACTAACTATGAATCCCATCAAAGTGGCCTTAACAACCCTGGCCGTGGTCTTTATGCTGACGGCCTGTCAACCTTCGCAACAACCTTCGCAACAAGCAGACCACAAGGGCGCGCCCAAAGCCGACATCCCCAGCCTGGCGGCCGGTCAGGGACAAGTACTGCCTGATTTTACGGTCAAGGATTTGGACGGACAGGAGCATAAGCTCTCCCAGTATCGCGGCAAGGTGATGATCCTCGATCTGTTTGCCACCTGGTGCCCGCCTTGCAAGATGGAAATTCCCCATTTTGTGGAATTGCAGACCGCCTATGCCAAGGATCTGGCGGTGGTGGGCCTGAGTTTTGATCAAACCGGCCCGGAGAAAGTGCGGGCTTTTGCCAAGGAAATGAATATTAATTATGATATCTATTGGGGTAATGAAGACGTGGCCCGCTATGTGAGCCTGCGCGGCATTCCCCATACATTGGTCATTGACCGCGAAGGGCATGTGGTCAAGAGTTTTGTAGGGTACCGGGACAAAGCGGTTTTTGAAGAAGCCATCAAGGCATTGTTTTAAAGGCGGTGACCATGGCTGGAGATCAATATTGCGTCATGCCGTCTTCTTCCAAAGAAGGCGCGGAGGCATTGAAAGACATCAAAGTGATTGCTGTGGTGGGTTTGTCCCCCCGGGAAGAGCGGGCGTCCTACCGCGTGAGCAAGTATATGCAGGAGCACGGTTACCGCATTATTCCCGTGCGTCCCGGGGTGACGGAAATCCTGGGTGAGAAGGCTTATGCCAACTTGGTGGAAGCCGGACAGCATGAAGCCATTGACATGGTGAATATTTTCAGAAAACCGGAAGCTGTGCCGGAGATTGTAGATCAGGCCATTAGCCTCAAGGCCAAAGTGGTGTGGATGCAGGAGGGCATCGGCCATCCTGATGCTGCTGAAAAAGCGGAAGCTGCCGGGTTAAAAGTCGTACAGAATCTTTGCCTCATGAAAGTCCATCAGGCCCTCTAACTCAATGGGTCCAACCACTTAATTATTTTGCAGGGGAGAAACAGCATTCGCCTTTTTTGGCCTTTCACCTCTCCTGATTACAACCCAAACGCCTGGGTATCCACCCATTCCATGGTCAGCAGAGACCAAAAGTCCAAAGCAAATTTTGACAAGACGTATTGAAAGGGCAGCCAGCCATAACCTTTGTCGCCCCATTCGACGCCCCAGGAATTGCGAAAGAGCAAAGCACCGGTTGTGGTTTCATTGGTGGTGGTGTTTTTAATGACCTTCTTGTCATCATATCCCACGGCGACGATGGCATGGCCCCAGGCCGCTCTTTCCGTGGGTGCGGGAAAGGGAATGTCACCAGGCTCGCCGCCTTTGTCAAAAGACGGAAATCCCCAGAACCCAAACATGGAAGGAATACCGGCGCTTAAATATTTCTTAACCGAGAGCAGTACTTGCTCTGGTGCCGGCGGTTGCTGCTGGGGATCATGGCAAAAATAAGTCAGGGCCTGGTAGGATTTGCCCATGGCATAGACAAAAGCCGTGGGTTCCTTGTCAAAGTCAGGGATTTTATCCGTGTAGGGCCAATAGGTGGCCGGTGGAATGCCGAGCAGTACCAAAGCGCCCATGGTGTTGCGGGTCCAGGCACCGGTGTCGCCGGTCACACCCATGAGATTGCGGGTGGCCTTGTAGACAAAGAGACGGGAGCCGTCGATATACTTGCCATGAGCGCGGTTCTCAAAATACTCCACCATGCCCATGGCCGCATTGGCTGTACACGAGCCCAACTTGCCCTGTTGTTCCACCGGGGAACACCATGGCCTCAAATCCACGCTGGTGGGCAAGGCGCTGGCCGCACCGGGTTCGGGCAGGTTAAGTTTCTTGGCCATGGCCTGTACCGCCGGGGTTTGTACGGAATAGTCGCGCAGATCAGGTACCGGCGGCAGCCAGCCCGTGCCCACGGGCTCAGGGAGATTGGTTAACTTGAGGGTGGAAGAAAAAGGGAACATAAGCGCACCTCCTGGAATAGGATGGCAGGATTAAAACTGCTGTCAGATTAGCACCAGGGTATAGAGACGTCAATGAGGAAAAGGGAAGAAATGTCTTTGGGTTAATCCCTGTTGATGACCGGGAAGCATCTGTCTTCGTTAAAACGTCGGACCTTGCCAAAGCTATGTCGGAAATAATCTATGGACTTGGGGAGTCCAAGGAGGAAGACTACTTATAGCCGACAAGGTGGTTGGCACTGAACTTTACAACTTATAAACTAACCCCAGCCCCCATTATAGCCCTTTAGATCCCTGAAAAGGGTTTAACATTTGTGAAAGGGTTGTGGGACCATGTGCCTAGCTTAACTTATTGTTTTGGCAAAAACCATTAGGAGGGGTGATATGACGGTGCTTAATCGGATCATTATTTTCGGGAAAAAATTAGTTTGTCCAATTTGTGAGCATGATCTGTTTATGGAAAGAAGTTTTATGTTGAATACTCAAAGTGCAACCTTTTTTGGTTGGGATTGGGCCGATGCCACGGCAATTAATTATATCTGTAACCATTGTGGCCATGTGTTGTGGTTTGCTAAAAATATTGGACAGCACGAGGAAGTTAAAAAACCCTATAGTGAAGAACAAAAGAGAATGTTTCCAAACACAAAATGTCCTATATGCAGTAAGCCTAATAAAGAGTGTACCTGTTAGGCAGGAACTATTGCAGCCTAGGGTGGCAATAAGGCTGAATGGGAAATAATAAAATATGTACAGAGACGGTATTTAACTGACACCTGGCTTTAGCCGGAGCAGTTGTTAAGCTGCCTCTTGCTTGGATGTTTTTGCCGGGTTTATGATCTTTGAGTTTTATGGGACACCGCTGCTTATTTAACTATAGGTCAAGATAAAAATTAAATCGGTATAATTAAAGGGATGAATTAAAGGGGCGGAATAATCAGCGCTCCTATCCATCGCCTACGGCGTTGATTCTTGACACTGCCGCGCACGCAATGCTACCATTGCCCAATATCCTTTACACGATTCGCCACCGAGGTCGCATGGACAAGCTTAAGGCATTCCTGCAATTGATGAGACCCAAGCAATGGACCAAAAATTTTGTGGTTTTTGTGGGGTTGATTTTCAGCGGTAACTTTCTTAATCCGGCCATGGGTATCACAGCTTTGCAGGCCTTCATTATCTTCTGTATCACCGCCGGGGCCATCTATGTTTTCAATGACCTCAAAGATATTGAAAGCGACCGGGCCCATCCGCAAAAGAAAAACCGTCCTCTGGCCGCCAAACGGCTCTCCCCAGGCGCCGCCTCTTTGGGCGGCAGCCTGCTGATGGTGATCGGTCTGATGTGGAGCTTTTTCCTCTCTCCGCTGTTTGCCCTGGTGGTGCTGGCCTATGTGCTGCTCAATACGGCCTATTCCCTGGGATTAAAGCATGTGGTGATTCTCGATGTGTTTGTCATCACCACGGGGTTTGTGCTGCGGGCTATGGCCGGAGCCCTGGTAATCAAGGTGGCCATCTCCCCGTGGCTGATCGTGGTGACCATCTTATTATCACTGTTTCTGGGCTTTGCCAAGCGGCGTCACGAGCTGATCACCATGGGCGACGAAGCTGCCAACCATCGGCCTGCGCTGGACGACTATTCGCCGGCGTTGCTTGATCAGTACATGGGCGTGGTGGCCTCGGCCACGATTATTGCCTATTCCCTCTATGCCTTTACCTCGTCCACAGCCAGCCGCAGTACTTATTTTATGCTTACCATTCCCATGGTAATTTATGGGATTTTGCGCTATCTCTATCTGGTCTATCAAAAAAATCTCGGCGGGGCCCCGGAAGTCATCCTGCTTAGCGATAAGCCTTTGATGGCAGCCATAGTGCTCTGGGTAGCCACTGTCGGACTCTTACTCTATATATAGGATGACCAATGAGCCCTAAAAAGACAACTTCCAAAACTGGTTCTGCTTCCTCAAAAAAAACCAAGGCCGTTAAAAAAGCCGTCCGTGGCGGCGCCAAAAAAACGGTCCGGCCGGCTGCGGCCAAACCAAGCCGGCCACAACCCAAAAAAGCAGTGAAAAAAACAGCTGTCAAAAAAGCGGCGGCTAAAAAGGCCATAGCTAGAAAAACCACCGTAAAAAAAACCAGGGTCAGGATGGTAAGCCCGTCCCGTTTTCATCAAGCGCTTGGTTCCTGGTGGCAACGTCTGAAGGCGCAAATGGCAGGGCTTTATCAGCGCGAGCCGGAGACCATCTGGCTGGCCGGACTGATGCTGGTGGCTGCGGGATTACGGTTTATTCAACCGGACTGGTATATGGCCCGGCAATTTCATCCCGACGAACGCTGGATCGTCGGCGTGGTCAGCCAGCTCTCCTACCCGCAGGAGCCGGCGGGCTTGCAGTACGGCACCTTTCCCATGTATTTGCTGGCCCTGATCAAAGACCTGGTGGCAACCGCAGCCGGATGGTTCGGCCATTTTGATGTCAACCGGTTCACCATCTGGGCGGGCCGCATGCTCAGCGCTTGTTTTGATTTGGGCACGATTGTGTTCACCTACCTCATCGGCCGGCGCCTGCGGCCAGGACAATTAGGGCGGCAGATCGGGCTGATGGCCGCGGCCTTGCTGACCTTCACGGTGCTCAATATTCAAATGGCCCATTTCTTTGTGGTCGATGTGCCCCTGGGCTTGTTGGCCACAGCCACCTTGTATTGGAGTATTCTCATTGCCCAGGAGGGCAGGCGGCGTGATTATGTGTTGGCAGGACTCATGATCGGCTTGGCGCTGGCCACCAAGACCAGTGCCTTTCCTTTAGTGGCCGCTGTGGGCATGGGCCATCTGCTGGGCCTCAATCAAAGTCCGGTGAGTGACCGCGTCCGGCGCTGGCAGGAATTGGGCCTGGCGGTGGGGGTTTCACTGGTGACCTTTTTCATAGCCATGCCCTATGCGTTTCTCGATTGGTCCAAGTTTTGGAGCAACCAGCAGGAACAGCAGCGTATCCTGGTCACGGGCAAGGCGGATGTGCCCTACAACCGCCAATACCTGCACACCACTGCTTATCTTTACTACTTCCGCAATTTGATCCGCTACACCCAGGGCTGGAGTCTGGGGCTGCTGTCGGTTCTTGCCATTCTGCTGGTGCCCTTGGCGGGGATCATTCAAAGTGCCCGGTTACTGATGTCCAAACAAGTCAAAGCCTGGCGCCGCTGGCTTAATCGGGAAAGCGTGCTGCTGGTGCTCATGGCGTTTGCGATTCTGTATTTTGCCATTGTGGGCCATGCCTTTGCCAAGTTCAATCGCTACATGTTGCCGCTCACGCCTATCTTCAGTCTGATCGTGGCCTGGGTTCTGATGCAGGCTTATCATGGACTGCGCGTCCACTGGCAGCGCCGGCTGGGCCAGGTTGTATTAGTCATGGTGCTGGCCAACACTATCCTGTGGGCCTTGGCTTTTGTCTCCATATACCAGCAGGAACATCCCTGGATTGCCGCCAGCCGCTGGATTCAGACGCATGTACCGGAAAAAACCATGAAAAACGGCATTCCCTTTCCTACGGCTATTCTCAACGAAGAATGGGGCGACGATCTGCCCACCTATGTACCTGGTTTGGCCCATACCAGACATTATGCTATGAATAAATTCGCAGTGCAGGAACCGGATACCCCGGCCAAACGACAGGCCATTTTAGCCATGCTCCAGAAAAACGATCTGATCGTGATGGCCGATACGCGCGCCCATGCGGTTTATCGCCGGCTGCCGGAACGTTATCCCATCAATGCCGCCTATTATCAATTAATGTTTGAAGGCCGTTTGGGGTTTCACCTGGCGGCTGAATTCACCGATTACCCCCGCCTCTTTGGCCATGAATTTTCTGACGATGACAGTGATGAAAGTTTTACCCTCTATGATCATCCGCATGTCTATCTTTTTGCCCGCGACCGGACCACCTTGTCTGCCAGGGAACTGGCCAGCCGTCTGGATAAACGTATTGTCCTGATCAAGGCGCAAGGCCAACATCCCCGTGCACCGGTCAAGACCGTGCCCAAGCTCAAGCATTGGAACATGACCAAGAAAGAACCCATGCCCACCGTGATTAACAACAATATCGACCAACCGGAAGTACGGCCGGTCTTTCTACTGGGGCGGATCAATAGTTTTAAAGCCGGATTAATGTGGGTATTGCTTATGGAGGTCATCGGCCTGTTAACTTTGCCTTTGTGCCTGAGCCTGTTCCCGCGACTGCCTGATGCAGGCGCAGCGTTGAGTAAAATCATCGGGTCGCTTATTCTGGGCTGGACCATTTGGATGCTGGTTTCTTTGGGCGTGATTCCACATGTGCAAGCCGCCAGTTTTCTGGTACTGGTGGTGCTGGGCGCCATCAGCCTGACCTGGGCCTGGAAACGAAAGCTGGAGATCGAAACTTTCTTTCGCGAGAAGGGCAGGCTGTGGCTGCTCATGGAACTAATATTTCTGCTGGCCTTTGTGGGCTATATGGTGACCAAGCTGTACAATCCCGATATCAACAACCCAACGGGTCAGGGCTATAACGGCGGCGGCGAGCCTATGGGCATCAGCTTTTTTTCCGCAGTTTATCAAAGTCTCCATTTTCCACCGTATGATCCCTGGTTGTCAGGTTATCACATCAACTATTATTATTACGGCCAGCTGATCCTGGGCATTCTGGCCAAGCTGGCGGGGGTCCCACCGGTCTGGTCTTATCAAATTGTCATTAGTCTGCTCTTTGCTTTGACCTTTACCGGCGTCTTTGGTCTGGGTCTGGCCCTGACCGGCAAAAAACGATGGGGCTTGTTCTCGGCCGTGGCTGCGGCCATGCTGGGCAACATGCATACCTATTTTTATATGCTGGAACCCATCAACCGCGGTCTCAACTGGAATAACCTGGGCCAGAGTCTGGCCATGCTCTGGAAAAGTTTCTGGCTCCATCTGGGCCGGTTTGAATTCATCTGGAATCCCACCCGTCTGATTAAAGGTACCATCAATGAAATGCCCTGGTTCTCTTTTCTCTATGGGGATTTGCACGCCCATATCATTGCCATTCCTTACTCCCTGCCTTTAATCGGCTGGGCAGCCAACCTGCTGACACCGGTAAGCAAAACCAACACCGTGTTGCCCGAAGTCAGCGGCCGCACCGGCACGGAGCGGGGCTTGTCTTTCTTTGTCACCGCCCTGACCCTGGGGGCCTTATCGGCCATCAATACCTGGAATTTTCCACCCTATGCCTTGCTGGTGCTGGCCGTGCTGATCGTCCAGGCACTGCAAGACTATAAGGGCGGTCCCTTGCCCTGGCGGGCCTTGGGCAAGGCGGTTTTAGGATGGCTCAGACTGGTGGTGGGCGGCCTGGTGTTGCTGCTTTACTTCCACATTCATTTTAAACCCCAATCCACCAGCCTGGCCTTGGTCAATCCTGCGGTCCGAACCCATCTCAAGGAATTTATGATCTTCTTCAGCCTGCCGCTGTTTTTGTTGATCAGTTTCACTGCCCAACACTTGGTGAGCAGCGGTCGGGCTTTGTTAAGCACACTGGGCTGGAAACCACGGTCCCGCAAACCGTGGTGGCAAAAAGTGGTGGCTATACTCAACACCTTTTGGGCCAAATACCCCGTGGCGGTTTATATTATCTTGGCGGCCTTGCTGGGGGCCGGACTGCTGCTCTTGTTTAATCAAGTCACGTTGGTGGTGCTGGGCTTGTTGGTCCTGGCTCTGATCTATGTGCTGGTCTGGAAGCCCTTGGCCCCGGGCCTGCGCCTGGCCATGATCATGGCGATGCTTGGTTTCTTAATTGTGCTGGGCTGTGAGATTGTACACGTGCGCGATTTCATGGGGGTTGGCGGTGACATGAGCCGCATGAATACGGTGTTTAAATTTTATATGGTCGTGTGGATCTATCTGGCGCTGGCGGCCGGGGCTGTGGCGCACCATCTTCTGGAAGGCAGCAGCCAGGTCTTGGCTTCCTGGCGGAAAGTGTTTGTGCAACAACAATGGCTGCCCTGGCTGGGGTACCTCTTGGGCCTGTTCGTGCTTGCGGCCATGGCCAACTACCAACAGGAAAATACCGGCACGCCTTGGCTAACGTGGCTGCTGTTTTCAGCTCTGATCCTGCTGCCGCTGGTCTGGGCCATCCGGCCGGAGCTGGCACAACTGCGCAGGCTGTGGATGGCCGTGCTGGGTTTTGTGTTGATCACCGTGGCCCTTTATCCGCCTATTGCGCTCTACAACCGCATGCACCTGTGCTCCAATTTCGAGCATCCTACCCTAAACGGTGTGGCTTACCTGGAGCGCCTGCTGCCCAAGGAAGCCAAAGCCTTGCGCTGGATCGACGAGCACGTGGACCGCATGGCCATTATTTTGGAAGCTCCCGGTAAACGGGGATATAACTGTTTTGATACGCGCATTGCCATCTTTACCGGCCATCCGTCCCTGATTGGGTGGGTGGGGCAGGAAGAACAAATGCGCTACAACGGGTTATTGACCGGCAGCCGCACCGAGGATGCAGATCGCATCTACAGGACGCTTAGTATCAAGGAAGCCCAAGCCCTATTGAGACGCTACCATGTTGGCTATGTTTTCGTGGGTCTCAACGAACAGGCCGCCTATCCCCGGGCCGGACTGGAAAAATTGGGACGGTTCATGGATCTGGTCTATGATCAGGACGGGATCAAAATTTATCAAATGCGACAATACGCAGAGGAGGATACACAAGATGGTGAAACCAAAACAAAATGACGAGGACAAACAAGGCGTGCAGCTACAGGTGGAAGTGGATGATCAGGTAGCCCAGGGCGCTTATTCCAATCTGGCCCTGGTGGCCCATAATGCCACAGAGTTCGTGCTGGATTTTATTTTTGTCCAACCCCAGCAGCCCAAGGCTAAGGTCCGGGCCAGGATTATCAGTTCCCCGGGACATACCAAACGTTTTTTACGGGCCTTGGCGGAAAACGTCAATCGCTTTGAGCAGACCTTCGGAGAGATCAAGGAAGTCTCCGCCGGTCCTATTGATGAGAATCAAATCAAGTTGCATTAATACGTTCCTACGAATTCCCCGCATTTCAGGGACTGTATGGTCATGTGCTTTTTTGATTGCCATCCCGTTACGCTTTAACGTGGGATTCAGAAAAGTCTTTGAAATCAAATCTTCTTTTAAGAAACTTCCTTTGGATTCCGGTTAAACCCATATCAGAAGGTCGGTTTTTTTAAGATCGTCATTCGGGCATGATATTAGCCGGAGTCCAGAAGAGATAAACGTTTTTTACCATTTACCCCAGCCGCTGTTCAGCTGGGTGAAGTTCTGGCTACCGGTCCAGCCTGTGCTGGGTCTTTGACTTTGGTCGGGCGCCGGTAATGAAAAAACCGGTACGAGACCTCTCTCCGTGAGGCGTTTCAGCGCCCAGCCTCAACCCTATTCAGTCTCTGAGGTTCCTGGACGATACTAAAGTCAGCACCAGGAAAATTATCCAGGTGTCTGCAAGTAGATTATCAGGAGCCGCGATTCATGAGTTCAGACGATTGGGAAAAATCAAAAGAGCATGACGAAGAAGAATTGCGCCAAATTCTACAGGCTCAAAATGCCTACTTCATGGATAAAGTCTTTGCCGCCATCGTGCTGGTCAAACAAGGACAAACCCATGAGGCCATTCTGCCGGTGTTGCTGGAAGCTTTAACCGCCATTGATCAGGACATGCGCAGTGCCGCCGCCCTGACCCTGGGCAAGCTGGGTGTGGAAAGTTGCGAAGCTGTGCCCCATTTGATTAAAGCTCTGAAAAAAGAAGATCACCAGGAAGTGCGTTATTCCCTGGCCCTGGCGCTGGCCAGTATTGGCGCACCGGCTGTGGAAGCGGTACCTGCCTTGATCCCCCTTACCCAGGACGATCACCTGATGGTACAATATGCCGCCATCCTGGCCCTGGGCCAGATAGGAGCTGACGCTGAAGCAGCCCGTACCACGCTGCAAGCCTTGACAGCCCATGACAACAGCCTCATCCGTCATTATGCCCGCCAAGCTTTGGCCGCGATTCAAAGCCTCCCGACGGTCTAAGCCTGATTCTGCCAGTTGTTTCTCAGCCCTAAAAAAATACTCCTCCAACAAAAAAAGCTTGCGTAAATATAAGAATATGCTAATGTATTAATACTTAGGTTTGGAGGTTAAGCTATGAGCATAGAAGTCAACCATAAGCGCTGTCCGCAGAATCATCTTTGTCCGGCAGTGCAAGTCTGTCCGGTCAATGCCATTACCCAGGAAGGCTATGCCGCGCCCAAGGTGGATCAGGAAAAATGCATTGATTGCGGCGCCTGCGCCCGTTTTTGCCCCTTGGGGGCGCTCACCTTTGCCAATCCCATCTTGTCCTGATCGCCGCCCGCCGCGGCCTGCGCCGCGCGAACACAGGCTATTTGCTTCCGGCGATTGACAGACAAAATCGCCTTTGTTACTATTTCTCTCAAATCTTAAATAGTTCTGGCTGCGAATGGATGTTGGTCCTGTCTATAAACCATTAGCGTAGGGAACAGGTAGGCCTGTTCCCTATAGGGGACCAGTTCCCTGAAGGTCGTTCAACCCAGCTGGCCTTTTATAGCAGCAGAAACAAAATAATGATCTTGGAGGTAAGTCCCATGACCGAATCATCGGCCGTTAAAAAAGAAACCCATGTGTTTAAAACGGAGGTTAATCAGCTGCTGGACCTGGTGGTCCATTCGCTCTATTCCCATAAAGATATCTTTTTGCGGGAGCTGATTTCCAATGCTTCCGATGCCATTGACAAACGGCGCTACCAGTCGCTGACCGATCCAACCCTGGCCCTGGAGGAGGGAGACTGGAAAATCAAGCTGGTGCCGAACAAAACGGCCGGTACCCTCACCGTTCAGGACAATGGCATCGGCATGAGCCACGAGGACCTGATCACTCATATCGGCACTATCGCCAAATCGGGCACCAAGGAATTTTTAAGCCAGCTTAAGGAAAAGCAGGACAACATGAATCTTATTGGCCAGTTTGGTGTGGGTTTCTATTCCGCCTTCATGGTGGCCGATAAGGTGGAGGTAATCACCAAGGCCGGCGAGGACCAGGCCTATCGCTGGAGCTCGGACGGCAAGGGCGGCTTTGAGATCGAAGAAGCCTCCAAAGATCAGCGCGGCACGGATGTGATTTTGACCCTCAAGGAGGACTGCAAAAATTATCTGGAGGAGTGGGAGCTGCGCCAGCTGGTCAAGAAATACTCGGACTTTGTGGAGTTTCCCATCACCATGGACATTGAGCGCGAAGAGGTGCCCCGTGATGACCAAGGCAAGCCCAAAGAAGGGGCCGAACCGGTCAAGACGGTAACCGAGGAAACCCTTAATTCCCGTCAAGCCATCTGGGCCAAAGCCAAGCAGGATATCACGGAAGAAGAGCACAAGGAATTTTACCAGCATGTGTCCCATGACTTTGACGCGCCTCTGGAAACCATCCATTACCGCGCTGAAGGCACCACGGAATTCAAGGCCCTGTTGTATATTCCCAGCCATGCACCCTTTGACCTCTTTCTGCAGGAAGGCCACAAGGGCGTGCATTTGTACATCAACCGAGTCTTTATCATGAGCGATGCCAAGACTATCATTCCCCAGTACCTGCGCTTTGTGCGCGGGGTGGTGGATGCCTCCGATCTGCCGCTCAATGTCTCCCGAGAAATTCTCCAGCAAAATGCGCAGCTGGAAAAGATCAAAAAGAACATTGTCAATAAAGTACTCTCCACCCTTAAGACCATGAAGGAAAAAGACTACGATAAATATCTTAAATTTTACCAGGCCTTCGGCACGGTCCTTAAAGAAGGCATTCATTATGATCATGACCATAAGGAGAAAATCGCGGAACTGCTGCTGTTTGAATCCACCAAGCAGGAGGCCGGACAATACCGCAGTCTTGATCAGTATGTGCTGGATATGCCGGAAGCGCAGAAGAATATTTATTATATTATCTCCGAGAGCCGCAAAAGCGCCCTGGCCTCGCCGCATCTGGAAATATTCAGGAGCAAGCAGCAGGAAGTGCTGATCATGACCGAGACTATTGATGAAGTGGTGGTGCAGGGCCTGGTGACCTACAAAGACAAAACGCTCAAGTCCGTGGAACGGGGCGATCTGGAGCTGGATGATCAGGAAAAAGCCAAGGTCGAGGAAGAACAGCAGAAAGCCAAGGAAACATACAAAGACCTGCTGGGCCGTATGCAGGAACAACTGAAAGACGATATCAAGGAAGTGCGCTTTTCCAAACGCCTCACCGACAGCCCGGCCTGCCTGGTGGTGGACGAAATGGGCATGAGCAAGCAGATGGAGCAGCTCTTCAAGGCCATGGGCCAGGAGATTCCACCTCAGAAATATATTCTCGAGCTTAACCCTAATCATCCGCTGATCGAAAAAATGAACAGCCAGCTGGGCAAGGAGGAAAGCGGCTCCAAGCTGGCTGATTACATCGGTCTGGTTTATGATCAGGCCCTGCTGACCGCAGGCTACAAGCTTAAGGATCCCCAGGCCTTTGCCAGGCGCATGACCGAATTGATGGTGCAGGCGGGGTAAAACTTGGCCGGGGCTTAAAAAAAGACAACCTTTTGGGGTTGTCTTTTTTTACATTCGCCTAAATCACACTTTTTTCATCACATAAAGCTTATCGCTCAGCCGAAGGGGAGCAGGAACAGTGATGGTGGCTTCCTCGCCTTTCTTGGCTACCGCGGCTTCACGCTCGTTGACGCGCAGGCTGCTGAGCTTAAAGCGCAGCACGCCCGTGGTGGGTCCGATGACCAGGCAATCATCACCTAAGGCCAGATCACAGGCCTCCAACAAAAGATGGGCAACCTTAGCCTGGGGATAATAATTGAGCACTTTGGCGCAGTACTGTTTGCGGTGGGTAGCCTGGGAGCCGTAATGGCCGGCCCACTGATCGGGGTTGTACCCCAAATAAAAACCGTCCGAAAAGCCGCGATGGTAAACCTGGCTGACCTGGGCCATCAATTTATCTTTAAGCGCTTGCGTATACTGATCTCTGGCAATAGCTTCCAGCGCCTCGCGATAAGCCGCCACCACGGTGGCCACGTATTCCGGGGAACGGGTACGGCCTTCAATCTTCAGGGCCGCGGGGCCGCTGGCCACCAATTGATCTAAAAAGGGCAGGGTGTTTAAATCGCGGGGACTCATGACGTGGTGGTTGTCAATGATCAGTTCTTTCCCAGTTTCCTCATCAATCACGCGATAACTGCGACGGCAGGGCTGAATACATTCACCACGGTTGGCGGAGCGGTTGTAATGATACAGGGACATGGCACAGCGGCCGGACACGGCCACGCACATGGCGCCATGGGCAAAAAGTTCAATCTCCACCAGACGTCTCCGAGGTCCTCGCAGGTCCTGTTCTTTAATTCCATGGATGATGGCCTTGATCTGTTCTAAGGTCAGCTCCCGGGCCAGCACGATCCGGTCCACCCATTGACTGTAAAAGCGTACCGCTTCCAGATTGGATACCGAAGCCTGAGTGGAAAGATGGGCTTCCAGCTGAAGATCGCGGCACAAAGTCAAGGCCGCCATGTCCGCCACAATAACCGCATCCACGCCAATGCGTTTGGCACGCGCCAGCAGGGCTTTAGCCTGAGCCAGTTCGTCATCATAGATGATGGTGTTGAGGGTCATATAGGCGTGACATTGGTATTCTTTGGCCCGGGCGACCACCTCTTCCAATTCTTCAGGTGAGAAATTGGTCGCATTTTGCATGCGCATGTTAAGCGGACCAACGCCAAAATAAACAGCATCTGCGCCGGCTTGCAAGGCTGCCTGCAGTGAGGCCATACTGCCAACAGGCGCTAATAATGTTGGTAAAGGGTGAGCAATCATGGCGGCATTATACTGAAAAAGCCGGACTTGGTCAAAAACCGACACCATTAATTTTCATTTAGATCTTCCAAGTTAGGTTGTGTCAAATTGGCACTTTTTACCAAGGCAGCGAAGATGTCTGCAGACACGCTTTGATATAATGTCTTTTCCCGCTGCGGATGAAGACCTTTTTTCTTTTATAGAGAATACGTCATTAGCAAGGCTAAAAACCAGAGCGTTGAGACCTAAAAGCAAAACGGCCTTGAATTAACTCCTCCCTGATTCACACCGATCCTAGATAGAGGAAAAAAATGGAACCCATCTGGCGGCTAGTTAAACTATTTTCATGTCAAGAAAGCGCTGGATGGAACAGGGGACGATAACGATATAATGGAACCTCAGGGGATGGTTTTTAGCACTATAGGGGCGGGACTAAGTGACGACCAACTGATTGATCTGGTGTTGGATGGCCAGGAGCAAGCCTTCAATCAATTGGTTCACAAGTATCAAGGACGGATTTACAATTATGCTTTTTATTTACTTCACAGTCCCGACGAGGCGCAAGACGTGACCCAGGAAACATTTATTCGAGCCTACATGAACTTAAGCAAGTTCAGGCGGGAAGCCAGTTTAATAACCTGGCTTTACCGCATTGCGGCCAATACAGCCTATCAGGCCATGAGAAAACTGGTGAAACACCGGAGGATAAAAGAAAAAGCGGTTCAGGAGCAGCCACGCGATCCAGCCAACACGGTGACACCGGAAGACCATTTTAGGACCAGTGAAGCCCAACGCCACCTTCTGGGAGCGCTGGATAAATTAAGACCCAAGCATAAACAGGTCTTGATTTTAAAGGAGCTGCAAGGGCTGGATGTGTTGGAAGTAGCCAAAATCTGCGGTGTGCCGGAGGGAACCATCAAATCCAGACTCAACCGTGCACGTCTGGAATTACGCCGCCAACTGGTTCGCGGTGCCGGCAAAGGAGGGGGGCAATCATGAGCTGTCCCACTTACCGCCGTTTGACAACCCATTATTACAGTATGACCGATACTCCGAAAAAGCGGCGGCAGCTGGAAGCCCACAGTCAAAGGTGTCCATCCTGCCAGCGGCTGTTGCACCAGCAGAAGGAATTGAGTCAACGCTTGACGGCTCTACCGGAGGTGCTACCTGCGAAGCCAGTGTTGCCATCCATTTGGCAGGGTATTGAGGCTAGAAAACAGGCTGCCTCTTCGAGAGCTTTTCAGCGGCTGTATGCGCCCTGGGCCTGGGGTTTGGCGGCTACTGCTGTTCTAGCCATAGTTCTCATGATGCCCCTGTTGCTGCAGCATAAAGCTCATCAGGCTCAAGGCCTCAAGGTAGCCAAACAAATCGTCGGGCCGGACATAACCAGGTCCAACGCTGATCAGCAAGCCCCCTTGTCCGTGGTGATTGCACGGCAACAGGCGGAAGTCGAACGCCATCAAAATCAACCTGCTTCTGAACGAAAATTAAATCGTCGTCAAGAGCACCAGGTGGCCATAATTCCGGACAATAATAAAAATCCAAATGTTCCTGCGCAAACCAGCCAACCGCCAAGGCAACATCTGGCCAAGAACCATGAGCAAACGCATGTGCACGACCAGAACTCTCTAAAAAACGGCAGCATCATGCTCGATCAGTACCAAGGCAGCCGGGTGCTCAGCGCCCAACAACCAGGCTCTCGACAGGTTATGGAAACAACATCCAGCCAGGAAGGGTTTCGGTTGTTTAATAATATGCTTAATCTCAATAAGGGGGGAACCACGCGCATTACCTTGGTGCTTCAAGAAAGTCTGGAGGTCAAGGTGACCATTTACAGCCGCAGCGGCCGCGTGGTAAAACCATTGGCGGATGAACACCTTGGGGCCGGCCAGTATGAGTGGCAGTGGAACGGTACGACCAGCAGCGGCAGTCAGGCGGCCAGCGGAATTTACTTTATGGTCTGCCAACTGCAAGGCCACAAGCCGGTTACCTATAAGGTGATGGTGGTTAAATAAATTGGGGAGCAGGCACATGAATGGACAGGCCAAAATAGTCTTATCGGTGATAGGGCTGATGCTTTGGGGCCACAGCGTCTTGGCGGATACGGCAACGCCCACGGCTACTGTTACTTTCACAGCAACGCCATTGGTATCAGCCACCTCAACCATAACGCTTACGGCCACACCGTCCAAAACCGTCACGCCCAGCGCTACACCTACATTTACCCGTACGCCCAATGCTACATTGACCAGTACTATCAGCGCCACCTATACGGTCAGTCCGACATGGACGTCAACCGGCACTAGCACTCATACGCCCACCAATACCATGACTTGTACACCTACTTCCACGTGGACCTCAACCCCCATGGATACTGTCACCTTCACACCGACCAGCACCATCAGTACCACCATGTCGGCCACCTCCACAGCCACTCCGACTGCCACTCCTTCCGCGACGGTCACGAGCAACTCATCGGCCACAGTAACTCCTACTGTGACCATGACCCCCACCGTGACCCCAACGCCTCCATCAGGGCTGGCTACCAGTACCTCCACATCAACAGCTACAGCCACGTCGGCCGCTAGTCTCCCCACGGTGGTACCGGCTGAAATATTGGGTAATGTGATGAATCTCAATGAACGAAAACCGGCGCGCATCCGGGTGCAACTGGATCATCCCCAAAAAGTAAGAATCGTGATTTATACCCAGCGGGGACGGATTGTTAAGGAACTTGCAGATGAGCTGGTTTCAGCAGGTACCTTTGAGGCTGTGTGGGACGGCGGTAACCGCTACGGTCAGTTGGTGCCGGCTGGGATTTATATTGTTTATATTCAAACCGAACGCTTCCAGGAGAAAAAGCGTATAGCGATCGTGCATTAAATAATCCCGCCATAAACAGCGGACGATAGGATTAAGGGGAAAAGGCATGAGCCTAAGGCAAGTTAGAACATCATGGCGACTCAGGCTTAAAGGTCTGATGCTGATCGGACTTTTAAGCCTGGTCACAGGCCTGCGAGCATCAACGGGCGCTGAATTTTTGCGTCCCGAAAGCTCGCCCAACGCCACCGTGATGATGGGCGGCTCGGCTCTGGAAGGGGGCTCGGCCATGCTGGCCATCAATCCGGCCGGTTTGTTGGGCCAAGCCTATGCCTCGCTGGCGTTTACCCATTATGCCTCGTTTGTGGAAACAGCCTATGAGCAAATGGAATTTTTGTGGCCTGCCCAACCAGGATTGGCCTGGGCAGGCCGGTTGTTTTATGACAGCACCTATAACTTTGTGGCTATTAATGATTTAGGCGAACGCGTGGCCACGGTGGACAATTACGACTTACTGCTCAACCCAGCAGTGGCCTGGCGCCTGGATCCTATGTTGGATTTGGGCGTAGGGCTTAAATTATTTCGCAGTGTTATTGCCAGCTACAGCAGCATGGGCGCAGCTGCGGATATTGGCGTTCAGGTGCACTGGCCCGGCATGCCTCTGAGCTTGGGAGCCTCGCTGCAGAATCTTGGTATGATGACCGCCTATGATCAACAGGCCGACAGCCTGCCTTTGGCCTTGACTTTGGGCGGAGCCTGGGACGTGAATTTTGGTATCAATCAATTAATCTTGACGGCGGATCTCACCACCGGCTTTGATGAGCATCGACCGCTCACACCCATTGCAGGCATGGAATACCACTATGCGTCACTGGCCAGCGTGCGCCTGGCTTATCGGATGGATGAGGAATTGGGTAATATCATCGTTGGGGCCGGGGTGCAATGGCGGCGGTTGGGTCTGGATTATTCCTATCAACCCTACGGCGTGTTGGGTGAAAATCACCGCTTGACCTTGTCTTATTATTTCAGGTCCCTTGCGCAAGAAAAACCACACTCAAGTGCTGAAGCGGTTTTGGCGGAAGAAACGCCGCAACTGAAAGCCCAATCTTTGACCAAGCAAAAAGTGGCGGTTTTAACCGAGCTGCCTAGAACTTACAATGCCAAATTAACCTTCATGCCTTTGCTTAAAAGAGGTCCTTTCAAACCCTGGAACCTTACTATTACTAATGACCAGCAGCAGACCATTCGCCAGTTTTACGGAGACGAGCGACTGCCCCAACGGATCAGCTGGGACGGCATGAATAACCAAGGCCAGCCTCTGCTTCAATCGCAAACCTGCACCATCACCCTGGACGTTGATGGAAAAACCAGAGCCCGGCAGGAAATGCCCATCATGGCACCGGCGGTCAGGTTAATGTTACCACAGGACGTAGCGTTGCCTGTGCCGGTGATTTTTCAAATGTCCAGGCCTCTGGCCACGCGCGGTTGGACCTTACAGGTAATGACGCCTTCAGCAGCCCCGACCGGAACAAATATTATTATGAAAGGGACGCCTTCGGCAGCCCCGACCGGAACAAATATTATTATGAAAGGGACGCCTTCGGCAGCCTCCTTTAGCGGGCAAGGGGCATGGAAGGACCCCGTGACGTGGGTTAGTACGGTGAATGATACTCACCTCAGTTATGAACTGGAATTGGTGACGGATCAGCCCATAAAAGTGATCTTGAAGGAGCCGATCAAGACAGTAACGGCTTCAACCATTATGGCTCCGGAAGGTTATGAAGGATTGAAGATCAGCGGTGTCCTTTTTGATTTTAACCAAGCCGCGTTAAAGCCCGAAATGGCGGACAAGTTGCAAGCCGTGAGTCAATTGCTGGCCTATTATCCACAGGACCTGTATGTCATATGTGAAGGCCATGCTGATGAAGTGGGGGACCAGGCTTATAACCAAACTTTGTCCGAAAAACGGGCCCAGATGGTGGCGGAAAAATTGGTGCGTGACAGCGGTGTCAGCCAGGACCGGGTAAGCATTAAAGGCTACGGCCAAGCCCGGCCTGAAAACAGCCTGGGCACGCCGGAAGGCATGGCCCGCAATCGGCGTGTGGACATCAAGGTGTTTTTCCCTGTAAATCTTGCCAAAAAAACCGGCAAATAAGACTTTAAACCGGTCGAGCCGTTACGCCTTGTAGGGAACGGTCGCGACCGGTCCCCACAATATCACCCTTCTTTTTTTCAAAAAAAAATGGAACCTCCTAGTCAATAGTTGACTCTCTTCTTTGTTATCAATAACCACCAGTTAAAGGAGAGGGATCAATGAGGACTTTTAAAAGAATTGCGTTTTTGCTTTTACTAACACTGGCCTGTCTGCACCAGGCCGGACTCGCCAACACGGCAGTACCCACTTTCTCGCCAACGGTCACATTCACAGCAACTGGGACGCCCACGGTGACGGTGACACCAATGAGTAGCACGCCGACAGCAGTCTTCACGGCCACGATTACGCCCACTCGGACGAGCACAGCCACACCGGTTGGAACCGTGCCTGCCGGTTCAACGAAAACCGCTACAGCCACAGCGACGCATACGGCCACAGTGGCGGTGACACCAATGAGTAGCACGCCGACAGCAGTCTTCACGGCCACGATTACGCCCACTCGGACGAGTACCGCCACACCGGTTGGAACCGTGCCTGCCGGTTCAACGAAAACCGCTACAGCCACAGCGACGCATACGGCCACAGTGGCGGTGACACCAATGAGTAGCACGCCGACAGCAGTCTTCACGGCAACGATTACGCCCACTCGGACGAGCACAGCCACGCCGGTTGGAACCGTGCCTGCCGGTTCAACGAAAACCGCTACAGCCACAGCGACGCATACGGCCACAGTGGCGGTGACACCAATGAGTAGCACGCCGACCGCGGTGTTCACGGCCACGATTACGCCCACTCGGACGAGCACAGCCACGCCGGTTGGAACCGTGCCTGCCGGGTCAACGAAGACCGCTACGGCCACGTCGACCCGGACCCCGATAGCGACCTCCACAGCGGCTGGTACAGCGGTTGCCACCCATACGCCCACTAAAACACCCACGCAGTCACCAGGCACACCGGCTCTAACCGCCACTCGTACCGCTACGGCCACGATGACGTTTACTGTGACCAGCACGCCCCAAGGTGAGGTCACCACTGCGCCCACTGCCACCGGCACAGCAACCCCTATGGCCACCTCCACACCGGTCAACACGGCCACGCCCAGCGGCATGGTCTCCACCTCCACGGTAACCGTCACCACCACGGCCATTGCCACCGCTTCAGCGCCAAAAGTGGAAGCCAAGGTTTACGGCAGCGTGGTGAATCCAGCCAAAACCGAGAGCGCCCACATTCAGGTGCACCTGGATAAGCCCCAGAAAGTTCAGGTTATCATTTACAATCAAAGAGGACAGGTGGTCAGGACTTTGGTCGACGCAGTGAAAGACGCCGGAACCTTTGATGCCGTATGGCAGGGCGTGAACCGCCATGGCCAGGTCGTGTCCTCCGGAATTTACGTGGTGTATATCAAGACAGATACTTTCCAAGCCAAAAAACGCATCGTGGTTATTCGATAGGAGGACGAGATGGGCATGCTAGTTACTATACATATGAAAAAGGTTTGTAAAACCGGGGTTATGATCGCCATGCTGGCGGGGTTGGCCTCGGTCCTAGGGACACCTTTGTTGGCCCTAACCGGGGCGGATTTCCTGCGCCTGGAAAGCTCGCCCAATGCAGCAGTCATGATGGGTGGAGCGGCTTTATCCGGCACGCCGGCTATGTTGGCGGTTAATCCGGCAAGCTTGTTGGGCCAACAGGAACCATCGATCTCCTTTTCCCATTTTGCGTCCTTTGCTCTAACCGGGTATGAACAGTTGGAAGGGGTGATACCTCTCGGTTCCCATCTGGCTGTAGGCGGACGACTATTTTATGACAGTGCCTATGGTCTGGCGGATATTGATCTTGAGGGTAATAATCAGGGTACCATTGCCAATTATGATTTGCTGGTCAATCCGGCCATGGCGGTTAAAATCAACGAGTTGCTCAACCTGGGTGTGGGGCTCAAAGGATTCCAAAGCGTGCTCTTTGATTATTCCAGTGTGGGTGCTGCCCTGGATATGGGGGTGCATTTTCAGGTGCCTGGTCTGGGGCTGAGCCTGGGTGCGTCCATGCAGAACCTCGGTTTTATGACCGCCTACAACACCGTGCAGGAACAACTGCCTCTGAGCTTTGATCTGGGCGCGGCCTATCAATGGCTGAGCGGTCCGCATCAATTCACTGTGCTTGGTGATGTCACCACCGTGGTGGAGGAATATCAAACCCTGACCCCCATACTGGGGGCAGTCTATCGCTATGGCGGTTTGGCCTCTGTGCGCGTGGCCTACCGCTTGGACCAGGAGTTGGGCAATTTAATGGTCGGCGCCGGTTTAACCTGGCAGGCTATCGGCGTGGCTTATGCCTACCAGCCCTTGGGTGCCTTGGGGGACAATCACCGCTTCAGTGTTTCCTACCTTTTCAAATAGTACTGGTGAGTGCTTGGCCTGAGATGAGGTAGGGGCACAAAATAATGTGCCCCTACGGATTCAGATGCAGAGTAAGCTCAGCGCTGGGACAAGCCGGAGAGCGCCACGCCCAGGAGGCGGACTTTTTTTTGGCCGACCAAGGTTTTGGGAAGCAGTTGTTCCACGGCCTCCCAAATTGCATGGGCCTGGTAAACCGGCTTAGCCAGAGTGGCGGCCCTGGTGATCTGGATAAAATCATAATACTTGACCTTTAAGGTCACTGTATTGCCCTGACGCTGCGCCTGTTCCAGCACTTGGGCGACGTGATGGCAAAGCCGTTTCAATTCCTGATGGATCACTGCTGGTTCGAGCAGGTCCTTTTCAAAGGTTTTTTCCCGTCCCATAGACTTTCGGATGCGATCAGATTCTACCGGTCGCTCATCTATTCCGCGCGCAAAAGTATAATAGCGCCTGCCAGCCTTACCGAAATAATGAATAAGTTCCTCCATGTTTTTTTTGCGCAAATCCGCGCCGGTCTTGATGCCCAAAGCCAACATCTTTTTTTCCGTGACTTTGCCCACGCCGAAAAATTTACGAATTGGCAGGCCGGCGATAAAAGCCTGTGCTTTTTCCGGAGGAATCACGGTCAGACCCCGCGGCTTGCGGTAATCGGACGCCACCTTGGCCAGGAATTTGTTGGTCGACACCCCGGCCGAGGCCGTAAGTTTGGTTTCCTGTTCAATCCTCTGCAGCACCTCGCGTGCCAGCACGGTAGCTGACGTTATATGTTTTTTATTATCGGTCACATCCAAATAAGCTTCATCCAAAGACAGCGGTTCCACTATATCGGTATACTCCTGGAAAATCGCCCTCAATTGATGAGATACCTGTTTGTAAACAGCCATACGGGGCAGCACAAAGATGCCTTGAGGGCAGCGTTGCCGGGCTTCTTTGGAGGGCATGGCGGAATGGATTCCAAACTTGCGGGCTTCGTAGGAACAGGTGGCCACTACGCCCCGCTTTTCAGGATCACCGCCTACAATCACCGGCTTACCTTGCCACTGAGGATGGTCCCGCTGCTCTACAGAGGCATAAAAAGCATCCATGTCAATATGAATAATCTTACGACCAGTCATGGTTTTATTGTAATCCACCAGCCACCCCAACTCTAGAGAAATCATGGAATCCTTTCCATAGGGGTTTTTGGTAATGTGTGGTTTTGATTCCCTAGAGGCGAGGATAGGTATTGTGTCAGATGTAAAAAATAGAATAAAACACTTGATAAATAAAGATATCAGCAGATCTATAATCCGAACTAAAAATTGGCCTAATAGTTGCTTAAGTAAAAGTTGCCAACAGCTATTCCACAAGGAGGACCAATGAATCATCGCCGTTACAAATACCTAATCTGGAACTCCAATTGGTACAAACAGAATGTGACCCAAACCAAAGCGCAATGGGACAAGGCCGTGGTGACCCAGAGTGATGCTCCGGCCAAGGAATTGGATGTTTCCAAAAAGAGAAAACCCCTGCTGGAGGATTTTTTCCCCTGGTGGAAACAGGATCATAAAAACTAAAGACCTGTTCTTCGACGCAGGGCTGAAAGTAAATTCAGATCAGCTTTTGAATAGGGTGCTGCAACAGGGGAAAGCAATATCCTGGGAAAGGATGAACCCATGATCTACGGTATTTATCAAACCGCGACCAGTCTGGACAGTTTGAACCGCATGCAGGATGTGGTGGCCAACAACCTGGCCAACATGACCACTAATGGCTTTAAACAGGAACTGCTGCAGGTCATGAAAAATGAACCGGGCCGCCTCAGTGTGGCCAGTCAGGTGGATATGAGCGCCGGGCCCATCAAGATGACCGACAATCCCACCGATCTGGCCATAACCAGCGACGGTTTTTTTGCTGTGCAGAGCGAGGACGGCGTGGCCTACACCAGAAGCGGTGATTTTAAATTAGACAGTACTGGCCGGTTGGTGACCAATGAGGGCCTGCCGGTACTGGGTAAACACGGCGAGATTCTGATCGGTACCAATAAATTTACGGTCAACGGCCAGGGCGAAATTTTTGTGGGACAGGACCAGGTAGACCAGCTCGAACTCTTCAAGCCCCAGGGACCAATGGTCAGAATCGGGCAGCGCCTGCTTAAATCGGAAGTGCCCGATCAAATGGTGGCCATGGACAACAACAACGTTAAGATCATGCAGGGTGCTGTGGAAGCCTCCAATGTCAATCCAGTGGAGGCGATGGTCAACATGATGCTCATCGTGCGCCAATACGAGGCCAATCAGAAAGCCATGAGCGTGCAGGACGAAAGTATTCGCCCCGTAATTACTCAGGTAGGCAAGCATACTTAATTGCAGCAGGAGGATGACCCATGTTAAGAGCCTTGATGATTTCAGCCACCGGCATGTCGGCCCAACAACTGGCCATGGACAACATTTCCAACAATCTGGCCAATGTCAATACCACGGGCTTCAAGGCCTCTCAGGCCAAGTTCGCCGATATTTTTTATCAGGCTATCAACGAACCGCAGCCTTTGGGTCCGGTGGAAAATAACCAGCCCTCCGTGGGTATTGGTGTGCAAAATACGTCCATGGAACGATCCTTTCTGCAAGGCGCTTTGGAAAGCACCGGCAATCCGCTGGATATGGCGGTGCAGGGCGACGGGTTTTTTCAGGTACTTCAGCCGGACGGCAGTATGGCCTACACTCGTGACGGATCTTTCAAAGTGAGTGGTGACGGTCTGTTGTGCACCAATCAGGGTTATCCGGTTCAGCCGGAAGTGCAAATTCCTGCTGATGCCTCGGAAGTCAATGTGGCGGCCGACGGTACGGTGCTGGTGAAGGGACTGAACGATACCACGCCCCGGCCTATAGCCCAGTTGGAACTGGCCCGGTTTGTTAACCCCGGTAGTCTGGAAAGCCTGGGTCAAAACCTGTATGCCTCTTCTACGGCTTCCGGTGAGGCTATCGTCAGCACTCCTGGCCAGGAAGGGCTGGGCAGTCTGGTGCAGGGGAGCTTGGAACGGTCCAATGTCAACTTGGTGCAGGAAATGGTGAATATGATCATGACGCAACGGGCTTATGAAATTAACACCAAATCCATTCAGGCAGCGGATGACATGATGAAGATGGCCAATAATTTAAGGAGAATTTAAAGGCATGGTTAAGCGGGTGCTGCTGATAGGGTTAGGCTTGTGGCTCAGCGCTGCCGGCGCGCTGCATGCGCTTACCCAGAGCACTGTGGAAAGGTCTTTGGAACAATGGATGACCAAGCACTTTCCTATTGTCCAGGGACGATGGGAAGCCTGGTGCCTTAATGTGACCAATCCCAAGCTGCTGAGCAGTCTGACCCAAGTGGATATTCGAGGCGTGGTGGGAGTGGCCAAACCGAAAAAGATTATGACCTTTATTGTAGGTCCCAAAGGCCGGACTTGCCGGGTCACTGCCCGTCTGGCAGGCTTTAAAAAAGTCATGGTGGCCAAGCGCATTCTACAAAAGGCGGTGGTGCCCACTTCCGATGACTGGCAATGGGAAGAACGGCTGGTTGATGCCCTGCCCCGGGACAGTCTGGATCAAGCCTGCATCCTGGACGGCATGCGGACTAAAAAAGTGTTGGCCAAAGGTGAGGTCATGACCGCTCATGCTTTGGAAGCGCAACCAGCAGTATTGCCCGGTCAGCGGCTGACCTTGGAGGTGCGCGGTCAGGGCATTGTGATCAAAACCGATGTAACCAGTCTGGAAGAAGGTGTGGTCGGTGACTGGATCAAATTAAAGGACTGCCAGAATGGCCGGCAATTGTCAGGTAAAGTGGTGGCGCCTTATTTAACTCAAATTGTGTTGAACAGGAGATAGACTTATGAGTGTGCGCAAAATGATTATGTTGGCGGTGGTGCTGGGTGCCTGGCCCACAACCGCAGTAATGGCGGAATCCTTGAGCGCAGGCCAGAATGTTTTCAGTACGGAAAAGTATTATCGTGCCGGCGATTTGATTACCATCATTATTTCCGAGAGTGCCCAGGCTTCCCAGAGCGCCTCCACAGACCTGCACAAGGATTCGCAGGTGGGCTATACCAGCGGCGGCCTGTTGGGGTCTTTGATGCCTGCGGCCAGCGTGGGCATTAA
Organism: uncultured bacterium; assembly: GCA_963710755.1. Lineage (GTDB taxonomy): Bacteria > Oederibacteriota > JAAXVQ01 > JAAXVQ01 > JAUVAV01 > CAVQBK01. Next base: position 464,863 of record CAVQBK010000003.1, read on the forward strand.
TTCCAAAAATGACGGCGGTGGGCAACTGGCACGACAGGGGAAAATGAAGGCCATGATTGGCGCCACGGTGGAATCGATTCTGCCCAACGGTCTGCTCAAAGTCAAAGGCACCCAGGAAATCGGGTTTGACAGCGGCCGCCAGATTATCCGTATCGAAGGATTGGTGAGGCCACGCGATATTTCATCGGAAAACGAAGTTTATTCCTATCGTCTGGCCAATGTGAAAATCGATTATGTGGGCGACGGGGCATTGCAGGAAAAATCACGAACTGGATTCTTAAGCCGATTTTTAGACTGGCTCTGGATATTTTAGAGTCATGCGGCAGACAGGGGGAGACCATGGATTGGCCTGAACAACCGGCATCATTTAAACCTATATCCACTACGAGCCTGACCGGTCCGAGCCTGGACCTCGGTCGCGGGGAAAACGATCTCTGGAAAAATGTGGAACAAGTTTATGCCGCGGACGGCAGCGTTAAAAAAACCAAACGCCTTAAATTCGTGCGTGTTCATCGCGGGGTTGAGGAGGAAGTATGAAGCGTTGTGACCATCGTGCCCTAAGCATTATTCTGCTGATGCAGGTGTTGCTGCCGGGACTGGTCTCTTTAGCCGGGGCCATTGAGCTGACCATCAGGGACGTGGCTCATGTACAAGGGTTAAGGGAAAACCAGCTCCTGGGTTACGGCCTGGTGGTGGGGCTCCAAGGCACGGGAGACAGCCGCTATTCAGGCGTCACCTCCAAGACCATGGCCAATATGCTGGAGAAATTCGGACTCAATCTCACCAACCGCGATTTTTCATCGCGCAATGCGGCGGCGGTTATGGTGACGACGACGCTTATGCCCTTCATGCGCGAAGGCGACCGCCTGGATGTGCATATTTCCTCCATCGGTGATGCCAAGAGCCTGCAAGGGGGCACATTGCTGATGACCCCGTTGTTTGCGGGCAATGAAACCATCTATGCCTATGCTCAGGGACCTGTTTCTGTGGGCGGTTATTACGCCGGCACCCGCTCCCAATCCATCCAGAAAAATGTGACCACGGTCGGGGTCATCAGCAGCGGTGCTATTGTGGAAAAAATGGTGAATTCCACCTTTATTGAGAATGAGAAGTTGAAGTTAACCCTGGACCGCACGGATTTTAGCCTAGCGGCAGCAGTGGTACAGGCTATCAACAAACAATTCGGCATGAACGTAGCCTCCACCAACAATGCCACTGATATTGCCATTACCATTCCCGAGCAACAGCAAAACGATCCGGTTGGGTTTATTGCCAAAGCCCTGGCTCTGCCCCTGAATGTGGACGAGCAACCGCGGGTGGTGGTGGACGAGCGCACCGGCACTATTGTGGTCGGCGGGGACGTAAAAATTTCCAAGGTGGCCATTTCCCATGGCGGCTTGCATATCGCCATTGCCGGAGAGACCCAAGTCGTGCAGCCTTTGCCGCTCAGCCTGGGACAGACCGTGGTAGCGGAAAACTTGTCGGTCCGAACGGATGAACAAAAGGGCGAATTGGTGAGCTTGCCGGCAGGCACCACCATTGATGAGTTGGTTCGGGCTTTAAATACAGTGGGGACCTTGCCCCGTGATATTATGGTCATTTTACAGAACTTACGAACGGTAGGCGCTTTGCATGCCAGCATCTTGGCCCGATAGTGATGGTGGCCAAAGCGCTTTTCCAGTCCCTGGGGGGGGACCTGTGCACCGTCATCGGAAGATGACGGTGCACAGAAAAATAATCGTTAATTTTAGTTTTTAACTAGATAAGGAGATAAAAGATGGATATTGGGGCCTTAATGCCGGTTATAGCATCAGAAATGAACAAAAATGATCAATTATCGTCTCCTGGCTCTAGCCAAGACCCTCAAAAAGTGGGCCAGCAGTTCGAAGCAGTCTTTTATAACCTCATGTTATCTGGCATGCATGACAGTGCTGCCGGGTTAAATAAGGATAAGGTCAACCATACCCAGGAGGATTGGGCCTGGGCCATGATGGTGCAAAAGTTATCCAATGAACTGGCCAAAGAAAACCATTTAAAAATAGGAGATATCATTGAGGCCAGCCAGCCAAAAAAATAATGAAATAAAGTAAAAAAAAGTTAAAGTTTTTATTCCGTTGGAACGAAACCTAGATTGAAGTCAAATCCCATCGAAAGGGGGAGAATACCATGAGTATCGAAGGATTGCCGCCATCATCGAACCCATTCTCCCGGATGGATAAGGCAGACGATATCAAGAAACCTTCCAGCGTCAAAGAGACGGGCAAAGCCGCACCAGCGCCAAAAGCGGCAACGCCCGAGACTCAGGCCGGCACACCGGCCACCCCAAAGGCGGAAACACCGGCCCAGGCAACGCCGACGCAGGAGAATCCTGTTCAGGAACAGCAAAAGGTCATTAAGGACAAGGTTTCCCATTATATTGCCGAATTGCAAACCTTATCAGAAAAGCTGAAAAAGAACCAGGAGCTTCATCAAACCCGAAGCAAAATTGACACTATGGGCGCTTCTCTGCGGGAAATGGAAAAGGAGTTAAACGACGCCATTACCGAGCGTTACGGTGATTCCCTGTCTCTTGATCAGACCTATACCAAAATGTCCTATTGGGACAAATTGGATGTAATGGCCAAATCGCAAACCATCAATCGTTTAAAGGACAAAATTCGCGATACCACCATTGACCGTGCCCATCTGGTCAATCAGCTGAAAGAAGAAATTGTCTCGGGCACCTATGCCCCCAGCAGCGACCGGATTTTAAAAGGCATGATCAAGGAATTTTTCTGAGGAAGGGTAGCGCCATGGAACTAAGCTGGAAGCGATTAATGAAGGTCATGGATGAGCTTGGCGCCAAAGTCCAACGCTTAATTGCCATCAGCCAAGACCTGCATCAAGCCATCATTGCAGAAAAAGTGGACATCATCGGACAGGTGGTCATTGACCAGGAAAAGGAGATGAAAGCTTTTGAGGACCTGGAGCGCGAGCGCCTGGCCCTGGTCAATTCGTTGGGCGCTCAGTTTCGTTTGGCGCCGTCCCAGGTCACGGCTGCGGCCTTGCAGGCTCACATCCCGCCGGCATGGAGCAACGACTACCGTCTGCAGGTGATGCGCCTTAAGCAAGGTATGGACGAACTGAAACAAGCCAATCTGGTCAATCAACGATTATTGCAGCAATCGCGGGAATTTATGTCCTGGCTGATCAATTATCTGGTTACCCCCAGCGGAGCTTCCGCTTTATACAATGATTCCGGTATCAGCATTCAGAATAGTTGCTATCACGTGGTTAATCAAAATATGTAAGAGGAGTACTACATGTATTCGACGTTTTTTGGGATTGAGCTTGGGAAAACCGCTCTCCTGGCACAGCAAATGGCGCTGCACACCACGGCCCATAATATTGCCAATGTCAATACACCCGGCTATTCACGACAGCTTACTTCTCTGGTGACCAATGCGCCCTTTAATCTTCCGGAAGCCAACCGTGTTCAGATGCCGGGCCAGATGGGCACCGGCGTCAAGGTGGATTTTATCAGCCGCGCCCGGGACATGATGTTGGAGCGGCAAATTCAGCAGGAAACATCAAAACAATCGGTTATGGACAGCAAGGTGAGTTATTTAAACCAGGTGGAATCCATTATCAATGAACCGGCCGATAGTTCCATTGGTGATGCTTTGGATGCTTTCTGGGCCAGCTGGCAGGAACTGTCCGTTTATCCTGACGATGTTTCTGTCCGTAACAGCCTGATATCCAAAACCCAGCAATTGCTGCATCTGATGAAAAATAAGGACAGTAATTTACAGGAATTGCAGAATCAGGCGGATACCACCTACCGCAGCGATGTGGATCAGATCAATGCCCTTGCCGGCCAGATCCGGGACATTAACATCAAGATCAATCAATCGGAGGGCGTGGACACGGAGCCTAACGATCTGCTGGATAAACGCGATGCCCTGTTGCGGGATTTGTCGAAACTGGTTAATTTCAGCGGCACTGAAATGGAGAATGGCCTGTATGCCATCACCATCAACGGTCACACCCTGGTGCAGGATGAAGAATTCATTCCTATCAATGTGGTAAATGATCCTCTTAACAATAATTTTGCCCAGGCTGTCTGGTCTGATGACAGTACGGCGGTCGGCATCTCCAGCGGTGCCTTGCAAGGGTTGGTGGAGATCCGTGATGCCCATCTGCCGGTGTACCGCGGCGCGCTGGACAGTATTGCCCAGGAACTGATCAATGTCATCAATCCCCTGCACAGCGCAGGCTATGCCCTGAATGCCGCCGCACCCTCAGGCTTGGGATTCTTTACGGGCACGGGACTGGCGGATATTGAAGTCAATGCCGCCATTGTAGCTGATCCCACCCAGATAGCGGCTGCGGTTAATCCCACAGCGCCGGGTGACGGCTCCAACGCCCTGGCCATTGCCCAGTTGCAAAATGTGGACAGCATGACTGGTGGTACTCAGTCTATTGGTGAGTTTTATCAAGCCTTTCTCAGTCAGATCGGCTTGGACAGTCAGGACGCCCAGAACAATCAGGATATCCAGACCAAGCTGGTACAAAGTTTTGAGAACCTGCAGGAATCCCAATCCGGCGTCAATCTCGATGAAGAGATGACCGATATGATGCGTTATCAGGAAGGTTATCAAGCCGCCATCAGGGTGGTAACCTCCATGGATGAAATGATTGATACCGTGGTCAACCGTATGGGAGTTGTTGGCCGGTAAATAAAGCACTTCAATACTAAGTGAGGTGAAGGACATGCGCGTCACCGGCAACATGATGTCCAACCAAATTATTCAAAACCTTAATATCGACCTGGCGCGTTTGCAGGACGTGCATGAGCAGGCATCCACCGGCAAAAGAATCAATCGTCCCAGCGATGATCCCCTGGGCACGCAGCGGGTGGCCAACCTCAATGAAGCCCTGGACGGGATCGACCAATTTCAACGGAACGCCAGTTTTGTGACCAATTGGATCAGCGCCTCCGAGGCCGCACTGAGCGGTGCGGGCGAGGCCCTGCAACGGGCCAACACCCTGGCTGTGCGCGCTTCCAATGATGTCACCTTGAATCAACAGGAGCGCAACACCATTGCTGATGAAGTTAATTCCATTCTCGAGGGGCTGGTGGCGGCCGGCAACACCAAGCTGGAGGGCAAAGGTCTTTTCAGTGGGTTTCAAACCAGCAGTGACGCTTTTACCACCACCGTGGTGGGCGGTGAAATCACGACGGTCGCTTACAGCGGAGACAGCGGTGTGGACCAGGTGGAGATTGACCAGGGCCTGGTGGTGAATAAAAACGTTACCGGCGACGGTGTGTTTCAACCGGGTGCCGGTATTGATGTGTTCCAGGCCCTCATTGATTTGCGGGATAATCTGCGCGCCAACAACACCGCCGGCATTCATGCCGGCATCACCGATACCGACCAGGCCCAACAGCAGGTGGTGGAACAAGTGTCCATGCTGGGCAATAAGACCAATATGCTGGAAATGGCCGGGGAGAACATCAGCGCGCGCAAGGTGGGGCTGGTGAAACTTAACAGTGAACTGGCTGACGCCGATATGCCCGAGACCATTGTGCGCCTGCAGACCGCCCAGAATGTGTTGGATTCAGCCCTGCAATCCAGCGCGCGTATTATGCAACAACAAAGTTTGGCCGATTTTCTGGCCTAGATCAAGGCCGCCGGCAAGGGTCAAGTTAAGCTCCGGGCCCGGCCGGTGAGTATCAATCAGGTTGGGGGAGGAACAGCAGTGAAAATCAACTCAAGGCATTTTGGAGAATTGGACATCAACGAAGAAAAAATCATTCATTTTCCCAAAGGTATCATCGGCTTTCCCGAGGCTAAGCAGTTCTGCTTGTTCAGCATGCCCGAGATCGAGCCCTATCAATGGCTCCAGAGTGTGGATCAGCAGGACCTGGCTTTTGTAGTGGTGCCCATATTGATGCTCAAGCCTGATTATAAATTGTTTATGACCAAAGCGGATCATCTGGCGCTGGGGTTTGAAAAGGAGGAAATGCCGCTGCTGCTGGGGATTGTGGTCATTCCCGAGGATCCGCATAAAGCCACGGTCAACCTGTTGGCGCCCATTGCCATCAATGAGGAGCGGCGTCTGGCCGGGCAAGTGGTGAACGAATGCCGGGATTACAAGACACGCCATGTCATCAAGGAAGAACTTAAGTCAAATGCCAGGGAGGGCAGTGATCATGTTGGTGTTAACGAGGAAGAAAAATCAGTCGTTGAAAGTCGGGGATGAGATAGAAATACGGGTTTTGGAAATCAACGGGGAACAGGTCCGGCTTGGCATCAGTGCTCCGGTCTCGGTACGGGTACTGCGCAAGGAACTGTATACCGATATCCACCAGCAAAACCTGCAAGCCGCATCCATGCAAAGTCTTAAAGGACTCCATCAGGTCCAGCCCGATCAGAAGAAAGGGCAAGACCACTAGTTGTTGGGCCATTATCATCGGGCCGCAGGATAAGTCAATGGCCTTATCCACGTCGTGCAGAGGGAGGCTGCATCACCGGCAGGATGAATGGGGAATATTGGCAAGGAAGCCAAAACCACTATCAAGGAGGATGAAACAATGGGATTTGCAATCAATCACAATGTACCGTCAGTAGCAGCTTTGGGAGCTTTGGACAAAACGACAACCGCCATCGGAAAATCGTTGTCCAAACTTTCCACGGGTTTGCGCATCGTGAAATCAGGCGATGATGCTTCCGGGTTGGTCATCAGTGAGCGCATGCGTGCGCAGATCAACGGGCTGCAAACCGCCAAACTGAACGCTGCCGAAGGCATCAACATGCTCTCCACCGCGGAAGGCGTGCTCAACGAAATCCACAGCATTTTGCAACGCATGAACACTCTGGCCGTGCGGGCCGACAACAGCGTCACCATTGCCCCCGGTTCCGCGGAATTGCAAGCCTTACAGGATGAAAGCGACGCCTTGGTGCAGGAAGTCGACCGTATCGCCGGGTATGCGCAATTTAACGGGGTTACTCTCCTCGACGGCTCGCTCAGTGGGAACCTGCAAGTTGGTCCCAGCGCGGGCGCCGACAACGTTATTGCCACCACCTTGGGCGCTATCGACTCCACCACTTTGGGCGTGAATGCCCTGACCTTGGGCGACGGCGGAACGGCCATCACCGCCATCACCGCTGCGATTGAGACCTTAGGTACCAACCGCGGCGATCTGGGTGTGGCCATGAACCGTCTGGAGCACACGATCGTCAACCTCGACACCATGATCGAGAACACGACCGCTTCGGAAAGCCGTATCCGCGATGTGGATATGTCCGAAGAAATCTCCAACTTCACGCGACTCCAAATCCTGCAACAATCGGGAACGTCCATGCTGGCTCAAGCTAATGCCCAGCCACAAGCTGTGCTTAGTCTACTGCGCGGCTAACCCATTGCCCCATGAGAAAAGCCGGACCGGGATCTCCCGGCCCGGCTTTTTTTTATGCCGTTCAACTGCAGGGGCTGGGAATGGCCATGATCGTTCCCGGCAAGCATCAATCCACCTCAGGGGAAAACGGCAGGTATCGATTTGGGTGAAACAAAAAAAATCATATAATTCACCTTTGCCAAAGTTGAGCTATATTGGATGACGGATTAATTCTTGTTATCGATGGTGATATTGAAGCACATAAACATGAACGACGAAAGAAAAGCCCATGGACGCCGTAACGGTATCTCCGAAGTATCAGGTGGTCATTCCCCGCATGATCAGGGAAGCTTTAAAGATCAAGCCGGGGGAGAAGATGCAGGTCGTTCGTTATGGAAACCGCATCGAGCTGGCTGGAATATTTTGCAGACGCCCGCAATGCTGATTTTTTCGCTCCGATCATTGAAAAACCAACCCAACTACTTGTACCGGCTGTCTCCATTTATGAGGTGTTTAAAAGAAATTTGCAGCAGCGTGATGAAAATGAAGACTTAAAAACCATTGCCGTCATGGCCCAAGGGCGCGTGGTGGATTTGGATGACAGCCTGGCCCTGGAAGCCGCCAAGCTCAGCGTGGATTACAAATTACCCATAACAGACAGCATGATCCTGGCCACGGCTTGGGCCTATAAAGTCACCTTGTGGACTCAAGGTGAAGATTTTAAGGGATTGCATCTGGTGAAGTACATCCCAAAGAAATCAACCGCGATAGAATAGTGCTTGATTGCGGGGAGTACCGGCCTGCGTGGTTTCATTAAAAGCATAGTCCATGCCACGGTGCTAAGATGGCGCTAATGCAGGACATCACAAATAGCTTTCAGATGTCACCCCGGCAGCTTGTTGCCATGGTCCAATAAGAGCTATTAATGATGGAAAAAAATCGGGATTCCGGCTAAAATCATGCCGGCATGACGCAGAAAATGAAAAAGCAAAAGTAAAGAAGCGTTGGACACACTACACTAGCGCTATTTTTATGGGGGCTCAACATGTTGATCCCCTAACGGACGTAGGATCGATTTTGATCGGGTGAATGGATCATTAATTCTAAAGGAGATTTTGGATGATGAAAAAAATTGGATTATTAAGCTTGCTGGTTTTGCTCACGTTCAGTCTGGCCCAGGCCGACATTCCTAAGATTATTCATTTTCAAGGCCGGTTGACTGACCTGAGTGGTGTTCCCATAAGCGAGGGCGGTCATGGCATTACGTTTAATCTTTGGGATGCCGAAACCGGGGGGAACCTCTTATGGACAGGGAATTATACGGTATCGACCAAAAGCGGCTACTACAGTATAGATCTTGGTGACAGCCCTAGTCCTTTTCCGGCGGCCATGACGTTTGATCAACCTTATTATCTGGATCTGCAAGTTGGAGGAGATCCTGATGTATTAAGCCCCCGTATCAAACTGGACAGTGCAGCCTATGCCATGAATGTTGCCGACAATGCCATTGTGACTACCAAGCTCAAAGACGGCGCCGTGACGGAGGCTAAACTGGCCGACAGCGCCGTGACCACTGCCAAACTGGACGACAGCGCCGTAACCAACGCTAAACTTGCCTATCATGCTATTACGGCAGACAAGATGGAGAACAGTGCGGTCATTACCGACAAAATTGCCGACAATGCCGTGACCACAACCAAGGTAGCCGACAGTGCGGTCACCAATGCCAAACTTGCCGCGGGCGCGGTGACGGGAAGTAAAATTACGGACGGGTCGGTAACCGCAACCAAAATTGCCAATGGTGCTGTGAATTCTCAAGCCAAAGCACCTTATGCGCCAGAAGTTTATTTTAATGGTACCAGGACACCTAATATTAAAATACTTACCGGATCAAGCGGGACTAATGCTTCAGGATATGAAAAAGTCAATTTTCCAACAAACTTTTTTAGCACGCCGCCAAGAGTTTTTTTTACGGCCAGTAACAACACTTATTTAGTAGCGATGGATCTGCAAAGTGTTACCAAAGATTATTTTGAAGTTTGGTCAAGATATATGAACAGTCAAGCATTTCCAACGAGTTATCAGTGGATGGCCATCGGATATTAGAGCTATTTATAACCTGTTTTTGATGGGATCACCATAATGGATACTCAATTTAAAATTGATCGGTTTGGGCAAAGAGACTGGCTCTGGGTGGGGTTGTTTTTTATTGCCGTCTGGGTAGGCATGTTTTGGACAAGTGGCTTATACCATGGCGGCTTTAATTACTTTTTAGATGATCATTTGCTGGTTTCTATTTATGCCAAGTTAACCTCATGGAAAGCGACCTTAATCGATCCATTTTCCACCTTGTTTCAAGCCGGGCATGACCGTTTCCGGCCCATGTACTTTGTGTTTTTGCATATCTTTACTAAACTCTATGGATTAAATCCCTTTATTTGGTATTTATCGTCCAGCCTTATCGCTGTCATCACATCTTTGGTTTTTTATGCTTTTGCCCGCAGAATCAATTTTTCTATGCTCAATTCGCTTATTTTTACATTACTGATCATGATGGGTTACCAAGCGTCAACCTATGCACGATTCGGCACGCCTGAAACGACTGCGACCTTGCTTCTGGGATTGGCTTTTTTGTTTTCAACTGGTAAATACAGGTTGAATTCTTCAAAAATAACCACAACCATTTTGGTGATTTTATTTGCTGCCTTGGCTGCCTTGAATAAGGAAGCCTGTATTCTCATGTTACCAGCTTTGGCGGTTTTTAAGTTATGGAACAGCATTAGAGATAAAAATAACAATTTGGTGACGGCGTGGAAAGAAAGCAAGGCTATTGTTGTTGGTTTGCTGGTTTTATTTGTTGTTTTAGTAGTTTACATCAAGGTTATGGCCATATCAGGTCCGGGTTATGCAGGAATTTCAAAGGAAACATTTGCCCTTCACAATATTATAAAAGTAATAAAATCCATGGTTAGAAAGACTAGTTTCGGAATGGCCATCATTGCCAACGGCTACTTATGGTGGCATCTAATGAGATCAAAAAAACGGATTAGTGCTGATCTTATTGGATTTTATATAACCTGTATTTTAATTATTGTCCCTCAATGGATTATTTATTCCAAGTCGGGATTTCAAGATCATTATTTCTTTCCCATCATCATTGGTATTGCACTGTTGACAGTTTACCCTCTTCATTTAATACGACAAATTAATAAATGGCTTTTTAATACCATGATCATCCTATTGGCATTGTTCGTTGGCATCCAGGCGCAATGGACTTTTGGCTATTTTAAACGTGTAGCCAATGAAACCGTTCAGCAAAAAATGATGATAAAAGACATAGCTAAGAATGTTGACCAAAAAGGTAAAATTATTATTTTCGGAAATCCTTACGTCCATAACGAGAAACTGTTTGGATTCAAAACCATATTTTCAGACATTCTAAAAAGAAAAAATGTCTATTTGGCAACACTTAGTTCAAAGGATAAACAGTTCAAAACATTTAGTTTGGCCAAGGAAGAATTGCCTTGGCTCTATCTTGGTCGGGCACCGCTTGTTGAAAGATATAATCATCAAACAATTGATGCTTTAAAGGCCGATGACCTGTCCGATGTGGAGGCTATTATCGTACTATCTCCCCGGGAGCTCCGGCAGGATGTGCTGTCAAATATTAATCAGTGGTTTAACTCAGCGCAGTATTTTTATAAAGACTATCCTGAAAATGATGTCGGCATTTACTTTAAAAAATCCTCCCCTAATTAATTTCTCGTCGGAAAAAATAATACTAGTTGCCCCAATAGGTTTAGCCAAGTTCAACTTCGTCTTTACGATTCAGCATTGACATGACCAGGGTTAACCTTCACAATAAGCACGCCGGGGGTGAGTCAGGCCTGCGGCCTTGTAGCGACCAAACCAGCATGAAGGAGCAATGGCGATGAAACGGTTCAAAAACATTCTTTGTTATTTCAACAAAAAAGACGATAAGGTGGCGCTGCGCATGGCTTTTCATCTGGCTAAAGAAAACCAGGCCAAGTTGACGCTCATCGATATTGCCGATCATCTTCCACCGGAATGCGACTATGAAGTGCCCTCTACGGACAAGCGTAAGTCTACACCGCCGCTGCATTGCCAGGAATACTTGGACATGGTAATCAAGCCTTATCAGAATCAAGGGGTGCCGATTAAAACCCAGATCGTGAAAGGCATTCCTATCATCAAGCTGGTCAAGGCTGTCAAAAAATCCCGCTATGATCTGGTGGTGACCAGCACCATCGGTCTTCCTCTGCGCGGTCTTTTCTGGGATAGTATGGCCTTGAAGTTGATCCGCAAGTGCCCGGTGCCGGTCTGGATCATTCGTTCCCAAGCCGGTAAAACCTTTAAACACATCCTGGCGGCTGTGGATTTGGCGGAGGATAAAAAGACCAAGGCGCTCAATAAAAAAATTATGGAAATGGCATCCTCTCTGGCGCTTATGCACCAGGGACACCTGACTGTGGTCCATGGCTGGCAGGCGGAAAGGGAGCTCAACCTGATCACCTGGCATTCGCCCATCGATAAAGATGAATATAAACGCATCAAAACAGAGATGAAAAAGGCCAAGACCGAGCAGCTGCATGAACTGGTAAAGCTTTACCACCGGAAAGGGCTGACCATCACCGCCAAGCTGGTGGAGAACAAAGGCGCCCTGGCCATTGTGGATACAGCCGAAGAGATCAAAGCGGATTTAACCGTCATGGGTACGGTGCACCGCACGGGCATTGCCGGGTTATTGATGGGCAGTACGGCCGAGGAAGCTTTACCGTTGCTTAAAAGTTCTCTGCTGGCCATCAAACCGGAAGGGTTCCAATCACCTATTGTCTAAGCCGGCAATTCCTCTGCTGAGCATCCGGCCCTGCCTGGCCCGGAAAGGATGGCGTTATGAAACTCTTGAAGAAATTGTTGGTTTCCATTGATTTTAGCGACCAGTCCCAGGACGTAGTCAACCAGGCCGGGCGTTTGGCCAAACTTTTCAAATCTCAGCTTATTTTGCTGCATGTGGTGCCCACCGCGATCAGCAAGGCGTGCGATCTTGACAATTTGCTCCAACCTGCGACTCAGGCGCTGGAGGACGTCCGGCGCCGTTTGCAACAAGAGGGTGCTGAAATCGAGGCCAGCCATGTGATCTGTGCCGAGCCTTTTGAGGAGATCATCAATCAGGCGGAACGGTACCGGGCCAACCTTATTCTGATGGGCGGCAAAGATTATGAACCGGACGGTGACACCGGTGTGGGCGTGACCACTTGGCGGGTCATTCGTAAGAGTCAAAAACCGGTGTGGGTGGTCAAACCAAAAAATGCACATCCACTTTCCTCCATTTTATGCGCCGTTGATTATTCCGAAGCCTCCCAAAGGGCTTTGAAAAGCGCGCTCACCCTGGCCCGCACCAGCGGTGCCAAACTGCACGTCCTTCATGTCAATGATAACAATCATCAGTTACCCGGGCATTATGAACCTCTTACAGCCAAAGAAAAAATCGCGATCAGGCAACAGGTGGTGCAAGATCAGCTGGACGATTTTTTAAGGAGCTTCGATACCCATCAAGTTCTACTGGAAAAACATTTGATCGCGGGGGACCCCCGTCAGGCCATCATGCATGCTGCGGATTTATTGAAAGCCGATTTGGTTATGCTGGGCAGCATTGGTCAAAATGAATCTGCCAAACTTCTGCTGGGGGCGGTCGCAGAGGCCGTGGTGAAGACTTCGCCCATCAGTTTCATTACTTTTAAAAAAGAGCATGCCATTGCCTTGGAAGTGGACAACCTGCTGGTCAGCATCACCGATCATTTTACCCAAGGCAAGGAGCTTTTGGAAAACGGTCTGGCCGATGAAGCCATTTCTTTTTTCGAACACTGTCTGAATGAGGACAAAATGTTTTTGCCGGCCTGGGAAGGCCTGGCCGAGGCGTATCATCGTATCGGTCAGCAGGCGGAGGCTCAGAAAGTTCTAGAGACTATTGATGCCCTCAAAAAGCGCTTCTGGGAAAAAAGAGTGGAGTTTGAGTTAAAGCACCGATTTTGGAAAAAATCCTAAACCAAAGAACCTAAGCCGGGTCCAACTACAGCCAACGGAAAGGCCCTGTTGACCATAATCACCATCACGGCACGCTTCCTGCTTTACCAAAATATACGACAGGAGGTATAGTCCCATGGATCAATTATTGGACCGCGCCTGGCACGCCATGGAGTTGCAAGAGGTCATGGCGTTGCTGGAATCCCATCAGGAGACCGGCCTTTCTATGGTTGAAGTTAAAGGCCGCCTCGAAACCTTTGGCTCCAATACCCTCACTGCCAAAAAAGCCGTCAGCCCCATCAAACGGTTTCTGCTCCAATTTCACAATCCCTTGGTTTACATTTTGCTCGCTTCAGCAGCCGTGACCGGCGCGCTGCAGGAATGGGTGGACTTTGCCGTCATTCTCGGGGTGGTGCTGGTCAATGCCGTTATAGGTTATATTCAGGAAGCCAAAGCCGAACAAGCAATTGAAGCCCTGAAACAGGTGGTCTCCACGGAAGCCACGGTTATCCGTGACGGCGAGACCGAGCGCATCCCTTCCGACGGCCTGGTGCCCGGTGATGTGGTGCTGCTCGAGTCGGGCGATAAAGTGCCGGCCGACCTGCGGCTTTTCCAAAGTAAGGAACTGCGTGTTTCCGAGAGCGCGCTTACCGGAGAATCGCTGCCCGTGGAAAAAGCCGTTCATCGGGTGGACCAGGAAACCGTGTTGGCCGATCGCTTTAACATGGCTTATTCCGGCACCTTGGTCTCGTCGGGTCGCGGCCGGGGCATGGTGGTGGCTACCGGTGACCGCACTGAGACCGGACGCATTTCCAGCCTGATCAATGAAGCCACCAATCTGGAAACCCCGCTCACGCGCAAGATCACCAGCTTCAGCCGCCTGTTGTTATGGGTCATTCTTGGTCTGGCCGGCATGACCTTGGGCATTGGGCTGTTACGGTCACAACCTTTTGTAGAAGTGTTCATGAGCGCCGTCGCCCTGGCCGTGGGTGCCATTCCCGAAGGCCTGCCCGCAGCCGTGACCATTACCTTGGCTATAGGCGTCAACCGCATGGCTAAAAAACGGGCTATTATTAGAAAAATGCCGGCAGTAGAGACGTTGGGCAGTACCACGGTCATCTGTTCCGACAAGACCGGCACGCTTACCAAAAATGAAATGACCGTACTGGTTTCCTATGCCGGCGGCGAAACCTTCAGCTTTACCGGTACTGGCTATGACCCGGAAGGGCAGGTACAACAGCATCAGCAAGCCTTGTCCTCAATCAACAACCAAGCATTGCTGGAAACGCTCACAGCCGGTGTGCTCTGCAATGACGCCGGCTTAAAAAAAGAACAGGACCTGTGGAAGGTCCAGGGTGATCCCACGGAAGCCGCCTTGCTGGTGAGCGCCCAAAAAGCAGGACTTGAGCGAAAGGCCTTGTTGATCAAGTTTCCCAGGGTGGATGTAATCCCCTTTGAATCGGAACGGCAATACATGGCCACCTTGCATGATACGGGCAAGGAGCTACCCAACCTGATTTATCTCAAAGGCTCGGTGGAAAAAGTGCTGGCCCGCTGTACTGAGGCCTTGTCGCCGCAAGGCAAGTCCATGGACCTGGACCAGGAAGCAGTGTTGAAGGAAGCCGAAGAAATGGCGGCGCAGGGTCTGCGGGTACTGGCCTTGGCCAAACGCGCCATTGGTAATGAAGAAAAAAGTTTGGAATGCGCCGAGGAAGAAGAGGCCTCCGGTGAAAGCCCTTTCTGCGGTGAGCTGACGGGCAAGCTAACTTTTTTGGGTTTGCAGGCTATGGTTGATCCGCCCCGGCCGGAAGCCATTACCTCAATTCGTGCCTGCCGGCAGGCAGGGATCAAGGTGAAAATGATCACCGGCGATCATGTGCTTACGGCTAAGGCCATTGCCGGACAATTGGGACTGGGCGATGAAAACGGCGAGGTCCAAGCCGTGAGCGGCCAGGAATTGGAAGCCATGAGTGACCAGACCTTGTTGTCCAGGCTGCCCGAGGTTGCCGTTTTTGCCCGGGTGGCACCGGAACAAAAACTGCGCTTGGTTAATGCCCTGCAAACTCTGGAACAGGTGGTGGCCATGACCGGAGACGGTGTGAATGACGCCCCGGCCTTAAAACAAGCAGACATAGGCGTGGCCATGGGTAAAGGAGGCACGGAAGTGGCCAAGGAGGCCTCGGATATGCTGCTGACGGATGATAATTTTGCCACCATCGAAAAGGCGGTGGAAGAAGGCCGCGGTGTTTTTGACAACCTTACCAAATTCATTGTATGGACCCTTCCCACCAACCTCGGTGAAGGTCTGGTCATTCTGGCTGCCATCGTGGCGGGCATGACCTTGCCCATCCTGCCGGTGCAGATCCTGTGGATCAATATGACCACGGCCGTGCTGCTGGGTTTGATGCTGGCCTTTGAAACCAAGGAACCGGGCATCATGGCGCGGCCACCGCGCGATCCCAGCACGCCCATCATTACGCCCCAATTGGTGGTGCGTATTCTTCTGGTTTCGGCCTTGATGCTGATTGGCGCCTTCGGGCTTTTTGAATGGGAGCTGCGCCTGGGTGGCGCCGTGGAAAAAGCCCGCACCACAGCGGTCAATGTCTTTGTCATGATCGAAATGATTTACTTGCTTAATTGCCGATCCCTCACCAAATCCATGTTCCACCTGGGGGTGTTCAGCAATCCCATGATTATCATAGGCATGCTCACCATGTTGCTGCTGCAACTGCTGTACACCTACGCGCCGTTTATGCAGCAGGCGTTTAAAAGCGCGCCCATCGGCGGCAAAGAATGGCTCATGATCGCGATTCTGGCGCTGACGGCTTATTCCCTGGTGGGCCTGGAGAAATGGATCAATGGCCGCAGGAGGCGGGGGCGTTTAAATAAGAAACATCTAGATGGGATGTAGCTACGGATAAACAACATCTCCTGTTTGCAGGAAAAGAGCGCATGAACAAATTTGATTACTTCCATGTGCCATGACTGTAACAATGTAAAATAAAATTTTACTCATATCAAATTCTCCTGCGGCTTGTTGCTGAAGCCAGTCCCTATAAGTTGGAGGCCATGACTGGTCGGGCCGAAAGGGAATTTAAAAAGAATACCGGTTTTCCACATCCTCTTCGGTTTTCCACCTTTTTTTCCACCAGTTTCTAAAGTTTGACATTTTGCTGCTCGATACTATGGAGGTTATTACCCATCGGAAGCCTTTCACCGGGGAAAGGATTCCATAGTTCTTCGAGGAGTTTTGTCCATGAGCCACGCCAGTTTGCGCCAACCTTCCCAGTATGATTTGACTGCATCTTTGCAGGCTGATCCTGAGCATCAATGTCCTGTTTGTGGGCACCACGGGGTCAAGCAGTTCGACGTACTTTGGCCGGAACTGATCGAGGCCTGGGACTTAACCCCGCCAGAGACTGCGCTGATTAACCGTCAGCAGGGCGAGCTTTGCCAGCACTGTGAATGCAATCTTCGTTCCCGCACGCTGGCCGGGGCATTGTGCCAAAGCCTGCATTGGAAGGGTTCGCTGAAATTGCTGACCGACGCGGCTATTTTGGAATCCTCCCATTTGCTGGAAATTAATGAAGCCGGACAATTACATACCTTTCTGCAGCGTTGGCCTTATTATACCTTTGCCGCTTATCCCCAAATTGATATGCAGGCCATGCCTTATGATGACCAACAATTTGACCTGATTATTCATTCCGATACCTTGGAGCATGTCCCGGATCCCATCAAGGCTCTGGCGGAATGTCACCGCCTACTCAAACCCATGGGCAGCATGATTATGACGATTCCCATAGTACCCACCCGCCTTACCCGGCGGCGTGACCATTTGCCGGAGAGTTATCACGGCCAGTCGGGCACGGCAGCGGGCGACATGAAAGTGATCACCGAATACGGTGCTGATTTTTATCTGGATTTAATTCAAGCCGGATGGCGACAAGTTACCTTGTACACTTTGGGCAGCCTGGCCTCCCTGGCGGTGATAGGCACTAAATAAATTTCTGCGCTTTGGCCAAGCCGTCAAGGCGGAAGAACAAGGAGCACCTCATGAGTGAGCTCGAATTTACGGGCGAACGCTTTGTGACCGATTACGATTCGCCCCAAATCAGTTATGAACATTGGCACCGATATTGTTACGCCGCCCAATGGGTGGCCGGTAAAAAAGTTCTGGATATTGCCTGCGGAGCAGGTTACGGCAGTGCTTTGCTGGCCCAGACTGCAGCCGAGGTGATGGGCGTGGACATCAGCCCGGAAGCCGTGACCCATGCCCGGGCTGCCTATCCATTGGCCAATTTGCAGTTTGTGGTGGGGCAGGCCAGTGCTATTCCGGACTCCGGGCAAGAGCTGTTTGATGTGGTGGTGTCCTTCGAGACCATTGAGCACGTGGATCAATCCACGCAGCAAGCCTTTCTAAAGGAAATTAAACGGGTGCTCAAACCGGAAGGCATGCTTATTATTTCCACACCCAATAAGCTGGTGTACAGTGATCTGCCCAAATACCATAACGAATTTCATGTAAAGGAATTTTATTTCCGTGAATTTAAAACCTTTTTGCAGCAGTATTTTAAGGAGACGGCCTTTTTGGGTCAGCGTGTTTATGCGGGTTCCCATATCTGGCCTTTGGAGCAAAAGACCGACAAGCCGGCGGTGGAGTTTCATCTGAATTTTGATCAGACACTGAAACCGGTGCAGCAGCCCAAAAGTGATCTTTATGATCTGGCGATATGCAGCGATCAGCCCCTGCCGGCGACAGCCCCTTCCACCATGGTGGATTTAAGCGACCGGTTGATGCAACTTAAAGACAGAAGCATTGGCGAATTGCAAGCCCTGCTGCTGCAAAAAGAGCAGGTTATCCGTCAACTGCAGGACGCTTTGCAGCAAAGGCCGGAGCCGCAAAACCTTCCTGCGGGTAATGCCCCAGTCCAGGCGCCAAAAGTCAGCATTGTTATTCCAGTATTCAACCAGGTGGAGTATACCCAACAATGTCTGGAAGCCCTGGCTGGCCACACGCCGGGGGAGCTGTTTGAACTTATTGTGGTGGACAATGCCTCCACGGATCAAACCGGGATGTTATTGAATGCTTTGGAAGGGGACGTGAAGATCGTCCGCAATCAGGAAAACCAGGGCTTTGTCCTGGCCTGTAACCAGGGTGCGGCTTTGGCCGGCGGCGAGTACATCCTGTTTCTTAACAATGATACCATTCCCCAGCCAGGTTGGCTGGAGGCTATGGTAGACCTGGCGGACCAGGACAGCTCCATTGGCGCGGTGGGCGCGAAGCTGATTTATCCCAACGGCAAACTGCAGGAAGCGGGCGGGTTGATTTTCAAGGATGGCAGCGGCTGGAATTTCGGGCGTCTCGATGACCCCAACAAGACGGCGTACAATGAAGCCTGTCAGGTGGATTACTGTTCCGGCGCGGCCTTGATGGTGCGGGCGGAATTGTTCCAGGAGCTCGGCGGGTTTGATCAGCGCTTCGCCCCGGCTTATTATGAAGATACGGATTTGTGTTTTGGCCTGCGAGCGCTGGGCTATGTGGTGATGTTTTGTCCTCAGGCGGCGGTGGTGCATTGTGAAGGCATTACGGCAGGCACTGATCTGGCCCAGGGCTTCAAACATTACCAGGTGGTTAACCGCAGCAAGTTCGTGGAAAAATGGGCCGACGCACTGGCCTTGCAGGAAGAGCCGCCCAGTCTCACCAAACTATTGCCCACCACGGCTGACCGTGTCAAACGGGGTCTGGCCCAGCCGCTTCAACCGGTCCACACGACGGTGACCACAGGACCTGTCAATGTACTGGTCATCGACCCGATCCTGCCCCGCTATGACCGGGCCTCCGGTTCTTTACGCCTGTTTAATATCCTCAAAATTCTGCGCGCCCTAGACTGTCAGGTGACCTACATTGCCCGCAATGGTGTGCGCCAGGAACAGTATAAGCGGGAACTGGAAGCCATGGGCATCACGGTTTATGCCACTGATCCGGAAAAAATGGCGGCGCTTGGCTGTCCTCTGGAAGCGGAACCCATAAATCTCAAGGCTATTTTGCAGGCCACACCCTTTCACCTGGCCTGGCTTTCTTTTTATGATATTGCGGAACAATATCTGGCGGAGATTCGTCAATGGTCACCGCAGACCACCGTCATGATCGATACGGTGGATGTGCATTTTTTAAGAGAAGAGCGTCAGGCCGCGCTGGCCAACGATCCTCAGCTGGCCGCCAAAGCTAAACTCACCAAGCAGCGGGAGCTGGCCATTTATCAACAGGCGGACTGGCTCATGACCGTGACGCCTGATGATCAAGCCGTGCTGCACGAGGTCCTGCCGGACAAGGAGATCGTGGTGCTGCCCAATATTCACGGCCAGCAGCCGGATGGCCCGGGCTTTAGCGAACGCCGCGATCTGCTCTTTGTGGGCAATTTTCATCATCCCCCCAATGGCGATGCCATGGTGTATTTCTGCCGTGAGGTGCTGCCCAAAGTACAGCGGCAATGGCCTGAAGTTAAACTGACCATTGTGGGCGATTCGCCGCCGCCGGAGGTTAAAGCCCTGGCCAATGACCGGGTGACGGTTACCGGGTACGTGCTGGAAACGGAACCCTATCTCAATGCCCACCGACTTTCCGTGGCACCTTTACGCTATGGCGCGGGCATGAAAGGTAAAATCGGAGAAGCCCTGAGTCACGGTCTGCCGGTGGTCACCACTTCCATCGGCAGCGAAGGCATGGGTCTCATCGATAGCGAACAGGTGCTGATCGCCGATGATCCCCAATCCATGGCCGATGCCATCGGCCGGCTCTACCAGGATCAGGCGCTGTGGGAAAAGCTGGCCTACAATGGCAAAGCTTACATTGAAGACCATTTCGGGTTTACTGCGGTTACCCGGATCATGACCGGCCTGCTGGGGCGTTTGGGTGCCCGGCGTGGGACGTCTTCGGGATTGGTCAGTATTATTATTTTGGCGCATAACCAGCTCGAATACACGCAGCGTTGTGTGGAGAGCATTTTTCAGCATACGGACGAGCCCTATGAATTGATCATGGTGGACAACCATTCCACCGACGGTACGGCAGCGTATTTGGCCACCCTGAACAACCTTAAACCATTATCCTGCTGCGGCATCACCCTTCTTTCCAATCAGGCTAATCTGGGGTTTTCAGCAGGGAACAATCAAGGCTTGGCCGCAGCCCGGGGCGACTTCATGTTGTTACTCAACAATGACACTGTGGTGACGGATGGCTGGCTCGCCACCATGCTCCGCGTCATGGCCGAAAAACCGCAGATTGGAATTGTGGGGCCCATGTCCAATTATGTTTCCGGTCCGCAATTGGTGCGCGCCGTGGGCTACGATGTCAACAGCTTGCGCGGACTCGGCGAATATGCGGCCAATTTCAGCCATCGTCGTCAGGGGGAAGCCCGGCCTTTTTGGCGGGTGGTGGGCTTTTGCATGCTCATCAAGCGCGAGGTGATCGACGCCATCGGAGGGTTTGACGACCGTTACGGCCTGGGTAATTTTGAGGACGATGATTTCAGCCTACGCGCCGCGCTGGCGGGATTTGAATCATGGATCGCGGGCGACAGCTATGTTCATCACTTCGGCAGCCGCACCTTTGCCGGCGCGCGTCTGGATTATGATCAAAGCCTGCGTCAGAACTGGGAAATCTTCAAGCGCAAATGGAGCATTCCCCTGGAGGTGGGCTACGGCGAACCTTATGAAATGAATACCTTGATCGAGCAACGGTTTGTGGAATGCCATTACTGTCCCCTGCCGGATGTGGCAGCCGTAGGAGGTAACCTGTGAAGAGCAAAGCCAAGAGCCGCGCTAAAAAAATAAAGCGTCGTTCCGGCGTCAAACCGGCCGCCCCGGTCAAAAAAGTCCTGATCGGGCCCAAACTATCGTTATGCATGATTGCCAGGGATGAAGCCCGCCATTTGGGCAGCTGCCTTAAGAGTGTCCGTCATTTGGTGGATGAGCTGATCGTGGTCGATACCGGTTCCCAGGACAATACCCCGGAAATTGCCCGCAGCCACGGTGCCAAGGTGGTCCATTTTCCTTGGCGCAATGATTTCAGTGCAGCCCGCAATGAATCCATCCGCCATGCCACTGGGGATTATATCCTCTGGCTGGATGCGGATGATGTGCTCGACCAGGAAGATCAGCAACAGCTGCTGGCCCTAAGAGCACACCTGCCTCGGGAAAAAAATCAGGCTTATTTTTTCCTGGTCAAGAACGAGGACCGCAAACTGGGCACCACCTCTTTTTTCCAATTGCGGCTTTTTCCCAATCTTCCTGAAGCGCGTTTCGACTATGCGGTCCATGAACAGATCAGCCATCGTCTGGAAGCTGCCGGGATCACCCTGCTGCGCGCGCCCGTGGCGGTGCGCCATTTGGGCAACGTAAGTCATGATGACCTGGTGCGCAAATCGCGGCGCAATCTGGCCATAATTGAAGAGGAACTGAAAAAGGATCCCCGCCATCTGGTGATGCATTATCAGGCCGCCCGGACCCTGGCCAATCTGAATGAATTGGAAAAAGCCGTGAGCCATATGCAACAGGTGCTGGACGGGCTAAAAGCGGACAACCAACAAAGTGCTTTTTATTTTGAAGCCGGTCTGCTCATGGGACGCTACTATAATGAACTGGGCCTGTTCAGCTCCGCCGAGAGTGTAATTAAGGAAATACAGGAGTCGTTTAAAGAAGCGCCCTTGCTGCAATTGGAACTGGGTAAAAGTTATTATTTGCAGGAACGCTATGAAGAGGCTATTCAAGAACTGGCACCGCTGCTGGATCAGGACCTGCAGGCAGGCCATGTGGCGGTTAATGAAGACTTGGTTCGCTATCAGCAGACCTATTATCTGGGCAAGGCCTATGAAACCATTGGGGATCCAGCGCAAGCCAAGGCCATGTATCAACGATCGTTAAATTACCACCAACGCGATTTTCAGAGCTACCATGCTCTGGGTATGCTCAGTCTGAAAAATGGGGCATTTGAAGAGGCCCTGCAGTACCTGCTTCAGAGCAGCCAGGCAGCATCGCAAGACGACTGCGTGCTTCAGAGCAATCTGGGTCTGGTTTACAAAAAGCTGGGTCGTGGGCAAGAGGCTGAGAAAGCCTTGATGCGGGCTATTGAAATTAATCCCGACCGCCTGGAAGCTTTTGTCAACCTTGGTTATCTTTATCAGGAAAGCCATAACTGGGGCAAGGCCGCCAGCAGCTTTAAACGGGCACTGAAACTGGACCCAACCCTTTGGGATGTGCACCTCTGTCTGTGTGATGTTTATTTCAATTTGCGCCAGGTGGACATGTTGGTGGAAACCTGCAACGATCTGCTATCCGGCCTGGGCCTGCAGGTCAACCAAACCCTGGAAGGACTGGATGACCTGGCCGCAATCTTTGAAAGTGTGGGAGACAGTTTTTCCCAAACCGGTAAAAATGAATTGGCGGTGATGGCCTATCAAACCGGGTTTGGTATTTTCCCGCTCACCGCTATTTTGCATAAACTTTTACCTCTGGCTGCCGCCTCCGGACGCAGAGCGCAGGTCATGACCACGCTCAAAGAATCCGTAGAACGTCATGGTGATGATCCGCAGGTAATGGCATCTGTACAGAGTGTGCTTGACCAATTTCAACAAAGCGCCCAGCACGCCTATCGCTGACATAACCCCGCCGGCGGCAGGCCGGCGCAAGGACAAGGCTATGATTCAAACCATAAGCAGTGATCGTTTATCCGCACCGGGCGCGCTCTATGAAGAGGAGTGCGCCTTGCATTCGCTGGAGGAGTTCCGGCATTACCTGCAGCGGGTGCTTGCGCCGCGGCTGAGATTGGAGGAACGTTTGGCCAGGACAGGCCAGACCAGGCCCCAGTGGACGCTGGCCGGTTATTGTGAAGCTTGCGAGAAGTTGATGCCGCTGCAGCTGGATTGGCTTTCTTCGGACCGGGTCACGCCCAATTACCGGGAACGCCTGATTTGTCCGGCCTGTCAGCTCAACAACCGTCAGCGCTATACCCTGGGCTTGGTCAAGCGCCTGCTGCGGCAGTGGCCTGAGCCCATACCGGAAATTTATTTATACGAGCAAATCACACCTTTTTATCATTACATCCAGCGGTACTTTAAAAGCGCCCTTATCACGGGTAGTGAATATTTTGGGTTTGAACACCAATCGGGTGAAGTGATCGACGGCATCCGCCATGAGGATGCCCTGGCCCTGAGTTTTGCCGATGAAGCCATGGCCATGATTGTATCCAATGATGTTTATGAGCATGTCCCTGATTACCACTTGGCTCTGCAAGAAGCGTTTCGCGTACTCCAGCCCGGCGGGCGGCTGGTGTTTTCCATCCCGTTTTATGCAGACCGGGAACAAACCAAGCCCAGGGCTGTGCTGGAAGAAGGGCAAATCAGACACCTCCAGCCTGAACAGTATCACGGCAATCCCATGCTCAACAAAGGCTCTTTGGTATTTCATGATTTTGGCTGGGATATTTTGGAGGCCTGCCGGCAGGCGGGGTTTAACCAGGCCTACGTGCTGGCCTATTACAGCGTGTTCTATGGCCATGTCGGCAATGGCAGCCAACAGGTGTTTATCGCTGAAAAATAATTTGATGATCCGGACCGGCACATCGACCAGCTCGGCAACCGGACCGGGAAAAATTACAGGAGGGGAAGATGCATCCCTTGGAAACGCAAATGCGCAAAGTGATGGAGGAGCGGGATTTTTATAAAAGCATGCAATTTGTACCTCCCGGTCATTTTTATTCAGCCATTCCCGATTTGCAGGAAATCCGTCAGCACGAAGCCCGTTTGTTCCAGGCGCCGGCCAAGACCTTGCCGGGCATGAATCTGAATGAAGCGGCACAGCTGGCGTTGATGGATCAATTTGCAGCCTTTTACAATGAGGTGAATTTTCCTGAACACAAACAAAAGGATTGGCGTTATTTCTATCAAAACCCGGCCTTTTCCTATGCCGATGGCTTGGTGCTCTATTCCATGCTCCGCTGGGCTAAGCCTAATAAAATCATTGAAGTGGGCTCCGGTTATTCTTCCTGTGTCACCTTGGATACGAACCAACGCTTTTTTGATGGGCAGATCGAGTGTGTTTTCATGGAGCCTTATCCTGATCTGCTGCTCAATCTTATAGAACCGGATGATTTGAAAAAAGTGGAGCTGTTGCCGCTGGGCCTGCAGGAAGTGGACCTGACCTATTTTGAGTCCTTGGAGCCCGGTGATATTTGCTTCATAGATTCCACTCATGTGGGCAAAGTGGGCAGTGATGTCAATTACATTTTCTTTCAAATCCTGCCGGCCTTGAAAAAAGGGGTGATCATTCATTTCCACGATATTTTTTACCCTTTTGAATATCCCAAAGAATGGATTTTTGAAGGCCGGGCTTGGAATGAAAATTATTATTTGCGGGTTTTCTTGGAATTTAATCAGGCTTTTGAAATTCTATATTTCAATGATTACCTGCGTCAATTTCATGCCGGCCTAATCAGTGCCAAAATGCCACTTTGCCTTAAAAACAGCGGTGGCAGCATCTGGTTAAAAAAAGTGCTATGACCGCTTGGAGCGTTCAGGCGGGCATGGCGGGGGAATTATGACCAAATCACAAGTCCATCAGGATCTGACGCCGCTCATCGGGGAGTTTGCCTGGCACTCTCTGGTGGAAGATCCGCGTATCGAAGGCGAGAGCCAGCGCCATTATGACTTGGTGACCAGAATTATGGCCAAGCACGGTTTGCAGCCTCACGATGGCCCGGCGCATATTTTGGAGATTGCCTGCTATGCCCATGTTACCGGCTATGACCTGGAAGAACGCTTGCACGCACAGGTCACCCTGTTCGAACTCTCCCGCCACGCCCTGCTCACGGGTAAAGCCCTGGGCGAACGGCTTGGGAAAAAAAGCCGGCCGTTGTTGGTCTCCGGCGATTTTCATCATCTGCCCTTTGAAGATGATGCCTTTAACCTGGTGTATATATGTTCAGCCCTGCATCATACTTGGAGGTATCAGGATGTTCTGAAGGAAATGATCAGAGTGCTGGCGCCGGGCGGGTTATTGTTTTTTGAGAATGAGCCCACCAGCCGGGCCGGCTGTTTCTATAAATTCCGCTGCAACCGGGTGCATGACTTTACGCCCCTGGAAAAGAAACTGGACGAACTGGGAATGCTGCGTACTGTGGCGGAGCCCTTTTTAGGCAGCCGCCCGGAAATGCTCTTTGATATGATTGAGAATCAGACGATGAGTCTGGATACGATTTTGGAAACCGTGGCCGCAGCCTGTGATCTCCGGGAAGTCCTGCTCTTTCCGGAAGCCTGCATGGGCCCCTTGGAACAACAATGGCTGGCTCAGAGGGGAAGAGGACAAACACATCTGGAAACCATGATAAAGACTCAACTCGAGGAACGTCTGCAGGCCGCTGCACCTTTGCTGGATGAAAAAACCAGGGGCATGGGCTTCAGTCTGCCCCAACCCGCGGAAGTCGCGGCCATGGCCCAATGGATCAGTGCGGCTTTAACCCAGCTGCCGGTGAACACCGACTTGTTTGAATTCAGGAAGCAGTTGTCCCTTCTCTTTGGCGCGCCGCTGCAGTTGGTAGCTCAAAAAAAAGGAGGGCCTGACACCAGGACAACTTCTGCCGCCATGGCGGACAAGCGGCAGCGGTTTCAGAAGGCCTGGCCCCAACTGGACGGGGTATATAATACCTTTCCTCCGGCTATCCGTGAAATTTTGGGACAGTCTTCGCTGGTAGCCGATATTCAGCAAAGTCCGGTGCCTCTCTTACAAGATTATTTTCCTTCGTCCAGTTGGACCACTGCTCACGGTGATTTTGAATTGATCGCCATGGAAAAGATCAAACACCAATTGCTTTCCCTGATCAATAAGTCCAATGAAGCACAACTGCAGCTGCCGGTCCTGCCTGCCGGTGGCAAAGGCCTGCTGATCTGCAGGCTCTTTACCCAGGTGGAGACAGACCACTTTTACAAAATCACGCTGTCCGTGGCGGGCAAACCCCTGCTGGAAAGAGATACCTTCAGCAGTGAAAATCTGCTGCTCAAAGTGATTGTGGATCAAACCGACTTGACCGGAGCTGAACAGAAGCTGCAACTGCGGCTGAGTCCCCTTCAAGCGGGCCATGAACAGCACCCCTTTAAGCTGGCCCTCTCCTACGCCGGCTTCTTTAAAATCGATCAATTGCTGGGCTGACCGCCTCTTCTGCCCCAATCCGATTTTAAAACAAGCCGGGAATAATCAAAAAAAAATCTGACAAAATAAAAACTTTTATTTAAGAAAACTTCCAGATGGTGCGAATTAGGACATGTAAGGGGGGGTACGATGATCTTCAACGCAGCCCACCACAGCCACAAGATTGGTCTTAATGACCGGCCGGCATAAGGAACAATCTTAAAAATCCCGGGTGTGCGTGAAGATAGCTGGCACGGATGTCAGCATCATTATCAAGGAGGATACTTCCATGGGTTTTGCAATCAATCACAACGTACCGTCAGTAGCAGCTTTGGGAGCTTTGGACAAAACGACAACCGCTATCGGAAAATCGTTGTCCAAACTTTCCACGGGTTTGCGCATCGTGAAATCAGGCGATGATGCTTCCGGGTTGGTCATCAGTGAGCGCATGCGTGCGCAGATCAACGGGCTGCAAACCGCCAAACTGAACGCTTCCGAAGGCATCAACATGCTCTCCACCGCGGAAGGCGTGCTCAACGAAATCCACAGCATTCTGCAACGTATGAATACCCTGGCCGTGCGCGCCGACAATAGCGTCACCATTGCTCCCGGTTCAGCGGAATTACAGGCTTTGCAGGATGAAAACGATGCTTTGGTGCAGGAAATCGACCGTATTGCCGGATACGCGCAATTCAACGGCGTTAACCTGCTCGACGGGTCGCTGAGCGGAAACTTGCAGGTTGGTCCCGGTGCTGCCGGTGACAACGTCATTGCCACCTCTTTAGGTACGGTGGATTCCACCACCCTGGGCGTCGATACCCTGACCCTGGGCGATGGCGGAACAGCCATCACAGCTATCACCGGTGCCATTGAGACCTTGGGTACCAACCGCGGTGATCTGGGTGTGGCCATGAACCGTTTGGAGCACACGATTGTCAACCTCGACACCATGATCGAGAACACGACCGCTTCGGAAAGCCGTATTCGTGATGTGGATATGGCTGAAGAAATCTCCAACTTCACACGACTCCAAATCCTGCAACAATCGGGTACCTCCATGCTTGCTCAGGCCAACTCGCAACCACAAGCAGTACTTAGCTTGTTGCGGTAAGCCGGATCAGGGCTAACGGGCAACCGTTAGCCCTGAACATTTCTCAGGCATGAAAGCTTCCTGACAGCCTGTGAAGGTGATGTCAGAAGTCCAACCGGCCGGTCCATTGGAACACTTCAGGGGTTTCAGGAACTTTTAGCCGGAATCGTGTAGCCATGGATCAACTTGAGCGATTGGAAAAGGCGTTTGATCAAAAGGTCGGGAAGATCGCCGCCGGCCATACAGGCATTCGCGACAAGCACATGGCCGATCAAGTCTCGATCTTGATAAGACAACAAGTGCGACATCAAAAACCGACAGCTATTTTGGTTCAAGCCAACGCCACATTGGACCATGTTTTGAGCTTGTGCCAGAACCAAACCAACTAAAAAAGAAGGGTCGGGCTCACAAGGCCCGGCCCTTTTTAATGCGATCCCCGCCTTGCCCGATATTTATTTCCGCGGCGGTTAGCTTTACCCCGGGTATTACGTCAGCTATAACGAAAAATGGCTGCCAGTTTGCCGTGGTCCGGTACCTGGTCTTTGGGCAGGGCATAAACTCGACCATGATGCAACAATGTCTGCAAAGCCGCCATTTCCAGCAGATCCCGATCTTCACCGGATTTGACCTCATGAAAATCACAGACCGAAGCAGAAGCATCATACCAACCCCAGGCCTGTTCCTCCAGGTCCACAAATAAGGTGTGCACCTGTCCCTTGACCGTTGCCGGGAGAATGGTCTTGAGGTCGTGAGAGGTACGTGCTGTATTGGCATAATAGCGATATATGGATTGGGCCGTAGCCTGATCCTTGCTCAAAATGGGGTGGATAAGGGGCCAGGCCAGCTCATGGAGCTGGGTGGCGTCCCAATGATCGAAATGGCCGTTCAAGCCTTGCTCCAACAAGGCGCTATAATGATTGGCCTCACGGTAAATGGACTGGATGTAATTGACGCCGGCAATCAACAGCGGGTCCTTATGCCCGGCTAATTGAGCGACCACAGCCTTGTCAATAGCCTGGAAAAATTCCAGGATATGGGCTTTGGCTGTCTCAGGCTGGCTGCCGTGACCACTGAAGGTGCTGCTGACGCTGTTGCCAAAACGGCTGGCGCTGCTGTGCATCCGTTGCTGCCGTTCCGCGGCTGTGTACTGTAAAACGTCTTCCAAATTCCGGGGAGCATTGGGCAAAGGAACCGGTACCAGGCCGGTCCCATCACCTTTAAAAAGCCGTACCAAATCCTGGCTCAGGGTCAGCAGATAAAAAGTGGCTTTGGAGGTCAGGGCCGGCACCAAGGGCTTAAGATAAAAATGATTGTTAATCATTACCAACGGCGGCACGGAAAACGAGGTCCAAATGGATTCGAAAAAATGATCGGCCATCAGTAACACCAGCCCCCGTGCTTTGGTTTGCCAGAAAAAAGAATCCTTCATCAGGTCATGCGCGGGCAACAACAACTGTTCTTGCTGATCCCGGGAGTAGCCCAAGGTTTTCAACTGCTGTTCCGCTTCCTTTAGCAGGGATTTCAGGCAGATCTGATCGTGGTGATTGCGATTCACGGCTTGGAAACAAGGCACATAAATGGAAATACAGGGGGAAACTTTTTTTTCCATCAACGATTTTAATTGGTCAAGCCTCATCATGGTCATAGGGTCATCTCCTTTACCAGAACCATTTTTTCTCCCCCATTCTGCAACAACCTCCTGTGTTCTAACAGCACCTTATCCTACACTCCAAAGCTAGGGACAATGAAGCTTTAAGCAAAGATACCTCCTAATATATCGGTTGCTTCCCAGGGTCCTGACCTCTGTCACCTCCTTTGGCCGCTATTATTGTACTCCAAACAGGACCGTACTCAATGCATAAATTAGACACGTTTAGGTTTGTCATGGTGCTGCCGGTGAGGATAAAAATGCTTGCCTTAAAAGGCTGATTGGCATTTGATTCCCGGCCCGGCTGTGATATAGTTTATCCAATTGTGTGAAGTTGTTTTAAAGTCCAATGATGACTGCCGTTAAGTCCAAAACGCGGAGCGGCTATGACCGAACCCAGTCCACTTCTCACCAATCTTATCCAGCGCTTGCATCAGGCCCGGCTGGATATCCGGCATCATGCTTTTCAAGTTCTAAAAACCCTGAATACGCAAAGCCCGGAAACCATTTCCGGACTGGCTCAAAGCTTCCATGACGATCCTGATGTCCGCCACCGTATTACGCTGTTAGAGGTGATGGTATGTCTTGAGCCGGATCACTACAAAACCATCTCTGCCTTAGAAGCGGCCCTGGACGCAAGGGAACCGGCCTTGGTGGACAAAGCGATCAATATTCTCAAATACACGGTTTTGCCTCCCACGGTGGTGAAGCGTCTGATCATGGACCTGCCAGCAGGGAAATTGCCGGCTTTGATCCAAGTGATCAAGCGCCTTCTCGGTGCCAACCAGCAATTACTTCCCCATTTAATCAAGCTTTATGTTCAGGGACAATTGGAGGACAAGTTGAGTTTGCTCGAGCTCTTTTCCCATTTGGGTTCAACGGCCGTGACCGCCATGCCGGTGCTGATGAAAGATATTTATCAGCCCGAAGTACTTTGGCAGGACTGGCAGAATCCGCCGGGGAAGAAGAACCGGGCCTTTTACAGTATGGTCCGGCAGCAACTCATGCAGACCCTATATACGTTGGGTGAACCTCCGGAAGCGCTTGCACCGGCGTTGCTGGAGGCGTTGACTACGGAGGATGGAAAAGTTCATCTGTTTGATGACCAGTTGGACTTTCATTATGCTGCGGAAGGGGAGCGGTTTTTGTGGGTTCATTTTATGGTGGCCACGGCCTTGATTAATCATCCCCATACCAAGGCCCGATTGTTGCCCCTTTTAAAAACAGCCTTGCTTCATCATCATGCTCAGGTTCGCCGTTTGGTGGCGGAATTGTTGGGGCTCTATGCAGCAGAGGCTGTGGAGGCTATTGATCTCTTGTGCCATGTTTTGTTGGAGGACAGTTATTACCGTGTGCGCGGCCACGCCGCCGCTTCCCTGGGGCTGATTGCCAAAGCCGCGGGCTTGCTGCCGCAGGTGCTGCCGGCTTTGAGTCGTGCGCTTGACGATGAGCATGAATACGTCCGTCAAGGTGCGGATCTGGTTTTGGCCTGGATGGATCAGCATCACTAAAATGTGGGTCACGACACGAGGACGGGTAAAATCAAAAAAACAAATTTCAAGCCCAGGTGAGATGCCATTTAATGGCCTTGGGATCCTTGTCCTCCAGGTCCACCTTGGTGATTTTGAGCTTGATCAGCGCCAGGAACCCTGTTAGCCAGCCTTTCATAAACAGGCGTAGGAAAACAGGATAATCAGGAAAATCCCTAAGCACCAAACTGCATCCCTTGGATCCAAAATTCTCAAGGGTCATGGCGCCGGTGCCATAATAGGATCTCCACAGTTTATCAAATTTCTTCAGCACATATTCCTTGGTGGGAATGGATAAGAAGATTTTATAAAACATGGGTGTTTCCTTGGCCGTGGCCAGGCCTAAATCAAACAGGTTTTGCTCTTCACTGCCTTTAAACAGCAACTGCGCTGCTTCATATAAATGACTGCCTTCTTTGACCATGGGCAAATCCAGCCAGGAGACGGCCAAGCGTTTAAAATCCTCACGGCACTGGGGCATGAGCCTAGGTAAATAGTCCTTTTCAAAACTAAAGCCCCGGTCCTGTACCACCTTTTTGATCATCACAATGGACGCGCCTTTAATTTTATTCATGATTTACTCCTTGAACAGGATTCAAGCCCAGGTGAGATGCCATTTAATGGCCTTGGGATCCTTGTCCTCCAGGTCCACCTTGGTGATTTTGAGCTTGATCAGCGCCAGGAACCCTGTTAGCCAGCCTTTCATAAACAGGCGTAGGAAAACAGGATAATCAGGAAAATCCCTAAGCACCAAACTGCATCCCTTGGATCCAAAATTCTCAAGGGTCATGGCGCCGGTGCCATAATAGGATCTCCACAGTTTATCAAATTTCTTCAGCACATATTCCTTGGTGGGAATGGATAAGAAGATTTTATAAAACATGGGTGTTTCCTTGGCCGTGGCCAGGCCTAAATCAAACAGGTTTTGCTCTTCACTGCCTTTAAACAGCAACTGCGCTGCTTCATATAAATGACTGCCTTCTTTGACCATGGGCAAATCCAGCCAGGAGACGGCCAAGCGTTTAAAATCCTCACGGCACTGGGGCATGAGCCTAGGTAAATAGTCCTTTTCAAAACTAAAGCCGCGGTCTTCCACCACTTTTCTGATCATGACGATAGAGGCACCTTTGACTTTATGCATGCTTTTCTCCTTTTTCCCTGGGAAGAGAGGCACCCAGGCCACATGATGTAATAAATTTACACGCTTAGTATCGGCCCTGGAATCTGAAAAATTAATTGACTAATAGCATATTTATAGTGAAGTTCAATGGAATGGTTTTTTCCATGGCCGGGCCAGCAATCAGACGGGGAGGTGGAAACTTGAAGAAAAAACAGCCCTTACTTGATTAAGGATCCTGCCGATGCCTGCCGATACTGTTGGTGCACATTGCAACCGGGGGAATGCCGAACTTAATAAATATTGAATATAAAACAATTACAAGCAAGGCTCCGATGTTGTGGATGGGACGGCTGTTTGGTTAAAATTTAATTAAAGTTAGGCCCCTAATGGTACGAAACCTTTTATAGCAACTGATCGTCGGGGAGAAAGAGGTCGACCAATGGCATCGGATATTACTTTTACAGGCTTGGCTTCCGGTATTGATACAGCCAGCATTGTGCAAAAATTAATGACCCTCGAACGTCGTCCTCAGGACAACTTGAAAAATAAAGTCCTCTACAACAGCGGCCTCAATGATGTCTACAGCACCCTTAATTCCCGTTTATCAGCTTTGAAGGATATCGTTAAGGATTTCGACGATATTGTGAATCCTTTTTTTGAACAAAAAAAAATCAGCACCTCCGACAGCGCGGTATTAAAGGCCACTATTACCGGCTCCTACCCGGCGGTGGGCAATTTTAGTGTCGATGTCACCGCCCTCGCCACGGCAGCCATGGTTAATGGCAGCGGGGCTTTGTACACGGGAGCGGACAGCACGGCTCAGCCGGCGGTTACCGCCAGTGCCAGTGGGGTCAATGGCCCCTCCTTAGTTGTTGATCCCAGCCAGTCTTTGGCCAGTCAGAGTGCCAACTTTGCCACGGCACCCCAAGCCTCAGGCAGCATTACCATCAACGGTAAAACCATTGTCTGGGATGACAGTATGAGCCTTAATGAAATCATGGGGCAAATCAACAATGCCCACGCAGGGGTGACGGCCAGCTTTGACCAGGGAACCCAAACCTTCAGCCTTACCTCCACCGAGATCGGAGCTGATGCGGAGATTATCACCAGCCAAAGCTCGGGTAATCTGTGGGAGACCCTGCAGGTCACGCCCGGCACCACTACGGGTGCTGATGCCGTAGTAACAGATCTCACCAAGGCTGTGGGGTCAGTGGATGCTCACCTGGATACCGCTGTCACCAGCGGCACCTTTACCATTAATGGCGTGATCTTTACGGTTGATGCAGCCACGGATACCCTGCAGACCGTGCTGGGGCGCATCAATAATTCCAGTGCCGGTGTCAACGCCAGCTATGACACCACCACCGGACGCATTACCCTCTATCAGCAGGAAACCGGCAGCAGCCATCAGATTGTGCTGGGTGCGGCCGGCGACAGCAGTAATTTTATCTTTGCCAGCAAACTTTCAGCCACCAATCCGCCGGTGGGCGGCGTCGCCGATACGTACAGTGGCACGGACGCCCTGGTTTCCCTCAACGGCGCTGCCGCGCAGAGTTACGATAGCAACACTATCAACGGCCTGGTGCCCGGGGTATCCCTTAGTTTGAAGAGTCTCGGCGAGAGCGCGGTCAGTGTGGAACGAGACGTGGACGGCATGGTCGATACCGTCAAGGATTTTGTGGATCAATATAACAATGTGTTGACCTATATCAACGGCAAATTAAATGAAACCAAGGTGGAAAACCCTTCCACGGTCTCCGACAAACTGCAAGGCGCCTTTGTGGGTGATTCGCTGATCATGGATACCAAGTCCGATCTGATCTCCATGGTAACTCAGGCGGCCCCGGGTCTTACCAGTGCCCTCAAGCATCTCTCTCAGATCGGCATTGACACCACCTCCGATAATTATGGGAAAGCCGGCACACTGACACTGGATGAAACGCAATTACGGGCTGCTTTGGAATCCGATCCGGAAAGCGTGGAAGCCCTGTTTAACGATCCCACTGAAGGCATCATGACCAAACTCAAGGAAAAATTGGGAAGTATGACCGATCCGATCTACGGTAGTTTTACTCTGGAAGAAAAAGCGATCACTGACAACAACAGCGATATTAATAAACGTATCGGGGATATGGAAGAACGGCTTACCAAACGGGAAGAGCAGCTCAAACTGGAATTTGCCAATATGGAATCCGCCGTGGCGCAACTTAACTCCATGGGATCGGCGTTGACCTCCATGATGGCTAAACTGGGATAATGAGCGCAACACCAGGCAACAGGTGAACGTTGAGTGACAAGGAGGTCAACAACAATGCAGGCAGCTATGTCCATGAACGCGTATTCGAACAGTGCCAACACAATGGGTGATTCATTCAAGTCGTCCTATCAGGAGAATCAGGTCTATACCGCCAGCCGGGAAGAATTGATTCTCATGTTGTATGAAGGGGCGCTTAAATTCATCCGCTTCAGTCTGATAGCTTTGGAAGAACAGGATGTTCCTCAAATCGGGTTTAACATCCTGCGTGCCCAGAAGATTGTCCATTATCTGGACATGTGTCTCAACATGGAAGCAGGTAAGGCAATCGCGGAAAATTTATCGCGCCTTTATGATTACATCAATCAAAAACTTTTTGAAGGCCAGCAAAAGAAAGACGCCGAGGCCATTAAAGAGGCGGCCAAGATCATTGAAACCCTTAAAGAGGCGTGGCAAACAGGTGTGGTTAACAGGACCGAGGCTTAGCCAATAGTCCGCGCACGGTCTTGCTGATCGGTTTTTAAAAAGGATGATCCCAAAGGGATCATCCTTTTTTTGTGCTTTTCTTAAAAATATGGCGGGCTTACCGAGACTAAGTCTATAATAACGGACAGTGGGGAAGGGGAGGCGTTGGGTGGATAAAAAAAAGCTCCTGAAAATCACGGAACGGATTACTGAATTTCCCACCCTGCCTACGGTCATTGCCAGGGTGATGCAGATCATGGATGACCCCAAGTCTTCGGCCGCGGACTTGACCAGTATCATTCAACTCGATCAAGCCATGATGTTCAGAATTCTCAAGATGGCCAACTCGGCTTATTACGGATTTCCCCGCGCCATTGCCACGGTGACTGAAAGCATTGTCCTGCTGGGCTTTACCACGGTGCGCAATATTATTCTTACCACCATGATCTACCAATTCGACCAGCTTTGGAACCGCCAACAAGACGTTAAGCCCGGGGCCATGGCTTTTGATCAAATGGAGGAATGGCATCACGCCGTGGCCACGGCCATTGCCACTCGCGAACTTATCAGTCTGCAGCATCTGGGGGCTCTGGAAAATTTCGCCTATCTGGCCGGATTGATGCATGATATCGGCAAGATCCTTTTCTTTCAGTATATGCCCGAAGATTACAAGCCCGTGCTTCAGGCCTTTCGTAAGAAAAAACAGGCCCTGTGGCAATTGGAAGAGGACATGCTGGGCGCGGATCACAGCCGGGTAGGCGCCTGGATTGTGGATAAGTGGAATTTGCCCGAAGATATTGTGGTGCCCATCAGCAACCACCACACCCCGGAGAGATCCCAGGACCATCAAGAGCTGACCTGGGCATTGTACTGGGGCAATCATATTGCCTATGAGGCCTTGGGGGATCAGCCCCATGAGCCTGAACCACAACTATGGCGGCAACAATTGGAAAGCATGATGGACGTGAGCCCGGAAAAGCAGGAAGCTCTGATTGTTAAAATCCGGGAAGAAGTGGATCACATTAAATCCTATATGGAACTGTCCCAATGAAGAAAAAAATCAATACCAGCCGCATAACAGGCGCAAAGAAGAAAACAGCCGTCTCACCGGTCTCCAAACGTCCGGCAGTTCCCACCCAAGCCCAGGAACCATCGGGTTTTAAAAACCATATTGATCTTTTGGAAAAGGTCAACCGCAGCCTGCGCGCCTATATTGGGGAGATGACCAGTGTCTTCCGGTTTATCGAAACCGTGAGCGGCACTCACTCGTTGCATAAAATTCTTAAACTGCTGCTGGAAGTGGTTAAAGAATTATGTGCCTTCGATGCCGGCGTGGTCTATCTGCATAAGCGGGGCAAGGGTGGCGGCAGTATTAAAACCCTTATGGCAGAAGACAATTCGGGTATCATCGAAAAGTTCCGCAAAACCATGGAGATCGATGAGAACATCTACGAGTGGGTGTTTCGCCAGGGCCAGGCGGTGATTATCCCCGAGAGTTTCCGTAAAAAAAATTCCCGCACCTTTAAACATTGGTCCTTTTTAATTGCGCCTTTAGTCTCCGGGCAGGAGCAGATCGGCCATCTCGAGCTGGCCTTTGACCGGCCTCAGGGCACCTTTACACAGCAGATGTTCAGTATTCTCAATGTGCTGCTCAAGCATGCCACGGTCATTCTCGTCAATGAGCGGGTTTATGAAAAAGAACGGCAGACCGCGCAAAAATATATGGAATTGGACCTGTTGAAAAAGGACGTGGTCAACACCACCACCCATGAAATTAAAACGCCCTTGACCATCATTCAGGCGGCCAGCATCATCCTGGAAGGGGACGACAACATCACCTTGACAGAGCGCAAGGAATTGCTGGGCAAGATCATTGAACAATGCCGCCGTATTGATCTGATCGTCAACGAGCTTTTTGAAACCGCCCAGGTGGATGAACAGGTGCCGCTCATCAAGCCGCGGCCGATTAATTTAAACACTATTACCCGCGAGACCTTGAAGGATGTGCCGCACAATCCCAGCCTTGTTCATTTCGATCTGAACATTCCCGAGGCCCTGGTCACTTATGCCGACCCCAGCAGTATCTACAAAGTTTTTCGCAACTTAATTGAAAATGCCATCAAATATTCTCCTCAAGGAGGACAGATCGTGATCCGTGCTCAGAGGCAGGACAGTAAGGTTCAGTGGATGATCAAGGATCAGGGCGTTGGTATCTCGGCCAAGGAACAGGAACAAATATTTGATAAATTTTTCCGCGGCGGTGAACTCTCCACCCGCCGGGTGGGCGGTATTGGCCTGGGGTTATATATTGTTAAAAAAAATGTGGAACTCAATCAGGGAACCGTGCGGGTGCAAAGCACACCTGGCGAAGGCACTACCTTTACGGTTACACTGCCGGGGGACAAAAGTAATTGAGGCCATTTTCCGTAATGGTAGGGATAAAATCAAACCTCCCACCTCAGACTGTATCACAACACAAAAACAAATAACTTGTTTGTCATTCCGGTGAATGCCGTAATCTAGTGATCTTGATTTTAAAGGCATTTCTGGACCCCGGTGAAAACCAGGATAACGTCCACGCGCCCATGGTGCCGGCCACCTCTGCTCACTTGAATCTATATTGCTTCCCAACCGTAACACGCCTCTTTTTTAAACATTTTAATTCGATTCCCGCAAAAAAATTATCTTGTTTCCAACAGTGATGAAGAATAGGTTCCCCTAAAGTGGCTGGCACCATAGTTTACTTCGCACGGTGCAGGCCGACCTGTACCCTGCACCCGCTTATTGAGCCCGGTGCATCCAGGGTCAATTAAATTTTCCACAGCCCCTCCCCAGGCATGGTGTTCATTCCATACTCTGGACCCAAAGTCTATGGAATAAAATCCCTAGGTCCAAGTTAAAGGTGCTCTTGCCGATTATAGCAGGGTGGCTATCTTAATCCTCCATCATATTAATCTTTATTTATAAGCGTTTTATTGAAATACACCTAGAGGCCACCTGTAATGGCATAAAAATAAAATTGGCACATCTGTTGCTTATAATAAATTCGCCAATCTATTCCAGAAAGAAGGTGGCGTTTATGCACGAATCCTTTGAATCCAACTCCAGCTTGGAACCAGTGGTGAATTCCCTGGGACGAATTCAAAGCCAGATTCAGGCGTTGATGGAAATGGAAAAGTCCTGGCGCGATGAATTGGATATGGAACAGCTCCAAGAGTTGATCAAGCGCAAACGCCAGCTGATTGACAACATCCAGCACCTTATCCGTGATCAACAGAATCTGGAAATGGAATTGGTCGAAAGCAGCGGTGAGGCGCTGCCATCTCAATATAAGGATTATCGGGACAAACAGGTGGCTGCTATTCATCAAATGCTGGAAAACATCATCAACTTGCACCAGAGCCATGAACAGAAACTCCAACAGCGCGCCAGCACCCTCAAACTCAATCTGGAAGAAGTGCAGCAGGCCATTGCCCTGGTCAAGGCCTACCATGTACAAAAACCAAATCAGGCCCGTCATATTGACCTGGCGGGATAGACGGTTGTGCAAGATCCTGCTCGGACCTCCGCGCACTGAGAGCAGAAAGATAGAAAAACCATCCCAAAGAACTCAGGGGGAGTAAGGCCATGAACATTAATTTTAACGGCTTTGACCTCAATCAAGTCATGCAGGTCCTGGATGTATTACAGGTTAAACATAAGACCCTGGCCGACAACATTGCCAATACCAATACGCCCGGGTATATCCGTCAGGACGTGAACTTCCGGCAAGAATTGGAAAAAGTGTTGGAGCAGCCGTCTCCAGCCGCGTCGTTTCAAGACTCCGGCTATCCGGGGCAAGGACTGGATGCTCTAATGGCCCAGGATATTGAGATCCAGAGTGACACCAGCCAACCGGTCAAAACTGACGGCAATAATGTCAATTTAGAGCAGGAAATGGTGGACCTAAGCCAGACCAGTCAGGCTTACGAAATCATGACCAAGCTGGCGTCCAACCGATTTAAACTGGCCAGTTATATTGTGAGAGGAGGACATTAAGCATGGAAATTTTTCCGGGCATGCTGATCAGCGCCAGTGGGCTGACTGCAGAGCGCACGCGCATGAATGTGATCGCCAATAACATTGCCAATGTCAACACCACCAAGACCGCCGACGGTTCGGTCTTCAAAAGGCAATTGGTGGAATTAATGTCCGTGGACGGGGACAGCAGCCCCACCGGCGTGCCGGGCGTGCAGGTGCAGGGCATTGTGGAAGATACGGCACCCTTTAAACTGAGCTATGAACCCAATCATCCTGATGCCAACGCGCAAGGATATGTCACCCGTCCCAACGTGGATATCATGATGGAAATGGTGGATCTTATCTCCGCCTCGCGCAGCTATGAAGCCAATGTCACGGTGCTGGAAAATGCCAAAGACATGGTGAAAAACGCCTTGGCGATCTGAAGCTTAAGGAGGTCACATGATATCCATTGAAGGCATTCCCGGTATTAAACCCATCGTCATGGATAACCTGCTGGCTCCGGAACGCACGACCGCCAAGCCGGCCGAGGGCAGTTCGTTTCAAAATCTGCTGATGGAAGGCATTAAAACCCTCAACACCCAGGATCAGGAGAGTGCAGCCGTGACCCAGGCTTTTTTAAAAGGCGAAGGCCCGTCGGTACATACGGTGATGCTGGCCACGGAGCAAGCCAAACTGAGTATGGAATTTGCCGTGCAGATTCGCAACAAGGTCATGGAAGCCTATCAAGAAGTAATGCGCATGCAGGTCTAAGCCCGCGGCAGCAAGGGTCACAACATTTTCCGGATGGTGATGCATGAACCGTTTTGAACAACTGTTGAAAAAAATCACAGCTTGGTGGAGCCAAACCACC
Source organism: uncultured bacterium (assembly GCA_963710755.1). Lineage (GTDB taxonomy): Bacteria > Oederibacteriota > JAAXVQ01 > JAAXVQ01 > JAUVAV01 > CAVQBK01. Next base: position 504,450 of record CAVQBK010000003.1, read on the forward strand.
TTAAACCAAAAAATCCTGATCGTGCTTTCCGGTCTGGTGGGCCTGGGCATGACCGCAGGCTTGATTTACTGGTCTACCCGGCCTGACTTCACCGTGCTCTACAGTAAGCTGAGCCCCCAGGATGCCAATGCCATCGTGGAAATCCTTAAGGACAACCACACCCCCTATCGCTTGGGCGCAGGCGGGGGCACTGTCGAAGTGCCGAGCAAAGCTATTTATGACACCCGCTTGGAATTGGCCGGCAAAGGCCTGCCCAAAGGCGAAGGGGTGGGTTATGAAATTTTTGACAAAATGGCTTTTGGCGTGACCGATGAAGTTCAGCAAATTAACTTTTTGCGGGCTCTGCAAAATGAACTGGAACGCACCATTGACTCCATTGATGCCATTGAAAAATCCCGGGTACATTTGGTGATCCCCAAGGAAGAAGGCTGGTTTCAGGAAAAATTCAAGCCTACGGCATCGGTGATGGTCCGCCTGGCCTCGGGCGGCACCCTGCTGCCCCGGCAGATCAGCAGTATTCGGCACCTCCTGGCCAGTGCGGTCAGCGGCCTGTCCCCGGAAAATGTAACCATTGTGGATACCTCGGGCAATGTACTCAGCGCAGCCGGTGATGATGATGACAACAGCGTGAGCGACCGCCAGATCGAGTATAAGCAAAAGGTGGAAAAAACCCTGAAAGAAAAAGCGGAGAGCCTGCTGTTCAAGATTGTAGGCCCCAATAAAGCCGCAGTACAGGTGTATGCAGAAATGGACTTTGACCAGACCCAACGGGAACAGGAATATTTTACGCCCGTGGTGGGCAAGAGCGGCCTAGTGCGCAGTGAAAAGCGCAACTCCGTGACCCCTGTCAAAAGCAATAACCAGAGCGGCGGCATGGCCGGCACAGCCAGCAATCTGCAGGGTTATCCACCGGCCGGTGTGGTGACCCGCCAGGCCAGCAGCAAGAGCGAACAACAGGTGAGCTATGAAATGAACCGCACCGTGGAGCGCACCACCACCGCCGGCGGGCAGGTTAAAAAACTGTCGGTCGGCATTTTTATCGACGGCAACATGAAAGAGGAGCAATTGAGCGCCATTCGCGGGGTGGTGGAAAAAGCCCTGGGTATTGACCCGCAGCGGGGCGATCAGATCGAAGTCAAGGCCTTGCCCTTCACCAGTCAGAATACGGAAGAAGAGAAGCAACTGCTGGAAAAATCCCAGCGCCAGAAATTCATCATGACCATCATCACCAAGTGGGTACCCCGGGCCTTGCTGGTGCTGGTAGGCATCGGTTTTCTGATTATGAGCATGGGTAATATGAAGAAAATGGCGGCAGCTGCAGCCCAGTCTTCCAGCGACGAGGAAGACGACGGCCCTGACTATGGGGGCCGGAGGTTTGATCCGGATAAATTCATAGGGGCGATCAAGAACAATCCCGATGAAACGGCCAAGGTACTGAAGAACTGGCTTTCTTAATCAGTACTCCTCCCATTGAACCGCATTCAAAGACGGCGGGACGAGGGTAGTAGTCAAGTGAGGTTCAGGGTATGGCGTTAAAGGACGATCAAAAAAAAGAACGCCTCCACAAGGTGGCGGTACTGCTCACGCTTATTGGCAAAGAGGCTGCCCAGGAGATTATCAAACAGTTTCCGCCCGATGAGATTGAACGTATCAGCCGTGAAATGATGAAATGTGAATCTGTGGACAGCCAGGAAGGGGAGCAAGTGCTGCGGGAGTTTTTTACGGCCATTGGCAGCAGCCATAGTCTGGCCAAGGGTGGGGCTCATTACGTCGAGGACGTGCTGGCACCGGCCCTGGATCCGGAGCGGGCCCAACGTCTGCTACGTAAACTGCGCAATCCCAACCAGGTCATGCCCTTTGATGATTTTCGGGATGTGGCCCCCAGTATTATCATCGATGTGCTCAAAGAGGAACATCCCCAGACCATGGCCCTGGTGATTTCCAATTTACCCAGTGATGTCTCGGCGCAGATCATCCACCAACTGCCGGAAAAATTGCAGCAGGAGGTGGCCAGGCGCATTGCCACCCTCGATCAAAGCGCACCCGATATGACCACCATCCACGACATTGAGGATCGCCTGCGGGAAAAGATCAAGCAGGAAGAAGCCAAACCACAATTACTCAAAATTGGAGGTGTGCAAACAGCGGCAGATATTCTCAATCAACTGGACAAACAGGCAGCGGGCAGCATTTTGGAAACGATTGAAGGTGCTAATGAAGAGTTGGCCAATGCCATCAAAATGCGCATGGTGCGTATGGAGGATATGATCAAACTCAACGATATGGAAGTTCAGCGCGTGCTCAAGGAAGTGGAGACCCAGGATCTGGCCGTGGCTTGCAACCGCCTCGATGCCGGGGTTCAGGACATGATCTTCCGTAACATGTCCTCCCGGGGCGCGGAAATGCTCAAGGATGACATTGAGGTTATGGAAAATGTCAAACCTGAAGCCATTCGCGAGGCACGGCGTAAGATTGCCGAGATTATGCGCCGTCTCGATGATGAAGGCAGCATCATGCTCAACAAGCAAAACCTGGAGGAAGACATTGTCTAAGGTGATCAAATCTCCCCACTTGAGCGAACAGGCATTTGCCATCCCTGTGCACGGCGCAACGGCCGCTGACACCCACCCGGATGGTACGGCGGACAACAAGTCCAGCGAGCCTGATCAGGTTGCCACTGCCGAGGATGGGGTTGGCCGCGAAACGGACATGGAAACAATTAAAGTTTCGGCCTTTAATCATGGCTTTGAGGAAGGCCGACGATCGGCCGAGCAACGGCTGGCACGGGAGAAAGCAGAGCAGGAGCAATTGTTGACGAAAATCGGTCAGGAAGTGGAAAGCTTCTACACCAAGATGGAAAAGCGTATGCTTGACGTCATTCTGGCCATAGTGAAAAAAATCATCGGCCAGAGTGATCACCTTAATCCCGACCTGATCAAGGAAAGTCTTAAAAAAGTCTTGGGTAAGCAGGACGATCTGGGGGGGGTGCTGACCCTGAGGCTCAATCCCCGTGATTACAAAAAAATTGCACCTGACCGCCAGGTGATGCCCACCAATCTCCGTTTACTTCCCGATCAATCCATCCAGCCTGGAGGTACGCTGTTGGAGACCCCTTATGGGTTTATTGACAGCCGCTTGGAATCGCAGCTGGAAGAATTGGAACGGATGCTGCGTGATCAATTTGCCGACGGCCGCGTGCCGCTCCAGGCCAAGGCCATGGTGGAAGAAGCCCAGGAGATACGTTCCGAGGGCCGGGTGCTCAACATTGTGGGCACCGTGCTTGAATCGCGCGGACCCAACGTGACCATTGGCGAGCAGTGTGACATTATCGGGGCCAACCGGCAGCAGCGGGTCAGGGCTGAGGTTATTGGGTTTAAAGACAACCGGGTGCTCATGATGCCCTTGGGCGAGAAGCACGGCATTGGTCCGGGCAGCCGGATTATTGCCCATGGCCAGCCCTTCACCATTCACGCCAGCGAGCAATTGCTGGGCCGCATTCTCGACGGCCTGGGCCAGCCTATTGACGACCAAGGACCCATCTTCGGCGGTGAAGCCGTAAGCATTCACAATACGCCCAATAATCCTATGCAGCGCCGGCCCATCGAGAAACCGCTCTACACGGGCGTGAAAGCCATTGACGGTCTGCTCACTTGCGGCAAAGGCGGACGCATGGGGATTTTCGCAGGCAGCGGTGTAGGTAAGAGCACGCTGCTGGGCATGATGGCCCGCAACACCTCGGCGGACATCAATGTGATTGCCCTGATCGGAGAACGAGGCCGGGAAGTACGCGAATTTATTGAAAATGATCTTGGCCAGGAAGGTCTGCAACGTTCGGTGGTCATTGCCGTGACTTCCGACGAATCGCCCATTCTGCGCATTCATGGCGCCAAACTGGCGGCCAGTGTGGCCGAGTATTTTGCGCGCCAGGGCAAGGATGTGCTCTTCATGATGGATTCGGTAACGCGCTTTGCCATGGCTCAGCGTGAGATCGGCCTGGCTGTGGGCGAGCCGCCCACCACCAAAGGGTACACGCCCTCCACCTTTGCCGAGTTGCCCAAGCTGCTGGAACGTTCCGGAAACTTCAGCCAACAGGGCAGCATCACCGGCTTTTATACGGTACTGGTGGAAGGAGACGATATGGATGAACCGGTCTCGGACCATGTGCGCAGCATCCTCGACGGGCACATTGTGCTTTCGCGCAGCCTGTTCAGCCAAAATCACTTTCCTGCCATCGATGTTCTGCCCAGCATCAGCCGTTTGGCCAAGCAGGTTTGCTCACCTGAACAAGGCCGGTGGGGCGGGATGATCCGCGATCATTTGGCGGCTTTTGCGGAAGCGCAGGATCTCATTAACATCGGCGCTTATGTGCAGGGCAGCAACCCTAAAATTGACAAGGCCATGGCGGTGATCGACGACATCCGTGCTTTTCTGAAGCAACGCGTCAATGAGAAGATTGCCGTGGACCAGGTCTGGCCGCTGCTGGAGCGTATCATCAAAAAGATTGAAGGACAGGGCGTATGAAAAAATTTAAATTTAACCTGGCCGCGCTGCTGAAAATCAGAAAGCGCCATGAAGAACGCATCATTCAGGAGTTCAGCGATCAGCAACGCCGGGTGCTGGAACAAGAAGCCCTCCAGCAACAACTGGTGGTGGCACGCAGCAAGAAACATCAGGAATATAAGCTGCTTAAAACCGGGGCCATGGACATGGCCAAGGACAAGGCCTATGACCAGTACTTGATCCGTTTGCAACAGGACATTCAGAAAACCGAAACCCATTTGGGCCTGCTCCGGCAGGAATTGGAAGCCTTGCGCCAGCGCCTGGTCCGAGCCCGCAAAGAGGTGGCGGTGCTGGAAAAAATAAAAGAGCATCGCTGGGAAGAACACCGGCAAGCCTTGAGTAAGGAAGAGCAGCGTCTGCTGGACGAGGTGGCCATTAACCACGCCCAGGATCAGCAGTTCTGGAATGATTAACATATGTCTTAAAGGCTGCAATGAGGGTGGTAAAAAACTAACGCCTTCAAACAGGCATTAACATTCATGTCATAACCCGGAGGATGCACAGCACCTCCCAGGAGGATCTTATGGGTGAATCCATGCAAGTGCAAGCAGCAGTGGTAGAAGCCGCCGTCAATACGGCTCAGGGCGCCGCCGTCAAAGACAACACCAACCTGGAGCAGCCGGACTTGGGGTTGGTAAAGGAATTTTTAGCCTTTTTAAACCACGATCTGGCCAGTGAGAATGCTGCCCCCTTGGGAGATCAGGAGAGCGAAACCGAGGTCGAGACCGAGACCGACCAGCCATCAGAAGGCACAGAGCAGGCCTTGCTCCAATTGCTTCAGAACCATCCGGCTATGGCCGCGGCCGTGCTTATGCCTATGATAGCTCCGCCGCCACAGGCCGAGGTACCAGGTGATAATCCTGTGCAGGGCACAAAAATGAATCTGGCGGATTTGGCAGCCGCGATGGAAGCTCTTCAGGACCAGCCTCAGGGTCAGGCTGCGGTCATGGAGGTGTCTCCTGTGGCTGTGCAGAGTGAAAATCCACAGGTTTTGAAACGCGATCAAACCGGGGTCCACGGTATGCTCAATGATTTTCCCCAGGGATGGGAAAGCCTGCTGGACGATAACGCCGTAGCGGAAACATCGGGCCCATTGCCTGAACCAGGGGCTCTTGAGCAGGTCAAAGCGGGTGCCATGACCATGACGGTTATGCCCAGCGGAGCTGAAGCCGAAAGCCCGGGGTCCGGCCTGACTTTGGAAAATTTGGACAGCGAGCAAGAAACCTTCACCTTTTTAGCGGGCAAGGAGGGAGGGGGCACCAAGCATGCGGCCGTTGAGAAAACGTCCATGGAGCCCACTTTTACGGAAAACGCGATGTTCAGCATGCCCGGCCGGAGTCTGGGACTGGATGCGACTCTGTCACCGTCCGGTGCGGGCACATTGCAGCTGCTCAAAGCCATGAACGAGGTACAGCAGCAGAGTGTGATCAAGTCCTTTAGCCAGGAAGTAGTCAAGGGTGCCAAAGGCAAGGAAGAAAAACTTCATATTGAACTAAATCCACCTGAATTGGGACGGGTGCAGGTGACCGTCCATCGCAGCGGTGATCAGATTCATGCCAAGGTATTCATGGCGGATAAACATCTGGGCGAGTTTTTTCAGGACAATTTGGACCAGATTAAAAAAAACCTGGAGTCCGCAGGCGTGAAGGTGGGGACGTTTTCCCTGGAAGTGGGGCAGCAACAACAGCAGGCCGGCCAGGGACCGGTCAACAAGCAGGATCAGGAGGAACAGGGGTGGTCCGCTCAGCCTAAAGGGCTGAGTGTGTCTGAGACCACGCCGACAGGCAGCGGCGACCGGGCCGGACGCTGGAAAACCTCAAAAGTGGATATGTTGATATAACTCTGGCAGGGCGTGCCCCTCTGGGGTTGAGTGGAGCCGGGCCACCATGTCCGGGTTTAACACAGACAGGAGGAAGAACATATGAATGTGGATTCAGTAGGATCAATGGGTAAAACCGATTTTTTAAACTTGTTGGCCACGCAGTTAAAGTATCAAGATCCCATGAACCCCGTGGACAATACGGAGTTCATCTCCCAACTGGCGCAGTTCACGGCTCTGGAGACTTCGGAGAACACGAGAGATGAAATTGCCGGACTGGCCAGGTTGGAATCAAACAGTTTTGGCACTGTGCTGCTGGGCCGGTCTGTGAGCGGCATTGACACCCGGGACAGCAACTGCTATCTGCCCTTTTCAGGAGCTGTGACGGCGGTGGATGTTTCCGGTAATCAGGTAAAAGTGACCGTCAATCACCAAGAGTATCTGCTTAGCGATGTTCAGGCTATTGAATAAACGGACTTAAATGATCCGCAAGCACAGCTAAAAGAGGAGGACTATTATGTTACGTTCATTATTTACGGGAATTTCAGGGCTGACCAATCATCAAACCAGGATGGATGTGATCGGTAACAACATTGCCAATGTCAACACCACAGGCTTCAAAGCCGGTCGGGTTAATTTCCAGGACATGATGTCTCAGACCTTGCAGGGCGCCAGCCCGGGCACCGGCGGCCGGGGCGGCACCAACCCCAAAGAAATCGGGTTGGGCGTCTCCATGGCCACCATTACCAATATCCACAGCCAGGGCGCGCTGCAGTCCACGGGGGTCATGACCGATCTGGGCATCCAAGGCGACGGGTTTTTTATTCTCAGTGACGGCAACCGTAACCGCTATACCCGTGACGGCAGTTTCGGACTCGATGAAGACGGTAATTTAGTGGAGCCGTCCAACGGCTTGCTGGTGCAAGGGTGGAGCGCCACCGCCGGGGTGATCGATACCACCCAGCCGGTGGGTAACATTAACATTCCCATTGCCGCGGAGATGGCGGCCCAGGCCACCAGCCAGGCTGAGATTATCGGCAACCTTGATTCCACCCAAGCCGCAGGCTACACTTACAACAACACCTTTCTGGTCTACGATTCCCTGGGTGATAACCACAATGTCACCGTAACCTACACCAAGACGGGCGTCAATACCTGGAGCTGGCAAGCCTCAGGCACTGGCATCGTGGCCGCCGGTCTGGTTAATCAAGGGGTGCTCACCTTCAATCCCGATGGGTCCCTTAATGCTCAAACCGGGGCTTTAAGTATCACCACCACCAACGGCTCGACCACACCTTTGGCCATTAATCCTGATTTTACAGCCATGACTCAGTTGGCTGATCCGGATACAGCCACCCTCTTCAATCAGGATGGGTTTGCACCGGGCACCATGGTCTCCTTTAATATCAGCAATAGTGGCATTATCAACGGGGTTTATGACAACGGGATTGTGCAGACCATCGGCCAGATCGCCCTGGCGCGCTTTACCAATAACTCCGGTTTGATGAAAGAGGGGGAGAACATCTGGTCTGAATCCGCCAACAGCGGCGTGGCCCAGATTGGGGAAGCCAACACCGGAGCCCGTGGCGGTATCCAGGCCGGGACCCTGGAAATGTCCAATGTCAATCTGGCTCAGGAGTTCAGTGACATGATTATTACGGAACGGGGCTTCCAGGCCAATTCCCGGGTTATTACGACATCCGATGAACTGCTCCAGGAATTGATCAGCCTGAAACGGTAGTATGTTCATAGGCGGGCAATAAGAGCTTGAACTCAAGCCAAGTTGCAAAGGACACAGAGTAAAGATCGGTGATTCGATTAATCCTTCTTAGTGCTTGGCCTGGGTTAAATTGTGGGGGTAAAGTTTGGACGAACTAGTATTAAGCCCCTAGCAATGACATTGATCGACGCAATAGACCACTGCATGGCCGACACAGATCTTAATCGCGGGCCAGAACATGGCCGGCCAATTTCGTGAGGTGCACCATGATAGAATTATCCAAATTAAACGGCGACCGGATTGTGGTCAATGAACGCTGGATCGAAACCATCGAAGCTCTTCCGGATACCACCATCACCGTCAGTTCCGGCAACAAGTTCGTGGTCCTCGAACCGGTGGCCGTGGTAATGGAAAAAATTATCGCTTGGAAGATCAATGTCACCAAAAAAACCGGGAAAGCGAAACCGAAAAAAACGCTCGGGAAATAGCCTTTTTAGCAAGACCTGTGAGGACCGAGGAAAAACCAAAGCCTTGTCTTTAGAAGGGACTCAAGCCATCCGACACTAAGAAAAGGCAGGAGAAAACCATGCCGACAGGGAGCCAAAGGTAATGGATTTTGCAACCATTGTGGGATTAATTATGGCCTGGGGATCGTTGGTCGCCATTGTCTATATCGAAGGCGGCCATCTGGGGTCCTTATGGAATTTTGGAGCTTTTGTGCTGGTCATAGGCGGCACCCTGGGTGTCACGGTTGTGGGTTCTGACAAGGAAGATATCCGCTCCATTCCCACCATCATGAAAAATGCTTTTTTCTCCAAGCCGATCAAGGTGGAAGAAACCATCAGCATGCTGGTTAATCTCAGCAAAACCGTGCGCAAGGAAGGCCTGCTCTCCCTGGAAAAGGTGAGCGAGCAGATTGAGGACGACTTTTTCAAAAAGGCCATACAAATTGTAGTGGACGGTCTGGACGCGGAACAGGTGCGCGCCATATTGGAAACCGATATTGAGTTGCTGGGCGAACGTCATAAAATCGGCGCCAAAATCTTTGCCACTATGGGCGGCTTTGGGCCCACGTTGGGTATTATCGGCACGGTCATGGGCTTGGTGCACATGCTGGCCAATATTTCCACGCCCGATAGCATGGGTCCGGCCATTGCCTCAGCCTTTATTGCCACCTTATACGGGGTGAGCACAGCCAACCTGATTTACATTCCCATTAGTAATAAATTAAAACGACGCAACGAAGAAGAAGTGCACGCCCGAATGATCGTGCTGGAAGGCATTATTTCCATCCAGGCCGGAGACAATCCCCGCATCCTGGAAGAAAAACTCCTGACTTATTTATCGCCCAAAGCACGGATCAAAGTGGCGGAAAAAATCAAAGGGAGCAAGTAAGCATGGGCCGGCGGAAAAAACAACATGAAGAAGAGGCCAATGAAGAGCGCTGGCTGCTCACCTACGCGGATATGATCACCCTGCTGGTGGCCTTTTTTATGATGATGTATTCCATGTCCGTACTCAACCTGGAAAAATTCAAACAAGCCGCCATGGGCATCAGATCCGGATTTAACGGCGCAGTGCCCGATGGTAAGAAGGACAAGGCCGGTGATTCCATTGTGGAACGCGGGGCGCCCAGTGCGTTTATTCCCAAACCGGTCATTGCCATTGTCCCCGGCAAAGGGGTGGCGAAAAAAAGGGAGGAAGGTACGGGTGATGTTGGCCATAAACGGTCACACCGTGCCACCCCTAGAAAACCGATGGGTCCGCCCAAGCCGACGGCTGCTCAACTGCGCGCCCAGCGGGTGGGGGCCTTGACTGCCAAACTGAACAAGCAATTGGAAGGCCTGGTCGGCAAAGGCAAACCCGCTCAGGTGATCGGGGAGAGCAAAGGCGTGGCCATTGAGCTGATCGGCGACATGATTTTCTTTCCCAAGGACAGTGCGCAGCTGAGCGAGAACGCTAAAAAAATACTGGATGCTGTGGTGTCAGTGCTGACCACGCTGCCCAATGAAATTTCGGTGGAAGGCCATACCAGCAAATACGTCACCTGGGAAAATTCGCCTTTTGCCAACAGCTGGGAACTCTCCACCGCCCGGGCCATGGCGGTGGTCACTTATTTCATGCAATCCCATAAAATTCAGCCCCAGCGAATTTCCGTCACCGGCTATGGCCAGTACCGGCCCTTGCATGAGCGATCCAAAGCAGCGGTTAAGAAAACACCGCCTGATCCCACCAAAAACGACCGGGTGCGGGTATTTATTTATCAGGATTAATTCCACGACTATTCCTGAAAAAGGGTTCTTCAAGGAAAGACCAAGGCTTTGTGACAGTTAAAATCTTTAAGGATAGTGGGGCATTTAACAGATGAGGCTTGAGCTCAGGTCCAAGTGAGCAAGTATTGGTAAGTGATGGCATTGTTCTCAGGATATTTTTTATAAGACACGGTAACGTTTTTACAGCCCGACAATTCTCCGGTGCGCTTGATCCAGCCGGCCACGGTAATCATCATTTCCTTGGAATCTTCCTCGAATTCTCGGATATAAAAAATAACTTTTTTGGGCTCCGTAAATTCAGGCACCATAATACCGGACGTGTAATGCTGGCGCCAAACTGCTGCCGCACGCTTGATGATAAATTCCACGGACCCCAATTTGAAAAATATTTTAGTGACCCCTTGCACCGCCAGTTCAGCCGAATACTTGCCGACGTCCAGCAATAGTTTGGAATCTCCTGTGCCCATGACTTGATCAATAACGCGATGAAGCTGGGCATAATAGTCAAATGGATACCAGGCCGCCATGAGAATGCCGATTTCTATCTGCTTTTGCAGTTCAGGGCTTAATTTATCGATGACCATCTGTTTCATCTGCGGGGAACCTTTGACTTCCGCGTACTTAAGCCGTGAAAGAATGGTACTGCCTTTGATTTTGCTCATGGTCATGGTTCCTTTTCAGCAATTGCCCCGAAGAAGTAGACAGGGCGGCTATAACCACGTCACATCATATTGATAGGTCATACCGCTGGGTTCGCGGAATTTTTTATAAGAAATGGTGACGCTCCGGCCACCCGAGAGTTCCACGGTACGCTGGATCCAGCCGGCCACGGTGACCAGCATTTCATTGGAGTCTTCCTCGAATTCCTTGACCAGGAAGGTGACCGTCTTCTTTTCTCCGAATATTGGTTCCATCAAGCCTGAGGTGTAATGTTGATGCCAGACCGCACTGGCGCGCTTCATAATGAATTCAGGGGAACCGAGCTTGAAAAAAATTTTAGTGACCCCATGCACGGCCAGTTCGGCGGAATACTTGCCCACGTCGAGCAACAGGGTTAGATCCCCTTTGCCCATCACTTGGTCAATGGTGCGGTGCAGTTCCACATAATAGTCAAACGGGTACCAGGCGGCCATAAGAATGCCGATTTTAATCTTATCCTGAAAGTCGGGGCTCAACTTTTGAATAACTTCGTCTTTGGTCTGCGCCGAGCCTTTGACTTCGGCAAATTTGAGCCTGCTGATAATGGTACTGCCTTTGATTTTACTCATGGGTCACCTCGCCGTAGGTGTGTGGTTTAAAATCTCCGCTGATCCAGCATTGGGTGCCCTTTCCAAGGGCAGGGATTTCCCCACTGCCACAAGTAACGGCATAGCCTGATTGTACCTTAATAACTTTCAGGCTGTCATGTGAAAAGCATGCTGGTTGGAATGTCTGGAATCAACTGATAGCAGCGCAGTAAAGGTAAAATAGTTTGTTTGAAAAAAAAACCGGGCTGATGGTATAGTAATGCCCTATCCCAAAAGACCATTTTTGATGAGAGGTGTTCCACAATGTCTCCAATGCCCACCAAGCGCCTGTTATTATTAGCCAGCTTTCGTCATCCCCGCCGGCAGCGGAGATCAGGACTGGCCGCCATGTTGGTCATGGTCAATCTACTGCTGCCCCTTTTTTCCTGGGCTTTTGAACCTCCGGCACGTTTGTGGCCCCAGTTGGACCGCATAACATTTCAGCGACGGCTGGGGCTGCCAAAAGAAGCGGGCTCCATTTCAGCCCTCAGTACGGGACAGGGCCCCATGGTCGTGATGATTGATGATCTGCATTGCCAGGAAGAGGTGCAGCGTCACATTGCCATGATCCTGGAACGGTTAAACACCACCATGGGCATTACCCTGACCATGGTGGAAGGAGCCCACAGCCGGGTCAGGGTGGACCAGCTTTCTCAACTTTCCCAGGCTCGTGTACGTGAGAAAGTGGCCGGTTATTTCCTGACCCAAGGCACGTTGACCGGAGCGGAGTATGCCGCTATTAATTCCGCCGGGGCCATTGAGCTTCTGGGTATGGAAGACCAGCGGGCCTACCACCGCAGCCAGGACCTGGCCAGGTCTTTTCTCACCTCAGCCTGTCAGGGTGATGTACTTGATCTTGAACAAGCGCTGCAGGATCTCAAGGGGCACCTCTTTCCGGCGCCTTGGCTGGCCCATGACCGCCTGCGTCAAGCCTTTCGCAACGGCACCAGTTCACTGCACCAATACAGCCTAGCCTTGGCTAAGGTCGGGCGCAAGGCGGGCCTTGACCTTAACGCCTTTCCCGCTTTAAGCCAGCTGTTAACCTCACCATCCCTTGCACATCATGAGGTTTTTGATCCTGATCAATTGCTGGAAGAAGATAATGCTCTGGAAAAAATTATCCGGGCCGGTCTGTCGGTCACACCGGCACAACGCACTTGGGAAGAAATGGACCAACGAGTGCAATTAATGCAAAAACTGCTCTCCATATCCGCCACCCCGGCGGAATGGCACACCTTCCAAAAACTTGGATCCACTCTTCAGGTGCCGGCCATCCTGGCTTTTATTCAGCAACAAGATCCTAATCATCCCCTGCTCCTGGAAACGTCTTTGAACCATCTCGACCATGCCTTAAATCAGGCCCGGGCTTTCTATACCCTGGCAGACCGGCGCAGTGAATACTTTGTAACCAACGTGTTGGCGGCCATGCAAGCCCATCGTCAGCAGGCCGTGGCCGTGGTTTGCGGTGGATATCATCGCGACCAAATTTTGGAGGCTTTGAAGGCCAAAGGTATTGGTTATGTTAGCATCCGGCCGCACCTGGGCCGCGCCGACCGCCTCAACCCCTATTTCTCCCTGTTAAGAGAAGAACGGTCGGACCTGGAAAAATGGCTGATGAAAAATCAAACCCTTATGGCCCTGCCCACCACTTTCCTTCAAGGCGAAGGTGACCTGGCCACCCTGCTGCGCCAGGCGCCAATGGCGGTCAAGCTGGCCCGGAAAGAGCGAGCACTGTTCAAATTACAAGGGTTACTGGCAGAACTAATCGAACATCATGATAACAGCCAGGATATGTTGGCCCGGACCCTGGCCGCCCAGGATGCTCTGCATGAGCCGACCTTGGCCATTGAGAAAAACGGTGTAATTTTGGATGCGCGCCGAACCTACTTCGCCTTTCCCCTCAAAACCTTGGGACTGGCCATTGTGCTTCACCGGCCCGGCCAAAGCAATACGGCTGCCTTAAGCCAGTGGGCCTTTAGCCGTAGCCTGCAAATAGACCTGGTACCTATAAAAGTCCTTAACGCTCATTTAGCCTCTGTTGGCCACGGGCCATACTGGTGGCAACAGCAGGTTGTCCAAGAGTGGCAAAAACTGGCTGTCGCAGGCCAAAAAGTATTGGCCCAGATCCAGGCCTGGAAGACGCACTGGCTGAATCTGGCCACGCCCGAGCGGGAAGAACAATGGTTTCGCCTGCTGCCCATGCTGCTTTGGCATGTTGGTCTGGCGCCTGCCGGCGGGGTGCTCCTGGCTTCGGCGGCGATTTTTTTAATGCTCCATCGCCGGCAGCACTGGACTCCCGGGCAATGGCTGGGCGCCACGGTGATGACCGCTGTGATCAGCCTGCTCTACTACAGTACGGCCTTGGCTGTATCCCTGGCCGGCGCCGGTCAAGTCCTGGCCGCGGCAACAGCCACCTTGGTTTCCTCCCAAAGCCATCGCTTGAACAATCAATGGCTGGCACCGCGCCTGCCACGGTGGCTGCCGGCCTTGTCGCTGGCTTCCCCTGATGCAAAGACGGACAAGCGATCAGCCGCACAGCTCACGGCTTCGGCTACAGCTCTACGGGAGGCCTTGATGGCCCCGGTGGTTAAAACCATGATTCACATGGCTTCCTATCTCAACAGCGATCAGGGTAAATTACCGCCGGCCTTGGAGACCCAAAATGCGGGCTTAATCATGGCCAATAATATGATGGAAATGACCACGGAAGCTGTGAAGGAAAATCTTATTCAAGTTAACCTGGGAAAAATCGTGCGGGTGTATAAATGGATGGTGGATTCGCTCGGTGCGTTTTGGCACAATTCCAATTTACCTCTGGCCCACTATCCTCTTTATTTCATTAAGCCTTCCAACAGCTCCCGCTATATTCACGGCCTGGATTTTAAAACCATCTTTTCGCGCTGGCCGCCGCGGGCGCATTGGAATGACCAGGATAAAGCTTCCTTGCTGCTCTACCTGCGCGAGCAAAAAGAAGTGCTCCATATCGATGAAAAGGTGACGCTTAATGACGCCATGGTGGCCTTCCGTCCCCACAGCCAGGAAATGGTGTTGATCCTGACCATGACCATCGACGGCCGCCGGCTGACCATACCCATGGGGTATTTCACCAAACAGGAACAGCAACAGGCTCAGGGGCGACAATTTCTTCTGGGCGACCGCTTTGGCAATATTTTCTCCCCCCAGGGTGCGGAGGCCATCACCTACAACCTGGACCAGGATCAGATTAAGGCCATGGTGGACAGTGCGCATGCTCAGAACCAGAAAATTATCGCCAATTTTTATGAATGGCGGGCTCCTGAATATGTAACCGAAGAAAATTACCATCATTATTATCATCATTTTATCCCTGCCCAAGACCAGCGCGATGACGCGCGGCTGCTGCAGGACACCAACCTCGACTGGGTGGTCCTCCATCTTTCCGGTGGCCGGCGCGTGTTGGTGGAGCGTGTCAGTGGCCATCATGGCCATCCCCTGTGGGCTACCCAGGACCAGCTGCTGCCCGATCTGGGTAAAAAAGACGGCACGCCTCAAGAACAGGACAATTACCATTATTGGAAACGAGTGTATTTGCAAAACCTGGAACAGTTGGCGAACTGGGGATTTGATGGTGTGCGCGTTGACCTGGTCCATGGCTTTGGCCGGGAGGGTGATTACCGGATTTTTAAGGATCTGGTGCAGGAGACCATGGCCTATGCCAAGGCTAGCCGGCAGGCGCGCTTTTATTTTTTTCTGGAAACCTACCCGGATATGTATTTTTATGACCAGCGTTTCACAGATTATTTTCGCGCCTGGAATCAGGACCTGCCTTATGCAGCCATCAAAATATACCATGCCAAAATTGAACGTGAACTGGTGAATGCTAAAAATGGGGAACAGGCCTTGGATCAATTAATGTGGACCCTGCACTGGCTGCTTAAACACCCGGAAGGCGCCACGGGTGAGCTAATTCCCATTGCCAGTTTTGATGATTATAGTCTTAGTGACATTGCCCGGCACAGCAACATGCCCTTGCCGGCCTTGCAGGAATTCATGCTTTTGCTGGGCAAAGCCGGCTACAACGTGCTGGCTGTGGACCGCGACTTAATGGGCTTGCAAGGCGAGCTGATTCCCACCGTACCGGGTGGTACTGATGATGGCGCAAGAAACGGACACTATGTGACTCACCGTGTGCCTGATCAGGAAGAATTACCTCAGTGGCTCAGCCGGGGATACACCGGGCTGTTGCAGCGTACCCAATTGCTGGAGTTGATGGAGACGGTTGATGACTATCCGGCCGTGGCCGGTATTGACGTGGACATTGCCGGCCGCACGGTCACCTTTACTTTTGCCGATCATCGCCAACGGCGCTTTAATTTTCGCGACCTGGGACGCGGGCAAATGCCAATCAGCACCGCCCAAGGCGAGGTTTGGGAGACACCCCTGCTGAGTGAGGACGCCCAGCGGGATCTGACGGAGTTGCAGCAAATAGAACAGGAATTGGCCGCAGCAGCAGGCCTGTCCCTAGAGGCTTGGCGCAATCTGGGCGCAGGGGTCAGCCAGGATGTGCTGGAGCAACACCATTTGATCAATCCTTTTGGCAAGGAAGGTTGGCATAATTTTCTGGGATTCGTGAAGGGCATGGCCTGGGAACGTGCCGGCATCGGGCAGCAGCAAGTGGCGCCCTTCGATACCTACCTCGCCCGCCATGCCGACCAGCTGGTAGCCGATTATTTAAGCATGCGGGATATCCCTTATATTGTAGAAGGCAAATGGCAACAATGGAGAATTCTTGAAGCTACGGTCGCCATGGAACACCGGGAACATGTTCGCCATCTTTGGCAGCAAGCCTGGAAAATCCGCACCACCTTGCTTAATGAAGCCCATGATCTGGACAAGGCAGCTGCCTTGTCCAGCGAAGCTCCTCCCGAACAGCCGCAGGTACAAACCATCCAACGGCCGCTGGTGGCCTCTTATTTACGGCAATGGATTATACGGGTGCTGGCTGCACCCAAAGCGCGTCTCTTGGCCCAGGCCTTGAGCTTCATCAACCGGCCCAATAAAATGCAGATCCTGATGGATCTGACGGCTCAGGCAGGCCAGCCCGGCACTACTTTATGGCAGCAGGGGTTGAGTGCCATTTATCCTACCTTATCCATGTTTAACCGTCCTGAATTTCACGGCATCAAGGCCACCCTTTGTCTGGCCAAACCTTTTCTTAGCAAAGGTTCAGGCTTAGTGGACCAGGCGCGGGAGGTCCTGTGGCAGCCCTGGGAGGCCTTGGCCAATAAACAGGATTACCCTGCGCTGCGTGCCATTATCCAAAAGTATGTGAAGGGGTTGAACCAGGAAGACCCACAAACCTTGCCCCTGCGCTTGCAGCTTAGTCTGCCCGAATGGCTGACCTATCAGGATCTTATGACCATTCTTCGAGCCATGCCTCAAGACACGCGGCAAGTGCCGGCGCTCAATGCCCTCTGGCAAAGAATCCTGAATGATTTTATTGTCTACTTACATAATCGCAGTGACCAAAATCAAATTGACGGCCTGGACGAAGTTTTGAACAAAAAAAATTCCTACCGGCGTGCCCAGAGGCTGCTCCGATCCAACCTGCTCGACCAGGGCACCTATTTCCAGGACTATGTGCAGGACCGGCTCAACCATGCGGAAACACAAGCGTTGTTTCGTGCCAGGGTCAAAGGCTTATGGATAGGTCAAATGGCCATGGACATTAATCCTGAACTAAGGGAACCGCATAAAACCCTAATAGGTCTCGATGAAGCTGGTGCGCCTCTTAGCACTACCGTGGATTTCTCCCGCCTTTATCTGTCCCATACCGATCTGACGGCCTTGGCCTGGGATGAAGCCCAATGCCTGGATTTGGTAGTGGACCAGATCAAGGTGATGAGCATGATTCCTGCGGCCGCCCGGCTGGTGGCCATCAATCCCATGGTCAAGCAGGCCCAGGATCAGAACATTTCTTTTAAACTGGCTTGGGAGCGCGAGGACCTGCGCCGCCAAAGCCTGGGGCTGATACCGTTGTCCCAAACAGGGCAGGTGGAAATCATTGCTGATCAGGATCTGGCTGATTCCAGCCAGGAAAAACCGGCCTTGAGCTTGCCGGTGAGTACCATCAAGCTTGAGGAAAAACATCTCAATGCTTCCCGCTGGGGCGAGCTCTATCAGCAAGGCTTGCGTCAGATTTTATTGCCCAGCGATGCGGACGTGGACGGGAAACCCTTGTTTGCCAATGATCATCTGGGCGTGATGGTGCAGTGGGCTTCCCAAAAGCAGTCCCACCGTCTGTTGCTTTTACCAATGACCATGGATCAAGTGCCGGACAGTGTCTTTGGGGGGGAACAAGACCATTTACGGCCGGAAGATTTTGCCAACCGCCTGGTCTTTGACCACCTTTGCCGTTTTTCGCCTGCGATCCAAGCTGGCCTGCCCAGCAGGGAAGATGTGACCGTTCGGCTTGATTTGAGTCTAATAAATAAAATTGGTAATCATCCGTCACCGGCAGTGCTGCAAAAAAATTGGCGCCGTTTTTTAATCCGCATTGGCTTTATCTTGAACCGGAAAGATGGTCACCGTCAACAGCTTCGCCAGATGGACATGCAGTGGCCGGCGGTGAGCGGGGGGCTCAACCGGGCGTTGATGGCGGAAAACATGCCGTCCGGTCCAGTGCTGGGTGACCACCAGGACAAACGTCCTGCTTTCAAGGCCATGGTCCCACCGGAACCGCTTTTCAATAGCGATTTGGAACAAGAGGTGCGCCAGTTGCTTCAAGACTTGATCGCTGTGGAGCAGCAATTGGCTCAGGCCGCCGGCGTGGAGTTACAAGTTTGGCTGGATTTGGGGTATGGGCTCAATTGGGAACAAGCCAAGCAACGCGACCAACTCCTAAGCCTGCAACATGAACTCACCACTTCCGGCAGTTTGCTTAATGCCCTCAAGACCCAGGCCTGGATAAGTAACCAGATTCCTGACCAGGATAGTGACGGCCACCAAGCTTTTTTGGATGATCAGCCTCTGGAAGTGGCCCAAAGGTATATGAGTTTTAGGTTTAAATCGTGGGGAACCCAGGAAGGGGCGCTACTGCAACGGCAAGCTTTGGAAAAAGTTCAGGGTGAAAATAATGTTTCACAGGAGGCTTGGGAACAACTATGGCGCCAGCGGGACGAATTGAGGTTGAAATTAACCCATTTGGCCCTCTCCGATGATCTGGAAGCACGAGAATTGACCTCAGCGGGTATGGGCCGCTGGCCCTGGCTGCAGAAGCTGTATGATAATCTGGAATCCAGCTTGCTGCCGCAGTGGGGGGCTAAGTGGAGCGCCATAATTGCCCAGGCCTGGGCACCAGCACTTTTGGAAACCGGGTTGGCCGTGGGCACCTTGACCTATGGGATCCAGGCGCTGGTTAATGTGATCAGTCCTGGTTTGTTGGGTACAGGCCTGGCTTTTTGGATCAGCTTGGCCATCAGCCTGGGGCTATGGCAAATGGGCCATTTACCTTGGCAAACCCTTGGCACTCAACCATTAGCGCAAATGATCGCCAAACAGGGACGGCAGATGATGAGCAAACCCTTGGTGATTATCACCGGCTCGAGCTTGTTGGCCACAGCGCTGCTCCAACCGACGGGCGTGGCTTCGGCCATGCTGCTCTGGGCCGTACTGATCGCCATTCATGTCCTGGTCAATTCAACCGCTTTGGCCAGAAAGGCCCGGCCGGCCGCTTTCACCAGCAGGACAGAGCAGGGTGCTCTGGGCAAGCATTTGATGAAGGTACAAGCCTTGACACAAGGGGCCAACAGCCTCTTGACCAAAAAGCGGGCCTTCTGGGAAAAGGGTATTGGCCGTGGGATGCAATGGTTGCTCTTCAGTCCCATGGTGCCTGCAGCCGGGAGGATGCTGCGAATGGGCCTAGGCCCGTGGTTGAACAGCCATGGCCAGCTATGGCGCAAGCTGGCTACGCCAGCTGCTCCCTGGGAACAGCCAGTGCGGCGTTTGATCGTGCAACAGTTGTTGGAGCAGGACGCTGACTCAGCGGTCAATGCCTTAAGCGGGCCCAGCATCAAAGTTGAAGTACTCAGCCCCTACAACCGTCATTTCATGCAAGGCACTTTGGGCATAGGCGGGGGCTATTATTGGCAGGGTCAAACCCTTACCTTGCTGGTGGCACCTTATCTGCTGGATAGCCTAGCCGCAACCCCACAGGCTGCTGCTTCTCTGTCTTTCCGGTTGCGCCGGCAGCTGCTGGCCCTGATGAGTGCCCAAGCTACCAGGATTTATATCCACCAACCGGCTAAGGTTTCCGTGCGACAACCTGCACCAAAGCCACCGGCTTTGGTGCAGGTCTTCATGGCGCTGTCCCTACGCTTAGCCGGGCGTTTGCCTTCAAGCTATCGCCGCGTTGTTCATCGCTTCTGGCTGAGCCGCCAGCCCCAAGCATACCGGGTCTTCCAGTTTGGGCAGGACCACTCCGGCTTGGCTCAGGCACTGTTGGATCACACCAGCACCCTTTATCAGGCCTACCTGTTGTATTATAAGGAACCCAGTGATAAGACCAGGGCGGCCTGGTGGCACCAAGCTGTGCTGGCTATGGTGCCGGTCGGCCACCAAAACCAGGCTGTTGCTTTGCAAGCCAATTTAGCCACTTTTTCCAGAATTAATACCATGATGGGTGTAAAGCAAACAACGGTGGGCCATTGGCGTCAGACCGGTGATCATCAGCAGGCAGACCTTATTTATCTTCCCCATGCCTGGCTGGTTAATCCTGACCATGTAAAGTTGAAAAGCAGCATGCGTCATCTGTTGGGTCAGGCAAGGCCGGAGGCTTTACAGCTGAACCGCGTCTGGCATCGGGGTATACCGCTTAAGCCCAGCCTGGCCGGTTCGGTGTAGCATTGTGGTGACGGACAAGGATTTTTTAATTAAGAGCTGTTCATCATAAATTCGGTTGGCGGCTGGCATCGATTCTATTACCTAAAAACCGGTCATCGCCAAACAAGGTGGGTAAATTGGAATTGCTTTTTGCCGTTATTCCGGCCAAAGCCGGAATCCGGGGATCTTGATCCAGCCACCAAGTTTTCACTCATATAAAAGGATGGACCAACTGACCTCACCCCTATTTTAAGTCACCCGCGAGGAGAGTCCCAGGGCGCTTTTTGCCGGCGGCTTCGCTTTGTGTTCCTTCATAAATTCATCAAGTGTTTTTATCCCCACCTAAGCTTCTTTCAATACTACGATGATCTATTCTTCAGTATGTTTTTGTCATTTTCGACTCCTGGTTCATTGTGTTTTACATCCAGGAAACTCACCTTTCAAGTGGCTTTAATTTCGGGGGAGAGGCCAGGGGTTTGTAAGCGAGAAAATATTACATTATTAAGTTGTTAACGTTCCGTACTTTCACACGGCTTGATGAAATTAAGAAGTGTGTAGGTTGGTGGCTATCCCCAATCCCATTACCAATATTCAATGCCCGTTATATCAGGGAATTCATTCCATAGTCTGAACGGTTAACCTATGGAATGAATTACTTATCTCCAGGTAAATCTCTGGAACCCATTCCATGCCTATGGCACTCAATCAAGACCATCCCATAAAAGCCTTTAAATTCCTATAGAATTAATTCGGGTCCATTCCGTCTCATTTATCACTCATAAAATAAATATTGGCATAGTCTTTGCTTTTTTAATGCAGCGACTCATTCTGACAAGGAGAGCTCTTATGGCCAATGACAAAGAATCTCAAGAAACTCAGGACAATGCCTTAAAACAAATGAAGTTGCTCATCATGGTGGTGTTGGTGATTGCCATGGTGGCCCCCTTTTTATCCACCTCCATGGCTGTGAAAGGCATTAATGCAAAATTGAACAAGCTCAGTGCTGTTGCCAAGAGTGAACCCACAGAGGAAAACCAGGCGGAGGCGGAGACATTGCCCATGGCATTTTTTAAGCCCATGGAGTTTCTGGTTAATCTTGGGGATACGGACGGCAGCCACTACTTACGGGCTACCGTTAGTTTAGGGGCGCGCCTGAGCAAGGAAGATTTGAATGGGGAAGGTAAAAAAGGCGGCGGTCACGGCGGCGGCGAGAGTGGTGCTGCACCAGAACCTGCTTTTTTTAACACCATCAAAGCTCAGGAACCGATCGTGCGCGATACCATCATTTCCGTGATTTCCAACTATACCATGGACGATTTGGTGGCTCCGGCCGGGAAAAACAAACTCAAGGAGACCATCCGCAACCGGCTGCGTTCAGAATTTAACCGTGAAGATCTGGAGGTTTATTTCACGGCGTTTACCCTGCAATAGATCAACAAGCTGATTCAGACTAAAGGAGCAGGCATGGCCTCATCAGAAAAACGGGCGGCCAAAGCACCGGCAACGTTGGCTTCAATACCTGTACGGGTGCGCCGCTACGACTTTAAAACTGTCCGCAAATTAAAACAAACCCAGCGCATCCGGCTGGGCGCCATTCATTCCCGCATGGCCGCAGTGCTGGCCAAACGCATGGAGGACTTGTTGCATGGCCATGTGGAAACATCCTTCCTGGGATTGGAGCAGGTGATGGTCAATGCCTTCCAGCCCGCGGACTACGGTGAAGTCGTTTGCATCACTTTCAGCCTGGACCCGGGGCTGGGTCAGTGTTTTGCGTTGTGCCCGCGGGAGATTGCCTTTTTTGTTATTGAGCGGCTCCTGGGGAGCACGGGGGAACAATTGTTCATGGACAAGCCGCTTTCCGGCTTTGAACGGCGCATGCTTCTGCGCTTTGGTCAGGAGCTGTGGTTCAGTCTGCAAAGCGGATTTGACCAGGACAAGGAGCCCCAAGGGGGCTGCGTGAAAATTACGGAAGGCGTGGAGCCTTTTGCCGAGGACATGGCTTATGAAATTTTACTGCTGAGCAGGATCAATGTGCAGGCACCGTACCATCAAGGCAAGATTACCATGATATATCCTTATGCTCTGGCCCGGCCATGGATTGACGATCAGGAAGACAATGCCGGAGCCACCGAGGACAACAGCTGGCGTACTTCCGAGATTGGTATCCCCAGCAGTCTGGCCCAAGCCCCGTTGGCAATGACCGTCAAGATGGATACCACGCCCATTAAAGTTTCGGATTTTACCAGTCTGCAAGAAGGGGATTGCATTCAGCTCAATCATTCCATTCATGATCCTTTTGAAATTATGGTGGAGAACCAGGTGAGGTATCGCGGCTACTTGGGTGTGGCCGGCCGGCAAATGGCCGTCAAGATCGCAGCCAAGCTAACCCCGGTACCGCCGTCACCGGGAGAACAACCGGGCAAGACGCAAGCCGGCCTGCAGGCTGGCGCTACGGGTAATCAACAGCAGGAGGCCGGATAATGGGAGAAAAAGCAGCATGGCAAATTTTAAAACCAGGGGTTGTTCAGACAGGCGCGGCCAACGCCAATCCCAGCGAACCCGCTATGGAAGCGGGCGCCGTGGAGGAGGAAGGCTTTTTACAGGAAACGGTTAAAGGCAAAGCTCAGCGCCAGGAATCGCGATCCCGAGATTATGGACGTCAGGGCTTTGACCAGCTTTCGGCCAAGGTGGTGCCTGAGAGTGAATGCGTGCAGCGGGTCAAATTTCCTGCTGTGCAAAGCACCCTGAACGATACGCAAGCTCTGGAAAAAATTGATTATCTGCGTGATGTGGATCTGGAAGTGGGTGTGGAATTGGGCAACACCATCTTATCCATCAATAAAATTCTGGGCCTGGATGTGGGCTCGGTGGTGGAGCTCAATCAGACGGTAGGTGAGGAAGTCCGCATCCTGATCAACGGCAATCCTTATGCCCTGGGCGAGGTGGTGGTGATCGGAGAAAAATTCGGCGTCCGTCTGACCCGTATTATCCACGAACGGGGGCAAGGATAATGAATGAAGCGGCAGTCGATTTATGGAGCTCCACCATGACGGCGCAAGCCTATAGCGGGTTGCAGGATATCAGCCTGGGCCGTTACCTAATCTCCTTGCTGCTGGTCCTGGCAGTGCTCATGCTGGCGGCTTGGCTGGTGCGCAGGGCCGGATGGTTTCAAACCGTGAGCCAGAAGCCGGACATCGCAGAGCCCGAGGATAAACTCTTGTTTTACACCCAGTTCAATAGCGAACAGACCCTGATGGTGGTCGAACAAAAACAAACCATTTATTGCTACATTATGAAAGGCAAACAAACACAACTGGCCACGCCCTTGCCGGGCCTGGTCGTTAAACCGGAACATTCTCACAAGACAGCCAAGCCCAGCCAATCCTTTCAAGCCTTCTGGCTGCAGGCTCTGGGTAAAAAGCGGGGCAAAAACTAATGCGAAGGCGCTGGCTCATGATCCTGCTGATGGGGGGGGCATTATTCCTGCCCTTGGCTGCCAGCGCGGCCAACACGACCTTCACCCTCAACCTGGGTCAGTCCGGCTCCGGTCTGCAGGTAGCCCTCAACCAGCCCGCCCATGGACAGGATCTGTCCACCATGATCAAACTGTTGTTGCTCTTCACAGTCATTTCGTTGGCGCCTGCTATTTTAGTGATGTGCACGTCTTTTACCCGTATTCTGATCGTGCTCTCTTTTTTACGGCAGGCCCTGGGTATTCACAATGTGCCGCCCAATCAGATTCTGATTGCCATCGCGCTTTTTTTAACGGCCTTTAACATGCTGCCGGTGTGGAACCAAATCCAGAGCCAGGCCCTGGTGCCTTACCAGGCTGGTCAGATCTCCTGGTCGGAAGTCGGCCAAAAAGCAGTGGAACCGGTGCGCCTGTTCATGGTCCGCCATACGCGCACCAAGGATATGGCTCTCTTTATTAAACTGGCCAAACAAGCCCCGCCGGCCACACCTCAGGATGTCTCCTTTTTAACGCTTATTCCCAGTTTTATTCTCAGTGAACTGCGCATTGCTTTTCAAATCGGATTTTTGCTGTATCTGCCTTTTTTGGTGGTGGACATGGTGGTGGCCAGCATTTTGCTCAGCATGGGCATGATGATGCTGCCGCCCATCATGATCTCTCTGCCTTTTAAAATATTATTGTTCGTGCTGGTGGATGGTTGGAATTTGCTGGTGACAGCACTGCTCAAGAGTTTTCATTAATACTTTTTTTGGAGGCACAAGGTCATGAATGAATTATTGGTGATGAAATTGGCCAAGGATGCCCTGATTTTAATCGCCCTGGTGGCCGCGCCGTCGCTGGTCTTTGGTCTGGTGGTGGGCTTGGTGGTCAGTGTTTTCCAGGCCGTAACCTCCATACAGGAAATGACGCTGGCCATCATTCCCAAAATCTTCGCAGTCTTTATTGCCTTGCTGATATTCGGACCGTGGTGCATGAAACTGATGACCAGTTTTGCTTATCAAATTATATCCAATATTCCCAAGTACGTGCATTAAAGCCGGAACAGAGGTGGGCATGGAAGCATTTTTAGGCTGGTGGCAAGTGTTTATTCTCGGCATGGGCCGGGTGGGCGGCCTGGTGGCGTTGGCGCCGGTCATCGGCGGCCGCACCATGCCCATGATCATCAAAGTCCTGGTCACGCTGATTCTGACGTTGTTTTGCATAAGTGTAGTAAAGCTGCACGCGCCTGCGCTCGATTTGGCTCCGGGCTGGATGGCGGTGTTGATCATCAAGGAGATGGTGATCGGCCTGATCATGGGCTTCACGGTGACCGTGGTGATTGCCGGCTGCCAGGCTGCCGGAGAATTCATGGGTTTTCAAATGATGTTCACCGCGGCCTCCACATTCATGGCCTATACAGAGGAACAAAGCACGGTCATCAGCAATTATTTTTACATCCTGGCGGTGCTTATATTCGTTTCCCTGGACGGCCAGCATTGGCTGATCCAAGGGCTGGTGAAGAGTTTTGAAGTGGTGCCCGTCTACGGCCTGCCGGCGCACTTGGGGCCTATGCAGGCGTGGGTGCGATTCTTTGGCAATATCTTTGAAGTGGGATTGCATCTGGCCCTGCCACTCATGGGAACCCTACTGGTCACCAATTTGATGCTGGGCATGATTGCACGCACCATGCCCCAGCTCAATGTTTTTGTGGTAGGTCTGCCGGTACAGATCCTGGCCGGCATTCTGCTCATGATCGTGATGATCAGCGGCCTGACCTTGGCGGAGAGCACCATCTTCAAGCAGTGGAGCCGGGAATTGCTGGCCCTGATCCATTCCCTGGGCAGGTAGGAGCTTGAGCAACTGAATGTCGAAGCTCCCGAGCAATTGAGATTCGAAAAAAAGGACGGGTTCGAGCGGAGCAAAAGGTAACTAGTTCTTGTTGCGGAAAGGACATTTTCATATCCCCTCTCCCCCGAATTTGGGGGCGAGGGTGAGGGGGTAAAAGCCTTTGATTCTAAAGATAATCCCTCACCTTACCTCTCCCAAGAGGAGAGGGGTTTTTTATTAAGATCGAAAAAATCTGTTTCCGCAACAAGAACTAACTATTGCTGGCATAGGTTCCCGGCATAGATCAAGTTTATCTGTGAGGGCGTAAAGATTTGAGCCCCCACAGTAAGTAAATTCCGGCTTGGCCGGAATGGCAAGGTGAAAACGATGGCAGAAGCAAACAGAACCGAAGCCGCAACGCCTAAAAAGAAGCGTGAGGCGCGCGACAAGGGAGAAGTGGCCAGGAGCATTGAGATCAGTGCTGCCGTGAATATGCTGGTGGGGTTGACCGTGGTCTGCCTCTTTGCCGGCCATGTGCTGGCTCAGACCAAGGAGTTGATCAGTTTTACCTTTGCCCAATTCTCGGCCACGCCCTTGTCCATGGTAAATCTGAGCGAGCTGATGCGCTTTGCCTTGATCAAAATAATAATCATGGCTGCGCCCATGCTCTTTTTTATCATTTTGGCCATTGTACTGGCCAATTATCTGCAGATTGGTTTCCAGATTGCACCTCAGGCCATCACGCCTAAATTATCCAATCTCAATCCGCTTAACGGGGTAAAGCGCCTTTTCAATGCCCGCGCCCTGATGGAACTGTTGAAAGCCACCATCAAGGTCTTTTTCGTCATTACCATTGTATGGGCCATCGTTAAAAGTCATTTGCCGGCCATGGTGCTCATGCTCTCCGGGCCGCTGCCCGCGGTGTTGCAAAGCGTAGGGCAAATGCTCTGGGCCGTCATTTGGCAACTGGGTTTGTTCTTTCTGTTAGTGGGTGTGCTTGATTATTTCTGGCAACGCTATGAGTTTTTCAAACGTCTGCGCATGACCAAACAGGAAGTGCGCGATGAGTACAAACAGCAGGAAGGGGACATGCAGATCAAATCGCGGCGTCGGTCGAAACACCGCAAAATGGTGATGACCCGCATTGCCGCAGAAGTGGCCCGGGCTGATGTGGTCACCACCAACCCCACCCACTATGCCGTGGCCCTGCGCTATGATCAGAACAGTATGCGCGCCCCCAAGGTGGTGGCCAAAGGTGAAAATCACTGGGCCAAAATCATCCGCCGTCTGGCCATCAAACATCAGGTGCCGGTGATTGAGAACAAAGCGGTGACCAGAGCTATTTACAAACATGTGGAAGTGGGACGGGAAATCCCGCCCATGCTTTACAAAGCGGTGGCGGAAATTCTGGCGGCCCTGTACAAACTCCGGGCTGGAAAGGGGATGCGTCCATGAGCACTCCGCGTGTCAGTCTCTCCGGGAAAATAGGGGAAATGAGTGTGGTGGTGGGGATCATCGTTTTGCTGATGATCATGGTGATTCCCCTGCCCAGTGCTTTTTTAAGTTTTCTGATTGTTATTAATCTCTGCATTGCCCTGGTCATTCTCATGCTCTCCATTTATATCAACAAGCCCCTGGAGTTTTCTTCCTTTCCCTCGGTGCTGCTTATCATGACCCTTTTTGACCTGGGTCTGCACATCTCGGCCACCCGCCTGATCCTGACCACAGCCAACGCTGGCGCCGTCATCCGCGGTTTTGGAGAAGTGATGACCGGCGGCAACGCCGGGGTGGGACTGGTGCTGTTCGTCATCATCACCATCGTGCAATTTATCGTGATCACCAAGGGCGCGGAACGTATCTCGGAAGTCACGGCCCGCTTTACTCTGGATGCCATGCCGGGCAAGCAAATGTCCATTGACGCCGACCTGAATGCAGGCATCATCACCAATGAGGAGGCTAAGTCCCGGCGTGCTGAAATCACCGATGAATCCAATTTCTACGGTGCCATGGACGGGGCCAGTAAATTTGTCAAAGGCAATGTGATCGCGGGCTTCATCATTATTCTTATCAATATTGTAGGCGGAATTCTGATCGGGTTTATCAATCAGCAAATGGATTGGCTGGATATCTTCCGGACCTACACGCTACTGACCATCGGTGAAGGTCTGGTCATCATTATCCCTTCCTTTTTGACCGCTGTGGCCGCAGCCATCATCATTACCCGGGCAGCCTCGCGGTCCAACCTGGGCACGGCTTCCATTAAGGAAATGCTGGCCCGGCCCAAGGCGCTGAAGGTGGTGGCTGTGGTGACCTTTATTTTCGGCTGTGCCGGCCTGTTCACCGCCCTGCCGGTCATGCCTTTCTGGATCATGTCCGCATTGCTGGTACTGGCCACTATGGCGGCCGAGAAAAGCGAAAAGCAGCAACAGGAAATCGCCGTTAAGACCAAGGAAACCGAGGAAGAACCGGCGGAGATGGTGGCGCCCTTTCTGCTGGTGCCTCCCATTGAATTGGAGCTGGGCTACGGCCTGCTGGGCATGGTGGACTCGGAACGGCGGGGCAGCCTGCTGAGCCGCATCAAGATGGTGCGCCAAAATCTGGCTGTGGAACTGGGCATTGTGGTGCCGCCCATCCGGGTTAAGGACAATATCAAGCTGCCGCAGAATGCCTATACCATCAAGATCAAAGGTGTGGAGAAGACCAGCTATGAAATCTATCCCGGCCACTTTCTGGCCATGAATACCAATAACCAAAAAGAAAACTTGCCCGGTATCCGCACCAAGGAACCCACCTTCGGTCTGGAGGCCACCTGGCTGGCGGAGAACTGGAAGGACAAAGCCGAGGCCATGGGTTTTACGGTGGTGGATGCGGCTACCGTACTCATCACCAATCTGATGGAAGTGCTGCGCGCCAATGCCCATGAAATCCTGGGCCGCCAGGAAGTGCAGGTGCTCATTGACCACCTGCGGCCCAGCTATCCTGCGGTGGTGGAGGAATTGCTGCCCCATCTGCTGACCCTGGGGGAGGTGCAGCAGGTGCTTAAAAAATTATTGCAGGAAAGGGTGCCCATTCGTGACATGGTGACCATCCTGGAAAGCTTGTCCAACGCCGCCCGCCATAACAAGGACCTGGACACACTGGCCGAGCACGTCCGCCTTTCCCTGGGCAGTGCCATCTGTCAGCAATTTCAGACCAGCAAAAATCTGCTCTCTGTGATTACCATGGATCCTGGCGTGGAACGTCTCATCGCCGACTCGGTGCAGACCACCACCTATGGTTATACCTATAGTGTGGAACCCAATATACTCCAGAAAATTTACGGCCAGGTAACCAAGATGGTGGAAAAATTCCTGCCCCATGCCAAACATCCGGTGATTCTCTGTTCCCCGCAGGTGCGGGTGCATTTGAAAAAATTAACGGAGCGGGTCTTCCCGCACCTGGTGGTGATTTCTTACAACGAAGTGCCCCAGCAATTCCGGGTGCAGTCTCTGGGCATGGTGGAAATGCCGGTGTAGGTTAAAACAGAAACGAACAAGGGTGTGATGATATGGAACAACGGCAAAGATTTAAAGTGGTGGCCATAGATGATGAACCGGAAATTTGCTGGCTGATCACACGTATTCTGGAAGAAGCAGGCTACGAAGCCTATATGGCTGACAACGGTCCGGACGGGCTGGCCCTGATCAAGCAACATCAGCCGGACCTGGTGCTGCTCGATCTGCGTCTGCCCGGTATGGACGGCCTGGAGATTTTGCGGCGCCTGCGCGAATTTGACAAGGACCTGATGGTGATTATTCTCTCCGCCTTCGAGAGCTTCGAGGCAGCCGTGCAGGCTATGAAATTGGGATCCTATGATTTTTTGACCAAACCCATTAATGTGGAAGAAATGAAAATTACCATGAAAAACGCCTTGCAAACCAAACAACTGGTCAAAGAAGTCAAAGACCTTAAACGGCAGGTCAAGGAAAGTAAAAGAGCCAGCACCATTGTAGGGCATTGCCCGGCCATGCAGGAACTGGACCGTCAGATTGAACTGGCCAGTGCCCATAATATCTCTGTGTTGATTCTGGGGGAGAGCGGCACCGGCAAGGAGCTTTTGGCCCGGGCCGTGCACTACCACAGCCAGCGTAAGCAGGAACCTTTTATCTGCATCGACTGTTCCACCATCCCCGAGAATTTAATCGAGAGTGAGCTCTTTGGTCATGAACGGGGCGCGTTTACGGGCGCCACAGAGCGTAAGATCGGGCGCCTGGAGCTGGCACACAAAGGCACGCTTTTTCTGGACGAAATAGGTAATATGCCCATGACCATGCAGATGAAGCTGCTAAGAGTCATTCAGGAACGCACGATTACCCGTTTGGGCGGAAAGGAATCCATTCCTATTGATATCCGGCTGATCACAGCGACCAACCAGGATCTGCGCCAAAGCATACAGGACGCCGGCTTCCGCCAGGATCTTTATTACCGGCTCAATGAATTTCCCATCTGCCTGCCGCCCTTGCGAGAGCGGGGGGAGGACATTCATGTGCTGGCCAAATATTTTCTGGATAAATTCAACCACGAGTTTTCCAAGCATCTCTTGGGTTTCACGGCGGAGGCCAAGACCTGCTTGGAAGTCTATCCCTGGCCGGGCAATGTGCGTGAATTGCAGGGTGCGGTTAAACGGGCGGTAATTTTGGCCGGTGATTGGATTGCGCCGGAGCATCTGCCGGTGGAGATCACCAAGCACGCCAAACTGCCCAGTCATGCGTTTACGCTGGAGACCTCACTGGACGAGATTAGACCCATTAAAGAAGTCTCCCGGGAAGTGGTGGCCAAAATCGAGCGGGAACTGATCCAGCGGGCTCTGGAAAAAACCAAAGGCAACAAGGTCAAAACCGCCCGATGCCTGGGCATTGATTATAAAACCTTGTTTAACAAATTAAGGCAGTATCACATTGAAATGGAAATGCCCATGCGGATTGATTCCTCTTCCATGCCGCAATGGCACAGCCTATCCTGACAAAATGGGGAGGTAAGTTATGCGGCTGCTTTGGAATTTAGCCATGACGCTGATGTTGACCTTGACCGGATTATCTATTCTTCTCGGCCTGGTATTGGGCCATGCGGTTGAGGCTATAGTGCTGCGCAGCACAGTAGTGCTGGTGGTCTCCGGTATGGCCGTCATGGGACTGTCTCTCTGGAATATGCAGGAATATCGTCAGGCCCGAAAAATAGCCAGGCGGCTAAAAACAGCCCCCAAGGCACCTGATGCCAATACCAGGGAGGCGGCCTGAGCCGCGCCCTATTGAGCTAAGAAAGGCTCCTGCCGATGCTTAGGCGGCAGGGCTACCTCAAGCAAGGTTATGTAAGCGGAGGAAAAGGCATGACGCCTGAAGAACGCCACGATTGGGAACAATACAAACGCCATCAGGATCCCCAGGCCCATGAACGTTTATGCCAGCGTTATCTGCAGGACGTCAAACGTATTGTGGGGCGCATGAGCATTTATATCGGTGACAATGCCATCGATCGTGAAGATTTGGTCCATGCCGGGGTGATCGGGCTCATCAATGCCATAGAACATTTCGATCTGGGTAAGGAAACAGGGTTCCTTGAATTTGCCTTCAAACGAATCCGGGGCGCTGTGTATGACGAATTGCGCCACCTGGACGGATTTTCCTCCCGCTCACGGCGGCAGCAACGGCACTTGGAAAAGGTCAAGGACTTGTTACAGCAGCATTTGTTCCGTGCTCCCTCGGAGGAGGAAACGGCCGAGGCCATGGGCATCAGTGTCGATAAATTACGGGCCTTGCAGAACAACCTGAAAAACGTCCGCTCCGAACCACTGACGCCCGATATGGAGGAGACTTATTGTGAGTCAGCTTTGCGGCCGCTCAAGAGCAGCCTGCCTGATGCGGACGGGCTCTCGGCTTTGGAGAAATACCGGGTGGTGGAAAATAAGATCGATCAATTGCCGGAGCGCACTAAAATTATTCTGAGTCTCTATTATGCGGAAGGGCTGACGCTGAAGGAAATTGCGCAGATCATGGAGATCACCGAATCCCGGGTTTGCCAGATTCATGCCAATGCCATCGAACTGCTCCATGATCAATTGGATCAAATTAATTCGGTGTTTTTAAGACGGTAGGGCCGGCCAAACCGGATGATGGGCAACAGCCGCCCACCAGGAAAGGAGCGCCATGGTAGAACCGCTCGACGCGCAGAATATGCTCTCGCGCACGCCCCTGGTTGAAAAAACCGTGGCCGCCCAGCAGGAAAACGCGTCACAGCTGCAGGCCCAGGCCGCCCAGTTTAAAAAGGAGCGGCTCCATGAAGGGGAACACATCCATCGCGAAGGGGAAGCAGACCGTACCGAGGATCCTCCCAAAAAGGAAGGCCAAGCTCCCCAGGATCAGGATCCACATCAGGCCCAGGGCGGGGCCAAGGAACAGTCCGTGGAATGGGTGGAAGAAAGCGCCGATGAACCGGCGCATAACCTGGACATCACCATTTAAGGTTGGGGGAAAGGATAACCGGATGACGGAATCAGGACGGAATCATTGGCATCGGGTGCTGACCGTGGCGGACATGATCCAGCCGGCGGAGTACCTTATTCTTACCCTTCCCGATGAGCAACTGCCCATGAAATTTCATCCCCAGGTTATAAGCATTGACGGCGACCAACTGGGCCTCAAGCTTCCTTTTCGCTGGTGGCAGTTTTTTGAGTTCACACCGGGGATGACCGTACGGCTGAGCTTGCTCCACCCGGACGGCGTGTTTTTTATTACGGGACTAATAAAACAAGTCAATTTCAACAAACAGCCCAATTTGTTGGTAGCTCATGACAATGCCATCAAGCGCGATCAGCGCCGCTTTTTTTACCGGGTCAATGTGGATCAGGAAATCGTGATCAAAGAGTTGGTTTTTCCTGAAGGTCAGCGGATTATGAATTGCCCCGCCCGGATCAGCGATATCAGCGCCGGTGGCCTGGGGTTGACGGTGGAAATCTTTCTGCCGCCAGGAACGGTGCTGACCCTTAAAGATTTGCTGGTACTTTTATTGGAAGAACCAATGCCCCGGGAGGACTGCCAGTTGCAGGTGGTCTGGTGCCGAAAAAGCAAGCGCCAAACCTACCGTATCGGCGCCTGCTTCAACTATGCCGATGTCAGGGCTCAGGACGAGATGGTGAAGATGATCAACCAGGTGCAGCGCCTTAAATTAATTAAATATCCGCAAGTACGCGGGGCCAGAAAATGACATTTCACCAAAACTTAACTTCATTATTGCTGGCGCCGATACTTTTACAGCACAGGATAAACACGCCATTCCCACAAGTAAGTGAGGTAGCTCATGCCGTCGGCCAAAATAGATCTTGAGGCGTTAAATCAAAGACTGCAACATGTATTCCCTATGCCTCAAATACTCTCCAAAATTATGAAAACCATCAATGACCCCAATGCCAGCGCCGCCTCCATTGAGCAAGTGTTTAAATATGAACCGAGTTTTACCCTGAAAATTCTGAGCCTGGCCAACTCGGCCTATTATGGCTCTCCCGGCAAGATTACCAACATCCGGACCGCCATTACATTGCTGGGATTCAATCTGATCAAGAGCATTGCCATTCATGCCAGTGTGAATGAACTTTTTCATACCGGCGCCGGAACCAGCCTCTTTTCCGGCGTGGATTTATGGAAACATTCGGTGGGCGTGGCGGTCTGCGCCAAGATGATCGCCCGGCGCTGTCATTTGGGTAATGCTGAAGATT
This sequence comes from uncultured bacterium, assembly GCA_963710755.1. Lineage (GTDB taxonomy): Bacteria > Oederibacteriota > JAAXVQ01 > JAAXVQ01 > JAUVAV01 > CAVQBK01. Next base: position 537,992 of record CAVQBK010000003.1, read on the forward strand.
TTTTTACGCTGGGCATTCTCCACGATGTGGGTCTGATCATTGAATATCAGTTTTACCGCAATGAGTTTATCGCTATTCTAAAACATCTGCAGGAAGAACAGCGGCGGCTGGTGGAAGTGGAAGAAGAAGTGCTGGGGGTGAATCATACGGCGCTCACCAAAATGCTCTGTGATAAATGGTACATGCCTGAAAGCATGAGCATTGGGTTGGCCTACCATCATCATCCTCTGGAGGCACCCGAGCATTTGCAGGTTTATGCCACGGCGATCTATGTTTCCAATATTCTGGTGCATGAGAAGCAGTTTGGCTTTACCTATCCCGGCAGCGAGAAAATGGATCCGCCTGTGCTGGAGGTACTGGGTATGAACATGGTGGACTATTCGGTATTGCTGGAAGATTTTGATCAGGAAATCAATGAACTGTCGATTCTGCTGGATTGAAGCATGAGCCGGCATTATCGGGCAACGAAGGATAAGGGATGATGGATAAACCCAAGGACCAATCAGTGCTCTATTTATCCAAAGAAGAAGAAGACGTCCTGGTAGCCCAGGCTGGACCGGAAATGCAGGCGGTGATTCACAAATATAAGTCCCGGGTACGTCAGCTGCGCAAGGAGATCGAAGCCCGCAAGGAAGAAAACGCTCAGATCATCAATGAGAATCTGCAGCAGAACGAGGAATTGCGCAGCATTAACCTGGTATTGGACAAAAAAATCCAGGACCGTACGGCGGATCTTGAGGCCTCCAAGTTGCAACTGGAAGCACAGAATCAGACCCTCCAGGAAGTCAATGAAACCAAGGAAGCCATGATGCACATGATCGTGCATGACATGAAAAATCCGTTGACATCGGTCATGGGCGCCTTGATCCTGGTGCAAAAAATCAAATCCAACCTGCCCCCGGAAATGGTGGGGTTGTTGAAAGACGCACACGTGCAGTCCATTAAATTAAGAACCATGATGGATGATATCCTAACCATCAGTAAAATGAAATCCAATGAGTTTCAAGTGGAATTGATGGACGTGGATTTAATCAGCCTGGTGCAGCAGAGTGTGCTGTTGATGAATACGGTTAAAGGCGAAAAAAACGTGACCATTGAATTTCTATCGCCGCTGCAAGAGTTGGTGGTGACCATGGACTTTCAGATGGTCGAGCGGGTGATCAATAATATCATCAACAATGCTATTAAATACGCGCCTGCCGGCAGTGTCATTAAATTGAATGTCAGCCGGCAAGAAACCCACGCCTTAGTGACTATTAGCGATATGGGTGAAGGTATTCCGCCCTCCCATCACGAGAAGATATTTGAAATGTTCACTCGGGTCAAGCCGCAAGACAAAAAAATCAGTGGCACGGGCCTGGGCTTGGCATTTTGTAAATTGGCCATTGAAGCCCATCATGGCAAAATCTGGGTAAAATCTCCTGTTGAGGGGCAGACTTGCGGCACCACGTTTCATTTTACCCTGCCGCTTTCAGCTGCCACATCCTCCACCGAAGCCAATTAGCACTTTTAAAACCCGGGAACTGATCTTATAATACTGCTTTAGCCTCGTTGCCCGGATTCCACTCCAAAGGACACGCGTATGCCCGTTGCCTGCCGCCACTTCATTGTCGGATTGGGCGCGCTGCTGGTACTTGCCGGTTGTGCGCTGCTGCCGCCTCAACCGGGACCTCCGGAGGTCACGCGGGCGCAATGGCCTCTGGCCCATTGCACGGAAGCCATGGATCGACCGGGGTTTTGGCTGGACAAACTGGATCAGCCGGAAGCGGTGCTATTAGCCCCCCAGGCCATTGCCCGTCTTAATCAACAAACCCGGCAGCGCGGACTGCTGACCGATGTATTCTCCGATCGTTTATGGGATTATAAAAATGAGGAAGTCGACCGTCCCGAAGAAGTCAACCCTGACGGTGAATGGGATATTGAAAAACCCATGCTTTACAGTCCCGGTGTGGTGGATGGCTACCGGCTATACACCTATTTGAAAGATGAAACGGAACGTATTAAAAGCCGTCCCCGCTGGGATGCACAAGGCGCCCCCATGAAGGCAAGTGTTTTCAAAGCCTGGGATGACAATCTCAACCTGGGCCAACTCAAGGAGAATAATCCCCTTGGTTATGGTCTGACCTTGCGGCGTTCCAATGTGCGCTATTATCCCACGGACCAGGTGGTGGCGGGCCGCCGCTGGGATCATGATTTCGACATTGTCCAGGTCTCTTCAGTGCGGGCTTTTCAGCCATTGGTGATTTTGCATCACAGCCGGGATCAACGCTGGTATTTCGTGGTGTCCCCTTTCTGCCGCGGCTGGATCAAAGCCAAGGATATGGCGGCCTATTGCAATCCCAAAACCATTGCCGATTTCATTACGGCGGAACGAAAGCTGGTGGTAACCGGGCATAAGGTCACGGCTTGGCGGGAACTAGGTAATACGCGTACAGCGGAAGCCTTTTATATGGGCACGGTCTGCCGTCTTCTGGATAAAAATGAAACCGGTTATACCATTGCTTTGCCTAAACGCAATGACCGTGGCGGTTTGAATCTGGAAAAAGCCTTCATTGCCAGGGGGGAAGATGTGTACGAAGACTTCCTGCCCTACAGTCGAGCACAGATTATCCGGCAGGCCTTTAAATTGCTGCACCACCCTTATTCTTGGGGAGGTCAGCGGGAGTACCGCGACTGCTCACAAATGGTCATGGATGTATTTGCCAGCATGGGGATATTTTTACCACGTAACTCGTCGGCGCAGGCCCGGGTGGGCAGCAGCCATAAGGCCTGCGGCCGTGAGCTGGACCAGGAACAAAAAATTGCGGCTTTGCAAGCCCTCAACGGCCCGGCCTTATTGCAGTTTCCCGGGCATATCATGCTCTTTTTAGGCATGCATGAGGGCCGGCCTTATGCCATCCACGATATTTGGTCCTACCGGGTATTTAAAGCACCCGGCGTGGATGACAAGGTTGTCATCGGACAGGTGGTGGTCTCCGATCTCAGTCTGGGTGAGGGCAGCAACCGTGGGTCCTTGTTGGAAAGACTGACCACCATTAACAGGATAAGGCCTTAAGTATGCACCTGGTAAAGTGGGGTAAGGTTTGGCGAAGAGGCGGACTGCTGCTGGCAGGGCTACTAATCCTGGGCGCCTCGGCGCCCAGGATTAAGCCAGGCCCGAATCACCTGCCCCATGTCACCGCAGCCATGCAAACCCCTGAGTTTTGGCTGAACCGTCTGGACCATGAGGACGAGATCTTTTTAACACCCCGCCAGTATCGGCATTCCTGGCAACGCTGGGTCAAGCAGGGGTTGCTGATGGATCTGCGCGCTCTGCCGTCACGGTTACCCACCCATCAACTGCGCCGCTGGCTCAGCGAGGATTTCAGTTACCTTAAACGGGCGGGCCGCTACTACGGTTCTGAGGGCCGGTCCATGACCACGGAGGATTATAAAAAAATTATTAACCAGGTGAACCTGGAAGGGCTTAAGGGGTCTAGTTTAGATGTTTTTTGGGGATTGACAGTCCATGATGCATCCCTCATGTTGTTTCCTACGGATTTAGTGATAACAGCCAAACCCAAAGATGTAGAATTTAATCTTGCCGCCCATTCCAGGCTGCTGCTGGCCTCGCCGGTAGCTGTGGTGCACACCAGCAGGGATGGACAATGGGTTTATGTTATTTCAGCTATTGGCCGAGGGTGGCTGCGGACAACCGCGGTGGCGGTTACCGGCCGGCGCGATCAGGTGTTGGATTATGGTCAAAAAGCCCCGAAGGTCCTGGTGGATGCGCAAAGTAAGGTGATGGTGCAGGGGCAGGCGATTATCACCACCATGGGTTGTTGGCTGGCCCAGGATCATGAGCAGGTGCTGGTCCCTGTTCGGACCAGCGAAGGCCGTTTGGACTGGGCACAGGCCGACCTGGTAGAACCTCAAAAATGGACCGATCGCTTTTTGCCGGCCAGTCCCCATACCTTGATTACCCAAGCCTTTAAATTATTGGGCCAACCCTATGGGTGGGGCGGGCAGGAAGGCCTGGGGGATTGTTCCGAATTCGTCAGACGTCTGGGGCTGACTTGCGGCATGATCTGGCCGAGAAGCACTACGGGCCTGCGTCAGGGTTTTTCCGCCCGGCCGGTGCACCAGCCGCAAGCCCCAAAAGAAGGGCAGAGCCTGTTGTTTCTTCCCGGGCATGTGATGCTGGTGTTGGGCATTGATCAAAGACGGGTTTTTGTCATTCATAATCTTTACGGTATTTATGGACAGGATAAAGAAGGCCCCTTTATTGCCCGTGTGGGCAAGGTGGTGGTGTCGGACTTAAGCTTAGGCCGTGGCAGCCGCAAAGGCTCCCTGGCCCAGCGTCTCGACGCTCAGGCGGAACTTGGACCTGCAAGCGATCAGTCCCGGGGCTTCTAATAAGGGTTACTATTGGCAGGCTCGAAGAATCCATCGATAAAATACAACGACCATAAAAACAGGCTTGGCAAAAGCTAATTATACCGGATATTCCGCTGGAGGTGGAAATGGACAAAGACATCAAGGCCCTGAATGAAAAGGTTAAAAAAGAGAGCGTGTTCGTGGAGGCATTGCGTCAGGAGATCGGCCGCGTGATTGTGGGCCAGCGAGAGTTAGTTGACGGTCTGTTGATCGGGCTGTTGGCGGACGGTCATGTGCTGCTGGAAGGTGTTCCCGGGCTGGCCAAAACCTTGACCATCAAAACCTTATCCGATTGCTTAGAAGCCGATTTTCAACGGCTCCAATTCACACCCGATCTGCTGCCGGCGGATTTAATTGGCACCCTCATTTATAACCCCAAAGGCGAAGGCTTTATGGTTAAAAAAGGTCCGCTCTTTTCCAACCTGATTCTGGCCGATGAAATCAACCGGGCTCCCGCCAAAGTTCAAAGCGCGCTCCTGGAAGCCATGCAGGAGCGGCAGGTCACCATTGGTGATACCACCTATCCGCTGGAGGCACCTTTTCTGGTGCTGGCCACCCAAAATCCCATTGAACAGCAGGGCACCTATCCCCTGCCGGAAGCCCAAGTGGACCGGTTTTTACTGAAGGTTAAGATCGGTTATCCCAGCAAAGAAGAAGAAAAAGAAATTTTAAGACGCATGACCAACGGCGCCGTGCCTACCGCTAAAAAAGTGGTGACGATCAAAGAAATTCTTAAAGCCAGAAAATTGATTGAGCAAATTTACGTTGATGAAAAAATGGAAAACTATATCGTGGATCTGGTCTTCGCCTCCCGTGACCCGGAAGCTGCCGGGCTGAAGGATCTCAAAGACCTTATTGCCTATGGAGCCTCCCCCAGGGCCACAATCAGCCTGACCACCGCCGCCAAAGCCTACGCTTTTCTGGCTGGCCGCGGATTTATTACCCCGGAGGATGTGAAGTCCGTGGGCCTCGATGTACTCCGCCATCGTATCATCATTACCTACGAAGCGGAGGCAGAACAAATGACCTCGGAGGCTATTGTCAAAATGATTTTTGACGGCGTGGAAGTGCCCTAGAAACCGGAGCGATGGGTTGCCCGAGGTCCAGAGTAATCGATAATCGAAAATAAACAAGCAAGTTTAAATGCCTTGAAAGGGTGAAGCATGTTACCCAAAGAGATCATTGCCAAAATCAGACGTTTGGAGATTCGTACCGGCCGTTTGGTCAATGAATTGTTTGCCGGCCAATACGAGAGCGTGTTTAAGGGCCGGGGCATGGAGTTTGATGAAGTGCGTGAATATTTTCCCGGTGATGATATCCGCAGCATTGACTGGAATGTGACTGCCCGCACCGGCCATCCGCATATCAAAAAATTTGTGGAAGAGCGGGAACTGAACATGATGCTACTCGTTGATTGTTCGGCCTCCCAGCGCTTTGGCACGGTCTCCCAGAGCAAGGCCGAGATGGTCGCCGAACTGGCCGGCGTGCTGGCCTATGCGGCCATCAAAAACAATGACCGCATCGGTGCTATCTTATTTACCGATCAAGTGGAAACCTTTGTGCCCCCGTCCAAGGGGAGCATGCATCTATCGCGCATCCTGCGAGAAATATTGTATTTTACGCCACAAGGCCGAGGCACGGATTTTAATCCGGCCCTGGAATATTTAAATGAGATTATCAAGCGGCGCAGCATTGTATTTCTGATCTCCGATTTTCACACCACAGGCTACGACAAAGCCCTGGCCATTACCAACCGGCGTCATGATGTGATTGCCATGGAAGTGCGGGATCCGGCGGAGGGAAAACTGCCGGCGACCATTCCTTTTCTGGAAGTGGAAGACCTGGAAACCGGTGAAGCCCGGCTGATTCCTACGGGCCACAAAGCTTACCAACAGGCCTATGCCCGTTATCAACAGGAGGCCAGACAAAAGCGCGAAGAGATGCTAAAGAAGATTAAGGTGGACAGAATTGATCTGCGTACAGACCAGTCGTACGTAGAACCGTTGCTGCAGTTTTTCAGGATGCGGGCCAGACGTTTTCATTAAGCCCTCTTGGGCAGGGAGGAATAAGTTGACCAGAAGGAACCGGCTGAGGGACACAAAGCTGAAAAAAAACGGACCTGTTTTAGCAGGCCTGCTGGTGATGATGCTGACACTAAGTGCCCCTGTCTGGGCGGTGCGGGTGGAAGCAGGCCGTTCCCAGGCTGCCGCCACGCCGGATGCTACGGCAACCACATCCGCGCCGATGCCGCTCTCCGTGGTATATCATCCGGTTACTAAAAATCCGAAAATCGGCGAGCCCTTTGTGGTGCAGGTCGTGATGACCTTAATGGCGGATGTACAGTTGGCGCCTATTAAGTACCAAGGACAGCTGGGGGACTGGGAAGTGCTCAGGGTCAACACTGGTACGGTGCAGCCTGAAGGCCGCTTGGGCCGCCGGGTGGATGAATTAACCTTGATGACTTATTTGCCGGGCTCGGTCGAGTTGCCGGCTTTGCCCTTTGGATTTGAGCAAGACGGGCGCAAAGGGGAATACCGGCCGCTGCCGCTGACTATTAAAGTGGACGGCTTACCCATGAAAAAAGGGGATCAACCGGGAAAACTACGCGGCTTGAAACCCGTACTGGCTATGATCTCCTGGTGGGTGGTGGGGCTGATAGCCTTGGGCGTCCTGCTTCTGGCTGCGGGGTTATGGTGGTGGCTCAAGCGGCAAGGGTTGATTCCCGAACGTCCCAGTGGTCCGCCGCCTTTGCCGCCCGAGGAGATGGCCCGACAGAGGCTGTTGCAATTGCAGCAGTCGGCCTTGGCAGCCCAACGTCAGGACAAATTGTATTACAGTCAATTGACCGATATTTTGCGGCGCTATCTGGAAGGCCGTTATCATATCAATGCCGTAGACCGCACCACCCACGAATTGTCGCGGGAACTTAAACAAACATCCTGCCCCCGGCTGGCATCAGTCAAAGTTATGGAGCTGTTGGCCTTTAGCGACTTGGTTAAATTTGCCAAGGCCGCGGCTGAAGCCAAAGACCTCACTGACCATTGGCAGTGGGTATGGGATTTTGTGCAGAGCACCACGCCAGTGACCACGGAAGAAACCGGCCTCAAGACCAACCTGCAGGTTAAACCAGGGCCGGGTAACTAAAGGAAGTTGAGGAAGGCATGATCCATTTTGCAAATCCAGGATGGTTATGGTTGTTGCTCCCTGTAGCTGCGTTGGGGGTGTTGTTGTGGTGGCGCATCCGCCATCCCCGGGGAGTGGGCTATCCCTCCCTGCAGGGAATTAACCAGGTCTGGCCCAGGCCTTGGTTGGGTCCGGATGAATGGTTCGGCCTGGCGGTGCTGCTGGGTTTGTGCCTGGCCGTGGTGGCCATGGCCAGGCCGCAACACGGGTTGAAAACAGATCAAATCTCAGGTAAAGGCGTGGATATCATCCTTTGCCTGGACACGTCCGGATCCATGCGTTCCATTGACTTTAAACCGCAAAACCGCTTGGGTGCGGCCAAGGAAGTGGCCCGGCAATTTATTGAGAAACGGCCTCATGACCGCATCGGGTTGGTGGTATTTGGCGGTACGGCCCTGACTATCTGTCCTTTAACCTCAGACAAGCGGGCCCTGTTGGATTTGCTCAATCAGGTTGAAATTGATATGACCGGTGTCGATGGCACTGCCGTTGGCATGGCCCTGGCCACAGCCGCGGACCGGCTGCGAGAATCCAAAGCTGCCAGCAAGGTGATCCTGCTGCTCACGGACGGGCGCAACAATGTGGGGGCTATTGATCCCATTACTGCGGCCAAGGCCGCAGCTGCTTTGGGTATAAAAATTTATGCGGTTGGCGCCGGCTCCACCGAAGGCGGCGTTATTCCGGTCCAGGATCCGGTATTCGGCACCCGGTATATGAAAACTGAGGATGATCTGGACGAGAATACCTTGCGCCAGGTGGCAGGGGCCACACCGGGCGGCGATTATTTCCGGGCCAAAAATCTTCAAGGGTTACAACGGGTGTTTGACAGGATTAATCGTTTGGAAAAGAGTGATTACAAGATCGTGTCCTTTACCAATTATCAGGACCGTTATTTTCCATGGTTGTTGACAGCCTGGCTCCTGCTGGGGTTGGCGGTGTTGTTACGTTACACCTTGTGGCGGCGGTTGCCGTAGGATAGGACCACGAGCACTGTATTGCCCATGGTTTGGAGCAATTGAGAGTAGCTGGTTCTTGTTGTAAAAAGACTCTATTGAGAACAAGAACGAGATTATAGACGGAACAGCTCAAATGGTCCGACCTTAATATTCTGCAGCTTGCTGCAGAGAAATTTACTGAGGTAATGCCCATGCAGTTTTCACAGCCTTTATTCATTTATATCAGCTTGCTGCTGGTGCCCATAATGATTGCACTTGTATTCTGGCTGACCTGGCAGCGCCGCCGGGATTATCAGGCTCTGGGGCATCAGACCATGGTGAGCAAGCTGTTGTCGTCTTTTCCCAAAATCAGGCGGGGACTGAAGGCATTACTCCTCATGTCCGGCCTGCTACTTATGGCCCTGGCCCTGGCCGGGCCCCAGTACGGCACCAAAATGGTGGAGGTTCATCGTCAAGGGGTGGAGATTGTGATTGCACTGGATGTGTCCAAATCCATGCTGGCTGAAGATATAAAGCCCAATAGGCTGGAACGGGCCAAGCAGGAATTGCAGGCTTTGATTGATCAATTGCAGGGCGACCGGGTGGGCGTGGTGGCTTTTGCCGGCCAGGCGATTATGGCCTGTCCCTTGACCACGGATTATGATGCCGCCAAAATGTTCCTTAGCTACCTGCGGCCGGAACAGATCCCCGTGCCCGGCACCAACCTAAGCCAGGCGATGAGCACGGCTGAGACCATGTATAGTCCGGCTACAGAAGGCTACCGGGTTCTGGTGTTGCTGACGGACGGGGAAGATCATAGTCAACAGCTAATGCAGCAAACAGAGGCCATGAAAAAAGCTGGCATCAAATTGCTGTGTATTGGTTTCGGCTCCACCACCGGGGAGCCAATTCCCCTTAAAAATGATCAAGGTGCGGTGGTTGGTTATGTTAAGGACGACCAAGGTAAAACCGTGGTCAGCCGGCTCGACCAGGCTACCCTTCAGAAAATCACAGCTATGACCAAAGGCGTTTATCTGCCGGCCCAACAGGGGCAGGTGGAGGCGGATGTGTTGGCGGCCAAGATTGACCAGATGCAGAAGCGGGCCATCTCTTCCGGGCAGTATGGGGCCGGCGAAGACCGCTTTCAGTTTTTATTATTGCCGGCGCTGGTTCTGATCATGCTGGGGTTATGGGTCCCGCTTAAAAAGCATTCCTGGCTTTTATTACTGATGCTGATGTGGGGCGTCCCTTCCCTGCTGATGGCGGGTACCGCGGAAAAAGTGAACGAAGGCAACCATGCCTACAAGCAAGGCCATTTTGACCGGGCCTTGAATCGTTACCGTGACGCCCAGATGGCCAGCCCGGATAACAACATCGTCAATTACAATCTGGGCAATGCCTTGCAGCAAAAAGAGGATTATGAGGAAGCGGAGAAGGTCTATCGCAAGGCACTACAGGGCAAGAATAAGAAATTTCAAGCCAAGGTCCATTACAACCTGGGCAATGATTACTTTGCCCAGAAAAAATACCGCGAAGCAGTTGATCAGTATAAGCAAACTTTGAAACTCGATCCCAAGGATGAAGATGCCTTGTATAATCTGGCCCAGACCCTGTTGGTCATGAAACATCCTGAGCTGCAGCAAAAGCAAAAGAGTAAGCAGCAGGGTAAACAACAAGACCAGCAACAATCATCTCCCTCCCAAACCGCCAAGGCCCAGGATCAGCAGGCTCATGACAAAAAGACCGGCAAAACTCAGGCCAAGCAAGATAAACAGCAGCCGCCTACTAAAGGACCAGATGACAAAGGGGAGCAGAAGGCGGATAAACAAGCGCAGGACCAAGGCCAGCAGCAGGAGACAACGCGATTGCCCAAGCCCGGAGAGATGAGTCAGGAAGACGCGAAAAACTTGCTTGATTCCATCCGCGAAACAGAACAGCAAGCCCAGCAACAGCGGCTGAACAAAAATCACCAGCAAGTCAGGCCAAAAGGTCAGCCGGATTGGTAAGCAGGCTTTGTAAAAGCGTTGACCCCGGCCCCGGCCTGTGCGTTATAATGGGCGCTTTCAGCAGCAGGGCTGCCTTCGACCCAAAAGCATTGGGTATAAGGCATGATCCCAAAGTGTTGCCATTGGAAAGACGTACTTGCAAGCGTATTATGGAGATCAAAGGATGAAGATGTTTACAGCGCAGCGGAATCTAACAGTGATCATAGGCATTGTCGCAACGGGTTTGTGGCTGGGTTGGGCAGGCGCTCAAGACCTGGCCATTACCGCCCGAGTGACGCCTCAACAGGGTGTGGTGGGCCAGCAATTGCGACTGGTCGTGCAGATTGAAGGCAAAACCAACGTACGCGGGGAACCTAAGCTGCCCACTTTACCGGCATTTCAGGTTTATGGCGGCGGCCGGTCATCCAATTTTTCTTTTATTAATGGTCAAGTCTCCTCGTCTTTATCATTTACTTATATATTGGTCCCGCAAAAAGCAGGTCAATTTACGCTGGGGCCCATCACCATAGAGCAGGATCATAAAATTTACAGCACCGCGCCCATCACCCTGAGCATTAGTTCCGGGCAAACCCAAGCTGCACCGCCGCCAACACTGAACCAGCCCGGTTCGGCGGGAAGACAACAAGGTACGCTGCCGCCAGGTACCACGCACGAATCCAGAACCGAACCGCTGTTTATCACCACCAGTGTGGATAAAAAAAAGGTTTATGTCAATGAAGCCGTGACTCTGAGTTTTAAATTTTTCCGGCGCGTGCCTATCCTCAGCCAACCCCAATACCAACCGCCTGTGACCAACGGATTTTGGTCAGAGGACTTGCCCCCGCAAAAAAATTATGTGGTCAATATCAAAGGCTTCGACTATGAAGTCACGGAAATTCAGAGCGCTTTATTCCCTACCACGACCGGCCAGCTGACCATATCACCGGCCACGGTGGTGGCCGCGGTACAAGCCTCCGGACAGCGCAGCGGCGATCCTTTCGGAGATGAATTTTTTGGCAACTTCTTTAACCGTGCTCAGCAGGTGCAGTTGAAATCCAAACCAATAACAATCACGGTCAAACCTCTGCCCACCCAGGCGCGGCCGCGGGATTTTACGGGCACAGTGGGGCAATGGTCCATGTCCGCTAAACTGGATCGCAAGCAGGCCAAAGTAGGCGACGCCGTTACCTTGGAAGTGCGGATATTCGGCGAAGGTAACATCATGGCTGTCGGAAAACCGCAATTGCCGGAGTTGACGGGATTTAAAACTTACGAGACCGTGTCTTCTTCGGAAGTGCAAAAACACCAGGGCAAAGTGAAGGGTGTCAAAATATATCGTACCCTGCTTAGACCTCAAGTTACGGGAACCTTGACCATTCCCCAAATATCCTACAGTTATTTTAATCCCGGCCAGGAAAAATTTGAGCGTATCACCGTGCCGCCCCTTAGCCTGGAGGTTGCGCCGGGAGAACAAAAAACGCTGCTCCCGGGCACTGCTGCTGCCCTCGGCCGGGGCGAACCCACAGGGCCAGGGGTCAAGGTGATTTCCAAAGACATCCGGTATTTAAAAACCGACTTCAAACTCATAAAAAGGGATAGGTCACCATGGCTGCTGATATGGATCATGGGCTTCGGAGTACCACCGCTGCTACTGCTGGGATTGTGGGCCTGGCAGGCCCGGCAGGTGCGGCTGGCCAATGATCCCAGGTATGCGCGCAAGTTAAGCGCTGATAAAAGTGCCCGCAAGGTATTTAAACAAGCCCAACAGGCTTGGCATAAAAAGGATACCAAAGGATTCTATACCCACTTGGCCGCTGCCCTGACCGGCTATTTGGCAGATCAACTGGGTTATTCCCGCTCCGGTATTACCCAGCGTGAATTGCTGCAACAATTGAAAGACCGCCAAGTGGACGCGGATATTAGAGAGCGTCTCACGACTTTGCTGGATGAATGCGATTATGCCCGCTTTGCACCTGGCCAAGGAGATGCCCGGGAAATGGAAGAACATTTACAACAGGCGCAGCAATTGCTCCGCATATTTATGAAAGCATTAAGCCAGGAGAAAAAGGCATGAAGAAAATTTTTACGGTCTTGGGATTAGCCTGGGTGCTCTTTTGGCCGATAATAGGAGTGGCCAACGATGACAGCAACTTACTCCGCGCTGCCCGCAGTGCCTATGACAACGGCCAGTTTGACCAGGCTATTGCTGATTACCAACAGCTTCTGGAAAAGGGCTATGACAATGGCGCGCTCTACTATAATGCCGGCAATGCAGCCCTAAAGGCAGGCCATTTGGGGGAAGCCGTGGGATTTTATCGCCGGGCCTCTCAGCGTTTGCCTTGGGATGAGGATGTGGAGCACAATTTGGAATTTGCCCGGAGCCTGGTAAAACAACCGCCGGTCAAGTCCGGACCGTTTGACGTTTTAATTAACAAAGTGTTTATTAAATTCCGTCCGGTCCAGCTGATGTTCCTGGCGCTGGCGGTTTATATCCTGCTGCTGCTCAGCCTCGGTTTTTTAATTTTAACCAGGCGGCATCATGCCGCCTGGAGCTGGACAGCCTCAGCCGTGGGTCTGATGTTTGTCGTGCTGGCCGTTCTGGCCTCCATGCGCATTTTGATCGCCAAGCAGGTCAAATGGGCGGTGGTCATTAGCAGCCAGGCCGAAGCACGCAATGGACCGGCCCAGGATTACCAGGTGGGCTTTACCATTCCCGAGGGCAGGGAAGTGCGCGTGCTCGGCCAGGAAGGCGATTGGCGGGCTGTAGGTCTGCCCCAGGAAGGCTACAAGGGATGGGTGAAAGCCAAAGAACTGTGGGAAGAGTAATCCAAGAAGTCCGGGAAGGGTAAGACAGCCTTGATGATGACCCGGGGAGAGGATTGACAGACTGATGGTTAAATGGATTTCAGTAATGGCGCTTAGCGTGATGATCTTTCCCCTGGCCGTGCAAGCCGACAACTTGATACGGATTAATGAACCCGCGCAGGTGGTTAAAGGCCAAACTTTTGAAGATGTAGTGGTCATTAACAGCAATGCCGAGGTAAACGGCCGCATCACCGGCAATCTCGTGGTATTGCATGGCAATGCCGATTTGGACAACACGGCTTATATTGGCGGGGACGTGATTTGTCTGGCCGGCTTGATCAAAGCACAACCAGGTGCCATGGTGGTCGGCTCTAAAGTTCAGATCGGCGGGATTATTGGTTGGAATGCCCTGCCTTTTTTTTCCATAGGCAAGTTACTGTTGTTGGGCTTTATGCTGAAATTGGTGACGGCGGTGATTTTGCTGGGATTAAGCATCTTTATGGTGCTCATGTGGCCTCATCAGATTGCCTATGCCGCAGAGGAAGCTTCCCAGGATTTGGTCAAAGCCAGTCTGGTGGGGGTGCTGGCTATTTCCATCTTGATACCCCTTAGTGTTGGTTTTGCTATTACCCTCTTTGGGTTGCCCATTTCCCTGGCCATTGCGGTTTTTTTACTGGTAGCCTCCTGGTTTGGCATTGCCACTATTTCCTACCTGATCGGCACCAAGTTTTCTACCAAATTCTCACCACTTTTGGCCATTATTGTGGGGTTTGTGGTGTTGAAATTCATTCATTTTGTGCCTTTTATTGGTTCTGCACTTTATTTTATCGCCATTTTGCCAGGATTGGGAGCGATTCTACTAACCCGTTTTGGTACCAATAAACCCTGGCTTAGCTCAGGCAGAGCCAAGCTCCCCAAAGCCAAATAAGGCCGGCTTGTCCCATTGCTACATTATAATATAGAAACACTTAAAAAATTCCTATCCTCGGTCCCTGGTTTGCTTCTGACCAGCGGGGCCAGCCTTTTCTTTTTCAGCCTTATGCAAATCAAGCTGCCGGTGACGGTGCTAGAACAGCTCATTCCTTTACAGCTTAGCTTTAACCCTCAAGCCGGCCAGGCCATTTTGTCGGCCTGGGGGGATTCCAACCGGCAGATCTTGCTTCAGTGGTTCTGGGTTGATTATTGTTTTCCTGTAAGTTATGGGCTTTTCCTTTTTGGACTTCTAAATCGGTTGTGGCGGGTGTTGGGGGAAAAACGGCCACGCTGGTTCTTGATGCTTTTAAGCCTGCCCTTGGCGGCCGCAGCTTGTGATTTTATCGAAAACAGCTTGCACATTGTGGCGCTTTTAAGTTACCCTAAGATGCTGCCAGCAGCCCTCTGGGGGGCTTCCCTGGCCGCAGCTGTCAAATGGGGCACTCTGAGCTTGGTGATCATGATGCTGCTCATGGGTCTCATCAATTCTTGGATGGGGGTAAAAGATCATGAATAACAATACGGCATCAGGAACGTTTTATTTCATGGGCTTTATTGGGGCTGCCATCTATTTCGTCCAACATGCCGCCAACTTTTGGCAGGGTGTATTAGGTATTTTTCAGGCTTTGTTCTGGCCGGCTGTTATCATTTACCGTATTTTTCAATTTTTAGGTTAAAAACCGCCACCTAGACGAACCATCTGCTGCAATATTGAACGACCCGAAAAAAATCTGTCCAACAAGCTTCTTTTATCATTTTCCAATGCTCAATCCATGCTTCATCCGGGCTTTATCACCTCTGGGCAGGCAGCAATTAGCCGTGGGCATTAGCAGTTGACAAGCCAACCTTGCTCTCGTATAGTAAAACACTTTTAAATGCTGTGTCCATTGAAACGGCCAGGAGGTATGAAATGATAAAATTTGACCAAGACCGCAGAACATTAATGCGGGAAGAGTATGAGTTTAAGCTCCGGGATGTGGATCAGCCCAATTTATACCGGGATATCTATACTTATGAAAAACCGCCACTCATGTGCTTTAACCACCGCCATTCACCCATGAATCCACCGGAGGATATTTGGATAACAGACACCACCTTTCGAGATGGCCAGCAATCCTTGCCCCCCTTCACGGTGGAACAAACCGTTCGCATTTATGATTTGTTGCATCGGCTTTCAGGACCCAAAGGCATTATTCGGCAAAGCGAATTTTTCCTATATACCGACAAAGACAAGCAAGCCGTGGAAAAATGCCGGGAACGGGGCTATGAATTTCCTGAAATTACTGGCTGGATAAGGGCCAAGAAGGAAGATTTGCAACTGGTCAAAGACATGGGACTTCGCGAAACCGGGATCTTGACCTCGGCTTCTGACTATCACATTTACAACAAATTAAAGATGACCAGAAGACAGGCTCTGGACAGTTATCTGGGTATTGTCAAGGCGGCCCTGGAATTGGGCATTGAACCGCGCTGTCACTTTGAAGATATTACCCGTGCTGATTTTTACGGGTTCGTGGTGCCTTTTGCCCAGGAATTGATGAAACTATCCAAAGAATCGGGCATTCCCATCAAAATCAGGGCTTGTGATACCTTGGGCTATGGTGTTACCCATGTGGGTGTGATGCTCCCGCGCAATGTCAACGGCATTGTGGCTGGTCTACGGCAATACGCCGGCGTGCCCCCGGAATTAATGGAATGGCACGGGCATAATGATTTTTATCGGGCTCTGAGCAACTCTGTTTCCGCCTGGTTGTACGGCTGCAGCGCTATTAATGGTACGGTCTTGGGCATTGGTGAACGCACGGGCAATACGGCCATCGAAGCTCTGATTATTGAATACGTCGGTCTGCGCGGCACCTATGACGGCATGGACACTTCGGTTATCACCGAAATCGCTGATTATTTTCAAAAAGAAATGAACTTTAAAATTCCTTCCAACCAACCATTGGTAGGCTCCAATTTTAATGTGACCAAAGCCGGCATTCATGCTGATGGGCTCATGAAAGATCAGGAAATTTACAACATTTTTGATACGGAAAAAATATTGAATCGTCCGGTGGATATTGGTATTACCGACAAGTCCGGCGTGGCGGGTATTGCCTATTGGATCAATGCCCGTTTGAAAATTCCGGAAAAGTTCAATGTAACTAAAACCCACCCCGGGGTTATAGCCATCAAGGAGTGGGTGGACAAGCAATACCAGGAAGGCCGGATTACGGGCATCTCCGATGAAGAAATGTGGCTGCAGGCCAGGATTCATTTTTCCGAATGGGTTGGACAAATGCATCACGACCCACGCTAGTCTTCTCAAGAGGCGGCGATTTTGGTCCGGCTGGACCGAGGCTTTACTTCAATGATTACAATCAATGCATACCTATGAGTGAGGAAACAACGTGACCTTAAGTTATCAAACACCGCAAGGCGGGCAGAGCATTACCATTAAAGACCGGAAACTGCAAGTTCCTGATCATCCCATTATTCCCTATATAGAAGGCGATGGCATTGGCCCTGATATCTGGGCTGCAGCCAGTAAGGTTCTAGATGCGGCGGTGGCTAAAAGCTACAGCAGCAAACGCAGTCTTAAATGGATGGAGATCTTCTGCGGGGAAAAAGCCATGCAGGCCGGCGCTTCCGCATTGCCTCAAGAAACGTTGGAGGCCATTAAAACCTACCGGGTGGCCATAAAAGGTCCTTTGACCACCCCCGTGGGCGGCGGGTTTCGATCTTTGAATGTCAGTCTCCGTCAAAAATTGGACCTGTACGCCTGCGTCCGGCCGGTACGCTATTATCAGGGCACGCCGGCACCGGTCAAAGCCCCGGAAAAGTTAAACGTGGTTATCTTTCGCGAGAATACGGAGGACGTTTATGCAGGTATTGAATGGCCGTCGGGCAGTGAACAAGCGGTTAAACTGGCCAACTTCGTAACCCATGAACTCAAAACAGCGGTGAACCCGGATGCCGGCATCGGCATCAAGCCCATCACCAAAGCCAACACCGCCCGGATTGTGCGGGCGGCAATTCATCATGCCCTTAACCATCATCTGCCGTCGGTGACCTTGGTGCATAAAGGCAATATTATGAAATATACGGAAGGCGCTTTTCGCGACTGGGGCTACGAACTTGCAGCTCAGGAATTTGGCGACCGGACGGTAACGGAAAAAGAATTGTGGGAAAACTATAACGGCACAATGCCGGCAGGTAAAGTGCTCATCAAGGACCGCATTGCAGATGCCATGTTTCAACAAGTGTTATTGCGACCCGATGAATATTCGGTGATTGCTACCATGAATTTAAACGGTGATTATCTTTCTGATGCCTGCGCCGCCCAAGTAGGCGGTCTGGGGATGGCCCCGGGTGCTAATCTGAGTGATGAGCTGGCTCTCTTTGAAGCCACCCATGGCACGGCACCGAAATACGCCGGCCAGGATAAAGTCAATCCCGGTTCCTTAATTTTGTCAGGGGTGATGATGCTGGAACATCTGGGCTGGCAAGAGGCTGCCGCAGCGGTGAAGGCGGCCGTGGAAAAGACCATAATGAATAAAACCGTGACCTATGATTTGGCCAGACAAATGGAAGGTGCCAAGGAGATGAAATGCAGTGCCTTTGCGGAGGCCATTATTGAGAATTTGGCCTAAGCCGAAGCGGCTGGGCGGAAAAGAGCAGTCACATGAGCCAACAAACCTTGATCAAAGAAAAAGAAAAAAAAGAAAGACTTCATAGCGACGAAGCCAAGATCATCATGAAAGAAGTGGAACGGCGTTTTTCAATGTTGGAAGAGAGCCTGGACGGGTTTAAAAAAGAGATCCGCGACACTTTTTTAGCCATGGAACATACCCTGGAGACCTTGAGCTTGAAAATGGTGGAATTGCAGTCGGAATTGCTTGACTGGGAAGATCTTCCTCCTGGCAGTGTTTCCAAACACTGACCAGGCACCACCTGCATAAATAATGAAAGGCGGTTCTCAGGAACCGCCTTTTTTTTAAAAAAGAGCCTGCTGATCTTTTGTTGGCCTAGGGCTTATCGGCATGATAACATGTAAGGTACCCTTAAGGGAAAAGGAATATGATCAAAGGAGTGACACTAGACCAATGCAGTGCACTAAGCGGGGAAACAAAGCTTGTCTTGTGGCCGCCGGGCTATTGGCGCTGGGTGTCTTACTGAACCCCGGTCCAGGTCTGGCCTTTTTTACCAATCAGTCGGCAGAAGTGGTGATCGGGCAGCAGGACATGACCAGCCATGGCGTTAACCAGGGAGGCACCCCCACGGCCAAAACGCTGGCTTCTCCTTACTCGGTTTTCACTCTAGGCACCAAAGTTTTTATTGCCGATACGGCTAATAACCGGGTCCTGATTTATAATCAGATTCCCACCAATAACAATGTCCCGGCTAATGTGGTAATTGGTCAGCCGGATATGTCATCAAAAAACCCCAATCAGGGGGGCACCCCTACGGCACAGACGCTTAATCAGCCTGCGTCCGTTTTCACGGACGGCACTAAGTTATTCATCGCCGATAAAAATAACCACCGCGTGCTGATTTATAATTCCATTCCCAGCGCCAATAATGCGTCTGCGGATTTGGAAGTGGGGCAACCGAGCATGAACACCGGTAATATCAATTATGGCGGCCTAAGTGCCAGCAGCCTCTACGCCCCCCAATCGGTTTATTATAACGGCACCAAATTATTTATTGCCGACACGGCGAACAACCGGGTACTCATTTTTAATGTCCTGCCTGCAGTCAACCATGCTGCGGCCAATGTGATCATTGGACAATATTATCCCACTTATAATACGGTTAACTATGGCGGGCTTTCTGGTAAAAGCTTGTATACGCCCACAGCGGTTACCGGCGATGGCACGCATCTGTTCATCGCTGACAGCAACAATAACCGGGTGCTGATTTTCAATTCCATTCCCACGGTGGACTGGACTGCCGCCGATTTTGTGGTAGGCCAAACAAGCATGACGGCCAATGCGGCCAACCAGGGCTACAGCAACCCTACGGCTCGGACGCTTTATAGCCCGGTGGGTCTTTACGCCAATGCGACTAAGCTTTTTGTTGTGGATTACTATAATAGCCGGGCGCTTATCTATAACAGTATTCCTGCTGCTAATAATGCCGCTGCTGATATGGTGTTGGGCCAGCCGAATATGACCTCGCGCCTGGCCAACCAGGGGGCGGCGGCCGAAGCCTATACCCTTAATCTTCCCTATTCAATCATCTTAAGCAGCAATAAGTTGCTGGTGGCGGACACCAGCAATAATCGCGGCTTGGTATACTTGGATATTACGCCAACCTTTACCGCATCACCCACGCCCACCAAAACCGGGACTCCCACCTTCACGCCCACACCCAGCATTAGCGCTACCTATACGCCTACATTCACGTTTACACCCACGGCTACCGGTACACCTACCAAGACCGCCTCCCCTACGCCTTCGCCCACCTATACAGCCAGCCCCACCTTCACGGCTTCACCCACAGCCACCCCCACGCCCACCATCACCTCCACGTCTACCGTGACCTTTACGCGTACGCTTACGGTGAGTGCCACGGTTACCCTGACGATTACGCCCTATCAAGTGGACCAAAACACAGTATTAACCTATCCCTCGCCAGCTACGGGAAATCAAGTATGGTTTTATTATCAAATTCAAGGGCCTGCGCAAGTGCGTATTCGGATTTTCAACATCGTCGGTGAACAGGGCCCCACTTTGCACAACAGCCATGGCGCCGGCAGGTTTGGCCGCACCATGTGGGATACCAGCCAAGTAGCCTCGGGCATTTACCTTTACAAAATAATCATCGACGATCAAAGCGGCCACCGCGAAATAGGTCCTAAAAAAATCGTGATTGTTAAGAAATAATTTCCAGCCCAGGCGTTTACCCCTGAGGAACGGGGGTTTCCTTGTGTCTGGGAATATTGATCCTATTATTGAACCAGTGCCGGTTGTGGCTGGCTCCAATCCAAAGGAGGAATAAATGGCAAGAGCAAAGATAACGGTCATTGGGGCCGGTAATGTGGGCGCGTCCGTGGCGCAGCAGATTTTAGAACAACGATTAGGTGATGTGGTCATGGTGGATATTGCCGAGGGGTTAGCCCAAGGCAAAGCCCTCGATCTCAATCAGGCAGGCACGGTCCTGGGTTATACCGGCCAGGCGACCGGCACGGCTAATTATCATCTCACGGCCGGCTCCGAGGTGATCGTGATTACCTCCGGTGCGGCCCGCAAGCCCGGCATGAGCCGCGATGACTTGCTCAAAATCAATTTTGACATTGTAAAAAGCGTGAGCCAGCAAGCCCTGGCCCATTCCCCTCAAGCCATAGTGATCGTGGTCACCAACCCGCTTGATGCCATGGCCTATACAGCTTTTAAAACGTGTGGCTTGGATCCCAAACGCATTGTGGGCATGGCCGGTATTTTGGATTCAGCCCGTTACCGCTGGTTTTTATCACAAGCCATGTCGGTATCGTCGCAAGTAGTGGCGGCCACGGTACTTGGTGGCCACGGCGATGACATGGTGCCCTGTGTGCCCATGACGCGGGTGGCCGGCGCGGCGGTGACAGAGCTGTTGCCTAAAGAGCCCTTGGAAGCTATAATTAACCGCACTCGCAACGGTGGCGGGGAGATGGTCAAACTCCTGCAAAGCGGCAGTGCTTATTATGCTCCGGCCGCGGCCACGGTCAGGATGGTGGCCTCCATCTTGAGAGATGAACGGGCCTTGTTACCCTGCGCAGCTTATTTGCAGGGGGCCTATGGCTTTAAGGATATATTCCTCGGCGTACCGGTGGTGTTAGGGCGTGAGGGTATCGAACAGGTGGTGGAGATCGCCTTGAACCCGGAGGATCAGAAAGCTTTGGCCCAGAGTGCGGCTTCTGTAGAAGGTCTGTGCCGCCAAATCGATCAATGGTTAAATTAAAATAGGTTTAAAAAAGACGCCGGCTGAATTTGGATACACAACCAATTTTAAAGGATCTGCCCAATCTTAGGCTGGGCCAGGGAGGAAAAGTATGCGCGATATTAGAATGGATTACATTGCTGCCGAGATTGCAGCGGCTATTCAACAGATCAACTTCAAAGCGAATCCTGAAATAACAACAGCCATAAAAACAGCCGTGCTGGATGAAGTTTCTCCTTTGGGCAGACAAGCCCTGGAAATACTGCAGGAGAATGCCGAAAAAGCCGAAGCCGGAGTTTTTCCCCTTTGCCAGGATACAGGGCTCATCGTGGTATTTGCCCAAATCGGCGATGAAGTGCGCATCAGCGGGGGGTTACTTTATGATGCGGTGCAGGAAGGCGTGCGCCAAGCCACGGACCAGGGACGGCTGCGCAGGTCGGTGACGGTCCATCCCATTACCCGTGGCAACAGCGGGGACAACACACCTGCCATTGTGCATCAGGAAATTGTCAAAGGTGATAAATTGAAATTGGCTATCATGGCTAAAGGCGGCGGCTGCGAAAATGCCAGTCGCCTGGCCATGCTCCCCCCTTCCGCCAGCCGGCATGGCGTGGGTGATTTTGTGGTATCCTCCATCCGCGAGACCGGCGCTGCCAGCTGTCCGCCGTTGATCGTGGGCGTGGGGGTGGGTGGTAATTTTGAGACCGCGCCCTTGTTGGCCAAAAAAGCGCTGCTGCGCCCGATCGGCCAGCCTTCACCTGATCCGGAATTGGCCAAGATGGAGGAAGTCTTTTTAAAACGGATCAATGAGTTGGGCATTGGACCTCAGGGCTGGGGCGGCTCCACTACCGCACTTTCGGTGGCCATTGAAGCCGCGCCCTGTCACATCGCATCCTTGCCGGTGGCCGTCAATGTGGAGTGTCACAGTCATCGTTTGGCGGAGGTGGAATTATGAGTCACATTAACCTGCAATTACCGTTGGATAAAAATATTTTGCATGAACTGAAAGTGGGACAATGGATATACCTCAGCGGCTCCCTGGTAACAGCCCGTGATGCCGCGCTGCGCAAAATCAATGATTTTATCGCCGAGACCAAGAAACCGCCGGTGGATTTTGCAGGACAATTGCTTTATTTTGTCGGCCCGACACCGCCGGCAGCAGGTGAAGCCATCGGTTCCGCCGGGCCTACTACCAGCAATCGCATGGAATCATTCATGCCCGCGCTGTTGGAATCAGGGGTAGTCGGCTTCATGGGTAAAGGTCCTTTAAGCAGTGGAGCCGTGGCCGAAGTGCAGCGCCATGGTGCGCTTTATCTGGCGGCTGTTGGTGGTGCCGGAGCCTATTATGGCTCCAAGATCAAAGGTGCTGCCCTGTTGGCTTTTGAAGAGCTGGGACCGGAAGCGATCTATAGTCTGCATGTGGAAAATTTCCCCGCAGTGGTGGCTTTGGATTTGCATGGTGGTAATCTCTTTGAAGAAGGCCCCAAAGCCTACGTCAAACATGAAGAGGCCTAGAGCAGGAACGATTAGATTTTGCATAAGTAAGCTCAACGTTTTTTGCGACGATAGCCTTGCTTATCGCCGACGCCTTGTAATTTAAGGGTCTAATCCGTATCCTGAATATAGGCACAACCCATTGTGGCCTGCGACGAGAAACAGTGCCGGCCACCGCGTTCACAGCCACTGTTCCCTGATGCCCAAAGCACAGAAATAAAACCCATCATGATTGAGGTGATATTGTGAATAAAAAAATTAGCTTAAAAAAATCAGCCAAGCCTGCAACTGCCAAAGGCCGTGCACGGAATGCCGCTGAAAAAATACTTGGCCGTCATTTGGTGGCAGGCGAGCTCACGCCCGGCGCTACTTTGGCCATCAAAATTGATCAGACCTTGACCCAGGACGCGACAGGGACCATGGCTTGGCTTCAGTTTGAAGCCCTGGGCTTGAAGAAAGTAAGGACAGAGTTGTCCTTGTCCTACGTGGACCATAATACCCTGCAAACGGGATTTGAAAATGCTGATGATCATGCCTTTCTGCAAACCACGGCCAACAAATTCGGCGCCATTTTTTCCAAGCCCGGCAATGGCATATGCCATCAAGTGCATTTGGAAAAATTCGGCAAACCCGGTAAAACCCTGCTGGGTTCTGATTCCCACACCCCCACAGGCGGCGGATTGGGCATGATCGCCATCGGCGCCGGCGGTCTGGATGTGGCGGCAGCCATGGGAGGCGCGCCCTTTTATCTGACTTGTCCGGAGGTCATCAATATTCATCTGACCGGCCGGCTTTCCCGGCAAGTCTCCGCCAAGGATGTAATCCTGGAAGTACTGCGTCGTCTTTCCGTGAAAGGCGGGGTGGGCAAAATTCTGGAATACACCGGGCCGGGAGTTAAAACCCTGTCCGTGCCGGAGCGTGCCACCATTACCAATATGGGCGCTGAAACGGGTGCCACCACTAGCCTGTTTCCGGCTGATGAAGTGACCAAGGCTTTTTTAATTTATCAGGGCCGGGGACGTGACTTTACCGCTATTACGCCTGACAAAGGTGCGGTTTATTCTGGCGGGACGATTGAGATTGACCTTTCCGCTTTGGAACCCTTGGCAGCCTGCCCGCATTCACCGGATGCGGTTAAACCCGTGAGAACGCTCAAAGGTCTCAAGCCGCAGCAGGTGGTGATCGGGTCATGCACCAATTCCTCTCTGGCCGATCTGGTGACCGTGGCCGGCATCGTGGCCGGCCGGCAGGTACACCCCAATGTCTCTCTGGTCATTACCCCCGGTTCCCAGCAAGTACTCAATGCCATGGCCAACAACGGCGCCTTGGCGGCCTTGATCGCCGCCGGTGCCCGGGTGCAGGAACCGGCCTGCGGTGCCTGTATCGGCATGGGTCAGGCGCCGGCATCGGGTGCGGTGACACTGAGAACCTTTAACCGCAATTTTAAAGGTCGCTCAGGCACCAAGGATGCTGAAGTTTATTTGGTATCGCCGCAAACCGCTGCGGCCGCGGCTTTGGCGGGTCAGGTGGTTGATCCTCGAACCATTACCAATATTAAAAAATTGGCGATGCCCAAGAAAGCCGAAGTTCATTCCAGTCTGGTAATCCTGCCCAAGAAAGGCGCTACCGACAAGTTGGCCATTGTGCGCGGGCCCAACATCAAACCATTACCTGTTTTCAATCCTTTGCCGGCGGAAGATAAGGGCGTGGTGCTGGCCAAATGGGGTGACCATATTACCACCGATGACATTATGCCCGCCGGGGCCAAGGTACTGCCCTTGCGGTCCAACATTCCTGCTATTGCCCAATATGTATTTTCCGGACTGGATCACAGCTTTGCCGACAGAGCCAAAGCCGCGCAGGGCGGATACATCATCGGCGGGGAAAATTATGGACAAGGTTCGTCCCGGGAACATGCTGCCCTGGCACCGCGTTATCTGGGCATACGAGTGGTGATCGCCAAGTCCTTTGCCCGCATTCACGGCGCCAACCTTATCAACTTTGGTATCCTGCCTTTAACCTTTGCCAACAGCAACGACTATAATCTGATTAAAGACGGCGACGAGCTTTTTCTGCCGGAGTTGAAAAAACGCATCAAAAAAGGGGAGCCCTTGAAGGTGCACAATCTTTCCTCAGGCCATGAGATCGACGTCACCTATCAATGGTCAGCCATGGAAAAAGAAATTATCCTGGCCGGCGGAAAATTAAATTATTTAAAAGTTTTGCTTAAGTAACCACAACAAGACGGTCCGTAAGGAAGGAAGCAGAGGCAAAATTATTTTACCCCGCGCCTATACTTACAATCGTCCTGTTGATTAAGGACGTTAATTACTGGAAGACGGGATACCCACTGGGCATCAGCGCACAAAAAGAAAAAATCATAGGAGGATATTATGCGCGTACGTTATCTTTTTACTCTGGCGGTACTACTTTTCGTTTGGAGCGGCTGTTCCAGCACACCGGTAACCCAGTCTTCATCGGAGACAGCAGGTGATCAGGCCGCGGCCACGCCAACAGCGACAGAACCAACGCCTACCCCGCAGGCCTATCATGAAGCGGTTATTGAAACCAACAAAGGTACGATTGTCTTTAAATTTTTTCCCGAAGTTGCTCCCAAGACAGTGGAAAATTTTGTTGCGTTGGCCAACAAAAAATTTTATGACGGTTTAACCTGGCATCGCGTGGAACCGGGTTTTGTCATTCAGGGCGGTGACCCCAACGGCAATGGCACCGGAGGACCGGGGTACACCATTAAAGCAGAATTCAATGACAAGCCACATCTCAAGGGCACGGTGGCTATGGCGCGCGCCCAGGATCCGGATTCCGCGGGCAGCCAATTTTATATTTGCCTGGCCCCGGCGCCTTTTCTAGATCACAAGTATACGGTTTTTGGTCAGGTGACGGAAGGCATGGGTGTGGTGGAGGCCATCCGGGTGGGAGACCGCATGCTGCATGTGGACGTTCGTTAATGGCAAGTTATATAACCGCACAGGTTGTTCATCAGGCCTGCAGCTTGCAGGCAACAACAGGAGATCCTACTCATGAGTGAAGATAGTAATCGCTACCAGCTTGCGGTAATCGAAACCAATAAGGGCATCATCCAATTTAAGTTTTTTAAAGACGATGCTCCACAAACCGTGGCCAACTTCATCAAATTGGTGGAAGAACATTTCTACGAGCATCTGACCTGGCATCGGGTAGTACCGGGTTTTGTCATTCAGGGGGGCTGTCCCCAAGGCGACGGCACCGGGGGGCCCGGCTACACCATCAAGGCGGAGTTTAATGCGCGCCCCCATCTAAGCGGCACAGTAGCTATGGCGCGTGCTTTTGATCCTGACAGTGCGGGCAGTCAATTTTATATTTGTTTAAATCCGCAACCCAGTTTGGACGGCAAGTATACGGTTTTCGGGCAAGTAACCGAAGGCATGGATGTGGTGCAAGCCATCACTGTTGGTGATGAGATAAAAAAAATCACGGTACAATGAAAAAAATTTTAAGTAAGAAGAGATTACATCGATACTAACGCTAACAATAAAATATTTTATACATTAAAAAAAAGTTCGTTCCAAAGTGAAAGTGTGTTATAAAAAAACAAAGGTGCTTTCAAAACTATTTCAACAAATCTCAAGGAGGACATGAAATGGCAGTAAAAAAAGCGGCAAAAAAAGTAGCAAAGAAACCTGTTAAGAAGGCTGTTAAGAAAGTAGCAAAGAAAGCAGCTAAGAAGGCAGTGAAAAAGGTTGCGAAAAAAGCTGTGAAGAAGACTGCTAAGAAAGCCACCGCAAAAAAAGTAGCAAAAAAGAAATAGCATTAAACGCATCGCTAGATGCAGTTAATAAAAAAAGAGGAGAACCATTGGTTCTCCTCTTTTTTTATATCCTATACGGCCTTACCTCTGCGGCCTTGATCAATAGCATTCCTTAACTTTTTGCCTAAGATTTCATGTCTGCAAGACATAGGTTTTTGCACAGCCGAAGGCATCCCATTATAAAAATACCTTAACCGGGCGGGCTTGACGTTTTGCGCCTCTACAATTAAAGAAGATCACAAAAAAGGACAACTCCTGTTCCTATTTTTAACTTGGTGACCTTTGCGTCCTTTGTGTGATAAGTCGCAATTAAGTCATACTTTGGCCGTTTAAGAAAGAGTTTCCCCGATAGGAGCTGCGAACCAGGCTATCATGACAAGCGGTATTGACAGATGATCACCGGCCTTGTATGCTGGCGGTAATTGAATCCCTAATCCTTTAAACTGGTTCTGTGAGGCTGGTAAGGATGCATGCCGGGGCACCCCCTGTGGCACTTTCTCCTTTCATCCGCATACTCCAGTTCAAGGTTAAGGCTTAACAGGACAGCATTTCTTTTTAGTACTTGCACGCCCGAGCATTACAAGGAGGCCGCCTTGAAGGCAGACCGTCAGATAGAACTCATGGATCATGAACATCTCCGCCGTGCGATCACCCGCATTGCCCACGAAATTTGCGAACGTAATCATGGTGTGACCGGCCTGGTTTTAGTCGGCATTGTCAAACGGGGCGATGATCTGGCCCATCGTCTGGCCGAAGAGATTGAAAAGATCGAAAAGGCTAAGGTGCCGGTGGGGGCGCTGGACATCACCTTTCATCGGGACGACGCCCATACCCGTGCCAACATTAAAAAAAGCCAGCAACCGACCGACTTACCGTTCAGTTTAAATGACAAAAAAGTGGTGCTGGTGGATGATGTGATTTTTACCGGCCGAAGCATACGGGCCGCTATGGATGAACTCAATGATTACGGACGTCCCCAGGCCATCCAATGCGCGGTACTCATTGATCGCGGTCATCGGGAACTGCCCATCCATCCTGACTTCATAGGCAAGAACATTCCCACTGCCCGCAGTGAAAAAGTTATCGTCATCCTCGATGGCGAAAAAAATAATGAGGGCGTCTATCTTGAAAAATAATCACTCGTCTTTCGGAGAGGAGGCCGGCGGTGGGACTTGACCGCAAAGATCTGCTGGGGCTGGAGGAACTGTCCAAGGAAGAAATCTTGGAAATTCTGGACACGGCTGAATCCTTCAAAGAAGTGGTGCAACGGCCCATTAAGAAAGTGCCCTCGCTACGGGGCAAAACGGTGATTAATTTATTCTTCGAACCGTCCACCCGCACGCGAACGTCATTTGAATTGGCCGCCAAGCGTCTTTCGGCGGATGTGGTCAACTTTACAGCCTCGTCCTCCAGTTTGAAAAAAGGCGAGAGCCTGCTGGACACGGTAAAAAATATTCAGGCCATGAATGTTCAATCCATTATCATGCGTCATTCCAGTTCCGGGGCCGTGGCCATGGTGGCCAGGAATGTTGATGCCCATGTGATCAACGCCGGCGACGGCACCCATGAACATCCCACCCAGGGTCTACTCGACATGTTCACCATCCGGGAACGCAAGGGCGGTCTGGATAATAAAATCATCACGCTGGTGGGCGACATCACTCATTCACGCGTGGCCCGCTCCAATATTCATGGACTTTTAAAATTCGGCGCCACGGTGCGCGTGGTGGGCCCGGCCACCTTGGTGCCCAAACGGTTTGCCGAGTTGGGCGTGGAGATTCATCACCGTCTGGAAGACGCCTTGGTGGATGCCGATGTCATCAATATTCTGCGCATTCAATTGGAACGTCAGGACGGCCAGCTTTTTCCCAGTGCGCGCGAGTATGCCAACCTCTACGGTGTTAATGCCCGGCGCCTGTCATTGGCCAAACCGGATGTGCTGATCATGCATCCCGGACCCATGAACAGGGGTATTGAAATTTCTCCGCGGGTGGCGGACGGTCCACATTCGGTCATCCTCAATCAAGTCACCAACGGGGTGGCGGTACGTATGGCTATTTTGTATTTGCTCTCGGGAGGTGCGGTGGATGAAGCTGCTCATTAAAAACGGAATCATCATCGATCCCAAACACGGGATTCATCAACCGGGGCAGGTAGGGATTGAAGACGGCCGGGTGGTCAGGGTGACCGGACCGGAAGAAAGTCCGGTGGATAAGCCGGACCAGGTGATTGATGCCCAAGGCCTGGTGGTGGCGCCCGGGTTGGTGGACATGCATGTTCACCTGCGTGAACCGGGTTATGAATACAAAGAAACCATTGCTTCCGGTACTCGGGCGGCTGCGGCCGGCGGCATCACCAGTGTGGCCTGTATGCCCAACACCAATCCGCCTATTGATAACCTGGCCATGGTGGAGTTGATTCTGTCCAAAGCTAAAACCCAAGGCGTGGTTAATGTTTATCCTCTGGCCTCCATTACCAAAGGCCGGGCGGGCAAGGAATTGTCGGAGATGGGCGAATTGAAAGCTGCCGGCGTGGTGGCCGTTACGGATGACGGGGATCCAGTGGAATCACCGGCCTTGATGCGCAGCGCCCTGCTTTATGCCAATATGCTCGATCTCTTGATCATCAATCATGCGGAAGACAAATCTCTGGCCAAGAAAGGCGTGGCTCATGCCGGCTTTACGGCAACCAAGCTGGGGCTGCCCAGTGTGCCCCGCTCGGCGATGGAAATAATGATCGCCCGCGATATTATTCTGGCGGAAGAAACCGGCAGCCGCATCCACATCCCCCACGTGTCCACCCAAGGGGCGGTACGCATGATCCGGGAAGCCAAAGCACGGGGTGTTAAGGTCACAGCAGAAACAGCGCCGCATTACCTCACCCTCACCGATGCCTGTCTGGAAACTTTTGATACCAACTTCCGGGTTAACCCGCCCATTCCCGAAGCCAGCGATCAGGAAGCCTTACTGGCCGGGGTCTGTGACGGCACCATTGATGTTATTGCCACTGACCATGCACCTCACTCCCGGCGGGAAAAGGAAATGGAGTTCGATCAAGCCGCACCCGGTATTTGTGGACTTGAGACCAGCTTGTCTTTATGCCTGCATGCCTTGGTGGCAACAGGCCGCATGAGCCTGCCCGACCTGGTGGCCAGCATGTCCTTTAAACCGGCCGCCATTCTGGGTATTCCCAAAGGCAGCCTTGGTCCTGGCGATGATGCGGATATAGTTATTTTTGATCCTAAACGCAAGCGGATCATTGACCGCCACCGTTTTATCAGCCAATCGGATAATACGCCTTTTCATGGCTGGGAAGTGACGGGTGATGTGGCCATGACCTTGGTGGCCGGCAACGTCATTTATCAAAACGATTGGTTTAAATCCGCCTAATGTCCCTATGAGGACAAGGACTTTAACAACCCTAGTTTTAGGAAGCCTATGATAGCTAAACTGATCAAGAAAAAAGAGTTTGGTCTTTATGCTCATCTGGTGCTCGAGGCACCGGGCCTGGCACGCCGGGCCCGACCCGGCCAGTTCGTGGAAGTTAAAATTACCGGGCCGGGGGCTCCTTTCTGGAGACGTCCTTTTTCCATTTGCCGCAGCCGGGGTAATACCATTGAGCTGCTCATCAAGCAGGTGGGCCAAGGCAGTGCACTCTTGCGGCAGACCCCGCTACAGGCACCGCTTGATCTCCTGGGTCCCTTGGGTAATCATTTTGAACATCAAGGTAAAAGCCCGGCGGTGTTGGTCGGCGGGGGCTTCGGGGTGGCGCCCTTATTGTTTCTGGCGGAGACGCTGCAGGCCAAACGCATTCCCATGGACATTATGATCGGTGGACGCTGCCAAGAGGATCTGCTGCTGCGCAAGGAACTGGGCTTAACCGGCGCCCGGGTGGCCTGCACTACGGATGACGGCAGCTTCGGCCAACAAGGACTGGTGACGCAGCTGCTGGAAGAAAGACTGCAACAGCAAACTAAAAACCTCACAATCTATTGTGCCGGGCCTTGGCCCATGATGGCCGCTGTAGCCAAGTTGTGTCAGACCTACCGGGTGGCCTGTCAGGTTTCCCTGGAAGAAGTTATGGCCTGTGGCCTGGGGGTTTGCAATGGGTGCGTGGTGACAGTTCAGAACCGCTACCAGCGAGTTTGCAAAGACGGCCCGATTTTTAAAGGTGAGGATGTGACATGGCAACGTTAAAAAAATCTTCCTCCCTCGATTTATCCATAACCCTGGGACGGCTGAAATTGCGCAATCCCGTGTTGCTGGCTTCAGGTACCTGCGGCTATGGCCTGGAACTGGAACCTTACCTGGATTTCCGGCAGGTGGGCGGCCTGGTGGCCAAGAGTGTGACCTTGGCGCCGCGGCCGGGCAATAAGATGCCCAGGGTGGTGGAATGCCAGGCAGGTATGCTCAATGCCATTGGCCTGGCCAATGTGGGGCTGGAAGCTTTTTGCCGGGAAAAAGCGCCGGCCATGAGCCAGCTGCCCTGTGTGGTCTTGGCCAATGTTGCCGGATCCTCCGAGGAGGAATACCTGAGCGTGGCCAAACGGCTTGATCGTGTGCCCGGCATCAAAGGGGTGGAGCTCAATGTCTCCTGTCCCAATGTGCACGCCGGCGGCCTGGAATTTGGCCGCGATCCCAAAGTGCTGGGTCGGCTGGTCAAGCATGTGCGCCGGCAGTTGCGCAAACCTTTGTGGGTGAAACTATCTCCCAATGTAACGGACATCGTGCCTTTGGCCCGCGCGGCTGAGGAAAACGGCGCTGAAGCGCTCACGGTCATCAACACCCTTATCGGCATGCGCATGGACATTGACAAGCAAAAGCCGGTGCTGGCCAACATCACCGGCGGTCTTTCCGGACCGGCCATCAAACCGGTGGCTTTGCATCTGGTCTATAAAGTGGCGGGCGCTGTATCCATCCCCGTGGTGGGCTGCGGCGGCATTGAAACACCGCAAGATGCCATTGAATTCTTATTGGCCGGCGCCCAAGCCGTACAGGTGGGGACAGGTACTTTTCGCGATCCTCAAACTGCGCAAAATCTTCTGCCCGGTCTCAAGGCTTATATGCGGCGTAAAGGCTACACCCGCATCAAACAATTGGTGGGTGCGGGCAGGCCATGAGCATGCAAGCTTTATTGGAAAAAGTCTATCTGCTGGATGTCACGGTCTTTCACTGGATCAACGGCCGGTTGTACATGGACTGGCTGGCGCAAATCACCTATCACTTTGCCCGTGATCAGATGATTTTACTTTTTGCCGGAGCCGGGGCCTGCTTGTATGGCTTGTGGAAAGGGTGGCGACGACTGGTGGCTCCCATGCTTTTAAGCGCGGCTGCAGTGATTCTGACCAATCTGGTTCAGAACCAAATGTTCAAACCTTTCTTTAACCGAACCCGGCCGTTTTTGGCCCTTGACCAGGTGCATCTGTCGGCGCCGTTGCGGGATCTTTCTATGGTCTCCTTGTCGTTTCCCTCTACCCATGCCGCCAGCAGCGCTGCCCTGGCCGTGGTGGTCAGCCGTCTTGATCCCAGTCTGCGCTGGCCCATGCTGGCTCTGGCCTTGATGATCGGTTTTTTTACAGTTTACTCGGGCGGACATTTTCCGCTGGACGTGCTGGCTGGTTATGTGGTGGGCGCTCTGGTGGGATGGGGCATCACCGCTCTGGCTAAACAAGGGGGGGTGCATGTTCCGGTCGCGCCGGCTATCAGGGAACAGGGCTTGACCAGCAGTTCTGATTCAGAGGAGTTTGCAGATGAAAAGTAAATCACGTTGCTTATGGCCAGGCGCCGTGCTGGGACTGTTGCTAATCATGGTCAACTGGTCCGGTGCCGAGGTTAGGTCAGTCCCCACGGTGGTCATTCCCGTGCTCTGTTACCATCGTTTTGGACCGGTCGCCGAACACAATGTTTATGCTGTGACTGAAAAGGAATTTGAAGCGCAATTGGCTATTATTGCCCAGGAACAATATACACCCATGACCGTCAAGGAGGTCTTGGATGCGCGTGCCGGCAAGCGCCCTTGGCCGGCCAAACCACTTCTTATCACTATTGATGACGGGTACGCAGATTTCATGACCTATGGTAAACCTAGCCTGGATAAGCGGGGATATAAAGCCACCTTGTTTGTGTACACTGATTTCATCGGCTCCAAGCTCGGTCTTTCACCGGCACAATTGCAGTCATTGACTGAGGCAGGTTATGAAATCGGCTCACACACCAAGACCCACGGCAAGCTGACCAAATTTGGTCCCAACGAAACCATAGAAACTCATCAGCAGCGTCTGGACCTGGAAATGACAATCTCCAAAGAAAAAATTGAAGCCTGGACCAAGGAGCCCGTGGTGGCCTTGGCCTATCCCTATGGGCTCTGGGACCGCCAGGCAGGAGCGGCGGCGCAGGCGGCAGGATATCAATTGTTGTTCACGGTCTGCAAAGGCAGCAATGCGCCCGATACAGACCCTATGCGCTGGCATCGCACCATGATCGTGCATGGTGTCAGTACCACCACGTTTAAGCGTCTGCTGCGGGAAAAACCACTGCGTTTACTGTCGCGCCGGCCTGAACCGGGCGCCCGGGTGTTGGGCCCTCTCACGACTATTGAAGCAACCTTGAGCGAAGACATGCGGACCGGCCAGGTATTTAAAACATTGGTTGCCAAGAGCGGTGCTTCAGTATATTCTGTGAAGATTAATAAAGCCACCGGCCTGCTTCGTATCGCCCTCCCCCGTCCCTGGCAAAATGGAGCTGATCAAATAACCCTAACCGCCCGGGATGGCCATGGTCAGATGTATCGCGAAAGCTGGTTGCTGGTGGTGGTAAAGCACGAAAGTGAGGCCCTGCCATGACCGTGAATGTTAAAGACCGCCTGTTTGTTGCCCTTGATGTGGATGATATCAAAAACGCCGAATTGATCATGAATAAAATGCAGGGCGTGGTCACACAATATAAATTGGGCACGCAATTACTGACCGCCGCCGGACCAAGCGCGGTGATGCACGTACGGCGCCGCGGTTTCGGGGTTTTTTATGACGCCAAATTTCACGACATTCCCAATACCGTGGCCAGTGCCGTGACCAATGCCTGCCGTATCGGGGCCACGATTGTTAATGTTCATGCCAGCGGTGGCAAAGAGATGATGAAAGCCGCCGCCAAGGCTGCGGCCGAGGTGGCCAAGAAAATGCGCCAGCCCAGAACCTTGGTGCTGGGGGTTACCATTTTAACCTCGATGAATCAAAAAACGTTGGAAGAAGAACTATTCATCAAACGCAAAATACAAACGCAGGTGGTGCATTTGGCCAAATTGGCCATGGCTTCGGGATTGGACGGGGTAGTGGCCAGCCCTCATGAAATCGTCGCCATCCGCAAGGCTTGCGGACCGGACTTTGTGATTCTGACGCCGGGCATACGGCCGGCCGGCAGCGAAGCCGGCGATCAAAAACGCATTATGACTCCCCGCCAGGCCATTGCCGCCGGTGCGGATTATATTGTGATTGGCCGCCCCATTCTGCAGGCTCCTGATCCTCTGCGGGTGGTTCGTGCGGTTTACGAAGAAATGGAGGAGGCGGTCAAAACCTATGAAAGCGCAAGACGTTCGCACACTGTTTGAAGAAGCCCAGGCTCTGTTAAGCGGCCATTTTATTCTCAGTTCAGGCAATCATTCCAACCAGTATTTGCAGTGCGCCCTGGTGACTCAATATCCGGGCATGGCCAGTCAATTGGCCGAGGCTCTGGCCGAGTCCTATAAAGACCAGAATGTGCAAGTGGTCCTGGGTCCGGCTTTGGGCGGAGTGGTGATTGCCCAGGAGGTGGCTCAAGCCCTCTACCGCCTTGGTCAAAAGGGGGTGCGGGCTTTATTCTGCGAACGGGTTGACGGCCGCATGACCTTGCGCCGCGGGTTTAGCCTCAAGCCCGGTGAACGGGTGCTGGCCGTGGAAGATGTGATTACTACCGGCGGATCGGTAAAAGAGGCCATTAACCTGGCCAAAAGTTTCGAGGCCGAGGTCATTGGCGTGGGGACGTTTGTGGACCGCAGCAGCGAATCGCCGCAATTGGGCGCACCCCTGACGGCGCTGCTTAAGGTGGAAGCTGAGATTTATCCATCCCAAAACTGTCCCTTGTGTCAAGCCGGGGTGGAAGCGGTTAAACCGGGAAGCCGGGGACTTAAATAAGGCTGTGTCCTCAAGGGTCAACGCAGCGCAGGGCTTAATCGCGATTATTATTTAAAAAGGAGAACACCCTATGCCTGTTAAAGCTGGTGATAAAGTAAAAGTGGAATACCGCGGGACATTGGAGGACGGGTCCACCTTTGATGAATCCACCGCAGGAGAACCCCTGGAAGTGGTCGTTGGTCAGGAACAATTGATCAGCGGCGTGGAAAAAGCTCTGCTGGGCATGGAGCCGGGACAAACCAAAATTGTGACCATCGGGCCGGAGGACGCTTACGGCCAGGTGGAAGAAGGCCTGAGCACGCAAGTGAAGCGGGAACAACTGCCTATGGATGTGGAGTTAAAACCGGGCATGATCATGGAGATCAGATCCAGTGATGGCAAACAATCCATGAACGTCACCATTACAGACATCAAGGATGACCAGGTGACTATTGATGCCAATCATCCACTGGCCGGCAAGACTTTGAATTTTCATCTCAAGGTAGTCGAAATTCTGTAACCCCGGAACTCACCCCTGTCCTTGTTTTTACGTTGTGACAGCGACTAAAACGCTTCCACTGCCCGGTATGAACGTCACGGTTGCTTGTGGCACGGCCGTTTATAACAAATAAAGGTGTGATGAATTTGGCTGCTTTCTCAGAGCAACCTCTGCCGGGGTTGAATCAAAATACCTTGCACCGCTTGGGGCTGGGCGTCAATGCCTTTTTTCGTCTCAGTCAAGTGGTCAGTCTCACCGGTATGGGGATCCTTCTCAAACACTGGTGCGGCCTGACCTTTCAGGGTCAGGAAAAATTAGTTTCCCTGAAGCAATGTCTACTGGCACCTACTCATTACAGCCATCTCGATTTTTGGGCGGTGCTGGAAGGCCTGCCCAAAGCCTTGCGCCGCACGACCTATGTGGCCGCGGCCAAGGATCATTTCTATGATAACCTGCTGTGGACTTTTTTTGTCAAACTCGGATCCTACCACAATTTCCCTTTTGAACGCACCTCGCTCACCACCGGTAATTATCGCCGTCTGATGACCATGGTTAACGCCGGTTGTTCGCTGTTGATGTTTCCCCAGGGCACCCGCAGCCGCGATAATAGTATTAAACCGTTTAAAGCCATGTTGGCCATGCTGGCCATTGAGTGCCAGGTACCGATTGTGCCTGTGTTCATCCGCGGCACCTGGGAAGCCTTGCCGCCTGATCATTTTTTTATTAAACCTCATCCCATCGAGGTCTGCTTTGGAGATCCCCTGATTCCCCAACCTCTGCCTCCGGATGCACGGCGGGGCATGCCGCAAAAAGCCCGCGCCCTCAATCAGCAGCTCATGGCCTCCATCGAACAGATGGCTAACCGACGTAATTCCAGGTTAGCAACATGATTAAGCCGGTCTATGTCACTGGTTTGGGGGTGATTACCCCTTTTGGCCTGGGCTGTCAGCCCTTGTGGCAGGCCATGCTGGAGAAGCGTTCCGCCTTGTCGGCCATCACCCGCTTCGATACGTCCTGGTTGCCGGTGCACCAGGCCGTATGGTTGGGCGTTGATACTTGGCAGGAGCAGGACGCACCGGAAGGGGTGGAGACGCCGGTGAGCCGGCTGGCCTGGCAGGCCAGCCGGGCCGCCTTAAAAGAGGCGGGCTTGTTAACGCCCTCTGGCCATGCCGCCGATGAAGAGACGGCTTTGTTCTTCAGTTCGACCTTGGGAGAGTTGCATCACTATCATCAGGCTTACGCTGCTCTCACGGATGAGGAAGAGCAAACGGCAGCTTTTCTGCAGGCGTTGCGTACGGAGCCACCTACCCACGGGCCCATGCTGGCCGTGGCTCGTGCCCTCAATTTGACCGGCTTGCACTCCATGAATATTAATGCCTGTGCCTCCAGTGGTTATGCCCTGGCTCTGGGCATGGAGCATATTCGCCAAGGACATGGCCGGCGGGCCTTGTGCGGCGGGGCTGATTATATTTCTCTGGCTCAATTCGCGGGCTTCTGCAGTCTGCGCAGTCTCTCCCCAGCAGGTTGCCGGCCCTTTGATTTGCATCGCGACGGTCTGGCTTTGGGCGAAGCCGGGGTCATGATCCTGCTGGAATCAGAAGAAGCCCTGCTGGAGCGCGGCGCAAAGACGGTGGCTCAGCTGCTGGGTTATGGTTGGGCCACCGACGGCTATCATATGTCCGCACCCCATCCCCAAGGCCTGGGTCTGAAGCGCGCACTTCATGCGGCCCTGGAGGATGCAGGGCTGACACCTGATGCCATAGATTTTATTGTGGCCCATGGTACGGGTACGCCCAGCAATGATGCTGTGGAAGCCCGCGTATATCATGATTTTTTTAACGGACGCGCACCGCTGGTCACAGCGCCTAAAGGGTTACTGGGCCATACCATGGGCGCGGCCAGTGCTCTTGAAGTTTTGGTGGGTATTTTAGGCTTGCACCATGGCGTTATTCCGCCTACAGCCAATTTCCATACACCTGATCCTCAATGCCCGGTGACCATTGTCGAGCATCCTGTGGCTAGACCGGAGCTGACCACCTTTATGGCCAATACGCTGGGATTTGGCGGTAACACAGCCAGTCTGATCGTTAAACATCCTTTCCGGGAGCTGAGATGATGCAGGACCAAGTTGTCATCACCGCGGTAACCATACTTAATAATCTTGGGTCTGATCATGAAACCGTATGGAACGGGCTGCTCAAAGGTGAATGCCCTGAGCAGCCCCACCCCATCACCCACCCCTTTCCCCGGCCCGCCGTGGCTTTTTACGGCATAGAAGATGATTTGCGTGGCCGGTTGGGCGGCAAGGGATGGCGTCATCACCAGCGGGCGGCCCTGATGGCTTGTCTGGCCGGCCGGCAGGTGCTGGCTCAGGCCGGGCTGGACAAGGTTGGTGTGAAGGAACGGGCTGTGGTGGTGGCCAACGGCCAGAATTTATTTTGTCCCGAGTATATGGCGGCCTTGAAGCAGCGAACCTTGTCCTTCATCAACCCGCCGCTGTTTATTAATTTATCCACCAATGCCACTGCCTCGCAGATGACCATTGACTTGGGAATCGAAGCCTTTTCCCTGACCATTACCAGCGGTTTTACAGCGGGCTTGGAAGTTTTTCATTTTGCCTGCCAGGCCTTGCACAGCCAACGGGCCAATCTGATTCTTACGGGAGGGGTGGAACAGGCCGGAGAGGAAATGATGCAAAGTTTAATGATCGCCAAGCAACGCGGCCGCCACTCTTTGGTTTTTGATGAGCAATCCCTGCGAGCCATGAGTGGGGAAGGCTGCGCCTTGGCGGCAGTGGAACATCGCTCCCAAGCCCGGGCGGCCGGGCGTAAGCCCGTAGCCATGATTGCGGGATTTGGGATGGCAATGTATCATGAGAAACAACCTTCGGGTCGTGCCTTCAAATCAGCCATAACCCGGGCCTTGGCTCAGGCCGGTCTTGAGCCTCAAGACTTGGATGCCGTTTTTTTAAACGCCAATGGCGATGGCCTGCAGGAACAAATGGAATTGGAAGCCATCGCCGCCATGCTGCCTGCTTCTTTACCCGCGGTGGCCTTGAAAGGCGCATGGGGTGAAACTTATCATGCCGGTGCCAGCATGGCCGTGGTGGCCGCCAGTTTGGCGCTCAAGCACCAAGTGATGCCACCAACGTGTAAGCTGCATGCCCATCCGCCGGCAGGGTTTAAATGGCATTCAGTTCCGCTGGCCATGCCTCTGCGGCATGTTATCGTACTGGCTGCGGAAGGGACATCCAAGGCTGCGGCCTTGATTCTATCCAGAGGTGAACAGCCATGACTTATACCTATGACGGTGAGGTAGTATTGGTAACCGGCGGGACCGGAGCTTTAGGACAAGCTATGGTTAGACGCTTGCGTGCCGAAGGCCTGAAGGTGGCCTTGACCTATGCTCATCAAAAAGCCACGGCTGAACGCCTGGTCGAAGAAAACGGTGGACCGGGACAGGTCCTGGCCTTGCGGGATGAGGGCACTACCTTGAACAGTGTCAGGCAGCTGGTGGAACAGGTCAACCAAAAATGGGGATCCATTCATTTTTTAGTTAACAATGCCGGGATTATTCGCGATGTCTCCTTTGTGCATATGGAAGAAGAAGACTGGCAAAAGGTGCTGGCCGTGAATCTGGAAAAAGCGCTGGCCTTTTGCAGAGCCGTTATCTTTGACATGGTTAAGGCCAAACAAGGCACCATCGTGAATATAAGCTCGGTGGCGGCTCTGGCTGGGTCCAAAGGACAGGTGAATTATGCCAGTGCCAAAGCTGGGCTGCTGGGCATGACCAAAGCCCTGGCCCGGGAATTCGGCCGCCATGGGTTGCGCATCAACGCGCTGGCGCCGGGGTATATCGAATCAGCCATGACCGCCAGTCTGGGCCCGGCCAAGCTGGAAGAAGTGAAAGGGCTTATCCCCTTGCGCCGGTTGGGCCATCCTGAAGAGGTAGCGGCAGCCGCAGCTTTTTTACTCTCCCGGGAGGCGGGCTATGTCACCGGCCAAACCCTGGTGATTGACGGCGGACTGGTCATGAATTAACGGAACCTAGGAAGTCCGCGCCTTGGTCGGACAGCGGTTTGCATGCGTAGGGCACAGACACCCGGCCTACACCGGACAAGCAACCATATCCCTACAAACAGAAAGATGCTATTAGCCGCAGGGGACGCTGTTATACTTTATTTCCGGCTCTGCCGATTTATAGGAAGAAGAAAAAATGAAACCACCTTTTACCAGTGCCATTCTTACCATTGGCGATGAATTGATCCATGCGCCTATGGATAGCAATGGTCCGGCCATCGCCGCTTTTTTAAATGATCACGGACTGGTGGTATGCAGCCGCGTCACCGTACCTGATGAGCTGGACATCATTAACGAACACTTGGCCCACCTTCACCAAACCCACGATCTGGTGATCTGTTGCGGGGGCTTGGGGCCCACTCAGGATGATTTGACGCGGCTTGCCATCAGCCAGGTAACCCATAAACCCTTGGTCTTGGACCCGGTCAGTCTTAAGGCCATTAAAACCCGTTTTCTAAAGCGGGGTTTTGCCATGACACCCCTTAATGCCCAGCAAGCTTATAAACCGAGAGGCG
This sequence comes from uncultured bacterium, assembly GCA_963710755.1. Lineage (GTDB taxonomy): Bacteria > Oederibacteriota > JAAXVQ01 > JAAXVQ01 > JAUVAV01 > CAVQBK01. The sequence goes on from CAVQBK010000003.1 coordinate 577,729, forward strand.
CGCAAACCCTGCCCAATGCCAATGGCACAGCACCAGGGTTGCTGCTTAATCATAAGGGCCGTTGGATTGCGGCTCTGCCCGGTCCACCCCGCGAATGTCTGCCCCTGCTGCAACACCAATTATGGCCGCGGCTGCAAAAAATCAGCGCCCGCCGGAGCCAGCCGGCCGAGACCATCACCCTGCTTACTGTTGGTCTGGGCGAGTCCACTGTTCAGGAAATGACTGCGTCGCTGGTGCCGGTGGATAAAGATTTGCACCTGGGTTTTTTGATACAAGAGCCAGGCGAAGTATTAATCAAACTGACTGTGTCCGGAAGCACATTGAGAAAGAAAAAAGCTCTTGCTCAGACGGTGTTTAAAAAAATAAAAATAAAATTGGGCTCAGCGGTGGTAGGTCGGGGTGAGCGCAGCCTGGAAGAGGTGATCGGGCGGCTGCTACTCAAGCAGCAGCAAACCCTGGCTGTGGCGGAATCGTGCACCGGAGGGTTGATCAGCAGCCGCCTCACGGCTGTGCCCGGCAGTAGCCGTTATTTTCACGAAGGGATGGTCACCTACAGCAATGAAGCCAAACAGTATCGCCTGGGGGTGCCGCGGACGTTGCTCATAAGCAAGGGTGCGGTCAGTCAGGAGACCGCCCTAGCCATGGCTCAAGGCGTCAGGAGGCATCACGGGGCTGATTGGGGATTGGCCGTAACCGGTGTGGCTGGGCCGGGTGGCGGCACGCCCTCCAAACCAGTGGGCATGGTGCATGTGGCCGTGGCCCGGCCCGATGGCCAAGTCGGCCATTGGGTACTGAACCTTAAAGGCACGCGCCGTTTCATCCAGCAATTAACGGCCACCACAGCCCTGAATCATTTACGCTTGAGCCTGCTGGAGGTCGATAAGCCCAGGAAGCGAACATGAGCCAGTTGCGATTATTCGTAGCTGTACCTTTACCTGAGTCAACGGTGCACCATGTTTACCGCCGACTTCAAGAATTGGCACCGCTGGTACCGGCCGTGAAATGGGTGGATCCGGCTAATATGCATTTTACCTTGGCTTTTTTAGGCAGGCGACCGGAAACGGAGTTGGATCTCCTTAAGCAAGTGCTCGACCATGCTAGTCAGCAGCAGCCGGCGTTGACCTATCAGTTGGGGGGCATGGGCTTTTTTCCCACAACCCAACGGCCGCATATAATTTGGATCGGTGTGGGCCAGGGCTGCCGGGCTTTTGAAGCTTTGGGGTCATCTGTGCAAAAGGCTTTGCGCAGTGCGGGCTTTGCTTTGGAAGAGCGACCCTTTGTACCGCACCTCACCGTAGGCCGAATTAAACAAGGCCAGGGGCTGCCCCAAGCCAAGCGCCTGCAGGCCCAATGGCAGGACTTGCCGGAAAAATTGATCGTCGACAAATTACACTTGATGCACTCCCAATTGACTTCCGACGGAGCGGTCTACACGGTTCGGCATGAAGTGTACCTGTCAAACGGTCGGCTAAATTAAAAGATATTACTTGTGTCATTGGGCTCTAAGACCAGGTGGACATAGACGGGATAAATGCGAATAGCTCAAGTGCAGGGGCGCATGAATGTTCGCCCCTGCACCAGGTTTGTTTATTTCAAGACTTGTTGCAAAAACAAGCGGGCAATGGGCGCGGCCATATCCATACCCGTGCCTTCTTTTTCCGCGTAAACTGCGATCGCGACCTGAGGATCTTCAGCCGGCGCAAAAGCAATAAACCATCCATTCAACCCATGACGGGAATCACCGGTAGTGCCGGTCTTGCCGGCCACAGTAAAGCCTTTCACCTGCGCTTTGGTGCCGATCCCGTGTTTAACCGTATCGATCATATAGGTCTTCAGGGTTTCGGCGGTCTGAGGTTGAATGGGGGTACGCATGATTCTGGGTACACCTTTTCCAATCACCTGGTCCTGAATATTTTTAATCTCACTGATCATATAAGGCTGCATCATATTACCTTTATTGGCAATAGTGGCCGCCAGCAGCGCTGCATGCAAGGGCGTCATCATAATGTTGTCTCCCAGGCCGCAAGACCGGTTGGCCAGATCAAACCGCGTATCGCTGATCATAGGCGCCATCGAGGTGGCAATAGGCAGCGACAAGTCCATGACATTGGATTGGAAAGACATGGTGATGGGCATGCCAAACCCAAATTTATTGGAAAACTCATAGAGACGGTCAGGGCCCAAGGCAAAGCCCAGTTCGGCCATGGCGATGTTACAAGACGTGTCCAGGGCTGCCTGCAGGGAATCCACCTGGCCGTGGCGCTTCCAGCACCAAAAGGTTTTTTCATTATAGCGGGCAGCGCCGGTGCAGGTGACCGGGAAGATACTCTCCAGATTAAGATTGGATTCCAGGGCGCCGGCCGACGTGATAATCTTGAAAATAGACCCCGGTTTGTAAAGCATTTCCAAGGCCCGGTTTTTAAGGGGTTGGTTTTTATTTTTTATAATTTTGTTCCAGTCGTGGTCAATGCGATTGGGATTGTAATAAGGATGATTGAGCAGAGCCTTGATCTCTCCGGTTTTGGGGTCAAGCGCTACCAGACTGCCTTTACGCCAGCCCATGGCGCGGTCTGCCGCCCGCTGCCACTCGGCATCGATGGTCAAGGTGATGGTATTGCCCGGCAGGTAGGGCTCTAAGGTTTTTTCCAAGCCCGTGGAACCGTGGAGTTTACTGCGGTAGCCAATAATATGGGCCGTGTATTGGGCCAGGGCATAATAAGCTTTGTCCTGTTGATGGCGTACGGAATAACGGGCCAGAGGCAGTTGGTTGCGATCAACTATATAGGTAATGAAGTCCCGGTCCAGCTCCTCTCTGGCCTGATTCAATTTCTGTTGGGCCAGCTTCAGATCAGGGTCCAGGGACAGGGTTTTGCGATAAATGTCAATGGCTTCGGTCAGCCGGCCCAGGGCATGCAGAGCCAGGGCATGGCCAAGATTAGTCTGAGCATCCTTGGGAGCCATGGACAGCGCATGACGAAATTCCAGTTCCGCCTGGGGATAAATCCCCCGGGCCAGGTAGGAGTAGCCCATTTTGGTGTGGTTGAAGCGGCGGTTGAAGCTCAATCCCAGCTGTATGGCCTGTTCATATTTTATCTCAGCGCGAACCAGATCACCTTGGGTCAAATAAATCAGGCCGATGGCATCCACGGCCTGGGGATAATTGGTTTTCAAGCGCAACACCCGGTTGAATTCCGCCAGGGCCTGATCCAGGTTGCCCTGGGTGAAGAACGTGCGGCCCTTATTCATGTGAATGGTAACATTGATGCGGCTGCCGTAAAGATAGACAGCAGCTACCAGAAAAACTGCTAGAATGGCTAAAAAGCTCAGTAACCGGCGGCGTTGACGTTCTTTCTTTTGGCGTTTGCGAAATGATAAAGGCATAACAGACTTCCTCTCCATTGAAGATCCATCGGCTCAGGCCGGTGGCATTTTTGACATGAGCCACTCGACCCTTGTAAAGCAATACAAGATTGTCATTTTGCTTTCAAGCAGGGCGGTGACAGGTTCTGCTTCCTCCAGGATGCAGGCCCATGGCATTCGCTAGGGCAGGACATGACACGGTGGCAAATCCCAGGGAATTATGGGAATGTTGAAAGAAAGATTCTAGGTCAGTCCCCATGAAAAGTCAAGGGTCAGACCCGTACTGGACTATGTCCTTTTTATATTATACTGTTCACCCTGCTTCAATAATTAGTAGGACCCCTGCAAAATCAGCACAGGCCCTAAAATATATTTTGACCGTCTTGCTCCGGCAGGTACAATGGCATCTGGTTTAACCTGGAATTCTAAGGAGGATGTAATGGGATGCTCTTCAAATAAATTATGGCCTACTTTGGCCCTGCTCAGTCTGCTGGTCGCCAGTGGTTGTCAAAAACCGAAGCATTCAACTCCGTCAGGCAATACACTGCCTATCGTTAAGGTGCCGCCGTTGGAAGTGTTGGCAGCCCTTGAGTTGACCATTGGGGCACAACAGGTCAACTTACAGCGAAAAGCTGACCAATGGCAACTGACCATGCCCATGTCCGCGCCGGTACATCCTAACCGGTTGGAAAACCTGTGGTACAGGTTGACCAACCTGACAGGTGCTCAAACCGTGAGTTCTAAAAAAGCAGGACAGATCAAAAAAACTTATTTCCAAAGTCCACCCGTATTTCAATTGAGCTGGCAGGATCAAAAGGGACATCAGGACAGCCTTTGGGGAGCAGAGGGCGGACAGGATAAGACGGTCTATGTGCTCCAGCGAAGTAACGGCCGGCTATTACAATTTGCCCAGGCACCTTGGATAAATGTTGCGGACAACCTACAACAACTGCCCTGGAAAAAACTTTTGGACCTGGACTTTACGGCTGTGACCGGACTCGAGTTTCGATATGAGGACCGTCTAATAGTATTGAACAGGAACCGCGACGAGGCCGGGTCATGGAGTATCAGCCTGCCCCAGATGCAAGCCGTCAATCCCCAGGGATTGCTGCGTTTGATGGGGTTTTTGCAGGGCAGCGAATATGTGGAGGTTAAAGAAGAAACCGTCTGGGGAAAAACCATTCTCTCCCAGTATGGCCTGCAAAAACCAATAGCCCAACTGACCGTGCGCTTGGAACAACGACGCCTGCCTAAGGTGCTCGAGTTCGGCCAGACCGAGGACAATAAGGATGTGCTTTTTGCCAAATATCAAGATGAATCGAGAATTGTCAGTGTGCCTGCGGTATTTTTAAACCAATGTCTCATCCAATTGGAACAAGTGGGCCTGGACCGGACCTTGATTGATTTCATGCCCTTGGTGAATAAAATTGAGGGTGATTTTCCCGAAGAGCAACGCATCGCTGAACGACACGAAAAAGCCTGGGTGATGGTCAACGCCGGTTCCAAAGTGCCCGGTAATAGCCGGGCCGATGCGGAAGTGCTGGTGGCTTTTTTGAACCAACTGACCTTTGACAATCTGGTGGGCAAGGGCTCTCCTGATGATCAGGTGTTTCATGGAGCCCAAACTTTTGGAAAAATTATTTTTTACAGCAATTACCGCGATCCTTTGGTGCAGCTAACTTTTTACCGGAGCGATCTTTATCCTGAATATGTATTTATTAAAAATGAAGCCAATGGTAGAGTGGTCCTCATGGCCCTGGACAAGCTCAAGCCTTATCTAATCCACTATTAAGCCGGCATCAGCCGCGTTCGTGGCCATAGCAATGCTCCATGCGGGTACGTGGAAGACGTCCTCATTAAATTCATGGAGTCCCCGGAATTCATTCCGGGAATACCGCCGGCCCTCTCCTTGTTAAGGAGAAGGCTAATGGGTGACAGGTACCTCGATGTTACGCGAGCTTTGGGGTGGGCAATTTATTAATCAACCGGGATCAAGTCCGCTGTTGGACCGTCATCCCGCCCAGGAGGATTGATGGAGACTGGAAAAATCTATTGCATTGATGATGATCTGGATATCTTGCTGCTTTATGAATTAATTCTGGGCCAGGCAGGCCACGAGATAACGCAGATCAGTAATGGGGAAGAAGCGCTGCGCAAGATTTATCAGGATAATCCCGACCTGATTGTGCTTGATGAAAACATGAGCGAGAGTGATTTGTCGGGCATGGAAATCTGCACCAACATTCGCCAGGACAAAAGTCTGCCCTATATTCCCATTATCATGGTCACGGGTATGGACTCCAGGGAGGACAAAATCAAGAGTCTGGAAAGCGGTATTGATGACTATATATTGAAGCCTTTTGACCACGAAGAACTGCTGGCCAAGGTGCAGGTGATGCTGCGCATCAAAGGGCTCTATAATGATCTCCTGAAAACGCGCAAGGATTTGCTCAAGGCGGAGCGCATGGCCGCAGTGGGTCAGCTGGCCGCGGCCATGGCCCATGAAGTGCGCAATCCCCTTTCCATTATTAGCACCTCCGTGCAATTTTTAAGAAATAAAATGGACGGCCAGGATGAAGCCAAAGGTATTATGGAGACTATTTTAAGAAAAATATCCGAAATCGATGGCACCATCCGCGAATTGCTGGCCGTTGCCAGGCCGCTTAATTTAAAGCGTGATGCCATGCAGCTCAGCCATTGCGTGCAAGATGTGGTTTCCTTTATCCGGGAGAAATGCCTGGTTCAGCAGGTAGGCTTGGCGTTGGAGCTGGAAGAAGCCCTGCCGGAAGTCATCGGGGATTATGAAAATCTGCAACGCGTGTTTTTAAACATATTTATTAATGCTTTGAACAGCATGCCCGGCGGGGGAACCCTGACCGTGAAGACGCTGAGCAATGGCCAGGGCATGGCCGAGGTGCAGATCAAGGATACCGGCCAGGGTATTGAGCAAGAAGACATTGAGCATCTCTTTGAACCGTTTTTTACCAAACAAAGCGGCGGCTCGGGCTTGGGGTTGTTTTTGGTCAAAACCATTGTGGATGACCTAAATGGTAAAATTGATGTGAATTCCACGCCCGGTCAGGGCACCACTTTTTCCATCCAGTTGCCCGTAAGAAAAAGCAAAAAATAGTTAAAGCTATGGAAACTTTTCCCGATACTATTGTTGCCGGAGAAGGGAGTGTTTCATATGCCATCAACTAAAATGATTGATTACCACCGCTGGAGAAAAGAGATTGAAAACAAACACTTTTCAGACGTCACTGAGCATTTGGACTACGGTTTGAAGCACAGAATATTAAATGCTGAAAAATGCTTTGGCGACAATCCGACGATAACGCAACTATTGGGGAAAAGGGGCGAGATAAGTGGCATGATTAAGCACCATGATGAAAAAGCATTAAAGAAACTGGTCGCTGATTTAAAGAAAACCTATGAAAAAGAAAGGGTTTTCAGGCAGGACAAGGTCGACGAGATCAAACGGCTTATTAAAAACCACCACTATCATGTTTCCGGTAAAATGGTGGTGGACAAGTGGTTCCCTGACGATCCTGCAATGTGATTCTTCTTCTATGGTTTAAATTACCTAATAAAAAAGCCCGGCTTAGTCCGGGCTTTTTTATTAGGGTTCTGTTAACTAATCCCTTCTGAAAATATCCTTATAAAACAATCATATTCCAAGTTATTCCAATGATTTTCACCATTCATCAACAGGTTATTAACATTTGGTACAGGTTTTGCAAATAGAAGGAATACCACAAGAGCAGAGGTTATTGAATGACAAGTTCACTGGCACCGAAGATCGTAATGATTGATGATGAGCCAGAAATTTGTTGGATCGTAAAAAAAATATTGGAAGAGAACGGATTCAAGGTGGAAACCGCCTTTAATGGGGAGCGTGGCTTGGATACTGTTAAAACCCTGCAACCGGAATTGGTCTTGCTGGATATCAAACTTCCCGGCATTGATGGGTTGGAAACGCTACAACGATTAAAAGCCATGGAGAAAAACCTCTTGGTCATCATGGTCTCCGCCTTTCACGATATTACGGCCGCTGTAAAATGCATGAAACTCGGTGCTTACGATTATATCAATAAGCCGGTCAATATTGATGAGCTGCTCATCACCATTAAAAATGCCCTCAAAACCAAACGTCTCGAGAGCGAAGTCAATGAGCTTCGCGACCGCATCGCCAAAAAAACCCAGGACAAAATGATATGGTCCAGCCCGTCCATGGAAAAGATCATCGCCATGGTCGACCACATTGCCCCTTATGACGTGACGATTTTAATTCAAGGGGAGAGCGGTACGGGCAAGGAATTGATCGCCGAGTACATTCATACGCGCAGTGCGCGCTTTGAAAAACCGCTCATCAGCATAGATTGCAGTGCCTTACCGGAAACCTTGGTGGAATCGGAACTCTTCGGTTATGAACGGGGTGCCTTTACCGGCGCCAATGAGAGCAAACCGGGCCGGTTCGAGCTGGCCCACGAAGGGACGCTCTTTCTTGATGAGATCGGCAATCTGCCCATGCGCACTCAGGTTAAGCTGCTGCGGGTTTTGCAGGAGCGCAAAATCCAGCGTCTGGGCGGCAAGGAAGAAAAACCTATTGATGTGCGTCTGATCACGGCCACCAACACCAATTTGCTCAAGGCCATTGAAGCAGGCCAATTTCGCGACGACCTCTATCATCGCCTCAATGAATTCAATGTTATGCTGCCGCCTTTAAGAAAACGGCAGGGCGATCCCTTGCTGCTGGCCAATTATTTCCTGGAACAGTTCAACCATCAATTCAACAAACAAGTAACCGGGTTTTCGCCCGAAGTCATAGCCATGATCGAGCAATATACCTGGCCAGGCAATATCCGGGAATTAATGAACTCCGTCAAAAGGGCTGTGGTGCTTACCCAGGACCGTGTGGAGAAGGAACATTTTAACCTGGACCGTCTGCCGAATCATGCGCAGCCCATGCATGAGCCGGAGCGCTTGCCGGTGTTGGACTTGCAGCAGATCCGTCCGCTCAAGGAAATCTGCCAGGAAGTGGCACGCAAAGTGGAGAAGGAGACCATCATCAAGGTGTTGGAGGAAACCCGATGGAATAAATTGAGAACCGCCAGGCTTTTGAAAATCAATTACAAAACCTTGTTCAATAAGATCAAAGAACTGGGAATCTAAGAGAGTGGATGCAATGAACGCAATGGATCAAGATTTATGGACGGCTTATCAACAAAACGGGGACATGAATGCCAGAGAAACCTTGCTCAAAAAGAACATTCCACTGGTGCGCTTCACCATGGAACGCATGACCATTCCACAAAACCGTTCCTGGCTGGACATGGATGATTTGATGACCGCCGGCATCATCGGCCTTATTGATGCCATTGAAAAGTTCAATCCTGAACTGGGCGGCAAATTTCCCACCTATGCTTACTTCCGGATTCGTGGCGCCATCCTGGATGAAATGCGCGCCATGGACTGGGTGCCCCGCAGTGTTCGCCAGAAAACCAGGGAGATCGAACAAGCCTATGAAGCCCTGGAGAGGAAACTACATCGCAACGTCACCGAACAGGATCTGGCCCGGCATATGAAATTACCGGTTAAGAAAGTACAGTCCATGCTCAGTGAAATTAACATTCCGCCCGTGGTCTCTCTGGATGAAATGATGGAAGACCGCGACAAGAAACGGCGCGACGTGGTGCCTGCCGATGCCTCCAGCAACGACCGGGGCATGACCAATGCTTTTGCCGATCTGGCGGCCAGGGAATCCAAGGAGTTGTTGGCGGAGATGATTGAGCGCCTGCCGGAAAAAGAACGCCTGGTTTTAACTCTCTATTACTATGAAGAATTGACCTTGAAGGAAATCGCCGCCATTCTGGAAGTGACCGAATCGCGTGTCTGCCATGATTCACGGTCAGGCCATTGTTCACCTTAAAGGTGCCATGAAAGCCAATCGTCATGATTTTGTAATGAACTAAAAAGCCGCGGGGCCGGCATTTTTATATTGCGGCTTGACTGGCCAGTGACTATAATTGAAACGTTTGTGCGTCCGAATCACATCCCAAGGATGGAGACCGCGGTTATGGCCGAACCAAAAATATTGATTGTGGACGACAACCAGGAAATCATCGACCTGATCAGCTACCAGTTTAAAAGCCGGGGCTATCAAGTGGTCGGCGCTGTTAACGGGCAGGAAGCCTTGGCTAAAGTTTATCTGGAACATCCGGATTTGATTCTGCTCGATATCATGATGCCTATGATCGACGGCTATGAGCTATGCAATACCCTGAAAACCAATGAAGAAACGAAACATATTCCGGTCATCTTGGTGACCGTAAAAGGCAACGAATCGGATATAGAAAAAGGCTTTGAAGTCAGGGCCGACGGGTATGTGGTCAAACCTTTTGAGATCGAGGAATTGGCGGAATTTTCCGAGAAGTTCCTAAAAAAAGATTGCCAGCCGCACCAACCTTTATAAAGGTGTTTTACTCTTCGTCCTTTATCCTGCCGGGATTCTGCTTCATATCTATGGTATCCTAAGCTTATCGCACTATGTTGCTTTTTAGGCCGCAACACCGGGAGTCCATTTTTGCCCGTGATGACGACAGGCTTCGATTAGACCAAGAAGCGAACCCGATCAGGATGATCATGTTCAGTACCACAAGGAAGGAAGGGTGGGAGGTTAATGGGAACAAGCTTGTATCACTGGTTGGACAAGATCATCAAACCGACTCTGCCGTGTGGCCGGGTGCTCGAGATCGGTCCCGGCTGGATTTGGCCGGGTCTGAAACTGCTTAAACAAAATTCGCATATGGATTTGATCATCGCCGGTTATGAGTCCGAGCAACAACAGGCGGCCTTGGACCAAGCCCGGCAGTTGGGCGTGCGGTCAAGGGTAAGCGTTGCCCATCAGACAGGGGGGACGATCAGCCTGCCCGACCAAAGTGTGGACGGCGTGATTAGTTTTGGGGGCCTGCACCAATGGGACAATCCCGGTCATATGCTCGATGAAATCAGGCGGGTACTCAAACATCAAGGTGCTTATTTTATTGGTGATGTTCGCGGCGATCAGCCCCTGTGGGAGCAATGGTTTAATTTCAACCGGCAGGCAGCGATCAAGAATCTATACCGGCAAAGGAAAAAAAGCTGGACCCTGCCGCGCCTGCAGGATTTAATTGCCTGTTGCCACCTAGATCAGGCTGCTTTGGAAGGCACTGGTCCTGATCTGTGGATCCTTTCCCTTGCTCATCGCAAACCTTCGGTTTCCTCGTCCAGCTGAGAGAAAAATCCTTCCATAAAAGCGTGGCGCTGTTGCGCCAAGCGGCGGCCCTCGGCGGTGAGTATGCGGTCCTTGATGAAGCGTAGCTTGACCCAGTATTCGCGATAAGCCGTATCTTCCTCGCTGTACGCATGCGTTTTATCGAGGTCAATGCCTTTGTTGTGCAGCTTGGCACCCACCTCCCCGGCGAAAAGGAAAGCCCGGCCAATACCTACAGCGCCGATGCTATCCAATTTATCGGCATCAAAAAGGATTTTGGCTTCCAGACTTTGCGGTTGGTGCTGGCCGCGAAAGCGGTGAGTCCGGATGCAATGTGTCACCTGTTCAATTAAGCTGGACGGCGCAGCGAACTGCTCCAGCAGAGTTTGCGCTTGTTGGGCACCTTCACGGGCATGGCATATCCGGCCCTGCTGATGATCCTCTTCAGGCCGGGCGATATCATGCAACAAAGCCGCCAATTGTACCACTTCACTATCTGCGTTTTCCACTTGGGCCAGGTGTTCTGCCAGGGCGAGCACACGCGCCGTATGTTCCCAATCATGGGAGCCGCGAGCTTTTTGGAAATGGGCCATGACTACTGGTTTTAATTGTGCGAATAGATCCATAAGGTCCTTTCGGTTGAAACTAAACCACCGTTGGTTCCATCGTTCTTGTTGCGGAAAGACGTCTTTTGATCTTAACAAAATAGTCCACGCCGCTTGGGCGATACCCTTTCCGCAGCCACCCATAGAGGGTGGAAGTGAGGGATTATCTTTAAAATCAAAGGTGTTTACCCACTCACCCCCAACCCTCTTCCGCAATTTTGGGGGAGAGGGGATTGGAAAATGGTCCTTTTCGCAACAAGCACTAATTAGTTTCTGTTTGTTGTATCCAATCTTGGCGTCCATGGCATGAGTAGAGGCACGCACTTATCCACCGAAACTTAAGCTGAGGGGGATGCCGTACTCCTGCCTCCAGCAACAAGGAACCCCTTATTTATCCAAAAAACGTAGATCTTGGAGACCTAAAATAGCTTTTGGGCCAAAGAACCTATTTCCCTGCCGGAGTTTGCTTGAAATCAATATTGTAAAAAAGGCGGATCACTTTTTCTTTAAGCTTGGAGCTCATGATGGGGGTCAGGATCGGTGTCAGGCCGGTGAAGAAATCAGCGGCGGTGTAATAGGCCTTGGGATTGTTGCTGCGCAAAATTTTATAAATGGTTTTGGCCACCAGCAGCGGCTTGGGCGCGATCTTCATGTTTTTATCGATAGTGGTCCAGCAGGTCTCACAACGCTTTTTGTAAGGTGAATTGTCGGGTACATATTTGTTGGTCATATCATTGAATTCGGTCTGAATATCTCCGGGCCGCACGGCCGCAACTTTGACGCCCGTGCCGTACAATTCCTGGCGCAGGCCCTGGGTCAGCGCTTCTACTGCGAATTTGCTGGCCGAGTAGTGGGCTTGAAATGGAATGCAGACCACGCCGCCAATGGAGCTGGTCAGCACCAAATGCCCCTGATTTCTTTGGCGCATCCCCGGTAATACGGCTTTAATCACCCGCAAATATCCAAAGAAATTAGTTTCCATTTGAGTATACGCCATGTCCATGGGCATTTCCTCGATGGAGCCATAGATGCCGGTGCCGGCATTGCAGACCACGGCCTGCAAGGGCCCCAGCAGCTTCTCAGCTTGGACCACGGCCTGGGCCACGCTGTCATCCCTGGTAACATCCATTTCCACGAATTGCAATCGCTCGCCATAGGTCTGCAACAAGTCATCGACCAGAGCCTGCCGTTTTTTTATGGAACGGGTGGTCCCCACTACCTTGTAGCCATGATCAGCTAAAAATCTGGCCGTCGCCAGCCCGATACCTGCCGATGCGCCTGTAATCAAAACCGTGTTCATACGCCCCCCTATAGGAAAAAAGGAATAACCTGCTGCCAAATTTTGCCATAGAATCGGGCGACTGTCAAAAGATGATCATCATGCACTTCCATGGTTACAACGGGACAGGCAATACTTCTGTTGGTCACGGAGCAATGGATCGGCTTGACGCCCAAGCAGGTAAGTTGTAATATTATTTTCCTGGAGCATCTTTCATCACCCAAGGTCCACCCGGATTTTGCAGGAGGAGTTCCATGATTACTATTCGGGAAGTCCATACCGCCAAAGATCTTAAAACCTTCACCCTTTTACCTTGGAAAGTTTACCAGGGGGATCCTTACTGGGTGCCGCCGCTGATCGGCGAAACCATGAAATTGCTGGACAAGAAAAAATCACCTTTCTTCGATTTTGGGGAAGCGGGCTACTTTTTAGCGTATCGTGATCATCAGCCCGTGGGGCGCATTACAGCGCATATTAATCATCGTCACAACCAGACCCATCAAGTCAAAGAAGGCTTTTTTGGATTTTACGAATGTCTCAATGATGAAGAGGCTGCCGTGGCCCTGTTGGGCGCGGCGGAAGATTGGGTCCGCCAAAAAGGTATGACCAAGATCATCGGTCCCGAAAGTTTTAGCATTTATGACGAAACCTGTTTTCTGGCTGACGGGTGGGAAGCCCTGCCGCGCATTCCGGCTGTGATGACTACCTATACACCGCCTTATTACCTGGAGCACATGCACAAGGCTGGGCTGGCCAAGGAAATCGATTGGTATGCCTTCGTCGTGCAAAAAGGAACACGGGTTAAACCGGTTTTTTTAAAAATGAAAGACCGCTTGCACGACCGCTATGGCTTCATCTTTCGCAACATTGATTTCAAGCACCTCGACCAGGAGCTGCCCAAGATCAAACACATTTTCGACCATGCCTGGGCCGAGAACTGGGGGCATTTTCCTCTGACAGACCGGCAATTCGATTTTTTTAAGGAAGCCTTGCAGGCGATCGCTGATCCACGGCTATGCTGGATCGTGGAGGATAAAGACCAGCCGGTCGGGTGCATTGTCAATTTGCCCGATATCAATCCGGCCGTCCAGAAGATGAACGGCCGCCTTTTGCCCTGGGGCTGGTGGCACTTTTTGCAAGGCCGTAAGCAGAGCAAAGGCCTGCGTACCTTTTTAGCCGGGGTAGACCAGGGCTACCGCCACAAAGGTGTGGACATCGCCATGATTGCCGAGACCATCACGCAAGGCGTTAAACTGGGTTATGAATGGTCGGAATGTTCCCTGATCGTGGAGAACAATCATCGCATGATTGAACCTGTCAAAAAATGGGGTGGTGAACTTACCAAGACCTGGCGCTTGTTTAGTAAAACCTGGTAAACATGGGTCATCCAGTTTTGGAACCACACCGGTAATAGCCTGATAAAACACTAACCTGGTGATGGCAAACAGGTTCCGGACCTGGTGTAGTTCTGTCCTTGACTTCGTCGCAACAACCGGATAGGGTACCTCTTCAAGACGCGGAAAAAAATTATAATATTCAGGAAAGGGATATAACCGTGGTGGAAATCAAAGAAATCAGCAGTAAAAAAGAAATAAAAGAATTTGTGATGTTTCCCTGGCAGGTATATAAAAACGATAAAAATTGGGTGCCGCCCTTGATTGGGGAAACCATAAAGCTCCTGGACAAAGAAAAATCACCTTTCTTTGAATTTGGCGAAGCTGCTTATTTTATGGCTTACCGCGACAAAAAACCAGTAGGCCGGGTAACAGCGCAAATCAACCACCGCCACAATGAATTTAAAAAAGTTCAAGAAGGCTTTTTTGGTTTCTACGAATGCCTGGATGATGACGAAGCGGCCGTGGCCCTGATGAAGGCAGCCGAAGACTGGGTGCGGCAAAAAGGCATGACCAAGATTGTGGGGCCCGAGAGTTTCACCATTTACGATGAAGTGTGTTTCCTGGTGGACGGCTGGGAAGGGGATCCGCCCATGCCCGTGGTTATGACCACCTATACGCCCCGCTATTATATGAAACAGATGGACATGGCCGGGTTTGTCAAGGAGATCGACTGGTATGCCTATATGCTGTACAGCGACTTTAAAATTAAAGATGTCTATTTGAACATGAGGGCGCGCTTGAAAAAGCGCTATGGTTATACCTTCCGCAACATTGACATGAACCGGCTGGATGAAGAAGCCGAGAAGATTAAAAAGATATTTAATGAAGGGTGGGAAGAAAATTGGGGACACGTCCCTCTGACAGACAGGCAATTCGATAGCATGAAGGAGGCCCTCAAATTTATCGCCGATCCCAGGATATGCTGGATCGTGGAAGACGGGGACCAAATTGTGGGATGCACGGTATATTTGCCCGATATCAATCCTTCCGTAAAAAAAATGAACGGACGCTTTTTTCCTTTCGGGTTTTGGCATTTTCTGCGGGCCAAGAAAAACGCTGAAATCATGCGCGGCTTTCTCACCGGCGTGGCTAAGGAGTACCGCAATAAAGGGGTGGATATCGCCCTCATTGCCGAAACCTTTAAAAATGGGATCGCCGCTGGTTATAGCAAGGCCGAATGTTCGCTCATGGTGGAAACCAATAAAAATATCCTGGAGCCTATTAAAAAGTGGGGCGGCAAGCACACCAAGACCTGGCGTTTGTACAGCAAAACCCTGTAAGTGACGGCCATGAGCCTTGCCGGCGGGACGGGGAATTTTAAAAAAAGCCTTAAAATTAACTTGATTCCGGCATAAGGCTATGGTATTTTCTGAGGTCCTGATCTTTGGCGGAGTAGCTCAGCTGGTTAGAGCACACGGTTCATACCCGTGGTGTCCGGGGTTCAATTCCCTGCTCCGCTACCAGTGAATATCATCTTCGGATTTTAGATAGTCGCCCTTCAGCCAACAACGCGTGTTGGCTGAAGGGTTTTTTTTGACCCACCCCCACAATCATAAATTTATCCCCAAAAAACATCCTCCTGGATCCCCCGTCGGTTTTTCCAAAAAAATAAACTATCAAAGGGAAGAAATTTTTTCTTTTCCGGTCTAATTAAAATACAGGAATGAAGCGCGCAAGTATTAAAACGGTTGCTGGAAAGCGGCTGCTGGCCGGGATGGTGACTTTAAGGGCAAGATTGCCCAAATTATGAGGAGGGAATAATGAAAAAATGGATTTGGATTTTGTTGGCGTTGAGTCTTAGTGCCTGTACCGGCCAAGTGGGGCCCATGGGTCCGGCCGGTCCCGCAGGCCCTGCAGGCCCGGCCGGACCAGCCGGGGTAAGCTTGCTGGGCACATACACAGGCACCATCCCCGGCGATGGCAGCTGGTTCATTAGTGTGCCCCAAATCAAGGATCGGTTGGACACCACTTTTATACAAGCCTACTATGCTTTTCCCGCGTCGCCCAACCAATGGACTTTAATGGCCGATGGTTGGATTGATGACAACAATAACAAAGGCCGTATTTGCGCCGTATCTTGGACCGAAGGCAAGGTGTATTTGCATTATATGTCGCAAGGCGATCTTTACATGGTCAAAGTTTTTCAAAACAATTAGGGAAACTGGTTTCGGAATGAGGACAAAGGGGTCCGATGACTTGGAAAGCTTTATTTGGTGGTAAGCTCATAGCGGCATTTGCCGGAAGGGTTGAGCAGGAGTCATAACGATGGCAAAGCTTAAACGCGACTTTTTCCAACACGATGTACTTAAGGTGGCTCCCAGGCTGCTGGGCAAGGTTCTGGTGCGGCGGTTGCCCGACGGGCTGCATTATTACACCATTACCGAAGTGGAAGCCTACCGCAATGAAGAAGACAAAGCCTGCCATGCTTCCCGGGGGCGCACGGCGCGAACGGACATGCTCTATGCCGAAGGCGGACGGTTATATGTGTATCTGGTTTATGGACGGCATTGGATGCTCAATGTGGTGACAGGTAAAAAAAATGAGCCGCAGGCTGTGCTGATCAGAGGCGTGGAAGGTTTGGCTGGTCCGGGTAAAGTAGCGCAAGCATTGCAAATCGATCGCACTTTTCATGGAGAAGATATTTCCCGTTCTACCCGTCTTTGGATAATGGATCAAGGCTTGACCCCGGCGATTCAACGAGCCCCACGGATCAATATCGATTATGCCGGCGAACCCTGGATAAGCAAACCTTGGCGGTTTCGTGCTGTTGCTCCATTTAATAAAATCAGGTAATCCATTGTGATTATGTTACCGGGCCTTTCCTGCAGTCAAAAATCTTGAAAATAATTTCTGATTTTCTTTCGGTGTAAATTTGCTTATGTAAGTTTTTGATGATATATAATTTAAAAAAGAAAGGAGGTTGGTTGTAAATTATTTGTAAGGTAGTACAATAATAAGGGGGCTTTAAATGAAAAAAGCAGTAGTAGTATCGTCAATCATCGTCATGTCATCTCTTGTGTTAATCAGTTGTTCTTCCAACATCCCCACCAGTCCCACCACTAACAGTGCAACCTATGTAAGCCAAGAATCAGGTAAAGACGTTGACATAGTTGTAGGTGGTCAGGTGGCGACGCAATCGATCTCTGATACGGAACAGGTTGGCACCGGGACCTTACAAGTCCAGGATAAAACCGGTCATATTACAACCTTGTACCTCCAATTACACGGCACCATTGTCAGCCAGGAACCCACCATGCTGAACCATGTGATCACTGTGTTTAAAGACGCCGAATATAAAAAGTCTTTGGGAACCATCTATTCCCAAGGCGATGTGGCTATCACCACGGGCTATGAATATCCGGTAGTGTCGGTTTATGAAACCGTTAATATTGCCAATGGGACTGATACTTATAAGAAAATCTCGCCGGACAGCACCATCGCTGTCGCCGGTACGCTCAATTTGGAAAACGGGCAAAATCAATTTGAGGTGGTTAGCGGTACGCTGATCTACTAGGTCATTCGTTGGATTTGGCATGAGGGAGCAGATCCAACCCTGCAAAAGTTTAGAAAAAAAAATCAGCCTGGCATGAGCAATCATTCCAGGCTGATTTTTTTGTATAACGTTACTCTCTATTTCAAAAGAGCAGCCAGCGTCAGGATTCTGGTGTGCTGAGTACAGCAGCGGGTAGAAAATCAGTATCTGGCAAGAAATCAGAACGGCCATGATTAAGGGAGGTGGGCCTAAAGCGTGAAAAGACTAAGCAGCGAAGGTGCCCAGCGGGTATTCATCTTGGCTAACCCGGCCACACCCTTCGCTTGAGCGGTGTACTGATAAGTTTGTCGAGATTGTCTTTATAGCCTTGAAAGAGATCCCCGGACGCTGGTGCCCCTTGTGGTTGAGAAGGGGACGTTGAGTTGTTAGAGGATGGGCGTTGACTTTTGAGGAACAAATTAAAATATTCTTTTCTGCTCACACTATGAGCATTGACCATCAAATAGGAAAGATCTCCCAAGTAAACTTTTTTATCCTGGAGATCAGTCGTTTTGACTATAACGAAGTTTTGCCCGCTGACAATGCCGTAATGCCTTTTGCTCAGCACGCTGACATATTTATCCGCGATATTTCTCAGCATTTCAACAAATTTAATTAATGTTTTTACTTTCTCGTTTAGAAGAACCGAGGTGGCCGCTTCGGCAACCGCCATTGCAATGGGGGCAAGCAGTTCTAAAAGAGTTTTTGCGAGTTTAAGCTTACCCAAAGCTGAAAGCACATCTTGTAAAAGACTGACATATTTACTAACAGGTTCCACATTGGCAACCATCGTAAATATCAGGTTAAGCAAATTCGTCCGTTGCATTACGGTGGGGGTATAGCCGGCTTCGTACCCTTCAAGAAGACGGATATAGGTTTTGAAATTACTGCTCTCCGGGCATCTGCTATAATCGTCAACTTTATCCACTTCAATATTAATACATTTAATAGCTTTGGCGCCTATTTGATTTTCGATTGAGGCGGTGGTATTATCATAGTCCGTTATCAATGCTTCAATAACTTCGCAAACCTGCTCCGTCATTGGTCCTTTAAGCGTTGATTCATTAATATCAATAAATCCCAGTATTTCCTGAATGATATTTTCGATCATTAAATCATCAATAAAATCAAATACCAAAAAGTCATCTTTTTTAACTACCTTTGGCATGTTGTCGTGTGCCCGATGAGTGACATCGTGTGCTCGCGTATTTCTTATTGCATGGGAAGCAGTAGCCGGATTGGTTATATCTTTATAAGTGGTCGCGATGCCCGGTATGCGGTGGTCAATGTTGTTGAGAATTTGTTTGATGAGTGCCTTGATGTTGTTTAGACGGGAAACCAGATGAGGGATAGGCGTGGTTAACTTACTACCCAGGATGGGGCTTGCGTTGAGATTGTCAAGGATGGTCAGCAAGCCCGCTATCAATTCGTTGGTTTTAATTAATACAAAATAGCAGGTTTTATATAATTCTTCCGCAGCTTCAGGCTTCATTTTCCAGTTTTTTTCCAAATTAAATACATCGGTTATATTTGGGCGTTCAATGGCATCCAGAGCACCCGCATGATTTTTCAGAACAGATAAAATTTCTCCGATAACTTCCCATATCCGGCCCCCGTCGCGGTTAACAATCTCAAGCATTTGTTTCAAAGTAAAATCGGCAATTACCCTCTGAGTAAGATCATATTGATTGCGTATGTTAAAAATGACACATTTGGGGTCGAGCTTGGACGTGTTGAGTTGATGTATTTTTTTAAAAAACGGGGTTGATAAATAGGTAATGCTTTTAATTTTCCAAGTTTCAGGCCATTTGCTTTGACCGGTGGCAATCCTTTTGGTAAATTCATTAATCACATTCCCGCCGTGTGAATGGCCGATGAGATGAAAGCTTACTTTCCATTTGAGATATTTTTGATAAAAGGGCAAATGACCGTCAACTTCATCACAAAGCCGGTCCGCCAAATAGCGTCCCGCCTGTTCCCGGTCTGATCTGGAGTTGTCGCCGCTCCATCCAAAATAATTGAAAATGTGAATGTTGAAAAAGCGTTGCTTGATGTCTTGCCAGAAGGCATTGAATCCCTCATCGTCTGCCCAATACCAATCATCCTCGTGGCCGGCTTTGTTAAAGCTGTTTGCCCTTGAAGAAGGGCTCAAATTTATCGGATCGACAGTTCCGGGCACTAAAATAACGATGTCACAGCGTTTTAAAGCCAATTCATTGCTGCGGGTAATGGGTGTTTGCTCCATGTTCATCAGCACCCCTTGTTAAGCGCCATATTGGGCCGTCAAGGCGGCCATCGTTGCCGCATCGGCCTTGCCGGTAACAGCCAAATGATGATCTGTTTGATATTGTTTCAGCGCATTCGCGGTTTTCGGTCCCAAGGTGCCGTCAACGTTGCCGCAATCATATCCCAGATTGTTCAGCCGCCCTTGAAGGCCGGTGATTTCTTCAACAGGATCCAAATGTCCGACTTTGATCTCGGTTTGAAAGTCAGGTTCATCGTCGCCGTCTTTTAGCCAGACCTTTAACTGGCCGGACTCTTCCTCCGTATCAATGGTCTCATGAATCAGACCGGCCTGCAGATGGGATTTGATTTCCGGGCCGTCCTCAATATGCCGCTGATAGGTTTTCATATTTGTTTTAAGCTCGTATTTAAGCAGGGGGATGGGACTGCCTTCTTCATCCCGCATGGTCATCTGAATTTCATATTTCGGCCGCTGAATCGTAAATGTGTATTTATTTTCCGTATGGCAGGTGGTCTCCTGCAGTTTTTTGTCCGGAATAAACAACTGATCACCCGGAAAGAGTAAATCCGGATCAGGCCGCTTTTCTCTAAATGATGCATTCTGAGGATCATTGTAGATCCGGCGCCAATCGGCTAGGCCATGGGCCTTGGCAATCTTGGCAAGATAGTCGCCTTGTTTGACCGTATACATGGGGGACACGTTACTGGCTCCTGAAAAAATGAAATAATTAGCATAACCGGCCATTACAAAACAGCATCGATTTATCTCAAACCCCGGATAAGCGCCATGTGGTTTCGTCCAAATTTGGGAAACCAACTTTACATGAGCCGGGCGCTATGTTGTCGATTCGGGCAAAGCCATTGCCGTCAGTGAATCCTTCTTTTACTTCTCCATCCGAGGTTTGGACGCGATATTTTTCGTTGCCTACCGGTTCGCCTGTATTATCCTTTAACTCAAGTTCAAGCCAACCTTTTTTTTCCTCTTGTTTTTGGGAGTCCGTGTTGCGGTTATCATGGCCGTTCTGGACGCCGGTCGCCATTTTGGCAACCAGCGGGGCAACCACCGGCGGGTTTGTGCCAATGATCACAGTGGGGCAGCCCATGAGAATGGTGGCACCGCAGGGCGGCGGCGTGGCATTACCTTGGGTAAGGGCCGGTTTGCCCCCAATCAGGACCATGGGACTGCCGGGCGGGAGAAAAGGCGTGCTGGCGTGGGGGACTGTACCTGACACCAAAGGGCAGACCTGCATGTCGCCCAGCACCGCCGCCGGTTTGCCGCCGATTAATACCATTGGCACACCTGGGCCAATGATAGAACCGCCATGGCTGGTCTGATCACCGATGCGTGCTGCCATACCGGGCATGGAATCCTCCAAAGTTTCACGCGTTTTAAGGACTGGCAGGCCACCAATCCACAACATTAACTAGTTGATTTTCACGGGCTTGCCTTGCAACTCCGCCAAGGCATTGGACTTGAGGCTCAGCGCGGAGGTGGCTTCGATCGTGGTCTGGGTGCCTTTGATTTCCACGCCCGTATTGCCTTTGGCCTTGACATATTGTTGGGCTTCGGTTTCCACATTTGCTCCTGATAATTTAAAATCCTGTTTGGCCTTGATCTCCAGCTCATCATCGCCGTCAATGGTGATCTTTTGCTTGGCGCTGATGGAGAGGGTTTCATCCACGGCGATTTCCATTTGCTTGCACTTGATGGTGAGCTTTCCCTCGGGCACTTGAATATTGAGATGACCCCTGGCGTTGGAAATGTTGATGACATGATCATCATCATTCTGGCCGCAGACCATCTCGATTTTTTTATCGCCCGTTTTGTCGATGATCTGGATTTTCTCCGCATTCTCGCTGTCGTCCAGGATCACCATATGCCCGGCCGGGGTTTTCCAGTAGCGCATGGTGTTCTTGCCGTCGCCATTACGGTCGGCGTTGGTGTTTTGCCCGGTGACCGGCGGTTTTTGGTCTTCACACCAGAGCGCACCCAGCACATACGGCTCGTGGCGGTTGCCCTGGTGAAAGGCCACCAGCACCTTATCGCCCTGGTTGGGCATGCAGTAAAAGCCGGTCTCAGGCCCTGCCATCCAGGAGGCCACCGGCGCCCAGTGGCTGGTCTCTTCTTCGGTCCAGGCCGTGAACTTTAATTTTACCCTATGGGCGTCTGGTTCCAGTTCCACCACTTCCGCGATTTCGAGGCCGACTATTTTTCCGTTTAGCATAAGCTGGGTCTCCTTTCCTGGAGAGCGCTTGGCAATGCTTTTTGCCAGGGGCATGCATCCTGCTGACCGTTCTCAGCGGCCTGATAGGGGCAGATCCGCGCGCTGCCGTCGGGCATGATTGAGAGCACCCGCTGGTAAGGGCACTGGGGACCGGCGATTTGCCGCCAGAGCGGAAGTTGGGCGGCCAGGCAAGGGTCCATCACCAGTTTTTCATAGATACCGAATTTTAGCATCCTGGCGGCTATCCATGCCACCATTTCCTGCAAGCCCGGCAGGGAGGTGACGGGTAGTACTTTGGGCCATATCAAGCATACTTTATGTGCTGTTGCCAGAAGCCGATGCAGCCAATCCGTGGATTGCAGCTTTTGGATCATGGGCATGGTCATGGTGACCATTACAGCCGTGCGCACCTGCCAGTCCTGCAATTGTGACAGGGCTTTGAAAAAACAGCCCATGTCTTTGACTTTATAGTCATCCAGGCTCAGGCTGATTTGGTCACTGCGCTGAAACACCGCCGGATCCAGCCGAAAAACGTTTTCATAATTGCTCGTGATCCGGTAACTGTGGCGCATAGCCCAAGCTTGGCGGATCAGGCTCATCCCCGCTTCCAGCTTCAGGTCGGGCAGGTCATCGAGGCTGAAATACCACTGGGGAATGGCTTGCCCGACTTCCAGCCAGTGGCTGAAAAAATCCAGGGGCTGTTCCTCATGGCCGGCTGTGGCCACATAACAATAGGGGCAATGTTTAGCGCAGCCGCCAAAGGGATGCAAGGCCAGGCCTTGCCAATAGTCCGCGGGTCGGCCGCAGATCATGCCTGGTTCCCTGCATGGCGCTTGAGCCATTCCTGGATAAAGGCTTCCATGCGCACGGCGGTCTGTTGATTCTGCGGTTCACCGAAAAAAGCCTCGGTCAGTGCGCGCTCCAGGGCTGGCTTGAACTCTTCCAGGTTCAGGGGCAGTTCGATGGCCAGCTCTCCGGTTTCCGAATCCAAAATGACATAGGACATTTCTCACCGCCTTGGGGCGTGATCATCAGCTATTTTACCACGCCCACTTTAAATTGCTCTTTCCACAACCCCGCCTGGATGCGGACAATATAAATGCCACTGGCCACGGGGCTTCCATCAGTATTCATGCCATTCCAGTCAATTTCATGCAATTGCCCTTTTTCAAAGTAAATTCCGTCGGCCAGGGTTTTGACCAGCTGCCCGCGCATGGTATAGATTTTAATGGTGGTGCGCGTGGATTGGGATTGATACCACCGGATCTTGGCGCTTTGACCATGCAGGGGGTTGATGATGTTGTTGATGATGCGCAGTTGATTATCGGGCCCGGGGGTAGGTGTTGGCGTTGGCGTGGGCGCTGTAGAGAAGGCTTTGAATTGATAGAGGCTGATCTGCGAGTCCGTGCTGCTCAAGGCGTAAACTTCAAAGCGGTTATCCTGGTCCGCATCGCCTACAGCCAGTGCGACCATGGGTTCGCCGCCATCGCCCAAATCGGTTTGAGACCAGGTGGAACCATTTTTACTATACTGGTAAACATGACCATTGGTGCTGCAGGCATAAAGCTCGTCCTGCCCGTCATTATCAGCGTCACTGACCAGCAGGCTATGGCATGTCCCGGACTGGGTGCCGATGACGCTGGGAATGAGCTTCTGGGTGCCGCTATCCCAAGCCAATTGGAGAATCTCGCCATTATCAGCTGCTCCATATAGCTCAGACTGGTTGTTTTGGTCAATATCACCAACCGCCAGGGCCAGCAGCTGGCGGGTAAGCACATCCTGTTTATGCCAGGCGCCATTGATGTATTTGAATTGATAGACATGCCCGTCTGCATTGGCGGCGTAGAGCTCATTGGCCTGGTCATCATTGAGATCAGCAATGGCCAGCGCCACCATGCTGTCGGCGCCCTGGCCTACGGCTTCTTTGTGCCAGGAATTTTGATTATAACGATATTGATAAACATGGCTGTCACTACTGGCTGCAAAGAGGCTGAAGGCTTGGCTGTTGTCCCCGTCGCCGATAATGAGATCCTGAAGTGCGGTGCCCACGGTCTTGGCATCCGTGCCCACCTGGGTTTTAACCCAGGTTCCGGGCTGATAGCAGAAAATCCGGTTGTCATTGGTGGCGGCGTAGATTTCCGGCGTGTTGTCGCGGTTGGCATCAAACATAAGCACCTTGGTGTAGTTCTCGGGTTGAGGGGAGGCTAAAACCTGGGTGAGTTGCCAATCCGGGTTATGTTGAGCCACTTGGAGATTGGTGCCCAAGGCTGCCAGGGTAAGATCCAAGGTGTGGTTGTCATCAGCATCCCCCACGGCCAACTCCATGGTGGTGCCGGAAGCTTTCGGCGCTGTAATGGTAAGAAGTTTGGTATGGCTCCAGGCGATGGGTTTGGCAAGCGGTTGAAGGATAAAAAAGCTGTGGGCCAGGATATAAGTGCCGTCAGGATGAACTAATTGCAGATCAAACTTTCCCGGTTGGAGACCGGAGAGGTCAAAGTCACTGTGCATTAGGCCGGTATCGACGAAGGTTTGAGTGGCGGCACCCAACGCCAAGCTGTTGCTGCGAAGGCTGAGCTGATCGAAAGTATTGAGCCCGGTGCCAAAAAGGGTAAAGGTGGGTTTGCTTTGGGACACGGCATGATCAGGATAAACATTATAGATGGTGCTGATATTCATTTTAGCCACAAAGCCATCATAGGATGCGGTAAAAGCACGCTTTGGTGGTAAATTCCCCTGCCACTTTTCAGTACTACTGCCTCCGACAACCATATTTCCCACGGCATCCACTGCCAGGGCTTGTCCATAATCCATGCCGGTTCCGCCCAAAAAAGCATTCCAAAGTAAATTGCCGCCACCGTCCAACTTGGCGACAAAGGCATCAGTAAAGCCACCACCAAAAGTCCTGATAGGAGTAGTTCCCCACGAGGCAAAACTAGAACCACCTACGACAACATTGCCACCAGGATCTACGGATAGGGCAGTACAATAATCAGTATTACTGCCACCTAAAAAAGTATTCCACGTTAATTTTCCATTACTGTCCAGTTTGGCGACAAAAGCATCGTAGGAGCTGGTGTAGGGGTTTTCCGATGAATCCCAGGTACCAGCCACCAGCACATTGCCGTCGGCATCCGAAGCCACGGCATAACCATCATCATAGCCACTGCTGCCTAAAAAAGTATTCCAGGTTAAACTCCCATCATCGCTGGCCAACTTGGCTACGAAGGCATCAATGCCACCAGCAAAGGCCCTGATGGGAGCCGTATTATCATCATTAATATCATCCTGCCACGTGCCATAACTATCACCAGCCACGAATACATTTCCGCCGTCATCCAACGCCACGGCATATCCAAAATCATTTTTATCACTGCTGCCTAAAAAGGTATTCCAAATCAAGTCGCCGGTATTGCCATTTACTTTGGCCACAAATGCATCATAATAGCCACCGCCAAAGAGCCTCCTCGGATTACCCCATGAAGCACCACTTCTACCAACTACCAACACATTTCCGCTGTCATCCAACGCTACGGCATTTCCAAAATCATTTTTATCACTGCTGCCTAAAAAAGTATTCCACTGCAATATTCCATCGCTGTTCAGTTTGGCTACAAAGCCATCCTGTAGACCAGCATAGGGCCTCCGAATATTATCCCCCCACTTGTTATCACTATAACCTGCTACCAACACATTTCCGTTGGGATCCAAAGCCACGGCAGTGCCCCAGGTATAATTATCTGCAGCATTGCTGCCTAAAAAGGTATACCAAATCAAATTTCCGTTGCTGTCCAGTTTGGCTACAAAGGCATCAGCTAGACCAGCAAAGGGCACGATAGGATCTTTATTATTATCACTCCATGCGGCAATACTAGTACCAATCACCAGCACATTTCCGCTGCCATCCAAAGCCACAGCATAGCAGTAATCAGTACCACTACCCCCTAAAAACGTATTCCACGTCAAGTCCGGGTCGATCACCAAGCTGTATCGGGGGTTATAGCCGCTGGCTGCAAAACCAACGGTATGACGGCCGCGGAGGATGAATTTGACTTGTACCGGAACTTTTTTGCCTTCAATCTCCTGCCAGGCAATGGGCGCGCTTTCCTGCATGCTGCCGGTGCCATAGTTGATGGTCAGGTTTCCCTTGCTGTTCAGGCTAAGGGGGCGATGATAGTCGAGGCGAATTTGGCTGAGGGCTTGCTCAATATGGCCGGCCTCAATATGATACTCGCTTCGCAGGATCGTCTGGGGTTGGTCATGATAGAGCACCGTGACGCCGGGCCAGGGATGGACATAGCGCACGGTTCCCTGAAAGGGAAGGGCCGTGGGTTTGGCGGATGGAGCCGGGGCTTCAACGGACGAGGCGGTACCCTTGACCACGGGCGCTACGGCTTTGGCGCCGGCCATTGTAATCCTTAACGCATGATCATTACCAGCGATCATTACTTGGCTGTTTTGGAAGTCCAAGACGTGCCCGGCGCTGGTGTATTGCAGGGGAATCGTTTTTTGGCCCATGGGCTGCACCAGGCGGGGAAGTGGCCGGCGCAGGTGACTGTAACTATAGTTCCAGGGCAAATGGGGCATCACCAGGCTGCTCAAAACCAAAAGCGCGAAAGCAGGGTGAACATAATGACCACGATAAAACCATTGAGTGCTGTTTATTTGTTGCTGCATAGAAACCTTCCCTCCTTGTGGCACTATCAATCATGTCCCTATCATTTCTTGTAAATCTCCACCTGGCATGTGCTGGTGATCTCTCCGCTTTGCTCTTTCACCAGCGCCAGGCTGCGGGTGGCATAAACTTCCTTGATTTCCACGGAAGCAATGGATTGGCCATCGCCCAAAATAGGATAGCGTACGCCCCTACAAATTATTTCAAGACGCCTATTTTAAATTTTTCCTTCCACGATCCTGCCCGGATGGTGACAATGTAAATACCGCTGGCGACGGTGCTGCCGTTATTATTCAACCCCTGCCAGCTGAGCTCATGCAGCTGTCCTTTTTCATAATATTGCCCGTCAGCCAGGGTTTTGACCAGCTGCCCGCGCATGGTGTAGATTTTAATGGTAGTGGCTGTGGATTGGGGTTGAAACCACTCGATTTTGGCGCTTTGGCCGTGCAGGGGGCTGATGATGTTATTGATGATGCGCAGTTGGCTTTCAGGTCCGGGTGTGGGGGTTGGCGTCAATGTTGGTGCCGGTGTCGATGTTGGTGTGGGTGTTGGTGTAGGGGCCAGGGACGAGGCTTTGAATTGATAGAGGCTGCTTTGCGACCCCGTGCCGCTCAAAGCGTAAATTTCAAAATGATTGTCCTGGTCCGCATCGCCGGCAGTGAGAGCAACGATGGGTTCACCACCATCGCCTAAATCGGTTTGAGACCAGGTGGACCCACTCAGTGCATATTGGTAAACATGGTTGTTGGTGCTGCAGGTATAAAGCTCGTCCTGCCCGTCATTATCAGCGTCACTGACCACTAGGCCATGACATTCACCGGGCTGGGTGCCGATGACTTTGGAACTAAGATTTTGATTGCCGCTATCCCAAGCCAATTGGAGAATCTCGCCATTATCGACTGCTCCATAAAGCTCGGCTTGGCTATTCCCGTCAATATCACCAACCGCCAAGGCCAGTATATGGAGACTGGTAAATACCTCCAATTTCTGCCAAACACCGCCGGTGTATTTAAATTGATAGACAGAACCGTCTGCATTGGCGGCATAGAGCTCGTTGGCCTGGTCATTATCGAGATCCACAATGGCCAGCGCCACCATGGCGCCGCCACCCTGGCCGACCGCCTCTTTTTGCCAGGAATTGTTATAATAACGATATTGATAAACATTGTCGTCAGTGCTGGCTGCAAAGAGACTGAAGGCTTGGCTGTTGTCCCCGTCGCCAATAATGAGATCTTGGATCAGCGCTATGCTTGCGGAATCTGTGCCCACCTGGGTCTTAACCCAGGTTCCGGGTTGATAGCAGAAAATCCGGTTGTCATTGGTGGCGGCGTAGAGCTCCTGCTTGCCGTCGCGATTGGCATCAAACATAAGCACCTTGGTGTATTTCTCGGTTTGAGGGGAAGTTAAGACCTGAGTGAGCTGCCAATTCGGATTTTGCTGAGCCACCTGGAGATTGGTGCCCAACGCAGCCAGAGTGAGGTCCAGCCTATTGTCATTATCAGCATCCCCCACGGCCAATCCCATGGTGGTGCCGTAATTTATCGGTGCTGTAATGGTAAGAAGTTTGGTGTGGCTCCAGGCGATGGGTTTGGCAAGAGGCTGAAGGATAAAAAAGCTGTGGGTCAACGTATACGTGCCGTCAGGATGAACCAATTGCAAATCAAACCTCCCCGGTTGGACTCCGGAGAGATCAAAGTCAGTGTGCATTAACCCCGTACTGACGTAGGTTTGATTAGTAGCATTCAAAGCGAAAGTATTATTGCGGAGACTGAGCTGATTGGAAGCATTTAATCCGGTTCCAGGAAAGGTAAGGGTGGGAGTGCTTTGAGCCACAACATGATCAGGATAAACATTAAAGATGGTGCTGGTATTTATTTTAGCCACAAAGGCATTAAAGTGAGTGCCGGAAAAGGCAAGCTTTGGTGCGCCCCAGGTGGCGCTGCTATAGCCTCCGGCAACCATATTCCCCATGGCGTCCCCTGCCAGGGCTCTTCCCAAATGCTGGCCAGCTCCACCCAAAAAAGCATTCCAAATCAAATAGCCGTAGCTGTCATCCAACTTGGCGACAAAGGCATTGGTATTATAGCTGCCACTAAAAGCCCTGACCGGATTTTCCCATGTGGCATAGCTATAACCGCCTACGACCACATTCCCCCCAGGAACCGTAAAGATAGCCTCGGCCCTATCATCTTTAGTGCTGCCTAAAAAGGTATGCCAGCTCAAATTCCCATTGTTGTCCAATTTAGCCACAAAAGCATCGCGAGCACTGCCACTAAAGGTCCTGACAGGATTGCTACCCCACGTAGCATCACTTTGACCGCACACCAACACATTCCCGTTAAGATCCAAAGCTACAGCACGGCCATAATTCCGATCGCTGCTGCCTAAAAAGGTATTCCAACTCAAATGCCCGGTGTTGTCCAATTTGGCCACAAAGGCATCAGTGTATCCACTGAAGGCTCTTCTCGGCGTGCTTCCCCAGGTGTCATCACTATCACCAGCTACAACCACATCTCCAGTGGCATCCAAAGCCACGGCAATGGCATTGCCAATAACCTTATTATTATTGCTGCCTAAAAAGGCATTCCAGGTCAAATCACCACTGTTAGTCAATTTGGCCACAAAGGCATTGGCAGTATTACTATTACCGTTAAAGCCCATGGTAATAGTGTCCCCCCAACTGGAATAACTGGTACCAGCTACGTATACATTCCCGCCATTATCCACAGCCACGGCACTGCCGAAGTCGTTATATGCACTACCTGAATAATTACTGCCTAACAAAGTATTCCAGATTATATGCCCGTCATGGTTGTCCAGTTTGGCTGCAAAAGCATCTTTGCCACCATAACTGTTATAAGTATAACCGACCACCACCACATTTCCGCTGGTATCCAAAGCCACTGCATTGGGATGGCTTGCGTCTGCCATGCCCAAAAAAGTGTTCCAGAGCAACTTCCCATTGCTGTCCAATTTAGCCCAAAAGGCATTATTACTGATGTTATGAGGCATGACAGGATTGCCCCAAGAGTAGCCACTGCTACCGGCCACAAACACATTCCCGCTGGCATCCAAAGCGGTGGCAAAACAATAATCATCAGCATGGCTGTCACCCAAAAAAGTATTCCACGTCAAGTCCGGGTCGATCACCAAGCTGTATCGGGGGTTATAGCCGCTGGCTGCAAAACCAACGGTATGACGGCCGCGGAGGATGAATTTGACTTGTACCGGAACTTTTTTGCCTTCAATCTCCTGCCAGGCAATGGGCGCGCTTTCCTGCATGCTGCCGGTGCCATAGTTGATGGTCAGGTTTCCCTTGCTGTTCAGGCTAAGGGGGCGATGATAATCGAGACGAATTTGGCTGAGGGCTTGCTCAATATGGCCGGGCTCAATATGATATTCGTTTCGCAGGATCGTCTGGGGTTGGTCATGATAGAGCACCGTGACGCCGGGCCAGGGATGGACATAGCGCACGGTTCCCTGAAAGGGAAGGGCCGTGGGTTTGGCGGATGGAGCCGGGGCTTCAACGGACGAGGCGGTACCCTTGACCACGGGCGCTACGGCTTTGGCGCCGGCCATTGTAATCCTCAGCATATGGTCATTACCAGCGATCATTACTTGGCTGTTTTGAAAGTCCAAGACATGACCGGCGCTGGTGTATTGCAGGGGAATCGTTTTTTGGCCCATGGGCTGCACCAGGCGGGGAAGTGGCCGGCGCAGGTGACTGTAACTATAGTTCCAGGGCAAATGGGGCATCACCAGGCTGCTCAAAACCAAAAGCGCGAAAGCAGGGTGAACATAATGACCACGATAAAACCATTGAGTGCTGTTTATTTGTTGCTGCATAGAAACCTTCCCTCCTTGTGGCACTATCAATCATGTCCCTATCATTTCTTGTAAATCTCCACCTGGCATGTGCTGGTGATCTCTCCGCTTTGCTCTTTCACCAGCGCCAGGCTGCGGGTGGCATAAACTTCCTTGATTTCCACGGAAGCAATGGTTTGACCATTGCTGATAATAACGCCTCGCCATCCGGGCCGTAGTCTTTTGTTTTTCCCCACGCTTAATATCACATTTTTTACCTGGTCTCCAACTTTCCCCATCTCCAATATTTCAGACATGATGGGCGGTTCCGGCGTCGGGGCTGCGGTTGGCGCCGGCTGCGCGGCGGGGGCGGCAACGGGTTTGGGGGCGGGGGTCGGCGTAGGTTTCGGTGTTTTACGGGGCCGGACTTTTTCCACCCATTGTTGACGCTGCGGATCGGACGCCAGCGTATAGGTGAGCGCGATTTTATGAAGGGAATTCATGTCCGACATGTAGGTGAAAGCATAGTCCAACTGCACCATTCGGTAACGAAAGCCCAGGCCCACGCTAAAGGTGTCAAGGGAATAGCCGAATTTGTACCCGGCGCGGATGGCCAGCATTTTGGCATACCAGTACTCCGCCCCCACATTGGCGCGCAGGTTTTCGTCCAGGGTATAGACCAAGTCACCGGCCACCACCAGATCCTGACCCAGCAGATGTTTCAAGGAATAGGCCAAGCCCAGGCGCGCTTCCATGGGCAAAGGCTCCGAGGCTTCCAGATAGGTCATCGGCAGGCCCACATTGCGCAGCGCCAGCCCCACCCTGAGATCACGCGTCAGTTCCTTGAGCTGATACTGGAAACCCAAATCCCCGGCTACGGAATAAGCGGTGGCTCGCTCCAGGAGATCGGAGTAGATGCCTTTGATATTCACGCCTACCAGCACTTCATAACCAATCAGGTCGAGCAGATCGTAGGCCGCGGAGATGGCGGCCGTATAATCGCGTTCCGCCGAGAGGTTCTGGCTGGTGCCATTGTCCTGCAGCCATTCAAACGTGCCCGCATCGTAGGCCATGAGGTTCACCCCAAAAGACCAGTCCAGGCCATAGGGCATGGAAAAAGACAGGGCCGTCAGGGAATCATCCAGCAAGCCGTGATAAAACATGGCGGAAATGTCCTGGCGAAAAGCCCGGTACAGGCCGGCCGGGTTCCAGCCCACGGCGCCTGCCTCGCTGTCCGCAAGGGCGGTAAACGCCCCGCCCATGGCCTCCGCCCGGGGGTTGTTGTCAAAGGTCAGAATGATTCCCGACGACGACCCGCTGCCTGTGGAGGCCGGACATGGTTGCACCCAGACGCCGGCAAGAAGAGTGAAGACCGAAATGACAAGGGTGGTTATTTTTTTTATCATAGGTTAAGACTCCTTTCGTTTGCCCCGAGAGATAGCAATGGATGAGGAAGGGGAGATTACAGTTCCAGATTTCTAAACCGGCCATGATCCGCTTGGGATGGGCTGTCTTCAGGTTGCGGTGAGGCAGGCCGAGCATCCGCCTCTTTTACCGCATTGGGCGCGCCCAGGCTATGCATCTGCGGTTTGATTTCCACTTCACGGTCATGAAACATGAGAAAGACTTTTCCTGCCTCCACCCGGAAGCGCCGCAGCTCGGGAAAGCGGTATTGGCGCATGAGCAATTCCAACAGCGCGGCAAAATTGGGACAGCGATCAAATTCGAGCGCCGGTTCGGGCGCAGGCGCCGCGGCTTGCGGCGTTTCCAGGAACAAGGCGCCCGCTGTCCGGGCCTTGTCCCAGTTCACGCCCCTTAACTGACAATCATAAAAAAGAGCCTCCGTGAAATCCGCGTCCGTGACATCCGCATCGGACAGATCCGTTCCCAGCCACAGGGATTGCGAGAAATCACCGCGCCGCAGATCGGGTCTGCCCAGGTAATTGTTCGTGATAAAGCGGCAATGAATCAGCCGCGCCTGGCGCCAGGAGGCGCCGGTAAATTCCGTGTTTTGAAAAAGCGTGTTATGGGCCTGCATCCCGTCCAGCAGGGCATTTTGAAAATTACAGCCCGACAATTCGCAATCCAGCCAATGGCTGTGGCGCATAGCCGCTTCCTTGGCATCGCAGTTTTCCAAGATGCCGTGCTCCCAGACGCTTTGCGGCAAGCAAGCCTGGGCCAGATTGCACGACGCCAGGCGCGAGCTGAGCAATTTGAAGCCGGGAACCACGCGGCCGGCCAGCCGCAGACGGGATAGGGTGGCGTTGATAAGGAGAAGGTCCCCGGCCTTGTCGCCGGATAAATCCATATCCTCCCAATGCCCGTCCTTTAAGGTAAAAGGTTCCGGCGGGCCGGGCCTGGAGGGGGGCTCGTTTTCGATGAATCCACCGGGCCGGTTCATGGCTTAGGCCTCGGATAACACGGCATTGCCCGTACGGCGCGCTTCGCCTTCGGGCGTATAGGCGGAAAAACAATCTTCCAGTTGCAGCGGTTGTTCGGTCTGGCAATGAGGACAGGAAAAGGTCAGGGTTGTCGGCTGGTCCGTATTAATGCGGTTGTAGAGTTCCTGCAGAAAAACAAAGTCAGCCTGGAATAAATTTTCCAGCACTTCCAGGTTGATTTCCTTGATTGCGCCCAGCTGGGTCACCGTGCGCGCCAGGAGCAGCAGGGACATCATGGCCGGGTTTTTTTGTACCCGCGAATCCGCGGCGGTCTCGATTTCATCCTTGGCCGTGACCAGACGCATCACCCCTTCGCGGTGCACGCGGCTGTTAGCGTCCTGATAGCCAAGCGGCAAGACAAATTCATATTCTGTTTTAAGCATGAAGGTCCCCTTATTAAATCAAAGATGCCGTGGCTTGCCACGGGGATACAGCTTTCCCTGGCCCCAATGCTCCACACCCTGGTTGTGGAGAAAGTTACTCTTTGGTTTCCACAATCCGCCCCTGCTGCGCCTGAGGGGCGTAGTAGTCCGTGGTTTTTTCCACGCGCACTGTTTCTCCCAGTGCCTCCTGCAAGGCGCGGGTGGCTTCCAGGCAGCGCGGTCCGGAGATGCCGCGCACATGCACGGTCACGTGGCCCTGGCTGTCGATGGTAATTTCCAGTTCCTGTTTTATTGCCATCGTCGCACCGTCAGGGTAATATTTTGATTTTCAGCCGTGGTTTCCCCGGCCACGGCATAGCCTTGGGCTTTGACTTCCCGCACCACTTTGAGGTAGGCATAGCGCTGCACGATTTTTTGCACCCACTCGGCCTGGGTGGCGCCGGAGGCGGTTTCAATACCCCACCAATCGGCAATCAATTCATAGCTGCCGTCGGCCTTGCGCCGCACGCCGATGTCATAGGGCGTGCCCGTGCGGATGACCACATCTGCTTCCATGTCCACGCCATTCCAGCCGCGCACCTTGACCTGGGCGCCTGCTTGGGCTGGCTGCCAGTCTAAATTCAAGACCGTGAGCGCCTCCTGCAGACAAACCAAATCCTTGATTTGGGTTTCGACTTCCGTAATATGGGACATGGCTATTGGCTCATTTCCAGTTTGCGTGCTTGTCCGTCCGGCATTTCCGAAGGCGTCGAGGCGCGGCGCGCGCGCGACGCCGCCCATTGCCGGATAGCGATGATTTCCTGTTCCAGGGTGCGGGACAAGGGCACGGTTTCGCGCAAAGCCTGTAAAATCTGACGGGTGGACAATTCGCTGTCCGCCTCAAAAGCATCATACAAAGCGGCAATGACCGCCTGCTCAATTTCGGAACCGCTGTAGCCGTCGCTGTTTTTGACCAGCTCATCCATGGAAAAATCTCCAGCCTGGCGCCGTCGTTTTTCCAGATGGATACGGAAGATATCGGCCCGCTCGGCGGCATTGGGCAGGTCCACGAAAAAAATATCATCAAAACGTCCCTTGCGCAGCAGCTCCGGAGGTAACTGGTTGACATTGTTGGCCGTGGCCACCACGAAAACGGGTTTGATTTTTTCCTGCAGCCAGGTAATAAAAGTTCCGAAAACGCGGGCCGTAGTGCCGGCGTCGGAAAAGGTGGAACTTTGAGTGCCGGCAAAGCCTTTTTCCAGCTCATCCAGCCAGAGAATGGACGGCGCCACGGCTTCCGCGGTTTCAAAAGTCCGGCGCATATTTTCTTCCGATGATCCCACCACCCCGGAAAATATTTTTCCCATGTCCAGGCGCAGCAGTGGAAGTTTCCATAAGCTGCCGATGGCTTTCGCGGTCAGCGATTTTCCGCAGCCGGGTATGCCGATTAAAAGGATGCCTTTGGGATAGGGCAGCCCGAAATCCCGGGCCTTCTGGGAAAAGGCCAGACCGCGTTTGCGCAGCCACACTTTTAAAAATTCCAGGCCTCCGATATCCTCCAGCTGTTCGCGGGCCGGATAAAATTCCAGCACCCCTGATTTGCGGATAATCTGCTCTTTTTCTCCCAGTACCACGTCCAAATCCAGGCTGGAGGTCTTAATTAGACTTTTAGCAAAAACATTTTCCGCCTCTTCGGCGGTCAGCCCCAGGGCGGCTTCCACGATGCGTTCCGTTTGATCCCCATCGGGCCTTGCCAGGGTTTGATCGGGCAAAGAAGCCCACATCTTATCCAGCAGGCGGGCCAAGTCCTGCGCTTGCGGCAGGTGAAAATGGACCAGGGCAACGGTCTTTTCCAACTCCGGAGGAATTTTGGGCAGCGGCGAAAGGAACAGCAGGGTCTTGTAGCTGGTTTTTAAAGCGTGGGCCGCATCGCGCAATTTGCGCACCACCCCCGGATCGGAAAGGTATGGGTGGAAATCAAGCAGCACAAAAAGCGCGCTCTCCTGGCTGGAGATTACCGCGTCCAGGGCGCGCAAAGGATCTTTTACATCCAGGAGTTGATTGAGGGTTTCATTGGCCAGGCCTTGGGTGATGGTCCAACGCAGGAAGTGTTTGCCCCGGTGGTGCGCCAGGGACTTTAATCCCTGCAAAACCCGCTCCTCCTCATGTGAGACAATATAGATCAGCGGATAGCGCGCGCGGATCAGGCAATCGATTTCGGCAAGTGATTCGGAAGCAGACAGCTGTTCAGGCATGGCGTTTCGTCCCCTTGAATCAGCGTTTGGTCTTTAAAACGTCCTTGGAATAGTAGGGAGTGTATTTGCAAAACAGGCATTCGTCCCAGTCGTCCTTCATCACCCGCTTGCACGCGGGACAGCGGCGCTTATAGCCTGGGACAGGCGCGGTCAAAAACCAAACCAGGGCCAGAATAATCAACGAGGCGGCGAGCACAATCAGCACAATGCGCAGCACTTTTTGCCAGAAGGTCAGGGGCTTGGCAATGGCCAGAAACCCTTTGGTTCCGACCACTTCCTTGCCACCCAACGTGTTTTTAAGGGTAAGCTGGTGCATTTGGCCGTCGCCCTGGATGCCGCGGCTGCGGAACTTGATCACAAATCCTTTTTGAATTTGATTCAGTATGTTCAGCACATTCTGGGACAACAGGGATTCTTTGGCGGCAAAAAGGTAGGCGCCGCCGCTGCTTTCCGCAATGGACTTGATCTGAGGCAGATAACTGCCGGAAAGCAGGGTATACCCAATGGCATAAATGGGAATATTGCTTTTTTTGATTCGTTGCTGCAGTTCGGCTTTGGTGAGAATAATACCACTGTTGCGGCCATCGGTGATCACGAGGATGGCCTTGCGTTGGACGGTGGATTTGGAGAGTGTTTCCAGGGCCTGCCAAAGCGCATCGTAGAGCGTGACTTCGTCACCAAAGGTGTTCATTTTTCTGATCTTGATACGGCGGTCCTCTTTTTTGTCGTTGGCGCTGGAAACGGTCTCTACCCGGTCGCCATACGCCAAAATGGTCATTTGATCATGGGGGCTAAGCTTGGAGGCCAGGTGCAGCACGGCTTTCTTTTCGTTTTCCAAAGGCTGCCCTTTCATGACACCGCTGGCCATGAGGACCACGGCCAGATGAACGCCTTCCCGGCTGAATTTAAAAGGCACGGCGTTCAACCGGGCGCGGCTGGTGGCGCCGTCTTCGAGCAAACTCCAGGAAGAGGGTTGAACATCGGTGACAGGCTGCTCCTGCTGGTTCAGCAAGGTGGCGTAAACCGTCAGATCGGGAAAACGGTCGGCGTCAATTTGATCGATGCGCAAATGGCCGGCGTAGGCGGATTTTCCCGCCACCAGGCATAGCGCCAAGATCAGGAAGGTTCGTTTCCAAACAACATTCGTTGATGTCATGCCTGCACCTTTATCGTTTTAATAAAAATTTGGGAACGCATTTAAAAATAAATTCCAAATCCCCTAATTGCAAAGGATAGTTATCGATCAACTCGGCATCATGAACCTGCGCGCCATTGACGCGCGTGCCTTTGGTGGAATTCAAATCGGCCAAAGTGAATTCGTCGCCGTTCATATTGCGGATAAAGGCGTGTTCCGGTGAAATGGAGGTATGCTTTAAGACAATATCATTTTTATCCAAAGAGCCAATGGTGTTTTTGCCCTCGCGAATGGGAAAATCCATGCCCAAATAAAGGCCATTGGTGCCCAGCAGCCAGCCTACGACCGGTTTGAGGCAGGTGGGACAAATTTTCCAGGAAGGATGCATTATATGTTTTTTTCTGCAAACTTTTAATCTTCTCAGCATAATCCTTGATCTCCATTGGCCGGACTAGCGTAGCCGCAGTTTCACAAAACAAATACTCATTATCCATGTTTAGGCTTGGAAAGCAAGGAGTTTTTGGACGTGGCCGATCGGGCAAGGATGGCGGGAAGCCCTTGTTAATCATATAAAGCCGAAAGTGTGTCAATTAAAGCTTCCCTTACGCAAACATTTGGTTTAAAATTTCCCAGTTCCATAAAATAAGATTTTTGTCTTAATTAATCTATTAAGAAGATTTTTGCCTACATTCTATATAAAATGCCATACAGCAAGCCGTCCGGTGTTTAGTCCTGAAGTGATGAACATTTAATGCATTCATTCAAGCCAGTACGGGGCATTGTAGTTGCACAATAAAGGCCATGACTTGATGTGTTTAAAGGAAATCAATGACGGAGAGTGCTGTTTCCATGGATCCTATCAACTGTATAGAAGCGATGGGCGCTTTTCTCAAAGAGAAGGTTCACGAGCATCATCAATTAACTCTTGGGATGGAATTCAATCCGCCTACTGATGAGCGCCTGCGTGAAAAAAAATTATTCATCTTTCCTTATGAAATCAAAGAAGACCTTTTAAAAGCCAATAAAAGCAGAAGCCATTTCACCGCCACCGATAAAAATGGAAAACCCTATGAATACGAAACCCTGCCGCCCTTTTATGGACAGCTCACCCTGATCCTGACCTGCAATGCGGAATCCTCCCTGCATAGTTCGATTCTCCTGCTTAAGGTTCAGCAAATCATACAAGAATACGGCACCTTTAAAGTTCAGGACGAAGTCGTGCCCTTCAAAATACTTTCATCATTTTCCATGTCAAATTTGGCGGACCTATGGCGCAGCCTGGGCGTGCCTTTTCGACCGGCTTTAGCCATGCAGATAAACCTGGAATTGGCACCAGTGCGCCGCTGGAACATCAAATTGGTTAAAGAACGGATTATTCATACCAGTATTAATGAAGATAAATAAAATAAATCAGCACAAAGGGGGTAAGCATGCCAACGTATCAAACACCGGGAGTGTATGTGGAAGAAAGGGAAGGAACGTCCAAACCCATCGAGTCGGTGGGAACATCGGTGGTGGGCTTTTTGGGTATCTCCCAAAAAGGGCCCGTCAATGAACCGAAATTAATTACCAATTGGTCTCAATTTACGGCCACCTTCGGCGATTTTGAACACAGCGACTATTTGGCCCATGCGGTTTACGGATTTTTTGCCAATGGCGGTGGGCGTTGCTATGTCAGCAATGTAGGGTCCGGCAAGGATGATCGCCGAAAAAATATCGAACCGCCCAAGGAAGGGCAGCCAGCCCCCGCGCCGGCGCCGGACAAGGGCTTTGACGCGCTTTTTATCGGCGAGGATAAGGGCCCGGGCGCGCGTTCGGGAGTAAAGGCTTTTGAAGACATCGATGATATTTCAATTGTGTGCGCGCCGGGCATTACGTCTCCCGCGATTTGGGATGCTTTGTTGTCGCATTGCGAAAACAAGAAAGACCGTTTTGCCATTTTGGATTCACCGCGCGAAATCAAAGCCATCGACCAAATGCCCAAACCAAGGGATTCCAAATACGGCGCTTATTATTTCCCCTGGATCAAGGTCTACGATCCCTTGAAAAAGAAGGAGGTCTCCATGCCGCCGAGCGGCCATATGGCGGGTATTTATTCCTTTGTGGATGGCTCACGCGGGGTGCATAAGGCACCGGCCAATGAAGTAATACGCGGGGCCCTGGGGTTGGAATACCGCATCAGTCATGGGGAGCAGGAACTGCTCAATCCCAAGGGGATCAACTGCCTTCGTGAATTCCCCGACCGCGGCATTCGGGTGTGGGGAGCACGCACGATTTCCAGTGATCCGGCCTGGCGTTACATTAACGTGCGCCGCCTGTTCATTATGGTCGAAAAATCCATAGAAATCGGGACGCAGTGGGTGGTGTTCGAACCGAATGACATGAAACTTTGGAAAAAAATTCAGCGCAATATCAGCGCGTTTCTGTTGCGGGTATGGCGCGACGGCGCCCTCTTCGGCACCACGCCGGAGGAAGCTTTTTACGTCAAATGTGACAGCGAAACCAATCCGCCTGAAGTCATTGACGCGGGTCAGGTGGTGATCGAGGTCGGTATCGCCCCGGTCAAACCCGCGGAATTTGTCATCTTCCGGATAGCCCAGAAAGCGTATGGCAAGGAAGACTAAAAGCGACTCAGAAAGAGGATGACTGGTGATCCCTATGGGGATGAAAGGTGACGGGCCCGATCACGGCTAGGGTGGTCGGGCATTGACACCAGGCGTGACCGAACTTGCGCACTAGCATTGAACAATATCAAAAAGGAGGATACATTATGGCAACCGGCACTCGGAAAGATCCTTTAATCGGCGGCAGTTTTATGGTCGAGATAGACGGCATCAACGTGGGTAATTTTAAGGAAGTGACAGGCCTCAATTCCGAAACCGAAGTGGTGGAAGACCGCGGCGGCAAAGACCGTACGGCGCGTAAAATTCCCGGCAAGATCAGGTACCAAAATATCGTGCTCAAACGCGGCTGGACCGGTAGCGACGAACTCTGGAAATGGCGTAAATCGGTCATTGACGGCAAAGTGGAACGCAAATCAGGCTCGATTATTCTCTTAGGTGAAGATGGCGAGACCGAGTTGTTGCGTTACAATTTTTTTGAGGCTTGGCCGCTTAAGTGGGAAGGACCGACCTTGGCCGGTGGCAGTCAGGATACCATGATCGAAGTTGTGGAGCTGACCCACGAAGGCGTGATGCGGGCTTAAGCTATGAAAACAGAATTTGAATTTACACTCCCGCGCGGCTATGTGGATGGCGAGGGCAACCTGCATCAAAAGGGCTGGATGCGGC
Source organism: uncultured bacterium (assembly GCA_963710755.1). Taxonomy (GTDB): domain Bacteria; phylum Oederibacteriota; class JAAXVQ01; order JAAXVQ01; family JAUVAV01; genus CAVQBK01. The sequence continues at coordinate 617,582 of CAVQBK010000003.1, forward strand.
TGGCTCGGGCCAAGGACACCCTGCTGCCGCTGCAGGACCCCCGGGTTAAAAAAAATGAAAATTATCTGATACTTATTCTGCTTTCCCGGGTGGTTACCCGGCTGGGAAAATTAAAGATGGTCAATCCGCCCGTGATTGAAGGCTTGTTCGCGGCTGATCTGGCCTATCTTATGGAATTTTACCGCCGGATTAACGAAGCGCCTTTCCGGGAAATTGCCCTCCATTGCCAGGCATGTCAGAAGGATTATACCGGGCAGGTGAATTTATTGGGGGAATGGTAGGCTACCCTTTGGAGTTGCTCCGCAAGGAGGTAGCCTACATTGCCTATCATTTCCATTGGAGCAAAGATGAGGTGCTGGCCATGGAGCATGGGGAACGCCAGGCCTGGTTACGGGAGATTGCCGATATCAACCGCCGTATGAATGAAGGCCAGCCGGAAAGCTAGCCGGCAGGGGCGTGACTTCTCGCGCCCCTTCACGGCGGATGATCCTAATAAGCTTGTGGTGAAGCAGATATCGAAAATAGACTGCATTGTAAGTACTCAGGTCTTTTGCATATCTAAGCTGGCCAAAGACACGTTATCTACGCGCGGTATGCGCGGAATGGCCTGAGCAGTTACACCGTATTTATTTATGTTTTATTTTATTAATGTTCAAATGCTTCGTAACTCATCCATCACAGACTTGACAGGACTGATGAGTTACAAAGAAGGTACCTATGCTTCGTTATCCTTCTCCAGGGGTATGGATTGAATCCACTGATAAAAATCCTTTGCCTCTGAAATTGACAACCACCAGTGCAGCCGGTTTCGTGGGCCTGGCCCAACGGGGGCCGCTGCATACGCCTGTACGCATTCACAGCTGGGAAGAGTTTAAAACCATTTTCGGGGAGCCTGTAACTTTTGCCCATCTGCCCTGGGCCGTGGCCGGCTATTTTGAAAATGGCGGCCAATCCTGCGTGGTGGTGCGGGTGGCTCATTTGGATCCCGGGCAGCCCACCACAGAAACATCGGCAGCTTCCCTTTTGCTGAACGATCAGGAACAAAAGCCCTATTTGCGCATTCAGGCCATTGAGCCCGGAACGTGGGGCAATGCCATCACCCTTTCCGTTGTGCCCTTGAACGAACCAGCCGGTGCCTTTCATTTTTTTGTGCAGTATAAGAAACAACGTGAGGAGTACCGGCAGGTATCGCTCGATCCCGGGCATGAGCGCTATGTGCTGAGCTATGTGAACAGCCATTCGCGCTTGATTCAGGTCGCCGCCGTGCCGGGGCTGAAGGATCCGTCTCCCATGTCCCTGGAAAATCTTTGCCTGGAAAATGGCCGAGACGGTTTGGCGGCCATGCACCCAGGGGATTTTTTAGGGCAGCCCGAGGGGGAACAACCGGCCACAGGACTGCACGCTCTGCAGCGGTTTGAAGAGGCGGTGGTGCTGGCCATTCCCGATGCAGTGAACGTCCTGTTGTTTACTGGGCAGGATGGCGCACAGCAGGTGAAGATGATCCAACAGGGGCTGATCGATTATTGCCATCTCCATCCCTTGCGCTTTGCCTTGTTGGATCCTCCCCCGACGTTGGACTTGGCGGGCATTACGGCCTGGCGCAGGCAATTTGATTCCAGCCGGGCGGCGCTTTATTATCCTTCGTTGCGTATTTTGGATAGCGACGGCCGGTTGCTCCAGCAACCGCCTAGCGGGCATGTAGCCGGTCTGCTGAGCCGGCTGGACCGGGAAAGCCTGATGAAAAAAAATCCAGCCAACGAACCCCTGGCCGGAGCCGTGGGCACATTGATGGAATTCGATGTGGCAAGTTTGGAATTGTTGCATCAGCGTCACATCAATCCCATTCGCACAATGAAAGGCCGCGGCCTGCGCGTGTGGGGTGCCCGCACCTTGAGCAGTGCTCCCGAATGGCGCCATATCAACACCCGGCGCCTGATCTCGCGTATTGAACAAAGCCTGCAAGCCGGCATGGCCTGGGCCATTTTTGAACCTAATTACCCGGATTTATGGAAAACCCTGATCCGCAGCGCCACCGGCTTTTTACTGGACCTTTGGAAAGACGGTTATCTGTCCGGCGTTACGCCCGAGGAGGCGTTTTACGTTAAATGCGATGAGGAAACCAATCCCGAAGCCGAGCGTGACTTGGGCCGGGTAACCGTGGAAGTGGGGCTGGCCATTGCCCGCCCGGCGGAGTTTTTTGTGGTCAGAATATCGGAAAAGACCATGGAGGCGTAAGCAGGGGTCCGTTTTGTCCTGTAAACCAAGGAGGCGCTATGGGGATTTTTCAAACAGGTGGACGTAACGAGGACGCGCACGGCAGCCACAGTTTTTCCATCGACATTGACGGGTTGAGCTTGGGGCAATTCACCAACGCCAACGGGCTGGAGATGGAAACCGAAGTGGTGGAGTATCGCGAAGGCGGCAACAACCGGCAATCGTTGAAATTCCGGGGTGCCGGCCGTTATCCCAACATCACGCTGGAGCGTGGGTTTACCGCTTCCGACGAGCTGTGGCGATGGTTTGTGGACTGCCAAAGAGGGAGCGGGGCCATGCCGCGCAAAGACGGTTCCATTGTCCTTCACGACCAGGAAGGCAATGAAGTCTGCCGGTGGAATTTTTTTAGAGGCTGGCCATGCCGCTGGGTAGGGCCGGCGCTGCAATCAGAAGACAGTGGGGGATCGGTGGAGGTGCTGGAGATTGCCCATGAATTGCTGGAATTTCAAAAGGGGAGATAACCGGGCGTGACATTCGAAAGGATTTTGAAAAAACTAATTTTTGCCCGCCAAGCCTATATAACCGGCGCACGCTTTATGGAACAAGCTGAAAGAGCCGGCGATCCTGGGGAGCAACAAGAACTTCGTCAGCAGGCAGAGGGCCATTTTAGCCGGGCTCAAATCATCCATGCCGAATTGCAGCCCTGGCACGGCCAGGCCTGGCCGGAACAGCTGGGTCCGGAGCATGGAAAACAGATTGAAGCTGTGGAGCACAGCCTTACAACTTTAATGATCGGACCATGGTTGGGACGACAATACCGTTTGCTCTGGCCGCAGCTTGAGCGCGTCTGCCATTTGTTTCCACAAATGTTGAAACCCATTTATGAGCAGGCCCATCGCGGCAGCATTCTTTTTCCCCAAGCTCCTGAAGGTGCCTATGCTGGGGGAGGCATGCCGGGCATGGCCCAGTCCGGCCTGGCCAAGCCTGCATTTTGGCGCCAGCTCGATGTCTGGCAAAATGTCAATCAAGAACTTGTTACGGTGGTGGAACGTTCTTCTGAAGGGGAGCTCCCTTTTCCTCCGGAGGAAGGGGAAAAGACATCGAAAGCCATAGCCGGAAAGTCCGAACCTGCTGCTGCGATCACCTCCCAGGGGCTCCTGTCTACGGCCAATGCATCTCAACCTCAGGATACCGCCACCAAGGTAGAAGGGTCATTGTCCGGCGATAAATCTTTCCACCCGGCGCAAGAGAATGCAACGCCGAAAGCCATGACAGGAAAGTCCGAACCTGCTGCTGCGATCACCTCCCAGGGGCTCCTGTCTACGGACAATGCATCTCAACCTCAGGATACCGCCACCAAGGCGGAAGGGTCATTGCCCGGTGACAAATCTTTCCACCCGGCGCAAGACAATGCCGACCCGGAAGCCATGGCAGAAACTTCTGAATCTACGGGCTTGATTCCCTCCGGCAGCCCCATACCCACGGCTGATGATATCCAACTCCGGACGTTCTTACCACCGCCGCCGCGGCTGCTTTTTTTCCACCTGGGAAAATCCAATCCTGGCGGCATACTTTATGATCCCACCGGTGAAGTCATGGAATGGCTTCACCCCCGTCACCAGGAGACACCGTTGGAAAACGATGGCCAAACCACTGCTACGCTGCAGGAAAAAATTCTGGAAAAGCTTCAGGTTCTGCGCCAGGCCATGGCCAAGCAGAACATTCGGCAGGTGCAGTGGATTGTAGCGCCGCCTACATCAACCGAAGCTTGGCAGCAGGTTAAACAAGCCGTACCGGCGGCTTACAGTGAGCTATTTAACAACCAAGCTCACATCATGCCGGTTAGCGATTTTCAATGGGCTGCCTTCAGACAAAGCAGTCCGATTCCGGTGTTAAGCGCCCAGAGCTTGCCTTCGCCTGTGTCCCTGCCTTCTGCATTGGGGAAAGCCGACACTGCTGTCCGTCAGTCAATGGATAGTTCGGCAGCAACACCTGCTTTTACGCCGCCTCCGGGCCGTGTTGATTTTCAGGAAAGGGTGAACCCTCGCCCAACCGAACAGCCCCTGGCCATGCGCACCTCGCCAGGGCAGCCTTCGTCTGCATTCACCAATTCCGTGGAAGCAGAAAAAGCTCAAAACTATTCACCTACGGTTGCCGGAGCCCAAGGGGTATGGCCTGAGCCACCTGAACCAGTGTTGCCAAGGTCAGCTGAATTTAAAACTGAAATTAATTCCTTTTTCCCACATCCAGCGGATAACCGCCTGCAGCCGGAATATCCTGCACCTCTGTCACCAGCGTCCGGGACCATGCCGCCCATAACAACGTTTTCTTTGCCGCTAGTTGATGTAAAAGCCGCGGAGGCGCCATCCCACCCATCTGGGATGGGCGTAGCACAGATAAGGCCATCGGGGACAGATAACTTAAAGAAAGTAAATGCCGGGCGGAGGGGCGAACAATTTTTTGCTCCTGCAACTGCTGCCCCCCGGGCATTGGCAGAACCGTCATTGGCAATGCCCGGAAAGCGGGCCCTTAATACCGGTGTACCTTCATCCCTACTGCCTTTGACCGGGCCGGCCTCGCGCTCTACAAGTCCTGCGTTGCCCAACCAGCCCAGGCCGGGCAAGACCGTTGCCCATTACGGCACGCCCTGGCAGCAATTGATTTTTCTTATTTCACGAAAATCCGGAAAGGCGGGATCTTCCTCGCAAGACCAGGTCACGCCGGCCGTTCACAGGGATGTTGCGGCCATTAGCACGCCCAGGGCGCAGGTTAACCCTCTGCGTCTGGCTGCTGAAGACCGGTCCGGATTCACGGCGCCAACCGGGCGCAATACTCCGCGCCGCCAATTTATACAAGAAGCGGCCCAGATGTTTTACCGCTGGTACACGCGGTTGAAGAAGCAAGAGTCTGAACGGCAGACCATGGGACAAGGCGGGTTATGAGCATACACTTTCGCAAAATCAAAGTCACCGTGCGCTTTAACAACAGCGGAGAAGCCAAGCCGGATTTAGCGGACATTAAACCGTCAGAAGAAACCCCGCCGGCTTGGTTGGCGGGGATTAAGCCGCAGCCTCTGGATATGAGCACGCAAAACGCTTATAGGTCCATTTTGGGGGATATGAGCGACGTGCGGATTTTTCAGCATCCTGCTTTTTCCACGGCCCTGGATCAACTGCGTGCTGATGCAGCTGCCCAGGGAAAAGATATTTTTATACGGCAAGGCAAATTCAACCTGGACACAGCCGAGGGCCGAGGTCTGCTGGCCCATGAATTGACCCATGCAGCGCAGGATAGCGCCATGGACCCGGGTGCAGCCGAACAGGCAGCGTTGTATCAGGAAAAAGCCGCACGCACCAGGGAAAAAGCCGGGCCTGACCGGCCGGCTTCCCGTCCTGCTTTAGGTAAGAAGCCCGATCTTGCTGCCGGCCAACCTGCTGTCTTGCGCACGGCAGCCAAAGATCGCTCCCTGGCCGGGACCAGTGCAACAGGCATTCCTTCAGATGGCTGGCCGGTGCAGCTGGCCAGTGGAGAGCTGGCTTTTTTGTCGCGCACGGAATTGCAGCAGGCCTTTTATTTGGCAAAGAAGTTGATTGAAGAGCAGGGCAATGAATTCGAAGGGTCAGGTCCGCAGGTTTAAAAAGCACGGGGACAAAGTTGAGAATGAAGAGGGGCGGGATGACGGAACCGGATACTGTTTTAGATATGCGACAGGAGAAGGCAATGGAAGCCGGGGCCCGCGCCTCCGTTCTGAATGCTTTCACCCATTATCTGCTGCGCCAGTCCCTGGCCTCACCGGCCAATCTGCAAGCTTTGGCCGGACAGCAGCAGCGCGAAAGCATGGCCCGCCGGATTATCCAGGACAGCCAACGCCTGTCCGGCATCAGCGGCCTGCTGCCCGGCCTGACCCAAACCCTGGGCATCGCGCAGGGCAGCGTGGGCGTGCATGCGGATGCACCGGCCCAAGCCGCGGCCGAGGTGCTCGGCGCGCGGGCCTTTACCCTGGGCAATGAGATTTATTTGGGACCAGGCGAAAACCGTCTGGGCACCCTGGAAGGCAAACAACTTCTGGCGCATGAACTGACCCACGCCGCCCAGCAAAGCGTCCAAGCTGCCAATCATCCTGCCGGCAAAGGCATGGCTGCAGTGGACATGCCCCTCAGGGAAGACCAGGCTGAAGCCGTGGAGCGCGCCTGGGCACGGATAGAAGCCAAGGCCGCCAACAAGCCTTTGCTGCAAATCGACCAGCTTGAAGTCTTGCCCACGCCCGGCCGGACCGTCGGCGTTGAGGCGTCCATGACCCTGGCCCTGGCCCGCCATATGCTGCCGGGTATGCTGCAAGAAGCCATTGTCAGGGATGCACGGTTGCATGAAGCGCTGCTGTTGGGAGAGGTGGAGTGCGGGGACGTGGAAATCAGGATTGAAGGCCTGTCTCCAAGCACGGATTTTCATTTTAAGGCAAAACAAATCGCCGAGAAAGCGACGGCAAAATTACTGGAAATTTATAAATCCAGGTTGGCGGGCGCTCAAGGCGTTCAACCCAAGCAGCACATTGTTCAATATAAAAGAAAGTCCAATCGCAACTCCAAACAAGAGGCTATACCTGCGTATGAGCCCATAACCGTCATTCCCTATATTCCTAAATTTAAATACAGAGGCAGCGTATGGGACGTGCCTGCGGTCGTGGACAATATAGGCATCAATTTAGTTAACGGTGCATCCTCCCTGGTTAACGGGCTGGTTTCAGAAAGTGGCTATATTGTCAAACACGGCCCTTGGAATTACTGCAAGGCCGCAATGATCAGCTATAAGCATATGGGGTTATCGATAGGAAATTATTTTAAAAATTTATGGGGATATACCATCCACACGTCGGTTAAAACGCAATTTAAAGATGCGTTGCGAACTTATGCCAGCCCGGATTATTGGGAAGCCATTGGCACCTTTGCCGCAGGCATTTTGCTGACGAAAAAAATGGGCGCTGTTTCTGAAAACATCGGCAAAAACGTTTTGGCTGGTTTCAAGCGAATACCCCGGCTAAGAATAATTGCTAAAATTAGAAATGTGATTAAGAAACCGGTTGCTGTTATCAGGCAAAACACGGCTGAATTGGAAATGTTGTACCGCGATGCTGCAATTGCAGATAAGGAATTAAAAAGCGTCACCGTGAAAATTGCGGCTGAAAACGGCGGCCAGGCAAAATTCCCGCCTGGCGGGGGGTTGAAGGAAAGGACAAGAGTTTTGCAAAAAATAGCCACCGATTATAATGGTGATCCATCGCAATTACTGGATATATCCAGATCAACCATCGAATTTGATAAACTTGATGATCTTTATAACACACTTGGGAAAATATCTAAAGAGTACAAAATCGTCCGGATCAAAGACAGATTCAAAACACCAAACCCCAGTGGATACCGCGATATTATGATCAATATGGAGATGTCCAATGGACATGTTGTGGAAATGCAATTGCATCTAAAGTCCATTTTGAAGGCCAAAAAGCTGGAAACACCCATCTATAATAAAATCAGAGATATTCAGGCGATGGTCATTAAGGAGAACCGGAAGCTTACCCTCAAAGAAAGATATCAAGTGAAAAAATTGCTGAGAAGATCAAGAAAACTTTACAAGGCAGCATTAAAAGAATCAAAATGAAGGAGCTATAAAATGTGCTGGTTCAAAAATGAATATTATATCGTAGGAAACCGTCCGGTCAAATTTATTACGGATTTTAGTGGAATGGATATTTTAGCCTATGATTGGAAGAAAAAAACTTTTGTCAGGGATATGAGTTATTTGTCCAAGGTTTTTTCTTCAGAGGAAGTTGAGCAAGTCAGCAAATGGGCTTTTAACGCTTATGTTAAAAAATTGAAAACTGAAAAATGAGTTAAGAAGGAGGACCCCATGACCACATCCCTGGAAAAGGCCACCATCACCAATCTGGACACCAATGAGGAAATCAGGGTGTTGTTCAATCCCAAGGAGTACGAGCTTTCCAAGCAGACGCCCTGGCGGGAGCATGTGATCCAGGGGCTGGATTCGCCGGCTGTGCAGTTCACCACCGGCGAGCGGCAGGTACTGGCCATGGAATTGTTTTTCGATACCACCGATGATAACAGCGACGTGCGCAGCCATACGGAAAAGGTGGAAAAGCTCATGCTGGTGGACGCGGACCTGCACCGGCCGCCTCTGGTCATGTTCAGCTGGGGTAGAATGAAGTTCAAGGGCGTGCTGGAAGACTTGGCCCAGCGCTACACCATGTTTTTAAGCGACGGCACGCCGGTGCGGGCGGTGCTGAATGTGATCCTGCGCGAGTACGCCACTTCGGCCAGCCAGTTTCAGGCCAAACCGCGCAACAGCGCGGACCATACCAAGGTGAAAAAAATGGAGCAGGGTGACAGCCTGGCCAGCCTCGCCAACCGTGAATACCATGACCCGGAAAAATGGCGGGTGATCGCCGAAGCCAATGGGATTGATGATCCCATGAATGTGCCGGTGGGCAAGACCCTGAAACTGCCGCCGATCAAATAACTATCCACAAGGGTGATTCAATCCAGGGAAATCATCCTTGTGGCGGACTCGTCATATTTACACTATAAGGAGACTCACCATGCCGGCCACTGATGTTTTAGTCCCAAATTACCTGGTGAAAATCAACGGCCAACGCCTGACCCAGGCCATGGCCGCCGATGTCATGGAGGTGCGGGTGGAGGAAAAACTGGATCTGCCCGCGCGCTTCAGCCTGATGTTAAGCGATCCGGACCATCAGTGGGTCAATGCCCATGACCTGGCCGAGGGCGGCAGCGTCAAGGTGGAGCTGGGGTACTTAAATGACACGGTGGAATTATTCGACGGCGAGATCACGGGGTTGTTTTTCGATTATCCGGCCCACGGGCCCAAGACCATGACCGTGCGCGGTTATGACCGGCTCCACCGCCTGGCGCGGGAGAAAAAAACGCGCACTTTCCGCGACATGCAGGAAAGCCAGATTGTGCAACAAATCGCAGGAGACGCTTCCCTGCAAAACGACGTGGAGAGTACCACTGAAGCCCAACCCTATTTGCTGCAGAACAACCAGACCGATCTGGAGTTTTTGCACGAGCGCGGCGAGCGCCTGGGGTTTGAGTTGGGCATCAGTGGTGAAAAACTAATCTTTCGCAGGCCCAAGGAAAATTTGGAGCCTGTGGCCACATTGGAATTGGGCAAATCGCTCATGGAGCTTTCCGGTGACATCAGCACCATTGGCCAGGTGAGCGCGGTGGAAGTGCGGGGCTGGGATGCGCAGAGACAGGAAGTGGTGGTGGGCACAGCCGGCACGGAATCCCAGAATACCACCATGCGTGGCAGCCAAAGCGGCGCGGATTCAGCCAGGCAGGTATTTGGCAGCAATAAAGTGGTGATTCTGGACAATGCGTCCCATTCCACCACAGAGGCGGAGAATCTCGCCAAGGCCCGTTTCCGTGACTTTGCCATGCGTTATGTCACGGTGGACGGCAGATGCCAGGGCAATCCCAAGCTGCGGGTGGGCAGCACCATCTCGATCAAGGGCGTGGGCGACAAAGTGAACGGTACCTATTATGTTGTGGAGGCTGCCCATGAATTGGGCGAGAGCGGGTATGTGACGGGCTTCAAACTTCTTAGGAATGCCAGGTGACCTATGAATAAAAATATCCTGGGCGCAGGCTGGCGCCTTGATCTTCAAACCGACCGGCGTGGCAATCTTGCGCTCATCACCGGCGCGGCCGGCGTGGAGCAAGCCATGCGTTTTATTATTGGCACCGCGCCGGGCGAGCGGCCCATGCTTCCTGATTTCGGTTGCCGCATCCATGATCTGCTATTCGCGCCCAGCACCCCGCATACCTGGAATTTGGCCGCCCACCATGTTGAGGAAGCGCTGATCAAATGGGAACCGCGCATAGAGTTGATCAAGGTGGAAGCCGGGCCCAGTCCTGATGATGACAGTTGCGTGCTGGTGCAGGTGGAGTACAAGATCCGGCAGATCAACAGTTTTTATAACCTGGTGTATCCTTTTTACCTGGAACAGGGCGAACAGGATACGCGCAGCCAACTGGAGGTATAAGCATGATCCCCAAACCGAATTTGGACGACCGTACGCACCGGCAGATCATGGAAGAAGCCATCCGGTTGATCCCGCAATACTGTCCGGAATGGACCAATCATAATCCCAATGACCCTGGTATCGCCTTGCTGGAATTGTTCGCCTGGATGATGGAAATGGGGTTGTACCGCCTTAACCGCGTGCCGGAAAAAACCTATCTTACCCTGATGGAGCTGATGGGCATCCAACTCAAAAGCGCCCAGGCTGCCAAAGTGTTGGTGCGCTTTGCCCTGGCTGAAGGCAGACAAAAGCAGCAATGGGTGCCGCTGGGCACGTCGGTGGCCACGGCGCAGACCGAGGAAACCGATGCCGTTGTTTTCGAGACCAGCCGTCCCTTGCTGGTGACGGATGTGCGGTTGGAGCGCTGCGTGAGCGTGGAGGATGACCGTGTCAGCGACAACAGCGGCATCGTGGCGCGCGAAGAATCGACCGCGGCTTTTCCTGTTTTTCAAAGCCACACCCCCATGGAACGGTCCTTGTATATTGGGGACAGCCAATTGGAAATGCTCAAGGACGCCATGCAGGTGAATATCAGCTTGAAGACCGGTTCTGTGCTGGAAGCGCCTATCAGCTCCCTGCTGGCATGGGAATACTACAATGGACGGCGTTGGGTGGAGGCCGAACCGCTCAGCGGGTTTGGGCAGCAGCCGGACCGGTATAATCAGTTTGTCTTTCAGGGCCCCTTAGTCGGCATTGCTGCTGTTGAGGTGGCCGGGCTGGAAAAGATATGGCTGCGGGCAAAGCTGTTATTGCGCCCCGTGCATCCGCGCCAAGCCGCGGTTCTATCAGCCGGGGTGAAGACGGTGTTGTCCACCGAAGGCCTGGCGCCAGAAATGTGTTTTGCCAACGCGGAAAGCCAGCTTTTTGAGGTGCTCGATTTAAGCAAGGATTTCCATCCCTTTTCCAAAAAACCAAAATTCAATGATGCCTTTTACCTGGCGTGCCGCACGATTTTTGCTAAAGCCGGCGCGCGCGTTACCCTGTCCGTTACCTTCACTACCAATCCCTCCATTCCCAAGCCGCAAGCCTCCGAGGATCTGATGATCGCATGGGAATACTGGGACGGGCAAAACTGGCGCAATCTGGGCAATAGCCGTTGCCAGCCGGGCGTGGAACCGGAGGGGGAGCATGCCTTTTTGGACAGCACGGCCGCGCTGACGCAGGAAGGGGAAATCACCTTTATTGCTCCGGCGGACTGGTCCCCGGGCAGTGTCAACCAGATCGAAAACTATTGGTTGCGCGCCCGTTTATTGACAGGTGATTTTGGCGTGGGAGGAAACTATGTGCAAAATGAAAAGGGAGAGTGGATCTGGAATTTTGATCGTCCCTTGCTGCCGCCGGTATTGTCCAAATTGAGCCTGCGTTATGCCTTGGAAGAAAAACCAGCCCAAGCCCTGGTGGCTGTCAACGCCGGACAGAGCAAGGATGCCAGCGCGGTCTGCGCGGAAAATTTTCAACTTCTCCAGGACGGCAAGCCTCCCAAACCGGCGGACCTGTTCACCTGGCAGCTGGAAAAAAATCCGGTTTGTTATTTCGGATTTTCCGATCCTTTTCCCGCGGAGGAGCAACAGCTGTATTTTTTGCTTAAAGACAGCGAGGTGTTTGCCGGCCAGGATGGTGAAGAAGCGCCGGTCACCTTGGCTTGGGAATACTGGAACGGGCAGGCCTGGCATGCTCTGGCAGTGCAGGATCATACGCTGGGGCTTAGCCACAGTGGTTTGCTGCTGTTTACGGGGCCCAAGGATATTGCAGCCAGCGAATTATGGGGGAGCCGCCAGTATTGGCTGCGCGCGCGTTTGGAATATGGCAGTTATGAGAAAATTCCTTATTTGAGCCGGGTCTGGACCAATGTAGTCGAAGCCAACAGCTGGCGCACCATCCGCAATGAAATTCTGGGCTCCAGTGACGGCGCGCCCGGCCAAGGTTTTAGCCTGCTGCAAACACCGGTGGTCGGAAACCCGGAAATCTGGATCATTGAACCCAATTTGGCTTCCAGTCCGGAACTGGAAAGCTTCATGCGGACCGCGGGGCAGCAGGCCGTACGGGAAATAAATACGCCCGATGGACGCCAGGTTGCCACCCGCTGGCAACGGGTGGATTATTTTTATAATTCCACACCTTCTGATCGTCACTATTTGCTCGATCCGGCATTTGGAAAAATTCAATTTGGCGACGGCCTTCATGGCCGGATTCCGCCTGAAGGGCGCAACAACATTCAGGCTGCCCTTTACACTGTCGGCAGCGGAGCCGAGAGCAATGTTGGTGTTAATACTATCACGGTCATGCGTAAATCCATCCCGTTTATCAGCAAAGTTTGGAACCCTGTTCCTGCTGAAGGCGGGGCTGATGCGGAGACCGTGGACGAAGCCAAGTTGCGCGCACCCCATTTATTTAAACACCGTTTCCGGGCGGTGACTGCGGATGATTATGAATGGCTGGCCAAGGAAGCGTCCAGCCAGGTTGCCCGCGCGCGCTGCCTGCCCGCGCATCGCCGAGAAGGCGAGGTCACGATCGTGATCGTCCCCAAAGCGCCGGGCAATCACCTGGATCTGCGCGAGCGCCTTGAACCGAGCCGGGAATTGTTGCGCCGGGTTACGGCCTATCTGGATGAACGGCGTTTGCTGACCAGCCGTTTGCATGTCATTGGCCTGGCCTATGCTGATCTGGGTATCCAGGCTGAGATTGCCGTAAAAACATCCACCAGCGAGGGGAGCCAGGCGGTGAAAACCGAGGTGGAAAAAAGAATCCGCGAATTTTTACATCCCCTGACCGGCGGACCGGACGGGCAAGGCTGGCCATTTGGCATGGCGGTGGGCAAGTCCGATTTATACATTGCCCTGGAAAAAGTGCCGGGCGTGCACTTTGTTTCCGAAATCCGGCTGATGGATCTGGATAGTCAAGCTGAAGTGGAAAAATTGGTACTCGAACCGAGGGTGTTCGCTTTTCCAGCGCAGGTGCAAGTAACGGAAAAAAGAATGTATTAAAAGCGAGGAGTTTATGACTGCCCTTTCATCTGAAACAGCAGGGACCACCGTGCGCATGCCTGATCTCAGACGCCGGCCTTTGACCCAGGCCAAGACCATGCTGAGCCTGTCCGGATTGCGCCTGGGGAAAATTGTATACCAAGAAAGCATGGAATGGCTGGCCGAAGATACGGTGCTTAGCCACCATCCCCAGCCCGGGCAGGCTGCCGGCGCGGGGCAAGCCGTGGACCTTACCCTCCATCGCCGCAGCTATTTACACTATTTGCCGGGTATGATGCAGCAGGAAGACCAGCGCGCCGGGGGGCTGTTGAAAAATTATTTATGGATTTTCCAGCATTTGCTGGCAGGCTTTCAAGACAACATCAACCGCCTGCCCGACTGCTTTGGCCCGCAGACCGCGCCCCGTGCATTTTTACTGTGGCTGGCTGAATGGACCGCGGCTGAGATCGACGGGGATTGGCCCGAGGCCAAGGTGCGCCGTTTTTTGGCACAGGCCGTGGAAATCTACAACCGGCGGGGGACCCGCCGGGGACTGCTTCAATACCTCAGCGTGGTGACCGGGGTGGACGCTGCGATTGAGGAACACACCATCCCTTTTAAACTGATGGTACTGGATGGAACCAACAGCCTGGGTGTGAGTTCCATGCTTTTTAACGCGCCCCGTTTGGAGCATTGCTTCACTGTGCGTCTGCCCGGGCCGAGGACTGCTTATGCCCGGGCCGTGCTGCGTAAAATGCACCGCATTTTGCAGGTCGAGCAACCGGCACAAACCTTGTATTTTATTGCATTTACCGAAAGCCGTAAAACCTATCAATCCCTTGTGCCTTGGATCATAGGCCAGACGCCTCTCGGCCAGGGCTGGGTGGGAGGTTAAAACTCCCACCCAGCCCCCTCTTTAATAAAGAGGGGCAGCGAGTGGGCGTTAAATTCATGCAGGAGGCAGGCATGTCGATTAAACTTGAAGAATTAAAAGAAAGTACCTATGTCAACTATTTCCAGGGCCTGGTGGTTTCGGAGCAGCATCTCAATGGCACGAACCGCTACCATACGGAGAAGCGACTGCTTACCCATCAGCTTTTTCATGGCTCGGGCATTGTTCCCGGGGTTATGAACGAGTTGCGGGTATCAGCCCATCAGGGCGGTGATGGGCTGACACTGGAAGTGGGCAGCGGCATCTGCCTCGATCCCCAGGGCCGGGAGATCATTGTTCCCGAACCCAAACTGCTCAGCCTAGATCTTAAAAAATACAAACCGCCGCGCACCATTTATGTGGTGGCCGCCCATCTGGAAAATCAGGAAGAGCATTATGTCAATGAAGCCAATCCCGCCTACCAGGGCTATCAAGCCGTGCGCGAAACCAGCAAAGTGGAGATCATCGGCCAGGAACCTGAGTCCGGCCGCCAGATCGAATTGGCGCGGATCACCTTGCAGGAAGGCAAGGGCAAAGGCCAGAACATTGCCCTTCAGGATGCGCGGGATTTCGGCAATCCTCAAGCCAATGAAATCGACCTGCGCTTCACGCCTTGGTGCCGGGCGGCCAGCGCCGCTCTTTCTCCTGATCTGTCTTCCCATCTGGCCTTTATCCTGGAACGTACCCGAGACAGCGCCGCCCTGCTGGAGGAGGAGATCAAGATCCAGGCGTTGCGCGAGTTGCAACTGGTGGCCAGCACAAGCTTGATTGTGGTTTCCGGCGGGCAGATGAGCTTTAATAATCTCATCCACCTGCTCAAGCCTTTGATCCGGCTGGATCAAAAAATCGTGCAGGAACTGCAGGACCTTGAAAAAAACACAGCCAAAAAACATTACACCACCATGGAGATGTTTGAACAATACAAGCCTCTGGCCGCTGGGCTTTCCCAAGCCTTGGAGCGTTACAATCATTCAGTCGAGGAATTTTACCAGATCATCAACGGCCACCGGCAGGGTATGGATCTGCTCAGCCGTATGCTCACCCGGAAACGCCTGACTTGGGAAGATGTCCGGCTGCTCAGTGATGACCTACCTCAGGTGCTATTGGTCGGAGAGACCAAGTACAAACTTGTGGACAGCATGGAATTCGGCTCCAAGGAGAATCTTGAAGCCCATCTGTTCACGGTCCAGGGCAGCCGCGATCAAATACCCAATCTACAAAGTTTCACCTATCCTGACGGCAAAGCCGTCAAGGATGTGGTCATGAGCTACCGTGGCGGCAACTGGACCTGGAAGGTGCGCAACTGCCTGCCCAACAAGCCCCTGGTCATGGTGCGGCGTTTTGACTACTTCCACGGCTCACTGGAATTTGAGATCGCGGTCAATGGAAAATCCGCAGGCAGCCTGCTCATTGACGGCCGGGACACGCACAACCGCTGGCGCAACTGGGCTTTTCAAATGAATGCCCAATTGATGAATTCGGATACAGTGGAAATCTCCCAGCGCTGGATCAAAGGCCAGCAGGACGGCGTGGCCAGACTATGGTTTTATCAACCGGTGGTATAAATGCAAGGCGTCCTTAGGTGAGGCGAACCCCGTTTGCGGCATTATCGGATGACGGGATGATGTCCCCCAGGATCATTAGGATTCTCGTTACCATGGTCCATGGTGGGTGACGGTCTATGTGGCAACACCAATAACCGCGAGGAGACTTCAGTTTATGAAACCGATTTTAAATGTGTGTATCATGCTCTTACTGGTGAACCGCATGATGAATGCTGCAGGATGAGCCGACAGTACGGGAGCGAGTTCGGCGATGGTACTAAAACAAACCACCAGTCCCCGTGCCGAAGCGATCGCCGCTTATACAGCCCTGTCCGACGATGAGGCCGGGGCCGCAGGCTGGAACCCGGCCGGTTTATACAACGCTTATCGCCAGGACATGAGTGCCGCCTATTTCAGGGGGATCGTGGATGATGCTCTGGGTTCAATCACCTATGCCCAGCCGTATGCTGAAGATTTCTCATTGGGCGCCCAATTGGTGTTCTACGATGGAGGACGCTTTGAGCTCAATACGCTCTCCGGAGAGAGCAGTCAAGTGAACGCGGAACAAGATCTGCTGGGCGTTTTGACGGGTGCCTATAAGCTGAAATGGTTGGCTCGGGATTGGTTGGTGGGGGTGAACCTGAAACTGATCTATTCCAGTTTACTGGACTCGGCTTCGGCGTTTTCCATAGGGTTTGATGTGGGTGTGATGTCTGAACTTAAGGAAATTAGCAATGGCTTATTCGCAGGTTTGGCGGTCAGGAATATGGGTATGCCTATGAAATATCTGGATGTTGCCGATCCCTTGCCCTTTGAATTTCGGGCCGGTCTTGCTTATAAAATATTAAAAGACAGCCATCATGATTTCTTGGTGGCAGGTGATTCAGCGTTGGGGCCGGATCATAATATCAGAGGATCGGTGGGCGCGGAATATTGGCAAGATAAGACCGTGGCCCTGAGGGTAGGCTACAAGCTTGGTTACGACCTGGACTCGTTTACAGCCGGGGTTGGGTTGCGTATTCAAAATTTCCAACTGGATTATGCCTTTGGGTTGATGTCAGCCTTGAATTCCACGCATAAGCTTAGTCTGACGTACAGTCTGGCCACGGACGAAGTAAGAAAAGCGGACGTCTTGAATGCTTCGCCCGGCCTTGTGAGCACTCCCAAACCGACACCTAAACCAACACCCAAGCCAACCCCGGTTTCCACGATCGCCGCTCCGAAAGCAGTACCTACGCCGGTTCCTGTAGTGATGGCGGAGGTATTGGAGGTCGAAAAAACCGGTGATGTGACCAAAACGGTGATTTTGAACATAGGCAAAGACAAAGGCATCAGACCTGGTGCTGAAGGCACCATTTTAAATGCCAGTGGCATGACAATTGCCAAAATTAAGATTTCAGAAGTTTACCCCAGCCGCAGCCTGGCACGGGTGGTTGAATCCAGCGGGGATATTCAAGGTTCCGATAAAGCAGAAATACTGAAGAAATAAGGTCGAAACACTTCGCTCCACCATATTCACGGAAAACGTCATAATTACAATTGCAGGGAGGATTTTCACCAATGCAACAGCAGATAGGCGTGATCACAGGAATCATTTTAGTTTCATTGATTGGGTTTCTAACACCGGTAAAAGCGGCGGGCAGCAAACAAATAGCAGAAGTGGCAGTCCGCCCGCAGCCGATGATAAACACAATCGTTTACTAGGAGGTAACGCCCGCTGCGGGCACAGCAACAGTCTCGCCTACCGTTTCCTCCACACCAACTATTACGCCCACTCCTACGGTTACCGCAACCATTACCCCAACATCTACCATCACAACCACCGCAACGATCACGCTTACATTCACTATAACCCCCACCTTTACCATATCGCCCACTATTACCGAAACATCCACCATCTCCCCAGCAAGCACCATTTCGTCCGCCAACGCGCCTGCGCAACTCAAAGCCTTCCCCAGTCGGATTAACCCGGTTCAAGGCGAGAGTGCCGGGATTCGTTGGCATCAACCTGAAGCGGGTCCCACCACCATAGAAATTTATGATATGCGGGGGGAATTTGTCAAAACCTTGGTGGATCATAAATTCCACGATAGTGGACGTGTGCAGGAAGTGCTTTGGCGCGGTGAAAGTGGGGCCGGGAACACCGTGGCCAGCGGGATTTATATTGTGTACATCCATGCCCCGCGATATGACGATCATATCAAGGTGGCGGTCATCAAATGATCTTTGTTGTCACGGACATGCTGATCTACTAAGCAACCCGTATAATTTGGCATGAGGGAGCAGATCCAACCCTGCAAAGGTTAGGAAAAAATCAGCCTGGAGTGAGACTCGTTCCAGGCTGATTTTTTATTAAAAAGTCCTTTCTCTTCAAAAATGATGTCGTTGCCCAAGTCCTGTTCGTCATCCCGTGATAGGCAGGATGGCCCAAAAAAGCCTTTAAGGCTGAATTTCCTGGATTCTGGTATGGTTTGCACCAAAACGGCGCCGGCTGATTAATATTGATAATAAAATTAAGGCAGGAAGAATGAAAAGAGAACCTTCCTGGCCCAGAGCAAAATTGATGGTCCGTATTAATTCTTATCTGCGCGATCGGAATTACGGTAATATGGTGGATGGTGTTTACATCATGCGGATTACAGCCGGGTCAGCTGATGGTAAGATCGAAAGCGTTAAGATAACCATCGCCCTAATAAATAAGGATGAATAATCATGTCAATTGCCGATGCCCTAAGGAATTATTATCGCCGGTCAATGGTCGCTATCACGAATCAATTCCTAACCGGTCAAAATGAAATAGTCACCAATAATCAGGAACTGATAGAGATAGTCAAGACCGCAACCAGGAGTGATATCAGTGACCATTTGCCCACGCTATTTATTGAAGCCCTGACCACCAGAGGCCAAACCATGGTGGAATTGGGAACGCGCGGCGGTGAAAGTACCTTTGCTTTGGAAAAAGCAGCTAAAATAAAAGGCACTACTTTAGTCAGCGTGGATATTGAAGGATGTGACCATGAGCATAAATATGAAAACTGGATTTTTGTAAAAAAAGACGATCTGCTCTTTGCCAATGAGTTTGAAAAATGGTCCGAAGCCAACGGTCTTGATTCAAAAATAGATTTTTTATTTATCGACACCTCCCATGAATACGACCATACCAAAAAAGAGATCAAAAGCTGGTTCCCCTTATTAAACACCCACGCCAAAGTTGCCTTTCATGATACGAACATGAGTGAGCTATACACACGGGCCGATGGCAGCAAGGGCCTTGGTTGGCATAATGACCGCGGGGTTATCAGAGCAATTGAAGAGTACTTGAACGTTCGTTTCAATGAAAAAAAGAATTTCCAAACCGTCATGGACGACTGGGTGGTGAGACATTGGCATAACTGCAATGGTCTGACGATTTTGGAGAAAATATGATTATCAGCTGTGGTGACGATAACAATTCAGCCATCGCCTGTCTTATAGCTCTTTAATTTTTTAAACCATCAAGCCGTACCTTATTAAAAATAAGGAGAGAATTATGCTTAATCCAATCAAGCGTTTGGCTGTACTGCTGATTGTGATTCAAGGTCTGGCCGCAACAGCCATGGCCGATCGCCGTGATTTTGAGGAAACAGTTCCCATGGCCCTCAATGGTGCGGTGGTCGGCAGTTTTTTTGGATTTTATCAATACGGCATGAGCAAAAACATGAATCCCAAATTAATCGCGATCAGCACGGCTTATGGCCTGGCCTCGGGCGCGCTATTGGGGGCAGGTCTGGATGTCACGGAAATGCTCTCATACCGGGAAATTGCGGGAGGCAGAATCAGCGAGAGTGTTGTGCTGGGCGGCGTGGCAGGCGCCTTTTTCGGTTCTTTTTGCGCATTTATTCCCTATGCACTGGATGATGTCATGGAAAACAGGAATTTCTATCAAGCGTTTATCGGCGCCGGTGTGGGAGGCGTTATCGGGGCTTCTCTTTGGCTGACCGTGACCATGTTGACCGAGCCGCTGGTGGTCACACCTAAGGACAATCTGAAGATGAAAGTGGGCCTCATGCCTGAATTGGATTGGTTGAATGTCAAAAGAGGTGAACAGCCGCCCTTGTTTGCCTGTCGTTGTTTGGAAATTAATTTTTAAGAGCCGCTTGTGAAAACGTCGTGCTTTAGATTTCCTTGACCCGATAAAATGTTCCTACCAAAGCATTTTCCATAAAGCCCTGCCAGCCACGATTTATCCTAATTCTTTATAGCTCTTTTAGTCATGGAGAAACTGGTGCCCGTCACCAAGAAAAATTTCGCGTCGTTCTGGCAAGGGTCTGTGCAGCCGGAGATGGGTAAACTCTATTCGGACACCTGGATGACAGTTAGACACGTAATAGCTGGCACAAACTTTCGGGCAGAAATGGAAACCCGAAGGCATGACATGGAAATTCAAATCCGAAAATTATTAGATAATGATATTGAGCAAATGGGCATACCGAAATGGCCGATCTGGGAAAAGGAACCAAGCCGGTTTGATGGGGGCTAGGATACCCAGGAACAATGCCCTTTTTTAGAGGGTGACGCCATAATTCAAATCCCGGACGACGCTAAAAATGCAGGGCGTAATCCGCGCTCAAACGGTAAATACGCTTGCCGGACAGATAGTCATCGTGGACTAGGTCATAGTCGCGGGCGTTTTCGAAAATGTTCAGCACGGCCAAAGTCACGTGCCAGTCTTTTGCATTGATACCCATGCTTACATCGTATTCCTTCAGCCAGGGAGCCTTGACGACACTCACGGCGCTCTCGTTCTGCCGTACCAGCTGGGGATAACGATCAGTGTGGGCATAAAAATTCAGGAAATAGATGTCCTGATGCAGCCCGAGCATGGCGTTGATGATATCGACATCGCCTTCCGCCCAGGCCGCATGCTGGGGCTGGACCACGGCGTATAAATTTTCCCGGGTGTAATTCAACGTCACATCCAAAAAGGGCAGGGGCTTTAACTTGGCTTCCAATTCCAGGCCGCGGCCGATACGGGAATTGGCGTTCGACCAGGAAATTTCGCCGGGCGCGGCATTAAGCTGGCTGGAATAGATCAGGCCGGGCCCAGTGAGCAGGGGACTGAGTTGGCTTAAATCGGTGGTGTATATATACAAGGGTGTGAAGTGCTGGTCAAATTGGATATCGTTTTCGGTGATCCAGTAAAAATAGCGGCCGGTTAACTCCGCCCAATTTTTGGGTTTGTAACTCAGGCTGGCCTCGCCCTGCTGAATGCCTTCCGGCTGCAGGTCGCGATTTCCGAGTGCTTTGAAGAGGCCATAGCTCTCGTCCGTGAAGCGTTCCAGAAACGCGGGCGCCCGGTAGGCGCTGCCATACATCAGCTTGGCCTGCAGGTTGGGAAGCGGATTGTAGATGGCGCTCAGCCGCGGGCTGAAATTACCCTTGTAGTCCGTGTTGTAGTCGTAGCGCGCGCCAGCCAGCAAGATCATGTTATCCAAAAGGTGGTATTCATCCTGCAGGAAAAAGGCGACATTTTGATCCGACTCGCTGCGATCATAAAAATAATTAAGCTGCGCCCAGTCCCAGGTAAAACTCAATCCGGCCAGCAGGTAATTGTTTTGGGGCCAACTTAGGTCATACTGGGCTTCAGCCAGGAATTCGTTCATAGGGCCGTCACCGATGGGAATGACCTGTCCGGCGGTGTCCAGATGCATGAGGCTGTTCATGTCGATATAATCACCACCCACGGCATTGGTGGCGAGTTGAGGAAGCCCTCCCTGGTCCGAGAAAATCAAGTTCGCGCCCGGCGGAAGATCGGCGACACTGTTGATGGCATGACGCTGGATATCATAGGCCGCCGACATTACCGTGCGGTTGCGGTAATAGGTGTCCTCCAGCCGCAAGCCCAGTTTGGAATTATCGTTGAGTTTCCAATTAACGTTGGTATCCGCGAACCATAGATCCTCCAGCCCGCGGTTGTCCGGGGTGGGTTCGGAAAAGGATCCGATCCAAGGTTCGGACATGCTTTCATAGCCGGTCCTCAAGCTCCAGATGTCCTCATAGGCAAGGTTGATATGCGCCCGCTTGCCGTAATAGAGTTCATTGGTCCGGTCGATGTTGATCGGGTCAAGGCCGAACTCACGCCAATAGTCCGCGCTGACCACATAGTCCCAGGGGCCGGTTTTCTGGCCATAACTCAGGGAATACAACTGGCCTAGCTCTTTTTTTCCGGCCAGCAGCTGGTCCAGTTGGGATAGCTGCAGGTCGTCCATTTGATTGCTTAGGCTGACTGTGGTGTGCAGGCCGTTCAACTCCTGACCGGTTTTGGTGATGATGTTGACCACCCCGGCATAGGCATTGGCGCCGTAGAGTGCGGAGCCGGGGCCTTTGATGATTTCAATCTGGCGAATATTGGTGAGCGGCAGGCTGTAATCCGGGGGGTAGTTGCCGAAATCCAGGAGGTTTAGCTTGCGCCCGTCAAGGAGCACCAAAATCTTGTTGTTGTTGTTGGACTCAATGCCCCGGAAGCGTATGGATGGCAGGACGCCCTCATTGGCAAGGGAAATGCCGCAGGTGTTGAGCAGAAGTTCCCGTAGAGTCAGGCTGCCTTTTTCACGAATCTCCTTTTCCGTGATGACCATGACGCTGCCCGGAACTTCCGACAGTTTTTCCAGGTGCTTGGTGGCGGTGATGGTGGTGTATTCCTCGAACAGCAGGAGTTCGCGGGGAGAAGAGCCAATGTCAAAGGTTGCCGCTTGGTCGTCGGCCCAGACGGACGGCGTCCAGAGCAGGGGTATTATAAGAACTGCTGTAAGCAGTTTTCTGAAGTCTGACATGTGCTTCCTCCTCAATAGGTATGACGAAAGTATCGGGTGAACTGATGATGCCTTTAGCCTTGTAATTTAAGATAGTACAGGTCCATGGGACCTATTCCGAAAGACCATATTCTCATGCTCAATATCTGGCAAGCACGATCCGTTGCGGCAAATAGCGGGGGGCACCAACATGCCGGCAACACCGATAATGGTGGAGGAAAAATAGGGTATCCTGGAGTGAGGAAGAAAAGGCATTTTGTAGATAACTGCACGAAGAAAACTAAGAGGATTTTGACATTCTTCTGACCGGTTACAAGATTTAATTAATAATGATAAAAGGTTATTTTGGCCTTGACTCTTACGTTACGTCAGCATCTATCCTTTACTTAAAGGAGGCTGAGGTTATGCTCTACCAGGTCAAACAAGTTGTGGCAATATCCGGTGTCAGCGTGCGCACGCTGCACCACTACGACCAGATCGGCCTGCTCAAGCCTGCATCGGTCAGTCCGGCCGGCTATAGATTGTATTCACAGCACGATCTGGAGAAGTTGCAGCATATCCTCTTTTACAAAGAACTGGACTTTAACCTGGAGGAAATCCGGCATCTGCTCGATTTGCAGGGCCAAAAGAAAAACAAGCTTCTGCAAGCCCAACACCGGTTGTTGCTGAAAAAGCAGGAGCGCCTGAAAAAAATCATTACCACGCTGGAGCATATGATGCATCCAAAGAAAGGAGCAAAAAAGATGACACAGGAATCTATATTCAAAGCTTTTGACAACAGTGATTTTGAATCCCATCAAAAACAGTTTGCCGCTGAAGCGGAAAAATTATATGGCCATACCAACGCTTATAAGGAAAGCCGGGCCAGGGCCAAGAAATACAGCAAACAGGACTGGGCCAAAATCATGAATGAGGGTAATCGTATCTATCAGGAAATCGCAAATAACATGGATAAAGCCCCTGATCATGAGGTGATACGAAAATTGGTCCGGGCGTGGCAGGAGCACATCAGCCGTTATTTTTATGAATGCAGCACGGAAATGCTAAGCGGCCTGGGGGAGCTGTATGTCAATGATCAAAGATTTACAGAAAATATCGACAAAATCAAACCAGGGCTGGCCGGTTACCTTAATAAAGCGATTGCCAGCTATTGTAAAAAAGCTTAATGTGTAATAATCCAAACTTAATCGTGCCATCATTGTCAGATCTGCATGATCGCGGGGTAGACAAAGGCATCAAGTCCGAAAACTTATCTTTTTTGTTTTGAAAACTATCCCGTTAGGTCTATGGAGAAAGTATTTGCGAAAAGGACTATTTTTATCACCTTTTCGCAAGCTAAGGCTGCCCTCCTTCGGCAGCCGTCTTTCGAAATAGACCTAACCAAAAAACAATCAACGTGGAAAACTCATCCTGCTGCCGCATGGTTTTCTCAAGGGCGCTGGCCGTGCTTGTCAGATCAAGTTTGAACTAATTCAATTAAAGCAATAGAGAACACTGCTCCACGCCCTCTCCAAAGATTACAAGTCTCATCTCAACATCACGAGGATCAATTTTTGCCATTGGTCAGCAAGTTTGATCCCTGTGGTCACAAGTTTGGATTGCCGGTGGCTGGCACCAACCGGTCACACAAAAGTTTAAAAGAAACACTTGAACCGGTTTTTGAACAACTGGAAGGATTTGATATGAAACTCCAACGAACGGAAAAGATTGAACAAGAATTGTACGAGGGGAAAATGTAATGGTTTGGAATGCTAGTGGCTTGCACCGATTCACAATTACAACAAACGACCTGAGTAAAGCCATTGATTTTGATCAATATGTGCGTATGAAATTAACAGATGCAACTGATGACGGCGGTCTTCCAGGTATTAGGTTTTAAATTTATTAAAATTATAAATTTATTTCATCCCATCTGCCGCCGGTTCACTTTTTCTCCTAAAAACCACCACATACTCCGATTTTCCGTCAAACGTGTACTCCCAATATCTACCCCAAGCCTCATATTGTTGCTTAAACTGAGGCAGGTGGTACAAGGCGGTCTCGCCGACCCAGTAATCAGCTACAAATTTATCCTTTTCCGGCTTGGTTCTGGTGGTCAGGATCACATAATCCGGATGACGGGCCAGGATGGCCTGGGGATCGTTTTTTTCGTGGAATCGTTTATTTAGTTTGGCCACCGTTGGATTGGTCAAGCCTACCATATCAATAATCGTAAAATTGGAATAATAGCCCAAGGCGCCGATGTGATTGGCGGCAATGACTGATCCAGCCGGGGCATGTTCAGTAAGGTATTGGGCTATTTCCCTGTGTGTCTTGATGATAAGCGCTTCAATATTAAAGGCGGGCTTTTTAACCTGTAATTGCAGCAACCCTTTCAAATCACTGGAACCAATAAAGGTATGACGCATTGGGAAAAGAAAAATAACCATCAGTAGCAGAATCATTCCGATGCGGGCATATGCATTTTTAACAAAGCTTTGGTTCAACCAGTCCCAGCTTTTAAGAAACAGGTGGGCAACAGCAAGCCACAATAGGGCCAGCAAGGGAACAAAAAACCTGAAATACCACATCCAATCGCCACCGATAAAAATGATCAAAGCCGTGTATCCTACCAGATAGGCTGCGATTAGGTTGCGCAGATAAGCCAGCGGACCTCGCATCAAAATCAGCCCGATGGTACCCATGATCATCAACCCATAATAATGACGGGCAAAAGAAAGAAAATAAGCCATCCCGACATGCCAGGGGCTACCGCCAAGTTTGGCGTAATAGGTGTTGGATATCCATTGACCATAATAAGCGTGCCTAATCAGAAGGGCAACAAAAAAGGCACTCAGGACCAGCACGCCCTCTTTCAACAGTTTTCGGGATAAAAGAAGATCGGGATTTTTTCGGAGAGATAACCATTTAGGCAGAAGCGAAAAACCATAAAACACGATACCTTCAACGCGGCATAAAGCCAGTAAAATAAAAACCGCCCCGGAGACAGTCCAAGTGGATTTGCTTTCAATATCTTTTAGTTGGGTTAAAAGGGATAGGAGAATTAAAAAAGCATAAAGGGAAGTTTCCATGCCTGACGCTGACCAGAAAACAAAAGCGTAAGACATCGAAAAAAAGAAAGCTGTTGCAAATGCTGTTACAAGTGTAGCTGAAGAAGACGGGCGTAATTCATTTTTGACCATCAGCCAGAACAGACTTATTGTTCCGGCACCGAAAAGCACACTTAAAAGTTTGCTCAGAAGCGGCAGGCGGGCACGAAAAAAGGCCCCTATGGCCAGCAACAGCACCCAAAGAAAATTGGAAAAACCTTCCACCCGTTCACCAAGATTGAATACCAGCCCATGACCAGTGGCCAGGTTGTACGCATAGCGCAGGGAGATATACAAATCATCAACTGTGGCATGCTGGAAATGATAGCTGGCCATGAGAAATAATAGAATGATAATCCCCAAGCCTGTTTTGGCCACGATCGTCATAAGGGATTCAGGGTGGAGTGTCTTATTCATTTAGTATCCAACAGCGATCCAATAAAAATAAGTTGCTGCCGTACTTGATCCTGCCGGCCAACTTCCCTTTACCGTAAAGCTGCTATTGGTTACATTGGTTACCACCATGATAAACATGGAGTTATCTCCGCGTCCGGGAATGCAAACGACATTGGGCACATGGGAAAAGCTGGCCGGAAAGGTAATTGTTTTTGATCCGGAAGGAGAATCGGCGGTCAACCCTACGCCTGAAATGATAATGGGATTATTGACCTGAGCTGGGGATATATCTTTATTATTGCTAAAATAAACCTTGGCAGCAAAGGGGGCTTCACTCTGGGAGACTGCTCCGGCGGCGATGGTTCTGGCGTCCACAGCATCAGTTTCAATATTGGGGGCCGTGATACGTTGACCGCTGGTGGTGGAGATATCAACGCCGCGAACATTGCCATCGGCAATTTTAGCCGTGGTAACCGCATTATCGGCGATTTTGTCGGTAATGACCGCACTGTTTTCCATTTTGTCGGCCGTGACCGCATGATAGGCGAGTTTGGCATTGGTGACAGCACCGTCACTGACCGTGATGGCATTATTGGCGCACATGGCATAGGGAACGGCGCTAAGAGGCTGACGCGGCGCCATTTCGGAGTCAGACCCGACTTTTACCCCCAGATAAAGGGGCTTGGTGAAATCAAGAATGGACACGCCTTCAACCGTCTTGCTTCCCAGGGCAACGTTAAAGTAGCCCAGCTTAGTGGTGACATCATGACTTTCCTGCCAAAGATAGCTGCCGCCTGTTGCCACATCATAGATTCTAAAACTGATGGTGTAATTGCCATCGCTCAAAGGGGCACCGTCTTGCTTGGTCAGTCTGCCCTGGTAATTGATTTGTGGCGGTACAGCAGCTAAGACCATTTGCGCACCGGAAAGTAGAAGTATTGCCAACCACAACATTATTTTTTTTCTGCTCATTAAAATTCTCCCTCTTGTTTTGATATGACTTTTAAGCCAAACCGGCGGATTAGGTTAGAAAGATTTATAGCACAGATTAGGGCTTTTTACATCAGTGTAGAAAATCACAGGTCGGATTAAAATGGATTTCTTCATATATGGCCTCCTTTAAGCGGGTTTACTTCTTTGGACAGAAAACCCCTAAATTTATTTCATGATTTTTCAATAAAATGAGGGCAGCGGATTTTCTTACGGTCGCCTCGACAGGCTCAGTGGCCAAGGCCAATGCCTGTGGCTGGCACCAACCGGTTGACGATTTTAAACGCCTAAGGCCAGGATGATGGAAAATGCATGGAAACCACTTGTACTTTTAGGCCCGGTGGGGTACAAAATATTCACACCACCATCAGGTTAGGGAGGACCAGGCTGTTGAAAAAAGATTTCCGCACCTACATGAAAGACCATGTCGTGCTTTTTGACGGCGCCATGGGCACCATGCTGTACAAAAAAGGGGCCTATATCAATCAATGCTATGAAGGACTGAATCTCACTGCCCCCAAGATGGTCAGTGATATCCACGAGGAATACATCAAGGCCGGGGCGGATGTAATCGAGACCAATACCTATGGCGCCAATGGCTACAAGCTCAAGGGCTACGGGCTGGATAAAAAAGTAGTGGAGATCAACCAGGCGGCCGTGAGTCTGGCTCAAGATGCGGCCGGAGAAAATCATTGGGTGGCCGGGTCCGTAGGGCCTTTGGGCGCCTACTTGAAACCGCGCGGGCCCATTGCCTTCGAAGAAGCCAGGCAGTTGTTTACGGAACAGCTCAAGGCCCTGATCGAGGCCGGGGTGGATGTGATCATCCTGGAGAGCTTTGTGGACACCAATGAATTGAAGCTGGTGGTGGAGATCATCCGCAGCCTCAGCGATCTGCCTATTATTGCCCAGGGCACATTCAACGAAAAAAACGAGACCGCCATCGGCACCACGGTTGAAACCTTTATCTGCGAGATTGGGGCGCTCGACATTGATGTCATTGGCTTTAACTGTTCCACCGGACCGGCACCCATGATCGGGCTTTTAGAAAAAGCAGTGACCCTGACCAATAAACCCCTTTCCTGCATTCCCAATGCCGGGTTTCCCAAAGTGGTGGAAGGCCGCTACATGTACCTGGCTTCCTCGGAATACATGGCGGAGTATGCCAAACGCTTTATTCAAACCGGCGCCCGCGTGGTGGGCGGATGCTGCGGTACCGGGCCCAAGCATATCAAAGCCATGCGCAGTGCCATCCGCGCGCTCTTTCCGGGCAAACAGGATTCGGAAGTAGGGGCTGTGTGTGTGACCGAAGGCGCGGGCGATGGACAACCAGAAACCCCCATGGCCGATAAAAGCAATTTTGGCAAGAAACTGGCGACCGGAGCGTTTGTGACCTCCATTGAAATAACACCGCCGCGCAGCGCTGATCCTGCAGGCGTACTGGAAAAATGCCGCTATCTCAAAGCCCACGGCATTGATGCTGTCAATATTCCCGACGGTCCCCGGGCGTCGGCCCGCCTGTCGCCTCAGGTGCTGGCCATGCTGGTAGAAAAGGAAGTGGGCATTGAGGCCGTGCTGCACTACACCTGCCGCGACCGCAACATCATTGGCATGCAGTCGGACTTGCTGGGCCTGCATGCGGCCGGCATACGCAACCTGCTGATCATCACCGGCGACCCGCCCAAGGTGGGCGACTATCCCGAGGCCACGGCGGTTTTTGATGTGGATTCCATCGGCCTGACCAAAATTGTCTCTGGTCTTAATCATGGCCAGGATGTAGGCGGCAATCCCATTCCCCAAGCCTTGTCCTTTTTAAAAGGCGTTGGGGTTAATCCGGGGGCTATCAACCTGGAGCAGGAGATCGAACGCCTTCGTCAGAAGATTGAGGCCGGTGCGGAGTTTGCCATTACCCAGCCGGTGTTTGATCCGGAGATATTTTTACGCTTCAAGGAAAAGATCAAGGACATGACTATTCCCATCATTGCCGGGGTATGGCCGCTCATGAGTTACAAGAACGCCGAGTTCATGAATAATGAAGTACCCGGCGCCACGGTGCCTGAGCCGATCCTGGAGCGCATGCGCCAAAAAGGCAGCGGACCTGACGCACAGCAAGAAGGCGTGCTTATTGCCGGAGAAGCACTGCAACTCATTAAGGCCCATATCGCGGGTGTGCAAGTCTCGGCTGCCTTTGGCCGGGTCGATCTGGCGGTGGACGTCATGAAGGCCGGTGGCATTGACTTGGACAGTGGGGATGCGGAAAAGCCGCTTTCTGAATGAACCCATCGGCCAAGACCATACAATCACTGGAAGCCATAATTCAACCGGTATTACAAAGGCTATTGCCCCGCAAAGGCCGGCTGGTGGTGGGTGTTTCCGGAGGGGCTGACTCCATGGCCTTGCTTACGCTGCTGGTGCACTTGCTGCCCAGGCCGCAGGAGCGTTTGATAGTGGTACACGTCCATCATGGCCTGCGCGGCCGCAGCGCTGATCTGGATCTTAAACTGGTGGAGCAAACAGCGCAGCGCTATGGTCTGGTCTTCCGGGCTTTTCATGGCGATGTGGCGGCTGAAGCCAAAAGACAAAAAAAATCTTTGGAAGACGCCGGCCGTCTGCTGCGGCAACGCTGCTTTATGGACGTTGCCGCCAGCAATCAGGCCAAGGCTGTGCTGCTGGCTCAACACCAGGACGACCAGGTGGAAACATTTTTAATGCGCTTGCTGCGCGGGGCCGGCCGCCAGGGCCTGAGCAGCATGCCGGCCAAACGGCCTTTTCCCCATCCTCAGGCGCCGTCAGGGCTGTGGCTCATCCGGCCGCTGCTGAAGGTGTCCAAAGCGGACTTGGAACACTACCTGGTAACGCAGCGGCAGCGTTGGCGCCGCGACACCAGCAATGATCAGCTTCATTTTACCCGCAATCAGCTTCGCCATCAGTTGCTGCCTTTACTTGAAAAAACCTACAACCCTCAGATTAGAGCCACCTTGGCCCAAACCATGACCAGTTTGGCCTTAGAGTCTGATTTTATTAACCTTGAAATTCAAAAAAAACAACGCCAAGTGGTATCTGTCCTCACGACACAAAAGGCCACCGTGGATTTGAAAAAATTCAAGCGCCTTCATCCTGCATTGCAGTGGGGGCTATTAAGCTGGCTCTGGGATAATCTCCATCTGCCGGCCAAGTCGCACCGACATCTGCAGCGGTTGATGACGGCCTGCCATCAAGGTCATGCTGGCTTGGCTTTGCCCGGCCAATGGCAGGCCCGAAGTGACCAACAAATCTTGCATATGAAAGCGCTGCAGCCTGAGAAAAAGACTCATCAAGAACCAGTGCTACTTAAAACGGGTCAAACTAAAATTTCATTGCCCGGTTTCACCGTAACCGTGGCCACCATGGCTGTTACTGCATCTGTACCCAAAAAGCGTGGCAGCAATACGGTAATGATTGACAGTAGCTGTGGGAAGCACTTGCAAGTGCGATCGGTGTGGCCGGGCGACAAAATGCAGCCTATGGGCATGAACGGCCAGGTTAAGGAAGTTCGCAAAATCCTTGGTGAGCTTAAGCTCAGCCGTGAGGAACGACAGCATTGGCCGGTGATCCTTAATAATAAGGAAATTATCTGGGTCTATCGAGGCCCTATCGCAGAATCAGCCAAAATAACTGCCAAGACAAAGGCAGCTATAAAAATCACCATCTATCGGCTGTGATGCCTGAAAAGCTTTGATTTATAATGTCCGAAATGAAGTGGCCAAATTTCCAGAAAAAGTGTTTCATATATTAACAGGATCACGGAAATAAGTTGCCAGGCCTTCGGGGGTGTGTTACGATAAAAAACCTTAATTATTTCTGGATTTTTAGTAAAATTGACGGTTTTATGACCGATTATTTAATCCTAAAGCATGAAAATCACAAGGTTGATTTGGGAGGTCGTTTGTGAATAATTCTTTAAAGACCCTTTCGTTTTGGTTGTTCATCTTCGTGATTGTGGTGATGGTGGTGAATTACCTTAATTTACCCAACCGGATGGCGCCAAAACAATATACTTATTCCGAATTTTTACAGGATGTGCAGCAAGGGGACATTAGTAAAGTTCAAATTGTGCAAAAAGGCACGGATGGCAAACAATTAAATGGCATGCGCAAGGATGGCACCAGTTTTACCTTGGTGGCACCCAATGATGATCCCACCATGTGGCAGGATTTGCATGATCACAAGGTGGAAATTACCAGTAAGTTTCCCCAGGAATCACCCATGCAATGGCTGGCCACCTTCTTCTTTTCTTGGGGACCGGTCATTGCCTTCATATTATTTTGGCTTTATTACCTGAATAAAATGCAAGGCGGAGCCGGCGGGGCCATGGCCTTTGGCAAGAGCAAGGCCAAGCTGCAAACGCCCACCAATAAAGCCAAAATCACCTTTGCCGATGTGGCCGGGGTGGATGAAGCCAAGCAGGATTTGGAAGAAATTATTGAATACTTAAAAGATCCGTCGCGCTTTCAAAAACTGGGGGGCAAGATTCCCAAGGGTGTGCTGCTGCTCGGGCCTCCGGGCACAGGCAAGACCTTGCTGGCCCGTGCCATTGCCGGGGAAGCAGGCGTGCCTTTTTTCAGCATCTCCGGTTCGGACTTCGTGGAAATGTTTGTGGGCGTAGGCGCTTCGCGCGTGCGTGACCTGTTTGAACAGGGCAAGAAAAACGCCCCCTGCATCATCTTCATTGATGAGATCGATGCTGTGGGCCGTCATCGCGGTGCTGGTCTGGGCGGCGGTCATGATGAGCGCGAGCAAACCCTCAACCAGTTGCTGGTGGAGATGGATGGATTCGAGACCAACTCAGGCGTGATTTTAATTGCCGCCACCAACCGGCCCGATGTACTTGATCCTGCGCTGCTCCGGCCCGGACGTTTTGACCGCCAGGTGGTGGTGGACCGGCCTGATCTTGGCGGCCGGGTGGGGATCCTGAAAGTGCACACCAAGAAGATTGTGCTTGACCCTGACGTGGACCTCAATGTGCTGGCCCGACGGACGCCCGGGTTCTCCGGTGCCGACCTGGCCAATCTGGCCAATGAGTCGGCCCTGCTGGCCGCGCGGCGCAATAAAAAATCTGTCACCATGGCGGAGATGGAAGAAGCCATTGAGCGCGTGCTGGCCGGACCGGAACGCAAGAGCCGGGTGATCTCGGAAAAAGAAAAGAGGACCATTGCTTTTCATGAATCAGGTCATGCTCTGGTGGCCAAGCTGCTTCCCGGCACTCATCCGGTGCATAAAATTTCCATTATTCCCCGTGGAGCGGCGGCCTTGGGCTACACCCTGCAACTGCCTACGGAAGACCGCTTCCTCATGATGCGCGAGGAGCTGCTCAATGAGATCGCGATTCTCTTAGGCGGCCGGGCGGCGGAGGAGTTGGTGTTCAAGGAAATATCCACGGGCGCTTCTAATGATTTGGAACGGGCGACCGAAACTGCTCATCGGATGGTGTGCGAATATGGCATGTCCTCGGAATTGGGCAACATGACCTTTGGCCGCAAAGACCGGGAAGTGTTCATAGGCAAGGATTTGATGAAAGAGAAAAATTACAGTGAACAGACAGCTCAGGAAATCGACCATGAAGTGCGTAAGATCGTAACCAATGCTTATGAGCGGGTGAGCGCGCTTTTGAAAAAAAATCAAAGCAAACTGGAAAAGCTGGCGACCACGCTGTTGGAAAAAGAGATCATCAGTGGTGATGAGGTGGACACGATCATTAACAGCAAAAGCAAGTCCGCGGCTGCTTCCAAGGGCACGAAAAAAGATCAGAATATCTGAGCTAGGCCATAGCCGCCTGGCTTGCCAGCGTCGCGTTGGGGGCGTCCGGCCGGGCGTGTGAAGGGCATTACCCGTTTTCCCAAACCTTACCCATCAGAAAGGAAGCTCAATGCAGATGGGGTATCGTCATTTAAAGATAACCTGCGGTCCTTTCCATTTAAACCTGGAACAACGTCCCCATATCATGGGCATTATTAATTTAACTGATGATTCCTTTTCCGATGGCGGTCAGTACAACACCCCGCAAAAAGCCTTTGTTCAAGCCCGACGCTTAAAAGCCGAGGGTGCTGATATTCTTGATCTGGGCGCCGAATCCACCCGTCCCGGCGCTAAGCCGGTGAGCGCCCAGCAGGAATTGCAACGGCTGTTGCCGGCGTTCAAGCGCATCGTGACCCTGGGACTGCCGATTTCCATTGATACCTACAAACCCGAAGTGGCCCGAGCCATGGCGGCCGCCGGAGCCCACATGCTCAATGATGTTACCGGCGGCCGCAATCCGGAAATGCTGCGGGTAATGGCTCAGGCCAAAGTGCCTGTTGTCCTGATGCATATGCGCGGCACACCGCAGACCATGCAAAAAGCTCCGCGCTACCACAATGTGGTGGCTGAAGTCAAAGCCAGTCTCAAGTCTGCAGCCCAAGCGGCACTGGCTGCAGGGGTCCTGCCCAGGAACATTATTCTTGATCCTGGCATTGGTTTTGGCAAAACCCTGAACCACAACCTGCAGCTGATTCGGGAATTGGGGCAGCTGATACGGTTGGGCTACCCTGTTTTGGTGGGTCCTTCCAGGAAATCTTTTATTGGCAAACTGCTGGGCAATCTTCCGCCGCCGCAGCGAGATTGGGGAACCGCTGCTGCCGTAAGTCTGAGCGTGGCCGCAGGTGCCCATCTGTTGCGGGTGCATGCCGTGAGCGCCATGGCGATGGTCAGCCGCGTGGCCGCGGCTATAACCAAAGGCCAAGCCGTTGGAGGTATCCGCTGATGTCGGAATGGGCCCACTTTTACCAACCCATCTTGGGTTTTCGTTGGCAGGATGCGGTGGACATCATTTTGGTCAGCTTTATCATTTACCGTATTCTAGTTATGGTACGTGACACCAAAGCCATGCAGATGCTTAAAGGCTTCATGGTGCTCATTATTGTGGCTTTTATTGGATCTCAATTTCAGTTTTACACCATTAACTGGCTGATTACCAGTTTGTGGGCTGTGTGGTTGATTTCTTTTGTCATTATCTTTCAACCAGAATTAAGACGTATGCTGGTGACCTTGGGTCATCGACGCATGTTTATCGGCCTGTTGAAAGAGGAAGAGCGGCTGTATAAGGAGATCACCGAAGCCTGCCGGGTTATGGCGCGCCGGAAAATTGGGGCTTTGATTGTGCTGGAACGGGATGTTAATTTAAAAAACTATATTGAAACCGGTACGGCCTTGGATGCGGAATTAACGGCCGAGTTGTTGGTTACTATTTTTGTGCCCCGCACGCCTTTGCACGATGGGGCGGTACTGATACGTGAGAACCGGCTGGTGGCCGCAGGCTGCATCCTGCCGCTTTCTCAGGAGAGCACTATTTCCAAAAGATACGGCACCCGTCACCGCGCGGCTATCGGTATCACCGAGGAATCAGACGCAGTGGCAGTGGTGGTCTCCGAAGAGACCCGCAGCATTTCCTTAGCCGTGGGCGGCAAGATGACGCCGGCCATTGACCCCCAGACCCTTGAGGAAATGCTGACCCTCTACGGACCCAAGCGAGGCTAACCCATGCGTTATTGGCAGAAACGGCTTAGAAAAGTAGTCAAAGAAAAATTGCTATCCGACTGGCGCTATAAACTGGCCGCTGTGGCGGCGGCCATGGTGGTTTGGATATATGTCGTGGGCCAGCAATCCATGCAAGCCGTATTCCGGGTACCTGTCTATTTCCAGAATCTTCCGGTCAGCATGGAAATGGTAAGCCAGAAATTGGAAACCGTTCAGGTCACCATTTCCGGCCGGCGCGACCGTATCCTGTCACTCAAGGAACGTCAAATCTGGGTGTCCATTGATTTGACCGGCATGCATGCAGGCCGCAACAGTTATAAGATCAACCGCAATGATGTGGTGGTACCGGCCGGCATCGAGGTCAAGGATTTCACGCCTAAGAAAATAAAAATCATCCTTAAGACTGTCCAAAAAGAAGAAGCTTCTGAATCAACCATTAACTAACTATTGATTTCTGCCGATAGTAACCTGGGCGGGAGCGAGCTTGACTGCAGGACTCCCGGTCTTAACCAGGGGTAGTGCCTTGGGGAGCGAAGAGAACAGTCTAATTTCTGAAGAGGGGTTCGTAGTCGTGGCCATAAGCCAGCCAGATAGGTTGTCAATTTTACAGGCGAGCCGCCTGCCCAAGGGCAAGCGGCTGAAAACCATTTTAAGCATGCAGCTTTATCCACTGTGGGAACTGATACCCATCGTACGCGAGCATGTTAAAAAGGTGCTGAGCCTCTTGGTCAAGAACAACAATATTATTGATAGGATCACGATCGCGGTTTCCGAGTTATTGGAGAACGGGGTAAAATACGCCAGCAGCGGACTGGTTTTTCTGTCCCTGGCTTATGCTGATGATCCCAGCCGACTGGTGATCAAGGTGGCCAACAAGAGCAATCTCCATCACGCCCAGGTGTTGAAACAGTTTAAAACCGCGATGGGCAAGAAAGACCAGCAAACGTTTTATATGCAAAGCCTTAAACAGAAACACCGCCAGCATGGCATGAGCCAAAAAGGCCTTGCCCGCATCAATTATGAAACCGGCGGGCGTTTAAAACTGACAGTAACTGCAGATCAGTCGGTCCAAATGGAAGTATTATTTTTGATATAGGAGCGTGGATAATGAAAAGTCTGAAAATGAATGATGAGCGGTACGCACTGTCCCTGAGCAACAATGCCATTACCGTGATGGGAGATATTGATACCCGCAATCCTTATGATGTACTGGGTGTATTTCTCACCCGGGTGCACCAAGGGGCTGTTGATGAAAAGGTCCCGGAAATTCATGTGGATGTTAAAAAACTGGGGTTTATCAATTCCATTGGCATCAAAGAGTTCACCACCTGGATCATGCAGGTAGATCAGCTGCCGGACCAGGAAAAATATAGAATCAGGTTCATCATCAACCCCGACGTACAATGGCAAAAACTAACCTTTACCTCTTTGAAATGGCTGAATGAACGTTATGTGGAATTGAAAGAAGAAAAATAATTTTTCTTTGGGCCCGCTTGTCTTGAGGTTGATCCGCCGGTCCGGCCAAACCTGACCCTGCTTATCCTTCCGTTATCTTCTTCCCATATTAGGCATTGACGCTCCCAGAGCGCTGGGGTATGATCTTGCTCGATTCCGGTGACCATAAAAAGGGGCCATGATGGGTGATATTGTCGTGCCTGAACCAGTACGGCCTTTGGCAGGTTTATTGTGCACAGTACCAGAAGAATTAGCCTTAATCCTCTCAGCGTTAAGCAGACTGTGGGGAGCGATCAACCGCCAAAGCCAAGTACAGCCTTTTGCTTATACCCGCTATTATGAATCAGAAATGGGTCCGGATTTATGGCGTCAGTATGTGGTGTTCGACGGGCTTTTCCCGTCTGAACGCCTGGTGGAGTGGAAGCGCTTGACCAATGATATGGAACAGCGCTTCGGCCTGAACGGCCGCCAGGGACGACGGGTGAATATTGATCCCGGCTATTTGGCCCCCGGTAAATTGGTGCTGGCCAGTACCAAGGATTTTGCGCACCGCCTCTATCTGGGTCAAGGTATCTACGGTGAAATCACCTTAAAAATTGAGAAAAGAAAATTTACCTCCTGGCCCTGGACTTATCCGGATTATGCCGACATGGCGCCCTTTTTTGACGAGGCTTATCAGGATTATTTAACTGCCCTTAAATCAGCCCGGCCGCAGGGGTAATGACCGCTTAGGCGCGGGTTGCAGCATTTAACAGACCAGGAAAAGCGGGAAGGAGAAGGCACGTGGAAGCATTACGCAATGCAGGTATTGTTGGTACGGGACGCTATATTCCCAGCAAAGTGCTGACCAACCAGGATTTGGAAAAAATGATGGATACCAATGACGAGTGGATTACCACGCGGGTGGGGATCAAGGAGCGTCATATTGCCGCACCGGAGGAATCCACCTCCACCATGGGGGCAGCCGCAGCCAAGGCTGCTCTGGCTGATGCCGGCGTGGCTCCGGAAGCCGTGGATTTAATCATCACGGCCACCATCACCCCGGATATGCCCTGGCCGGCCACAGCTTGTTTCATTCAACGTGAGCTGGGCGCAGTTAATGCCGCTTGTATGGATTTGGAAGCCGCTTGTACGGGTTTTATTTACAGCTTGGTCTTGGCGAAAAGTTTTATTGCCACGGGTATGTACAATACCGTGCTGGTGGTGGCCGCGGAAACCCTGTCACGCATCACGGACTGGGAGGATCGCAACACGGCCGTCTTGTTTGGAGATGCCGCCGGTGCCGCGGTGGTTCAGGCCGTGGGGGAAGACAAAGGCATCCTTTCCAGCTATTTGGGCTCGGATGGCAGCAAAGGTGAATTACTAGAGCTGCCTGCCGGCGGATCGCGTATGCCGGCGTCCCATCAAACCGTGGAGGAACGACTGCATTATATGAAAATGAGGGGCAACGAAGTCTTCAAATATGCAGCCAAGGCCATGGCCAGTGCCAATAAAAAAGCGCTCGATGCTGCCGGGATTTCCGTGGAAGACCTGGACTTGCTCATTCCTCATCAGGCCAACATGCGCATTATCGAAGCCGCGGCCCGGCTCTCCAAGTTACCCATGGAAAAGGTGTATTTGAATATCGCCAAATATGGTAATACCTCGGCTGCCACCACTGCCGTGGCCCTCGATGAAGCCCGCCGGGAAGGCCGGATCAAAGACGGTTCTCTTTGCCTGCTGGTGGCCTTTGGCGGCGGTTTTACCTGGGGCTCTTGTTTGATGCGTTTTTAAGCCTTTCCCAGGCTCCTGCACTTATCCTCAACCAGACATCATTTGAATTGTCCGCAGGCACATGCTAAACTAAGAGCAAGACGTTTGGCCTTGGGAGGTCGTCATGGGAATTTTGAATTACAGGAAATATGCCCGGGTGGAAGTAAATTTGCCCATTCAGCTGGTGCTGCAGGGCCAGACGGCCAAGGCTTATCTAAGCAATGTGAGTGAGGAAGGGTCCAATCTTATCGCGGAAAAATCCATCCCCGTGGGTACCACCATGGAATTTGACATGCATCTTCCGGATATGCAAGAGCCCACTCATGTGCGGGCGGATGTGCTCTGGACCAGACCGGTTCAGGATCAAGGCCAAGCCATGTATGCCCATGGGTTGTTATACAACCGCATTTCTCCGGAAGACCGCATCCGGCTGCATACCTTTATTAACAATGCCATGACCTATTAATTCTGTTGTTGGCCGCCGGTGAAGGGGAGTTGAACTGACTTGCTGTGGTTCTGTTGACCTGCTACAAGTTAACTATTATTTTTTTACAGGTGATGGTGAATGATGTTTAAAAAGCTGGTGCAGGTGGGGCTCTTGGGGGCCATTGGTCTTTTGGTACTCGGGCTCAGCGCCCACGCCGATATAATTGGTGACAGAAAAGCCAAGATTTATCATGCTGAAGGCTGTCCTGAGATCGATAAAATTGAAAAACCCTATTTACAGGTGTTTGACAGTGAACCCGAAGCCGAAGCTCATGGATATTACCCGTGCCGTCAATGTTTGCCACCCTTGGGGGAAAGCGTGCAGGCATTGGAAGGCAGAAGAAAACATGCACTGCCTATCACCAAGACTCAGGCCTTTATCGGTGACCGGAAAAGCAAGGTCCTTCATCAGACTTGGTGCCCGCAAGTAACCGGCATCGCAACCGCTGATAAAGTGGTCTTTAAGGATATTGACCAAGCCTGGGCCAATCAATATCGTCCTTGTACGGAATGTCATCCCCCGGTCAAACCGGAAAAAGCGAAAGCCCTGAAATCGGCGATGCAGGAAAAGGATACTAGCGCCTTGCCGGAAGCGGAACTGGGCACGGAATAATCCACCTGTTATAAGGAGAAGCACATGGAGTCCTATGGACCTTTTAATTCTCTCGATGAAGTAGTGAGGTTTTGGACAGCCGTTTTTGGACTCTGGGCCATCAGTGCCACCCTGTGTCTGGGACTGGCCAGCTGGAAGCAAAAAAATCCGGTACTTTGGACTTTGCTAGGCGTGGTGTTTGGCCCGTTTGCCCTGCTGGTGCTCATTTATAAATCCTGGAAAAAGCCGCCGTCCGATGCTTCGGGAGACCAGCGGTGAAAGTCATCATCATTGACGACGACAACAAAATGGCTGATCTGCTCAAGACCGCCCTGCAAATGACCTTCTATGAAAAAGCCAAGGCCTTGGCCAAAGGTCATGAGCAACTGACGGAATCTTTGGATGTGCATAAATTTAATCATCCCCAAGCTGCCCTGGATTTTCTCGATCTGCCGGATCAGTTTGTGGATCTGGTGTTTGTGGAACTCCAGCATGAAGATGCCCTGGCTTTTGTAAAAACATGTCAAGGCCAGCTAAAAGATCATTATGGCGAGCTGATCGTGGTTTCCGACCGCGCGGATCGGGAGACCGTGAAACAAGGTCTGGCGGCCGGCGCCCAGGGCTATATTTTTAAACCCTTCAGCCCGGCTGATCTTAAGATCCATATTTTTGAAGTCTGGCAGCATCGTCTGCA
Source organism: uncultured bacterium (assembly GCA_963710755.1). Lineage (GTDB taxonomy): Bacteria > Oederibacteriota > JAAXVQ01 > JAAXVQ01 > JAUVAV01 > CAVQBK01. Next base: position 657,146 of record CAVQBK010000003.1, read on the forward strand.
CCGCAACTGAGCTGCGGTCCACCATTTATTTCTGAGGACGACGGATGACCATCGAACGAAGACAACGGTCGCGGGTGCGGGTTTCTTTTGCACTGGATGGATTCAGCCTATTTGGGGAAGACGAGGTGGTGGAAGGCCGCGGTCTGGTCAAGGATATCACCACCAGTGGATTAATGCTGACCACCACATGCCTGCTCAAGAAAAACGATCTGGTGCAATTACCCCTGGCTCTGCCGGGAGAATCCAAAATCCTGAACATGGAGGGCCGGGTGTGCTGGGTCCAAGGCGATGGTAATGGTATCAAAGCCGGTTTGGAATTTATGGACCTGTCGCTGGACCAACGGGAACGGATCGATAATTATTTACAGACCATGGGCACATCCTGATGATAAAACGCGGGGGCAAAGGAAAGCGCGAGCATTCGTGACTCCATGAGCCGTGCCCTGCTTAAGAGGGAAAAAAATTTTCTAATGAAATTAATCACCCTACGGCTTGTGGCCGAAGGCAGTACCGTTAAATTGGCGTTCATGACGGGCCGGGGCCGAGGGATCGTGCATATGAGTGGAATGCACTAATGTGTTTTCCCATTTCACTTCTCGAGTGAAATTTTCACAGGGCTTGCCCTGGGGGATTATGGAAACGTATTGAGCAAGCCTTCAACACCCCCCTTTCCAAGACACTGGCCAATGTTGGCGGAGAATAATTTGCGAATCCCGGCTAAATCTGGGGAGGGTATGCATCTTAAAAAACGTCCTGGGGAGGCCTTCATGACAGCAAAACTAATCGATGGGCGGGCTTTAGCCAACCGTATCAAGCAGGAAGTCGCCGATGAGGTGAAAATTATGACCCAGCAACTAAGCCGGGCGCCGGGATTGGCGGTGGTGCTGGTAGGTCAGGATCCGGCCTCCATGACTTACGTCAACAGCAAGCGCCGGGTCTGCCGGGAATTGGGACTGGTTTCTTTTGCCCACGATTTGCCGGACACCACCACGGAAGTCGAATTGTTGCAGCTGGTGGATCGCCTCAATCAGCAGACCGAAGTGGACGGTATTCTGGTGCAGTTACCTTTACCCCCTCATATTCACAGCGATAAAGTAATTGAAGCCATCTCTCCCGACAAGGATGTGGACGGCCTGCATCCGCTTAACTTGGGTTGGCTGCTAGCTGGCCATCCACGGTTTGTGTCTTGCACGCCAGCCGGTATTATGAAATTGATCCAATCAACCGATAGTGACATAGCGGGTAAAAAAGCCGTGGTGGTGGGCCGGTCTAACATGGTCGGCAAACCCATCGCTCAGCTGCTGTTGCAGGCCAATGCCACGGTCACCATGTGCCATTCCCGAACCCAAGATCTGGGACGTGAATGTGAGCAAGCCGACATTTTGGTGGTGGCCGTAGGACAGAAGCACTGCATTCTGGGAGACTGGATCAAGCCGGGCGCCGTGGTGATCGATGTAGGCATGAACCGGGATGAAAGCGGTCTCTGTGGGGACGTGGCCTTTGAACAGGCACGCCTAAAGGCCGGCTATATCACCCCGGTTCCCGGAGGAGTCGGGCCCATGACCATCACCATGCTTATGGCCAATACGCTTAAAGCCGCCAAACTAAAGCTTCAAAACCAACCGGGCTGAACCGAGCCCGGTGCCATCAACGCCCGTTGCCCCAGGCAATCTTTTAAGGTTGCCTACCTCACCTTCAGGAGGAGCTGACCCATGAGCAGTGCGTCTAGAAAATATCCCCGTACCGTACCTTCCAAAAAAAATTTAAAAAAAGAACCGATCATGGACCAGAATTTATATGATCAGGATTCTTGGCGTATTTTCCGCATCATGTCCGAGTTCGTAGACGGCTTTGAGATGATGGCCAATATCGGGCCGGCTGTCACCGTGTTCGGCTCGGCTCGCACTCAGCCGGAAGACCCGGTTTACCAAAAAACCGAGCTCATTGCTTACAAATTGGCCAAAGCCGGGTTTGCCATTATCACCGGCGGTGGACCGGGCTCCATGGAAGCGGCCAATAAAGGCGCCATGGAAGCCGGGGGGAGGTCCGTGGGCCTGAACATTGAACTGCCCATGGAACAAAAAGCCAACCCCTACCTGAATGTGCCCTTGGGCTTTCGCTACTTTTTTGTACGCAAAGTGATGTTCATTAAATATGCCCAGGCGGTCATTATCACCCCAGGAGGCCTGGGCACCATGGACGAATGCTTTGAAGTCATGACCCTCATCCAGACAGACAAAATCAAACCAGTACCTTTGATTCTGGTGGGTCGTGATTATTGGCAAGGTCTGCTGGAATGGATGCAAAGCACCATGATCCCCAGAGGCATGATCAGCGCGGAGGACATGTCGCTCATTAAAATTATGGATGACCCTGATGAGATCGCGCGGACCGTCAAAAAAGAAGCCCGCCATCTCAAGAGCAGATTGGAGAATTTTTAGCCCTGGCAATTGACAGGCCGCTGGCCCATCTGTTACCATCATGAGCCCATGACCGCACGGAGGCGATTTAGGGGGTTCCAGCGGCGGTGCAGGGAAGCACCTTAACCGTTAAAGGACGATCATGCCGCTGTCTGTAAAGCAACGCTTAAAAATTTCCCTTGCCCGGGTGAATGAGCACCTAGCCGCTTTTCTAACCGTGGACTTTCCCTTTGCCCGAAAAATGATCCGCCATGTGCTGCAAACATCGGGCAAACAACTGCGTTCCCGCGTCACCTTGCTGGCAGCACTTAGCAAAGGCCCGATTACCACGCAAGTGGAGCGTCTGGCCGCAGCCATCGAACTTTTTCATCAAGCCACCCTGATTCATGACGACGTCATTGACCATGCCCATACCCGGCGCCGTCGCAGCACCCTCAACCAGCGCTATGGCAACGAGGCTGCGGTGATGCTGGGTGATTATCTGTTTACCAAGACCATGCACATCATGATTCATGATTTGCCGGCGCGGGTGCAAACCATTAGTGCTCAGACCATCACCCAGGTTTGTTTGGGCGAGATCGAGGAAATCGGCATGCGCCATAATACCCGCTTGTCCTGGGAAGACTATGAAAAAATTATCCATCTAAAAACCGCCTGCCTCTTCAGTGCGGCCTCTGAGTGCGGGGCCTTGCTGGCCGGGCACACACCGGCCATGCAACGCCGCTTTGCGGCCTATGGGCAAGCCCTGGGCATGGCTTTTCAGATCCAGGATGATTGGCTTGATCTTCTGGGGTCTTCGCAAAAATTGGGTAAGCAACCGGGCATTGACCTGCATGAAGGCCACATCACCTTACCTGTCATTTTGGCCATAAAAGCCCTGCCTCCCAAGGAACGTAACCGCTTTCAGCGCCTGCTGCAACAACCGGACACAACCAGGGAAATGATTTTACCGTGGCTGGAAAAAACCCAGGCCCTACAGGCCAGCCGCCGCATCGGTGAAGATTATATCAGGCTGGCGGAAAAAGCCCTAGCCCCTTTAGCTCCGGGACCGGTAAAAACCGAATTATTGAATTTGGCGCATTTTTCTATTGATCGTGAACACTAAATCGGTTATTAATAATGAATCCTAATTAAATATATGAACTTTGTCCTTTATCTCCTCGACCTAAGAGGGGATAGGTTCCTTTATACTGAACCTGATTTCAATTCTTTTGAGGCCAGCGCGTGATCAGTTTAAATACACCCTTACTATTATTATTGGCTTTAGGGACTGCCATCTTTTGTTTGGCCGCAGGCCTTTGGATCTCTTGGCTGCTCCGTCCCAGTCATAAAACTACGGTTAAATTGGAACCTTATGAATGCGGTGAGCCCACCATCGGGCCGTCGCAGGTGCGGTTTAAAACCAGGTTTTATTTGTTGGCCATCGCTTTTGTGATCTTTGACGTGGAAGCAGTCTTCCTCTTTCCCTGGGCTGTGGCTTTTGAAAAATTGGGCTTATTTGCCTTTGTGGAGATGGTGGTCTTTGTGGGTATTTTACTGGTCGGTCTGGGCTATGCCTGGCGGAAAGGAGCCTTGGTATGGCGGTCGTAGAAAAAGTCACCGGTCTGGTAGAGCGTTTCCCCGGGGGCGGTCTGGTATTGACTTCCCTGGAATGGGTGGTCAATTGGGGACGCAAGAATTCCCTGTGGCCGCTCACTTTTGGTCTTTCCTGTTGCGCCATCGAAATGTTTTCCACCGGTGCTTCCCGGTTTGATTGGGCTCGGTTTGGCAATGAAGTTATCCGGGCCACGCCCAGACAGGCGGATCTGATGATCGTGGCGGGTACGGTATGCTGGAAAATGGCCCCCCGTCTGACCAGGCTCTATGAACAAATGGCGGAACCACGTTATGTGATCGCCATGGGCGCCTGTGCGGTGTCGGGTGGGCCTTTTTATTATAATTCCTACGGCACGGTGCGCGGCGTGGATCAATTGGTGCCGGTAGACATTTACATTCCCGGCTGCCCACCCAAACCAGAAGCTTTGATGAACGGTATTCTGGAATTGGAAAAAAAGATCATGGAAGAGCCCCTGCCCGGCCGCCGTGCCAAGGTGAAAAAAGCATGAGCTCATCGTCGTTAAAGATTATACTGCAACAACTGCCTCAGACCAAACTTACGGAAGGCCAAGGGTTTGCCCGGCAGCTGGAGTTGGCTGCGCCGACTGCTTGGCTGCAGGCTGCCCGACTTCTGAAGTCGGATGTTGGTTATGACGTGCTGGAAGATTACACAGCTTTGCATCTGGCACCAGGTTTTCAACTGGTCATGCATCTGCTCAGCAGCGAGGATAAGGAAAAGAAACTGACCGTTAAAACCAGCCTGCCCCAGGACAGCCCGCAGATAGACAGCGTCACGACAGTTTATGCCAGTGCTAATTGGTATGAACGGGAAATCTTTGACATGTTTGGCATTGTTTTTAATCAGCATCCTGATCTGAGGCGGATTTTGTGTCCTGACGATTGGCAGGGCCACCCGCTGCGCAAGGATTATGAAGACGATAAAATGTTAAAAACCCAGGGTTAAGGGCATTATACCATTGGCGGCCTGAAGGGAACAGTCGCGACCGTTCCCTTCAGACGACGGCAGGCTTGAAAACAACGCCGGAATTTTAAAACAAAAAGGCAACTCATGACACCAATAGACATTGATTACGTCAGTGCGGACAACCTTGAGACCGATGAGCTGATCCTCAACATGGGACCGCAGCACCCCAGTACCCATGGCGCCTTGCGTCTGATCCTAAAGCTGGATGGGGAAGAGGTGTTGTCCGCTGATCCGGAAATCGGCTTTGTCCATCGCGGCTATGAAAAGATGGCCGAGGCCCTGACCTATCCTCAATACATCTATTTAACGGACCGCCTCGATTATCTCTCGGCAATTTTCAATGAATGGGCTTATTGTCTGGCCGCAGAAGAATTGGGCCAGATCGAAGTGCCCAAGCGGGCGCAATATCTGCGCGTAATTAGCGGGGAGCTGTGCCGGCTCTCCAGTCATTTGGTGTGGCTGGGCAGCATGGGCATGGACCTGGGGGCGTTTACGCCCTTAACCTATAGTTTCCGTGAACGGGAAATGATCCTGGAACTTTTTGACGCGTTGTGCGGCCAGCGCATGACCTTCAATTATTGCCGTATTGGCGGCGTGGCCCGTGATCTGCCGCATGGATTTGTCAGTGCTACCAAGGCTTTTTTGGATTATTTTAAGCCCATGCCCGATGTTTATGATAATTTGCTCTCGAAAAACCCTATTTTTTTGGCCAGGATGAAGGGCATTGGCCGATTGGATGTGAAAACCGCCTTGTCCTATGCAGTGACCGGTCCCAATTTAAGAGCCTGCGGGCTGGCCTATGATCTGCGCCGCAGTGAACCCTATTCCAGTTACGGAGATTTTGATTTCAAGGTGGTTACTGAAACAGAAGGCGACTGCCTGGCCCGTTACCGCGTGCGGGTGGAAGAAATGCGCCAGTCAGTCCGAATCATTGAACAAGCCCTGGCAGGCTTGCCGGAGGGTCCGGTACAGGCCAAGGTGCCGCGTGTGTTTAAACCCCAGCCCGGCGAAGCCTATAGCCGGCTGGAATCATCCCGTGGAATCCAAGGGTTTTACCTGGTCTCCGATGGTTCGGTCAAGCCCAGCCGTTGCCGGATCAGGGTCCCCAGTTTTGCCAATATTGCGGTGTTGCCAGAATTGCTCAAAGGTGTGCATGTGGCGGACATTGTGGCCATTATGGGCAGCATTGATTTCATTGTCCCGGAGATCGACCGATGAACTATGTGATGGAACCGGCCCAGTTGCTGGCCCTAATCCAAGGGTTCTTGGACCAGGTGACCACCACCTTGGGGTGGCCGTCCTGGATTGCCCAGGTAGTTGGCGCTTTGCTCATGCTCTTGACCCTCTTTATCTTCTGCAGCCTGGTGGTCATGGTGCTGGTGTACGCTGAAAGAAAAATCGCGGCTCGTATGCAGGCCCGCGTGGGGCCCATGCGGGTGGGCTGGCACGGCTTGCTTCAGGTGATTGCCGACACCATCAAGCTGCTTTTCAAGGAGACGGAAGTTCCCGCCATGGCGGATAGCTGGGTCTACCGGGCCGCGCCCTATGTGGTGTTCACAGCCGGGTTCATGGCCCTGTGCGCCCTGCCCATGGGCAGGGGTCTGGTGCCCATTCCCATGAACTTGGGACTCTTATATATGATAGCCATCACCACGCCCGGGGTGATCGGTATCCTTATGGCCTCCTGGGGGTCGAGCAACAAATATGCGCTTATCGGCGGCATGCGCAGCGCCGCCCAAATGATCAGTTATGAAATACCGCTGGTAATCTCCGTGCTGGGCGTGGTGATGCTGGCACGGTCTTTGGATCTGGCAGTCATCGTGCGAGCCCAGCAGATACCCTATATTCTGTTGCAGCCCATTGGCTTCATTATCTTCTTGATTGCTGCGGTGGCGGAAACCAACCGCAATCCCTTTGATATTCCGGAAGCAGAATCCGAATTGACCGCCGGGTTTCATACCGAATACGGCGGTCTGCGTTTCGCTTATTTCTTTTTGGCGGAATACGTCAATATGTTTGTGTTGTCCGCCTTGGCGGCCACACTCTTTTTAAGCGGATGGCGCGGACCCTGGCTGCCGGGGTGGCTGTGGTATTTGCTTAAAACGGGCTTGGTCTTGTTCGTTTTTATTTGGTTCCGCTGGACCTTTCCACGCCTGCGTTCCGACCAGCTCATGAGTTTCTGCTGGAAGTTGCTGACGCCTTTGGCTTTTTTAAACCTGATCGTGACCGGCTTGATCATGGTATTGAACTAATTGACATAAGGGATGCGGGCGAAGGCCCGCCATCTCCGGAATGATGGTGCTACGACAAATGAAAGCATTTATATCTCAATTAATCAGCCTGTTGACCGGCCTGGGGGTTACCTTTGTACAGATGTTTAAAAAACCCTGTACGATTCAGTACCCGGAACAGCGTTTGGTCTGGCCCGACCGCACTCGCGGCCGGCTGGTGCTGCCTTTGGATCAGAAGCTCAATAAAAACCGCTGTACAGCTTGTATGATGTGCCAAAAAATATGCCCCAACGGATCCATAGAAATCACCACCAAACAACTGGAATCAGGCAAACGGGTGTTGGATGATTACCTGCATCATCTGGATCGCTGCACTTATTGCGGGCTGTGCGTAGAGATCTGTCCCTTTGATGCCCTGCGCATGAGTCATGAGCATGAAATTGCCGCCCGCGATAAAAACACGCTGAAGCGGCATTTGCAAGAGGAAACACTCTATTTTGCTGAATCGTGGCAAGGCGGCCTGCCGGCGCCCAAGCAGCAGGGGGAGGCAAAAGCATGAGTTGGTTAGGCTTTGGCCTGCTGGCCCTGGTGACACTGGCCAGCGCTCTGGTGGTGGTCGTGAAACGCAATCTTTTTCACGCGGTCCTGGCGTTTGCCATTACCAGTCTGGGCATTGCCGGGTTCATGCTGACTCTGCGGGCGGAATTTCTGGCTCTGGTCGTGATCCTGGTCTATATCGGGGCGGTGGTGGTCATGGGTGTCTTTGCGGTCATGCTGACCGGTAAATTTGAAGAGTCGCCAATACCCACCAGCAATGAACTAGTCTCCACGGCCGTGGTGGTGGTACTGGCCTTGGTAGGGCTGGTGATTGGGGTTATCCTGATTCAACCCCAGCCGGGCGGTCGCTTGGGCACCCCTCTCAGCTTGGAACGATTAGGCCAACTGCTGCTTACGGATTATGTATTACCCTTTGAGCTGGTCTCCATTCTGCTGTTGGCTGCGCTCATTGGGGCTATTGTCATTGCCAAAGGAAAGGAGCGCCAGCCATGATGACCCTGGGGGCTACCCCTTATTTAATTATCTCGTCCATGCTTTTTGCCATTGGGCTGTTCGGTGCCTTGACCAGGCGCAATGCCGTGGCGCTGCTCCTTTCCATTGAATTGATCATGCTGGCCGTGGCCTTGAACTTTGTGGCGGCCACGGTGTTTACCGGGCTGGCCGAAGGCCAAGTGTTTGCGGTATTCGTGATCACCATTGCCGCTGCGGAAGCAGCCGTGGGCTTGGCTTTGATTATCACCATCTTCCGTCTGCAGAAAGATGTGGATCTTGATCGCCTGACGATTTTAAAAGGTTAAGCGTCTGAGCTTTTAGGCAACTACATGAAAATCGAGAATCGAGAATCGACCGCATTTAAACGAATTGATCAACTTTTGATTTTCGATACTCGAATGCTTGGGAACATGAATACTTGATGGTTATGTTCCCAGGCTTGAGGAGACCGCAATGACAGAACTTTCTTGGATTATTCCTATGCTGCCCTTGACTGGGGCGGTGGTGGTTTTTTTACTGGGGAAACGGGTTAACCGCTGGAGCGGCTGGATCACGTCCATCATGGTATTTCTGGCTTTGATGATTGGTACTAAGATCTTCAGTTATTTCCTGGTTCATCCTGACATCAAACATGTTTCCATAACCTGGCTAAAAACAGCAGGCCAATTGCAATTGGATTTTGGCATTCTACTCGATCCCTTGTCTGTGCTCATGCTGGTGATCGTGTTGCTGGTGTCCTTTATGGTTCATATTTATTCCATGGGCTACATGGCCGACGATCCCAACCGTTCCCGCTACTTCGCCTTTTTATCATTGTTTACTTTTTCCATGCTGGGGCTGGTACTGGCGGACAACCTTATCTTGCTTTACATGTTTTGGGAACTGGTGGGGCTCTCGTCCTACTTGCTCATCGGGTTTTGGAATCACAAGCCGGAGGCGGCCAATGCCGCCAAGAAAGCATTTATTGTTACCCGCTTTGGCGACCTGGGGTTCCTAGTGGCCTTGCTGCTGCTGGGGTTAACCCTCAACCAATTTAATATTTTAGATCTGGGCCGCGCTGTCAACAGCGGCCAACTGAGCGGCCCGGTGGTCACGGCCCTGGCGTTGCTCATTTTTGCCGGTGCTGCCGGTAAGAGCGCTCAGTTTCCCTTGCATATTTGGTTGCCCGATGCCATGGAAGGGCCCACCCCGGTCTCGGCGTTAATTCACGCGGCCACCATGGTAGCCGCCGGCATCTTCTTAGTGGCTCGGGTCTTCCCGCTGTTTGAAGCCTCGGCCACGGCCATGACCGTGGTGGCGACGGTGGGCGGCATTACCGCCTTTTTTGCGGCCACCATTGCCTGTGTGCAGAATGACATCAAGCGCATTCTGGCTTACAGCACCTTGTCCCAATTGGGCTACATGATGATGGCCATGGGTTGCGGCGGCTATGCGGCCGGCATGTTCCACCTGACCACGCATGCCGCCTTCAAGGCTTTACTCTTTTTGGCAGCCGGAGCCGTGATTCATGCGGTGCACACCAACAATATTTGGGAGATGGGTGGTCTGGGCAAAAGAATGAAAATCACCGGCCTGACCATGGGTGTGGCGGGCCTGGCCCTGGCAGGGGTACCGCCCTTGTCCGGCTTTTTCAGCAAGGACGTGGTGCTCATGGCCAGTTACAACGCCCACCGGCTCGATCTTTTGGTCGTTGGCTTGATAACCGCTCTGCTGACCAGTTTTTATATTGCCCGTTTGTTTTTTGTGGTCTTCACCGGGCCTGAGCAAAACCATGGTAGCCACGAAGCACCTCTGGTGATGACCATTCCCTTGATGATTCTGGCCGCGCTTACAGTGGGGTTGGGCTTTTTCGGCAAGGGATTGGAACACTTTCTTCAGTTCTCTTTTGGTGCACCTCAACCGAACGGGGAGGTGCATACCCGGGTGGTACCCATGCTGGCTTTTTTAGCAGCCATCATGGGTATGGGCTGGGCTTATCTGGTGTATGCCCAAAAAGCTGTTTCCGCGGCTTTGCTGCAGCGGCGCTTTGCCGGATTACACAGCTTGCTGACGCATAAATATTATATTGATGAGATCTATATGTTTCTGGTTAGGCGCGTGTTGTGGGTTGTAGCCTCAGGCTTGGCCTGGTTTGACCGGCATGTCGTGGACGGTGCGGTCAATGGCGTAGCCTGGATTTGCCAACAAATGGGTCAGGGACTGCGGGTGTTGCAGTCCGGCCGTTTGCATGCGTACATGCTCGTATTTATACTGGGCGTGCTGGTGCTGTTGGTCTCGTTGCTGGTTAATCATCCCCAGGTTATGGCCGCTGTGGCCGGGATAATGCATTAGTCTCCATATCTCCAAGATCTACGTTTTTGGCGTAGATGACGGATCCCTTGTTGATTGAGGCAGGGTCTCAACATATTGAGCCCCTACATAGAAAAAAATACCTGCCATTCATAGTATTGGCACCAGGCGAATGTATTGAAAAAAATGTTGTAGGGCCCGGTCGCGACCGTTCCCTACCAATGCGCAGATAAGGTAACAGGAGCAACCATGATTCTTTCGATGTTGATTATCATTCCACTGGTCTCGGCTCTACTGATCATGATCTTGCCCAGGGAGAAGACCACTTGGCCACGTTGGATCGCTCTGGCCGGAGGCCTGGTATCGCTGGGGCTTTCATTGTATCTCTTCAGTCACTATAATTTGCAGACTGCGGGCATTCAATTACGCGAACATATGGATCTGGTGCCGTCATTGGGTATTCAATATGCCCTGGGCTTGGATGGCATGGGTGCGGCCATGGTGCTGCTGACAGGCATTATTATCTTTGCCGGAGTGTTGGCCTCCTGGCAGGTTTTGGAACGAAGCCAGGAGTTTTTTGCTTTGCTGCTGGTGCTGGTGACCGGTGTGTTCGGCGTGTTCGTGGCCCGCGATCTCTTTATCTTTTTCCTGTTCTATGAAATTGCCGTGCTGCCCATGTACCTGCTCATCGGCATCTGGGGCACTGGTAAAAAAGAATATTCGGCCATGAAACTTACCCTCTATTTATTGGTGGGCAGCGCCTTGATGCTGGTAGGTTTCCTGGCCATGTATTTTGCCGGTGAGGTGCACAATTTCCAGCTTGAGCAATTGATGATGAAACATTATTCGAGAACATTTCAAATCATCTTCTTTCCCATCTTGTTCGTGGGTTTTGGCATACTGGCCGGGTTCTGGCCCTTTCATACCTGGTCACCCGATGGGCATGCCTCCGCCCCCACTGCGGTTTCCATGCTGCATGCCGGGGTATTGATGAAATTGGGGGCTTTTGGGATTATCCGTATCGGCCTGGAAGTGTTGCCGGAAGGCGCCAAATTCTGGGTGCCCATCCTGGCCTTGTTTACCTTGGTTAACATCGTTTATGGTTCCCTGGTGGCGACCCACCAAAAGGATTTGAAATACGTGGTGGCCTATTCCTCGGTCTCCCACATGGGCATTGTGCTGCTGGGAATCTGTACGCTCAATCCCATCGGGCTCAATGGCGCGGTGCTGCAAATGTTCTCTCATGGTATCATGACCGGGCTTTTCTTTGCGCTGATCGGAATGGTTTATGGCCGTACTCATACCCGCATTATTCCCGACATGGGCGGTCTGGTGAATCAAATGCCTTTCCTGGCCACAGCCTTCATTATCGGTGGGCTGGTATCCCTGGGACTTCCCGGGTTTTCCGGATTTGTAGCCGAGTTTCTGGTATTCCTGGGCGCTTTCAAGACCAATGCCATTGTGTCGGCGATTGCGGTGACCGGCATCTTATTCACGGCTATTTATGTGCTGCGGGTTGTACAAAAAATATTTTTCGGCCCCAACAAAGCCTCTTTTGCTGGCTTAAACGACGCCAACTGGATAGAACGCGCTTGTCTGCTGCTTTTAATGCTGGTGCTGTTGGTTGTGGGTGTTTACCCCAGCCTGATGATCAATGTGATCAATACCACTATCGCGCCGTTGGCCGGTCTTTTAGGAGGCGCTTAAGATGTTTTCCTCTTGGTTGGTATTAAGTCCTGAACTGATTATATTGGTGTTGGCCATGACCTTGATTATCACCGGTCTTTTGGTCAAGAAATCCCATTCTTGGGGGATAACGCTATTGGTACTGATCGGCCTGGGTCTGGCCTTGGCCGCGCTATGGCTCGGTCCCCAAGCCAGCTTTGGGCAAGCCTTTATCGTGGACGGTATGGCCAAGATACTAAAGACAGTTGTGCTGGCAGCCTTGGGCTTGTTGGTGCTGATGGTAAAAGACTTTGAAGCAGTCTGGAAACGACCGCAGGTGGAATTTCAAACATTGCTGCTTTTTTCCGGGCTGGGTATGATGAGTTTGATTTCCAGCCAGGAATTGATTTTAATGGTGGTCTCCCTGGAATTAACCACTTTTCCTCTGGTGCTGCTCACAGCTTTTCAACCGCAAAATCGTCGTTCCGCCGAAGGTGGCATCAAGTACCTGCTTATGGCGGCTTTGGGCTCGGCTGTTTTGCTTTTTGGATTATCCCTGATCATGGTGGTTACCGGGGTAACCACTTACCTCGGTTTGGCGGAGATTATCAATGCCCAAGTTCAGCACCCTTTGCTGGTCACAGGACTGGTATTCGTCGTGGCCGGCGTGGGCTTTAAAATTGCCATGGTACCTTTTCATATGTGGGCGCCTGATGCCTATGAAGGCGCACCTACACCGGTAACGGCATTTTTGTCTATTGCCGGTAAAACCGCAGGTTTTGCCTTGGCTATTCGTTTGTTTGCTCAGGCTTTTCCGGCTCTGCAGCATCACTGGGTCATGGCCCTGGCTATTCTGTCCGCCCTGACCATGTCCTTAGGCAATTTCGCCGCTTTAGTGCAAACCAACATTAAACGGCTGCTGGCATACTCTTCCATTGCTCAGGCCGGCTATATGCTGATGGGCTTGGTGGCCTTCAGCCAGGACGGCTTGGCAGCCTTACTTTATTACCTCATGGCCTATCTGGTCACCACCATCGCGGCCTTCAGCGTGGTCATTGCCATGGAACGCGGGTCGGGCCGTACCGACCTGGAGGCTTATCGAGGACTGGCGGAGCGCTCGCCGCGTTTGGCCCTGCTGATGCTCCTGGCCTTATTGTCCCTGGCAGGCATTCCGCCCCTGGTGGGCTTTACCGCCAAATTTTATTTATTCACCGCAGCTTTCAGCCAGGGCTTTGGCTGGCTGGTGCTCATTGCCGTGCTTAATTCCTCTTTGTCTGTTTATTATTACCTGAAAATCGTGCGCCTCATGTATATTGAACCGAGTGAAGATCAGCCGGCCGTGCTGCTCACCCCCCACTGGGCGCTGAGCTTGACCATGGTGGTGGCCGTGATCGGTGTGCTGCTGGTGGGCATTATTCCCAATCCTTTCATTGCCACGGCCAAAGCGGCTGTGCTGACCCTTTTTCCTTAACTTCATTATCCTTCTTTATAGAAAGCAACCGGGATAATTTGCATCCGCACAGTAGCAAGTGCTTGGCGAATGGAGCGGTTCTTTGTATAATCATAGACGTTCTATCACTCCGGCATGGAGCTGCTCATGACTTTCAGGAAACGCACTTCCCAACGCGTTTACGCGCAAACGTTCGTGCCCTGCGCGCCGGAACTGGCTTATTGCAGTGATTGCCAGCAAAACCGGTTACAAGGCCACTGTCCCAGGCAAAAAGCATTGCGTCATGGAGGGAAGGACTTTGCAAAATCAGCCAAAATCATGGTCAAAAAAAACATCGAGCATTAAAGTCGAATTTACGCTGTGGGTCATTCTTCTGATTTTAACCACCACGGTGACCATTACCGCGGTGGTGTTGAAGCAGGAGAAAACGGCTCTGACCAAGGAGGTCACCCGGCGCGGTGTGGCCTTGGCGCAATATGTGGCTACTCACAGCATTGATCCTTTTTTGGCTGACGACAAGCTCAGCCTGGCCACACTGGTGGCGGATGTCATGAAAAACGAGGACATGGTCTACGCCCTGATCGTGGACCGCAACAACCGGGTGGTGGCAGCTGATAATTCTCCTCTGGTAGGCAAAGCCTATCAACGCCCGCCTAATAGTTATCCCCTCGACCGCCCGGCGCCCAAGACGCACAGTTTTTACTATGACAAAGTCCATGGCTGGGTGCTGGACGTGGGCATTCCCATTATTCTGGAGGGCACCACCAAGATCGGGGAAGTGCATATCGGGGTATCCCAATCCACCATCAAGAAAGTGGTCACCGCGGCCTGGCAAAATGCCAGCGGTTTGGCGGCTCTGTTTGTCCTGGCCGGCCTGCTGGGATCCATCATCATGGTGACCTGGATGTTACGGCCGGTATCGGCCCTTACCAAGGGTGCCCGTGAGATCGGAAGCGGCAACTTGGATTTTCATATTCCCCAAATGAAAAATAATGAACTGGGTCAGCTGGCCATGACCTTCAACAAAATGACGGATGAGCTGAAGGTGGCTACCGAGAAGGCTTTGGAGCAGGAGCGTATTGAAAAAGAATTACAAGTGGCCCATCAAATTCAGCACATGTTGCTGCCCAAAGATACACCAACGCTCCGGGGCTATTCCTTTGGAGCCCTCTACCGAGCGGCCAAGGAAGTGGGGGGCGACTATTATGATTTCATCCATATCGACAAAGATCGTCTGGCCCTGACCGTGGCCGATGTTTGCGGCAAAGGCATCCCCGCAGCCATGCTCATGAGCGTCACCCGCAGCAGCTTGAAAAGTTTTGTTTCCCTGGCCGCTTCGCCGGTAGCTGTGATCGGGGAACTAAACCGGCTCTTGTTTAATGATCTGAGCCGGGCCATGTTCGTTACTTTGTTTTATGCGGTGATTGATCTCAAGAAAAAGCAGATGCTGTTTACATCGGCCGGGCACAATCCCGGTCTGATTTGGCGCGCTCAACAACAACAAGTGGAAATGCTGACGTTGGAGCCCACCTGTCTGCCCCTGGGAGTTGACAATAGCAATATTTTTAACCAGCTGTTGCAGGAGAAAAAAACAGCCCTGCATGCAGGGGATGTGATCTTGCTCTACACCGACGGGGTGACCGAGGCCATGAACATCGAGCAGCAGGAGTTCGGCATAGAACGGCTGAAGGCCTCTTTGACGGCTTATGCCTCTTCCAAGGATGCCGATACTATTATCCGAGCCATCGACCAGGACAATAGGCAATTTTGCGCCCAAGCTTACCAAAATGACGATATTGCCATGGTCGCAGTCAAAGTAGAATAGCATAGGGAGGCTTTTAACATGAGTATAAGGCGCGATGGAACCATTACCATTACAGTACGCCCCCTTGAGGACCAAGGGATCACCCTGGTGGATGTCATGGGGGTCATTGATACAGGGACTACCTTATTATTGGATGAAAAATTATCTAGTCTAATCCGGGACCAATATTATAAAATTGTGGTTAATTTGGCAGGCGTGACTTACGTCTCTTCAGCAGGATGGGGGCTCTTCATCAGTCTGCTCCAAAAGACCAGAGACCATCGTGGCGACATCAAGCTCATTAACCTTACGCCGGAAGTGGCCAATGTATTTAATATGTTGGCTTTTTCCAATTTGATCTCATCTTATCCATCGGAAGAGGAAGCGCTTGAAGCCTTTCAAAACACCAATTAATTATAAACTCTTGTTGGTCCTGACGGCAGTACTGCTGGTGAGCTGCGCTCAGGACCATCATCCCCTTATTCCCGCCTTGATCAACCGTTTTGACGTTCAAAAATATCCCCATAGCCTGAGCCTGGGCCCAAATAGCGAGCAGTTATTCGTGACCTGTTTTGCTGATGATGTGGTCCAGGAGCTTGACTTGAAGACCGGGGAAGTGCGCCATACCTTCAAGGTGCTGGCCGGCCCGGGGGCGCTCATTGCTGATCCTGAGCGCGGACGTCTCTATGTTTTGCATCATAAACAAAACGCTTTTGCCATCCTTAATGAGGATCCGGCGGCTTTGGTTAAGACCGCACAAACCGGCAGCTTTACCCTGGCCGGGGGTGCCGTCCGCCCCGGTGCGGATGAACTCTGGATCACCAATGGACAGAGTAAGATTCTGATCTTTACCCATCAGCTGGCCTTTAAACGGAGCATTACCTTGGGCCGCTATCCCCAAGCTATTGCGTTTACCCAGGACGGGCGCCAGGCCTTAATCACCCTGAAGGGTGAAAATGCGCTTTCTCTGGTCGATGCCAATGCCGGCCAGGAGATAGGCAGAGTAACTGTGGGTATTTATCCCCGCGACCTCTTGCTGGTGGGTAATAAAGCCTGCGTCTCCAACTATGGTTCCAACGACATCTCGTTGGTGGACATTGTTAAGAAAAAAGAGTTGGCTCGTATCGCGGTGTATAAACGTCCCAATGCCATGGCCTATAAAAATAACACCTTATGGGTGGCCTGTGAGAAGTCCTTCCGTGTAGTGGCATTGGATATCGGGAAAGCTCAGGTCATCGGGTCCATCCGCACTGGATTCTATCCCGGTGATCTGGTGGCCCGCCGGGACGGCACCTTGATTGTGGCCTCGCCCCGTGATAATAAAATCGCCATCATCACACCTCAGAACACGCATTGATTTTTAATAACTGCTCAGATCAAACCCGGACTTACCCGTGCATGAAAATCAATAAAGGCCCTTTCAATTAATTTCTTCAAGCCCGGAGTCGTTAGTTTCTGTTGCGGGAAAAATTATTTTCAGTGGTGAAGTCGTAATGCTTACGTTATCTAAATCCAGTGCCACAACGTAAAGGAAATTTTGCAGGTACGGTAGGCCGTGCCCCTGCACGCACAGGTTTGCATATACTGTTTTTCCACAACAAGAACAAGCTGCAATTTTTATTGAAATAAAAATCCCCCCTTTGGGTCTAATCCTATAATATCTGTCCAAGGATTAGTTCATTGCACCCACCCCTTTATATTGACCGACCGCTATTGTTCCTGGTACCGCCGGCTGTGACCGGCTGTTTGCTGGGGTCCTGCTGGACTGGGCCGACCTGGCTTAGCTTGGCGTGGGTCATGATCTTGTTCCTGCTGCTGATAGTGCGACGACGGGGTGTCTTGGCTAACACCTGGCTGCTCGCCTTGCTGGTAATGGGGCTGTTCCTAACCGTGGCTGGTCAGGCTCATACATCTTCCCTCATGGAGTTAACCGACAAACTGGACCGTCACAGCGTGATCATCACAGGGCGAATACAAAGTCTTGCCCATCCCCTGTCTTCAGGGCGGGGATGGGATTGGGTGCTGCAAACCAAGGTCGTGGAATGTCAAGGCCAGAGCTGGCGTATGGCTAAAAAAGTTAAACTGGTGGCCTTTGGTCCCGGCAAACCTGCTTTGGTCCTGGGGACTCGGGTAAGGCTCAAGGGTTTGTTCACCAGTTATGAAGGCCCGCACAATCCGGGAGAGTTTAATTTTGCCCGTTTACAACTGCAAAAGGGGATCATTGGTCAGGTCATGGTTAATGATCCTGCCTTGGTCTCCATTCAGCATCAACCTGGGTCCTGGCAATGGACTACTTGGATCAGTCGAGGGCATGCCTATATCCTCACCACGCTGAACCATTACTGCCCTGCGCCGATGCGGCCCTGGTTGCAGGCTTTGCTGTTGGGTGACCGGCGTATGCTTGCGCCTTTGGACCAGCAGATCATGGCCATCAGCGGTTTGGCCCATGTTCTGGCTATTTCGGGTCTGCATATGGGCATTATCTTTGCCGCAGTGGTCATGGGACTGGGGTTATTGGGGCTGCCGCCGGGATGGCGGTTTATCCTGGCCCTGGTCATGGTGATGGGGTTCACGCTTATGATAGGTACCCCCTTCTCCGCTGTACGGGCAGTGATCATGCTGGGATGCGGCATGTTGCTGTGGGTGCAACTGGGGCCCAAGGATGGCTGGTCAGCCTGGGCGCTGGCCTTGTTGCTTGTCCTCGCCTCGCATCCCTTGGCTGTTCTCAATGCCGGTCTGCAGTTGTCCTTTGCCGCCACGGCGGCCATTTTGGTGGTATGGCCAAGATTGCCGAAGATAGCAAAACCCTGGCTACGCTGGCCGGCCCACCTGCTCATCATTTCTGTTGTTATTTTCTGCTTCACTTCCGGCTTGATGATGATGCATTTTAATTTGCTTGCACCCGTGGCCGTGGTTGGCAATCTGGTGATTATACCTTTACTTACGGTAGCGTTGCTAACCGGCTTAGCCATGGTGCTGTTGGGCGGTTTATGGCCCGCCATGGCAGGCCTGCTGGGACAAAGTTCAGGTTTGGCTCTGACCGGGATCAGCGCGGTGGCCAAAGTAAGCACCATGGTTCCTTATAGTTATGGGTATGGTTCCACGCCCCCGGCAGGTCTGGTGTTAACCGGTTACGGCCTGATCTTGATTTTTATAGTATACAGGCTTAAACCCATCTTTAAGATCACCCTGTTGGGAGGGTGGTGCGCGGGTTGTTTGGTCCTGGCCTGCTGGCCTCAGTCTCAGCCGCAGGTGAGGATCACTGCCCTGGCGCTGCAACGCGGCGAAGCTGTGGTGATTGAACATGATCACCGTGTCCTGCTGGTGGATTGCGGTACCCAAAAAGATTTTCTTTATCAGGTTTATCCTTTTTTGAAGCAGCGTGGCATCAACCGCATTGAAGCGCTGCTGCTCTCCCATCAAGATCAGGACCACAGTGGCGGTGCTAAGGCCTGTCTGCAGCTTTTCCACGTCGCTCATTGCCTGACGGCCGGGAACTGGATACAGCAGCAGCCCGAGCTCATGACACTTATGGCTAAAAAACATACCCGTCTGCACGTGATGGTCAGGCCCGCTACTTGGTCCCTGGCGCCGGACTGGAAACTGCGGTGTTTATGGCCACCTCCCGGCGCGTCACGTTCCAGCAATCTTACCTGCCTGGTGGTAGACATGACCTTGGCAGGGGAGCATCTTCTTTTTACCGGTGACAGTTTACGAGAGGTGGAAGCGTGTTGGCAACAGGTGCCGTCTTGCTTGCTGCTCAAGGCCGGCCATCATGGAGATGATCAGGCCACCAGCCACGGCCTGCTGGTCAGGACCAGGCCGCAGCTGGTTTTAGTTTGTGCCGGTACGCGCAATCCCTATGGCCTGCCTGATGAGGCCACCCTAATGCGTATCCAAAAACACCAAGCCGTGTTGCTTGACAGCAAGACCCATGGAGCGGTGGAAGTGAGCTGGGACCAAGGGCATAACCCGCATTGGCGGTTTTGGCAATAGGCTTGATTGGCGCCAGCCGGATAATCTGATAAAATGCGGTCATGCTTACAGTCATCAACACCACCCGTCATCAGCAGTTGGTTTCCTGCATTAAACCAGCCTGGCATTTTTGGGCGCGCCTGCAAGGCTGTTTTAGTCTGGCTTGGGGCCAGCCATGGCAGGGTATCCATTTGCAACCATGCCGCAGTATTCATACGCTGGCCATGAGCAGGTCTTTGGATGTGGTATTTGTCGATCAGGACGGCTACGTTTTAAAATGGAAAACCGTAAAGCCATGGCGTCTCTATTTTGGCGGCGCGAAAGCGTGGGCAGCCTTGGAGCTTCCGGCAGGTACTTGTCAGGCTAAGCAGATAGGGACAGGTGACCGATTAATTTTTATGGAGCAAGCGGGCCGGGCATCATGAAGACCGGCTGCTCCCGGAGAGGAAAGGAAAGACCATGACGAAACTGCACTGCTTGCTTATTCTTCTGGCTGCCGGCCCGGTGATATTGTCCGGTTGTCACCGTCAAGACCTGGAACCAATAGCACAAAGGATGGAACCAGCCTGGGAGAAAACCGTCAAACGTCACGAAGCGTTGGGGGATGAGTATTACCAAGAGCAGCGCTACGCCGAGGCTCGGCAGGAATGGGCCCTGGTTTTGCAGCTGCAACCGGACAATAAAAGAGTCCGACAAAAAATCAGTTCCCTTACTTCTTCGGGGAAGCCAGGCGACCAGCCTGGCCGAATGGCGGTTGGTACCACCAAGGGGTTGAACCATCTGGAAAGACTTCTGTTCCAGGCCGAACAGTTTTATCAGCACAGCCAATTGAAAGAAGCTGAGATTAGTTGGCAAAGCGTGCTTACTATGGCTCCGCAAAATGCCGATGCTAAAACAGGGCTGAGCCGATTAAAAGAAGAAGTTTATCAAGCGGATGCGCAGCGTCCCTTTGATAAAATGGCGGCTGCCTTATATGAAGAAGGTATGGAGGCCTACCGGCAAAAAGATTGGGCGCGTGCTCAGATTAAATTAAGAGAAGCGGAAAAACTTGTCATTAACCAGCCCCAGATTAACCATTATCTGGAGAGGGTGAATCAGGTGCTGGCCCGGCAGGCCTTTGAACAAGAAATGTTGGCCCTGCGTCAGCAGGCACAGGCTTTGGAGGCCAAGCAGTCCTGGCGGGAGGCCTTTTTGGTTTGGCAACAGGTGCAGGAAAAATTGCCTGATGACCAAGGTTGCAGCCAAGGGCTGGCCAGATGTCGCGCAGCCTTGCAACCATGGGTGGAAGAGCAGCTTCACCAAGGCCAGGCGGCTCTTGCGGATAGGGATAATTCCCGGGCCCGCCGGTATTTTAACCGGATCTTAAGCTTTTTTCCCAGGCAACTGGAAGCCCGGCAGGGCCTGATTCAGGCCGATGCCCTGCGGCCAAAAGAACCGGAGCAGCCTTCCGGCCGTGAGCAGGCTCGGGTTAAATTCAACCAAGGCGTGACCTGTTATCGCCAGGGGCATTACCACCAGGCTGTTTCCCTTTGGGAAGCCGCAGTGCGGCTCGATCCGGATGAGGCCAATTACCAGAGTTGGTTAAAAAAAGGCCGGGATCGCGCCGTCCGGCAACAAGCGCAGCAGATCCGACAAGCCGATGTGCGCTATGCCGATGGATTGGCGGCGTACCAGAGAGGGGAACTGGAAGAGGCTTTGAAAGATTGGAAAGAAGTACTCAGCCTTAATCCAGAACACGAGAAAGCTAAAATTAACATCAACCGGGTGCAAAAGGAATTGGAATAGTTGGCCGCACCGCCGGCTGCGGTTGCTGTAAGTTCATGGAATATCACTGACCGATAGCAGGAGTATACATTGGCTAATCCACAAATCCTAAGTGAACGTCAAGATCCTTTCTTCTATGAGTTCAAACTCTCGGAAGTTAATTATGGCGGCAAGATGCGCTTTCAACAGGCAGCCTTTCCTCCCGCGTCATCGGGCAGCTCCGATCTGGAATATCTTGTTTATAAGGCTATCGATCGGGTGGGCCGTCTGCTGGACGAAAAATCCAAGGGCCAACTTCAATCCTTAAGTGCGGGACAGCCGGCGCTAAAAGCTATTTATCTGGATTTGTGGGCTGCCGTACCTCAAGTGGGGTTTGACGCTTTTCTGCAATGGGTGGAGGAAGACGTTCGGCCGATTGTTAATGTTTACCGCGAAATTAAAAAAAACGCCATTGCTCATGAAAAAGATTTAAGAGTTAAGCGCTTGCATTATTTTGTAACCTTAAGCATGGTAACCCTGATGGCGGAAATGATCACAGAGTATTTTGAGAAACACATTGACCGTCTGGGGCGTTTGGCTCTTTCCGTGCGCTGGGCCATAGGCCGGGTCTTAAGCTTACTGCTGCTGGCTGCGGAGGATGATCCGGCCATGAAAAAAGTTCAGGCTGAGGCCGGCTTGGAACCGGATCATGCCATCAGGCGGATGCTCAATCCCTTTATCCTGGCTTTTGCCGACGCGGCGGATGCAGGGCTAATGGATGAAATCATGCTGGGCCCCAATCCCTACCGGGTACCCCTGAGCCTGAGAAAAAAAATCACCCTCCTTTACCGGCAGACTCTTGCAAAAAATAAAACGTTTACTTTCTCCAACCTCAACCGGATACTCTCCGAACCCGGCAATTATTTTAAATTGATGCAGGACCAAAGCATCAAAAGGAAAATCCTGCAGGTTTTCCGAAAAGACCGGGCATTGCGCACCGAGTTGGTGTTGGAAAATGCCAAATGGCGGTTGCAAGATCAGCTACGCCGGGTTTTGGATCAAACGACGCCCACACCGGAATTGATGCTTTACACCAATAATGAGAAACGGCTGTTAGGACTGCTCACTAAAAAAGGCGTACGCAAACAATTTTGGAAGCATGTCAAATCCAGGTCCGGTACCTGGCAACAGGACTTGAAACGCCACCTGGACCATGGGGTGGATATGATTAAAAAGAGCAGACACCGCTGGTTAGGTCGTCTGGACCGGCATGTTTTATTGGTGGAGATTACAGCTTTGCAAGAACGCCTGACATTGTGCTTGAGTCTGATGGAGGATTTTAAATTACTGCGCAGCCATTACGGACGCGACAGCAATCAGGGTACCCATTGGCAAGGCCTGAAACTTTGGCGTGGGTACGAAATGGTTTTTAACAAACGTTCGGTCAGTGATCATGACCGGTTTGAATTGAAACAGGTATGGGAAAAGAAACGCGTAGATGTTGAAAATAGTTTTGCCGAGGGCAATATGTATTTAATCCGTTCTCTCGGCGAGGTTTATATCAATGGCCTGGGACGGCGCAATACGGTGATTTTCATGTTTGCTGATCTCAGAAATTCTACAGAAACCACCATGAAGTTAACCAAGGATACAGCTTCTTATCTTACCCCCTATCTGTCGGCTGTCAACACTTCTTCCCAACAGTGCCGGGGCCATCGGATTTATTTTGCCGGGGATGGGTTTGCCGCCCATTTCGACCGTATCAGTGACGCCCTGCGAGCGGCCTATTTAATCAATGGCCGTTTTGCAAAACTAAAAAAAGCCTCCGCAGAAGAGACCATCAAAAAGGCTAAGGAGATCTATCAGCATGCTATAACCCTGGTTCCCACACTGATGGAGCCGGAAAAAATACGGCCGGTTTTGCAAGATGAAGCCCTGGCCCAGGTTCCGGCGGTGCGCGAGTTTTTAATAGAACTGGCTCACCAGGAGAGCAAACGGATCGATGAAACGATTCTGAAAAAAATATTGGCGCGGGCGGCGGAAGCTTACTCCATGCCCAGAATTGATGCGGGTATTGCCTTTACCATGGGGGAATTGTTTAACGCCATGGTAGGTGCGGAAGGTGAGGAAAAAATACCTATTGTTATTTCACCTCAGTTAACTCAGGCCGCGCGCTTGTCCGGATCCTCGGAAGTCGTTAAGGCCCATATTGAAAATCATTTCCCTCAGCCCTTTGCGTACAATGTGTATACGTGGGATAAAAAATTGTACAATCGCGGCATTGTGATGACCAAAGCGGTTTTTGAAGATTTGAAACAAGAGGTGGGTGTTTTTCCTCTGGAGGGCACCAAAGCTCCGTTTGATCAGGAAAAACTTTTCTATTATGATGACAATATTCTGAAGAGACGCATCGTGCTGCGGTTATGCAAGGAACCGGTGCTGCTCAAAGGTATTGACAAGCCCTGCAGTGTGGTGGAGGTGGCCCCTCCGGGATCCGTAATGGATAAATTATTTGGTGCCTTGGAACAGTTGGTCTGATTTGTTGCTCTCCATCAGGACGGCTAATTTATCGAAAACGACGAATTGGCTGTGCGCCGGTCATAAACCTTCATGACAAAATGGTGGAAATTTTTCCACTCGCTGAAATCATACCATCCTTTGAAGTGGGTAAAATTTCTTTCTTTTAAGGCTTTGGAAAGCATGGCCAGGTTCTCAAAAATGTCCGGTCTTTGAATTTCATAGGCAGCAACAGCCTCCTGGATTTGTTGGCGCTGCTCACACTGGATATCGGGAAATTCCGTTTTATCTTCCACCAAGGCTTTGGACCCTAAAAACAGGACCATTAATTGTTTTGTGGTATAATGATCAAGCATACCTATCCCCCAGATTATTTATTTATTCATGATTGTGATGGTCTTACGATTAACCTAAAGGTCTTAATATGTCCTTGTGAATTCCTGCATGTCACTGCGGGTCATGTTATTTAATACTACATGTTGTAATAATTGAAGTATTAAAATACAATATATAGTCAATGTCAAGACCTATCCTGACGGGGGAGGAACGATGACCATTCCAACATCTTTAACCCTTGCCCAAGAGATGATCAGCAAACTTCGTGAGCAGGGACGGCAAACTTTTATCGTGGGGGGGTGGCCCAGGGCTTTGATCATGGGTAAACCTTGTCAAGAACTGGATCTGGTCACCGAAGCCTCCCCGAATGAAGTCCTGTCTTTATTTCCCAAAAGCCGCCTGGTGGGGCGGGTCTTCCCTGTGGTGCTGGCTAAGCTCGAGGGCAGGCAGGTGGAGATTGCCTCCCTGCGCAGCCAGGCACAAAAAGGTATGGATGCCTTTAAGGCCGATGTGCTTCAACGGGACTTCACCATCAACAGCCTGCTTTACGATCCCCTGAATAATGAATTAATCGACTTCTCCGACGGTCAGAAGGATATCGAGCGTCTTTGCCTGCGCTTCAATCCCACGCCGCTCGCACGCATTCAGGAAGATCCTTTACGACTGCTACGGGCCGTACGACTGGCAGGAACGCTGGGGTTGGAGATAGAGCAGCAGAGTTTGTTGGCCATTCGTCAGCAGGCTGGTTTAATTCAAACTGTGGCCAGTGAACGGGTGCTGGCGGAATTGGACAAATGTTGGGCCAGTCCCGGCCGTGCCCAATGCCTGCGCCTGTTGGACCACACCGGTTTGTTGGACATCGTGCTGCCGGAAGTGGCTGCTCTGAAAGGGTTGGCCCAGCCGGCCGACCATCACCCGGAAGGGGATGGCTGGACCCACACGTGCCTGGTCCTGCGCTATTTACCGACCACAGCTTCGCGAGCTTTGGTCTGGGCAGCTGTGCTCCATGATATTGGCAAAGCCGCCACGCAAGGGAAAGATCACCCGCTTACTTTTCCTGATCATGAGCAGGCCGGCGCGGTTATGGCGCAGTGCCTCTTGACGCGGCTGCGTGCGGATCGCCATTTGATTGACCAAGTCAGTGGTATGATCACCCGTCACGGGCAATGGAATCGATGGCAGGACATGAGGACCGCTGCTTTTATTCGCTGGCTGGCGGAGCCGGCTTTTGCGGAAGAATCGGCACTTTACTATGCGGACAAAATGGCGGGGGATCAGCAACTAATCCATTACCTGCAGATATTGGAAAAAGCCAGACAGTATCCGGAGCCCGCCCAACTGGTGGCCAGAGCCTTTGGCCTGATCAATGGCCATGATTTGGCCCGTCTTGGTCTGGAGCCGGGGCCGGCCTACCGATCTCTGCTGGGCACGCTTCACGATGCCATCCTGGAGGAGCGCCTGACTAACCGAGAACAGGCCCTGGCCATGGCCAAGGACCTAATTACCCAATGGCAAAGCAGCCGTCAATCATGACCGCTTCCTTTTGGCGTGATGGTCATTAAATCATGGCCGGCCCTTGCATTGACGGAGCCTGATGCCGATGCTATCATTAAATTATGGTGTCCTGTTGCGTTGAGGGAATTATGAAAAAAGTCATTACCACTTTTTTAATCCTGTTCTGCTGCCTGCCCATGGGTCTGAGCCATGCTTTGTCGGGCCGGGGCACCACGGCTGCTTCCTTCCTTAAGATCGGGGTGGGGTCGCGGGCCGTGGCTTTGGGCGAGTCCTATGTATCCGTGGCCAATGACCCGTCGGCGATTTATTGGAATCCTGCGGGGCTTATGGATCTGGCCAATCCCACGGTCATGGCCATGCATGTTTTTTGGCTGGAAGACATTTATTTCGATTATCTGGCCGGGGGAATGCCTCTGCCCGGCGGCGGAGCCCTGGGCGCCTCTCTGGTCTATTTAAATCATGGACAATTACTGCGCGCTGATGCCGGTGACACGCCTGATGATCCCACCCGCGGGCTGTTTTCAGCCGCTGATTTCGCTTTCAGCGGGGCCTATGCTTACCAGTTTTCCAAAAAAATGAAATTGGGCGGCACGCTCAAAGTATTCTCCGAAAGCATTGATAGCCAGGCCAGTTTTGGCCTTGCCCTGGATCTGGGGTTTTTATATGAACTGCCCTGGCAGGCCATTATGTTGGGCGTGATGGTTCAGAATCTGGGACCAGCCACCAAGGTGGAAGCTGAAGCTTTTCGCTTGCCCTTGAATTTTAAAGTCGGGTTGTCTTATCATCCACTGTCAAACCTGATGGTGACCATGGACTACAATCAGTTGCTGGAGCAGGAAGCCAAGCTGGGCCTGGGTGCGGAATATATTTATGAAGATCTGCTGGCTTTGCGGGCCGGCTATCAATATCAAGGCCGGATTGACCAAGCTGAACTTTATAGCAATTACGGGACCCCCGGTTTGGCTGGTTTGACCGCAGGCATCGGTGTCAAGGTCATGGATTTTCAATTGGACTATGCTTATGTCCCCTATGGCTTTTTGGGCACCACGCATCGTCTTACCCTCAGCTATGCCCTCGGCCAACCACCTGCCACCACACCGTCAAAATTGGTCCCCATGGCCACACCTATTCCCAACCAGGCCCAACGGCAGCAGCAAATGAGAAAAACTATTGCCGACCTGGAAGACAACATCAATAAAGGAGTTCTTAAAAACATTCGCTTTGAAAGCGGCTTGGCGGTGCTTCTGCCGGAATCACGAGAAACCCTCGACCGCCTGGGACAAGAACTGGTAAAATACCCGGATGTAACCGTGGCCATTGAAGGCTATACGGACAATGTGGGTCGGCCCGAGGATAATCAAGTTTTGTCACAGCTGCGGGTGGAGAGCGTGAAGAGCTATTTGGTGGACCACTTCAAACTCAATCCCAATCAGCTTCCGGCGGTTGGTTACGGTGAGGCCAGTCCTATTGCCAGCAATGACACCGCGGCCGGCCGTCAGAAAAACCGGCGGGTGGAATTTAAGGTCATCAGCAAGGAGTAATCCTTGCTGGGCTAATGCTTGACAGCTACCAAAGGCAGTTCTATAATTTTTCCATCCTGTTGTGAATTTCTTTAAACCAACGCCTTTTTTCTGCGCACCTATCCAGCTTTAAGATCAAGGAGGATAACCATGAAGTCCGTTAAACATATTGGCGTGTTAACTTCAGGCGGTGACGCGCCGGGTATGAACGCCGTCATTCGCTCGGTAGTACGTTCGGCCCTGGATCGCAGGCTGCGTGTGACCGGCATTCAGCGTGGTTACTGGGGACTGCTGGAAGCCGATTTTATTCCCATGGATTCACGCAGTGTGGGAGGCATCATCAGCAGTGGCGGTACCATGCTGCGCACGGTGCGCTGTCCGGAGTTTAAGGAAAAAAGCAACCGTTTGCAAGCCTATGCCCATATGCAGCAAGCCGGGTTGGACGGTTTGGTGGTGATCGGCGGTAACGGCAGCGCCGCCGCTGCCTATACGATTCATAAGGAGTTGAAAATCCCCACAGCCGTGATTCCTGTATCCATTGACAATGATGTTTACGGCAGTGATGACACGGTGGGGTTTGATACGTCGGTGAATACTGCCGTACAGGCCATCGATAAAATACGAGACACCGCCACTTCCCACGAACGGGTGTTTGTGGTGGAAGTTATGGGCCGCAACAACGGTTTCATTGCCTTGCAAACCGCGCTGTGTTCGGGCGCGGAAGCTGTGTTGGTGCCTGAATTTAAATTTGATCTTAATAAAATCATCAAAGGCTTAGTCGCCGGCCATAAACGGGGCAAGGTGTCTTCAATCATCGTGATGGCCGAGGGTGCCGGTGATTGCGATGAAGTGGTGGCGGTTATTAAAAAGCAGACCGGCCTCAAGGTGCGCTTATCCGTGCTGGGTTATATCCAACGGGGCGGCAACCCCACGGCCCACAGCCGGGTTCTGGCCGCACAATTGGGTCGATTTGCCATAAAAAATATTAAAGGTGACTATCAAGCTCATCTGGCGGGCATTCAGAACGGACGCTTAAAAGCCGTACCCCTAAAAGATGTGTTTGTTAAAAAGAAAAGACTTCCCCGGGATCTCTATGATCTGGTTTATCAATTGGCCCAATAAAGAAGCCTTGGCTGTGAGGCTGCTGCCAAATGATCTTACTCCGGCCGCAGTAACATGTTGACCGTTGTATCAGCTTCCCGGCGCACCGATCTGGTGCGCTGTTATCCCCGCCTGTTGGCGCAATGGCTGGCTCAAGGCGAGGTGGTCATTAAAAATCCTTACAACCAGCAGGAGCGCAAGGTTGACCTCCGTCCTGAGCGGGTGCATACCTTGGTGCTCTGGTCCAAAGATTTTTCGCCTTTGCTCGCAAATCATTTCCACCTCAAAGACCTGGTACAGCGTTATCAGCAGTGCTATTTTCATTTCACTATTACCGGGTTGGGGCAGACTGTTTGGGAACCCGGCGTTATTGCCTCGGACCGGGCCGCCGCACAATTGGAACCATTGTTGGCCCTGGCCGGTGATCCCCGCCGGATCATGTGGCGCTTTGATCCGATTTTGTTTTGGAAACAAGACCGCAGGGTTGTCAGCAATTTGGCCGGGTTTAATGGTCTGGCGAAGGTGGTCCGGCAGAAAGGCTTAAGCCAAGTGATGGTATCCTTATGCCATTGGTACCAAAAAGCCATACGCCGCACCCAGGCCGCCAACCTCACCTGGATTAAGCCCAAGGGTCAGGACATTCAACGCATTGGCCGATGGCTGCGGACGCAGGCGCATGCCCGGGAATTACAAGTTTTGGCCTGCTCCCATCCCGGGCTATTGGTCGCCGGCCTTTTAAAAGGCCGTTGCATCAACGGTAGCCTGCTAGCCAGCCTGCATCCTCAAGGCCTGGCTGCCAGCCGGGCCAAAGCTGCCGGCCAGCGTAAGGATTGCGGATGCACTCATTCCATTGATATCGGTTCTTATGACTTGGCTTGCCCTCATGGCTGTGTGTATTGTTATGCCAATGCTAAGCACGACCATGTTCAAGAGCAACCCAAGGCCATGAACGCATGGGGCTGACCGTGCCGACGGGACATGGTCAGCGGAACTTGTTTTAATATCCATCCGGGAAAGGTGAGCGCATATGCCAAGAAAACCATTAGTAGCTGTTTCCATGGGTGATCCCGCAGGGATTGGACCGGAGATCATCATTAAAGCCTGCACGGACAAAAAGCTACGCCAAGTCCTGGACCCGCTTATTATCGGCGATTACCGGGTATTGCAGCGTGCGGCCCAACGACTAAATTCAACCATCACGCTGGTCTCAACAGCCACAATTCCTGAACAACCGATCAGGACTAAGTTGTTGCCGGTACTGCAACTGGGTGGAGAAGAAAAGCCGGTGACCCCCGGGAAATGGTCGGTTTATACGGGCCGGCGTTCCTATCAGGCCGTGCACCTGGCGATCGCTTTGGCCCTCGAAAAGAACGTGGACGCCATGGTCACGGCGCCTATCTGCAAGCAGGCTTGGCAGGCTGCAGGCGTAAGGTTTCCAGGGCATACGGAATTGTTGGCCCAGGCCTGCGGGGTGAAAGATTATGCCATGATGTTTGTGGGCGGTCCTTTCCGGCTAATCCTGGCCACCATCCATGAACCTCTGGCCAAGGTTCCGGCACTGTTGTCGCAGGCGTTGATTAAGAAAATGATTTTGCTCGGCAGCCAGGAATTAAAAAGCCGTTTTGCCATAAAAAAACCAAAGATCGCCGTGGCAGGATTAAATCCCCATGCCGGGGAAGGAGGGGTGTTCGGCAAGGAGGAACAGCGCCTGCTGATACCGGCGATCAACCATTTCCGTAGCAGCCGCGCCATGACCGTGACCGGTCCTTATCCACCGGACACCTTGTTTGTGGAAGCCAGCACCGGAGCTTATGATCTGGTGCTGTGCCTGTATCATGACCAGGGGTTGATACCCTTTAAAATGCTGGCTCTGCACAGTGGGGTGAACGTGACGGCCGGGCTGCCCATCATCCGCACCTCACCTGATCACGGCACGGCCTTTGCCATTGCCGGCAAGGATCAAGCCCATCCGGGGTCCATGATCGCGGCGCTCGAAACCGCGGCGGCCATGGCCGGCATGGCCGTCAAGCGTCAGCTGACCAGACCTAGGCTGGTTAAAACCCGATAATACTATTGATGTCCGTCCAGGTGTAATTGGTTTCCAGTAAAAGCACCGTCTGGATCAGGGCCAGATGGGAATAGCCTTGGGGGAAATTGCCTATCAGTCTTTTACTTTTGATCTCTACATCTTCCGCCAATAAACCATGAAGATTGGCACAACTGAGAATATTGTCAAACATGGCGCGGGCTTTGTCCTTTTCGCCGACCAGATACAGGGCATTAATCATCCAGAAGGTACAGACGATAAAGGCATTTTCAGGTGTGCCGAAATCATCTTCATCCACGTAGCGCAAGGTCAGATTATCGCGCACCAGCTCCCGGTAACAGGCATGAACCGTGCTCACCATGCGCGGATCTTGTTTGTCCAAAAAACCATAGTGAAGCATCAGGAGATTGGCCGCGTCCATATGCTCCGATCCGTAAAAAGCGGTGAACGCCTGCTTATGGTCGTTCCAGCCCTCCGTTAGAATGTCGTTTTTAATCTCTCTGGCCAAACGAAAACATTCCACGGCATAGCGGCTGTTGCCAATCAGATTAGCTATGCGGGCGGCACGATCCATGGCTACCCAGTTCATAAGTTTGGAATGCACATAATGCTGCTTGCTGCCCCGTCGTTCCCAAATGCCTGCATCGGGGTCTTGCCATATGGACTTGACTTTGTTGACCAAACTGCGCACCACCGTCCAGATCTCTTCCGTTAAAAAAGATTCGGGCCTGGGATTGAGGGAGAGGTAGGAATAAATAGTCTCGATCAATTCTCCGTAAAGATCATTCTGCTGCTGCAAATACGCGGCATTGCCGATGCGCACGGGCCGTGAACCGGCATAGCCCGCCAAATGATCCAGGCTGCGCTCATCCAGCGTTTTCTCGCCGTTGATCCCGTACATGACGGTCACATGCTCATGCTTAAGCAGCATGCGGTTGAGCACAAAGGTTAAAAAACCGTTGGCTGACTTGCTGTGCCCCAAACGGGCATAGAGGTCAATGATCATGGCCGCATCCCGGATCCAGCAATAACGATAATCCCAATTGCGTTCCCCGCCGATGATTTCAGGCAGGCTGGTGGTGGGGGCGGCGACAACTGCACCGCTGCGCTGAAACATGAGCAGCTTGAGGGTGATGATGGAGCGAATAACCAGATCACGGTATGCTTTAGGAAATTTGGTTTTGTGGACCCAACCCAGCCAATAACTTTTGGTTTTTTCATATTCCACATAGATGCGTTCGGCATCCATGGGTGTCAATTTTTCATGGTAGGAGAGGACCACATAAGATGTCTCGCAGGTCAGCTCCAGGGGTTGTTGCTGAATAAGGCGTTCAAAATCCAGATTACTGTAAACATAAAAACTGTTGTATTGGCCCTGGCGGGAGGTTAATTTCATGTAACCGGGAAACAGGCGGGCTTCAGCCGGGCTCAAGGCGTAATTGGGACAGGCTAAAAGTTCCACTGTGATTTTGGGTTTGCCGGAGATAACGCGAATGTCACGGTGAATTTCGGAGGGGCAGTAATATTGACCGCTCTCGGTTTTGAAACGGGGCATATAATCCATGACGTCGAAGGCACCGTCCGGGGTATGATAAGTGGTTTTCAGGATGGCCGTATTGGGCACATAGCGCTGGGTGACGGAGGTGGCGCCCACGCCGTTGATTTTAAAGTAACCGCCCTGGTGCTCATCCAGCAATTTGGCAAAGAGGGAAGGGGAATCAAAAAAGGGCAGGCACAACCAATCAATGCTGCCGTCCTTGGACACCAGCGCTGCACTGGTGCAATTACCGATCAGACCATAATCATAATTGTTCATTGAGGGCATCCTTTGCAAAGAAATGCTATTTAATTCCGGCTGCGGAAAGAGGTGTTTTCGAGCTTAGCCAAATAGTCCTCTCCTCTTGGGAGCTACCCTTACCGCGAGCACCCTGCGGGATAGGAAAATGGTCCTTTCCGCAACAGGAATTATTTATATACCATTTCTTAGGGTCGAATACAAAGACTATCACTGTCCCGGAAAAATCACAGCCTTGCCCTAGTGGTGCGGATCGCTATGGCTAAAGCCTGCAAAGTATGTTATGAATACTAATCAGTTTAACCCCAA
Organism: uncultured bacterium; assembly: GCA_963710755.1. Classification (GTDB taxonomy): domain Bacteria; phylum Oederibacteriota; class JAAXVQ01; order JAAXVQ01; family JAUVAV01; genus CAVQBK01. The sequence goes on from CAVQBK010000003.1 coordinate 689,494, forward strand.
CAAAACGAGGAGCAAAAGGCAAGCATCATGGCCAAGCCGCGCTTAGGACAACATTTCTTAAAGGATCAATCTTATCTTGCCAAAATCCTCAAAGCCGCCGATGTGGGACCGGAAGATGCGGTGATTGAAGTCGGACCGGGGAAGGGCATTTTGACCAAGGCTCTATGCCGTCAAGCCGGGCTGGTACTGGCCCTGGAACTGGATGAACGTCTGGCCGATGGGTTGCATGAACGCTTGGGCCATCTGGATAATCTGGAAATCAGAAAAACGGACGCCCGGTTTGTGGACTGGAATCAGCTGGGTCTGGAATTAAACGATCGCGGCTATAAGCAGCTTAAACTTGTTTCCAACCTGCCTTATTACCTGGCCACCCAAATGGTGATCCATGCCCTGGCCGCTGAGCACGGGGTCAGCCGTTTGGTCGTCATGATCCAGGAAGAAGTGGGCCGGCGTATGGTTGCCGAGGCCGGACACAAGGATTACGGCGCCTATTCAGTTGCCATACGCTATTATGCCGAGGCCCGTTATATTTGCACGGTTCCGTCCAAAGCTTTCAATCCGCCGCCCAAAGTTTCTTCGGCAGTGGTGTGTCTGGATAAACGGCCGTCACCAGCACTACATCTTGATAATGAGGAAGGCTTCTTTTACCTGGTTCATGCCATGTTCAATCACCGCCGCAAGACCCTGCGCAAATGTCTGACTGGTGCCAAGGGTGTACCCGAGCAAGGGGCCTGGGACAAAATCATCAATCAGGCCAAGCTTGATCCCACACAGCGGCCTGAGACCTTGAGCATGGAAGACTTGGGACGACTTTATCAGGAAACCATCAGCCTGTGAATACAGGCAGGGGTTGATATAGATCATCATCAGGAGGACTGCATGAGTATAGCTATCATTAATTCCAGCAAGACCATTAAAACGGAAACGTTGATCATTGGGGCAGTGGAAGGCGCGGCGCCGCAAGGGCTGAATCAGGACGTGGATCAGCAACTGAGCCATTTGCTCGCCTTGGGCGATCTGAAAGGGAAAAAAGAGGAAGTCACCGTGGTTTATCCCCAGGGGCAGAATGTCAAACGGGTGGTGGTGGTCGGCCTGGGCAAGGAACAAGAGGTCAGCTTGGAGCTGATTCGCCAAGCCGTGGCCCGGGGTGTGAAAAAAGCCCAGGCCTTGAAAAGTACGCAGGCCACAGTGGACCTGGAAACGTTTTTGGTGAACCAGCTTGATGTTCAGGCCGTGGCGGAAGCCGTGGCGCTGGCGGCCATGCTCAATCAATACTGTTTTGATACTTATAAACCGGAAAAGGATGCTCCGCTTAAACTGGCCCTGGCTTTTTCCAAGCCGGAAGCCATAAAGAAAGCCGTGCAATTCGGCCAGACCGTGGCGGAGGGCGCCAATTTCGCCCGCAGCCTGGGCGACTTGCCGCCCAATGAGCTCTATCCGGAGAGCCTGGCCAAGGCTGCCCAGGCCATGGTGCGTTCACACCCCAACCTGGCCATCAAAGTCATGAAAAAAGCTGAGTTGGAGAAAGCCGGCTTTCGGGCTTTGCTGGCGGTTGGTCAGGGCAGCGTCCATCCGCCGGTGTTCATGGAATTGACCTATCAGGGCGGCAAGGCCGGTCAAAAGCCGATTGTGCTGGTGGGCAAGGGCATCACCTTTGATTCCGGCGGCATCTCACTCAAGCCAAGTGCGCAAATGGATGAAATGCGGTTTGACATGTGCGGCGCGGCCGCGGTGTTGGGCGTGCTTAAGGCGGCCTCGGAACTCAAGCTGCCCCTTAACCTGATCGGTATGATCTCGTCAGCGGAAAACCTGCCCTCCGGCAGTGCTTACCGGCCTGGCGACATTGTCCGCTCCCTTTCCGGTAAAACCATTGAGGTCCTCAATACGGATGCCGAAGGCCGGGTAGTGCTGGCTGATGCGCTTCACCAGGCCACCCAGCGTCGGCCGGAATGCATTGTGGATTTTGCCACTCTGACCGGCGCGGTGGTCGTGGCCTTGGGCCATGTGGCAGCCGGACTGGTGACCAATCAGGACAGCCTGGGCCAGGAACTGCTGAGCGCGGGCCAAGCATCGGGTGAGCGCTTGTGGCAGCTGCCCCTGTGGGATGAGTACCGTGAGCTGATGAAAAGTGATGTGGCCGATGTGGCCAATATCAGCAAGGATCGTAGTGCCGGTACCATTACCGGCGGCGTATTTTTGGAGAAGTTTGTGAACAATATCGCCTGGGCCCATCTGGACATTGCCGGTACGGCCTGGGGACAGAAGAACGCGCTTTACGGCAAAGGCGTGACCGGAGCCGGTGTGCGCGTGGTCATGGACTGGCTGCGCTCCAAAATAAAAAAATAGGGGATGACGGGCGGTTGACAAGCGCCTGTTACGATGTATACTATACATCATTGGAGGTGAGGCCGGATGCACCGCACGCAAATCTATCTTTCGGACGCGCAACTGCTTTATTTGCATAATTTGAGCAGAAAACGTCAAAAAAAACTATCGGAACTGATTCGGGAAGCTATTGACCAATACTATGTCATTGAAAAACAGCAGGACGTGTCCCATGCCATTGATGCTGTTTTTGGGCTCTGGTCCAATCGCCGGGATTTACCTGATACGGGAACCTACCTGCGTGAATTACGTAAATCCGTCCGTTTGAAGCGGATGAAGCGATGAAGAAAATTTTACTGGATAGCGATATCATCATTGAAATTCTTAGGCGAAATCAAAAAATCGCCGATGGACTTAAGCGCATGGCCGCCAAGAATGTCCGTTTGTTTTTTTCTCCTGTGGTGTTGGCGGAAGTCAGGGCCGGTATGCGGCCTAAAGAAAAAGAAGCGACCATGGGCTTTTTTGATGCCTTGGAGTGCATCCCCATCAGCCGGGAAATTGGAGAAAAAGCGGGTCGGTATTTAAATCAATATCACCGGAGTCACGGCGTGGAATTGGGAGATGCGCTTATTGCGGCGTCGGCTTTTTCAGAAGCCACTTCCTTATTGACCCTTAATCGAAAACACTATCCCATGAAAGATATTCATTTACTTATCCTTTAACCCGGCCTAACTGGAATTCTGTAGGGGTGATATCCATCTCTGGAAATTGATCTCCTTATCCAATCCTTCGAACCCTTTTTCACTAATTGTAATATCCGCATTTTCCAAAATTTTCCTAATGCCATTATCTTTGATATCACAATAGAATATTTTGGTATTATTCTTCAATGTTTTTTGAAAAAGAGCAATGGCATGCGGATCTGTTCGGGGGAACCCGTATCCTATAATCAGGCACCATGACGCCCTTTCGAGAATGCTTTGACCTGCTTCCCACTGCAGGTTAATCGTCCGGCGGACATGATTGTCACGATTGGGATCATCAGGTTCATTATGAACTTCCACTTTTGTATAAGTCGGCGGCACCATTAGCGGCTGAGTATACGCCCCACATCTTTTATACTGCGGTTCAATCCCATTGGGATGATAAACATTTAAAGGTACTGGCTTAGAATCACTCCAATTTAAGCTGCCGTGCAGTTTGATAAGCTTGGTACGCGTTTGTTCTAATGGTTCCGGAAATTTATACCAGTAAGGAATATTTAATCTATCCAAAGCTTTTTCCGCAAAAAGATCATAATTGGTCGTGAGAATATCAAACTCAACCTTCTCATCGTTTAGGCACCTAAACAACTTCTGAAACGAACAGTTTTGATCATTTGGCGATGTTGAGTAAATTTTATAAATTAAATACCTGAATTCAACATCCGCATCTCCGCAAAAAAAATGAGGGTGCCGCTCAGGCCGGGTCTGATTGCACGGCGCGCGTCGTCCCAGAGCGAGGTACTCCTTCTCCAGCCCACAAAATAAATCGAGATAAGTATAATAATTAAATTTTCCGAACTCGCTTATAAATCCAGGTTCACCCAGCATCCGAACCAATTCGGATTCAATCTTCTTTAAGTATTTGTCTTTGGTAATTTGTGCAAATTGACCCCATTGATGGGCCAAATTGAAAAACGACCAGGTTTTTTCCATGGATTTAAGCGTTGGCAGATGCCGGCGCAACAGGCAGAGCGCCGGGTAGGCCTCTTCGTCGAGTGTGACTTCCTCCCAAAAAGTCGCATCAATCGGAAAATGCCCGTCACTTTTGACGGTTAAATGGATTCCGCTTTCTTTCAATTTATCTTTATCACATTCCAATCCCGATCCCTTGGTGGCACCGGAACCAAAAAATATCGCGAGCCGTTCAGTCATATCCAACACCTGTTTTCTCTCTTACGAGATGTTGTGTTTAGCCTGTTTTTGCAAGGCTTTGATCTTTTCCTTGGCTTTTTTAATATTATCTTTGACGCCGGGATAAACCGGGGCCAGCGTGAGCGTATCATTCCAATTGGCAATGGCCTGTTTGTACTCCGCCTGGGTGTATTGCCCGATGCCTTTGATGTAGTGAAAAAAATGATGCCAGCCCCTGGATTTCCACAACAACCATAATGTATTTATTTTTAATTTCACATTACCCGCTGTACACCCCCAACATAATGAAATTTTATTTCCCGGCCCAGCTCAAGTGATAAATCCATTTATTTTTATTGCTGAAATCGACTTTAGTGTTTATGTTCTTAACACCCGTCATTTCCATGACAGCAGTTAAATAACCTTTTTGCATGGTTAAAAAAAGTTCTGGTATATCTGGATAGTCTTCGATAATGAAATCGCATGAGTGATTATCCTGGCTTTTTGTCATATAAGCTTTGCCAACACTGTGAATGGTCTTCCAAACCCTGGCTGCTTGATTAATGACAAAATCAGGCTTAGCAAAGCGAAATAGAAACTTATACACACCTTTCATTTGATCCTGAGCCATTGATGCACAGAAATTTATAATTCTTTTCTCAAGTACTTCATTGGGGTATTAAATTTCGGTTCCCAACACACAAGTTTTAACTGCAAATTCAATTGATGTCCAAGAAACATACGTTACCGTTTGCAACCGCTCTTGCTCTTCAGTTGATAATTTATCCAAAATAGTTTCCCAAGCATCTTGTCCTTTTGCTTTTAATAAATTCCTTAAATAAACTGAACCCGCTCCTTTGATATCACCCATAATGATCTCCTTAGAAAAACTTCTTTAAATCAGTTATCGGTTAAATTCACAAAATTGCAACATTATCATCAATGAAAGTGAATGGGCTTGCATGCTTACCTTATTTTTGAACTCAAGTGCCTGGCACCATCACCCCTATTTTTGCAAAGCCTTGATTTTTTCCTTGGCCTTTTTGATATTGTCTTTGGCGCCGGGATAAGCCGGGTCCAGGGTAAGCGCATCCTCCCAGTTGGCAATGGCCTGTTTATACTCCGCCTGGGTGTATTGTCCGATGCCTTTAATGTAGAGTTCCTTGGCCTTACGTTCAAACTTATCGACGTGGTTATGGAGCAAGCTCAAAGCTTGGGAGTGCTTGGGGGATAAGGCCAGCACTTGGTGCAAATGACCGGCTGCGCGAATCAAGTCATTGGCAGCTAAATAATTCCGGGCAGCTTGCAGCAAGTCATTCACTTTGTCTTCCAACAGGTTCAGCGCCTGTTTTAATATCTTTCGGGTTTGCTGATGATGAGGCGCGATTTTCAACACCCGATCCCATTGCTTAATGGCTTCCCGGTAAGCGCCCTTTTCAAAAGCTTTTAGCCCTGCCAGGTAATATTCGCGGATTCTTGGGTCTTTGAAGCTTTTACCGGTCTTGGTCATTTGGACCCTGGTTTTTTTCAGCATCTTTTTGGCTTCTTTATGATCCTTGTCAATGGTGAGCACCGCCTGGCAGGCCAGCAAGGCATCGGCCCAGCGCATTTGCTTGTAGGCTTTTTTAGCAACAGCCAGTTCTTTGGCAATGGTTTGTTGGTTAAAGGTGGTCTGGATGGCGGCCAGTTCCTTGGTGGCTTCAAGATTGTTTTCATCCATCAGCAGGATCCGCTGGTACTCCTCCATGGCATCCTGGTACTGGTGCTGTTTGGCAAAACGGGCGGCTTTTTTCAGACGATGCGCCACTTCCTGTTGCTGCTCCTGTTGGCGCAAGCCCTGAGTGGCTTCCTTGACGCCGGACGCGGCTACCGGGTCATTGGGCATGAAGGTGAGCACTTTTTGGAAGGCATCAATGGCCTGGGCATAGGCCTTATCGATCAAAGCCCGTTGGCCTTTTTCCCGGGCTTGAAGGATCAAGTCTCTTTTTTCATTAGCCAAGGCGCGGCCGCCGCCAAAAAACATGGTCAAACTGGCCCGGTGGCCATAGCCCAGATCGCCTTGAGCAATGAGGGCGTAATCCAGCTGGTAACCTTGGATGTTGAACCCCAGGCCTGTTCGCAGGCCTGAGAGTTGATCGAGGCCTTCATTTTCCGGGCGCCACGTATAACCGGCCCGAAGGGCAAATAAATTGTGGTACCAGTATTCCATGCCCAGGCTATAGGTAAACCAGCCCGGCAGGGTTCTGCTCACATCGGCTGTCACATTGAAACTGTCCTGGAAAAAATGCAAGGCGCCCCCCACCCGGGCGGTTAAGGGTAGGGGATAGCCTGCGACCGGTATCCCGGCACGCAGCAGCGAGGCCCCCAGGGACCACCAGGCACCTTCCGGCTTGTAGAGCACCCCCAGATCGGCAAAGCCGGTGAGGTAAGTCACATCATCCAATTGCTCCTGAGCAAAGTTAAGCGTAGCACCTAGGGCCAGCCCGGGCTGCAAAGGATAGGCAAAGGCCAGGCCGGTCATGAGGCTGTAGGGCCGGAAGCCCTCGCCCACCAAAAGCCCGTCGTCATCGCGCCGCAACTGAATATCGGAATTCAAATAAGTGGCCTGAAAGCCCAGCATGCCGTCCCACACAGGATAGCAGGCAGCTAGAAATTCCTGACGCAAATTCACCAGCCACTGGTTATGCATGAAGGCCACTTGGGCATCAGGCAAAAGACCGAGGCCGGCCGGATTCCATGACAAGGCGCTCACGTCGTCAGCCAGGCCGGTGAAAGCCTCGCCCATTGCTACAGCGCGCGGCCCCATGGGCAGCTCCAAAAAGGCCATGGCTTGCCGGGCTGCCGGGCGGTCACCGGCGTAGAGCTTCACGGGCCAGCAGCAAAGCAAAAGGGCGAGCAGCAGGATTAATCGTTTCATTTGATCACCGTCAAGCGGCCCGCAGGAAAGCGGTGAGTCTCATTATGTTGATCGCGGGCTGTAATGATAAACAGGTAAACCCCAGGGGCCACGCCGGAGACCTGCCAGACATGGTTGTTGTAAGTATTGCCTTTACCCTGGCCTTCCCAATCCCAGACCAACCGGCCGCTTTGGTTGTATACCCGGATAAGCACCGTGCTGTCTTCGTCAAGCCAGTAGAGAAAAGTTAATTGATCCTGACGGCAGGGATTGGGATAGCTGATGGCTTCATTTTGGCTGATCAGCGGTTCCAACACGAAATCAGCCCGATCGCCGGGCGTAAGGTTGGTCATGGTCAGGCTTTTTAGGCCAGTGGCCGAAGCCTTGACATCATAGGATCCCGAGGCGAGGCCGTTCAGGATAAAAGCACCGCTTTGGTCTGTGCTGACCTGCTGCACCGGTTGGGTAGAGCCGTGGCTGTAGAGTTTAATCTGGGCGTGGCCCACCACGCGGTTGCCTCTACTTTTAACGCTGCCGGCAATGGTGGTGTTCTGAACAATAATCACGTTCTGATTGAAGGTGGAACCACCCAGGGTAACGAATGTTTGGGTGTTGGCCAGAGCATAATCTTCATGAGTGGCGGTGATGGTGTATAAGCCGGAGTGCAAACCGCTGACCGTGTAATTACCATTTTGGTCGGTCATGGTGTAATGCAAGGGCAGGGGGTTGTTGGCCTGGGACAAGGCCACGAAAGCCAAGGGAACGGGTGCACCCAACTGATCTTTAATGGTGCCTTTGACCGTACCCCCGAGGCGCATGATAAATTCTTTATATTCGGTTTGGGGGGCGGCTTCCACCGTAATGTTCAATGCCGGTTCCACGGCCACATTGGAACCCAGCATGGCCGTGAACATGGCCTGGCCGGCATAGTTGCCGGGTGGGAGCATTAAATTGTAATTGCCCCATTGATCAGCCGTGGTATAGGCCGTCATGCTGCTGTTCCAGAACACCACCCAGCTGTTGGCCATGCGGTTGCCGTACTCATCGCGCACGGTGCCGTAAACCTTGGCGCCGTCGCCGGTGAGGTGGAAATTTTGTTGGACCGTCTGACCCGGTGTGGAAAGGATGGTCCGGCTTTGGGCGCCGGCGCCGCCGGCTTCATCCACAGCCGGCAAGACCACGACCGTATAATTTCCGGACTCCAGTCCTTCCAGCCGGTAATAGCCCCCGAAATCCGTAAAGGCTTGCTTGGCGAAAAAGGGCATGGACGCCAAAAGGCCGCTGGGTTTGATGGCCAGCAACTGCACGCCCACGGCGGAATTGCCGCTGGCATCAACCACAATGCCCTCAATCACCCCGCCCGCTGGCAGGGTCACATTGGCATAGTCCGCCTGCCCGGCGGTCAGATGAAATTTTCCATAACTGGATTGATAGTTGCCTTCGTTACCGGGGATGATGATTTGCAGATAATCATTGGCCGGCAGGGATTGCAGTTGGTAAAGCCCATTGTTGTCCTGAAATTCATTCCCCAGTCCCAGTTCGGCATTAAAGGCCACCGCCATGCCGGAGGTGATGGGCTGGTTGCTGGTGTTCATCACGTAGCCAAAACGCATGCCGCCGGTGGGTAATTTGATCAGCTGTTGTTTGGTTTCATTTTCCGCCACGGTCAGGCCTTTAACCACGGCCTGGGCATTGATGGTGTTGCTCGCCGGCGGCTGCACGGCCAGGGTGTAACTTTGATAAGGCGATAGGCCGTCTACTTGGAAATAGCCCAGGCTGTTGGAATAAATCTCGCGGAAAAGATCTTCAAAGGGATATTGCAAGTCCAGGGAGACCCGGATCTCGGCATTGCTGACCGGCTGGTTGAGGTGATCAACGATAATCCCGGCCAGTTTGCCTCCGGCCTGGAGGGTCACATTGCGGGTGATGATGACCGCGGGCAGAATTTTAATGCCACTGATTTGGGCACTCTGTAAATTTTGGCCTTGTTGGGGTACAATGGAAAGCGCATATTGACCCAGGTCCACGCCGCTTAAGGTATAATTACCGCTGCTGTCGGTGACCGTGTATTTACGATTGTTGCTGTTGCCGTTGGCCGGGAAAACGGTAACTTGGGCATTGTTCACCGGTTGGCCTTGATAATCATTGACCTGGCCCTGCAGGCTGCCGCCGGCCATGAGGGCAAAATCGATCATGGCGGTGGTGTTTTGATCTGTGACCTCCACGCTGAAGCGGTAACCATCGGCATAACCGGCCGGTGCGGACACCACCACATTGTAAGGTTCAGGGAACAAATGCTGGTGGCTATAAAAGCCGCTGCCATCGGTGATGGCGGAAACCCGAAACTGGTAGTCATCGCTGGCCGCCAATTGGAAATTGACCATGGCTCCGGCCACCGGCAGCCCGCTGTCCGCATAAACGACGGTGCCTGAAATACCACCGCCCTTGAATAAAAAGAAATTATTGCCGCCGTAGGCCAGCTGATCCTGGACCGTAAGTACCAGGGACTTGCTGGGCGCGTGGCTTAAATCTTCGGCGCGCAGCCGTATCAAGCCCGGCGGTTGGTATAGCTGATAAGAGCCGTCACTCTGGGTGTAAATTTGTGTCCAGGAGGTATGGGTGGGATCGTTTTCCGCGGTGATGGTCACCCCTGCCAGCGGCATTCCGCTGTCGTGATCATAGACATAGCCGGACAGTTGCGCCCCTACATAAAGCCCGGCTTGATAATGGTTGACGCTGTTATCCACCCAAGCCACTTCACTGTCACGATAGGGCGCAAAGGCCGTTTGGCTGACCTGGATATAATGGTAGCCGCCGCTGAGGGTCAAATTGCTTAAATAAAAAAAGCCCGAATTGTCGGTGACCGTGGAGTTGCCCCAAGCATCGACTTCCACATAAGCTCCGGCGCAAGGTGTGTTGTGGGTGGCATCCATGACCACGCCTGTGACATCAAACAGGGCCAGGGCTGGGCGGGTGCTGAAGAGCAGCAATAACAGCGGGAGATAAAGGTGTTTTGGGTTAACTATTTTCATGCCACCACCGAACCGCCGGCTAACGTAAGCTCTGCCAACGTCATTGTGGACCGTCATAACAGCCCTGAGGAGTATCGGTCATTTAACCATCAGGATAACAGGAGATGTAAAAAAGGATATGGACTTTTACGGGCAATGCTTAAGTGCCGTACCCTGGGCTTGTCGTGGTGACCGGGAAAAAGCATTGAAGCTCAGGCAGGGAGTAGCCGTAACTCTATTCAGCATTAGGGCAGAGATTTTTCAACGTGGAAAGGGAGAGAGCATATGAACAAAGCAGGAATGATGATGGTTACGCTCTTGATGGTCATTGGCGGAATGTTGCCGGTATTTGGCGCGGAAACAGCTCCTGTGGAAACGGTAGTTACCCAGCAGCATGTGGACCCATTATTGGCTGAAGCCAATAGTGCCTATGATCAACGCGGCCAGGAAGGGATGTTAACCAAGGCCGTGGAGACTTACCAAACCATCCTTAAACAAGAGCCCGATCAGTATGAAGCCGGCTGGCGCCTTTGCCGGGCCTTGTTTCGGCTGGCTAACAAGACCAAGGATAATCAGCAAGCTTTAACCTATTTAGCTCAGGGCGAAGCCCTTGGAAAAAACTTGGCGGAAAAATATCCTGAGAGACGGGATGGCCTTTATTGGTACGGGGTATGCATGGGACGGGCTGCGGAACGGCGGGGCATTATGAACAGTTTGTTCGCTATTGGGCCCATGCACGATATTATGGAAAAAATATTAAAACTCGATCCTCACGATGCTTTTGCCCATCATTTTTTAGGTATTCTATACCGCAAGGCGCCGGGTTGGCCCTTGTCTTTGGGCGACAAGAACAAGGCCTTGGAACATGGCCAGGCTGCGGCTATGTCCGAGCCGGGCAGCACCGTTATTTTGTTGGATTTGGGCAAGACCTATCTTGAGATGGGAAAGAAAGAAGAAGCTAAAAAATTATTTCAACAGATTTTAGAAATGCCCGGGTTGGCGGATATGCAACCGGAAACTGAAGAAGATAAGGAAGAAGCCAAGATCTTGCTTGAAAAGATGTAATTCACCGTTCCGGTAGTCATCGGGTCCGGTTTAAACAAACCTGCTTCCTAAAAGCGGCAGTGGGATAAAGTGGCCAGGAAGGCTGTCCGAATATTCTTACTGCCCATGCTTTTCAATGATTTTTAAAGCCCGCGCCGTCTGGTTGGGATACAAGTCCAGAGGCACCTTGCCGGTTCCTACAACGGCGGCAGCTTTAAAGCGGGCACACTCCCGAAAATCGTTCCGGCAATATTTGTTAATATAAACCGTGGCCAGCACGGGCGCATTTTTAACGGTGGCCTTAAAAAAAGCGCATTTTTCTTTATATGGGCAGGTCATGAAGGTAACCTCCGCAAAAATATCAGGGTTCGGTAGCAGGGCACAAGGCCCGAGGTCAAGAGGCTACCACGAGAAGAGGTCTCATATCCTAATTGACGGTTTTAGCCGAAAAAAAATAAGTCCAAATAGATGAAAAAAAACGAAATAAAATGATAGGCATCCGGTCTAATTCTATGACTAATCGACAAAGGAACCGGATCCTAATGGAAAAATTATTGATTGTAGATGATGAAGCCTCCCTGCTAAGCGCCTTGGTAGCGGCACTGGAAGATGACTTTGAGATCAAAGTGGCCCAAAGCGTGGAGGAAGCTTTGCACCTGGTGAAAGATTTTAGTCCGGACGTCCTGCTTACCGATTATAAAATGCCGGGACAAAACGGCCTGACTCTGCTGCAAGCCTTGACCCATCATTCCCGCCCTATCAGGAAATATCTCTTTTCCGCCTGCCTGTCTGATGAAGAAAAGCGCCGGGTCATGGCCCTGGGTGTGCGCCTCTGCATCGCCAAGCCTTTTAACGTCAAGGATCTGCGCCGTCTGCTCCAAGAAAAACCGGAAGCCCAATAAGGGAAATTGACTTGCCTTGGCATTCATGATAGGGTTTAAAAAATCCTGAAATGATGACACAAGGAGTCTTTCCATGGTTATTCCTGATTTTATGATCCGCCAATTATCCCGAGAACATGGCATGATTGAGCCCTGCGCCGAACCCACCTCAGGCGGTATTGTGTCCTATGGTATTTCGTCTTATGGCTATGACATGCGTTTAAGCGACGAATTTAAAGTCTACCAACCGGACGGCCACAGGGTGGTGGACCCCAAGCAGGCCCGGTCCGAGGATTTTAAAGACTTTAAAGGCCCGGAATTGACCTTGCCGCCTCAGACCTTTTGTCTGGGCCGCTCCTTGGAATATTTTCGCATTCCCCGCAATGTGATTACGATCTGTACCGGCAAATCCACCTATGCCCGCTGTGGTGTGCTGGTCAATGTCACACCCTTGGAACCGGAATGGGAAGGCCATGTGACCATGCAGATTGTGAACACCACGCCCATGCCTGTCAAGATCTATGCCCAAGAAGGCATTGCCCAGGTGCTGTTTTTACAGAGCGAAGCCATGCCTGAGGTTTCCTATGCGGACAAAGGCGGAAAGTACCAGGGCAGCAAGGGCATTACCTTGTCCAAAACCTGAGGCAGCCCGTGCTGTCATTAAGATCATCATATAAATAAGGATACACTAATGGCTAATCCTGTGGTGGTAAGGGTTCTGCCTCTACCCAACATGCCTGTAGCTTTAATCCTGACCCGATTGGGGTACAGGGAAAAAACCGCTGATAAACAACCAATCCTTGCCAAATATGAACCCCTGATTGCGCAGTATGCCCGGTCATTGAAAATTAGGTTATTTTATAAATTCAAATCCTTTCATATCAGTGCAGAGGGCTGCGATATTGAAGGCTATCATTTTCAGAGCCAATTGATTCAGCAACGCTTTGCCGGCGTGCAGCAGGTGGTGCTTATGGCGGCTACCTGCATGCCCGAGGATTTCCATAAAATCAAAGATTATGAAGACCATGGGCAACTGGAGCAAGCGGTGATCCTTGATGGCGTGCTCTCGGAAAAAGTCGACTGGGCCCTGGACTTCATGGAAAAAGAGCTGAGCGCTCAAATTAAACATCAAGGACTAACACCGGGCATGCGCCTGTCCTGCGGGTATGGGGACTTTGCCCTCAAGCATCAACGTTACTTTTATGAGGAACTGGACTTGGCGCAATACGGTGTCCGGCTTACACCGCAGTTTCTGTTGGTGCCGGAGAAAACCGTGACCGCCATGTTGCCTTTAAAACCGGTGGGATAAAAAGAACGGGCCGTCGCTTCGCGTACCCTGCGGGTGTATTTTTTCATGCCACCAAGAGTGGGAACCCTAAAGCTATTTATCAACCAAAGTGACTTTTGGCAGTAAGAACGAACTCATTAATCCGGCAGGGGGAACCTTTATTCGCCCCGTCCGCTGCCAAACGCAAATCTGATAGAGGATGGCCATGTGGAACCCTTGGGAAAACAATTTTTTAAGATTAAATTGAGGACATTATGAATCATTTCATCCAAGACCGCTTAAAAGAAAAGGTACTGATTCTGGATGGTTCTACGGGAACCATGCTGCAGCAGCAAGGCATGCCTGCCGGCGTGGCCCCGGAGCGTTTTTGCCTTGATCAGCCGGAAGTGCTGCAACGCGTCCAACAAGATTACTTGGAGGCAGGATCAGACATTATTTATTCCGCCACCTTTGGAGCCAATCGGATCAAATTGAAAAATTTTGGCTTGGAGCAGGAGACGTATGAAATTAACCGTCGCTTAGCGGAGCTCTCCGGGGAAGTGGCTCATCGCCAAGGCAAATGGGTGGCCGGCAGTATTGGTCCAACAGGGGTATTTTTTAATCCTTTTGGCGAGGTCTCCGTGGACGAAGGCGTGGCTGTCTTTAAAGAACAAATTCAAGGCTTGGTGGCCGGCGGCGTGGATCTGTTGGTGATCGAGACGCAGATTGATATCCAGGAAGCACGCCTGGCCTTGTTGGCCGCCAAGGAGTGCTGTGACCTGCCGGTGATGGTCTCCATGACCTTTGACGAAAAAGGCCGTACCCTCACAGGCAGTGATCCTCTCACTTGTCTGAATATCCTTCAATCCCTGGGTGCCAGCGTATTTGGCATAAATTGTTCCACCGGGCCGGAGCACATGCTGGAGGTGGTCAAGACCCTCAGGGAGGAGGCCGCTATCCCGTTGATGGTAAAACCCAATGCCGGGCTGCCGGTGATCGTCAAAGGGGAGACTGTATTTCCCATGGCCGCAACCGACTATTGTGTATTTTCCAAACCCTTTTATGATGCAGGGGTGAGCCTCATGGGCGGCTGTTGCGGCACTACGCCCGAGTATATCCGTCAGGTAGCCGAGGAACTCAAAGGCCTGGTGCCCAAAGTCAGCGCCCATGTCGGTAAGCGGCTGCTGCTCTCCAGTGCCCGGCAGACCATCACTGTGTCCGGTCGCGACCCCATCCGTGTGATCGGGGAACGCATTAATCCCACCGGCAAAGCCATTTTTCAGGAAGAGTTGAAAGCTGGCAAGTTGGACCAGCTAAAGCAGTTTGCCCAGGATCAGCAAGCCATGGGTGCCGCGGTACTCGATGTAAATGTGGGCATGCCCGGCCTGGATGAAAAGGCCATGATGCTCAAAGCGGTGGCGGAATTAGCGGTCATGTCGGAACTGCCCCTGTGCATTGATTCCAGCAACCCTGAGGTGCTTGAGGCGGCCCTGCGTTTTTATCCGGGCCGGGTGCTGCTCAATTCCCTGTCCGGTGAGCAGGAAAAATTGGAGCACGTGCTTCCTCTAATTAAAAAATACGGGCCTGCTTTTATAACTTTGCCTTTGGACGACCATGGTATTCCCGAGACTGCGGCCAAGCGAATCGAGGTGCTAAAGACAGTAAAAGCTTATTGTGAAAAGGCAGAGGTGTTGTTTCAGGATGTGGTGGTGGACGGTCTGGTTTTAACCGCTTCCTCCAGCCAGCAGGCGGCCCGGACTACACTCGAGACCATGGCCTATGCGGCGGGCACGTTGGGGCTTAATACGGTTGTAGGGTTATCCAATGTATCCTTTGGCTTGCCGGGCAGGGCCTATCTTAACAGCAGCTTTTTAGCCATGGCCGCGGCCCACGGGCTGTCCATGGTGATTGCCAACCCCTCGGCACCACTGTTGATGGAAGCCGTGGCCAGTAGCAATGTCTTGACCGGTCGCGACCCGGAGAGCCGTCTGTTTATTGAACGTTTCAGCAATCCGCAACATGAGACAACACCCAAGACCGCCTCTCGGAACCTTTCAGCGGAAGAACGGGTGCAGGCCGGCATAGTCCAGGGGGACAGGGACAACATTGTTGCCTTGGTGGAAGCTATGCTGGAAAAGGGATGGTCAGCTTTTGAGATTGTGGATCGTCTCATGATTCCAGCCATCCAGGAAGTGGGAGATAAATATAATAACCGCGTTTTTTTTCTGCCGCAGTTGATTGCTTCGGCAGAAACTATGGAAAAAGCCATGGCCTTTCTAGCGCCATGGCTGGAAAAGAGCGAGCGTGCTAAAAAAGGTCTGGGTATAATTGCCACGGTCAAGGGTGACATCCATGATATTGGAAAGAAAATAGTGGCTTTAATGCTGCGCAATCAGGGCTATGAAATCCTGGATTTAGGCAAATCAGTGGAGGAACAGACCATTATTGATAAAGCCCTGGAAACCAAGGCTGATTTTATCGGGCTCTCCGCCCTCATGACCACCACTATGACGGAAATGCCCAAAATCATCCAACTGGCCAAAGCCCAGGGCGTTAAAGCCAAAATTATTGTAGGCGGCGCTGTGGTCACTGCCCGCTATGCCGAAGAGATCGGGGCCAATGCCTACGCCTTGGACGCAGGTCAGGCGGTTACGGTGGTGGAAGAAATGCTTAGCCATCGCTGACCAAGGGTCGAAACTGCCTGGCAGGTGGGTTAGGGACCTGGGTTGCAATGGCAGTGCTTAAAAACGATCATCGTTAGTTCCCAGTACGGAGCGGCGAAAATGAAAAGAACGTTCTATCTAAAAAAATAAAACTATTTTTTTCAACACCAGGAACCAGGTGCTCCCGGAAGCTGCGTGCCAAGGAGAAGAGACGACCATGCCACCTCGATTGTTTGTTGCCGCTACACATCAAAATGTAGGCAAAACCATGACCTCCTTGGGCCTCATGGGCAATCTCCTGAATCAGCACAAACATGTGGGCTATATCAAACCCGTGGGTCAACGCACCGTGGATGCTGAAGGTGTGCAGGTGGATGAAGACGCCCTGCTTATGGAAAAAGTATTTCATACTCAGGCTGATCTTCAGGATATGAATCCAGTGCGGGTAGGCAAAGGGTTTACCACAGCGTTTATTAATGAAGGCCGCAGTAATAAAAACCTGGAAAAGCAGATTATCGAGGCCTACGAACGGCTCAGCAAGGGCCGGGATTTTGTGGTCATCGAAGGCACTGGCCATGCGGGTGTGGGATCAGTACTGGAGCTTTCCAACGCCCGGGTGGCTAAAATATTGGAAGCCCCGGTGGTTATGGTGGCTCCCGGGGGTGTGGGCAGGCCTATTGACGAGGTGGCCCTTAATGCAGAGTTGTTAAAAAAAGAAGGTGTTAAACTGGCCGGGGTAATCATTAATAAAGTCAAGGCGCATAAATACGAACAGGTCAAAGACCTGGTTATCAAAGGCTTCGAGCGCCAGGGCATCAATGTGCTGGGGGTAATGCCCTATGATGATGTACTCAGCGCCCCCACCATTGGGGAAGTGAAACAGGAGATCAACGCACGCTTGATCAATGCCGATATACCCATCACCTTGCTGGAGCAGCCGGCCAGGCATTTTTTGGTAGGGGCCATGAGCGCACATCAAGCCCTGGATTATTTCAAACCAGGGTCCTTGATCATCACGCCCGGCGACCGGGAGGATATTATTCTGGCAGCCATTGGCATGGCCATGTCGGAGGACGCCTTGGAGCGCACGAGCATGGTAGCGGCTATTATCTTAACAGGTCAAACCATGCCTCATCCAGCCATTATGGAATTAATTCATCGGTCCCGTGTGCCGGTAATGACCTGTAGCAAGGATACGTATACAGTGGCATCCCAGATTCATGATCTGCTGGTCAAGATCAGTCCGGAAGAAAAGGAAAAAATAGAGCATGCCATTAATCTGGTTAACCAGTACGTTGATTTGGAAAGCCTGTGGCGTGACTGTTAATTGTTGTTGTGACCTGGTTTAGAATAGACAGGGTGATAGGTTTAAACTGTGACAATCTGACAAAATAATTTTTTAATGCGTGTTTAAATCGAGCGTGCTATACTTTTATTTTATGGGTACCCCACTCCTGAAAAGGAGGTGGTGGTTTAGAAGGAGGCAGAAATGGCAAGTCAGAAAGTAAAAATCATTTGGCTCACCATGATTGTGCTGGCCGTAGCGGCGGTGGCGATTATTGCTTCGCTGGTATTGAAAGCACCTCGTTCCTGGGAATACCAGCGAAAAGCCATGGTCTCAAAATACTCCAAAATGTTAAAGTCTTCCGATCCATTACAACGTCGCGAAGCCGTCATGTCCCTAGGTGGTGTAGGGGATAAATCAGTGATCCCCAAGCTTCTCCAAGCCTTGAAAGACCAAGACCCTGGGGTCAGGGAAAATGCTTTGATTTCCATGCGTGCCTGGGGGGATGAACACCAGTTACCTGAACTCAAACCATTGCTGAAGGATGAGAACCCAGCTGTGCGAGCTGCCGCGGTGTATACGTTGGCCCGGTTGGGTGGCCAAGCCACTGCAGGGCAGGTAAAACCATTCTTACATGATCCAGCACCTGTGGTCCGGGAACATGCGGTGCTGGCCATGGGGCTTTTTGATGAAGCCGTAGCCATGCCCAATATTATTGCAGCCATGCAGGACAAAGATATTCAAGTTAAACGTCGAGCCATTTGGGTGTTAATCAATTATAAAAGCCCGGAAGTAGTCAAACAGTTATTGAACGTTTTGGCCAGTCCGGAAGTACGCTTACATGGAGACGCTGCCATGGCCCTTGGTCAGATTAAAGATCCAGCGGCAGTTCCTGACTTGATCCGCTATGCGGGTGATAAAAACGCCATTGGCCGGCGTTCAGCCATTATGGCCTTGGGCGGGATCGGTGACAGCCGGGCTGTGCCCGTACTGATTGCAGCTCTAAAGGAAAATAATCCGGATATCAAACGTGATGCCGCAGTCGCGCTGGGGCAACTACATGCCCGGCAATCCATTCAACCATTGTTGACATTGCTTAAGAATGAAACTTCCCAGGATTTGCGCGGCGTGGCGGCCTACGCCCTGGGGGGCATTATTGATGACCGCAATCTTGATATCGTGAAGACCATGATGGACGATCAAGATCCTCTGGTGCGGGAAGCAGCAGCCAACAGTCTGAGCCGGATTAACAGCAAAGAAGCCAAGACGTTTATCACCACCCTGCTGGGCGACAAGGAAGAACGGGTACGCTGGGCCGTGGTTTCCGTTATCAATGAGCTCAACAATCCGGATTATTTTCCCTTGCTTAAGCAAGCCCTGAAAAAGGAAAAAAGTCCCTGGATTAAACAACAGATTGAACAAATTTTAGGACGGGCCGAATTGATGGAGAACCAGGCAGCTATTCCGGAAATGCCCAAAGTTGACCTTGCAGTTGATCCTGCGGTGGAACAGGCCCACCAACAACAGATGGCCGTTACCCAGCAACCTCTTTCGACCGCTACGGCTCAGGTGAAATCGAAAAAACAAGCTGTTCCGGCCGGTAAAAACAGCCCGAAAAAGAAAAAATAATCGACTGTTCCACCCGATGGCAAATTGCCTGAAGTGATTGAACCCTTCAATGTAACTTTCCCTGCAGCTCTTAAAAACCTGATCGATCAAGGAGGAGGATTCATGGGAAACCCAATGCCCAGTGACCTGGAGATTGCCCAGCAAGCACCGCTCAAACCCATTACGGAAATTGCCCAAGCCCTGGGCCTTGAACCGCAAGAAATTGAATTGTATGGTCAATATAAAGCCAAAGTAGATCTGAAAGCCATGACGCGACTGGCCAACCGGCCCAAGGGCAAATACATCGATGTCACAGCTATCACGCCTACGCCCTTGGGGGAAGGTAAGACCGTCACCACCATTGGCGTGTCTCAGTCTTTGGCCAAAATAGGCAAGTCCGTGATGACGTGCATTCGTCAACCTTCCCTGGGCCCGGTGTTCGGCATCAAAGGTGGTGCGGCCGGAGGCGGCTATGCCCAAGTCATCCCCATGGAAGATTTCAACCTGCATTTGACGGGAGATATCCATGCTGTCTCCATGGCCAATAATTTATTAGCTGCTTACATTGATTCCCATCTCATGCACGGCAATAAGTTGGATATTGATCCCCATTCCATCACTTGGCGCCGGGTGGTGGATATTTCTGATCGCGCCTTACGGCAAATTGTGGTGGGCTTGGGCGGCCGGGAAAACGGTACTCCCCGCGAAACGGGCTTTGACATTGCCGTGGCCTCGGAAGTAATGGCCATCCTGGCCCTGGCGCAGGATTTACAGGACATGCGCCGCCGTCTCGGCCGGATTGTGATCGGCACCAATCGTGCCGGCCAGCCGGTCACCGCAGAAGATTTAAAATGTGCCGGTGCCATGGCCGTGCTTATGAAGGATGCTATTAAGCCCACTTTGATGCAAACCCTGGAACATACGCCGGTTTTGGTTCATGCCGGACCTTTTGCCAATATTGCCCACGGCAATTCCTCCATCATTGCCGATGAATTGGGGTTGCGTCTGGCGGATTATGTGGTGACTGAAAGCGGGTTTGGTGCAGACTGTGGCTGCGAAAAATTCATGAACATTAAGTGTCGTTATTCCGGTCTGGTACCGGATGCGGTGATTGTCACATGTACCATCAGAGCCCTGAAAATGCACGGGCAGGCTTTTGAGGTCCGGCCCGGCAAACCTCTGGACCAGGACTTGGTGGCCAAGCCCAATGATGAAGCCCTGATTAAAGGCTGTGAGAATCTGAAGCAGCACATCCATGCTGTCCGGTTGCACGGCGTGCCGGTGGTGGTGGCTATCAACCGTTTTGCCAGTGATCATGATCATGAAATTGACTTGGTTATTAAACAGGCCCTGGCTTATGGCGCCAGCGCGGCTGTGCCCTCCGAGGTGCATGCCCGTGGTGGCGAGGGTGGCAAAGCCCTGGCTGAAGCTGTGGTGGCCGCGGCCAATCAACCGAAGAACTTCAAATTTCTATATCCACTGGAAATGAGTATTAAAGAGAAAATTGAAACCATTGCCACCCAAATATACGGTGCTGACGGCGTGGATTATATGCCAGCCGCAGAAAAGAAAATTGCCCTGTATACAGCCTTGGGCTACGACCGTATGCCCCTATGCATGGCCAAGACTCATCTTTCCCTCTCCCACGATCCCAAATTAAAAGGCCGGCCTACGGGTTTCCGGGTGCCCGTTCGGGATGTTCGCGCCTCCGTAGGAGCGGGCTTTCTCTATCCGCTATTGGGGGATATGCGTACCATGCCGGGATTGCCTTCCATACCTGCCGGCAATAATATTGACCTTACCGACGATGGCAAGATTGTCGGACTGTTTTAATAGCCGCCCGGAATACCCGGGCCAACCAAGGTGCATTTCACGTAGGGGACTATGCGGTTAATCGCATGGTAACTTGTATCTAATGCGAAAAGACCACATTTGTTAAAAGGTCTCCAAGAGGATGTCCAGCCCGGAGGCAGTATTGAAAAAAGTTTATAGAGTACAGGCATGGCTGTACTCTATAAACACGGATAGATACAGCATCCCATCCGCAACAAGATCCAACTAATAATTGGTAATGACTTGATCGCGGCAGTGATGAGGAGGTGAAAACCATGAAGGTTAAATGGCAATGGGTCGTGACCCTGGTGAGCCTAATGGCTCTGGCAGGTCCGCTATGGGCGGAAGGGCCGGCAGCCCAGGTGGGTAGTTTCAATCAACCATCCACGCCGGTAGCGAGCGAAAAGTTAAAGGCCAGCATTGATCAGCGTGTATTCGAAGCACCGCAAAAACCCTGGTCCGTGCCCCCGGTGCCCATGGAGGTGAGTGGGGAAGGGATCGCCCTATTCTATCTGGTGCCGTGGGAACGGGTGGCTGGATTAATGCCTTCCGGGCTAAAACCCTTTCCCGGACCGGATAAAATCTGGTTCCGTGTGGATTGCCTCAACTGGAAAAAGCTGACGGTCAAGGTTAACGATGACCTTAAGAAGGTCAAACCTTTTTTAGAACTGGATTACCGGTTTATGGTGACCAAGGACGGACAGCTTGGAAGTTACCCGATCAGGCTACAGATGAATGAGCTGCATGCCGTGCTTTGGGCCCGGGCCCATGGTTCTTATCCTGCGTTTAAAATCAACGTGGCCTATGCCAATTTTTCCCCTTATATTCATATTTTTCAATTCCGCAATGATGAATTGGCTACAGCTGTGGTGGAAGCCAATCCCTTGGAAGGCCTATCGTCCAACCTGAATGATCTGTTTAACCGTAAAGCTGATGCCGACTTATGGGCAGCCGGCGGTCTGGATTTTGTGGTCAATGCCGAAACCGGAGAAATTAAAACCCTTAAAAGAGCCTTTTCAGCTTCGGTTAAAAGCGCCGCCGTGGAGACATTGTTGCTGCGGGATCCACGGAAGTGGGGCCTTTTAACCGCTGAGGAAATAAAAAATCCGGACAAAGTTTTAATCCTGGACTCCATTAACGGGCGCTGGTTAGGACAATAATGATGGCCACTTCGCGGCGCACCTATCCCCAATTACCACAGGTGGTGGCCTGGATGGATAAAGCCCTGCAGGTTGGTGCCATTCCCGACCGCAGTCTTAACGGTTTGCAGGTGGAAGGCCGCAGTCCGGTGAAGCAAATTGCCCTGGCTGTGGATGCCACTTGGGAAACCTTTTCAGCAGCCGCGGCCTGTCAGGCTGACTTGTTGATAGTTCATCACGGCCTTTTTTGGGGTCAGCCTCTGGCGGTGACAGGCCTGCATTACCAGCGTCTCAAGCTTCTGCTCGATCATGGCATCAGCCTATACGCGTCCCATTTGCCACTTGATCGGCATGCCCTTTGGGGCAATAATGCCAGGTTGGCTCAGGGTGTCAAGCTTCAGGCTGTAAAACCCTTTGGTGATTATCATGGTGTGACTATTGGTGTGGGTGGGCAATGGAGTCAGAGCCCACGGTTGCCGGTCCTGGCCAATAAGATCGGCCAGATTATCCAAACAGAAGTCAAAATCTTGTCTTTTGGACCTGCCAAGGTCAGCCGGTTGGCCATCGTGTCCGGCGGTGGAGGATCGCTCCTGAGTCAGGCTCATCAAGAAGGCTACGACACCTTCTTAACGGGAGAGCTGCTTCATCAAGAAGTGCCCTTGGCTAAAGAGCTGAACATGAATGTCATTATTGGCGGTCATTACGCCACCGAGACTCTGGGTGTGCAAGCCCTGGGCCGGGCGGTGGCCAAAGCCTTTGGCCTGCGCACCTGCTTTTTGGATTGTCCCACCGGGTTTTGATTATCGCCGGACCGGCGCTTTAGATGCAGGTTCAGCCAGATCTAAGTTTAGAGGATAATATTTATTACCTCTGATTCTTGTGAAAGTAAGGGCTCAACTCAACCTGTTAAGACCATGTTCAAAAACCAGTCGAACCGGAAAAAAATTAAGGGCTTACCAGTTTAGAAAAATGACCAGGCGCAAGGATCAGCTTGACGCCGGGCCTCTGGGTTTAGTATGATAGGGCAACTTTTGGAACTATTGGGCGGATAACTCAGTCGGTTAGAGTGCCATCTTCACATGGTGGAAGTCGAAGGTTCGAATCCTTTTCCGCCCACCAATCTTCTTTAGCTCAATTTAATATGGTTTAAGCTGTTTTTGGCCTGCCTGAGGACTTTCACCATAAGCTTAGATAATTTCATCCTGCCTGTTGATTTTCGTTTATTAAATAGCCTAGTTGTGAAATAATGTGCATTCTAACTTAATATGATTGAAGGAAATAGCCAATGTCCAGCCAGGGCTTGTTTTTAACCTTGGAAGGTCCCGACGGTTCAGGGAAAAGCACCCAATTTAAACTATTGGTTGATCGTTTAAAGCGCCATGGTTATAAAGTGAAGGAAACCAGAGAACCCGGTGGTCCTCCCTTGTCCGAAAAAATAAGGGAATTGTTGTTATCCACGCAGCACGGCGGTCCAACCAAAGAAGCGGAGTTACTTTTGTTTTTAGCGGCTCGGGCGCAACATGTGGACCAAACGATCTTGCCCTTTCTCCACCGCGGCTACATCGTGGCCTGCGAACGGTTCAGTGATTCCACCTATGCCTATCAGGTGGGTGGCCGCGGCTTGTCCACCCGTGTTTATGAAACCGTTAATCGCTTCGCCACCAAGGGGTTGAAACCATCCTTGACCATCTTACTCGACATTAATCCAACCCTGGGATTGAAGCGCGCCTACCAAGCCAAAAAAAAACACGACCGCATGGAAACTGAATCCTCGGCTTTTGCCCGCCGCGTTCGGCAAAGTTATTTGGCTTTAGCACGGAAAGAACCGGCTCGTATTAAAGTGGTCAAAGCTGATCAGGCGGTTCCGGCGGTAGCCGAAGCCATCTGGACGGTAGTTGAAAAACGTTTGAAAAAAAGGAATTTTTAGCCTATGCCCTTTTCAAGCATTGAAGGTCAAGATCGGGCCATTAATTATTTAAAGCGCAGCCTTGGCCAAGCCCGGCTGGGTCATGCCTTGCTGTTTACGGGTCCAGAAGGCGTGGGCAAAAAGGCCACGGCCCTGGCTTTGGCTCAGGTGCTTAATTGTCAGGACCAGCAAGGCCAGGATGCCTGCGGCGTATGCAGTGCCTGTAAAAAAATCATGGATCACCATCATCCGGACATTCAGGTGGTTGCGCCGGAAGGGCAGTACATTAAAATTGACCAAATCCGGGAGCAAGTGCAGCATCAGGTTCTGCTCAATCCCATGGAAGGCAGGGTCAAGGTTTATATTATTGATGCGGCGGATAGCATGACCGTGGAAGCGGCCAATAGTCTGCTTAAAATACTGGAAGAGCCGCCCAGCTTCGTGGTGTTGGTTCTGATAGCCACTCAACCCTTTCTGCTGCTCGATACCATTCGCTCCCGCTGTCAGGAAGTCCGTTTCCATCCCCTGCCGATCTCGCTAATGGCGACGTGGGTGCAGCAGCACCTGGGTCTGGGTAAATTGGAAGCTCTGGCCTTGGCCCGGCTCTCCGGCGGACGTCCGGCCGAAGCCCAGCGTCTGGCCGGCACGGAAGCGCAAAGTCTGCGGCGTTTGGTGATTGAGCAACTCCGGGAAACTTTCAACAGCGGCCGGTGGGCGCAGGCCACCCAAGCCCTCATGGAAACCAGAAGCGAGTTACCCGAGGCTTTGGGCATGATGCTCAGCTGGTTTCGCGATGTACTGTTGCTCTCGGCCGGCGGTCCTCAAGAACTGGTGGTCAATGTGGATTACCTGGATGAACTTAATCACTGGGCTCAGGCAGCACCACAAACACGATGGGCACAAGACTGTCAGCTGATCCTGACGGCCATCAACCAATTGAAACGAAATATCAATCTGCAGTTAATGCTGGACGTTTTATTAATGCGGCTTGGCTATAAGAACCGGCCCGGCCAAACATCCACGGCTTAAGCTTGGGATGAAGTATGAATATTGAGGTGGCAAACAATGCCTGAAGTTATAGGAATGCAAATGATGAAAGGCGGCATGGTGCACTATTGCTATCCCGCTAAAAACAGTGACCAGTTGAATTTATATGATTACGGCGTAGTGGAGAGCGAACACGGTCCGCAATTGGGAAAAGTGATCCATCCCCTGAAACAAATGGACAGGAATGTCTTACCGGAGAAAATCAAACCCCTTTTGCGCAAAGCCACGGACAAGGATATGGCTCAATTCGAAGCCAATATAAAAAAAGAAAAAGAAGCCTACAAATTATGCCGGCAAAAAGCACTTGAAAAGAAGTTAGCCATGAAACTGGTGGATGTTAGCTATTCCCTGGACGCCCGCAAGGCGGTGTTTTATTTTACCGCGGAAAACCGGGTGGATTTTCGTGAACTGGTCAAAGATTTGGCGCATACCCTTAGGGTCAAAATCGAGATGCGTCAAATCGGGGTGCGTGATGAAGCCCGCCGGCTGGGCGGGGTGGGATGCTGTGGCCGGAGTTTGTGCTGCTGTACCTTTTTAAAAGATTTTGTCTCCGTATCCATCCGCATGGCCAAAGAACAAAATTTATCTCTCAATCCTGCCAAAGTTTCCGGTCTCTGCGGCCGGTTGATGTGTTGTTTGTCCTATGAATATTACGGCAAAGGCAAGACTAAAAAAGGCAGACCCCAGACCGCGGATGGAAACGAGCCGGCTGTGGAGGCTGTCTGTACCATGAAGGATGAGGAAACGCCGGCCTGTATGGCGGCCTGCGAGGGACCTTGCCCAGCTGATCAGACAGTTCCTCCGGCAGAACCGGAAGAAAAGCCGTTGCCGGCGCAGGCCCTTGCGGACACCCCCGTGCCGCCGACACCGCAGCGCCAGGCCAATGGCCAGGACAGCCAACGACCGAATAAGCATAAGCGGCGGCCGCCGCATAAACACCACCGTTTCAAAGCCAAACCAAAGGGCCATAGTCCGAGTGATGGACCTAAGTCGGGCGGCCCCTCAACGGAAGGAAGGTAATCCCCATGGGCGACAGAAAATTTTATATCACCACGGCCATCACTTATGCCAATTCCAAACCTCACATTGGCCATGCCTATGAGGAGATTGGTACTGATGCCTTGGCCCGCTGGAAACGGCTCAATGGCTATGATGTCTGGTTTTCTACTGGTTCCGATGAGCATTCGGCTAATGTGGAAAACAAATGTAAAACCTTGGATAAGGATTGCCAGACTTACTGCGACGAGATGGCCACCATCTTTAAGGAGACCTGGCGCACGCTGGGGATTTCTTTTGACCGCTTTATCCAGACCTCGGAACCGATTCATCATCAGGCTGCCCAGGAAATGGTCAGACGAGCCAGGGCCAACGGCGATATATACAAAGGCAAGTATGAAGGCTGGTATTGCAATTCCTGCGAAACCTATTACACGGAGAATGAACTCGAGGATGGCCAATGTCCTATTCACGGCTTGAAGCCCACCTGGCTATCGGAAGAAAATTATTTTTTTAAATTGTCCGGGTTCCAGCAGCGTCTTCTGGATCACATTGAGGCTCATCCGGATTTCATTCAACCCCTGTCCCGGAAGAACGAAGTGGTCAATGTCATCAAGGAGGGTCTCAAAGACATTTCAGTGTCCCGGGCTACCATGACTTGGGGCATTCCTTTTCCCGATGATCCGGAACACGTGATCTATGTCTGGTTTGATGCTCTGATCAATTATTTATCGGCCGTGGGATTTCCCCAGGACATGCAGATGTTTGAACGTTACTGGCCCTGCGATGTACATGTCATTGGTAAAGACATCACCCGTTTTCATTGCATTATTTGGCCGGCTATGCTCATGTCAGCAGGGCTGCCGCTGCCCAAGAAGGTATTTGGCCACGGCTTCATTTATTTAAAAGGGGAGAAGATCTCCAAGACCAGGGGCAATGTGCTTGATCCCATTGCCTTCAGCCAGGAATATGGTGTGGATCCGCTGCGGTATGTGCTGCTGGCCGGCAGTCAATACGCCGGGGACAGTGATTTCAGCGAAGAAGGTATGATTGAGCGGTACAATACCGATCTGGCCAATGACATGGGCAATTTGCTTAACCGCACCTTGTCCATGGTCAATAAATATTGCGATGGTCTGGTGCCCTCGGACGGCAAGGCGGATCCCGACTTGGATCAATCCCTGAAAAGCATGGCGGACACCTTGTGGACACGGGTGGACCAGGCCATGAACCAGCTTGATTTCGCCGGAGCTATGGCTGCGGTTTGGGAGTTGGTCAAGCGCGCCAACAAATATATTGAAGAGTGTGCTCCCTGGAGCGCCTATAAAGAAAACCATCAGGCGCGGGTGGACGCCATCATGTATAACCTGCTGGAGGTCTTGCGCTTGGTAGCCGCCTACATTGAGCCGATCATGCCCGGTACCACGCCTAGGATATTGGGACAATTGGGATATAGTGCTTCTTACCGGTTACCGCTCTTTCCGGAGGCAGGCAGATGGGGACAGGTTCCAGCAGGTCAGGCCATCGCCAAAGGCGATCCCCTGTTTCCGCGTATTGAAAAAGAAGAGAAAGCGTAAATAGTTAATGTTGGAGTTTATAGATACTCATATCCACTTGGACGATGAACGTTATCAAGAAGACTTGCCGGAAGTTTTGGTCCGTGCTCGCCAGGCAGGCGTCAGCACCTTGATTAATGCCGGGTCTACAGTGGAGGCCAATGTCAATATTTTGAAGCTGCTTCAAGAGCAGCCTGAACTTTATGGAGCCGTGGGGCTTCATCCCCATGAATTTCCCGCCCACTCCTTGGATGTGCTCAAGACGCTGCCTCTGCAATTGGCTCAGGAAAAAATAGTGGCCTTGGGAGAGATCGGCTTGGACTATCATGTATTTCCAGATTATCCTGCGCCCGATCACGACGCCCAGCAGCAAGCTTTTCGGGCACAATTAAGGTTGGCCAGGATTTTTGAACTGCCGCTGATTGTGCATGTGCGCGAGGCCATGGAGGACGCTCTGCGCCTGCTAAGAGAAGAAGGCCCTTTCCCCCAAGGCGGTGTTCTGCATTGTTACAGCAGCGGGGTGGAAGACCTACCGGCGGTGTTGAACCTGGGTTTTTTTATTGGCATCGGCGGACCGGTCACCTATCCCAAGGCTGAAGCCACCCGCCAGGCGGTCCGGGCTGCACCCTTGGAGCGCCTATTGCTCGAGACGGATGCACCCTATTTGCCGCCACAGTCGCACCGTGGGCAGCGACATGAACCGGCTTGGATGTTGGAGAGTGCT
Organism: uncultured bacterium; assembly: GCA_963710755.1. Taxonomy (GTDB): domain Bacteria; phylum Oederibacteriota; class JAAXVQ01; order JAAXVQ01; family JAUVAV01; genus CAVQBK01. Next base: position 717,570 of record CAVQBK010000003.1, read on the forward strand.
GCGGCTGTAGCCGAGCTCAGAGGCCTGAGCCTGGAACAATTGGCTCAAGCTACCAGTGCCAATGCCAAAGGACTGTTTAAATTGGGTCCGATTCACCCGGGGACCATCGTTTATGACATCCAGGGGCATTTATATATTAATTTAACCAATCGCTGTAGCAGCCATTGCCGCTTTTGTCCCCGCAAGGTCCGGCGGCAGGTGCGGGGCTATGACTTAACTTTAAAGCGAGAACCCTTGGCCAAGGAAATCATTACAGCTATCGGCGATCCCAAGGACTATGCGGAAATTGTCTTTTGCGGATTTGGGGAGCCCACCTTACGCCTGCCCGTGTTGTTGGAAGTCGCCCGGGCCGTCAAGGCTAAAGGCGGCAGGGTACGGGTCAACAGCAACGGCCAGGCCGACAAGATTTTCGAACACGATATTTTACCGGCTTGTCAGGGGCTGGTGGACACGTGGTCCATCTCGGTCAATACCATCAACGAGCAGGATTACATGCGTATGGTGCAACCGGCGACCGGAGCCGGAACGTTGGCGGCGGTCATGGATTTTGCCCGCCGGGCGGCGGCCGACTTTGAGGTGGTAATCTCCGATGTGGACATGCCGGGAATCGATCTGAGGGGGTTGGCAGCCTTCGCGCAACAGATTGGCGCACGCTATCGGGGAAGACATTACCAACAGTTAGGGGAACCAGAAGAATAAATAACTGCATTGTAGCCGCTCAGCTTGCCGAATGGCTATCCGGTTTTTGTTGCTAACTTGGTAAAATAAATAGTTAATCTGCTCATCCCCGCCTACGCGGGGTATCGGCGCAAACGGAATAAGGGGAGGACGAAACAGTGGCCGGATCATTTTTAAAACGGGTGGTCAAAGAAAAAAAGGGGGAAGTGGAAAAATCCAAAAAGCGGTTGCCCATGGAGAAGTTGCTTGAAATCATGTTGCAGCTGCCGCCGGTAAGAAATTTTCGGGAGGCCCTATACCGGGCGGGTCGCATTTCTGTTATTGCTGAGGTGAAAAAGAAAGTGCCCGGCGCTCCTTCCTGGAAACCACGTTTGCAATTGCAGAAATTAGTCGCCAGCTACGAGGCGGGGGGAGCGGTGGCGCTTTCCATTGTGACCAATGAAAAACATTTCGGCACCAAACTGAGTCAGATTGCAGAATTAAAAAAAATGTCCAGTCTGCCTGTTCTGTGCAAAGACTTTATCATCGATCCTTACCAGGTTTATGAAGCCCGGGCTCATCAGGCCGATGCCTTGCTGTTGTTGCCGGAAATTCTGCACAAGGACTTGCAGCGCTTTATCGAACTGACCTCAGGCATGGGTATGACACCGGTGGTGGAAGTACATGGCCTGCCCGAATTGAAACTGGCCCTGAAAGCAGGCGCAGATTGTATTATGATTAATAATCGTGATCTCAACACTTTGAAAGTCAACATGCAAACCGTGGATCGACTGGCCAAAGCCATTCCCCGCGACAATCTGGTTATAGCGGCCAGCGGTTACAAAACCGCTGAAGATGTCGGCAAGATTCAATCGGATCGGGTGACGTCGGCATTGATCGGGCGTACGCTCATCAGCGCCAAAGATCCGGAAGCATTGCTCAGGGAGATGCGGCATAAAGCGGAACGGTTATGACCAAGATAAAAGTCTGTGGTCTCACCAGACCGCAGGATGCAGAAATGGCTGTAGCCTATGGGGTGGATGCGGTGGGGCTCATTTTCGCGCCTTCTCCGAGGCAAGTATCGGAAGCCCAAGCCAGGAAGATCCTGCGGTATGTTCCATCTACAATACTGGTTTTTGGTGTATTTGTGGATCAGGATCCGACCTGGATCCAAGGCCTGTCCGAACGGCTGGGGTTGGACCGGCTCCAGTTTCATGGGCATGAGCCCGGGCGTTGGCTGCGCCTTTTTCCAACCCGGCGCGTGGTGAAAGCCTTAAGGCCCCGTGCGCAAGCCCTTGTACCCAAGCAAGATCCGGTACGGGCAGCCGGTACTTTCTTAGTGGATGCTTTTGTAACGGGCCAAGCCGGCGGCACCGGTCAGTTGAGCAATTGGTCTTTTGCCCGGAGTTTGAAAAAATTTAATAAGCCGCTTATTCTTTCCGGTGGCCTCAATCCGTCCAATGTTCAGCAAGCGATTAAAGCCGTTCAGCCACACATGGTGGATGTTTCCTCCGGTGTGGAATACAGCCCAGGTATTAAACATCCTGCGCGTCTGCGTGCTTTTATTAGAAAAGTGCGCGAAAGCTAAGCATTGGTTGGGCACGCTGATATAGCGAATGGTCTTTGTGCACATGACCGTAAAAACACAACTAGGAACAAACGGAATGCGGTTGATAATGATGCTTGAGATTAGTGAGCAGGCTTAACAAGGTTTTAATCTTGTTTTGGTTGAGATGGTCGGTAGCCACAAATTTTTCCAGCAATTCTTTTTTTTCCACGATGGTTAAATAAGAAGCAGCCAGCGGGTAAAAAATTTCCTCCTCATCCTGTATGTGTTCTGCCAGCAAATGCTGGTATTTTTCCATGGTTCGCAAAAAGGTTCCGGTGGCTTGCCTTTTGCCGGCCTGCAATTGAGTTAGGGCATGACTGATTTTGGCCACCACCTGGCGGCCATGCATGTGTTCTTCCATAAGTTTCTTAATGGCTTCTTGGCCGGTTTTGCCTTCCATATGGACAATGGCCATGAACATGAATTCTTCTTCTTTTAAATGATGGATTGTCTCAGTGTAGCTTTGTAAGAAATCCACCAAATGTTCCACTTCCTGTAAACCCATTTTTTCCGGGCAACTCCTGAGACGCTCCATCATGGCATTCATGACGTTTAAGGCCTCTTTGATGGTGACGTGTTCTTTCATTAAATAAGATGATGGACTCATGATGAAAAATTCCTCTCTGAACTTTTGACGTTGGCGACGTACTTTTATTAGATTCCACCGTAATTGTTAGACCACTGGGCTGGTTAAAAGGTTTAGCCTTGGTCAAAAGTGGAGGGCTACCACCTGTCGCTGTATTCCGGGCAGAAGAAAACAGCGACAGGAAGCAGTTCGAGAGAAGGGTCAAAAAGCAGCAAAGACTATTTAATAATATAGCTTAAATAAACGGTGGCCGTGATTCTGGTCTCGCCGGCTTCAATGGGTGTGCCTGCAGAGGCGGCTTTAACCATGGCGGCCTGGGGAGCATGAGGAAACCCGGCCGGCTCCTGGGATTGAGAACTGAGATTATACAGGGCACCCAATTGCACTGATGCTGCTTGGGCCATGATCTGCGCCTTGGCCATGGCGTATTTGGTGGCCTTGGCCAAGGCTTGCTGGAGCAGGGCATTGGCATCCTTAATGTAAAAATTAATGGTGGGGACTTGATTGGCACCGTGGGACAAGGCCGTGTCCACAATTTGGGAAGCAGTTAATGACAAGGCCTCCGGCTTCATGACTTCCAGGGTGAACGCCAGAGAATGTTGCACCCTGTAACCGATAATTTCCTGATGATCATTGTAATTACGTTGAGGATAAACCTGATAAGCTAGGGTTTTACTGACCAGATTTTGCAGATGCATGTCGTTAATGGCGGCCAGTACGGCTGCTGCTTTGGTAGCGTTTTCCTTGTGAGCAGTCTCCAATTTTTTATTCTCAGTCACAATGGACACCACCAAAGTGACTGAATCATTGGTGCCAATCACTTCGGCCGAGGCATTGGTTTGCAACAGCCGGTGTTCCTGGAGCTCAGCTCCCCGGACCGTGGTGGTGCCAATAGCGAATACGAGCAACAGGAGAAAAAATCTTGATTTTTTCATGACAGCCTCCTTCAACCCTTGACCTATAAAGTGCTGACCAAGCTTATTGTACGGCATCCCCGGCCAGAATCAATGGAATAATGAAGGGGGCACGGGCAGGCAGGGACCCTTGATTTTAATGCCAAAACCGTCATGAAGGCTTGGAAAAATATTTTAAAATTGGGTTTAATTTGTCATAATGAGACTTTATCTTTCGCCTCTATTTGAGGGCGAGAAGGAGTATGCGCCATGACGCTCTCTCAAAAAGGCTGGTATGGTGAATTCGGCGGCCGCTTTGCCCCGGAAGTTCTGATGCCGGCTGTTCAGGAATTGGAAGCCGCTTTTTCTCAAGCCTGGAAAGACCGGACCTTTAAGCAAGAGCTGGATGGGTTAAGAAAACATTATGCCGGCCGGCCCACAGCTCTGGACTATGCCGGACGTTGCACCCAGGCCTGGGGCGGTGCTCAGGTTTATTTGAAGCGAGAGGATCTTAATCATACGGGATCGCATAAGCTCAATAACTGTCTGGGCCAGATTTTATTGGCCATGCGCATGGGCAAAAAGCGTATCATTGCCGAGACCGGGGCCGGTCAGCATGGGGTGGCCACAGCCACGGTCTGTGCCCGCTTTGGACTTAAATGCGTGGTGTATATGGGTACGGAGGACATGGCGCGCCAAGCCCTCAATGTTTATCGTATGCGCTTGCTGGGCGCTGAGGTTCGGGGGGTGGATTCAGGCAGTAAAACCCTGAAAGATGCCATGAATGAAGCCATACGCGACTGGATAACCAATGTGAAAAACACCTATTATCTTATTGGCACAGTGGCGGGATTTGATCCCTATCCCCGCATGGTGCGTGCCTTTCAGGCTATTATTGGCACTGAAGCCAGACAGCAAATGTTGCGTCAAGTTGGACGGCTGCCCGATACCGTGGTGGCCTGCGTGGGCGGTGGCAGCAATGCCATGGGCATTTTCTCGGGATTTCTGAAAGATTCCAAAGTCAAACTCATAGGTGTGGAAGCCGGTGGACTAGGACTGGCTACCGGCCATCATGCCGCACCCCTAAATCGGGGCAGTATCGGCGTCTTGCACGGGAGCCGCAGCTATGTCATGCAGGACAAGCACGGCCAGATTTTAACGGCCCATTCCGTAGCCGCAGGCTTGGATTATCCGGGCGTGGGACCAGAATTGTCCTACTTGAAAGACACAGGCCGGGCTCAATTTGTGGCTGTCACGGATCAGCAAGCGTTACAAGCCCAAGTGGAATTATCCCGGCTGGAGGGAATCATTCCAGCCACGGAAAGCGCCCACGCTATTGCCTACGGCAAACGTCTTGCCAAAACCATGTCCAAGAAGTCTGTGCTACTCATTAATGTCTCAGGCCGGGGGGATAAAGATTTGAGACCGGAGGCCCAGTCATGAGTGTACGTTTGCTGAATCAATTTGGGAAGGAACGGGCCGCAGGCCGGCATCTGTTCGTGCCCTTTATCACGGCCGGGGACCGTGGCTTGGGATTTACAAAAAAAGCCATTGCCATGCTCAGCGATTGCGGGGCCGATGCCATTGAATTGGGGGTTCCCTTTTCCGATCCCCTGGCCGATGGTCCGGTGATTCAGCAGTCTTCCCAGCGGGCGCTGGCCAAGGGCACCACTTTGGAAGCCATCCTGGAGATGGTCAAGGAAGTCCGAAGCCGTAGTTCCGTTCCTTTGGTGCTGATGGGCTACCTCAATCCCTTTTTACAGCCTTCCTTGGCCGTAAACTTGAAAAAAATCCACCTTGCCGGAGTGGATGGAATGATCATTCCCGACCTGCCGCTCGAAGAAGCTGGCCCGGAATTGGCGATGGCGCGGCAATGGGAACTGGACACTATTTTTCTGGCCACGCCGACCAGTACGGAAGAGCGGTTAAAAGCCATTGGCCGTTTATCGACTGGATATGTCTACTATGTGTCCGTTACCGGCACTACCGGCGCCCGAACCCAGCTCCCGCAGGGTGTGGCAGCCGGGGTCAGTCGCCTACGGCAATACACTTCTTTGCCTGTGCTGGTGGGGTTTGGCATCAGCACCCCAGTTCAGGCCCGAGCCATGACCAAGGCTGCTGATGGCGTGATCGTAGGCAGTGCTTTGGTAAGGGCCATGGCTGAGGCTAAGACGGATCAGGCTGCCTTGAAGAAATTGGGAGATCTGGCCCGAGCTATTGCAGTAGCCGTTAAAAAATAAGTGGAGAAGGATGCTGATTTTTGCTAGACTTGATGTTCATCGCCTAAATAAGACAGCATCATTCCTGCGGCGTTACCCAGCCGCCGCCCTTCTTTTGGGGTGGTCAGGATGCGGTATAGACTGGGTTCTGCAGGTTATCAAAGAAAAAGACTTAAAAGGATGGAACAGCAATGGATTGGTTTAAAAGACCTAAATATATGACTGTGCGCGTCACCAGCAAGAAAAAAGCGGATATTCCCGATAATTTGGTAACCCGCTGTACTTCCTGCAGTGAAGTTATATTTAACAAAGATATAGAAAACAATCTGAGAACCTGCCCCAAGTGCAACCACCATTTCTATATGCCGCCCAGGGAACGGGTGAAACTTCTGTCCGATTCAGGTGAATTGTTGGAAGAGTTGTCAGGCCGTTTAAAAGCCTCCGATCCCCTTCAGTTTGAAGGATACCAGTCTAAATTGGAAAAAGGCAGAAAGAAAACAGGGCTACAAGATGCCATCCTGACCGGACTATGTGAGATCGGCGGTGTTAAAACGGCTTTGGCCATTACGGATTTTGCATTTATGGGCGGCTCCATGGGTTCGGTCATGGGCGAGGAAATCGCCCGTTTGATTGAGCGGGCTATTGCCGACCATCTGCCCTTGGTCATTGTCTCTGCCTCCGGTGGTGGTGCCAGAATGCAGGAAGGCATCATCTCGTTGATGCAAATGGCCAAGACCTCGGCCGCTCTGGCCAAACTGGCCCAGAAAAAGCTTCCATATATTGCTGTCCTGACCAATCCCACCGGCGGCGGTGTTACCGCCAGTTATGCTATGCTGGGGGATATAATTATGGCTGAACCTAATGCCCTGATTATGTTTGCCGGTCCGCGGGTTATTGAACAAACCATTCGCCAACATTTGCCCAAGCGCTTTCAGCGTTCCGAATTTCTGCTTGAACATGGTATGCTGGACATGATTGTTAAACGGCAAGATATGAAACAGACTTTGGCCCGGTTGTTAAAAATACGCGTGTCATGACCTTTAAGGACGTCCGGCGCGCCCTGACGCAATGGACAGTCCAGGCCATTAAGCCGGGACTTGCTCGTACCCAAGCCCTTCTGAAATTATGTGGCCACCCTGACCGTCACTTTCCTACCATCCAAGTGGCCGGCACCAATGGTAAAGGGTCGGTTACCATAATGCTCTCCTCTATTTTAACGGAGGCGGGTTATAAAACCGGTTGCTATAGTTCCCCCCATTTAATCACAGAAAAAGAGCGCATTATTATCAATCAAAAACCTGTTTCCACGCCGCTGCTGGTTCAAAGTGCCCAAGTGTTGTTACCGGCGTTACAGACCATGATGCAACAAGGCCGTCCGGTCACGACCTTCGAAGCCTGGACAGTTTTGGCGGCCTTGGTTTTTGCCCAGGCCCAGGTTAAGGTGGCGGTCATTGAAGTGGGGCTGGGTGGCCGGTTTGATGCCACCACGGCCCTGAGCCATAGAATGCTGACACTGCTTACCAATATAAATCTTGATCATACGGCGTTTCTCGGTGCCACTAAGGCAGAAATTTGTTTTGAGAAAATGGGGATTGCCAAAAAAGGGGTGCCTTTGCTTAGCAGTGAACAGGACCCTGCAGTCCGGCGATGTATGCACACTCTGGCCAAGACCAAAGGAGCACCGCTGTATTTTTGCGGGTCCTGGAGCAAAGATAGGATTCAACTGCTGGAGCAGCGGGATGTTCAAGACGGTTGCCAGGTCCGTCTGCAGGGACCATGGCCAAAACCATGGTTATTAACTGCAGCATTGCATGGCAGTTTTCAAGCGCTCAATATCAGTCTGGCCGTGATGGCCGCCCAATGGCTGGAGGAGCAAGGCTGGGAAATTTCCCGTCCAAAGATGGAAGAAGGATTACATCGGGTGGTGTGGCCGGGACGAATGGAACAACTGTATGCCCACCCCCGGGTTGTTTTGGATGGAGGCCACAATCCGTCGGCTATAGCGGCCGTGCTCAAGGCGCTTCATCCCCGGCCTCAAAGCATTACTCTTGTATTGGGGATGATGAAAGATAAAGCGGCCGCTGAGATGGTCGCCAGCCTGGCCCCCTGGGTGCGCCAAGCCTGGGTGTTTCCGTCTCCTTATAAGCAACGCGGGTTGGACCCCGGTCAATTGGCTGCCATGTTGGAATCCCACGGGGTCTATGTCATTAGCAGAGGTTCCCTTAAACAAGCGGTAATGCAAGCAATAAATGCAACACCTAAAAGCGGATGGGTGCTTATTATAGGATCTTTATACCATATTGCCGCCGCTCGCAAGGCGGTGCACCAATGGCAAAGGCACCCAATGGCCGGGTCAAGCCCTAATGATTGACAGCCGAAACTTCATTGGGTATACTTAAGCATTCATGCTGTGGCGGGAGGGGATATGCAAGTCCTGGCTTGGATAATAGTTTTTATTGGGCTGTGGCTATCAACCAGTTATGCTGAATCTTATCAGCAAATTATGGCGATTCAGCATGCTCAATTATATGGGGATAAAATTGCCCTGCCTGACACATCACGCCAGCAAGTAGTCAGTCAGGGTCAGGAATATATACGCAATATGTTACGGGAACAAATGTTGAAATCTGTACCCCGGGCTTGGCTCAATGGCAGCTGGTTGCTCTCCAATGAGGACCAGGCGCATGCCGGGGTGGAAACCAATCTGACCAGGAAGCTGTGGGGAAATGATTGGCCCATGGATATGGTGGTCAGGGTCTATGCTGATGAAGATATTAATCATTATTTGACCTGCGGCTGGTGCTTACCGGTGGAAATGGAAATGGAAACCAGCTACCAGATGACCAAGCAGGTAAGATTAAATGCCAAAGTTGATGCGCCGTTGAACAGTTTACTCAGACTGCAGGTGGGATCTGAAATGACCTGGTCTGATCTTATATCTTCCCATTTCACCTATAGTGTAAGCAATGGCAGCGAGAGTTATGACGGTGTTTCCTTGGCCATTGGGGTAAACCTTTCTTCCTGGAAGTTGAAATTCAATTATGACATGGACGCCCATTTTACCCAGCTCCACTATTTGTCCTTGGCACGTAAATTTTAGACCAGCCCTGCTTTACCCACGTCCTTTACCATTCTCTGAGCGGATCATGATTTTCTTTTAAAATCAAGTGCAATACCGGTGCAGCGCATTGACAAGGCCAGGGGCCTATGCTACATTTCCTATTTTATACCCGTCCTGGCAGACGGGGAATTATTTTTAAGCCTGGAGGCAGTCAGCCATGGACGAATTTAAGTTTAAAAAAGGGCAATTGTATTGTGAACAGGTGCCTGTGGCGGACGTGGTTAAAACCTATGGCACACCCGTATATCTGTATAGCCAACAGACCATCCTGAGTCATTTTAGAAAGATCCAGCATGCATTTGCGGCTATTGAGCCTTTAATCTGTTATTCCGTTAAGGCCAATTCCAACCTTTCCATTTTAAGGTTGTTGGCCCGGGAAGGTTCAGGTTTTGACATTGTCTCTCAGGGGGAGTTGATCCGCGGGCAACAGGTGGGTGTTCCGGCTACAAAAATTGTATACGCCGGTGTAGGCAAAACGGAAAAGGAAATTGCAGCAGCCCTTAAAGCTGGTATCTTGATGTTCAATGTCGAATCGGAACCAGAAGCACGGTTGATCAATCAGGTGGCCGCCCGTTTAAAGAAAATAGCCCGAGTGGCTTTTAGAATCAATCCGGATGTTGATGCCAAGACTCATCACTATATTACCACCGGTAAAAAAGAGAACAAATTCGGACTCTCCATTCCCCTGGCGATGGATTTGTTTCGCACCACCAGACGTCTGGCTCATTTGCAGCCCGTGGGTGTCCATGTGCATATCGGGTCGCAAATCACCACCGTAACACCCTACTTGCAGGCCATTAAGAAAATGCAAGGGGTTATTCAGGACTTGCGGGGACAAGGATTTGATATTCAGTATTTCAATATCGGCGGCGGCCTGGGGATTATCTATGACGAAGAGCGGCCGCAAACAGCCGATGAATTCGCCCAAGCCGTTATCCCGCTGCTCACCCCCTTGGGGTGTAAAGTGATTCTGGAGCCAGGACGGTTCATTGTGGGTAACGCCGGTATTTTAGTGACCACCGTTCAATATGTTAAAAAAGGTCATTTGAAATCCTTCGCCATTGTGGATGGCGGCATGAATGATTTAATCAGGCCCAGCCTTTACGGCGCTTATCATCATATCGTGCCGGTGAAGCAAAAGAAAACAACGGCGCCCATGTTAACCGATATCGTAGGGCCTATTTGCGAATCCGGTGATTTTTTAGGTAAAGACAGGCATTTGCCGGTGCTCAAGTCCGGGGACTTGCTGGCCGTGCGCAGCTGCGGTGCCTATGGCATGGTGATGGCCTCCAATTATAACTCCCGGCCCCGACCGGCCGAAGTCATGGTGGATGGCAGCAGGGTTAAAGTGATTAAAAAACGTGAAACTATGGAAAATTTACTGGCTTTGGAAATTGAGGCCGTAAAAAAATAAGACCGTCTGTCAAGAAAAGAGTGAGGCTATGGAAACTTGGACTTTTGCCAAAATGTCAGGCGCCGGCAATGACTTTATTGTTATTGACAACCGGCAGGGACAATTCGACAGCACGGATAGGACGTTGATCCGGCAATTATGCACGCGCCGTCTCTCCGTGGGGGCCGATGGCTTAATGTTGCTTTCAACGACCGCCCAGGCGGATTTTAGTATGACCTATTTTAATGCCGACGGATCCCAGGCTGCCATGTGCGGCAATGGTGGCAGATGCATTGCCCGTTTCGCGGTCTTACTCGGCATCGTGGCTGACGGGGCATCCATGGAATTTATTGCCCCCTCCGGCCGTTACCAGGCCGTGGTTTCGGGTATGCAGGTGGATTTGAAGCTTATTCCACCACCCGTCGTCCCTGCAGCGGTCATGGTCAATATTGACGGGCAACCGGTTGCTTTGGATGTCACCGACACCGGGGTACCCCATGCGGTCATGGTGGTACCCAAGGTTGAGTTAGTGGATGTGGAGCGCTTAGGGCGGTTGATCAGAACCCATCCTCAATTTCAACCGCATGGCGTTAACGCCAATTTTATCGAAATCGTTGATGATCATACCCTCAAGATCAGAACTTATGAACGGGGTGTGGAAGGTGAGACCCTGGCGTGCGGCACCGGCGCTGCGGCCGCGGCGTTGATTGCAGCCACTAAAGGACTGGTGATCAGTCCGGTTAAAGCCATTACCAAAAGCACGGCGGTGTTGGAAATGACCTTGGCCATGGAGGCTGGCTTGACCACCCTGCTCCGGCAAAAAGGGGAAGCCCGCCTAATCTATTGGGGCGAGGGCCATCGGGAAGCTTGGGCGTTTTCAGCATCAGCTCCGATTGTCTGATCTCATAGCCACAATACCTTTGATAGGGACGGCATGCATTAGAATTATCTCCCTGTTTCACTTCTCAAGTGAACGGTCTCCGGGCAAGCCCGGGGAAGGATGGGAACCTGTTAAAAAATAGTGCAGGCAGCGGCATGGCCGCTGCCTGCACTCAGTATTGGTACGAGGAGGAGAAATGGTCACAGGATCCATGGTAGCTTTGATCACCCCTTTCCAGGATGATCGCGTTGATGAAGGAACATTAAAAAAATTAATCGATTTTCAAATTGAAAATGGTACGGATGTTATCGTGCCTTGCGGCACCACGGGGGAATCGGCCACCTTGTCCAACGAGGAACACCATCAGGTGATCGATATCACCGTGGCCCAAGTCAACAAGCGCGTTCCCGTGATTGCTGGAACAGGGTCGAATAGCACCACCGAAGCCATTGCCATGACCAAGGCCGCCAAAGCCGCCGGTGCCGATGCCTCCTTGTCTGTGGTGCCTTATTACAATAAACCCACGCAAGAGGGTGTTTACCGGCATTATATGACCATTGCCGAAAAAACCGATTTTCCCTTTGTACTCTATAATATTCAAGGCCGAACGGGCATTAATGTTCTGCCGGAAACAGTGGCCCGTATTGCCCAAGCCTGCCCGCTCTTGGTGGGGGTTAAGGAAGCATCGGGCAACTTGGAACAAATCAGCCGATTGCATAGGCTCGTTGGCAACAAAGTGGCTATTTTAAGTGGTGATGATGCCCTCACCCTACCGGTAATGGCCATTGGTGGCGACGGGGTGATTTCCGTAGTGGCCAATATTGCGCCCAGGCAAACCAAAGCCTTGGTGCAAGCCTGGAACGACGGTCGCGTGCAGGAAGCTTTAAGCTTGCATGAGCAGTTGATGCCTCTGGTCAAGGCCTTGTTCCTGGAGAGCAATCCCGGTCCGGTGAAAAAAGCGGCCTCTTTAATGGGACTATGCGGCCAGGCCTTAAGGTTGCCTATGGTGGAACCCAGTTCTTCCACAGTTGAAATTTTAGAAAAGGAAATGCGACAGCTGGGTCTGCTTTAATACGTTTTCCTTCATCCCCGGGGAAGAAGGAAAAATAAAAAAATCCACTCTTATAAAATTCCCTGCGGTTTGCGCAGGTAATTTTAATCAGGCCAGGAGCATGACAACAGCCGGAGATTTTATTGACGGCCAGTGCAGGAATGGAAAAGAATCACCGCAGGGAAAGGTCGCGACCATTTTTGCCACCAGAATAGGGACAGGGAGGTTGAAATGACGAAAATTGGTGTTGCCGGCGCTGCCGGCAGAATGGGTCGAGCCTTAATCCGTGCGGTTATGGGTCATCCCCAGCTGACCTTGGGTGCAGCTTGGGAGATGAAAGGTCATGCTTTGATTGGTCAGGATGCAGGCACTTTGGCCGGACTTGAGGCAAATGGCATTCTCCTTGGCGAAGATAATCAGAAAGCCCTGGATCATTGTGATATTATTATAGACTTTACTACACCTGAAGTTACGATGCAGACTATGATTTTGGCTGTGGCCAAAGGCAAAGGCATGGTGATCGGCACTACCGGTCTTTCACCGGAACAACACCAGACTATGCAAAAAGCCGCTCAATCCATTCCTATTGTTTACGCCACCAATTTTTCCACGGGCATCAACCTGTTATGGTCTTTAGTCACCCAAGCGGCCCAGATTTTAGGTGAGGAATATAATGTGGAAATTATCGAAGCTCATCATAATATGAAAAAAGATGCTCCCTCGGGGACGGCCCTGACCCTTTTGGAACGACTCTGTGAAGCCAAAGGTCTGGATCCCAGTGAAGCGGCCCAATACGGCCGGGAAGGCCTGATCGGTCCCAGGGCCAAAAACGAGGTAGGCATACATGCCCTGAGAGCAGGCGACATTGTGGGTGACCATCTGGTATTGTTTGCCGGGCCAGGGGAACGGTTGGAATTAAAGCATCAAGCCCATTCACGCGATACCTTTGCCCAGGGCGCGGTCAGGGCGGCCCACTGGCTGAGTGCCAAAGTGCCCGGCCTGTATCACATGAGCGATGTTTTGAATCTTAAAAACTAAATGGATTAGGCGTTTTAAGGAAAAAAGACGGCTTTGCTTAAAACCCTTTGCTTATTGCTGATTTTTGTGTACAATTTTTAACGACAAAGATGATCCTAAGCCCGGTTAACAAATTTTGCTTGGAAGGTCGGGAGTTATTGGCCAGAAGCAACCGAGCCTGTTTGTAATATGGGAGCGGGTCACTATTAAGAAGGATATCAACGAAAGCAGGTACACAGCATGAGTGCAATCAAACTTGATCGAAAAGGGTTAACCATGTTGGGTTATGGTATTGTGGACGTGGCCATTAACTCCAATAATGTGTGGGAAGCTGTGATTGAGCCCATCAGGGACGGACAATACACCAAAAAGTTGAATGCATTGATCAAAAAAGTGATTCCCGAACCAGATGCCCGCGAAATATATGAAGAAATTTTGAATTATAAATGGTTGCAGACCGAAAACATGGTCAAAGCCGGTAAACTGGAAGCTGGATCATCACTGACCCTGAGAGAAGCAGCCGACGAATGGATGAAAAAACATTATCCTGCCTGGAAAGCAGCGCGGCCAACGCCTTGGGAACTGACGGATCATAGTGACACCCTTTCCCCTCCCACTGGTGAGGATCAGTAAAACTTGGTTGTGAAGGTCTGGGGTATGTTAGTCTGTTATATTGCTTTGGGTTCGAATATTGAGCCACGTGAATATTACTTAAAGGAAGCGGTCAGGCTGCTTCGTTTGGAACCGGGCATCGAGCTGGGGGAATGGTCCACTATTGTTCAAAGCCAGGCGCAAACCAGCGAGCCACAACCTGATTTTTTAAATGCGGTCATTGAAGTTCGGACCAGGCTGGCGCCTTATGACTTACTAGCTGTACTCATGGCTATCGAAGCACGTTGCGGAAGGCAACGATCACGTTGGCAAGCGCCGCGAACATTGGACTTGGATTTATTGATGTATGGGCAGGAAATTATTGAAACACCGACGTTAACCATTCCTCATCCCCGCATGCAGGAGCGGGCGTTTGTCCTGGGGCCGTTGGCGGAAATTGCGCCTGCGGTGCTACATCCCCTCAGTCATCAGACTATCGCTGCATTGCTGACAAAAGTTTCCCATCAGGTGCTCCAGCCCTGGCCGGGCGGAAAGTCGTGGGCAGCATCTTTTAAGGAGTAGGATTAAGTGGACACAAATAGGTATATCGTGGTGGAAGGTGTACTGGGGGTGGGCAAGACCAGCTTATGTGAATGCCTGGCCAAGGAATTTGGTGCCCGCTTGGTGCTGGAAGCTTCCGATGAAAATCCCTTTTTGGAAAAATTTTACCAAGATCAGCGAACCTATGCCTTTCAAACCCAGATTTTTTTTCTGCTCAACCGCTACCGTCAGCAACAGGCCATCGCGCAAGGTGATTTGTTTCACCGTAATCTGATATGTGATTACCTGTTTGCCAAGGACAGAATTTTTGCCTACTTGAACCTCGACGAAAACGAATTGAATTTATATGAACGCCTATGCGGGCTGTTGGCGGAAACCGTAATGAGTCCGGACTTGGTTATTTATTTACAGGCGTCCACGGAGACCCTGATGCAACGCTTGCATCAACGGGGGCGAAAGTACGAGAAGGCCTTGGATCCAGCTTATATTGAACGGCTTAATCAGGCCTATAATTATTATTTTTTCCACTATCAGGAAACCCCTTTGCTGGTGGTCAATACCAATGATATTGATTTTGTTCACAGCCGGCAGGACCTGAATGATCTTATCAGCCACATCAAAACCATGGGCAAAGGCACGCAGTATTATACGCCTGCCGGATTTCAAGGATAAGGCCATGGCTGTCACGGTCCGTCATCTTCAGCAATGGAAAGCAGCGCAGGAAAAATTTACGGTTCTTACGGTTTACGATTATGCCTTTGCCAAGCTAATGGCCCAGGCCCAGGTGCCGGTGTTACTGGTCGGTGATTCCCTGGGTCAAGTGGTTTTGGGATTTAATAGCACCCTGCCGGTAACGATGGAGGATATGCTTCGTCATACCGGTGCGGTAACACGGGGAGCGCCCGAGGCGCTGGTCGTAGCGGATTTACCCTTTATGTCCTACCAGGTCTGTGTGCATGAGGCGGTGACCAATGCCGGACGCCTGCTCAAAGAAGGTGGAGCCCAGGCGGTAAAGTTGGAAGGAGGCCAGGACATGGCCGAGGTTATCCGCGCCATTGTTAGGGCCGGCATCCCGGTTATGGGCCATATCGGCTTGACCCCCCAAGCGGTGAACCAGCTGGGCGGCTATAAAACCCAGGCCACCGACAGTGCCGGGGAGCGGCGTCTGCTGGCAGACGCCAAGGCCGTGGAAGAAGCGGGTGCTTTCGCGGTGGTGTTGGAAAAAATTCCCGACCAAGTTGCTGCCAAAGTTACCAAAGCATTGAGTATTCCCACCATTGGCATTGGCGCCGGCCCGGCCTGTGACGGCCAGGTTTTGGTTAGTTATGACTTGCTGGGTCTGTTCAGCGATTATGTTCCCCCCTTTGTCAAACAATACGCCCAATTGGGGGAAACAACCAAAGAGGCGGTAAGCCGCTTTGTGAATGATGTTAAAAAAGGACTATTTCCGCAAGCAACGGGGTCTAGTTCTAGATCGCGGGTACGGGCCAGAGGGAAGGGAAAAAAGTGAAAACCATCAGTACCATAAAAGAACTTAAAACTACGGTAGAGCGCTGGCGTTGCACTAAGAAGAAAGTAGGTGTAGTGCTGACCATGGGGGCCCTGCATGAAGGCCATTTGGCCTTGGTTAGGGCTGCCAAGGCGGAGTGCCAAAAAGTGGTGGTCACGATTTTTGTCAATCCCATGCAATTCGGTCCTAATGAAGATTATGCCACCTATCCCCGGGATACCAAAAAAGACACCCGCCTGCTCACCAACGAAAAAGTAGACCTCTTGTTTGCGCCCAGTGTGGAGAGCCTCTACCCCCAGGGTTTTGGGACACAGGTGCTGGTACCGGAAGGGCTGACTAAGGTTTTGTGCGGCGCCGCCCGGCCCGGACATTTTAACGGGGTGGCGGTGGTAGTAACCAAACTGCTCAATCTTTGTCATGGTCATGTGGCTTATTTTGGTCAAAAGGATTATCAGCAAACCTTGGTGATCAAACGCCTGGTGGAAGATCTGAATCTGGGGACGGAAATCAAGGTGTTGCCCACGGTCCGGGAAGCCGACGGTCTGGCTAAGAGTTCGCGTAATGCTTATCTTTCCGAAGATGAACGCCGGGCAGCCCCAGCCATTTATCAGGCCCTGAAGCTGGCGGAAGGCATGTTGCAGGTGGGAGAACGCAATCCGGAATCGCTTAAGGAAGCAGTTAAAAAGCGATTGGCCAGTGAACCACGCCTGGAGATTGAGTACATCGCCACGAAAGATGCGACTACCTTGGAGGACTTGAATATTTTATCGGGCAAGGTATTGGTGGCCGTGGCTGTCAAATTGGGTAAAGCCCGTCTGATTGATAATGTTGTCGTCGACGTAGAGACAGGGAGTTGAAGTCATGATCAAACGTTTTTTAATGAAATCTAAAATACACCGGGCCACGGTCACCGGGGCCCATCTCAATTATATGGGCAGTATAACCATTGATAAAGCATTGATGGAGGCCGTGGATATTCTGCCCAACGAAAAGGTGCACGTGCTTAACCTGGATAATGGCGCCCGCATCGAGACTTATGTGATTACCGGTAAGCGCGGTTCCGGTCAGGTCCGTCTCAATGGGGCGGCGGCCCGCTTCTTTACCAAGCATGACCGTGTCATCATCATTGCCTATGCCCAGGTGGGGGACGACGAGCTTAAAACGTTTCATCCCCGGGTGGCTTTCGTGGACAGTAAAAACAATTTAACTGAATTGCGGGTGGACCAAGTCCGTCTTCACCGCCAATTGCCGCCTCCTAAAAAAGGAGCCAAGTCATGAGTTCTACCGGTACTTCTTTGGATCAACAAAGCATGCAACATCAGATTCGAACCTGGAAGGAGAAACGCAAGGCCATCATTTTAGCTCACAATTACCAGTCGGCAGAAGTGCAGGATGTGGCCGACTTGTGCGGCGATTCCCTGGAACTGGCGCGCAAGGCCGCGGCGACGGATGCTGAGACCATTGTGTTTTGCGGTGTTCATTTCATGGCCGAAAGTGCCAAAATTTTATCCCCCCAAAAAACGGTGCTCCTGCCCGTACCCGAAGCCGGCTGTCCTATGGCGGATATGGTGACCGCCCCGTCGCTGGCCGCCTTTAAGCAGGCCCATCCGGATACAGCCATCGTGGCCTATGTTAATTCCTCAGCTGAAGTCAAAGCTGAATCGGATTATTGCTGCACCTCGGCCAATGCCGTTACCCTGGTCAATGCCATCCCGGAGCGGAAAATTCTTTTTGTGCCCGACAAAAATCTGGGTCATTGGGTTAAGCGCCATACGGATAAGGACGTGACGCTATGGGACGGCTTTTGCGCTACTCATGACCTGATCACTGTGGCCGATGTGGTTAAAGCCAGAGCAGCCCATGGGGAAGCTCAATTGCTCGTCCACCCTGAATGTAAGCCCGAAATTTGTGATATGGCCGATGCCGTTTTGTCCACGTCCCAAATGATTGCCTATGCGCAAAAAAGTGCCCACCAAGCTTTTATTATTGCTACAGAGGTAGGCCTGTTGCATGCGCTGCAAAAAGCCAATCCCCACAAACAGTTTTATGCGGTCAACGAAGACATGTACTGTCCCAACATGAAATTAACAGACATCCATGATGTTATCAAAGCCCTGGTGGAATTTGAAACTCAGATCACGGTGCCTGAGGCTGTGCAAAAAAAAGCCGTGGCTGCCCTAGAAGCCATGATTCGCTATGGATGATGGTGGTCGTCTAGGCTCCTATCAAGGTATTAATCAGCCCAACTAACCCCGGCTGCCGTTGGAATAACGCCTCATTGGAAGGTCTTACATGAACAAGCTGTGTTCAGCTTGTTGGTGCCTCAAAGGATTGCTTATGAAAACAACACTTAGAATTGGTATTTTTGGCTGCGGCGCCATTGGTCGCACTTTGGCGCAAGCCATTACTAGTGGCAAGCTTCCCGGCGCCATCTTGACGGCTGGTTATGACATTGATGAATCCAAATTAACCACCATGCGAGAGTTGGGCTTGAAGGTGACTGCCTCCCGGGACAAGCTCATCGCAATTTCCGATCTGGTGGTGGAAGCTGCGGGCATGGCCTCGGTACCGGCACTGGCCCAAGCCATATTGGCCGCGCGTAAGCAGTTGTTGGTGATGTCCGTGGGTGCGCTGTTAAAGCACCATAGTTTGCTGAAACAATTCGAGCAGCATCATTGTAATCTATATTTCCCTTCCGGGGCTGTGGCTGGTTTGGATGCCTTGAAAGCCGCCAAGGCTGGGGGGCCGATCACCTCCGTCATGCTGAGGACGACCAAACCACCAAAGGGGCTGGCGGGCGCACCGTTTTTTGAAGAGCACCCTTTGGATCTGGCCCGTATTAAAAAAAAGACCCTTATCTTTTCGGGTACGGCTAAAGAGGCAGTGCGTTGGTTTCCGGCCAACATCAATGTGGCGGCCGCCATTTCCCTGGTGGGCATCGGTCCTGAGAAAACACGGGTGGAAATCGAAGCAGATCCCAAGAGCCAAAGCAACAAACATGAGCTTTTTATTGAAGGATCGGTAGGAAAAATCGAATGCCGTACTGAAAATGTGCCTTCGCCCCACAATCCCAAAACCAGTTTTCTGGCTACCGCTTCGGTGCTAGCCCTGTTAAAGGCGATTATTGGTGGGGAACGTTTCGGTACCTAACCTCAAAGATGACGAGGTGGGCGGATGACGGCCAGCAGATGGCCAGGCTTATGCCTGGCGGTAGTAATTCTATTCGTTCCCAATATGCAATGCCGGGCTGAAACTCAAGACCACTTTAAACAAGCAGCTGATGAACAAGGAAAGGCCTTGGAGCAATCGGTGTAGTCCCTGCAGCAAAGCGCCTCCCCAAACCTGGGCCCGTCTATGAAAAAAACGGCGTGCCAACTGGAACATGCAGCCACGGACACAGAAAAAGGCTACCCGATCAGCCGGCCGAGAAAGCAATCATTGGTATACCCAGGCCGGTAAAGTCCTGGGCATGGGTTGCGTCAACCGGGGTGTTGGTTGAAGGGGCAATACTGCTGAAGCCGTTGCCGTTCCTCCCGGTGGTTCAGGACAATAGCATGGTTTGTGTGCCTGCCACCATTTAACCCCGCGATATTCATACGCCAGATAGATACGTGTATCGCCGGAGGCTAGATCTGGCACACGATGGATTTTGGAATCATACATCATGCCGCAAGCCTGGCAAACTGATTTTTTACCGGCGTTGCAGAGTGATAATTCGGGCGGATGAGCCCCCCAGCATGCCTTTTAAGTGTAACCGGTCGCGGAATCCTGAAAACGGTCAGTGTCAAAGGGGTCGGTCTTGCAAAAATACTTTGCGGCGTAAAGTGGTTTAAAAGTAAAAAGTCATAAAGCAAGCCGTCTGCTTGGAATACCCGCAACCAAAACCCTATTGCCTTCCGATGACGTCATCCTTCTTTGAGCACGGGTGTGAGGATGAATGCCTTGGACAGGGCGAGAAGGCCGGACACGGCTTTCATATCTTCCCGGCTTAGATTCAGCAGTTTCGCCGAGGATAAATGTGAAACCATCTTGGAGTAGGGGTAATCTTCCACCTGGAATCCCGCTGTTTCAAAGAAAACTTGTACCTCTTTTTCGTCAGCGAAAAGATTACGCCCCAATTCACTACCGGTGCTGTTCGCAAGTCGGGCGCGCCGTTCTTGCGCGGCTTGGTCCAGGCGCATACTGGCTTCCAAATGCTGCCTGGTGTTAACATCCGTCGCAATCCATATGCCGGGCTGCCTGGTGAGAATGTCGTGAACGTTATTGGCCAATACCCGTTGTTCCTCACGGCTGAAGTAGGGGAATAATCCTTCCGTGATGATGGCGACGGACCGATCGGGCGAGAAAACCTCGGCCGCCTTGAGCAGGCTGTTAAGATCCAGGGCGTTGGCCGTCTTGAAGTGAAGATTTGGCCGATGAAGATTCCGCCGTGCAAGAAGGGCTTCGACGATGGCTTTCTCCTCCTCCAGAATTTGCGGCAGGTCCGTGCTGACATAGACCACCCCGGGGTTTTCGGTCATCACCAGGCCGCGGGGCGACAGTCCTGCGGCAACTTCCAGAACTTGCGTCAGGTCTCGTTGAGCGATGATTTGATTGGTGGCCTTGTAGCGCGCTTCCCAATAAGGGCTGACCTTAACGAGTGATGCCTTGCTCTCGCCCGCGAGCGCTTGATAAACTTTTTCGGCGTTGCTCTCGCCGGCAATTTCCTTGGCAAAGGGAATATCGGAGAACGTCCGGAGGTAAGCCACGAATTTCGCAGTAGGACTAATCTTCTCGTAAGTCTTTTCCATCATCATGCCTCCTGTTTTTAGCCGGGATCCATCGGGAAATAAGATATAAACTATTTAATATGCAACACAATGTTGCTAAACTCATCATAGGGATGTTGGGTAATGCCTGTCAAGCAACAGAACACCGCTCCTGTAGCATAAGAAACGGAGGAACCGCAATGTCGTCGGGAAAAGAAGATCTTCGTGTCCGTCGAACGCGCCTTATGTTAAAGAAGGCACTGATTGATCTTTGCGTGGAGAAAGGTTTTTCTGCCGTGTCGGTCGGGATGATCGCGGAGCGCGCGATGGTGAACAGGGTGACCTTCTATCGTCACTTCCACGACAAGTATGACCTAGCAAGCACTGTTTTTGGTGACGCTATCGAGGAGCTTCAGAAAGAGATGGGACCACCGAGACGCAGCCTTGGCCAGATTGCCCAGATCCCCGCCGCGACCGTGCCCCTACCTTTCGTGCGCTTCTTCGAACATATCGCGGCCAACCGCCGCCTCTACGCCGCGATGATGAGAAGCAACGGGGATCCTTGGTTCAGCACGCACCTCCGCGAACATCTCGGGGCGATGCTGGAGACGCGCTTTCTTGCTCAGGAGAACCTGCAGCTCCTCCCCCGACAGGGAGGGTATGGCCTCATGACGCGCAAGGTGGCGGTCGGCATGCTGTCAGCGGCGCTCGTTGGTATGATCACGTGGTGGCTCGAGGAAGGCACGAAATATAAGGCCGAGCAGATGGCCCAATGGGTACGTCAGGTCATGCTCAAGGGCTTGGTGAGCAGCAGCACGAAGGGGCCGCCGGCCTAAACCCTGATTCAGACAGGGCCCAAGACCGGCATCAAGGCGGGAAAATTGAATTGCTTCTGTTTTTTCTTGTCATTTTATCTTTTTATTCATATTCTCTTGTAAGCTGGTCAACCTGGAATAAAACTATAGTCTCACGCATACCCCGCAGGCACAAGCAGGTGCAAAAGTAAGCGACTTTCTAAAATTATCCTCACCCTCGCTCTTTTCCAAGAGGTGGTGTCACAACGCCTGGTTATAGGAATACAAGTACCCTATCGCCACATTATATGGGAAGAGGGTAGGGGGCCATTAATAAATCTTTAAAGCTTTTAAAGCTTAAATGTTTTTCCCCGTAGTACAAACCGGGGACACTATTTGCAAAGTAGACCGGACCTATGGTTTGCAGGTAAAACCAAGGACGCTTGTTATGAAAGTGCAGCTGTAGAATTGTAGTGGCCGTTTTCTTGGAATCGATGAAAGCCATCCCCAGTGCAGAAAGCGGCCGGGCAGTGGTAACAGCAGGTTTGCTCCTGATGGCAGCGTTATCCGATTCTCTGCTTATGGAAAGAGAGGTGGGCCGATGGCAACCGGCAAATGGCCTGGCATAATCGTACTGGTAATGATCGCATTGCTTCCGGGCCGATGGTGCGTTGCGGAAGCGCAAGACCATTTAAAAAAAGCGGCCGATGAAATGGGAAAGGCCTTGGAACAATCCGTACAGTCTCTAAAGCAAAGCGCCTCGCAAAACATGGGGCCGGCCTTGAAAAAAACAGGCCGCCAGTTGGAGCAGGCGGCCGCGGATACGGAACAGGCCGCCCGCTCAGTCGGCCGGGAAAGCAACCATTGGTTTATCCAGGCCGGTAGAGCACTGGGGCAGGGACTGCGTCACCTGGGGCGTTGGTTAAAGGAGCGATGATGTTGAAGCCCTTGCCGGTTATTCTGGTAGCTCGCGATAGCAGTTTGGCTACGCCCCCGGGTTTTCCGGCAACCGCTGTCAGGGAAAAACCTGTTTTCAGAAGCGTCCGCGCCATGGAGATTATGACGGCTTTGGAGCACCGGGTTAAAACCGTGCTTAAGAGCCCGCTGGACCGTCGCCTGCTCAATATCGATGCGCCGTCTTCACATGCCCTCATGCCGGGGCTTAGCCATCAACAACAGCACCACCTGCTCCACCAATATTATGATCCTTTTCATCAAGCCTTAAGCAGCGCCTGCCGGGAAGACTCGATGCGTCTGGGTCTGTTGGTCTACATCCTGGAGGATTCGACAGCCACCGAAGGCTGTGTGCTCAGCCTGGATAATGGCGGGGACAGCGCCGGGGAGAAGAAGGGCAGGAGTCTGACCGGCCCACCTGCTTTGCTGAGGGATCTGTATGATGTGGCTTGTGCCGTGTTGGGCCCCTTGGGGCAGGACGTGAGGCTGAATGTCTGTAAGGACGAAGGTTATATTGCCGGGTACTATTACAGCCCTGTGTTGCCCTGGATACGGCTGGGTTTTCATCCTGCCTTTTTGATGGGCGGTTTGGACCGGCTATTTGAGCGCCATTGTCAAGTATTGCAAGAAAAGCTTCAGTCCATGATTACCTATTTGTTTTCCGTGGAAGGCTGGTTGCCTGAGTATGCCTCCTGAACGGTTGTTGGGCGCCCATCTTTCCACCCAAGGCGGCACATGCTGGCCTTGTTAGCGCGAGCTAAGGCTATCGGTGCCCAAACCGTGCAACTTTTTGCAGCCAATCCCCGATCTTGGCAAGGACGTTCCATCAGCCAGGAAGAAGCAGATGTATTTTTAAGCCAGCAGGCCCATTTTGGTGTACGCCAGGTGGTGATTCATGCCATTTACCTGGTCAACCTGGCTTCACCGCGGGAGGATGTGCGGGAAAACTCACTGCAGGCCTTGCGACGGGATCTTCAGTCGGCTCAGCTGCTGCGGGCCGCAGCCGTGGTGGTCCATCCGGGATCACACGTAGGCCGGCCTGGGGGCAGAGAGCGCCTCATTGCGGGCCTCCAGGTATTACAGTCCAGTATCCCGTTGGGTTGTAAACTGCTGCTGGAAGGCATGGCCGGCGCAAAAAACAGTTTGGGCGATCTTAGAACCCTGGGTCAGGTTCTTAAGAGGGTGGGAATAAAACAATTTGGCCTGTGCTTGGACAGTGCCCATCTTTTTGCCAGCGGCTATGACCTGCGAAGCGAGGATGGCGTCAAGATGCTGGAAATGGATGTGAAACGTTATGTGGGGGGGAGCCGCACCATCGGCTGTGTTCATTTGAATGATGCCAAACATCCCTGCGGTTCGAAAAGAGATCAACACGAAAACCTGGGGGCTGGCACCATCGGCCGTGCGGGGCTGGTCAAGTTGCTGGCCCTGCCCATGCTCAGCCACTGTGCGGTGATCATGGAAACGCCCGGCTTCAACCAATTGGGACCGGATAAAAAAAATATGCAGCGCTTGCGCAGCCTGGCACGTCTGGCTGGGCAGCAAGGCCACAAGGAGTCATGAAGGTTATGGAAGCAGTACGCGACAAAGCCACGATGGAAAAATATTCATCGGCCTTTACCATCTCTGATATGGAAGTCTATCTTTTTCCCGAGCTGATGATGGCCCTGGTGTTGGCCAATATCATGTCCCAACGCCTGTGGGCCTGGAAAAAGGATCCCTGGTTTGCCGGGTTGGAGAAAATGACCTGGAATCGAAAGCTACAACGGCTCAAGCAGTTTATTATGGATCATTACAGTTTCAACCTCGATCTGGAAACATGGGGCTTGACCACCAAGGAAAAAGAATTGAGCCGCTTTGGAAGTTTTGTGGATCCCGATGTTTTTTCCCGGGCCAATGCGCTCTTTGGTTATGAAGGGGATCGTTATTATTTCGACATGGATATCCGCCGGCATTTTGGGCTGGACAAATTCACCAGCAATGTCATCCCCTACTGGAAGACCGAAACGGTTGAAGCCATGGATGCCTTTAAATATAAGCATGGCTACCGCCGGGGGGCAGGGGAATGCGTTTCTTTGGCGGCGTTGTATGCGGCTGCTTTATTTGTGGTGTTGGAGGTGCCTCTGGAGGATATTTTTTTGATGGCCACACCGCTGCACAGTCAGAACTTTTTGCTGGTGGAAGAAGGCATTATTACCAATAATCGCCGGCTGGTGACCAAGACCATGTGGTTCAATGGCACGGAATTGACGGACAAGGCCCGCCGGGCGCTGACCCACGAGCGGGTAACCATCGTCTCCCATATTTCAGGCTACATCCATATTGATCAACAGCAAGCCACCATTGCACCGGTGGCCTATCAGCGGTTCAAGCAACATTTGCAGACTTATTTAACCACGGGTCTGACCTTTGAGGTGTTTATCAACTTTCTGCGCGTTTACAGCCAATATCGCCGTTATTTTCAATTTGAATATCAGCATCAGGGTCATCGCTACTATATTACGGCCGAAAATTTGTTCTGTTATGAGCATGGCAGTAAAAACCGCATCGGCGACAACACCCGGAAGAAGTTGATGGAAGAAGTGGAAACCGAAGATTTTGAATTGCAGGCGTATGGAGAACGCTTTATTTTAAATGTGTTGGAAGCTTCACTCAACGGTCAGTCGCTAAGTTGCCAGGATGGCCAGTTAAACTCTTTTTTACAAGACGTGCTGGCGGGGTTTCCTGCCTTGGAAGATTTAGAAAAAGACTTGTGCTGTTTTATTCGTCTTGAGCCGCAGTTACCTGCGCAGGATAAAGTTTTTACATCCGCTCCTGAGTTGGTGTTGAGTCCGGCCATGGGGAGGAAAGGTATCATTACCTATTTACAACAGCAACGGGAGAGGCATGAAACCGCGGCGTTGGCTTTTTATGCCCATCGGCATTTGGATGAAAAAGGCTGGGCTCCTTTTCTGAAGGCCTGCTGGGAGCGCAATCCGGTTTCCCAACAGCGCTTTGGCGGCCTGAGTCCGGAGGCCATTTATGTCACGCTCCAAGCCTGGCCACAGGCCTCCATTTATGACGACCAAGGTCTGGCCACTCCCGATGAAGTGGCTAATTTTGAACGTGGTGATGGACTGGAAAAAGCACTGCTTCTGGCCAATGTTCTGTTGAGTCGCGAACGCCAACCAGGCCGTTTATCCTGTCAGGGGTCACACGTCATCTTGAGCTGGGGCAGCCATCAATTTGGATTTATTTCCAGCAAAGGCTATCACTTGAACTGGCCGTTGTAAAGCCGTTCGCATAGTCCGTCGATGCTTGGGGCGGAGGCCGACCCCCATAAGGCGGGTTCCAAGTGGAAAAAAGGAAATGCAACAATGCTCACCAATGCTGATAATCAACAGGTTTCCGGGCAAAAGGGATATTTTGAAAATGAAATACCTGCCAAAACCAAGGGGCAGGTCTGTGTCTTGATGGCCGTCAGACAGGCCGAAGGACTGGATCAGGGGCAAGCGGAGCGGCTCCGGTGTTTGGGCCTGCCTGTTATCCTGGTGCAGTATGGCGGCCAGGCGGGAGAGGAAACGATGTCCCGCTACGAGGGGATACCGTGGTGGGCCTTGACTTCGCCCAAGAGTAAAGGTAAAGGCGCGGCGCTCAACCTGGGCATGGAAAAAGGTCTGGCGTTGGGCTATGCTTATGCCTTAACTCTGGATGAGGACGAACCAATCGATGTCCATGAACTGGTGCGGTTTGTTCCGACCACTAGTCTGGGACGCAGCATGCGTCTGGGCGTAAGGACCAGCAGCGCTTTTTCCTATCATACCGGCAAAGCCGGTCTTCTTCGTTTATCCAATTTATTGTTTTGGCTGGAAACCGGTGTCCAGTGCCAGGATAGTCGCAGCAGTGTGCGTTTTTATCCACTGGCGGCCATGCGTCAATTAACCTACCGGTTTCATCATCGTGCCTGGGAAATCGAAGCCTTGGTGCGCGCTGTTTGGGGTGGGCTGAAAATTAAAGAGGTAACATTAAAAAGTTATCAAGTCCGGGATGAACCCACGCCCATCCGTAAATTAACGGACAGCCTGCGTCTGGTGGGTGTGCACGCTTATTTGATTGGCAGACGTATTTGGCCCTGGCCGTTTAAAGCCATTGTGGTCAAAGCACCGGAACCCTGGCCGCAAACCTGGAAAGCCCGCCTGCGCTGGTTATGGTTTCGTTATTTTTGGCGCATGAATGCCACGCCCGCAGAAATTGCCTGGTCGGTGGGCGTAGGACTGTTTTGCGGGCTTTTGCCCAATTGGGGAACACATTCCCTGGTGGCGCTTTATCTGGCACAGCGTCTGCATTTGAACAAACTATTGGTATTAGCCAGCAGCCTGGTATCCCTGTCGCCGCTCTTGCCGTTGTTTCTTTATTTGGAATTATTGGTGGGTCATGGTTGGCTTACCGGGCAATGGCAAACCAAACTATCCTGGGAACGGTTGACCTGGGCGGGGGTCCACGCTAAGATGCAGGAAATGTTGTTAGGCAGCGTCGTGGTGGCGTTGGTCACGGCCGTACTCAGTGGGCTGTTGCTTTACCTGGGATTGATCTGGGTGCGACGCCTGCGTTATCGAACCTTGAGCGCCAAGCGTAAACAAAGGATGATGGTTCATGAAAGTTAAAACACCTGCACCATGGCGCTGGATTAGCTTGGCTGTCCTGACGGGTGTAATGGGGGCTTTGCTTCATTGGGGCGTGCTGGCGTTCCTGGCGCCAGGGCCGGCACCAGTGGTTCTACCCTTGGAAGTAGTACAAACCGCAACGACGTCAGGCGCGGAGAAAAGTACCCGTTTGGACCTGAGCTATCAATTTGAGAAGCAAGGGTTAAAGGCCTGTTGGCTGCAAGGCCCGGCCGCGGTCCGAGGAGCCGCCTTGGCCTCCTTTTATGGCCAAGACATTGTACAAATGGTAGAGCTGACGGGCCATCTGGAACCATCCGCCCACCCCTGGGGGGTGAAGCATTATGTGAAAGCACGCTGGCGTTTATGGACCAATCGCCGCTGGTTGTCTTCTTTTCCATCTGAGGTGGTTCAGGAAATGAGCGGCTTTAGCCTGGTCGAAGCGTCTACCACATGGACGCGGCGGCGACTGTTTAACCGGCTCCTAGGTGCGCAACTTATGTGGGAACGTCTGAAAAGTAATCAGCATTTCTCCTGGCTTCGTGGCAGTGCTTTTGGTGTGGCTTCCACCCGTCGTTCCCAACCTGTGTGGATGGCCAGAAATTTTGACTTTGAAAAAGCGGCCCCAATGGAAACGCACAAACTGGTAATGCTTAATCATCCTGACCAGGGCTACGCTTATCTTTCCGTGACCTGGCCCGGCCAAGTAGGTGTAGTGACGGGCATGAATGAAAAAGGGCTGGGTATTGCCTTGCTTGCCGCCAGCACCCGCTCCAGCAGCGGGCAGGGCATGCCGGCCACCTTGTTGGCCAGATTGGTGATGACTCAGGCCGGATCTTTGCAGGAAGCTGTGGCGATTATTAAAGCTCATTCTATTAGACGGGCCACCTCTTTTTTTCTGGGTTCAGGAACAGAAAATCGTTTTGTGGTGGTGGAAAAGGATCCCAAACAAACGGTTCTGCGTGGGATGCATTATAATATCCTGGTGGCGACCAATCACTTTCTTTCTCCGGGATTTGAGGTGTTGTCGCCCAAACCCCGTCATTATTTAAGCAGCCGGGCGCGGTATCGGCGGCTTTTGGAATTGGTACTCAGGTACAAATCCCATATGAATGTTCAGCGGGCCGCGAACATCCTCAGGGACCGCGCCGGGGTTCATGAACTTCCCCTGGGGACTGGGCATGCTTTTGCCATCAACAATTTCAAGACCATCCACAGTGTGATTTTTGACCTTAGCAGCCTGACCGCGTGGGTGGCCACCTCTCCCTATCACTTGGGGCCTTATGTGCCCTTCTCCATGAAAGCTTTTGTACCTGGTCAGGAGCAGCCGGCCGTGGCCGCTGATCCTGCCATGAAAGCCGACCGGTATAAAACGTTTTTACTCTATCAATTAGGTTTCAAGGAAGCCAAACGATTGCTGCAAAAAGGCCAAGCCCAGGAAGCCTTGGCCTGGATCCAGGAAATGCAACCCCTGAATGAACGGGATTATAAGCTCTATTTGCTCGCTGCCCGGGCCCTGAAAAAATTACATCGTCGCGACGAAGCGCTGTACAACTTGTATCAGGCTCAACGGCTGCATCCTGCTACTCTGCAGGATAAACAAGCGGTGGAAAAAATGATCACGGCGCTGGAGTCCCAATCTTTTTAAAAGTGACGCTGAAATAGTCCAATCGTTGTTTTTCGATTGCTTCTTGAAGAAAACCCCTTATAATGCCAAACGTGTCGAGGAATACCTTGAAAAGATACATCACCCATCAAAGCGACACAGGATTTACCAAGGCAAGTATGAATGGGAAAAATTTATCATCAACCTGGTTAATCATTGGCTGAGCCCTTTGAGGACTCGTGTCGTCCTGGTGTATCGTTCAAAGACCTTCAGGAAACAGGATCATGAAAATTGCAGTAGCGTTATCAGGCGGCGTGGATTCCACGGCCGTGGCTTATCAATTGAAAAAGGAAGGCCATGAAGTGGTGGGCCTAACCATGCGGTTATGTCCCGATGTAAGCGGCCTTCCTGATACCTCCAAGTCCATCCACCGGGCCCGACCCGGTTTGGCAGAGCATGGGTGCACCCAATGCATCGCGCCCTGTGCCTGTGTGGATGGCCGTCATTGTGCCCGGGAATTGGGCATACGCCATGAAATTATTGATTTACGTGATCAGTTTGAACAGCAGGTGATCACTCCTTTTGTGGAGGCCTTTGTGGCCGGCATCACGCCCAATCCTTGCGCGTGGTGCAACCGTGCCATGAAATTTGGGGCCTTGCTGGAGGTGGCCCTCGACCTGGGATGCGACCGCTTGGCCACCGGACATTATGCCCGCTTAGACTATGACCAACATGGGGCCTATGTGACCCGGGCGGCCGACCAAAGCAAAGATCAGACTTATTTTATGGCCCTGGTGCCCAGAGCACGGTTTCAATACGCCTTGTTTCCCCTGGGGGACAAGACCAAACAAATTGTCCAATCGCATATGTCCCAAGCAGGTCTTATTGAGCAGGATCAGGAAACCAGTACGGAAATATGCTTTTTACGGGAAAGGTCCTATACCGAGTTTATCAAGGAACGTTATCCCAATGCTTTTACGCCCGGCCCCATTGTGGATCAGCAAGGACGGATTCTGGGTGAACACAAAGGGCTGCCCGCTTATACTATCGGCCAGCGCAAAGGTTTGGGGGTAGCCGCAGCGCATCCTTTGTATGTGCTGCGGCTGGAACCGGACTCCAACGAGTTGGTGGTGGGTCCCGATGAGGAACTATGGACCCGGTCGGTTGATGTGGATACCGTGAACTGGATGGACGCCCTGCCTGATCAACCTCTGGCGGTCCAGGCCCTCATTCGTTATCGTCAGCGTCCAGTGCCGGCCATGCTGACCGCGACAGCGGCGCAGACATTTTCTCTGGTTTTTGACCAACCGGTGCGGGCCGTGACCCCCGGGCAGGTGGCCGCGGTCTTTGACCAGGACAAGCTTCTGGCCGGCGGTCTGATCAAGCGGCCTGACCCGGGTGGCTGAGTGACCAACCAATCAGTTCTTGCCGCGAAAAGAAGTCTTTTCGCAACCAGAACTACGTAGAATACGGGGTTAATTCAAATATGACTGCCAAGAGAAAATTAATTGTGATCGGGGCTTCCACGGGCACTCTTAGCCTAGTGCAACGGTTGCATGAGAAATGGCCCGGCACTTTGGAGATCACGGTGCTTAATAGTCAGCCCTTTTGGTTCCACGAGTTTATGGCCTTGGAGGCCCTGAGCGGCACCTATGGGTTACGGGATATCAAGGTGGATCTGGAACCTCTGCTGAGAGCGTGGAAGGCCGACTTTCTGCAAGATAAACTGGCCTCCTTGTTGCCAAGTCAGCAAAAAGTATTAACCGAGAGCGGCCGTTTGCTGTCCTACGATGTTCTTCTTTTTGATGCCTGGCCGGAAGTGGCCTGTCCCAGTCCGGACATTCCTGTGGTTGGCCATTATTTTCTAAAACCCAGTTATGCAGTTCTGGAAATCGTCAATGAACTGGAAACTCTTTTGGAACTGGAACAGCCGGGCAAAATTGAAATCGTGATTCTTGGCGGGAGTGCAACCGGCGTGGTGGCGGCCCTGCAGCTGGAGGCCTGGCTGCGCACCAGACGCCATCCCCATACCTGGTCCATCACCATGATTGAAGAACGTTCCCGACTTCTGCCGCACTGGCCGGAGCAGGCCGCTGAGATCACGGCGCGCTTTTGCAGGATGGGCGGAATTTCGGTATTGACGGACAGTGCGGTGGAGCATGTGCAATCTAACCGGGTCGTCATGAACCAAGGCCGCACTGTGCCTTTTGATCTGGCCGTGAGGACTTATCCGGAGTGTGAACGATGGGTGTTTGAAAAAATGAGTCTTCCTACGGATGATGACGGCCGCGTCCGCACCAATGCGATGGATCAGGTGGAGGGATTTCCGGCTATTTTTAGCATGGGCGAAAGCAGTCATGGAAGCACCCACTGGCCGGTCTCCGGGTCGAAGGATATTAAGCTGGTGGCCCGGAATCTCATGGCTTTTTTGGAAGGTCAAAAGTTAAGGCCGCGACCAAGGAAAAAGCCGGCTGCGCAGATGCTGCCCCTGGACAAGGTCTTTGCGATGATAGTCAGAGGGAAAAAAGCAATTTATGGCCGATGGTGTCTAAAAATGCTGCATTGGCAACAACAGCGGGCCATGAAGAAATGGCATGAGCTTGAGCGAGCGGGTGCGGCTAAACTAAAGGAAAGTTAATGTAACCAAGGAGAAAAAAGAGGCTGCCTATGGCATTGGATAAGATTATTATTAAAGGAGCCCGGGAACATAATTTGAAAAATGTGGATGTGGTCATCCCCCGGGACCAATTGGTGGTGATTACCGGACTTTCGGGTTCAGGCAAATCATCGTTGGCTTTTGATACCATTTATGCTGAGGGCCAGCGGCGGTATGTGGAAAGTCTGTCCGCTTACGCACGGCAATTTTTGGGTCAAATGGAAAAACCCGATGTGGACAGTATTGAAGGTCTGTCTCCGGCGATTGCCATTGAGCAAAAAAGCGGCTCCAAAAATCCGCGTTCCACGGTGGGGACCGTCACGGAAATTTATGATCATTTGCGGTTGCTGTTTGCACGGCTGGGCGAACCTCATTGCCCGCAGTGCGGCCGGCCGATTCAAAAACAAACCGTTCAGGAAATGGTGGACCAAATCCTGGCGCTGCCCCTCAATAGCCGCCTTATGCTGCTGGCGCCGGTGGTCCAATCCCGTAAAGGCGAGTATAAAAAACTTTTCACTGATTTAAAACGGGAAGGTTATGTGCGTGTCCGGGTGGACGGTGAAGTCCATGATTTGGATGACTCTATTGTTCTGGATAAAAAGAAGAAACATGATGTGGAAGTGGTGGTTGACCGTCTGGTGGTAAAACCGGAAATCAGCCGGCGTTTGGCTGATTCCTTGGAAACGGCTTTGAAAAAAGGTGAAGGTAATGTTTTGGTCATGCAATTGGACAAGGATTTGTCCAAGCAGGAGAAAAAAAGCCATCAGCGGGCGGCGCGCGATGAGCGCACATTGGTGTTCTCCGCCAACTATGCCTGCCCCCATTGCGGTCTTTCCTTCGAAGAGTTGGAACCGCGTATGTTCTCTTTCAACTCGCCGCAAGGCGCCTGTCCGGCTTGTACCGGGCTGGGCATGAAAATGGAAGTGGATCCTGAATTGGTGGTCGATCCTGACCTGAGTCTGGACCGAGGTGCCATTATCCCCTGGAATTCCCAAACGGCGCATGTATATCAATCCATGTTGAAATCAGTGGCCAAGCATTTCGATTTTTCTATGCATGTGCCTTGGAAAAATCTGCGTAGCGAGCATAAAAAAATCATCCTTTATGGGTCCGGCGAGGAGCGGCTGCCTTTTAATTTTCGCGGCAGCGATTCTTCCTACAACTACACGGGCGTGTTTGAAGGGGTCATTCCCAGAACAGAACGGATCTATAAGGAAACCGAGTCGGATTATATCCGTGATGATATTGCCGACCACTATATGCGCATTAAAACCTGTACCAGTTGCGGCGGCCGGCGGTTGCGGCCCGAGAGCCTGGCTGTACTGATCAGGCAGAAAAATATTATTCAAATTACTGAAATGACCATAAGTGAAGCCAAGATTTTTTTCGAGGCCATGGAACTGACCCGGCGTGAGGAGAAAATCGGGCATCAGTTAATTAAGGAGATTAAATCGCGGCTCACTTTTTTGTCCAACGTGGGGTTAGATTACCTTACCCTGGACCGCACCACAGGTACGCTTTCCGGCGGGGAAGCTCAGCGTATCCATCTAGCCACGCAAATCGGGTCGTCACTGGTGGGGGTGCTTTATATTCTGGATGAACCTTCCATTGGTCTGCACCAACGGGACAACCAGCGCCTGCTTAACACCCTGCGCCATTTGCAGCAACTGGGCAATACCGTTTTGGTCGTGGAGCATGATGAAGAAACCATGATCCAGGCCGACCACTTGATCGACATTGGTCCTGGAGCCGGTATTCATGGCGGCATCATTGTGGCCCAGGGCACACCCAAAGAAGTGATGGCCAATGCCCAATCGCTTACAGGCCAGTATCTCTCGGGTGTACTTAAGGTTCCTGTTCCTGAGCAACGCCGGCCGTCCAACGGTCAGGTGCTGAGCCTGGCAGGTGCTCAAACCAATAACTTAAAGTCCGTTTCCGTCACCATGCCCCTGGGGACCTTTATCTGCGTTACCGGTGTGTCGGGCTCGGGAAAAAGTTCGCTGATCCAGGAGACTTTGGAACCGGCCCTGCGTCATGCGGTTTATCATGGCCGCATTAAACCTCCTGGCTATAAAAATCTGCAGGGGGCGGAAAACTTGGACAAGGTGATTGACATTGACCAGTCGCCCATTGGCCGCACGCCCCGGTCCAATCCCGCCACGTATACTGGGGCCTTTAATGAGATTCGCGATTTATTTGCCAATACGCAGGAGGCTAAACGGCGGGGCTATAAACCAGGACGTTTCTCCTTCAATGTCAGGGGCGGTCGCTGTGAAGCCTGTGACGGCGACGGCATCATTAAGATTGAAATGCATTTTTTACCCGATGTTTATGTTCCTTGTGAAATCTGCAAGGGAAAACGCTATAACCGCGAGACCTTGGAAGTGACTTATAAGGGCAAGACCATTGCCGATGTGCTGGATATGATCGTGGATGAAGCCTTGATGTTTTTTGAGGCTATTCCCAAATTAAAACGTATTCTGCAAACCATCAGTGATGTGGGCCTGGGCTATATTAAGCTGGGGCAATCAGCCACCACTTTGTCCGGCGGCGAAGCCCAACGGCTGAAATTATCTTCAGAACTGGGGAAAAAATCCACGGGCAGGACTTTATACATTCTGGATGAACCCACCACGGGCCTGCATTTCGCTGATGTGCAAAAACTGCTCGATGTTCTGGGCCGGCTGGTGGATGCCGGCAATACGGTGATTGTGGTGGAACATAATTTGGATGTGATCAAATCCGCTGATTTTGTCCTTGATCTGGGGCCTGAGGGTGGCAACCAAGGCGGAGAAGTGGTGGCCTTTGGAAGGCCTGAAGACATTGTCAAGGAAAAGCGTTCTTATACAGGGCAGTACTTAAAAAACTTATTGGCCGAAGCAAAGGCGCAGCTGGTCTGATTTCAGTTGGAACGATTTTTAGGCTATGCTATACTCGGCTTGTTTAAGCCTGGGATAAAAAGAGTTAGAACATCCCGTTTTTTGGTGAGGGATGGAGGCCATGGTGAAAATAGACACAGCATTGGAAAACTTCATGACTGAAATTATTGGGTCATTGTTAATGTGGGAATTGGTGGTGTTTATCGCGACCAATCCCGGCATTGCCGACAATGCCGATGGGATCGCCGGCCGGTTGGGCCGGCGGCGCAAAGATATTGTGCATTTGCTTGATCAATTATGCACTCATCAAATCCTGAAAAAATGGGGAGATCCTTCCGATCCGGTATATGCTTATCATCCGTCGCCCACCTTGGCCAAGACCATCGAGCATTTTTTAGAAGTTAATGCTGAAAAAGATGGTCGGCTGTTAATTTGGAGCCAGCTGTTAAAACAAGGGGTACGCTAAACCCGGGCTTCCAAATTAAGAACCAAAGGAGCAGGAGAATAAGCAGTTGGGAATATATGAGATTCAATTGAAAAATTTTTCCTGGCCCGGCCATCTGCAGTTAGGAGACCTCGAGATGGAAGGCCGGTGGCTGCGTTGCCGCTGTGAGGAAGACCAAAACGCGTTATCCCGGATGAATAACTTGCTGGAGTTGATGGAGTTTTATAACGAGCAGGGCATTAGGTTTGAGGAAAAATCGGCGCGGGGCTTTACCCGAATAAAAGCACAGCGTAGGCCCCTGACGGATAGCAAGGTACCGCTGACGGCCACACCGGCAGCTTTGGAGCATTTTTTACAACAAGCCTATGGCCGTTACCGTGATCAAGCTTACCGGCAGCAAACCGGCGTACATTGGGGGCTGGCGTATTACCTGTCGGCTTCGAACATTACCCTTTTGCAAACCCGTTTTTTATGTTTGTTTTCAGCCTTTGAGTTAATTCTGGCCCATGTCACCCCGCCGGCAGCTGAAGGTCCCCTGGCGGGCCTGATTTTTGCGGTAAAATCCATTCCCAGTATTCCTTCCAAAACACGCGATGTGGCCGCTGCCCGTCTGGCAGCGCCCAATTTAGCGGAACGGATGATTGAATTTGTCCGCCTCAGTGGTATTAAAGGAGTAACCTTTCAGCCTGGCCATGAAGAGTTGTACCGGTTTGACGAATTGTTAAGATTAAGGGAAGAATTCTCCAAAAAAGGCTTTTCGCCGCGCTATGACTTAGATGATCGCCAGCTGTCTTTTTACGGGGAGCAATTAAAAAAACTGGTGCGCGAAAGCATTATCCTGCTTCTGACCAGATTATAGGACCATGTCAATGCTGCGGCCCTTGCCAAAGCAACTCAAAATAAAATATCCCTCAATGAATTGCAGGAAATTCGAGAGGTAGGCGTTAAGGAAATTATTATGACAGAGGATCACAGGCAACAGCCCCGCCAGGACCGGCGCTTGGGAGAGGAATGGGCGGATTGGGACGGACATCTGAGACCGGCGCATTTGCAGGTTTCCGCCAGGCTCTATGCGGGACTGAACATTTTACTTACGCTTATGCTGGCCGCGGCGGGCGTGTTGGTTATTTGGCTCATTGGCCCCCGCTTGGAACAACTGCTGAATAGACAGGTCATATTGGTTCTGACCTATGGCTGGCTGGGGTTGATCATGGGGTGGCTGTTTTTACTCCTGCTGGCTTTAAGCAAAGTGTCATGGGCACTGCGGCTATTGCAGCGGTTGGGCGGCATCCGGTGGAGCCTAAATATGGGCTTGAGCTTGGGGCGCAAGCTCGGGTTTTCCAAAGATGAAATCGGGCATGCTTATGTTCAACTGCACAATCGTTTGGAAGTTCTGCCCAGCCTTATTAAAGATCCTGTAAAACTTTTGGTGCTGGCACCGCGGTGCTTGCAAAAAGAGAGCCAAATGGGGTTGAAAGCTCTGAAGGATAAATATGGTTTTTCACAAGTGATTGTGGTGGGCGGCACTGAAGCCAGACGAGCCATTAAAACAGTAAGGCCCCGGGGGATCATTGCTATTGCCTGTGAGCGCGATTTATTGTCAGGCATAAAAGATTTAAGGGGTAAAATTCCGGTCATTGCCTTCCCCAACCAAATGCCGGAAGGTCCTTGTAAAAATACGGTTATTCCCCTTGACAGTATTGAAAAAACAGTGACAATACTGCTTGGTAAACCATGGCCGCATCTGCTTACGGATGAGGTCAGTTAAGTTATAATCACTTTAAGGAGGCGTTTCAATGAAAGTATCAATTGATGAGTCATTGTGCACAGGGTGTAGTCTTTGTGTCACTGATTTACCGGAAGTTTTTGAAATGGGTGACAATGGTCTGGCCAAGGTGTTGGTGGAATCACCGGAAGGTGATTTGGCTGACCGGGCCCGCGATACTGCGCCCACCTGTCCGGCTTCTGCCATTATCATTGAAGAATAATTACTTTTAACCAAAAAGGCGGTACTGTCATCAGGCAGTACCGCCTTTTTGCTTTCCAGCCACGAGGTACAACCATGACCCGTTGGGCCGTGATTTCAGATATCCATGGTAATGCCGAGGCCTTGCAAGCCGCAGCCGCGGTAATCGTTCACCAGCAGGTTGACCGTATCTTGTGTCTGGGCGATGTGGTAGGTTATGGCGCCCAGCCGCAAACCTGTCTGGAATGGGTCCAACAAAACTGCCAACACTGTGTTCTAGGCAATCATGAGATGATGGTCATGCATGATGATCTTCCTTGGAAGGTCCGTGACGATGTTCGCCAGGTCATACGCTGGACCAGAACTGCCTGTAGCTCGAGCCTGTTGGAGCAGGTGAAACATTGGCCTCTGATCCTTCCTCTGAGATCTTGCCTGATGGTACACGGCTCTCCCTGGGAACCGGAGCAGTTTCATTATATTTTCAGTCCTTGGGACGCCAGCCAGGCTTTTGAACAAGCCGGGGAAGCCCTGATTCTGGTAGGTCATACGCACCGGCCGGCTTTTATTGAAGTCGCCCCCGGCAAGTCTCCCCGGTGGAATCCCTTGTCCAACCTGGTGACCTTGCTGCCGGATAAGCGATATATTATTAATGTGGGCAGCATTGGTCAACCTCGCAACGGTGACCCCCGAGCCCAATGGCTTATATGGGATGATACCTTGGGGATCATTACGTTTCATGCCACACCCTATGCTATTGACCGGGCTCAGCGGAAAATATTGGATGCCGGGTTGCCACGCTGGTTTGCAGAACGACTGGCTCAAGGCTATTAGTGCCGGCAGGGCTGACTTTTATACGTTTCCATTAACCTCCGGGGGTTCCCCCCGGCATGAATGAGAAAAAATAAAATAAAATTCTACTCGAATCAACTATCCTGCCCAAGCCGCAGGATAGTTGAAGTCGGGCACAGACCTTGCGGTGAGGCGTTTGGACCATGGATTATGGGCACTGAGGACCCGAGAAGGTAAAGGTGCAAGTAGGGTTCTGTTCCACGGTGCCGGTGCAGAAATCATTTTGAAATTTAAGGCAATTCTAATATTCTGACCCCCCTGACCGTGGAGCATGCGGCTTGACAAAAAAAATTAAGGCTTTTATAATTTCAACTTGGCCTGCCGCTCGTTTGCCCGGCAAGAGCGGTTACAACAATGGAAAGCAGTCTCAATGTCCCCAAAATTGGAAACCAAAATAAAAACCGATATTACGGTCACCATGACCCAGCAGTTGATGCAGGCCTTGCAGATCTTACAACTCAATACTGTCGAGCTTTCCAATAAAATTCAGGATGAACTGGCCTCCAATCCCATGCTGGTGGAAAAGGAAGATCAGGACCAGGCTGATCTCCATCCTGCCACCGAAGACCCGCCCCCGCCGGCCGGACCTGAGGAAGCCACAGCCGACGTTACTATTGATGATAAAGGGTTAAGCGCCCAAGGCGTGGATAATGAGGGGTGGGAGATGTTTTTTCCTGACGATGATTTTATTCCGCCCCGCTTTGACCGCGAACAATACACGGAATATCGCCAGCCCCAGATTGCCTATCAGCCTACGCTGGAGGATAATCTGCTTTGGCAGCTGACCATGGCTGACGTAACCGATGAAGAGTATGCCATTGGCGAAATCATTATCGGCAACTTGAATGATCACGGCTTTTTAACGGTCCCTCTGGAAGAGATTGCTCAACAGGCCCATGCTAGCCTGGAAGATGTGGAGCATGTGCTGGCCTTGGTGCAGACCATGGATCCCATGGGGATTGCCGCTAAAAATGTGGTGGAATGTCTGCTTATCCAGCTTCAAAATTTGCCCAGCCGCAATGCTCTGGCGGAAAAAATAGTAGCCCAGCACTTTGGGTTGCTGGAAAAACGGCAGCTCGATCAAATCGCCAAATTGTTAAAAGTCAGCCGGGAAGAGATCATTCAAGCCGATAAACTCATTGCCAGTCTGGACCCCTACCCCGGCCGGCGTTTTGCCAATCCTGCGGTGCAATATGTGGTACCCGATGCCATTATTGAAAAACACGATGATCAGTATATCATTATCATTAATGATGACTCTTTCCCCATGCTGGGCATCAGCCGAAAATATCAACGGCTGCTAAAAAGTCGTGATCACCAATTAACGGATCAGGAAAAACAGTTTTTACGGGAAAAACGCAGCCAGGCTAAAAATTTGATCGAAAGTATTGAGAAACGGCGTAAAACCTATTACCGTGTGATCGAAGCCATTATTAAATTCCAACAGGATTTTTTTGACAAAGGCATTGAATACCTTAAACCTTTGCGGCTCAAGGAAGTGGCTGAGGAGATCGGCAAACATGAGTCCACGGTTTCGCGGGTGACCAATGGCAAGTATGTGCAAACGCCGCGGGGATTGTACGAGTTGAAATATTTTTTCAGCAGCCATATCGGGACAGCTGACGGCGGCCAGATTTCCTCCACCAGTGTCAAGGCCGCCCTGCAGGAACTGATCGCCGATGAAGATAAAAAAAAGCCGCTTAGTGACCAAAAATTAATGGAGCTGCTGACAAAAAAAGGGTTTGATATTAAGCGGCGCACAGTGGCAAAATATCGGGAAGAAATGAACGTTTCACCTGCAGGCAGAAGAAAGATATTGGCTTAAAAAAACAAGATTCCTTGAATTTGCACTTGCATCCGACCGCCGGAAGGCCTATACTCGACGGGTTAAATTCAACCAGGAGGTTGTCACTTGAAACTAACCATTACCGGACGTAATATTGAAATTACCCGGGCACACCGAACCTATATTCGCAAGCGTTTTGAAAAATGGAACACTTTTTTAAATAGCGTTACCATGGTGCATGTGATCCTGTCGGTTGAGGGCTACCGCCATACCGCGGAAGTGACCTCCAAGGATAAACATTACAGTATCAATGCCAAAACCACTACCAAAGATATGTACCAATCCATTGACCTGCTAGCTGAAAAGATTACCCACCAACTCACCAAACAACATGATAAATTGATTAATAAAGATGCTGCCAGCCGCAGCCGCGAAAAAAGAAGCCTAACGACCTCGGCCGGCGGACCCAGAGAAGCAGCTCATCCGTCTTTAATAGTGGATTACTTCACCGGCAAGCCTATGTCCATAGAAGAAGCCCTGTTACAACTGCAAAACAGCCGTAAACCTTTCCTGGTTTTTGAAGACGCGGAGAACGGACAGTTGGCTGTTTTAAGCAAAGAGAAGAACAATAAGATAAAATTAACCATCAAAGAATAAGATGGCGTGTGCTATGTTGGCCGCTATTTTATTCCGAGCTGAATTTTAATATGCTTCATCTCCGCAGCCAGCTGTTGGAGATCAGCGGAATAAGCGCTTAGTTAGTATCGCAAGAGGAGGCTGTAAGGAATGCGAATTATGGATTTTTTATCGGAAAAAAACATCAATGTGGATTTGAAGGCAAAAAACAAAAAGGAAGTTATTGAAGAATTGGTGGATTTGCTGGTTGCAGGTGGCCATGTCACTGATAAGAAAAAAATGGTTCAGATACTTTTAGAACGGGAAGAACTGGGCAGTACCGGCATCGGCCAGGGCATTGCCATTCCCCATGGCAAGTCGGACAGTGTCAAAGAATTAACTGCAGCTTTTGGTCTTTCCAAAGCGGGGGTATCCTTTGAAGCCTTGGACGGTGAACCGGTCTTTATTTTCTTTTTATTGGTGGCCCCCGAAGGTACAGCCGGTGCTCACTTAAAAGCCTTGGCCCGTATTTCGGGTTTATTAAAAGACAAGTATATTCGTAAAAAACTGATCTCAGCCCAAACCACCGAGGAAGTGGTAAAAATTATTCAAGAAGAAGAAAAAGCCACTCATTAAGCATGCAGTGGCGCTCTGGTGATCAATGACCTGCCTGCGGTGGTAGGGAAGTGTTTTTTGATCATGGTCACAGCGGGTTTCCTCCCCAGCTTGGCAAAGCATCAACCCCTCCGGAGAAAGGACGTTGCAGCATTGATGAAGACAAGACTGATGTTTATGGCTTACTTCTTAGTTCATCATACGCCCTATTCCGAAAGCCTGGCTGTTGGCTGACCAATGATTAATTTACTGGTCGAAGAGTTTTATCTGGAAGAAAAGAAGAAATTGTCGCTGGAATTGGCAGCGGGCCGGGAAGGTCTTACCCGGAAAATTACTGTGCCTGATATTAATCGGCCGGGGTTGGCCTTGGCCGGTTATTTTGATTATTTTGCTTTTGAGCGCATTCAGGTTTTGGGGCGGACCGAACTATCCTTTTTAAAAGGCGTGGGCCGTCAGCAGACCAAGGCGATTTTTGAAAAATTGTTGCAGTGGGAAGTATGCTGTTTCATCATCACCCAGGGGATGGAACCGCCCGAGGAACTGCTGGAAGCCAGTGAAGGTAAAGACGTCCCTATCTTTAAATCCCTTATGCCTACCACCAAATTAATCGCTGATTTAACCATTTATCTGGAGGATAAGCTTGCTCCGGAGACCTCCCTGCATGGCACCTTGGTGGATGTTTACGGTATTGGCGTGCTCATCCTGGGAAAAAGCGGCATCGGTAAGAGTGAATGTGCCCTGGACCTGGTGGAACGGGGGCATCGGCTGGTGGCTGATGATCTGGTGGACATCAAACGCACGGCTGAACGCATTCTTATGGGATCGGGGCCGGAATTAATTCGTCACCATATGGAAATCCGCGGTCTCGGCATTATCAATATTAAAAATCTGTTCGGTATCGGTGCTATTCGCGACCGCAAACGGGTGGAGTTGGTGACCACCATTGAAGAATGGGATGAAGGCAAAGAATACGATCGCTTGGGACTGGATGAATTGACCTATTCCATCTTGGACATCGATCTGCCCCGCATCATCATTCCCGTCAGGCCGGGCCGGAATCTTTCCATTATTATTGAAGTAGCCGCCATGAACCAGCGTTTGAAAAAAAGTGGTTATCATACGGCTAAAGAATTTAACAAAACCTTGATTTCCTGGATGCAAAACGATGACCACTAAAGTTGACCGGGGTGTTAACAGCCATGAACCCCTGGTATTGATCATCACCGGTTTATCGGGTGCGGGCAAGCATCAGGTATTGTATCAGTTGGAAGATCTGGGTTTTTTCTGCATAGATAATTTGCCGGCCTTTCTCATTGAGCCTACCTTGGGTGCACTGCAAGGAACGACCATGATCTATCCCAGACTGGCCATTGGGGTGGACGTGCGCACCCGGACCTTTCACCCTGCCTTGCAAAAAGCGCTAAGGACGTTCAAGCAAGAAGAACAAAAACATAAAATCATCTTTTTGGAAGCCAAGGCAGAAGAGTTGGTCAGGCGTTTTGCCGAGACCCGCCGGCCTCACCCCCTGGATGAAAAGAAGCCTCTCAGTGCCCGCATTCACCAGGAAATTAAAATGCTCGGTTGGCTGCGGGCACAAGCGGACTTGATTGTTGACTCCACCCACCTTACTCCGCCTGAGCTGCGACGCCAACTACTGCAGTGGCTGGGCCAGGAAAAAGCGGGGTTGCAAGTCATGCTCAGCAGTTTTGGCTTTAAATATGGCCTGCCCCAGGAGGCGGACATGATTTTTGATGTACGTTTTCTACCCAATCCCTTTTACAAACCCGCCTTGAAAAAACTGAACGGCCTGGACGCCAAGGTTAGACGTTTTGTGTTGGGGTCACCTCTGGCGCAGACGAGCCTGGACCATATGGTGTCCCTGATAAACAGTATCCAGGACGGGTTTGTGAGGGAAGGCAAACTGCAGCTGCACTTGGCTATTGGTTGTACCGGCGGTCAGCATCGTTCCGTGGTCATGACCGAAGCACTTGGCAAAAAAATGGCCAATGTCACCATGATTTACCACCGGGAATTGCAGGCTCCCTCCGGTATGGGTGCGGGCATGAAACGGTGACGTATTAGATTATCCTGCAATGAATTGCGGGGCATTCGCGAGGACGTATTAAAGCGAGAAAAAGGAATGTCATGGACTCTAAACACTCCTCCACACCCCAGGAAAAACGCTGGGATAACCGGGTGCGCTGGCGTTGGTTTTATCCTGGTGTAAGGTTAAAACGGTGGCTGATTCTGTTGTTATTATCGGCCATTGTGTTCGGCGTGGGCTTGTCCGGAATGATGGGGCAAACCTTCAGTAATTTCGAGGTTAAGGTGATCGACGTCAGGCCCTTGGCCAAAAAAATCCAGAGTTTGCGGGCCATCGATTTTCTTTTGTTTGCAGCCGGCATTGCGGGGGTTATCCTGGCTATCCGGCGGGGATTATATTCCGTATTGACCGTGGTGATGCCGGCTCAAACCAAGGATTATCCGTCCATGGCGTTGGAACGATTGCGCTTAAAACGAGGTCCCAAAATTGTGGCCATTGGCGGCGGAACCGGCCTGCCGGCCCTATTGGGCGGACTCAAGCAATACACCTCCAATATCTCCGCCATTGTGACCATGGCCGATGACGGCGGCAGTTCCGGTCGTCTGCGCCGCGAATATCAGGTCCTGCCTCCCGGCGATTTACGTAACTGCCTGATTGCCCTGGCGGAAACCAGTCCGCTCATGAACCAATTGTTCCAGCACCGCTTTAAGGGCGAAGGCGGAGGTATTGAAGGACACTCGTTTGGCAATCTGTTTATCACCGCGCTGGGGGAGATTACCGGGGACTTTGCCGCTGGGGTAAAAGCGGCCAGCCAGGTCTTGGCCGTCAGTGGACGGGTGCTGCCGGTCACCGTAGATCCGGTGGGATTGGAAGCTGAATTACAAAACGGCACTATTGTTACCGGAGAATCCACCATTGGCAAGGTCAGTCAGCCCATCCAGCGCCTGCGTCTGGTACCGGCTCATGTTAAACCGGCACCGGAAACCAGGGAAGCCATTGCCGAAGCCGATGCCATTGTGATCGGGCCGGGCAGTCTTTATACCAGTATTCTGCCCAACTTATTGGTGGATGGCATTGCCGATGAAATTGCCGCCTCCCGGGCGGTCAAGATCTATGTCTGCAATGTTATGACCCAGCCGGGCGAGACCGACAATATGGGGGCGGCCGATCATGTGGATGTCATCCGTCGCCATACCCGGGACGACTTGATCCATTATGTGATTGTCAATAGCGAACTGCCGGGACCGGAGTTGTTGCAACGCTACGAAAAAATGAATGCCCATCCCATTATGGTTAAAAACGATGATTTAACCAAATTTGATGAATGGAATATCACCTTAATCAAGAGCCGGTTGGCTGTAAGCCAGGATTATTTTCGTCATGATCCTCGGCGCTTGGCGCGGGTTATTCTTAAATTAATTGTCATTTAGAATCGGTGTCTCCAAAAGCTACTTTTCTTGCGCAGATAATTATTTTTCCCTCCTTGGATAGGGGGCTAGAGAGATTTTCGGAATGGTCAATGTGGTGGACTCAAACCATGTTACGCTAATAGCATGACGTTGTCTCGCCATCCGAAAATCCATCTCTTTTCTTCCTTTCCAAGGAAGACGATCAATGGTGGTTTAATGTCAAGCGACCATTGATCATGCCATAACCATGTTCATTCCGGCCTCGCCGGTTTAGATCCCAAGTCTGCGCGATCTGCGTTTTTTGCTTTGTGACCTTCGTAACTTCTCTCCTCAAGTTCCGGTTGGGGGACAACAGAAGGTGTTCTTACCTACAGGACATTTTAATTCCTACTTTACAAAAGGCAATGATTATGTCAATTTTAAACAAATCCCTGAATGAGGTACATGGCCGTGATACAAATCGTGGTAACAACTCATGGCGCTCTGGCAAGAGAATT
The DNA here is from genome assembly GCA_963710755.1 of uncultured bacterium. Taxonomy (GTDB): domain Bacteria; phylum Oederibacteriota; class JAAXVQ01; order JAAXVQ01; family JAUVAV01; genus CAVQBK01. The sequence continues at coordinate 762,161 of CAVQBK010000003.1, forward strand.
GGTCAAGACCGCTCAAATGGTGGTGGGGGACCAGCAGGATTTGGCTGCTATTGGGCTGGAAACGCATGAAGGGATTGAAGATTTAAAACGAAAAATCACCTCTTTATTAAAACCAGTAGTTCATGAAGAAGATGGATGCCTGATGTTGGTGGATATGTTTGGGGGGACGCCCAGTAATGTCAGCCTGATGCTGGCCCAGGATTATCCAATTCAGGTGGTGGCGGGCGTCAACTTACCCATGGTCATTGAAGCGCTTACCCATCGGGCGGTGATGAGCCTCAAGAATTTGGCGGTTTTTGTGCAAGAAAAAGGGCAGCGAAATATTATCCATGCCAATCCGCTTTTGGAACGTAAAAATTCCTAGGATCACAGGGCCGTCGGCTGCAGGCCGTCCATATTCAGCCTAAATTTGGATTACCGCAATGAATTATCAACTTTGGTTGAATGCATGGGGTTTAGGCCAACCAGGCCTGACCACGACATTAACCGCAAAGGACAGGGCATGACCGTTGACATTGGATTGATTCGTATTGATGACCGCCTGATGCATGGTCAAGTGGCGGTAGGCTGGACCAAAGTGATACACCCTGATCATATTATCATTGCCAATGATGCGGCCAGCCATGATCCGGTCCAAAAAAGCTTGCTGGAAATGGCCTCCCCGCCTCAGTACGGCCTTACCATTTGCGAAACTGAAAAAGTCGCCGAAATCTGCGCTCTGCCATCCTTGGACCATAAGCGGTTGATTATTTTATTTGCCTCGGTCCAAGATGTGCTAAAGGCCGTGGACCATGGCTTGCTGGCCAGGACTATTAATGTGGGCGGCCTGCGCTACAGTTCGGGCAAAACCCAGATCCGACAGGCTGTGGCCATTGATAAACACGATATCGGCGATTTTAAAAAATTGTTGGCCAAAGGCATTAAAATCAATATTCAAATGGTGCCTACCGATGAATCGATACCCATTGGGCAGTATATCAAGGACTGAACTGTTACAGCAGGCATGGTTTCCTTGCTTTAGCACCTGACCCATGACCTGCCAAATGCAAGGAGGCTTTTAAGGGTGGATTACGCCATTGGCTTAGCACTATTGGGAGCGCTCATTGCTTTGGACAATGCCATGTGGGGGCAGTTTATGATTGCACAGCCCCTGGTTTCAGGCAGTTTGTTCGGGCTTATTGCCGGGGATGTACAATCAGGCATCCTGGTGGGGGCCACGGTGCAACTGCTCTGGATTGGCGTGCTACCGGTGGGTGCGTTTATCCCTTCCGACCATAGCGTCACCGGCAGCTTGACAGTCATACTGGCGTTATTTTTAGTGAAAGCGGCGGCCCTGAGTCTGGGCGAGGCTACGGTATTAGCCCTGGCCGCCTCCATTCCGGCCGGTTATCTCTCGGGCAAACTGGATATCTTGGTACGACAGCTCAACAGTGAATGGAATGGGCCGGTGGAGAGGGCACTGGAAAAGTCCTCCGGCAAGCCCATCGTGTGGGCTGCTTGGGCCGGCTTGGGCGCAGCGTTTCTGAGAAATTTTCTTATTTACATTTTATGGCTGACCGTGGGAGCAGTTTTGCTGGCGGCCATGGCCAAAGGCTTATCTCCGGCTGTCCGGCACGCGTTGGAAATGGTGTTTTGGATGCTACCGGCCGTTGCCTTGGCGGTCGTGATTGAAGCGGTTATGAAGGAGCGGCTGCTGTGGTGGGTTATGGGAGCCATGACCGTGTCGCTTCCCTTGGCTTTGCTTTTTTTCCATCACTTGTTTGCTTTATTGATTATTGTGATGGTCATGGCCACGGCCGTGGCGGTCAGGCGGCGCACATGGTAAACAAAGCCACCTCCCTGCTTTCTCGCGGAACCCTGCTCAAGGTGGTCCTGCGTTCTTTTTGGATTCAGAGTTGTTGGAACTTTCGCGGCATGCAGAATATGGGATTTGCATTTGCGATGGGCCCGGTGATCAAAGCATTATATTTGGCTAATAAAGAGCGGGCCCAGGCTCTTAAACGACATATTGAATTTTTTAATACCCATCCTTATTGCACGGCCATCATATTGGGGGTGGTGGCCCAGATGGAAGAGGACGGACGCCAGCATCACACTCTGTCAGGCGAGGACATCAGCCGCATTAAAACCGGCATGATGGGCCCCTTGGCGGCTTTGGGAGATACGGTTTTCTGGGCCAGTTTAAAACCAGCACTGGCCTTGGGCGCCGTGGCCCTGGTACTCACATCCAGGCAGCAGGCGCTCTGGCAGGATTTGATGGGCGTGGGGGTTTTCTTTGTCCTATACTCAATACCCCATCTGAGTCTGCGGCTAGGCGGAGTGTTTTGGGGGTACCGCCGCGGACTCATGATCGTTCAGGATTTGCGCAAATTTAATCCCCAATTAATTGCCCGGCGCCTGACCTTTTTTCTGGCCATCGTGAGTGGTGCTTTAATAGTGATCTATCCGCTGAGTACGGTAACCTTGGGTATGCAGGAGGCCCTTTTGCCTATCCTGGTATTTCCGGCACTGACGGCGGTGTTTGTTTTGGCGCTGCGACGCGGTCTCTCGGTGGCGTGGTTGCTCTATACCTTAATCCTGATCGTGCTCCTGTTGGCATGGGCAGGATGGTTAACATGAAACGGTGGTGATGGTGAGCCATGCTTGAAACGGAAGTTAAGATACAGAACAAACTGGGCATGCATTTGCGGGCGGCCGCAATATTTATTGAGACCGCCAACAAGTTTCAATGTGATGTGTTCCTGCGCAAGGACGACCGTGAAGTCAATGCCAAGAGTATCATGGGCTTGATGACGCTGGGGGCGGCCTATGGCGCCACGGTGACCATTGTTACTCAAGGCCAGGATGAAGGGCCGGCTCAGGAAAGTTTGGTCAAAGTGATCGAAAATAAGTTTGGAGAAAAAGAATAGTGTTTTGTCCCGGGAAGGAGTGCCGTTGTGAGTGAAAAAACCGATAAAATGCATGGTGTTGCTGCTTCACCGGGGATTACCATCGGCACGGCCTATGTACTGGGGGCTTCGGAATTTGAAACCAAAAAAGCCAAATTAACCGAGCCCATGGTGGAAAAGGAACTCGACCGTCTGCAGGCGGCCGTGGACGCCACCCGCAAGGAGATCGAGACCATCAAACAGCGGGTCGCCCAAGAAGTGGGATTTAAGGAAGCGGAAATTTTCAATGCCTATACCCATATTCTTCAGGATCCCATGCTGATCCAAACCACCATTCAGCAAATCAAGACCATGCGCTATAATGCGGAATATATCCTGCAGGAAATTGCCGCTGATCTGGTGGCGCAATTTACCGAGTCCGATGATGAATATATGCAGGAGCGGGCCTCGGATATTAATGACGTGGTGGCCAGGTTGTTGCGGAATCTAACCGGTCAAGCCACCACCATGCTTACCGACACGGACAAGGACATTATTATTGTCGCCCGCGATTTGACCCCCTCCCAAACCGCTTCGTTGCGGCGGGAAAGGGTCATTGCTTTTGTCACCGATATTGGCGGCAAAACCTCTCATGTGGCCATCATGGCCCGTTCTTTGGAGATTCCGGCGGTCGTGGGCCTGCGTTCCATAACCGGCCAGGTGCAGACCGGAGACACGCTTGTCGTGGATGGCTATAAAGGGGATGTGCTCATCAATCCCTCCTCAGCCCAGCTCAACAGTTACCGTCAGGCTCAGCGCAATATGCTGCAGGCCCAGCGCAAACTGCAAAAATTAAAGGGCGTGACCGCGGTCACCAAGGACGGCTACCGGTTGAATGTGGCCATTAATATTGAGATGCCCGATGATGTCAAGCAGGCGCGCAAGTACGGTGCAGAAGGGGTGGGGCTGTTCCGCACGGAATATATCTTCCTGAACCGTCGCGATCTGCCCAGTGAGGAAGAACAGTTTGAGTCCTACCGCCATGTGGCCAGGCAGAGCCTGCCTTACGCCACCATCATCCGCACCCTCGATCTGGGAGGGGATAAATTTCTTTCCCGCCTTAATACCAGGACCGAGGCCAATCCCTTTTTGGGGCTGCGGGCCATTCGTTTATGCCTGGCCCATCCCGAATTGTTTAAAACCCAGCTAAAGGCGATTTTAAGGGCCTCCCATTTTGGCAAGATCAAAATGATGTTCCCCATGATTTCCGGGGTGGAGGAATTGCGCCAGGCCAAAGCCTTGCTTACGGAGGCACAGAAGGAACTGAGCCGCAAACGAGTGCTATTCGACAAGAACATGGAGATCGGAGTCATGATTGAGATTCCCTCCGCCGCCATGACGGCGGACGTCCTTTCCAAAGAAGCCAATTTTTTTTCTATTGGCACCAATGATCTGATTCAGTATACCCTGGCGGCGGACCGGATCAACGAGCAAGTGGCCTACTTGTACAATCCCATTCATCCTTCCATCCTCAGGTTGATCAAACAGGTGATTGTGGCGGCTCGGGAACGGCGTATCTGGGTAGGCATGTGCGGGGAAATGGCGGCCGATCCCATGCTGACCGGATTACTGGTAGGCTTGGGCTTGGATGAATTTTCCACAGAACCGTCCTTTGTGCCGCAAGTCAAAAAGAATATTAGGGAAATCAGCTTTGCTGAAAGCAGGGAATTGGCTGACCACATTTTAAAATGCACCACCAGTGATGAGGTGGCCGCCCTGCTGAAAAGCCATTCCAATGCAGAGGAATAAACTCATGACAAGTACACCACGAAGGCACCATACCAAGACCATGAAGATCACCAAAGCCGTGGTTCCCGCCGCCGGCTTGGGTACCCGGTTTTTGCCGGCCACCAAAGCTCAGCCCAAGGAAATGCTGCCGATCTATGACAAACCGGCCATCCAATATATTATTGAAGAAGCAGTGGCAGCGGGCATCAAGGATATTCTAGTGATTACCGGGCGGGGCAAACAAGCCATTGAAAATCATTTTGACCGCAGCGTGGAACTGGAGGATATCCTGCAGCAATCAGGCAAACGCAAGGATCTGAATACGGTTAAGAAAATTTCGGATATGGTCAACATGTATTATGTGCGGCAAAAAGAAGCGCGCGGACTGGGGCATGCGTTGCTTTGCGCCAAAAGTTTTGTGGGAGAGGAACCCTTTGCCGTTTTTTTAGGTGATGATATCATTGATCATCCCAAACCTGCCATGGCTCAACTCATGGACGTCTGGCAGCGGGTACAGGCACCGGTATTGGCCGTGCAGGAAGTGCCGCTGGAAAGAACTCAAGCCTATGGGATTATCAAGGCCAGACAGATAAAGCCCCGCTTGTATAAGGTCAGCGATCTGGTGGAGAAACCCATGCCTGCGGCCGCACCTTCGCGTTTGGGGATCGTGGGACGTTATATCCTGACCAATACTATTTTTACTTATCTGGAAAAAACCCGGCCCGGAGCAGGCGGTGAAATTCAATTGACTGACGCTTTGCGTCAGTTGAACGCCCGGCATGATCTCTATGCCTACCAATTCGAAGGCACGCGTCACGATATCGGCGACAAAATTGAATTTGTCAAGGCGACATTGGCCTTCGCTTTGAAAGACAAAGCTGCGCGCCCTGCGCTCAAAGAATATTTAAAGACTATTATTTGATCATTCCTTATGGACTGTTTTATAATTTATACACTCAGCGCCCTGTCCTTTCTAGAAGCTTATCGTAATCGGGCGTTTACGGAGGCCATTGCCAAAGCTAACATGCTTCTGGCAGACGGCGTGGGTACAGTTTGGGGATACAAGCAATTACTTCGTATGGCCCCGGAGAGAATTACCGGGATTGACTTTATTGATGAACTCTGTCGCTTGTGTGTGACCCATGGCCAATCGGTTTATGGCTTGGGTGGTGCGCCCGGTGTGTCCATCCGGGCGTTGGCAGCTTTGCAACAGCGTTTTCCGGGATTGCAGGTTGCCGGCGGCAGGGATGGTTTTTGGACGCAGGCAGAGGAAGAAGCTGTGGTTGAAGCTGTCAACCAATCAGGAGCAGCGGTGCTGTTGGTGGCCTTGGGCCAGCCGAGGCAAGAAATGTTTTTAAACCGTTATCGCCGGTGTCTGAAGGTAAAAGTCGCCATGGGCGTAGGCGGAAGTCTGGACGTATTGGCAGGGCGGGTGAAACGGGCGCCCCGCTGGCTGCAGCGGTTAGGTTTGGAGTGGCTGGTAAGGCTGCTGCAGGAACCGTGCCGTTGGCGGCGAATGCTGGGGTTGCCGCATTTTGTTTATTTGGTATTAAGAGCAAAAATAAGAGGATAAATATGTCAAAAGTAATCGTATTTTCAGAAGACCGGGCGCTCAAGGATGAGTTGCGAACTCAGTTTCCTCATCCCCGCTACAGCATGGATGAGCTGCGCGAAAAGGATGCCTTGCTTGACCATGTCAGTGCCATTGTCTATGACGTGATCGTGTTGGACGCCAGAACTGTGGGCGGAGACATGGACCTGGTCTCTATTTTACGCCAAATGGGTATGCAAAAAATACTCTGGCTGACAATGGAACAGAATATTGGCAATGCGGCCGACGCCATTAAGCGGGGCGCTGATTTCTACCTTACCCTGCCGTTGAATGCGAATTTCCTCAATCAACTGTTAGGGGAGTGGGAGCGGGATGACCAGCAAACCATGACCCTGGCGCCGTTGCCGGATGTGATGGAATTTGAAGAAACTAAGTTCGTTGGTCGCAGCGAGAAAATCAAACATGTTTTTTTTATGGCTGCCAGGCTAGCGCCCACTGATTCCACCGTGGTGATCACCGGGGAAACCGGCGTGGGCAAAGAACTGGTGGCGCGCACTATCCATCGCCTTTCCGGGCGCAGCAATAAACCTTTTGTGGCCATTAACTGCGGCGCCATTCCGGAAAATCTGTTGGAATCGGAATTGTTCGGGTTCAAGAAGGGGGCCTTCACCGGGGCCAATCAGGACAGACCGGGATTGTTCCAACAGGCCAATGGCGGGACCTTCTTTCTCGATGAAATCGGGGAGCTTTCTTTGGATATGCAGGTCAAACTGTTGCGGGTGCTGGAGGAAAACAAGGTCAGGCCTTTGGGTGGTGCTGAAGAACTGCCGGTTAATGTTCGCATCCTGGCGGCCACCAATCGCGATTTATCGCTGGAGGTGCAGGCCGGCCGATTCCGCATGGACTTATTTTACCGAATCAATGTGATTGATATTATGGTACCGCCTTTGCGGGAACGGCCTGAGGACATTCCACCGCTGGTTAAATTTTTTCTGGAAAAATACAACAGCCGGTTTAATAAAAATGTCATCTCCATTACCCGCGATGCGCTCTTTGGATTGATGCAATATGATTACCCTGGCAATGTACGGGAATTGGAAAATATTGTTCAGCATGGTGTGTTGCTTTCCGAAGGCAATGTGATTTCCAAGACTTCACTGCCGCCCCGGGTGTTTCAACGAGCCCAACTGGCCATTGAAGGCTCCAAAAAAGAGCAAAATGTCAATATTGACCAGGCAGAGGAGGAACTGATTAAGCAAGCGCTCATGCGTTTCGAAGGTAATCAAACGGAGGCTGCAAAAAATTTAGGTATTAGCCGATCCACCTTATGGCGGAAAATTAAGGCATACAAGTTGGAAAATTTCAAATAACGCCATAAGCCGACCTTATTGGCACACGAGTCCTTGGTCATGACAGACCAAAGCGTAGCGCTCGCCATGAGTCTGACGCATTGTTTCACAGGCTGTTCAAATCAACGTAGTTTGTATGAAAATGAAACAACCTACTTAAGATAGAACTCACTTCATAAATTTCACCAAGGCAGTGGAGGGCTTTGAATAAGCGTATAACGAGATTGGGGAGTTTGAAGGGACTTTTTAAATAGCATTGGTAATTTGGCACTGTTTTTGCGTTATCATAAGTTACCTGGAAACGTATTATCCAAATAAAGGGGGTTAGACATATGAGCAAAGTTTTAGGTATTGATTTGGGGACTACCAATTCCTGCATGGCCGTCATGCAGGGTTCGGAAGCCGTGGTTATTCCCAATGCCGAAGGGACGCGTACCACACCTTCCATTGTGGCTTTTACCAAAACTCATGAACGCCTGGTGGGCCAAACGGCCAAGCGGCAAGCGGTGACCAATCCGGAAAACACGATATTTTCCGTCAAACGGTTTATTGGCCGCCGGTTTACAGAGGCCACACACGAAGAAGAAATGGTTCCTTTTAAGACCAAAGCCGCATCCAATGGAGACGTGCAGATTGAAGCTCAGGGTAAGCCTTACGCGCCGCCCGAGATTTCAGCCATGATTCTGCAAAAACTTAAAACCGATGCCGAAGCCTACCTGGGCGAAAGTGTCACTGATGCCGTGATCACGGTGCCGGCTTATTTTAATGATAGCCAGCGCCAGGCCACCAAGGATGCCGGTAAGATCGCGGGGTTGAACGTGTTGCGCATTATCAACGAGCCCACGGCTGCAGCTCTGGCTTATGGTATGGATAAAAAAAGCAATGAGAAAATCGCCATTTATGACTTGGGTGGTGGTACCTTTGATATTTCCATTCTGGAACTGGGTGATGGAGTATTTGAAGTGAAGTCCACCAACGGCGATACTCACCTGGGTGGTGATGATTTCGACCAGGTGCTGATCAATTGGCTGGCCGACGAATTTAAAAAAGAAAATACGGTGGATTTACGTCAGGACAAAATGGCGCTGCAACGATTGAAAGAAGGTGCGGAAAAAGCCAAATGTGAATTGTCCAGCATGATGCAAACGGAAATTAATTTGCCCTACATTACGGCCGATGCTTCGGGGCCCAAGCATTTAAATGTGACCTTGAGCCGAAGCAAACTGGAGCAACTAACGGAAGCATTGGTCAACCGCAGCCTGGATCCGGTTAAAAAAGCTCTGAGCGACGCCGGACTGGCCGCCAAGGACATCAATGAGGTGATTCTGGTGGGCGGTATGACCAGAATGCCTTTGGTTCAAAAAAAGGTCAAAGAGTTCTTCAACAGCGAACCGCACAAAGGTGTCAACCCCGACGAAGTCGTGGCCATCGGTGCGGCCATCCAAGGCGGTGTGCTCAAAGGCGAAGTTAAAGATGTGCTGTTGCTGGATGTGACGCCCCTGTCTTTGGGCGTGGAGACACTGGGCGGTGTTATGACCAAGCTGATAGAACGCAACACCACCATTCCCACCAAGAAGAGTGAGGTCTTTTCCACAGCTGCGGACAATCAGAACAGCGTGGAGATCCATGTATTGCAAGGGGAGCGGGAATTGGCGCGGGATAATAAATCCATCGGACGTTTCCATCTCGATGGCATTCCGCCGGCACCTCGCGGGGTGCCGCAGGTCGAAGTTTCTTTTGACATCGATGCCAACGGTATTTTAAATGTTAATGCTAAAGACCTGGGTACGGGCAAGGAGCAAAAAATCACCATAACCGCCAATTCCGGTTTAGCGGACAATGAAGTGGACCGGATGATCAAGGAAGCAGAGTCCCATGCCTCGGAAGACAAGAAAAAACGTGAAGCCATTGACATCAAGAATCAAGGGGACAACGTGCTTTATCAGACTGAAAAAAGCCTGACGGAACTGGGCGATAAGGTGCCGGCACCAGCCAAGGGCAAAATCGAAGCTGCCCAAGGCCGCCTGCGCGAAGCCCTCAAAGGTGAGAACACCGAGGAAATCAAGTCCGCCATGGACAGCTTAAACCAAGTCTTTCAGGAGATCTCGTCCGAGCTGTACAAGCAGCAGGGCCAGCAGGATGCTGGTCAGGCTGGTGACGGTGCTGCGGCTGAAGCTGCACCGGCCCCCCCCCAAGAGGGTGATGGTGAAACCATTGACGCAGACTATAAAGTGGTGGATGAGAATAATAACAAATAAGAGACGTTGTTGCTCCTGAGGCGACTATTAGGCCCTTGGGGAGGACAGTGTTGACAGAAAAAAAGACATCAAGTAAGGGCGCACTGCGGTGCGCCCTTACTTTTAAAGACCGCCAGTTAATCACCCCTGGGGCGTCAGCCACAGGAAGAACCAAAGAACCCGACGATTTGCAAAGGGGTCTGAGCCGAGTTGGAAGGTACGAGCTGTAAAGGAGGAACGTTTATGCTGCATCGAATTGCCCATCCCCTCAAAATGATAGTTTTGATGCTGGTGGTAACTCTGGGGCCCGGTCTGCTGTGGGCCAAGCCAGCCATGATTCCCGCCACCTTTGCTGATATTGCCGAAAAAGTCAGACCCAGCGTGGTCAATATCAGCAGCGTCCGTATTGTCAATAGTCCCTATAACAATTTTAATCAGTTTAATGATCCGGTTATGCAGGAATTTTTTCGGCATTTTTTTGGTCCCAACTGGTCCATGCAACAGCAACAACCTCAGAAATCAGTGAGCTTGGGGTCTGGCGTTATTGTGGACGGCAAAGGTTATATCCTCACTAATTATCATGTGGTGGACAAGGCCAATGAAATCATAGTGAAACTGAAGGATGGCAAGGAGTATCAGGCGACGTTGGTGGGCAGTGATTCCAAAACCGATTTAGCCGTTATTCAATTGAAGAAAAAAGCTGATTGGGTGGCGGCGGATTTGGGGGATTCCGATCAAGTGCGCGTGGGGGATTGGGTTCTGGCCCTGGGCAGTCCTTTTGGTTTGGAGCAGACCGTGACCTCCGGCATTATCAGTGCCAAAAGCCGGACCATTGGTCAGGGGCCTTACGATGATTTTCTACAAACTGATGCCAGCATTAATCCCGGCAATTCAGGCGGGCCTCTGGTGAATTTGGACGGTCAGGTCATCGGCATAAACACGGCCATTGTCAGCCAGTCGGGAGGTTCTATTGGCATAGGCTTTGCCATTCCCATTAATATGGCCAAGAAAATTTACCAGGATATCGTGGTTATGGGCAGCGTGCGTCGTGGATGGCTGGGGGTGAATGTTCAAAATTTAACGGCCAGCCTGAGTAGTCGCTTCAACCTGCCCGACAGCACCCGGGGGGTGCTGATTAATGCGGTCTTTAAAGATGGGCCTGCTGATCAAGCTGGGATCAAACCAGGGGATGTGCTGGTGCGTTTTAAGGACCGGCAGGTCACATCGGACAAGGAGCTGCTGAGACTGGTGGCTCAAGCCGCAGAAGGTGAAAAAATTCCCATAGCCATTTTGCGTGATGGGACGATCAAACAAATGCACGTGAAAATAGGGGATCTTGACAAAGCTCAGCGGCAGCAAAGTGTTGAGCGGGCAGCCGTCGCGGCGTCAACAACACCTGCGACCAACCGTGATCTTTTAGGTCTGGAGGTGAACGACTATGGCCATAATCAATCCCAAAGCCGTGGTCAGCGGGTCACGGCCGGCGTGGTGATCGTCAGTGTACAACCGGGCAGTCCGGCGGAAGGCGCTGGGTTGCTGCCGGGCGATGTCATTCGCGAGGTCAACCGTCAACAAGTCAACGAGACCAAGGGCTTTAATACCCTGGTCAACCGTTTGAAGCCGGGTGAAGATCTGTTGCTGCTTTTGGAACGGCATGACTATGCCATCTACGTGGCCATGAAAATACCCACCCCTTAAATGACAGTACTTGACAGGGTCTGGCAATGACTCTATAATCGGCACCGTTACCCGGCCCGGATATTATGTGCGGGCTTTGTTTTCAAAATAAAAAACGCCTACCATCCCGATCACCGTTATGGATCCGGAGCATGCCCAGAACATGCAGCGGTAGGCTGATGCGGTTTATCGCGGAAGGAGCATTATGGATCATCAAGGGAATTTTTATTTTACCTCCGAGTCGGTTTCCGAGGGTCATCCGGACAAGGTGGCTGATCAGATATCCGATGCAGTTCTCGACGCCTGTCTCGCTAAAGACCCCCTCAGCCGGGTGGCTTGTGAAACGCTGGTGACGACTCAGACGGTGGTGGTGGCCGGTGAGATTACCACCAAGGCTCACCTGGATGTTAATGCGATTGTAAAAAAGGTGATTACCCAGATCGGGTATAATGATCCTGCCTTGGGGTTTGATCAGGAGAATTGTACCATTATAACAGCCTTGCATACCCAATCGCCTGATATTGCCATGGGTGTGGATCGGGATGGCGCCGGTGACCAGGGCATGATGTTTGGTTATGCCACCCGGGAAACACCGGAGCTCATGCCGCTGCCCATTATGTTGGCACACAAACTGGTCGCGCAATTGACCAAACTCCGGAAACAGAAAAAAATCACCTATTTGAGACCGGATGCCAAGTCTCAAGTTTCCGTGGAATATCAAAATGGAAAACCAGTCCGCGTGGATGCTGTGGTGATCAGTACCCAGCATGCCCCCACGGTCAAACAAGCCACTATAAAAAAAGATGTCATTGCCCAGGTGATTAAGCCGGTTATTCCGGCTAAGCTTTTGGATAAAAATACCAAGTTTCATGTCAATCCCACCGGTCAATTTATTGTGGGCGGTCCTCATGGGGATACTGGTCTGACGGGGCGCAAGATAATTGTGGACACCTATGGTGGCATGGGCCGGCATGGTGGCGGTGCTTTTTCCGGAAAAGACCCCTCCAAAGTGGATCGTTCTGCAGCTTACATGGCCAGGTATGTGGCCAAAAATATCGTGGCCAGCCAGTTGGCTGACCGCTGCGAAGTGCAGTTATCCTATGCTATTGGAGTGGCCAAACCAACCTCGGTAATGATCAATTGTTTTGGCACCCAGCGAGTTGCTGAAGATAGATTGGCCACTTTAGTTAGAAAAACCTTTGATTTGACGCCCAAGGGCATTATTGCCCATTTGAACCTGCGCCGCCCTGGTTATCAACAAACCGCCTCCAATGGTCATTTTGGCCATGCTGGTTATGCCTGGGAAAAAACAGACAAAGCAGCCAGCTTAAAGGCAGCCGCAGCACCTTATCTTAAAAAATAAGGGTCAGCTCAAGCTTCGACCGCTTCATTAAGGCGAAGACCTTATTGGCCAAAGGATGTTCATGACGGAACCATTGAAACGAAGTGCCGCATTGGCAGTGGTGATCATAGGGGTAGTGAGTATGGGCTGGCAGACCCTGCTGGTTGCCCAGGAAGCCATAACGCCCACAGCAACGGCTGTGGTTGATCCTAGCCAACTTTTAGAAATGAATCCTGTGGGGCAAACCCGGCCGGTCCAGCCTGCAGTAAGCGATGAATTAATCGTTCCCCAAGAGCAGGATCAAGAACCCGACTCCCTGGCAGCTGGTGTTGAGCCGGCTGCAACCGCCGTGCCTACGGTGATTCCCTCAGGACCTTTGACCCACATTATTCATGCCGTCATATTATCCCCTTTCTATCTTTCCGCCAATTTGCCCCAGGTCGACCGCACGGAACTGGATCTGGGACTCTTGATCAGCCAGCATCCTGGCCTTAATGTGTCCCTGGCCTGGGGCGCTACACCGGAACTTATGGCGTCTGCCCGACTGGCAGTACAAGGCGCCAGTTACACCACCGGCTTGGGGCTGCTCTATGCTTTACGGCCGGAATTAGCTGCTGAGATCAAACCTGGCCTGGCCTTGTCCGCCCAGTGGCGGGGACAGAATTTTCGAACCAATGATGAAGCCCGAAGCAACATTTACCGCGGTAATCGCTTCAATCTGGGGGTGGTGGCTTCCAAGGATTTGGGGAGTTTGGCGCTGGGATTGAACACTGATCAGGCATTGGTAGATTTTTTACATTTTTTTAGACTGCATGTGGAAGCCTTAACTGAATATCAAACCGGCAGGGTGGAAGTGACGGAAGCACCCCTGAGCAGGCTGGAATTTGGTATTGCAGGTACCATGGAAATAATCATGGTTCCCAAGCGAATTTACTTAACCCTCACTTATCGTTCTCTTTCGGACTGGCTCAATGAAGATGATCGTTATATCGGCCTTCGATATTATCCCCGCGAAGATTTTTCCTTGGACTTACTGGGCGGCTGGTTGGGTCCGGAAGCGGTCCTCAATTTTGGATTGGGATGGCTTTTTTAATACATCCTCCTTTATCTTCGCATTTCAATGCAGGGATGAATGAGAACTATAAAAATAAAATCCTTTCCTATCACAAGCACAGCATGCTGCACGATAATTTTATTCTGATTTTTCGGTTTAAGTGATAGCTAAAAGGAGTTGCTTTTTACCACCTCTCCAGAAACGGAATAATATCAAATGATCCCATTTTTTATAAAAAACGATTAACATTACAAAAATAATGCCGTTGCTATCATTGACGACTTTATAGGGCTGCTGTTATAATTGCCGAAATACTTTTTATAAAAGTTAACAAAGAGGTGAAACTTATGCGATTTTATGGAAAAAGCATACTTTTGTTCAGCTTTTATATAATTCCACTTCTACTGGTAATTGGCTGCGGGCAGAACAGAAATTTTTTTGCACCTCTTCACAGTGATGGCATTGAATCCAATGCCAGTGTATTGGTAGCTGACGGCAAAGCGGCTTTGGAACGGGGAGATTACGGCAGCGCAGAAACTTATTTTGGTCTGGCCAAATTACATAATCCCAAAAATTCGGAAGCCCGTATAGGCTATGCCGAGGCTTATCTTAAAAGCCATGGGTTTAGTCTGGGCACTTTTGTGGTCCGGCTGCTCGATCAATTGAATGATCAAAGTGCAGGACAAACTTTTGCCTTTATCCAGCCAGCGGATTGGGGACAGGCCAATCTGGCGGACTTAAATGATATTTTTCAAACCGTGATCGACTGCCTTGATCCGATTGCTTTAGGCCTTACCGAAGGGCCGGTGTCCTCATTGGATATTGATGTCAATCTGACGACCGGTATGTTTTATATTCTCTCCTTCGGCCTGGAACTGGAAACCTTGAGCACCCAATATGAGGTGGTCACCCTGCCCAAAAGCGAAGTGCAAGCGTCTTTGCCCACCGTGCCGTCCACAGTTTGGGATCAGTTGCCCGATGAATTTCTTTGGTTCAAGGATATAACCAGCAGCGACCTGCCTACCTTGGCTGACATCACCCAATTTAAAACCGATATTAATAACGGCCTGGCCCGCCTGCGGGTGGCGGCCAGTCAGAGTTCCTCACCGGATATGCTCAACCAGGTTATTGATCTGTTCAACAACTGGGAACAACTGGCCAACCAGTAATCACGAGGGGGAGATTATGTCCAACCGATTCAAATCCACTTTGTTTGCCATCCTGACGATCGGTCTGCTATGCTGGCCGCAGCTGGCCCAAAGTGCGGAAACCAGAAGACAACAGTTTATTCTTGGCGACAATACGGAACGAATTTTTATCGAAGGCATTCGCCCCATGGGTATGGGGGGCGCTTTTACCGCGGTGGCCGATGACGAAAACGCCCTTTTCTACAACCCTGCCGGACTGGCCCGTCTGGAGTACTGGCGGTTTACATTTCCCAAAATTCTGGTGGGCACGGACATTAAGTCCTATGACAATTTGATTTATCTGCTCGGTCACTATAATGATGTCATGAAACTCTCCGGCGGGTCCTTGAGTCCGGATCAACAGGCCGAACTGGCCGATGTGATCGACCGGCTTTCCAACACCCGTATTCATAATTTAATGCAGTACAGTATGACTTACATTCAGCCTCACTTTGGTTTTGGGCTGTATCTTTTTGACGATAATCTGCTGGAAACCGGGGCTATCCTGTTCCCGGAAGCCAATTGGAATGTGCGCGCCGGCTTTATTCCCAACTTCTCCTTTGGCTGGGGCTGGGATGTGCCTCAATTTGGCTACCTAGCTTTTGGCTTGGGGTTCAAAGGTATTATTCAGGCTAAGAGCATGCAGGAAAACGTGTCGGCTTTTGCACTGGGGGATGTGCCCATGGAAATGCAGTGGGGCGCGGGTTTTGATCTGGGATTTTTATATGAACCCACCAAGGAACTAAGCTTTGCCGTGGTCATGGCCGATTTGTATACCCAGGTAATGAACGAGGTCCAGGTGCCCAATTTGAAAGTGGGGTTTGCCTACAAACCATGGTGGATGCAATATGAAGATTTGCAGACCACCTTGGCACTGGATGTGGTGGAACTTAATTGGCAAGGCGATAATGAATTCAAGAACAGCAAGAATAACGCGGCCTTAATTAATTTTTCCAAATTACGCGTAGGGGTGGAATTTGTGCTTTCCGGTTTGGTGGCCTTGCGCGGAGGTATGTATCAAGGTTACCCCACTGCGGGTATCTCCCTGCAAACGGGCTTTATCAATCTTGACTGGGCTTATTTTGCCAAGGAATTGGGCACCTATCCCGGACAAAATCCGGAATGGAATCAGCGATTGTCCATTGACTGGCATACAGGATCCAAAATGGCACCTACGGCTACGCCAACACCCACGGTCACCATGACCGCTACACCCACAGCCACGGTAACAGCCACGCCCACCAAACGACCGACACCGCAACCTACCTTGAGCGGCCGGGTGCCAACATTAAAAGGTACTTTCGTGGGCTTTAAAGGCACCATTGAAATCGTACCCAAAATGGACGAGGATCCGGGCGATGTCACCAGCTGGGCCATGACCATCAGTGATCCTAAAGGACGAATCTTAAAAACTTACCGGGGCCGCGGCACACCTCCCAAGAGCTTTACTTGGAATGCCATGGTGCATAAGCGCAGGGTATCGTCCAAAAATCAATATCCGTTTAAATTGGTGTTGAACACCCCCCAAGGAGCCAAAGTCATCGCCGGTAAGGTGATTATTGTGGATACCATTCCCAAGCTCTATACCAGTAAAAATTATGAAGTCTATCCAGACAAGGTCTATTTCTCCATCAAGGAACCCTTGCAGGATGTCAAGAACTGGAAGCTGGATATCTTTAACAGCGCCAATACGGTGATCCGGACCTATCAAACCAAGGAAAAACTGTTTACAGCTTTTGCTTGGGACGCTAAGGACGAAGAGGGTATGGTGGTTCCCAACAATGCTTATTACCACTATGTTCTCAGTATCAATGACAAAGACGATAACCAGATTATTATACGGGATAAACTGCGGCCGGTATTGGGCAAGGTTTATCCCAACGAAAACCGCACCACCATTAAAATTGGGGGCATACTTTTTGATACAGGTAAAGCTTACCTGACAGCAGAGATGTTCGACAAGGTCATTAAGAGTGCCTATATCATTCTCGATGAACCCAATGCCGAAATCTCGCTGGAAGGGCATACGGATTCCACGGGCTCCAAACGCACCAATATGCGCTTGTCCTTGGTCCGGGCGGAATCAGTACGACGTTTCTTGGTGGATCAGCAGCGAGTACCTGATTATCAATTGAGCATTAAAGGCTGGGGACCAACCCGACCCGTGGCCAGTAACCGTACGGCTGCCGGTCGTACCAAAAATCGGCGTACGGAAGTGATCATTCGTACCCCGTTGCAGCCCTAGCATGGTGGACAACGGGTGACCGGGTATCCCGTGCTTTTGGGACCAGAAAGTGCACAAAAGACGGCCATATCGTAACTGATCAGCAGCTCTATTAAGCCTGTCCCTGGACCAAAGATTCGGGACAGGCTTTTTTTTGACCAAGACTGGTCGACAGACTCCAACCTGTGTTAGAATAGCCCCCAAAAAAACAGGCTCAAACACGCAGTTCTTCCTTTTGGGATAACAGCAGCAGCCGGAAGTGACTAAACCTCATGGACCTTTATTTGCGATTGTTGAAGTATGTCAAACCTTATACGATGCGCGCCATTTCCGCATTGATTTGTCTGGCTATGGTGGCGGCCTTGACAGCCCTGGGGTTGTATTTGCTGAAACCGGTTATTGATAAAATCCTGAGCAATACAGACAAAGCCCAGGCCTTGTTTTATTTGCATTTGTTGCCGGCGGCGGTGCTGATCACCTATCTTTTAAAAGGTCTGGCCACCTACGGTCAGGATTATTTGATTAATAATTTGGGCAACCGCATCATGATGGATATTCGCAATCAATTATTCCGGCATATTTTGGGCAGGGAACTGGGTTTTTTCCATAATCAGCGCAGTGGCATGCTCATGTCCCGCATCACTTACGATGTGGCTATGATGCAGTCGGCAGTTTCCAATGTGCTGGGCCGTCTGGTGGGATCGCTGTTGAACATCATTGGTCTGATCGGCCTGATTTTTTATTTGGACTGGAAACTGGCGATTATTTCCTTGTCCATTTTTCCTTTGGCCGTCTATCCCATTGTATACATCGGGAAAACGTTGCGAAAGATTTCCAAGGATGCCCAGGCTAAGATGGCTGATGTGACCACTGTGCTGCACGAAACCTTCAGCGGCATTCGGGTGGTCAAAGCTTTTGCCATGGAGCACCGGGAAATGGAACGCTTCCGCAGAGAATTAAGCAAACATTTTGACTTGATCATGCGCGCCCTGCGCAAAACCGCCATCTCCAGTCCGCTCATGGAATTTATCGGCGTCATTGGTATCAGCATCATGATCGTCTGGTCGGGAAGCCAGGTCATTAAAGGGCTCTCCACAGTGGGGACCTTTTTTGCCTTTTTGACGGGATTGTTTTCGCTCTATCCTCAGGTTAAAAGCATTGCCGGCATTAATAATACCATCCAGCAAGCGCTGGCCGCCGCGACGCGGGTGTTTGAAGTACTTGATGAGCCACCGGCGGTCACCGACAGTCCTGACGCCCGCCCGATGTCGACTTTGAAGCAAGGCATTGAATTTCAGCAGGTGAGTTTTGGCTATACTGCCGACAAATTGGTCCTGGAAGACATTGATATTAAGGTCAAGGCCGGTGAGATTGCGGCGATTGTCGGACGTTCCGGTGCCGGTAAAACCACGCTGGTCGATCTTATTCCCCGCTTTGCTGATGTCCATGCGGGCCGGATTTTGCTGGACCGCCAGGATATCCGTTCGGTGACCACCTCCTCGTTGCGTAAAATGATCGGGTTGGTCACGCAGGAAACCGTGCTCTTCAACGATACCATTCGCAACAACATTGCCTACGGCAAACCTGAAGCCGCCGATGAGGAAGTGATACAGGCAGCCATCACCGCCAACGCCCATGGCTTTATTATGCAAACCAGAGAGGGGTATGATACGCTGATCGGGGAACGGGGAGTTAAACTTTCCGGCGGTCAGCGCCAACGTCTGGCCATTGCCCGGGCGGTTCTTAAAAATCCACCGATTCTAATATTAGATGAAGCCACATCAGCCCTGGATACGGAATCAGAACGATTGATTCAGGATGCTTTGGAAAAATTAATGGCCCATCGCACCACTTTTGTAATTGCCCATCGTCTTTCCACGGTGCAACATGCCCATCAGATCATCGTGATTGACAATGGCCGCATTGCCGAACGGGGCCGTCATCAAGAACTGATGCGGCGTGATGGGATCTATAAGAAATTGGTACGCATGCAATTTGGGATGAAAAAAACCAAAGCTGCCCGGCCTGCCGTCAAGTCCAGAGTTGCCAAAAAAGCCCCGGCCCGGGCCAAAGCCGTTAAGGGCGTCCGGCGTCCAAGCCGGCGTGCCTAAACCAGGAGGAGTAGGTCAACGATGACACCCAAACGAAAAGCGGTTTTTCTGGATCGCGATGGGACTATCATAGAGGAGGCCAATTATTTGGCCGATCCGGACGGGGTACGTCTTCTCGATGGTGCGGCCAAAGGGATCCAGATGTTGAAAGAGGCCGGGTATTTTATCGTGGTCACCACCAATCAATCGGGTGTGGCCCGCGGTTATTTTTCCGAGGAAACCCTGCGGCAAGTGAATGAACGTATGCGGGTCCACTTGCGGGAAGAAGGTACGGACATTGACGCGCTTTACTACTGTCCCCATTACGAACAAGGAAGTCTGGAAGAGTTTGCCTTGGCTTGTGAATGTCGTAAACCTTTACCGGGCATGATCCATCAGGCCAGCCGTGAACATGAGCTGGACTTGTATCAAAGCTGGGTCATCGGCGATAAAACCGCTGATATTGAATTCGGCCGGGCTGTGGATTGCAGGACCGTGCTGGTGCTGACCGGTTATGGTCAGCAAACCAAAGCCCAGGGATTTGCACAGGACCGGCGCCCTACGCTGGTGGTGAAAAATTTGAGCGCCGCGGCAGTGACTATTCTGGCCAGCGGCGAACGTCGCTAGGGTCATGGCCGCCAGTTTCCAACGTCTTCTGGTCTGCCGGACCGATGCCCTTGGCGATGCGATCCTGACCTTGCCCTTGTTACAGGCCTTGAAAAAAAATATTCCCCAAGCCAAGCTCACCTTTTTGGTTTCTCCGGTTACAGCGCCTCTTTTTCATGATCTCCCTTGCATTGACCAGCTTTGGGTGTACGATCCGCAAGGCCAACATCAGGGCGGGCCTGGCTTCAGGCAGCTGGTGCGGTCCATACAAGCCGAACGCTTTGAAGCTGTACTGATGGTTTACCCCGACCGCCGTCTGAGCTGGGCCATGGTTAGGGCGGCTGTGCCCCGGCGTGTAGGTACGGGCCGGCGTTGGTGGTCGTGGATGTACACGCTCAGGCTGAAGCATAGCCGCAAAACGGTCACTAAACATGAAGCGGATTATAATTTAGATTTGCTGAGGGTCCTGGGTTTTTCGGCAACCTTGGAACACCCTGAGCTGAAGGTGCGCAAGGCTCAGTTGGATGAAGTCAACCATCGTTTGCAGGCCCTTGGCCATCACCCGGGCCATCCGCTGATAGTGGTGCATGCCGGAGGCCGGGGATCAGCGGCCAATTGGCAGCCTGAGGCTTACGCAGCCTTGGTGGCTAAATTGATGGCCAAGGTGAAGGGTACCATCCTTCTGACCGGCACAGGTGCCGAGCTGGCACTGGCCGACCGGATAGCCACTCTGGCTGGCCGTGAAGCTACTGGGGAAAAGCCGAGTCAAGTAGTCGTGATGCGACCACCGGTAGCCTTGGAACAGCTGCCGGCCTTGCTGGCCTCCAGCACCATGGTGGTTTGCGGCAATACAGGACCCATGCACATTGCTGCTGCCGTGGGGACGCCCCTGGCAGCGATCTTTCCCCCGGCTGGGGTTACTGGTCCCAAACGCTGGGGTCCCTTAGCCAATGAGGCCATGGTCTTTACCCCTGCCAGTGATGATGCCCAAGCGTTCCGTCATGGCATTAGTGCGGTTCAGCTGGACCCGGAGATGGTAGCTGGAAAAATCCTGCAATGGCTCCAGACGCATCAAGGAGCAGACTTATGAATTATGCATGGCTGACGGTGCTGGTAGCCTTATTGGCTGGAGGATGTGCTACGGGCAGAACGGAATTTAAAGTAATTCATCAGGAACGTCCCCAACCCCCTGCTTCTGCAGCCCCGGTGGTTAAAGAGGCTTCCAGACCCACGGCTGTTCCGGCTTTCCAGGATCAAACGCAGGCTAATGCTTCCTCGGGCAAGATGATCAAGGTCACGGTTAAGGCCGGCGACACCCTAAGTGGTCTTTGCCTGCAGCTACTGGGACGGGCCAGGTTATATCCGCAAGTGGCTGCGGCCAACCAACTTTCCAATCCTGACCTGATTTATCCGGGGCAGGTGATCGTGTTTGCAGCAGGTCGGGAAAAAGGGGCGCCCTCCACGCCCGCAGCACCTACGCCCGCCTTAGTCTCCGAAACGGTCGCCGTGTCACCGGCCGCCAGCAGTGCTTCACCAGCTTATCCTCAGGTAGAGCAAAAGGCGTTTGCTCCCGGCGAGAAGTTAACCTTTGCCGTGGAGTATTTGGGCATTGCCGCAGGGTATGCCACCCTAAGTGTTGAAAACGGCATGTCAATCGAAAACCGGCCGACCTACCATCTGGTGGCCACGGCCAGAACCCACCCGGCCTTTGAATGGTTTTACGTCGTGCGTGACCGTATCGAATCCTACATGGACAAGCAGGGGTTATTTTCTTGGCGCTATGAAAAGCATTTGCGTGAAGGCGGCTACAAAAATGATACGGTGCTGGCCTACCGCCAGTTGGAACAAAAGGTCAGCACCCTCGATGGCAAACGGGAGGTGGAAGCCCCGGCTTGGTGCCAGGATGTGCTCTCTGAGTTTTATTATTTCCGCGCCCTGCCCTTGGTGCCCGGACAAACCCTGACCATTCCCGTGCTGGCTGACGACCTGAAAAGTTATGAACTGGTCGTCAAGGTTCAGGGCCGGGAAAAGATCACCGTGCCGGCCGGCACCTTTCAGTGCCTTAAGGTCGAACCCTTTTTAAAATTTGAAGGGTTGTTTAAACATCAGGGCCAATTGCATATTTGGGTGACCGATGACCAACGTAAGGTGCCGGTGCTCATCCGCAGCAAAATTGTGATCGGGTCCATTGACATCGTGCTGCGCGATGCCGTGGTGGTGGAGGTGGAATAAGCACCGGCCGGAGTGGGGAATGGACCTTAAGCTCGATGAGGGTTCATCGCCCATGCAGCATTTTGTAAGGTGGTGCCGGTGAAGAAAAAAGATTCACCAGCAAGGTACTAAGGATCGCTAAGAAAGGCCGGTGGAAAAGTATTCTAACAAGGTCTTAATCTTTCTTGTCGAGCTTGGCGGTAGCAATGACATTTATTTCCGACCTTGCCGGTTTAGAGAGACGTGGCAACACGCGTTATCATCCGCGTTGGGCATTCCGCATAAAAAATCATAGCCAAAAAAACATAAATCCATATAATAAAGGCCATCTTGGATTTCCGCTGGCCCTTTCCGGCCTCATTGCCAACCATAAGGAGTTTGTCCATGAACCGCTTGGAAGAAATGGCACGACAGGAACTTGCTGAGGGCATTGCCCTGCGGCAGCAAGCAACAGAGCAGTTTCCCCGTTTTCTGGAGCAGGCTGCCCGTCTGATGGCCGAGGCCATCCAGAAGGGACACAAGATTCTCATTTGCGGTAATGGCGGCTCCGCCGCGGATGCTCAGCATTATGCCACTGAACTGGTGGCCCGGTTATACCAACGGGAGCGTCCGGCCATGGCCGCGGTTGCGCTGACCACCGACACATCGGCCTTGACAGCCCTGGCCAATGATTATGGCTTTGAACATGTTTTTTCCAGACAGGTGGAGGCCTTGGGCCAGCCTGGCGATGTACTCTGGGGCCTCAGTACCTCCGGCAATTCCGTCAATGTGCTTAAAGCCATGGCCACAGCCCGTGAACGGCAAATGCACATCGTTGTCTTCACCGGGCAAGGCGGGCAAATGGATGTTCAGGCGGATGTTGCCCTGGCCGTGGCCTCGCGTAACACCATGCGCATTCAGGAGATTCATTTGGCACTGGGGCATGTGATGTGCAAATTGATTGAAGAGTTGGTCTTTCCCCGCCTGGAAGGAGCTTCAGCATGAGAAATGTCAAGGCGGCTCGCTTAAAACGCCTGGTGCAGGGTTTTAGCGGTAAAACCATTCTGGTGGTGGGTGACATCATGCTGGACCGGTACATCTGGGGTAAAGTAGAACGGATTTCCCCGGAAGCCCCTATTCCGGTGGTGCATGTGCAACGGGAATCGGATTTGGCCGGCGGTGCGGCCAATGTCGCCAACAATCTGTGCGCTCTCGGTGGCCAGGTGTTGCTGGCCGGCGTGATTGGCCAGGATGGGCAGGGTACTGAAATTCTGCGTCTGTTGCGCCGGGAAGGGGTGGCCACCAAATTGATTGTGCAAGATAGCGGGCGGCCGACCATTTCCAAAACCAGAGTTATCGCTCACTCCCAGCAGGTGGTGCGTATTGATCATGAAAACCCGCACCCCATTGATGCGGAATTGGAAAAGACCCTGTTGAAAAAAATTAAAACCGCCATACCCAAGGTGGATGCCGTCATTTTGTCGGACTATAATAAAGGCCTGCTGACGCCGAGTTTATGCGCCGAAGTCATTGCCATGGCCAATCACTATCATAAGATTATAACCGGTGATCCCAAGCCGGAGAACATCGGCAATTTTGTGGGCCTAACCTTGATCTCGCCCAACCAGATGGAAGCCGAGAAAGCTTCCCAAATGAAGATCAAGGACCGGCACTCGCTCAAAGTTGCCGGCCAACGCCTGCTGGAGCAGCTTAATTGTGAAGCCATCTTAATCACCCGGGGAGAAGAAGGCATGGCTTTGTTCGAGCGTCAGGCCGGCTTTTCTGATATTCATACCGTGGCCCGGGAAGTCTATGATGTCTCCGGGGCCGGCGACACGGTGATCTCCACGCTCACGCTAGCCCTGGCCAGCGGTGCCAATTTTAAGGAAGCCGCTGTAGCGGCCAATTGTGCGGCGGGCATTACGGTGGCTGAGGTTGGCGTAGCCACCACCAATCAAAAAGAACTGAGCAAAAGAATTGGAGAAGAACCTTGGAAGTCATCTTAAGCATACCCCGCGATCCCCGATCCAAAATTATGTCCCAGGAGGAGGCCGCCCAAACCGTCAAGCGTTGGAAGACCCAGGCACGCGTACCTGTGTTTACCAACGGCTGCTTTGATATTTTACACCAAGGCCATGTGACCTATCTTCATCAGGCCCGCCTCTTGGGCGATGCCATGGTGGTGGGCATCAACAGTGATGCTTCGGTGGCCAGGATTAAAGGTCCCAAGCGGCCGATTCTTTCCCAACAGGAGCGGGCCGAATTGGTGGCAGCCCTGGAATGCGTGGATCTGGTGGTGATTTTCGAAGAAGATAATCCGGGCAGTCTGATTGCGCGCTTGGAACCGCTTATTCTGGTCAAGGGCGCTGATTGGCCCAAGGACCAAGTCATCGGCCGGGAGACCGTGGAGGCTTTGGGCGGGGAAGTGAAGTCCATTCCTCTGGTGGAAGGCCGCAGCACCACCGGCATTATTGACCTTATCCTCAGCCGTTACGGTCAGGAAGGCTAGGCCGGGCATGCGTGTGATCGGCATCATTCCGGCGCGTTTTGGCGCCAGCCGCCTGCCGGGCAAACCGCTGGCGATGATCAATGGAAGGCCCTTGATTGAACATGTATGGCGCCGGGCCGGCAAGGCCAAAAGCCTTAACCGGCTGATCGTGGCCACTGATGATGAGCGTATTAAAACGGTTGTGGAAGCCTTCGGCGGGGAAGCCATGATGACTCCCGCGGCTTGCGCCTCCGGCACGGACCGACTTGCCAAGGTCGTGGAGCGCATCCCTTGCGATGTGGTGGTGAATATTCAGGGTGATGAACCTTTTCTTATTCCGCAATATCTGGATAAAGTAGTGGCCCCTTTTCAAGCCGATCATCGGCTGTTGATGGCCACGCTGGCGGCGCCCCTGCCGCCGGAAGATCTGCACAATCCCAATGCTGTCAAAGTGGTTATTGATCGCGAAGCCTATGCACTTTATTTTTCACGTGCTCCCATTCCTTTTTCCCGAGATGGTGATCACAGCGGGGGCGCAGCCCAACCCAGATTGCATTTGGGCATCTATGCGTACCACCGCAGTTTTTTACTGAGGTTTGCCCAACTGCCACATACCCCCTTGGAGCTGACGGAGAAATTGGAACAACTGCGCGCCCTGGAGCATGGTATCCGGATTAAAGTGGTACCCGTGCGCCGGGCCACGCTTTCCGTGGATACGCCGGAAGACCTCGTCTGCGCCGTGGCAATGATGAACAAACGCAAATCTCAGTCTTAGAGGCATCCCTCATTTGCCTGACTTCAGGTAAGTCCGCCACTGCTGATTGATTTTCCGTAAATTCATTAATTTGTTAAACCACGAGCGCTGGCGCAGGGGTGCGCTGGACTGAAAAAATAACTGCAGGATATGCACCATGTTAAGGCCGGGCTGGAAAGTTCGCGCACAATGGGCGCAGTAGGTCACAAACGCCTTAGCCTGGTGGCGGAGACGTTTACTCTTGCTGGCCGGGGTTTTGGACAAACAGCAGGAAAGCGGGTGGCTGGTCCCAGCCGGAGTCACGGGCAAGTGCATTTTTTTCGCCAGACCATAAAAAGAAGAAGACAAGTCACGATGGGCACGGGCAGGACAAGGATGATGAACCAACAGCTCCTCCATTCCGGTGTCCAAGGGTCGGGTTGGTGACAATAGATCATACAAGAAGGTTAATTTGGGCGGATGAGCCAGCTTTGCAAAGATGGCGGTAAAGCGCTTGTGACAGGTGCTACAGGGTGTAATGATTTCCTGGATATGGTTGCTTTCAATCATGGTTACCAGACGTGCTTCAACGGTGACCGCGGCCTGAGTGGCATGGGCATAAATTAGGGGCATACCGCAGCAGTCCTGCCACAGGCCGATGGCTTTGTCCTGACGATGCAGATGCGCCCAGGTTTGCAGGGTCAAAGCAGCATCCGCCTCTGCCAGGGAACAGCAGGGAAAAAACACCCGCGCATGCCCGCTGTAAGTGCGAAACCAGGGCGCATGGCGCAACCCGTACTCCATCCGGGCATATCTTTTTTTTATTCCTTTGATCAGTCTATTCATGATGATAAGGCTCGTTTTTCAAAATGGTCATGGCGCGATATAGTTGTTCGACCGCCACCAGGCGAATAAGATCATGGGCCAGAGTCATTTTGGAAAAGGAGAGGCGCTTGGGTACAGCAGCATAAACCTCAGAAGAAAAACCATAGGGTCCTCCTATGACCAAGGTCAGGGTGGACAAGCTGCTGTTCATGTGACTCTGCAGAAAATGAGCGAATTGGAGGGAGGTCATGGTGTCGCCCTTCTCATCGAGCAGGATAGCCTGCTGACCGGCGGGGAGATGCTTCAATAGCAGTTGACCTTCCACCTGTTTGCGCTGGGGAATGGGCAGGGAGCCCGCCTTTTTAGGATCAGGCAGAAATGTGGTTTCAAAGGGAAGATAATGATTTAATCGTTTTTGATAATAAACAATACCTTTTTCAATATAAGGCGCCGCAGTGAGACCCAATCCCAATAAGCGAATTTTCATGGTTGTCCTAACCTCAAGTTTTTCTTCCCATTCTCTCCATCTTGCGGTCATCACTTCTTTTAAATCTTTTTTCTCCGGCCAATGGGAAGAACGGAAAGAAAATCAAAACCTTAACCTTGTCTGATTAGGCGGCATTGTAGCACAGTAGCGGCGGGAAGGGAAACTTCCGAAAAACTAACTTGTTCAGTCCCGGATTTTGGTGTACAAAAGAGCTACTTTAACCAAGGAGGTTAATCATGGGTAAGATCAAAGGAACGGCAACAGAAAAAAATTTATTAAAAGCCTTTGCCGGGGAATCACAAGCCCGTAACCGCTATACCTATTTCGCCAGTGTGGCCAAAAAAGAAGGTTACGTGCAAATCGCCGATATTTTCGAGGAAACCGCCAATCAGGAAAAAGAACATGCCAAACGATTTTTTAGTTTTCTCGAGGGTGGTATGACCGAAATTACGGCCATGTATCCGGCTGGGATCACCGGCACTACCGCGGAAAATCTCAAAGCTGCGGCTGGCGGAGAACACGAAGAATGGACCGATCTTTATCCTGGCTTTGCCCAAGTGGCCCGGGAAGAGGGTTTTGAAGCGGTGGCCAAACTTTTTGAGTTTGTGTGTGTGGCGGAGAAGCAGCATGAAAAACGCTATCTCGGTCTTTTGAAAAATCTCGAGAATAGCACGGTCTTTAAAAAGGATAAGTCCGTGGTCTGGCGCTGCCGCAATTGCGGCTATTTACATGAAGGTGATACTGCGCCTGGTGCCTGTCCGGCCTGCGCCCATCCCCAGGCCTATTTTGAATTGTTGGCGGAAAACTGGTAATTATCAGTGCCCTCCCCATGTCCGTTTGGTCACGAGTAATCCAGCCCCCAGGCCGAGATTACTCGTGACCAACTGAACCTGCCCATGCTTTTGCCCTGGCGCGCTTCCTCAAATTTTATCGAATTGAATTGATATTTTCATTCAGTTGTGTAGAATAAGAGGTCCCCACCAAGTTGTTCAATAAAATTGTGGCGACAGTCAAGAACATCCGATTCAAGGTCCAACAACTACATAAGCACCCCAATGTGTATTGATGCCGGAAAATTTTATGGCGATTTTATTTTCCTGGAGGAGGAAATTTATGGCCCAACAGACGAAATATATTTTTGTGACCGGGGGGGTGGTGTCATCGCTGGGCAAAGGCCTGGCAGCGGCCTCTTTAGGCGCTTTGCTTGAAGCCCGCGGCCTGACGATCACCATGGCCAAATTCGATCCTTACATTAATATCGACCCGGGCACCATGAGTCCTTATCAACACGGCGAAGTCTACGTGACGGAAGATGGTGCGGAGACGGATCTGGATTTGGGCCATTACGAACGGTTTACCCATTCGGTGATTACTAAATACAGCAATGTCACCACCGGCAAAATATATAATGCTGTTATCAAAAAAGAGCGGCGCGGGGAATACCTGGGCAAAACCGTGCAGGTCGTACCGCACATCACCAATGAAATCAAAGAACGGGTCAGAAAAGTGGTGGCTCAGCGCAAGGTGGATGTGGCCATTATTGAAATTGGAGGCACCATCGGCGATATCGAGAGCCTGCCGTTTCTGGAAGCCATCCGTCAATTCCGGTTGGAAGAAGGCCGGACTAATGTGATTAACATTCATTTGACCCTGGTGCCTTATATTCACGCAGCCGGTGAGCTTAAGACCAAGCCCACCCAACATTCAGTCTCCCAGATGCTCTCTATCGGCATCCAGCCGGATATTATTTTGTGCCGGACCGAACATGCCCTGAGCGCAGAGCTGAAAAATAAAATATCCCTCTTTTGCAATGTCAATGTGGAGGCCGTGGTCCAAGCTATTGATGTTAAAACCATTTACGAAGTACCGCTTATGTTTGAGCGGGAAAAGTTCGATGAGATCGTGTTAAAGAAGCTGGCTTTGAAAATCAAACCGGTACGGCTGGAGCGCTGGAAAAAAATCGTGACCTTGGCCAAAAAACCGCCCAAGCGCGCCAAGATTGCAGTGGTGGGTAAATACATGGAAGTTCAGGATGCCTATAAGAGCATCAAGGAAGCCTTGCTGCATGGGGGGTTGGCCAACCGTTCAGCTGTGGACATTGCCTGGATCGATGCCGATCTATTGGTTAAAAACAACAAAGAGGCTTGGGCCAACCTGAGACAATGCCATGGTATTCTGGTGCCGGGCGGTTTCGGCAGCCGCGGCATTGAGGGCAAAATTCATGCGGTTAAATTTGCCCGGGAGCAAAAAATCCCCTTTTTCGGTATTTGCCTGGGTATGCATTGCGCGGTGATTGAATTTGCCCGCCATGTGGCTGGTTTGGCCCAGGCCCATACCACTGAGATTGAACCCAAGACGCCTCATCCGGTGATTGCTCTCCTGGCGGAACAGCAGGGTGTCAGGGAACTGGGCGGCACCATGCGCCTGGGCGCCTATCCATGCCGTCTCAAACCCCATACCCTGGCCGCCAAGGCCTACGGGGAAAAAGTGATTTTTGAACGTCACCGTCACCGCTATGAATTTAACAATTACTATAAGGAAATGCTGGAAGCGCAAGGGCTGATCATTTCCGGGACATCGCCCGATGAACAGTTGGTGGAAATGATAGAGATCAAGGATCATCCCTGGTTTGTGGCAGGACAATTCCATCCTGAATTTAAATCCAGGCCCACCGAAGCCCATCCGCTTTTCAATCATTTTGTCAAGGCGACTTTGGCCCATCAGGAACCAACCACCCCAAAAAATAAAAAAACCAGGAAACAACATGCAGGCCATTAGTCTCGGCGGCCATCCCTTTGGGGACACTGACTTTTTATTGGTGGCCGGCCCTTGTGTGCTGGAGAGCAAAGCCCTGGCTTTTCAGATTGCCGAATCTTTGCTGGAGATGGTAGCCAATAAACCGGTAACCTTGGTATTTAAGGCGTCCTATGATAAAGCCAACCGGTCTTCCGGGGAGTCTTTCCGCGGGCCTGGTCTGGAGGATGGCTTGGCCATTCTCCAGGAACTGAAAGAAAAATTGGGCCTGCTGGTGCTTTCCGATGTTCACGAAGCCCGGGAAATACCCCTGGCCAGCACGGTTTTGGATGTTATCCAAATTCCGGCGTTTTTATGCCGCCAGACCAGTCTGCTTACGGCAGCCGCCCAAACTCAAAAAGCGGTGAACATTAAGAAAGGCCAGTTTTTAGCGCCTTGGGATATGGAGCAGGTGCTGGCTAAAGTCCGTGGCATCAATCCCAATATTCTTGTGACCGAGCGGGGCACATCATTTGGTTACAATAATTTAGTGGTGGATATGCGCAGTCTGGCTATTATGGGTCAGTGGCAGGTGCCGGTTTTGTTTGATGCCACCCATAGTGTGCAGTTGCCGGGCGGGGGCAGGCAATCCGGCGGCAACCGCGAATTCATACCAGTGCTGGCCCGAGCTGCCGTGGCGGCAGGGATCAATGGTCTGTTTTTGGAGACCCATCCTAATCCTGAACATGCCCTGTCCGATTCAGCCAGTATGCTGCCCTTAGACGACCTGCCCAAACTTTTACAGGATGTGCTAAGCCTGCACGACCTGAGAAAGGCCATGGCCGGATGAAGGAAGCCAGCTTATATTGTGATGGCGGTGCCCGGGGCAATCCCGGTCCTGCGGCCGCAGGCGCCGTGCTCCAACATGAGGGCAAGTTGTTGGACGAACAAGGCCGGTTTTTGGGCCGGGCCACCAATAATGTGGCTGAATACCAAGGGGTGCTGCTGGGCCTGCAGATGGCCAAGGCCCATGGTATTGAAACCCTGCATATTCGGTTGGACTCCGAGCTGATCGTTAAACAGCTGCTGGGCCTGTATAAAGTAAAACATCCAGTGCTAAAACCTCTATGGGAAAGTGTAAAGGTCAGTCTGACTCATTTTAAAGCCTGGGATATTGCCCATGTGCCCCGGGCTCAGAACAAGGAAGCGGACCGTATGGTCAATCAAGTGCTCGATCAAGAAAGCTGAGCATGCCCTAGTTCGTTCTTGCTACGGATTGCTGTGGTAACATCCTTTGGGCGAACAGCGGTTAGCAGAGCAAACTGCTTCAAAGAAACAAACCGCTCGCCGATGCGGTTTGTTTCAATGCCGCCCAAAGAATGGTGCAATACGTTGGTGGTCTTTTAACCAAATAGCCTTTTCGAATAGAAGCTAATCAACTTCTGTTGCGGTTCTGTAAGGTGCAAGCGTGCCTGGTGCTTACAGACCTTTTTTGCAATGCAGCATCACCACCATGAAGGTCTTTCAATAATGGACCGCTTTTGGCCACAAGAACTAAGGGCCAGACCCTATTAAGGATAGTAGGTCTATGCTATGATGAAACGGCCAATAATGATTTAGACCGAAAGAAAAGGAGAGCAGGTATGGAGAGCGGGTCTTTATCAGTTGAAAAAAGAAAACACCCCAGAATTAGGGTGACCCTGCCAGTAGAGTTCAAAGTGATCAACGAGAGCGATGAAGCCTATCTGACCTTGGATAAAGAACGGCAACAGCTGGCGGGAGATTCGAAAAACATCTCTTCCGAAGGCTTGTTCTTGGTGTCAGAGAGGTATTTGGAAAAAGGTGATATTTTAAAGATCGAGATGACCTTGCCTGACGAGGACAAACGGGTAAGTGCTTTTGCTGAAATTGTGTGGGTTTCTGATCATGGATTAGTGGAAGGCCAGCACGGCGCAGGCCTGTTTTTTATGGCACTCCGTGATGAAGATGCCGATCGCATAGGTCGGCTGGTAGCCAACATGCTTAAAACCATCTGAGCCTGCCCATGATCTGTCGATAGCATTATTTGATCCGGCAAGGTGGAAGCCACAAGTGAGGAGGACCGTTATGTGGAATGCTTTAAAAACGTTTATGTTATTGACCGCCATGACCATGCTGCTCATGCTTATAGGCGCTCGTCTGGGTGGTAATCAGGGGATGATCCTGGCCTTTGGGCTGGCCGTACTGCTTAATTTTTCAAGCTACTGGTTTTCCGACAAAATTGTGCTGGCCATGTATAAAGCCCGCGATCCTCAGCCACGGGAACAGGCCGTGGTGGACCTGGTGGAAGAACTGGCTCAGCGGGCTGACCTACCCGTGCCCAAGGTGAAAGTCATCGACACCACCATGTGCAATGCCTTTGCCACCGGCCGCAATCCCCAACATGCGGTGGTGGCGGTCACCACCGGGATTTTGGGCATCTTAAACCGGGAAGAACTGGCGGCCGTATTGGCCCACGAACTTTCCCATGTACGTCATCGCGATATTCTTATTGGAGCTGTGGCCGCTACCATGGCCGGTGCCATTGCCATGCTGGGACGGCTGGCCTTCTTTTTCGGCGGCGGCCGTGACCGGGATAATATCCTGGTGTCGCTGGTGATGATGATTCTGGCGCCGATTGCGGCTTTGCTGATTCAGATGGCTATTTCCCGTTCTCGTGAATTTGAGGCGGACCGGGGGTCGGCCCGTTTAACCAAGGATCCGGAAGCCCTGGTGCGGGCTCTGGAAAAATTACACCAACAAGCCAGCCGCCATCCGGTGCTGGCCACTGGCCAGCAGAGTGCAACAGCGCATTTGTTTATTGTTAATCCTTTTAAAGCCGGGTGGTTGACCTCGTTGTTTTCCACCCATCCCTCGCTGGAACAGCGCGTCGCCAATTTACGTGACATGGCCAGACAAGTATAAGTCCTGCCTTTGCAGCAGCCCTGTTGGGCGATAATTTTTCTTGATCAGGATTACACAGGCCCTGTAGGTAGGACGCCTGCTCATCCGCGATTTCTTTAAGGGCCAGTAGTATTGAAAAAGCGGACGCGTCTCTTAACCACCAGGAGGTGTCTGCTGGGAGCATTCATCATGAACAGCAAACGCAGCGCCCGCTATTGGGCTTGGACCATTATTAATCAAACCGAGCAGCAGGGGGGGTGGGCCGATACCTTGTTGGATCAGTTGCAGCAGCAACAGCCGCTTTCCGCTCAAGACCAGGCGCTTTGCCGCACCCTGGTGTTGGGGGTGATTAAGCATCGAACCTCCCTGGATTACCAGTTGGCTCCGCTTTGGAAAAAAGAACCCAAACCGAAATTAAAAAATCTCCTGCGTTTGGCTATTTATCAGCAGCTTTATCTGCAACGTATTCCTGTTCACGCCTGGATGAATGAAGCCGTAGAGTTGGCCAAAACGCATTTTTCCCAGGCCATGGCCGGCTTTGTTAATGCTGTATTGAGACAATGGCTGCGACAGGGCAGCAGACCTCTTCCCGATAAAACGACTGATTTATTGGGCTATTTAACGGCAGCCCATGCTTTTCCAGTCTGGCTTGCGGCTCAATGGCTGGAGCAATTGGGCCCGGAACAAGCGGAAACGATGATGGCCGCGGCCAATGAGGTGCCACCGTTGGTGCTGCGCGTTAACACCCTGAAGCAATCCACCGCAGCTTTGGCTCAGGCCTTGGAGACTGAGGGCATTGAGACGACGCCTGGTCCTGTGCCGGACAGCCTGGTGGCAGCCAGGACCGACAGACCAGTTCAAACCTGGCCTGGATTTAAGCAGGGCTGGTTTTATCTTCAAGACGGCGGGTCCCAATTAATCGGGCGGCTGGCCAATCCTCAACCTCAGGAAACCTGGCTCGATCTCTGCGCTGCTCCTGGTGGCAAGACGACGCACTTGGCGCAGCTTATGGACGATCAAGGCCAGGTTAAGGCCTATGATGTCACCCCTGCCAAGCGGGCCCTGTTGATGGACAATGTGCGGCGTTTGGGATTAACCGGGGTTGATGTTTTAGCCACCAAGCCGGACGCGCTCCTGGCTGACGGCGTGCTGGTGGATGCGCCGTGTTCAGGGTTGGGCACACTCAGGAGGCACCCGGAGACCAAATGGCGGATTGCCCCGGAAGACATCGTCCGCCTGGGGAAGATTCAAGCCGGCCTATTGGATGAAGCCAGTACGTTTGTCAAACCGGGCGGGAAGTTGATTTATTCCACCTGCACCACCACTAGGGAAGAGAACGAAGACCAGGTTGATGGCTTTCAACATCGGCATTCGGACTTTCAGCTGTTGACCTTTTCTGATCAACCTGATCCGGTTCTGCAGCCTTATTGGGACCATGCGGGCTATTTTAAAACCTATCCTGGTGCGTTCGTCATGGACAGCATGTTTGCAGTTAAATGGCAACGGAAAAAATAATTTGGTATTAAAAACCAGAGCCGGACGATATAATAAAAATCATCCTTTTAGAGAGGATTAGTTATGAGTTCAGACCGTATGGACCATTTAAAAGAAGCTACCCTCTCAGGGCAGCAGGGCTGGGACCATCATGGGGAGCTGAAACTGAAAGAGAGCGTGATCCAGCGTCAGAACCAGGTTGTCCAGGCTATGAAGACCAAGAGCCATCAGGCAGGCAAGGAGCTGGCGGGGATTTTAAGCGACATGGTGGAAATTGCCGATATCATCCTGAAAAATACCTGCGGTATTGGCAGCGCTTTTAAGCTGGCGGAATGTGACCTGACGCTAATGACTGTTGAAAATATCGAACGGTTCATTTCTTTAGTGCTCATCCAGCTGGCTTACCAATACGGACAACTTATCCCCCAGGAAAAAGGCCAGATGACAGCGGCCATACAACAACTCTTGGATCAGGACGAGTTGCTCCAGACCTGGACCGACCAACTGGCCCAGTGTCAAGATCATGAAGACGGCCAGTTTTCTCCGGTGCGCGCTGGGCGACTGTTGTGGGAAACTGCAGGTGGATTGTTTGCGGTCAAGGACTGGCAAACCAACACCACGGCCCGCATTTATTATCAAACCGCGCCCAGCCAGGATTTAATTTACAGCATTGAATCCCTAAAAAAATGAAAGGTTGTGGAATCGTTTTTCATGAAGTCCTCTTCCCAATCATGGTCCGCCGAAGTGGTGGTGGTGGGGGCAGGCCACGCCGGCCTGGAAGCCGCAGCAGCTGCCGCCACCATGGGCTGTGCCACCCTTTTAATCACCCAGTCAATTGATCATATCGGGGTCCTGAGCTGCAACCCTGCCATAGGCGGAGTCGGCAAGGGCCAGCTGGTAAAGGAAGTTGATGCTCTGGGCGGGGTCATGGGCTTGCTCGCGGACAAGGCCTGTATTCATTATCGTCAGCTCAACCAATCGCGGGGCGCGGCCGTACGTTCCACGCGCATGCAAGTGGATATGCAGGTCTATCAGCAGGAAGCGCAGGCCTATTTAAAAGCGCTGCCCAATTTGACCATTATGGAAGATGAGATTAAGGACTTGATCCTGGAAGGACAGCAGGTCAGAGCTGTGGTGACCACCAATCACGGGCCGGTTAATGCCAAAACCGCCGTGCTGACTGTGGGCACGTTTTTCCATGGTCTAATCCATATTGGCCGCACCAAAATCCGGGGTGGCAGGCTGGGAGATGGTCCCTCGGATCAGCTGCCCGAACGCTTGCAGGCCTTGGGCCTGACCTTTGGGCGCTTTAAAACCGGCACCACCCCCAGGCTCAAGGGCAGCAGCATTGACTTTTCCCGATTAACCGAGCAGCCGGGAGATGAAGGGTATATCCCTTTTTCCACCCGTTCCCCCCGCCAGCCACAATTGTCCCAGGTGAGCTGCCATATCGGCCATACCAATCCCAGGACCCATCACCTCATCCGCGAACACCTGACTCAGTCCGCGCTCTACGGCGGTGACATAACCGGCACGGGTGTGCGCTATTGTCCTTCTGTGGAAGACAAGATTGTCAAATTTCCCGAGCGTGACAGTCATCATGTGTTTGTGGAACCGGAAGGCCTGAATACTGACCGCTTTTATCCCAATGGTCTGTCCAACAGTCTGCCGGAAGCTATTCAATTGGACGTGGTTCATTCCGTGGCCGGCCTGGAAAAGGCGGAAATTGTGCAACCCGGTTATGGTATTGAACATGACTTTCTTCTACCGACACAATTAAAACGCACTTTGGAATGTAAACGCTTTGACGGCCTGTTTTTTGCCGGCCAAATTAACGGGACCACGGGCTATGAAGAAGCCGCTGCCCAAGGATTGCTGGCTGGTATCAATGCGGCCTTGCAAGTGAAAGCACGTCCTCCCTTTGTGTTGAACCGCAGCCAGGCCTACCTGGGGGTGCTGATTGACGACCTGGTCACAAAGGGCACCAATGAACCATACCGCATGTTTACATCCCGGGTGGAGTACCGTTTGGTGATCCGTGAAGACAATGCCGATGAACGACTCACAGCCTGGGGGCATCAATTGGGCCTGGTCAGCGACGAGGGTTACAGCCAATTTCAAACCAAGATGGCTGCTATTGCTGCGGAACGGAAACGTCTAGAACACAGTAAAGTAACTGATCATCCCCATCTGGAAGATCTCCTGGGGGATAGGGGTGGGCCGGCCGGCAAAAGCTATTCCTTGCTGACCTTGTTAAAACGATCGGAAATCCATTATGAACACCTGGCCCGCCTGGATGAAGCCTCGGCTCTGATCCCGGAAGACCTTAAACAGGCTGTGGAGGTCCGGGTAAAGTATGAAGGTTATATCAAGCGCCAACAGGAAGAAATCGAGAAAGCGCTTCATCTGGACCACTATAAAATCCCCAAAGACTTTCGCTATCAGGGCCTGCCGGGCTTATCTTTGGAAGTGGTGGAGAAATTAAGCGTCCATCAGCCGGAGACCCTGGGCCAGGCATCGCGCATTTCGGGCATTACGCCGGCTGCCATCTCCTTGATCCTGCTCCACCTCAGGAAGAAATAACTCGTGCCTGCACAGACGCCTTACCGCACCTATGCCGCCTATTTAAAAGAACGCTTCGGCGGGCCTACTCGCAAGCTTAGTCTCCATGCTGGATTTAGTTGCCCCAACCGTGACGGCACCCTGTCTTATGACGGGTGCATCTTTTGCGATCCCCAAGCCTTTTCGCCCCATTGCCGACCTGAACCATTGCCTCTCATTCACCAGTTGCGCGAGGGTGTGGAACAGGGTCATAACCGGGGAATCCATCGGTTCATTGCTTATTTTCAAGCTTTTACCAATACTTACGGGTCGCCGGCACAGTTAAAGGATGCTTATGACACCATCCGGGCCTTTCCTGAGATCAAAGGCTTGGCCATAGGCACCAGGCCCGATTGCCTGGACAATTCCATTATGGCATTGATCAACAGCTATACTGAAGATTACGAGGTGTGGTTGGAATTGGGGTTGCAAAGCATTCATGATCAAACCCTGCTTCTGATCAATCGTGGTCATGACCGCAAGGCTTTTGACCAGGCGGTGACGATGATCAGAAGTTTTCCGAAAATCAAGCTCAGCGCCCATGTCATATTAGGCTTGCCGCAAGAGACAACCGTCATGGAAGCAGCCACGGCCCGGCAATGTGCTGTTTGGGGCGTGGATGCTGTCAAGCTCCATCCACTGCACGCTGTCAAAGGCACGGCTTTGGCCGAAGCCTATGCGCAGGGCCGGATCAGCTTGTTAACTCAGCAGGCCTACCTGGAACGGGTAATGACTTTTTTGGATTATTTGCCGCCCACCACGATCATTGAACGCGTTACTGCCGATTGCCCGCGACCCTTGCTGGTGGCGCCGGACTGGATTAATGACAAGCCGTCTTTTCTTTTGGCTTTGCAACAACGCATGCTGGCCGAAGGGCGACGCCAAGGCCGGTGCTGGTCCCTAAACGCGAAAACGCCCTAGCAATAGTCTATAATACGAAAATCGAGAATCGATTCCGTCAACAGCGGGATAAGCAATCGACCGCAGTTGAACGAATGGATTAATTTTCGATGGTCGATTTCCGATTACTCGGGACGCTGAATAACTAATTGCTCAGCCTCCTAGGCCGCCAGACAGGTCAACTGATCGATGAGATTGCTTTTTAAACCCACGCTATAACCGGTCATGACGATGGTTCTGAAGGGGTCATCCTGATTGGTGACCAGGCTTTGCAGATAAGCCCGGTTTAGTAATGTTCGGTTGCTTTGCCAATAGTCAAAGGCATGCTCGATCATGAACCAGGGCAGAGGATTGGCGGCCTTTAACATGTTGAGATTGAGGCTCTGTTCCCTCACTCCGCCGGAAGTCATTTTTTTAAAAATTTTAGGATGGATCAAACGATGATAGTGGTCTGCACCAATTAGCGTCAAAGAAGCACGGGCCACGGCATAACCGGCCAGCGCAATGCAGAACAATTGGCTGTATTCTGTCGGCGAATGTTTAGCCAAAGCGGTTAGGGCTTCAAGACTGGGCCGTTGCACCAGGGCCGCACCCAAAGCCGCATCCAGTCTTTCCCGCAATTGCCGTTTTTTTAAGTTGACCTGAGCAAATTCACGTTCTGTTTGGTTGAGCAGCATGGACAGGGTTAACTGCTTGTCGTTGAGGACAAAACAAGTATGCTGCAACTGTTCTTTTTTCAAATATTGCCGAATCAATTTCTCGGCGTTCTGGCCCATGAGTCGCCGGCGCTGACTGAATCGAAAAATAAATCGATACCAGGGCTGCTGCTGCTGGGTCACCACCGCCACCGCTAGGAGACTTAAGAACCCCAGGGCACAAAGGGTTACCAATATCATCACTGCTGTTTGGGACATCGCCGCTACCTCTATTATTTTTTTTCCGCTGCAGCATGACCTCAACCTCCGGTCTGCTTGAAGGGGCCTGGGAAAACCACATCCCCGGATAGACACACCGGGGCCAGTGGTTGCACCCTAAAGTATCGGTGTAAGCAGCTCGGTCTTAAATGGAGGTCCGGCCTTCTTCTCAAGACAAGCCGAGGCCTAATCCGGAGGAAAGGTTAAAGCGGCAATAAAAATAATGATCTTCTTCCTTCCCTATCCCCATACCTCGCAATTGATTTTGGGGTAGTTTATTTTTGGTCGGATCTTTATTTAGCCAAGACTTGACCGAACGGCCAAATGCATGAATAATGGTGGCCCGCACTGAAAAAATGTAAGTTAGGTTAAGCCCTTTATGGAGGCAGGCTGCATGCCGATGCTTTAGTGAACCCACCAGCACTGGGGTTGGCCGGCGAGGCGTGAGCCAGCCCGGAGAAAGCCAAAAGGATGAACCATGGTCACTCAAAACCGTGATGGGCAAAATAAATTTATTGAAATGCGCTTTAGCCCTTTGTTTGAGTTTGTTCCATTTGTCCGGAGTTATCTGCTCAATGTGTTGGCCCTTTATCTGCAGGATCATTTGCAGTTGGAAAAAGTGGTGTTGGCCGCTTCGGAATTATTGGAAAATGCGGTGAAGTATTCCTTGAACAGCGAGGTCAAGCTGACCATCTGTCATTTGAATGATGAGGAGCCTGTAGAGCTGTTGGTTTATAATCATGCCGATCCTGTTCACGCCAAACGGCTTTTTGCCTGTCTGGAGGAAATGGAGACCGGCGATCCTCTAGATTACTATATTGCCAAAATGCGCAGTTCGGTGCATCAAAGGCAAGGGGAGGCCAATATCGGGCTGGCTCGGGTGGCCTATGAATCATCTGCCCAGCTAAGTGCCCGATTTTTGGAAGCTGATTGGCTGCTCGTTAATGCCCGGTTTACAGCGCCTTCTGATAAAGGGGAAACACATGTTTGACATGGAACCTACGACTTATGAAAAATTAACCTTGAGTGTACAAGCAGGACGGGTCAAATTGGCAGGCAGCATTGAAATGCCCAATCCCAATGAGGTGATGCAGCCTTTTTTTAGTAAAATTCACGACCTTATGGTGAGTCATCAGTATAAAGCTCTGGAGGTGGATTTAAGCGAGTTGACCTTCCTCAATTCCTGCGGCGTTAAGGAAATTGTGGCTTGGATTTTAAAGCAGGATGAATTGGATATGGAACAAAAATATCAGATTACGTTCCTCTGCAATCCCAACTACAGCTGGCAGGAATTGACGATAACCTCCGTGGTTTGGCTTAACCCCAGCCAGATCAAAATGAAAATGATCCGTTAACAGCCGCCACCTTAATCATCACTCCGGCGGCCTGCTCTCATCTTCAGCATGAGGGCCGGCCAAGGGCACAAAGACCACACTGGAAAGGCTATCATAGCTCAACGAGTGGTCCGGCTTTTTAACCGCCAAAGTTAAGGTTTGGGTTTGACCAGCGGGGCCCAGCGGGGCTACCAATTTTCCGCCTACCTTTAGCTGCCGAATCAGAAGCTCGGGAATAGTCCTGACCGAGCAGGACAGCAAGATGCCGTCAAAGGGACCCGCTTCCAGCCAGCCTTCATAGCCATCTCCCACCCGCAATTTAATAGTGTCCATGAGGTTCAGCCTGGTTAAGGGGGCCACAGCCTTGCGTACCAACGGTTCCTGGATGTCCATGGAAAAAACTTGTGCACCCATGTGGGCCAGCAAAGCGGCTTGATAGCCGGAGCCGGTTCCGATCTCAAGCACACGCTGGCCCTTCTCAGGACGCAACAAAGAAACCATCATGGCCATGACATAAGGCTGAGAAATGGTGGCTTGCTCGGCCAACGGCAAGGCGGTGTCAGTATAGGCTTGATCTTGCAACTCGGAGGGGACAAATAAATGGCGCGGAATAGCGCGCATGGCATGCAGTATTTTATAATACCCAATGCCCCGGCCTTCAATCTGATCACGGACCATGGCCAGTCGTTCCGCTTCGCGTTCATGAGGATCAAATGGGGGTAGAGCATTAACATGGGTCATGGATATGTCCTATTGAGGGGATAGGTCATCCTGTCTGATTGCCCGCAATTTACCATCGCCGTCGTGATAAAGCAATCATTTTATGGACACTATTTTTAGCTTGCCTGCCAAGGCACTTATTGGCATCATAGGGGCTATTCCAGAAAAGCAGGTGATTGGATATGGCGACAACTTCCGACCAAGTGGGCTCTGCAGCTCGGGCGGTTATTCTGCTCTCCGGTGGACTTGACTCCACCACCACATTGGCTCTGGCAGCCAAAGAAGGCTTTCATTGTTATGCCTTGACCGTGGATTACGGACAACGGCATCGCTTTGAAATCGAACAGGCCCGCAACCACGCCGGCCGATACGGGGTGCAAGAACATAAAATCATCAAAGTCGAACTAAATCAATTTGGGGGATCGGCTTTAACCACGGATATGGCCGTGCCTGATGGCCGTGAGCAGCCTTCGGCCCGGGATATTCCCTTGACCTATGTACCGGCCCGCAATACAGTGCTCCTCTCCTTGGGGTTGGCCTGGGCGGAAGTACTCAACGCCAAGGCGTTGTTTATCGGCGCCAATGCCGTGGATTATTCCGGTTATCCCGATTGCCGTCCTGAATTTTTAGAAGCTTTTGAAAAAGTGGCCAAGCTGGGTACCAAGGCAGGCGTTACCGACCAATGGGCTTTAGAAATCCGGGCACCCTTGATCCGGATGTCCAAAGCGGAAATTATCAAATTGGGCGTGCGCCTGGG
The DNA here is from genome assembly GCA_963710755.1 of uncultured bacterium. Classification (GTDB taxonomy): domain Bacteria; phylum Oederibacteriota; class JAAXVQ01; order JAAXVQ01; family JAUVAV01; genus CAVQBK01. Next base: position 803,232 of record CAVQBK010000003.1, read on the forward strand.
GGTGGATTTCCATGGCACCTCCTCCTGCTATAATCCCAAGGCGGACGGCAGTCCCTGTGGGCAATGTGAGTCCTGCCTCTTGCGGGCCAAAGGCTTTGAAGAAGCCGGCATGCGCGATGGTCTGATATCATCGCCGGCTCGGAGAGAGGGCCAAGGGCAACAACCCTAATTTATTTGCACCCCTGATTGCAGCTATGATAAGATAACCGACAATTTATCCTGCAACGTCTTCATCCTCGGCTAAAGTCAAGGTTTTCGGTGTTGCAGGATGTCGCCTGCCAAATTGGCAGGAGGCTCGAGATTGTTTTGGGGAACCTGGTTTGGCCCGGGGACTCCATTAATATCATCAGAACAAACCAGACAGGATATTTCATGACTCCAACACCACAACCAACCAGATTTGGCACTGACGGCATACGCGGCCTGGCCAATGTCGGGCCGCTGAATATTGGCGAAGTGCTGCGCTTGGGCGAAGCCACGGCCCACTTGCTGCTAAAACGGCTCCAACGCAGAAGTACAGTGGGACTGGGATGGGATACGCGAATTTCTTCGCCGGCCTTGGCGCATGCCTTGGCTGCCGGCCTGTCTGCGGGCGGCGCCAGAGTAATCAAATTTGGGGTCATCCCCACGCCGGCCGTGGCCCGCTTGACCGTGGCCTATAAATTGGATGCGGGCATCGTGATTTCCGCTTCCCACAATCCGGTGGAGGACAATGGTATAAAATACTTCGACCGTCAGGGCGGAAAATTCCCTGATGCTGATGAACGCGCTTTGGAACGGCAATTACTCCAGCAGAAAAGCATTCCTCAAAAAACCGGACGAGCCATGGGCATGATCGAGGAATGGTACGGTAATGCGGCCACGCACTACCGTCATCAGGTCGTGCGGCAATTTGAGCGGGCGGGCTTAAAGGGATTACGGCTGGTGGTGGACATGGCCCAGGGGGCTACGTGCAGAACCGCGCCAGCGGTTTTAGAGGCATTGGGGATAGAGGCCCTATGGTTGGGTGATAAACCCAACGGCTTGAATATCAACGACCGGGTAGGCTCTCTTTTTCCCAAGAAAACCGCGGCGGCGGTCAAACGATGGAAGGCTCACGCCGGCCTGGCATTTGACGGTGATGGTGACCGGGTGATTATGATTGATGAAAAAGGCAAAATCCTCAACGGTGACCGGCTTATAGGCATGCTGGCGGTTTATTACAAACAAAAAAAGAAACTACCCGGCCATACGGTGGTGACCACGGTGATGAGCAATTTGGGCCTGGAGCGCTACTTCCAGCAGCAGGGCATCAGCATGCTGCGGGCGCCGGTGGGCGATCGCTATGTCTGGGCCATGATGCAAAAAAAGCGGGCCGTGCTGGGCGGTGAACAATCGGGCCATATGCTGTTGCCCCGCTTAACCCCTACGGGTGACGGGTTGGTGACAGCCTTGGAAGTGCTGGCCACCATGCGTGCCCAGGGCAAACCTTTGTCCGACCTATGCTCCGGCTGGAACAATTATCCGCAATTGTTGGTCAATGTGCCGGTGGCACATCGTCCGGAGCTGTCGCAGCTGACGGCAGTGAAAGCAGCCTTGCAGGAAGGCAGCAAGTCCTTGGGTGAGCGGGGGCGTTTTAACCTGCGCTATTCCGGCACGGAACCTCTGGCCAGGGTCATGGTGGAAGCGCCTTCACGGGCACAAGTGGTTTTTTGGGCGGATCGTCTGGCTTCGGCCATTGAAAAAGAAATCGGCATCGGCCAACAAAGGAGAGAGACATGGCTAACTTATGCGTGAACATCGATCACATTGCCACCCTACGTCAAGCCCGGCTTGACCGGGAACCTGATCCTGTGGCTGCGGCCGTACTGGTGGAACAAGCCGGTGCCCATGGCATTACGGTACACCTGCGCGAGGACCGGCGCCATATTCAGGACCGCGATGTGAGGTTATTAAAAGACATCATTAAAACCAAACTCAATTTGGAAATGGCGGCCACTGACGAGATGATCTCCCTGGCCTGTGAGCTTTTTCCCGATGAGTGCACCTTGGTGCCGGAAAACCGGGAGGAGTTGACCACTGAAGGGGGCTTGAACGTGGTCTCCCAGCAGGAACGACTGACCAAGACCGTGAACATATTAAAAGATGCAGGCATTATAGTTTCGCTCTTTGTGGATCCCAATAAAGACCAAATTACAGCCGCCGCCAAGACCGGGGCCCAGTTTGTCGAACTGCATACCGGCCATTATGCCAGGGTCTGGGGCACTTCCCAGGCAGAAGATGTTTTAGAAGAACTGGAACAGGCCTCCCTGTGGGCGGCTGAGCAGGGATTGGCGGTGAATGCCGGTCACGGGCTGACTTATCGTAATGTGGAACCCATTGCTGATTTGACCGGTATCGTGGATTTAAACATTGGCCACAATATCATTGCCCGCGCGGCCTTGGTGGGATTGGAACAGGCAGTCAGAGATATGTTAGGTCTGGTGGTGTAAGGCAAGCCTCCATAGGGAACGGTTGCGACCGTACCCTGCAAAAGGTCAAGAGGTGAACCATGTGTGGGATTGTCGGTTATATTGGGGCTCAGGAAGCAGCGCCCCTGCTTTTAGAAGGGTTGCAAAAACTGGAATACCGGGGATATGATTCTGCCGGTCTGGCTGTTATGGCCGGGAAAAAATTAGTCACCCGACGTAGTGAAGGTAAATTGTACAAACTGGTACAGGTGGTTAATGATCAGCCTGTGCCCGGGACTGTGGGCATCGGCCATACACGCTGGGCCACGCACGGCCGTCCCAATGAGGATAATGCCCATCCCCATACCAACAACCAACGTACCTTGGCGGTGGTGCACAACGGGATTGTGGAAAATGACCGTGCCTTGCATCTGGATTTGGAAAAGAAAGGCTACCAATTTCAATCCGATACGGATACAGAAGTTTTTGCCCACCTGATTGATTATTATTATAAACCGCGCACCACCCTGGAATCCGCGGTGCGCCAAGCTATCGGTAAAATTAAAGGTACTTTTGCTCTGGCCGTCATCAGTGAACGGGAACCGGGAAAACTGGTGGCTGTCCGGCGAGGCAGCCCGCTGATTGTGGGCCTGAACAAAAAGCAGCAGGAATACTTTATTGCTTCCGATGTACCGGCTCTGCTTAACCATACGCGGGACGTGCTTTTTCTTCATGATGAAGAAATGGCGGTGTTGACCAAGCAAGGCGTTAAATTGAGCACATTTGCAGGTAAAAGTGTTCACCGCGCCCCAACCTATATTACCTGGAATGCCATTCAGGCGGAAAAAGGCGGCTACAAGCATTTCATGCTCAAAGAAATTTACGAACAGCCGCAGGTGGTGGAAGATACCCTGCGCGGACGGGTGCAAGGTTTGGGCGGGGATGTGGTCTTAGGGGAAGCCGATCTACCGGAAGCTTTTTTAAAAACCATCAGGAGAGTCTACCTGGTAGCCTGCGGCACCAGCTGGCATGCTGGTTTGGTGGGAAAATTTTTGATTGAAAAATTTGCCCATCTGCCTACGGAAGTGGATTTTGCCTCTGAGTTTCGCTACCGCGGGCCGTTGATCGACAAACAATCCCTGGTAGTGGTAATCAGCCAGTCGGGAGAAACGGCGGACACTTTGGCAGCTCTGAAAGAGGCCAAACGCCTGAAGGCCAGAACCCTGGCTATTTGCAATGTGGTGGGGTCCACCATGACCAGGGAAGCCCAGGGCACGCTCTATACCCATGCCGGACCGGAAATCGGCGTGGCGTCCACCAAGGCCTTCACCGGCCAATTAACAGCGCTTCACTTGCTGGCTTTGTATTTGGGACGCAAGCAGCGTGTGCTCACCAAATCAGCGGCCGCTGTGCATATGGATCATTTGCGACAGGTCCCACGGCTCATGAAAGAGATTCTGAACCAGGATCAGCATATCAAGGATATTGCCAGTGAACTTCATCACAAACGGGACTTTTTGTTTCTGGGCCGGGGCATCAACTATCCTATTGCGCTGGAAGGGGCATTAAAGTTAAAGGAGATTTCCTACATTCATGCCGAGGGTTATCCGGCCGGGGAAATGAAACACGGGCCCATCGCCTTGATAGATCAGGACATGCCGGTTGTGGCCATTGCCAATGACTCATCAGTACAGGAGAAAATTCTGAGTAATATTCGAGAAGTAAAAAGCCGCAACGGCGCGGTGTTGGCCCTGGTAAGCAAAGGCCACCAGGACTGGCTGCAAGGTATGGACTGGGTGATTGAATGTCCGGCGGTCGCCGAAGAAATCAGTCCGCTGATCACCATTGTGCCTTTGCAGCTGCTGGCGTATCACATTGCCTTTTTGCGGGGGTGCGACGTGGATCAACCGCGTAATCTGGCCAAGAGTGTGACCGTGGAATGAACCATTCAGCTTTAGTCAACCTGAACGTGCAGACCCCACGGCGTGAGGCCATGCTGGATATTACCGACAAAGTTCAGCAGATTGTGGCTGAGAGCGGCGTGGTAGAAGGCGTGGCCGTCATTCAGGTTATGCACACCACGGCTGCCGTAACCATTAATGAAAACGCCGATCCTGACGTGGTCTTGGATATGCTTCGGCACTTGCAGGAGATGGTGCCCCATCATCATGGATTCAGGCACGGGGAAGGGAATTCGGATGCCCATATCAAAAGTTCCCTGGTGGGACCTTCGCTGAGCGTGCATGTCAGTCAAGGCCGGCTGATCTTGGGCACCTGGCAAGGTATCTATTTTTGTGAATTTGACGGGCCACGGCACCGGCAGGTTAAAGTACGGGTTCTGGGCTAAAGGAGTATATAATTATGAAAAAGAAGTGGTGGTTGGCTTTGATTCTGCTGAGCTTGCCGGCTTTAACCTGGGGCCAAGGGTCGCCATTAACTCTGACTACCGGCCAAAAGGATTATCTGCGGTACCAATTGGTGGATTTTACCTTGAGTCTTGATCCCGGTAGTAGCCTGACGGCTGAGGCCATGCCGGAAAATATTTATGTTACGGTGTGGAAAAATAAACATAAAATCACAACGGTGGGACCGCAGGATAAAATCCGTCTTAACTACCAGAATAATCAACGTTGGAGCGGCAAGTGGCCGATCCCATTTAACCCGCGTCTGGGCACCTATACAGCGCGCACCCAGGTGTGGGTTAATGGTAATACAGTCAACGCCAGGGCCACCTTTGCCATTACGGGCCGAAAGCCTTTTAGTCTTAAACCCGGATTCTCGGTAGTGACCTATGAAGGCGGCAAGAAAGGCCCTTATCAAACCCCGGGCTTGACAGATCAGGAAAAGCCCTCCTGGAAAAACATGGTGCGTTGGGCGCAGAGCATGGGTGCCGATGCTTTTTGGCAATGTCTGGGCCAAACCCAGATTTGGGACAATTTAAAAGAAGAAGAATACCCCTGGTCCCAGGGTACGCTGAGGCTGATGCCGCGGGTAGCCCAGCAAGCCCATGACTTGGGATTGCAGTACGGCGGCTGGATTACATCCTTTGTGGTCATCGGCAATGCCATTGAAAAAAGCGGCTATCAATTTACCCTGGGCTACGACCGCGATCAAAATGCCGTCAAACAATTGCGTTACATCTCCCTGGGGTGTCAGAAACGGTTGGACCACATGGCGGCGCTCATGCAGCTCATGAATGAAAATCCCAATGTGGATTATATCGGCCTTGATTACATGCGTACGGATTTTGGGGGCTATGAATTTGCCGATGAATTCGTTAATGATATGGGTATTACCAAACCGTCTCAGTGGTCCCAATGGTCGCCCAATGAAAAAGCGCTGTGGATGGCCCGCTTGATTGAAGTGACCCGCGACAAAACTGCTCGGGCTCAGTGGGAATGGTGGCGGGCTCATAAAGTCGGCATGACCATCGCCGCTCTGGTCAAGAAAGTCAAACCTGTCAAACCGATCTGGGTTTTCTCTCTGGGGTGGTATACCGGGCATCAGCACGGTCAGGATTTGATGATGATGCTCGATGCGGGCATTGCCTTTAATGCGCCCATGTTTTATTCCATTACCCGCCAGGACTATCCTTATATGCTGAGTGCGTGGAAACATTATTTAAATCGCAGCCCAGGCAGTGTGGTTATTGGCCAGTGTGTGGATTGGAATTTATTGGGCCGTACGACCAATCCTTCTGGTCCCATGGAACATCTGAAGCGTCAGGAAGAAGCCATTGCGGCTCTGGAAAAACCGGCCAGTTCCTTTGGCCTGTTTTGGCATGATCTCAACCGGGCTTTTTTCGGAGCCCGCGGCCCTTATGGCACTATGGAATGGGCCATGGCCGGCGCCGCCTCCTTCAGCCAGCTTAAAATCAAAACCGGCCGTTATCCTTTTAAGGTGGCCATGGAAGCACCGGAGCAGATAATTCTTGGTCAAAAAAACACCGTGACCGTAACCATTACCAACCCCAATGGCAACACCCTGAACGCCCTTGCCGTGGGCCTGGTGCCTACAGCCCGGCTGGTGAGTCTTGATAGCGCCCCGGTTAAGATCCGGACGCTGGGACCGGGAGAGGCCCAAGTGGTGAAGCTGCCCTTTCAAGTTGATCAGATTTATGAGAAAAACGGCGCCCAGCAGATGGTGGCCTTTAAGATCCAGCAGCCGGACCATCCCAATGATCCTTACGTGGCCATGCGGTATCTGCCGGTCACCACCACGGCTGCAGCGGCTGCTGGTTCAGCACAGGGGCTGACTATACAAGCCACGGCGCTGCCTTGATTTACACAGACCCGGTGGGAAACTACCGGTTGACAAATCTCGGGCAATACCCTAAATTCTCTGCAACAATGTTGTCCTTAGAGGAAGAACACAGTTAATGGCCAATCCCTTAATCAGAAATTTTTCCATTATTGCCCATATTGATCATGGCAAATCCACTTTAGCTGATCGGATTTTGGAGTTAACCCGTACGGTCTCCCAGCGCCAGATGCGCGCCCAATTACTTGATGATATGGAGCTGGAACGGGAACGGGGCATCACCATCAAAGCCAAGGCCGTACGCCTTTTTTACAAAGCTAAAGATCAGCAGGTCTATCAGTTTAATCTTATCGATACGCCGGGCCATGTGGATTTCAACTATGAAGTCAGCCGCTCCCTTTCGGCTTGTGAAGGCGCGCTGTTGGTGGTGGATGCCGCCCAGGGCATAGAAGCGCAAACCTTAAGCAATGCCGAGTTAGCCATTCTGCAGGATCTGAATCTTGTTCCCGTACTCAATAAAATTGACTTGCCGGCTGCCCACCCCGAAGAAGTGGCCCACCAAATCGAAGAGGCTCTGCAACTGCCGGCGCAGGACGCTATTTGGGCCTCGGCCAAAACCGGGCAAGGTACGGTTGAGATTCTGGAAGCCATCATTCAAAAAATACCGCCTCCGGAAGGAGATGAAGAAGCGTCCTTAAAAGCGCTGGTATTTGATTCTCATTTCGATCCTTATCGCGGCGTGATCGTCTATCTCCGGCTCATGGATGGACGGCTGCGTAAAGGCACGACCATCTATATGATGGCCACGGACCGCGCTTATGAAGTGGATGAAGTAGGGGTGTTCACGCCTGCGGAAAAAGCGGTGGAGCAATTGTCCGCCGGGGAAGTGGGCTATTTTATCGCCGGGATAAAAAGTATCAGTGATGTCAAAGTAGGGGACACGGTAACCGAGAAAAACCGACCTACTGTCACCGCCCTGCCCGGCTTCAAGGAAGTCAAACCCATGGTGTTTTGCGGTCTCTATCCGGTGGAGACCAGCGAATATGAGAATCTGCGCATTGCCCTGGAAAAATTAAAACTCAATGATGCCTCCTTGTTTTATGAACCGGAGAATTCGGAAGCCCTGGGTTTTGGGTTTCGCTGCGGCTTTCTGGGCCTACTGCATATGGAGATTGTACAGGAACGTTTGGAGCGCGAATTTGACATCAGCCTGATTGCCACGGCGCCTTCAGTGGTGTTTCATGTCACCAAGACCAATGGCGAAAAACTGGAGATCGACAATCCCGTTAAATTGCCGCCGCCCGGGGAAATTGAGTTTATTGAAGAGCCCTTTATGGAGTTAACCATAATTGTGCCCGCCACCTATCAGGGGGCGGTCATGCAGTTGGCGCAGGAAAAGCGGGGAGTTTATATCAATACAGAGTATATGGACAGCCAACGCGTCAAATTGAAATATCATATTCCCTTGGTGGAAGTGATTATGGATTTTTACGATCAGTTAAAATCGCGCAGTCGCGGCTATGCCAGTATGGATTATGAACCTGCAGGATATCGTCGTGGACACATGGTCAAAGTGGACATATTGGTCAATAAAGAAAGTGTGGATGCCTTGTCTTTTATCTGCCACAGTGATTTCGCGGAATTCCGCGGCCGGGCTGTGGCGGAAAAATTAAAAGACCTCATTCCCCGGCAACAATTTGAAATCCCCATTCAAGCCGCCATAGGGGCCAAGGTCATCGCCCGTGAGAGCATCCGCGCCATACGCAAAGATGTAACCGCCAAATGCTACGGCGGGGATATTACCCGCAAACGCAAATTGCTGGAAAAACAAAAAGAAGGCAAGAAGCGCATGAAGCATGTGGGCAATGTGGAAATTCCCCAAACGGCGTTTCTGGCGGTTTTGAAAATCGATAAATGAGCGGGCATGATGCTCCTTACGCAGGGTGCAAGTCCGGCGCTTGAGGCTCCTATGAGTTTAGGACTGTATATTCACATTCCCTTTTGCAAACAAAAATGCCATTATTGTGATTTTACTTCTTTTCCCCTCCGTTCACCTTTGGTCATGGACTCCTATCTGCATTATCTCCATAAGGAAATCAGCCTCCGACTGAGCGGTCCCGTGGATACCGTGTACATTGGCGGCGGCACGCCGTCTTTGTGCACGCCCAAGCAACTGGAGGAGTTGCTACAGCAGGTAGCCCGCCACAGCCAGCTCAATGCAACCGCTGAAATCACCATTGAAGTCAATCCCGGCACCATCACCTTAGATGACCTGCGGGCCTATCAGGCCATGGGCATTAATCGTTTGTCCATTGGTGTGCAAAGTTTAAACGATCGTTTCTTAAAACAATTGGGGCGCATTCATGATGCAGCCAGTGTGCGGCGCTTAATCGGCCAGGCCGGGAACCTGGGCTTGACCAATCTTTCTTGTGACCTTATTTTCGGACTGCCCGGCCAAACGATGACTCAATTTAAACAAGAACTTACTGCCTTGGTGGGCCTGCAACCACAGCATATTTCACTGTACGAATTGACCATTGAAAAGCATACGGCCTTGCATGCTCGACTGCTGGCCGGGTCACTCCAGCCGGCTGACGAGGACTTAGTGGCGGACATGCTGGAATTGAGCAGTGACTTATTGAAGAACGCAGGGTTTGAGCACTATGAATTGTCCAATTATGCTTTGCCAGGATTTGCCAGCCAACACAATTTGAAATATTGGACTGGCCAAAATTATATGGGTGTAGGTCTGGGAGCGCATAGTTATCTCAACAATCAGCGTCAATGGAATGTTAAAAAAATTCAACACTACCAGAACCTGCTGGAAGCCCAATACCTGCCTGTGGAAGGCGGGGAGCGACTGGCTTTTACCCGAAGAATAGCAGAGCGCTTAATGCTTGGACTCAGATTAACCCAAGGCATTGACCCCTTGGTCATGGCCTCCAGCTTTGGCCCTGAGTGGGCTACGTCCTGGCAGGAAATTTTTACAGCTCATACGGCTGCCGGTCTTCTGGAAAGTACTGGCACCAAACTGCGCTTAACCAAAAGAGGCAGGCTCCTGTCCGATGTGGTTTTCCGGTCTTTTTTATAGATGGTCTATTTCATAATCGAATTGTTTTACAAGCAAAAAAATGAGTTTTGCCTTGACGTTAACTGGCGGATTATGATAGGTTACCAAAAACTGCAAGACCAGAATCTGCAGGAGGGTTTATAATGACCAAAGTAGAATTGATTGATAAAGTAGCTGAAGGGTTAGGGTTACCTAAACGCGAGATTGAAAAAATGCTGGAAAAATTAATCTCCACCATTCAAAACGCTTTAAAATCAGGAGAAAAAGTGTCGGTGGCCGGGTTGGGCACGTTTGTGGTTAAGGAGAAAAAAGAACGCATGGCTCGTAATCCGAAGACCGGAGATACGGTCCATGTTCCGGCCAAGAAAGCACCCAAATTTCGTCCGGGCAAGGAATTAAAGGAAATCATTCAGTAAGTCGATGATCCTAGCACGGTTGTTTATTTGGGGTAAAAGGTCATGGGCATTAAAGGAATAACCTAAGGACGAAGCCAGGAGGACAGGCCATGCAAGCCAAGAAAAAAGCGGCTAAAAAGTCAACCAGCAAGGCAGCAGCAGAAGAACCTGCGGTAAAACCAGCAACCAAAAAAACAGTGAAAAAAGCGCCTAGTACTCCTGCGAAAGCAGTCAAAAAAACCACCAAGCCCGTTGCCCAGGCCACAGGAGAAGCAAAAGCTGCAACAAAAAAAGCCACATCCGCCAAAGGGTCCAATGCCAGCGGGACCAAGAAAAAAGCTACCAAAGCGGTGTCGCCAGCAAAGACCAAATCAGTTGAAAAACTAGCCCAACCCAAGCGGTCTCCTGAACCCAAAGTCAACGCCAAAGTGCAAGAACCTCCGCACGCTGAAGAAAAAAACGTTGCCACACTTTCTGAGCAACCTCAGGGCTCGGAGGTGCAATCCGTCTCCGAGGCATCCCAGCCTGCGCCGACCATAAAGGCGCCCGAACATTATTGGCAAGATCGCTATCAAGATGACCGATTTATGTTGTTGATCCGCGACCCCTACTGGTGTTTTGCCTATTGGGATGTGTCCGCCCAGTTGCAGTCTGACATGATCCATGCGCTGCAGCAAGATCAAGCCAAATTATTACTGCGCACTTATGATGTAACGGATATTAATTTTGACGGCAGTAATGCTCATCGTTACATGGATCTGGAAATCAACGAAGAAGCTTCCAACTGGTATATTAATGTCTGGGAAGCCCATCGCGCTTATTGTTCTGACCTGGGCTTGTTGTATCCTGACGGGACCTTTAAAACACTGCTGCGCTCCAATGTGGTGACTACGCCCCGTGACTCCGTCTCTCCCGTAGTGGATGAGGAGTGGATGGTGGTGGATGAAATGTTCGATAAATTATATCAGAATGCCGGTGCGGGCAGTGTAGGCCGTTCTTCGGAAGCCATTACCAAGTACATGCTGAAACGGGTGCGCGCTGATGTCACCTCGGGCGGGCTGGCCAGCATGGGGTCGGAGGGCGGACGGCCAAAACCTCCTGCAAATGAGGATTTTTGGCTGGTGGCGCATACGGAGTTAATCGTTTACGGTGCAACCGAACCCACGGCCAAGCTGACCATTCAAGGACAGCCGACCGTGCTTAATAATGACGGTACTTTTTCCGTTCGCTTTGCCCTGCCTGATGGTCAACAGATCATCCCCATAAAAGCGGTGAATGAAAGCGGCACCCAGGAACGCTCCATTACACCACTTGTTGAAAAAAGAACCGAATAACCTCTGATAAGGTCAACCTAGAAACGGAGTAGCTATGGCTGATAACGGCTATTTGATGCTGGTCTTGCATGCCCATTTACCCTATGTACGCCACCCCGAACATCCTGAATTTCTGGAAGAGGACTGGTTTTTCGAGGCGATCACCGAAACCTATGTGCCCATCATTGAGATGTGTGAACGGTTGGTGCATGACGGCGTAAAGTTCAAATTTACCATGTCCCTCACGCCTCCGCTTTTAAGCATGATGGCGGATCCTTTATTACAGGAACGCTATGTACACCATATTGGTCAATTGGTGGAATTGGCGGAAAAAGAAGTGGAACGCACCCGTTGGCAACCGGAGTTTAACCGCACCGCCCATCTTTATTTACAGCGCTTCCGCAGAACCCAGTGGGTCTTTTGTGATCAATATCACCGTAACTTAATCCCAGCTTTCAGGAAATTCATGGAATTGGGTGTATTGGAAGTGATCACATGTAATGCCACCCACGGTTATTTTCCGCTCATGGCCAACCGTAACGCCCAACGCGCCCAAGTGGCCGTGGCGGTGCAAACCCATGAGCATTTCCTCGGGGTCAAGCCTAAGGGTATTTGGCTGGCGGAATGTGGTTTTGAACCGGGCGTGGATGAGCTGCTCCAGGAGTATGGAATCCGCTATTTCTTTACCGATACGCACGGCATTTTTCACGGCAGCCCCCGTCCTAAATACGGCGTCTACGCGCCGGTCTATACCCGGGCTGGTGTGGCGGCGTTTGGCCGGGATGTGGAATCTTCCAAACAGGTCTGGAGTTCCAAGGAAGGCTATCCCGGTGATTTTAATTATCGCGATTTTTACCGCGATATAGGTTTTGACCTGGAATATGATTACATACGTCCTTATATTCACGGTGATGGCTTCCGCATTCCCACGGGTATTAAGTATTACCGCATTACCGGGCCGTCTGATCACAAAGAGCCTTATGATTACGAAAAAGCCCGTTCGACAGCAGCCGACCATGCCGGTAATTTCATGTTCAACCGGCAGCAACAAATCCAACATCTTAAGTCCATGATTGGCATCAATCCCATTATTGTTTCCCCCTATGATGCCGAACTTTACGGGCATTGGTGGTATGAAGGCCCGGAATTTTTGGAGTTTCTTTTCCGGAAAATGTATTTTGACCAGCATGAGATTAGGACCATCACCGCCCCGGAATACTTGAGCATGAATCCCCAGTTGCAGGTAGTTACCCCATCCAATTCTTCCTGGGGCTATAAAGGCTACCACGAACAGTGGCTGGCCGGACCCAATGACTGGGTCTACCGGCATTTGCATAAAGCCGCCGACCGCATGGTAGAGCTGGCCAATCGCTTTGGCCAAGCCCAAGGCCACCAGCAGCGCGCCCTTAACCAAGCGGCCAGGGAACTACTTTTGGCTCAAAGCTCGGATTGGGCGTTCATTATGAAAACGGGCACCATGGTAGAATACGCGGTGAAACGCACCCGTGATCATTTGGAACGCTTTACCCGTCTTTATACGGAAATCAATGAAGACCGCATTGATTTGGATTGGCTGGCGGAGATAGAATATAAGGACAATATATTTCCCCTCATCGATTACCGGGTTTACGCCGACCGATGAGGAGCATAATCCAAGAAAGCATCTTTTGGTAAAGGTTATGAGCAGTCAGCCGGACTTGTTACTCAGTCAACGTGATCAGGAAGTCTTAGCGGCCATTGTCGAGGTGTACACCCGCACTGCGGAACCGGTCAGCTCCAGCCAATTGTTGGCACATTGTGGGATTACCTGCTCCAGCGCCACCATTCGCAATATTATGGTCCGCCTCGAAAAATATGGGTTTTTGACCCATCCTTATACGTCAGCGGGGAAATATCCTACCTATTTGGCTTACCGTTATTTTATCCAGAAAATGATGGCCCAGCCGCTACTTGATCAGGATGTTAAAAATAAAATTCAGATGGAAATTCTAAACGCGGTTTGCGAAAACGACCAGAAAGTCAGACTCACCGCCCGGGTGCTGGCCGTGACGTCGGAATTAATGGCCGTGGCCTGGATCTCCTCTGTGACCAGCGGCCGTCTCGATAAGGTTCAACTGATGGCTGCCGGCACCCGACAATTATTATTGATTGCTTTTTTGGATAATGGCGAAGTGGTTCATCAACACATGACTTTGGAACAAAGCATCAGTAAGCGTTTGCTTGACCAGGTGGTGGGGTTGGTCAACGACAAAGGGAGGGGCTGTGACGCCGATGAACTCAAGCGCATGGCTGCCGGCAACTGGTCCGGATTGGATCAAACCATCCACCATGTTTTTCAAAAAGCCCTGCTTCTGTTGAGTACCGGGCTTAAACAGCGTCTGAGGCAGCAAGATTTGATTTTCGAAGGGGCCGGCAATTTGATTAACCAGCCTGAATTCGATAATATTCTGGCCGCCCGCAAAACCATCTCGGCTTTGGAACAGGGGACAGTCCTGACTCAATCGCTGATGGCGCCGGGGATTAAAAAAGGAGACATTACCATTGCCCTGGGACAAGATGATCCCGGGCAAGCTATTCCAGCGCTCTCGGTGATTTCCAATCGTGTGGTGCTTAAGGATGGGCGCCAGGCACGATTAGGTATTGTCGGACCACGACGGATGCCTTATAATCGTCTGGTTTGTTTATTGGAATATACGACTGCAGCACTTAAAAAATCAGGATCAATGGGGATATAACAACGCATTGACAAGGTGGTGACAACGATGTGGTTTAACGGCGACGAAGAGAAAAAAAATGAGAATACCTCCGACCAGAGCGGCCATGATGTCAAGGTCAATGGAACGCCTTTTAATGCCATGGATCCTACCAAGGCCTTTGATGATGATGATGAGAAATTGGAAACAGGGGCCTCTGGTGATGAGATCACGAGCCTGAAAGCTAAAATCAAGGAACTGGACGATAAGGCCAACACCAACTATGACCGTTATTTGCGGGCCTTGGCGGAAATGGAAAATTACAAAAAACGAGCTGCCCGGGAAAAAGCGGATCTGTTGCGCACCGCCGGCGAGGACCTGCTACTGGAAATATTGCCGGTGGTGGATAATCTGGAGCGGACCATTACTCATCTAAATGAAAATCCTGACCCTCAAAAAATCATGGAGGGGATTAATCTTATTTACAAACAATTTATTCAATCTCTGCAAAAATCAGGAATCACCAGTATTGACAAGGTGCCCTGTCCCTTTGATCCGACCATTCATCAGGCCTTGTCACGGGTGGAAGATAAGTCTGTACCCGATGACACGGTGGTAGAGATTCTGCAAAAAGGTTATATCATGGGTGGCAAAGTCGTCCGTCCTGCCATGGTCAAGGTTGCCAAACATTGACCAGCACAGCGGTCCCAATGACTTGGTGGGTCATTAGCTTTAATGGAAACCAAGAGGGACATGAAAGGCCTTTCGTATTTGAGGTCTTGCAGCAGGTGGAAGGGTAAGCTAACCTCTTGAGGTTCACTTGCTTCTGTTGGAAATAGCCGGCAAGCCCAGCGTCAGCAAAAATTACGGGTTGTGAGGTATGAGTATGGGAAAAGTCATTGGCATTGATTTGGGGACCACCAATTCCTGCGTTGCGGTGATGCATGGTGGGGATGTGGAAGTGATTACCAATGCCGCAGGCAGCCGCACCACGCCTTCTGTGGTGGCCTTTACCAAGACCCACGAACGCTTGATTGGACAAACCGCCAAACGCCAGGCGGTAACCAATCCCAGCCAAACCGTGTTCTCCATCAAACGATTCATGGGGCGGCTTTACACGGAAGCCACGGAAGAAGAACGTATGGTGCCCTATAGAACCAGCGCCGGTCCCCAGGGTGCGGTGGTGGTGGAGCTGGACGGCAAATCTTACACTCCACCTGAAATCTCCGCCATGATATTGCAAAAACTCAAGGAAGACAGCGAAGCCTTTTTGGGCGAGCCGGTTACAGAAGCCATCATTACTGTGCCCGCTTATTTTAATGACAGCCAACGGCAGGCCACCAAGGATGCCGGTAAAATTGCCGGACTTAATGTATTGCGCATCATCAACGAACCCACAGCGGCGGCTCTGGCCTATGGTCTGGATAAGAAAAAAGGCGAGAAGATTGCGGTCTATGATTTGGGCGGCGGAACTTTTGATATTTCTATCCTTGAGCTGGGCGATGGCGTATTTGAAGTGCGCTCCACAAATGGTGACACCCATTTGGGCGGTGATGATTTCGACCAGGCTATTATTGATTGGCTGGCCGAGGATTTTTTAAGAGATCATCAAATCGATCTGCGTCAGGACAGCATGGCCCTGCAGCGTCTCAAGGAAGCGGCAGAGAAAGCCAAGTGTGAATTGTCCAGTATGATGCAGACCGAGATTAATCTGCCTTTTGTCAGCGCCGATGCGCAGGGGCCAAAACATTTGACGGTAACGCTTTCGCGCGCCCGCTTGGAACAGTTGGTGGGCTTCCTAGTGGACCGCACCATCCCAGCGGTGGAAAAAGCGCTTAAGGACGCAGGACTGAGCAAATCGGATATCCAGGAAATAATATTAGTGGGCGGCCAAACCCGTATGCCGCTGGTCTTGGAAAGGGTCAAAGCTTTTTTTGGAAAGGATCCCAATAAAAGTGTTAATCCCGATGAAGTGGTGGCCTGTGGTGCCGCTATTCAAGGAGGCGTGCTGCAGGGTGAGGTAAAAGATGTGCTGTTGCTCGATGTTACGCCGTTGTCCTTGGGCATTGAAACCCTGGGCGGCATTTCCACCAAGCTAATTGAGCGCAATACCACCATCCCCACGCGCAAGAGCCAAATTTTTTCCACGGCCTCCGACAACCAGGCGACAGTGTCTATTCGGGTGTTGCAGGGTGAGCGCGACATGGCTGCGGATAACCGCACTTTAGGGCGGTTTGATTTGAACGGTATTCCGCCGGCACCGCGCGGGGTGCCGCAAATTGAGGTAACCTTTGATATTGATGCCAACGGCATTGTACATGTGTCCGCCAAAGATATGGCCACAGGCAAGGAACAAAAAATAACAGTGACCACCAGCTCCGGCATCGCGGAGAAGGAAATTGAACGCATGGTCAGCGAGGCCAAAGAAGCCCAGGAAGCGGATCACCAACGCCGGCAACAGGTGGAAGTGAAAAATCGCGCCGATGCCCTGATCTATAACACGGAACGGATGGTGGCGGATCATGGGCACAAGGCTGACAGCAGCACCTTGGAGCAAGTGAATAAAGCCATTGAAAAACTGAAACGCCTGCAAGCATCGGCAGATACGGACGCGTTGGAAGAGGGCTGCGATAAATTGGAAAAAGTGGCTCAGAAGTTGGCGGAAGGAGTTTATGCCAAAGCATCCGGGCCGGAAGGCTCGGAAGAGCAACCGCCTTCTGAAGGTAAATGAAGAGTAAGGGGAATTAAAGTATGGCAGCAAAACGTGACTATTACGAGGTTCTCGGTGTTTCCAAAGGGGCCTCTGAAAATGAGATTAAAAGTGCTTACCGGCAAATGGCCAAGAAATATCATCCTGATGCCAATCCTGGGAATAAAAACGCCGAGGAAAAATTCAAGGAAATTAACGAAGCCTATGAGGTGCTCAAGGACGGTAACAAGCGCGCTACTTATGACCGTTTCGGCCATGCCGGCGTGGGAACCTCTGCGGCCGGAAAGCCGGGAGCCGGTGGTTATTCGGCCAATGTGGATTTTGGCGATATGGGCGATATCTTCTCCGATATTTTTGAAGGTTTTTTTGGCGGCAGCGCCCGCCCTTCCGGCCGGACCCAATCCCGTGCCAGGCGCGGTGCGGATCTGCGCTATGATTTAACCATTTCTTTTTTAGAAAGCGCCAAGGGCAAGGAAGTACAGCTTGATATTCCGCGTATGGAAACTTGCCAGACCTGTCAGGGCACGGGGGCCAAAGCTGGTACCAAACCCAAAACCTGTCCTACCTGCCAAGGTGCCGGGCAAGTGCGTTCGGTACAAGGATTCTTTTCTGTCATGCGTACCTGTCCAACCTGCCAGGGTGAAGGCCGGATTATTGACGCGCCCTGTAGTGATTGCCGGGGTCAAGGCCGAAAACGGGTGCTGCGTAAAATTTCAGTGCGGGTACCACCGGGCATCGAGACCGGAGGACGGCTGAAAATCAGCGGGGAAGGAGAAGCCGGCATTCAAGGTGGGCCGCGCGGTGACTTATATGTGGTCATTCAAGTGGAGTCCCATTCTTTCTTCACCCGTGAAGATGATGATGTAGTCTGTGAAGTGCCGGTACCTCTGACTTTGGCGGCCCTGGGCGGTGAAGTGGAAGTGCCCACCCTGGACGGCCGAGTGACCATGAAGATTCCCGCAGGCACCCAATCGGGCAAGGTCTTTCGTTTGCGCGGCAAGGGGTTTCCCAATCTGCGGGGGTTGGGCTCGGGTGACCAGTTGGTGGCTGTGCAGGTGGAAGTTCCTGTAAAATTAAACGGTAAACAAAAGAAATTATTGGAGGAATTTGGCCAGCTGGGCAATGAGGACAATTATGCCGGGGTCAAGGCCTTTTATCAAAAAGTAAAAAGCATGTTCGTTCATTAAATTACCGTGTAGCAAGCCACAACCATGCCCTCCTTTCACTTTGCCGGTGAAAGGTCCCAGGGTTCAGACATGGTGTTGTAACTTAAATAATGCCGAATAACCACCACCTCCTCATCGCTTGTCCGAGGGCGAAGGCTATTGGTGTGGGAGTCCGTGCGTTGTGACACTGTCTCTAAGCCTAGAGGGAGTCAGGGCACGACCAAAGAGACAGCCTTCCCCGAGGGTTCGAGGTAGGCAGAAGTTGAGGGTGCATGAAGCTCCGTTATTTTTTACCGGTTATCCTGCCGGTGATGGTGATGATGAGTATGGCCGGATGCCAGCTTGATCCGGAGACGAGGCAAAAAATAGCAGCCTTACAAGCTCAGCACCAGCGGCAGCTGCAAGGCATGACCCAGTTGCAAAATGACATAAAGCAACTGAGTGATGACTCGCCCATTGTCTATGTGGACATGGTCGGTGACCAGGCACAGTTGTTTTTAACCGGCAAAGATGGTCAGCAGCGGCGGCAGCTGACATCGGTCCCGGGCTACAAATGCAGGCCCAGCTGGTCGCTTGATCACCACCACATTGCCTTTTTTCATTACCAAAGTAACCGCCCTCTCGATGATTATGTTGATATTGCGGTGATCGATGCCGACGGGTCCAACCTGCGTGAGGTTGTTAAAAACAAAAAAATCGACACCAAGAAAATCAGAATTAGCTGGCATCCCCAAGGGCATACCCTCTATGTTCAGGAAAAAGATTTTCCGGCCATGCTCTTTGGTTATAGTGTTGAAACCGGGCAGCAGGTGGACACCGTGCGTCTGCCCAAGAATACGTTCATGACTGAAGTCCACACCCTCTCCCCCAACTTCGAGTTGTTGGCCGGTGAAGGGCCGTCCAAACAAGACGGTATCATGCACGTCGGCACCATCAGAAGAGACGGCCAGAAGGAAACCGATCTCATGCGTCCCTTTATGAAGGTTTCCTATCATCTGGGTACAGTCGTGTGGTCTTACCACTCCGATCTGATAGCCTTTGAACTGGACAACATTGTGATGGTCATGTCCAGCAGTTTCCGTCTCGATTTTAAAGCCTATGTCATCACCCCCCAGGATTTTGATGCCCAGATCTCTCAGCCGGCCATATCTCCCACGGGCAAGTATTTAGCGGCGGTCATGGAGCAAACCGAGGAAGGGCACCGCGGTTCGGGCGATACGGAAGTGATTTCCAACATCTGGGTGATGAATATCGACGGCACCAAACAGGTCCCCATCACCACCTCGGGCACCTGCTTTGACCCCCACTGGTAACTATGGGCGCTCCACGATTTATCCTTGATCACCTGAATTGGCCAGCCAACCAAGTTTTTCTGAAAGGCGATGATCTCGCTCACTGTCGCAGTCTGCGTTTAAAACCCAAAGACAAAGTGTTGATTGGAGACGGTCATGGCCGGGCCTTTCATGGGGAGTTGATCCATCTTGATGCTCAACAGGCTACAGTACAGTTGGGCCAGGAATATCATCCCCATACTGAATCTCCTTTGAACCTTACCCTCTATCAAGGGCTGACCAAAGGCAGCAAACTGGAACTGATCATTCAAAAAACCACGGAACTGGGTGTTAGCCGGGTGGTGCCTGTGATCAGTGCCTTTTCCCAAGTTAAAATTCATCAGGAAAGGGAGCATAAACAGCATCGCTACGTGGAGATTGCCCGCCAGGCTTGCCAACAATCAGGACGGCTTAAAATTCCCGAAGTCAGCACGCCTGTGACCATGGCCGAAGCCCTGCAGCAGGGCCAGGGCCAGGACCTGGTGCTGCTGTTTCACCAGGAGCCGGACCTGCGAAGCCTGACATGGACCAGCCTGCGCCACACGTATGGCCAGGCACAAACCATTAGTCTCTTTGTGGGACCGGAAGGCGGTTTTAGCCATGACGAAGTAACCCAGGCCCAGGAGCAGGGCGTGCATATCATTACCTTGGGACCGCGCATCTTAAGGGCGGAAACCGCCGGTATGGTGGTCGTGGCCTTGGCCCAGGAGACGTGGGGTGATTTGGGCGGACCATTGGGTTAATACGTCCTGGCGAATTCCACGCATTTCAATGGGGCCCCTAGGGAAAATAAAAATAATGAACTACTTCCTCTTGTGTCAAAAGACCCTGTAATTCATTGCGGGAGCTTAACGGGTGTTAAAGACGGGCCTGGCTTATGGGGTTCTATTGCAGCCAATAAACTTTGCCTAGCCCTGATCACAGGTCTTGTGGTAAATTTAGGCATCTTCTCAAGAAAGGAAAGACCCTATGCGTCCATCATCTTTTGCCATTAAAGGTACCACCCGCTTGGCTGGGGTGATCGGCTGGCCGATCCATCATTCCTTGTCCCCGGTGATGCAAAATGCAGGCTTTCGGCATTTGGGCTTGGATGTGGTTTATGTGCCGATGGGTGTGCCGCCCCAAGGATTAAAGGACCTGCTTCGCAGTTTGAAAGCTTTGAATTGTATGGGGGTGAATGTTACCATTCCCTATAAGGAAAAGGTGATTACTCTTTTGGATGAGCTCGATGAAACTGCGGCTCGGATTGGCGCTGTCAACACCATCGTCTTTGAAGACAACCGCACCAAGGGATACAATACCGATGCCTCGGGATTCGTCACAGCTGTTCAGAAACGCATTAAGATTAAAGGGAAAAATGCCGTTCTTCTAGGTGGAGGGGGGGCCGGCCGGGCCGTGGCCATGAGCCTGGTCCTCCACGGCGCAAGCCATCTGACGGTTGCAGAACTGGAGTCGAAAAAGCGCAGACGACTGCACCGGGATATAATGACCCTCAACACCGGGGTGGAGCTCCAAACCCTGGCACCTG
This sequence comes from uncultured bacterium, assembly GCA_963710755.1. Classification (GTDB taxonomy): domain Bacteria; phylum Oederibacteriota; class JAAXVQ01; order JAAXVQ01; family JAUVAV01; genus CAVQBK01. Next base: position 824,127 of record CAVQBK010000003.1, read on the forward strand.
AGTCGGCAGGTTTGCAAACGGCTTTGACTCAGGCCGACTTAATAGTCAATGCCACACCTTTGGGATTAAGACCGTCCGATCCGTTGCCTCTGCCCAAGGCGTGGATACCGAACCACCGTTGTGTCATGGATTTGGCCTACGGGAGAGGCCTGACCAAGTTATTGACGCTGGCCCGGCAAAAACGCAATACTATCATTCCCGGCTGGGAAATGTTGCTTTACCAGGGAACAAAAGCTTTTACTTTATGGAGCAAGCGGCCGGCACCCATTGACGTGATGGCTCGGGCCCTGACCCAAGCCGCTGGTATCAAGCGGTAGCCCGCGGCAATGGTCAACTGAGAGGAGTTACCCATGATCGCGTCCATTGATATTTTGGTCAAAAAGATGTTTGAAAAGCAGGCTTCCGATCTGCATATGACGGCCAACGCTGTGCCCATGATGCGCATTGACGGCGATGTGGTGCCTGCTGACGAGGAACCGTTGCGACCGGAGCGTTGTCTGGCTCTGGCCTACAGTGTATTAACCGATGAGCAAAAAGAAAAGTTCGAACATGAGCATGAACTCAATCTTTCCTTTGGCATCAGCAATGTCGGCCGCGTCAGAATGAGCATGTTCAAACAACGGGGCAGCGTGGCCGCAACCTTGCGTTCTGTTCCCAATGAAGTTGAGTCTTTTGAAGCGCTCGGCCTGCCGCCAATTGTGGCTGACATTGTACAGCTGCCCAAGGGCCTGTTGCTGGTCACCGGCCCTACGGGATCAGGAAAATCCACCACCATTACCTCCATGCTCGATTGGATCAACCGCAATAAGGCTCTTCATATCATGACCTTGGAAGAACCCATTGAATATATTCATTCCAATCAGAAAGCCATTATCAACCAACGGGAAGTAGGCACGGACACCTCCAGTGATGCTCAAACCCTGCGTCAGGTCATGCGCTGCGATCCGGACGTGGTCATGATGAGCGATCTCCATAGTATTGAGACCATTCAGGCGGCCTTGACCTTGGCGGAGACCGGGCATTTGGTGATCGCGGCTATGAACACCACCGATTCCGTGCAGGCCATTTACCGGGTTATTGACACCTTTCCACCCCATCAGCAGTTCCGGGCCCGTATGCAATTGTCCATTGCCTTGCAGACGGTTTTGGTACAGCAATTGTTGCCCAAGGGCTATTCCTCCGGCCGTGTCCTGGCTTCGGAAATTCTTATTCCCACTTCTGCGGTCAGAGGGCTGATTCGGGAAGGCAAGGAATATCAAATTTATCAGTTAATGCAGACCGGAGGCGAATACGGTATGCAAACCATGAACCAATCACTATTTGATCTTTATCAAAAACAGTTGGTGACCTATAATGAAATTTTTGCACGGACCACGGATCCCCGTGATCTGCAGCAATTGGTTAAAGGAACCCTTTAGTTTGGGAGGCAGTGCATGGGCAGACGGCATTTTTCGGAAGCGGGTTTTACCTATATTGAGATCGTCATTCTGGTGGCCGTGCTGGGGATTGTGGCAGCCTTGCTGTTTCCCTATGTGAAAACCCTGCAGGAAAAAGGCAGGGAAGCTGCCACCAAGGCCAATATCAGTGCCATTAAATCAGCCATCTCCATCTACTACGGGGATCATGAAGGCGTATGGCCAAGTACGCTTGATGTTAATGATAAAACGCCTGGTTTTGGCTTTGGAGACTACCTGCCCAGCATGCCCAAAGTGAAGGTTACTTATCCACCGGATGATAAATTGAATCCCTCCGGCAACGAAGTGGCTTATAAGACCTTTCAAGCCGATCCCAGCCTGGAAAAACCCAATGTCTTTGGCAAAGGCTGGCGCTATGAAAAAGAAACCGGACGCATCTGGGTCAACAGCACGCTTCTGGACAGCGATGGCATGCCTTATTCCAGCTATGGCTATCAATAAACCACGGCGCAGTGTTTGTTATTCACCAGGTCCGGGATGAATTGCAGCAGGCCTTTTGTTCTTGATTTTTACAGGCATGACCCTTATAATCCAGCAAAAGACGTGTCAATAGAATTTTTATTAAGATTGCCAAAAAACTTTAAAAATAATTCGAAAATTTTTCATCTTTCGGGAGATCTACGCGATTGCGGGAATAAAGCTTAGACCATTACCAGCACAGGGCCGTTTTGCTTTCCTGTGAACATCAAGCGCGTCATCGTAACCAACGAGTCCCACGGAGGCATGCGGGTGCTAGACTTTTTGAAAAACCGCAGTTTAATTGGTCTGGATATTGGCAATCACATGATCAAGGCTGTCCAAATGAAACGGAAAGGCGATGCGCTTCGTTTGGTAAGTCTGGCCGTGGCGGAAGTCCCTCCTGAAGTCCAGGAAGAAGCCGATCCCTATCTTAAAAATGACCTGCTCTCCGCCTGCATAAAACAGTTGATGAAAGACAATGATATTAAAGGCACCCAGGTGGTTTCGGCCATTGCCGGAGACGCGGTTATTGTCCGCTACGTCAAACTGCCTTATATGAGCGAAGACGAACTTAAAAATGTCATCTCCTATGAAGCCGAACAATATATACCCCTGGCCATAGACCAAGTGGTGCTGGATTTTGAAGTGCTGGGCGAACTGGAAGAGGATGGCCAGCGTAAAATTGAAGTACTGCTGGTGGCCGCCAAAGAAGAAATTATAGAACAACACATGGCCCTTTTAAAACAAACCGGTCTAGCGCCTGCGGTCATTGACGTGGATTCCTTTGCCCTGCAAAATTGTCATGAATACAATTACGACGTGGTGGCCGGGGAGACGATCGCCTTGATCAATATCGGCGCCAAGCTGACCACCATCAATATTCTGGAGGGCGGCATTACCCACCTTACCCGGGATGTAGCCGTGGCAGGCAACAATTTCACGCGCGAAATCCAGCGTGAATTCGATCTGTCCTTTCCGGAAGCGGAAAAAATGAAAAAGGACGAAGGGGAAGTACTGATTGAATCGGAAGACATTATGCAAATGGAAATTCCTAAAAAGGATGATAAAGCCACTAAAATAGGAGATTCCTTCACGCCTGTGCTCAACAAATTGGTGGCCGAGATACAGCGTTCCTTTGATTACTATGAAAGTTCCATCAAGAAAAGCCCGGTCACCAGGATTATTCTTTCCGGAGGAACATCGCAGCTTAAAAATTTGGATAAATACCTGGCTGAGAAGCTGGACGTGGCGGTGGAACTAAACAATCCTTTTAAACATATTCAGATACCGGAGAAAGAGTTCGACTTGGAGTATATCGCCGCCAATGCCCAATTGTTTAATATTGGCGTGGGCCTGGCCCTGCGTCAGATGGAGTAACTTGTGGTTAAAATTAACCTCCTGCCGCTCAAGGTTAAAAAATCCAATGTCGCCCTCAAACTGTATACTTATGTGGTGATGGGTGCGGCCTTGCTGGGTCTGTTGCTGGTGCTAGCGTTGCTCAATCTGGTGGCGCAGACCAGGCATGCCGAAAGTCAGCTTAAAGTCATAGAGGCCAAACGCCAGGCCATCGCAGATCAGATCAAACCCATCAGGACTCTTCTGGACCAGGAAAAAGAAGTGATGAATACAAAAAAAATGATTTATAACCTCTCGCTCAATCAGGGGCTGTGGATCATTGTCTTGGACCGCCTGGCCGCCCAGGTGCCCCCGGACGTATGGCTCAGCAGTCTAAGCGCCACCCCCGGCGCCCAGGATCAGGGATTGCAGATCAATATCGAAGGTTCCGCCTATCATAAAATTTCAGTGGCCGATTTTTTAGCTAATCTGGAAAAGACCGATATTTTTACTAATGTTAAATTGGAAGGCCTGAGCGATAAAAGCGAGACGACCCTGAAATCAGTACAATTTAAAGTCAGCATGAGTTACAGCGGCTACCTCACCGCGGGTGTCGGAGGCAAGCAATGAACCGGCAATGGCTCATGTATGGTGTGACCGGTCTGGCGACATTGGTGATTCTGGTGGCTTATGTCTGGTTTGGGTACGCACCGCTGGCGCGGCAACTAGGCCAAGCCAAACAGCGTTTGGTCGCGGCGGATAAGGCCTATCAGGAAGAGGAAAGCTTGGTGGCCAGGAGCGATGAATTCAGCGAACGTGCGTCCAAGCTAAGGATGGAAAAAGAACGGCTGGCCGAGCAAATGCCGTCGACTGTACAAATGTCGGCTTTGTTAAAATCCATTACCCTTGCGGCCACAGCCTGCCGGTTTAAAGACATTAAGTTGACGCCCCTGGCTCAGGAAGAAAAAGAAGGCTATGCGATTCAACCCATTAAACTTTCCGCCACCTGCCGCTACCATGCTTTAGGTGAATTCATCAGCGAGATCACCGATCTCTCCCGGGTGATCAATCCTCAGGTCCTGGAGATTAAAAGTAAGGACAGCACAGGACGGGGTGACTCTATTACCGCTACATTAATGTTGGTGACTTATGTTAAACGCTAATCGTCGATTCGGGTTCATGGCCGGGCTGCTGCTGGGGGGACTGCTTGCGGTTATGGCGGCCAATCTTGTACAGGCTGAAACAGATGGCCAAAGCCTGTTGCTACGGCAACGGCCAAAAATAACTTATCATGGCGAGCATCTGCGGGATCCTTTTGTACAACCGGGCGGGTCGCAGGAGCAGCCTGCTACCAATCAGGTGGCCATTGCCTCACTAAAGCTGACCGGTATCATTCGAAATCCCACCAGTGCCACCGCGCTGTTTACCACCCAAACCGGGCCGGGGTTTGGTTATCTTTTAAAAGACGGTAAACTTTACGCTGAAAATCATCACTTGGTCACGGGCGTTACGGGACATATTTTAAATCCTAAAGAAGTCCTTTTAAGACAGGATGGACGGGAAATTGTTTTTAAGTTAAGATGAGTCTTGCTGTGCATTAGGTCCACAATACCGCGTGGCGGCCACGGGGGGACAGCTTTCCCTTCCCCATTTTTGTGAGGGTATCTCCCAAGAGGAGAGGACATTTTGATGATGGGGGAACCTAATTGCTTAGGGCACCTTGGATGGACCAAGGAAATGAGCTCGGAGAGGAGTGCAACCTCAGTGCAAAATCAACACTTATACTCTGATCAATCCCGGCGTTTCCTGATAACCATGCTCCTGGGCGTCATATTGGGGAGCGGCGCTTTGGCTATAGTCAGTCAAGCGCACGCGGAAGAAACTGCAGACGGCGTGGGCTACGCCGCCGAAGATAGGGCCCGTCTGCTTGGCAGCACCCAAGACCAGTGGACTGCGCGTTTGTTGGATGTGCGCGTAGATCAGCATAATGGCCAGCCGGTGGTTAAACTTAAGACCACGGCCCGCGTGGCCAGCGCTATTAGTTATCTGAAAAACCCCGATCGTTTATTGATGAAGGTGCGTCATACCCTCTTGACCTGGAAACCGACTACCTTGCTGGTCCGCCATCCTCCGCTGGAGCGCATTCGCGCTGCCCAGCACGACGACGATGTCTGGGTGGTGCTGGACATGACCCGGCCGGCACGATGGCATCGGCAGACCCAGGCCTATGGCTTGGTGTTAACTTTGGGACCGCAAGCAACCGGCCCCGCTCTGGACACAACCCGTCCTACAAACCAGACATTGAGAGGAAAAACCGTCCGCGCCGGGCAAGCGCAAGTTCGTTATCAGGTGGTGGATGTGGGCGTCGACAATTTGGGCGATAAGACCAAATTGATCATCACCACTGATGGTCAGGCGCGTTACAAAGTAGAACGCCGGAAAAATGGCCAGGAAGTGGTAGTGACCCTGGTAGAAGCAGCCCTGGCCTGGCATGGCCGGATCAGTGGTCTACCTGCAGGGGCTATCCGCACCCTGCATACCCAGGCGCAGCCTAAAAATGGCATGGTGACCGTGGCCGTGGGTCTTACCCAGCCGGCCACCTATGTGGTTTACAAGGATCAAAACCAAGTTGTGCTCGAATTCAACAATCCCCAGGCTATTGCCCAGGAAGCACCACGGCAAGGCAACCTGAGGGCGTTGATCTCCGTGGATCTGGAAAACGCGCCTTTGGTCTCAGTACTGCGCGCCCTGGCCCAGGAAGTAAAGTTTGACTTGATCCTCTCTCCCGGTGTGCAACAGGTGAGCCGGGAGGAGTCGGCTCTTACTTTAAGTATTAACCAACAACCCTTTGAACAAGTACTGGATTTCATTTTGCGTCCCCGCAAGATGGCTTTTGCCGTCAACAACAATACCCTGCGCATTGGGCTGGCAGGTGAATTCATGCCTGAGACTAAAATTTTTGTTCTCAAAAATATGGACGTCGCCAATGCCAACATTAAAGAATCCATTGAAACCGCTTTCACGGAAGGGGCCCGCGACAAAGTAGTGGTGGATAGCTATGGCAATCGCGTCATTGTATCCGCCATTCCCAGCGACCTGGTTCGGATCAGCAAGATCATCGGTCATATGGACGTGCAACGTCGGTTGGTGTCGCAAACCTTCCTGCTCAATTACGTGGATGCTGCCAAGATCGCACCGTTGCTTAAATCCCAATTGTCTTCTCTGGGGGCAGTCAAGGAAAACAAGTCGGAAAATGCCTTGGTAGTCACCGATATTCCCGGCAACATGGAAAGCTTGAGGCGCATCATCCGGAACTTGGATACCAAGGCGCAACAGGTCATGATTGAAGCACGTATTGTGGAGGTATCACACACCAACCAGCTCGACCTGGGGGTTGATTGGAACGTGGCCAGTGCAGCCGGTGCCAATCCCAACTATACCGTAGCGTCTTCCCCTCAGCCGGTGGGGCAGGTGGGCAGCTTAACCATCGGGTCGCTGCAGTCAGGGGTGGATTTGAACGCCACCCTCTCGGCTATGGAAACCAAAGGCATGGTCAACACCATTTCCAATCCCAGGATCGCCACTATTAACAAGGAAGAAGCCACCTTGAAAGCTAGTCAAAGTATTCCATACATTACCAGCGTGGTGAGCAATGGAGTTGTGAGCCAGATGGTGGACTATCTGGAATTGCCCATTGTCCTCAAGGTTACGCCCCAAGTCACCAAAGGCAATCAAGTGCTGCTCAATCCTCTGAGCCTGACTGTGACCACGCCTGTGGGCACGGGCAATCCGCCCACTACCACCACCCGGTCAGCCAGCACCCAGATGCTGGTCCACGACGGGCAAACCATTGCCATCGGGGGCATGGTCAGAGATGATGAAATCACCACCGAGTCCAAGGTACCACTCCTGGGGGATCTGCCGGTATTGGGCTTTTTATTCAAAAGCAATGTGACCAAGAAAAATAAGGTGGAATTGGTGGTGTTTTTAACCACCCATATTTTGGAATAACCCTCCGTCGGCATCTGCTGCCCGGAACAGTCCTGGCGTCAGTGCAGGCCGAGCCCGACATGCGCTGGAGCCGATGGGATTGACAGGGGTCGCGAGAAGTGCTATTCATGTTGGGGCAAGGGCTTGTCCCTTCCTACCTGGGTTGGCTATTCAAAGCGTTACAGCAACGAAGGGCCATCTGTACTAAACCTTGTTCCATTCTACTTCAACACAAATACCATCTTAATGAAAGAGGAATAATATCCATGTTCAGACTGCTTACGGCTGGGGAATCCCATGGGCCGGCGTTATCGGTGATCATTGAAGGCCTGCCGGCAGGTCTGGCGTTTACAACAGACCGCATCAACCGGGAACTGGCGCGCCGTCAGGTGGGTTATGGCCGCGGCGGCCGGATGAAGATCGAGACCGACCAGGTGGAGATCATGGCCGGCGTTCGTCACGGCGAGACCCTGGGATCGCCGGTGAGCCTCTTGATCCACAACCGTGACTGGAAAAATTGGACCGAGGTTATGGCAGTGGAAACCAAACCAGCTCCGGGCAAAGTGAGGCCTATCGTCAGACCCCGACCGGGGCATGCGGATTTGGTGGGCGTACTCAAATATGACCGGCGGGATATTCGCGATATTCTGGAGCGGGCTTCAGCCCGGGAAACCGCTGCCCGCGTGGCGGCCGGGGCCTGCGCAAAAATCATGCTGGAAGCTTTTGACGTGACTGTGGGCTCGTGGGTCGAGTCCATTGGTACTGTTAGCATGCGTTATGACCAGCGCACACCCCGGCAATTGGCTCAAGCAGCGGAAAAGTCCGATGTCCGTTGTCCTGACCCCCGGGCTGCTAAAAAAATGCACCAGGCCATTGATCAGGTAATTGCAGCCGGAGACACATTGGGTGGCGTCTTTGTCGTAACGGCTTTGGGGCTGCCGCCGGGATTGGGCAGCCATGTACACTGGGATCGCAAACTGGACATGCGCTTGGCCAGTGCGGTCATGAGCATTCAGGCCATTAAAGGCGTAGCTATTGGCCTGGGCTTTGAGGCTGCGTCGCTGACAGGCGCGCAAGTGCATGATGTCATCACCTACCGGGCAGGCAAAGGTTATGGACGTAAAACCAATCATGCCGGCGGGTTGGAAGGGGGCATGACGACTGGCGAACCTTTGCTGGTCAAGGGGGCGATGAAACCCATTGCCACTCTTAAACAGCCGCTGCGCAGTGTGGATATGACCACTAAAAAATCTCTGGAAGCCGGCTACGAGCGTTCCGATCATTGTGCGGTGCCGGCCGCAGGGGTGGTGGGCGAGGCCATGGTGGCCATGGAATTGGCCAAAGCGTGGCAGGAAAAATTCGGCGGCGATGCCCTTAAGGAAATGACCGCCAATTGGAAAGCTTATCTCAAACAGGTGACCAAACGATGAGAGCGATATTACTGGTGGGGTTTATGGGCACTGGCAAATCAGTGGTGAGCCAAGCTTTGGCCAAGTTGTTCAAGACTCAAGCCCAAGATACGGACGACCTGATTGCGGATCAGGCGGGCAAAACCATTTCCGATATTTTTGAACAGGACGGAGAAGAACGTTTCCGGCAATGGGAGACAGAAGTGCTTACGCAACTGACTCAAACCGGAACAGCGGGCATGGTCATTGCCACCGGCGGGGGCATTGTGTTGAAGGATGAAAATTGGACTTTGATGAAAAAAATTGGCTGGGTGATAGGACTGACGGCAGCGCCGGAAGTGATTTTGGAACGGGTAGGCACCGGCCGGGGCCGGCCGCTCTTAACGGGCAGCAAGGAAGACGTGCGTCAGCGTATTGATCATTTACTGCAAGCGCGTGCACAGGCTTATGCCAAAGCCGATTGGACCTGTGCTACGGACCAACTGTCACCGGAGGCAGTGGCTGCGGCCATTAAACAATGGTGCGCGCACCAGACCTCGAAGGCTTGAGTCCGGGCTGAACATAAAGAACAGGCCACAACTCCCCGTCTATGAGTCGGGGCAATTTAATATTCAGGAATGGATGTGAATGCGATGATTAAAACCTTTCAAGAATTAGTGGAAAGAGCCAAGGGCTGTCACCGGACTATCTCCGTGGCGGTGCCGGAAACCAAGGAGATTATGCTGGCGCTTAACAAAGCTTACTACGAAGGCGTGGCGGAAATTGTCATGGCCGGCGACAAAGAAAAAATAGATGCCCTGCGCCTGGAACTTAACCTCGATTTTCCCATCAAGACGCTGGTTGATGCCAAGGATGAAAAAACAGCGGCCTATGAAGCGGTACGCTTGATTTCCGAGGGACAGGCACAATTGTTGATGAAAGGCAATCTTAAAACCAGTACCATCTTGTCCGCGCTCCTGAATAAAGATTTTGGTTTGCGCACGGACCGGCTTATTTCACATGTGTTCATTCTGGAGAGCAAGGTATGCGGCCGCCTGTTGTACATCAGCGATTCAGCTGTGAACATCGCTCCTGATTTAAATCAAAAAGCCCAAATCCTGCAAAATGCCATTGATTTTCTCCATGCTCTGGATTATGAGCAGCCCAAAGCCGCAGCACTGGCAGCCGTGGAATACGTTAATGACAAGATGCCGGCCACCGTGGAAGCGGAACGCTTGCAAATCATGGCCCAAAAAGGGGAGATTACCGGTGCCCTGGTGAGCGGACCTCTGGCCCTGGATGATGCCTTGTCCCCCTGGGTATGCCGGGAAAAGGGTGTGGAGGGACCGGTGCAGGGAGATGCCGATATTCTGTTGGTTCCTGATATTGAAGCAGGCAACATGCTTTCCAAATCCCAAACGTTTTTGGCCAATGAACCGCTGGCCGGTGTGGCTATTGGCGCCAAGGTGCCCATGGTTTTAAATTCCCGCGCCGACACCGTGGACAACCGGTTTTATGCCATTGCCGTGGCCTGTCTGGCTTCCAAAAAGTAAAGCTATAAACGAGAACCTTGGGCATTAAATTGCAAAAGTAAACGTCACAAGTAGAGCGTCGAACGGCGTCAAGCTGTTATTTCTAGGTTTTGCTACTTGTGCCGTTGTTGGCGGGATCAATGCTCAAATGTTCGGGAGCGTACGCTACTAACTGCTCGAGCTCCAGGGAGGGGCCATGAGGCTGGGGCAAGTTAAATACTGGGTCGTTAACCTATGGCTGTTGCTACTGTTTTTTGCCATGCCTTTGCTGGGCACGGTCATGCACGGCCACAGCCTTGGTGCTTACCTCGTTTTTCCCTTTAAGGCGCGACGCATCGATCACCATGGCTTCTCCTGGATGGTTTTTATCCTGCTGGCGGCTGTGGTCCTGGTGCCGGTGGTCCTGGTACAAAGCCGCATCTGGCGAACGCCCAAAAAGCATGTTAGTCACCTGTCACCGGTCTATCCCTGGCCTTGGTGGGGTACAGTGGGTATATTGATGTTGGGGCTAAGCTGGTTCTTAGCCTGGACACGGCAGCTTTGGTTTGAATGGGGCCAGTTATTTACCTTTTTCCCCCTCTGGTTTTCCTTTATTCTTGTGCTCAATGCGCTCACTTATCGGCGCAGTGGGCGATGTCTGTTGATGACCCAGCCTAAGCGGCTGCTTGGGCTCTTTGGTGCCAGTGCGCTGTTTTGGTGGGGATTTGAATACTTAAATCAATTCGTGGACAACTGGCATTACCTGGGATTGATTCATCTGCCGGATTTGGTCTATGGTCTGAATGCCACCTTGTGCTTTTCCACAGTATTGCCGGCAGTCGCCAGTACCCGCAACTGGCTGGCCACCTTTCCTCATTTGGGTCGTGGTCTGAATAATGCCTGGAAGGTTACACTGCATCATCCCCGGCTGTGGGCCTGTTTAGGCCTGGGGTGGAGTTATTTAGGCATGGTGGGATTGGCCCTATGGCCTGACTATCTTTTTCCTTTGTTATGGCTGGCACCAGCCGGGGCGATGATGAGTTTGCAGGTTTTGCGGCGCCGTTCCAGCTGGTGGACCGATGTGAAAAAAGGGCATTGGCGCGAACTTTACTTATGGGCTGTGGCCGCTTTGGGATGCGGCTTTCTTTGGGAACTCTGGAATAGTTTGAGTCTGGCTAAATGGGTTTATACGGTGCCTTGGGTGGATCGCTATCATCTTTTTGAAATGCCTTTGTTGGGTTATGCGGGGTATTTATTTTTCGGTCTTGAATGTGCCTTGGTGATCTATGCTTTATGGCCACCGTCAGCAGGCAAGATTGGCCAGGACAGCAGCAACTAAAGGGAATGCTTGTGACGCAGCCAACTGCCCTAGGAGGTGGACCATGTTTAAACCGCCCATCGTTGGAGTGATCCTTATGCTGGCCCTATGGTTGACCGCGGTGGTCACTCAAGCCAAACTTAAAACTACCCATTCGGACCATTTGGTCAAGGAGGTCAGCACCATGCATCTTACCAGCAAAGCTTTTCAAGAAGGAGCATTTATTCCCCTGCGTTATACCTGTGATGGTCAGGACATCTCACCGCCTCTGCAATGGAGTCAAGTGCCTACGGAGGCGAAAAGCCTGGTCCTGATCTGTGATGATCCTGATGCCCCCATGGGCACCTGGGTCCACTGGATTGTGGTGGACCTGCCACCTGACAGCAAGGGATTGGCCGAAGGGGAGCCTGTGCCCAAACCGGCCCGGGAACTTAAAAACAGTTCCGGCCGCATAACCTATGGCGGCCCTTGTCCGCCTCACGGCATACACCGGTACTTTTTTAAACTTTACGCTCTGGATGTGCCGACGCTGGAAAAAGTCACACCGCAAACATTGCCGGCTCTGCTTCAGGAGCATACACTGGCGGAAGTGCACTTGATGGGCCGCTATCAACGGCAACAGTAAACCCGGCGGAAAACAGGTGGATTTCTTGCAGGATGGAGTAATCATGACTACAGCAGTTGTGAATGATCAAGCCGCCCGGCAGCTGGGCAGAGGCCAGGTTTGGATTTATCAAAATCAGGTGCTTCAATGGCAAGGCCAGCCGGCACCGGGCGAACTGGTCAAAATAACCAATGCCCAAGCGCAATGTCTGGGTTATGGCTATGCCAATTTAACCTCCGTTATTGTCCTGCGCAGGCTTTATTCCTCTGCCTGCGGTCAACGCTATCACGACCACATTGATGAAGCGCTGGAGTTAGGACGTAAATTGGATCGGGCGCGTTCGTGGCGGCAAAAATACTCCTGGGACAGCGATGCCCTCCGTCTGGTCTGGTCGGAAGCCGACGGCCTGCCGGGGTTGATCATCGATCAATACGGCCAAGTGGTGGTCATGCAATGCCTGACCGCCGGCATGGAGCTTCGAAAACCGTGGCTGTTGGAGTGGGTGAAGAAAAAACTACAGCCCCAAGGAGTATATGAACGCAGTGATATGCCGGTGCGCGGTCAGGAAGACCTGGACCTAAAGCAGGGCTGGTTATGGCGGCAAGACGAAAAGCAGTCCCTTTCTGAAGAGGTGATCATTCATGAAGGTCCGGCTCAATACTCGGTTAATGTGGCCCTGGGGCACAAAACCGGCTTTTATCTGGATCAGCGCGCTTCCCGTCGTCATCTGCGCCAACAATCCGGTCTGGGAGAAGTTCTGGACTGTTTTGCCAACACCGGCGGTTTTACCATGGCGGCCTTGGCCGGCGATGCCCGTCAGGTCACGGCTGTGGAACAATCGCAGGAAGCACTCCGGCAGCTGGAACGCAATACCATACTCAATCATGGTCATGGTCGGGTGAACATTCTGGCCGAGGATGTTTTTCGGATATTGCCGGAGCTTTTAGCCCAGGGCCGGGCCTATGATACCGTCATTCTTGATCCACCGCCTTTTGCCAAAAATCAGCGCGCCGTGGCTGGTGCCCAAAAAGGCTATTTGGAACTGCATCGCATGGCGCTGCGGCTGCTCAAGCCCAAAGGGTTTTTAATGACCTGCAACTGTTCTCACCATATTTCTGGGCAGCAGTTCAAAGCTTTGGTGGTGGCCGCAGCCAGGCGACTGCGCCGGGCTGTGCACATAACGGCTCAATTTGGACCGGATCAAGATCACCCCGTGAAGAGTCAACTGCCACAATCAGCTTATTTAACCACCCTTTGCGCTCGCGTGGATTAAAAAAAATATTAGGTAATGGACCGAGGGCACCGATAATCACCCTGTGGAATAATAGGGCTGATTCTGGCCAACATTGATGGTCGCCCAAAAAAATGGGCCAAAAGGAGCAATTAAAAAGGGTATTGCAGTGCCCTGCTTTTCCTGTTACCATCAATGACTAAATTGTGCATTGCCAATACCATGACCACGACCCACTAGGTGCCTTATGGATACATTAGAATATAAAGATTTGTTTATCAGCGAGTCTTTGGAACACTTGGATCAGCTTAACCAAGCCCTGCTGGCACTGGAAAAAGACCCTCAAAATCCCAATGCCCTCAATGAAATCTTTAGAACTTCCCATACCCTCAAAGGCATGGCCGCCACCATGGGCTTTGATCAAATTACCGAATTAACCCATCAAATGGAAAATATTCTGGACAAAATGCGTAGCAATGAACAGGAAGTCACCACAGACGTCATTGATATCCTGTTTGAATGCCTCGATGCCTTGGGGTTACTGATTGAAGAAATCTCCAGCGCTGATCCCAAACATTTGGATTTGAGTTTGCTGCTGGGGAAATTAAATGATCTGGAGCATCAAAAACACGATGCCAGCAAACCGGTCGTAAAAAAGATAACAGCCGGCCAAGAGGAAACGTCTCAAGGCCAAGTGGTGGAGCAGGAAGTCACCAAGGATCATCTGGAAGATTTATTGACCCACGCCGCCCAGGAAAATTATGTCACTTATGGCATTACCGTGCAGGTGGAAGAGAGCTGTACCTTCAAGGGGGTGCGTGCCTTCATGGTGTATAAAGCTCTTTCCGAACAAGGTGAAATCATTGCCAGTATTCCGGCACCGGAAATATTGCAGGAAGGCGAGTTCGGTCTGGAATTCATCCTGGTATTGCTCTCCAAGCGGGCCAAAACCTTCATTGAACGGGCCATCAAAAACGTGGCTGAAATCGCCTCCTTTGCCGTAGAAGTACTTTCTGAAGAAAATTTGGAAGGCTTCCTCGAAGAAAAACAGGCCGACGGCCGCATGCTGGTAAGCAACGCGATAGCCAAGGAGGATGTGCAGCCCAAACAACAGGCCCAGCAGAAAAATGTTAACCGTATTTTGCAGAGCATTCGGGTCAGCATCGAACGGCTGGACAATCTGCAAAATCTGGTGGGCGAATTGATCATCAACAAAATCCGCTTAATGCAATTATCCAAGCAATTTGATTTGGGCGAGCTTAAAGAAGCCCTGGCCCAGTTTGACCGCATTACCAACGAATTACAGGATGAAGTGACGGAAGTGCGCATGGTGCCCATGGAGCATATTTTCAACCGTTTTCCACGCATGGTGCGCGATCTGGCCAAGGAGAATGGCAAGGAAATCGAGTTGGTCATGGAAGGCAAGGACATTGAGCTGGATCGCACGGTGCTCGACGAAATTCACGATCCCCTGGTACACCTGCTGCGCAATTCCATTGACCATGGCATTGAGCCGCCTGATGAACGGCTGGCTATGCATAAGGCGCGGGTGGGTCAGATCCGGTTGGTGGCGACCAGGGAAAAAAATCATGTCATCATCAAAGTTTATGATAACGGCCGGGGTATTGATTCGGCCAGGATCAAGCAATTGGCGTTGGAACGGGGATTGATCAGTCGCGATGAAGCGGAACGGATGAACGACCAGGAGGCCATCAACCTGGTGGCATTGCCCGGCTTTACCACGGCCACTAAAGTTACTGAGATCAGCGGCCGCGGGGTGGGGGTAGACGCGGTGCGTACCAAGATCGAATCTTTTGGCGGTAATTTGAGCATAGAAAGCGAGGTCGGCAAGGGCAGCACCTTTATTTTAAGGATGCCCATGACGCTGGCGATCATCCAGGCACTGCTTTTTAGAACCAAAGAAGAAATTTACGCCATTCCGGTTATTAATACGGTGGAAACCATTGAATACAATGACGAAGACATTAAATTGGTGCAGCAAGGAGAAGTGGTACTTTACCGCAACAGCGTGCTGCCCCTGGTCAGGTTACATCAGCTTCTGGAAGTCCCCGGACCGGAGCATCAGGGCGAAGGCCGGGCGATTTTGATCACGGAAGTAGGCGACATGCGTGTTGGCCTGCTGGTGGATGAAGTGCTGGGGCAGCAGGAAATTGCCATCAAATCCCTGGGACAAATGCTCAAAGGCATCCGCGGCCTGTCAGGGGTCACAATTTTAGGCGACGGACGTATTGCTTTGGTGCTGGATGTACCGAGTTTGATTTAAATGGGGAAAGCAAGGGAAACTATATTTTTAATTTCTAGAACAAAGGATTAACTCACGCAAAGGCGCAAGGTAAAGACCTTAAATATAAATATTTATTAATTTCTTTGTGTCTTGGCACCTTAGTATGAGACAGCTTTTTTATTCCGGCATTGCCGGTTTAGGAATATGGCCGATGAGTTACGTCAGGAGGATGGAAAGTTGCCGGATATTCGGGCCTTAACCAAACTACAACTGGATGCCATTCGGGAAGTGGGCAATGTTGGTGCCGGTCATGCAGCCACGGCATTGTCCCAAATGATCGGAAAGAAGATTCTGATAACGGTGCCCAAAGTTTTATGCATGCCCATCGAGAAGACCAGCGACTTGGTGGGCGGCCCCAAGAACCTGGTGGCTGGCGTAACCATGCAGGTTTTGGGTGACGTGTCGGCCAAGATCGTACTCATGCTGCCGCGAAAAAGCGCATTGCAACTGGCCGGGCTGCTAACGCAAAATGACCTGGAAGAACATCAGCCCTTGTCGGCAATGGAACATTCTGCTATAAAAGAAGCAGGCAATATTCTGGCCGGCGCTTACCTCAACGCGCTTACCGAATTTTTAGGACTCATGCTGCTCCAGAGCGTGCCCCAACTGGTGTTTGACATTGCCGACGCCGTGGTCACGGAGATTGCCAAAGGTTATCCGCCCATGACAGAGATCATCTGCATTGGCACCCAGTTCAGTGAATCGGAGAGTATTATGCAGGGCTTCCTGTTATTGATTCCTGATCAAGCATCTTTGGATGCAATCTTAAAGGCTACCCAAATAAATGCATGAGTGAACAGCCCTTGATTTTTTCATTGGATATCGGCACCCGCAAAGTGGCGGGGGTGGTGCTGACCAGGACGGCGGAAGGATTGAGCGTGCTGGCCGCGGATATGCTCGAGCACCCGGACCGGGCCATGCTTGACGGCCAAGTGCACAAGGTTGAAGCCGTGGCCCAAGTGGTGCGCCAGCTTAAAGCTTCCCTGGAAAAGCAACTGGGACGGCCTTTAACCACAGCTTGTGTGGCAGCTGCCGGACGGGCGCTGCTCACCGAGTCCTTCGAGAAAAAAATTAACTTTCCCTACCCAACGGAAATCACCCGACCGGAAGTACGGGCCTTGGAGCTGTCTGCAGCCCGGGGCGCTCAAGCTGCCTTACAAGCCAAAGAAAAAAACTACCAACTCCACTGCGTGGGTTATTCCACGGTGCATTACCAACTGGACGGTGAGATCATCGAGGATCTGGTTGGGCATCAGGCCAAAAGCATCAGCGCCAAAGTCATTGCCACCTTTTTGCCGCGGCAAGTGGTGGATGCGCTCCTGACGGTATTGCGTCAAGCCGGGCTGGAAGCAGAACAACTGACCTTGGAGCCTATTGCCGCTATCGAGGCCACTATTCCTCAGGATTTACGACGTATGAATCTGGCGCTGGTTGATATTGGCGCCGGCACGTCCGATATTGCCCTGACCCGGGAAGGATCGGTGTTTGCTTATGATATGGTCACCATTGCCGGTGATGAAGTTACCGAGTACTTGAGCGATCACTATTTATTGGAGTTTCACGAAGCAGAGCGGGTAAAACGAGCGTTGCTGCTTACCGATAGTCCGACCATCAGGTTCCAAACCTTACTGGGACAGGAACAGGAGCTTGCCAAACAGGAAATGATCGCGACCTTGGAACCGGCGGTCAACCGCTTGGCCGAAGCCATTGGTCAGGGGATCTTAAAACTCAATGAGCAACCCCCTCGGGCGGTGATCATGGTAGGCGGTGGAAGCGGCACACCCAACCTGGGTCCGGCCTTGGCCCGCTTGCTGCAGGTTGACCCGCACCGCATTGGGGTGAGGGGGCCGCAAACCATTACCAGTATTAAAAATAGGCCGGCCAACATGGCAGGCATTGAATGGGTGACGCCCATGGGTATTGGCCTGATTGCCGCCCAAGACCAGGGCTTGCGCTTTAAAAAAATTAAGGTTAATGACCGCTGGGTGCAGTTATTGGCACTCCACGATCATACCACCCTATTTGATGCCTTGCTGGCCGCAGGCCACGATGCTAAACACCTAGTGGCCCGGCCGGGCCGGGCGGTGACCTACACAGTGGATGGCCAATTCATGAGTTTGCCCGGCGCACCGGGCCAGCCGGCGGAGCTCACAGTCAATGGACAGATAGCCAATTTGGACACGCCGCTGCCGGAGGATGCAGTCATTAAGGTGACAGAAGCCCAACCAGGACAGGACGCTGAACTGACCACGGCCATGATCCGCCAACCTCAGGGCCAGAGTTTTTGTCTTATTAATCAGGTTCAAGTGCCACTGACGCTGGCCTTATTTGACCATGACCAGCCGGTGGACCACAAGCAACCTATTGCCGACCGGGCGGTCCTGCAATGGCGCAGCGCTCAATCTCTGGAAGCTTTGGTGCCGGAATTAAGGCAGCGGTTGGACCAAGAACGGCAAATGACCATCAAGATCAACGGCCAGGAACGCAAACTAAAAGAGTCCAAAGTGACGATCATGAAAGACGGCCGGCCTTTGGAGACCAATTACCATCCCTGTCCTGGCGACCGTATTGTCTGGCAGGTGGAAGAAGAGAAAAAAATGGTGCTGCGCGAACTGGTGGAAACCCTGCCCCAACGCCAGACCATCACCGTCACCCTTAACGGCGAACCCAAGGTGATTGATGCCGGCGGCAGCAAAATTCTCATCAACGGACAGGTGGCGGCTCATCCTGCTGTTGATCTTCAGGACCGCGATGAGGTGCGCGTGGAACATGTTCCCGGAGCACCGCCGCTATTGTCCCAAGTGCTCGAAGGCCTGACCCCACCGCCGCAAGCGGGGCCTATTAAAATCAAGGTCAACGGCCAAGCCGCCGGATTTGCCACGCCCTTGGAAGACGGCGCTAAAATCGAAATTTCTTTTGGATAACTGTTAATGACTGATGACCAATTGGCACTCATTGCCCTCAACCGGATCGAGGGTCTGGGACCCACCACTATCCATCGTTTGTGCACCCACTTTCAGAATCCCCAAGCTGTTTTCGATGCGTCTTTTACCGACTTGATCAGCCTGCCTCATGTCAATGAAAACGTGGCTAAGCGTTTGCTGCACGAAGATTGGCGGTATCAGGCCATGAGGGAGTTGGAAAAGGCCGAAGACCAACAATGTCATATCCTGACCTGGGACCATCCCGACTATCCCAGGCTGCTTAAGGCCGTGGACTTTCCCCCGCCCGTGATCTATGTGAAAGGCCGCCTGGCGGCTGAAGATCATCAGGCGTTGGCCTTAGTGGGTTGCCGCAAACCCACAGCCTATGGTCAGCAGGCAGCCAAATCCTTTACCAAAGCACTGGTTAAAGCGGGGTTCACCATTGTCTCCGGTTTGGCTTATGGCATTGACCGGGTGGCCCATGAAACCGCGCTGGAACAGGGCGGCCGAACCCTAGCCGTTGTAGCCCATGGGGTGGATGGCCTTTACCCACAAGCCCATCGCAGCTTACGGGATACCATCATTACCCAAGGTGCCGTTATTTCCGAATTTCCTTTGGGTACACCGGCCTTGGCGCAACATTTTCCCAGACGCAACCGCCTTATCAGTGGTCTGGCACAAGGCGTGTTGGTTATAGAAGCAGCCCAGCGCTCAGGAGCGTTGATTACCGCCAAATGGGCGGGAGAGCAAGGCCGGGAAGTGTTTGCTTTGCCGGGCCCCTATTTTTCCGCCCAATCCCAAGGTTGCCATAATCTGATTGCAGACGGGGCCAAACTGGTCACCTCTCTTAAAGATATTGTGGGAGAACTGCCGGCTGTTCCCATAGCCCCACCTCAACCATCGCCTGAGTCCGCGGAACCAGTCCCTTTAGGAGAACAGGAAGCCGCCATTGTGCATCTGCTGCAGGTCCAACCCTTACATATTGATCAACTAAGCCAACACCTGGAGTGCCCGGTACAGGACCTTTTTGCAAACCTTTTGACTTTGGAACTCAAAGGGATTATCATTGGCCGTCCGGGACAACACTACCAGCTTGCCTGAGTCTATCGTTTGTGTCGAAAGGACCAATCCATGTCCATGCGGTTTGTCATGATTATACTATTGGCGGGCGTCGGCTTGCTGGCCGGGACCGTGAACAGTCATGCGCAGCTTACGGCTGGCGCCGGTATGGCTTATGAAATCAGCAAATTGTCGGTGATAGACGAAAGTGACCGCTATTTCCACACCCTGCTGCAAAGCACGTTGATCATGGCCTCGGTGACTTATGAGCAGCCGGCTTTGGCCCTGGAGCTGCAAGGCGGCTGGTCTGATTGGAATGTGAGCGGTGACTGGCAGGGCACTAATGTGGCCCAAACCAGTACGGACCTACTGGGTTGGCTGGCCCAGCAGCAAATGGCCTTAAAGGCCGTGGTTAGACCATGGTCCAATGTTTATGTTGGCGCCAGAGTGGAAGACATCCGGCAGCGTCATTACTCGGGACAGGATGATATCACCTTTTTGACGCTTCACAGCCTGGCCTGGGAAATGCTTGCTGGCTGGGAATGGTTTCACTATAAAGGAGTTCACCTGTCTTCGGAACTGGGGTTTGCCCCGCAAGGCCGGTTATGGGTGGGCCAGAACACGCATATCCCCCTTCAGGAATTTGCCCTTCACGAGTATAGTGAGGCCGCCCGCTTTAATCGCCTGCGCGGGACTATGGCCATGATCTATGATGACAGCGAAGGCTGGAGATTAGCGCTGGCTTATACTTTGGACTACAGCCAAGCCCAGCAGCTGAACAGGCTTAAGTCGTTGTCTGTACGTCATGGCCAATTGCGGGCATTATTCTCCCTCAAGTTTTAATACAATTCCATTCACCCCGGGCTTGCCCCGGGACGAACCGCAGACTTATTCAGAGGAAAAACAAATGGTTATTTCCATCATTATTACTGCTTAAATAGAAAATCCTCAGGGCAAATCGCGGGAATTTTAAAACACCTCAAAAAATTGCCATCTTTGGTTAAAAAAATCATGAAAACAACCGAGCTTATTATAATGAAGCCCAATGGGCGCCCATAACCTGGCATGGCTGTTGGCAAGTGCTTTATTTTGACACGACGCTAGCCAACAGGGCCTTTCCGGCCTTTCTGTTGACATGAAAAGGGAGCTGTGCTTAAATTAGGGCCATATTTTATAGATAGGATCGTTTTATGGCAAAGCATCTGGTTATTGTGGAATCCCCAGCCAAAGCGAAAACCATCAACAAGTTTCTGGGGAAAAATTATCTTGTCAAAGCCTCCATGGGCCATGTTCGTGATTTACCCAAAAGTAAACTCGGCGTGGACGTTGAAGATCACTTCAAACCTCACTATATTACCATCCGGTCCAGATCGAAAATTTTAAAAGAATTAAAACGCATGGCCAACACAGCTCAACATATATACCTGGCCGCTGACCCGGACCGGGAAGGGGAGGCCATTTCCTGGCACCTGAGCAAAGAATTGCAAACCGCCAAAAATCAGGTACACCGGGTGATGTTTAATGAAATCACTAAAAAAACGGTATTGGAAGCCATTCAAAAACCTCTGGAGATCAACCAAAATATGGTTAATGCCCAGCAGGCTCGTCGTATTCTGGATCGTCTGGTGGGATACAGCATCTCGCCTTTATTATGGAAAAAGGTGAGAAAAGGTCTTTCCGCCGGTCGGGTGCAATCCGTCACGGTCCGGCTGGTGGTGAACCGCGAGCGTGAAATCGAGGCCTTCTTGCCCAAGGAATATTGGAAAATCGATGTGCTTCTGGAAACCGAGGACAAGGCCTCGTTGCTGTCCCATGTTACTCACGTGGGGGAGCAGAAAATCGACATTGACAATGGAACCGACGCCCAAGCTGTGGTGGAAACACTTAACACCGCGGCCTATCGGGTGTCCCATATTGAGAAAAAAGAACAGAGACGAAAACCACCGGCGCCTTTTATCACCAGTAAATTACAACAGGAAGCTGCCAGCAAACTTCACTTTACCGCCAAAAAAACCATGATGGTGGCTCAGCAACTGTACGAAGGCTTGGAAATCGGCCAGGATGGACCGGTGGGGTTGATCACTTATATGCGCACCGACTCCATGCGTGTTAACGAGGAAGCGCAGACTCAAGCGCGGGCCTATATCAGCGAGCACTACGGCGCGGATTTTGTGCCGGAAAAACCGCCGGTGTATAAATCCAAGAAACAAATCCAGGATGCCCATGAAGCTATTCGTCCCTCCACGCCCAGTGCGGACTATACGCCCGACAGTCTTAAACAATACCTTAGCCACGATCAATACCGGTTGTATAAATTGATTTGGCAACGATTTTTAGCCTCCCAAATGACACCGGCCGTGTTTGATGCCACTACCGTGGACATTGAGGCTGGTCATGTTCGGCTGCGCACAACAGGGTCTATTTTGAAATTCAAGGGCTTTACCACGGTCTATATGGAAACCGCCGCCGAAGGCCAGGAGGAAGCGCAAGACAACCAGGACAGCCACCTGCCTGATCTGCAACAGGGTCAGGCGCTCTTTTTATTGGAAATTAAACCGGAACAAAAATTCACCCAACCGCCGCCGCGCTATAATGATGCCAGTCTGGTCAAGGCCTTGGAGGAAAACAATATCGGAAGGCCCAGCACCTATGCTCCTATTATCAGCACCATTCTGGACCGTGATTATGTGGAGCGCCGGGAAGGCCGTTTCTTCCCGACCGAGCTGGGCATGATCATCAATGATCTGCTGGTGGAACATTTCCCCGATATCCTGGATGTGGAATTCACAGCCGCCATGGAGAATAACCTGGACAGCATTGAAGAAGGCCAGGCTCAGTGGGATCAAGTGCTCGCTCAATTTTACCAGTCTTTCAAGCTGGAATTGGACAAGGCCCAGGAGGAGATGAAAAATATCAAATCCAAGGTGGAAGTGGAGCTGGAGCAGCGTTGTGAAAAATGCGGCTCTCCTTTAACGGTAAAGTGGGGACGTCATGGTAAATTCATTGCCTGCACCAATTACCCTGCCTGCAAAAATACCAAACCCATGGCGGTAGATGATCAGGGCAAGATCGTGGTCAAGGAAGAAGAAACCGTGGAGGAAACCTGTGAAAAATGCGGTTCGCCACTGGTGGCTAAATACGGCCGTTTTGGCCGTTTTCTGGCCTGCAGCCGATATCCGGAATGCAAGTTTACCAAGGCCATCAATCAGGAAATCGGGGTAGCTTGCCCCAAGCCGGACTGCGGCGGTCAAATCATTGAACGACGCAGTAAAAAAGGCAGACTGTTTTATGGCTGCAGCCATTACCCCAAGTGCGACTTTGTGTCCTGGGACCGTCCTGTGCCTCAGGCCTGCCCGGTGTGCGGGCAGGCTTATGTGGTGGAAAAATATTCCAAAAAAACAGGTAAGACTATCCAATGTCCGGCAGAGGGTTGTGATTATAAAGTGGCGCTCAATCCGGAAACTCCTTCGCAAGGACAATCGACATGAGCGCTCTTAAACTGCCCGCGCTTCGTCCCATCGTGGAGAACATTCCCCTTCAGACCGCCAAACTGGACCGGATTTTAGCGGAGAGTCAGAGCCGGGTGGCCAGCTATCTCGATATCCGTTATCAAGACTGCCAGGAAATTATTTTCCTACTTGGCGGCAAAGCCGTTAAAGCCGGCCGCTTCAGCAGCAAGGACAACAGCCGCATGAGCTTGAATGTCAAGGATGCCCTGCAGCGCTTGAAGCAGCAGGAAGACGGTATGATCCACTTTTATGAAATCTCCAAAGTGCTGATGGTGGTCATCCTGGGGACTTTTGTGTTCAAACCCACCCATGCTAAATTAAAAAGCAAGCTCATTGATTTTCACAGCCTGCTCGAATTGCTGGCGCGCAAGCATTTTATAGGTTATTTGGAATTGAAGACCCGTACAGGTCTTAATTATCTGACCTTTTTTAACGGCCAGGCGCGGGACGGTTACTTTGCCGATGATGTCAGTGCTTTGCAGGATAAGAAACCTGCGGAGATCATTGCCGCTTTGGTGGAACAGTCGGATGAAAAAGGTGAGATCAATGTTTTTGAATCCGTGGGGGAGGAAGAATTGCATGACCATGGTCGCGGTGCCTCTCCTGAAGAAAGACCACAAATGCAAGGCCCGGCTGCCACTCCCTATGCTGATGTGGAAAGTACGGATCAGTACGCGGCAGAGATGGTCGACCTCTGTGTGGTGGCCATCTTTGAAGAACTCTTTCGGCTTATGGTCACAATCAGTGCCCGCCAGCTGCCGGCCACGGCCATTGACACCTTGTTCATGGAATGTCTTAAAAACGCCACGTTAAAGCATGCCACCTTGTTACGGGGAGCCGGCACCAAGGAGGATGGCGCTTTGTTGCCCACGGGGCTCATTAATTTTGAACGCTTGCTTAAATCCAAGGACAAATTGCCTTCCACGACCAGGGAAAAGGATTTTATGGAAGGGCTGACGGACCTGACGGCTTTTCGCCTGACGGCCATGCAACGCGAACTGGAACCATCGCTTTTCCAGCAGGGGGTGGACGAGTTGCGGTCCAAACTGACAGGCTTTCGCAAGAATTATCAAGGCAACTATGCCATTACTAAATATATCGACGCCTTGACCCGCCTATTCGACCAGTTGTAAAATCACGCTATGGCTGATACCAATCCGCATGTCACTGCTTTTCTGGACTACCTGCAAAGCGGCCGCAATGCATCTGCCCATACCTTGCGCGCTTACAAGCAGGATTTGTCTACCTTCGCCGGTTTTGCAGCAGACCAGTTTCCCCATCAGGTGACCTACAAAGTCGTGAGAGCTTATCTGGCCTGGTGCCGTGATCAACAACTGTCACGCCGCACCATCAATCGCCGTTTGGCGGCCGTGCGCGCTTTTTATGGTTATTTGAAACGGCAAGGCCTCAGGCCGGACAATCCGGGCAAGGGCGTACAATCACCGAAAGGCACGCATGAGTTACCTAAATTCATTGATCAAGAGACCATTACCGCACTTATGCAGGCGCCCAATCAAACCGGGCGGGGCAAAAGAGACCGCGCCATTTTGGAGACCATTTATTCCACCGGCATGCGTTTGTCTGAATTGGCCGGCCTGCAGCTGCAGGATATTGATTTTACCAGCGGCTTGGTGCGGGTCATGGGTAAACGCCGCAAGGAGCGACTTGTGCCCATTGGCCGTCCGGCTATGGAAGCGTTGAAAGCCTACTTTGCCGTACAGCCTCCTCAATCGCACCAGACCTTATTTAAAAATGCCCGGGGCGGACCCTTGACAGGTCGCAGTGTGGAACGGTTGT
The DNA here is from genome assembly GCA_963710755.1 of uncultured bacterium. Taxonomy (GTDB): domain Bacteria; phylum Oederibacteriota; class JAAXVQ01; order JAAXVQ01; family JAUVAV01; genus CAVQBK01. The sequence continues at coordinate 849,032 of CAVQBK010000003.1, forward strand.
TTGCCAAATACATTGCCCGGGTCAGCCGTACTCAGGGCCTTTCACCCCATAGCCTGCGCCATAGTTTTGCCACCCATCTGTTGGACAATGGGGCTGACTTACGGGCTGTGCAGGAGCTGCTCGGCCATGCCGGCTTGGGCACCACCCAAATTTATACTCACGTGACGCCGGAAAAATTAAAATCTGCCTACAAAAAAGCACATCCGCGTGCATAATTTCAAAAAATAGGGTACAATAACAAATCGGCCTTGGCCGGGGTCTTTTATTTTTGTGGCGATTATTGAAGGTGAAAATTTATTTGAGGTAGGCGTTAATTTTTTGCGGAAGAAATTATTTCCAGGTACGGATACGCGTCGCTTACTTTATATATAACGAATCGGTTAAATGATAGAAGATTTCAGAGGGGTAAGGCTTACTGAGCCCCTATACACGGTCTTTAAGTGTAAAAAACATCAGAACGACTTAAGGAAAAGAAAGAAGGATAATGATGGACTATACTTTTCATGCCACCACGATTGTATGTGCGCGCCGTGACGGCAAAGTGGCCATGGCCGGTGATGGGCAAGTCACCATGGGCAATACCAAGATGAAGAAAAAAGCGGAAAAAGTCAGGCGCCTGAAGAACAACAAAGTGCTGGCCGGTTTTGCCGGTTCGGCGGCGGATGCCTTTACCTTGTTTGAAAAATTCGAAGAGAAATTGGAGCAATACCGCGGCAATTTGGTGCGCGCCGCCGTGGAATTAGCCAAAGACTGGCGCATGGACAAGATGTTGCGCCGTCTGGAAGCCCTCCTACTCATCGCCGACCAGGAAAGAACCCTGATTGTGGGTGGGTCGGGCGACGTGATCGAACCGGACGAACCGGTGGCGGCCATTGGTTCGGGCGGACCCTATGCCCTGGCAGCAGGCAAAGCCTTGTTGGAAGAGACCGACTTAACTGCCCGGGCCATAGCGGAAAAGGCTATGAACATTGCCGCTGATATTTGTATTTATACCAATAAGGAAATTACGGTGGAAGAATTATGATGAACCAAGACTCAATGCAAAGTTTAAAGCAGGGTAATCTAACCCCCCGGGAAATTGTGAAAGAACTGGACAAATATATTATTGGCCAGCATCAGGCCAAGCGCATTGTGGCCATTGCCCTGCGCAACCGCCTGCGGCGTCGGCTATTGCCCGAGCTTATGCGCCAGGAAGTATCGCCGAAAAATATTATTTTGATCGGCCCCACCGGCGTGGGCAAGACCGAAATTGCCCGCCGGTTGGCGGCGCTGAGCAATGCGCCTTTTATCAAAGTGGAAGCTTCCAAATACACGGAAGTGGGGTATGTAGGCCGGGATGTAGAATCCATGATACGCGATCTGGTGCAGCAAGCCGTCAATATGGTGCGCGAGGAACGCTTCAGTCAGGTGCGGGAAAAAGTGGAAGCTACAGTCACCGATCGGCTGGTGGATCTGCTTGTGCCGGAGGTGTATTCCAAACCTGCGGGGTTTGTGGCCGCCCCGCCTGCTCAGGAAGAAGAGCAACAACGCCGGCAACGGCTGCAGGAAGCGCGTGTCAAGGTACGCCAGCAATTACTCAACCATGAACTGGATCAGGAAATGGTGGAGATGGAAATCAAGGAAAGCGCTATGCCCATGTTAGAAATTTTTTCCGGCAACAATATGGAGGAACTGGGTATGAATATTCAGGACATGATTCAGAATATCATGCCCGGCGGCATGGGGAGCGGAGCCGGGAAAAAGCGCAAGATCAAGGTGGAAGAAGCACGACGCCTGCTTATCCAGGAAGAGTCCAACCGTCAGGTGGACATGGGAGAAATTAAAAAGGAAGCCGTCCGCCGGACTGAAGAAATGGGCATTGTCTTTATTGACGAAATCGACAAGGTGGCGGGACGGGAACAGATGAAAGGTCCCGATGTTTCCCGGGAAGGGGTGCAGCGTGACCTGCTGCCCATTGTGGAAGGTACCACGGTCAACACCCGCAATGGGGAAGTCAAGACCCATCACATTCTGTTTATTGCCGCCGGTGCTTTTCATGTTTCCAAACCGGCTGATCTGATTCCCGAGATGCAGGGCCGCTTTCCTTTGCGGGCAGAGCTGACTTCCCTGCAGGTGGAAGATTTCGAGCGAATCCTGACCGAGCCACGACAGGCCCTGACCAAGCAATATAAGGCTTTGCTGGAAACAGAGGATATCAAGCTTGACTTTACCCCGGAAGCCATCAAACGCATGGCCGAGGTGGCCTTCCAGGCTAATGAAATGACCGAAGACATCGGGGCCAGGCGCCTGCATACGGTAATCGAACGGATACTTGAGGACGTCAGTTTCAATGCCTCTGAAATGCCCGGCAATACGGTCACCATCACCCCGGCCTATGTGGATGAGCGCATTGGGGATCTGCTCAAAGAGCAGGATCTGAGCCGGTATATTTTGTGAGCACCGAGCCTTTCTTGGAACGGCCGGGCGCATGACCTCCTGGTATGGCCTTCGCGGCCGGCCGCGTATTTTTCTTCAAAGCTAAATTAAACGTCTTGGTCGAGTCCCAAAGAACAACTAAGGTGATTGAGGTGACGGTGGTGGAAGCATTAATTAATAAAGCCAAAGTATTAATTGAAGCCTTGCCGTACATTAAATCCTTCTGGGGCAAAACGGTGGTGATTAAATACGGCGGCAGTGCCATGACCGATGAAACCCTGCAGGATGAAGTCATGCAGGATCTGGTGCTGATGAAATACGTGGGCATGAATCCGGTGGTGGTCCATGGCGGTGGTCCGGAGATTACCAAAACCATGGAAGCCATGGGCAAACCGGTGCAATTTATTGAAGGCCGACGCGTGACCGATGCGGCCAGCATGGAGATCATTGAAATGGTGCTGGTCGGGAAACTGAATCAGCGCATCGTGGCCCGTATCAATCAACATGGGGGCTGGGCCGTGGGGTTGTCGGGCAAAGACGGCGGCCTGCTTAAATCAGAAAAAATGCGCAGCCCTGGTCCGGATATGGGCTTTGTCGGTGAAGTGGTGGAAGTCAATCCGGAGATCATCCGCACCTTGGACCGGGAACAATTTATCCCCGTGATCGCACCGGTGGGTGTAGACAGCCAAGGCCAGGCCTACAATAATAATGCCGATGATGTGGCCTCGGCCATTGCCGTGGCCCTGAAAGCGGATAAATTGGTACTGCTCACCGACGTACCGGGTATCATGCGTGATCCCAGCGACCGTGGCAGTTTGATCTCAACGGTGAGCACCAATGAAATCACCACCCTGATTGATGAGGGTGTGATCAAAGGGGGCATGCTGCCCAAAGTCCGGGCTTGCGAACGGGCTTTGAAGGCCGGGGTGGGCAAAACCCATATTATTGACGGCAGGGTGTCCCACGCTTTATTGCTGGAAATTTTTACGGACCAGGGCATTGGCACGGAGATGGTCCGTTGTCTCAACGAAGCATGAATTACCTCGCTTAAATGGAATAACCACAGGAGTAAAAAAAATTTGCTTCTGGGTAGAGCATTGGCGCTAACGGAACTAAAGGAGAGAGTCGTGACGAAAAAGGAGATCATGCAAACCGAAGCTGCGGTGATCGCCCGCACCTTCAACCGTTATCCCGTGGTATTCCAGAAAGGTGAAGGCAGCCTGTTGTGGGATAGTGAAGGCAAAGAGTACCTGGACTTTTTTTCAGGGCATGCGGTCATGAGCCTGGGCTACCATCATCCCGAGCAGATGAAAGCTATGCAGCAACAATTGAAACAACTGGTGCATACGGGCAATTTGTATTATCTGGAACCGCAGGTGGAATTGGCGCGCTTGTTGGTGGAACACAGCTTTGGGGATAAAGTGTTTTTTTCCAACAGCGGCGCCGAAATTGTGGAATTGGGCATCAAGGTGGCGCGCAAATGGGCCCGTCAACAGAATCCCCGGGAAAACCGGTTCGAACTGTTGACGGTAAGGGGTTCTTTTCACGGCCGCACCTATGGCGCCATTAGCGCCAGCGGGCAGGATAAACTGCATGCCGGCATGGAACCGTTGTTGCCGGGGTTTAAATATGTTTTTCGCAATGATTTCACCTCGGTGGCCTCGGCCATTACCAATAAAACCTGTGCGGTGATGGTGGAGCCGGTGCAAGGTGAGGGTGGCATTCATCCCAGCCAGAAAGCGTATCTGGAAAAATTAAGGGATTTGTGTGACCGTAACCAGCTGCTGCTCATCTTCGATGAAATACAATGCGGCCTGGGGCGCAGCGGCCAGGTGCATGCTTATGAGCATTATGGCGTGGTACCTGATATCCTGCTGCTGGCCAAACCCTTGGGCGGAGGCTTGCCCATTTCCGCCTTGGTGACCACGGCTACTATTGCCGGGGCCATGCAGGTGGGTGATCATGGCAGTACTTTTGGCGGCAATCCCGTGGCTGCGGCCGCGGGCGTCGTCCTGCTGCAACAGCTGATCAAACCGGGATTTTTAAAGCAGGTGCAGGCCAAGGCCAAACAGATGGAGGAGCAGTTAAACACACTGGCCCACAAACATGCCGATTTGGTGACCGAAGTGCGCGGCCTGGGCCTGATGTGGGGCATGGAGGTTAAGGAGCATGGACCGGCTATGGTGCAAAAGGCCCTGGAGGCGGGTTTGGTTATTAATTGCACGGCTGGGCAAGTGTTGCGCTTTTTACCGGCTCTGACGGTCAGTGAGCAGCAGATCGACGAGATGATTAAAATTTTGGATAAAGTCCTGAAGCATTTCAAATAGATTGCCAGGTTAATGTTACTTTTGGAGGAGTAAGATGAGTGTAACAAAAAAAAGTACTAAAAAAACAACCAAACCGGCCGGGAAAAAATTGAACGTTGACAGTCTCCTGACCGTTGCCCAACTCTCCCACCGGGATGTGGAGTTAATTTTAAAAACCGCCCTCGACTTAAAGGCCGCCCACCGCAAAGGCAAGAACGAACCAATATTGCAAGGCAAAATTCTGGCCGCTATTTTTGATAAAAGCTCCACCCGCACCCGCGTTTCCTTTGATGTTGCCATGTCGCAATTGGGCGGGCGCATGCTCTATATGTCGGGCAAGGAGATGCAGCTGGACCGGGGCGAGAGTATTGCCGATACGGCCAAAGTCCTGTCCCGCTATGTGGACGGCATTGTCATCCGCACCGACATCCATCGTAAGATTGTGGATATGGCCAAAGCTTCTCAAGTGCCCGTGATCAATGCCCTGACCGATTATGCCCATCCTTGCCAGGCCCTGGCTGATTGTTTGACCATCAAGGAGAAATTCGGAAAATTAAAGGGTCTGTCTTTAGCCTATGTAGGCGACAGCAACAACGTGGCCCGGTCCCTGATTTTCGCGGCCGCCAAGACCGGTCTCTCGCTGCATATCGCGTCACCCCTGGGCTATGAAATGGATAAACACACCATCGAGGTCAGCGAGCAAGACCGCCGTCAAAGCGGCGGAGACTTGTTTTTAAGTATGGATCCCGGACGGGCCGTGCGTGATGCCCAGGTGGTATACACCGACGTATGGGTTTCCATGGGCCAGGAAAAAGAACAAGCTCAGCGTCTGCGGGCCCTTAAAAAATATCAAGTCAATGAAAAATTGATGAGCCAGGCGGCATCCAACGCCGTGTTTATGCACTGCCTGCCCGCACATCGCGGTCAGGAAGTGTCGGACGCTGTCATGGACGGTCCGCAATCGATTGTGTTTGATCAGGCGGAAAACCGCTTGCATGTGCAAAAAGCCATCCTGGCGTTGATGTTGAAATCCTAAGCCCACCAAGGCGGAATAAAAGATTTATCCCAAACCAAGTCGCAAAGGACGCCAAGCCGGGGTTTAACATCCCCCTTCGTTTAAATTTTGGAGGACACAAGTGCAGAGCCGCTGCAGACGATAGCTTGGTTGCTCTGCGTTGCCCCTTGGTGTTTTTTGCCTGTGCAGGGGCGGGCATGCCGCGCCCCTGCAACGATAATAAAACAGGAAAGCCTATGGCCAAAACAACAGCACCCAATCCGCTCGGAGCAGACAGGGCACAACCCACCTTGTCGATTGTCATGCCGGTTTATAATGAAGAGGCCACCCTTGAGGAAATCATGGCCCGCATTCGCCGGGTGCCCATGGCCAAGGAGATTATCGCCGTAGACGATGCCTCTACTGACCGCTCCGCGGAAATATTGGCCAACCTGGCCGGCCCTGACCTCAAAGTGATCCGGTTTGCCCGCAACCAGGGCAAAGGCGCAGCCCTGCATGAAGCCATCCGGCAGGCGCGCAACGATGTGATTATCATTCAGGATGCGGATTTGGAATACGATCCCGGGGATTATCCCGAACTGGTGGCGCCCATCGCCCTGGGGGTGGCGGATGTGGTTTATGGCAGCCGCTTTGTCACCGCCAAAGCCAGGCGTATTCATTTTTTCTGGCATTATGTGGCCAACCAAATGTTGACCACTTTATGCAACATGTTCGCCAACCTAAATCTGACGGATATGGAAACCTGCTACAAAGCGTTTAAGCGGGAACGACTGCAGGCAGTGGTCCTGAAGGAAAAACGGTTTGGCTTCGAACCGGAGGTTACCCTGAAAATGGCAAGACTGGGCTTCTGCTTTTATGAAGTCGGCATTGCTTATTATGGCCGTACTTACAAGGAAGGCAAGAAAATAGGGTTCAAGGATGCCTTGCGGGCTGTTTACTGTATCTTAAAATATGGGTTATTCCGATAAACCCGGGCATCAACCTAAATCGGCGATGCTGGATATTAAGATCGGAACGGGTGAAGCTTTTCGTCCAGCCTTGGGGCGGGTTTCAAACCCGCCCCAAGGCTGCCGGATCCAACAAGGGGTGCCTTATTAACCCGAAAAACGCAAATCTTGTAGGCATAGAATCCAATAAAGGAGCACTCTCATGAGCATAAAAAAAATCGTTTTAGCCTATTCTGGCGGACTGGACACTTCGGTGATTATCCCCTGGCTTAAGGATCAATACCAATGCGAGGTCATTGCCTGTGCAGCGGATGTGGGGCAGGAGGAAGAATTAAAAGGTCTGCCGGCCAAAGCCAAAAAAACCGGAGCCTCCAAATGTTATGTACTCGATCTCAAGAAAGAATTTGCGGAAGAGTATCTCTTGCCCCTGATCAAATCGGGTGCGATCTATGAAAACAAGTATTTACTGGGTACGTCCATTGCCCGGCCGGTGATTGCCAAACACCAGGTGGCCGTGGCCTTGAAAGAAGGCGCTGATGCCGTGGCCCATGGCTGCACAGGCAAGGGCAATGATCAGGTCCGGTTTGAATTGACCTATCAGGCCTTGGCCCCCCAGCTCAAAGTGGTGGCACCCTGGCGTGATGCCCGTTGGACCATCCGGTCGCGGGAAGACGCTATCGCCTATGCCAAGAAAAAAAAGATTCCCATCTCTCAAAGTTTGAAGAAAATCTACAGCCGCGATCGCAACCTCTGGCACATCTCTCATGAGGGCGCGGAATTGGAAAATCCCTGGCTGGAACCCAAAAAAGAAGTATGGATGCTGACTCAGGATCCACAAAAAGCGCCCAATCAACCGGAGACCATTACCATTGGTTTTCAGGCCGGCAAACCGGTGAGTTTAAATGGCCGGGCCATGGGCCTGGTCAGCTTGATTCAAGCCTTGAACCGCTTGGCGGGCAAGCATGGTGTGGGGCGTACCGATCTGGTGGAGAACCGTTTGGTGGGCATGAAATCGCGCGGGGCTTATGAGACACCGGGCGGCACGGTGCTGGTGGCAGCTACCCATGAGTTGTGCAGTCTGGTGCTGGACCGCGACAGCATGCGCCAGCGTCAGCAGTTGGCCTTGACCTATGCTGATCTGGTGTACAACGGCCAATGGTTTACACCACTGCGTGAAGCCATCGATGCTTTCATGAACACGTTGCTGTCCGATGTCACCGGTGAAGTACGAATGAAATTATTCAAGGGACAGGTTATGGCTGTGGGGCGCAAGTCTCCCTACTCCTTGTTCTCCGAAGCCTTGGCCACCTTTGGCGCGGACGAGGTGTATCGCCAAGCCGATGCTACCGGATTCATTACGCTACTAGGCCTGCCCCTGCGCGTACGGGCCGGCCTGAAAAAAGCTGTGCCTAAAAAAAGAAAGAAATAATCGGGGTAGGGCCTAATCGTGCAGGGAACAGTCGCGACCATTCCCTGCAGCGGCACCTTATAGTTCACATCAAGGGATGGTGATCCAATGACACGCTCTTCTAAAAGCAAAGCACCGCGCAAAGCCTGGGCCGGCCGTTTTACCAAGGGGCCTGATCCCAGGGCAGAAGCTTTTAGCGCCTCCTGTGCGGTAGACCTGCGGTTGTTGCCTTACGACGTTATGGGAAGCAAGGCTCATGCTCGAATGCTGGCTGCCCAGGGCATCATTACCGCCAAAGAAGGCCGGACTTTGGAAAAAGGCCTCGATCAGATTTACCAGGCCTGGCTGCAAGGTAAAGTGATGCAAAAAGTCCAGGATGAAGATGTCCACATGCTGGTGGAGCGCCTGCTCTATGACTTGGTCGGTCCGGTGGCCGGGAAGTTGCATACCGGCCGTTCCCGCAATGATCAAGTCATCACGGATTTCAAACTCTATCTGCGGGTGGAAGTAGCGGTGGTGCGGCGTGCTTTGCAGCAGGTGCAGAAATCCTTGCTTCAACTGGCCCAGTCTCATGCGGATTGCATCATGCCCGGATATACCCATCTGCAAATTGCTCAGCCCGTTCTGGTCAGTCACTGGCTGCTGGCTCACCTGGAAGCATTTTACCGTGACGAAAAACGCTTTGAAAGTCTGCTGGAAGGCGGCCTGGATGAAAGTCCCCTGGGTGCAGCGGCCTTGGCCGGCACCAGTCATCCTATTGACCGCGCCATGACGGCTGCCTTGTTGGGGTTTGGCAGTGTCACTGCCAATTCCATGGATACGGTTGCTGATCGTGACTATGCCCTGGAATTTTTAAGTGCAGCCTCCATCTGCGGGGTGCATCTTTCCCGTCTGGCCGAGGAGCTGGTGCTTTATTCTTCTTCGGAGTTTAAATTTTTAAGCATGGACCAAGGCTTCTCTACCGGCTCATCCATCATGCCCCAAAAACGCAATCCTGATATTGCCGAGCTCATCCGGGGCAGGGTAGGCCGGTTAAATGGCAACCTGTTGGCCTTGTTGACGGTCATGAAAGGTCTGCCTTTGACCTATAACCGCGACCTGCAGGAGGACAAAGAGCCGGTTTTTGCCAGTGCCGACAATTTGGTGGAATGTTTGACCGTATTGGCGCCCATGCTGGAAGGCCTGACGTTTCACCCGCAGCGCATGGAACAAGCCTGTCAGCAAGGGTTTCCCACTGCCACGGAAGCTGCTGATCATTTGGTGCGCCAAGGCTTGCCTTTCCGGGAAGCCCATGAAGTGATTGGCCGGATTGTCACCCACTGCAGCCGGGAGCAACGCGCGCTGGAAGGGTTAAGCTATGAAGAGTGGAAAGCCTTCCATGCGCTTTTTAAGCCGTCCATTGTGCAGGACGTGACCTTGCACACCAGTGTGGCGGCCAAAACTTCGGCCGGAGGCACAGCGCCGGCGGAAGTGAACCGGGCAATCAAAAAACATGCCAGGCGCTTGAACAAATTAGAAATAAAAGATTGACACTAAACCAGGCGGGCGGGTAAAATACCTTCCAAATAAATGCTTTTCTGGTATCTTTCAGGTCCTGCCGATTATATTCATATCCTTTAGATGATTGACAAGGGTTGAGGAGGTTCGTCTTGGCACGTGTAGTGTTAAAAAACGTTTGGAAACGCTTTGGCAGCGTGGAAGCAGTAAAAAATGTCAGTTTAACATGTGAAGACAAGGAGTTTATTGTCCTGGTAGGTCCTTCCGGCTGCGGCAAGTCCACAACGCTTAGACTGGTAGCTGGTTTGGAAGAAATTTCCGATGGCGAAATTCTTATTGACGACCAAATGGTCAATGATGTGCCGCCCAAGGATCGTGACATTGCCATGGTCTTTCAAAATTATGCCCTCTATCCGCATATGACAGTGTATGAAAACATGGCCTTTGGGCTGAAACTGAAAAAACTGCCGGCTGATGACATCAAGCAACGGGTCATGGAAGCTGCCGAAATTCTAAGCATTAAAAACATTCTGGACCGCCGGCCCAAGGAACTTTCCGGTGGCCAGCGCCAGCGCGTGGCCGTAGGCCGGGCTATTGTTCGCAAACCTAAAGTTTTTTTATTCGACGAACCGCTCTCTAATCTGGATGCCAAACTGCGTGTACAGATGCGCGCTGAGATCAGCAAGCTCCATACCCGCCTTCAGGCCACCATGATTTATGTCACCCACGATCAGGTGGAAGCTATGACCATGGGTGACCGAATTGTAGTGATGCGTGACGGATTCATTCAGCAAATCGCCGATCCCATTACCCTTTATGATCAACCCAACAACCGCTTCGTGGCCGGGTTTATTGGTTCTCCGTCCATGAATTTTATGGAGGGCACCTTGATCAAAAAGAAGGACGCCCTTTACTTTTCTGAGGAAAATTTTACGGTTAAAATCCATGATGACCATGTGGCCACACTGGAAGAATTTGTGGGCAAGGACATCACTCTGGGTATTCGTCCTGAATACATTTTTGATAAAGTCTACGCCTCTAATGCCTCTCCCGATAACACCATTACAGCCACGGTGGAAGTGGTGGAACCCATGGGTGCGGAGGCTTACCTGTATTTGACCACCGGCAAGAGCCCCTTCATCGCCCGCGTGGATTCTTATGAACAGCTGGAAGTCAACCAGGATATTGATCTGGTATTTGACATGAGCAAAGCTCATTTCTTTGATAAAGAAAATGAGCAAACGATTGTTTGACCCCTGGTTGACAGCAAAGGTTACCAATGGCTAAACGACCAAGCGGCGTGCCACCATGGGGCACGCCGCTTTTTTTATCCTGGGAATCCAACCGCCCAGCAACTTGCTGCGGGAATAGGTGTATTGACCAACAAGCTGTTTCCTCCGCCCCGAACAAAAGGACGCGCCGCCAACAAGCTGGCTTTTTACCCTGGCTGACGATGGTTCTGATCTGCTGGGCCCTGTCCTTCGCCGGCCCGGCGCATGCCGCCACAGCCGGACTTCCGGATTTGGAATCCTTTCAGGCCAAGGGCAATACCAGTAATGGCCATGTGCTCATTATGGCCGATAAACTCATCTACCATGAAGACCTGCAACAAATCCTGGCCCACGGGTCGGTGCGGGTATGGTACAACCAACTCACCATGACGGCTGATGATGCCCAGGCTGATTTAACGAGCCAGGTGGTCAAGGCTCAGGGTCACGTCACCCTCAGCGAGGAGGGACGCGATCTGGAGTGTGCGTCGCTGACCTATAATCTCAAGACCGGATCAGCCGAAGCCTTGGGCATTGTTTTTGCCACGGACCCCTGGTACTATCAGGGCCGTTCTATTGAAAAGTTCGGCGATAAAGAAGTCATCATCACCGAACCTGCCTTTACCACCTGTAATGCCCGTCATCCCCACTATCACCTTAAAGCCAGGACTATAGACGTGGTGTTGGGGGATGCTCTGACAGCCTACGATGCCACCTTGTGCATTGGAGATACACCGATCTTTTGGATACCTTGGTTCCGGCGTTCCTTGTCCGATGACCGGCCGCCTTTCAGTCTTCAATTGGGCTACAATGATTTTGAAGGCTACTTTGCCAATATTAAGTATAACTACTTTTTTAATAAAAGAAATTACGGTGGGGTGTTGCTTAATCTGATGGAAAAAACCGGGGTGGGCACAGGCCTGGACCATTTTATTTCCTATCAGGCGCTGGGCGAAGGCAACAGTGAGCTGCATTTTTTGTATGTATTTGATCCCCGATCTAAAAACGAACGGGTAACCGGTAATCTGGTCAGTGACCATCATTTCACACCTCAGGACGATCTCAAGTTAAGCCTCCAATACCTGTCGGATCGTAATTTTAACCGTGAGTTTTCCAGCACCTTGGTCGATTCCTATCAGCAGCAATCCACTTTGTTTTACAATCATCAGGGCAGTGATTTTAATTTTAATGCCAACATCCTTGAAAATCTGGCTTTTGATCCTTTACGAAACCAGTACTATACTGCCCAGCGCCAGTTACCCAGCCTGAGTTATTCTCTGTTTTCGAAAAAAATCACAGATTTCCTCCGGCCTGTTTATTTTGGATTTTCCGGCACTTTTGACCATGGCTTCATCGGCCAGGATTCTTCAGATGCAGTGGTGGTGCAAAACCGTTATACCGATGATCTGAAACTGACGCCGACCTTGACCCAAAATTATGTATTCCCCATGTGGGTGACCACCCAGCCCAGTTTGGCCTGGTCCTTGAGTACGCCGCTCCGAGGCAGCAATAAAGAATGGTTGATTCCAGGTTATGAAAAGGATCTCAATGGACAATATGCTTTATTAAATGCCTCCTACAACACCAGTGTGACTTTGACCAACAAATGGGTTAATTATGTGTACACCAAACCGACCCATTTGGTGGAAACCCGTCTGACCTATGATTTTCAGCGCACCTTGGATCTGTTGCATGACCAGTCCCTGCCCAATGCCGGGGTGACCAGTGAAGGTCTGCGCTTGAAGCTTACCTATAATATGGGCAATTTTTTATACAATGAAATCGGAACCCGCTACAGCTTGCTGCCCGTGATCCATTGGTATGAAGCCTGGGATAATCCGCTGCTCACCGGTTATCTGCGGCTGCCCAATTTTAACCTTAATTGGCAGGGGACTTACTCTATGGAGCACCAGCGGGTGAACAGCGGTAATGTCAATTTTAACTACTATAGCGGCCTGTGGAATGTCGCGGTCAATACTTCATACAGTTTGGTCACCGGCATTGACCGCGCGCTGAAGGACAGTCTGTTTGTCTCCTTCAACGGCGGCTTACGCCCTCCGGGATGGGGATTGGGCCTGCAGGGCAGTGTGCAGTATAATGTTATCGATCATCAGTTCACTAACTTCACCTTGAATCTGACCCGTGACTTGCATTGCTGGACCGGTCAAGCTTCGTTTAAGGTCTACCAGGACGGCCATGCGGAAATCGGCTTTGGATTGAACATCAAGGCTTTTCCGGAAATTAAGGCCGGCATGGGCAGCTACGGCGGCGCCACCCTGGCGCCGTGATCTGCGCGGCAAGTTAAAGGCCGACGCAGCGAACCTCTGCGGGTCTTCCGCCTTTCAGCGGGTAGGAGCTCAACATATTGCGGCCCTCCTGTAAAACCCATGGCTTTTTCCAACCAGGTGACAGCTATTTGACACGCCGATTCTATCAAAAGGATAAAGGGTTGTTGTCTCCAGGGAGAAATGCTATAATTTCCAAACTTTTTTCCAGGACAACAACTATTTTTTGGAGGCCGGAACAGTGAAGATCTGTGTGGTGGGAACCGGTTATGTCGGTTTGGTGACCAGTGCCTGTTTTGCCGATTTGGGCAATGACGTGATCGGTGTGGATATCGATGAAAACAAAGTAACCATCCTCAACCAGGGCGAAATCCCCATCTATGAACCTGGCCTCAAGGAAATGGTGGACCGCAATTTGGGTAAACGCCTTAAATTCACCACCGACCTGAAACAAGGGGTGGAACAATCGGAATTTATCTTCATCGCCGTGGGTACGCCGCCTGATGCCCGCACCGGGGAAGCGGATTTGACCGCCGTCAAGGCTGTCGCCGAGGGCGTGGGCCGCCATCTTAACGGCACGAAAATCGTGGTGGACAAAAGTACGGTGCCTGTGGGCATGGGCGATCTGGTAGCCAGCATCATTGAAGAAACTGCCGGCACGGATCATCAGGTCCACGTCGTTTCCAATCCTGAATTTTTAAAAGAAGGCTCGGCCATCTATGATTTCATGAATCCCGACCGGGTGTTGATCGGTACGGATAATGAGCAAGCCGGTGAACGGTTGAAAGAACTCTACAAACCCCTGGAAGCGGATATCATGGTCACTGATTTGCGCTCCGCCGAGATGATCAAATACGCCAGCAATGCTTTTTTGGCCACCAAGATTACCTTTATCAATGAGATTGCCAACTTGTGCGAGAAGGTCAATGCCGATGTGGCCAAAGTGGCCTATGGCATGGGATCGGATAAGCGCATTGGTCATGCTTTTTTAAATGCCGGTGCCGGTTACGGCGGCTCCTGTTTTCCCAAGGATGTGCTGGCTTTGGTGCAGAAAGCTAACAAGGAAGGCTATGATTTCAAGGTACTCAAGGCGGTGATCGCAGCCAATGATGCTCAGAAAGAATCCATGCTGATCAGGATCAAGGAAGAGATCGGTCCCTTGGAAGGCAAAGTGATTGGGGCCTTGGGGCTGGCTTTTAAACCCAACACCGATGATCTACGCGAAGCCGTGGCCATTCATGTTATTGAGAAATTGCTGGAAAACGGCGCGCGGGTGCGGGCCTACGACCCCGCCGCCATGGCGCATACCAAGACTATTCTTCCTGATGTGAAATATATGGACAATGCTTATGACGTGGCCGATGGTGCCCACTGTCTGGTCATTTTCACAGAATGGAATGAATTCAAGGAGATGGATTTAAACCGTCTTAAAGCAGCCATGAAGACACCAGTACTGGTGGATGGACGCAATATTTTCAATCCCCAAAAAGCCAAAGCTGCTGGGTTTCAATATCGCGGGGTGGGTAGGAAATAACCATCTGTCAGCGCACCCTTGGTTCCATTAGGTCCTCTGTCCATGCCTCCGGGCTGGGATGAGAAAAACAAGGAGCAGTGGTAATATGTCACGTGCAATTAAAGGCGTCATCCTGGCCGGCGGGCTGGGCACCAGGTTAAAACCCCTGACCGACATTACCAACAAGCATCTACTGCCCGTATACGACCAGCCCATGATTTTTCATCCTATCCAGAAAATGGTGGAAGCCGGGGTGCAGGATATCATGCTGGTCACGGGCGGTAATAATGCCGGCGATTTTTTGAGACTCCTCGGTGACGGCCGCAAGTTCGGAGTGCGGCGCCTGCAGTATGCCTATCAGAAAGGCGAAGGCGGCATTGCCGAAGCCCTGCACATGGCGGAGGCCTTCGCCGATGGCCAGCGCATCATGGTGTTTTTGGGCGATAATGTGGTCAGCGAGTCATTGTGCCCTTATGTCAATAAATTCAAGCGCCAATCCCAGTCCGCCATGATTCTGCTTAAGGAAGTGGAAAATCCTTCAGCCTATGGCGTACCTGATTTCAAGGGTGGGCGCATTGAAAAAATCATCGAAAAACCGAAGGATCCATCGTCACCTTTTGCAGTCATCGGCATTTACTTTTATGATGCCTCGGTTTTTAAAATTATCAAAACCCTGAAACCATCCCGCCGGGGTGAGCTGGAAATCACGGATGTGAACAATGCTTATTTAAAACGCCGGCAGATGACCTATGAAGTGCTCAAACATCATTGGGCCGATGCCGGGGAATGCATTGACTCCTGGTTTCAGGCCAACCTCATGGCGCGGCAACAAAAGCTCAACTGTGACTAAAGGAACTCACTTATGCGTTTAATGATCACCGGAGGCGCCGGCTTTATTGGATCACACTATGTGGACCTGAGGCTTAAAACCCATCCCCGCGATTTGATAGTGGTCTATGACAAATTGACCTATGCCGGTAATCCGGCCAATTTGAAAGAGGCCAAACGCTCCAAAAATTTCCGGTTTGTGCAGGGGGACATCTGCGATAAGGCTAAGGTAGCCAGGGTCATCAAACAGTACCGTCTGGACGGCATCATTAATTTTGCGGCCGAAACCCACGTGGACCGTTCCATTCTGGCGCCGGAGGATTTTGCCAAGACCGATGTGCTGGGCACGCAAACCTTGCTTGAAGCCGTGCGCCGGTTCAAGCTCAAGCGTTTTTTACAGATTTCTACTGATGAAGTGTATGGGTCCATTGAAAAAGGGCGGTTCAAGGAAACCGACCGGCTGGCACCTTCCAGCCCTTATTCGGCGTCCAAGGCCGGGGCCGATCTGCAGGTGCTGGCTTACCGCCATACCTACGGCTTGCCGGTCATGATTACCCGGTCCTCCAATAATTTTGGGCCCAGGCAGTACCCGGAAAAACTGATTCCGCTGTTTGTCACCAACGCCCTGGAAGATAAATCCCTGCCTCTTTATGGTGACGGGATGAACATGCGTGACTGGATTTATGTGGAGGACAATTGTCGGGGCGTGGAAATGGTGTTTGAAAAAGGCCAAACCGGTGAGATCTACAATCTGGGGGCGGGCAATACCATTACCAACAAGGAGATTACCACCCGCGTTTTAAAGACCCTGCAAAAGCCGCAGCACTTGATTCAACCGGTCAAAGACCGGCCTGGTCATGACCGGCGCTATGCGCTCAACGTGGACAAAATTAAAAAGCTGGGATGGACACCGCAGTGGTCCTTTAGCCAGGCGCTGCAGGCCACGGTCGCCTGGTACCAAGAACACGCCAAGTGGTGGCAGCCCCTGAAGTCAGGGGCCTATCTGACCTATTATAAGAAACAATATCAAAAAAGATAAAATACCGCGCAGCACGCAGCCCCGTATTTTGTTACGAGTGGAAGAAAAACATTATTTTAACACGCTTCATCCCCGCCGCTGCAGGCGCAAGCTGCGGGGCATTCGCGATAGCGTAATAAGCAGCAGGAGGAGTATAACCTTAATGGCAACCAAAAGCAGCAAAAAGAAAACCGCACTGATCACAGGCGTGACCGGGCAGGATGGCAGCTATCTGGCCGAGTTATTGATATCCAAAGGCTATAAAGTCTTTGGTTGCGTGCGCCGTAATTCCACTGAAAATTTTGAAAGGCTGGAGCATTTTAAAAAAGACATCGAACTGCTGGAAGTGGACCTGCTTGACCAAATGTCCATTATCTCGGCCTTGAAAAAGGCCAAGCCCCGGGAAGTGTACAACTTGGCGGCCCAGTCTTTTGTGCCCACCAGCTGGGATCAGCCGGTACTGACCGGGCAATTCACGGCCCTCGGTGTCACCAAGATGCTCGAAGGCATCAGGGAAATCGACCGCACGGTTAGGTTTTATCAGGCTAGTTCCTCCGAGATGTTTGGCAAGGTGCGGGAAGTGCCGCAGACGGAGAATACACCCTTTTATCCGCGCAGTCCTTATGGTGTGGCCAAGGTGTACGGCCATTTCATCACCGTCAATTATCGCGAGAGCTACAACATTTATGCGGTGTCCGGTATTCTCTTCAACCATGAATCACCGCGGCGGGGCAAGGAATTCGTGACCCGCAAGGTCACCAATGCTGTGGCCCGCATCAAACTGGGGCAACAGAAAGTATTGGAAATGGGCAACCTCAATTCCAAACGCGATTGGGGTTTTGCCGGCGATTATGTGCGGGCCATGTGGATGATGCTGCAGCAGTCCAAGCCCGATGATTACGTGGTGGCTACCGGACAGACCCATACGGTCAAGGACATGGTTAAAATTGCCTTTGGCCATGTGGGCCTGGATTGGAAAAAATACGTAAAAATCAATCCCAAATTCATCCGTCCGGCGGAAGTGGACTTGCTGCTCGGCAATCCGGCCAAAGCCAAAAGACAATTGAAGTGGAAACCGGAAGTGAGTTTTGAGCAGATGATCAAAATGATGGTGGACGCTGATCTGGAACGGGTGGCAACGGAAATTAAAATCAGAAAAGAACACCCGGTGGTACGGTAAACACCAATTACACTCTTCAATCATTTTGTTCGGGATAACCAGAGGATGATCGCTTGTGAAACTACTTATCATCGGCGCTGACGGTCAAGTCGGCCATTTCCTAATGCACCATGCCCGGGCTGGGCATGAGGTTATTGGCACTGGCTTTGATGAGCAAGTCGGCCTGAAGGCACTTGACATCACCGATAAGAACGCTACCGCCGGATTGATCAAAAGCGTGCAACCGGATCATGTTATATTAACCGCTGCCTTAACCAATGTGGATGGCTGCGAGGAGCATCCGGATAAAGCCTATCGTATCAACACGGAAGCGCCGGTTCATCTGGCCAAATGCTGCCGCGAACAGGGCGCGGGGCTTACCTTTTTTTCCACCGAATATGTCTTTGACGGAAAAAATGGCCCCTATAGTGAAGCGGATGAGCCCCATCCCTTGTCGGTCTATGGCCGGAGCAAATGGGAAGCAGAGCAGCAAATTACCGCCATTTTGGAGAAGCCTTTAATCATCCGCACCACCGTGGTTTTTTCTTATTTGCCGGGCTCGGTCAACTTTTTCATGCAGATCCTCAAGCGCGCCCGGCAACAGGAACCTATTACCGTCCCTAATGATCAAATTGGTAATCCCACTCATGCCTACAATCTGGCAGGAGCCGCCTTGGAGTTGGTGGAGCAGAGTCAAACCGGCCTTTTTAATCTGGTGGGTACCAGCCGCGTGGGACGCGAAGAATTTGCAAAAAAAATATTAGAAAAGTTTAATTTTACCCATACCCAAGTGAGTACGCTCAGCACCAAGGAGCTTCATCAAAAAGCCGCCCGGCCATTACAGGCCGGATTGAAAACCGAAAAGGCTTCGCTGCTCCTAGTGCGTAATCCGCTGTGGTCTTTGGACCAGGCACTGGACTTTACAGTCGCCCAAGCGAAGCTTAAGGAGAAGCAGGATGGACACCTCAGCCAAGGCTAAACGCAAACAGCGCCTGCAGATTGCCGTTGGCATTGTGATCAGCCTGGTATTTGTCTTCCTGGCTCTGCGCAATATTGAATTTTCCAAGCTGTGGGCCACGTTCGCCAAGCTCAACGCCTGGTGGCTCATCCCCGGCGCCATCATCATCTTAGGCACTTATTACCTGCGGGTGTTGCTCTGGCAGCTGGTATTGAAGCAAAAGTATGCCACCAACCAATGGGATCTGTTTCGCATCATTACCATCGGTTATTTCACTAATAATATACTTCCGCTGAAGTTAGGTGAGGTGGTCAGGGCCTGGCTGCTGAGCAAGAAGGAACAGCTCCCCATGAGCACGGCCTTCGCTGTGGTGGTTATGGAGCGCGGGTCGGATTTGCTGGCCATGTTGATTTATTTTTTGGTGATGCTGATGCTGGTTCCGTTTGCCCCATGGCTGAAATTATCCGGTGCCATTCTGGGCGGCGTGGGGATGGGGTTTCTGCTGGTGGTGCTTTTGAATTACCGCTTTGGCGGACACCTGCTGGAAAAAATTGAAGGGCCTTTGAACAAACTCCATCCCAAGATCGGCCCTTTCATTCACCGCCAATTGGATAAATTTTTGGAAGGGTTGAAATTGTTGAACCGTCCTTCCCAGGCCTTGGGCGTGATGGGTCTGGCCTTGTTGGCCTGGCTGGGATGGATGGTGGTCACTTATACCTGTTTTAAGGCCATGAATGTCAATTTGCCTTTTCTGGCCGCGGTTTTTCTGATCGTGGTTTTAAATTTTGGGCTGATGATTCCTTCCTCGCCGGGTGGTATCGGCGTTTTTGAATTCATGGTCATCTTGGCGCTCAAACCCTTTGGCGTGGAAAAAGAGTTGGCCCTGGGTATAGGCTTTACTTTTCATATGCTCCAATACGTCTTGACTTTGGTGTTGGGCTGGGTGTTTGCCTTGCAAATGAATGTTTCCATGTCCGCCGCTTATCATGCCGGTCAGGCATCCGGGGAAAGCGGCCGGCCTGTTACTGACGGAACAGAAGGTTTGGGAGAGCAATGATTCATGAAACTTAAACTATTAATCACCGGTGTGGAAGGGTTTGCCGGGTCCTATTTGGCCCAGTGGGGGCTGGAGCAGGGAGCAGTGGTTCATGGCACGGTCTATCCCCGGGCCTCTCTGCGAAATATCGAGGCCATCAAAGGGCTGCACACGCATCCTGTGGATATCCTGGAAGCCGACCGCTTGGCTGAGCTGGTTAAGGCTATCAAGCCTGATTACATTTTCCATTTGGCCGGACAGAGCAATGTCTTTGCCAGTAACGAGCTGGCTGATCAGACACTCAAGACCAATGTGATGGGTAACTTCAATATTATAGAAGCGGTCAGAAAATCCGCCATAAAAGCAAGAGTGTTGATTGTGGGCTCGGCCAATGAGTATGGAAAAGTCCCTAAAAAAGAACATCCCATCAATGAACAACAACCGCTCAATCCTGATAATCCCTATGCAGTGTCCAAAGTCTGCCAGGAATTAATGGGACACTATTATGCAAAGCAGCACAACCTTGATATTGTTACGGTAAGACCGTTTAATTATATCGGGCCCAGGCAGGCCTTGGGGTTCGTGTGTTCTGATTTTGCCCATCAATTGGTGCAAATTGAAAGAAAAGAAAAGCCCCCTCTTATGGAAGTGGGTAATCTAAATGTGTATCGTGATTTTACGGATGTGCGCGATATGGTCAGAGGTTACTGGCTGGCTTTGGCCAAAGGGAAAAAAGGGGGCCTCTACAATCTCTGTTCAGGTCAGTATTACAGCATTAAGTCCCTGTTAAATTCCATGATCGCCATGACCGGATGCAAGGTTGAGATCAAGATAAAAGCAGGCATGATCAGGTCCAATGAAAACCGCTGTTTTTACGGGGATTGCACTAAATTTCAGAATATCACCAAATGGAAAGCGCAAATTCCCATAGAAGAGACCTTGCGCGATATATTGGATTATTGGCGAGGAGTTAATAGGTCATAACGAATTTCCCGGGAAGGCCCCTATTTCCCGTGGTTTTTCTCAATTGCATTCTTTATAATAACAAGTAATGGTTACGAAAGAGGTGGTATCTCATGACTGAAAATCTAAAGCATATCTTTTCAGAAGCGTTGGCATTGTCGCCCATGGAACGAGCTGAATTGGTGGAAAAAATTCTGACCAGTTTTGAGTTTCCCAACCGCAAGATGATAGATGAAGCCTGGATTACCGAAGTGGAGGAGCGTATCGATAAGTTTGAAGAGGGCCGCATTGAGGCCAGACCTGCCCAGGATGTTTTCAAACAAATCGACAACATCTAAATAATGAAGATCAAATTCCTTCAACCAGCTGAGGATGAATTTATTGAGGCCGTCAATTATTACAACGGGCAAAGTGAGGGTCTTGGCTTTGAATTTGCGTTGGAAATAAGGCACACGCTTGAGAGGATCAATGGCCACCCGGAAGCCTGGACACAGCTTTCGAAACGTTCACGCCGCTGCCGCACCAATAGATTTCCTTATGGCGTTGTTTACCAGGCCAAAGGGGAAGAAATACTCATTATTGCTGTCATGCATCTTCATAAACACCCCCGGTCATGGAAAACGCGGGTCCGCAAGGTGACTTAAAAAAAGCCTTTGGGTCTATCGCATTCTCTGCCCGGGGATGATGACCAGGCCCAACGCAACCCTTTATTTTTACGGGGATTGCACTAAATTTCAGAATATCACCAAATGGAAAGCGCAAATACCTATGCAACAAACACTTAAGGATATTCTCGACTATTGGCGTGCTTTTAAAACCTAAGTATTAAAACATTGGCTTAAAAGCACCTTTTGACAAAAAGACAGGTTTTTGCCATAATTTAGCGCTTAATGGAGCGCAAGTTCCAGGGAGGGGAATATGGATTATTTGAAAAATAAACGGGTTGTGGTCACCGGCGGCGCCGGTTTTTTGGGTTCACATCTGCTCGAAGAACTCGCTCAGTATCATTGCGAGCAGATTTTTGTGCCCAAAATAGAGGATTTTGATTTAACCAAAGAAGCGGACATCCGCCGCTTGTATGAGGAAGTCAAACCCCATACGGTCATCCATTTGGCGGCCGTGGTGGGCGGCATTGGCGCCAATCGTGAAAATCCGGGAAAATATTTTTACGATAATTTGATGATGGGTGTCCAATTAATCGAATTGGGCAGGCAATACAAGGTAGAAAAAATAACCGCCATTGGCACTATCTGTGCTTATCCCAAGTTTACGCCCGTACCATTTAAGGAAAGCGATCTGTGGAATGGTTACCCGGAAGAGACCAATGCGCCCTATGGGTTGGCCAAGAAGATGTTATTGGTGCAGGCTCAGGCCTACCGCCAGCAATATGGGTTTAATGCCGTCTACTTGCTGCCGGTCAATCTTTACGGGCCACGGGACAACTTCAACCCCAACTCGTCCCATGTCATTCCGGCGCTGATTAAAAAGTGCGTCGAGGCCAAGCAGAACGGGGACAAGGAGATCGTGGTCTGGGGAGACGGCTCCCCCACCCGGGAATTTTTGTATGTCAAGGACGCTGCCCGGGGCATTGCCCTGGCCACCCAAAAGTATGATGGCGACCAGCCGGTCAATTTGGGATCGGGCAAGGAAATCTCCATCAAGGATCTTGTCACCCTTATTGCCAAGTTGACTGGGTTTGAAGGCAACATTGTGTGGGATAAAGAAAAACCCAACGGTCAACCCCGCCGTTGTCTGGATACGAGCCGGGCCAAGGAATTGTTTGGGTTCGAGGCCAAAATGAATTTTGAGCAAGGGTTGAAAGAGACGATTGAGTGGTACCTTAGTAATAAAGAGCAACGAATAAATGGAGGCCGTATGGAAAAGGAATTGGAATTAAGGGATTATATAAACTTGTTGGGAAAGTACCGGAAACCCCTGATAACAATAATGCTGACAACTTGGGCATGCATCCTGTTGGCTTTTTTATTGGGCGCAAGACGCTATTCCACCGACATCTATCTGCAAATCGGTAACATGTTGAATTTTGACGGCAACAAAATCAGTTACTCTCCCATTGAGGATCCCAGAAAATTTGCTGAAAAATTTAATGTTATGAATAATGTTGATTTCGTAACACCGCTCTTGCCGTCCAATATAGTCAAAATACGTCTGAGTTCTTTTAATAAAAATGATTTATTAAAAAAAGAAAAAGAAATCAAAGAAAAATTTGTAAGTGAACATCACCAACGCTTTATGGAACGCCAAAAATATTTAGAAGGCATTTTGGCTCAACTACGCGAAAAAAAAGATGCTGTTGCTCAGGAAATTAAATTGCTGGAAGGCGGCCCCTCTGGTCAAGGTGCCCGCAAAAATATGATGGAATTAACCACGGATGGCAAAAGCGTTTTGTTGCAACGCAAGGATTACCTGTTTGAATTAAATAATCGCTATGAAAATATTATGACCCAGATAAGCAATATTCAACCTTCCCAAGTTTTGCCGGTGGTTAAAAAATTATCCCTCTTGGATTTCAA
Source organism: uncultured bacterium (assembly GCA_963710755.1). Lineage (GTDB taxonomy): Bacteria > Oederibacteriota > JAAXVQ01 > JAAXVQ01 > JAUVAV01 > CAVQBK01. Next base: position 872,182 of record CAVQBK010000003.1, read on the forward strand.
GTGGATCCTTTTACTTGTACTTTTTGGCATGGTCATAAGCATTTCTTTCTGTTTTGCTTATATCATCGCTAAAGAATTAAAATAATAGATATGACTTATTTATTGTTTCTTTTAATTTGTGGGTTATTTTTTATTATCTCTTTTTTAAAGCCCGAATGGGGTTTATTGATTTTATTAGGGATAGTAATTTTTTTTCGGGAAGGATGGCATCCCGCTCTTTTACATGCCTGGACGTTTTATAATAATATTGAGATCGCCAATATACATGTTTTTGAAGTATTAATCCTAAGTTTGATAGGTATAACCCTATTTAAAAGAAATGTTTTAGAAAAAAAAACCTTATGGCTTCCGCCATTTACTTGGGTGGTAATATTATTCTTAAGTAATCTGGTCTTTTCAGCTTTTTATGGCTATGCGAATGGGGCCAGTCTCCGCCATGCAATGGGATATGGCGAGTGGCGGATTTTATTCTTAATGTTTTGTCTTTTTCTTATTATTCCCATGATTTTGGATAATCCTCAAAAACTGAAGAAATTTTTCACGGTTTTTTTTATCTTAGGCGTTATTCGCTGTCTGATTGGATGGCTCACTTATTTACAAGGGAAGAGCTTAATCCATCCTACCTTGAACATACCCGTGGTATTTTGGGATTCAGGTGATAATTTATTGCTCTCGATTTTGATCGTTATAGCTGTAGTGCAATTACTATTAAATAAAAAATTGACTGCTGGGTTAATAGTAAAAGTAGGCTTTATTATACCTATGACCTTGGCCATCCTGCTTTCCTATAGGCGGACCTATTGGTTATTTTTGATTCTTTCTTTGACAGTAGTTTTCTTTTTAGTCAACATAAAAGGACGAATACGATACCTTGTGTTAATGTTTTTTGGTGGAAGTCTCATACTGGGCCTTTTGGCGATCAACTTTTCCCAGCCCGGGGTGGCAAGGTTGCTGGAAAGAGCCGAATCTTTTTTTACCCTTCGCGCTGACACCAATAGATTTCATATTTATGATTTATATGATGCCATGCAAACCATTAGCAAATTCCCGGTATTGGGGGTAGGCATGGGCAATGGGTTTAAAAGAATCAAAACATTGGAGTACGGGATCATGGGAGAACCCGTGACAACTAATATCGTCCATAATACCTACTTACATGTTTGGTTGAAAATGGGATTGTTTGGATTGATGATTTTTATAATGTTCATCATTTTCTACTACCATTTTATTTTGAAACGATTTAATAAAATTAAGGACCCTTTTAATAAAACTGTTATCATAAGCAGCTTGGCTGTTTTAACTGGACTTTTAGGTGTCTTCTTTTGGGGGCCTGGTTTGGTTGATAACACACGTAATATTTTTCTGATGTTTTCATTACTGGGTGCCGCCACAACGGTTATAGCCTATAACAAATCCAGGGATAATTCATCCGGTTAGTTCTTATTGCGGAAAGACCATTTTAGCTTTAGTGACTGGCAATAGTTGTAATTTTAAACTTCTGTCGTCCCGGCGTGCCAGCATGATGAATTCGGCCGGGTGTCATTTTATGAAAGAGGTCTTTCCACAACAGAAACTACCTTAAAAAACAATGGTGAAAAATCATGAGAGTACTGATGACTACTCATTTAAGTAGTTATGTGGGAACTTATTGGAGGCTTTGGTTTCTCGCGAGAGCTTTAGTAAAGCGCGGCCATGAGGTCACTGTAGTCTCCGTCTCACGTAAAAATAAATGGACTGTTCGGAAAACGATTAAAGATGGAGTTATACTTTGGGAGGGGCCTAATTGGTTGCATAATTTACCCGGCAAGGGTACCGGACCTCTTGATATATTATATCGGGCCAATCTAATAGCCAAGAACAACTATGATATTATTCATGCTTTTGAATACCATCCTAATATCAGGTTGCCGTTGGAATTTTCCCAATCCTGGAAAAAAACTATAGTCATTTCTGACTGGTGTGACTGGTACAGTCAGGGAGGGTTAGGTCCAAGATGGGGAAAATATCGCTTGCTTCAAAGGCTGGTGGCGCGCCTGGAAAACGGTATCCGTCTCAAGAGTCACGGCATAACTGTTATTTCACATTGTCTCTATGACCAGGTCAACAAGCAATTAGGAATACCCACAGAAAAAATACTCTATTTGCCGGGCGGGGCGCCGGCCGATTTGATCCGGCCCATGGATCAACATGAGGCCCGGTTAAAAAATGGATTGGGACCGGAGAAAATCATTGGCTTTTTGGGCGCTTATCAAGCGGATTTGGATTTGGTTGTCGATGCGTTTAAATTGGTAATACAGGAACTGCCGCAATGTAAATTGTTGGTCATTGGAGAGGACAAGGGCAGCAGGCTGGATGTTTTAGAAAAGAAGATCCAGGCCTATGGTGTAAAGAATAAAATTATACGCACGGGATTTGTGGATTCACAGCGCCTGCCTTCCTTATTGGCCTGTGCTGATGTATTTGCCTTGCCGATCCGGAACACATTAAATAATCTTTCCCGCTGGCCGAATAAAATAGGAGAGTACCTGGCCGCAGGCAGACCGACAGTCGCTCATGCCGTTGGTGAAATGAAATATTTGTTTGAGAAATATTCCATAGGCCTTGCGGTGGAGCAGGATGACCGCGCCTATGCCAATGCGTTGTTGGAGCTTTTAAAAAACCAGGCCAAAGCTCAACAATGTGGAGAACAAGCAAGAGAAGTGGCGGAACAGGTGCTTTCGTGGGACTGCCTGAGCACGGAATTGGAAGCTTTTTATCTAAGTATAAAAAAAGGGGCGGGGATGTAATGCCCTGCTTGATATATTTTTTTGCATAACAATGGATTTGCATAATTGTAACAGCATGCAGTGAAAAGGAATTATATTAAGCACACATAAGTTCATAACGTCATGGTTTGGGGAACGGATATGCTTAAGAAAGGCTTGAATGAGAAATGGATTTTAAAGTATTAATGCTGCATAATCGCTACCTTATCAGGGGTGGAGAAGATGAATGCGTGGACGCTGAGCTGGGTTTACTTAATTCCCGCGGCTGCCATGCGGAATTACGGGAGATAAACAATAACCTGATAAGCGGACTTGGTAAGATACGCGCTGCCGGCAGAACACTTTGGTCATTTCCTGCGTTTAACCAAGTTCGCCGGGAAATAAAAAAAAACGGGTTTAATTTGGTCCATGTCCACAATTTTTTCCCGCTGTGGTCGCCGTCGGTTTATTATGCGGCCGCCCTTGAGGGTGTACCCATAGTGCAGACATTGCACAATTACCGTTTGTTATGCCCCAACGCCCTTTTCTATCGTGAAAGCCGGATCTGCGAGGATTGCCCGGGTCATAAGATACCCTGGCCGGGAATTCAGCACCGGTGCTACCGGAATAGTTTTATGGGCTCCGCCACGGTTGCAAGCATGATAGCGCTGCACCGATTCATCGGCACATGGAAACAAAAGGTAACTCTGTATATAGCCTTAAGTGAATTCTCACGTAAAAAATTTATAGAAAATGGTATCCCGGAAAAGAAAATAGTTGTAAAACCAAACTTTATTTATCCCGATCCCGGTATCGGAGGTGGCAACGGAGATTATGCTATTTACGTTGGAAGATTATGCCCTGAAAAGGGGATACGCACTGTTTTGCAAGCTTGGGAAAAAATGAACGCAAAATTAAAGCTCTTTATTCTCGGGGATGGGCCACTGGCACAAGAGATGACCGAAATCGCCAATAAAGCGCAAAGCGTTGTCTATCTTGGCAGAAAATCATTGGATGAAGTGCAACAATTTATAGGTGAAGCCAAATTTCTAATATTTCCGTCGGAATTGTATGAAACTTTTGGCAGGGTGGCCATAGAAGCCTTTGCCAAAGGCACGCCTGTTTTGGCGGCAAATCTTGGAGCGGCGGCGGAAATTACCGAATCCGGACGCAACAGTCTTCATTTCGAGGCGGGGAATAGCGATGACTTAGCTGCAAAAGCAGATTGGTTGCTTAGTCACCCTTCCCAGCTTGCGGCGATGCGTCGGGAAGCCCGATTAACATATGAGGGAAAATATACGGCGGACAAAAATCACCAATTATTACTTTCTATTTATGAAAAAGCTAGTCATTGATTTTTTCAGGCCATCCTGGAGAATTTCTGTTAAAATTGTTCAAAGAAGAGGACTGTTTTACGATTATGCAGGATCCTTAGGTCCACGTATGTACACAGACTGACCGCGAATTGATTTAAAAATGTACAAAAAAATAGTTGGCAACTGATTGCTAACCGTCAGGAAGCCATTTATAAGGAATTATGTAAGCTTAGCTCATTAAAATAGAGGAAAAATGTTTGCCTTTGCCACCGGTAAGATAAAGAAATATTGGACCAGAATTACCGTTAAAGAAGAGGGGAAAAAAATATTTTCAAACGCTTCTTGGCTCCTGGCCGAAAAGATTATACGGCTTGCAGTAAGTTTTTTAGTCGGCATATGGATGGCCCGATATTTGGGTCCGACGCAATATGGGATTTTAAATTACGCCGCAGCTTGGATAGCGATCGCCACTATTATCACTTCCTGGGGGTTGACGGACAGTTTGATTGTGCGCGATCTTGTCCGTGAACCCGGGCATAATAATGTAATCGTATTTACCTCGCTCGCCCTAAGATTATTAAGCAGTATTTTGCTCTACTCTTTGATGTTGCTCTTTCTGCAAAAATCAGCCGCTGCTCAGAAAACGTCGGTTATGATCATGATTTTAGGCATTGGCATGATTTTCCAATCCTTTGAAATATTCGATTTCTGGTTTCAATCACAGGTAAAATCCAAATATGTGGTCATAGCCAAAGCGTTGGCCTTTTTAACCATGAATGTTCTCAAAGTAATTGCTATTTCACTTCGATGGCCTTTGGAAGTCTTTGGATGGTGTTTAACCGGCGAGTTAATAATAAGTGCAGGCGGGTATATTTTCTTTTTTTACAGAATTGGCGGGGACTATACGCGAAAAAAAATGCAAATCAGTATTGATCGTGCATTGACATTGCTCAAACAATCATGGCCATTGTTAATGTCCGGTTTGGGCTACGCTATATATATGAAGACGGACCAGATTATGCTAGGCAATATGATCGGTGCACAGGCGGTGGGGTTATATTCTGTAGCCACAAAGGTAACTGAAGTATGTTATTTTTTACCCATGGTTATTGTTTCTTCGGTTTTTCCAAATTTAATTAAGATTAAATTGCTGGATGCAAGTAAATATTATGAACGCTTGCAAAAATTGTATGACGGGCTCACTGCACTGGCTTTGATGATTATCATTCCTACAACATTATTTTCGTATTATATTATTGTCAGCTTGTTTGGAGGCCATTACCAGGAGAGTGCCTACATTTTAGCCATACATATTTGGGGGTTGCTTTTTACTTTCAACCGGGTGGCGTTTGGTAAATTTTTAGTAATTGAAGGTTTGTTAAAATTTTCTTTTATCAGCAATGCAATAGGGGCGATTATCAACGTTGCGGCTAACCTTTATGCCATACCCCGCTGGCAAGGTCAAGGTGCGGCGGTGGCTACAATCATTTCATACTTCATCTCTTTGCACGTCGCTGCTTGGTTTTTCTCTAAAACGCGGAATAATGCCAATATGATTTTAAAAGCATTTTTTATCCCATTTCGGAGTTTGATCTATTTGCTGAGAGTAGGCAGGACACATGACGTTAAATGATCTTTCGAAGTTACAGAATTATTTACATTATATGCTTGCAGGTTACTTAAATGGGAATCAAATGAACAAGGGGAGTGAAAATAAACGTATTTGGGAAGAAACGATAACTTTAATTAATGATGGAAGAAAATCCCCCTTTTTTTCTTGCGTTGAGGAGCTTATCAGCGCTGGGTATGCAATATTTTTGCAAAAAATAGCTCATGTCTCGATGAAAAAGAAAAAACAAGTGGCAAAGTGTTTGCAGCCATTTGCCGACTGGAAACAAAAAATAAAACTATCAAGGCGACTAAAACCGATAGTTCTTCTTCAACGAAGACTTGAGAGAAGGAAAGAGATTTTTCTATTTGCTGGTTTACATGGCAGTTATTCGACCCAGGATTTTATTTATGGCATGAGTGATGTGGACACGATATTAGTACTTAGAAAACAAACAGTATTGGATCCAAAATTACTCAGGCAAGCCAGGAAGATAATTGGTCCTACTGTCAAATATTTATATAAAATCTGTATTTTTCAGCACCATGAGCACCATGTCATTTCTGAGATTGATTTAGATTTCTACCCACCTCATTATTTTCCAATGGAGTTGATGGACTACACTACAGCTTTTATAGGCGACTCTTTAACTTTCTTGAAAAGATCGGATTATATTGAGGTCAAAGAAAGTCTGGTACAATGGAGAGAAAAATTTGGACGCGGAGACTTCAGCAGGATAATGCAAAAAGACAATTTATATGACATGGTTCATTACAATCAAAGCATATTGTTTTTGCCCTGTCTTTGGCAGTCTCTTTCTCGGAAGAATTTGTATAAAAAGCATATTTTTAAAATATTTTATAAAGCTTTCGATTCTAAGGAAACCGCTATTATGCGGACCGCTGAATCCCTGAGAAAACAAATCATCGCTGATCCCCGTTGGTATAGGCTGCTGGTTGATGGATTAGCTCTCCTAAAGCGCCCAGGTCTATTCCCTAAGGTTTTTCGGATACTGACCAAATATTTATACGGGAATAAGAAACTTGTGTTTAAAAAAAATATTGCCCAGCTATCTTCAAACCAAGTTGTGACATTGATCGATAGCATATTGAAAGGAGCGAGTAACCATGCTGAAGGATGACACGAAATACTTTCCGCGCGAAGCATATCCCCAAGCTATTTTTGAATACTTAAAGATGTTAAAACCTCATTATACTGATATAAGCGCCATTTACCAGTTTGGTGACGTTGGACAACCTGGATTATCAGATATTGACTTAATTGTAGTCATGAAAAATAATTGCCATCAGCAAAAATATACCGATTATACAGTGCCTCGCCAAAATGACTCTTTAACTTATTTAATTTGCCATGATCCCTTGTTTGTAAATGAAGAAATATTCCGAAAAATTAAATATGGGTATCCGATATTTAAATTATCTTGGCTCTGGGGAAAGGGTATTGATTATGAGCAAGTGTTACATGATGAAAATAAGGAAATCAATATTTTAAATTTACTCAATACTTTTTTAACCAAAGTTCCGTCTGATTATATAAGATATATATATAGAGAAGAGCAGGTCTCCTGCCGTCTTGCAATTGCAATGTTAAACTCCTTTAAACATATGTATGCCTTGTTATTTAGCATTACTGGTGAACGTGATAGTGGATCGGAAAATTATATTGAAAGACTTGATGGATTAAGAAAAGGGTGGTTTCAAGATAATTCCTTAGAAAAACTTGAACAGTTGAAGGAAATGATCAAAGAATCTTTGTATGTCATTGCTGATTTGGTGAAAAAAACTGATATCATGGTTAGGCATCAATATAATCTTACGCCCAAAGGAGACTTGATCTTTAAAAACCGCACTTTTTATTATATATTTAAAAAAGAATGGGAAAAAGAGATTTTTATAAAAGAAATTGAGAGTCGAGGAACAATATATTTTCCATATTCTTTTTCACTATTTTTACAGCATGCTTCCAGGCAAAAAAACGTCTATGGACAATATTGCAAACGTATACTAAAGCCGCACAACCATAAGATAACAGGGATTCAAGAGAACAGTGTTATTAATGAGCACAATATGATTAAAGATAAATATATCACTTTTATGAAAAACTGCTTTATGTATCCGCCACTGCCATACATCGGCATGGGCTACCAAGCGTTGGGTAGCAGAATTTATAATAAAGTAAAAATATTTCTAAAAAGAGAAAGATGATGTTAAAAGAATATATCCAAAACAACTTGCACCGATGGATATGCTGGATTGGAACACTGCTTAACCATCTGATCGGGCATGGCAGACAAAGGAAATGTCTCTTAATTCTTCGTACGGATGGTATTGGTGACTTTGTCTTGTTTGGCCCCATGATAGCGACATTGGCAGAGAGATATCCTGGTCACGAGTTATTGCTTTTGTTGCAGGCTCGTGTGGCGGAATTAGCTGACGCCCATCCGGATATTTCTAAACTTATTACTTTTAACTATTCGAAATACCGCAAAAATATTTTCTATCGCTTGAAAACATTATGGTACATCCGCCAAAAAAAAGTCGCCATTTGTATTAATCCGATGGTTTCGAGAGATTGGATAGGCGATGAAATAGTGCTCTGGTCAAATGCGGGGGAGAAAATCGGGTGGGATACAATATTCCCCTCTATGAGCTTGAAACAGAAAAAGCAAGGCGATCATTATTATACTCGACTAATTAAAACAAATTTGATGCCATATGCTCATGAGCTAAATAGTAATAAATTATTTTTACATGATACTTGTCAGCAGGATGCGGATTTTCGGATGGCAATATGGCCTGCACCTCAGCACATAAAAAATGTCGCCACCCGATGGAAAGATGCAAGACTAGAGAACTCCAAGGTGATTTGTTTGTCAATAGGGGCCCTGGCTTCCTATCGCAAGTGGGCTATTGAAAACTACTTTGCATTAATTGAACGGATACGTAACTATTCGCAAGACCATAAATTTATAATAATTGGAGAAACTGATAAAACTATTATAGATAAAATAGTCGCCTATCAAAAAAGAGAACCGGACATTTTTAACTGGTGCGGGACCACAGCTTTGGGAGAATTATCTGCTATCTTTAAACATTGCCAAATGGTCATTGGCAATGAATCCGGGCCAATGCATATAGCAGTTGCAGTAAATGTACCCACGGTATGTATTTTGGGCGGAGGGCATTACGGGAGATTCATGCCTTATGGGAACGAAGATATTCATAAATACGTCATTAAAAAAATGGATTGTTTTCAATGCAATTGGAAATGTAAATATAATAGCGTACGCTGTATTGCGGAAATCCCAATAGCGGCGGTCTATGCTGAAGTAATAAAACTGTTGGCACAACTCGAGTTGAAATAAAACCTTTTTTGTCCACATATTTCTATATAAAGTGACCGGGCTGGTAAACGTATGCAAAAAGGATTAATTATACTCCCCATTCTTGTTTGGACTTGTCTATTTGTGTGGCAACGTCAGAAGGCCGCGTGGAGGGAGTCCTTACTGCAAGCCACCCTTGTGTGGAGCATACTCTTAACCCTGATGGTGGAAATTACGAGTTTGGTTAACTTAATTAGGTGGTGGGCATGGGGTATAATCTGGGGTCTTATATTGACCTTTCTAATAGGAAAACTTTTCCGGGATAAAGCAAATATATTGAGCCTTTTTAAATGGCCGCATCAATTCAACAAAATGGAAATATTGTTAATATCATGTTTGATATTTTATTTGAGTCTGTTGTTGTTGGTAGCGGCGACAGCCGTTCCCAATACCTGGGATTCCATGACCTATCATTTACCTCGAATTATGCATTGGCTGCATGATCACAGCGTGACCAATTATCCCACTAATATACTGCGCCAATTGTACCAGTCCCCTTGGGCTGAATATGCCGTCATGAATTGGATGCTGCTAAGCGGTAATGACACCTTTGCCAATCTTGTGCAGTGGACCGCGATGGTTGGGAGTTTGATCGGGGGTTCCTTGATCGCCAAAGAAATGGGGTTAAATAGAGCTGGTCAGCTTGTCACGGCTGTGGTGATTGTTACCATTCCCATGGGCATGATGCAGGCCACGAGCACACAAAATGATTACGTCACGGCCTTATGGCTGGTGATCGCCATGTATTATGCCATTGTTTTAACGGAGAAATTTAACTGGTCAAAAATGATATGGTTTTCCGCTGCCGTCGGGCTTGCTTTGCTTACAAAAGGGACTGCATATATTTATAGTTTGCCGATATTGGTTTATATGGGAATCATTTGGGCCAGGCAATTAAGACATAAGGCTTGGCGTCCAATACTTGTAACGGGATCTGTTATTTTACTTTTGAATGGCTTTTATTACGCCAGAAATCTGGCTTTGTTTCATTCGCCACTGGGAAGCAAAAGTATTAGTCAAATGTACAAAAATGCTGATTACTATCCCAATGCAATAGCTGCCAATATTATTAAAAATGCAGCATTGCATCTTCAGTTTACAGACAAAAAATTGGATAAAGACATTGAAAAAAGTGTCAAACGAATCTGCGACAATTTGGGGGTATCTTGTGATGACCCCAAATATACTTGGCATAATACGGTTTTTAAACTATATTCAGTTCGGAAGTGGGATGAAGACTCGGCAGGAAATACTTATCATTTCCTCTTGAGCCTTGTTGCAGTGCTGATATTTATCGTTATGCTTCTAAAAATAAAAATGCCCTTTGTGACGACCTCTTACATTTGTATTGTTGCCGTGATGTTTATTTTGTTTTGTAGTTATTTAAAATGGCAACCATGGCATTCACGGCTTCACTTGCCAATATTTGTGCTTTTGGTTCCATTTATGGTAAAAATGTTTTCAAAAATAAAAGTTCCCGGTAGTCTGTACATCATCGCCTCCTTCTTATTGCTGACATCCCTTCCTGGACTATTTAAGAGTCATTCCCGACCATTGATTGGAGAACAATCTATATTTCATCAATCACGATATAGGCAATACTTTAACGCTAATCCTAAATATTATGACGAATTCAAAAAGATTGATCAGATATTGACACGGCATTCCTGGAAACGAATAGGATTAATTTGGTCGGAAGACACTTGGGAATATCCGCTGTGGCTAAATCAAAATGGCGTCTTCAGTGGGAGAACAATTACTCATATAGCTGTTGAAAATGAGTCTGGAAAATATGCTTCAAATAATAACTCGTCAGAAGTAGTTGACTGCATAATTATAGCGAAGAAGGCGCTTAATAAGTGGGATAAAACAGATTTTAAAAATAAATATCATGAGATGTTAAGTTTGGATGATTTTCGAATATTTTATTAAAAATATTAAACCAAGCGATATATCATTGAATGAGAAGTAAATATTGTTGTTGTCTTTTTAAGACTACTCTTATTTTGAGCAAGGATTGTCCAATGAATACTGATAAGCTTCCTTCAATTTCAGTAATAATACCAGCGTATAATGAGGAAAAAACAATTGCTGAAATTATTGCTAAGGTTCGAGAAATACAAATTGAAAAAGAAATTATCGTTGTTAATGATGGATCTAAAGATAATACGGAGAAAATTCTAGAGGGGCTTGAGGGCCCGGATATGAAAATCGTCAACCTACCCGGCAATTCAGGGAAGGGAGGCGCCATCAGGGAAGGCTTTAAACATGCCCAAAATAAAATAGTCGTGATTCAAGATGCAGATTTGGAATACGATCCTCAAGATTATTATGAGTTGTTAACCCCTTTTGTTACCGACAACGCTGATGTCGTTTACGGCAGCCGGTTTTTAACCACTAAGACCAGACGGTTGCATTATTTTTGGCATTATGTAGCTAATAATCTTTTAACCCTGGCTTGTAATATGGTTAGCAATCTCAATATGACGGACATGGAAACATGCTATAAATTATTTAAACGTGAACATATTCAAAGCTTAAAACTGATGGAAAAGAAATTTGGTATAGAGCCCGAAATGACTATTAAACTTGCCAAGAAAAAGCTTAAATTCTACGAAGTGGGCATCTCCTACCATGGCCGATCTTATGAAGATGGGAAAAAAATCGGAGCCAAAGATGCTTTTCGCGCTTTTTACTGTATTTTAAAATATGGGTTATTTAGTTGATGAAAAAGCTTGATGGAGACTGAGACAGGCAGAGTCATGAAAATCTTAATGCTTAATCATAATGTTATTTGGCGGTCTACATTTTTTCGCTGCTATCATTTTGCCCGCTATTTGGTGAAAAAAGGCCATGAAGTGACCATTTATACCATCCATCCTAAAAATCGGAAAAGTATTGAAGAAATCAATCTCCAAGGGGTACGGGTAGTGCAATTTCCCGATTTATTTTGGGGCATGGCCAGGTCAGGATGGGATTTTTGGGATACATGGGTGCGGCTACGCTATTTAAAAAATGAAAAATACGACCTGGTCCATGCTTTTGACTCCAGACCTGTGGTGATTCACCCTGCCCTGGACTTGAAAAAAAGAGGCATCCCTCTGGTCATGGACTGGGCAGATTGGTGGGGACGGGGCGGGGTGATTGAAGAACGGTCCAATAAATTAATTAAACATCTTTTTGGTCCCATTGAAACCTGGTACGAGGAACACTTTCGCACCCAGGCTATGGCTACCACCGTCATTTCCACAGCCTTGCGCGAGCGCGCCATTAAACTGGGTGTGCCTGAAAAAAGTATTGTCAAAATTACAGGCGGGGCGGACGTGGAAAATTTCCAACCTCGTGATAAAAATGATTGCCGGAAAAAATTAGGTATCTCGCAAGAGGCCAAGGTAGTAGGCTTCATGGGCTTTGTTCACTATGATTTGGATCTGGCCTTGAAGGCCTTTGCGGAAATTTATCGAAAAGATCAAACCGCCAAATTAATCTTGGTGGGTAAGCCTTCACCAATGACCAAGGTTATTGCCCAGCAGGAAGGCTGTGAGAAAGGCATCTTGGAATACGGGATCCTTCCCTATGAAGAAATATCTGACTATATGGGCGCAGCCGATGTGTTTTTGCTGCCCTTTGCGAATAAACAGGCCAATATAGGCCGCTGGCCCAACAAGGTGGGTGATTATATGGCCATGGCAAGGCCGATTGTGTCCAGCCCGATAGGGGAAATGGTGCATTTGTTTAAGTCGGAAGATATCGGCCTCTTGGCAGACCCAACACCAAAAGACTTCGCAGACGCTGCGATGAACTTAATGGCAGACAGAAACTTGAGCCAGCGGTTGGGGGAGCAAGCCAGAAAAGCCGCCGAGGAGCGGTATTCGTGGGAGCATTTGACCGAAGTGTTGGAAGTTTCCTATTCCAATAACATGGAAAATTTCACTTGAAACGACAATGGTCCCATAAGATAGCACGGGCGCGCGGATCACTTTTTGATCTTTTATATCCACTATATTGTATTTCAATTAAATTATTTCCCGATATCCATTTGGCATTTCCCAGATCAATTTTATAATCATGCCAACCTTTGTTTATATATTCTTGAGTAATTAATTCATTATTGACATACAATTTTATTTGTTGAGGTTTTATAGGCATGACACGCATAAACAGATATTTTGGTTTTTTATCTTTTAACGGTATTACTAATGTTGATTCTTTTCCCAATCCCCAAACGAAATCAACTCCATCATCTGCTTTTTCATCGCCGCTCCATCCTTTAGCCAAAAAACTTCTTGCTGTAATTTTACCGAAATCTACCTGTGTACAATTATTATTTTGACGGGCACTTGCCACAGCTAGTTGTACTGCAAATGCATCAAAAAAAACAGCTTTGGTAGAACTCTTCATTCTTTGCTCAAACCATTTGCGATCAGTAGAATTTAATCGCTTGAAGAATCCCCCTTGGATCCCACCGTCTACAAACCAATATTCCTTGTAACAGCTTTGTTTGATTATTTCTGAAATTATATTTGTATTTGAAATATTCATTACTGGCATATTAATTTGGCCAGTTTGTTGTTCCAGATAATATTCGAAACAATCTTTCACCCAGCCATCTAAACAAAATATTGCAGATTGCGGATCCGCGTTTTTAAGAACATACTGTACAGATAAAGCCCATTCTGGTTTTTTTTTGCCAAATAATTTATCATCGGTGATTTTATAATTAAGCAAGGCCGGTAAAAATATCAAAATGCTCAAAGTAATTCCGGTCACAATTTTTAAAATGTTGAACCTTGAAAATTCCCATTTATTATAAATTAATTTCAAGATCATATTTGTTGCCTCAGATATACTACTAGCCATTAAAAGCAGAACAAGTGGTTGCAAAAATATTAATTGGCGAAAATGGAAAAAATATCCGCGCCATTTATCTAAGCTTAAAACAACTCCTCCGGCAAATAGGACAGACAAAAATATAAACCAATTATTTATTTTGACTTCTTTATCTTTATTAAATAATCCAAAAATAATTAGTGCACCTGGCCAAACGGAATAGCCAACAATCAGGACTTTAATGATCTGATGCCAGCTGACATTAAATGTGCTATGAAACTCGCTATGCGGTTTATAAAATATAGCAGCAGGTAAAAATACCAATAATGAAATTAAACAAGAATAAAAAAAATATTTTATCTTATGGAAATCAATATTGTGGGTTACTATTGAATTTCGAATTGACTTTACGCTTAAAATTAATCCATGGCACAACAGCACAATCAAGGTATAAAAATGCTGATAACTGGAAACTATAGTTATAATAGAATAAATAATCCAATCTTTTTTTTGATTATTATTTATAGCTTTGAAAAAAGCCCACCAATGCAAAGTAGTTAAAAAGACAAAAACAGCATAAAATCTTGCTTCCTGGGCATACTGAATTTGCAGCACAGAAATAGCCATTAAAATCATTGCAATCCATGCAATGGCTTTTTCAGGTTTGTAAATTTGTCTAGCTAAATAAAATGTTGAAATTACAGCTAAATTGCTAAAAATAAACGCGTGTAACCTTACCCAGAATTCACTATTGCCAAATTGCAAAAATAAATGCATTATTAAATAATCTAGAGGCAAAGCGGCAGCATGGTACCTGACATTTAATAATAGGCCTTTCAAATCCATTTGAGCTACCATCATTTGCCTGATTTCATCGATCCACAAATTTTCTGTTGTTAGCCCATGTAACCGCAGTAAAAACCCTATTAGGAAAATGATCATCAAAGGTGTTTTTTCATTTTTAAAGATCTCAGATGTTTTCACTGAATTCTCCATTATGAAAATATATTTCATTAATCAGTTGTCTTAATTTTGACATGAAACAAACCCTCCTTTGGGTGAGGGATATTTCATTATTTTCAAATCTAGATATCCCGATAATTGAATGACCAAAATGGAACCTTGGAATAAATTATCGGGGACAAACCAAATGGATATAGTTATTCAAACGGGTAGAACGAATTTCGCGAAAGTTTACTTTAATTTAGACAAATTTATAATTGCTTATTATCTGTAATTGACCTGAACAACCATAATATGTTGGTCAGTCTTGAAGTCAACACCATAATGTACAACGTCGAGCTGTAATCTAAGGTTATATGTTCCTTTGGAACAATCCCGACCGACCAAAATAAAAGCAGTTCCCAAATCATTGGTGCGATGACTTCTTACCGCCGACATATCCGTCCAAGAATTATTTATATACAATGTCCATGTGGCAACCGCGTCTGTGGCCTGCAAACTGTTAAAATTACCTTTAGCCATAATTATTAAGTAACCATCATAATCGAGAGTGATGTTTTCATTAAACAAGGTGATGCTTTGGGTTTGAGTATGGGTTATAGGATTGTGATAAGAATTGTAACTTTTAGTTACGGTATGTGGTTGAATTTTAGTAGTCGTAATTGCATTATCTTGGATTTTCGCTGTTGTTATTGCGGAATCACTGATTTTTGCGGTGACTACTGAACTATCCACCAGTTTTGCAGTTGATATCGTCCCATCCGCCACATTCATGGCATAAGCTGCGCTGTCAAGCTTGAGGCGGGGGCTAAGGGGCGTGCCGTCGGTGTTACTGGTTACAGCCAACCAAAGGGGCTGATTGAAAATGGTAGCATCATTAAAAGGGCCGAGTTCCAGGCTGTAATAGCCATTTTTGACGGCAACGTTATAGGCGGTTGTGGGCCAGACCATTTGACCACCTGTCTCGGCATTCCAAAGTTCAAACGTCAATCCATAGCTGGGATTATCAGGTATCGGATTTCCGCTCAAATCCGTCAACCGCCCCTGGAAATGGATGGTTTTGGGAATGTCGGCTTGGGTTATACTAAAGGTTGCAAAGAGGATAAGAAGTAATGATAGTGTTTTTTTCATTAGAAAAATCTCCGTTGGAAATAAAATTCTTACTTATAAATGGCTTGAATTATCAATTTTGAAAATCTGATTTCAACAGGGTTATTTATTGACGTTGTTTGAACAACACCTTTAATATTTACTGTACCGGGTGAAAGATCTCTTTCTACCATTAAAGTTGTACCGTCCACATCAGACGTTCGATTAATTTGGCGTTCTGTCCAATCATCAAAGCCATTGTTAATTGACAATTTCCATGAAATTGTTCCTGCACTGCAACTGTGACTATGAAGTTCAGATCTAAATGTTACTATTAAAGCAGCATTTTTAGTTATATTCAAATTAACATCAAAAAGATTGTAAGTAGTAGCGGTAGTAATATTATAAGAATTGTTCACATATTCCCATACTTGAGTCGTTGCATTAGTTGCTATTTTATCCATTGTGACGGCACCATTATTTATCTTTGCCGTTGTTACTGCATTATCTTGAATTTTCGCTGTTGTTATTGCGGAATCACTGATTTTTGCGGCTGATTACCGAACTATCCACAAGTTTTGCAGTTGATATCGCCCCATCTGCCACATTTAAGGCATAAGCGGAGCTATCGAGTTTAATACGTGGGCTTAGGGGCGTACCATCAGTATTGCTGGTTACAGCCAACCAAAGGGGCTGATTGAAAATGGTAGCATCATTAAAAGGCCCGAGTTCCAGGCTGTAATAGCCATTTTTGACGGCAACGTTATAGGCGGTTGTGGGCCAGACCATTTGACCACCTGTCTCGGCATTCCAAAGTTCAAACGTCAATCCATAGCTGGGATTATCAGGTATCGGATTTCCGCTCAAATCCGTCAACCGCCCCTGGAAATGGATGGTTTTGGGAATATCGGCCTGGGCTAAGCTAAAAGTAGCAAAGATCAGCAAGCATAATACAAACAATTTCTTCATAATTCAAAGTCTCCCTTTATAAAAATTAAATTCCATACAACAAAAGTAAACCTCACGCCAAGTCCGTCTGGAGTTAAACCTAAACCCTTTAAAGACGGAAAGAAAAATCTGTCTCACGCCAAGCTCGCCAAGCCGCAAAGAAAGATTAAATCGTTCTGGGGTTAAACCTAAACCCTTTAAAGACGGAAAGAAAGATCTGTCTCACGCCAAGCACGCCAAGCCGCAAAGAAAGATTAAATCGTTCTGGGGTTAAACCTAAACCCTTTAAAGACGGAAAGAAAGATCTGTCTCACGCCAAGCACGCCAAGCCGCAAAGAAAGATTAAATCGTTCTGGGGTTAAACCTAAACCCTTTAAAGACGGAAAGAAAGATCTGTCTCACGCCAAGCACGCCAAGCCGCAAAGAAAGATTAAATCGTTCTGGGGTTAAACCTAAACCCTTTAAAGACGGAAAGAAAGATCTGTCTCACGCCAAGCACGCCAAGCCGCAAAGAAAGATTAAATCGTTCTGGGGTTAAACCTAAACCCTTTAAAGACGGAAAGAAAGATCTGTCTCACGCCAAGCACGCCAAGCCGCAAAGAAAGATTAAATCGCTCTGGGGTTAAATCCAAAACCCCGTAAAAACGGAAACAAAAGATCTGTCTCACGCCAAGCACGCCAAGCCGCAAAGAGAGATAAAATCCTGCTATGGTAAAAACCCTTAGTCCATTTAAAGTTCTTTTTTTACCTTTGCGCCTTTGCGTGCTTTGCGTGAGACATGTTTTAAAAATATTTTTCACGCCAAGCTCGCCTGCCCTCCGGGCACAGGCAGCCGCAAATAAAGATCAGATGCTAAAAATATGAACTACAGGCCATTGACTACTCTATGAATACCATCTTTTATTAGATTTTCACCGAAATTTATAAGTAGACCAAGTTTTTTATTACTTAACCTCAAGTATGTTAATAACTGCTTTTTGTGGACTTGAGCGATTTTTTCGATGGACTTCAATTCAACGATGACTGAATTATTGACCATTAAATCCGCTCTAAATCCTTGGTCAAAAATGTGGTTGTTGTACTCAATTGGTATTGCCTTTTGAGTATGAACATCAAAACCAAGATTTATAAGTTCATTTGCTAAAATCGTTTCATAAACTGATTCCAACAATCCCGGCCCAATATTTTTATGAATAGAATAAACTTTATCCACTATACTTCTAGCAATTTCATTTTCATTCATTATTTCGGCTTCTCTTTTGTGCCTTGGCGTCCTGCTTGTGCCCGGGACGGGTAGGCGTGAGACAAGTTCTTATTCAGTTTTGAAGGAAGATAATTTTTGCCGGTAACTACTTTGTTACCCGTATCTGCCTCAAACACCAAACGAGATTTTTTGGCCACAGCTCCTCCTTTTTTACCGGCATCGGCATTCTGATCCAATCCCGTTGCATTTGTTCCTTCAGCAATCTGTCTTGTGGAAAGCTCTGCCAGTGCCGTAAAAATTAATTCCGCTTCACTCATATGATCGCGCAGATTTTGAGATTTTAGGCCCTTCAGTTCTTTGTGTTCCTTTACGGAAAGACCGCTCCATTCCTGGTGGATAATAGTGGTTAAAATTGCAAATTCATCCTCTGTGCCAACATCATGGGTTTTCCAATAATCGGTCAGTTTATTCCGGGTTTCCTGACCCATCATACGCTGTTGAATCCACTTATCGCTGCGGCCATGTTTTTTCCAATATTCTCTTGCCCGGTCCAGGGAGCGGGCGGGATCGGACATGTCCTGGATACGTTCATAGCCTACCTTAGCCAGCCAGAGTTTGATTGGTTCCGCTTTTGAGCTTGGCACGGACTGTACAAGCCGAAGAATAGTCTCGGGGGAAGCCACGTCGGTAAGGCGCATCTTCCCGTCATCAGCCGGCATTTTCAACTGGTGACAATTTGTCACCAGTTGACTTCCTTCTTTTTTCAGCCGTTCTTTCAATTTATTCCAGTATTTTCTGGCCGTTTGATAATCGGGCTGTTGAATCAGGACCTGAATAATATCGACGACCGAAAAATACCAAGTTTCAGTTTTTTCATCATAGATCCGCCGGATTTGGCGGTCTTCAAATAGTGCGACGCTTGTTTTCATCATAAAAACCCTTTTTTCAAGACAGGGGTTTAACATGTTGAACCCCTACAGCTTATCTCACCAATAGCGGCAGAGCCGGAATAAAAAGATGCCTCACGTCAAGTCCGCCAAGCCGCAAAGAAAGATTGAGATATTAAGAAATAATTTCTTATAAAAAATGTTTTATCTTACCTTTGCGCCTTTGCGTGCTTAGCGAGAAAGATGTTTTAAAAAAACATCGCGCTAAGACGCCTCCCCTGTGAGCACAAGCAGCCGTTTGTTATTTAATAATCGCCAGCCGTTTAATTAACTTGGTGGTTTTGCGCTCATTGCTGGCTTTGATCAGCATCAAATACACGCCGTTGGCCATGTTGGACACATTCCAGTTCCAGATATTTTCGCCGGCGGGCATGCTGTCCCACTGCTTCTCGATCACCAGGCGATGGCCGGTGGTGTAAATCTTAATCTCTACTTTGGCTGGTTCGGCCAGGTGATAGTGAATGTGGGCTTCCGGGCCGCGGATGGGGTGGGGAGCCGGGTAGACGTACTGCTTGTCGAGCAATTCGCCGTTGAAGCTGCGAATGGGGGTGGCGGTGACCGTCACCGTGGGAGTGACCGTCGGAGTCGGTTTGGCAATAAAATAATTATTGAAAAATCCGGCCTGGGTGGAGGTCTGGTTGCTGTAATTCTGGCCCACGGCTGCTTCGCCCATGGAACTGATATGGAGGCGCATGCTGTGATTTTGCGCTTGGCCGGTTTGGGTGTTGCCGGCCGTATTGAACAGATATTCATTCAGCTGGTATTGGCCGGATTGAGCGGCATGCAGCAGCCCGGCAGTGGAGAGAAATAGAAAGGTAAGGATAAATTTTTTCATTGGGTCAGCTCCTCTTGGAATGAACGGTAATTATATCAAAAAAAGGATCAAAGTCAAAGGATTGGAAAAAATCGCCCTTTGGCTGCCAATGATCGTCTTATCATCGGCAGGTTCGCCTTGTATCCACAGGCTGGGTCCTTTTGAGTGATCAATGGCTTGTAAAAGCATTGGACATGGAGGCGCAGACTGGTCTAATTCAGGAGTAGTTGACCATATAATTATGCAATTGCTCTCTATATAATAATATGGTAAAACTCTGAGTCATCATCATTATCCAAGGGAAAGCTAATGTTTAAACGCCGGAACCACATCATCATCACACTGGGCCTAATGGTTATTGATTTACTGACGTTAGCCGCGGCTTTTTGGCTGTCTTACTTCTTACGACTGCGGTTGCATTTGTTCGCCAATGTACAGCCCATATCTGATTACTATCTGGCTTTTGCCGTTTTTACGGTCATTACCCTCTTCTTTTTTGGGCAACAAGGACTTTACCGCGACATCCGCGATCTGTCCATGATCGAGGAGTATGCCAGTATTATCAAGTCCCTTACCTATGCTTTTTTAATCGCCTTGGCACTAACCTTTTTCTTCAAATTTTATGAACGGTCGCGGGTACTGGTCTTTCTTTTCTGGGCTTTGGCCAATTTGTTTGTCATTACCGTTCGTTTCTTTTGGTACCGCTTTTTAAAATTCCTTCATTGGCGGCGCCTGGATCTGCTGAATGTGGCGGTGGTAGGATCAGAGCAAAAAAGCAAGGCCGTGCGCCAACTTTTAAAACAGCATCCGCAATTGGGGTACCATATTGTGGCTACGGTGGTGCTGCCCCGGGGTATTTCACCTAAAAGCGGAAGCCTGCAGCAAAAGTTGGAACGTGAGATTGTGGCCCGTTTTCAAAAAGGCGAGATCGACGGGGTGATCATCTCCGATTCCGTTAAAAATTACCAGCAAACCCTGGAAGTTAATGAATTATTCACGGAATATGAGATTCCGCACCGTAACGTGACCGAAGCTTTTGATCTGACCGGCTTTAAGACGCCGGCAGGGGAAGGGCTGGAAGGCTTGCTCACCAGTCTCAAAGAAGGTCAGATCGGCGGAGGCTACAAGGTCTTCAAACGCTTTATGGATGAAATTGTTTCCCTGACTGCATTGCTGGTCACCTTGCCCTTATGGCTGCTGATCATGGCGGCTATCAAACTGGAATCCAAAGGCCCGGTTTTTTTCAAGCAGGAACGGGTGGGATATCATGGCCGCAAGTTTTTGATTTACAAATTCCGCTCCATGGTTGTGACTGCACCCCAATATGCCAAAACCCCCAAGGGCACCCATGATCCCAGAATCACGGCCCTGGGCCGGATTTTGAGGCGGACCAGTTTGGATGAACTGCCTCAACTCCTCAATGTTATTAAAGGCGACATGAGTCTGGTGGGACCCAGGCCGGAGATGCCTTTTTTGGTGGAAAAATATAAACCTATTTACCGCTATCGGCTGTTGGTACTCCCCGGAGTCACCGGGCTGTGGCAGGTATCGGGCCGCACGGACAAGCCTTTGGAAGAAAACGTTAAATACGACTTGTACTATATAAAAAATCAATCCTTCCTACTCGATCTGGTTATCATTCTGCGCACGGTTCCGGCTGTCCTGTTCGGCAAAGGAGCTTATTGATGACCTTGGCCTTGATTATTCTCCTTTGTTTGCTGGCGGGCATCAGCATTTACCGCTACCCCTTGTTGGCCCCGATATGGCTGGTCATGGCCATCCCCTTTGATCTGCCCTTGGAATGGGGGATGACCATTTACACGGACGAACTTCTGCTGGTCGTGGTCACGGCGGCCGTGCTGCTTAAAAATGTTGCCAGCGGTTATTACAAACATTTGTTTTCCGTGAAATGGTTTTTCGTCCTGCTGCCTTTTATCCTGGCCACCTTGCTCTCGGGCCTCCATGCCCATTATTTCCCGGATGTGATCAAACAACTCTTGCGCTGGATGGAAATCGTGGTGATGGCCTGGATTGTCGTCAATACGGTCAAAACCAGAAAAGAATTGAGAACAGTCATCATGGTGATTATTTTCACGGCCACCGTGGTATCCATCATTGGTTTGGTGCAAACCATTGCCGGACCCACGGCTTCATTTAATGTGGGGAAGGATTTATTCACCGTGGACAACGGCGCCACCATGCGCGCCTACAGCACCTTCGGTCATCCCAACCAGTTTGCCGGCTATCTTATTTTAATGATTCCGTTGGCCTTCATCCAATTCGTGGAGACCAGGGACTGGAGAAAGCGCACGCTGGTCGGGCTGCTGACGGTGATCATGATTACAGCCCTGGTGTTTACTTTTTCCCGCGGAGGGTGGGTGGCCATGGGCCTGGTCGGCGCCGGGCTGATATACCTGAATATCCCCAAAAAAATGCTCATGATTATCTCGTTGATCACGGCGCTGGCTCTGACCATTGTCATTCTGAACGTGGGCCCCTTGGAGAAAACCAGAAGCGCAGTCCTGGGCCGGATGATGTCCTTCAGCCAACCGGAGAAAGAAGACTCGGTGAATTTTCGCGAGGTCTGTTACGAAACCGCCTTTAAAATGTTCAAACGAAATCCCATCTTTGGTTTTGGCGCCGGCGAGTATGCTGAAAATATTAAAATATATTTTAATGAGCATTATTACGCCTGGTCCGCGATCAGCAAACATATCCACAATTGGTACGTTCAAATTTTAATTGAAACCGGACTGTTGGGCTTGCTCACTTTTCTTATCGCGCTGGGAGCAGTGCTGGTCAGGTTGTTCTTGACTTTTCTCAGCATGGTGCATAATTATGAACGTCAGATCCTCTCCGGCGTAATCGGCGGTATTGTGGCCTTTTTATTACACAACCTCTTTGATGTGCTGACCATCTACGGCCGCGGGATCGATTTTGGCCTCTTAATCGGGTTGGGTCTTACGATCAGCAGCATGGCCAGGCAAACCAGCAAACTAAGGGTAAAGGACCGATGACCCAGACCAAGGCACCTGTCCAGATATCAGTGGTGATACCGGCCTACAATGAAAAAGAGCGCATCGTCCAATCCATTGAACGCATTCTGGCTTTCCTGGAAAAGCAGTCCTGGACGCACGAAGTCATCATTGTGGACGACGGCAGCCAAGACGGCATGGCCGACCGGATAAGAACTCAATTTGAGCGCCAGCCGGGACTGCGGATTCTGCGCAATCGCAAGAACCGCGGCAAGGGTGCTTCCATCCGGCGTGGCATGGCCGTTGCCAGAGGTGAGCTGAATTTGTTTACCGATGCCGACTTGTCCACGCCCATCGAAGAACTGGCGCCCTTAAAACAAGCGATTGAGAACGGCGCTGACGTCGCCATTGCTTCCCGCGATTTGCCGGGCGCGGTGGTTGAAGTTGCCCAGCCTCTTTACCGGGAGTTGATGGGCAAGAGCTTTAATGTGCTGGTGCAGGCGATCGTCCTGCCCGGGATTCATGATACCCAATGCGGTTTCAAGCTCTTTCGGCGCGCCGTGGCACGGCAGGTATTTCAACGCATCACCATCACGGGATTCGGTTTTGACGTGGAAGCCTTGTTTGTGGCTAAAAAAATGGGCGCCACCATCCAAGAAGTGCCGGTACGCTGGCGTAATGCCTTGGGCTCCAAAGTCTCGCCCTTCAAGGATGCCGTGCAGATGTTTGTCGACCTCTTTCTGGTTCGGTGGCGTCATCGGCGGTAAACCGTGAGCTTGGGTAGGGCGTCATAACTATCTTTCCGACGGTCACCCCGGCATGATGGTAGCCAGAGTCCAGGAAAAGCTCTTTAAGAACGACCATTAATGGTTACCGGTTAAAATCGTGACGAAATGACGATTAAACTTTGAAGTTATGCGAATAAATTTCCTTTGCAGAGGCTCAACAGGCTGAGCCCCTGCATACGCTAAGGAAAACAACCGGAAGAAGGCTATGCAAGAACAAAACCCTCTGGCCCGTAAAATCGCCAATAATGCTTTTTTCAAAACCGTAGGCGAACTAAGCATTCGCCTGCTTTCTTTTGTGTTTATTGTGGTGGTGGCCCGCACTCTGGGGGACAAGCAATTCGGCGTCATCAATTTTGCCTATTCCTTTTCCTTGCTCTTTGTGGTGGTCGTGGATTTTGGACTTAATCCCTTGATGGTGCGCGATAGCGCCCGTACCCCCGGTCAAACGGCCAATCTGTTTTTCAATTTGCTGACTATCAAAGTACTGCTCGCCTTGCTATACAGTCTGGCCCTGTTCATCGGCCTGCAGGTGGTGGCCCCCTCGGCTCAGATGAAAGCCGTGACCTATTGGCTGGGGGCCTTTGTGCTGCTCAATTCCTTTACCGAATTTATTAGTGCAGTTTTTCACGGCCATCAAAAAATGCACCTGGAAGCCATGGCCATGGTGGCGCAAAAAATGGGACTGGTCCTGTTTGGGTTGACCGCCTTGGCTTACGGTAAGGGACTGTTGGGCGTGGCCCAAGCTTATACGGCCGCCGGCCTGATTGGTTTGCTGCTGGGACTTTTATTTCTCAGCCGCAACCGGCTGCTGCAAGGCCCGTGGCGGCTGGATTTCCAATTTTTAAAACAGGCCTTCCACCAGGCGTTGCCCCTGACACTCACCACCTTGTTTATCAATATTTACTTCCGGATTGACATGACCCTGCTGGCCAAAATGACCAATCAAGCCCAGGTGGGGTGGTATGGAGCAGCCCACAAATGCATCGAAGTGCTCATGGTCTTGCCGGCCGTGCTGGTGGTGGCCACCTTTCCCGGGTTTTCAACCTTGTACTGGCAGGACAAAGCGCGCATGGCCCGGGCGGCTAAAAAAATCCTGCGCTTGCTGCTGATGATGGGGCTGCCCATTGCCATTGGCGCGCTGCTGGTGGGCACGTCGCTGGTGAGGTTGATATTCGGGACTGATTATCTTCCCGCTGGTCCGGCCTTGGGACTGCTCAGTGTGGCCTTGTGTTTTATTTTTCTCAATTATGCGCTCTCTTACTTTTTAATCGCTGCCGAAAGACAGGCGGTCAATGCCATTGTTTCCGGCGTGGCGGTGGCCGTCAGCGTGGGCGCCAATTTCGTGTTGATTCCCCAATGGGGGTATATGGGTGCTGCTGTATCAGCGGCCATTACCGAGGCGTTTTTGTTTGTGGCTTATTACAGCATGGTGCAGCGGTATTTGTTCACGATTCCGTGGTGGAAAGAAGCTCTGAAAATTGTGGGCGCAGCCCTGATCATGGCTCTGGTACTTTGGCCCCTGCGCTTCTTGGTGCCATGGGTCACCATCCCGGTGGGGGGACTGGCCTATGGCCTGGCCTTGTGGCTGCTGCGGGCCGTGGGAAAAGAAGATTTGGATTTGATACGGAAAATGGTAAAACGATAAGCCAACTCAGGATGAGCATGTCAACGTACGCTTATGTTGCAAAAAAATCACCATGATAAAGCTTAAGACAATACGTTTTTTGGAAATATTAACAGGAATTAAGGATGATCCATCAGTGAAAAAACTATCCATCATTATTCCAACCTATAATCGAAAAGTTCTTTTGAACCAGATGCTTGACTCGCTGGTTAAAGTCGTCATGCCTTTTGAAGAAGTGGAGGTGCTGGTCATTGACGATGGGTCTACGGACCAGACCATGGCTGCGCTGTTGCACCAGAGAGATCCTTTTGAATTGCGGATGCTTCGCCACGAACAATCCCAAGGCCCGGCCCGGGCCCGCAACCTGGGCGCACGGCAAGCCCAGGGTGAGCTTTTAGCTTTTTTGGATTCCGATATTATCGTGGACCCAAATTGGTGGCAGGCCGCGGCGCCACATTTTGATGATCCCCAAGTGGCCGGGGTGGAAGGCGCCACCATTCCCTTGGCAAGCACCACCGTCCCAACGCCGTTCACCCACATTGTGGCCAATGGCAAAGGCGGACAATTTCTGACCTGCAATATGCTTTTTCGGCGTGACCGGTTTTTGAAAATCGGGGGGTTTGACGAACGTTTCCTCAGAGCCAATCGGGAAGATTCGGATTTAGGGTTTTCTTTTCTGGAGCGCGGCTATAAACTCATTTTCGAACCGCAATGCGTGGTGCGCCACCCTATTGTTCAGTCAACGCGTACGGTTTATTTCAAGGAAGCCCGCTTTGGGTTGCATGAAGCCTTACTGCGACGCAAGCACCCATTGCTTTACCGGCGCCACCTTAAATGGATCGATGGCCGGGCTTTTCCGGTTTTTTACTGGGGTGTGTTTATAGGCCTGCCCGGATTTCTGCTGGGAGAGGTCTTGAGTTTGGTCTGGCTGATAGGGTTGGGGCTGTTGGCTTGGGCTGGCGGCACAGCCGGGTCAGTGTATGCGGTATGCAGAAAAAGAAAAGTGCGTTTTATGGATCTGGTCTGGCTGGTTCCGCAATTTTTAATTCTGCCCTGGGTGAGGTTGTTCTGGGTTTTAAAAGGGGAATGGCGCTACCGTCATGTCCGGCCACAAGTAGGCCGTTGACCAGGGGCGGCTGATTTTTTAAAATGAACAGCAGGGGACAGGTCTGTCTGTCCCTACACTTGATGAGATGGATTCCTATATCACAGGCAGGTTAAACTATGAAATTTCACTGGACTATACGCTGGTGGGACCTGATGGCCCTGTTGACGTCAGTCGTAATTGCCGTTTTTGTCGTGCAATTCACGATCGTGAAAAGCGGCTTGCAAGGGACCATGGTCAACACTGCCCAGGTGGTGGTACGCATTCCCCAGCCTTTGCCGGAAGTGGCCTCGCAGCTGACGGCCGGGACTGATTTGGTCAATAGCCGGCAGGAAAAGATCGGAACCATTCAGGACGTGCACAACGTGCCTGCCCAAGGGGGCGCTTGGCCCATGACCTGGTCCGGGCCTGAAGATGTGGTGGTCAAGGCTGATATCAACGGAGATCTGCGTTTGGTTCGCGATCTACCGGGCTTCACCAAGGAACCTGCCCCTCTGCGTGTTGGCGTCTGGTGTTTACTCACCACAGACAAGGTGGAAGTATCGGGCATGATTACCCAAGTCTTGCCGGAGAGAGGCCGTTGACACGGACCTTGCCACCTTTATCTCCATTGGTGACCAATCTGCTGGCGCCATTGGTGGTCATCATGGTGGCTATGCTTTGGCCATGGACCAGAAGTCAGCCCTCCATGAGCGCTGTGGTGGTCCTGGCGGGAATGCTGCTGGCCTGGGCATCACCAGCTTGGTCCTTGGTGCTGCTGGCCTTGGTGGCGCCTTTTGAAACTGCCCTGGAAATGCCGGTTTTAGGCACGGTTTATACGAGCGAACTGCTGCTGCTGGCTTTTGTGCCCGGCTGGTTTTGGAATGGGATAACCCACCCCTCCTGGAGAAAACCTTTGGCCCCGGTGTGGTGGTGGGCTGCTCCTTTTCTCGTGCTGTTATTCTCCCAACTCCTTATTCATCCTGCTTCGGTTACCATCAAAGCTACCCTGCGTTGGCTTGAGTTTTTTATGGTGTTGCTGGCAGGCGTGCATTGGCTGCGCCGGCCTGGGCAAGCCTGGGCGGTATGGTGGGCCTTGTTGCTGGCCTTCAGCCTTAACAGTCTCATGGGCCTTGGACAAACCTGGCAGGGCCGGCTGCATTGGCCCGGATTGCTGACCTGGTCCACCGCTTTTGGCGAAGTGGTGCGTGCTTCCGGAGAATATGGTCCCAACACCCTGGCAGGGGTAATTGCCTTGGTGTTGCCCTTGGGGTTGGCCTTTTTTTTATTTCATCCCAGCCAAGCGGTTAAACGGCTGAGTTATGTGCTGGTGCTCTTATTGGCAGCTGGATTGGCAGCTACTTTTTCCGTTATCGGCTATACCAGCGCAGCACTGGGCGTGGTCTTTTTGGCACTGATGCTCAACCCCAAGCCGCGCCGTATGGCTGTTTATGCAGGCTTACTGGTGCTGCTGGGCCTGACGTTGGTGGTGGCCCTGAATTCTGAAGCCGCCCTTGCAGCCCTCATTAAAATCAAGAGCGCCTCTTTGGCGGACCGGCTGGGCTATATGCAAGTGGCCGGCCATTTGCTGGCTGGCCATCCCTGGTGGGGTATTGGGCCAGGGTGGTATAAAACCCTGGCCTTGACCTGGCGCCATCAGGAGTTGAACATCATTGGGCTCATTACTCATCCTCATGCCTTGTGGCTGTTGGTGTTGGTTGAAAACGGCATCCTCGGATTGGCGGCATTGCTCTGGGGTTTGGGACAGGCGGCTTCCTATATTATAAGAAAAGCTGCTCACCGTCGTAACCCCATGCTTTGGGCCGCTTGCGCCGGTTTAGTGGCTGTGGCTTTCCTTAATCTGGGAGAGCAGGGCCTGGTCCATGACCGGGGCGTGCACGTGGCCCTGGCCTTGGCCGCGACGTTGGTGTTGGTTACTAAAAAGGCCTTCCCCCAAGCCATGGCAGCAAAGCATTGTTTTGAGCACCAGTGGCGGCAGCATGGGCAACACCTTGACTGGGCCAAACAACTGGAAGAGCGCCGTCAAGGCCGGCAGGTGCTCTATAAAGTGCTGGATCAGGCCCTGGCCGGACCGAGGCCGGCCAAAGTCTTGGAATTGGGTTGTGGACCGGCGCTGGATGCATTGCATCTTTCACAACGCAACCGTCTGGACGTACATGGTCTGGACAGCTCTCCGGCAGCCTTACAACTGGCCAGGGAAGCTTCCCAAAAGGTGCAAAGGCCGCTGACACTGCACCACGGTGATGCGCGCTGCACGGGATTGGCGGCCCAAAGCTTTGACCTGATCTTTTCCCAAGGCCTGTTGGAACATTTTAAAGATCCTGACCCGGTGTGGCAGGAGATGGACCGGCTGCTTAAGCCGGGCGGCGCG
Source organism: uncultured bacterium (assembly GCA_963710755.1). Classification (GTDB taxonomy): domain Bacteria; phylum Oederibacteriota; class JAAXVQ01; order JAAXVQ01; family JAUVAV01; genus CAVQBK01. The sequence goes on from CAVQBK010000003.1 coordinate 900,912, forward strand.
GTGGTGGTGGATGTGCCTCAGACCTTTAATCCCTATACCCTTATCAAATGGGGTCATCGCCTGAAAGGCACCTGGCCCTGGGGCTGGGAAACCCAATATACGCTAGGGCAGCTCAAACGTGCTGGTCAGATTCTGGGGTGGAAAGTTAAAACCGCGCATGGCTACGGCTATCGTCAAGGTGCATGGGACATCACTTATAGAATTAGACAATGGGCACAGCCGTACTGTCCCCGCTGGTGGGCCCGGATGGAGCAAACCACGGGCGCATGGTGGATGATGAATGTGGTGGTGCTCTTTGAAAAAGGAAAATGCTCATGAACATCTGTTTGATCAGCGGTTCTTTTCCGCCCGCTCGTTGCGGCGTGGGCGATTATACGGCGCGGCTGGCCAGCGCCCTGGCCCAAGAAAAACATCAGGTGGTGGTGATCACGTCCGCAGGCCGGCCAACCGCGGATTTCACGGCCATGACCGTAAGACCGGTGGTGAAACATTGGGGCCTGGCAGGCATGAGGTCTTTGTTCGCGGTGCTCCAACCGCTCCATCCTGATGTGGTGCATGTGCAGTATCCCAGCACCGGCTATGGTAGGGCCCTGGGCATTAATATGTTGTTTATATTATTAAAATTAATGCTGCCCCATGTCCAGCGGGTGATCACCCTGCATGAATACGAGGTCTTTTCCTGGAAAGGGCGCCTGCGGCTTTGGCTGACCGTGAAAACCGCTCATAAGGTAATATGCACCAATCATCACGATGCCACGCTCCTGAAAAAACGCATGCCGCGCCTTAAGCTGCAGGTGATTCCCATTGGTAGCAATGTGGGTGAAAAAAACCAGGCTCAGCAACCCCTGCCGGCAAACGGTGAAGTCATGCAATTGCTGCATTTCGGCACGGTCATGCCCAACAAAGGCTGGGCCACAATGATCGCCGCCTTGGAAGCCCTTGCCGCCCGCGGTCTTCAAGCCAGACTGACCGTGATGAGCAGCCTCGAGGGCAAAGCCTATCTTTATCACCAAGAGGTGGCAAGCATGATCGAGCGGTCCTCCGTGGCTGCCTGGATTAGGTTTACAGGGTACTTGGATGAAGCAGCCCTTGCTGCTTTGGCCGGGAATGACGACATTGTGGTGCTGCCCTTCAGCAACGGCCTGCGTCTTAACCGGGGCAGTTTTGTGGCCATGCTGGCCTATGGCAAAGCCATTATCACCACCGAGCCGCCCTTTGAAATTGAAGGTATGGCCCATGGCCAGATCTGCTGGATGGTGCCGCCTGGTGATGCCGCAACCTTGGCTGAAACCATCATACGGCTATGGCATGACCCTCAGACGCGCCGGCAACTGCGCGCCCGGGCGGCGGTGGCGGCCAAGCGGTTTGCCTGGCCGGTCATTGCTCAAAAGACACTTGCGGTCTACGGCGCCATGTAAGTGCGGATACCACACAACGCTATCTTCTTTCCCCGTTAAGCGGGCTCCTAGGAGCCTGTCGGACTTTTTCGTTTGATGATATGGTATAATAACGAAGTTTCCCCCTTTTGCAAAGGGGGACCAAGGGGGATTTGATAAATGATTTTAACCTACCATCGCGGCCTCAAACGAAACTCGCAGGTTCTCAGGAATAACATGACCGAAGCTGAAAAGCATCTATGGAAACGGCTTCGCGGAAAACAAATTGGCGGTTTGCAATTCTATCGGCAAAAAATCATCGGCAACTACATCGTGGATTTTTTCTGTCCCAAAGCAAGCCTGGTAATTGAACTGGATGGCGGTCAGCATTATACCGACGATGGAATCCTCCGCGATGCGGAACGTGACCGTTATTTGAAAACGCAAGGCTTGCAGATATTGCGTTTTTCCGATCGCGACGTGTTCATAAACACGGAAGGCGTCTTGAAGCAAATCCTGGCTCAAGCTTGCCTGCAAAGCAGGGAGGCATTATGAGTTTTGTTCCCTGCGATCGTGATACGAATTTTTTACTGCCGCCATCGTTGAATGATTGGCTCCCAGTCAATCATTTGGCGCGGTTTGTAACGGAAATTGTCGCCTAACTTGACTTGACGAAGTTAAAAGAATCATATGCGGGGCGGGGATCGTCGGCCTATCATCCTGAAATGTTGCTGGCTGTGCTGGTGTATGGATATGCCACGGGCCTATTCTCGGGCCGTCAGCTGGAACGCAGCACTTATGATTCGATAGCTTTTCGTTATCTGGCGGCAAACACCCATCCCGATCATGATACAATAGCCCAATTCCGCAAACGATTTCTCCCCGAATTGGAATCATTATTCGTACAAGTCCTGGTCCTGGCTCAGGACATGAAACTATTGAAGCTCGGTAAAATCAGTTTGGACGGGAGCAAGGTTCATGCGAATGCATCAAAACATCGTGCCCTTTTCTGGGGACATGCCAACAAGATAGAGAAGCAACTCCGGGCGGAAGTGAATCGCCTATTGCAACTGGCCGAAGCAGCCGATGAGGCCGACCAGCCTGACGGGATGAACCTGCCCGATGAGCTGGCTCGTCGCGAAGATCGCTTGGCTGCTATTGCCAAAGCCAAAGCAGCCATCAAGCAACGAGCCGTTGAACGTGACCAACAAGCCCAAAAAGAGTATGAACAGAAGCTGACCGAGCGTCGTGAGCGTGAAAATAAAAGAGGTCAAAAATCCCGCGGTCCAGAACCACAACCGCCAAGCGATAAAGGCCCACAAGCAAAAGATCAGGTTAACCTGACCGACGGCGAGTCGCGCATCATGCCTGTTTCCGGTGGCGGGTTCGAACAAGCTTATAATGCGCAAGCCGGGGTGGACATGGAAACGATGTTGATAGTCACTGAGCATGTTACTCAAGCGACCAATGATAAAGAACAACTTGAGCCTGCACTTGTGCAATTAACCGCTCTTCCAGAAGAGCTGGGAAAGGCAAAAGCATTGGTGGCAGACAGCGGATACTTTAGCCAAAGCAATGTTAAACTTTGCGAATCCAAGGGGATCAAACCATATATTGCCAACAGGCGGGAGCAACACTACCCATCGCTAAAAAAACGTTTTTCAGGACCACCGCCGTTGCCTGAACGTGCTGATGCGGTGGAAAGAATGAAGAGGCGGTTGCAAATGCCAGCTGGCCGAAAACTGTATGCCCGACGTAAAAGCACGGTTGAGCCGGTATTTGGAATTATTAAATCTGCCATGGGCTTTCGCCAGTTCATGCTGCGAGGTTTGCAAGCTGTCAGCAGCGAATGGACTTTGGTCTGTCTGGCTTGGAACATGAAGCGGCTGCACGGGCTGAAATCATCTCAGGTATAATCAAATCCCCCTGTATCCCCCTTTGCAAAAGGGGGAAAAAGCATATAGGTGCAGTTATTAATGGAGACGCAACATACATAAGGTTTTTAATGATTTTAAGTCCGACAGACTCCTGGACAATAAACTAGACAATAACTATACGATATGCTATAGTCCGGCATGGAGGGAACATGTATAAACCGACCTACCGGATAACGGAAATTTTTCTGGCTTGTATTGAAAAAATTGCAACCCTGCAAGCAGAGATCAAAAAAAGTCATATCCATCTGCCCCTGTTGCTGCGCTTGCAAAAAGAAGCCTTTAACCGCAATGTTCATTCTTCAACCTGGATTGAAGGTAATCAACTATCACTCCAACAAGTTGCGGCCTTACAGGAAGAAAAGGCGGTCCGGGCCGACGAACGCCAGAAAAAAGAAGTAAAGAACTATATTAACGCGCTTCACTGGGTAATAGACCATGCTGCCCAAAAAATTGATGAGCGTGATTTATTGAGATTGCACAAGATGATTACCCAGGATCTGGTGCCCGAAGAAAAATGTGGAAAATACCGCAAAGTTCAAAACTATGTTGTTGATGGACAAAAAAAGGTTGTTTACACACCGCCGCGAGCTTCTTTGGTTCCCAAAGTGATGCATGAATTAATTGAATGGCTTGAGAAAGAAAAAAAGCTGAATGCCGTTATTGCCAGCGCTATTTTTCATCATCAGTTTGTGACGATACATCCTTTCTCGGATGGGAATGGTAGAGTGGCCCGGGCGGTATCATTATGGATCTTATATCAAAGGAAATATGATCCTGTTCATATCATGGCGCTCGATGAATACTTCGCTAATGATCGTGAGGCCTATTACCTGAAAATAACACAAGCCAGAGAACGGGATGAAGATCTTACTTATTGGCTTGATTATGTGGCTAAAGGTGTTTTGGAAACTCTGGAAAATACGGTGCGCCGAATTTACCAAATGGCCATATCGCCTAAACAAGATATTTCTCTTTCGGATAAGCAAGAACTGCTCATTAACTTTATTAAACAGAATGCAGGGTGCAGTTCCAAGGAGATTGGGCTAGCATTAAAGGTTAATCGGGCAAGAGTCAATCAATTGATTACACCTTTGGTGAAAGCGGGCATTGTTAGTATGGAAGGAAAAGCAAGAATGACAAAATATTATTTACAGTGAGTGTTTGCTGGTTTCCAGATAGGGCCGGTTTTATGAGAAGGATCAGTATAGGTGAAGAACGGAGCAGTGGAATAGATAACGCTATGGTTTTCGTAAAGATTAAAATAGTATCAATAACCATTGAGATTTATCTTTAAAAGCAGAGGCCTTGTTATGAAAATCGCCGTTATCTCCCACAGTGCGGTCGTGCCCTTATACCGTGAAAAATTTCATCTTCTGGCCCAACAAGGTCTGGAGGTGCACTTGATCCTGCCCGCAGGCTGGCCCGAGGGCAGTCGGTGGATCAGCGCGCCAGCGCCTGGCTTGGAAGCCGGTATCACGGTTCATGTGCTGCCAGGGTTGGGACTGGGCCGGGTCGGCGGTTTTTACTTGAAGGGCCTGGCCGGTTTGCTAAGGCGGTTGAAACCGGACTTAATTCATGTTGAAGAAGAACCGTACGGTGTGGCCTGCTGGCAGGCCATGCAGGCTGCCCGCCGGTTGGGCTGTCCCTGGCTGTTTTTTACGTGGGAAAATATTTTGCGGCCCTACCGCTGGCCCATGGCTGCCATTGACCGCCAGGTCATGAAAAAATGCCAGTGGGCCATTGCCGGTAATCAAGAGGCCAGGGACATCTTAATGCAGCGCGGTCACCGGGGCACGCGAGTGGTCATTCCCCAGTATGGGGTAAATCCTGAAGTGTTTAAAAAACAAGACCAGTCAAGGCCAACCGCGGGCATGCCGCTTCGCCTGGCCTATTGCGGCCGTCTTTTAAAAGAAAAAGGCATTGAAACCCTGCTTCAGGCTGCGGCCAAACTGCAGGGTGAATGGCAATTAACCATCAGAGGCAACGGCCCTCATGCCATGGCGCTGCGCGCCCTGGTTCGTGACCTGGACCTGGACTCGAGGGTGAACTTTGAAGAGGCTGTGTCCAACAGCGCCATGCCGCAAGTGCTGAATCAAATCGATGTCCTTGTGCTGCCGTCCTTAACCACCACCCATTGGAAAGAACAATTCGGCCGCATATTGATTGAAGCCATGAGCTGTGAAGTGGCGGTTATCGGCAGCTATTGCGGTGAGATTCCGCATGTGATCGGGGAGGCAGGTCGACTGTTTCCGGAAGGCAATGTGCAGGTCTTGCATGACCAGCTTAAAGCCTTGAGGGAAGATTCGGCTTTGCGGGAAAACTTGGGACGCTTGGCCCGCCAACGGGTGGAAGCTCACTTTACCACCGCCAGGATCGTGGAAGCCACCGTAGCGCTTTATCAAAAAATGATGGCAGGGCAGAATCCATGAAAATTGCTTTGATCGCCCGGGGTGTGCAACCTGGAGCCGGGATTGAACGTTATACCTTTGAATTGGCCCGACGCCTGAGCGGCCGGCATGACGTAACGGTGATTACCCAGCCTCAGGAATATGCGGATTGCGGTGCGCGTCTGGTACCGGTGAATACCGTAGCCCATCCCAAGTGGTTGTCCATCCTTGAGTTCAGCCGCCAGGCCGGGCTTTTAGCGCAGAAAGAAAAATTTGATATTGTCCACACCCAGGGATCGGATGGCTTTTGGGGAGATGTGGTAACTGCCCATTCCAGTCATAAGGCGGGCATGCGGGCCTCTTTGAAAGTAAAGCCCACCTGCGGCAATCATCTGAGAAAATGGTTAAGCCCTGCTCACCGCAGCGTACTTTGGCGCGAGCGCCAAGCGCTGACTTCGGCTTGGGCTATTGCCTCTGTGACCAAGCGTGTGGCCAGGCAGCTGCGGGCAGCTTATCCTGGACTGGACCATAAAAAAATGCATGTCGTTTATCCTGGGGTCAGCCCAGTGGGGCCGGACCAGCAGCAAGCAGTGATTGCAGGACAACAGCTTCGTCAACAGCTGGGCCTGTCGTCTCAGCATGTATTGTTCGTGTTGGTGGCCAATGATCCCAGGCTCAAAGGCGCCGTGCGCCTGATTCAAGGCCTGGCCCATTGTCAGCATCCTGGGACGCGGCTGCTCATCTGTTCAGCCAAGGGTCATCACCCTGACCTGCAGCAAGAGGCGGTCAGACAACAGGTGGCTAACAAGGTGTTTTTTTTAAACACTTCTGGCGGCGCCACTGCGGTTTATGCGGCTGCTGATGTGGTCACCAGCCTGCCTGATTATGAGTCCTTTGGCCTGGCACTGCTGGAAGGCATGGCTTGGGGCAAACCCCTGTTGACCAGCACCCAGGCAGGACTATTGGAAATCATCCACCATCAGCCGGACATTGGGCTGATCTTGCCTGCTCAAGTGAAGTCTGCGCAACTTGGCGCAGCCATGACCATAATCAGCGAACAACAAAACAATCGTGTCCAATGGGGAAGACAGGCCCGACATTTGGCTGAAAGTCATGGGTGGGATCGGATGGCTGCAACCTTGGAAGGGATTTATCAACAAGTGCTGGCGCTGAAGAAGGATCGCCATGGATAATATAACTCTTAACCGTCGCCCTCAGGTCTGGTTTTGGCCCCTGGTTTTAAGCGCCGGGGCGCTTGTGCGCTTTTTTCATTTGGGACAACGGGCCATCTGGCTTGATGAAGCCTACAGTCTTAATCTGGCAGGGCACTCCTTTGGCGGAATCATCCACGGCGCGGCTATGGATATACATCCGCCTCTCTTTCATCTGCTCCTGGCAGTATGGATTAAGGTTTTTGGCAGCAGTGAATGGGGCCTAAGAAGCTTGTCCGCCTGCCTGGGCCTGCTCCTGATTCCAGTGGTTTATCAGTTGGTCAAAAGGTTGGCCAACCAGGGGGCCGCGCAACTGGCGGCCTTGCTGGCAGCTTTTTCACCCTACTTTATCGAACTCTCCCGGGTTGGACGCATGCCGGCCCTGCTGGCGCTGTTGCAGGCACTGGCCTTGTTATTTTTCTGGCGCTTTTTGGGTACGGGTAAGCTTAAAGACATGATCCTGTTTTTCATCATCATGTTGGCTGCGCTTTATACCCATTACTTTGCCTTTTTGCTGCTCGGCTCTTTTTATGTGTTTATCTTTATGGGTATTGGCAAATTAAAGCTCAGCCGCGACCTTCGCCAAAAATGGTTCCTGCTGCAATTCGCCCTGATAGCAGGTTATGCTCCCTGGCTGGTAACCTTGTGGGATCATTTTCTAAAAGGCGGTCCTGGTTGGCGCGGCATGGGGGCAACCTGGACTGCACCGCTTAAGCTGATCTATCATCTGCTGCTTTCCACCAGTTGTTACACCAGTCTGCAAAAAGCCCTGGCCGCGGGACTGCTACTGCTCGGCCTGGGGCTGACGACCTGGGCTTTGCGGCATCGCCTGCGGGTGCTTTATCAACAGCTGCCGGCCAGACTGTGGGGCTTGCTGGTCACGATTTTGCTGTTCACCATAGGGGTGGTATGGCTTTACTCCCGGCACAGACTTAATGTTTTTGACCATCGCTATCTCAGCAGCGTGGCCTTGGTGCTGGTGGTGATATTCAGCACGGCTCTTAATCTCCTGGAGAGCAAGCGTAAAGCCGCAGGTTTACTTTTGGTACTGGCTGGTTTTGCCATTCCTGGGTATAATCAACTTTTCCATCAACTTTACTTTGATGATTGGCGCGCGGCCGCCAGGGTCATCGGCCAGGAACACAGCGAACAAACCGTGGTGGCGGTTTATCCACCCTGGAATGAAACGCCTCTTAATTATTATTTAAAAAACACAGTCAAGCTGGCCCCGTTGCCAGGCCGTTATGACGCCATCACAGGACTAACCGAGCCCTATTATATAATCAACGAAGCGTCCCTGCCCCAAGTCAGTGCCAGGCTGCAAGGGGCGGATCAGGTGGTGCTGTTACTGGTCAATGAAGGTGGGGCGCAGGCGGTGCTGGCCCATTGGTTTGAACAGCATTATCATCTTGCCTGGCACAAAACCCTGGGCGGTCTCCATCTTTGGTCAGGCCGCCGCATGCAGGAGGAGCCATGAGTTTGAGATACCCACGCGGCACCAGGCCCTATGTGTTTCAGTCGCCTTGGATGCAGCGGGCCATGGCTGCTGTTGACTTTATGGGGACCGTGATCACCGGCGGCGGCCTGAAAGTACCGGCGCCGGTACTGCATGATCCGCGTCACATTTTGGTGGTGCGCCTCGACCATTTGGGGGATTTACTTTTTTCCAGGCCTGCTTTGGAAGCTCTGCGCCTGGCCTATCCGCGGGCGCGCATCACCCTCATGCTCTCGCCAGCCACGGCGGACCTGATGCGCCTCGATCCTGCCATAGATGATCTGCTTATCTGGGAGGCACCCTGGTTCAGCCGCAGCGGCCGGCCTGGACGCGACTCCGGCTACCGCGAATTGGTCAAAGCCTTGCGGACGCTAAAATTGGATCTTTCCCTTGATCTTAGAGGAGATCTACGGCATCATATACTGCTTTCTCTGGCAGGCGTTAAATGCCGCGTTGGCCATACCATCACTGGCGGCCGTTTTTTACTGCACCGGCCAGTGGCCTTGCGGCCCGGGGTGCATGAGGTGGAGCGCAATCTGGACGTGGTGCGCAGCCTGGGGCACAGCGCCAATCCGGTCAGTTATCCGCCTTTGGCCCTGAAGCAGGAGGAATCGGCTCAAGGCCGGCAATGGTGGGGCAAGGCCAGACGCAGAGTGGTGGTGCATACCAGTGCCGGTGATCCGCAAAAATGCTGGCCGCAAGACTATTTCCGCCTGCTTCTGGAAGGATTAAGCCAACGAGGCTGCGAAGTGGTGCTGGTGGGCACAGCCAATGAAAAACAGAGGAACGAGGCATTGTTGAAAGCCTGCAGCTCAGCCAAAACCATTAAGAATGCCTGCGGGCAAACCAATTTAAGAAGCCTGGCGGCCTTGATAACCCATGCCCATTTGTTTATTGGTCATGATTCCGGGCCGGCCCATATGGCCGTCACCCAGGGCACCAACACCATCATGCTTTGGAGTCAGACCAATGCGCCAGAAGAATGGGGTCCATGGGGTGAGCAGGCCCGGGCTGTGGTCCTCAAGCAGGCTGATTTGGAGGCCACGACAGCCCAAATTCTGGCAACAGCAGATGATATGCTGAAGCCATTAAAATCCTTTAACCCATGAAACGTATCATTACTATTCTAATAAAATGGTTGGTCAAACTGCTGCTGCCGTCACGGCCTTTAGTGGCAGCCCACCTTCACAAGGTTTTGATTATCAAGCTCTGCTGCATTGGGGATGTGCTGTTCACCACGCCGCTGGTCAGAGCGCTCAAGGACTGGCAGCCCAGGCTGGAGCTGACCTACATGGTAAGCTCCTGGTGCAGACCCCTGGCGGAGGCCATGCCGGAAGTGGCCCAGGTTCTGGAATTCAATGCCTATGAACGTCACAGCTGGTGGCAAAAGTTAAAGCTCAGTTGGGCTATGGTAAGCACCATCAGAAAACAAGGTTTTGATCTGGCCATTGTGCTTCACCGCACGTCTTTGGCCGGACTCTTGCCGGCCTTGGCCGGCGTGCCGGTGCGCATTGGGTTTGACTGGCAGGGTCAGGGCTTCAGCCATACTCATCCGGTTAAGTTTGATCCTAAGATGCATGAAATCGACCGGCACTTGGCTTGCCTGCAGCCTCTGGGTATTGCCAGCCGGGATAAACAACCTCGTTTAGGGCCCGATGAGCCGGCCCGCCAGGCTGCGTGCGCGCTATTGCAGCCGGCCGGCAGCATGGCGACATCCGGGCCCATGATCGTGCTATTTCCCGGCGGGGGTATTAATCCGGGCACAGTGATGACCAGTAAACGGTGGACCCTGGAAGGCTACCGTACCTTGGGAACCCTGTTACAGGAACGCTATGGGGCCCGGCTGGTATTGGTTGGCAATGGGGACGACCGAAGTCTGAATGACCAGCTTTTAAAAGCAGCACCCTGGGCCAAGAATGTACTGCGGCTGGAGGGCCAAACCACGTTGATGACCCTGGCGGCGGTGCTCCAGCAATGCGACTTGTTTATTGGCGGGGATTCAGGTCCTCTGCATTTGGCGGATGCCGTGGGTTGCAGCACGGTCTCCTTGTTTGGACCGACTGATCCGAATTTGCTGGCACCCCGTGGAGCTCGTCACCGGGTGGTGCGTAAGGTCCTGCCGTGCTCGCCCTGTTTCACCCCCCTCGATCTGGACCGAACCACGTGCCGGCAAGGCGCCTTGCTGTGCATGACCTCCATTGAGGCTGAAGAAGTTTTAGCAGCAGCGCAAGATTTATTACACGAGAAAGGATTTTTCGCCCGTGAAAGTAGCATTGGTTCATGATTGGTTAAATGGTATGCGTGGTGGCGAGAAAGTCCTGGAGGGCTTATGCAGTCTCTACCCGGAAGCTGATCTGTACACCCTGCTTTATGACCGTTCCAAATTATCGCCGACGATCACCAGCCACAAGGTCTTTACCTCGTTTATCCAGCGCTTGCCGGGTGCTAAAAAATTCTATCGTCACTACCTGCCGTTGTTTCCCTCGGCCATCGAGCAGTTTGATCTACGCGCTTATGAACTGGTGATCTCCACCTCTCATTGCGTGGCCAAAGGCGTGCTGACGGCACCGGGCACGCTTCACCTGTGTTACTGCCATACGCCCATGCGCTATGCCTGGGAGCAATATCATGAATATTTTCCGTCCGCCAAAATGAATTGGCTTCAAAAACTGGTGGTGCCCGCAGCCATGACCGGTCTGAGGCAGTGGGATGTGGTTTCCAGCCAACGGGTGGATCGCTTTTTTGCCAATTCCCGTCATGTGGCCAAGCGCATTAAAAAATATTACGGACGGGAAGCCCAGGTGGTGCACCCGCCGGTAGAGGGCGGGCGCTTTTACATCAGTGACCAGCCCAAGACCTACTATCTGGTGGTTTCGGCTATGGTGCCCTATAAACGGCTGGACCGGGCGGTAAGGGCTTTCAACCAGTTGAAAAAGCCTTTAGTTATGGTAGGCCACGGTCCGGAAATGAAGGCTTTGAAAAAAATGGCCGGTCCGACCATCACCTTTGTGCCCAAATGTGATGATCAGGCTTTGACGGATTATTATGCCAACTGCAAGGCTTTTATTTTCCCGGGAGAAGAAGACTTTGGCATTACCCCGCTCGAGGCTATGGCCGCGGGCCGGCCGGTCATTGCCCTCGGTCAGGGCGGAGCTCTGGAAACCGTGGTGCCCGGCAAAACCGGTCTTTTCTTTCAGGAACCCACGGCCGAGGCTTTGGCCCGGGCGGTAACTGAAGCCGAGGCCATAAACTGGCAGCCCCTGCTTATTCGCGAACATGCCCTGCATTTTGACCGCGCGATGTTTCAGGAACAGTTGCACCGGGCTATTGAGCAGGCCAGGCTTGAACTGAAGGAGCAAGACTGATGGCCAGACAAGGACTGAACAAGGTTTTTTTTAATCTGACCTGGATGGCTGATCTGTTGGCCCTCTGGCTGGCAGTGACCGCTGCTTACTTCATCCGCTTTTCCGGGTGGCCCATTCCTTTAAGCCATGATGTGCCTTCCTTGCACCTTTATCTCAGGACTTACCCGGTCATTGGACTGGTTCTGCTCATGTGCAATCAATATACCGGCATGTACCAGCAACGCCGCGGTATTTCAGGTATTGACGAATTGTCCCGCATCACCCGCGCCGTGACCGTGGCCTTTTTGCTGATTACAGGGTTCACCTATTTTTACAGCCGCGTAACTTATTCCAGGATCGTCGTGGTATACGGCTGGGTATTGACCATCGCTGCTGTGACCCTACTGCGCTCTTGGCTTAGGCGCTTGCAGGTGACCTTGCGTCGCCGTGGGGTAGGGGTGGCGCGCCTGGCGGTGGTGGGTCTGACGCCGGGCGCCGCGTCTTTGGCTCAGCAGATCAAGCGCCGGCCCGGTTTGGGCTACCGCATAATCGGCTTTATTGCTGAAACCGCAGGCAGCCCCAGGCAATGGCAGCAAATGCCGGTGTTGGGGACCATGACCAAATTGGATAAGATTATCGCTGATCATCATTTGGATGAGATTATCTTTGCCTTGCCGGCGGGTGCGCACGCCAAAATGCAGGCGCTGCTTATTAATCCCAAGCACCAGGAGGTTAAATTTAAAATTTTGTCCGATTTGTTCGGACTGATTACCAACCCTGCCACTGTGGATGACATTGCCGGCATTCCCATTTTCGCCCTGAAGGAAACACCGCTGGCACAGATGAGCGCCCGCATCCAGAAACGCCTCTTTGATCTGGCGCTTACCGTGCCGGCCCTGGTGCTGCTGTCGCCGCTGCTGTCGGTCATTGCCCTGGCGGTCAAACTCTCTTCACCGGGACCGGTGTTATATAAACAGGAACGCATCAGCCGCGGCAACAAGCCCTTCATGGTCTGGAAGTTCCGCTCCATGCGCCAGAACGCGGAAAAAAAGACAGGTCCTGTGTGGGCGACCAAAAAGGACAGCCGCGTGACCCTGGTGGGGGGCTTTTTACGCAAGACCTCGCTTGACGAATTGCCGCAACTCTTTAATATATTGAAAGGCGAAATGAGCCTGGTTGGCCCCAGGCCGGAGAGGCCTCATTTTGTGGAGCAGTTCAAGGATGCTATTCCTCATTACCTGGAGCGTCATCAGGTCAAGGCCGGGCTGACCGGTTGGGCACAAGTGCATGGCCTTAGGGGCAACACGCCTATTGAGGAGCGCACCACCTATGATTTGTGGTATGTGGAGAACTGGTCGCTCATTTTGGACCTTAAAATCATCATCCGAACGGCCCTGGAATTTCTCCATCATTCGGATGCCTATTAGCGTCTATGTCCCAAGGCTATAAGCTTTTGGCGCAGATAATACCCGGATCAAGATCAAAAGTATTCTTACGCAAAGCAAGACCCTAGTATAGATCTTTTTCTTTGGTGGGCGGCTTGGCGTGAGGCCAATTTTTTATTCCGGCTCTGCCGGATCAAAGGAGGTTGAACAATGAAAATTTTAGTAACCGGTGGGGCGGGGTTTATTGCTTCCCATGTCGTGGATGCCTATGTTCAGGCCGGTCATGAAGTGGCGGTGGTGGATGATCTCTCGTCAGGCAACATTGATTATGTCAATCCGCGGGTGCGGTTTTACCAGGTGGATATTGCCAATCCCAAATTGGAGGAAATTTTTGCCGATTTTAAACCCCAGCTGGTCAATCATCACGCCGCTCAGATTTCAGTGCCTCATTCCGTGGATGCGCCCCAGGAGGACGCCCGGGTCAACGTGATAGGCGTGGTCAATTTACTGGAATGCTGCCGCAAGCATAAAGTGGCCAAGGTCATTTACGTCTCGTCCGGTGGCGTGGTTTACGGGGAGCCGGAGCGGCTGCCGGCGGAGGAGAGTTTTCCCTTGCAGCCGGCTTCGCCCTATGGCATTTCCAAATATGCCGGTGAGCTTTATCTTAGTTTTTTTGCCCGCCAATGCGGTCTGCGCTATGTGGTTTTTCGTTACAGCAATGTGTACGGCCCCAGGCAAATGCCGCATGGGGAAGCAGGGGTGGTCTCCATTTTTATTAAAACCCTGTTGGCCGGCAAAACACCGGTTATTTACGGTGACGGTTCTTGTGTACGCGACTATGTTTTTGTGGGCGACGTGGTGGAGGCCAATTTAAAAGCCGTGGAAAAGGGTGAAAATATTGCCCTCAATATCGGCACCGGCCAGCCGACCAATGTCAATCAGCTATACGCCAGTATTAAACAAGTGATGGCGACCAGCGTGGAGGCAGATCATGGCCCGGCGCGGCGCGGTGATTTACAGGCCAACTACCTTAATGCCGATTTAGCCCGGGAAAAACTCGGTTGGCGTCCTAAAACCAGTTTGGCCGAAGGCATTGGCCTCACTTATGATTATTTTAAAAATCAGCTGGAAGGAGCGCGCCCGTGAGAGCCATCATTTTGGTGGGCGGGGAAGGCACCCGTCTTCGGCCTCTGACCCTGAACCGTCTCAAGGGCATGGTCACCATGGCCGGCCATCCTTTTCTGAAATATCAGTTTGAATTTTTAAAACAACATGGCGTTAAAAACGTAACCCTCTCCATCTGCCATATGCCGGAAAAAATCAAGCGTACTTACGGCACAGGCCAAGCTTTTGGCATGCGTCTGAATTATGCAGTGGAACAAGAACCCCTGGGCACAGGCGGGGCCATTAAAAACGCTTTCACCCAATTCCGGTCCCCTAACCAGGAACCGGTGGTGGTCATGAACGGCGATATTTTAACGGCCATTGATTTAACCAAGATGCTGGAGCAGCACCGCCGGAAAAAAGCAGCGCTCAGCATTGGTCTGACCTGGGTGGAAGATCCCTCAGCTTACGGGGTGGTACAGTTTAACAAAGACAAGCGTATCCTGAAATTCATCGAGAAACCTGCGCCCAGTGAAGATGTGAGTCACTGGATTAATGCCGGGGTGTACCTTTTTAGCCCGCCGGCTTTTGCCGCCATTCCCGACGGGGTCAATTATTCGGCTGAACGCGCCTTGTTTCCCGGACTCTTGAATGAGGACCAGCGGCTGTGGGCTTTTCCTGACCGGGGCTATTGGAATGACATCGGCACGCCGCAGAAATATCTGCAATCCAACATCGACATATTGGAAGGCCGCATGTTCATGCTCAAGGTGGGCCGGGCCTTTAAGGGTAGAGACCATATCCGCCTCGGCCGTCATTGCCGGATACACGGCAGTGTGGAATTAATCGCGCCCTGTGTTATTGACGACCACTGCAGTATGGAGAATGATATTTTAATCAGCCAGGCTACCGTGATCGGCAGCCATGTGACTATTGGCAGTCATACCCAAATCGCTCGTTCTGTCATTGGCGACAAGGTGCATATTGGCAATACGACGTCTATTGAGGGCGCAGTTATAGGCAAGGGTTCCAAGATCGGCAGGCATGTCATCATCTCAGCCGGCACGGTGCTGGCGGATCATTCGGTGGTGCCTGATTACAGCCGGTTGTAAATGACCCGGCAACAGCGGGCGTGCTTAGGCAAACTGGTCTTTGCGCTGGCGTAATTCAGCGAAGGCTTGAGGTGACGGCGCCTGAAGAAAAGGATTGGTAGTTTTTTCCATGGCAATGGTGGTGGGTACGGTAGCGCCTTCCATATGCAGCCGGTCGGCCAACTGTTGTTGACGTTCCACCAACCGGGCATTGTCAGGATCGCGGCTGATTAAAAATTGATAATTGGCCAAGGTGTACTCGTGGCCAGGATAGACCAGCGTATGGTCAGGCAAATGGCGAATGAGATTAAGCGATGACCATAACTGGGCGGCATGGCCGTCCAGCAACCGACCGCAACCGCCTACAAACAACGTATCGCCCGTGAAGAGCAAACCCGGATGGCCGGGAAGGTAATAACAGACGTGGTCACGGGTATGACCGGGCGTGCCCATTACGTCGATCTGATAATTGCCAAAAGCAATGGTGTCGCCATGGGCTACCAGGCGGCTGACATCAGGAATCATGGGACTGCTGGCAATGATGGGGCAGCCAAAGGCCCGCTGCAAGGTGTGATTGCCGGCAATATGGTCAAAATGATGATGGGTATTCAGGATTAATTTGAGTTTCAGGTGATGGCGGTAAAGCACATGTTCCACCGGCTCCGCGGCCGTGGGGTCCACCACACAAGCCTCTTGCCCGTTTAAAATCAGATAAATATAATTGTCACCCAAGGTGGTATGCAATACGGTTGGGGTTATCATGATTGCATTATAGCATAGCCCTGCGGCGGTTAAACTCATTTTTCCCGGCCATGGATGAAAGGAAAGCATGTCCCAATTGTTGACTGTTCATTATGAAATCAGCTGCCGTCCCGGCGAATCCATTGAACAATTAAGCCAAAGCGTGGCCCTGGAACAAAGTGTGGAAGTTCCGGAAGCCGTGATAACCGGCAAGGCCTTCCAACAACAGGTCTTGGGCGAAGTGAAGGCTGTGACACCCCTGGATGAGGCTGACCGTTATTTGGTTAAAATTGCTTTTCCTGCAGCCATTATCAGCCAGGCGGTTCCGCAATTGTTCAACGTGCTTTTTGGAAATATCTCCATTAAAAATAACATTAAACTGGTGGACCTGGAAGCGCCGCCACAACTGATGCAAGTGTTAAAAGGCCCGCGTTACGGTCTGGACGGGGTGCGCAGCCGCCTTGGTCTGGGAGGCAGGCCTCTGGCCGCATCAGCCTTAAAACCTTTGGGATCTTCGGCTCATGATTTTGGCATGCTGGCCAAAGCCTTGGCCCTGGGCGGTCTGGATATTATCAAGGATGACCATGGCCTGGCAGATCAGGGATTTTGCCCCTTTGAAGAACGGGTGCGGATCGTGCAAACCGCGCTCGACCAAGTCAGCCAGCAAACCGGTAAGGCCAGCCTTTATTTTCCCAATCTTATCTGTGCCCGGGAAAAGGTGGATGCGCAGCTGGAGTTTGTGTTGCGCCACGGCGTTCAGGGCATTTTGATCTCGCCGTTTCTGATGGGTCCGGATATGGTGCGCTATATTCGCGACCATTATCCCTTGATGATCATGGTTCATCCCGCCTTAACCGGTACGCACTTTAACGATCCTCGTCACGGCATCAAACCGGCAGTGCTGCTGGGCAAGCTCATGCGTCTCTTGGGCGCGGATATATCGGTGTTTCCCAACAGCGGTGGTCGATTTGGTTTTACGGAACAAGACTGCCAGGATATCAAGCAGGCCTTGCACCAGCCTTGGAAAGAAATCTTACCCTCGTGGCCTGCCCCGGCAGGAGGCATGACCCTGGATAAAATGGAGACCCTGGTTGCCCAATATGGTCGGGATGCGGTTTACTTGCTCGGTGGTGCCTTGCTGTTTCCCCAAAAACATGTTCAAGCCAACAGCCGGCGCTTCATGGAGATTATCAGCCACCATTATAAAGAAGAACAGCTTCCCCCAACACCCTTGATCTCAGCCTGTGAGATAAAAACCCCGGGGATCCAGGATCAACAGCAGCGCTTATTGCCGTATCAGGGGCAAGGCTGGCAGGGGCGAACCACCCAACGCTATAAGCAAAGTCAGGAATTGCCCTTCCAAGGCATCAGCCGCACTGAATTGGTGGGATCCCACGGGGAGCAGACTCAATTTGACCTGCGCTATTTTGAAATTGAAGCCCAAGGGTATTCCAGTTTGGAAAAACATCAGCATACCCATGTTATTATAGGTGTCCGCGGCCAGGGACAATTGCAGATGAACGAAGACAGCCTCTCTATTCGTCCTCATGACGTGGCCTACATACCGCCTATGACCGTACATCAGTTCCGCAATCCCTTTGATGATCCCTTTGGTTTTTACTGCATAGTGGATCACGAGCGTGACCGTCCCCAAGCTCCTTAAGCATAATCTTGCCTTCGATTGGACCTCGTCATTCATAAGTATTTTAATAAAGTATTCTCTTTACTTTGCTTAAAAACGCTGGAAAAAACCTAAAAAGCCTCCATAAAAACCATCAGTTTTAAAGCTAGATAAGTATATATATATGTAAATAGCATCATTAAGATTCTAAAACAAATGCTTGTTTTCAGGGTCAAACAATGATACCTTACAAAAAGAATGTAATTACTAATATTTAATTGTGTCTTTATCAAGACGGCGAGTGAAGAAGGGGTGTTATGAAAACAATCGCGATTTTGGGTTCAGGGACTGCTGGCACCATGATGGCTGCTCATCTTACGAAAAAGCTCGATCAACGGCAATGGCAGATAGTCCTAATCGATGAGGTGGCTCATCATTATTATCAACCGGGATTTCTTTTTATCCCTTTTGGGCTCTATGATGAAAAACATGTGGTCAAGCATAAGGAGATGTTTATTCCCAAAGGTGTGAAGTTTATCCTGGCGCCAATTGAGCGTATTGACCATGCCAAGCAGCGGGTGCTGGTGCAAGGCCAGCCGGAAGTGCCCTATGATCTGCTCATTATTGCCACGGGCTCCAAAATCAGGCCGGAGGAAGTGGCGGGCATGAAGGAGGAAGGCTGGCATAAAACCATCTTTGATTTTTATACTTTTGAGGGGGCCATGGCCCTGAGGAAAAAGCTGGCTCACTTTGAAGGCGGTGACCTGGTCATTCATATTACGGAAATGCCTATTAAATGTCCGGTGGCGCCCCTGGAATTTGCCTTTCTCATGGATTGGTGGCTTACCACCAAAAGGTTGCGTCACAAAACCAATTTAACCTATGTTACCCCTCTTTCGGGGGCGTTCACCAAACAAAATTGTTCGACTGTGCTGGGCTATATGCTGGAAAAGAAAAAAATTCACATGATTCCTGATTTTGCGGTGGAGAAGATCGATCCTGCCCGGCAAGTACTATCCAGCTATGATGAACAGGACGTGCCCTATGATTTGCTGATCACCGTACCCACCAATATGGGAGACGAGGTGATTGCGCGCTCAGGTCTGGGCGATGATCTCAATTTCGTACCTACGGACAAAGGCACGCTGCAGGCTCAGGGGTTTGACAATATCTTTGTAATTGGTGATGCAACCAATGTACCGGCTTCCAAGGCCGGATCAGTGGCGCATTTTGAATCGGAGATTTTGACGGCTAATATTCTGGATTATATTGCCGGTAAACCCCTTCGGCATCACTTCGACGGGCATGCCAATTGCTTTATTGAATCCGGGTTTGGCAAGGCCGTGCTGATTGATTTTAATTATGACCTGGAGCCTGTGGAAGGAAAGTTTCCCCTGCCGTTGCTGGGTCCCTTGCCCCTGTTAAAAGAGAGCAGGCTCAACCATCTGGGCAAACTGGCCTTTCGCTATATCTATTGGAACCTATTGCTCAAAGGCCTGGCCCTGCCCCTGGTGGGAGCCGCGATGAGCAGGGCAGGTAAAAAAGTACAAACCTTAAATAAAAAGTAGGAGGAGAGAAGGTGTTAGCCATGGCCAAGAAAAATTATGCAGGACAAGAGGTGGAGGTGGATGAACAGGGCTACCTGACCAACTTGAATCAGTGGAATGAGACTATAGCTGCTGCTATTGCCCAAGAGGAAGGCATTGGTCCCTTAACCGACCAGCATTGGCAAGTCATCCACTATGTGCGCAAAGAAACCGAAGATACAGGAGCATCGCCTACCATCAGGAAAATCAGCAAATTCAGCGGTGTTAATACCAAGGAATTATATACGCTGTTTCCCGGCGGTCCCGGCAAGAAAGCTTCCAAAATAGCGGGCGTCCCCAAGCCGGTAGGTTGTATCTAAGTTCTGCAGGTGCAGGTATTGATTCTCTGAGATAAGCTTGGGAAAGAGAATCACCGTGGGAAGGTGCTTTACTAAAAACCATTGAGGTGAGTGGCATGGCTGAAGATAGTGTTAAAAAAGTTTCGATTATTATTTCCAAAGGGTCTTTAGATGGAGTATACCCGGGCTTGATCATGGCCAACGGGGCCCGTATGGAGGGCATAGAGGCTACGTTGTTTTTTACCTTTTTCGGACTCGACGCGATTGTAAAAAAAAGTATGGGTAAGATCAAAGTAGCCACCGTGGGTAATCCGGGCATGCATATGCCCACTTGGCTGGGAGCCATACCGGGTATGTCGGCCATGGCAACAGCCATGATGAACAAGAAAATGGACGCCCTCGATATTCCGCCTATTCCGGAGTTCGTCGAAATGGTTCATGATGCCGGCGCCGGGCTCTATGCCTGCAGGGCCACCGTGGATATGTTCGGTTTGAAAAAGGAAGATTTCTGCGAACAAGTGGATTCCATTATCACGGTGGGCGATTTTTATGAACTCTCTGCCGGCGCCCAAATTATTTTTACGTAAGGTCCGGTTGCCAACAGAAAATCAAGGGGAAGGAAGCGTCAAAAAAATAAATTAAAAAATGGCGTTCCTCGTCGATACTAGGGATAGGAAAATTCAACCCAGGAGATCGATAATGCCCGAAGCGGAGTGGATATCGCGCGATCAAGCCTTGATTAAAGCCAAGGACTTTTTACGACAACAGTCCTGGTCTCATGAATTCGACGAACAAACAGCCCGGGTAATTGAAAGCAATGAGTGTATTAATGTGCTTTTTCGGTACCGGGAACCGCGCAAGCCTCCTGAAATCCTGGTGAGTGTGGAAAAAATTGGCGGCAAAGTTGATGTGGTCAAATTAGGCTGATCTTCAGGTGCGGCATTCAACAGGTTCCTCCAAGTTTGGTTAAACTCAGCCATCCATCCTTCATTAAAAAACAGGGAAAACTTCCGAAGCTATGGTAAACTATGGGCTTTTAATGCCTCCTGCAGGTAGTCCGCCATAATGAAGAAGAGGACCTAATGATCATTGGGATTGGTACGGATATTCAGGCCATTGAACGGGTGCAACAAGCCATTGAACGCACGGGAGAGGCTTTTTTAAAAAAGACCTTCAGCAATGAGGAAATGGCCTATTGCCGCCAGCAACGCCGTTGGGCCCAGCATTTTGCCGTGCGTTTTTGTGCCAAAGAAGCTTTTCTGAAAGCCTTGGCCACAGGTTGGAGTCAGGGTATCCGCTGGACCGAAGTGGAAGTCGCTAAGACCGCCTCCGGCTGCCCGGCGCTTAAATTAAGCGGCAAGGCTGCTGAGTTGGCGGCAACACGGGGGGTTAAAAAAACCTGGGTGACCTTGGCCCATAGTGATGATTATGCCACAGCCACGGTGATATTGGAGGGCGAGGGATGAGGCGGTGTGTGATCAGGGCCAGGGCCCTGGCGTTGGACAATCAGGCTTTGGAAGATAAACTGATTGTGATTTCAGGCAAGCGCATTGAAAGCATTGTGGCCTCGTCCGCTTCCCACCGGTTCAGTCCCAAGGATTTTATCAGCAACAAGCGCTATCTGGTGGCCCCAGGGCTGGTGGATATTCACGTGCATGGCGGTGGTGGCGCGCATCCTGATACCCTGGGCGGACTGCTGGCGGCCAGTTATTATCATGCGGCTCATGGCACCACGGCGCTCCTGTTGACGATTTTCTTTCGCGATCTGGAGCATCTCACCAAAATGGCCAAGCTGGTTCAGGACAGCCGCAGCCAAACCAACTGCCATATCCTGGGACTCAATCTGGAAGGCCCGCATATCAATCCTCAGGCCAAAGGTGCTATTGACGGCCGTTACGTGTATAAATTGACTGCTGATCATGTACGCGCCATGGTCGCGGCAGCAGACGGGGAATTAAAAGTGGTTACCGTGGCGCCCGAGATGCCGGGCGCAGAGGAGGTCATTAAGACCTTCGTTGACGAAGGGGTGGTTGTATCTTTGGGTCATTCCCTGGCTACCAGTGAAGAGGCGGCGCGGGCTGTGGATTGGGGCGCCAAACTGGTTACTCATCTGGGCAATGCCATGGCGCCATTTCATCAGCGCCAGCCGGGGCTGATCGGCACAGCCTTGACGGACAAACGTCTTATTCCGGAAATCATCGCTGACGGCCACCATTTGGCGCCGGAATCAGTCAATATGTTTTTAAAAGCCAGGGCGCAGGAAGCGATCCTGGTTTCCGATTGCCGTTGGGTGGCAGGCTTGCCGGAAGGCCAGCACACACCGGCTGACGGCCCGCCCCTGATGGTTAAAAACGGCATGGCCTATTTGCCCGACGATACCATGGCCGGTGGAACGCATGCTTTGTGGCATAGTGTGGTTCAGGTGGCGCAAACCACGTCCTTTTCTTTTTGGGAAGCCCTTACCATGGCCACCAAATATCCGGCTAAACTCCTGGGCAAACGACCCTTGGGCAAATTGGCGGTGGGTGGCCGGGCCGATCTGGTGCTGGCCGGGCCGGACTTGACCATCAAACGGGTTTTTTTTGCAGGCGAGGAGATTTACCACGCCGAGGGGGAGCCGCCTTGGTCTTCCGTTTAGATTGTGACCTTTTAGCCTGCTGCCAGAGCTCGAGCAACTGATCCTGGTTGAGATCGGTCAAGGCTTGTCCGCTTTTTTTGGTAAGCTGCTCTACTTTGGAAAAGCGCTTGATAAACTTGGTAACCGCCTGATGCAGGGCGTCTTCAGGATTTTTATCAGCGTAGCGGGCCAGATTGACCAGCGCAAACAGGGCATCACCCAATTCCTCCATGATGGCGCGGGAGCGCTGTTTGACAATGGCTTCCTCCAATTCTTCAATCTCTTCCGCGACTTTAGCCATGGCTTGATTCACATGGACCCAATGAAACCCAACCCGGGCGGCCTTGGATTGCACGCGGTGAGCCCGCAGCAGAGCCGGCAGGGAACGGGGTACGCCGTCCAACAACAATTTGCCTGAACCTTTACGTTCCCGCTTTTTGATCTCCTCCCAATTTTCCAGGACTTGTGCAGATGAATGCAGCCGTGTTTGCCCAAAGATATGGGGATGACGGCGGGTCATTTTGGCCACGCTGCCTTCAATCACATCATAGATATCAAACTGGCCGGCTTCCTCGGCAATCCGGGCATGGAAGATGATTTGAAACAGCAAATCCCCCAGTTCGTCCTTGACCTGGTCCGGATCTTTTTTGTCAATGGCTTCCAATACCTCATGGGCTTCCTCCAGCAAATAAGGCCGCAAACTGCGATGGGTTTGTTGCCGGTCCCAGGGGCAGCCATTAGGGGCGCGTAACTTGGCCATCAAGGCCACCAATTGATCAAAACGCTTGGATTTGGGTTTCATCATAAATCTCCTTTGACGTCTCCCCTTAACCCAGGGAAGGATAGTTTGGACTAAGCTGACCAAAAGCGGGCCCATTATACGCTGTAGGCCTGGTGATGGGAACTGCATAATCATTAGCCGGTTGCTGGCAGACTAGAGGGTGTGTTAAGATGCAGGTCAGGGCGCAACCCATCGAGCTGACGGTGTGCCTGCCGGTCGCCCTCTCCCAGGTGACCGCCCATTGCCGGGGTTGTTAGAGGCTTTTTTCCCTTGAAGAAAGGCCGCCATGCACACCCCTTCCGGAGGCGCAGGTTATGCCAGCAGGACAGCGCAGGTGTTGAGAAAAAAGACCGCGATCACCATGGCCATGCTCATGGTGGGCCTAAGCGGGTGCAGCAGCCTCATGATCTCCCCACCTGATCGGGAGACCTCCCAGGCCATCGTGGCGTTGGCCAGGACCCAAATAGGCAAGCCCTACCGATATGGGGGCCGTGGGCCTGCCGGGTTTGATTGCTCCGGGCTGGTGTATTATGTGTACAAAAAAATCATGAAAATGCGTCTGCCCAGGACCAGCGCCGGTCTGTATGCCTATTCCAAACCAATTCCCTTGGGCCAGGAACAACCGTCGGACTTGCTTTTTTTCCGCATTAACGGGAACCGTATTTCCCACGTGGGCATCTATTTGGGCAAAGGTCGATTCGTTCATGCCCCTTCACGTGGAAAGCATGTAACCATCTCCAATGCCAATGACCGCTACTGGCGGAAACGTTTCGCCGGTGTGCGGCGTCTGTTGAGGTAATCATTCAACCCATGTCCCGGTCTTTGACCCATCGTCTAATTTTAGCCTCGGCCTCACCGCGCCGGCAGCAGCTTTTACAGCAGATTGGTGTGACCTTCGAGGTACACCCGTCCCGGTATGAAGAAGGCCGGCCGGCGATTCCTGCTGATGCTTTTACCCT
Organism: uncultured bacterium; assembly: GCA_963710755.1. Classification (GTDB taxonomy): domain Bacteria; phylum Oederibacteriota; class JAAXVQ01; order JAAXVQ01; family JAUVAV01; genus CAVQBK01. The sequence continues at coordinate 924,846 of CAVQBK010000003.1, forward strand.
TGCCGCTGCCTTGGGCAAGGCCCGGGAGGTGGCCGACAGACTGAGGGTTAAAGAAGGATGCGTGCTGGCAGCGGATACCATCGTGGTCCGAGGCCGGCAGGTCTTTGGCAAACCCCGCGATGAAGACCACGCCCGAAGTATGCTGCTGGCCCTGGCAGGGAAGACCCACCAGGTGGTCACGGGAGTGGTACTTTTGGAATTGGGCTCCAACCGGATGACGCATTGGGCCGAACATACCCGGGTAAGCCTGCGTTCTTTTCTACCCGGGGAACTCAAGATTTACCTTGGCACCCAAAGCTGGAAAGGAAAAGCCGGTGGATACGGCATCCAAGACCAGGCGGCGGCTTGGGTGACGGCCATTAGCGGTTGTTACTACAATGTGGTCGGTCTGCCCTTGGCGCGCTTGGCCGGTTGGTTATGGTCGCACGGCTATGGATATGCACATGCACCTCAAGCTTAAACTCATTCTGCTGCTGGGAGTGGCGTTGGCAGGATGGCCGCTGACTTCGGAGGCCACCACTTGGAAAGTCAATGGTAAAATTGGCTTGGCAGCTTTTACCGCCCAGATGGACGACAGCCGTGATCCGGTCATGGTCATGATCAGGCTGGACAATCAAGCCCTGGTCAATCCTCTGAACATTACGTCCTATTTCGTGCAGATGACCGATGCCAATCGTGAACTCTGCCGCCAAGTTAGTGCCGATGAAATGGTGTCCGACGACCTCGATCAATTAAGGCGTCTCATGCCCCAGCATGAAAAGGATATCGATGAGCTGTTGGCCAGTATTCGAGCTGATTATCCCCAGGAAAAGATTGTCAAAGTTTATGCGCAATTGAAACGCTATATGGATAAAGGCCGTCCCATTCAGTGGCGGGCCAAGGTGGAAAATTTCTTGTTGGGCAAACCGCCTTCCAGCGGCAGTGATATCCAGGAGGCCAACCGGTTAATCGAGTCCATCGGCGAGTTGTCCCATAATTATTTTTGGCCCGGCAGCATCGCCCCGGGGGAAAGCAAAACAGGGATCTTGTTTTTCAAACGACCGGTTAAGCAACCGGCCTCCTTGTTTCTTCAGGTGGGCACGGATTTTATAGGCCTGCCTTTTGAAGTGGAGAAAAGCAATCACGATTTGAACCCTTAATAGGTTTTTGCAAACTTCCGGCATGTTAAGAATGGGGCACCATGCATGGCCCTCACAGGAATACCCCTTCTACCTCCATCAACCAACGACTTACTATCTCCATAAAAAACGTATAGCTACTATCCAGCCTTTCTGTTTGCCTTAACCTGATTGGCTCCTCCCCCGATAATAGCAGCGGTGCCAGGAGGAGGCTGTCAGGCTCCACAGGCATCAGGAACGGCTAAGCCTCATTTTGCTCATTATGGTTACCCCATTAAGAAACTGATTGGACTTTATACCCATGCCTTCTGCTTACTATGGCCGCGCCCGCAACAGTTTGGCGCAGCAAATAAATCCGTTTTTGGTTGCCCGGAGCACCAGTCCCATCCAATGGCAGACTTGGGGTAAAGCTGCTGTGGCCCGCGCCCGCCGGCAAATCAAACCACTGCTTTTGTCAATAGATCAAGCTGGTCCCGACCGGATGGCCGCGCAGGAAGCAGCCTTGGAACGTGATTCTTCCCTGGTCCGGATGATCAACAAGCACTTCGTGCCTGTTAAAGTGGACCGCGAAGAATATCCGGAAGTGGATTATTATTGCAGCCAGGCTGTATCAATGCTGGCGGGGCGGCAGCACTGGCCCTATCTGATTTGTCTTACCCCTCAGGGTCATCCCTGGACGGCCTGGTATAGTGATGGGGATAATAACCTTAAAGCGTTGGTTGAGCGTTTGATCCTTTTGTGGCAAGAAAAGCGTGCGCATATCGAAGTTCAGGCCCAGGCCTTAACCATGACCCTGGGAAAAATAGAGAACGCTTTTATTGGCGTTAATGCCATGCCCCTTAACCATGAGTTGATGGAGCAGTATTGGTTTAACTTAAAGCGGAACATGCAAGGCCGCTTCAGCCGCGCAGCTTTGGCTGCTGGTCAGCAACTGGAGTTGTTCCTATTTGAAATTGAACGCACCGGTGATGAGCAAGTGGCCCATTTGGTCAGAACCGTGTTGGATGAGCTGGCCCTGGGGGATACTCATGATGAGTTGAACGGCGGCTTTTTCTCCCAGGCAGAGACCGGAACGGATGCTCACCGGGAAAAATTGCTGAGGGTGAACCTGCAGGCGGCCCGGTGCTTTACCCATGCCTATCGCTTGCTGGGCAAACAAAGCTATGCCAAAACAGCGCTACAAACCATGTCATGGATACTCAGGACCTTGCGTTTGAAAAACGGCTTTTTAGGCCGGGCCTGTTGGGTGCAACAGGAAAATCCAGCTTCCGCTCTTTTGGACAAACGCTGGCCGTTGGGCGCCAATGCTTTGGCGGTCACGACCCTGTTGGATATGGGCCGTTATCTCAACCGGTTGGATTATCTCCGACAGGCCGAGACCTTGCTGCAGGCTCTGGCCAATAATTTTAAGCATGGTGAGGGCTATCATCGTCTTGGCAGTGAGCGTGGCTATTTTGGCAAGGCCACGCTTCAAGATTGGGCCTTGCTGAGTGGGGCCATGCTGGATATGGCTAAGATAAATCCTTCCGGTCCCTGGCTTAGACGCGGCCGTAATCTGGTGGATAGAATAAGTAAACATTTTGCCGTACCCCAAGCCTCATGGGGTATGGGAAATTACGCCCCCGTGCTTGCTGACCCGCTTTTCCAGACGCAGCATCCTTTTGACGATGGGCTGGCTTCGGGTCAGGCCCTGGTAGCCCAGCAATGGTTGTCTTTGGCGCAACGTACCAAAATGGCCACCTACCAGGAAAAAGTCTTTAATCTGCTCAACGCCTACTACCATGTTGCCTTGAATAACCATCATGGCTTGAACGGCCTGATGCTGGTCTACGCACGCTTTCTGGATCAGCACGTTTTGACCGTTCTGCCCGATGCTTTTATCTATGGACGGCAATGGACCAAAAAAATGGGGCCGGCGACCGCTTGCCTGCGGCTGGCGCGTCCGACCATTTATGCCGGGGGATACCTGGCTTTTGATTTTACCTTGACACCCGGTCCCAAGCAGGAAGTGGTGATGACCATGGACAAGTCGAACGGGCCCAATACGTTCATCCTGAGCCTTGCCCCCGAAGCACACGTGGAAATCAGACGCCTAAGCCTTTCGCCGCCGGAAGGCTTGGGATGGCAGGGGGAATGTGTTAAAGAAAAAATTTATCGGCAGCGGTTTGAGCTGAAGGGATTTATTAAATTCAAGGATGGGTTTACGCCGGGAAAAATGATCTTGCATTGGCGGCTATGTCTGAATCTGCGGCAGGCAGACCGAAAACCCGCCACTGCCTGCTTGCAGTTCAAAGTGCCCGTGCTGATTAAAAGCGGATGACCACCAGCCCGGCATTGACATTTAGCAGCTGCTCTGTACACTGGGATCGAAGTCTTGCGCTGCCGCGATCAGAGGTTGTTCCCAAAAGGAGGACACATGGCCAGAGAAATAAAACCAGTACAAAATTATCAAGATCGTTTGCTCAAGTTAATTCCCAGCGAGATCGTGGGGGCTTATATTTTTTTGCAGGGCGTTATTCCCCAAGCTTACGGCAAATGGGGCACCACGGTGGTGGCCTTGATTCTGCTGATCATGACACCTCTATATTTGGACCGGATCCAAAAGGTCAAGCGCAACGATCAAGTGATCATTACCAGCATTAGCTTTGTGGTTTGGTTATATTCGTTGGGAGGGCCCTTTCGATTTTGGGGTGTTTATGAAGCCTGGATCAGTTCGGTGATTTTGGTGTTGTGGACCTTGGCCGTACCCCTGCTGGTTCAGCCGCAGGCAGCCCAAGCTGCCAAGGGCTAGACGCCTGAGCGGATAACGCCCATACCTCCAGCCCTTGATGGTGGACCATAGCTTTGAAATGAAAAATGCGAAGACCGATCGGGCTCAGGGCACGGCCGGGGCTGGTGTCTCGTCGCCGGTCGGTGCTGTTTCAGAAGCAGCCTCGGCCTGAATATTGTTGGTAATCGTGCTTTCAGCCCGGGCTTGGGCCAACCAGGCATCGCGTGCCTGAATGCCCAAGATGTTTTTAAGCTTGTCGGTTAATTTGTCTTTTTCCAATTGGAAGATGGTGGCATTAAAAGGTTGGGCCTCGGCAGCTGTGATTTCTGCGAAAACAATATTCTCGCGGTCAAAAATGGCACCGCTGGGCTGTCCGGTTTTCAAATCCAAAACCTGATCCCACAATTGATCGGTGGTGCTTAACCCTTTGACCGCATCACCTTCCCGTACCCAGCTTGTTTTCAGCACCGGAATTTTTTGGGCCTGGGCAGTGGCGGTAAGCTGGCCGCTCGCCTTAAGGGCTTTGGCAAAAACCAAGGCTTCGCTTTGGACTTTGGCTTTGGCTTTTTCTTCGCGTAGTTGTTTTAGGATATCCGGTCGGGCCTGGGCATACTTGGTTTTCCGGCTTGGTTTTTTATCGAGCACCTTGATGAGATGAAAGCCGAAGTTGGTTTCCACAATTTTGGAAAGCTCCCCTTTTTTCAATGCAAAGGCCGCGTTTTCAAAAGGCGGCACCATCATACCCTTGTGGAAATAACCGAGATCACCGCCCTGATCTTTGCTGCCCGGATCTTCCGAATATTTTTTGGCCATCTTGGCAAAATCCGCGCCGGCCACAATCTGATTACGGATGTCTTCCAGTTTTAATTTGATAGCGGTTTTGTCCGCCTCGGACGCTTTGGGATCCACCTTTAATAAGATATGAGCGGCTTTGACTTCTTCGGTTTTTTCAAATTGCGAAGGATGGCTGTCGTAATAATTTCGCAGTTCTTCTTCCGGGATGGTGATCTTGGGGGCTTCTTTTTCCCAGTCAAAGGCGACGTAAGCCAGTTTGACTTTGCGCGTACGCAGAGCGAAATAATCTTTGAGATCAGCATCCGTGGTCAAAATAGTATTTTTCAGATATTGGCTGACTTTAATAAAAAGAATGGCTTCCTTTTGCTCGTTTTCGAATGCTTCAGGGGTAATGTGATTATATTGCAGCAGCGTCAGATATTTCTGGCGGGAAAATTGGTTATTTTCCTGGAAACTGGGAATGGCGGCAATGCGGGCGGCCACCTCCTGGGGGAAAACCTTAAGCCCGACCTTTTTAGCCAGTTGTTTCATCAAAACGCCGTCAATCATGTCTTGGATTAGGTCCTGACGCATGCTGTTGATTTCAGCCTGGGAGGGTTCCTGCTCGCTATCCTTGAAAATTTGGCGGAACCGTTGCTCCCAAAGACGGCCAAAGGCATCATAGGAAATAGGCTCTCCATTGACCACCGCAGCCGAGGTTTTTTCATTGATTTCCTGACGTTTGGTGGACCCCATTCCCCAGACTAAGAATATGGTACTCAAAAATGCGATTACCACCACCCATAAAATAATTTTGGTATGCTTGCGCATGGCATTCATCATAACGGCTAAAAGTCCTTTCTCCATCCGGTTATTCCGGAAAAATTGATGGTTCACCGCGGCCAAAGTAGTATGCTACCCTTCCGGACGTCTGCGGGAGCGCGGGTCCTGAGGCCTTAGCCCTGGCCGGAGGCGGTGACATGAAGTGATTTAAAAACTTGGAAACAATTTATGCAGCATAGTTCGGCGGTCATTATAACAAAATGAGGCGGTCATTCAATGCAATTATTTATTTTACCCTGGCTTTTAAAAAAGCTATTGCCCCGGAAGATGGGCATTGGTATAATTCAGCCTTACTATTGTTGCGAAGATTATTTGCGGCAGCTTGCATCGCTGTTTTTAAATAGCAGTATTTAAATAGTTGTGCTCTTAGAATGCTAATTTCCTGATCGCGGTTGGGGCATCTTTCTGCCTGCGGCTAAGGTCGGTCTTCATGTCCCCGACCGGGGGTGCACCTCCCGGTGGGCAGCTTTCATTGCTAAACTATGGAGGAAACAATCTTGGCACTCTTTATTGGGATCGTTATCATTCTGATTGTGCTTTTCATGATTTTTGCCATGGCCCTGGCGGAGTGGATGGATAAGGATCCTGGGGAATTTTTCCGGAAATGGTTTAAGCCCAGGACGTTGCCCGCCACTAGCGGGTCTGAGGGTCAAGGCGGGGATAAAAAAATTCCGGTGAGCGCATCTGCCAAACCGTTGGCCCCGTCCGCCAAAGAAGAGAGGCCCAAACCCAAGCCTGTAGCCGTTAAAAAAACCAGTAAAAAAGCAGTTACCAAGAGTGCGTCCCGGACAAAAGGGGTCGCCAAAACCAAACGTAAAAAGAGGACAACAACATGATCTTTGATTTTTTAATGGGACTATTTTCAAATGACATGGCCATTGACTTGGGCACTGCCACCACCCTGGTCTATGTGCGGGGTGAAGGCATTATTTTGCGGGAGCCTTCCATTGTGGCTGTCCAAAAAGGCACGGACAATGTACTGGCCGTAGGGGATGAAGCCAAAGCCATGTTGGGCCGCACCCCAGGCAACATTGTGGCCATCCGGCCCATGCGCGACGGCGTCATCGCCGATTTTGAGGTAACGGAACGCATGCTCCGGCATTTTATCACCAAGGTTCACAACCGTCGTTCCATGGTCAAACCGCGTATTATAATCTGTATTCCTTCGGGCGTGACGGAAGTGGAAAAACGGGCGGTGCGCGATTCCGCGGAACAAGCGGGAGCCCGGGAAGTCTATCTGATTGAAGAACCGATGGCCGCGGCCATCGGCGCCGGCCTGCCCATTGATGAACCGTCGGGCAACATGATCGTAGACATTGGTGGCGGGACTACGGAAGTGGCCGTCATCTCGCTGGGCGGTATTGTCTATGGTCGCTCCCTGCGCGTGGGCGGAGACGAACTGGATGAAGCGATCATCAATTACATCAAGCGCGCCTATAACGTCCTCATCGGCGAGCGCACCGCCGAAGAAGTTAAAATTCGCATGGGCTCGGCTTATCCGCTTAAACAGGAAATGGAAATGGAAGTCAAAGGCCGGGACTTGGTTACCGGCCTGCCCAAAACCTTGGAGATTACCTCGGAAGAAATTCGAGGGTCTTTGGAAGAACCCATTTCCGCTATTGTGGAAACCATTAAGATGACCTTGGAACGCACCCCGCCGGAATTGGCCGCCGATATCGTTGACCGCGGTATTATCATGGCCGGTGGTACGTCCCAGTTGCGGGGCCTGGACATCCGCCTGCGGGAAGCTACCGGTGTACCGGTTAATCTGGCTGAAGATCCCACCACCTGTGTGGTTATGGGCTCGGGCAAGGTTCTGGAAGAGAGCATTGATGTACTTAAAAAAGTCGTGGTTGGGGAAAAAGAATATTTTTAAATTACCCTGAAGCTGGTGCAGGGTGATTGGATAGGGAAGCAATTTTATTATAGTACTTCCTGTTTCTGACCCGGGAGGAATAGGAAGGTATTTAAGTGGACGAGGGAATGACTGGAGGAAAGGGTGCCTGAATTTTTATGGAGATGGCGGCGTGAAATTGTCTTTACGCTATTGTTACTGGTATCCCTGGGCATGCTGGTCTCTCACCATGAACCCGGTTTAATTACCCGGTCCGTTCGTCAGGGCGTGGCTTTTGTGGTGATGCCCTTTCAAAAAATCTCCCATGGCGTGGTGGACAAGAGCCGCCAGGTCTTCACCCTGTTTACATCCATGCGTGTTTTAAGAAAAGAAAATGATGCGCTAAGACAAAAAGTGGAAAAATTAATGCTGCGCAACGCCCAGCTTAGTGACCTGAACCAGGAGAACCAGGCTCTGCGGGAAGCCTTGGGCTACCGGGAGCGTACCCACCATGAATTCATTCCTGCTGATATCGTAGGGCGCGATGCCTCCAGCTGGTTGAAACGGGCGGTGGTGGACCGTGGCCAGGCCGACGGGGTGATGGCGGGCGCCGGGGTGGTTATGCCCAACGGGGTGGTGGGCCGCATCACAGATGTTAATTATTATTCGGCCACGGTGATGTTGTTGCCGGACACGCAAAGTGCCGTAGCCGGGACAGTGGAACGTTCCGGTATTTCGGGTACCATCAAAGGCAACAATGACCGCACCTTGAGCATGATGTATGTGTCCAATGAGGACGATGTCAAAGTAGGAGATACGATTATCACCTCAACCCTGAGTACGCTTTTCCCGCCGGGGTTGCCGATCGGGGAAGTCATCAGTGTCCATCCTTCCGAGAACGGGCTGATGCTTGATATTAAAGTCAAACCGCGAATCAACTTTAAAACCCTCAACCGAGTTCTCATTCTGAAAGTCAATGCTGAGGAAGGATAGGCTATGGAAAAAATTTGGATCCCGTTGTTGGCCTTCCTGGCGGTTCTGCTGCAGACCACGGTACTCTATTCATGGCGCATTGCCGGCCTGGCTCCGGACTTGGTTTTTTTAGTGGTCATTTTCCTGGCCCTGCAAAAACCCAATACCGTGGGCCTGTGGATCGCTTTTGCTGTGGGTCTATTCGAGGATGTGGCCGGCGGCGGGCCCTTGGGGATGAACGCTTTGGTACTGGTGGGACTGGCTTATCTGGTGGGGCATTTGCGTAAACAATTTTTTAAGGAAAATTACACCAGCCAGATGCTGATCGTACTCATTTTTACCATGGCCCATCAATTCCTGATGTTCTTTTGGATGAACACCATGATGAATATGCAATTCCCCCTGTTTTCCTGGGTCGGCCGGGCTTTGCTGCTCAGCCTCATCCACGCTTTGTTGGCGCCGGCTTTGTTTTCCTGGTTGTCCCGGATGGTGCCGGGAGATGACATTTACAAACATCTCGTCAGCCAGCGCAGTCTCAAATTTACCCGTCGGACGTAGTCATGCTTTGGGATCATTTTATATTAAAAAAAGAAGAACAATTTCAAAACCGCATCAAGCTTCTGGCCATTGTTATCATTATTCCCATCGTCACTATTGTTGCCCGCTTGGTTTATTTGCAACTCATTCAAGGTGACCGTTATCTGAACCTGTCCTCCAAGAACCGGGTACGGCTAGTGCCCATTAAGGCCCAGCGGGGGCTGATTTATGACCGCAACGGCGAACTGTTGGTGGGGAATGTACCGGCATTCAATGTTTCTGTCATTCCTGCGGCCCTGCCCAAAAGCAAGGCTGACAAGCAAAAAGTGTTGGATCTGCTCCAACAATTGTTGGTGCTCGAACCGGAGGTTCTGGAAGAAAAAATTGAACGCCGTCGGCTGCGTTATTTTGAACCCATCCGTATCTTAGGCAACATTGATCGCAAAACCGCAGCCCTCATTGAGGAACATAAGCCGCAGTTGCCGGGAGTGGTGATCCTGACCGAATCGCGGCGCCATTATAAATTTAACCAGCTGGCCTTTCATGCCTTAGGGTATGTGGGGGAAATTTCTGAACATGAACTGGCTTTGCGCGAAGGCTACCAAGCCGGCGATGTCATCGGCCAATCGGGTGTGGAAAAGGTTTACGATCATTATCTGAAAGGCCGCAATGGATGGCTGCACATCGAAGTCGATGCCCTGGGCCGGCAGATGGGGATTTTGGGCAGGGAAGATCCCTGGGTCGGCCACAATCTGGTGTTGACCCTTGACCGCCAATTGCAGGAACAGGCTGAACACATTCTGGGTGATCGTACCGGCGTGATCATTATGGAAGATGTGCGTAATGGCGAGATATTGGCCATGGCCTCATCGCCAACCTATGATCCCAACCGGTTCGCCGAGGGCATATCACGGAAAGATTGGAAAAAATTGCGCAATGACAAGCGCTATCCGTTGACTAACCGTGCCACCCAGGGGATGTATTCGCCGGGATCCATTTTTAAAGTGGTCTCCCTTATGGCCGGACTGGAAGAAAAAGCAGTCACCCCGGCCACGCAATTTCTCTGCAAAGGGGTTTACTGGATTTCCACCTGGCCTTACCGTTGTTGGAATGACCGCGGTCATGGTCTGGTCAGGGCCCGGTACTCTCTGATCCAATCCTGCGATATTTATTATTATCAACTCGGCCTGAAATTGAAGGTGGACAAACTGGGGAAATGGGCCAGGGAATTCGGTTACGGTAAAATCAGCGGCATTGATTTGCCCAATGAACGGGCGGGGCTGGTGCCCAGTCCGCAGTGGAAGGAAAGAACACAGAACATGCCCTGGTTCCCGGGGAACACGGTGATGATGGCTATCGGTCAGGGTTACATTCTGGCCACGCCTCTGCAGATCATGGACATGATGGCGGCCGCGGCCAATGACGGCGTGATTTACCGGCCCCATTTACTCAAACTGGTAACCAGCCAGTCCGGCCGGGTCATCCATGAGGTCAAACCGGAAATTATTCATAAGATCAATGCCGACATTCGACACTGGCAATTAATTAAAAGCAGTCTCAAGGATGTTGTCAATCACCGTAAGGGTACGGGCAAGGCCGCCCGCCTAAAAGGTATCTACGCGGCCGGCAAGACCGCCACGGTCCAGAATCCGCATGGTGAAGACCACGCCGGGTTTGCGGCCTTTGCGCCCTACGATCATCCTGAGATAGCCGTGGTGATATATTTGGAGAATGCGGGCGGCGGTGGTGCGGAAGCAGCGCCTTTGTGCCGGCAAATGATGGAGGCTTATTTTGGCATTAATACAGAGAAGTCCGTGGAAGAAAAATAGTTCGCCCATACGGCTGGCCAGGGAATTGGATCTTACCATCCTGTTGCCCTCTCTGACGCTGGCCCTCATCGGCATTGCCATGATTTACTCGGCCACTAACGGGAAGACGGAGTTTTCCATTTTATATTTAAAACAGGGGTTTATGCTCTCTGTGGGCCTGCTGGCCATGCTCTTTTTCGCTTCCTTTAATTATCAAGTGCTCATGGAACGGTATGGCACCTTTTTTTACTGGGCTGTGATTGTGGTGCTGGCGGTGCTCTTGGCCGCTGGGGAACAAATCTCCGGCTCCAAGCGCTGGCTTTCGTTGGGTCCTGTGGGTATTCAACCCTCTGAATTTGCCAAGATTACCACTATTTTGGTACTGGCCCGTTTTCTCGGTCACCGCACCGACAAGGTCAAGGAATGGGGCACCATTGCCGGGGCGTTGGCCATTGTGGCGCTGCCCATGCTCCTGATTCTGCGGGAGCCCGACTTGGGCACTACCTTGGTGTTTATCCCCGCAGTCTTTGCTATGCTCTATGTGCTGGGCGTGCCGGTACAACGCATGGTGGCTATTGTAGGCTCGGGGTTGTTGACTTCGCCTCTGGTCTTTTTTCTGCTCAAGGATTATCAGCGGGAAAGGCTGATGGTTTTTTTAAACCCTTCGTCTGATTCCCTGGGGGCAGGGTATAATGTGATTCAGTCCAAGATTGCCATTGGTTCAGGAGGTGTGCTGGGTAAGGGCTGGCTGCACGGCACCCAGGGGCAGCTGCGTTTTGTGCCTGAGCATCACACGGACTTTATTTTTTCTGTTTTGGCAGAAGAATGGGGGTTTGTGGGGGCCATGGTGTTGTTGGTTTTATTTGTTATCCTATTGCTTCAATGCCTGCGGATTGCCCGGTCTGCCCGGGATATGCAGGGCAGCCTGCTGGCCGTGGGCCTGACGGTGGTCATCTTTACCCAACTTAGCATCAATCTGGGTGTGGCTACAGGTATCATGCCGGTCACCGGCATGACCTTGCCGCTCATTTCTTATGGCGGGTCATCCATCATCGTGGTGATGAGTATGATGGGTATTTTAATGAGCATCTGGTCAGGGAGAAAAGTGAAATAAGCCTATGAGTCAACCGACGTCTTTGCCAACTGTTGTTTTGGAAAAATTGCTTTCCCAGGTGGAAAAACCGGCCCGATACCTCGGGGGGGAATGGAACCAAAGCCGGAAACCCTGGGATCAGGCCAAGCTTAGGGTTGCCTTGGCTTTTCCTGATGTTTATGAAATCGGCATGTCCTATCTTGGTTACCAAATCCTTTATGAACTGATCAATGAAACGCCGGACTTTTTGGCGCAACGTTGTTACAGCCCCCGGAGAGACATGGAAGCCCTGCTCCGTCACGAGCAGCTGCCGCTGTTTACGGTGGAAGAACAAAGACCGCTGGCTGCCTTCGATGTGGTGGGCATTACCTTGCAGCATGAAATGGCCTATACCAATGTGCTCAATCTGTTGGACCTGGGGCAACTTACATTGGAACGCGAGGCGCGCAAGGAGAATCATCCCGTGGTGATCGGTGGCGGACCTTGCAGTTTTAATCCCGAACCCATTGAACCAGTCTTTGATTTGCTGGTGCTCGGTGATGGGGAAGGGGTGATGCTGGAGATTCTGGAATGGTTAAAAACACATCCAAACCTGGATCGCCGCGAAAAAATTAAACAGTTGGGCCTTTTACCCGGGGTCTATGCCCCTGGTCATTATCAGGTTCATTACAGCGATTCAGGCAAACTGACAAGCATCACCGCTGATGAGGGGTTTGCCTTGCCTGTCAAGCGCCGGGTGGAACCACCGCAAGCCCGTCCCCGCAGGCCGTTGGTGCCCTTTGTAGCGCCTATTCATGATCGCGTGACCACCCAGCTCTTTCGCGGGTGTACCCGGGGTTGTCGCTTTTGCCAGGCCGGCATGACCACCCGGCCGGTGCGGGAAATGGACCCTGAGGTCAGCCGGGATCATCTAATTAGCGCCCTCCAAGCCAGCGGTTATGAGGAAGCCTCTTTGACCTCCCTTTCTTCAGGGGACTATTCGCAATTGTTGCCTCTGGTTAAGCAGTTGGTGGATTATGGCCGGCGCCATGATGTGGCGCTTTCCCTGCCTTCTTTGCGGTTGGATTCCTTTGAACCTTCCTTGGCTCAATATATTCGCCAGGTGCGCAAAACAGGCTTGACCTTTGCCCCCGAGGCAGGCAGCACGCGCCTGCGTCAGGTGATCAATAAGGGCCTCGATGAAGATGATTTTGTACAGCGGTTGGGCCAGGTATTTCAGGAAGGCTGGGATCTGGTTAAACTCTATTTCATGATTGGCCTGCCCACGGAAAGCGACGAGGATATAGACGCCATCAGTCAATTGGTGCGCCGCATCCTGAAGACCGCCAACCAACAGCCGGGTGCGCCCAAGTCCAGAAAGCGCAGCGCCCGTGTGAATCTGGGCATTAACCTCTTTATTCCCAAACCCCATACGCCCTTTCAATGGGAGCCGCAATTGGACCGCGCCACCGCTCTGCAACGGTTGTCCCGGGTGGAGGCTCAGATGCCCAAGGCCGCCGGCTTTCGGCTGGGCAAACGGGTACAGGAAGAATTGGACCGCAGTTATTTGGAGGCGGTGTTGGCCCGCGGTGACCGACGCCTATGGCCGGTCATCAAACAAGCCTGGATTTTGGGAGCAACCTTCGACAGTTGGGGCGATTTGTTTGATTTCAGCAAGTGGCAGCAGGCTTTTAGCGAGACCGGTATAGATCCCGACACCTATGTGTTACAGGCGCGTGCCTTGGAAGACCGGCTGCCCTGGGATCACCTGGACAGTGGTGTAAGCAAGGCATTTTTAAAACGGGAGCTGGAAAGAGCCCGGCAAGGGCTCTTGACGCCCGACTGTTGCCGTGAGCAGCATTGTCAGACCTGTGGTTCCGCTAAGGAGCAGGATTGCCCGCTGCCGCCGGCCCGGCCCATGACAGAAACCCCGGACTTGCGGCACCGGCCGCCCCGGCCGGAGCGTCCGGTTCTGAGAATACGATTGTCTTATGAGAAAAATGATGTTATACGTTTCATAGGCCATTTGGATATGGTCAATACCTGGAGGCGCGCCGCCCGACGGGCGGGCTTACCAGTGCACTATTCGCAAGGCTTTCATCCTCAACCAGCCATAGGCTTTGGGCCACCGCTCCCCTTGGGGTACAGAGGATTTCAGGAATGGATGGACATTGGGTTGGATGCCGCCATGGCGCAGGCAGATGTGGTGACCAGGTTCAATGACTGTTTACCCAGCGGACTAAAAGTGCTGCAAGCCTATGCCATCGCTCTTTCCACTCCTTCCTTGAACGAATTGGTGAACGGCGGGGAGTACACTATCCGGTTGCTTACCGATTCTGATGAACAAGCGCTGATCATAAAGAAAATAGAGTCCTTTTGGTCCAGGACCGAGGTGCCACTGCCGCAATGGTCCAAAAAGGGCACGGTTACGGTCAATGCTCGGGTCGGGGTTTTAAAATTGGAGGCAGCCAACCCAGGTCCGGACGTCCTGGAGCTCACATTGCTCCATCAAAGCGGACTGCAGGGCGGGGTAAAGGTACCGACCTTGATGACTTACCTGACCCAAGATCTTAGCCGGTCCTGGGCTATGGACGTGGTTCGGTCGAAAACCGGTCGGCTTCAGCAACAGAACCTGTTGATGCCCCTGGATAATGATCATTAGCGGTTTTGCTGATGATATAAAAGATTAGTTGATGACTATTTTAAATGTTAAGAGAGGATAATGAATGGTAAAAGGAAAACCCATTAGACGCACCCGGCCAATGTTGACACCATTGGCTTTGCAAGAACGGGAAATGATTATATCTGCTGATGATGAACTGACACGAATTGCTTTTTTAGAAAATGGGCGGTTGGCGGAATATTATGCCGAACGCCATGTGGAACGCACGGTGGTCGGCAATATCTACAAAGGCGTAGTCACGGCTGTGCTGCCTGGCCTGCAAGCTGCTTTTATTGATATGGGACTGGAGAAGAGCGGATTTTTGCATGCCCGCGATGTGCTTACGGGCACTATGACCATTGAGGATTATATCCAGGCCAAGCAGGCCAGCAAAAATGAAGAAACCTTGAGCGCCGAGGAAGCTGTCCAACAGGAAACCAGACAGGGGAAAGGTCTTAGTAGCAGCGGCCGGGGTGGGAAAGTCCTGATACAAAATGTGCTCAAAAAAGGCGACGAACTCCTGGTGCAAATTGAGAAAGAACCGATTTCCACCAAAGGGCCGCGTATTACCGGGCAAATCTCCCTGCCTTCACGTCTGGTGGTGCTTATTCCCCAAGCCGAGCATGTGGGGGTCTCTCATCGCATTGCCGATGAGAGTGAACGAACCCGCTTAAAAAAGATCCTGGATACCTTGGTGCCCAAGGATTTTGGGGTTATTGCCCGCACCTCCGCCGTGGGCGCCACGGAAAATGATCTTAAATCAGAAATTAATTATTTGCTCAAGCTTTGGAAAAAAATCAAAGCCAAGGAAAAAAAAGTACGTGCCCCGGCGGTGATCCATGCAGAAGAAGGCTTGCTGCAGCGAGTGGCGCGGGACATGCTCAGTAAGGAAGACAATCGCATTATCATCGACGCCGGGGCGGATAACCGCAAGTTAAAACAATCGCTGGGCTTCATGCTGTCGTCCATTAAACCCAATATTGAACTCTACAAAGGCGATCAGCCCATATTTGAGGTGCTCAATCTGGAGGCAGAGATTGAAAAAGCCCTGCGCCCCAAGGTGTGGCTGAAATGCGGCGGCTATCTGGTTATTGAAGAAACGGAAGCTTTGGTGGTGGTGGATGTCAACACCGGCCGCAATGTAGGCAAAGGTCATCAGGACGAAACCATTTTCAAAACCAATATGGAAGCAGCCGAGGAGATTGGACGGCAACTGCGTTTGCGTGATCTGGGCGGCATCATTGTCCTCGATTTTATTGACATGCGTCATGCTGATCAAAAAGAACGGCTCTTTAAAACCTTGTCCAAAATATTAACCCGTGACCGGGCCAAGACCAGCATCCGGCGGTTGACAGATCTAGGGTTGATTGAGATGACGCGCAAGCGGGTGAGAAGCAGCTTGCTTAGAACCTTGTGCGATCCCTGCCCGCTTTGCCAGGGACGGGGCTGGATCAGCTCCAAGGAAACGGTGCGGATGAAATTAAAACGGGCCATGGAACGAGCCCGCCGGCTTACAGATGAAGCTGCCTTTCAGCTGGAGGTTTCGCCCCATTGGCGCTACCATATCGGGGAAGAAGCCCTGTTGGAACAAGGCAGGAAACAAAAAATCAAGTTGAGTGTGGCTACCAAAAGTGACCTTAGGAGTGAAGAATTCCGCCTGCTTTCCACGGCCACGGGCTTGGTAATTGTGGGGAACGATTAGGCGGTACTTGAAGTTTCCCTAAACTTCCCGCAAGGTCATTGGATAATATCCGCCCGGTGGCTCAAAAGGCTGACCGTCAGGAAGGGGAGAAATCCCATGTTTGAAAACATCAAAGCTATTTTTGAAAAAGATCCGGCCGCACGCAACCTGGTGGAAGTCATTTTTTGTTATCCCGGCTTGCATGCCCTTTGGTTGCATCGTTGCAGTCATTTTTTATGGGAAATCAAACTAAAAACCCTGGCCCGCATGCTGTCCAACTTTGGCCGGTTTCTCACGGCCGTGGAGATCCATCCGGCGGCTAAAATCGGCAAGAGTGTGGTTATTGATCATGGTTTTGGCGTGGTCATCGGTGAAACCGCGGAAGTGGGGGACCGGGTGTTGATTTATCAGGGCGTGACCCTGGGCGGGACGTCCCTGGAAAAAGTGAAACGCCATCCTACCATTGAGTCCGATGTGGTCATCGGTGCCGGAGCCAAAGTGCTCGGTAATTTACGGGTGGGCATGGGCGCCAAGATCGGCACCATGGCCGTGGTGGTACGCGATGTGCCGGCAGGGTGCACGGTGGTGGGCAATCCGGGTAAAGTGGTGCGCTTGGCTTCGGGCGAACGTCCGCCATCTCCCTTGGATCATAATAAACTGCCTGATCCGGTGGCCGATGTGGTGCACCATTTAGATAACCGAATTAACGCGCTGACCAAATTAATGGAAGAAAAAGGATGTTTTACATCGGAAGAGTTTGAACGGCGCCACATGGCCGAAGAAGAAGTGTATGTTAATTCTTTCCTGGAGCAAGACGCTAACCACAGTTCGAAGAAAGAATAAACTCAGGGTTGTGTCTCACGCATTTAGTATATTATACCGCTTTTTTTGAGATCCTGCGCGCCATCAGCAAAGTTGCTTTTTCGGTCCCAAAAGCAGGCTCGCGGAACAAGCCATGGGCCCTCTCCTTGGCGCCCTACCACAAAAGCCTTGAAATCATGGATGAGCCACGTTGATAAAGCTGAGCAACTAATGGCTCAGCCTCCTAGTGCCTGACCGTCCCAAAATCAGAAATTCCATGGGAGAAACACACTTTTGCTTGCGCAGGTTCATGAATTCAGCTAAAGTTAAGTCCTTTGATGCGGTGATTTTTCCATGCCTGCCTTATGACTTTGACAAGCATTACATTGGGGAGAACGACCATGATCAACCACAACCGTCCATCATTCAGGCAACTGATCAATTGGAAGCTTTTTTTTGTGCTATGGGGTGCAGCCCTGGTCAGTGTGGCCGCGCTCTTTCCTTATTTATTAGCCTTGCAAAAGGATGCTTTGGCCCATATTCCCTTACCTTTACCCCTGTTGCTGGTCCTAACCCTGGCTCAAAACGGTATTATCTTTGCCCTGGTTATCTTTGGGGGCTTATGGTTCGCCAAACAAGTAGGGTTGGGCCTGCCCTTGTTGGAACAGGTCCTGCAAAAGCAGATACCCAGTCGTACTTGGTGGCCGAGGTTGGTTGTAAGTTTGGTCCTGGGGCTGGCCACGGGCGTGGTGATTGCTATCCTCGATCGCTGGTTTCATCATTTGGGGGTCACTCTGTCCTTGGGTCGAGAATCCCATCTTGTATGGCAAGGCCTGTTGGCGTCCTTTTACGGGGGCATTGGTGAAGAGTTATTAATGCGCCTGGGGCTGATGTCTTGCTTTATCTGGTTGTTTGTGAAGGTGTTCCACCCGCGCGATAACCGGGCCGTTATTTGGTTGTCCATTTTCATCACAGCATTGTTATTTGGCCTGGGACACTTACCGGTTACAGCGTCCCTTTTGACGTTGACCCCACTAGTTATCATTAGAGCTCTGGTGCTCAACGGTCTGGGAGGATTGGTTTTTGGGTGGTTGTTCTGGAAACAGGGGCTGGAAGCCGCCATGGTGGCCCATTTTTCTGCGGATATCATTTTACATGTCTTTGCACCGTTGCTGGGATAGTGATCTTGATGGCGGACCAACATCCGGTTATAAAGAAAAAAGGTATTGTATTAATTTTTGGACAGGCAGATAATTACGCCGTGGGCCATTCAGTACAGGGTCCCGGTTACTTTGGGAGGTGAATGATATGACAATTACCAAAGAAGAATTAATTGCAGGGTTAAACAAGGATCTGGAATGGGAGTATGCCGCAGCCGTTCAGTATGTGCAGCATGCGGCCGTGATTACGGGTCCTCAGTATGAAGGTATCCAGAAAGAACTGATTATTCATTCCCAGGAAGAAATGGCCCATGCGGTTATGGTCTCGGAACAAATTGATTTTTTGGGCGGGGTCCCCACGGTGGATGTGGAAGCCCGGGAAGTCTCGGCTCAAGGCAAAACCATGTTGGAACAGGATTTAAAAGGTGAAGAAGATGCCATCAGCCGATATAAAACCCGTATTGCCCAGGCTGAAGCCTTAAAGGAATACGGCCTGCGCCGGGTATTGGAAGATATTCTTTTACAGGAAGAAGAACATAAGCGCGACCTTCTGACCGCTTTGGAAAAATAAGGTTTTTTAGCCGGCTTACGGAATGCTGCCGCCAGGAGTCAATCCGCCTCCTGGCGGGCATTAAGCTTGATGGAAATCCACTTTCCTTCATTGACAACCCTTTAAAAAACTGTAAAATTCTTGTTTATTCTTCCCGGAGGGCGTGGGCAGAGGCCTGCAGGGGCAAGGCCTATATGGCCATGATCTTGATCAGCTCGGAAATCAACACCGGGCAGTAAGCTGCCCGGTGTTTTATATTTAAAACCAATCATAGAGGTGTATGCAATGGATCTTTTCGATAAGGCTTTTGAGTTTAATCGCCCCCAAGAGGTGATGGACCTGGGCCTTTATCCCTATTTTCGAATGAACGAGACCGCGGTGGATACGACCACCATCATGAATGGCCGCAAAACCGTGATGATCGGATCCAATAATTACCTGGGATTAACCGCGCATCCGGAAGTTAAGGAAGCGGCCATGAAAGCTGTGGAGAAATACGGTACCGGTTGTACGGGTTCGCGCTTCCTGAACGGTACCATTGATCTGCATGTGGAATTGGAAGAAAAGCTGGCCAAGTTTATGAAAAAAGAGGCTGCTTTGGTTTATACCACAGGTTTTACCACCAATCAGGGCGTAATCTCCACTTTGGTACAGCGGGGCGATGTGGTCATATCAGACCGTACCAACCATGCGTCTATTCTGGACGGATGCCGTCTTTCCTACGGCAAACTGATTAAATTCCGTCATAATGATATGGAGGATCTGGAACGTATTTTAAAAAGCCTGGAAGGCAAAGATGTGGGGAAATTGATTGTGGTCGATGGCGTATTTTCCATGGAAGGCGATCTGGCTGATCTCCACCATATTGTACCCTTGGCTAAAAAATACGGCGCCCGGCTTATGGTGGATGAAGCCCATGGCTTGGGAGTGCTGGGTAAACGGGGCCGTGGCACCTGTGAGGAATTGGGGGTGCTGGATCAGGTGGATCTAGTCATGGGCACCTTCTCTAAGTCTTTTGCCAGTCTGGGTGGTTTTGTGGTAGGGGAAAAGAAAGTCATCAGCTACCTCAAACATACGTCACGAGCTTTTATCTTTCAAGCTGCACCGCCACCATCGGCTGTGGCGGCGGCCTTGAAGGCTCTGGAAATTCTGCAACGCGAGCCGGAACGGCTGACTAAATTGAAAGAAAACGTGTCCTACATGCTCAAAGAGATCAAGGCTGCCGGGTTTAGAACCTGGCCGACCGAGTCGGCTATTATTCCCATCATTGTTGGCGATGATCTCAAAACCTTCCAATTTTCCAAAATGCTCGAGATGGAAGGCGTCTATGTTAATCCTGTAGTCTCGCCCGCCGTACCTGCGGGATTCTCGGCTTTGCGAACTTCCTATACTGCCAAACATTCCCGGGAAGAGCTGGATTTTGCCTTGGAAAAATTAAAAAAAGTCGGTAAAGCCTTGGGCCTGATTGGGCCCAATGCGCCGGGCGCACCTGTAGATGTGATCCCGGTCACCAGCAGCAGCAAGGATAAAGAAAAAAACAAACGGTTGCAAAAGCAATTCATCCAATTGCCCTGGACTATTTACAAGCAGGATCCTCATTGGGTGCCGCAGGTGATTTCCGATGCAGAACGCATTTTTGACAAAGAGGACAACATTTTTTATAAACACGGTGATGCCCAAGCCTTTGTGGTTCGACGGGGTGACAAGGTGGTGGGGCGTATTGTGGCGGCTATTGATTATCGAGCCAATGACCAGCTCAAGGAAAAAGCAGGGTTTTTCGGATTCTTTGAGGTCGATCATGATGTTAATGCGGCCCAGGCCCTGCTTCAAGCAGCACGAGATTGGCTGACTGAGCGGCATATGACCGTAATGCGAGGGCCCATGCCCTTTTCGTCCTTCGACGGGCTGGGTTGCCTGGTAGAAGGCTTTGAGGCTGGGCCGGCCATTATGATGCCCTACAATCCGGCTTATTACGCCGAGTTTTTTGAAAAATTCGGGTTGGAAAAAAAGCAGGATTTGTATGCCTACTGGATCGATGCGCGCAAGTCCTTGTCGGACCGCTTGGAAAAGCTGGCCATACGCACTGAGGAAAAAGAAGGGGTTAAAGTACGTCGTCTGCGGGCCAGTCGTTTTCGCAAGGAAATGGCCAATATTATGGACATCTTTAATGATGCCAACAGTCAGGACAAACAGTACATTCCCCTAAGCCACAATGACCTGACCTTTTTAATTGCCAAGTTGAAACCAGTGATAGAACCGGAATTGGTGCATTTCGTGGAAGTAGATAAAAAGCCGGTAGCCTTCTCCGTCATTCTGCCTGATTACAATCAGGTGCTTAAGAAGATCGACGGCAAGATCGGTGTCACCAACTGGCTCAAATCTATTTTCTATTCCAAGCAGATTAACAGCGTTCGTTTTGCCATGCTGGGTGTGCGTAAAGCTTATCGACGTCGCGGCTTGGAAACGCTCTTGTATGTAGAATCTTTTAAAGCAGCCAAGGCCTTGGGCTACACAGGAGGGGAATTGTCCTGGGTACCTCAGGAAGACAAAGTAGTCTCCAAAACCATTGAAAAAAACGGCGGGCAGCATACCAAAACCTACCGGCTTTATGAAATTTCCATTGCCTGATTGGGGTTTATTGCTAAAAAGCTCATGGGCATGAAAGCTTTCCATGGTGCGGTACATGTCATAGGCAATATGAAAAAAATATTTCCAGGGTAACGGCTATTTGTCCGGTGCCGAGGGGAAGCCTGTATCCTGCGCTGCAACATCTCTTTTCACCGACATGAAATCTTGGATCTACCGCCACCACCGTAGGCTCTATAACATGAGGAGCGTCTATGAAAATCGTTGGCCTGGCCGCTTCGCCGCGGCGACAGGGTAATACGCACCGGCTTTTGGCGTACTTTCTTGACAGCTGCAGCCGGCTGGGAGCACAAACTACATTTTACAGCACCTGTGACTATCGCGTGGACTTTTGCCGGGCCTGCGAGCAGTGCATGCGTCGCGGCGACTGCCCGGTGCCAGATGATTACCTGCCCCTGCTACCCGCGATTATGGAAGCCGATGCCTTGGTGTTGGCCACCCCCAATTATGCCTTTGACTGGTCCGGTCAACTCAAAACGGTTATTGATCGCAGCCATGCTTTTCTTTATTATACCCAGGCCTTAAAGGGCAAGTACGGTGTGGGTATTTGCGTGGCCGGCCATCCGGCCATGAGCAAAGCCATTGCCAAGCGGTGCGGCCAAGCGGTCTGGTTATGCGGAGGGGCCTATGTAGGCGCCTTGACCGGTATTTCCAAACACCGTGATAAAAAAGGATTTATCCACGAAAAAAAAGTCTATGCCCAAGCAGATAAAATAGCCCAACGCCTGGTTCATGCCATTCAAACTCACCGGCCCTATGGCCTCCAACAATGGTTGCGTGAAACCTTCATTGTTTCCAAATTAAAAAAAATATTTACCCGACGGCAACAGGAATTTCCTTATGTCTATCAGCGTTTGTGCCAAAGCGTGAAGTACCAGGATTAACCTGGTGCCCAGGAGAAGCGCCTGGGGAAGTTATTTTTTCCTGGCCAATCGGGAAATAGCTTTGTAAAGTGAATCTGATTTAAGCGGCCTTGTCAGGAGAGACACCAGCAACCATCGGGAGGAAAAAAACCATGAACATCCGGCTATCTGTAGCAGGGCTTTTTTTACTGGCTTTTTTCGGCGGACTTTCAGTAGTACAAGGGGAAGAATCGCAAACCAATGGGTCTGGTCCCTGGGATCGGGAATTGATTATTCAGATTAACCTGGCGCAAAACAGTTTTGATAACTGGGTGAGCGGCGGCGACAATGCCCTGACCTGGCAAGGGCTGATAAGAGGTCATCTCAATTACAACCAAGACGCTTGGAGCTGGAAGCAGCGTACTCGGCTTGTATACGGTCAAACCCAGGTGAACAATGACGCTGTGAAAAAAAACGGCGATGAAATCATGGTGGAGGAAATGGGAACTTACCGCTTGAAATCTTGGCTGACGCCCTTTATGGCGGTCAAATGGCAAACTCAATTTACGGAAGGCTACGATTACAGCCAGACACCGGCCGTGGCCGTCTCGAATTTTATGGATCCCGGGTATCTGACGGAAAGCATTGGACTCAGCTATGAAATAAAAAAAGTTTTTTCCACCCGCCTGGGTTTTGCAGCCAAGCAAACCTTTGCCAACCAATTTGCCGCTCTATATAGTGACCGCAAAGACACCACTCAGGTGGAACAGGTAAAAAATGACTTGGGTATGGAATCCGTGACCACCGTAGCCTGGCAACTCGACGATCACACGCTGTTGACCTCGGGTCTGACTTTGTTTTCATCGCTGGATGCCATTGACCGCACTGATGTGAATTGGGAAAATCAACTGGTGGCTCAACTCAACAGTTTTTTGAATGTCAATTTCAGTGTCGATCTGGTCTATGACCATGATATCTCCGCCAAACGTCAGCTCAAGGAAATTTTGGGCCTGGGCCTAACCTATACCCTGATTAAGTAGTTTTTTTTAAAAGCTAAGGCAGACGCTGGGAGCCGTGGAGATGTTGAAGGACCTCCTGATAACGGCGATGCAAGGATTGGTAGCGTTGAGCCTCGGCCGGGAAATGTTCCTGATAAATAGCCAAGGCCCGGCGGAACAAGCTGGCCGCCTCGGACCATTGGTTCTGGCTGGAAAAAATAGAACCCAAGAGCTCCATATCCTGAGCCACCCGGGGATGCAATTTACCGCGGTAGTCCTGGTCAAAGGTGAGCAATTGTTCTGCAAGTGGCCGGGCTTGCTGGAAACGCCGATCTTGCACATAGAGACTTACCAGATTAAACAGAGACTGGCTGTAATTCTCAACGTTCATTATGGGCGCGGCTACACTGAGTAATTGAAAGCGCCGGGTGGCCAGGGCGATGGCCTCCTTGAGACGGTTTTGGCGACGGTAGATATTTTCCAAACTTAAAAGATAACTGTTTAACTCAGGATGATTTGGACCCAACCGTTTTTCCTGCTCCTGCAGCAGGGTTTGGTATAATGACTCAGCCTGTTTATCTTTGTTCTGAGCTTCATAAATAACGGCCAAGTTAGACATGACCTCCAGCAGTAACGGATGGTGGGCCGGAAACTGGGCGGTAATTATGCTCAAGCCCCGCTGGCCATAGGCCTCAGCCTTGCCATAATGGCCTTCATAACGAAGCAATTCGGACAGTCGCAGACACAATAAGCCCACTTGGGCATGCGTGGGGCCAAGGCGCATTTCTTCAGCTGTCAGCATCTGATAGAGCACCGCTTCTGCCTGCGGGTATTGTCCGGTAATGGAGTAAAGAAAAACCAGATTATTCATGGCCAAGTCCACATAAGCCTGGTCCTCGGCAAACAGGGTTCGGGCCAGGTCCAGGGATTGCCTGGCCAGGGCAATGGATTGCTGGTAATGGCCCTCGTGAAAGGCTTTGGCTGTGTCGCGGTTTATTTTATTCCATT
Source organism: uncultured bacterium (assembly GCA_963710755.1). Classification (GTDB taxonomy): domain Bacteria; phylum Oederibacteriota; class JAAXVQ01; order JAAXVQ01; family JAUVAV01; genus CAVQBK01. Next base: position 948,922 of record CAVQBK010000003.1, read on the forward strand.
GCTCAAAGGGGGTGCAACCAACCATGATCATGGTTAAAGTCAGAATTAATGCTGGAAATAACCTGATTAAGCGCATGCCTGCTCCTGGACGGAAAACTTGGCCCCTTCAATTAGACGCTGAGCATCTGTATTCCTAGGGTCGGCCATAACCCGGTCTTGAGTTAAGCTTTTGGGATTAAGGAAAATTAAAGAAAATTAAAGAAAAAGGTCAATGACGCTCATAAAATACTTGACTAAAAACCCGGCCTTGAGTATATTACTGTCTCTTTTGTCAGGAACGGTCGTCCCGTAAGCGGAGGTAGAACATTATGTACGCTGTTATTGAAACCGGTGGAAAACAGTATAAAGTCGATAAAGGCCAGATGATCCAGGTAGAACGCCTGGACGCTGAGGTCGGTAAGACTGTGGAATTGGAGCGGGTGCTGCTGCTGCATGACGGCGAAGCAGTTACCGTCGGCCGTCCCGTGGTGGAGGGCGCCAAAGTAGTGGCGCAAGTCATCCGCCAAGGACGGGCTAAAAAAGTCTTGAGTTATAAATATCTGCCGCGTAAACATTCCGCCACCATTCGCGGTCATCGTCAATATTACACCCAGTTAAAAATTATGGATGTGGTGAAAGGTTAACAGGAGGATAAATCCATGGCTCATAAAAAAGGGCAAGGTTCATCATCAAACGGTCGCGATTCTGTCGGCCGCAGATTGGGATGCAAACATTTTTCCGGTGAAGTGGTCAAAGCCGGAAGCATTCTGGTGCGTCAACGGGGCACTAAATTCAGACCAGGTAAAAACGTAGGTATCGGTCGTGATGACACTCTGTTTGCCAAAGTGAATGGCGTGGTGCTTTTTGAAGGCACTGATCATGGCCGGCGCTTTATCTCCGTGGTGGTACCTGAAGCCAGCACGGCCCAATAAGGTTACATGTCTGCTTATGCCCTAAGGTCATTGACCTTAGGGCTTTTTTTTTACCGTTAAAATCATGGTTAATCCGAAATCCAATCGGGAGATATCGGTAACCCTTTCCTTTTCTGGGAAAGGGTTACCTCAGTACGCTGCACTTGAGTACGGCGTACTTTATTAGGCAAAGAAAGAGGCGTTGGGCACAATGCATAAAACGATGTTTATAGACCGCGCGGTTATCACCGTAGTGGCCGGTAAAGGCGGCGACGGGTCCTCTCACTTTCACCGGGAAAAATTCGTGCCTTTGGGGGGCCCCGACGGTGGTGACGGTGGCAAAGGCGGGGATATTATATTCCAAGCCGAGTCGGGATTGAAAACCTTGGTGGATTTTTCCTTTAAGCGCAGCTTTGAGGCGGAGCCGGGCCGTCCCGGGCGGGGCCGAAAAATGTACGGCCGCCACGGCAAGGACTGCCTGATTAAAGTGCCGCAAGGAACCCTGGTCTTTACCCGCGACGGCGAGCAGGTGGCGGATTTAAGCACAGCTCATGAGCAAGTGATTGTGGCCAAAGGCGGTCGTGGCGGGCGGGGTAACGTGCATTTTGCCACGGCCCTTAAGCGTGCGCCCAAACTGGCGGAAAAAGGCGAGCCGGGCGAAGAAAAAGAGTTGATTTTGGAACTCAAGCTGCTTGCGGATGTGGGGCTGGTGGGCCTGCCCAATGCCGGCAAATCCACCTTGCTTAAAGCTGTTTCTGCCGCCAATCCCAAAATCGCCGATTATCCTTTTACCACCTTAACGCCTAATTTGGGACGGGTACGCCTGGATGAAGGTGCCAGCTTTGTCATCGTGGATATTCCCGGACTGATTGAAGGCGCCAGCCAGGGTCTTGGTTTGGGCCATGAGTTCCTTCGCCATATTGAGCGTAATCGTCTTTTAATCCATGTGGTGGATGTGGGGTTCCCGGAAGTCCATCCCATCGAGGATTTTGAGGTACTCACTCAAGAACTGGCCGCCTATAATAAGGCCCTGCTAAAACGGCCACAACTGGTGGCCTTAAACAAAGTAGATTTGGTTCAAGATCCGCAGCTATTACCGGAATTGATGGCCTATTTTAAAAAGAAAAAACTGCAGGTCTTTCCCATCTCGGCAGCCACTAACCAGGGTCTGGACCAACTTATGCAAGCTGCTAATGAACTGCTTAAGACCATTCCCCAGGAGGCCTTGTTGCCGCCTGTTCACCATGCTGCGGTCAAGGCTCCGGCAGCACGCTTCATCATTATTCCCCTGGGACCGGGCGCATGGGAAGTCAAGGGCAAGGAAGTGGAAAAATGGGTGGCCATGACGGATTTTGACAATGAAGAAGCGGTTAAAAAATTGAAGGACATTTTTGACCGCATTGGCCTTACCCAGGGGTTTCAGGAACACCAGTTCCACAACGGTGATACCATCAAAGTAGGTCATGAAGAATTCATTTATCAGGAAGATTAAACTCTGTGGCCGGCGGTCCGGAAGCGTGTTAATTCACTGGCTTAAGCCCGGCGCTCATACTATAATTTTTGAAAAACCTCAGGATGGCCATGGATAAGCGCTATTTGTTAAAAAAATGCAAACGTATCGTCGTTAAAATCGGATCTGCCCTCTTGACTGATGAGCAGGGGTTGCTCAAAACCCGGTTCATGGGCAAACTGGCCAAGGAAATCAACTTGCTCAGGAGTCAAGGCCGTGAAGTGATTCTGGTCAGTTCCGGTGCCATTGCCGCGGGCTTGCAGGTCATGAAGAAACCGCGCCGTCTGGCCACTATTCCCGCCAAACAAGCCATGGCCGCCATTGGTCAACCAAGGTTAATGCAAGCCTACAGCCGTGCCTTTGGGCGCCAGGGGCTGCACGTGGCACAGGTACTGCTGACCTCGGAAGACATCCATCACCGGGAACGCTACGCCCATGCCCGCAATGCGCTCTTGGAAATATTGAAGCAAAAGGTAATTCCCATCTTTAATGAAAACGACACGGTGGCAGTCAGTGAGATCAAATTCGGCAATAATGATATTCTCTCCGCCCATATTACCAACTTGGCGGAAGCAGATGCACTGGTGATCCTGACCGATGTGGATGGGCTCTATACTCATAATCCTCGCCTTAATCCTCAGGCCCGTCTGGTTGGGGAAGTGGAAAAAATAGACGCCTCCATTGTTGCCATGGCCTCCGGCCATGGCAACAGCTTGGGCACGGGCGGTATGACCTCTAAACTTAAAGCTGCCGAGAATGTGGTGGGCTTTGGCGAAGAAATGATCATTGCCAATGGCCGGCTACCGCTGGTGTTACCCCGGATTATGACCGGTGAGCCCATTGGTACTATATTTTATCCTCGCGGCGATAAGTTGGCAGCCCGTAAAAGCTGGATTGCCTTTGCCCTCAAAGCCAGAGGCAGCCTGCAATTGGACCAGGGTGCCTGGCAAGCCATCAAAAATCAAGGCAGGAGCCTTCTGCCTTCAGGCGTCAAAAGCGTAAGCGGTGCGTTCCGCCAAGGTGATTGTGTGGAACTCAAAGATCAGCAAGGCCGTGTCTTTGCCCGGGGTCTGATCAATTATGATGCCCAGGCCGTGCAAGCTCTGCTGGGGGCTAAAACCTCGGAAATTGAGGACCGTCTTGGTTATAAAAATAGTGACGAGTTGATCCACCGTAATGACCTGGTGGTGCTCAATTCAGATTAAACTCAAAAATGACAGGCCCTGTCCTTGGCGATGTGGGCGCTGAAGGAGGACAATATGTCTTTACGTAATGACATTATCAAGCTGGCCACCGCAGCCAAAGCAGCAGCGCGCCAATTGGCCGGTGCCAGTGCCACCCAAAAAAATCAAGCTCTGCAGTATATGGCCGAACACTTGTGGGTTCATCGCCAGGAAATCATGGACGCCAATCAACGCGATTTGGCGGCCGCCAAAGAAGCCGGTACCAGCGGCGCTCTGCTGGACCGGTTGACGCTGAATGACCAGCGCATTCAGGCCATGGCCACGGGGCTGCGCGAGATCGCGGAACTGCCCGATCCGGTGGGGGAAGTGGAGCATGAAATCGTACGGCCCAACGGCTTACGCATAGGCAAAAGGCGAGTGCCTTTGGGCGTGCTGGGCATGGTCTATGAAGCCCGTCCTAATGTCACCGCCGATGCGGCCGGCTTATGCCTGAAATCAGGCAATGCCGTCATTCTGCGCGGCGGCAGTGAAGCCAGCCATAGCAATGCAGCCATCGGCAAGTGGGTGGCCGAAGGCGTCGTTCAGGCCGGATTGCCCGCAGCCAGCGTGCAGGTGATAGCCACCACAGACCGTCAAGCTGTAACGGAATTACTGACCCTGGACGGATATATTGATTGCGTCATTCCCCGGGGCGGACGGTCCTTTTTGAATTGGGTGGCCACTACGGCTACGGTCCCGGTCATCCGCCATGGCGATGGCAATTGTCATGTTTACATTGATGCCACCGCTGATTTGGAAATGGCGTCAGATATTACCTTTAACGCCAAGGTCCAGCGTCCAGGCGTTTGCAATGCCGTTGAAACCTTGCTGGTGCATCAAGATATCGCCGATGCGCTTTTGCCGTTATTATTACCCCGGCTGGAAGAGGCAGACGTGGAACTTAGGGGATGTGAACGAACCAAAGCTATTTATCCCCAGGTCAACCCTGCCACGGAGCAGGATTGGGCCACTGAGTTTTTAGAGTTGATCCTGGCTGTTCGCGTTGTGGATGATCTGAAGGCCGCTGTGGACCACATTGCCCAATACGGCAGCGGCCATTCGGAAGCCATTGTGACCAGTGATTATTTTAATGCCGAACGCTTTTTAAATGAAGTGGATGCAGCTTCGGTTTTTGTCAATGCTTCCACTCGTTTTGCCGATGGCGGGGAATTCGGCCTGGGGGCGGAGATCGGCATTTCCACGCAAAAACTGCACGCTCGCGGGCCCATGGGCATCCGGGAACTGACCACCACCAAGTACGTGGTGCGTGGCCAGGGACAGATTCGAAAATAGGAAATAGAGAATCGGAAATTGAGAGAAGAGCGATAATGAATATCGGGATTTTTGGAGGGACTTTCGATCCCATCCACGTGGGGCATTTACGGGCAGCCGAAGAAGTGGCCGAAAAATGTCACCTGGATGAAGTGCTGTTTGTACCAGCCGGCCGGCCGCCTCATCGGCGATCACCGTTGGCTGCGCCTGATCACCGCCTGGCCATGACCCGCTTGGCTATTAAAAAAAATCCGAAATTCAGAATCTCAACTTTGGAAATAGACAAATCCAGCAAAGCCTATACCATTGAAACCGTGCGCACTCTGGTGCAGCGCCGGCCCCTGGATCGCTTCCATCTTATCTTGGGCGCAGACCAATGCATGCTTTTCCAGCAATGGCACGAACCAAACCAGCTGTTAAAACTTTGTAAAGTGATTGCCATGTCCAGACCGGGCTTATCCCTGGTGGATGTACAACGAGTCTTGGCACCACTGGTGAACCACGATCTGGACAGTCATGTGAGGATGATCAATGTCTGCCAACTGGATATCTCCTCCACGGATATTCGGCACCGGTTGCAGCAAAGCCGCTCCATCCGTTATCTAGTCACACCGGAAGTGGAGACCTATATTCATACCCATCATTTATACACCTCTTCAGCTATCCTCTAAAGTTCCCCCTCAGCCTGGCCGAGACTCTGTCTAACAAATTCATTCCAGGTGAAGTTATGTTCGGTGAATTAAGCAATGTCAGTGTAGGCGGAATGCTACGGCTCATTTCCGCGTTCAACCAAACCGGTCGGCTCAAGGTGCGCGGTGAAGACGGCCAAGGCGAAATTTATCTGGAATCAGGCCGTATTGTAGGTACCGGCAAACCCAACAAGGACATCGGTACGGAAGTGCTGCGCCTGCTGCTGTTGAAGAAAGGCTTTTTTCACTTCCAAGCCATGGAGGCCATTCCGTCTGACAAAGCCAACGGCATGGCCGAAGACGTGGAGAATCTTATTATTGAGGCCTCGCGTCGTTGTGATGCCGAGGAAGCGCAAGAGTATTTGCCTTCTTTGGAAACCGTGGTGCAGTTGGCGCCCATTCAAGGCGAGCGGTCTCAGATTCAAATCAAATTGCAAAAAGACGAATGGAATATGCTGACTAGGATCAATGGGGAAGATCCCATCATCACCATTATCGAAAAAAGCAAGCTGGAGCAGGGGCGGGCCATCCAGATTTTTTACGGACTCTTGTCCGCCGGGATCATTCGTAAAATCCGTTTTAAAATTCCACGGGTCATGGAGATTGCCAACCAGGAGCTGGGCAATATGGGCGAGGCCCTGGTGCGTCAGGCTTTTCGCAAATTGAAACTCGATCAGAGCCGTATGCACATGAAAGAATTAATTGCACTCTTAAATGAACTGGAAAGAAGCATTACTCTGCTCTTGGGACCAACCCGCGCCGGCCATGTAATCGGACTGATGTGGGAAGGGTCAAAACGCTGACCATTGAGGTGAGGGTATGAATGAACAGATGTGGGAAGCGGCCAGTTATCTGGTGGCCATCTTTGGCAGCATTTTATTATGGATCAATTACGCGCTCTTTGGGCTGATCGCCCGGCGCTATGGCCAGGTGTTTGGGAAGATCACGTACAGTTCCTTGCTCATTTTGGCTCCCACTGGTTTGCTGGTTTATACATTGTTTCTGATTTTAAAAGCCACGCCGCTGTTACAGGATGCCCAAGCTGCACAAGTCGCGGAGTGGGTGGCTTATCTGGCGCTGGTGGCCTCAGGGTTCTTTTGTCTGCTTGGCATTGCCCGGTTTTCCGGCGTGCTGGGTCAAGTCACGCGACCGGTCGCGCCTGATGAACCGGCACAGGCCGCAGCCAAAGGAGGAAACGCATGAACATGATTGAGTGGTTCCGGCATTATCCTCTGGCAGCGCTGCCTTATGAGATTGGATTTATCCTTTTGGCTTTATCCATGATTTGGTATAGTATGGTGCTGAAAAAAATGATCGCCATTATTCACGAACGCCCTGTGTGGGTATTGCCCTTGATCGGATCGTTGTTTATTTTAGCATCAGTGGTCATGCATTCCATTGCTTACGTGGTGCTGCTACCGCAGATGGATGCCTTGAATTCCCTCGAAGAGATTAACCGGTTTAGTGCCTTCATGTTGCAATGGCGGGCTTGGTCACTGGTAGCTATTCTCATGGGCGGCCTCTTCTCTTTGGTGGGTGGCAGCTTTTATTATCGCTGGACGACACGATAGGAGGCAGTGATGAGCAAGTACAGGATCATGGTGGTTGATGATGAGCCGGACATCGTTAAGCTGGTTAAGATCTCCCTGGAGATGGCCAACTTTGAGGTGATTGAAGCCTATTCGGGTGTGGAAGCTTTGGAAAAAGTGAAGAGCATTATCCCCGATCTTTTTCTGCTCGATATCATGATGCCCGATATGAATGGTTATCAAGTGTGTGAAAAATTAAAAGCCAACGACAAAACCAAGAGCATTCCCGTAGTTATGCTCACAGCCAAGGGCCAGCGGGGTGATGCTGAGCAAGGCCTCAAGGTCGGGGCCGATGATTATATTATCAAGCCCTTTGACCCTTATGAGTTGGGAGAGCAAATTTCAGAAATCCTTAATAATGCCTAGCCTTTTTAATTGGCGAAAAAATAGCGAACAAAATAAGAAAAGTATTGACAAATATGACAGGGATCATTAGAATTTAATCAATGAAAGAAAGTCATTTTTTTTAATGTCGATGTTCGCCTTTTGTTCGATTGAAATCTTGGGGTAGTGGCAAAGGACTATGATGGCACACATGATTTTTCATCTTGATCTCGATGTTTTTTTTGTGGCGGTCGAGCGCTTGCTCGATCCTAGCTTGGAGGGCAAAGCCGTGATCGTTTCTCCGGGCACGGCCAGAAGCGTGGTGGCCACAGCCTCCTATGAGGCCCGCCGCTTTGGTGTTTATTCCGCCCAGCCTTTGGCGTTGGCCCGCAGGCTTTGTCCTCAGGCTGTGATTTGTCCCGGCCATTTCAAAGACTACCAGCACTATTCAAGGGCCTTTTTCCAAATTTTACGAAATTATTCTCCCCTGCTTGAACCGGCTTCGCTTGACGAAGCCTACCTGGATTACACGGGGTGTGAACAGCTTTTCGGTGCGCCTTTGGCCGGCGCCGCAGCCATTCAAAAGCAGGTGAAAGAAAAACTGGGCCTCGATGTCAGCGTGGGGGTGGCTACATCCAAAGTAACCGCCAAGATCGCTTCTGATTTGGCCAAGCCAGCCGGTCTATTGATGGTCTGCCCCGGACAGGAGACTGCTTTTTTAAGCCCTTTGCCCATCCGGCGTCTGCCTGGTGTGGGACCCAAAAGTGAGCCGCGCATGAAGACCTTGGGACTTCACCGTATCGGGGATCTGATGAAGGTGCCGCCCGCATTTTTAAGCAGGGCCTTTGGCAGTCAGGGACCGTGGCTGCAGCAGCTGGCGCAAGGGCAGGATGACAGCCCGGTCAGGCCCCGGGCCGCAGCCAAGTCCATTGGTCATGAAGAAACGTTTTTGGAAGATGTGACGGACCCTGAAAAACTCCGTCATGCCCTGCAGCGCCTGACTTGCGAGGTAGGGTACCGTCTGCGCAAGCATGGGTTTAAGGCGCGCACCATCAGCGTCAAGATCCGTTATGCGGACTTCTCTTTGCATGGCCATGCCAAAACCCTGGACAGTGCCACCAATGTGGACCGCCTGCTTTTTGAGACAGCGCAGGAATTGCTCGCGCAACTATGGGCACGGCGAGTGAGGATACGACTGTTGGGTATAACGGCCCGCAATCTGGAACACGCGCCCGATCAATTACAACTCTTCAGCAGCTGCCGTCATGCGGCCTGGGAACGGCTGCACGCTGCGGCTGATCAGGTCAAACGGCGCTATGGCTATGACAGCCTGCGCCCTGCCAGCCTGCTGCGGCAGGACGCGGAAGGGTAGGATCGCCGCGAGGAGGTCAACGATGCTGATGCAGGGAACGGTCGCGACCATTCCCGGGGGACAGAGGGGCTTTAGCAAGAGGGAACCCATTTCAGGCAGGAGGAAAAGTCATGTCCCCGGAAACCAAGAGCAAAGGCTATGTGTTTATCATGGCCGACCGCGGTAATAACATGATTGCCATGGACGTTACCGCTGATTTAAAGAAAAAAATGGCCGGCTACAAGAAAATCACGCAAAGCATCAAATTGGTTTATTACGAGCCCTTCGCCAAACACCATCACGCCGTTAAAAGGCTGGCGGATCTCTCGTCTTTGCCCAAGAAACAAAAATTCGAACTCATCACCCGTCACAATCCCGATTGGCATGATCTGACGAAGGCGTTAGAGGGGTGATAAAAGCCGGGCAGCAATCACAACTCGTTAAAAATAAAATATGATGGTAACATCCAAATTGCAGGGAATACGGTTGCGACCGCTCCCTACGACGACAGATGCCGGTCTGGTGTGTAGGGACAGGTCTTGTGTTTGCCCAGGAGTGGAAAAAATGATTTCCCATAACAGCGGATCATCAACGAAAGGAGAATCACAATGAAAGTGGCTTTTTTACTGGACGCAGGCCTATCGATACCATTTACAGGGAACAGTACCAAAAGCATTACCGATCATATCCTGTCAGGTAAGGATGTTCACAGGGATACAAATCAGCTGAGAGCATGCCGGAATGACGAGTTTGACATCTGGTTGGCAGAGGTTATTGTGAGCCATTGACGGATAATCGGCAGTAGCTTAAGATAGGTCGTCAATGAAAACAGAAAAGGCGGCACGAGATGACACCAAAAGATATCCGCTGGCAGCAGCGGTTTCAGAATTACCAAAAGGCTTTTGCCCATTTAAAAGCCGCGGTGGAAAAACAAACACTTTCCGATCTGGAAAAAGCCGGGCTGATCCAGATTTATGAATTTACCTTTGAACTGGCCTGGAAGACATTGAAAGATTATTTGGAAGAGAAAAAAGTGGATGTCAAATTTCCCAAAGATACGATCAAAGAAGCTTTTAAATATGAATTGATCGAAGACGGTGATACCTGGATGGACATGTTGGAAAAACGCAACCTTATGGCTCATACTTACAATGAAACCAGCGCGGAACTGGCCTATCGTTTGATCGTTGATCATTATTACCAGGTGTTGGAACAACTGACAGGCAGGCTGAAAAGGGAAGCATGAACAACACTTTCGGTATTTCCGACAAATCCTACGACCTTATGATTAAGGCGCTGTCCAGCTATGACCAGCTGGAAGAAGTGCTTATCTTCGGCAGCCGTGCCAAAGGCAGCTACAAGCATGGCAGTGATATTGATCTGGCCGTTAAAGGCGAGGGAAGTTCACCGCAGTTGGCGTTGGACATCAAAAGCCGGCTTAACGAAGCGCTGCCCATACCCTATCATGTGGATGTGGTGGATTATTATTCCTTGAAACAGCCCGAGCTGAAAGAACACATCGACCGGGTCGGAAAAGTGATCTATATGAGAAAGGCTCCTTAGGGTAAGCGGAGGCAGGCCCTGCGTCTGTCCGGAAGTTATGGAAGTCAATCGGGGGACCGTATTTTTTGAGAAAGTGCCGGCATTAAGGTGCCCGCTTTTCTCAGAGCGAGGTCCCTTTTTTGATGTTTATTCATCTCCATGTACACAGCTATTTTTCCTTTCTCGAAGGCGGGTCGTCGCCGGAGGTCTTGTGCGAAACGGCCCGTGCCTTGGGTTGTCAATCCCTGGCCCTGACCGACACCAACGGGCTCTACGGGGCCATGCGCTTTCTCAAGGCCTGCCGTAAAAATAACCTTCATCCCATTTTTGGCGCGCAGATCACCACCAGCCTGCCGGCGCGCTGGCAGGAGCCCTATGCCCTGGTGCTGGCCAAAGACAATCAGGGCTACAGCGAGCTGTGCCGGCTTATTACCAGCCGACAGCTTGATGCGGACTTTGAGCTGGCCCAAGCCCTGGCGTCATGCACCACTCATGTGCTGGTGCTGGTCTCAACTCTGGCCTTGGCCAAAGCCATCAAGCAGCTCGGCAAAGGTCAGGGACTCTATCTGGCAATACAGGATCAGGCGCAGCGGCCGGATCAGGGCCGCCTGGAGTTAACCATTCAGCAGGCCAGCCAGGCCGGCGTGGCCACGGTCTTCACTCACCCTGTTTATTTCGCCACTGAGCATGACCACATTGCCCACAAAGCCTGCCGGGCCATTGGGCTGAACACCACCTTGGAGCGTGTGGCGCCGGCACAATGGGCTTCTGCCTATGCTTATCTCCAATCTCCGCAACGCATGCAGGCCCGCCTGGGCGCCTATCGGGCAGTTTGGGAGCGTACACTGCGCATAGCCCGGACCTGCCATGGCCGGCCCCAGACCAACCATCTCCACTTTCCCCATTATCCTTTTGCCAAAGGCTCATCCTCTTTTTATTTTTTGTCCAGGTTATGCTTCCAGGGATTACGGCAACGCCTTCGAACGGTCACTTCCCAGGCCCTCAGCCAATTGGCTAAGGAGTTAAGCGTTATTGAGGCCAGGCACTATGAAGATTACTTTTTGATTGTGTGGGATATTGTTAAGGAAGCCAAGCGCCGTGGCATCCCGACCGTAGGCCGGGGCTCAGCGGCCAACAGTTTGGTTAGCTACTGCCTGGGGATTACCCATGTCGATCCCCTCAAACACGGCCTGTTTTTCGAACGCTTCTTAAATCCCGAACGGATCGACCCGCCAGATATTGATGTGGACTTTCCCTGGGATCAGCGCGACGAAATGCTCGGTTATGCCTACGAGCGTTTTGGAAAAAAACAAGTGGCCATGCTCTGCAGCATTGTTTACCTCCACGCCCGCTCGGCCATTCGCGAAGCCGGCCGCCTGCTGGGCCTGACCGAAGAAGAGTGTTCCGGCTTTTGCAAGCGCCTGCCTTATCAGGCCAAGGTTGAGGGATTGGAACAGGTGATCGCCCTTTATCCTGAAGCCAGGACCCTGCCTATTAAAGAAGAACCATGGCGCTCAGTGCTCAAACTGGCGGCTTATCTGGACGGTTTGCCCAGGCATCTTTCGGTCCATCCCGGAGGTATCATCATTCTCGATCAGCCTATCAGTACCATCGTGCCCAAGCAAATGTCGGAAAAAGGCATTGAGGTCACCCAATATGACATGAATGCCGCGGAAGATGCCGGGCTGATTAAAATCGATCTGCTGGGCCAGCGGGGGTTGGCCGTAATCCGTGACGTGGCCCGCAGCCAGGGCGTGGACTGGAAAACCGTTGATCCCGAACAGGACGAGCCCACCAAAGCCCTGATCCGGGAAGGCCAGACCATGGGCTGTTTTTACGTGGAATCGCCGGGCATGCGGCTGCTGCTGAAAAAACTGCGCTGCGACACCTTTGAATTGCTTACCACCGCATCATCCGCCATCAGGCCGGGTGTGTCGGACAGCGGCATGCGCCAGATGTTTATTGAACGCCATCTCGGTCTGGCGCCCGTGGTGTATGCCCATCCTGCCTTGGAGCCCCTGCTCAAGGATACCTGCGGGGTCATGATCTTTCAGGAGGATGTGATCAAGGCCGTGCATTTTATCGCCGGCATGAGTCTGGGTGAAGCGGACAAATTGCGGCGCTGCATCGGATTTAAACAGCATGAGGAGCGCATTACGGATTACAAGCAGCGGTTTATGGAAGGTGCCCGTGAGCGCCAGGTCAGCCAAGCCGCGGCCGAGGAGATCTGGAGCCAGATTGAATCTTTCGCAGGGTTTGCCTTCTGCAAGGCCCACAGTGCTTCATATGCCCAGTTGTCTTTTCAGGCTGCTTATTTAAAGGTTCATTATCCGGCGGCCTTCATGGCCGCGGTTTTGAGCAACCAGGGTGGATTCTACGGGCCTTCGGCTTATGTGGAGGAGTCCCGTAGGATGGGCCTGACCATCAAGGGGCCGGACGTGAACCGCAGCGCATGGTCATATGCTGGTCAAGACAGCACTTTGGTTATGGGATTGATGGCCGTGGAAGGCCTGGGTTCCGAAGCCGGTCAGACTCTGATTCGTGAACGGGAGGCCAATGGTCCTTACCTGGATTTGCCGGACTTGCTGGGCCGCACGCATTTGGCGCCTGAAAAAGTGGACAAACTTATTGCCTGCGGGGCCTGCGACAGCCTGGACCACAAACGGGTAGACCTCTATTGGCAGCTGATTATTCACCAGTCCCAACGCTTGCCAGGGACATTACCTTTAGCGTTGCAGGAAAAAGAGGTGTTGCCGGACTTGGCGGACATGAAAAGTGTGGAAAAATTTCAGCAGACTTATCACCAGATGAGGGTGTCCCCAGGCGCCCATCCGCTGGTGCAATACCGGGAGCAATTGGCATTCCTGAAACAGCAGGGCATGATCAATGCCAATGCCTTGGAGCACCATGTAGGCCGTCTGGTGCTGCTCTGCGGCTGGCTGGTCACGGCCAAAGGGTGCGATGTGCGCAAGACCGGGCAGCGCATGAAATTTCTGACGCTCGAGGATTTTACCGCTATTTATGAGGTCACCCTTTTTCCTGATGTTTATAATCGTGACGGCCACAAGCTAAGCGGCAGAGGTCCCTACCTGATAGAAGGCGTGGTTGATAATGATCACGGCGGGCTTACGGTTACAGCCCGGCGGCTGGGACGGTTAGGGCTTTAGCACGGTAAAACCGAAAAAGCGCTCTCTCGCTAAATCGCCAAGCATGCAAAGGAAAGATAAATCATTTTTAAGATTAAAATCTATCATGAGCCTGTATTTTTTCTTCTTTGGCGGCTTGGTGCGCGTTGAATGGATAATCATTTTTCCTAAGGGTCACAATTTGGAGCCCTTACCAATGAATTAATAGACGTAACATGCCTAAGTATAAAGAGATAACCCATAAATACCGTTTATTCCAAAAGGGATGACGGGATTTTTGCAAGGAATTTAAACAGCACTTGCACTGTATGGCTGCATGTACTAATATAAGCGGTGTTTAAATGTGCGTGGAGGATGGAATTCTATGGAAGAGCAACTTCAACAGCTGCGCGACTACCTGGCTCAAGAACAGGTGACACCTCCTGAGGTGAAGGAGGCCATGCTGGCAGCCTATGTAATCATCAGCCGGTTAAACCAGGAAAAAGGTAATCCTGAAGTAGGACTAACCCAGCAGATCTCAGGGCTGATCGGTCATATTAACGGGTTCATGGGGGCTGTTTTTTGGGAAAGAGGTTATGATTTTGATCATCCCACGGTAGCGCAATTAAAGGAAATTAAGATGATGCTTGATGGCATGGCCAAGATTTACGCCTTGCCGGAGCATTTTCAGGAAGCCCTCAATGATTTGGTCAAAGCCATTGTGGATAAAGGCGATGGACGGGCCTTTGCTATTTCCGCGGAAACAGAAGCCCTGCTTGGCCAAGTCCTCGTGCCTACCATAGAGGCAACAGCAGAGGAAACAGCGCCAGCGGAGACTGCAGATTTGTCCGGGGAAATTGAAACTGCGCCGTCCACCAGCGCACAAGCACCCCTGACGGAAGAAGTAAGCTTGGAAGATTTTGACCGTATCTTTGGCGAGACCCAGGACAGCACCATAGAAGAACAGCCGGCTTACGACAGCAACCAGGACATGGTTTCAATGGCGGCAGCAGAAACGACGCCGGAAAGCCCTGCTGTCGGGGAGCGCCCCCAGGAACCGTCGCTTCCGGATATAAACAACGGGTCCGTTTTTGGAGATGAATTGCCTACCGCCACGGAATCGGATTCTCCCATGACCGGGATGGACACAGAAATCCCAACGGAAAATTCTGTTGTCCAGGAAGACTTTACGGAACCATTGGCAACAGACATAGACAGTGAGCCTGTAGTTGCTGATGAATTGCAACAAGCTGAGCCGCAACCCCCAACGTCTACGGAACCGCCTTCTGCTTGGGAAGAAAACAATGAACCTCCAACTGCGCAGACAGGTAGTCCGGAAATCATTCCGCCAACTGATGACACCACTCTTGGAAGTGCAGACACTGATGAGACAAGTGGCAATGTTTCCGAAAGTTTAGGCCTGGACGAATCCGTGGTTGAAACCAATATTATTGATTTTGAAGTACCTGCTCCGGACGACGAGGAGGAGATTACGGAACAACCAGAGAATACGATTGAGGTGGTGCACCCGTTGGAACGGATCAGCAAACCCAAAGCCCGTAAAAAGACGACCACCAAAACCAAGAAGACCGCCGCCAAGAAAGCCAAAAGTGAAGCTGTGCAGGCACCCAAAAAGAGGGGGCGAAAGAAGAAAGAACTAACCCCGGAAGAAGAAGCGGAAAAGAAAAAAAGACGGCGGGGACGAAAGAAGACCAAGCTTAAAATTGATTTGGCCGCTATCGAAGTGCCTGAGGATTTTATGAGTGAAGAAGAGGAAGAGCCCAGAGCTATTCCTGACCCCGCCATACCCCGCATCGATGTATCGGCAGCACCTTTTGATGATCAGAGTCAGGCAAATCCAGCACCGGAAGCGATGGCCGGAACCGAGGGTTCGGAAATACCGGCAGAGGACAGCACGGCTCCTTCCCAACGCCAGATCAATCCCCAAGCACGTCCCTTGCCTCAGGACCAGGATTTGGACAGCTTGATGAACTCCGTTGATCAGCCGCTGCCCTCAGAGGCAGTCCGGGTAAGTGATGGCACCAGCCTCGATGAAATTGCCCAAGCTTTTGAAGAACCTGTGCCCACCTTTGAGGATGAAGCTCCGGCGGAACCTTGGAGCATGGCGGCGGCTGAAGATCAGGTCACTGTTGAGGACTTGCCTCCGGCCCCGGTCGCACCTATTGCAGAAGACCAGCAGACAGAACCAACCTGGACGGAAGCAGAAGTCTCTGAGCCAACCGCGGACAGGAATACGGAGTCCGCTTTACCAGGGGAAGAGTTCATTGAACCAGAGTTGTCACCAATAGTACCTGGACAGGCTCAATCTGGTTGGGAGGCCTCCGATCAGGAAGATGATATCAGCCATCAGCGCGGTGATGACTTCAGTGCTTTTGATGATCTGCCTTTGGCCCCGGAAGCGCCGGCCAGGGAAGAAGTGGACCGAGCGTTTGATGAAGTCACTACGCCTACCCCTGCCGAAGAGGAAATTCCGCAGACAACGGCTTTTGAGCAGTCCTGGGAAGAATCGCTGCAAATGGAACCGCCGGTGCCAAGCAGTGAGAAGACGCAGGACGCACCCGCGCAGGACGAACCCGGTGCTTTTGATATGCTGGGAGTCATTGAAGAAAGCGAGCAAATCTCTGACGGAGAGGGCGCTCAACCTCCGGTCGAGCTGACTGACGACGATCAGCAGACCAGGCCGGAAGCCTCGGCTTTGCCGGAAGACGCCAACAAGGCTGTCGCAAATACGGACCTGCAGGTGGAAGATGAAGGCGGTTTGGAAGATCAGGACAATACGTTTTCCCTGGAAGCCTTGACCTCTCAAGAGGAAAAACGCCTTCAGCAGGAAGTGGTTTCCGACCCCTCCATTTTCGACGAACTGGCCAAGGAAGAATCTTCCAAGGATATTGGGCTGGACTATGATCTGGGAGTGCCCGCTATTCCTGGAAGTGGAAATCAGCAACCCGCAAATCAAGCTGCTTTCCACGCCAAAGCCGGTAACAACCTCGTGGAGGACCAGGACCAGCAGGCGGAAAATGAGGAAACGCGCCAACGTCTGGAAAGCAATGAAGAACATCACGATGATCCCTTCAACCAAGGCTGGGCCAAACCGGAAAACACGCCCGCCTATTCCCAGGGCGTGGACCTGTCTGAGAAACCGGCGCCACCACGGCGGCCACCTTCGGCCTGGGCGGCAATGATGATCCTGTTGTTGGGGGTGGTACTCGGCGCTGGCGGTGCCTATTATTGGTTTGGCATTGAAAAAGTCAAACAATCGGAACTGGAAATTAAAAATCTGGTAAGTCAGGTTAAGACTGTAACCGAGGAAAGCCTGGCCTCTAAGAAGGAAATTGAACGGCTGGAAAAAACCATTGCCACAGTGGGCAAGAAAAAAGCAGCACTTTATACGGGGGCACCTTTGAAACCGAACTATTATGGAACCGATCAAGGGATGGTGCTTTACTGGCTGGATAAAGGACCACTGCGGTCTTATTATGTGTATCGTGCCAAAGGAACGCGGGGTACTCTGAAAAAAGTCCTGGCCAAACCGTTGCCTAAAAATGTACTGCGTTTTCGCAGGATCAGTCAGGGGACTTGGCGTTTTGCCGTCAGCGCGGTTAATGAAAACGGGCAGGAATCCCCCATGAGTCCCGTGCTTACCTTACGCTTTCCCCTAAAGGATTAAAATATCCGCGAGAACAGGAGGGGTCGTCAGTTTCTTTTTTTAGGAATAGGGCTTGGTGGTGTCAGCTCTGCCTAAAATTCAAATTGCAGTTGAGTGATGAATAGATCGGCGCCGGTAAATTGGTGTGGTTTGAAATCTTTGTACAGCGCCAGATAATTGCCCTGCAAACGCCAAGCACTGCTCAACTTCCAGATTAAGCCCAAGGTCAGGGCCTGATAACGGGTGCCTGGAGCATGGGCACCATCACTAAAAAAAGCCACACTCTCCTCCCATTTGCCGGTCAGGCTGATGGCCGGTTCGTGAAATAAATCCCATTGACTTAAAATATAGTAGCCTTGCGCCCAGTGACCATCGAGGTTTTTGGCCAGCCATTCACCGCGTACGGTTACAGCATCAATTTGAAAAAGCATGTCCGGGCCAAGCACGGCAACAGGGCCTGCTTGATCAAGCAACGTGGCGGGAATGAAAAGGGACGAAAGCGCTTGCCCGCTTTTTTGGCTGCCAATGGGGAGGTAAGCTTCATGATGTTGTTCCCATGCGGACCATCCCCAGGACGCAGAGAACCCGAGTGCCCATTGCCCGTGCCCATTCTGGTTCTGCCACTGTCGGCTAACCCCCGCCCGGCCGGTGAGCTGGCTGGGCCAATCAGGCCGAGCCAAAGCGCCGTTACTGGTCACCAAGCCCAGTTGAGCGTGCGCCTGCCATCCTGGCCAAGGGCCGGGATAATGAGCATTCAGACGGATGCCATAGGCATACTGATCCATGAACTTAAAGCCCAGATCGGATACCCAGCCGAAATTACCAAACCCATAGATCAAGGCTCTTTCTACTGTTGGCAAAAGCCGGGAAGAGAGCTGATTTTCCAGCCCGAAGGGCACGGTGATGAGGCCTGCCTGACTGGTTATAAGTGGTGTTGGGGTCCAGCTGACGTAAGCGGATTCGATCACACCTTTGCTGCCGGTAATGACGGCTTTGGCGCGGACATGCCAGGTGTGGCCGGCCAGAGGGGTCCCCAGCGAAATTTCCAAACGGTTAAGATATACTGCAGTTTCTGATTCGCCGCCGGCTTGGCTGGGATCGGGCAGGGTGTTGAGGGGGCCATGTAATTTCTCCGTATTGATGAGAAATGCGGTCAGGCGGCCTTGACCATAGCCGCTGAACGTATAATCCAATAAAGGCCGTTCGGCGGCCAGACTCAGGCCGGTTAAGCTCAGCAGTAATAGTGCCAGGAACCACCTCAATAGCGCCATGTCACTACCACCTTGCCACCGTCTGGATCGGGTACCAGGGAAAAACGAACACCCGGTGTTGCCGAGGGTTGTTGCTGTTGATGATAAGCCAGGACCGCATAGCCAATAAGCAGGCCCATGCCGGCGCCGGCCACCACATCAGCCGGCCAATGCCGTTGGCTGTACATGCGCGCATAACCTACCAGGCCTGCCAAGGGATAGGTGAGCCATTCACAGTGATAGGCATCACCGAGAATCACGGCTGCGCAAAAGGCGGTCATGGTATGGCCGGAAGGAAAGCTGTTGTCACTGAATTTGAATGTAAACCATTGCCGTTGGTAGCGGCCTATGGACGGCCGGGCGGAAGAGGAAATGGTCTTCAGTAAGACCGAGAAAAGCGCCACATTAATCTGGCCCTCCAGGGCCATGGCCGCCACCTGTTGATCATAGGCGCTTCCAAATTTATATAAGGCAGCGTATCCGGCTACATGGACCAGGCCGTCGCCCAGCAGGTTGAAGGGCGGAATGGCCTTGTCCAGCCAGTCGTTGCGGCGGTCTTGGATGGCATAAAACCAATCCACATCGTGTTGCATTGCCCAGGCGGTGGCGCCAATAATGCCTAAGGCAGCACCGTACCCGGCCAGCGACCCATGGGCCGGGGAAGTGACAATGTCGCAGGCCTCGCCGGCTGCATTGGCCCAAAGTGAGGGCAAGTCCTGGTCCTGGCCGAAACAAGGAAGGGCCAGGCCGGCAAGACAGATAAAAGTAAGGGCAAAGCGCAAGCAGTGGCTCATGGGGGTCCTGTTCATTCAAGTGCACTGGGGAGGCCGCGGGCATTTATCCTCATTGCTGCTGAAGTTGAAAAATGCTATGCTGACCATAATGGCTTCCAAGGAGGTTGAGCAATTAGTTGTTCAGCCTCCCGAGCAATCGAGCAGCGACTATTGAAAATTAATCCATGCGTTCAAATGCGGGCGATTCTCGATTTTCAATTTTTGACTAAATGTTCAGGCTCTTAGATTACTTGAGTGCTTCAAGGTTGTCAATTTTTTGTATACCTGGGAAAACAGAACTATGAAAATTACATTTTTAGGAACAGGCACAAGCCACGGCATTCCGGTTATCGGCTGTCCATGTTCCGTATGCCAATCCCGTGATGCCAGGGACAGACGGACCCGCGCTTCCTTGTTGGTGGAAGTGGGCCATAAGACCTTACTGGTGGATGCAGGCCCGGAGCTAAGACTGCAGCTGGTAAGGGAGAGGGTTAATAGGATCGATGCCATGCTGCTGACCCATGATCATGCCGATCATGTGGCTGGTATTGATGACTTGAGAATCTTTTCGGAGCGCACCCAAAAGCCTTTTCCTATTTATGGGCCTAAGACGGCCTTGCAATCCCTGCGGCGCCGCTTTGATTATGTGTTTCGAAGGACTCAGGCAGGCGGGGGAAAACCCAAACTCCGATTGATCCCGGTGCGAGAAGCTTTTTTTGTAGAAGGGATACAGGTCATTCCTGTACCGCTCTGGCACGGACGGGTAAGGGTGATGGGGTATCGCATCGGGGGGATGGTTTATTTGACCGATGTTTCCGCTATTCCCGAGGCCTCCTATGAACTCCTTGAGCATTGCCGGGTGTTGATCTTAGATGCCTTGCGCTACGAACCTCATCCCACCCATTTTAATCTGGACCAAGCCCTGGCCGAAGCCGGCAAAATCAAGGCAATCCAAACCTACTTTACCCATCTCTGTCATCTGCTGCCCCATCGCCAAACCAACCGTCACCTTCCACCGGGAATGCAACTAGCGTACGATGGACTTAAAATAACATTAAGGTAACGGCACCACCGTTTACCTGCTTGGCGGCGGGTGTAATCAGGTTGACGTCCTCAGAGACGAGGCCTATAATACGATCATCGCGTAAAGGAGTTGGAAAATATGCCTTTTTTAAAAAGGTTCTTCATTTTATTGATCTTTGTGGCGGTGGGCTGCGCACCCCGAGTGCTGGTCCAGCCGGCGGTGGATCTGGAAAGATACAACCGCATCGCTGTTCTGCCGTTTGAATCGGACAGTTTTCTTTCCACGGTTGGCCATCAACTGGCCGATGAAGTGGTCGTGCAATTATTGAGAAAAGTCCCTACCTTGGATATTGTGGAACGTACCCGTATTGATGCCTTGCTACAGGAACAGAATCTGGCCAACCGCGGTTACCTTAGTCCGGAATCAGCCATTGCCGTTGGCAAGATGCTGGGTGTAAAAGCCATTTTGACCGGCAGCATCTCCCTGTCCGTAGGAGATGTCCGTACCACCCGGGAAAACGAGCAACGGGTGGCCAGTGGCGTGGCCACGGTACGGTTTATTGATGTGGAAACCGGCAAGGTACTCTGGGCGAGAAGGGAAAAAAGTGATTATACCTTGTTTAAGTCTTTTGGTGACCGTGGCGAGAGTTATGCCGTTAAAACCGATCATGAAATGATCCAGGAAATCATCGACGATTTAGCCAAAGAAGTGATCAAACCCTTTTATCCCCACTATGAATATCAATATTAAAATACCCCCATTGCATTGCAGGGTATTTTAATACGAAAGGAAGCAGAGCATTATTTTTATTGTCGCTTCCTCCCCGCATGGATACGGGGAAGAGGCGAGGATGCATTAAGAGAGAGAACCATGAAGCTTAGCCCGCAGGATAAACAACAACTTTTGAAATTGGCACGTGAAACCCTGGAGACTTGTCTCCAAGAGGGGCAGCATGCTTTGCCGTCTTTGCCCGGGGAACTGTCGGAAGCCCTTCTCCAGGCTGATGGCAGCGGAGCATTTGTGACCCTTAATCAGCACCATCGCTTGCGCGGCTGTATTGGCGTATTGGAAAGCAATTTAACCATGGCGGAAACGGTTCGGCGCATGGCTCTGGCCGCAGCCTTGGACGATCCGCGCTTTCCCCAGGTTCAGGCTAAAGAACTGCCCCAACTGGTGATTGAAATCTCTGTTTTATCTCCCAAGCGTCCGATTAAGGATATTCGGGAAATTGAACTGGGATCGGACGGCATCGTTATCGAAGGCCAGGGCAGACATGGCGTGTTTTTGCCACAAGTGGCCACGGAAAATAATTGGGATCTGGAAACCTTCCTGTGTGAGTGCTGTGCCCATAAAGCCGGGCTGCCCCGATGGGCCTGGAAAGAGGGGCGCGCCTCGATCTTCGCTTTTCACGCTGATGTTTTCAAAGAAAAGATAAAAAAAGTTTAGGTCCCCGGTCATGCAACCGACAATAGCCAAACAGGGTCAAATAATATGGGTGAATTGGAAAATGCTCTTGTGAAGGCAGAAGGGTTTAGGTATAATCCTTCCCGATTGAGGAGGAGTAGACAATGGTCGAAATGAAGGTTAAAGGCTTGGCAGTGGATGCCAATTCCAAGATTCCGGTGGTCATTCTGACCGATCCGGAAGAGAAAAGATATTTGCCCATTTGGATAGGTATCTATGAAGCAGATGCTATTTTAATCGCTCTGGAAAAAATCAATGTGCCCCGGCCGATGACTCATGATCTGATGAAATCCATCCTGGAGTCGCTCAATGTCACCATTGAACGTATTCTTATTCATAACATTGAGAACAACACTTTTTACGCACGCATCACGCTGGCACGGGACAGAGAAGAGTGGGAGATAGATGCCAGACCGTCCGATGCCATTGCCTTGGGCCTTAGGACCGAGTGTCCCATTTATGTTTCGGAAAAAGTGATTGTGGAAGCGAGTATTACGGACAAGTCCAAATATGAAAAAGAAAAGATTGAATTCAAGAAATTCTTTCAAGACTTGAAACCTGCGGATTTTAACCGCTAAAAGCGTATGATGGACAATAAAAATAATTGGATTCAACAGGTGGGCGCAGCCAGTACAGTGGGCTTGACCATCGTAGCTAGTATTGTGATCGGAACGGGAATGGGCCTGTTATTGGATCGATGGCTGGGGACAGCGCCGTGGCTTTTGTTTGTTTTTATGATCCTAGGTATTATCGCCGGCTTTTATAATGTTGCCAAAGTATTAAAATCCATCCGGAATCGCAGGTCGCGGCCATGAGTGTTTCAAAAGTACATTTATTAATAGTATTCGGCGTGTTTTTACCAGTGTTGTTTTTAGTCTCGGGGATGGGGCCCTGGGCAGTAGGATGCATGATTGGTGAAGGTTTGGGACTAATCAGTTTTATTTGGATCGGCCATACAGTGCGACGTCTTTTGGCCCAAAAAAACTCAAATCCCGCCCGTCACTTAATCATGAACAGCTTGGGGCGGTACGTGATGATGGGCGCAGCCATCCTCTTCTCCCTGCAATGGCCGGGAGGCAATGTTTGGGGATTGGTACTTGGTTATTCTGTTGTGCAATTGCCAGCCGCTGTGCTCAAAGGTCTTGCCCCTACCAATTCATAGCCACATCGAGGAATTTCCATGAGTGCCATTCCTGAATCCATTGAGTTTCATACCCCCTTTGATCCCAGCCTGCTTATGACCGGGTTGGCCGTGGTGGTCATTGTTCTGTTTTCCTGGGCAGCCACTAAAAAAATGCAGATGGTACCCAAGGGTTCCCAGAATGTCCTGGAAATGATCCTGAATTTTATTTATGACTTTGCGGACGATATGGTCGGTCCTACAGCGCCTAAATATTATCCTCTGTTTTCCATGCTCTTTTTTTTCATTTTATTATGCAATCTTATGGGGCTCGTTCCGGGCCTGTTTTCCAGTACCAGCAAACTTTCAGTTACAGTCGGATTGGCGCTAGTCGTCTTTTTTTCCACCCATTATTTCGGCATTAAAGAAAGAGGATTGGTGGCTTATATCAAGCATTGGTTCGGTCCGGTGCCGGTATGGCTCAAACCGTTCATGTTTTTTATTGAAATTATCGGTGAGTTAGCCAGGCCTCTGTCTTTATCTTTTCGTTTGTTCGGGAACATCCTGGCCAAAGAAATTTTATTGGGTGTGCTGGCGTTGTTGGTGGTGATTTTTTTACCGGCACCCAATATTATTAAAAATATCCTTACCATCGTGCCGGTTATTCTCAGACCATTAATTATTATGTTGGGCATTTTGGTGAGCATCATTCAAGCTTTCGTATTCATGATACTGGCCATGGTTTATATCGGGGGCGCTGTGCAATCCCACGAAGGACATTAAAAAAATACCGCGACGTTGTCTGGCCGGGCTGATGAAGGGCATTGAACACCATGAACTTTATCCCCACAGGAGCTGCGGAGTATTCGCGTTAGCGGAATAAAACGAGGAGGACGAAGATCGTGAAAAAGTGGATGTTAACAATGGTCAATGTGGTTTTAACCCTGTTGGTGACCGCCGGTTTGGCAATGGCTGAAGAAGCCGCCAAAGGCGCCGAAGCCGCAACCCAGGCTGCCGGTGGATCGGGCGGGACCCTGTTTTTTGCAGCTTGCGCCATTGGTGCGGCGGTAGGCTTGGGCCTGGCGGCCGCTGGCGGCGGGTTTGGTCAGGGCATCGCGGTTGGTAAGGCAGTGGAAGGCATTGCCCGGCAACCGGAAGCCAGCGGGACTATCCAAACGGCCATGATTATCGGTATTTCCTTTATTGAATCATTGACCATTTATGCCTTGGTCGTAGCCTTGATTCTGTTGTTTGCCAATCCCTTCCTTAAGTTTTTTGTCCAATAAGGCGGATGTGAGCAATCATGATAGAAATTAACTGGTCTCTACTTTTAATTCAAGTGGCTACCTTTCTGGCAGCCATGATCGTGGTATGGAAATTTTCCTGGGGTCCTTTGACTAGGATGATGCAGGACCGTACCCATAAAATCCAGGATGATATTGACCGGGCCACTAAAGGCCGCCATGAGGTGGAGGTTTTGGAAGGGGAATACCACCGTCAGCTGGCGGACATAGAGGATAAAGCCAGGAAGACCATTAATGAGGCCATACAAAAAGGACATCAGGAACGCGAATTAATTCTGCAGGAAGCCCAGGAAGAAGCCAAACGGTTACTGGAGAAAAATCACGAGATGTTGCAGCAGGAGCGTCAGCAAGTTATCAAGGAACTGCGAACCGAGGTCTCATCCATTGCCATTAAAGCCATAGAGCAATTGCTCCAGGAAAAAAATAAGGATGAGCTTCAGGATCGGCTGGTTGACGATTTCATCAATGATCTGGACAAGGTTGAGAAATAATTATGAGTACTGAATATTTGGCCGCCAGCAAGTATGCCAAAGCGCTCTTTGCGTTGGCGCTGACCGCAAAGCAAGAACAAAAAGTGGCTCAGGAATTGGAGTTGCTCACCAGGTCTTTTGGACAGGGCGAGGGCATGGCCTTGCTGGTTCATCCCCTACTGGCCCGAGAAAATAAAAAAGACCTATTGAAAAAAATACTGGCCAAGGACATTGGCGCCCTGACCATGAAGCTGCTCGATCTGCTGGTGGATAAGCAACGAGGGGCACTATTGCCCATGATTGAACAGTGCTACCGCGAACAGATTGAAGCCCATCAGGCAGCAGCCAGGGCTGAGGTTAGAACCGCCCAACCCTTGACACCAAATCAGCTGGAAAGCCTGCAACGCCGTTTAGAAGCTTATACGGGCAAAAAGATTACCCTACAAGTTGAAGTGGAAGAACAACTGCAGGCCGGTGCGAAAATAATATTGGGCGACTTGGTTTTTGACGGCACTTTGACAGGCCGTTTGGAACGGTTGAAAAAAACCATGCTCGCAAACAATTAAAGCCGGATAAGGTTTGTTTTTTTGCATCGCGCCGAATGTACTGCCAGTGGGCCCCGAACCATGATGGAAAGCCAGCTCGTCGTGTCAGAAGCAACGTTTTTAACGAAAGGATTCATTCATGAAGATATCACCTGAAGAAGTCACCGAGGTCATCAAACAACAACTTGAAGGCTTTGAGAGTCAGGCTACCCGCGAGGAAGTTGGTACAGTCCTGCAGGTCAGCGACGGCATCGCCCGTATCTGGGGTTTGGCCGGAGCCATGTCCATGGAGCTGCTGGAATTTCCTCATGATGTTTACGGCATGGTACTCAATTTGGAGGATGATAATGTGGGCTGCGTCATGCTCGGTGACTATACACTGATCAAAGAAGGCGACAAAGTTAAGCGCACCCGCAGAATTATGCAAGTGCCCGCGGGTTATGGGCTGCTGGGACGGGTGGTCAATCCCTTGGGTCAGCCTCTGGATGGCAAGGGCGAAATCAAAGCCGAGTCTTTCCAAGCTGTGGAGCGTATTGCCCATGGCGTGGTGGAACGGCAGGGGGTGAAAGCGCCCCTGCAAACCGGGATCAAGGCCATTGATGCTATGATTCCCATTGGCCGGGGCCAGCGGGAACTGATTATTGGCGACCGTCAAACCGGAAAAACGGCTGTGGCCGTGGACACCATCATTAACCAAAAACACACGGATGTTTATTGCGTTTACGTGGCCATAGGACAAAAACAATCCACCGTGGCGCAAGTGGTCAAAACCCTGGAGGACAACGGGGTTATGGATAAAACCATCGTGGTGGTGGCCGGGGCCAGCGATCCGGCACCGCTGCTGTATTTGGCGCCCTATGCCGGTTGTGCCATGGCGGAAGCGTTCCTGATGAATGGCAAACATGCATTGATTGTCTACGACGATTTGTCCAAACATGCCGTGGCCTACCGCCAGATGTCTTTGTTATTGCGTCGGCCGCCGGGGCGCGAAGCTTATCCTGGGGACGTCTTTTATCTGCATTCGCGTTTGCTGGAGCGGGCCTCCAAATTAAGTGATGATTTGGGCGGCGGCTCCTTGACGGCACTGCCGATTATCGAGACCCAGGCCGGCGACATTTCGGCCTATATTCCCACCAATGTGATTTCCATTACGGACGGGCAAATCTTTCTGGAGACCAATCTGTTTCATGCCGGCCAGCGGCCGGCGGTCAATGTGGGTCTATCTGTCTCGCGCGTAGGCGGCAGTGCTCAGATCAAAGCCATGAAACAGATTGCCGGCCGGTTGCGCATGGATATGTCCCAGTACCGGGAACTAGCGGCGTTTGCGCAATTCGGATCTGATTTGGACAAAGCCACGCAGGCTCAGTTGGCGCGGGGAGAACGAATGATGCAGTTACTTCGGCAACAGCAATACGCGCCCATGCTGGTGGAAGATCAGGTGGCCATGCTATTCGCAGGCACCACCGGCGCCCTGGATACGATCCCGGTCAATGCAGTGCTACAGTTTGAAAAGGAATTTCTCCATTTTCTTAAGGATGTTCATCCCACTCTGCTCAAGGCCATTAAACAAAAAGGCGAGATGGATACGGGTATGAATGAAGAGCTTACCAGTGCCATCGAGGAATTTAAAAAACAGTTTAAACCTTTGGGAGTCTAAGCGTGGCCAGTTTGCGTCAATTACGAACCCGCATCAGCAGCGTCAAAAATATCCAACAGATTACCAGGGCCATGAAAATGGTGGCCTCGGCGCGACTGCGCGTAGCGCAAAGTCAATTAATGGAGGCCAGACCATATGCCCTGAAAATGAACGAGATGATCAGTCAGGTGGCCGCGCGGACTAAAGACCGTTTTCATCCTCTCCTGGGCACGCCCCAGGGGCCACGGGAAGCCAGGCTGGTGCTAACCTCGGACAAAGGCATGTGTGGAGGGTTTAATATTCAGCCCTTGCAGGTCGCCACAGGAAAACTGATCCACTCCAGTTTAGCAGAGGCCATCGATTTTTTATGTTGCGGCCGCAAGGGCTTGGACTTCTTCAGAAGGTCCGGCATTGCCTTGGCCAAGCAATGGGCGGGGTTTTGGCAAGATCTTAATTGGTACCATGCCGACAGCATTGCCCAGGACATCATGGAAGAGTATATCAAGGGCCGTTGGTCCAAAGTCACTATTGTTTTTAATCGCTTTAAATCGGCGATTGCCCAAGAAACCGTGGAGCGGGTACTATTGCCGCTTCCGGACCAAATGGTTTCTGACAGCGAAAATAAACTAAGTGAATACTATTTCGAACCGGATTTGGAAAAAATTTTCGAGCATCTGCTGCCCCGGTATATCAAAGTGAGCATCTGGCATTTTCTTTTGGAATCCAAGGCAGCCGAACAAGCGGCCCGCATGCAGGCCATGGAAAATGCTACTGAGAGCGCCGGTGAAATGATTGAGGATATGGTATTACAATTGAACCGGGCCCGTCAGGCTGCCATTACCAGTGAAATTTCGGAATTGGTGGGCAGCGCTGAAGCTATTAATAGCTAGAGCTATTGAAAGCAGATGGTTTCTGGAAAACCATTGTTTATTCTGGGCCTGTGTGTAGGGACAGGGCAGGTCGGGCCCTTGCAAAAACCCTTTTATTTTAAGACGTTCGGTTTATATGAAGTAAGCAACACGTATCTACAACTAAAAATAATTTATTTCGTAACAAGAACCAGATAATCGGGGCGAAAAAATTCGTCCAATAACAAGATGATGAAACGGTCAACAATTATTCAGGACATACAGTGTATGCAGGAGGAATAGATGAGTAACGGCAGAGTAGCACAAGTCATTGGCGCAGTCATAGATGTGGAATTTCAACCGGGTGATTTACCGCCCCTGTTTCAGGCCTTGCAAGTGGAAGGTTCTGTGGAACAAGGCTCGCAGACCATTGCTATTAATATAACGCTGGAGGTGCAGGCTCATCTGGGTGATAACCGAGTGCGCTGCGTGGCCATGGCCTCTACGGACGGCATCACCCGCGGCATGACGGTCAAGGATTTGGGCGGTCCTATCAGCGTGCCGGTGGGACGTAACACCCTGGGCAGAATCATGAATGTGCTGGGCGAGCCCATCGACCGTTTGGGAGAGGTGAAGACCGATATCCGATATCCCATCCATCGGCCGGCACCGAAATTTGAAGACCAGGATACATCCACCCAACAGCTGGAGACGGGGATCAAAGTTATCGATTTATTGGCACCCTATCCACGGGGTGGTAAGATCGGTCTCTTTGGCGGAGCCGGGGTGGGCAAGACCGTGCTCATCATGGAGTTGATCAGGAACATTGCCACTGAACACGGTGGCTTCTCCGTTTTTACCGGTGTGGGAGAACGTACCCGTGAAGGTAATGATCTGTGGGTGGAAATGAAGGGCTCGGGTGTTTTGGAAAAGACCGCCATGGTTTTTGGTCAAATGAATGAACCACCGGGCGCACGTATGCGTGTGGCGCTTACGGGTCTGACCCAAGCCGAATATTTCCGCGATGAAGAACATCAAAATGTTCTACTATTTATTGATAATATCTTCCGCTTTACCCAGGCCGGTTCGGAAGTGTCAGCTTTGCTGGGCCGCATGCCTTCGGCCGTAGGCTACCAGCCCACGCTGGCCACGGAAATGGGGCAGTTGCAAGAACGAATCACCTCAACCAAGAATGGGTCCATCACCTCGGTTCAGGCTATTTACGTGCCTGCTGATGACTTGACCGATCCTGCGCCGGCCACGGCCTTTGCCCATCTTGATGCCACCACGGTATTGTCCAGGGCTATTGTGGAGCAGGGCATTTATCCGGCGGTGGATCCGCTGGACTCCACATCACGTATTCTGGCGCCGGAAGTAGTGGGGCAGGAACATTATCAGGTGGCGCGGCAGGTGCAACAACTTATCCAGCGCTATAAAGAATTGCAGGACATTATTGCCATTTTGGGGATCGATGAACTGTCGGAAGATGACAAGGTGACCGTAGCGCGGGCGCGTAAACTACAGCGTTTTTTATCGCAGCCCTTTTTTGTGGCTGAGGAATTTACCCAGACGCCCGGACGTTATGTGCCGCTTAAGGAGACCATCAAAGGGTTTAAGGAAATTATCAGCGGTATGCACGATGACTTGCCGGAACAAGCCTTTTTAAATGTGGGTACCATAGAAGAAGTGATTTCCAAGGCCAAGCAATTGGCCTGACCCAGCCGGGCGTGGCACGCCCCTGATATGGGCAAGAAAGAGGAACGATGTCGAATAAAACCCTTGAATTGGAAGTAGTCACTCCGGAAAAACTGGTGCTGCGTCAAAACGCCCGGGCCGTGGTGCTGCCCGGCACTGAGGGCAGTTTTGGCGTTTTACCCGGACATCTGGCCATGGTAACCAGTTTGAAGCCGGGCATGCTTAAAGTGGAAGAGCAAGATGGCGATACTATATATGCCATTGGCGGCGGCTATGCCGAGATCGCTAATAATAAAGTGGTGGTTCTGGCCGATACCGCTGAATTGGCGGAGGATATTGACATTGAAGCAGCCAAAAAAGAACGGGCTCGGGCTGTGGCTCAATTAAAATCAGGCATTCACGGCGCGGAATTGGATCAGGTGGAAATATCACTGAAAAAAGCCCTGGCGCGGTTAAGTGTAGCCGATGTGGTGCGCCGCCGGCAAATGATGAAGAAAAAATGATTACCTTTTTAATTTCGGACAGCGTATGCTATGCTTGAAGGCATTGGAGAATATGTTGCGAAAGGGGTGGTTTTATGAATAAGGGGATCTTGGCCGCAGGGATAATCATTGCAGGTCTGGTGGGCGTGACCACGGCCCAAGCGGTGCAGACCAATTATACGATTGGCGAGAGCGCGGGTGCGGAATTAAAAATCAATTTGTCAACCCGTTTTGCAGGCACCGGGGATGCAGGCATTGCCCTGGTGGATGATTTGAATGCCACGGCCCTTAATCCTGCAGGCTTGGCACAGGTGGCCGGCTTGCAAGCCGGTTTTATGCACAATATTTACCTGGAAGATACGGCGCTTGAATATCTGGCATATGCACAAAACCTTTTTAGCGGCGCCGGCCTGGGAGCGAGCGTGATGGTTTTGAATTTCGGTTCCTTGGACAAACTGACCGTGGACAGCAATAACCTGCCCGTTCAGGATGGCAGTTTTACGCCCATGGCTTATGCTGCCAAAGTGGGTTATGGCCAGCAGGTGATGGAACAAGCCAGAGTGGGTGCGGTACTTAAATTGTACGGCCTCAGTATCGACAGCATCAATTATACTTCGGTGGCTCTTGATCTGGGCGCCCAATATCAAATCATGGAAAGCCTAAGCTCAGCCCTGACTATTGAAAATCTGGGCACCTCAGTGGCCGATTCTTCCTTGGCCCTGTTGGCCAAGGCCGGTCTGGCTTATGCCATCCCCTTTAAAGCTACGCCCAATGACAAGTGGAATGTAATGGTCGATGTGGTACTGCCTTTTGGAGATGCTGCATATACCTCGGCCAACATTGGCACCGAATATTGGTATAATCAGGCCCTGGCTTTACGCTTGGGCTACAAGGTCAAAGATACAGGCGGCTTGGACGGCGTCAATGGCTTGACAGCAGGGTTGGGTGGCAGACTGATGTTGGGTAATACGGCCTTGACCTTGGATTATGCTCTGAGCACCTTTGGTGATCTGGGGATGAGCCATCAAATCGCGATTAGTTTGGGGTTATAAGCCAGACCATTACCTTTGCGAGCCCTCTATGAGTTTTCATGGAGGGCTTTTTTATTGCACCAATTTTAATACTCTCTTGTAGAGATGAACAGTCAGCGATGCCCGCTTTCGAGGTTCTGTTCGCCTATATCCGATCATTTATTCCCTTAAAGCATCCTGCAGCCCCGACCGGATGGGATATTATAGGAAAGGGACGCCTGCGGCAGCCCCGACCGGAGCAGATATTATTATGGGAGGGACGCCTGCGGCAGCCCCGACCGGAGCGGATATTATTATGGGAAGGGACGCCTGCGGCAGCCCCGACCGGAGCAGATGCCTGCGGCGTAAGTTGCGGGGGATTATGGGGACGTCCAAAGGAGCATCATTATTCTTTCAAGTAGGAAAGCAAACAACAGTTGGCAACATAACCTGGGCAGGAGCCTAGGTGCGCTAGTCATCGGCCTGGTCCTTTTCGCCATGGCTCCTGCTGTCCAGGGGTCGCGCCAGCTAAACCAACGTTGGCAACAGCTGGAAACCAAGCATTTTATGCTCATCTTTCCCAAGGATCAGAAAGCCTTGGCGTACCACCTAGCTGATGTGGCGGAATCGCGCTATCAGCAGGTGGTGGATCTCTGCGGTTTTCAACCCCAAGGGTCCATTCCCCTGGTACTTAATCCAGATACCGATATAGCCAATGCTTATGCCCAGTCGATTTTTAAAAAAATTGAGTTCTATCTGGCTCCGCCATTGGATTATGATTTTGGATCAGGTGATAAAGATTGGTGGACCTTGGTATTTTTACACGAATATGCCCATCTTTGCCAAGGTATGCGCGATGATATGGGCGTGGCCCATGTTCTGTCCACGATCTTCGGGCAGGTTAATGGTCTGAATTTTATAGCGCCCCGATGGTGGGTGGAAGGGGTGGGGGTCTATACGGAAAGCGTATTAACCGACGCCGGCCGGATGAATAACAGTTTTTATCAACTGCAACTGGCTGCTGATCTGCTGGCCGATCATCCTTGGAGTCGAGCCCAGCTGGCCAATCCACCCAAAGTAGCTCGGCCATGGGGGCGTAATTATTTCTGGGGCGCTGACTTGATTGCCGCCGTCCAAGACAAGCATGTGCCGAGCGTGGTAGATCTGGTGACCCAAGGACAAAGCGACTGGCCCTTTTGGGGTTTGGGAGAAGTTTGGCGTACAGCCTTGGGCAGTTCCTTGGAACTTGATTGGCAATGTTTACAGGAAAAGGAAAAAACGGCCTTTCATGAAAAGTACCCTGACCGCGGCTTGGCGATAGCTGAGACCCGGATTATGACCAATGAACCCGATCTGGAATATAAAAGTCCACAATGGATTAATTCACAACAGCTCGTGATTTTTAAGAATAGTCTGGACCAGGGCAAGGCCATTGTTACCATTTCGATACCCAAGGGCAACCAACAGGTCTGGCATAGAGATGTGGAGTTGCAAGGCCATTTGGAGTGGCAGCCACAGGAGAAGAAACTCTATTTTTCTGAACTGAGGGCCAATGCCTTTGAACCCAACGCCAGGCAGGCGTACCCCCTGTGGCTGCAAGGCCCTGGCCAGGCGTATCGCTTGGGCACGGGAAAACGGTTATGGTCAGTGTCTGTTTCGGTCCGAGGGGTTAAAGCGGCTATTGGTAATTGCCAAGGCCAGGCTGGTCTGCTGTTTCAATATCCGGGAGAGCATGACTGGGAGCCTTTACCCGTACCGGCAGGTGCGCATTTTCGTGATCCCCGCTGGTCTCCGGATGGATCTCAATTAGCCGTGGTGGTCAACATCCGCGGCCATCAAGACATCTGCCTCCTTGATCCCAAGGAACAGCGGCTCTTGGCCATTACCGGTTGGGACAAGGCGGCTGATGTGGATCCAGCCTGGTCGCCTGATGGGCAATGGTTGTATTTTATTTCTGACCGCAGCCAAGGTTATCAATTGTTTGCCTGGTCCTTGCAAACGGCCCAGCTCTATCAAGTCAGTCACGCGCAACTCGGGGTTTTTCAACCTGCCATTTCACCGGACAGCACCCGGGTAGCCCTTGTCTCCTATGAAAAAGGGTTTCAACAGCAGCTGTTGGTGGCGCCGCTTGATCAACAGTCCTGGACACTGATGGACACCACTAAACCTGTATATGGTTGGCCACCTGTTGGGGATCATCAGGACAAGCCTTCCAGCCTGCCCACAGCTCAGCCTTACAATGCCTGGCCTTATTTGGCCCCTACCTTTTGGGTGCCTGCCTTAGGCTGGGGTCAGGAGGGCCTACTGCTGGGAGCATTTTCAGCTCAGCGCGATCCCCTCGAATTTCATGAATGGCAAGCCCAAGTGCTGCTGGCTTTGCGCACGGGCAGGCCCTACGGTTTTCTGAGCTATCATAATGAGAAGTGGCCTCTGGGCTGGACCTTGCGCGCAGCCTACGAGCCAACAAACCAGGTGATTCTCGGGGACGGCCAGGACCAGCGCTTGGGCTGGGGTCAGCGGACCTCTTTAACCTTGGCTCTGGACACTACCTTGTGGCAGCACTTAAGCCGGGACTGGGCTACGGTCACCAGCTGGCAGGGCACTCTGGGCGGGGCGATTTACCAGGCTGATCAGGAAGTGGCTTATCCCCGGGCTTTGTATGCCAAAACCAGCTTGGGTTTTTTCCACGGGCAACAAGGGCCCAAAGATTTCTTTCCAGTTCAAGGCTTCTCCTTTAACCTTGGCTGGGAACAAAGCCTGCTTAAGGCTTGGAGCAACGGCCAAGCCCTTACCTGGGGAAGTGCGGTTTATTGGCCCGGGTTGGTCCAGCATCAAGCATGGCACCTGGGGTTGCGTGGTAAAAAGCAATCCGGGCATTTTTCAGAAAACGATGGACTTTATGCGCCCAATGGATTTAGCCAGACCTGGCAGGGGGCAGGCAACCAAGCTACTTTTTCCCTGGGCTACAATTGGCCGCTTTGGTTTATTGATCAGGGCTGGAGTGAATGGCCTGTTTTTTTTAATGATCTCTGGATGACGCTTACCTATGACGCCGGGTTGACCTGGGAAGGGACCTTGGACTTTCCGGAACAGCGCCATCAGGCCCAGTCCTCCTTGAGCCTGGAGACAACTTTGGATATGACCTTGTTCTGGTACTTGACCAGTGCCGTGCGAGGGACTATTATTTATCGTTTGGAAAACAGGGACTGGCTGGCCCAAGTAGGCGGCCAACTCTGGTTTTAAATGGGGCACCCGATCCCAAAGCCAAAGAGGAGCGTGGCCATGAATTACCAACACTATATGCCAACGAAAATCATTCTGGGTCAGGGCTGTATTAATCAGGAAGCAGACCAATTAGCCAAATTAGGCTGGCATGCTTTTGTGCTGACCGGAGAACATTCGGCCCGTAAAAATGGAGCGCTCGATGATGTGCTTACCGCCCTGGAAGCCAAGGCCGTGACTATTACTCATTATGACAAGATCACACCCAATCCTACCATTGAAGCCGTACGCAGCGCCGCCGCCGTGGCCAGGGAAAAGCAGTGTGATTTTGTAGTGGCTATTGGCGGTGGTTCGGTTATAGATGCAGCCAAAGCTGTGGCCGTGCTGTGCTATAACAAACTGACTGATGATGAACTGTTCAGTAACAATTCTTTTGATGACGTGCTGCCGGTGGCGGCTATTCCCACCACCGCTGGAACCGGCAGTGAAGTAACCCCTTATGCCATCCTGACCAACCAAAAACTAGAGACCAAGAGTAATTTAAAATCACAACAATTGTTTCCAGCACTGGCATTTTTGGATGCCACCTACACCCTGGGTTTGCCGGAGCCCATAACAGTGGCCACCCTCATGGATGCCATGAGCCACGCCGTGGAAGGTTATTTGGCCAAACGCTCCACGCCTTTTGGTAAACTTCTGGCCTTGGAAAGCTTGAACTTAATTGGCCAAGGCTTGACCCGACTTAACGGCCAAACAACCTTGAATTTGGAGCAGAGGCAACAACTGTTATGGGCTTCATGTTTGGCCGGGATGGTTATTGCCCAAAGTGGCACCACGGTACTTCATGCCATTGGCTATTGCCTGACCTATTACAAGGGGGTGGCGCATGGCCGGGCCAATGGGATGCTTCTGCCCGCTTATCTGGATTACATTGCCGCTCAGCGGTCCAATGAAATCAAAACCATTCTGCATGCCCTGGGTCTGGAAGACGTGACTCAATTAAAAACGCATGTGCAAACCCTGCTTGGCCGTGAACCACTCAACCTCAAAGAGGTCGAACACTATACGGCCAAGGCGCTGCTTGCGACTAATTTGGCTAATACCAATCCCAAACCTTCGGGACTGGATATTAAGGCCATCCTTGAAAAAAGTTTTGATGTCGGTTAAATGCTGCAGCGCTGCTTGTTTGTGTTAGCTAACGTCTTTTAGCTCCATTACTTATGGGCAAGGGGCGAAAAAAATCACCCTATAAAAAATAGTGCCCTATCCTTATTTAAGGGCTTTATTTCCGTCTTGGCTGGTTTAGCATATAAAATTATATTATCTCCCTTTTGAGGAACCCATGGCTTTACGTTCACTATTGACCAATCTTAAAAACGATCCGTCCTATCAAGCCTTGATTAAAATGCTGGAGCAGCAGGCCAGTCCTTTGACATGGTTAACGGGATTACATGGCTCAGCCCGGGCTTTTTTTTGGGCTGGGTTGCGGGAACGTCTGCGTCGCCCCATGCTGCTCATTACAGCCACCCAGGAAGAGGCGCGCAAATTGTACGATCAATGCCGGCTTTTCTTACAGCATCCTGATCCGGAGCGCGAGGAACTGTTTTTATTCCCCAGCCGTGAGTTGCTTCCTTACGAACACGCTTTGGCGGACATGGAATTGGAAGGGGAACGGTTGGAAGTACTCCTCAAGCTGATGCAGCGGGAGAACGTGATGGTAGTCAGTGCTATCGACCAAGTGCTGGAAAAAATACCTTCCCCTGCCTGGCTGCAGGCCAGGACGTTCACCCTGCATCAGGGACAGAATCTGGAATTGGAAAAATTGAGCCATCAGCTGGTGGCCATGGGGTATAGCCGGGAAACCTTGATTGAAGGCCGCGGTCAATTTGCCGTTCGAGGCGGTATTTTGGATATTTATTGTCCCAGTGAGCTTGCACCCTGGCGCATTGAATTGGAAGGCTCCGAGATTGTCAGCATCCGCCGGTTTGCCCTGAGCGGGCAAGGGCCCCTCACCGCTGGGTCCCTGCCGGAAGCCATGATCACGCCGGCTCAGCTGATCACACCCACGGAAGGAGAACTTGAGCAGGGTCTGGACCAACTAACCCGCAGCCTGGGAGTTCAACGGGTGGCCGCCTTGAAGGATAAGATCCGGAACCAGGGGTTCTTTCCGGGTATGGAAAATTATGCCGCTCATTTTATGAGTTTGACCACGGTTATGGATTACTTGTCGCCGGGAACTATCGTGATCATGGATGCCCCGGGCGCGGCCCAGAAAAAAAGTGTTGATGATCTATCCCGCTGGCACCAGCTCTTTCAGGAGCATAAGAAAAAAGAACCCCTCCTGTCTAATCCCCAAGAGTTGGTCCTGCCCTTTGATGATTTAAAAGAAAAACTTACTGCCCATGCCTGCGTTTTTACGGGCCTGCTTAAACAAACCGTGTGGGATGAGCTCGAACCCCAGGGGGAATGGCAGGTGACGGTCAAGAGCACCACGCCCTTGCGGGGTAATTTGGAATTGCTGGTCCGCGAGATTAAGAGTCTAAAGGAAAAAGGGTTGACCGTACATCTCGCCGCCCATAACGAAGCGGAATTGGGACGACTGAAGCAAGTTTTAGCAGAGTCGATGCAACAGCTGGAGGCGCCCGATCTGCTGGGACAACTCATTTTCCATAGCGGACAACTGTCGGAAGGGTTTCACTATCCGGCGTGCGGCTTGGCGCTGTTTACAGACCAGGAGATATTCAACCGCCGCTTGGGACGGCCCAAACCGAGACGTCAAAAAGGCATGGCCTATCCCTCTCAGCCCATCGCTGATATTTTGGAATTAAAACCGGGCGATTTGGCGGTTCATCGCGACCATGGCATCGGCCGTTATCTGGGCGTGACCAAATTGAGCATTGACGCCCCTGATCAGGAATTCGTGCAGCTGGTCTACGCCGGCGATGAAAAACTGTATGTGCCTATGGATCAATTACGGCTGTTGGAAAAATACGTGGGCAGTGATCAGGCCCCGCGCATTAATAAATTGGGCACCGTCGGCTGGGAAAAAACCAAACAGCGCATCAAAGCTTCTGTCACCGAACTGGCCAGACAATTGCTGGACATCTATGCAGCCCGGGAAGTGCATCAAGGCCATGCCTATCCGCAAGACACCTCCCTGCAGCGGTCTTTTGAAGAAGCCTTTCCCTACGAAGAAACACCCGATCAAATGCGGGCGATAGAAGAAACCAAAAAGGACATGCAGTCGCTCAAGCCCATGGACCGGCTCATCTGCGGTGATGTGGGCTATGGAAAAACAGAAGTGGCCATGCGGGCGGCCTTCAAAGCTGTACAAGAAGGCTACCAGGTGGCGGTGCTGGTCCCCACCACCATTCTGGCGGATCAGCATTTTGCCACCTTCAAGGAGCGGATGGCCACCTTTCCCGTAGCCCTGGCCTTGGTCTCCCGCTTTAAAAGCACTCAGGAAACCAGAGACATTCTCCAGAGGGTGGCGCAAGGACGGATTAACATTATTATCGGGACCCACAAGCTCTTGGGCAAAGAAATCAAATTCGCCCGTTTGGGGCTGATTATTTTGGATGAAGAACAGCGCTTTGGGGTGGCCCAGAAAGAAAAATTAAAAAAAATGCGCAGCACTGTGGATGTGTTGACTTTGAGCGCCACACCCATTCCCCGTACGCTGTATTTATCCCTTTCCGGGATTCGCGATATCTCAGTTATCGAAACACCACCGCTTAATCGGTTGCCCATTAAAACTCAAGTGATGGAATTTTCCGAATCCGCTGTACGCGAAGCCATTAGCCGGGAATTGGCGCGGGAGGGGCAGGTGTTTTTTATTCATAACCGGGTGCAGAGCATCGGCAGCATAGCGGAGCGCATCAAACGGCTGGTCCCGGAAGCACGCATTGCCATTGCCCATGGTCAGATGAAACGGGATCAACTGGAGCCGGTGATGGAACGCTTTTTAGCTAGGGCTGAGGATGTGCTCGTATCCACTACCATTGTGGAGTCGGGTCTGGATATGCCCAATGTCAATACCATCATCATCAACCGTGCCGACGCCTTGGGTATGGCGCAATTGTACCAATTGCGCGGCCGGGTAGGGCGGGCGGACCGCCAAGCCTATGCCTATTTATTCTATCCCCAGGGTGGCGCAGTGACCAGTGACGCGGAAAAACGACTCAGTTCGTTGCAGGAATTTACTGAACTGGGCTCGGGTATTAAGATCGCCATGCGGGATATGGAGATCCGGGGTACTGGCGATGTGCTTGGGCCGGATCAATCGGGCCATGTTACGGCCGTGGGCTTTGAAACCTACTGCAGTTTGTTGGAAGAAGCGGTGAGGGAAATCCGGGGACAAAAAGCAGAACAGCCTACGGAAGTCAAAATGAGTCTGCCCGTGGAAGCCTATATGCCCAAAGATTTCATCCCTGATACCATGACCAGGCTCAATTTATACAAGCGGCTGTCCTCTTTGCACCACCAGGAAGAACTGGCCAGCCTGGAGGAAGAAGTGCGCAACCGGTTCGGCCGCTTGCCCGAACCTATGGTCAAACTAGTGCAGGTTACTGAAATAAAAATGCTGGCCGCTCAAGCAGGCCTCAAAGAAGTGACGGTCAAACCGCATTCCATCCTTTTGACCTGGCCGGCCCATTATCAGCCGCCACAGGCGATGGTGGATAAGTTATTGTCCGATTACACCAAGCGCATCCGCTTTATACCGGGTGAGGAAATCGCCTTGGAATGGAGCCGTTCGCCTGGAGAGATATTATCGGTTTTAAAAAACTGCTTGTCCGAATTAAGGGTAGATGATATAAAAAATTCCAAATTATAATGAAAAAATCAAATTCAAGGTCTTGGCTGGCGTTGGCCCGCCGCAAAGACCAGGGATTGAAATTTAACGCAGTGGTGTTTGGAGGTCTTATGCAAAAAAGCAATGTTTATGTGGTAGGAATGGTATTGGGTGTCGTTGGGCTGATGATGACGGGGGGGTGCAGTGCAAAAAAAGGTGAGGTTCTGGCAGAAGTAGGCCATCAACAAATCACAACCGATGATTTTCAAACGGCCTTGGGTAACCTTCCCGAGAACTACCGGGTCTTGGCGGAGTCCTATAAAGGCAAACGTAAAATTTTGGATAATCTGGTGAAAAAAGACCTGCTGGTTGAAGAAGCCCTGCGCCGGGGTTATGATAAGCAGAAAGATATTAAGGAAAAAATAGAAAAAACCCGGGAAGAATCTAAACAAAAATTATTAAGTCAAATCAAGGAACTTAAAGTACGCCTGGCTATGGTGGACCAGCAAGCCCAGGAGAATGTGCTGTTGGGGGAATTGAACCAGAAATTAAAAGACCAAGGCATTCAGGGCATTACCATCGGTGAAGATCAGATCAAGGCCTATTACCAGGATTATGCCCGCAAGTTAAAAATACTCAATCCTGCGGCCAAGGTACCTGATTTGGAAGACGTGGAGAAACAAATCAAGGCCATTCTGGTCGAAGAAGAATTAATCAAGCAACTAAAGAAACAAAGTAAAGTCGTGGTTAAGGAAGAACGTTTTAAAACCTTGTATGGTGACAAGGAACAGATTGTGGTTGATCATTAACAGCCGCGGCTGGCATGCCTAAGGATAATTCATGAAAAAATATCTCATTCCGCTGGGATTAATAATGACAGCCGGGGTTCTTTTTTCCTTGGGCTACTTTACTAAACCCTTGCTTCAACATCTTTATCAGAATAAGGTTCTGGTGACCGTTAATGAACAACCGATCACTGACCGCGATCTGCAGCAGGAAATCAGTTTCTTGCGGGTCAGTGAGAATACCCCCATGTCCAATATCACCAAGGAAGATGTGCTGGATCGTCTAATCAATGATCAATTGATTCTGCAGGAAGCCAAAAAACTGGATCTGGCTATCCAAGTAGATCAGTTTAAAGTCTATGCCCAAGATTTCTGGAAACCCTACAGTGATGAGGCCAGAAAAAAAATATTGCGCACCAACGGGCTGACCATGGAAACCTGGGAGGCCTTGGTTAAAAAACGCCTTCTCATTGAACAAACGATGGCTCATATGGTGGATGAACGCGTGCATGTGGGGGAAGATGAAATTGAAGCTTATTATTGGACGCACCTGTTGGAATTTTATCGACCGGTGCGGGTTCACGCCCGCCAAATCGTGGTGGAAACTGAGGCCCAAGCCAAAACATTGAAAGCGCAGTTGGATAAGGGAGACAATTTCCAAGTTTTGGCCAGCCAATTTTCGCGGGGGCCGGAAAAAGACCAAGGCGGGGATTTGGGTTGGGTCAGTGCCGACGATCTGCCCCAAGCTTTTACCAAGGTGTTGTTTAGATTGAAAGAGCACGATATCAGCAAGCCGATTGCCACCACTTATGGTTATCATATATTTACAGTGGACCAGCGGGAACAGGGCGGCAGAATTTCTATGGAAGAGGCTAAAAAGGAGATTGCTGAAAATCTGAAATTAACCAAGACTAATCAAGTTTTTCAAAATTGGCTGGAAGAAATCAGAACTCGGGCCAACATTTCCTTCAATAATTAATGAGGTGCAGGATGATGAAAACGTTATATGCAATGACCATGGCAGGAGCTCTATTATTGTGCATGGCCGCCGGGCAAGCAGCGGAACCTGAGCACCCTGCCGCGGTAATAAAGGAAGCCGCCAAGGTCGTGCCGGCCGGCAAACCGGAATCAGTGGATCGCATAGAAATCAGAATCGGCAACGAAGTGATTACCACCACGGAAATTGAACTGCCGCTGCAACAGTTGGGAGATTATCTTAAGAAAAGTCTGCAGGGTGATGAATTAAAAGAAAAACTGCGCTTGGCCCGGGAACAACATATTAAAAAACTTATTGAGAGCAAATTGCTGCTGCTGGAGGCACGCCGTCAAAAGATCGATGTGCAGGAGGCCATGGTCAAGGAGACAGCTGGAAAAGAAATCGAAAAATTGAAAGCCCAGTTTCCTTCGGAGGAAGCTTTTCGCAAACAATTGGCCATGGAACACCTCAATGAAACGGAGCTGCTGAAAGAACGGGAAAAGATGGCCAGGGAAAATATTATGCGGCAAAAATTGCTCCAGGAAAAATTGCGCGAATTCAGAACCGGCAGCGAGGTGGATGAAACCCAGTTGAAGGAGTACTACGAGAAAAATAAAGAGGAATTTCACAGTCCAGCTCGGGCGGAAGTGCATCAGATTTTCATTCCCCATCCCAGCACTGCTTTGGGCCGGGATGCTTTTTTAAAACAAGACCATGACGCCAAATTGAAAATTGAAAAAGCCCTGCAGGAACTGAAACAAGGCCGTCCTTTTGCGGTAGTAGCCAAAGCCTATTCGGAACATAGGTTATCGGCTGAACAAGGCGGCAGTATCGGCTGGATTGAGGCCGGGGTATCAGGACTGCCGGAATTTGAAAAAGCGGTCTTTAATAAGGTGCCGGTAGGTGGTACCTCCGGGATTTTAGATACCAGCCGCGGATACTTTATCGTCCAGGTTGCTGACCGGCAAGCCGGCAAAACCCTGCCTTTGGAAGAGGTGAAAGGGCGCATTCGCCAGGACATTATGAACCAAGGTTCGGAGAAAAGATTTGAAGCCTGGATTGATTCGCTTAAGCAACGCTATCCTGTGGTTTATGCGGAAAAAAGATAATAGGTCCTTGCGCATCCCCTGTATTTTAATGCGGGGATTTTAAGCTACAGTAATTCCAAAAGCCGGTTTGTCCTGGACAAACCGGCTTTTTTATTTGGTGATTTAAATGCTGCACGGTATAATCACAGCCAATTGTCCATTCAACCGGATATAAGTATTTTAGCATAACGTGTTTCATTAAAAGGCAGGTGTTAAATCATGATAAAAGCCGCGGTTGTCGGCGCCAGCGGTTATACAGGCGCAGAATTGGTAAGGCTGTTGACCTTCCACCCCCAAGTGGAGCTCAAAGCAATCACCTCAGAGTCTTATGCCGGCCAGTCCCTGTCGGATCTATATCCGGGCTTGCATCACGCGGGTGATCAGCGCCTAACCAAATTAGCGGACACGCCGCTTGATCCAGAACAGGTGGATGTCGTTTTTCTGGGACTACCTCACGGTGAGTCCATGATCCTGACACCCAAAATCGCAGCCACGGGCGTCAAGGTTATTGACCTGTCCGGTGATTTTCGCTTTCATGACACTAAGGTCTATGAGCAATGGTATCAGCGGGAGCATACCGCCGCGGCCGCCGCCGCGGAAGCGGTTTACGGCTTGCCGGAACTTTTTCGCCAGACTATTAAACCGGCCCGGTTTGTAGCCAACCCGGGCTGTTATGTAACTGCCACAGTGCTGGCTTTGTATCCCTTGCTGCGCCATGGCTTGGTGGAGGCCCAAACCTTAATTGCCGATGCCAAATCCGGTATCAGCGGGGCCGGCCGCAAGGCCAAACCTGAAACTATGTTTAACCGTATCAGCGAAAATGTAATTCCCTATAAAGTTGGCGGTCAGCACCAGCATACCCCGGAGATGGAGCAGGCCTTGAGCCTGGCCACAGCCCAGGAAGTCAAGCTTAGTTTTACGCCCCAAATGGTGCCGGCGAAAAGAGGTATTCTGACCACGGTCTATGCACGTTTGCGGCAGCCTCGGTCAGTCAAAGATATCGAACAGATTTATCAGGAAAGCTATGCCCAGGAACCCTTTATCCGGCTTCGCCTGGCCCAGGCATCCTGGCCTGATTTGACTATGGCCGTGGGTAGCAATCTTTGCGTTATCAAAACAACGGTGGATGAACGCACGGGGATGGTCATTACGGTTGCGGCTATGGATAATCTGATCAAGGGCGCGTCCGGCCAAGCCATCCAAAACATGAACCTCATGTTCGGCCTGGAGGAAACCATGGGGCTGCCCCAGGAAGGGATAATTCCATGACCGTTACCGCCAAAAAAGGTGTGCTGGCGCCGCGGGGCTTTGTCGCAGCCACTGCTGCCGTAGGCATTAGAAAATCAGGAAAAAAGGACCTCATGCTGCTCTGTTCCGAACGGCCTGCCCATGCAGCCGGGTTATTCACGGTCAATCAGTTTGCTGCTGCACCGGTGGTGCTTTCCCGTGCCCACCTGAGCCATGCCCGGCAACATGTAGGCGTCCTAATGAATTCAGGCTCTGCCAACGCCTGTACGGGCAAGCAAGGTTTTCAGGATGCTCTTGAGTTAACCCGCGCCACAGCTGCAGTTTTGGGATGTACACCCGAACAAATACTCATCGCCTCCACCGGCGTCATCGGTCAACGATTGCCAGTAAGTAAAGTGGCCGAAGCTCTGCCCGGATTGAGAAAAAACCTGCAAAGTACCAAAGGATTGGAGGCCGCCCAGGCTATCATGACCACCGATCTGGTGCCCAAAATGGCCGAGACTACCTTAAGACTCAACGGGGAAAAAGTTACCATTGGGGGCATAGCCAAAGGGTCAGGCATGATCCATCCTAACATGGCCACCATGCTTTGTCTGCTTACCACGGATGCGGCCATACCCAAGGCTGTCCTGACCCGGTTGCTTAAACTGGCAAGCCGGTCGACTTTTAATGCCATTAGTGTGGATGGTGAATGCTCCACCAATGATACGGTTTTTCTTCTGGCCAATGGCGCTGCCGGACCGCGGGCCAAAGTGACCGGGGCTAAAGAGCAGCAGTTGTATCTGGAAGGTTTGACGCAAGTCATGGATAAGTTAGCCCAGGACATTGTTCTCGATGGGGAAGGGGCCACCAAATTAATGGATATTACCGTGCGTGGGGCCAAGACTGAGGATCAGGCCATGACAGCGGCCAGAGCCATTGGGGATTCCCAATTGGTCAAAACCGCGGTTTACGGCGAGGACGCCAATTGGGGAAGAATTTTACAAAGCTTGGGCGCCACGACTATTAGCTTGAACCCGCAAAAAGTTTCAGTCAAAATCAATGGCCTGTTGCTGGTCCAGCGAGGTCTGGACAGTGGCGTGTCCATAGCCCGCGGCAATCAAGTCCTAAAAAAGAAAAAGATCGTCATCGAAGTGGATCTTCACCTGGGCTCCGGCCAGGCTCGGTACCGTACCTGCGATTTATCCAAAGCTTATATTGATATCAATGCCGGTTACCGTTCTTGATGTTCTGAGCCAGCCGGTGCCTTCACCATAACGGGAAAACCAACGCCTTGACCCCATTTTAAAACTCCTA
The DNA here is from genome assembly GCA_963710755.1 of uncultured bacterium. Classification (GTDB taxonomy): domain Bacteria; phylum Oederibacteriota; class JAAXVQ01; order JAAXVQ01; family JAUVAV01; genus CAVQBK01. The sequence goes on from CAVQBK010000003.1 coordinate 993,132, forward strand.
CAGCCAGGGACACAAGGTCCCTGATCCTATGTAAAGGACCAACAGTCATTGCCATGAACTTACTTACGATTAACCACTGGCAAGCCTATGAACTGCTCGATGCCGGACAGGGACAGAAACTGGAACGTTTCGGCGACCATGTGCTGATCCGGCCTGAGCCCCAGGCCTTGTGGCCGGCCCGCTGGTCCAAAAGCGAGTGGGAAAAACGGGCCCACGTACAATTTCTGCCCACCGCCAGTAACAGCGGGCAATGGAAAAAATTGAAGTCAGCCTCAGACCAATGGATGGTAGATTATCAATTAGCAGATAAGAAAAAAATTACCATGCGCCTGGGACTCACGGCCTTTAAGCATGTGGGACTCTTCCCGGAGCAGGCTCCCAATTGGGAATTTATTTATGCGGCCATGGCATCCATGCACACGCCAAAATTTCTTAATTTGTTTGCCTATACCGGCGCTGCCTCCTTGGTGGCCCGCGCTGCAGGCGCGGAGGTGGTGCATGTGGATAGCGTCAAGCAAGTGGTGCGCTGGGCCCAGGCCAATGCGGAGCTCAATCAATTGGACCAGATTCGCTGGATGGTGGATGACGCCCTGAAATTCGTCAAAAAAGAGCTGAGGCGCGGCCGCCAATACCAGGGCATTATCCTTGATCCGCCTGCTTACGGACATGGTCCCAATGGTGAAAAATGGAGACTGGAGGAGCATCTTGCGCCTTTGATGGGCCAGGTGCTGCGCTTGCTTGATCCGGCAAGACACTTGCTAATCCTTAATGCCTATAGTCTTGGCCTCTCGGCCCTGGTGCTCGAAAATATCCTAATGCCTTATAGCGAGCATTACCAATCTGACCTAGCCATCGGTGAATTATATCTGCAAGCCCAGTCAGGGATCAAACTGCCCGTGGGTATATGGGGGCGGTTAAGTAAAAATGTAAAGCATCAACTCGGCGACAGATAAATCACCATCTCTAAGCGACTGGCGGGTTAGCTAATAAACCCTTGCGCACTTTAAGTGCATGTGGTATATATCCTTGATCTAAAAAACACACGCCTTTTGACTTAAAAAGCCTTGCTCTTGCTCTGTGATGGAGACAGGAGTCCTTTTTGAGAGTGACAAGGGCGGCGGAAAACAAAAAAAGGAGTTAGGATCATGGCAAACATTTCAATGAAGCAGTTGCTCGAAGCGGGCGTTCACTTTGGGCATCAAACCAGACGGTGGAATCCCAAAATGGCCCGTTATATTTATGGTGAACGCAACGGGATCTATATCATTGATCTTCAAAAAACCGTAAAAAAATTGAAAGAAGCCACTCGTTTTGTCCGCGATCTGGTAGCCAGCGGCCAAAAGATTGCCTTTGTGGGTACCAAGAAGCAAGCCAAAGATTCGGTGCAGGAAGAAGCATCACGATGCAACATGTTTTTCATTAATCACCGTTGGCTCGGTGGCACTCTTACCAACTTCCAAACTATCCGTAAAACTATAGCGCGCATGAAAAATTTGAAGCAAATGATGGAAGACGGGTCCCTGGATAAATTGCCTAAAAAGGAAAGAACCTTAGCTGGCAAAGAGTTGGTTAAGATGGACCGCTCCCTGGGTGGTATTAAGGATATGGACGATCTGCCTGGTGCGATTTTTGTGGTAGATACCAAAAAAGAACACAATGCTCTGGCAGAAGCCAGGAAACTGGGCATCCCCATTGTGGGTATTGTGGACACCAATTGTGATCCCGACGAAGTGGATCATATCATTCCCGGCAATGATGATGCCATCCGGGCTGTGCGTTTGATCTCCAGTTTGATGGCCGATTCCTGCCTGGAAGGCATGGAGATAAGACGGCAGGAATTGGAACGTCAACAAAAAGCCGAGCAGGAAGAAGCTGCCGCAGCAACAGAAGGTGAGGGCGCGGAGCAGGAAGCAGTAAGCCCTGCCGGACAGGAACCGGAAGCACCTGCTAATGCTCAGGGTGCAGCACAAGATTCAACCTCGTCGGTGGTCTCCGGACCGCAGGCGTAATCATTATTATTTTTAAAGGATTTCAGGAGGATAGGTTATTATGGCGATTACTGCTGCAATGGTTAATGAATTAAGACAAAAAACAGGCGTTGGCCTTATGGATTGCAAAGCAGCACTGCAGGAATGTGACGGCGACTTTGAAAAAGCTATGAAGTACTTGCGTGAGAAAGGATTGGCTACGGCTGCTAAAAAAGCAGACCGCAGCGCTTCCGACGGCACCATTGCTTCCTATATCCATGCCGGTGGTAAGTTGGGCGTGATGATCGAAGTGAATTCAGAAACCGATTTTGTGGCCAAAACCGAAGACTTTCAGGAGCTGGCTAAGAATCTGGCCATGCATGTGGCGGCGTCCGCCCCGGCCTATGTCAAACGTGAAGATGTACCGGCTGAGGTCGTGGATCAGGAACGGGAGATTTATAAAAACCAAATGGTGGACAGCAAAAAACCGGCTGATATCATGGAAAAAATCATCAACGGGAAATTGGATAAATTTTTCCAGGAGACCTGCTTGCTGGAGCAAGTTTATGTTAAGGATCCAGATAAAAAAGTCCGTGATCTGATTGCGGATACAGTAGCCAAAGTGGGCGAAAATATTCAAGTCAGACGTTTTGCTCGCTTTGCTGTAGGTCAGGAGTAATTAGCGTGCCCGGCCGTGGCCTTAAGTACCGGCGGGTGTTACTTAAAATATCCGGTGAAGGGTTGGCCGGGCCGCAGGGTTTTGGTATTGATCATCAAAAAGTCCGGGCCGTGGCCACCCAGATCCAGGAATTGGTTAAAAAAGGCCTTCAAGTCGCCTTGGTGATTGGCGGTGGCAACATCTTGCGCGGCGCCAAGGCGGAAATCGAAGGTATGGACCGGGTTTCCGCTGATTATATGGGCATGCTGGCCACGGTGCTCAACGCTTTGGCCATGCAGGATAGCCTGGAGAAACTTGGCGTAGCCACCCGGGTGCAAACCGCGATTGAGATGCATAAGGTCGCCGAGGTTTATATCCGGCGCAAAGCTATTCGTCATCTGGAAAAAGGCCGGGTGGTGATATTTGCGGCCGGCACCGGCAATCCCTATTTTTCCACCGATACGGCTGCTACCTTGCGGGCCATCGAAATAAATGCCGATGTAATTCTCAAAGCCACCAATGTGGATGGAGTATACTCAGCTGATCCCAAGAAAGATCCTCAAGCCCAACGCTATCAGCAACTGACCTATATGGAGGTTATCCAGGCACAATTAAAGGTGATGGATACCACTGCCATCAGCTTGTGCATGGACAACCGTTTACCCATTCTAGTCTTTAACCTAACACCGGAAGAAAATATTCAAGCCGCGGTCTCAGGCGAACCGATCGGCACGATTGTGCACTAATGACAAGCGAAAAGGAGGCCAACCATGGCAGGTGATACACCAGAACTCGTGTTTCAACAACTCAGAGAAAGAATGGAAAAATCCATTGAAGCTCTTAAACGGGAATTTTCTGCGGTCAGAACAGGCCGGGCTTCGTCGGCCTTATTGGAGCCGGTTAAAGTGGAGTATTACGGCAATCTGACGCCGGTTAATCAGATCGCTTCCGTAGCCACGCCCGACGCTCATACCCTGGAAATCAAACCATGGGATAGCAGCATTATCAATGAGATTGAAAAGGCGATTTTAAAAGCCAACTTGGGCATCACGCCCAATAGCGATGGCCATGTGATCCGAATGGTGTTTCCCTCGCTCACGGAAGAACGGCGCAAAGAACTGGTTAAACAAGTCCATAAAATAGCGGAAGATTTAAAAGTGGAAATTCGAAATCACCGCCGCAAAGCACTGGATGGCATCAAGCAGCTCAAGAAAGACAAAGCCATTAGTGAAGACGATGAGCGCGTGGAAGAAGGCAAAATTCAAAAACTCACCGATGAATTCATTGAGAAAACCGACCATATCACCAAAACCAAGGAGAAAGAGTTGATGGAAGTTTAATCTTCCATAAGATCACCTGATGATCACGCCCCCTGGTGCATCGGGGGGCTTTTTTTTAGGTGAAAAAGGTGAAGTTGCCATGCCCAAACCTAAAACATCGGCCCTACAAAAAAGCTTAGCCAAGACATTGCCCCGGCATGTGGCTGTGATCATGGATGGTAACGGACGGTGGGCCAAAAAGCGGGGATTACCACGGGTGGAAGGGCACCGGGCCGGCATGGCTTCGGTTCATGCCATTATCCGGGAATGCGGCCGCTTGGAAATAAGCTATCTCACGCTTTACGCTTTTTCAACGGAAAACTGGCGGCGTCCCAAACAAGAAGTCAACTTTTTGATGCGCCTGTTGATTGAATATTTAAAAAAAGAACTGGATGAACTTCACCGTCAGGGCGTGCGCCTGCAGATGCTGGGTCAGCGCGAACGTATTCCCGGCCGGGTGTTGGAATACATTGACTTTGCCATTGCCAAGACCAAAGAAAACCAAGGACTCAAGCTTAACCTGGCGTTCAATTATGGTGGCCGTCAAGAAATCGTGGACGCAGTCAATGCCATTGTGCACAGCACTCCCAAAGTACCCTTGACGGAGAAGTCGTTTGGAGCCTTTCTCTATACACGCGGCATGCCTGATCCGGATTTGTTGATCCGCACTTCCGGTGAAATGCGTCTCTCCAATTTTTTATTATGGCAGCTCGCTTATGCCGAACTGGTGGTCACGCCCGTGCTGTGGCCTGATTTTCGTGAACCGGAATTTGCTCAGGCCCTGCAAGAATATCAACGCCGGGAACGACGTTATGGCGGCATCGGAGGAAAAACATGAAAATGCGTCTTTTGGTGGCACTCCTGTTTTTGCCTCTCTTTGCCTGGGTTATTTTCCTTTCCACGCCCTTGCCGTTTTTAATCCTGCTGGTGGTGGGGGTTGTCTTGGCGGCGCTGGAACTGGGTCAGTTGATCCGCAACCGGGACATTCGCTTCAGCTATGCCATCACGCTGCCCGCTATTCTGGCCATTGTCCTGTTGGCGGCTTTTCCTGGCTTACTAAAAACCTGGGAAGGCCAAAGTACCGATGCCTTTTGGTCCATTCTGATGATAAGCATGCTTGTTTTGAGTATGCGTGAAGTCTTCATGGGTTTTCACAAGACTAATTTTGCCAACATCAGCGCCAATCTCTTTGCCATTTTACTGGTGGGCGGGATCGGCAGTTTTGTGGCCCTCCTGCGTTTATTGCCCCACGGGCAGTGGTGGATCTTTGTCCTATTTGGTTATAACTGGGTTTATGATTCGGGAGCACTCTTCACGGGGATGCTTTTGGGCAAGCATCAGTTGGCGCCTACCATATCTCCGGCCAAAACTATTGAGGGTTTGGCAGGGGGCCTGGTTATGAATGTGGTGCTGGGCAGCCTGGCCTATGCCTTTATTATTCCCCAAGCCATGGGCTTTTCCTTTTTAGGCTTTGTGGTACTGGGGTTGCTCATCGGCTTGTGTTCCCAGGCCGGCGATCTGGTGGAATCGCTGATCAAGCGTTGGTCCGGGCAAAAAGATTCGTCTGCTTTTATACCCGGGCATGGGGGTATTTTGGACAAAATCGACAATCTGATTTTCTCGGCACCCGTGCTTTACCTTTTTGCCAAGTTATTGGAAAGATTATGAATGCCATTAAGCGGATCAGTATTCTGGGCTCCACCGGGTCCATCGGAAAATCCACTTTGGACGTGGTGGCCCGTCATCGTGGACAATACCAAGTGGAAGCCATGGCCGCTCATCGCAGTACGGATAAACTGATTAGTCAGATCAAACGGTTTCATCCTGCTTTGGTGGCTGTAGCCGATGCGGATGCCGCCCAAGAGGTTAAGAAACGCTGCCAGCGTTTACGGCTAAAAACCAAGGTGGTCGGTGGCGAAGCGGGTGTCTGCCAAGCGGCGACCATGAAGCGGACCTCTCTGGTTATTTCCGCCATCGTTGGTCAGGCCGGGCTGGTACCGACCATGGCCGCGATTCAAGCCGGTAAAGATATAGGACTGGCCAATAAAGAAACTTTGGTTACGGCCGGGCCCTTGGTGATGCGTGCTGTTAAAAAACATGGCGTGAGTTTGTTGCCCGTTGATTCGGAGCATGCTGCCCTGGACCAATGTCTGCATGGACACCGCGGAGTGGAAGTCAAACGACTGATTTTAACCGCTTCCGGCGGCCCCTTTGCCAAGGCCAGCTTGGCGCAATTGCGGCGCGTGGGCAAAGAAGACGCCCTCAATCATCCCACCTGGTCCATGGGGCGAAAAATCACCATCGATTCAGCGACTTTGATGAATAAAGGGCTGGAAGTTATCGAAGCCCATTATTTATTTGATATCGCTTATAACCGCATCGAGGTGGTAATCCATCCTCAAAGCATTGTGCATTCTATGGTGGAGTATGTTGACGGATCGACACTGGCGCAGTTATCCTCGCCGGATATGCGCCTGCCGATCCAAACGGCCCTGACCGCACCGGCCCGCTTGGCCAGCAGCGTCAAACCTTTGGATTTTACTAAAGGGTTGAATTTAACTTTTGGACCGCCCGATGCTACGCGCTTTCCCTGTTTACAATTGGCCTACCAAGCAGGCCAAAAAGGCGGCAGCGCTCCGGCGGTCCTGAATGCGGCCAATGAAGTTGCTGTTCAGGCTTTTTTGGAAGACAAAATTAAATTTTTAGATATATCCAGAATCATTGCCCAGGTTTTAAATGGTCACGCCTACACCAAACGGTTGTCGTTGCGGGTGATTCAACAAGCTGATGCCTGGGCAAGACAAGCCACTGCGGAGGTGATTGCATCATGGAAACAGTCATCCAATTAATGAGCACGGCCGGAGCCCAGATTCATCTGGGACCGATGCTGGGCTCGCTGAAAATTGTGCTCATGGGTGTTTTGGCCTTGGGGCTGTTGATTTTCGTGCATGAATTGGGACATTTTGCCGTAGCCAAATGGTCGGGCATTAAAGTATTGAAATTTTCCCTGGGGTTTGGAAAAACCATTTTTGGATTCACCCATAAGGGAACCGAATACGTGATCTCGGCTTTACCCTTGGGTGGATTTGTGAAAATGGCCGGGGAAAATCCTCATGAAGTTGAGCCAGGCGTCAAGGAAAAGGGCGATTATTTTTCCAAGCCCTGGTGGATCCGGCTGCTGGTGCTGTTGGCCGGCCCGGGCATGAATCTGCTCACTGCCGCGCTTATCCTGGGCATACTTTACTGGGTCGGGTTCAATGTACCCATCGCCAAGCCGCAAATCGTTCAGGTGGCGCCTGCCTCGCCGGCAGCGACTGCCGGTTTGAAGCCCGGTGATGTTATCGTCGGGTTGGACAACCAGAAAACCGACAATTGGGAAAAATTTTCGGACCAATTGAATCAAGCTGCTGCTCAAGCCTCGGGACAGCCGTTGCATTTGGACATTGTCCGAGACGGCCGCACCCAGTTGGTCACCATCACGCCGTCACATCCTACCAAAACGTCCTGGAAAATGGGGGTGGCCATTGCGCCGGCAGCCACGACAGTCATTGACCGGGTGATCGTGGGCACGCCGGCGGAATTGGCGGGATTGAAAAAAGGCGACCGAATTCTGGCAGTGGAGAACCATCCGGTGTGGAGTAAATATGATTTTCAAAAACTGCTGTGGCCCCGGGCGGATAAACCAACCACCTTGCAAGTTCAACGGGGGAGTAGTGTTTTTGCCGTTAAATTAACTCCCCTTGCCCAGGAATATCCCAACCAGGGCAAGGTGGGTGTCATAGGGGTGGGGTTTAAGGCCTCTGACCGTGAGAGCACGGTGCATTACCCGTTTTTTACCGCCATGAGCCTGGGCCTGGGGCATACCTGGTCCATGTCCAGGATGATTCTTGTTTCTCTGGGACAAATGGTGACAGGAAAATTATCAGTAAAAGATTCTTTGGGCGGACCAATTACCATTATGCGTATGGCCGGCCAGGAAGCCCGCAGTGGCTTCAAGGATTTTCTCTTTTTTATCTCCGGTATTTCCATCATGCTGGCTATTCTGAATCTACTGCCTATTCCAGTTTTGGACGGCGGTAGTGTGGCCTTTTTTCTGATTGAAGGCCTCAGAGGCAAGCCGGTATCCTTGAAAATCCAGGAACGGGCTCAACAGGTTGGATTTTTATTTTTAATTGCCCTGATGTTGTTTGCCACAGCCAATGATATTTACAAATGGGTCCTCTCTGCTTTTGGAGGATAAACCACCTCTTGCTGTTTTTTACAACAGAGAGGATAAAAAGAATAAGGTAAAACAACATGCAAAGAAATAAAACCAGAAGTGTAACCATAGGTTCGGCGGTGATCGGCGGCCGCCATCCGGTGTTGATCCAGTCCATGACCAACACCAAGACCCATGATGAGAAGGCTACGCGGCGACAAATAAAAAAATTAGTGTCAGCAGGCTGTGAATTAGTACGTGTGGCTGTTCCCGATAAGAAAGCCCTGAGCGTATTACCGGCATTGATTGCCAAAGCGCCGGTACCCTTGATTGCAGATGTGCATTTTGACAAGGCCTTGGCCCTGGGGGCTATCGAAGCCGGGATCGCTAAAGTACGGATCAATCCGGGGAATATGGGGTTGGACGCCTCCCGGGAAGTGGCCAAACGAGCAGCGCTTAGAGGGGCGGCCGTACGCATTGGGGTGAACGCCGGCTCCTTACCAGAGCAAGCTAAAAAGCAATGTAAAACGCCGCAAAGCTTGGGCAGGCTTATGGCACGCACGGCCTTGCGCTATGCCCGGGTGTTGGAGCAACAGGGATTGACCGCTATTGTACTTTCGGTCAAAGCCTCGTCCATTCCGGCAACTATTACCGCTTACCGGCATTTGGCAGATCAAAGTGACTTTCCCCTACATCTGGGGCTGACGGAAGCCGGCGGTTTTCTGGCAGGATCGATCAAGACCGCAGCCGGGCTGGCCCCGTTGCTGCTCGACGGTATCGGCGATACCCTGCGGGTTTCGCTTACCGGGGATCCGGTGAACGAAATCCAGGTGGCCAATTTACTGTTGAATTTCACTGGTGTGCGCAGGAGAGGCGTGGAGCTTATTGCTTGTCCTACCTGTGGGCGTACGGAGGTGGACTTAACCGCTATGGTGGAACGACTCGAGAAAGCTTTGGCCCACGTGGTTCATCCCCTAACCGTGGCGGTTATGGGATGTGTGGTTAATGGGCCCGGTGAAGCCCGGCATGCAGATGTAGGGCTGGCCGGCGCTGCGGACGGCACCTTTATGCTGTTCGCCAAAGGCCGCGTTTTAAAACGAGTGCCCGCAGCCATTGCGGTTCCCGCGCTGTTGGCAGAGATTGAGCAGTTGCTCCATCGTGATAAAAAGGAAGTTCAACCATGATCCTATACAAACCATGGATGATGCTGCTGGTGTTGGGCATCAGCCTGCTACAGCTCCTGTCGGGATGTTCCAACAGTCCGGGCGCCATTACGGTAGAGCCCAATCCGGTGGGCTTGGCCATTGATCCCAGAGGGACGCATTTGTTTGTGGCCTGCCAAGGGGGAAAGCAGTTAATCGCCTGGGATCTGATAAAGAAAAAACGTACGGCCGCGGTCACCATCGAAGGAGAGGCTGGCCGCATATATATTGATCGCTATCAAACCCATCTGGTGGTGTTGGATCAGGCACTAAAGAAAATATTATATTTTAATTATCCGCTGTTGAAGATGGTTTCAGAACGTTCTTTGGCTGACGCGCCCAGTGCCTGGGTGCAGGACTCACAGACGCATTTACAATATGTGGCTAATCGGGAGAAAAACATAGTCCAACCCTATCTGGATAGTCATGCCATGCCCCTGATTCCAATCGGTCTGGGACCGGCTGATCTGGCAATTCAGCCTGAGACCAATTTGCTATGGTCAGCCAATGAAAAAGCTAATGAAGTGGCCGTAGTGGATATGGCTTCCAACTTGGTGCTTAAAAGGATACATGTTTGGGCCAATCCCCATCGTTTGGTTTTTTCGCCCCTGGGGGATAAGTTATTCGTGCTCTGCCTTGGCCATGATGCCGTGCCTTCCAAAAGTGTCATTCAAACTATCGATTTAAACTATCAAACCGCAGGTTTGACTTGGGGCTTGGGACCGCAGGAGCGGCATTTGGCCATGGATCCCAAAGGACGCTTTTTGTTTACCGCAGGACAAGAAGAGGTTAAAATCATCTCCCTGGATACCGGCATTACTTTACAGCGTCTGGCCCTGGCCAAAGCGATCAATGGTCTGGCCGTATCTCCAGACGGGGAACGGCTCTATGTGGCCTGTCAGGACGAATCCGTAGTGCGGGTGTTCCCAGTAGACAGGGAACATTTAATCGAACAATAGATTGAGGACAAGCGTATGCGTTGGACAAAAACTCTGTTAGAAACCCAGAAAGAAATTCCTGCGGAAGCAGAGGTTATCAGCCATCAAATGATGGTGCGGGCGGGATTGATCCGTAAAGTCGCTGCCGGTATTTATGACTACCTGCCCTTGGGCTATCGGGTGGTACGAAAAATTGAGACCATTATTCGCGAGGAGATGGACCGCGCCGGTGCATTGGAAGTCCTCCTGCCCATTCTTTCCCCTGCCGAGTTATGGCAGGAAACAGGACGGTGGGATAAATATGGTGCGGAACTATTCCGGGTTAAAGATCGTCACGACCGCGCCTTTGCCCTGGGCCCCACTCATGAAGAAGTGATGACGGATCTGGTTCGCCAAATGGTCAAATCCTACCGCCAACTGCCGATCAATCTGTATCAGATTCATACCAAATTCCGTGATGAGATCAGGCCCCGCTTTGGGGTCATGCGCTCCCGGGAATTTATTATGAAGGACGCCTATTCCTTTAACCGCAATGAGCAGGGTGCCCAGCAGGATTATCAGACCATGTTCGAGACCTATCATCGCATCTTTGAAAGGTGCGGATTGCGGTTTAAAGCCGTAGAAGCGGATTCAGGCACTATCGGTGGCTCTTTTTCCTCGGAATTCATGGTGTTGGCCGATACGGGTGAGGATGCCATTGCCACCTGTTCCGTCTGCCATTATGCAGCTAATACAGAAAAAGCAACCGGCCGGGTTAAACCAGCACCAGCTGGGGATGAGAAGGCGCCATTGACACTGGTAGCCACGCCTAACCGCCATAGTGTACAGGATGTCGCCGATTTTCTGAACGTGCCCCTGACGCGCATCGCTAAAACCATGCTCTACGATGCCGACGGCCAAGTGGTGGCGGTATTAATTCGCGGCGACCGGGAAGTTAATGAAGTTAAATTGTTGAATCATCTGGGAGCTACAACCCTCAAGCTGGCCTCGGTTCAGCAAATAGAAGCAGCCACCGGTGCGCCTGTAGGATTTGCCGGTCCTTTCGGGCTTAAAGGTGTAGCCCACCTGTTGATGGACAGGTCTTTGGAAGGCACTGTTGATCTGGTGACCGGGGGAAATCAAAAGGACACCCATGCCACCGGCGTCCAGCCCGGTCGTGATTTTCAGGCTGAACAAATTCTGGATCTCACTGTGGCTCAAGCCGGCGATGGTTGTCCTTGTTGCAATGGAGAACTTACCATTGAACGGGGCATTGAGGTAGGCCATGTCTTTAAATTGGGGTTGAAATATTCGCAAAGTATGAATGCCACTTTTCTGGATGAGGCCGGCCAGAGCCAATTTTGTGTTATGGGGTGTTATGGCATCGGCGTTACCAGAATTGTGGCTGCTGCCATTGAACAAAATCATGACGAGGCGGGTATCAAATGGCCCATGGCCCTGGCCCCTTATCAGGTAATTCTGTTACCATTGACCCCCAAAGACGAAAAAGCCCAAGCCATGGCCGAATCGGTTTATGAAGAGCTGACGACTGCTGGGCTGGAGGTGCTGCTGGACGACCGGGATGAACGGGCGGGGATTAAATTCAAGGATGCCGATCTGCTGGGTATCCCCATCCGGCTAACCTTTGGCAAGAGTGTGGCCGATAATAAAATCGAATTGAAGCGGCGTGATCAAGAGGAGAAAAGTTTAATCGAAAGGGATCAAATAAAACCAGTGATCATTGAAATGATCACCAAAATGATGAATGGATGAACCCATGAACATAGGACTGGTCACGGACACGTACTTCCCCCGGGTCAACGGGGTGGCAAAATCAATCCAAACCTTTGCCCAGGAATTTGAAAAGCTCGGCCACAAAGTTTATATTTTTGCACCGCAATTTCCGGAAGCCAAAGAGTCCACGGAAACTCTTTGGCGATTTCCCTCGCAGTATCTGTTCTTTAATCCTGAAGACCGGCTCCCCAATCCTTTTAAAAAGCAATCCCGTCTTTTTTTAAAAAAAGTCTCGTCTTTGCATCTCGATGTCCTTCATACCCAGACGCCTTTCGCTTTGGGTATGGCCATGGCCCGCTTGGGCAAACGCCTGGGAATTCCCACGCTGCACACGTATCACACTTTATTTGAAGCCTATATGCCGCATTATTTTCCTTTTGTGCCCAAGGCCTTGAGTATTCCATTTGCCAAAAAACTTAGTAAAATTCTGTGTGATATGCATGATTTTATAATTGTACCGTCAACATCTATTTATGAACGGCTTCAGAGTTACGGTGTGACCAAGCCTATAAAAATTCTGCCGACCGGCACCGATCTTTCACCCTTTAAGCAGGTTGATCATCGCCGGATGCGTCAGCAAATCGGGCTCGCTGAGGATGAACCTATGCTGCTGACTATGGGACGGGTGGCCCATGAGAAAAATCTTCCTTTTCTATTGGATGTGTATGAAAAACTCGCGCCCCGTTTTCCCAAAGCACGTTTGGTAATTGCCGGCGTGGGACCGGCCCTGGAGAGTGTGAAGGCCGAGACCAAACGACGGAAATTGGAAAATAAGGTGATGTTCATTGGGCTGCTGTCAAAGCAGGATTGGGCTGATCTCTACGCGGCCGCGGACATTAACCTTCTGGCTTCGGTTACGGAAACCCAGGGGCTGGTGCTCACGGAAGCCATGGCCGCCGGCACGCCTTGTGTGGCAGTAGCTGCCATGGGGGTAAAAGATGTTATGGCCGGTGGCGGCGGGTTGGCTGTGAACCTGGATGTGAACGAGTTTGCCGAGGCGGTTACCAGGCTATTGACGGACAAGGCGTTGTATGCAAAAGCCTTGGAAGAAGCGGCCCAGCAGGCCATTAATTGGTCAGCTGAAACCAAAGCCGAGGAAATGCTGGAGACTTACCAGAAACTCATTAACAGTAAAAAATAAACCCAATCAAAATTGGTAAAAATCGACTAAAGCCAACACCATGGTTATACAGGTTATGGAGTACGCTGATGGAAGACCATTTATCTGAAGAAGACATTAAAAAACTGTTTAAAATTAGGAAAAAAAAGCAATGGCTGGTTTTTATACCAGCTGTTATTTTTATCGTTGGATACCAACTCTTGGGTTGGATGGGCGCCACCCATATTGGCGGGCTTCCGCGGCAAATTTTGTTCTATCCCTTCATTTTATTTATTATGGTAGGCATTGTGTATATTTATATCAATTGGCGTTGTCCTGTATGCCGGAAATATCTGGGTGCCACCTTTAATCCTCGTATTTGCCCGAAATGCGGGACCACGCTCCGTGACTAAAAGAGAAAGCCTATCCAGCACCTCATCTTCTTCCAACATTTCAAATAACCGGGAGCTCAATTAAGCCCGTAAAAATTCGTTTTTTCATTGAGCCCCTTCCCGTTTGGCGTATAATAAAGTCCTATTTCAGCTTAAAACAATCAGTTTTGGATAGTTGCGGCTATTTTTGCATTAAATAATGTCGCGAATCATATCCGAAATGGGTTGGAATCCTCGATAGGCGAGGTTTTATTTCGTTAAAAAAATTAAAAAAAGTGAAAGAAAATTTATAATCGTCCGTCTAAAGAAACATAGCAATAAAAATTTAAGGAAGTCGCGAGTGGATCTTAAACCATAAGCGGGAACTTTTCACTTTAACGGCTGGGAGGGAAAAAATGGAGCCAATGTCCGGAAGCAAGCGATCATTTCCACTTCGTGCTGTTCTTTGGTCTTTCAAGACCTGCTTTTTTGCTGCTATGATAATGATGTTTACAGGGATAGCGGTGCCCCAACTTCTCCGGGCCATGACCATTCATACGGCTGAAGAAACAGTTGCCAAGGATATTACCCAAGCCTTCAACCAAGTTACAGTGAAAATGTTCAACGGTTATATTAAAGTAGAAGCAGTTCCCCAGAAAAACGCTACCATGACCATTGTCAAACGGGGCAGTGGTTACAGTCCTGAAGAAGCCAAAGCGGATTTAAAAAATATTGATATCCAAATAGCGGTCAAGGCAGGCCGTCTGGAAATTATTGCCAGACGTCTGGATAACCGTCTGGATCGGCCCAATAGCGGTGCCTCTGCCTCACTTCAAGTCCCGGTGAGCACCAGCTTGCTGCTGGCTTCCAGCAACGGCGAGATTGACGCTTTGGGTCCTGTAAATGCTGTTACAGCCAGTACCTCCAACAATCCAATTCAAGTGGTCGGGGCTAAAGGTCCATTGACCCTTGAAACCAGCAATGATCCCATTAATGTCGACGGTGGCAGCGGAAAATTAGTCCTGAAAAACAGCAATGGCGAGATCACGGTCGTTAGTCAGTCGGCTGAAGTCTTGGCCGAGACCTCCAATAGCGCCATTCGCTTTGAAGGTGGCTTATTACCAGGTACCAGTCGATTTTCAACCAGCAATGACGACATTACCTTGGTCCTAGGAAGTAGCACGGCCTTTAGCTTGGACGGGGAAACCTCCAATGGCGAAATTCGCAGTGATTTCAAATTTCACCACCAACCATCGCAAAACGACCAAGACGTTGTCAAAGCCCAGACCAGCGCTCATCCAGCGGTTAAAATTATCTGCCGCACCAGCAATAGTGATATTACCATCAATAAAAAATAAAAAAAATGAAAGGAAATCCGGGCAAACCTGTCAATACTAAGGGCGTAAAAATGATTTGAAATATTTTAGGCAGCACTAACCGGAGGCCCGATTATCTGATATACTTGCTTATGGTTTTAACGTTCCTTCATAATAAGTTCTCATTGATCCCGGGGCAAACCTTGGGGATGAATGCGAAACAGTAAAATAAAATTTCACTCGACTCAAATGCCCCACATTCGGGGCAGACCCGCGGCTTGCCGTGGGGAGATTTACGGGTCTTGCGCCCCGGAGGACGACATGTTATTAGGGAATACTCAGTCTTTTTGTTACAGGAGCATGGTTGTCCTTGCTACAGCTATCTGCTTTTTAATGGTTCCTTCGTTTGCCTTATCCAAAAAAAAACCTGACGTCGTAGAAATTCGGATTAAAAGCGGCGGCCGGGACCAGAAAATCCAAGAAGGATTGGATAAAACCAATCAAGGTATTGCTGCCGCCATGAGCGACAGCGAAGAAGGAATTGAGCAAAGCAGCGGGGCAGTCAGCCGGCATGAGATCAAAGAGGAAATCAGCAAACGTTCTTCCGAGGGTTTTAGCTCTGATACTGGAAAAAAATACAAGGAAATGGGAAGCCAACTCCAACAGGAAAATGAAGCGAGAGGTACAGAACTTCGGGAAACTTATACCCGACAAGGCGACCAGCTCAGAGCTGAAAACCAAGCTCGAGGTGATGAAGTAAAAAAAGAATCTCTGGCAAAAGTACAAGAAGCGCAAGATGAAATCAATGCTGATAAAATGAAGGATGAATATGAACAGAAGGGTGCAGGTTATGCTAACAAGGCTAAACACGATCTGGGCGAAACTCTCTGGAAAGCTCATAACAGCCTTAATGATTCGGCTAATGCTGATAAAAGGAAATTGAATTATGTGAGCGCTGAAGCCAACTACAAAGCCGCCGACAAATTGGTTGCTATCAAAAAAAAGCTGGACAAGACGGATGTCAACGGCAGCGTTCCCAAAGATGCACAACCCGATTCAACCGTTGATTATGAATCGTCCGGCAATAACATCTTGGCGGGACAAGATTCCAGTGACAAAAAAGCCGGTAGCAACAATCAGTCTAACATAAAGAACCCGCTTTCTAATGAGGTTATAAATGAAGGCGTTGTGACGATGTTAAAACAAAGCAAAATCCAATCATATATGGAAAGCAATATGGATAAGGCCACAGCTTTGCAAAAAAATAATCCCAGCGGGGCCGGCGTGGATTCTGGGCAATTCACCCAATCTGCCGGCGGTCTGACGGATCAGTATCAGGGTACAGGTAATAATATTGGAATGCCAGGCGTTAATGGCAATGCCGATTTGATGTCCGGCACTATGGCTCAGAGTGGCGTAAAAATCACTGAAAATGGATCCAGGCAGGGTATTGGCACTGCTGCAGCTAACGGAAATAACGGATATGGATACATGGCGGGCAGTAGCATAGACGGCACTGGCAAAGGTAGCAACTATAGTAATGTTGCTACAAGTGGTAGTGGATCGGCTAACATTGAAGGTGCCAGCCATTCTGGCAGCAGTTCGGCCAGTAATGCAAATAGTTATTCTCAAAGCTCAGAAACTTATGCTGGCAGCAAAAGTGCCGGTGCCGGTAGTGGTGTCTCGAATTCTGCAGCAGGCACGGATAAAATAAATAGTAATTATGGTGGCGGTGGGGATAGTAGTGGGTCCGGATCTTCCGCATCCGCAGAAGCGGGCAGCAACGGCCAAAATCCCCGCAGCGGCGACCAATCGGAAAAAGCTGAATCGCCAAGCGCCAGTAAGACAAGTGCCAAGCAACAGGGCAATTCTGGTAAACCCCAAAATGTTGCTGCAAACAGCAGTGTAGGAAACAAGCAGACTGTCAAAGGCCAGCCAGTTAATAACCCGTCTTCCAGCAAAAAAAATGCCAACGCCAACTCTTTGGCCCACGCTTACAAGCCTAAAACGGGTGGCACCAAGACTGCGGGTATTGTGGTCAATAGTGTGGATTATCATAGTACAGCAATTAATGCTGCCGTAGGCGAGAATGCAACATCGAATTTGGGGTCCATCGTTTTTAAAGGCAGTGAAATCAACGGCGTTGTTGTTAATAGCGATCAGGACGGCAATAATCGCATTAATGCTGCCGTGGGCGCCGCAACAGCCGCAAACCAAAGCAGTGTGGTTACTCGAAACAGCAAAATCAAGGGTGCAGTTGTCAACGCGGTGAGGGGACAAAACATGGTCAATGCGGCGGTGGGCGTAAACGCAGAAGCCAATCAAGGATCTGTAGCTGTCAAAGAAAGCCAGGTCAACGGTGTCTTGATAAACTCATCCAGTAGTCAAACCCAGGTTAATGCGGCCATTGGCGAAAATGTTACCGCTAATCAATCCGCAGTCCAAATACGATCCAGCCAAATGTCGGGTGCAGCGGTGAACGTGCAGAAAAGCCAGAACGCTATCAACGCAGCCATTGGAAACGATGCGCACAGTAACCAAGCCAGCACCCATTTAAAGAACAGTAAACTCGAAGGTGTGGCTGTTAATGCGGCCACAGGGAATAATCATATCAATGCAGGAATTGGTGCCGATGTTAAAGCCAATCAAACGTCCACGCATATGGAAAACAGCACCCTGCAAGGTGTGGCGGTCAATGGCGCTGCTGGTACCAATCTTACCAACGTGGGGATTGGGGGAAACGTGAAGGCCAACCAAGCGTCCACGCATATGGAAAACAGCACCCTGCAAGGTGTGGCGGTCAATGGCGCTGCTGGTACCAATCTTACCAACGTGGGGATTGGGGAAAACGTGAAGGCCAACCAAGCGTCCACGCATATGGAAAACAGCACCCTGCAAGGTGTGGCGGTCAATGGTGCTGCCGGTGCTAATCTCACCAACGTGGGGATTGGGGAAAACGCGAAAGCCAACCAAGCAGCCACGCACATGGAAAACAGCCGGCTGCAAGGTGCTGCCATAAATATTGCCGGTGGTGCAGCGGCGACCAATGTTGGGATCGGTGAAAATGTAAAAGCCAACCAAGCGTCCACGCATATGGAAAACAGCCGGCTGCAAGGTGCTGCCATAAATATTGCCGGTGGTGCAGCGGCGACCAATGTTGGGATCGGTGAAAATGTAAAAGCCAACCAAGCGTCCACGCATATGGAAAACAGCACCCTGCAAGGTGTAGCTGTTAATGGTGGTGCCGGAGCCTATCTCACCAACGTGGGCATAGGTTCGAATGTGAAAGCCAACCAAGCATCCACACACATGAAAAACAGTCGGCTGCAAGGTACTGCCGTAAATATTGTCGGCGGCGCAGCTGCTACCAACGTGGGGATTGGGGAAAACGTGAAAGCCAATCAAGCGTCCACGCATATGGAAAATAGCACCCTGCAGGGTGCTGCAGTGAATACTGCTGGTGGCGCGGTGGTAACCAACGTAGGAATCGGTGAAAACGTGAAAGCCAGTCAAGGCTCAACTCATATGGAAAACAGCCGGCTGCAAGGCGCGGCCGTGAATATCGCTGGTGGTGCGGCCACCACCAATGTAGGGATTGGAGAAAATGTGAAAGCCAGTCAAGGTTCAACTCATATGGAAAACAGCCGGCTGCAAGGCGCGGCCGTGAATATCGCCGCCGGCGTGGCAGTGACCAATGTTGGTATTGGCCAAAACGTTAAAACCAATCAAGGCGCTACAAGTCTGGAAAATAGCCGGATGCACGGAGCCGCAGTTAACCTTGTCGGGGGAGCTGGTGCTACCAATGTAGGTATCGGTGAGAATGTCAAAGCTAACCAGGCATCAGTGAGTGCAAAAAACAGTCATTTGAACGGCATGGCGGTAAATGCCGGTGTGGGTGGGCTTCTTACCAATATTGGTATTGGTAAGAATGTCAAAGCCAATCAGGCGTCTGTACGCGCCGTCAATAGTTCGGTCAAAGGCTCGGTGATAAATGCTACTGCTGCTGGGTTGGCTACCAATGTGGCTATTGGGGAGAACGCCACCTCCAATCAGACATCCGTGCACACAGAAGGCAGTCATATGCAGGGTGAAGTTAAAAATACAGCCGTTGCTGGGGCTGCTACCAATATTGCCATTGGTAAAAATGTTAAGGCCAATCAGGCGGCCGTGCACTTGAAAAATAGTAATCTCAAAGGTAACGTGAATAATAATGCTGGCGGTGGTTTAATGACCAACGTGGCTATTGGCGAGGGTGCCACAGCCAACCAAGCGGCCGTGGATATGGAGAACAGCACCTTAAAAGGTAATGTTTCTAATAATATTTCCGGTGTTGCAGGTACCAATATTGCTCTCGGCGGCAACGGAACCAAGGCCAATCAATCTGCGGTGGTTATGAAAAATAGCCAATTGGAAGGCGACGTTAATAATAATGTGAGCAGCATTGGCACGAATTTAGCACTTTCCGGGGGACGTGCCAATCAGGGAACGGTTTATATGGAAAAAGCCAGTTACCGCGGAAATATTACCAACAACGTTTCAGGTATGACAGCGACCAATTTGGCAGTGGGTAATAATGCCGAAGCGAATTCCGCATCTGTGGTGATTAAAAATCGCTCCGGTGGAGGTGGACTTCACACTGGTTCTGGTGCGGGAATTGTGATAAACGACATTAAGGTTCCTGGCGGTAGCTTGACGGGGCAGAATTTAAATGTACAGGCGGGAAAAGGGACTTCAAATAAAAATTCTGTGGTATTCAAATGAGCTTATGTACAAACAGGGCGTCTTTCCTTTGCTCTAAGGCCAGGCTGTTGGCATGAGCATTAAGTGGCCTCTCAATTTATTTTACCAGAGGCAATAAAGATCTGAGCGCTAGCAAAATATTTTTTTAAACAGACAATCTAACGTGGGAGGTGAACAGAACCATAGAAAGGGATTTTTTAGAAATTAGGCTTAATGAAAAAACATTCTTAAAAAAATGAGGAGGAATTATGAAGAAAATCAGTTTATTTATCGCAATGTTATCTTTGTTAGCCATGCAAGCCTATGCTGCATCCAGCTCACAGGTGGGCGGTGAGATGAGCAATGAATCAAAAATTGGTAAAAATGCTATTAATGCCGCGGTCGGCGACGGGTCCAAAGCAAATATGGGTTCTATTAAGTTTTCCGGCACAACCACGGAAAAAGGAAGCAGTGTTAAAAACAGCTCCAATATCGAAGGTGGGGCTATCAACGCCTCGGTTGGAGAAAACACCACTGCCAACATGGGCTCGATCAGCATGAAGAATACCAAAATTCAAGGTACAGTGAATAATTCAGCTAACGTCACCAAAGGTTCAATTAACGCTGCAGTGGGCAAGAATTCCAAAGCCACCATGTCCAGCATTGAGATCGAGGGCGGAGGCGTGGGAAAAACCGGCACAGTAAATAATGCAGCAGTTATGAAAGGTAAGCAAATCAATGCCGCAGTGGGCGATGGCTCTAGTGCCAGTATGGGTAGTGTTTCCCTTAAGAATAGTCAAGTGAATGGCGAAATTAATAATACCGCTAATATCACAGGCGGTATTAATGCCGCGGTGGGTGATCACTCGAAAGCCACCATGGGTTCTGTGGATATAGCGAATACGAATGTCACATCAGGCGCCACCGTTAACAACAGCGCCAGTATTGACAACGGCATCAATGCTTCGGTAGGAAGGAACACCGAAGCGAATATGGGCTCGATTTCGGGAGAATAGCAAACCGGAAAGATTCCCCGGGCCGGGTAGGAATGTACGGCCCGGGGAAAATATATAGGGGTGAAGTTGTTCGAATTCTGGGTTTATGGGTTCAAGCATTGAGGTCAGCAGAGAGTGTGCTGGCAGATTGGATGAAGATAATGCGAAAGCTCGCCATTTTTTTATTTGCTGGTATTGCCTATTGTATTATATTACCCGCCTTTGTTGTATGGGGAAATGATTTAGATGATGGGATTTCCACCTATACCGATGAATCTATTGGGGCGGATGATGATTTAGGTAGTAGTGCCAACAATATCAATTTTATTGTAGTAGATGCCGTTGGAAAAGCCAAAACAAGAAAAAGTGCTGATGCCAAAGACAAGGGCAACGACGCCCAAAAAAACGTCACCAATGTTTATGATGGGCAGTCGGACAACAACGAAAACAGTGTGGTGGTGGAAGCAGGGAGCAAGGTGGACAAGGTTTATAATATTGTCATTGAAAAATAGCTGGTAATTCTTTAATATACTATTTCTTGCTGGAGTTAACCCATGATAGTGAGTGCCAAGATGAAGGTCCCTCGGAAAACAAGCGTTCTTACATTTCAATCACTGATGATTGTTGGGTTGAGTTTGCTGCAATTGGCTTGCTCCTCTTTGGACCCACGGCAGGTGGATATGGAGCTTAAAGAGACCAAGCCGTTCACAACGATTACCAACTACACCCAATCCCTGCACAATCTGGGGTTGATGACGGAAATCTATGGCACTCCCAACATGAAGATTCAGTGCCAGCCAGTGGGAGACAATACCGGGTCCTCCATGGCCACTGGCGGCGAAATTCCTCGCGATATTACGGAGATGATGAAAAGTGCCCTTAATTCTATCGGCGGCCGGACTGTGTATATTCCCTATGATCCTTCTTTTATCCAGAACCAAATGGTCACCGGGTACTCCAATTTTTCCAATAAAGTCATTCCCGACGTGGTACTCACCGGAGGGATTACCGAATTTGACCGCGGCTTGGAAACGCGTGGTACCAACACCGATGCAAGTGCTGACGCAGAATTTAAAGGCTTACCCGCGGACTTTCCCTCCGCCGCTACGGGAATTCGCTACAGCAGTGCTGACAAATATGGGGTGGCCCGTATAACTCTGGATTTTAATCTTCTCGATTTTCAAACCATGACCGGGTTGTCGCGTATGAATACGGTCAATTCTATGGAAGTCAGGAAAGTACTGGCAGACCGGGAATTGGGCATCAGCTTATTTGGTCAGTCTTTTGGCGGTAAAGGCAGTATTAAAAAAGTCCAGGGACGGCATGCGGCTGTCAGGGTACTGGTGGAACTGAGCATGATTGAGTTGGTAGGTAAACATCTCATGCTTCCTTACTGGCGTCTTTTAGGTAATGATGCTACACCCGACCGCGTCGTGCTGGACAGCATTGACAATTACTTTTACAATTTAACCAATACCGGTGTGACGGCCAGCGTCCAGGAATGGTTATATCTCTATGGCTATAATGTGGCTCTGACCGGCGTTTTAGATAAAGCCACGCTGGCAGCCCTGAAAAAAGTTTATCCTGATTATAACGCCAATTTAGGGACTATTGATCTGCAGACCTTTCGCTATGTGTATCTGAACATCCCGATTGATTTGAGTGCCAAAAGAAGGCGAAGACAGTTTGATACCCTGTAACTATATTTCTGCATAAGGTGGGAGCGTTGATGAAGAAATATATCCTAACAGCATTCATAATCATGGTTTTATCCACGGCTGGTTACGCAGCCAATCGTATGGCTAAGAAGCATCTGGCGCTGGGTGATCGTTTATTTCAACAGCACCGCGTTGAAGAGGCGATTCAGGAATGGCAAATTGCTCTGGATCTGGACAAAAAGCTAGTGATTGCCAAGGAAAACATTGAGGCTGCCCGGTATTATCAAAAGCACGGCGAAATGCCTGTCAAAAAAGAACCAGAAGTGATTCAAACCGATGTGGATAATTTACCGGGAGCGGAAAAACCCATTGTGAAACCTCAACCCAAAGTTCCCGTGGATCGAATTAAAACTGAGATTTTACAAATTGAAAAAAACGGAGGACGGGCCACCAAAATCTTAATCAATGCTGGCACGGCCAATGGCGTGGGGGTGGGCATGGAAGGTATTGTAGTAGAGCTCAATGGCGCCCCCCTGGCGGCTTTCCGGGTCACTGCTGCCGATACGGATAAAAGCTTGGCTGACATTATTTCCCTCAATCGGGATGTGAGCAATACAGCTGTTGCCATCGTGGACCGGCCCAGGGAGTAAGTTGTTTAAAACGAAAATATTTTGACGATGTATTTCGCGTTTACCAGCTTTATACGTGGGCCTGCCTTTTCCAGAAAGGCTGGCCTTTTTTATTTTATCCAGAACTTCAATTTAAGACTTAACCGGAGTACCTTTATGTATGAGGCGCTCCGCTTTGGGCTTGACGGTACTTGGGATCAGCACTATAATCTCGTCCTTGTATGAATAAGACGTGGAGACAACCATGAGCTGTGATGTACGCTTGGAGTCTATTGCCCTAACCCCTCTGTTAAAAAATGTCCTTGAAAACCTGGAAATCGCCGATCATATGAAAAAACACGTACTCAGTGCCCAAGCATCCTCTGTGACGGTCACCACCAAGCCCCCAACTATTTTGATCCAATTATTATCCAATCATGCCATTGAAAAGCCTGCTCTGGAAGCTTTATCCCAGTCCTTAAGTGAAACGTGGGACCAACCATCCCCCCCCCGCATCGTTTGGGATTTGCATTACCCCAATGGTCAGGTCTCGGCCCTTGCCTATCTGCAGGAACATTGGCAGGATTTGTTGGTGGTTTTTTCCAAGGAAGTCAATATGGCCGCGGCTTATCTGTCTCTGGTACGGTTTCAAGCTCTGGAAGAAGGGAAAATTAAAATCGCCCTGGCTAATAAAATGAGTTTGGCGGCTTTGAAAAAGCAAGAAGGGGACAAAAAGATCAGTCGGTTGTTGAGTGAGCGGTTGCAGCGCGAAATTCAGGTGAAATTTGAACTGGGCAATTTCGAAGAAGAAGTCAAACACCGCGAAGCTTTATATGAACAGCGCATTCGGGAAGAGTTGGAAAGGATGCAGCAAGAAAAAGATCTGGGGCCACAATCTGACGGCCAGGATCGGCCTCATGGAGGCAAACCACAAAAAGCAGCCTGGAAGCTGGTTTTTGGCAGAAGCATCGCCGGCCAGCCACGTCCTATCAAAGAGATCAACGAAGAAGAAAAAAATGTTGTTTTTGAGGGGGAATTGGTAGCTTTTGAAAAAAAGGTGTTGCGCACCGGACGGCAGCTGGTACTGATGGATATTTATGATAAAACCAGCAGTATTAATGCGCGCATGTTTGTGGATGCAGAGCAACAGGTTTCGTCTGAGATTAAATGCGGCGCCTATGTACGAATTAAAGGATCCGTTCAGACAGATAAATATTCTCAAGATTTATGCATGATGGTCAATAGTGTGATGGTTGGAGAAAAAGAGCGGCGCCATGATCTTATGGCAGCCCAGGATAAACGGGTGGAGTTGCATGCCCATTCGCAAATGAGTGCCATGGATGCTTTACCGGAAGTCAAACAGCTGGTGGCCAAAGCTGCGGAATTCGGCCATCCCGCTGTGGCCATCACGGATCATGGTGTGGTGCAGGGGTTTCCTGAGGCTATGGCTGCTGCTTCAGCCCATGGACTTAAAGTGATCTATGGGGTGGAAAGCTATTTGATCGAGGATGAATGGCTCAAAGATAAAAAACCCAAACGGCCTTATCATATTGTTATTTTAGTCAAAGAATTCAAGGGGTTACGCAATCTCTACCGTTTGACCTCGGAAGCGCATCTCAAGTACTTTTATCGTCATCCTCGTATTCCCCGCTCCTTGCTGGAAAAATACCGGGAAGGGCTGATTTTTGGAACTGCCTGCGAACAAGGGGAGTTATACCGGCGCCTGTTGGAAGGGGCCAATGACCAGGAGCTGGCGGTTATTGCCGGCCGCTATGATTATGTGGAAATTATGCCTAATGGCAACAATCAGTTCCTTATCCGCAATGGTGTGGTCAAGGATGATCTGGAACTTCAGGCCATTAATAAACGGCTTGTGGCCATCGCCCAAAGTCAGGGCCGCCCGGTGGTGGCCACGGGGGATGTTCACTTTCTGGAACCAGGTGATGAAATTTTCCGATGTATTTTGCAAGCCGGCCAGGGCTATGATGATGCAGCGCAACAAGCTCCCCTTTATTTCCACACCACCGAAGAAATGCTAAAAGAATTCGATTATCTGGGTGAACCCTTAGCCAAAGAGGTTGTGATCCAAGGTCCGCAAAAGGTAGCCGGATGGATTGAAAAAATTGAACCTCTAAAACTGGATTTTTACCCGCCCAAACTACCTGACGCGGAAGCCAAATTGGAAAAAATGGCCCTCAGCCGGGCCCATGAAATCTACGGCACACCCTTGCCTGAAGTGGTGGACCAACGGTTAAAACGGGAAATTACGGCTATCAACCACAATAAATTTGCCAGTTTATTTCTCATAGCCCGTGAACTGGTGCAAAAATCGCTGGCCGACGGTTATCTGGTAGGTTCGCGCGGATCGGTCGGGTCCTCCTTAACTGCGACCATGCTGGGGATTACCGAGGTCAATCCGCTGCCCGGGCATTACTTATGCACCAGCTGTCGTCATGTGGCTTGGGATGTGGAAGGCCGTATGGGCGCCGATTTACCGGATGAACAATGTCCGGTTTGTGGCCTGGTCATGAGCAAGCAAGGCATGGACATTCCCTTTGAAGTCTTCATGGGCTTTAAAGGGGATAAAACACCCGACATTGACTTGAATTTTTCCGGAGAATACCAAAGCCGGGCTCATAAATTTTTAGAAGAATTGTTTGATGCTGATCACATTTTCAGGGCAGGCACTATCTCGACGGTGGCCGATCGGACGGCTTATGGGTTTGTAAAAAAGTATTTGGATGACAACAAACTGGTATTGCGTGAAGCTGAGATCAATCGTTTGACCCGGGGATGTGCGGGTGTCAAAAAAACTACCGGTCAGCATCCAGGCGGCATCATGATTGTACCTGCCGATATGTCGATTTATGATTTTACGCCTGTGCAGCGACCTGCGGACGATAAAAATTCCGACGTCGTGACCACACATTTGGACTATCACGCCATCCACGATGCCTTACTTAAATTGGATGTGCTCGGCCACGATGATCCTACCTCCCTACGCCGGCTGGGGGACTGGACCGGAGTGGATGTCAGATCCATTCCTTTGGATGATCCGGAAACATTAAAGATATTTTCCGGTCTGGACTCTTTGGGCCTTTCAGAAGCAGACATCCACACTGGGATCGGCACTCTGGGCATTCCCGAATTTGGAACGGAATTCGTAAGACAGATGTTGGATATCACCAAGCCCAAGGCCTTTTCTGAATTAGTACGCATCTCCGGCCTGTCGCACGGCACCGATGTATGGCTTAATAATGCTGCTGATCTTATTAAGGCCGGTACAGCTACCCTTTCCACGGTTATTTCAGCCCGTGATGACATTATGAATTACCTTATTTCCAAAGATTTGGAACCATCCTTGGCTTTCAAAATAATGGAATCCGTTCGCAAAGGTAAGGGGCTGACGCCGGAGTGGGAAACAGCCATGAAAAACCATAAAGTACCCGAGTGGTACATCGAATCCTGTAATAAGATTAAATACATGTTTCCCAAGGCCCATGCGGTGGCTTATTGCATTATGGCCTTCAGGATAGCTTATTTTAAAGTACATTTCCCAACTGCTTTTTATGCCAATTACTTTTCTTTAAATGCGGAATCCTTCGATGCCCAACTGGTGGTTTTTGGAGGGTTGCAGGGGGTTAATAATAAATTAAAGGAACTTAAAGGCCGCCAGGATTTGACGGCCAAGGATAAAAATGCTCAGACCGTACTGGAAGTTGTCCGGGAAGCCTTTGCCCGGGGCATTGAATTTAAACCGGTGAACATGGCCATCTCCGCGGCCGAAACCTTCAAGATCCTGGGGGACAAGCAAATTATCCCACCTCTGATATCCTTAAACGGCCTGGGTCTGACGTGCGCCAAAAAAATTGTCCAGGAAAGGGAGCTCAGGCTTTTCCGGTCAGTGGAGGATTTGAGCAAGCGTACGGGAGCCAATAAAAACGTCATCGAAATCATGACTCAGCATGGATGCTTGACCGTATTGCCGGCCAGCGATCAAACGTCGTTGTTTTAATGGTCACGGTCTTGTTCGAGATCAGCCTACCAGTCGTATTTCCGGTTCCAGCCAAACCCCTTTTTGCGTCTGCACTTCCTGTTGCATATGGTGCATGACAGCTTCCACGTCCGTAGCCGTGGCGCTGTTCCAGTTAATAATAAAATTGGCATGATGCTCAAAAACCCGGGCACCACCCGCGCTGTAGCCTTTGAGGCCGCAGTCTTCTAGTAACTGGCCTGAAGGCATGCTGTGCGCATGGTCGTTTTTAAAGACGCAGCCGGCAGAAGGCCAATCAAATTGATGCTTACTGGTACGGTCACGAAGATGAAGGTCACTCTGGGTCTTGACATGTTCAGGATCTTCAGGCCTCAGCTGCAAAACCGCTTCCACGATAGTCCACGGTTGGGTCTGGAATAGGGAATGTTTATAGGCAAACTGACACTCGCCCCGGGTGAGTGTTTTTATTTTGCCCGCACTGTCCAGGGCTGTCACTTGTTCAGTTATATCGGCAAAAGAGGATCCGTAGCAGCGGGCATTCATGAAAAGCCCCCCACCGACGAAGCCGGGCAGGCCACAGGCCCACTCAAAGCCGCCAAGACCAGTTTGTATGGTGAAGGCGGTCAGGGCAGCCACCGGTAAACCAGCACCTACTTTGACACGATGATTTTCCAATAATTCCAGGTGATCCAACCGGGAGGTACTAAGTACCAGTCCCTGAAATCCTGGGTCGCGAAAGAGCACATTGCTTCCGCCTCCCAAAATAAAAGTGGCCAATTTCAAATCATGGGCTGCCTGCAACAACGCCTGTAGGTCGGCTAATGAGTCCGGGGCAGCAAAAGCTGCGGCCGGTCCGCCGCATTTAAAGGTGACCAAGCCGGCCGTGGGGTAATCCATCAGCACAGGAGTAGTTCCGGCTAGGTTCTGTAGGTCAGAGAGTTGATCCTTCAAGATGACATCCGATCTTACCATTGGGAAGACAATCGTCCTCCGTAACAGTTAAAAATGGGTTATCCGTTTTAAAAAGTCCACTTGGGCAGGGCTGGGCAATTTCCTACCTTTTTCTATAGCAATCACGCACATTTTTTCCGGCGTTTGACCACACCATCCGGGATTGATAGGATGATAGTAAACTCCGATAGGGTTTGGCAACAAAAAAACAGATGGCGCACAGAGGCCGGCTTGGGCTTCATATTTTTTGCTTGACTTGAAGCAGAAACAGCCCTATTCTACTGCCTTAAGTTGAGTCTTTGCGCGAAAGAGTGGGACGACTAGGCCCACTCTTTTTATTTTAGGCCCCCAAAGGAACGCTGCCTTGTCGGCGAAACTTGGGGGCAACACGCATGGGCTTCAGCCTGAGCATGGTGATGTCAGCCAATGTGCTTGCATAAAAAAAAGGTGATGACTATGAACTTTGAAATTGTAGAAGTAATGCGTCAGATTGAACGTTCCCGCAAGGTAGAACGGCATGTATTGATTGAAGCTATTGAAGCAGCCTTGATTTCAGCCTCCCGTAAAAATTACGGCGCTGCCCAGGATATCCGGGTGGAATTTAATGAAGCTACCGGTGAACTGGTGGCCCATGTGCGCAAGGAAGTAGTGGAAGATGTGCAGGAAACCTGGCACCAAATAGCTTTGGAGGAAGCCCAACGCCTGAATCCCCAGGTTCAGCTGGGAGATATTGTGGAACAAACCATGTCGCCTTCTGATTTCGGGCGCATTGCTGCTCAAACCGCCAAACAGGTGGTACTGCAGCGGGTTCGGGAATCGGAACGCAATGCCAATTATGAAGAATTCAAGAAGCGCCTAGGAGAATTAATCAACGGGTCGGTTATCAGGATCGAGCATAAAAATGTCATCATCGACCTGGGAGAAACGGAAGCCATTCTTCCAGCCCGGGAACAAGCGCCCAAGGAATATTACCAAAGCGGCGATCGCATTAAGGCCTATGTATTGGATGTTCGCCGCAGCAACCGTGCCCCCCAGGTAATCCTGTCACGCAGCCATCCCGGATTGATTAAAAAAATGTTTGAAATGGAAGTCCCGGAAGTTGCCGAAGGCGTGGTGGAAATCAAGGGTGTAGCTAGGGAAGCCGGCTCGCGTTCCAAGGTCATGGTTTACAGCAGTGATAAAAATGTTGATCCTGTGGGTGCTTGCGTGGGTATCAAGGGATCACGCATCCAATCCATAGTGCGCGAGATTCGCGGAGAAAAAATCGACGTTATTCCGTTTTCTGAAGATATTACCACTTTGCTAAAAGCAGCCCTGCAGCCGGCTAAAATACAAAACGTGGAAATGATAATGGACAAAAAACAAGCCACGGTGGTGGTCAAGGAAGACCAATTGTCCTTAGCCATTGGAAAAAACGGGCAGAATGTACGCCTGGCCTCCAAACTTACGGGCTGGAAAATAGATATTGTCAGTGATACCCAGAATCAGGAACAAATGCGGCGCAAGGCCGAAGAAGCTTTTATTCAAGCGGCGCCACCATTAAATAAAATTAAAGGCATCAGTGAGAAACTGGCTGCTGTGCTGGGTGAAGCGGGCTATGGCACCGTGGCCCAGCTCCAGGGCATCACGGCCGAGCAATTGGCCGAGCTGCCAGGAATTGGTTTGAAAACAGCCGAGAAAATATTGGCGGCCGTTAGCAGCTATCTGCCCACCAAGGAAACACCCAAAACGGAACGTACGGCCGAGGAATTGTTTGCCAGTTGGGGAAAACCGGAAGCCGAGGGCAAAGTTGATGAAAAAGTGGTTCGTGCCCGGGATTTATTTTCCGGGTTGGACCAGTTAAAGGAAGAAGAACAGGAAAGCAAGGAGAATGCTGATCAGATCCAGTCAGAGGAGGACAAGCCAGCCATCGCGGAAGCACCATCAGAAGAGGATCTAAACGAGGGGTCTGCATCAGAGGAAGAAGGTGAAAGTGAATGAACCCGAAAACAAGAGTTTTTGAATTAGCCAAAGAACTTCATCTCACCTCCAAAGAACTGGTGGGTGAATTGCAAAAGATGCGCATTCAGGTGAAAAGTCACATGAGTGTGCTTGAAGATGAAACGGTTGCCTATATAAAGCGGCATTGGGGTGAAGATGAAATAGTGGATGATACCGTGGTGCCCGGCATGACGGTGGCCCCTCCCGAAGAAAAAAGCAAACCGCAGGAGCCGACCATTGAAGTGGTTAAAAAAGCTCAGGAGACACAGGAGGCGCCAACAGAACTGGAGTCCGAGGCTGCGGCATCCGTTGAACCCGTACCGGAAGCACCGACGGTACGGGAAAAACGCCGACCTGAAGAACTGGCCTTGGAAGCTGTTAGACAGGAAGCCGAAGCTGCTGCTACGGCCGCACCCGCAGTGAAACCAGTTCAGGTTAAAGAATCAACACCTCCTAAGAAGCCAGAACCAGACCCCAAACCGCCTAAGGTTTCGGAGGAACCACAACAACCGGCACCTGTAGCCCGGGAATTACCAACTCTGAAAGTTAATGAATCCGCCACAGTGGGCGAAGTAGCCGACCGTTTGAACGTCAAACCGGCTGAGGTAATCAAAAAACTGATCAGTTTGGGTGTTTTTGCCACTATCAATCAGCGTCTGGACCAAGATGTGCTGGAAATTCTTCTGAATGAATACGGCTATGCCTTGGAACTTCAGGAGATGTACGGCGAGGACCTGCTTGATCAGAACGAGGAACCGGATAAGCCTGAAGACCTTAAGGCGCGCCCGCCGGTAGTGACCATTATGGGTCATGTCAATCACGGGAAAACCTCGTTACTTGATGCCATTCGCGAGACTAATGTTATTGAAGGTGAAGCAGGCGGTATTACCCAGCACATCGGCGCCTATCAAGTTATGCTACCCAACCGTGGAGAGGTCACCTTTTTAGACACGCCGGGGCATGAAGCCTTTACTACCCTTCGCGCCCGGGGCGCGCAGGTGACGGATGTGGTGGTGTTGGTTGTGGCCGCCGATGATGGTGTGCAACCGCAAACCGTGGAAGCCATTGATCATGCCAAGGCGGCCGGTGTGCCCATTATTGTGGCGGTTAATAAAATTGACAAACCAGGAGCCAATCCCGATCAAGTTAAGCAAGAGCTGTCTCATTATCAATTGATTTCAGAAGAATGGGGCGGTAAAACCATTTTTGTGGAGATTTCCGCCAAAAAGAAAATAGGCATCGACAAGCTGCTGGAAATGATTTTGCTGGAAGCGGAGATGCTGGAATTGAAAGCTAATCCCTCGTCCCGAGCCAAAGGTACGGTCATTGAAGCCAAACTGGACCGTGGACGGGGTACGGTGGTAACGGCGCTGATAGAGCGGGGGACCATTAAAGTCGGAGATCCCATTGTCGTTGGCGTTCAATATGGACGGGTCCGGGCTTTGAATAATGACCGCGGCCAAGCTGTAAAAAATGCCGGCCCAGGCACACCAGTGGAACTTTTGGGGATGTCCGGCATGCCCTCTGCCGGTGATATCCTGCAAGGGGTGGAAAGTGACAAACTGGCGCGTCAAGTGGCTATGAAACGGCAAATGATCAAACGGGAGCAAGAACTCAAAAAAGGCAACAAAATCACCTTGGATAACCTGAACAACCAAATCGCGGAAGGGGCGGTTAAAGAATTAAAGATTATTATCAAGGCTGATGTGCAGGGTTCGGCAGAAGTGTTGAAAGAATCCCTGGAAGGGCTGTCCACGGAAAAAGTGAAATTAACCTGTATTCATAGTGCGGTGGGCAACATCCGTGAGAGTGATATCATGTTGGCTGCGGCCAGTAACGCAATTCTCCTGGGATTCAATGTTACTCCTGAAAGTGGAGTGGATCAGGCCGCCAAACGGGAAGATGTGGATGTGCGTATTTACAAAGTCATTTATGAAATGGTGGAAGATGTTAAAGCCGCCATGACCGGACTCTTGGAACCGCATTATCACGAAGTGCCCCTGGGCAAGGCCGAAGTTAAAACCCTATTTAAATTATCATCAGGACACTTTATTGCCGGGTCACAAGTCACCACCGGCAAAGTGCTGCGTAATGCCCATGGCAAGGTTGTTCGTCAGGGCGAGATTATTCATCAGGGCAAAATTGAATCCCTGCGCCGCTTCAAAGAGGATGTCAAAGAAGTTGGCGTGGGTATGGAATGCGGAATTACCCTCACCGGATTTAAAGATTTTGAACCTGGTGATATCATTGAAGCCTTTGAATTGGAAGCCGTGGCCCAGAAATTATAAACGGCCAGAGTAATGAGCGGACTGAGTCAGTCCGTGCCTGGGGCTGAAAAGGGACCGCAGGTGAGCGACGATGAAGATTGGCTGTTTGCAGGGCGAATTGTTTATCCCAGAAAACCGATCACTGAAAGAGAAACGCATGCTCTTGCGGCGTCTCTTCGACCGGCTGAGGAATCAATTCAATGTTTCCGTGGCGGAAGTGGACTTTCAGGATTATTGGCAACGTGCCGCCATTGCCATTGTTTGTGTCAATACCACTGCCGCCGGGGCGCAGCGAACGCTGCAGCAGGCCCTCAATCTCATCGATCAACTGGCGGAAGCGGAATTAATCAACCCCACGATGGATTTAATTTAGATAAGACGTGGCCGGGCTGCTGGGTTGGTCAAACCACAGATCTTTAATACGTCCTCCCCTTCATCCCTGGTGATAAAGGGGAAATAATAAAATAAAATTCCCCTCGACTCAAAAGCACTACGGCTTGTTGCCGAAGGCAGTCCCATCAAGTTGGAGTTCATGACTGGTCGGGGCCGAAGGGTAATTTAACACACAGAGGTAACTCATGGGCGGAAAACGAACTGATCGCCTAGCTTCCCAATTGATGCGGGAAATCTCGGAGATTATCAGAAGAAAGATGACTGACCCCCGTTTGGCCTGGCTCTCCGTCACCCATGCCGAAGTCTCCAAAGACATGATGGAGGCAAAAATATTCATCCAAACCCTGGCGGAAGGTGAAAAACAAATCGAGGCTTTAAACACGCTGAAACACGCCACGGGATTTATCAAGGGTGAACTGGGCCGTCGTCTCAATTGGCGTACTATCCCTAATTTGCAATTTATGCTGGATGACGAATTGGAAAAGAATGAAAAAATATTAAGAGTGCTGGACCAATTGGCCATAGAGAGGGAAAAGAACAATGGTGGAACAGAAGCTTAATCGCGATCCGGACTATGATCGCGAGTTCGAAAATGCCCTCAAAGTTATCAACGAGCATAAACAATTTATTTTAACTACACATATCAATCCCGATGGTGACGGCCTGGGTTGCGAATCGGCTTTGGTTCTGGCTCTGACCAGCATGGGCAAAAAAGTGCGTATCGTCAATGCTCATCCCATCCCCGATCTTTATTATTTTCTTCCTCAGCATGATGTATTTGAAGTGGGAGAGTTGCAAGCCACCTCCAAGGATGTGGTAATCTATCTGGAATGTCCTGACGAACAGCGTTCAGGCAATGTGATAAAGCAGACCCAGAAGGCGGCCCATATCATCAATATTGATCACCACGTTTTTAATGCCCGATATGGCACAATCAATTTAATTGATCCCACCGCCTCGGCGGCCGGTGAACAAATTTGGGAATTGGTCAGTGCCCTCAATTGTTCACGTGATCAACGCATGGCCATTGGCATTTATACCGCTATTGCCACAGATACGGGGCACTTCAAATATGCCGGGGTTACCCCGAGAACCCATCAAATCATCGGGCAATTAATTGAATTGGGCGTGCAGCCCAGCTATATGAATGAGCAACTTTATGAACGGGTGCCCCTGGAAGCTTTGGCCCTTTTGGGCCGGGCGCTTTGCACGGTCAATTATAATCTCGAGAGAACAGTGGGGTGGTTTTACATTACCCGTGCCATGCTGGCCGAAACCCATGCCAAACAAAATCAAACCGAGAACTTTGTCAATTATGTCCGGGCTGTGGATGGCGTGCAAGTGGCCATCTTTTTTCTGGAAACTGAAGATGAAAAAATAAAAATATCCTTTCGCTCCCGTGGCTCCGTGGATGTTTCTACCATTGCCCATCACTTCGGTGGGGGAGGTCACCAGCGCGCAGCCGGGGCTCTACTGGAAGGCTCCATGGAACAAGTGCAGGAAAAAGTTTTGGCAGAGGTATTGACGCGCATGTCCCCTAAGGACTGATCATGCATGCCGGATTTCTGCCCATGTTTAAACCGACGGGACCAAGTTCCGCTGCTTTTGTGGGGCAAGTACGCCGCCTGCTGGGGGGGCCTAAAGTCGGTCATACGGGTACTCTCGATCCGGCCGCGGACGGTCTGTTGATCTTGGCTTTTTCCCGAGCTACCTCCTTGATTCCTTATTTACCCACTGACAAACGCTATTTAGCCCACATCAAATTAGGGGTGACCACCCACACCCTGGATGCCAGCGGCCGCGTCTTGGAACGCCGGCCGGTGCCGTCATTGGACCAAGCCCGGCTGGCCGATGTGTTGGCGTCCTTTACCGGCATGATTCAGCAAATTCCTCCTATGGTCTCAGCCCTGCAGGTCAAGGGTAAACGCTTGTATCGTTTGGCTCGGAAGGGGGTGGAGGTAGATCGTCCTCCCCGGACCGTCACCATCTATAAGCTGGAGCTGCTTGCCCGCCACCAAGATGAATTGGTCCTGGATGTGCGTTGTTCCTCCGGGACTTATATTCGTACTCTGGCGGATGACATCGGTCAGGCCCTTGGCTGCGGTGCCCATTTGCAGATGCTAACCAGAACGGAGAGCAATGGATTTGATTCGAGCCAAGTCATAACATGGGAAGTCTTATCGCAAACGGAGAATCGTACCCATTGGCAGGATCTGCTTGTTCCGCCCGAAAAAGCTTTGATACACCTGCCTCGGTTGCAGCTGGATGACCAGCAGGCCCGGGCCGTATGCCATGGCCAACCGGTCAAGCTCTTACAGCCGGTTCAGTGGCCAGCTGATCATCCTGGCTTGGTAATCGGCCCGGATCAGGCCTTTTTGGGCATGGGCATTATTACGGATCAGCAGCTGAAAATGAACCGGGTATGGTGGCCGCCAGTAGCTTAATTCTAGGGTAGCGGCATGCCTGTGCCCCAGAACTGGGTTAGGCCTACTCGGACAAAGGAAGCGTCATGAACGTTTATTATCGTTTTCCTCAACGCAGAAATCAGTTCCGGGTGATTACTGTTGGCGTATTCGATGGTGTTCATCTGGGGCATGCCAAATTACTGAAACGGCTGATTACGACTGCGCGGCAACAACACTTTCGCGCTGCGGTGATTACGTTTGATGATCATCCGCATGGCACCCTAGCCCCGGCTGAACGCCCCCCGCGCTTAGCCACTCCAGCGCAATGCCTTGAGCGCATGGCCTTTCTCGGCGTGGACGAAGTATTCCTCATTTCCTTTACTCCCCAATTGGCAGCTTTAACCGCCGACACTTTTGTCAGGACTATTTTGGTGGCCAAACTCGGTGTTAAGCATATCGTGGTGGGGAAAGATTTTGTTTTTGGCAAGAACGGCCAAGGCAACATTCATTTATTAAGGAAAATGGGCAAGGTTTTGGGATTTGAAGTCACTGTGGTGTCACCATTGCGCAGAGACCGGCAAGTTGTGAGTTCCAGTACCTTGCGACAATTAATCGCCCGCGGCGCCGTGGCTCAAGCTGCACGCTGGTTAGGGTGGGCCTACACCCTTCATGGGGTGGTGGAACGAGGCGAGGGCCGAGGCAGCCAGTTGGGCATTCCCACGGCTAATTTAAGAACTACTCATGAGGTGGTCCCGTCACCTGGAACCTATGCGGTCCTGGCAGTAATCCAAGGACAGATCTGGCCCGCCCTCTGTCACATTGGTAAGCGGCCGACATTTCACCGTTGGGGACCGGAAACCATAGAAACCTACATTCCCGGATGGAAAGGCCGGTTATACGGCGAACGCCTGGAGGTGCAATTCCTCGGGAAGTTACGCCGGGAGAAACGGTTTCACGGTGCGGCGGCCTTGGTGCAACAAGTGATTAAAGACTGGGCGGACGCCATGTCCTTTTGGCCGGCTGGTATAACGCTCAGACATAAGGATTTACACGGGTTAATTAACCACGACCAGAAACATCACGGCAACCTATAGATGAGTAAGGGCGCGGAAACCAGGCGCCCCAAAAAGGGCAATGTTTTTTTGCATTGGATGGCTGTACTGTTGGCGGGCTTGGGCCGATACTATGTTTTAGGACGGCCATCGTCAGCACCATTCAGGGTGTTTCTTTACTATGGCCGCCACAAAACACTATTAACAGAAGGCCAACTCCTAAAAGGCTTCAAGTCCATGAACACCACGCGTGTCTCATGTACAAAGGCAGGGGCGAGGGGCATTGGCAGGGAGTGCGGGAGGTCCTATGAAAGAACTGGATATCACCTTGGAACAAGCGGAAGATGTGGCGGTGCTCATAGCCAAGGGGATGATGGATATCGATGAGGTGCAGAAATTTGAGCGTTATATTTTGCGTTTGCTGAAAAATGATCAACTCAAAATCGTGTTGGATTTGAATCAATTGACCTATATCTCCTCTTCCGGGTTGGGCCTGATTATTGGTTATATTCGCGATGTCCGGCGCAAAGGCGGGGATATCAAGATTGGCGGTATGTCGGAACGGGTTCAGGACATTTTAAATACCTTCGGATTTTCCGTCATTTTTGACACCTTTGCCACCAGGGAAGAAGCTCTGCTTAAGTTCAAGGACCTTTAACACTCATGCCGCCCGCTTCTCCCCAAGCCCTGAACGGCACTCCCATGCAATGGGGGCTTAAAACCGCGGCCTGGCTGACGGTAATGGTTTTTTTAACTGGCAGCGCCATAGTTTTGATGGTGCATTATCACCTTAACCGCAGTTTAAGCGCCCAACTGCAAGTCCGCGGGACGGTGCTGACCAGCCAGTTGGCGGCCAGTGCTTCGGAGGCCCTGGTAACCAAAGATCGGTTGATGATGACCGAAATGGTAACGGCCCTGGCCAAACAAGACAAAACGATCCTAATGGCCGCCTTGGTGGACATTGATCAACGCATCCTGGTCAGCAGTCATTCTGATTTGGAAGGGGAGCGTTACCCACAGCCACAGGAGGATACAGTCTGGGAGGCTAATGCGGTTGACGTCAATGCCGTACGTTACCGGCAGCAGCCATGTCTGGATTTTGCTTGCCGCATTGCTTTGGACCAGCGTATTAAAGCCAAGGCCCGCTTGTTGGGATATGCCCATCTCCTTTTTTCTTTACAACCCATCCACAACCTGACGCAGAGGCTTTTAATTAAAAATATATTGTTGGTTATGGCCGGCTGCAGCCTGAGCTTTTTTTTGAGCTGGTTTTTGTTCAGCTTGGTATACAAGGACCAACTTTATTATATCAGAGTACTCGAGCTGATTACTCAAGGCCATTATAGTGAGATGCAAGAGAGCCAGAAGTCATCCTCCAGATATCAGGCCCAGATTCAAAGGCTTCAAGCTAATGTAGAGGGCATTATTCATAAACGGCTGGAAGAGGCCAAGGATCAGCAGCGGGGGAAAATGGCACTGACCATTCAAAATCAACTCATTCCCAAACTGCCGCCCCAACTGCCTGGAATTGACCTTGGCCTTTATTTTAAATCGGGAAACACCGTGGGCGGAGATTATCTGGATTGTATCAAACTGGATGATCACCATTGGGGCTTGGTTGTCGCGGATATTGCCGGCCAGGGCGTAGGGGCGGCCGTGATTATGAGTCAGGTCCGATCCTTTTTACGCAGCGTCTGCCAATACCATTTGTCGCCCTTAAAAACACTTGTCACAACCAACCGGCAGTTGTATAAAGAAAAGCAAGAAAATGCCCTTATCACCATGACCTACGCGGTGTTGGATAGTGCAAAAACCACGCTGACCTTTTGCCGGGCCGGTCATGTGGGTACGCTGATCTATAGGAGAGGCCTTTCCAAATTGGAAGTGGAAAAACCGGCGGGTATAGCCATGGGGATGGCAGCACCCGAGTCCTTTGAAGCGGTTCTGGTAGAACGGAAAATAAAGCTGCTTCCCGGCGATTGCCTGTTGTTGTATACTGATGGCATCATGAAAAAAATGGGACAGGACCGGTCATTTTACAGCCTGGAGAAGTTGAATGTGATTTTTTCACTTTATGCCAGCCGGCCTGCCAAGACCATTCTTAAAATGATTGAAAATGACATGCAACAGTATAATGCCCTGGAACAATTGGATGATATGGGCATGATGTTGCTTAAGCTAGAGGAGGCCGAACTATCGTGAATAAAAAAGAATTGGCCAAACGTTTAACCAAACGTTTTGGCTTTAGCCAGCGGGAAGCCACTGTTATTCTGGACCAGTTTTTGGAGAGCATGGCCAGCGAGCTTGAAAAAAACCGGCGCGTGGAATTGCGCGGTCTGGGCACCCTGGGAACCAAACAACGCCGTCCCAGCCTGGGCCGGGTTGTGAAGACCGGGGAGACTGTGGCGGTACCGGCCATGCGCAGGGTCTATTTCCGGCCCGGACGCACCTTAAAAGAAATCCGTCCCTTGGATCAATAAGCCTTGATGAAAAGCCGTATTGATTTAACCACCTTAAATCCTCCGCAATATCGTGCCGTAACCTATGGGCAGGGGCCTCTGCTGGTATTAGCCGGCGCAGGCTCGGGAAAGACCCGTGTGATTACCTATCGTATCGCCTATCTGATGGAGACCGAAGAGCTCGCGCCCCATCAGCTCATGGCGGTTACCTTTACCAATAAGGCTGCCCAGGAAATGCGGGAACGCATCAATAAATTAGTCGGAAAGAAAAGCGGTCAGGACATTTGGATTGGTACCTTTCATGCCCTCTGTCTGCGCATGCTCAAACAGAGCCTACCCTATGACTTTACCATTTATGATCAAGAGGACGCCAAGCGATTGATCAAGGAGTGTCAGCGCGAACTGAATATGGATGAAAAAATGCTTAAGGCCGATGTTCTTGGGTATCGCATTGAAAGTGCCAAGCACGAATTAATCGATGAAGAGGAGTATGAACGGCTGGCCTCGGATTTTGCTACGCGGCTGACCGCCAAAGTCTATCGTCTTTATCAGAAAAAGCTGGCCCGGAACCGGGCTTTGGACTTCGGTGATCTGATCATGACCACGGTTAAACTCTTTAAAACCCAACCGGAGCTGCTGCAAAAATACCAAGACCAGTTTCGTTTCATTTTAGTGGATGAATACCAGGACATCAATCATTGCCAATATTATTGGATCAAGCTCTTGGCCGGTGAGCGGGCCAACCTCACCGTGGTGGGTGATGATGACCAAAGTATTTATCAGTTTCGCGGTGCCGATTTAAGAAACATCCTGGAATTCGAGCGCGATTACCCTAAAACCGAAGTGGTTAAATTGGAACAGAATTACCGCTCCAGCCAGAATATTCTGGCGGCGGCTTCAGCAGTGGTTAAAAACAATAAAGGCCGAAAAGAAAAGACGTTATGGACCGAAAAAGCCGCCGGCCCTCCCATTATTTATTTCCGTGCCCAGACGGAAATGGAGGAAGCCCAGTTTGTGGTTAAATCCATTGTGCAGGATGTTTTCGACTATCACCGGCGTCATTTGAATGATTGCGTCATCCTTTACCGTACCAACGCCCAATCCCGCCCCTTTGAAGATGCCTTGCGCCGGGAGCGGGTACCTTATAAAATCGTAGGCGGCATGAAATTTTATGACCGCATGGAAATCAAGGATGTGCTTTCCTATTTAAAAGTGCTCGTCAATCCCAATGATGAACTGGCTCTGGGCCGGATCGTCAACACGCCAGCCCGGGGGTTGGGGGAAGGCGCCCTTGGCAAGATTCGGGAATCAGCCTCACGCTTGGAGTTGACCTCTATGGAGACCATGGCCTATTTGGCCGGGCACCCGGAGGAGTTACCCAACCGTTCCCGGGAAGCGGTGATCCAGTTTGCCCAGCTTATGGCCGGACTGAATGAGAAGAAAGACCACCTGCCTTTGCCCCAATTTTTAAACGCCGTAATCATTGACAGCGGCTATCTGGCTATGTGGGAGAAAGCGCCCTTTGAAGAAGGTCAGGCGAGAATTGAAAATTTAAATGAACTGATCGTGGCGGCCGATGAATTCCAAAAAACCAGTGAGACCGGGCTGCAGGGTTTTTTGGATCAAATCGCTCTAGTATCCAACCTGGATGACGATCGTAAAAACAGCGACGAGGTCACCCTCATGACTTACCATAGCGCTAAAGGCCTTGAATTTCCCCTGGTCTTCATGGCTGGGATGGAGGAAGGGCTGTTTCCTCACGGCAACGCGCTTCAGGAAGAGCAGGGCATTGCAGAAGAACGACGGTTATGTTATGTGGGGATTACCCGTGCCATGGATCAACTGGTTATGACCGGAACGGCCATGCGCACCAATTTTGGAAACAGAATCTACAATACCGAATCCAGATTTCTTCACGAAATTCCGGGCTATTTATTCATTGGTCAAAAACCGCTTCACCATCAGAAAGCTGAAGCCCGGGCCCAGGACGCTGGTTTATTTTCCGGCGAGTCGGCTGATGCTGCGCCAGCGGACACCATAACGCTTGATGAAGAGCCCGCTGCAGACCCGCTGCCTGTGGGGAGCAGGGTGCGCCATGCCAAATACGGGGCAGGCACGGTGGTGGCTAAAAGCGGGTCGGGTGAAGATTTAAAGATCGAAGTGGCTTTCGTTAATTTTGGACGAAAAAAAATGTTGGCCCGCTTTGCAGCCTTGCAGGTTATGAGCGTACCTCAGCGTTCCTGAATGGCTGCCATGGCCAGGGCAGGAACGCCAAACAAAGGAGATCAAGGCATGAGCAGAAGCTTTGACATCAATATTATTGCATTGGAAAAACCGGAGACCCTGCTGTGCATGTTGACCGGATCCCTGGAATTAAGCTCAACCATGGAACTGGAAAATATTTTGGAAAAGGTGATTGTCACCAATCAGGAAAAAGTCATTTTCGATCTTGGCCAGGTGTCCTATATTAACAGTCAGGGGTTCAGCGCTTTTTTAGCTGTTCAAAAAAAATTGAGCACCGGCAAGGGTGGTGTGGTGCTGGTGGCAGCCAACAAACGGTTGCGTTATATTCTGGACCTTACGGGGTTTTATCAAGCTATTCCCGTATATGATAATCTGGAAGAAGCCTTGCAGAAAGATGACCTCTTCAAAGCTTGATAAACCATTTTTTTAAGACAATTACCTCTATCCAGCGATAGACCGGGCCCGAAGGCCAATTATGGTCAAGGGCACCGCAAGCCCTATTTCTTCAACGCGAGGAGCCGCACCATGAGCAATGCCGTCATCCTGGCCATGGACTTGGGTACCACCGGCAACCGCGTAGTAGCATTTGCTCAAAGCGGTGAAGTTGTTGCCCAAAAGTACTATGAATTCACGCAGCACTATCCTCAACCGGGCTGGGTGGAACATGATCCCCTGGAAATCAAAGACACGGCTCTGCGTGCCCTGCGCGAAGTGCTGGAAGCGGTAAAGGAGCACGAGGTGACAGGGCTGGGGATTACCAACCAGCGTGAAACCACTATCCTTTGGGAACGGCGAACCGGTCAGCCGATTTATCCGGCTATTGTTTGGCAATGCCGCCGGACTGAGGCACTGTGCCGGCAACTGGAACCTTACCGGGATCTGTTTAAACAAAAAACAGGATTGTTTTTAGATCCTTATTTTTCGGGTACCAAGATCCATTGGATTCTGGAGCATGTGCCTGGTGCCCGTCAAAGAGCCCAGCAAGGCGAACTCGCATTTGGAACGGTGGATAGCTGGCTGTTGTGGCATTTGACTAACGGCCAGGTTCACGCCACGGAAGCCAGCAATGCTTCCCGCACACTCATTTTTAACCTTCATGATATGGCTTTTGACCAGGAACTGCTGGAGTTGCTTCAAATTCCAAAGCGCCTGTTACCACAAGTACTGCCTTCTGATGCCTGCTTCGGCACAACTGATCTCAAGGTGGTGGGGCGACGTTTCCCTATTCATGCGATTTTAGGCGATCAGCAAGCCTCGCTCTATGCTCATAGCGGGGTGGGGGAAGGCAAGGTTAAAAATACTTATGGTACTGGATTATTTGTGGTGACCAAAACGGGCGCCGAGCCTGTGGCGCATGACCGGTTGGTGACCACCGTGGCTTGGCAGCTACAGGATAAAATAACCTATGCCCTGGAAGGCAGCATTTTTATGGGGGGGGCCATTCTGCAATGGACACGCGACAATCTGCACCTGCTGAACCATGCCTCCCAATCGGAAGCCCTGGCCCAGAGCCTACCTGACAACCAGGGCGTCTATTTGGTGCCTGCTTTTCAAGGCCTGGGTGCGCCTTATTGGCAATCCGATGCCCGCGCCCTATTGGTGGGCCTTTCCAGAAAATCGGACACAGCCGTGGTTGTACGTGCCGCGCTGGAAGCCATGGCCTACCAGACCAGGGATGTGGTTGCGGTGATGTCCGATCATTTGCCCTTTGCGCTCCAGGAACTTCATGTGGATGGCGGGGCCTGCGCCAATAATTTTCTTATGCAGTTTCAAGCCGACATTTTGGGCTTGCCTGTGATCCGGCCCAAAATAATCGAAGTTACAGCTCTGGGTGTTGCCGGGTTGGCCGGCTGTGCCTTGGGGTTCTGGTCACGGGAGGGATTCGAAACTAACTTAATGACGCCTGACCGCATCTTTAAACCGCAAATGACCAGCCAGCAGGCGCAAGCCTATTATAAACGTTGGCAGGATGCAGTGCATCTGTCCCTGTCCTGGTCCTCGGCCCAAGGTTGAACTTGTCCGCTATCCTTCCTACCGATAATTGAAAAAACAATATACCCCATGATGAATTATAAAGATGAATGGGAACGTATTAAAAAAGATTGCTTTTTGGAGTCTGAAGTCTTTATAATTTGAATCCCCTTTCCAGCCGTGGGCATGACGTCAATGCTCCGCAGGGTAGAAAGAACCAATGGTGAGCAGCCGGCCCAGGGCCTTGCTGCCGCTGCTGCAGTCCTCGAGGTATAGTCTAAGGTTGTCAGGTCGTCTTCCGGTTCAGAATTATAAGTAACACATTCTCAGGTGGGTACGCTTTCAGATACAGGGGCCTTGCCGATCAAGGCGCAGCTCCTTTGGGTGATAACATCAATGTTGACCATAAAGTAAAGATTAACGTTAAGTGAGACGAAGAGGTGGGGATGGAAATTCAGAATAAGATCGAAGAATGCCTGGCCCGCTATCAAAGCCTTTGCCACATCGTGGATCAGCAATTTGAGCAGGCCTTGAAATACCATGGCTGGCAAATGAACTGCCGCAAAGGGTGTGACCAATGCTGTACCCTGCAAAGTGTCATGCCTTTGGAAGCCTACATCATCAGGGGTTTTCTTCAGCAACAAAACCAAGCCTGGTTTGAGCAGATGGAAGATCACCAGGGGAACGCCTGCATTTTTCTTCACCAGCAGCAGTGTCTGATCTATCCGGTCCGGCCCATGATATGCCGCAGCCATGGACTGTTTTTACGCATGGACCAAAATACTATTGTACCCAGTTGTTCCCAAAACTTTATCTCCAACCAGGGACAATTGGAACACCGCATGCTTTTTGATAATCACTGGGCTACTCTTCAGCTGGCCAAGCTTAACTTGGCTTTTGCCATGCTGCGCAACGAACGGGACTTGGCGGACCGGCGGATCCCTTTGGTGGAGATCAAATCCAGCTTTCTTCCAACCTACAAAGTGAAGTGATGGTTTGGGGGCTTCCTGACCGGACTTAATATTTAAAAAAACTCATTTTATTTAACTGAAATCAAAATGATCCGAAGCTATTGATCAGAAGCTGGGCGTTTTTTGCCAAAATCAGCTAAACGATGCTTAAATGCCGAACAGATCTTTTGTCATGGAATGTCATCCAAGGCATCAGGTCTTGAGGAGTTCCGATGGATCGGCTGACTACTTATTTGAAAAAAGTATTTCCCAACCAACAAACCACGTTGGAATTTAAATTATCCTTCATTACCTCAGTGATGATCACAGGTATTCTGATTTTTACCAGCCTGGCCGTGATCACCAGCATTAGCAGCCAATTTGCCGCGGACATCAAAGAATATAAAACTGAAAACCTGAATAAAATTAAACAGACCTTGAAAAACTACATTGACATTGCCTACGCGTCCATGGACACCACTTATAACCAAGCCCGGGATAAAACTTACTTGGAAGATCATTATGGCCACCGTCTTCAAGATATTACGGACGCTGCCCAAACAATTCTCCAAAGCAAAGCGGATGAAGCCAACAGCGGACTAAAAACCTTGAGGCAAGCCCAACAGGAAGCCATGCAGGAAATAAAAAAGATCCGTTACGATAATGGTACCGGCTATATCTGGATCAATGATATGGGACGGCCTGTGCCTAGAATGATCATGCACCCCACTCTGCCGGTGCTGGACGGCAAGGTTTTGGACGATCCCAAGTTCAACTGCGCCCTGGGCATGAAAAAAAATCTTTTTGTGGCCTTTGTGGATGTGTGTGCTGAGAAAGGGGAAGGGTTTGTGGATTACCTCTGGCCCAAACCCACCAAGGAGGGCCTGACCCAGGAACAGCCCAAACTTTCCTATGTCCGGCTGTTTAAACCGTGGGGATGGGTTTATGGGACTGGCATTTACGTTGATGATGCCGTGGTTGAAGCAGAGGAAAAAATAAAAAGCGACATTAAGAAAATGCGTTATGCTGGCGGAGTGGGTTATATTTGGATCAACGACATGGGACGGCCTGTGCCCAAGATGATCATGCACCCCACTCTGCCGGTGCTGGACGGCAAGGTTCTGGACGATCCCAAGTTCAACTGCGCCCTGGGCATGAAAAAAAATCTTTTCGTGGCCTTTGTGGATGTATGTGCGGAAAAAGGGGAAGGG
Organism: uncultured bacterium; assembly: GCA_963710755.1. GTDB lineage: Bacteria > Oederibacteriota > JAAXVQ01 > JAAXVQ01 > JAUVAV01 > CAVQBK01. The sequence goes on from CAVQBK010000003.1 coordinate 1,037,830, forward strand.
TTTGTGGATTACCTTTGGCCTAAACCCACCCAGGACGGTCTGACCCAGGAACAGCCCAAGCTCTCCTTTGTCCGTCTCTACAGGCCGCTAAAATGGGTCATTGGCACCGGTGTCTACATTGATGACATCAATACCATGGTGGCTAAAAAAGTCAAGTCCATGAGACTGCAAGAGTTGTGGCTTATTTTTAAAATTCTCATCCCTATCGTTTTAATCAGCGGGCTGGCTTGGTGGGTAATGGCCAATGTTATGGGGGATATCACCAGTACCGTAAAAGCTATGGTGGTCAAACTTAAGCAGATGGCGGCCGGTGAAGGCGATCTTTCCAAACGTATAGACGTACTTAGCGAAGACGAACTAGGGGAACTTGCGGAAGGATTCAACGTGTTTTTAGACAAGCTCTCTTCCCTGATTGGGTCTTTTAAACGGTCGGCAGGAAAGGTGGATCATGCCTCTCGGGATATGGCGGATATGGGCAAGGGGTTAATCGGCAGTTCGGACAGCTTGGAGACCAAGGTGAGCCAGCTCAAAGGCAATATTCAGGAGCTCAATAAAAAAATGGATGCCACATCAGCTGCTTCGGAACAAACATCAGCCAATTTGGTCAGCCTGGACATGGCGGTTAAGGAATTTACCCAAACCATCACCCATATTTCCGGAAATGCCACCAAATCCAATCATATTGCAACAGAAGCTGTGGACGTGGTGAACAATGCTTCCCGTAAGATCAACGAACTATTCACCCGGACCGGGGAGATCGCCACCATTGTCAATGTTATATCCGATATTTCCGACCAGACCAAGTTACTGGCTCTCAATGCCAGTATTGAGGCTGCCCGGGCGGGGGAAGCGGGCCGTGGTTTCTCCGTGGTGGCCGAAGAAGTCAAGAATTTGGCCGGAGAGGTCAACGAAGCCGCGGTCAATATCCGTAACATTCTGGGCAACATGAAAGGGTCAACCAATGAGTCCATGCAGGAGCTGGAAAAGATTAATAAGGTCATCAATGAGGTGAATGACTCCGTGACCGATATCGCGGCTGCGGTTCAGGAACAAACCGCCACCACCATGGGCATCTCCAATAATATTTCAGAAGCTGCTGACGGGTTGAATGATGTTAATGTTGCCATTGCCGATGCATTGGAATTCAGCAACAAAATTCACGATGATACGGAAGTGGTTAATAAGGAGAGCCATCATGTCATGGACCAGGGCAGCAGCCTACATGAACACGCCGATGCCTTGCTCCAAGTGTCGGCCACCTTGTTGAACCTGATCGGGCGATTTCGATTAATGGACTAAATCCGGATGGCCATTTTGAGCTTGTCTCCCAAGTGCAGCTGGTGTAAGATGCCAGCTCGCAGTCCCGCAAAGTCAACCGACCTCGCATGCGAACTAGTTATAACTAATAAAAAAAATCCTTCCGGCGTTTTGTCCCTAGGCCAGAGCGCCGTCAGCCGTTAATGCCATTGGCCGGGATCTGCACTAGGATGTCAACTGCCAGCAGCCCCATGGCGATTTTTCGGAAAGGAGAAGCAGAGCAACCATGAGAAAAATCGATTCTCTATTGCAAAAAGGTAAAGCGTTTCTGGGTGTCTCCATTCCCATTATTAGCGGAGGCATGACCTGGGTCAGCAACTATGCCTTGGTCAAGGCGGTCAGCGATCACGGGGCTTTTCCGGTGCTGGCCGGCGGCAACATGCCGCCTGACTTGTTTGAACAAGAAGTGGATAAGTGTGTGGCGCAATTGCAACGTCCCTTTGCGGTGAATTTGATCACCATCGCGCCCAATTACCAGGTGCATCGGGAAATCTTAAAAAGCAAGAAAGTCCCTTTTGTGGTGTTTGCCGGCAATTTTCCCCGTATCAATGCTGTCCGGGAAATGAAAGCCGCGGGAAAGCAGACCATGGCCTTTGCCTCCACCAGCTCGATTGTGGAACAAATGGTGCGCTTTGGCATTGATGCCCTTATTCTGGAAGGTTCGGAGGCCGGTGGCCATATTGGCCATGTTTCCTTGACTATTTTACTTCAACAAGTTCTGTTTAAATACCGTCATCTGCCGGTTTTCGTGGCCGGCGGAATTGCCACCGGTAAAATGATGGCGCACTTATTGTTGATGGGCGCAGCCGGCGTCCAAATGGGTACCCGCTTTGTGATGACCGAGGAATGCACCGCCCATCCTGATTTCAAACAAGCGTTCCTTAACGCCAGAGCCCGGGAGGCTATTGCCACGCCCCAGTATGATTCCCGCTTGCCGGTCGTGGCCGTCCGGGCCATTAGCAACAAGGGTATGGAAAATTTCGGCAAATTACAGCTCGATTTAATTCAACGCATGGAACGTCATGAAGTTACACGAGAGCAAGCCCAGTATGAAGTGGAACACTATTGGATGGGATCGCTGCGCAAGGCTGTGGAAGAAGGGGACATTGACAACGGCTCCTTGATGGCCGGCCAGAGCGTGGGCTTGATCCATGATATAAAACCCATCAAAACTATGTTGGATGAAATTGTCAATGATGCTGAAGAAGAATTAAATTGGGTGGCCGAACGCCTAGGCAGTTAAGCCTAATGGCCGCTTGAACGGTTAATATCGTTGGCAAACCTGATTTGAAAAAGGCGCGGCTACATACGATCACAGGCTTGCTTATGGGATTTGCCTTATGCTATAGTGAAGCGGTTTTAAAAGCGCTTTCTCAACGCCTACGGCTTGTTCCTGAGAAACAAGCCTGCTGTAGGGCAGAGGCGGGCAGCTGAAGGAGAAGATCATGCCGGAAATCACGCAAGCAACAGTTGAAAAAATAGCCCGTCTGGCCAATATTCGTTTGGGCCAGGAAGAAGCGGGCCAGTATGCCAAGCAGCTGGAGCATGTGTTGGAGTATATTCATAAATTAAATGAACTTGATACCCACGGCATCCCTGAAACCGTGCATGCGTTGCCATTAAAAAATATCTGGCGGCTTGATGAGGTCCAAACTGGTTTAAGCCAGGACCAAGCCCTGGATCAGGCACCGGAAGCGCAAGAAGGTTGTTTTCGCGTGCCGAGAATTATGGAATGAGCTGAACATGATGGCAAAGCTGGTTACGGCTAAGGCAATAGCAGAGGCAATCAAAAAGCGACAGATTTCCGCTGAAGAAATCTGTAAGGAAACCATTAACAATATTGAAGCCATTGATCCTAAAGTCCAAGCTTTTATCACGCTGAATACGCAAGCTGCCCTGGAAGAAGCCCGCCGGGTGGACAAGGCCATAGCTGAAGGAACCCCGGTGGGCCCTTTGGCGGGTGTACCCATCGCACTTAAGGATAATCTTTGCACCCGGAATTTGCCAACTACCTGCGCTTCCAAAATGTTGGAAGGTTGGCAACCGCCTTACAATGCTACTGTGGTAGAACGATTAAAAGCCAGCGGCATGGTGCTGGTAGGGAAAGTCAATATGGATGAATTTGCCATGGGCTCATCCTGTGAAAATTCTGCCTTTAAGACCACCAACAATCCCTGGGATCTAAAAGCCGTGACCGGAGGTTCCTCCGGTGGCTCGGCGGCAGCTGTGGCTGCCGGTATGGTGCCGATTGCTCTGGGTTCTGATACGGGGGGCTCCATTCGTCAGCCTGCGGCTTTTTGTGGCGTCCTGGGATTAAAGCCCACTTACGGACGGGTTTCCCGGTATGGCTTGGTGGCTTTTGCCAGCTCCCTGGATCAAATCGGCCCCATGGCCCGCACCAGTGAGGACCTGGCTCTGGTTATGTCGATTATAGCCGGCCACGACCCCAAGGACAGCACCAGTGCGGAGCTGGCGGTACCCGATTATAGTTCGGCCTTGGGCAACTCCCTGGCTGGGATGAAGATAGGTCTGCCCAAGGAATATGATAATGAAGGCATCCACGCTGATATTGGTGAGGCTTTAGGCCAGGCCCGTAAGGTGCTTGCGGCCCAAGGTGCTCAATTGGTAGACGTTAGTCTGCCACACACCGACTATTGTTTGGCGGCCTATTATTTGATTGCCACGGCGGAAGCTTCATCCAATCTGGCGCGCTATGATGGTGTCCGCTATGGCTTGCGCGTCAAGGGCGAGCCCCTGAGTACCATGGTACAAACCACCCGTGCGCAAGGCTTCGGGGCGGAAGTAAAACGGCGGATCATGCTCGGCACCTATGCGCTCTCGGCCGGCTACTATGATGCTTATTATAAAAAAGCCTTGCAGGTACGCACGCTCATACAACAGGATTTTAATCAGGCCTTCCAGCATTGCGATGTGTTATTAACCCCTACCTCGCCAACGGTGGCCTTTAAACAGGGAGAAAAGACCGATGATCCCCTGACCATGTATTTGTCGGATATTTTTACCATTTCCATCAATTTGGCCGGCCTGCCGGGATTAAATGTACCCTGCGGGTTCAGCCGGGAAGGTCTGCCCATCGGGATGCAGCTCATTGGCCGGGCCTATGACGAAAGCTCTTTGCTCAAAGTGGCTCATGTTTATCAACAGCAAACCAGCTGGCATACACAAACACCAACGTTATCAATAGGAGGAAAGTAAGATGATTTGTAATAAGTGTAAAAATCAAAAGAAATTTCAAGCCGTGGTGACTTATTATGAACCGGTGGAGATATGGGAATTCAATGAAGACGGTTCCATGGCGCGGTTCAATCAACCTGAGACCGGGGATCTGGAAATAAAATTATCCTGTCCTATTTGCAATTCCGATGATGTGGACACTCAGGGGTACGCTATTCAATCCTTTGTCGAAAGCCCGCTTACCCGTCTGAACGGCGATGAATGGGATGCCAAAGTACAGGAAGCGGAAAAAAACAGTTAAGCTTCTCCTGGGCGTGCCTGCCTGGCTCCGGGGAACCTCCCCGGCGGTGTCTCCCAGTGCCCGGCAAGGCCAGCCCAAAGCCGGCAGCCCCTAGGTGGAATTATTCAGGGGCGGGGTTAGAAAAATGAGGACGGTAGTAAATGCAGCAAGCTTATGAAATTGTGGTGGGATTGGAAGTTCACGCGGAATTATTAACGCAGTCCAAAATATTTTGCACCTGCCCTACCACCTTCGGAGCCAAATCCAACACCCAAGTCTGTGCGACCTGTCTGGGCCTTCCGGGCACCCTGCCCGTGCTCAATCAGGAAGTTCTACATCTGGCCATTAAAGCCGGCCTGGCCCTGAATTGCACCATTGCCAAACACTCCAAATTCGATCGGAAAAATTATTTTTATCCCGATCTTCCCAAAGCTTATCAAATTTCTCAGTATGACATGCCCATTGCCAAGGCCGGTCACTTAACCATTACAGTGAACGGCGAGACTAAAACCATCGGGTTGACCCGCATTCACATGGAAGAGGATGCCGGTAAACTGGTTCACTTGGGGGGCAAGGGGCAGATTGGCGATGCGGTCGGATCCTTGGTGGATTACAACCGCACCGGCGTGCCTCTCATTGAGATTGTCAGCGAACCGGACTTGCGCTCCGGAGAAGAAGCCTACGCCTATCTAACAGCCTTGAAAGAGATATTGCAATATGCCGCCATTTCGGACTGCAATATGGAAGAAGGCAGTTTGCGTTGTGATGCTAACATCTCGGTGCGGCCGGCCGGCCAAACGGGCCTGGGCACCAAAACGGAAATTAAAAATATGAACTCCTTCAAAAATGTGCGCACGGCCATCGACTACGAAGCCGGCCGTCAAATCAAGGCACTGCAAAGTGGCGGTACCATCACGCAGGAAACACGCTTATGGGATCCCGATAAGGCGGTGACCGTACCCATGCGCAGCAAGGAAGAAGCGCACGATTACCGTTATTTTCCGGAACCGGATTTGCCCTTGATTGAAGTGAACGAGGCCATGCTGGAGGGTGCACAGGCAGCGCTGCCGGAACTACCCCAGGCCAAACGGGCACGTTTCATGAAGTCTTATGAGCTGAATGATTATGATGCCGGCGTATTGACGGCCTCGCGGACATTGGCCGATTATTTTGAAGAAGCCTTAGATACCGGCGTTACCCCCAAGGCTGTCTGTAATTGGCTGACTGTGGAATTGCTGGGCAGGCTGCATGGGGAAGGCAAAAGCATTGAAGAGTCCCCCATGAAACCGAGACAGTTGGCGGAACTGGTGGAGCACATCGAGAAGGGCACTATCTCCGGAAAAATCGGGAAACAAGTTTTTGCCGAAATGATGGAGACCGGCCAGGATGCCGGCACGGTAATTGCCCGACTTGGCTTGGTGCAAATATCGGATCCCGAGGCCCTTATGGCCATGGTTGCCGAGGTGCTGGCCGCCAATGCCGGCGCTGTGGCAGAATATCACGCCGGCAAAGCGCAAGCTTTGGGATTTTTGGTGGGACAGGTCATGAAAGCTTCACGGGGTCAAGCCAATCCAAAAATGGTCAATCAGTTGCTGAAGCAAAAGCTGGATTAGTTTATGCGGATTAGAGCAAAGGTGTAAAGGTGGAGGCTTGGGGATTTTAGTGATGGAAGCTATGAAGCCAATGATTAAGGTGGGGGACCAGCTGGAGCTTGAAGTGTACGCCTTGGCTTATGGCGGGGAAGGCATTGCCAAGCATCAAGGACTGGTCGTGTTTGTGCCCGAAGCCCTGCCTGGAGACACGGTGCTGGTCACTATTTTACAAGTGAAAAAACGTTTTGCCCGCGGTGAACTTAACGCCATCATTAAGCCGTCCGGCAAACGGGTCGAAACGTTTTGCAACAAGGCGGCGGTTTGCGGCGGCTGCACCTGGCAACATTTTAACTATCCCGATCAGCTTAAGGCCAAACAAGCGTTTGTGGAAAACGCGTTGCAGCATGTGGGGCATCTTAAAGCCGCCCATGTACTGCCGGTTATTAAGGCCGTACCCAATCAAGGTTATCGCCATAAAATTCAGATTCCCTTCCAGCAAATCGATGGCCAATTAGCTGCCGGTTTCTATAGTAAAAAAACGCATCGGGTAGTGCCTATCGAGGAATGCCCGGTGCAACCGGGTCTGGGGAATAAAATTTTTAAGACTTTCCTGTCCCTGGCCCAGCAGTATGGCTACACCGGTTACGATGAAACCACACAAAGCGGCCAACTGCGTCATCTGGTCATCCGCCTCAACAAACAACTTAAGGAAGCCTCGGTGGTGGTGGTGACCCAGGAAAAAGACTTGCCCCATCTGCAGGAATTGGCCCAGACCCTGCACCAGGCCATTCCAGAAATTTCCGGTGTGGTGCATAACCTCAATCAAGCCCAGACCAATGTGATCCTGGGGCCCCATTATAAAACGCTGGTCGGCCGCTCCTATCTGTATGAGGAGATAGGCGGTCTTAAGTACCGTGTTTCCGTAGAATCCTTCTTCCAAGTCAATCCCCACCAACTGGGACATTTGGCGCAAGTGGTGCTTAATTATGCAGCTTTGAATGGTTATGAAAAAGTGGTGGATCTGTATTGCGGTGTGGGTTTCTTTACTCTGGAAGCAGCCAGAAAAGCGCGTATGGTTTACGGCATTGAGAATGTGCCCCATGCCATTGAAGATGCGCAAGCTAATAAACACCTCAATCAATTTACCAATGTGGAATTTAAATGCCAGGACGCTACCCAAGGCGTGGAAGAATTAATCGCCAAAGGGTTTTTACCAGATGTGCTGATTCTTGATCCGCCCCGGCGGGGGTGCGATCCCCAGTTGCTAAAAAAAATCATGGCGTGGAAAACCAAACGGCTGGTATATATTTCCTGTAATCCTGTATCCCTGGCCCGGGATTTAGCCCTGCTAACCAAAGGCGGTTACCGCATCCACCAGGTACAACCCCTGGATCTTTTTCCCCATACCTATCATATCGAGAGCGTGGCCAGTTTGGTTCGAAGCAAATAACCGCCCGTCCGGGAAAGGGGCTCAGCATGACCACATCGCCAACGGCACATCAAAAATTCCTGATTATTGACGGCACCGCCCAAGTTTATCGTGCTTTTTATGCCATTAAGCTCCTCACTGATCCCGACGGTCAGCCGGTCAATGCTGTTTACGGCGTGGCCTCCATGCTCCTTAACTTGTGGCGGCAGGAACGTCCCACCCATATGGCTGTGGTTTTTGACCGGCCTGAACCCACCTTTCGTCATCAGGCCTTCCCGGCCTACAAAGCTCAGCGCGAAAAAGTGCCGGAGGACCTGGTTCGCCAGCTGCCCATGATCAAGACCTTGCTGGGGCAATTGGGATTTGTGGTGGTGGAACAAGCCGGTTTGGAAGCCGATGACATTATCAGCACCATGGCCACTGAAGCGGCTGCCGACCGAGTGCCGGTTCTGGTGGTGAGTAGTGATAAAGATTTGTTTCAAATCGTTAATAAACAGATTCACATGTTGCGCCCCTTGCGCGGCGGCAAAGGGGAATACGAACGCCTGGATAGCCACGGCGTGGCGGCCACTTTTGGCGTCGAGCCCGCCCAAGTTCCGGAAGTACTGGCGCTCATGGGAGACAATTCCGACAATATTCCCGGCGTAGCCGGTATTGGGCCCAAAACCGCCGTGGCCTTGATAGCTCAGTATCGCACGGTAGATAATCTCTACCTTCACCTGGATGAAATCAAACAGGATAAGCTCAGGGAAAAACTGCAGCACCAGCGCGAGCAGGCTTTCCAATCGTTGCACCTGGTTAAAGTGCTGACCAATGCGGCTTTGGAAAAAAAATGGCATGAATGTGCGGCGCCGGCTGAGATTCCGGTCACTGGTTGGGAAGGGTTGAACCGGCTTGGCTTCAAACGATTGCTGACCGCGCTGACGCCGCCGCAGGAAACTGCAGCCTTGCCGCCGGCCTGGGGCCAGGAGGTGCACCTGCTGGAGGATGTAACCCAATTATGCCATGCTGCCCGGACCCATAAACAGTTGGCCGTGGACATGGTGCGTGATCATCTGGTCTTGGCTGTTAACACCACCCAAGCTCTGCAGCTGCCTCTGGCAGGCTTTACGCTTGCCGGACTGCTCCAAGCTTACCCTTGTCTGCTCGACTGCCTGGAAAATGAAACCATTGCTAAAATCAGTTATCAATTTAAACCGCTGCTGATCGCCTGCTTGGAAAGCCAACGCCGCGCGGGTGGTCCGGTGGAGGATTTGCATCTGGCCGCGCACTTGCTTGATCTTCCGGCCAATAGTCTGGAACGTTTTGTGGAGCGGCTGTTGGGCCCGGTGGGCGAGCAGACCTCGCCCGGCGCTTTAGCCTGCGCTTTGCTTCAAATCCATAAACAGCTTCTGAAAAAAATGAGGCATGAGAAGTTGGACCAAGTCTACACCTCTATCGAACTGCCGCTGCTGCCGGTGTTGGCCAAAATGGAATGGACCGGCGTGGCCATTGATGTAAAGGCTGTTAATAAAATGGCCCAGCAATTGGGCCGTCAGTTGGACCAATTGGAAAAAGACATCCAGACCATGGCCGGCCATGACTTTAACGTACGTTCTCCCCAACAGCTGGCTGAGGTCCTGTTTGACCAGCTCAATCTCTCGCCTGGGAAAAAGACCAAGACCGGCCGTTCCACCAGCGTGGAAGTGCTGGAGATGCTGGCACCGCAGCACCCGCTGCCCGCCACGGTCTTGGAGTATCGAAAACTTCAGAAAATAAAATCCACCTATCTGGATGTTCTGCCCAAACTGATTTCACCTCAAGACCAGCGCTTGCATACGACCTTTAATCAAGTGGGCGCAGCCACGGGCCGTCTTTCCTCCACCGATCCCAATCTACAAAACATTCCTGTACGCACCGAGATAGGCCAAAAGCTGCGGGCCATGTTTATTCCCCAACAATCGCGGGATCTGCTGCTCTCGGCCGACTACTCCCAGATCGAGTTACGTCTGCTGGCGCATTTGTCCGAGGACCAACAGATGCTGGAGGATTTTAAAAACAACCGTGATATCCACCGTACCATGGCAGCGGATATTTTTAGTGTGTCCCTGGATGAGGTCACACCGGATATGCGCCGTCAGGCCAAAACCTGCAATTTCGGTATTGCCTATGGGGTCAGCCCCTACGGGCTGGCCAAGCAGATCGGCGTTCCTCCATTTCGTGCCAAGGCCTTCATTGACGGTTTTTATCACCGTTATCCCGGGGTCAGGGCTTTCCTGGATCAAACCCTGGTTCAGGCCCACGCCGACGGCTATGTTACCACCTTGATGGGACGGAAACGGCACCTTCCTGACATCCATTCCGCCAACCGCACCATCCGGGAAGCGGCAGAACGGATGGCCATTAATGCCCCCATTCAAGGGTCAGCCGCAGACCTAATCAAGCTGGCTATGATTGAGATTGACCGGGCTTTGGAAGCAGGCCGTTTATCTTCACGCATGATTCTGCAAGTGCACGATGAATTGTTATTTGAAGGGCCGGCTGAAGAAATGGAACCCTTGAAAGCTCTGGTGGTCAATAAAATGAGCAAAGTCTATCCACTGAAGGTAACCCTCACCGTGGATGTGGGCTACGGCAACAATTGGAAAGAAGCCCACACTTGACCGGAACTCAAATATTTATTACCATGGTTAATAGTCTCCCAACTGGGATGGGCATGGCGGATACACAACTCTGGCACCTAAGGTCGCGAAGGGCTTGAGCTTCCGGTATTAAACCCGGCATTGAACTGCCATAAGCCATCACATGCCATGGCGTCGGTCTGAAGAACCAAAGGGCAACCCGTTACCCGAGGTATCCTCTTGGTGGCAGCTTGACCTAAACACTTATCCGATAAACAGGTAGCTATGACCAAAAAAGAAAAGGCACCAATTATTGTTATCACCGGGGGGACGGGGTCAGGGAAAAGCACGGTGGCCGCGGTCTTCAATAAACTGGGCGCCCGCTTGATTGATGTGGACCGTTTTGCTCATCGTTTTTTAAAACCCGGCTCACCAGCCTGGCACCAGCTCCTGCAAGCATTTGCCGGCGTCAAACTGCGTCAGCCTAAATCCTTTAATCAACCTTATGCGCCGGAAGATTTTATAGATGCCCAACAGCAACCCCTGACCTCATTGCCTTGGCTGATCAATCAACAAGGGGTAATCCGGCGGGACAAACTGGGGGCCAAGGTTTTTGCCGACAGCGCTGCCTTGGAACAGCTGAATAAAATTATTCATCCCCGCCTGCGCAAGGCTTTGGACGCCAAATTGACTATGCATCGCCGCCTCAGCACCAAACCAGTGGTTCTGGATATGGCTGTCTATCCTGAGAAACTATTCCGCGGCTTGGGGGATGTGGTACTATGGGTGAGGGCCCCCGGAGGGTTACGGGCCCAGCGTCTGGCCGATCACCGCCGTCTGAGCCTGGAAGAAGCCAGTGCCCGCGTGCGGATTCAATGGAAAGATGATGAATTTAAAAAGGTGGCCAACTTTATCCTGCCCAACCTGGGCTCCGATACCGACTTGAAAAAATCCGCCGAAGCCCTATGGCCCCAGCTGCTGAAATTTGCCTACGATGGAGGCAAATAATGCAATATTATTTTGAAGAGATGCCTATGCAACGATGGCTGCTCTTTATTTTTTTAGCCATGACCTTTCCTCTGAATTATCTTCTGGCCTATTTTTTAAATGATCATGTTTGGCTAATCCTGGTTGCCTTCACACCCTTGGTGGGACAATTGTTTGTGTCCAACCGTGTGGGTAATTTACTTCTAGTGGTCAGCGTTCTTTTCTATACCCTTTCCGCCATGCGTTTGGAACATCCTGAACTCCGGGCAATCCTGATTTTCTATATTCTGGTGGCCCTGCTGATGAGTATTTTCGGCTATTTTTACCGTCGGCGGAAAATACTGGAAACCAATGTTTTTGAAGATAAGCTTTCCACTCTGCATGAGGAGCTGACCCTCCAGCGAGAACAATACAAGAGTGATCTTATGATCAGTGTGGCGGATAGAAAAAAATTCGAAAAATATTCTATGCTTAACAGGGTGTCCAATGCCTTTAGTGCGGAATTGCAGCTGCAAAAATTGCTCGCTTCGGCGGTAAAGGAAATACAGCATGTGATCGGTCCGGAACGAGGACGGTTTATCATTGCCGCTTCAGGCGTGGATAGTGACGAAGTTTATCTTCGCAGTTTGCCGGAACAAGTTGAGAACGACGATATGCTTCAAGACCAGTTTTCTTCCTGGATTCAGGAACATAAGGTCGGTCTGCTCATTGACGACACTAAAAATGATTTTCGTTTCCACGCCTTGGATGATCAAGACCGTGTCAGAAGTCTAATGATCGTACCCATGCTGATAGCCGGCCAACTTAAGGGTTTTGTACGGGTGGAGAGCCCTTGGGAAAACATGTTTAACGTCAATGATTTACAGTTGCTTACCATCATGACCGATATCATCGCGGTCTCCACAGAAAATGCCAGGCTCTTTCAGCAACAAAAAGAACTCGCGGTGACGGACAGTTTGACCGGATTGTATCTGCGTCGTTTTCTGGACAAACGTATTGAAGAGGAGTATGGCCGATACCAGGCACATGGTACGGTCTTCAGCCTGATGATCCTGGATATCGATCATTTTAAGCATATCAACGACCGTTTGGGTCATATTGCCGGCGACCAAGTGCTCATCCAGCTGGCCAAATTATTACAACAGGAAATTCGCAGCATTGATATCGTGGCCCGTTATGGCGGGGAGGAATTTATCATTCTGCTGCCCAATACCTGGATTGAAGGCGCTTTGGTACTGGCAGAACGTATCCGGAAAAAAGTTCAACAACATCCATTTAATGCCCTGGATCAGAGTCTGAAGGTGACGCTTAGCATCGGCGTGGGGGAATGTCCACGGCATGCAATTGAAGTGGCTGCCCTAATTAGGAAGACGGATGACGCCTTGTACCGGGCTAAACGTAATGGACGCAACCAAGTCAGTTTGGCTGAGGAGCAGTCATCTTCAACACCGGACGCAGCCGGGGGGCTCTATGACCAGAACCAGGCGTAACTATGGCATATTGGCGGTGGGGGTTGTGCTTATCAACAGCCTTACCTATATCAATTATCAGCAGGATGCCATGCTTCCGTTTTCCTTACTCTTTTTACCCCTGATCATTCTGGCCGGGTACTGGGAGGAAACCATTGGTGCTTTGGCCGTAACCGTGGTCTCGGTTTTAACCATGGTGGCCCTTAATTTACTGCGTATTGTCGATCCTAAAAACGCCATGGTGGCGGTTGTGACTTTTGGCATGGCTTTCGGTCTGGTGGCGCTTATCAACTATGACCGGGAACGCAAACATCGGCGCCGGCTGGAAGAACTTACACCCAAGGAACAGGAATTGGCTGCCGTACAGCAGCGCGTCAACACCATCAGGGAGCAAATCGAAGGTTATGAGAAACGACTAAGGGGTCTTATCAAAGTCTATCAGGTTACCAAGGTGCTGGGTGGCATGATCAAGCTAGTCCCCATGCTGGATGAAGCGCGCCTGATTGTGTCCGGCATACTATCTTCCCATTTTCGGTCAGCCAACACGGAACCGGCGCGTCTGGCCATTTATATTCCCGACGAAGAATCAAGTGATTTTGTAAGAACCGGTTCGCGGGGGCTGGAAATTTCCGATGAGGGATTTCCGGAAAAAATCACGGCCAAACATTTGAAACGTTGGCTGGGGGAAGATTTGAATTCCGTGCTTATTGAAGATTTGCGGCAGGAAGAACGGTTTCGACCTTTTGCCGAACAGGTGACGTTTCGGGCCTTGATGGCAGTGCCGCTGGTGCTCAATGACATTGTGATCGGCGTGCTCATGATGGGGGCCAATAAACCGGCCAGTTTTTCGGCCCAGGAATTCAATAAGATTGAAGTGCTGGGGCGCCAAATTGCCCTGGCACTCAAGAAGGTTTTTTTATATCGTAAGGTTCAAAAACTCTCGGTAACCGACAGCTTGACCGGGCTTTATGTGCGCCGTTTTTTCCATGAACGGCTGAACGAGGAGATTATCCGAGCCAAACGTTATCAACAACAGCTATGTCTGCTCATGCTCGATCTGGACCATTTTAAGGAGGTCAACGACCAATTTGGCCATCAGCAGGGAGACACGGTGCTGATGGAAGTTGCCCGGCGGCTGCAAACCGTGGCCGGTCAAACCGCCTTGGTGGCCAGGTATGGCGGAGAGGAATTCGCGGTCATCCTGCCCAACACTAGTGCCAAAGCAGGTTCGGAATTGGGCAAGATCATTAATCGTCATATGAAAGCTTCACCCATTAGTCTTGCCGGGGGCCAGGGCATTACCTTAACGATTTCCATTGGTGTCAGTGCCTTTCCGGCCCTGGCCAGAGATCAGGACAATCTGCTGGCGTCAGCCGATCAAGCCTTATATCAGGCCAAGCACGAAGGCCGTGACCGGGTGGTGGTATTTCAGGGTTGAGGCCGATGATTAAAAAATCTTAGGAGAAAAGGATTGACAAGGCCGAAGGGGTTAGCTATACTTTTTTCAACCTACCGGACGGTAACATCAAAACGTTTTGATTTCAAGTTTTCCCTCACATTTAGAATCACCTTATCGGGAATATTGTCATGACCGGATTGTACTTTTTTCCCTTTTTTTATCAATAACGCATGTCCAAGGCCGATACTGTGATCACCGATCGGAGAGTGTGGTTTACTACCAGGACAATATCCTCAATAAGCATTGTGGTGGTTCCTGGAGGTTAGTGACGGCAAACTGGCGGCAAGGGAAACCATCATCCCAAAGGTATTCGCAGTTCGGTTAGTCATGCTAAAGACGACTCATGGGACTCATTTCAAAAAGGCATTTCATTACGAAAACACAATTTCCTTTTAGGTTTTAGTCAAGCACGACAATCATCGGGCCGCTCCAATCGCTCTTTAAATCCCGATTTATTATATATAAAATGCTGCCGCCGGCAGCCAAGTTAAGCATCACCCAAAGGGGGAAGAAAGCTTTATGAACGTTACGGAATTAAAACATAAAAGCATTTCCGAATTAAACGCCATGGCCAAGAAAATGAAACTGACCGGCGTGGCCGGGTTGAAGACCCAGGAGCTCATCTTTAGAATCATTGAAGCGCAGGCCTCGAAAAATGGTGATATCAGCGCGGAAGGCGTATTGGAAGTCTTGCCCGACGGCTTTGGCTTCATGCGCTCTCCCGATTATAATTATCTTCCCGGACCGGATGATATTTATGTTTCGCCCTCCCAGATCAGACGATTCTCCCTGCGTACGGGGGACACCATTACCGGGCAAGTCCGGCCGCCCAAGGAAGGCGAACGTTATTTTGCGCTTTTAAAAGTGGAGAAGATTAATTTTCAAAAACCGGAAAAACAAGAAGATAAAATTCTCTTCGATAATCTCACCCCTATCCATCCCCGGGAGAGGCTGAATCTTGAATTCAAAGAAGGGGATATCAGCACGCGTATCATGGATCTGTTGATTCCCATCGGCAAGGGACAACGCGGGTTGATTGTCGCCCCCCCGCGTACTGGGAAGACTATTTTGCTGCAAAAAATAGCCAATGCCATCACCGCCAACCATCCCGATGTGTGGCTAATCGTTCTTCTGATTGATGAACGGCCGGAAGAAGTGACGGACATGCAGCGCTCAGTTAAAGGCGAAGTGGTGTCGTCGACCTTTGATGAACCGGCCGACCGCCATGTGCAAGTTGCGGACATGGTCATTGAGAAAGCCAAACGTTTGGTGGAGACAGGCATTGACGTGGTCATTTTGCTTGACTCGATCACCCGTCTTGGCAGGGCCCATAATACCATTATTCCTTCCTCCGGGAAAATCCTCTCCGGTGGCGTGGATTCCAACGCCCTGCAACGTCCCAAACGTTTCTTTGGCGCGGCGCGCGCACTGGAAGAAGGCGGCAGCTTGACCATTATTGCCACGGCCCTGGTGGATACGGGCAGCAGGATGGACGAGGTTATCTTTGAGGAATTTAAAGGCACCGGTAATATGGAACTTTGTTTGGACCGCAAACTGGTGGAAAAACGTGTGTTCCCCGCCATTGATATTAGCCGATCCGGCACCCGGCGTGAAGAACTGCTCATTGGGCCCGACGATTTGGCCCGTATCTGGGTTCTAAGAAAAGTATTAAATTCCATTTCCAGTGTGGAAGCCATGGAGTTGCTCATCGAGAAGATGGGCAAGACCAAAACCAACAAGGCCTTCCTGGAAGCCATGAATGTGGGCTAACTCAAAATTTTGTGGGCAAGCATGGGAGGGTTAACCCTTGGCGCCTGTGCGTGAGATATGTTTTTTGAATTAACGGTTGCTAAAAAAAAGGGCTTGTGCTAGACTAGCGCACACTTTTTAAGGAAGGGAACCTATCCTATCGGTTCCCAGGTTTTGGAGGCCAATTGTGAAAGAGAAGATTCATCCTAAATATGAAGCCACTACCGTGACCTGCGCCTGCGGCAATACCTTTGAAACGCGCACCACGGTAGCACCACAGCTGCGTGTGGAAATTTGCTCCGCCTGTCACCCGTTCTTTACAGGTACGCAGAAACTGGTGGATACCGCAGGCCGGGTGGAAAAATTCCGTCGTCGTTATCAAAAGAAACAAGCTTAGCTCAAGATCAATCTTAAGGCTCATTTTGGTCGATTTTTGGCCAGAATGAGCCTTTTGTTTCTTTTACCCTGATGTGTGTTTGACATATCTGGGCAAAGGCGGTAAATGAGGACTTATGAACGTACTATTGCTAAAACACACCCAGGATCCCGAACTCGTGGTGGCCCAAGCCGGCAAATTGTGCTATTCCGCAGTAGGGGTGAACGAGATTGCCCAACAATTAACGCCTGCTAAAACCGAAGCCTTTATTAAAAAACTTATTGAGCTTGGTCATTTTTCGGCTTTGGAACATGCTGTTTTTACCTTTGCGGTTGAAGGGGTGTCCCGCGCTTTAACCCATCAACTGGTCCGGCACCGTCTGGCTTCTTACTCTCAGCAGAGCCAGCGCTATGTCAGTATGCACGATTTTCCCTATGTCACCCCGCCTTCTCTGGAAGCTAATCCGGCTTTGAAAACACGTTATCAAGAAGTCATGCAACGTCTGGGAGCAGACTATGAAGCCTTGCTGGAAGCTGGTGTACCCGCCGAAGATGCGCGCTATTTGCTGCCCAATGCCTGTGAAACCAAAATGGTGATCACCATGAATGCCCGGGAATTGCATCACTTTTTTAGACTGCGTTGTTGTAACCGCGCCCAATGGGAGATTCACGCCATGGCAGACCTGATGCTTAAAACCGTGAAAGCCGTGGCGCCGGGGTTGTTCGTGGGCGCCGGACCGGGTTGCGTGGCCGGGCCCTGCCCGGAGGGGTCTATGACTTGTGGTGAGGCCCGGGACGTTAAAGCCAAATATCAAGCCCTTTGAGTTATAAGCACATTCCAAAACCGGGCAAGCCGGAAACAACATTAGCCTATGATCACTGGCTTTGAAATCAACAGTTAGTGATCGATCTCCCTACATAAGGAGGATAAAAGGTGGATTGGCGGATGACAAGACGACGTGAAGCCTTTTGACGCCGGTGAGTTTAGAGCGTCCACAGTGGCCACACCGAAAATCCTGCTAGTCCCTTTCCAAAGGGGAGAAGTAATTATCTTGGTTTTGTTGTGGAAAGACCATTTTTTATAGTCTTTTTGATTGTTACCCCGGTCCGATTTTAGCCGGGGTTAAGAGGTCTTTAATTTTTACCTTATAAAGTCTATGGGCTCCGGCTAAGAACTTGTCCGAATAACGATGATGAAAAGAGCTTTGTATCTTTAAATAATAAAAAAAATTTCGCAACAAGAACTAGCTACATAAGCAATGTAGAACTTGACGACTTACAATCGGAGAACCTATGTGGGAAAAACTTAAAAAAGTTGAAGAAAAATTCATGGCGCTTGAAAAGGAGCTTTCCGATCCATCTATCATGAACGACCAAAAACGCTATCAGGATGTGGCTCGTAAACATGCTGAGCTATCAGAAATAGCGGAAGTACTGCGGAACCATCACCAGCTGGAAAAAGAGCTGGACGAAGCACGCCAAATGCTGGGCGCCGAGTCGGATATGGCGGCCCTGGCCGAGGAAGAGATCAGCTCCTTAACCGCGCGTCTGGCCCAAAACGAAACCCATTTAAAAGCTTTGCTGGTGCCTCGCGATCCCAATGACAGTAAAAATGTGTTTATGGAAATACGGGCCGGTACCGGCGGTGAGGAAGCGGCCTTGTTTGCTGCTGATTTGTTTCGTCTCTATACCCGGTATGCAGAACAGCGTCATTGGAAAGTATCGGTTATAGACAGTAATGAAACCGGATTGAACGGATTGAAGGAAGTGATTTTTCAAATCACAGGCAAGGATGTTTACCGCAATCTTAAATTTGAAGCCGGTGTGCACCGGGTGCAACGTGTTCCTCAAACCGAGGCCTCGGGACGCATTCATACCTCGGCGGTCACCGTAGCGGTGCTGCCGGAGGCCGACGAGGTGGAAGTGAACATTAATCCAACAGAATTGCGCATCGATATTTTCTGCTCCTCCGGACCGGGCGGTCAAAGCGTGAACACGACTTATTCGGCAATACGCATTACCCATTTGCCCACAGGCATTGTGGTGCAATGTCAGGATGAACGATCCCAGACTAAAAACAAAGCCAAGGCCATGAAGGTTCTGCAGGCACGTTTGAAAAAGCTGAAAGAGGAAGAACAGTCAAAGGAATTGTCGGCAGACCGAAAATCCCAAGTGGGCAGCGGCGACCGCAGTGAAAAAATCCGTACCTATAATTTCCCCCAAAACCGGGTTACAGATCACCGGATTAATTACTCTTCTTATAATTTGGAAGGGTTCATGAACGGCGATATGAATGACATGATCGCTAAATTGCAGGAAGCCGACCAGGCGGAAAAACTGGCTCAGTCCACCTGATCCGGGGGAACCGGGGAAGATGCTCAGCGGTTAAAGCGTTGCCTCAGAAGTTCATGTGCTGATTTGCAGGTACCCAGCACCTGCCACTCACAATGGTCGCAGAGAACATCGAATTCTTCTTCCGATAGGCTGGCAATGCGCTCATCGATCTCAGGGAGAGGATAAGGATGCCCCGGTTTGAGCTTCAAAGCCTTAAGGGTCCGTTTGTCCAGATCGTTCAATTTTTCCCCGCGCGGTCCCAACTGTTCAGGCTGACATTCCAACTCGGCATGGGGACAACTTTTACAAATATTATCCAATCCTGGCTTAATCACAATTGTTTTGGTGCGGCTGCTTTTAAGAATAGCGATGATACGGGTCATTTCATTTATATATTCAGGGGAATAGCCGTAACCGTTGTAGCCGATCCGGCATAGGATGTGATGGGGTCTTAAAGTTATAATCATAACGCCTTCTTTAATACTTGGATGCAATTCCGTTCTAAAAGAAGTCAGCGTCAAGAAAAGCATGGAAATAAAATGCTAACTAATAATAGGTTAAATTATGAAGCAATGAAAGTCAATGCCAAAACTGTACAAAATGCACTCAAATATGGTCAAACTGAGCTCAAGGCAGCAGGCATTGTCCAGGCCAGGCAGGAAGCATTGGAGTTATTAAGTCATGTCTCTGGCTTGGATAAAGCGTCACTACTGGCTCATCCCAACGATCCTTGTCCTAAATGGAACCCATTTCTGGAGTTGATTAACCAACGTTGTCAACACAAGCCTCTGCAATATCTGTTGGGGAGCGAGTTTTTTGGCCCCTTGGAATTAAAAGTTGGGCCCGGGGTGCTCATTCCCCGGCCGGAAACAGAGCTGATCCTGGATTTATGCAGCCAATTACTGGAGCCTGATCAGGTTAACTGGATTATAGATTTGGGCACTGGTTCCGGCAATTTAGCCTTAAGTCTGGCCATGCGCTATAGGCAGGCTCAAGTGTTGGCTGTAGATCTATCGGCTCAAGCACTGCGTTGGGCACGGCGAAACCGGGAATTGGCCAAAATTAAAAACGTGCGCTTCTATCATGGTCATGGTGCTAGCCCCGTGCCTAAAAAACGATTTCACCAAATCGATTTAGTGGTTTCCAATCCGCCCTATATTAAAAGCGGAGATTTGGCAACTTTGCAGCCAGAGGTGCTGTGGGAGCCCAGACAAGCCTTGGACGGGGGCCCCGATGGATTGCAATCTATTGGCATTATGATAGATGCTGCCCGGCAGCTATTAAAGCCCCAAGGGCTTTTTTGTTGCGAAATAGGAATTAATCAAGCTTCGGACGTGATTAGACTTTTGCAGGAAGCAGGTTTTCAAAAGACAGACGTTAAAGACGATTGGCAGGGTATAGGTCGTATTGTTTACGGGTTTCAACCTAATTGACGACTGTTTGTTTAATCGTTTATCAGGCCCCCTATAGTTTCTGTATCCATGTAAAACCTTTGATCTCCTTGCTTATTATTGTCCGCTGAAGTGGATGTTGACAAAATGGACAATAAAGACTATAGTTTTTTTGTTAAATATTTGGATATAGTTTTTGGAAGGTTGCCAAGAGGGCGATATATTATTTTGTAATCAAAGTTTTAGGATAAAAGTATTTATTGTTGATTCTCAGTTTCAGGCCCATGGCCACGCAGTCCAAAGATTAGTACCTTTCAAGTCAAAGGAGGTCAAGTCATGAAAACAATTGTCCTGCTGGGCATGATCTTAGGCTTGCTGTTTAGTGTTGGAACCAATTTGTTGGTGAATGCCGAGGAGCCTAGAGCCGGGTCGTCACCAGCGGAGGTTAATCAGGATTCAGACTTTTTTCCCACCCATCCAGCACCGGAAAATTTATTGGAAATAGAGCCAAGTACCCAATCTGTCCAAGCTGCTGTGCCCTCATCCGTGGAGTCCACCTCCACCGCCCAAGCAAAGAATATTAAAGCGGTAAATCCCAAGCCCACGTCCACCGATACTATTATCAGGCAAAAAATTGCCATCGTAAGCCAAATAGACAATCATGAACTGATTACGGTTGGTGATGAAGTCTATTTGAAAACCAAACACCTGGCCGGTCTCGATTTCCACCGCCGTTATACTATTTATAAAGAGGTGGTGAAAGCCATGCCCGCCATCAGCAAACAACCGGTTCACCTGGAGCAAGTGGTGGGCCAATTGAAGCTTTTGGATAAACGGCAGCCTTTGAGTTTGGCACGAATTACCACGGCCAGTGATATTATTAAACCGGGGGACTTCATTTATATAGGACAATAACATGAGCGATATCCTGGACAGCTTTCATTTTGGGCGATTGATTCAAATGATCCGTAATGAGATTGGGTTGGATTGTTCTCATTATAAACCGGGTTATTTAAAACGTCGGGTGGCGGTGCGTATGCGCGCTACGCAATCACAGGACTATCGGGCTTATGAAAAAATACTGGCGTCCAACCGGGAAGAATATGACCTGTTGCTGGACCGCCTGACGATTAATGTGTCCCATTTTTTCAGGGATGTTACGGTTTTCGAGGAAATGAAAAAAAGCGTACTTCCCCGCTTGGCACAAAAATCCTCGGTCCGTATCTGGTCCGCAGGCTGCGCTAATGGCGAGGAACCCTATTCCTTGGCCATGCTCTTTGACAAAGAATTTCCCAAACATAAACATTGGGAGATATTGGCTACTGATCTAGATCCTAATTGCCTGCTCCGGGCCAAGGTAGGCCGGTACAAGCTCCAATCGCTGGTGGAAACACCACCAGCGTACAAAGCCCGTTATTTCCATCAGGACGGCGAATTTTGGGATGTGAATCCTGAACTCAAAAAAAAAATAAAGTTTAGGGTGCTCGATCTGACCAGCGATATGCCCAGGGAAAGAATCGACATGATCCTGTGCCGTAATGTGATGATTTATTTTATGCCTTTGCTTCAGGACCGTCTTTATGAAGGGTTTTATGACATTCTCAAACCTAATGGTTTTTTAGTATTAGGTAAGACCGAAACCATGCTGGGAGAACAACGGCTCAAATTCGAGTCTGTTAACGGCCGGGAACGCATCTACCAGGCCAAGGCGGATATTCTACCCGCTAAACACGAGGGCAGCACGCATGGATAATATTCAAAACCATCTCAACCTGGGCCTGGCCTTTACCCAAACCAGGCAGTATGACAAGGCTATCAAGGAATATGAAAAAGCCTTGATTATTGACCCAACGGACACGGCAGCTTTGTTTCAGCTGGGGAGCCTATATGCCCAAGCCGGTCAATACGAGGTGGCGGTTAAAACCTGCCGTCAGGTGCTGGAGATGGCACCCGGTCATCAGCAGGTGCATGCCAAGCTGGGGATGCTCTACAGTAAAACCGGTCAATTGGAAGAGGCGATCGAGGCTTATCATCAGGCTATCAGTCTCCAGGCCAAGGATCCCTCACTGCATAACAGTCTGGGCGATGTGTATTATAAATTAGGAAAAGCATATGAAGCCAAGGCTGCTTATCTTGCTGCGCTAGCCATCAATCCCAACCTTTCGGAAGTTCATTTCAAACTGGGTTATCTCCACGAGAGCCAAGGTCATTTTGAAGAAGCAGTGGGAGAATATGAAGCTGCGTTACGCATAAATCCCAAGCATGCCGGCATTCATAATATTATTGCCAGCCTGAAAGCCAAGATGGGCAACTTGGAAGATGCGGAAACAGCATTAGGAAAAGTATTGGAACTTAATCCCCAAGACAGCACGGCCTTGCATCATTTAGGACAATTGCTGATCAAGGGCCAGCGTCTGGAGGAAGCAGCGGAGGTGATGGAGCGCGTCTTGCAGCTGCGCCAGCATGATTTGGAAACCAGAAGCCAGTTAGGGCAGCTCTATGCCAAACTGGGGCAAAAAGAAAAAGCCATCCATCAGTTCCAAACAGTGCTGAAAGAGGCTCCGGAGGAAGGGCAAGTGCAGAAAATGCGAGCCTTTATTTATGATCTTGAAAATAACGTGGAACAAGCTGATCGTGCTTATCAAGACGCCATTGCCCACGCTCCCCAGGATCTGAGTTTGGTGGAAGGCCGTGCCAATTTTTTATATCGGGTGGGTGATTATCTTAAGGCGGTGGAAGCGTTGACCCAACTGCTTATCCTGGACCCCGGTCATGCCGAAGGTCATTTGAAGCTGGGCAATATCTATTACAAACAACAAGCCCGGGAACAGGCCCTGGACGCCTGGAAAAAATCCCTGGCCCTTGATCCTAATAATGAAATTTTGAGAAACAACATCAAATTTGTTGAAGGAACGCGCAATGGGGTACATTGAACAGCATCAGGAAAAGTCTCTGGGCCAGCTGTTACTGCAGAGCGGAAGAATTAATCAAGAACAGTTAAACCAGGCTCTGACCGAACAAGAGCGGGCGGCCGAGCCTTTGGGCAAGACCCTGGTGCGTCTGGGCTATGCCCGGGAAGAAGATATTTTACAAGTACTAAAAGGGCTGTTGGTGGTCACCTTCACCCTGGCCAATGAATACTTCGCTTTTGAAGCGCTGTATGTGCGTGAGATCATTCGCTATCAGCCCTTGAATAAATTACCACGCATGCCTGAGTATGTGGAAGGCTTGCTGCGCCACCGGGAAGCGGTGCTGCCGGTCGTCAATTTGACCTTGTTGCTCTGCCATCGGACCAGTCCGGTTACGGAAACGACCCGGATCATTATTATCGAGATTACAGGTCAGCTTTATGGCCTGCGGGTGGATACGGTGGAGGCGGTCGTGCAGTTGCCCATGAATAATATCGAGACCACGCCCAGCACCCTAAAAGGCATCAATCCAAAATTTATTTACGGTGTAGGTAAGGTGGCCAATCGTCTCCTGACGGTGGTGCATTTGGGCAATCTTTTTAATGCCGTCAATGTGCCAACATTAGATTCCGGGAACATGGGAGCAAGGGAATGAGCGAACCCGAAGAGGTTCAAAACAGCCGTGAATTTGAGTATGGCATCGATCAGAATGATGCCTCGGCGCATAATAATTTGGGTGTCTTTTATTACTCCAAGGGTATGTACGTGGAGGCCATTAAGGAATTCAAACGGGCTTTGGAGATTGACCATAATCTGACCCAAGCCATGGAAAATCTACAGGCGGTGAATAAACACACCGGTATATATGATCGCGCCATCGGAGCTTACCAGCGTGCTATTGAATTGTACCCTGAAGATGCGGATGCTCATTACAATTTAGGCAACGCCTTTCGTTACACCGGCCGTTATGAAGAAGCTATTGCTGAATATCAGCAGGCGGTGGATATCACACCGTCTCATCTCTTTGCCATCAATGCCTTGGGGTTGGTATACAAAAATTTAGGACGTTTTGACGATGCCATAAACGTGCTGGTCAAAGCCATTGCCGCCTCTCCACATTTTGCGGATTTGCGTAATACCCTGGGTGAGGTTTATTACAACAAGGGTCTTTACGACGAGGCCATCAAGGAATTTACCACAGCCATCCAGATAAATCCCGATTTTGCCGTGGCCCACTACAACCTTGGGTTCGCTTATGGCGACAAAGGCATGAATCAGGAAGCGGAAAAGGAATTTGCCATGGCCGTGGAGATCAATCCCGGCTACATGCAGTCTTCCACCAATCTGGCCATCGATTATTATAAAAAAGGGGAAGGTGTCAAACCGGAACCTGAATTTTCAGTGCCCAAATTTCAAGAATCCGATCCCGCCGCAGCCTACCAGGAGATGGGCAAAGCCTATCGTCTTAAAGGTTTGCTAAACGAAGCGGTTCAGCAATATCAGAAAGCCTTGGCAGTTAAGCCTCAGAGCGCGGAGCTGCATAACATTCTGGGAGAAATTTACTTTGACATGAAAATGCTGGCCGACGCTCTGACGGAATTTCGTAAGGCCATTGAGCAGGATGCCACCTTTGCCCTGGCTTATATCAATGCCGGCGTGCTATATCGTCATCAAGGTTTGTACCGGGAAGCGGAAGAACAGTTCAAGCGCGTACTGCATTACGATCCGGACAATGTGCGCAGCCATTATGAACTGGGCGTGGTTTATCACAAGCAAGGCAAGGCCCAGGAAGCCATCCATGAGATTGAATTGGCCATCAACAAAAATCCCCACTATGCGGATGGGCATTATCAACTGGGTATTTACTATTACCGTCTCAACCAATATGACCAGGCCATCACCGAATTCCGCCGTGCTATCGAACTCTCCCCCTTGTACAGCCAGGACAGCGAAGCCAATATTTATCTGGGGTTGGCGCTGGCGGACAAAGGCCGGTTTGAAGAAGCCATTATTGAATATCAAAAAGCTTTGGCCCTGGATCCGCAAAACGCCGTAGCACATAATTCTCTGGGCATGGCCTATAAGAATATCAGCAATTACGACGATGCCTTGGAAGAATACCGCAAAGCCATCGTCCTCAATCCTCAGTACGCCAAAGCCTTTAATAATTTAGGTGTGATCTATTATCAGAAAGGCATTTACGACAAAGCCATTGAGGAGTTCACGCGGGCTTTGGAAATTGATCCTGAATATCTGACCGCCCAAAAAAATTTGGTGGCGGCCTCCAAGAAAAAGGACATCTTCAAAGAGGCCATCGAACGCTTGCAGGCGGACATTCAGTCCAATCCCAACAATGCCGCAGCCTATTATGACCTGGCCAATGTTTATCGCAATACGGACCGTTTTGAAGAAGCCATCGAAGAATATAAAAAAGCACTGAAGATCAAGCCTGATTATGTCGAAGCTTGTACTAACATGGGATTGATCTACAAGAAGCTCAATCAACCCGAGCTGGCGTTGAAAGTGTTGTTGGAAGCGGTAGCCATCAATCCCACTTACCCCGACGCTCACTATTATCTGGGGGAAGTGTATTTGCAAAAAAAATTACTGGATGAATCCGAGGTGGAATACTTGCGCACCATTGATCTGAACCCCAAGCATATCGAGGTTTATGACCGTCTGGCTACCATCTACAGCATGCGCAACTGGTGGGACGAGGCTATCGCCACCTGGGATCACTTTATCCAGATCGCGCCTAATACGGAAACGGCCTTACGGGCGGCGGAGAAGATGCGCTCGGCCCAGGACTGGCTGGAACGATTTGAGTATTCGCCCGGTGCCAATCATCGCCGGCTGATTATATAAATCGGGACGCCTGAATTTTACAGGTGCAGCCTTGGAGAGACGATGAAGTTGATTAAGTGCATTATTCAACAAAACAAACTGGAGACCGTCAAGCAGACCCTGTTGGAACAAGGCGTACAGGGCATGACGGTCTATGAAGTGAAAGGATTTGGCATTCATCGTGCCCAATTAGAGCACAAAGCTAGTGGCAATTACCTGGTTGAATTCCAGCCGCGGGTTATGTTAGAACTGGTGGTGCCTGACGAACAGACCGCCTCTTTAATCAACTTAATCACAGCGGTGGTGCGTTCCGGGCGTCTGGGGGACGGGAAAATATTCGTTCTGCCCGTGGAAGAGGTGATTCGTATCCGGACAAATGAGCACGGCAACGCAACCATATAAGCATACTCAATCAAAGAGAGGAGAATACCGTGGCATCAAAAATCCTTATTGTTGACGACGCATCCTTTATGCGCATGATGCTTCGTAATATCTTAACCAGTCATGGCTATGAGATTGTGGGGGAAGCCGAGAATGGAATTCTGGCCATTGATGCCTATCAGCGGCTCAATCCTGATATCGTGCTCATTGATCTCATCATGCCCGAGATGGGCGGCATCGAGGCGGTTAAAAAGATCATGGAGCTCGATGGCCAGGCCAAAATTATTATTTGCAGCGCCATGGGGCAGCAAGCCCTGGTGGTGGAAGCCATGCAAGCCGGCGCCAGAGATTTTATCATCAAGCCCTTCCAGCCGACCAGTGTCGTGGAGGCGATCCAAAAAGTTGAACATGAGAAGGAGTAGCCAACATGAATGATCCCAGCGAAATCAATCAGTTCTACCGGGACGCTTTGCAGGAACTGGGCAATATTGGGGCGGGTAATGCCGCCACGGCCTTGTCGCAAATGGTGGGACGGACCATCGGCATGTCGGTGCCCAAAGTCATGATCGTGCCGGTGGAGGAAGTGCCTGAGCTGGTCGGCGGTGTGGAGGAAATTGTGGCCGGCATCTATCTGGAAGTCTTCGGTGACCTGCCTTCGAAAATATTAGTTACTTTTCCCCATAAGAATTTGGTGCTCTTGACGGATATGCTGCTGGGCAACAACCTGGGGTCCCAAACCCTGATGAACGAGATGAAACTTTCGGCCCTTAAAGAACTGGGCACCATTCTATCCGGGGCCTATTTGAACGCCTTGGCCAAGTTTTTAGATCTGCGTATGATTCCGTCCGTCCCGGCCCTGGCCATTGACGTTATGACCGCGATTTTGGAAACCATCCTGGTAGAAATTTCCCAGGAGACCCAATACGCGCTCATGCTTCAAACTGAGATTATTGAAACCGAGACTAAAATAACGGGAACCTTCTTTTTGATTCCCGAACCGGGAACATTGGACACGATTGTGAAATCCATTGCCAAAGCTGCTGGGGTGATCGATGCCGGAACGAATTAAGGTTGGAATGGCTTCTTGGAAATTGGCCCGCGATGGTGACTTGCTGGTAACCTTTGGGTTGGGATCCTGTGTGGGGTTGGCGTTGTGGGACAAGTCCACCAAGGTGGCCGCCATGGCCCATGTTATGTTGCCTGACTCCAAGCAAATGCATTTTCGCCAGGAAGTCAATCCAGCCAAGTTTGCCGACACCGCCTTGTCGATCATGCTCAACCGGCTGGAAAAAATGGGCATTCCCAAAGAGCGGTTATGTGCTAAAATCGTCGGCGGCGCCAATATGTTTGCTTTTGACAACAAAGCCAGTCACTCGGGGATGAGCATTGGGGCGCGAAATGTGGCGGCCGTTAAAAGCATCCTCAAGGAGGAAGGCATCCCCTTGAGTGCGGAAGACACGGGCGGCACGGTGGGACGCTCCCTGGAATTTTCCTCAACCGATGGGTTGATCCGGGTACGCACCGCTTTAACGGGCGAGCGGGTAATATAAATGTACGAGAAAAAGGAAGCCAAAAACGAATTTAAAATGGTGGTCTTTCGCCTTGGGGACGAAGAGTTTGGTGCGCCCATCAATCAAGTGCATGAGATTCTGCGGTTGGTGGAAATAACACGTGTTCCCCGGGCTCCCAAGTTTATTGAAGGGGTAATCAATTTAAGAGGACGCATCATCCCGATTATTGATCTGCGGCGGCGCTTTGATCTGCCCATCAAAACGGCGGAGAATAAGCAACGCATCATGGAAGTGGAAGTGGACAACCAAATCTTGGGCATGATTGTCGATGAGGTTACCGAGGTTTTAAGGATTCCCGTGGATGCAGTGGAATCGGCACCTCGCATGATTGCCGATATTTCAGGGGAGTATTTGGCGGGCATTGCCAAACTGCCGGGAAGGATTTTGATTATGTTGAATTTCGACAAAATTTTATCGGAGCAAGAAACGCTTCAGATTGAACAAGCGTCCATGGATAGCCTGCCAGGTGCCGTGTCACCGGGATTGCCAGAACATCAAAACCAGGAGGAGCGCTAATGCCAGCCAGGATCCTCATCGCCGACGATGCTGCTTTTATGCGGGTCATGATCAAGGGAATTCTGTCCAAGCAGAACTACGAAATCGTAGGGGAAGCCAAAGACGGAAAAGAAGCCGTGGAATTGTACAAGAAACTCAAACCCGATCTTACTACCATGGACATCATTATGCCCGAGGTCAATGGGATAGAAGCGGTCAAAGAAATTATAAAGGAAGATCCCAATGCCTTGATCATCATGTGCAGTGCCATGGGGCAGCAAGCCATGGTGATTGAAGCGATCGCGGCCGGCGCTAAAGATTTTGTGATCAAACCATTTCAACCTCCCCGGGTGTTGGAAGCGGTCGAGCGCGCCTTGGCGAAATAAGCCGGGTTGCTGGGCTCCTTGTGAACAGTCAACGTCTTATCCGAGTGCTGGTGGTGGATGATTCCGCTTTTATGCGTAAGACCATCAGCAACATCCTCAATCAAGCCGAAGACATTGAAGTCATCGCCACTGCCCGTGATGGCTTGGAAGGCATCCAGAAAGTCACCGATTATCATCCTGACGTCGTTACCATGGACATTGAAATGCCCAATTTGCAGGGATTGGAAGCTTTGGGTTATATCATGAGCGAATGTCCCACGCCGGTGGTGATGCTTTCAGCCTACGCTGCTGAAGGCGGTGAAAAAACCATCAAGGCTCTGGAATATGGGGCCGTGGATTTTATTGCCAAGCCTTCGGGACCCATCAGTCTGGATTTAAATGTGGTGGCCCAGGAATTGGTGGCCAAGGTCAGAACCGCCAGCCGGGTGGATACACGGCGCCTTAAATTTTTGGATCTGGAAAAAATCCCCACTCTTCCCAGAAACATCACCATGCCGACCAAGGGTCACAAGGCTGTGGTCATTGCCAGTTCTACCGGCGGGCCGCGCGCCCTCTATGAGATTGTTCCCAAATTACCGGCAGATTTTCCAGCGGCCGTGTTGATTGTGCAGCATATGTCCTCGGGATTTACCAAGTCCATGGCCGAGCGGCTTAATCTTGTGTGTGCCTTGCCTGTCAAGGAAGCCCAGGAAGGCGATGTCATCCTACCGGGAAAAGTGTACATTGCCCCCACCAACTACCATATGGCCATCGTCGTGCAGAAAGATCAGGAAGTAGTGACCCTTAACCAGGGCCCGCCGCGCAACAGCGTTCGCCCGGCTGCCGATGAGACCATGGAGGCCGCCGCCCGTATCTACGGTCCTAATTGCCTGGGCGTCGTGCTTACCGGTATGGGACACGACGGCACGGTGGGTGGCCAGGCGATTAAGCGGCGAGGCGGTCTACTGTTGGCGGAAGACGAATCCACTTGTGTGGTGTTCGGTATGCCCAAATCCATTATCAAGACCGGTCTGGTCGACGGCGTTTTTCCCATTCAGGATATGGTTGATAAAATTATAAGCTATGTTACCATGTTGGGATCAGAACACTCTGGCAAGAGGAGCAGACCATGATCATCGTCACCGGCGGAGCCGGTTTTATCGGCAGCGCTATGGTATGGAAACTAAATCAACAGGGGCGCCAAGACTTGTTAATCGTGGACGCTCTGGATCAGAGCGACAAGTGGAAGAATCTGGTCAATCTCAGCTTTGAGAGTTATCTCGATCGCCGCGAGTTTCTGGAAAAAATCAACAATGACGCCCTGCCCAATCACATCGAGGCCATTGTGCACATGGGTGCCTGCAGTGCCACTACCGAACGGGACAGTGACTATCTGATGCGCAACAATTACCAATACACCCGCCGTCTGGCAGAGTGGGCCTTGGGGCATCAGGTTCGTTTTATTTATGCCAGTTCGGCAGCCACCTACGGTGCCGGTGACCTGGGTTATGGAGATGATCTGCCCACCACGCTCAAGTTGAAGCCATTCAATATGTACGGGTACTCCAAACATTTACTGGATCTGTGGGCCATCCGTTCGGGGGCTATCTCCCAGATGGCGGGCTTGAAATTTTTTAATGTATACGGCCCCAATGAATATCACAAAGAGGATATGCGCAGCGTGGTGCACAAAGCTTTTGGCCAGATCCAGCGCCAGGGCAGCGTCAATCTCTTCAAGTCCTACCATCCCGACTATGCCGATGGGGAACAGGTGCGCGATTTTGTTTACGTAAAGGACGTTGTGGAAGTGATGTGGTGGCTGTTGCAGAACCGTGAGGTCGGCGGCTTATTTAACCTTGGTACCGGCCAGGCTCGTTCCTGGAAAGACTTGGTGCAGGCGGTATTTACGGCCATGGCCAAACCGGCCCGTATCGATTTCATTGATATGCCGGCGGGCCTGCGCGACCGCTATCAATATCATACTCAGGCCAACATGAGCAAATTGCGTCAGGCCGGTTTTACAGCTGAATTCCAGTCCCTGGAAGACGGCGTGCGCGATTATGTACAATCCTATCTTTTGAATCCAGATCCCTATCTCTGACCACAAGCTATCCCCTTGGACTTAATTCCTATCCGAAACGGCCGATAATAAACCTAAACTATTGTTGCGCAGAGGGGAATCTATGTCCAAACTGTTGGTTGTTGATGATGAACTGGCTATCAGGGAATCGCTGGCCATTATTTTAGAAGACCGGGGCTACGAAGTGATGACAGCCGCTGATGCCGAGGAAGGCTGGTCGCTGCTGGAGCAGGCGGCTTATGATCTGGTCCTGACCGATCTGCTGATGCCCAAGGTTGATGGATTTGAATTCATAAAACAAATCCGTTTAAAATACGGGCGCCGTATTCCTATCATTATTCTCACGGCCCATGGAACCGTGGAGATCGCCTCCCTGGCCATCAACGAGGCGGTGGATGATTTTATCGTCAAACCCTTTGAAGTTAAGATCGTCACCGAAGCCGTACAATACGTGCTGCAAAAAAACCGGCGCTTGGCTAAAAAAACCCATCATGAAGCTGCCGGTAGTCACGGCAATTCCTCCTTTGAAAAAAAATTCTTTGGCCTCTCCAGTCTGGATGAGATTAGTAAACGCATCAAGGAAACAAGTGAAGTGGATGAGATTGGGGATACCTTATTCGATCAGGTGCGGGCCACCCTGAAACCGGACCGGGGCTTGCTGGTGCTCGCACCACAAGATCTGCAGCAGTATCAGTACCAGCGGTTGTGCACGGCCGAGCGGCTGGCTTCAGGGCCGCCGTCCAGTGTGGACCAAGGCATCCTGGCCTGGGTCCAAAAAAATCAAAAACCGCTGCTGATTGAGGACATGGTCAGCAGCAGCCAATATAGGGCCTGTTTCAACGGTATGCTTAATGCCGGCTCATTATTGTCCATGCCCTTTTTGCGCAAACAGCGTTTGTTGGGGGTTATCATTCTCTACCGCCAGCCCGGGGGCGAGCCCTTTGGGGAAGAAGACATGAAATTTTTGTCGGTGCTCTCCTGTATGACCACGGTTGCCCTGGAAAATCTTGAAATTTACGATGAGATGAAAAATTATTTTAACGGCACCATTCGGGCCCTGATCACGGCCGTGGAGACCAAGGATGCCTTTACCTTTGGTCACAGCGCCCGGGTGGCCCGTTACTCGTTGATGATTGCCAAGGCATTGAACATGGAGGAATTGATACAGCGCCGTCTCGAGTATGTGGCGCTGCTGCATGATATTGGCAAGATCGGTATTCCGGAAAACATACTGCAAAAAAAATTACCCCTGACCGACGAGGAATGGGCCGTAGTGCGTCATCATCCCGAATTGGGTGAGAATATTGTGCGGTCCATTCATTTTCTACCGGAAGGCGCCAGCGGCGTCCGTCACCATCATGAATATTATGACGGCAGCGGCTATCCCGATGGCTTGCAAGGCGAGGGCATTCCTTTGTTTGCCCGTATCATTGCCGTGGCTGATGCCTACGATGCCATGCATAGTGATCGGCCCTACCGCAAAGGCATGGACCATGTCAGTGCCCTGGAAGAATTGGAACGGTTCAAAGGCGCTCAGTTTGATCCTCAATTGGTGGACCTGTTCATCCAGGCCTTGCAATTAAAAGAAATGGTGGCTTAACCTGTCACCGCAAGCGGCAGGACCGGGCGCCGGGTTTATGACCTTGACACTTTTTCCCGGCCCGTGCTAGAATTTCACTTCAAAATGCCTTTATTTTAAGTATTTTTTCACCTTTTTTAACTTCACCTTTGACATGAGTTCTTAAAAATAAGGCGTCCAATTTTAAGGCGGAGGCAGTCCATGACCAGCGAAAAAACCAAAGCACTTGATTTAGCGATTGCTCAAATTGAAAAACAATTCGGCAAAGGTACCATCATGAAATTCGGGGAACGTCCGGTAGCCGATGTAAGTGTGATTCCCACGGGCTCCTTGTCCCTCGATCTGGCCATCGGGGTGGGCGGCATCCCCCGAGGAAGAATTGTGGAGCTCTTTGGGCCGGAATCGTCCGGTAAAACCACGCTGGCCCAACATATAATTGCAGAATTACAGAAACAAGGCGGCCAAGCTGCCTTTATTGATGCCGAGCACGCCCTGGATCCTGATTATGCCCGCAAAATCGGTGTGGATGTGGACAATCTGCTCATCTCCCAGCCTGATTCGGGCGAACAAGCCCTGGACATTACGGAAACACTGGTGCGCTCCGGCGCCCTGGATGTCATTGTCATCGATTCGGTGGCTGCCTTGGTGCCCCGCGCGGAAATTGAAGGCGATATGGGCGATTCCCATATGGGTCTGCAAGCGCGGCTGATGTCCCAAGCCTTGCGCAAACTGACTGCAGTCAGCAGCCGTTCCAATACATCCATCATCTTTATCAACCAACTGCGTGAGAAAATCGGCGTCATGTTCGGCAATCCCGAAACCACCACTGGTGGCCGGGCGCTTAAGTTCTATGCCAGTCTGCGTCTGGATATTCGGCGCGTGGACAGTATCAAGCAAGGCACGGACGTGGTGGGCAACCGGGTCAAAGTCAAGGTGGTTAAAAACAAAGTGGCTCCGCCTTTTGGCCTGGCGATCTTTGATATTATGTTCGGGGAAGGCATTTCCAAGGAAGGCGATTTGATCGACCTGGGTGTGGAACACGGCATTGTTGAAAAAGCCGGATCGTGGTTCTCTTTCGATGGCCAGCGCATCGGCCAGGGCCGGGAAGCGGCCAAAGCCTTTCTGCGGGAAAATTTCACCGTGGCCCAAACCATTGAACAAAACATCCGTGAAAAAGTTAAACCCAGCGAGGTCGTGGAACCAGAGGAAAAGAAATCCGCTGCGGCCGATAATGCCGATGAAGTGGTGAGTGCTGTTAGAGCCAGCAGACGTTCATCTTAATTCGGTGAAGTCAGCTTAAAAAATCTTTCTTGCGTAAAGCATGCCAAGTTAAAGAAATGAAGATGGTTTGTCCTTCTTTGCGATTTTTATCAATGTAGGGGCACGGCATACCGTGCCCCTACATTGATAAATACAGGCCCGTACGAACGGCTCGGTAAGGGGGTAACTGAATCGGGTGAGCCCCTGCCTCCCCAAGGGTTGAAGGTAAAGAACATTATCACCACCAAAAACGTTGATTTTGCTGACAGAGAATCTAAGCGGAGGCCCAAGCTCATGCCTAAAAATGCAACTCCCCGTCGTGGTTGGAGAACGCTGCTGATCGTACTGGTCTCGCTGCTGGCGGTGGCCGCAGCGGCCCTGGTAATCGTACCGCGCTTTATACCTTGGGAAAAACTAAAAGGCCAAGCTGAACAAAAGCTCTCGGCAACCCTCCATCACGATGTCCGCATCGCCTCCATCAAGTTCAATTTTTTAACAGGTATTGAATTAAGAGGTCTGACCATTGCCAACGCCCAAGGATTTTCTTCCCAGCCTTTACTGAGCGATGAAGCAGCAGTATTGAAATACCGCTTATGGCCCTTGCTGTTGGGCAAGGTGGTGGTCAAGGCCGTGGAATTGCAGCGGCCTCAAGTGCTGATCGAGAAGGATCGCAACGGCCGCTATAATTTTTCTGATATGCTCACGTTGTCCCCCAAAGCCGGCCGGCCGGCTGGAACGACTCAGGCCTCCGCCGAGACTCAACCATTCAAGCAATTGCCGCTGGATATTCTGGTTGCTCATTTTGGAATTGTGGATGCCATCTTGACTTATCGTGATTTGGCCGCTAAGCAGGAATATCAATTGCAAGCCTTCAACGTCAAGGTGGATAACCTCACCTTGGCCGGGCTCACACCTATTCATATCCTGGTCACCACCAAGGCCAAGGCCATGGGTACGGTGATTCCCCTGGCCTTTAAAACCGTGATGCGTGTCAACTATGGCCAGCAACGGCTGATCCTGGACCAGGTAACTTGGAACCTGCCTGGGATCAAGGGCGAGGCTTCCGGTCAAGTGGACCAATTCCTGAAGGCGCCAAAGCTGGACTTGAAGACAGCGATGACCATGGATATGAAGACCCTGTGGATGGACCTGGTCCCGGGCACCATGAAAGCCAACCGTCCGCCAATGGCCATGACCGGTACCATTTCAGCTAAGGGTCAGGTGCAAGGTCAGGTCAAAACGTTGGAAACCATGAACTTTAGCACCGAGGTCACCCTGGACCAAGTGGGCATTGCCCTAAAAGACAAAAAGCTGCTTTCCCAGGCTCAGGGCCGGTTGGTCATTACGCCGCGTCAACTGACCCTCAAGCCTTTTGAGGCGGTGCTGGGCGGGGCACCGGTTACCTTTGCGCTGACTGTAAAAGGGTTTGACCTGCGCAAACCGAAAACCCTGAACCCTAAAACCATGACTACTCAGGTGGACTGGAGCTTAAGTTCCGACCAATTGGATCTGGACGCATTGCTGGCGCTGCTGCCTGTCAAGCCGTCTAAAACGTCGTCACCAGCGGTTGCGGCTCCGGCGTCCGCCCCCCGGCCTGAACCTGTAGCCAACCGATTGGTGCCTGCGGGGCTAAACATGATTGGTCAAGCCCACCTTAAAGGCATGACCTTCGGCAAAGTTAAGTTTGGAGCTCTGCAAATGAACACCACTTTGAAAGCCCAACAGGTGGCCATTCATGTTACCCTCGACGGTTATGCTGGCCGGGTGCGCAGTGACACCAGTTTGGCCTTTAACCAGCCGTTGTTTCAATTCACCACTCATGCCGCCGTGGAACATGTGGATTTGGAACCATTGATTTCAGATACCTTGCAAACGTTCGTGGCGGCCAAGTTGAAAAAGCCGGAAATCATTAATGAACTGAAAGATAAGTTGGGTGGCCGTTTGGAAGGTCAAATGACTCTCCAGGCGCAAGGCATGCAAGCGGCCCACATCAAAAAGAGTATGACCGGAAAAGGTGAATTCCGCCTTCAGGACGCGCGACTTAAAAAGTTCGGCTTTCAGGGGCAGTTGGCCAAGTGGGCAGGTAATGACAAGTTCAATCAGGACCTGTCATTTGAACGCATGGTTATTGGGTACACCATAGCCAGGGAAGTGGTGACCGTAGATCCGTTGGTGGCAGAATCAGGCTCCGATGGCTTAGCTGGAGATATGCGTCTTACCGGCCAAGGTCAGCTGACGTTTGGTGCGGCTTTCAAGAATTTTAAGTTGATGCCGCGCATCAATCCCAGGGCCGCCAAGTCTATTTCTTCGGAATTTCGGCAATATACGGAAGTCCTGAAAGACGAGCATCAATGGGTGGCCTTGCCCATGATTTTAAACGGCCCGCTTAAAAAACCGGACATTCAGCCTGATTGGAGTTGGATCAAGGGGCGGATGAAAGGGTATGCCAAACAAAAAGCCGGCCGGGCGGTGGAAGCAGTCAAGCAGAAGGCCAGTACCTTTGTTGAAAAGCAAAAAGGCAAATCAACCGATGAAATTAAAAAGAACGTTCAGCAGGAATTGAAAAAGCTTAATTTCAATAACTTATTTAAATAAATGCGGCGCGGAAGGGCATCCGGATTCAATTTCGGCAGGATCTGCATTTTTGGCGTAGCTAACGGCCCCCTTATTGGTCGAAGTTCGGATCAACATTACAGGTAGGGGTACGGTAGGCCGTGCCCCTACGACCCTTAGGGAAGGAGTGTTAAATAATGAAAGCAATGGTAATGGCCGGAGGATTTGGCACGCGTTTGCGTCCTCTCACCTGCAATATTCCCAAGCCCATGGTGCCCATGATCAACCGCCCCATGCTGGAACATATCTTTGATTTGCTCAAGGTACATGGCTTCACGGACGTGGTGGTGGCTTTGTACTTCCAGCCGGAAGTAATTCAGGATTATTTTGGCGATGGTAAAAAATTCGGATTAAACATTGATTATATTCTGCCGGAAGGGGATTTGGGTACCGCCGGATGTGTCAAATATGCACAAGACCTTCTCGGCAAGGAATCTTTCCTGGTCATCTCCGGGGATGTGTTGACCAATATCAATTTATCCAAAGCTGTGGCGTACCACCAGGAAAAAAAATCGATGGCCACTATCGTACTGGGACGGGAGGAAAACCCCTTGGCCTATGGGGTGGTCATCACCAAAGACGATGGCCGCATTGCTCGTTTTTTGGAAAAGCCCACCTGGGGCGAAGTGTTTTCCGACACCATCAACACGGGCATCTATATTTTGGAACCGGAGGTGCTGGAGCGTATACCTTCGGAAGGAGATTATGATTTTAGCAAGCAGCTCTTTCCTGAGATTTTAAACGCAGACCTGCCGTTGTACGGCTATATCGCGGAAAACAACTATTGGAAAGATGTGGGCAATCTTACCGAATATCGTCAGGCCCATTATGATGCCATCAAGGCGGCTGGGGCCCTGGGTCAGCCCGGTGAAGGTCAGTGGAGCAAGGGTAACTGGATCGGTCCCGGTTGTCAGATCGATCCGTCAGCGGTTTTGGAAGAAGGCGTTATTCTGGGGCCTCATTGCTGGATCGGTCCCAATGTGCGTATTGCCAATTCGGTGTTGGGCAAATCCTGCCGGGTGGGCGAAGGCTCTAAAATTATCGGTGCGGTAATTTGGGACAATGTTTCCATTGGTAATGGCGCCAACCTCAAGGAAGTCACCATTGGCAATGATTGTAAAATCGGAGCAAGAAGTTATATTGGCGTGGGCGCCGTGGTGGCCGACTTTTGCACGATTGGAGAGGAAGCCACGGTCAAAGCGGAAGTCAAGGTATGGCCCTATAAAGTCATCGAAGACGGCACTACGTTGTCCACATCGCTTATTTGGGGTGAACGCTGGACCAAGCACATATTCGATGCCTATGGCGTCACGGGTGTAGGTAATGTAGAGATCACCCCTGAGTTTGCCGCCAAACTGGGGGCAGCCTATGGCGCTTCTCTGAAAAAAGGTGCTATTGTGGTTTCAAGCCGTGACAACCACAAATCCTCCCGCATTATTGATCGTGCCATCATGACCGGCTTGGCTTCCGTGGGGGTTAATGTTTATGACTTGCGGGTGGTGCCCACGCCCGTGGCCAGATACGCCGTGCGGGCCTTAAAGGTGGCCGGCGGATTTCATGTACGCAAATCACCCTATGATCCCAAATTAATGGATATCAAATTTTTCGATAATCAAGGCAAAGAACTGACCAGTGCCAAGGAGAAAGGCATTGAGAATCTCTTTTTTCGCGAAGATTTTCCGCGGGCCGATATGGAGGAAGCCGGAGAGATCATGTTTCCGCCGCGGGCCCTGGAATATTATCAGGAAGGGTTTGTGAGCCTGCTCAACCGGGAAAAAATCAGGGAGGCCCAGTTTAAGGTGGTCATCGATTATGCCTGGGGCAGCGCGGTCAATATTTTTCCCCAGGTCCTGGGTGATCTGCACTGCGAGGTGGTGGCCTTAAACTCCTACCCTGACGGCACGCGTCTAACCCGGTCTAAAATTGATTTTGAACAATCACTCAGCCGCTTGGGTGAAATCGTGGGCACCCTGAAAGCCCAGGTGGGCATCATGATGGACGCGGGTGCCCAGAAAATATTTATTGCCGATAACAGCGGCCGTGTGCTTGACGGTGATCTGGCGTTGGCGTTGATGGCCTTGTTAATTTTCAAAACCAAGCGGGGCGCCCGCATTGCCGTACCCATCTCTGTATCCAGAGTGGTGGAAGATTTGGCGGAGCAATTCGGCGGTCAGGTCGTTTACACCAAAACCAATTATGCAGCCATTCTGGAAGCGGCCGACCAGAAACGCATTGACTTTGTGGGCGAGGTCAAGGGCGGCTATGTATTTCCCAAATTCCAGCCGGCCTTTGACGCCATGATGGCCTCCGCCAAACTGCTGGAGCTCATGGCTTTGGCCGGGGAAACACTCTCTGATCTGGTGGCTCAGGTACCGGCCATTAATATTGTACGGCTTCATGTGGCCTGTTCATGGGAGAAAAAAGGAGAGATTATGCGCCGCCTGATTGAGGCCACTCGCAAGGAAAATGTACAGTTGATTGACGGCGTCAAAGTGTGGCACGGCAAGTCTTGGGTACTCATTATTCCCGATGCCGATAAGCCCATCTTCCATGTCAACGCCGAGGCCGTTTCTTTGGAACAGTCCAAACAATTGGCCAACCGTTATGTACAGATGATCCAGGAATGGCAGGGGTAGAGGCTAAGGTCCACACAGTTACTTATTCCCCCAAAAAAGTCATCGGAGCCAGCAATTTTCTTGAGGAACTGGCTGGTGCATCCAACTTAAAGGCAGGTTAAGCAGCATGAAACAAATTTCATTTGGAACATCGGGATGGCGGGATATCATTGCCGACGGGTTTACCTTTGATGGCGTCCGGGCGCTGACCCGGGCTGTGGCCAGGGAGTTGAAAAAGAAAAAAATGGGGTCCCGCGGGGTGGTGGTGGGGCATGATTCCCGTTTTCTTTCGGAGAACTTCGCAGCTTTTGCTGCCCAAATTCTCAGCGAGGAAGGCCTGCCGGTTTATCTGGTGGAAGCCTCTACGCCCACGCCGGTACTGGCGACCGCTATTTTGGATTTGAAATGCGCCGGAGGCATCAATTTCACCGCCAGCCACAACCCAGCCCAATATCAAGGCTTTAAATGGTCCAACCATTTTGGCGG
Organism: uncultured bacterium; assembly: GCA_963710755.1. GTDB lineage: Bacteria > Oederibacteriota > JAAXVQ01 > JAAXVQ01 > JAUVAV01 > CAVQBK01. The sequence continues at coordinate 1,077,205 of CAVQBK010000003.1, forward strand.
ACCGGCCACCAAGGAAGAGGTGGCGCCTATTGAAAAAGCGGCCAATGTGCTGCTGGCCCAAGGTGGCGGTCAAGCCCCGCGCGGTGTCAAGCCCGGCAAGATTACTAAAATTGATCCCAAAAAAGCCTATTTCAGGCGGTTGCATAAAAAAGTCGCCATGGAGGTGCTGAAAGCCGCCAAGTTGAGCGTCGTGGCCGATCCCCTCTTCGGAGCCGGGCATGGTTATTTGGATGTGGCCTTAAAGGAAGCGGGGTGCAAACTGGAGGTGATGCACGATTGGCGTGATCCTCTGTTTGGTGGTGGATCGCCTGAACCGAATGGGGAACGACTGGCCGAAGCCGCCAGCCTCATGAAAAAGAAACGGGGGCAATTGACCCTGGGCACGGATGGTGATGCGGACCGCTTTGGCGTTGTTGACCGGGACGGTACCTACATCACGCCCAATGAAGTGCTGGCCTTGATAGTGTATTTGTTGGTCAAGCACCGCGGTTTAAAAGGCCGGGTAGTCCGTTCCGTGGTCTCGAGTCATCTGATTGATGCCGTGGCCAAACATTATGGCCTGAGTGTGGAAGTCACGCCGGTGGGCTTTAAGTACATTGGTGAGAGCATGCAGCGTCCCGGCTTTTTGATCGGCGGTGAAGAGAGCGGCGGCTTGACCATTGCCGGGCATGTGCCGGAAAAGGATGGCATTCTGGCCTGCCTTCTGATTGCGGAGCTGGTAGCCCGGGAACAAAAAAGTCTGAAACAAATCCTGCAACATCTTTATCGGCAAGTAGGCACCCTCTACACTGACCGGCTTAATGTCACCCTGGACTCCTTGGCTTCGGGCAAACGGTTAAAAGCCAAGTTGGAACACTTTCGTCCCCAATCCATGGCTGGAAAAAGAGTCGCGGCCATTGATCGAATGGATGGATTTAAATATATACTGGACAATGATAGTTGGCTGGCCATACGCTTGTCCGGCACTGAGCCGGTGGCGCGTTTATACCTGGAAGCTCACAGTCCCCAGGAATTAAAAAAATTACTGAGCGAAGGCAAACGGCTGCTGGCCAATGCATAAGCCGGTCAGTAAGACTATTTTGCCCAATGGCTTGACCTTGCTGGTGCAGCCCTTGCCATCGTTGGCTTCGGTCTCAGTCGGACTGCAGCTGCTTAGCGGGTCGCGTGAAGAAAGTCCGGCGGAAGCCGGATTGACCCATCTGATTGAACATTTGCTGTTTCAAGGCACGGGCAAGCGCAGTATGCGTGAATTATCGCGCGTGATCAGCGCCGTGGGCGGACAATTGGATGCCTGCACCGGCCGTGAGAGCATGACGCTTTACACCAAGGTTCCGCCCCAACACCTGGGACTTGCCCTGGACGTTATGGCCGATATGATTTTTAACAGTGCCCTGCGCCCCTCCAGTCTGGCTAAAGAGAAGGCGGTCATCACGGAAGAAATCAACATGGTGGATGACACGCCTGATGAATTGATTCACGATCTGTTTCTGCAGGCGCTTTGGCCTAACCAAGGTTTGGGCCGGGCCATCCTGGGCAGCCTGGACAATTTAAACCAGTTTACCATCCCCCAGATCAAAGCCTTTATGCAGCGCTATTTCGACCCTTCCAACATGATTTTGGCCGTGGCCGGCAAAGTTTCACCTGCAAGAGTAAGTGCTTTGGCTAAGACCTATTTTGCGGTTTCCGGTGTTGCTCATGCTGATGGCCAAGTTTATCCAGGGGAAGAATCGCAACCTTCCCAACCTCTTTGGGAAAAGCGAACCTTGGAACAAGTCCATTTGTGTCTGGGTGTCAAAGCTTTTGCATATGCTGATCCGCGGCGCGTGGCCGCCATTGCGCTGTCCACCATTCTGGGCGGAGGAGCCAATTCCCGTTTGTTTTATGAAATCAGAGAGCGCCGGGGGTTGGCCTATGCGGTCTACTCGTTTACTGATTTTTTCCGTGATACGGGCTTGATAGGTGTTTACGCTGCCTGTCAGAAAAAGAATTTTGCCCAGACCATGGCCGTGATCAAGGAGCAGATTGACCACTTAGTCAGCCGTGGTGTGACAGCTGCCGAGCTGGCGGATGTGAAAGCGCAACTGAAGGGTAATTTACAATTGTCCTTGGAGAGTTCCTCCAGTTTTATGTGGAGCATGTTGCAGCAGGAGACTTATTTGCACCAACAACCTTCTCTAGGTTCGGTATTGAAAACAATTGACCAGCTTACCAGGCAGGACTTGAAAAAAATTGCACAAACCCTTTTTTCCAATCAATCTTTAATTCCTGCAGTGCTCGGCCCCTACCCTAAAAAAATCTGATTAAAATAAAATCTGCTAACCAACGCAAACGTAAGTTGAATTCAGGTCAAGAATCTTGCTCCCAAATGAGTGTCTGTTCATTAAGTCTTCGCTCCTGTCTTAGCGGTAGTTTGAAATGAAGAAAGATCAACCGTCCTGTCTGTATCGCGAATATGATGGTGGATATTAAAAAGTTCATGTCTGTAAGTTTGGAAAATGTGTTAAAGGAAATATTAATATTTTATTGACTATTGTGAGATATTTTGTAAACTATATTTTGTGCTACATCTAATACGACATACACCATCTAGAAAAGGGGGGCAATTAGGAAATGGCTACAAAAAAGGCTGTAAAAAAAGTAGCGAAGAAAGCCGTGAAAAAGGCTGTAAAAAAAGTAGCGAAGAAAGCAGTAAAAAAGGTAGCTAAAAAAGCAACAAAGAAATAAGTACTTTTTGTCCTAAGCATTAGAATACAGAACAAAAACGCCGGGCTTTGGCCCGGCGTTATTTTTTTTCAGGCCTTTTCGGATAAATAGGATGATCCGGTTTTTCCGTTGGTCCACTACTGAGCGTCTGCTATAATAACCAAAAATTGAAAAGGGTAATCTCGATGACTATAGAAGATCAATTCCAACAATCACATGACCAGCCGGCCAATGCCTGTGCCATCATTCCTTTAGGCGGATTGGGTGAGATCGGGAAAAATATGCTGGTCTTGGAATGTGAAGGCCAATTACTAATTATAGATGCCGGTCTGGCTTTTCCCACGGAAGAACAACCGGGTATTGATCTTATTATTCCCGATGTCTCTTATATTCTTGAAAAAGCGGAATCCATTGTTGGCCTTATTTTAACCCATGGCCACGAAGATCATATTGGCGGCGTTCCCTTTCTTTTGAAACAACTTTCCCGTAACCTGCCCATCTACGGCACGCGTATGACCTTGGGTATGCTACAGAATAAATTGGAAGAGCATCATCTCCTGAGCCAAGTGGAGCTCCGGCCTATTGAAGCCGGGCAACAGCTGGTTCTGGGGCCCTTTGAAATTGAATTTATCCGGGTAACTCACTCCATTGTGGATGGTGTAGCGCTGGGCATAAAAACACCGGCAGGACGTTTGGTGCATACAGGCGACTTTAAACTCGATCCCACACCCGTGGACAACCAGGTGACGGACCTGGCGGCTTTTGGTGCCTGGGGCAGAGAAGGGGTGGACTTGTTGCTGGCGGATTCCACCAATGTGGAAAGAGAAGGTTATACCCTATCGGAAAGAGAAGTAGGTGTGGCGTTTGACGAGATCGTCCGTGATGCCGAGGGCCGGGTGGTGATTGCTTGTTTTTCCAGTAATATTCACCGCTTTCAGCAAGTCGTGAATACAGCCCTTAAGTTTCAACGTAAAATCGGAGTGCTCGGGTTGAGCATGGTTAAGAATATGCGCACTGCCCAGGAGTTGGGGTATCTTAACATTCCCGCCAATCTGTGGTTGAAATGGAGTGAAGTGGCCATGCTGCCGCCGAAAGACACATTGGTATTAACCACGGGCAGTCAAGGTGAACCCAACAGCGCCCTGGCCCGGGCTGCGGTGGGCGAACACCAGGATTTGAGACTGCAGCGCGGAGATACAGTGGTGATCTCAGCGCGCACCATTCCAGGCAATGAACGCCGCATCGGCACTATGATCAATCAGTTGTTTCATTTGGGCGCGCAGGTGCAATATGAACGGGTCAGTGAGATTCATGTCTCCGGCCACGCTGCCCGGGAAGAATTGAAAATCATTCATCGCCTGGTCAATGCCCGTCATTTCATGCCTGTACACGGAGAGACCAGGCATCTGGTTCATCATGCAGCCTTGGCCCATGCCTTGGGTTATGATCCGGAAAATATTTTTATTCTTGAAAATGGTGATCGGCTGGTACTTACACCCGAGGGGGTTTCACGGGGTGAACCCGTGCCTTCCGGCCGGGTGCTGGTGGATGGCAAAGGTATGGGGGATGTGGACCAAGTGGTATTGCGCGACCGCAAGCATCTGGCTCAGGATGGTATGGTGGTGGTCGTGTTGGGCTTGGATCGCCAACAGGGGGAGGTCATCTCCGGGCCTGATATATTAAGCCGTGGCATCAGCGAGACGCTGGAACAGGATAAAGTGCGTGAAGAAATGCTGGACGTGGTGCGCCAGGTATTGGCCGAGGAAAACGGCCCGGCTATGAGCGATCCCTTGATGATTCAGGATCAACTGCGGCGAGCGTTGAAGAAATATTTTAAGAAAAAAATGATGCGTTTTCCCATGATCGTGCCGGTGGTAATGGAGGTCTAATCCAGCCTGCCCAAGATCATGAGTGAGAGTCCCGACCGGAGCAGATATTATTATGCCAGGGACGCCTACGGCAGCCCCGACCGGAGCAGATATTATTATGCCAGGGACGCCTGCGGCAGCCCCGACCGGAGCAGATATTATTATGCCAGGGACGCCTACGGCAGCCCCGACCGGAGCAGATATTATTATGCCAGGGACGCCTGCGGCAGCCCCGACCGGAGCAGATATTATTATGCCAGGGACGCCTACGGCAGCCCCGACCGGAGCAGATATTATTATGCCAGGGACGCCTACGGCAGCCCCGACCGGAGCAGATATTATTATGCCAGGGACGCCTACGGCAGCCCCGACCGGAGCAGATATTATTATGCCAGGGACGCCTACGGCAGCCCCGACCGGAGCAGATATTATTATGCCAGGGACGCCTACGGCAGCCCCGACCGGAGCAGATATTATTATGCCAGGGACGCCTACGGCAGCCCCGACCGGAGCAGATATTATTATGCCAGGGACGCCTACGGCAGCCCCGACCGGAGCAGATATTATTATGCCAGGGACGCCTACGGCAGCCCCGACCGGATAGGATATTATAAGAAAGGGACGCCTACGGCAGTTCCAAGAACGTAGATCTTGTTGATACAGCATCCAATGTTCCCCTGCCTCAGGCTGCAGGTGTCATCATCAGCCCGGCCTGAAAAAAGTCCTTGAACCAAGTCTGCGGCAAAGCTATGATGCTATCATTATGAGTTGGAAATGGAAGGCCCAATGCCAATTTTGTTTGAGAAGTTGAAAAAGAAAAGGAAAACCCGGACCACACGCGAACCCCACCTAACCTTGAAGGAAATTTTTTCAGGCCGACGGCGCAATGAAATTAAAGGTATCGCCTGTTGGGCATTGAGCGTGCTTTTGATTGCAGCCTTTTGGCCTCACCAGGCCGATCAGAATCTGATTGGTCCCCTGGGCGAGATCATTTATCGTCTGGCATTTGCTCTGGTGGGGGTCATGCTGTACCTTTTGCCGGCTGCTCTGGTTGCAGCTGGTTGGATGATTTTCCGGCAAAAGGAAATGGAGCATAAATCCTTTAAGGTGTTGGGTTGGGTGTTGGGATTTTTATCCCTCGGCATTTTAATCGAGTTAATTTATCCCCATGATATTGTTTTTAAGCAAGTGCCATCCTTTTATTATTGGCACGGAGCAGCAGCTTTTTGGAAGAAAATGCCGGCGTTGCTGCATCTTTGGACCACCGTGGCCTTGCCGGCCGGTGGCTTGGTGGCTGACAGTATGACCCGGGTGTTGCAATCCCTTTTTGCTACCGTGGGCACGACCATCATCAGCGGTGTGGTGTTGGTGTTGGCGCTTTATCTGCTGGAGTTGGAAACCTATGTGCTCCGTGGCCTTAGACGCTTTCGGGACCGCATGAGCGCGGCCCTGAGTCAGGCCAAGACCGCATCGCTCAAAGGGTTTGATTATGCCCGGCCTCCGGTCGCTGAGGTGAAGAAAAATGAAAAGCGGGGAACAGTAAAAAAAGCGCAGGTCCAGTCGCTTCCGGAAACACCCGAACCCCGTCCCAAAATAAAGATTAACGCCCTGCCCGGTCCGGGCAGCAGCAAAATCCCCGCCACTCTGCCGGAAACACCGGCACCCCAGGCTGTGACCGCCGCCCAACGGGAGGCCATGTCAGTGGCCACCGAGGACAAACCTTATCAACTGCCGGGGCTGGAGCTGTTGGAAGACCCCCGGCCCAATCCTGCTTTGACTACCGCCTACTTTGAAAATATGAGCAACACTTTGGAACAGGCATTGGCTCAGTTCGGCGTGGCGGCCAAAGTGGTGGAAGTCTGTCCCGGGCCGGTGGTCACACGCTATGAATTGCAGCCTTCGCCGGGCGTGAAAATTAACCGGATTATTTCCCTCAGCGATGATATTGCCTTGACCATGCGCGCTGCCCATGTGCGCATAGAGGCACCCATTCCCGGTAAGGGCGCCGTGGGTATTGAAGTGCCCAATCAGGAAAAACAAATTGTGGTCATCAAAGAACTGCTGGCCTCGCAAAAATGTCAGGACCAGCAGTCCTTGCTGACTTTTGCTGTGGGCAAAGACATTGGCGGAGAGCTGATCTTTGGCGAGCTTAATTCCATGCCCCACCTGTTGATAGCCGGAGCCACCGGGTCGGGCAAGAGCGCCTGTATGAACGGTATTATCAGCAGCATCCTGTACCGGGCCAAACCGGATCAAGTCAAATTGCTCATGATCGATCCCAAACGGGTGGAGCTGACGGTGTACAACGGCATTCCTCATCTGATCAGTCCGGTGATTACCGACAGCCGGGAAGCCGCCGGCGCGCTGAGATTGCTGGTACGCGAGATGGAAGAGCGCTACAAGCGTCTGGCGGAATTGGGCGTGCGCGACATCACCGGCTATAACCAAAAGGTGCAGGAAGAACAGGCGGCTTGGCAAACGCAGGACCAGCAAGGGGAAGAAGTCTCCCGGCCGGTGTTGAATTCCATGCCCTTTATTTTGATTTTTATTGATGAACTGGCTGACTTGATGATGGTGGCGGCCAACGAGGTGGAAAACACCTTAGCCCGCTTGGCCCAAATGGCTCGGGCCGTGGGCATTCATATGGTGCTGGCGACGCAACGGCCGTCGGTGGATGTGATCACAGGAGTAATCAAAGCCAATTTTCCTTCGCGGATTGCTTTTCAAGTTTCCTCGAAGGTGGATTCACGCACCATTCTCGACGCTAATGGTGCTGATGCTTTATTGGGCAAGGGAGATATGTTATATTCATTGGCGTCGTTAAACAAGCCGCTGCGGGTACAAGGTGTGTTCATTACCACCAAGGAAGTGGAACGGGTGGTACGCTTTTGGAAAAAGCAAGGGCAGCCTGTCTTTGATGAATCTTTCTCTCAGGAAAAATTAAAAACCCTGGCTAATGGCAATGGTGGTGGCACCGGTCAGGGGGGTGAAGATGATTTGTACCAGCAAGCGGTAGCCTGGGTGGTTCGGGCCAAACAAGCCAGCACGTCCATGCTGCAAAGACGGTTAAAAATCGGCTATTCCCGTGCGGCCCGGCTGCTGGACCTGATGGAAGAAAACGGCATTGTAGGACCGCCGGAGGGCAGCAAACCGAGAAAAGTTTTGGTGGAGGAAGATCAGGATATGACCTCCAATGCTTTGGAAGGACGGTCAATGTGAAAGCACTATGCCTAGGTCTGGCGCTGGGCGCCTGGCTGCTTATGGGCGCAGGCCAACGGCCGCAAGTGGCCGCCACGGCTCGTCCGATAGCCACGCCAACGTTTACAGCTACGGTCACACCTGCGGCGGTTGTTCCCGTCGAATTATCCGCAGCTGCTCGGGCCCTGACGCGGGCTCAGTCGCGCCTGCTCTTTATCCAGGCTGATTTTAAAATGACGGTCGATGATGCTAAGACCGCCAAACCGTTTTTGAACGCTTCCGGAGAAGTGTGGTTGGCCAATGAGCGGCGTTACCGGGTGCAGTATCAAACACCGCAGCGGCAATTGTTGGTTTCCAATGGGCACCAGCGCTGGTTATATTTACAAGCCATAAATCAAGTTCAGCTGCAGGCGCTACCGCCACAGGGTAATCCTACGGAGTTTTTTCTTGAACTCGGCGGCGGTCTTGCGCGCTTGGTAAAGCACGCCCGGGTCACCCGCCGGCAAGAGGGCAATCTGGAAGTCTATACGCTAATCCCCGAATCAGGCCAGGACAGCCTATATAAAAAAGCCGTGCTCTGGACCAAAGGAAAAAACAGCCTGCCGGTCAAGCTGATGGTGTTGGCCGAGCGGCGGGTGCAAGTGAGCTTTGAGCTCAAGCAAGTCAAATTAGCGGGGGAAAATCTGACAGCTTCGGAAAAAGCACTGTTTCAATTTCAGATCCCCAAAGATGCGGAAGTGATTGAAATGCTTGCGCCTATGCCCTAGGAGGCTGAGCAATTAGTTGCTCCAACTCAAGAGCAATTGAAAATCAATAATAGAAAGTAGAAAACCACACCAGTGCGGGCGATTTGTGTATTTTAGACTGCTTGTTGAGACACCTTGTTGCACAGGGCTATACAAAGGTTCCGGTTAAACGACAAGCAAATTGGTCTGAACCAATATCATATTAATGAAATGGTCAATCTCCTGGAGGAGGATAAAGACAAATGAGCGAAATCAAAAGAACAGAAGTAGAAGAACAAGCCCAAGGAGCGGAATTAGGGCTGGGCGAACAACTCAGAGCCCAGCGCAAGGCGCGGGGCATCTCTTTGGTGGAAGTCACGGAGCATACCAAGATCGGCAAAAAGTATTTGGAAGCCCTGGAAGATGAGCGGTTTGATTTTTTGCCGTCACCAGCTTATATTAAAGGCTTTCTGCGTGCCTATGCCAAGTATTTGGAACTTGATGATGAAAAGATGATCCGTCAGTACAAAACCAGGTTCCGCAATCCGGAAGGAGAAAAAGAGGATCAACCTGGCGAAGAGCAGGAAAAGCAAAACAACCAGTCTATTTGGATTCCGCTGTTGTCCATGATCATTCTGGCGGGCTTGGGGGCAGGCGTGTTTTTATTGTGGCCATCAGAAGAGCCGCAGGATCAGGAAGTGGTGCAGGAAGCGATTCTTCCATCGGCGGTCAATGAAGGTACCGAGGCAGCGGTACCGGGTGTACCCGGCGCCAATGATATGTTGACCTTGAAGATACGGGCCAAGGAACGTACCTGGATTACCTTGATGATCGATGGCAAGCAGGAACCGGATATCACGCTGGCAGCCAACGAAGAGCGGCAATGGCGGGCCAAAGACCGATTCGTGCTTTGGACCGGCAATGCCGGGGGTATCGAGGTTTATTTTAACGGTGTGCTGCAACCGGCCCTGGGCAGGACTGGGGAAGTACGCAAGGAAATCATTTTTGAACGTAAAAATCCGTTGGTCAATAACGAGAACGTCCCCACCGAACCTTAGGGTCATGTCTCACACATAAGGTGAATATCTTGGTGGTCATCCCGTTAGGATGCCAAACGGGATCCAGAGGACTTTGTGGAATTTTAAATCTAAATCGACCAAGTTGGAACAAAAGTTTTGTCTAGCGCAAAGCCGCAGAGTTAAGGATCTTATCAATATGTTTATTCTTTCTTTGTGCCTTGGTCTGCTGCTTGTGTCCGGTGCGAATAGGCGTGATTTAATTATCTACATTAAATGCGTTTAGTCTGGAATCACAGAAATAAAAGGCCGCTGGATTCCGGCTGGAATCGTGTCGGAATGACGAACATCGTCTTTCAAAATTATTTATATGATACCACAGTGGAACAATTTACCCGGAAGACTAGGAGGCTTAAAATGGCTCAAGACCATTCTTTTGATATTGTCTGCCAATTGGACAAACAGGAAATAATCAACGCAATTCAGCAAACGGAACGGGAAGTCGGCCAGCGCTATGATTTTAAAGGGGCTCAGGTGAAAATGGATTTTGATGCCAAAGCCATGACCCTGACGCTGAGTGCTGAAAGTGATTTCAGACTGAAAGCCTTGGTGGAAGTTCTGGATGGACGGCTCAGTAAACGGCAAATACCTTTGGCTGCCATCAAGAAGGATAAAATCGAAACCTCTTCCAGCGGTCATGCCCGACAATTGGTGCATTTGCAAAGCGGTATTCCCGGTGATAAGGCCAAAGAGATAGTCAAACGGATCAAGGACACTAAATTAAAAGTACAGGCCGCTATCCAAGGGGATCAGGTGAGGGTGACGGGCAAAGTCCTGGACGACTTGCAGACTATCCAGAAAATGATCAAGGATGCCAACCTGGATTTTCATGTTCAATTTACCAATTACCGGTGAGTGGGATCGCGGTTATGCCTTCCTCCAAGCCGGCACGCCGGTTCCAACCCCGGCCTCCCATCACGGTGGCGGCCATCTCTCTGGGCTGTCCTAAAAATCAAGTGGATACGGAAAATCTGCTGGCCGTTTTAGGCCGCCATGGGCTGAAGTTTGTTGACGATGCCGACGGGGCCGACTGGCTGGTGGTCAATACCTGCGCCTTTATCCGTTCTGCGGAAGAAGAAACGGTCGAGGCCTTGATACAAGCTGCGGCACTCAAGCGCAAGCAGGGCGTCCAGCGCTTGATTGTGATTGGGTGCCTGGTCAAGAAACACGGGGAAGGGCAACTGCAGCGGCTCATTCCGGAAATTGATCTGGCGTTGCCGCCACAAGCTTTGCATGAGCTGGAGACCCGGATACAACCGTGGCTGCCCCGACATCAGCTTTCCAGGCTAGGGTCTCGTCAAGTCCGGCCGGTGCTCTCAGGACCGGGGACAGCTTATTTGAAGGTGGCCGAAGGGTGTTCGCGGCGCTGCGCCTTTTGTCTTATACCGCAATTGCGAGGCCCCTTGCATTCGCTTGCCATGGATGCTATTGTGGAAGAGGCGCAACACTTGGTCAGGGCGGGAGCAAGAGAATTGGTGCTGGTGGCTCAGGATACCACCAGTTATGGCCAGGATCTTGACCGTCACAGCACCTTGCCCCATCTCATTGATCGCTTGGTAAAGATTCGGGGCCTGGAATGGCTGCGGCTCATGTATCTTAATCCTGACAGTATTAGCGAAGCGCTGCTGCAGCGCTTCGTACACGAATCCAAAGTGGTGCCCTATATCGATATGCCCATTCAACATGCCCGGCGCCATCTGCTGCGGCGTATGCGGCGCAACGGAAGCAGCGGGCAGTGGCTGGACCTGATCACCAGGATCAGGCGGCTGTTGCCCGAGGTCAGTCTGCGTACCACAGTGCTCACCGGATTTCCCGGGGAGACGGAAACGGACCATCAGGCACTGAAAATCTTTTTGCAAAAAGCCCGCTTTGATCGCTTGGGTGTGTTTACCTACTCCAAAGAAGCCGGCACGGCCGCCGCCAACATGACGCCACAAGTTCATCCTGCCACCAAATTAAGAAGACAGCGTGAGATCATGTTGTTGCAGGAACCCATCAGCCAGGTGCAACTGCACCATCGCCTGGGACGGAGTGTGCGCTGTTTGGTGGAGGAAGCTTCCGGCCGCCGGCATGTGCTGGCACGGACACCCTGGGATGCGCCTGAAATTGACGGCGCCATTATATTGCGAGGTCAGGCCCAACCGGGCAGCATGGTGACCGCTGAGGTCACCGGCGCCACCATTCATGATCTGGAAGGAATTATCCTGTGAGTTGGATCAAAACCATCAGCCATTTGAATCTGCCCAATAAACTGACCTTGAGCAGGATTGCAGCCGCGCCCCTGCTCATGGTATGCTTGCTTTCGGAGACGCTGATCGGGCAATACCTAAGTCTGATTATCTTTATCGCCGCGGCCATAACCGATTATTGGGACGGCCGTCTGGCACGGGAACGTCAGCTGGTCACTAATTTTGGAAAAATCATGGATCCTTTGGCGGATAAGTTGCTGGTCACCACGGCATTTGTGTCCTTTGTTCAAATGGATTATGCTCCGGCCTGGATGGTCATCCTGATCATTGGCCGTGAATTTGCAATCACCGGGTTGCGCGTACTGGCCGCAGCCCAGGGCAAAGTGATAGCTGCCTCCGCTGCCGGTAAACACAAAACCATTTCTCAGATTGTCACTATCATTTTAATTCTCAGCGTCAACGCAGTGGTGGTTTCGTTAAAGGCCTGGGTGCCGCCCTGGCAGGAGACGTTGCGTCATCTCGGCCCCTTTGGCACAAGCCTTCTCTTCGTGGCTGATCATGTCCCCTATTGGTCCATGTTTATCGTGGCCCTGCTTTCCCTCTATTCCGGGTTGGATTACCTGGCAAAAAATAAGGAGCTTTTTCGGGAATGATGATGAAACGTTATCTGATATTGGCTTTGGCAACCTGCGGCGGGGTTGGTTTTTTCCCCTGGGCCTCAGGCACCCTGGCCTCCCTGGTGGCTATGGGGCCTTATTATCTTTTGCAACCCCATCCTTTGGCCTATGCTGTGACCACCGTGGCGGTGATCTTGGTCGGCCTGGCGGTTTCCGGTATTGCGGAGGATGTTTTGCAGCAAAAAGATCCACACCCCGTGGTGATTGATGAAGTGGCGGGCTACCTGATTGCTGCAGCCTATCTTCCGGCCCACTGGATCTATCCGGTGGCTGCATTTTTTCTCTTCCGTCTCTTTGATGTCTGGAAACCTTCTCTGATTGGCCGGTCGCAAAATCTGCCTCGAGGCTGGGGCATCATGATGGACGACATCCTGGCCGGCCTATTAACCAATTTAATCCTGCAGGCGCTGCGTTGGCTGTTGCCCTTTTGAACCGGCTATATGTTTCCAGACGCTGCGATTTTTTTAGCAGCCAGTAGGTCTCTAACTCACACCTTTAAAATGGAGGTGCCCATGGCACGAACCAAAATGATTTTTACACTGGGCCCGGCGAGTGATGCACCGGGCATGATGAAGGCTTTGATTGAAGCAGGCATGGATTGCGCCCGGCTGAATTTTTCTCACGGCGACCATGCGGAACATGCCCGGCGTCTCCAACGCCTGCGGGCTGTAAGTAAACGGTTAAATCAACCCGTAGCCAGTTTGTTGGATTTGACCGGACCTAAATTGAGGGTGGGACACTTCGAGCAAGGCCATATTGCACTTAAACCCAAAGAAGAAATCCTGCTGACACCGCGGGCCGTGGTGGGCAAGCCGGGCTTAATCCCCATCAGTTACGCCCATCTGGCCAAGGATGTTAACGCCGGCGATGTCATTTTGCTGGATGACGGTCTGTTGCAGGTGAAGGTTTTGCGCACGGTCGGCCAAGACATCCATGCCAAGGTGCAGGTGGGGGGCGACCTTAAGGATCATAAGGGTCTTAATTTGCCGGGGGTGGCCCTTTCCATTCCCGCCCTCACCTCCAAGGATTTGGACGATTTGCATTTTGGCCTGAAACTGGGGGTTGACCTGGTAGCCCTGTCGTTCGTCCGGGCAGCCAAAGAAATTGTGAAACTGAAAAAAATTATTGCACAACAGGGTTCACGGGCCCTGGTCATTGCCAAGATCGAAAAACCGGAAGCTATTCCCGCTTTGGAAGAAATAATTCAAGCCGCCGATGGTGTTATGGTGGCCAGGGGAGACCTGGGCGTGGAGATGCATCTGGAGAAGGTTCCCACCTTGCAAAAGAAAATCATTACCCTGGCCAATCGTTATGGCCGGGTGGTAATTACAGCCACGCAAATGTTGCAAACCATGATGGACAATCCCACGCCTACCAGGGCGGAGGCGTCTGATGTCGCCAACGCCATTTTTGACGGCACGGATGCGGTCATGCTTTCCGGTGAGACCGCAGCCGGTCATTACCCCAAACAGGCGGCCCGGATGATGGAGCGGATCCTCATAGAAGCGGAACAAGCGCCGCAATATAACCGCCTGACAGCCGCCGTGGACCTGGATACGCCGGAAGATGCTGTGGTGGCATCAGCCGTGGAACTGGCGGAAAAAGTTCACGCCCATGCCATGGTCATTTTCACGACCAGTGGCTATACAGCCAAGTTGGTTTCCCGTCAGCGGCCGCAAGTGCCGGTGTTGGTACTGGCCCACGATGCTATGGTGCAACGGCAATTAAGCCTGTGGTGGGGCCTGGATTGTCTGCTGAGCCGCAAACAACCGGCTTTGGAGGCCGTGGTCAAGGCGGCGGAAAAATTATTGTTACAGAAGAAAAGAATCAAGGCCGGGCAAACTATTGTCATTGTGACTAGCTCCCTGGGGGATACTAAACCCAATTTTATTAAAGTTCATACTGTAGGGTAAGATCAAAAAAAATGTCGCGCCCGGTTGTATTCAGACCGTTTCCTGGAGACGGTCTGATAAATTAGTCGTTGATCCGGCTATGGATATACAGTAAAATAAAGCGTTTTATTGTGTGTCCCACCACTTCCAACGGGTGTTAAACCATAACCAAGACGTTATTGGGTTAATCATGCAGGTTAACAGACAACGCCATAGATTGCCTCATGTTGTTGGTGCTGCATCCCTATATTCTAAGGCAGGTGATTCCATGCGTTCATGGCTCAGGGTAATGCTCACCCTTTTATTTCTGTCTTTGTCCGGTTTTTCCCGGGGCGCGGACAGCCTTCTGGGAACAGCGGGAAAACTTTTACAAATCGGGGTAAGCAGCCGCGCTATTGCCATGGGCGAAGCCTATACCGCCGTGGCGGACAATGTAGACGCCCTCTATTGGAATCCAGCCGGATTGGCCGATGTAAGTCAATTGGAACTGACCTACATGCATAATTTATGGTTGCTGGATATGCAGAACGCCTATTTGGCCTATGCTCAGCCGCTAATTGGCGGTGGTCTGGGCTTGGGGATCAATTATTTTAATTTCGGTGAGTTTCAAACCTATGATATTGACAGCAACCATTATCCTGTTCCCTTGAATAAAGTCATTACCCCATACAGTGTGGTGATATCCGCAGGCTATGGGATGAACCTCAGTCGCCTGGGTTCTTTGGGTGGCACACTCAAGTTGCTATCGGAAAACGTGGACAATTTCAGCAGCATGAGCATGGTGCTGGATCTGGGGGTGCAGCTCAAGGACCTTTTTGTGACTGGGCTTAAGGGTGGGGTGATGATTCAAAATCTGGGCACCTCCATCGAGAACTACAGCCTGCCCTTTAATGTACGCCTCGGTCTGTCCTACCCGTTGCCCTACCTGATTGATGCTGAGCATGATGCTTTTACCATAGCTTGTGATGGCCGGCTGCCCTTGCCCTTGGACGAGTCCTATTCTGTCAACATGGGCCTGGAATATAATTATCATAATGTGGTTTTTGGCCGAGCCGGCTATAAGTTTTCTCAAATCAATCAATTGGGCGGTGCTGCCGGATTAAGCGCAGGTGTGGGGGTCAGGCTTTTCAACTTTGCCCTTGATTACGCCCTTTCGCCCATGGGCGCGTTAGGCTTGGTTCACCGCGTCACTTTATCTGCTCAATTTGAAGTCACAAAAGCAGCAACATCTCCCGAAACACCACGTTATAAAAAGACCAAGCTGGTTCAACACCGGCAAGCGGTTGGACTGGGATCGAGCCAAACCACTGATTTGAATGATATGATGACCTCACTAACTCGGTTAAGCATGCGCAATCCTATCAGTGTTGTGGTGGATGCCCAAGTGGATCCCAAGGATCAGTCCAAGATTAAAAAAGCAGTTTTTGAAATCCACATGAACATCAGCAAAGCGGTTAGACGGTGGGGCTTGAAAATACTCAATGCCAATGGTGACCTGCTGCAAGGCTTCTCAGGGGAAGGGCAACCTCCAAAACTCACCTGGGATGGTAAAAACCGGGATGGCCAGATCGTGCCGGAATCAATCTTTGCCACCTATACTCTGGAAATGCTCCTGCAGGACGGCAGTGTGGAAAATCTTAAAGGGAAACTCATGGGCAACCATCAGGAACCACAGGCCGCAGAACCTGACCGTAAGACTTTGGAGCCTATTTATTTTGAGGAAAATTCGGCGGATTTGACGCCCGAAGCCATTGAACGTCTGAAGAAGGCAGCGGAAGAAATAAAAAGCCGCCCCTACGTTAAAATCCTAATCAGCGGACATGCCGATGCTGCCGGGGAAAAGGACTCCAGCTTTTTATTGTCCAAAACCAGGATCGACCGTGTGGTGCGCTATCTGACCGCGATTTACAAAATACCCTTGTCCAGCATAGCCACCCGCGCTTTTGGTTTTAAAAAACCTGCTTCCAGCAACCAGACCGAAGCTGGTCAAGAAAAAAACCGGCGGGTGGAAATTACCATTGTGTATAAAAAATAAATAGATGCATTATCCCGGGGAAGGCAAGGGCGCGTCATGATGAGAAAAGGCATCCTATTTTTAATGATCATATCAGCAATAGGAATACGTGCTGCCCTGAGTCATGCTACGTCAACCGCCACGCCATCGTTTACACCTCCCCCACTATTCACCATCACCCTTACATTAACACCCGCACGGCCAAGTATGCCAACAGCTGCCAGCAGCAAGAGGCCTATCTGCATTATCACCCCCTTTGGCCTGGAGCGAAATAAAGTCGTTGCCTATCCCATGCCTGCCAAAGGAGAAACGGTCTGATGCTATTACTAACTGCAAGGTCCGGCGGAAGTGAGCAGTGATATTTACAAATTACCCCGGGAAAAGGGTGATACCTTAACCTCGGCAACCAGCCAAAGCTGGGAGGCAGAACCGTCTGGGATATCCGGCATGTGACCCCGGGTGTTTATTTTTGCCGTGCCCAGCAACGATGATGTGGGCGGGCGCTCCATCGGGCCGCAAAAGCTTACTGTAATTAAATAATCTTCCGCGCTTTCCTCTTTGGCGGTAGGCAGTGACTGCAACTTCGGTCACCATGGATAATAACGTCTTATTGATCAGGAGCATCTTTCACAATGCTTAAAATCGTTACCACCACAGAAATGCAGGCCATAGATCAAGCGGCCTCCGCGGCTCATGGCCTGCCTAGTCAGGTCTTGATGGAAAACGCCGGTCAGGCCCTGGCGCAAATGGCCAGGACTATTACAGCTCCCTTGGCGAAACCCAGGATTGCCGTGCTGTGCGGGCCGGGTAAAAACGGGGGGGACGGCCTGGTTTGTGCCCGTTATTTGATACAAGCCCAGGCAGAAGTTGCGGTCTTTTTAACAGGCTCTACCATTAAAAGCAAAGAAGTGCAGGGCAATCTTCGGGCCCTTAAAGCCACGGGCGCAATGGTGTTTCAAGCCGGCAAGACGATTGGCGCCAACTGGATCGCCATGCTGGAACGTGCGGATTTAATCATTGATGCTCTCCTGGGGATTGGGTTGCAGGGCCAACCGCGGGAACCTATGGCGGCATTAATTCATGCGGTCAATCAATCCCGGGCCCTGGTCCTGGCAGCGGACGTGCCCACAGGACTTGACGCGGACAGGGGAGAGGCCAGTGCGGTCACCGTGGCGGCTGATTTTACCCTGACCTTTGGTCTTCCTAAAAAAGGTTTTTTTCAACCTCAGGCCGCACCCTGGGTCGGGCAACTAAGTGTGGACCCTATTGGTTTCCCGGAGGTGCTGCTCAGTTCCGGTGAAAACGAAGTGGGCTATGTGGATCAAGTGACCGCCAGTCGCCTTCTGCCCAAACGGGCCGTGAATGCCCATAAAAAAAATACGGGCAAGGTGGCGATCATCGGTGGTTCCGGTGCTTACCACGGGGCAGTGCTGTTGGCGGCCCGCGGTGCCTTACGGGTGGGCAGCGGTCATGTGACGCTGGCTTATCCTGATAAACTAAATGTTATTATCCGCGAACACGCTTTGGAAACATTATGCGTGCCTTTGCCTTGCAACCGGCATTGTGTGCTCGACAAGAGTGCTTTGCCGGCGATGATGGCCTTGTCGGAAGACAAGGATGCCGTGGTCATTGGTCCGGGCATGGGTTGGGAAAAATGCACTCAACAATTGATCCAGGCTTACGTTAGGAAGGTCAAGCGGCCCCTAGCTGTGGTGATCGATGCCGACGCCTTGCACGCCTTGGCCGAAGCCCCTGCCCCCCTATCCGAGGGGAACGGACCCATACTTATTTTAACACCCCATGAAGGCGAAGCCGCCATATTGTTGGGATGCTCGCCGACGGAGATTCACGCCGATCGACCTCGGGCTGCACGGGCTATTGCAGAAAAGTACCGGGCCATCGTGGTATTAAAAGGCCAGCATACGCTGGTGACCGCATCCGGTCACCCTGGTTTAATTATGGGCAGTGGCACGCAAGCACTGGCAGTGGCAGGTACAGGGGATGTACTCAGCGGTGTGATTGGCTCCCTGGCGGCCCAGAAACTGGCGCCTCGGGAAGCAGCTCTCCTAGGCAGCTATCTCCATGGCTTGGCCGGCACCTTGGTAAGTCCTGACCCCATAGGGTTGGGGGCCCGGGCAGGAGAAATCGCCGATGCTTTACTTAAGGCCTTGGCCGTATTGCGTTATCATCCTAAAACATACCAGGCTCAATGGGATCTCCAAAAGCCTGTAGAACTCAAAACCACCAAATCAGCAAAGGGGAAAGCTAAATCATGAAACAGTATACCGCCAAGGATGTGATGAACACCACCATCCATTCGGTCACACCCGAGACCAGCGTCAAGGATCTGGTCAAATTTTTAATGGATCATCAAATTTCCGGCGCACCGGTTATGGATGAGCAGGGACAGCTGGCAGGTGTGGTGACCGAAGGGGATCTGATTTTTCGGGATGCCAATGTTCACCTGCCCACAGTGGTGGCCATTTTTGATTCCATCATTTATCTGGAAAATCCGCGTAAGTATGAGCATGAACTTCAAAAAATCATTGGCGGAAAAGTCCGCGATATCATGAGCACGGACCTGCTTACTATAACCCCGGAAACCACCATGCAGGAGATGGCCACTATCATGCATGAAAAGAAACGGCATCTGTTACCAGTGGTAGATCAAGGCAAAATGGTAGGAATCGTGGGCAAGGCCGACCTGGTGAGAGCCATTGCAAACGAAGAATTTTTTGATTAATACCTCCCAAATCAACGCGGCCGCTCAAGCGCTTAGGAGGTCTTTGCGGCAATGGCGGCGCCAGATTCACCGCCATCCGGAACTGGGATTTCAGGAACGCCGGACCGCGGCCCTGGTGGCCAAGGTCTGCCGGCAGGCAGGCTGGACCGTTACCACTGGCATTGCCCAAACCGGCGTGGTGGCACTGTTGGGAGAGAAAGATAAGGGACCTGTGATTGCCCTGCGGGCGGATATGGATGCTTTGCCGATCCAGGAAACAGGGGCCCGCACCTATGCGTCCCTGGTGCCCAACGTGATGCATGCCTGCGGTCATGACGGCAATACCACTATGGCGCTCGGAGCAGCCACCCTATTGGGGCGCTTTCAAGCCCATCTGAAAGGCCGGGTGAAACTCATCTTTCAGCCTTGTGAGGAATTTCCTCCGGGAGGTGCCAAGGCCATGATTAAAGCGGGGGTGCTGCGCCGGCCAACGCCGGATTTAATTTTGGCGGCCCATATGGATGCCCAATTGCCGGCGGGTATGGTGGGCCTGAAGCCGGGCATCATCATGGCCAATGTGGGTAAATTTAAAATTACCCTTACCGGCAAGGGCGGACATGGTGCCATGCCACATCGTTGTGTCGATCCGGTCGTGATTGCAGCCCAAGTAATCACCAATCTGCAACATATCATTTCCCGCGAGCGTGATCCCCTGGCCCCTGAAGTTTTAACAATTGGTAAATGCGCAGCCGGGTCGGCGTACAACGTCATCGCCCAGGAAGCCATCTTGGAAGGGACCATTCGGTCTCTCACCCCGCAGGAGCGACACCATTTGCCTCTTCAGATCAAACGGATCGCCCAGGCTGTTGCCCGGGCCCACCGTGCCCGGGCCGAGGTTTTGATTGAAGATGGGCACCCGGCGTTATACAATGACGCCCAGGCCACAGCACTGGTGCACCAAGCCGCAAGTAGGGTGCTGGGGCCAAGGCGGGTGAAGGTCTTTGATCGTCCGGCGATGTCTGGAGAGGACTTTACCTATTTCGCAGCCGAGCGGCCAGCCTGTTTCTTTCATGTGGGCGGAGGCTTTAAAGAAAAAGATCGCAATTATCCCTGGCATCATCCCTGCTTTGATTTTGACGAAATGGGACTGGTCACCGGGACCGCGGTTTTAACCAAAACAGTATTGGACTACCTTGCATGACCTTGAAAAAAACGATAATTCTAATGATGGTAATCCTTGCCACGGGCTGTGCAGGAATGCCCGTCAGACCGGAGCAGTTGCAAATTACCATTGAACCCCGCCAACTCTCTCCTGGGGCGGTGGTAACCGTGACCGTGATTTCGCCGGTGGCCTTGAAAACAGCCAGTGGCCGCTTGGATTTGCCGGGAATGCCCTTGATCCCTTTGAAATCTCTTGATGCAAAAACCTGGATTTGGAGAACCCAGATCCCTCTGGAAGCCAGTTGGCGGCCGGGACGCTATCGTATCGTGGTGCAAGGGCTAACCACAACGGGGGAGACCCTGTTTGGAGAAACGTGGATTACAGCTCCCTAGCCAGAGCTGCTTAAAACCAACAGGAGTATAGGTTTCAGGTATTTAAGTATGCCCAAGACCACAGCTTTACCATTGATTCACAAACCATTCAGTCCATAGCGGCTGTAGAAACGCCTATCAACCCGACGGGGCAGGCATTGCAGGAGGCAAGTGTTGAAAAAGGACAATCCATCAAAAAAATCCGGGCAGCCCGGAGCCAAGAAAAAAACTAAAAAGACAATCTCAGCGGCTGGCCCGCGGCGGACTACAGCCAAAAAAAATAGTGTTGCCAAAGAGCGGGTCCGGGAAGTTGAAGCACCGAACCATAAGGTCCAGCTTAATGACAACCAAGAGACTGAAAAAGCACAAGATTTGTCCGTTGATTTGCAGGCCAGCCGGCGGTTTTGGCTGGCCGTACTGGGGGCCGTAGTGGTAATTTTAGTGGTCGTGCAAAGTTATGGCTACCTTACCGGCTGGGGTGACCCGCAAAAGGTCATTGACCGTCATTTCAATCAGGCTCAGCGGATGACCATGGCCAAACGCTACGCCGCAGCTATTCATGAATATGAAAAAGTAGTGGCCATGAAAAGTACTGGTGATGAGATCAAGCAGCAAGCCTTGGTGGGCATTGCTGATTTGTATCGTGAACAAAAAGATTGGGAAAAAGCCATTCGTTATTATCAAACCCTGCAACAACAGCAAGCCGAGGGCGTGATGGCCGCCTGGGCTGGATTGAAGATAGGCGAATGTCAAGTCGAGGCCGGGCAAGCAGCACAAGCATTGGCAACCTACTCGTTGATTAGAGAAAATTATCCTGACTCTGATTGGGATGCTGAAGCCAGACTCGGCCAAGGGCAGGCTTACGAAGCACTTAATCAATATAAACAAGCCATGCAGGTTTATCAGGACCTGGAAAAGGATTATCATGGCGGGTTTCTGGCTGCAGAAGCCATGATGCAGGTCGGCCATTGCTATGAACAGCTGGGCCAGAAAGATAAAGCCCGGACTATATATCAACAAGTGATAGCAAGTTATCCTGACACCATGGCCGATGAAGCTAAAAAGCGTTTACAAAAACTCTCCTATACCCTGGGGCCCAATGGCATACGGGAGTGGAAAAAATAACGATCAAGTCTAAATGGTTAGATTCTATGGTTCCAAGATCCACGTTTTTTTGCAAAGCAATCCTTAGCTGGCGCACATAGGTGAACCATGAAAATAATTCCTGTTTTTATATCAGAGGAATTTTCTCCCTTGAGATAACCGTACCGGGCACAAACGGGAGGCGGGGGGCGAAGTGGCCAATGTGGGCGCTCTTAGGTCATCGGCGTTAATAGGCTTCGCGTCGTCTTGTTGTCCGAAAATCTACCTCTGCTAACGTTATTTCCGGCGTTGCCGGTTTAGATTAAAGCTGGATAAATAAGCATAGCTCCAGCCTTGGGCGCGACCATTTGTTCCGTCCTCAGCATCCGGGATAGGAAAAAACCAATGCACGATCTTTCATGGCAGGAAAATAAGGTTATTACTCATATAAAAAAGAGAACAACCAAGCAACGTTTCCACCAGCAACGTATTGGCTTGGGCGACGATGCTCTGGCCTTCGATACTCGCGGCCGGACCACGCAGTTGGTCACCATGGATAGCATGGTGGAAAATATTCATTGGAAAAGTGCCTGGTGTTCTCCAGCGGAAGTAGCTGAAAAATTGGTGGCGGTTAATGTTTCCGACATGGCCGCCATGGGCGGGATTCCACAACGGGCTTTTTTAACAGCTTCCATTCCCCGCTATGTTCGTCAGCAAGTGGTCAATCAATTTCTGGACAGGCTAGTCAAAGCGTTGAGCCATTATGCTATTGATCTGGCTGGAGGGGACACGACAGCTTCTCCGGGAGCATGGATGTTGACGCTGACACTTCAAGGCCAAAGCCGGGGCCAACGGATCTTGACCAGGGATCAGGCCAAACCAGGAGATATGATTTTATTGACCGGCCATGCCGGTGCAGCGGCAGCTGGGCGGTTTCTGCTGGATAAACCTATAGTTAAGCAACAACCATGGCGCCAAACCTTGATCAACCGTTTTCTTTATCCTGAGCCGCGCCTCGAAGCCAGCCGTCTGTTGCTGTCCTCCCGCCGCGTGCAAACCGCCATGGACAGCTCTGATGGACTAGCCCGTGACTTGCGGCAGCTTGCAGCCAGCAGCCGGGTGGGTGCCGTGCTTTATGCTACGAATGTGCCCTTGTCCGTGGCCACCCGTATGGCGGCTCGTTATTATCACCGCGATCCTCTGGAATGGGCCTTAACTGGGGGGGAGGATTATGAACTGCTTTTCACCTGTGCGCCCAAAGATGTTGGCCCAGTTATGGACCTTATGCAGCAGGGAACCCAACTTTCATGCACTATCATCGGAGAGATCAAGGAGCGCCAAGCAGGCCTGAAGTTGCTGACGGCCACTGGTCAAAGAAATCCCTTGCCCCAAGGATTTGAACATGGCCGATGAATTGGATCGACTTAAAACAACCTGGCCGCAGGTATTTGCAACCGCTAATGAGGCGGAAACTGAAGCTCTGGGATCGCGGTTAAGCGCGCTGTTTCGAGCCGGCGATGTTATTGCCCTGCATGGTGACCTTGGCGCAGGAAAAACATGCTTGGTTCGAGGCATGGTCGCGGGTTTGGGGGGCAGGGACACGGTGAACAGTCCTACCTTTACCCTGATCAACCAATATCAGGGCCGTTTGCCCATTTACCATGTTGATCTTTACCGTCTGGAAGGCTTACTGGAAATGGAAGATCTGGATTTGGAAGATTATTTCTTTGGGTCCGGCATATGCATGGTGGAATGGGCGCAGAAAATTAGCCGCCTGCTGCCGCCGTCTTATTGGTCCATCAGCCTGAATATTAAGTCGTCCACGGACCGCTCCATCACTGTCGACAAAATAAGTCAATAAATCACCGCACAGATGATGTCGCAAAGGATGATAAAGTAATAATATAATGAGGTTATCATGATCTTAGGACTCGACACATCTACCGACTATTTAAGTCTGGCAGTGGAAGACCAGGGAAAAAGCTTGTTTGACTATCAAGATAAGCACGGCAAGCGTCACGGTGAGATCTTGGTGCCCAAAGTGGCTGAACTACTTTCCCGTCATGGTATTCATTCTCAGGACTTGAGCGGCATTGCCCTTGGTTTGGGACCAGGGTCCTTTACCGGCGTGCGCGTGGGTGTCGCTGCTGCCTTGGGACTGGCCCAAAGTCTGGAGCTGCCCATAATGGGGATCTCCAGCTTCAAAGTCATAGCTTCTGCTCTTCAAGCCGGAAAGGTTCTGGTTGTAGGAGATGCCCGACGAGGTCTATTTTATGCTGCTGGTTATGAGTTCACTCCTTCCGGACTTATGCCGTTTCTGCAGGAATCTCTGGTGGATCTTGATGCCCTCGTCCGGGTGGCAAGTTCAAAAGATACGGTGCTAACCGGACCGCAGGCCGCTGAAGTTTACAGCCTTCTGCAGCTTCCATGCCCTAATCTTCGTTTAGCGCCAGCTACTTACTACTGGCCACAAGCCTTGCATTTGATCAATTTGGCTAAGTCATCCTTGGCCAGTGGCGGTGTCCCTTATACCCAGATCGATCCCATCTATTTGCGCAAGACCCAGGCTGAAGAGATGAGAGAAAAAAAGGGTTAAAGTACCCGGCAGCCCCGACCGGATAAGATATTATAGGAAAGGGACGCCTGCGGCAGCCCCGACCGGATAAGATATTATAGGAAAGGGACGCCTGCGGCAGCCCCGACCGGATAAGATATTATAGGAAAGGGACGCCTGCGGCAGCCCCGACCGGATAAGATATTATAGGAAAGGGACGCCTGCGGCAGCCCCGACCGGAGCAGATATTATTATGGCAGGGACGCCTGCGGCAGCCCCGACCGGAGCAGATATTATTATGGCAGGGACGCCTGCGGCAGCCCCGACCGGAGCAGATATTATTATGGCAGGGACGCCTGCGGCAGCCCCGACCGGAGCAGATATTATTATGGCAGGGACGCCTGCGGCAGCCCCGACCGGAGCAGATATTATTATGGCAGGGACGCCTGCGGCAGCCCCGACCGGAGCAGATATTATTATGGCAGGGACGCCTGCGGCAGCCCCGACCGGAGCAGATATTATTATGGCAGGGACGCCTGCGGCAGCCCCGACCGGAGCAGATATTATTATGGCAGGGACGCCTGCGGCAGCCCCGACCGGAGCAGATATTATTATGGCAGGGACGCCTGCGGCAGCCCCGACCGGAGCAGATATTATTATGGCAGGGACGCCTGCGGCAGCCCCGACCGGAGCAGATATTATTATGGCAGGGACGCCTGCGGCAGCCCCGACCGGAGCAGATATTATTATGGCAGGGACGCCTGCGGCAGCCCCGACCGGAGCAGATATTATTATGGCAGGGACGCCTGCGGCAGCCCCGACCGGAGCAGATATTATTATGGCAGGGACGCCTGCGGCAGCCCCGACCGGAGCAGATATTATTATGGCAGGGACGCCTGCGGCAGCCCCGACCGGAGCAGATATTATTATGGCAGGGACGCCTACGGCAGCCCCGACCGGATAAGATATTATAGGAAAGGGACGCCTGCGGCAGCCCCGGTGAAAGATACCAGAACCAGACGCCTCGGTTCAACGGCAAGGAAAAGGATAAATCCATGCATCAGGCCAAGCCTACCCGCTTAAAAATTGACCAAATGAAGTTCAGCGATATTGACAGTGTGCTCTGGGTGGAGGAAAGCTCTTTTCGTACACCCTGGTCCAGGCAGCTCTTTGAAGAAGAGTTTAAAAGTCCTGAGCGTAGTCATTATTTCGTGGCTAAAGTTGATGATCATGTCGTAGGGTATATGGGCTTTTGGTTGATTCAAGATGAAGCACATATTACTAATCTGGCTGTTCACCCTGGCTTTAGACGGCATCATATCGGAGAGCAATTACTTCAAACCACGATGATCTATGCCTATGCCTTGGGGGCCAGGCGGGCAACCCTGGAAGTACGGATAAGTAATGAACCAGCTAAGAAACTATACCAAAAGTACGGATTTAATAACATTGCCATCAGAAAAGGGTATTACAGTGATAATAGAGAAGATGCTCTTATCATGTGGCTAAATGACATGTCCTATTTTTCACCTAAGATACCGGATGGTCGCCAATAAAAATGGGCAATTAATCTTGACTAAATTAATGGCGGATGTTAAAGTTTGTGCAATGGCCCTGGGCCTTAAAATCCTAATTATAGGAGGATGGCAGATAGGTATGCCAGTTCAAGGAAAAGTAAAATGGTTTAACAACGCAAAGGGGTTTGGTTTTTTGGAACGGGAAGGAGAGAGGGACGTATTTGTGCACTATTCTTCCATTTCCGGAGAGGGGTTTAAAACCCTTACACCAGGAGAGACTGTGATGTTTGAGATTATCGAAAGCCCAAAAGGCCCTCAAGCATCCAATGTTTCAAAGCCAGATCAAGTCTAACCCTAATAACGTCAACGACCCTATTGTAGTATAAAGCATGCCGGATGGAATGTCTGTCCGGCATTTTTGTGTCCAAAGCAGTTGAGGTGCCAAAAATGAATCATTTGAGCAAAATCATAGCAACACTGGTGCTTATCTTGGGCTGGATCCCGGGATTGACAGTGGTTTATGGAGAGACGGATTCAGGAATGGTTTTCCAGAATCAGCCTGTGACCATAAAGATAGCCACAACCCGGCCTGGGCAAGACCAAGCCGCACGCAGCGCCTGCCAGCAGGAATTGCAGCGCATCGAAAGTACATATGCAGTACGGATTCAGGGCAGCAAGGTCAATCATCTTAATCAATACGCAGCCCGTAAGCCAGTGGTGGTGGATCAGGAGACCATGGCACTTTTGACCTGGGGGAAATCCTTAAGCACCCTTAGCCAGGGCCATTTTGATGTGACCACAGCAGCTTATCTCTGGCAGTATGGGTTTGGCCAAAAAAATTACCGCGTGCCCAGTCAGCTAACCTTGGACCAAATGAAACCTCTAGTGGGCAATGCACTGATCGTGTTGGATCACAAAGATCAGATAGTGCTGTTTAAGCGCGATGGAGTACAACTGACCCTTGATCCGCTTCTGAACAATTACGCCTTCGCACAGTTAAGTAGCATTTTAAAACAGTATCAGGTCAAAGTTGCTGGCATTAGTATTGGCCAGAATTTTTTGGCCTTTGGTACACAGCCTGAAGGCAGGCTGTGGCAACATCAGCTTCGTACTACCTGGAAGACGGCTTTGTCCTTGCCAACGCTCACTTTCCGTCAGGGGCAAGTATTGGTGGCCGACACCTACAGCCACTCTTTTCAAAAAAAAGGTCAACGTTATCCTGATATTGTAGATCCCAAGACCGGGCTTCCATGCAACTATAGCAAGATGGCTGTGCTTTTCAGTCCCAAGCTCACCCGGGTGACCTTGGTGCCGGCCGTGCTCTTAAGTATGCGCCCTGAAGAAGCGGTAGCACTGGTGGACAAAACACGTGAACTCGCTTGCCTGGTTATTGATAGCCAAGGCAAATCCCATAAATCCAAAAGCTGGTTCGATTACGTTCAGCCTTAAAGTCAGGGCATGTGTTTTTGAGCATTCAAAGGTAAAAAAGCAAACCGCTTGACCGTCCCTCTTCTTTTTGATACATTATAGCCTCTTTTTTATCCCGTAAAACCTAACCTGTCTTCTTGTTGGGTAATATTCATTGCTAAGGAAACCTGAATTTCATGATTGAGCGCTATACTTCAAAAGAAATGCTGCATTTATGGTCGGAAGAAAGCAAACTGCAGTCTTGGTTGGAAGTGGAATTGGCCGTGGCCAAAGCACAAGCGGCTTTGGGGATCATTCCGCAGACAGCTTATGAGAGCATGCGCAAAAAAGCCAAGATCAATGCCGAACGGGCAGCTGAAATCGAAAAAGTTACCAATCATGATATCATTGCCTTTGTCTCCTCTACTGCGGCATCTATTGGACCAGCCGGCCGTTACCTGCATTTTGGCTGTACCTCGACGGATATCGTGGATACAGCCCAGTCCCTGCGCCTGCGCCGGGCCTCCGCCTTAATCGAACTCCAGTTCAAACGACTTCGAAAAATTATCAAACAGCAGGCCAGAAAACATCGATTGACGGTCATGGTGGGACGCTCCCATGGTGTCCATGCCGAGCCCATTACTTTTGGATTGAAACTGGCGGTGTTTATGGCGGAATTGCAACGTCAATGGGAGCGTTTTGCGCGGGCAAGAAAAATGGTGGAGGTGGGCATGCTCTCCGGGGCGGTGGGCACCTTTGCCAATCAAGATCCCCGGGTGGAAGCCAAGGTCTGCAAAGAATTAAAACTGGAAGCGGAATTGCCTTCCACGCAGGTGGTATCCCGTGACCGGCATGCCGATTATCTCTGTACTTTGGCGCAATTGGCAGGAACTTTGGAAAACATCGCCGTGGAAATACGGCATCTGCACCGTACTGAAGTGAGGGAAGTGGAAGAGTTTTTTGCCAAGGGCCAAAAAGGCTCCTCGGCCATGCCTCATAAAAAAAATCCCATTATTTGTGAACGCATCACCGGTCTGGCCAGAGTGATGCGCAGCTATGCCATGGCGTCTTTGGAAAATATGGCGCTGTGGCACGAACGGGATATATCCCATTCTTCGGTAGAGCGTATCATTCTTCCCGATGCCACGGCCACTATGGAGTATATGCTCAAATTGACGGGGAATGTGCTTGAGAACATGGTGGTGTATAAAGACCATATGAAGGCCAATTTGAATTTAACCTTTGGCTTAATCCACTCCCAGCAAGTGTTGCTGACCCTGGTCAAAAAGGGTTTATCCCGCGATGATGCCTACCGGCATGTCCAGCGTCTGGCCATGAAAGCCTGGGAGGACAAAACATCACTAAAAACCCTGGTTATGGAAGACAAGGAATTAAATCGATATTTGTCCGCAAAAGACCTGGAAGAATGTTTTGATTTGAGCTATCATACCAAGCATATTGACAAGATCTTTAAAAAACTCGGAATTTAAGTCACCCGTAATACCAATCAACCGGCGCCCCCCTGAGGGTGTTTGGCGCAAGGTGGCGGTCAACAGGCCGAATACATCATTTCATTTTAAATCAGGCGGTGTGTACCATGCCCAAAACAGCAACAGCACAAGAATGGAAAATCGAAGTCTTTGTAACCTTGAAACCCAGTGTTCAGGACCCCCAAGGTGCGACCATTGCACGGGAATTAAACCATATGGGGTATAAACAGTTGCGTCAAATGCGCATGGGTAAATATTTTACTTTGAGTTTTGACAAGGCTCTTTCCAAAGCGGAAGTGGAAAAACAAGTGAAACATATCTGCGATAAGGTTTTGGCCAATCCGGTGATCGAACACTATCGCTACAAAATAAACCAATAGACTCAGTACAAAAGAAAGTAGGTCGACCGATGAAATTCGGGGTAGTGGTATTTCCTGGTAGTAATTGCGATCATGATTGTTTTCATGTGATTAAAGAGGTCCTGCATCAGCCGGTGCAGTTTTTTTGGCACGAAGAAAAGCGCCTGCCTGCCCTGGACTGCATCATTCTACCCGGAGGCTTCTCCTACGGCGATTACCTGCGCACCGGGGCTATTGCCCAGTATTCGCCGGTCATGACCGAGGTTAAAAAACATGCGGCCCGCGGCGGCGTGGTGATCGGCATCTGCAATGGCTTTCAAATTCTCTTGGAAGCGGGTTTGTTGCCCGGGGCCATGCGCCGCAACCGCGACCTGCATTTTATCTGCAAATATGTTCATCTTCGTGTGGAATCGCAAAAAACGCCCTTTACCAAAATGTTGGATAAAGGCCGGCTGTTAAAAATACCGGTGGCCCATGGCGAGGGCAATTATTTTTGCGATAAGAAAACCCTGGCCAGCCTCAAAGCCAACGACCAAATTATCTTTCGCTATGCCGATGCTCAAGGCCAGGTCAATGACCAGAGCAACCCCAATGGTTCTATCGATAATATTGCCGGTATTTGTAACGAACGGGGCAATGTTCTGGGCATGATGCCTCATCCGGAACGGTGTATGGAACCGGAGATGGGCTCAGTGGATGGCAAGGAATTATTTTTATCGCTGTTAAAGGCGGCTCGAGTTCGCAGCAAACGCTGATTAAGCATCCAAAGGAACAGCTTCTTGGTCTCAAAAAGCAAGTCCACCTTTTCACAAGCGAGTGGCTGGCACTGGCAAAAAAGCCTGGTGTTGCTGGTGCTGGTGATCTGGGGGGCAATGCTCCTTATCCAAACCAACAAGGCTTTCCCTCTTCAGCTATCCTTTTTCCCCCTTCTATTCAATGTCAATCGTTTTGGTGATGTGAATCTCCTCCAGGTTGTCCACCATTGGCTTGGTCTGCTGACACTAGGGCTATGGTATGGGGTGTTCTTGCTTTGTGCCTATGGTCTGGGACGGCCTTTGGTCCTTTTGATTAAACGTACCAGCCAGACCATCACGCCCGCTTGGATTTATGCTTTGGGGCTGGGCTTAGGCGCTATGTCTCTGCTCTCTCTGGTGTTGGGAAGTGTTCATTTATATTATCGAGGTCTGGTTATTCCGTTGACATTGACCGGTGCCCTGGCCGGTGGCTGGCAATGGTGGCACGGGCGGACTTCCAGATTAAAACCGGACTTTACCTGGGTCCGGTCCCTGACCATGCTGGACCTCAGCTTACTCGCTATTGGGGTCATGGTGGTGGGATTTGCACTCCTGAATGCACTGGCGCCGGAAGTGTTTTATGATGCTCTGGTTTATCATTTGGCAGTGCCCTATCATTATGTGCAGCATCATGGTATCTCGGTGATCCCCACCAATTTTTTCTCTAACCTTCCTATAGGCACGGAACTGCTTTATGCTTGGTGCCTGCAGCTGGCCGATGAACGCCTGTGCCGGCTGCTGCATCTTACCATGGCGCTTTTAACGGGAGGCTTATTGATAAGCCTAGCGCAACGATTTGTTTCCCGCCGTTTGGCACTATGGGCAGCGGTCTTGTTTTTGACCACCCCGGTGGTGTCCATGAATATGCTCGAGTCCGGGGTGGATGTGGCGGCAGCTTTTTTTGGACTCATGGCTTTTGATCGATTGCTAAGCTGGTTGGAACAGCAATCCGCTTCGGGTTCAACGGACAATTGGGCCACCATCATTACTGGGGCGTTTGTTGGGTTGGCTTTGTTTTTTAAATACACTAACGCCTTTATGCTGGCTCCGGCCGTACTTATCAGTCATGGGCTGAGACTTAAAAAGGAAAAAGCTCCTTTTCAAGCCGGCTTCAAAAGACTTTTACTCATGGGTTTGGCTGTAGTGGCTATTTTGATGCCCCTGTTTATAAAAAACGTGGTCATGACCAACAACCCGGTCTATCCCTTCTTGTTTAAAGTTATTCCCAGCAAGTTTATCAATCCTGTCAAGATGCAGCATCAAATGGATGAATTCAAGGAATTTGGCAAACGCACCTGGACTCAGCTGATTAGCCAGCCCTGGACCTTGACCTTTTACCAAGCCACCAGCAATTCCTTTATTGGTGTGGTTTATTTGTTTATGCTGCCAGGGCTGATGATATTGGGAGTTTACCGGCGCCGGGGGCCTCCTTCCTGGCAATTGATGTTTTGGACAATCATTTTGGGAAGCTTGATTTGGACCAGCCAGACCCAAATCATGCGTTATTACATTCCATTGCTACCTGTGTTATGTTTGCTGATTGTGATTTTATTGGAGCGCTGGCAGCAATGGCATATGCTCTCCGGCACCTTGGTCAAGGCCGGTGTGGTAGTGCTGACTCTGTGGGGAAGTCTGACTTTTATGGGAATCGGTGTGGCTAACTGGGATCCTGTGGGTGTGACCTTGGGTCTGGAGTCACGGGCAGCCTATTTAAACCGGAAACTCATGAACAGCTATGCCGTAATGGCGGACGCTGTCAATCAACTGCCATCCCGCAGCAGGATTTTGATTTATGGTGACAGCCGTTCCTTCTATTATAAACGTGATGTCACCACGGCCACAGTGTTTAATGACCACCCTTTGATTAAGGCCCTAAGCCAGCACCAAAGCGCAGAACAAATATGGCGTTCCTGGCGTGCTCAAGGGTACACTCATTTTCTCGTGTTTCATGGAGAAGCCCAGCGGCTGCGGGGGTATGAATCCTACCAATGGGATGACCAGGCTTTGAGTACCTACCAGGTATTGACCAGTCGATATATGGTTCCGGTCAAGATTTATCAACAACAGATCCTCTACCGCCTGGAGGATCAGCCGGTTCTGCAACTTCCAGTGAAAGCCGGACAGCCCTTATTTACGGTTGCCATGGATATTCTTCAGCAGGTGCAAGTGTTGTTGAATGCCACTGCCCGGCAACAGGACCCCAGTCAAGAGATGAGCCAGTGGAAAAAAATTCAGACCCTCGTACCCGGCTGGTGGGTACCCTATCAAGTGCTGGGATGGTACCACGCCCAGCGCCGGGATATGGCCGAAGCTTACCGCTTATATGCCCGGGCTGATGCCCTGGGATGGCTTAATCCCCAAGGGTATTACTTTCTGGGAATCATGGATGCCCGTTCCGGGCACTATGCCCTGGCGGCCAGTTATCTGCAGGCAGCCTTGGCTCAAGCACCGGGATTTACGGCAGCGCAGCAGGCTTTAAATCAAATTCGGGAAATGACGCCGGGGTTGAAGTGATCATTAAAAAAGGAGTGACGCATGCGCGTAACCGTTTTGATTCCAGCCAAAAACGAACAAGCCACTATCAGTGAGCTTTTGCATCGCGTACGCCGGCAAGGTGAACTCGAGGATCAAGAAATCATTGTCATCGATGACGGCTCCACCGACGCCACGGCTGAGTTGGTAAAGGGTTTTCCGGAGGTTAAGTTGATCCAGTTGGAGTGCAGCCAAGGCAAGGGCCATGCTTTGCATCAGGGTATCCGGGCCGCCACCGGGGAAGTGATCTTGATTCAGGACGCAGATCTGGAATACGATCCCAGTGATTACCCCTTCCTGCTGGCGCCCTTTGGTGATGACCATGTTCAGGTAGTCTACGGATCGCGCATTCTGGGCCGGCAAAAGGGCCGGTCTGCGCGTATTTCTTACTGGCGCTATTATTTGGGGGGGCGATTTCTATCTTGGTTGACCTCTTTTCTCTACGGTGCTAAAATGTCCGACGTTGCTACTGGTTATAAGGTATTTAGAACCGACTTGCTGCGTTCCCTGAACCTTAAACATAAGGGTTTTGACTTTTGCCCTGAAGTAACCGCCAAACTACTGAGCAAAGGACTCTCCATTCTCGAAGTCCCGATTTCCTACACACCTCGTTCCATCGCCGAGGGCAAGAAAATTCGCTGGAGAGATGGACTGATCGCCATTTGGACATTGCTTAAATACCGACTGATAAAATTTAATTAGGTTTTGTTGTGGAAGAATTTATTAATATTCCACACCCAGAAATGGTAGATATTTTTTCCGGGCATATGGGATTCAGGCAGGAGTCAAGTCGTTATGACCAAGGATAGTTTCCCTCGCCTTCGTCCTCTCTCAAGAGGAGGGGAAGTTTGTTTTAGGAATTCAAACCTATTTGGCAACAGAGACTATTTAGAATATTGCAGGTCATGGAGGATAAAGTTTTGAAAACACGTCAATCTAAGACTGGAAAAAATAAAAAAGCTTTAGTCAAGATTAAGGTCAGCCAGGGGAAGCATATGCCCGCCCCTTGCCCGGGTGATCCGGCTGAACTGAGTGGTCAATTGATCAAGGATCACGGTTTGACGCCACGGGAATATAAAACCATTGAAACCATTTTGGGACGCACACCCAGTTATACGGAATTGGGCATGTTCTCAGTTATGTGGTCGGAACACTGTTCCTATAAAAATTCCCGGCCTGTCTTAAAGACGTTTCCTACCAAAAACAGACGGGTCATTCAAGGACCGGGGGAAAATGCCGGGGTTATGGACATCGGAGACGGCCGGGCTATTTGTTTTAAAGTAGAGTCACACAACCATCCCAGTGCCATAGAACCCTATCAAGGTGCGGCTACAGGTGTGGGCGGCATCTTGCGTGATATTTTCACCATGGGGGCCAGACCGGTAGCTTGTCTCGATTCTCTTCGTTTTGGAAAACTTAACCATCATAAAACCAAACGATTGTTTCAAGGCGTGGTGGAAGGCATTGCCGGTTATGGCAACTGCATAGGCGTGCCCACCGTGGGCGGGGAAGTGGTCTTCGACGATACCTATAATGACAATTGTTTGGTTAATGTCATGGCCGTTGGTTTTATGAAACATGAAGAACTGGCTTTGGGCCGTGCCTCCGGCATTGGCAACCGGGTCTTCTACATCGGCTCCACCACGGGCCGCGATGGCATTCACGGGGCCACCTTTGCTTCGGAAGAACTCTCCAATGAAGCTGAAGAACGACGCAGTGCCGTGCAAGTGGCTGATCCCTTCATGGAAAAATTGTTGCTGGAGGCCACACTCGAGCTGATCCGAGGCAAGCACTTGGTGGGCATCCAGGATATGGGGGCTGCCGGACTGGCTTGTGCTACCTCGGAAATGGCGGCGCGCGGTAAAACCGGCTTGGAAATCGAACTGGACCGGGTGCCCCAGCGGGAAACCGGCATGGTGCCTTATGAAATTATGCTGAGCGAATCGCAAGAACGTATGCTGCTGGTGTCTAAGAAGGGTCACGAAAAGCAGGTAAGCGCAATTCTTAAAAAGTGGCATTTACACGTGGCCGATATCGGCAAAGTTACGGATGACGGGCTGGTCAGGGTAAAACACCATAACCAAGTGGTGGCGGAAATTCCAGCCGGAGCATTGGCGGATACCAAGTATCCCGGTTATCCTACTTATTTTCGACCTGCAAAAAAACCGGCGTATCTGGATAAGGTGCAACAATTAGGGTCCAAGATGTTGGCCCGAACGGTCAAAGAACAAACGGCTTTGGAAAAGCTGTTGGCATCGCCTAATTTATGTTCCAAGCGCTATGTATGGGAGCAATACGATCATATGGTGCGCACCAATAGCGTACTTTTACCGGGGGCCGGGGCTGCGGTTATTCGGGTTAAGCATACCAACAAAGCCGTGGCCGTGTCCTTGGATTGCAATGGAAGATATGTTTATCTTGATCCCAAAGGGGGCGGGCGCATTGCCGTGGCTGAAGCCGCACGCAATGTGGCTATAACCGGTGCCAAACCAATCGGCATGACCAACTGCCTCAACTTTGGCAATCCTATGGATCCGGAAATTTTCTGGCAATTTAAAGAAGCGGTTAAAGGCATGGCCGAAACCTGCCAAGTGCTCGATACCCCGGTCACAGGCGGGAATGTAAGTTTTTATAATGAAAGCCCACAGGAAGCCGTGGATCCCACACCCGTGGTGGGGATCGTTGGGTTGCTGGAGGATCAACAGAAATTAGTCACCCCTTGGTTCAAAGAGCGGGGGGATATTATAGTCTTATTGGGCAAGACTTATGAAGAACTAGGCGGGTCTTCGTGGTTGTTCGAGCTCAAGGGCATCAAGGCCGGTAAACCACCGGTGCTAAACCTTAAAAAGGAAAAGGCGTTGCAACAGCTGTTGCTGGCGGCCGGTGAAAAGCAATTGTTAAAGTCAGCACAGGATTGTGCTGAAGGCGGGTTGGCCGTGGCGGTGGCGGAATGCACTATTTTAGGGCGTACCGCTGGTCAAGGGTTGATGGGGGCGGAGCTTAACCTGCACGATTCCTTTGACAGCACTACGGCATTGTTTTCCGAGAGCCAGTCCCGGGTCATTGTATCGATTGCTCCTGATAAGTTTAAAACTTTTACCAAGTTGTGCCAAGCGCATCACGTTCCCGTGTCTGAGATAGGCCGGGTGGGCGGTAAAACCTTGAGTATCTTTCATCACGGCCGTCCGGTGTTGGAACAAAAAGTCAGCAAGTTGTATGAATTATGGAAAGGCGGTTTGAAAAAATATGTTCACGGCTGAGGGTGATAAACCCAAAGAATATTGCGGGATTGCCGGTGTATACGGACACCCGGAAGCGGCCAACCTGGTCTACTTGATGCTCTATGCATTGCAGCACCGCGGCCAGGAGGGCGCAGGCATTGTTTCTTCCAGTGTCAAAGGCTTTCATTCTATTCGTTCCTCAGGATTGGTGGCCGATGTGTTCGACGGAGAAAAACTTAAAAACCTGGAAGGGGAGCAAGCCATAGGGCATGTGCGCTATTCCACCACCGGGGCCTCGGTTGAGAAAAATAATCAGCCCATTATAGTGGACTACAGCCGGGGCAATTTAGCCCTGGCGCATAACGGCAATATTGTCAATGCTGCAGAAATAAAAAAAGAGTTGGAAGATTTTGGTTCCATTTTCCAAACCACGGCGGATACGGAAATTCTGATCCATCTTATTGCCAAGAGCACCAAAAAGGATTTCGTGGAGGCGTTGATTTCCAGTCTGGAACGGTTGAAGGGCGCTTACTCCATGGTCCTGCTCAATGATGAAGGCATGGTGGCCATGCGTGATCCCCAGGGGTTCCGTCCTTTGGCGCTGGGAAAGCTCAAGGAAGGCTATGTGGTTGCTTCCGAGACCTGTGCTTTTGACCTTATTGGCGCGCAGTATGTCCGGGACATTGAACCAGGGGAATTGGTCAAGATTGATGATCAAGGTGTTCATTCCCTGCGCTTTGAGAACGGCTATAAGGCTCATGCTTTTTGCGTCTTTGAGCATATTTACTTTTCCCGTCCCGACTCCCTGGTATTTGGCCATTCCTGCTGGGAAGCACGGAAAAAACTGGGGGTCATGTTAGCCAAGGAGGACCAGGTTGAAGCGGATCTGGTCATCCCTGTCCCTGATTCCGGCGTATGCACGGCTATTGGTTATGCCCAGGAAGCGGGGCTGCCTTATGAAATGGCCTTGATTCGCAATCATTATATTGGCCGTACCTTTATTGAACCTTCACAAAGTATCAGGGATTTTGGGGTTAAATTGAAATTTAATGTGGTCAAGGAAGCTGTGAAAGACAAGCGGGTCGTGGTTATTGATGATTCTTTGGTGAGAGGTACCACGGCCAGAAAAATTGTAAAAATGATTCGTCAGGCTGGGGCTAAGGAAATTCATATGCGCTTAAGTTCACCACCCGTGATGTATCCCTGTTTTTATGGTATGGATTTTCCTACGCGCAAAGAATTGATAGCCTCCACCCATACCCTGGAAGAAATTACCCGCTATTTGCGGGTGGACAGTGTGGCCTACTTATCCAAAGAGGGTATGTTGGGAGCCATGAAGGAAGCGAAAAAACATTTTTGTACGGCTTGTTTTGATGGCAACTATCCCGTGGATTTTAGGGACCGCAATAAATTAAGCAGTCAGGAAGTGGTGGAAAAACAAATTGGCAAACATCGCCTGGAAACCATCAAGGAGGAGGCCTATGACTAAGGCCAAGACTCAAGATGCCTACAGCAAAGCTGGGGTCAACATTGATGCCGGTCATGCGGCCGTACGAAAAATGAAACGTCATGTTAAAATGGCCCGGACCAAAGGCATGATTACCGATATTGGATCTTTTGGCGGGCTATTTCAATTGCCGACGGGATATAAGCATCCCGTGCTGGTCGGTTCCACCGATGGCGTTGGGACCAAAGTCATGATAGCCTCCTTGATGAAAAAATACGATACGGTGGGTCAGGACCTGGTCAACCACTGTGTGGATGATATTCTGGTCCAAGGCGCAAGCCCGCTTTTTTTTATGGATTATTTTGCCACCGGCAAATTAGATCCAGCTATGGCCGAGCAATTGGTTAAAGGTCTGGCCAAGGCCTGCCGGGAAAACGGCTGTGCACTGTTAGGTGGTGAAACCGCCGAGATGCCAGGTATCTATCAAGATGAGGATTTTGATCTCGCTGGCACCATTGTGGGTATAGTTGACAAAAAAGACATCATAGATGGAAGTGGTATTAAAGCGGGTGATATTATTTTAGGTCTGCCGTCAACCGGTCTGCATACTAATGGTTTTTCCCTGGCACGGCAACTATTCTTTAAAAAATTAAAATTTAAAGTGCATCGTTATGTGCCCGATCTTAAGACCACTGTGGGCGAAGCCTTGCTGGCTGTTCATCGTTCCTACCTTCCGGCCATTGCCAGTCTGAGAAAAAAAATAACGATAAAAGGAATGGCTCATATTACGGGTGGTGGATTTATTGACAATATTCCCAGGATTTTACCTCAGGGATGCCGTGCGGTTATAAAATGGGGCACTTGGCCGGTTTTGCCCATCTTTGAATTTATCCAAACCAGGGGTCATATAGAAAAAATGACAATGATGAGAACTTTCAATATGGGGATCGGTTTGACGATCGTAGTCAGCTCCAAGGATAAGGACAAGGCTATCAAAATGTTAAAAAGTAAAGGGGAAGCAGTTTATGAGCTGGGCCTTATAGAAAAAGGTTCAAAAAAGACTGTGATTATTTAAAATACCCCGCGATATAAGGCGGGTTTTAGCAAAAGCATATTAATTTAAAAATTATTTCTCCTAACTCTTTTACTTACAAGTTAATATCATTCTATGAAAAATAGTGAAGAAAAAAGATGAATTTTTTAAAAAGTATAGAACCTAATATGGCCCTGGGGGTCATAATAGCTAAAGTCCCCTATTCGAGCTTTAGTCACGGTTTCCCTCCAGTGGCTAAGGCGGGCCCGGCCGGGAATCCCTCCCCGGCCGGGTCTTTTTTTATCACTTTTTCCTGATCCAGCCAAAATTAATTTGGCCAACACCAGTGACGTTATATAATGAAATTATGGGAAAGGTCCCACGCTGATAGCAGTAAAGGAGAAAGGTCATGCCCGAAGAAGCCCCAAGTAAGGAAACTTTATTCTGTGCAATCCATCACCAAAGTGCCCAATGGCAATGTGGGTTGTGCGGCCAACCCATTTGCCACGACTGCCATCCTGTTGGTCTCAATTATCAGGTTTTCCATCCCCAGTGTGCGCCGCAAGCCCGTGAAAAAATGGACATCCAAGATCAGCAAAGGAAAGAAGTGGATGCACCTTCACCAGGGGTGAAATTTTTTTCCTGGCTAATCATCATTGGTGCCATGGTGCTCTTTGGAGTAGGCTTGTTTTTATTGATTTTTTCCATGATAGGACAGCAAGTTCCCTTGCGGGCCATGATGAGTGGTCCCGTGGCGCCGAGCATCGACAGTATTCCTGGCGGAAGAACCCTGCTTACCTGGCTGGGCGGCTTGGGCTTAATATTCAGCGGGATAGGCCTGGTATTGGGCATTGGCCTTCTCAATTGTGTGGCTGCAGCCCGGAAAACCTTGTTGGTGCTGGCCTGGCTGGATGTGGTCCTGTCTGCGGTGGTTTGGCTGGTGATTGCCATTGTAGGCCGAGGAGTGTGGACAATTCCCCTGTTGGCAGGCGTGATCATTTGGTATTTCACCCGGCCCAAAGTGAAAAAACAATTTGAACAAGTATTATAAATGAAAGCATGGGACCGATGACTTATCTAAAAATAAGGTGGGATAAGGGCTAGTGTTCCTGATTGGAAGGGAGCTGGCGTAATTGTTTTTTTTGCGACTGATGACGTTTATTGGCCAGCATTTTTTCCTTGGCTCTTTTGCTTCGCTTTCTCTTTTGGCGTCTGATTTTTTCCGCCTGCTGCTGTTGGGCACTGAGCTTGCCCATTCGTTCGGACTCGATTTTATTGACCAAAAGACGGCGAGCTAAAAAACGGTTAAGACTTTGCGACCGTTCCCGGTCACAGCGCACGCTTATCCCAGTAGGAAGGTGCTTGAGCACCACACAGGTTGAAGTTTTGTTGACGTGCTGACCGCCGGGGCCTTGGGAACGAACAAACCGTTCCTGCAAATCGCGTTCAAAAATCTCCAGCCGGACCATCTGTTCTTCCAAAGCCTGCAGTTTTTTTTCCGAAACAACATTATCAGACATGGGTCGGCTCCTAATAGTGGGGTGGGTATGGTCCCCAGCAAGGAGTATAACCATCGAACTGAGTAAGCTCAACGAAAAAACTGAGGATAGGCAAGCTGTCACTCATGTTTCTGAGAAATTTGTGGTAAGCACATGGCGAAAATCGATCCCGTCAACTAATTTCTGTTGCGGAAAAGGCAATTCTCTTACACCCTCTCCCCCAATTTCGGGGGAGAGGGTGAGGGGGCAAAAGACCTTGCACTCACCTCCATCCCCCCTGGGTGTCCGCTGTAAGGGTATCTTCCAAGAGGAGAGGACTATTTGATTGAGATCAAAAAGACCTTTTTTGCAATAGGAACTTACTACAACGGGACATGCAATAGATCGCAGTAATTTCATTATTTGAATTGGGTTAGCTGTGGTAACCTGGGAGCCTGAGCATATGGCCAATCAGGCTTCGGAGCAATTTGAGCAAATACAGAAATAAATACTCGGTTGTCCTTTCGGGCATTGGTATTATTATGATAAGGACGCGTCCGTCATTGAAGATGACGGACGCAGCGGTCCATTTGCTCAAATTACTCAGTTTTCCAGGGTAAAATAGTTCACCTTGTAAACAAGGATAGTTTATGCCTCAACAAGTTCCTTCACCCATAGATGTCGATGCCTTCTTCGGTCCCAAGGGGAA
The DNA here is from genome assembly GCA_963710755.1 of uncultured bacterium. GTDB lineage: Bacteria > Oederibacteriota > JAAXVQ01 > JAAXVQ01 > JAUVAV01 > CAVQBK01. The sequence continues at coordinate 1,117,426 of CAVQBK010000003.1, forward strand.
ATTGGCTTCCATTCTGCCCGGCTATGTGGAAAGACCGGAACAGACAGCCATGGCGGCCACCATCGCCCAGGCTTTGGCCAAGAAACAGCATTGTCTGGCAGAAGCCGGCACCGGTGTAGGTAAGAGTTTGGCCTACCTTATTCCGGCCGTAGCCTGGGCCCAGACTCATGAGACCAGGATTCTTGTTTCCACCCACACCAAGGCCTTGCAAATGCAACTCGTTCAGCAGGAATTGCCTCGGATTGCTCGGGACTCTTTTTTTGACCAACCGGTTCGCTATGAAATGTGTGTAGGCGCTGAAAATTATATCTGTTTACTCAGGTTGATCCGCTTGGCCCATGATCCCAGAGGATTGGGGCTGGACCGGGAAGCGGGCGCCGGGTTAGCCTATTTACTGGCCTGGAGCCGCGAACAGGTTTCAGGCCTAAAGCAGGATCTCGATCAGGCCGTGCCGGACTGGCTTTGGCACCATGTCAGTATCATCCGGGAAACGTGTATTCATCGTCATTGTCCTTATTTTGAGGATTGCTTTTTGCAAATCGCCAGAAAAAAACAACGCCAGGCCCAGGTGCTGGTCTGCAACCACAGCCTGTTCTTTGCCAATGTTATGACTGAGGGGAAATTGCTTCCTGATGTCGGCGCCGTCATCCTAGATGAGGCCCACAAAGTAGAGGATGTGGCCACTCAGTTTTTCAGTCAAGAATTAAGCCAGGCGCAACTTACCAGCTTGCTGCAGGAACTTGATAACAAAGGACGTGGCAGCATTCTCCGTCAAGTTCATGGTTTGCCTGCTCGTTTGCTCGAGGATTGGGATCGCCAGGCCCGGTCTATCCTGACACAACAAGCGGCCTGGTGGCAAAGCCTGAGCAGCGCCTTGGGTCCGCAAGACGTGCTCAGTTATGATAATCAGGTCATGTTGTCAACCGCCGCGCCGGCGGAAGCAGTGGAGAACCTGGCCCGCAGTATCCATGAGGCTGATGGGTTGGTGGAAACTGAAGAGGACAATAAAGTCGTCAGTTTGCTGGCTCAGCGGCTTGGTCAGGCGGCCATTATCCTATCCGACTGGGAAAAACGGCAGACCCCGGACAGGGTTTATTGGGCAGAACGCTATTTTATCCGTCAGACACAGCATTTGAAAATCAACAGCACACCTTTGACCCTGGATAAAAAATTCAAAATGATGGTGCTCGATTCCTGGCCCAGCGTCAGCTTTGTTTCGGCCACCATGGCCATCAATAAGGATTTTCGCTATTTCAAGTCCAGGTTGGGTATTACCCAAGCCCTGGAGATTGTGTTGGAATCACCTTTTCCTTATGAAGCGCATGCAGCCCTTTATTTTCCCCGGGCGATGCCGGAACCGAACCAAGGTGAAGCCTATGTGGAGAGGTTGCAACAAGAAGTGCTGCAATTAATCCACCTATTCCAGGGCGGTATTTTCGTGCTCTTTACCAACAACCGCCTGATGAAGCAAGTCGGCCAGGCGATCAGGCCGCAGTTGGGTGACCATCTGCTTTTAATTCAAGGCGAAGCACCGGCCCACCAGTTGCTCCAACAATTTAAAGCTCATCACCACGCTGTCATGTTGGGTGTGGAAACCTTTTGGCAGGGCGTGGATGTGCCGGGCGAGGCTTTGCGTTGCGTAGTATTAACACGTCTGCCTTTTGATGTGCCCACGCATCCAGTGATGCAACATCGCGCTGCTTACCTCGAGCGCCAAGGAATAAATCCTTTTGTAGCTTACGCCTTGCCCAGAGCCATGTTGATGATGCGGCAAGGCTTTGGACGCTTGATCAGGCATCATGAAGACCGTGGCGTGGTGGCCATTCTCGACGCCCGAGTACAAACCCGGTCGTGGGGGAAAAGGTTTATTACCATGCTGCCGGCCTGCGCTCATTTAGCCAGCCTGGATCAAGTAGAGGGCTTTGTAAAAAAACATTTTATTCCAGGGGATACATCATCTATAGTCTGAGGTTAAAGGAATCAGGTGGTGGCAGGTCATAAGGAGGGGTTATGCAAGATCACATCAACAAAATCGCGTTTGGACTCATTATCGGCGGGGCCCTGTTAAGTCTGGGTCGGGATTTTTGGACCCCGGTGGTGGTCAAGCTTTATACCAAAATCAGTGGTCGCAGCGAAGACAGTCGCTTGCGGCCGGTGTTGACCTTGTATTTAATGTTGACCGGAATGATTCTTACGGTAGTGGGACTTCTGGGGTTATTTAATATTCTGAAATTTTAAAAGTTAAGCTAACGCTGCCGACGTCAGCTTTTAGGGCGGGCCAATTGCATAACTTCGTCTTCAATGTTGAGCAGATTGGCTACATTGTTGGAAAGCTCTTCCAGCTCAAAGGGTTTGGTCATATACAAATCGGCTTGCAAAATATACAATCCTTTAACCTTGGCCATGAACTGGGTTTTGGCTGAAAGGATAATAACACGGATATTCTTGGTGTTCATGTTGCCTTTTACACTATGACAAACCACCCAGCCGTCAACTTTGGGCATCATAATATCGAGGATCATCAAGTCCGGCTTGCAGTCGGCCACCTTTTCCAAGGCCTCCAAACCATCAAAAGCCGTAAACAATTGATACCCCTCAGATTTGAGCTGATACTGAATCAGTTTAACCACCGCTTGCTCATCATCGACCACGAGGATTTTTTTTGCGGATTTGGCCTCTTTAATGAGGAGATTACGGGATTGGGAATCATCTAAGGTCATAACCGCCTGCCTCCGGACTGCACAATATATATGCAGCTTCTGAATTTTCGCTTTTTACATAGTGAAAGTTTCGGAAGCTTTGGTTTAAACTTAAATTGGCCTGTACCCGGCTCAACCCAAAAAATCCCTGACTCAGGGTATAACAAATGGGACGAGGATTATGGGGTAACGTCAGCATTGACGTCAAGCTCCCAGGTGGCATCGATGGTCATGTTGCTTGTGTCCATTTGATCCAAACTGGGATCGGTGGGTGACCAACGTTGTTGGCTGCATCCCATGAGAATAGTGCCCAACGTGAAAATCAACAATAATGCAAACCATAATTTTCCAATCATTTTCCAGTCCATGTGGAACCTCCTTGGGGGGGTGAGGTTAATATAAATTAGTACAAGCTGATCTTTGTCCGGTTTTGACTTATGGCCTGCTGATCCAGTAGGGCGGATTAGCGCATCCTGCTTTAAGAAAACTTAGTCTTATAGATTAATGCATTCTCAGAATTCCCCGGGGCTTGCCGCAGGGTAATTTAATTTTGAGAGCACATACCTGATCCGTGGAGCTACGCGCCGGGGGGGATGGACTGAGCTCGGGAAAAGGTATGTGCTCACAAAATGAAATATCTGGTGTGGACAAGGCGTCGCTACGCTAGTACCTAATAGCATATGCCGTACCAATTATTGGCCGGCCGGCCGGTGAAATTTAAGGGCTGAAATAAAAAGGATTCCTGTAAAAATTAAAGCTTCCCCAAAAGCTGTCCTCAAACGTGAGTATGCAATTCCCTAAAATGGATCCTGAGATAACCATAGTGGGCCTCTGGCAGCCAATAGCATAATTTCCTTAATAAAGGCCTATATATGGAATGGATTCTATAGACCTGTGAAAAACCCATATTCTTTTATCCTTGACAACCAGGGGCATTATGGTGAAGATTAATTTTTAAAATTGGATTTTACTAAAATACCCTACAATGAATGGCAGGGTATTTTTGAGACGAAAGGAAGAAGATCATTCTATTTTTTGGCCCCCGTCCCTGCATATAGAGACTGTGCCCAAACGTTATTTTTTGATGGTCATCCCGTTGTGCTCTTCGACGGAATCCAGAAAAGTCTTTAAAATCAAGGCCTCTGGATACCGACTTTCACCGGTATGACAGAAAAAGCCGGTTGTGACCCAGTCTCTAAATGCGGGGCTGAAGGGGGCGTATAAACTTATTATGGAAATAAAATCAAGGGGGACGCTCGTGCAAAAGAAAATCGCGGTGCTGGCATCAGGCGGAGGGAGCAACCTGCAAGCCCTCATCGATGCCTGGCGGGCCGGTCAATTGGAGCATGCACAAATCCTCACCGTGATCAGCGATAGGCAAGAAGCCAAAGCCTTGGAAAGAGCCAAAAACAGTGAGATTGATGCGCGTTTTCTCGATCCCAAAATCTATAAAAACAGGGAAGCCTTTGATCAGGCTCTGGTAAAAATTTTGATGTCCTCCCAAATTGACTTGGTTTGTTTAGCCGGCTACATGCGCATCTTATCGGCCAACGTGGTCCGGCATTTTCCCAATAAAATCATGAACATTCATCCTTCCTTGCTGCCCTCTTTTGGAGGCGAAGGCATGTACGGTCATTTTGTTCATGAAGCGGTCTTACGATCAGGCGTCAAATATTCAGGTTGTACGGTGCACTTTGTGGATGAAGGCACGGATACAGGCCCGATCATCTTGCAAGCCGTGGTGCCGGTGCTGGATCATGATACCCCGGAGAGCCTGGCCGAGCGGGTGCTCATTGAAGAGCATCGGTTATTCCCGAGGGCCGTGGCCTTATATTGTGAAGGCCGACTGCAACTCAAAGGGCAAAGGGTATTCATCAGCGAACGCGCCTAATCTGCATTGAAGCTGCTTGGCATTAATAACAGGTCGGGCTATAAAGGGACTAGGTCTGAGCCAGCCAAAAGTAAACGCCACCCACTGTTAGGAATCATTAAGCAACATGGGATCATTTCAGCGGCACCCACCGCGGTATTCTTAAGAAAGGACTGTCTATTATGGTTAAAATTAAACGAGCTTTGATCAGTGTGAGCGATAAAACGGGAATTGTGGAACTGGCCCAAAGCCTGGTAGCTCAGGGCGTGGAGATTTTATCCACCGGAGGAACAGCCAAAGCCTTGAAGGACGCAGGCCTGGCCGTTAAAGATGTTTCGGAGGTCACCGGTTTTCCGGAAATGATGGATGGCCGGGTTAAGACCCTGCACCCGAAGATTCATGGTGGCCTCCTGGCCTTGCGCGATAATCCTGACCATATGCATCAGCTTGAAACCCAAGGCATCACCCCAATTGACATGGTGGTGGTCAACCTCTATCCCTTTGCCAAGACTGTGGCCAAACCGGGAGTGGCCTTGGAGGAAGCCATTGAAAATATCGATATTGGCGGACCTTCCATGATCCGGTCAGCGGCTAAGAATTTTAAAAGCGTGGCAGTGGTCGTCAATCCGCAACGATATGCTGCGTTGCGGGAGGAATTGGAACAAGGTCAAGGGCAGTTGGGTGATGAGACCCTCGCGGCCTTGGCGGTGGAGGCTTTTGACCACACGGCCGGCTATGATACCGCCATCCATCGCTATCTGCAGGCTCATCTCCTGCAGGAAAAGGATCCCATGTTCCCTGAGACCATACGCATGACCTTTATGAAGCAGCAACCGTTGCGTTATGGTGAAAATCCCCATCAACAAGCTTGTTACTACCGGCAGGACGAAGGCTCTTCGGAAATTTCCGTTACCAATGCCAAACAGTTGCACGGCAAAGAGCTGTCGTTCAATAACATTGTGGACATTAATGCCGCCTTGGAAATTGTCAAAGAATTCACGGAACCGGCCGCTTGTGTCATTAAACATACCAACCCCTGCGGGGCCGCCATGGCGGCTACGATTACCGATGCCTATAACAAGGCATTTGACGCGGATCCTGTCAGCGCCTTTGGAGGTATTGTTGGATTAAACCGCTCCTGTACCCTGGGTATTGCCGAAAAAATGAAAGATGTATTTTTGGAATGCGTGATTGCCCCTGCCTTTGATGACGAGGCTTTGGCGCTGTTGCAGGCCAAGAAGAATATCCGCTTGCTGGTTACCGGTTCCTGGGCTCAAGCAGGCACGCCCGACCGCAGCTGGAAGGGCATGGATTTCAAACGGGTGGTAAATGGGTTGCTTCTGCAGGAACGTGACTTGGGCGGGGTTACATCCGAGCAGTTGAAGGTGGTGACCAAACACCAGCCCACGGCGGAGGATGTGGAGGAATTGCTTTTTGCCTGGCGGGTTTGTAAACATGTTAAATCCAACGCCATTTTGCTTTCCAAAAATAAAGTGACTTTGGGTGTGGGGCCAGGGCAAACCAACCGGGTAGGAGCAGCGGAAATTGCTCTCCAAAGTGCCGGCCAAGAAGCTCGCGGGGCGGTGGTGGCCTCAGATGCCTTTTTCCCGTTTCGGGACAGCATCGATGTCCTGGCCAAAGCCGGCATCAAGGCTGTGATTCAGCCGGGCGGCTCGGTTCGCGATGAAGAAGTCATTGCGGCCGCCGATGAACATGGGTTGGTCATGGTATTTACAGGCATGCGTCACTTTAAGCACTAGGCCTGGAAACGCTTTTAAGAAATTGACAAAGGAGCAGGATGAGACCAGAAGAACGGCGTTATGAATACCGCATCCCAGCGGAAATTATCATTGATCAATTGGATCATTGTGATCTCAAGCCAGGTAAGTTTCAAGCCAGCATCAGAGAATTATCCGCTTCGGGTTGCCGTTTGCAATCTTCTTTGGAACTTAAAATCGGGCAGGAATTCGATATAAGCTTCAATTTGGAAGGCGGCCTTAGAATAGAATGTGCCCGGGTCAGGGTTGTTCGCCGGTTATCCCACCGCACCCATAAAGTGGTGGCCATGGAGTTTATGGATCTTCCCGAAGAAGATCAATACCGGATCAGGGAGTTTATCATTTGGAAAGAAGCGCAGGAGGCAGAGTAATGAAAGTACTGATCATTGGCAGCGGTGGCCGTGAATATGGTATGGCCTGGGCGGCCAAGAATTCCCCCTTGGTGGAGGAAGTGCTGATGGCGCCTGGCAATGCCGGCATGACCAAATTTGGGCGCTGTTTCCCCATCGGCGCTGACGATGACCAAGGGCTAATGGCTCTGGCTCAAAAAGAAGGCGTGCAACTGGTGCTGGTAGGGCCTGAAGGACCTTTGGTGGCGGGTCTGGTGGATAAACTGCAGGCGGCCGGTATTGCTGTGTTCGGTCCTGTGCAAATGGCCGCTCAGCTGGAAGGCAGTAAAGCCTATGCCAAGGCCTTTATGCAAAAATATAATATTCCCACAGCGGCGTACGAGGTATTCACGGAGACCGAGGCAGCTTTGCAGGCCCTGGATCGCTTCGGGCTGCCAGTAGTGATTAAGGCTGACGGCCTGGCCGCAGGTAAAGGCGTTTTCGTGGCCATGACCAGGGAGGAGGCGGTAGGCGCGATCACCTCCATATTGGTGGACAAAAGCTTTGGTGACGCCGGTCAACGGGTTGTGGTAGAAGCCTATATGGAAGGGGAAGAAGCCAGCATTCTAGCCTTCAGCGACGGCAAGGTGGTGGTACCGCTTATCGCTTCCCAAGATCATAAACGCATTGGTAATGGAGACCAGGGACCCAATACCGGTGGTATGGGGGCCTACAGTCCTGCTCCGGTCATTACGGCCCAATTAATGGATGAAATAAAAACCACCATCCTTAACCCTGTGATCACAGGCATGCAGCAGGAAGGCCACCCTTATCAGGGCATCCTTTACGCTGGTTTGATGATGACCGCTGCTGGTCCCAAGGTGGTCGAATTTAATTGCCGGTTTGGTGATCCTGAAACCCAAGTCATTCTGCCGCTGTTGACTTGCGATTTAATTGAAATCGCCCTTGCCTGCACCCAAGGACGCCTGCAGCCTGAAATGGTCACCTGGAAAGACGAGGCTGCCGTGACCGTGGTGTTGGCTTCGCCCGGTTATCCCGGCCCTTATCCCAAAGGATTGGAAATCACGGGCGTAGAACAAGCCGAAGCTTTGGACAAAGTGATGGTCTGGCATGCGGGCACAGCATTTGAGAACGGCCATTTAGTCACTAATGGCGGCCGGGTATTAAATGTAATAGCTACGGGTGAGGACATTAAGACTGCGGTGGCACGGGTCTATCAGGCCTGTGTCCGGATCCGGTTTGACGGCATGCAGTATCGCACGGACATTGGCCATCGAGCGTTGGCCAGACTGAGATAAGGAGCGCGTCATGAACATGAACAGCAAACCGGTATTGGTGGCCATGGTGGTGGGTAGTGATACTGATTTACCGCTCATTCAAACCAGCACGCAAACGCTGGAACGTTTGGGCGTTACCTATGAAATCACCATTGCTTCACCCCATCGCAGTCCGGAGCGGGTCCGGCATTGGATTCAAACCATGGAAACCAAAGGCGTGGAGGTTTATATTGCCGGTGCCGGCGGTGCGGCGCATTTGCCGGGGATGGTGGCTGCTGAAACCGTCAAACCGGTGATTGGTCTGCCCATGCCCACTTTGTATCTGGGTGGGCAGGATTCGCTGCTTTCGATGGTGCAAATGCCCGCAGGAGTTCCCGTGGCTACCATGGCCGTGGGTAAAGCGGGAGCCACCAATGCGGCTGTGTTGGCTGCGCAAATTATCGCGCTCAACCATCCTGAAGTAGAGGAACAGTTAATCCGCTTTAAAGAGGAGCTGAGAATGAATTTGGAAAAAAAGGCCGAGCAATTGTCAACCCTCGGTATGGATCAATATATTGAGACCATGTAAGAGGTGCCATGGGGGCAACTAAGCCAAGAGGACAACTGGCCGTCAAAGCCATTGTTTTTGACATGGACGGTACCCTTTATCACCAACCCGCCTTGGAACGGCGTTACCGCGAATCTATTATTCAAACGATCGCAACGGTAAAAAAGGTGCCCTTTGTCCAAGCCAGGTCTCTCTTTGAGGAACTCTACCAACAAACCAGGCGCCGTCTAAAAAGAGAGCCGTCCAAATTAAGCCTATTGCAATCCATGGGCATCAGTCATCGCCTCTGGGCCAAAACAGCCGGCCGTCAAGTGGCACCGGAGAGGTGGTTGAAAACGGACCGTAAACTAAAGACTGTTTTAGGTCGTCTGCAGCAAGAATTTAAATTGGCGGTGGTCACCAATAATCATGACCATAATACCAAGGTTACCTTAAAGCGATTGGAAATTTTGGATTTTTTCGACGCTGTCCAAACGTTGTCAGCCACGGAGTTGCTCAAACCTTCAGCCCGGCGATACCGCATGATCTGCAAAACCCTGGGCGTGCATCCCCGGGAAGCCTTGTCCGTGGGTGATCGTTTTGATTTGGATTTGGCGCCAGCGGCCAGTATTGGCATGTCCACCCTATTGGTAACGGGTATGCAGGATATTTATCATCTTCCGGAAGTTATAACTTCCATTCCGGCGACGCCCTTAAGCCTTGTTCGAGAAATGCCGGGAAAGATATTTACTAAAGCTATGCGCGCCCTAGTAAAAGAACATCTGGTCATCCTCCCCACAGATACGGTCTACGGCATCGCAGCTTATCCTTCGCCTGCAGCCATCGCCGCCCTTTATCGTGCCAAGGGAAGGGAGGAGCACAACCCCCTGGTGCTGCTGATCAGTGATGCGCAGCAGGCGGAACGGTTTGCTGTGCTCTCGGTCAAAACCAAAGCCTTGATGGACGCCTACTGGCCGGGCGCTTTGACCCTGGTACTGCCGGTACGTCCCGGGACCCCCTGGGGACGATTAACCAGAGGTGGCCGCTGGATTGGCCTGCGTTGTCCGGCGCATCCTGAAACGCGCCAGTTGATCAAGCGTTGCGGCGGCGTCCTGGCCACCAGTTCGGCCAACCGCAGCGGCCAAGCAGCTGCCACCAGCTTTGCCGCTCTGGACCGTAAATTGCTGGCGTTTGTGGACTATGCCATCGATGGGGGACCTTCTCAAATGGGTGTCAGTTCTACGATCGTCAAAGTTTCAGGACAAAAGGTTATGATCCTGCGTCAAGGTGCACTGGTGATTTCGCGCAAATCTTAGGTGAAAAAACAGCCGGTTATAGACATGCTCAAAATAGAAAAAAAGTAATCCCGATGAGGACTCATGAATCAATCCTACCGTCAAGAACAGCACCAGCCGAGCGTGTCGCTTATGCGAACCAACAGGGCGGCGACACTGGAAACCTTAAGGACCCAGACCAAAGAGGCTTTGTTAAATGTGGCCTATAGATTTTTCCAATCGGACGAGAAAGCGCTGAAGGTGGTGTTGGAAACCTATAAACGATTTTATCAAAAACGTTTCCGCGGGGTTGCTGGTCATGATCCGCAAATTCAGCTTTGGTCAACTTTCAGTCGCCTATGTTTTAAAAAAGAAGTCCATGATGGCCATGGCCGGCAGGCACGTCGCGTACCTAGCCGAAGCCTGACAGGTTTGGACGATAATAAATGTTTTGAAGCCATCGACATACCGGAATCTGACGTTCAGGACCATCCTGTGGATGCCAACACATGGGTTAGGAAGGTAATTGCCGAATTAGGCCCGCAAGAAAGAATGGTCCTGATTTTGAATCACTGGGAGAAAAAAGACTCGACGGCAATAGGGGCGATATTACACCGGCCGGTGGATGAAGTGAAAACCATCTTAACCTGTGCCCGGGCCAAATGTCGCATTAAGTTACAACCGTATCTTATCGGGGTATAGCCATGGATTGCAAATTATGCCGGGAACATATCGGAGATTATCTGGAGAAAAAATTGACTCCGCAAGCCATGCAGGAGTTTGCTCATCACCTGCAGCAATGTCCTGATTGTCATCGGGAAGTTGCGCAGACCAAGCAAATGAACAGCCTTTTGGATGCTTGGCAACTTCAAAATTTAGTGGACGCTTTTGACGCCCAATGGGAAAAGCAACGTCTTCACCTGAACCGTCCTTGGTGGCAGAAACTTTTATCTATCTTCCGGTGATAGTCTGACGTATTTCTTTTTTGAAAAATGAAATTTCCTGCAGCCCCGACGGGATTATTATGAAAGGGACAGCGTCGCCAGCAAGGCGAAGGGCATTTGGAACCATCACAATTTAATTTTATGGGAAGGTATTAAAAAGACTCCTGTACAGGATCTAGGTTCAGTTTTTGTGCCAAAGCGCGCAAGACCTCATCCAAGGAGCGAGGATGGTAGCGGAGATTTTGATCGACCATCGGGTGTCCGGTTTTGGTGCCGAACGGATAAGCCACCACGGCGGCTCTGGCCGTAATGACTTTATAACCTTTAGGCCAGATTAAATTGAAGTAACCGATGGCTTTGACCCGGTAACGAGCTTCATATAAAAAACCTGTTTTTCTGCTGCCGCTAATTTTTTGCGGCATAGCCAATGGGCCATTGGCCGCGAGCCGTTTTAGTTGCAGGGAAATGGGGCCAAAAAGGGGCTGCGCCAAAATGGTCGTTGAGATGATTGTAATAACTACCATGCCAGGCTGCCCGCCGGGCCAGGTAATGACCATTCATCCAGCCAACTCCCAGCAGGACTAGTTGTATCAGTCCGATCACCACGATATAAAACAAAAAAACAACGGCTGCCAACTCTACCAAGGCTTGACCGGCCTCTTCATGAAGCAGGTTTTTCATGGTGCTTGCCCGATCATGAGCTGCCAGGCCGCACTGGCAGGATGGCAAACCAAGGTGACCGGATGGACCGATGTATCCGGTACCAAAGCCAAGGTGGTGGTTTGAGGCTCTTGCGGCGCTTTGGCAGCGCGCTGTAAAGCTTGCAAAAACGAAGGGTTGATCGGTGTATGGATTAAATGCTGCCCCAGGAAATGCGCTGCTGTAAAGGTACTGCCTTCCAGTATTTTTGGATTGAGCGCCAAGATTTTATTATCACGGTCAATGATGATTAAAGTACCGGGCGCCATCGCCAGATCGGCCAAGGCATAAAGGGTGGACTGGGGATTGACGGTGGACACTACTTTTTGACGGGGATTGATCATAATATAACTTTTTAAAAGCCATGCCGACAAAAGCCCCAGGCTGGACGAGGTCAGCAGGATGAAAAGGTAAAAACGACTGTGGAAGGTCTGTACGGTGAGACGGGCGCGCGTATTGTCAAAATAAGCGCGCACATAAAAATCGTTGTTTTCCGGGAGCATGAGGGTGATTTTGGTGACAGGCCGGTCTGAGACCGTGGTAGATTCAATGGCCATGCCGCGGGTAGTCAAATCCGGCGGGGCATCGGTCTGTTTTCCCATCATGCCCGGCGTACTATGTAATTTAATCTGGCCCTTGCGGTCGAACACCATGAGGGTCTGGAGCTGGGCGAAATTTTTCTTGTCCGAATTGATGATTGCCAAGGCTGATAAATCATCGGCCTGGGCAAGGGCACGGTCCAGCTGAGCAGCCAGGTTGTGCATGACTTGGATTTGCCACTGTCGTTTACTTTGGGTCATTTGCCGGGATGCCAATCCGCTTAAATACCCCATGACCAGCCATTGTAATAAAAACGCTGTTGCGGCAATAGTTAAACTGATCCTGGTCAAAGGGGTTAAGGTTAATTTCATCCACCGGCTCCTGAAAAGTGCTTGATCATTAGGATCGTGGTATTATATAGTGATATGAAAATCAGGTCAATTGTGAACCCTCTCCTAATATTCAGGAGCTTCCCGTGCGGTGACGCCCATCCAAGGCACGATAACAATCGTTCATTTGAACATGGAGATGAATTCAATGGGCAAAAAAAGGGACAGCCTGGGCCCAGGGAGCGAGCAAGCCCAGGCCTTGACAGAATATATCTTAGTGACCGCAGCTATTGGCTTGGCCATGGCCGGTGTTTTGCTGATTTTACGATGGCCGCTAGCTCAATATCTGAGAAAGTTAATAAGCACATTGGCAGGGACAAATTAAAGAAAGTGTCTGTTTGAAATGTTAACGCGAGCAAAAGCACCAGCTCATCGGGAGGGGAAAATGAACAGCCTGAAACGTTTATTCCAGGAAGAAGAAGCTCAAGGTTTGGTGGAGTACATACTGATCATTGCGGTCATTGCCTTGGTGGCGGTGGTGGTGGTGAAAAGTTTTGGCGGTAAAATTGCCTCATGGTTTGAAAAAACAGGCGATAAATTGGAAACGGAAATGGACCTGAAATAAACCCAGTGCCTATGACTGTGATTAAAATCATCATTATTTTGAGTGCCTGCTTGGTGTCCATCATCACTGATTTAAAATACAGAAAGGTCTTTAATTGGCTAACCCTGCCGCTGATGCTAATAGGGATGGTGGTCAATACGGCAGCCTACGGTATTGCCGGTTTGGGATATAGTTTGTTGGGATTGCTTTGCGGGGGCTTGATCTTTTTTCCTGCTTTTTGGTTGGGTGGTATGGGAGCCGGAGACATCAAACTGTTAGCCGCCGTAGGGGCAGTGACGGGGGCCATGATGGTCCTCAATGCGGCCCTATATGCAGCTTTAGCCGGAGGGCTTATGGCCCTGGCGGTATTGATTTGGAAACGAAATCTTTGGCCAACCCTTAAAGCCACCGGACGGCTGGTACGCTCGCTGGTTATGCCGGCTATGGTGACGGAGCCGCTATCAACAGTCACGCCTTTTCCCTATGCGCTCGCCATTGGTGCCGGCGTGATGGCAGCTATGTTCCTGCCCCCTTTGATACAATTTTAATTCATCAATTGCCCTAGGTTTTGTATCTTCGTTCTTGCCAACCAATATCTTTCCTCATTAACCCAGCTCGGACAATGGTTTTAGTCTGCATCTAAGGATTATTTTAATAGCCAGGCTATCCTGAGCGCCGCGGACTATACGCAATATGTGCATCCCAAGCCGTAACCAAGAGATGTTGTAGTAAAAAGCTTTGAGAATAAATAAGTTATTCCGAACGGCGTTGGCAAAAGAAAGTGCTTTTTTATTGACGCATAAAAATAATGCCTGTTAAGATGTTATTATAAAGGATAACCTGACCGGCATAGGTTTGCCCGTAAGCATATGTGAATAATCAAAAATCGGCCGCTCTGCATTTACCTTTTCTGTATGTGGTCATTATAAAATGAGGTGAGGTGATGCATACCAACTGTTGGGAATATAAACAATGTGGTCGGGAGCCGGATGGAGTAAATGTAGCGAAGTACGGTGTATGCCCTGCATCTATTTCTTCGGAATATCAAAATATGAATCAAGGGCGTTTTGCCGGGCGCATTTGTTGGATGGTGGCCGGTACCCTTTGCCACAAAGAGACGCAAGGCTTATTCGCAAGAAAATACCGGGACTGCCACGAGTGCAGTTTTTACCAGGTTCTCAATTATTTTGAAACCATTTTTTGTAATGCCCTGGAAGGGATCGGCGTTTTTGATGATCGTGGGGTCTTAATTGATTATAATGAACGTCTGGTCGAGATGTTGGATAATAATATTTTTCCCGGACAAACAAAGCTTTTTGAGTTTAACCATTACCCCTTTTTAAACCTGGACCACACACCGCTGGATAAATCTGATAATCCTTTTGCCGTTAATTTAAAAAAGAAAATCCCCGTGCGCAATCTGGAACTAATCCTGGAAGCCGGCCCTAAACAACGAAAATACTTGGAATGCAGCATTGTCCCCATTGTTGCTGAAGAAATGGAAGACCCGCATTTATTGATCGCCTTTTTTCGAGATATTACCCATAAAAAAATTGTGGAGGAAATGCTGGCCTATAGTGAAAAAAAATATCGCCATATTTTCAATGCCAACCTAATGGGGGTCTTCTTTTTTGATGAGAAAAATATCATCATGGAAGCGAACGATCAAATGCTCGACCTTATGGGTTATAGCACCCAAGATCTGAAAGTCGGACTGGATTGGACGGAGTTGATTATCAGCGAGAAAGCCATACCCTTAGAAACCATGATGGAAAACCTGATGCTCAATGGTCAAGTAGGACCATTTGAACTTGCTCTACTGCGTAAAAGTAAAAATGTACTGCCCATCAGTTTTTCGGCCGCCTACTTTCCGGAACAAAAGTTATCTTTGGCCATTGTGAATGATCTGAGTGAGCAGCAACGATTGGAAGACATGCGTAAAAATTTTATTACTACGGTCTCGCATGAATTGCGCACCCCCATGACGTCCTTGCTCTGCTATTTGAAGGTCTTGACCAATGCCCACTCCCACGGCCAGGAAGAGCAGCGGTTTTTGGAGATCGCCGAGCGTAATGCCAAGCGTCTGGCTAATTTGATTAATACTATTTTGGAAGTGGAACGTTTGGAAATGGGCTCTGTCCCCCGGCATGAAGAAAAAGTCGATTTGGGCCAAATATGCCGTCTGGCGATTGAAGCCATTGCCATTCAAGCCAAAATGAAAAATATCGTCATCAAAGAAAACTTAGGGGCACCCCATGTCTTTTTGGCCAGGGGCATACCCATGGATCTGGAACGCACGGTGACTAATCTTTTGAGTAACAGTATTAAATATACCCTAAAAGGCTATGTGAAGGTAACCTTGGCCTGGGGTCCTGATAAGCAAGATATATTAATTAAAGTAGAAGACACAGGGGTAGGCATTAAGGCGGAAGAAATTTCCAAGGTTTTTGAAGGTTTCTATAGAGCCAAACATGAAATCACCCATATGGTGCCTGGAACCGGGTTGGGATTAAGAATCGTCAAGGATATTATCGAACAGCACGGTGGGAAAATAATGGTGGAATCACAATTGGGTTTAGGCACCACTATTACCTTAAGCATACCCGCTTTCAACACTGAGCCGCCGGGGAAATGGCCAACCTGACCCAAGCAGTGAAGACAACGCAGCCACCTGGATAGATCCGGTGGTTGGGGATTGGTAAAGAACACGGTTTAACTTTAGAATAGACGTTGGCACAAAAAATGTTACTGAGATGGTTGTGTATACCAGATGATTAAATGTTGTTTAGGGTTGTTGATTTTCATACTCAGCTTGCCCGCACCCACGATCCATGCCAGCAGTCACCCGCAAAAGTTCTTTAAGGACGAAAGGGTTCGTTTTAGCGTCATTTATAAGGGCATTAGGCTGGGATACCGGATTCAAAGTCTTTTTCTTCTGCCTGAGGAAAGAATTACCTTAACCGCTGTAGATGCCAATTGGAAACACGCCTATCAATTTGAGGCCCGGTCCGGCACGGTTCAACCAAGGGGTAATCGGGAGTGGTCCTGGACAGCCCCGATCCAGCCCGGTGTTTATCAGGCGGACTTAACTCAAGTTGGTGGGCAGGAGTGCATGACGCTTAATCTAGTGGTGATGGTGCCGTTTGATCAAGTCAGCCAGGGACAAGTGAACGGCTATACTATTGGTGTTTATCCGGAGTCAACATCCTTCAAACCGCCTCGAGGATTTATTGAAGTTACACCCTTTCTGGAAACGCTTGCCCTCTCCCCGCATTTTAAATTAGGTCAGTTTGTCTGTCGCCAATCTTCGGGGTTCCCCAAATATACGGTGGTAGACGAGCGCCTGCTTATCAAACTGGAGCTGCTTTTAAGCCGGATAAATTTAAAAGGCTATTCTTGCCGCACCTTGGTCATTTCCAGTGCTTTTCGCACTCCTTATTATAATCAGACCTCAGGTTACAGTTTATACAGCCGCCATTGTTGGGGTCAGGCTGTGGATCTGTTGGTTGACGGCAATGGGGATGGGCTCATGGATGATCTCAATCGGGATGGCCGCATGGATAAGCAAGACAGCATGGTCCTGAAAACTCTAATTCTTGATATTGAACAAGAAGTACGTCATGCCAATAAAGTTGGGGGTATCGGGCTTTATGACGATACGGACGACCACGGGCCTTTCGTCCACATGGATGTAAGAGGGACCTCTGCCCAATGGTGACCTATCACGTTAATAGTCCACCAATTCAGCCAGAATACTTTCAATATCCTTGCGATAGGCTTCATTCATCCTTACAAAAGCCATGCCCAACAGCAAGCTGTGGTGCTGGGAATCAAATTTGGACCATTTGACAGTTCCCTGTCCGGTTATCGTATTGAAAGGTTCGGGTAAATGCAGAGCATAATGCAACTTATGGGAATTGTACAAATGAGGTGGGACAGGGACCTTGATACACATGCCGCCCAAACTTAAATCCTGCACATGGCCGGAAGACTTAATTTCCTTGCGAAGCTCATTATCTGTAAAAATACAATAAATGGGAAATTTTAAATCTACGCGGGCATATTGGCGACGCTGCATTTTTTAACCTCGACCTTGTTAATGATGATTATTATCGGTAACTTGAATTTTTCATTGAACGTCTTTAAACCAGGTGTCTCTTTAAGAAGAGTGTCAAAGGTGAGAGGAAAGAAAATGAACGCCAAGGTGGATATGGGCGGCGGTGAACAGTGGGCTGAGAAAACGGGAAAATGATTAAATTAAAAGGCTATTATTAAAAATGGTGGCAATATACCCTCTGGAAGAGTAGCACAATATATGGTAGGGCAGTATATAAACAAAACTATATATGGTATAAATAAGGCGATTTAACTTGACAAGGAAAAGTGATAGGCCTATGATAACGACTCGAAAATTTGAGGGAGGCTGATGATGGCTGAGGAGAAATCAATACCCATGGAGTTGTCAGAAAACGCATTAACCGTATTAAAAAAACGTTATCTTATCAGGGACGATGACGGCCAACCGCTGGAAACACCGGAGAATTTGTTTCGCCGGGTGGCCGATAATATTGCGAGTGTTGAACGATTATATGACAGCCAAGCTAACGTAGAGAGCGTGAGTGATGATTTTTATCGACTCATGACCAGTATGGAATTTCTGCCCAATTCCCCCACATTGATGAATGCAGGCCGGGAGTTGCAACAATTATCAGCCTGTTTCGTCCTTCCCATCGAAGACTCCATGGAATCCATATTTGAAAGTGTGAAAAATGCAGCTTTAATCCATAAGAGTGGCGGTGGAACAGGTTTTTCTTTTTCCCGCATCCGGCCTAAAAATGACCCGGTTAAAACCACCAATGGCTGTGCCAGTGGACCGATCTCCTTCATGAAAGTTTTTAATGCGGCTACCGAGGCCGTCAAACAAGGTGGTACCCGACGTGGCGCCAATATGGCTATTTTAAGGGTGGACCACCCCGATGTAATGGAGTTCATTAATTGCAAACAAGATCTCACGGAGCTGACCAATTTCAATATCAGCGTTGCTATTACGGATGCCTTCATGGCGGCGCTGGCCAAGGATGAGGACTATGATCTGATTCATCCGCGTTCAAAAGAAACGGTGGGCAAGCTTTCGGCCAAGGTGGTGTTCGACCAGATCGTTAAAAATGCCTGGCAAACCGGAGAACCGGGCATTGTGTTTATCGATCGTATCAACGCCCATAATCCTACGCCGGAACTTGGTGACATGGAGAGCACCAATCCCTGTGGTGAGCAGCCACTATTGCCCTATGAAGCCTGCAATTTAGGTTCTATTAATTTGGCAAAAATGATTAAAACGCAAAAGCAAATCAGAAGCATTGATTATGACCGTCTTAAACGGGTGGTTCATATGGCTGTGCATTTTTTAGATAATGTGATTGATGTCAGCGCATTCCCGCTACCCCAAATAGGTGATCTGGTTAGACGGAATCGCAAGATCGGCCTGGGCATAATGGGTTTTGCCGATATGTTATTAAGTTTGGGCGTGCCGTACAACTCAAAAGAAGCCTTGGATCTAGCGGAAGAAGTGATGGCCTTTATTGACAAGGAGAGCAAGGTCAAATCCAGACAGTTGGCGGAAATACGTGGTCCCTTTCCTGAATTTGAAAAAAGCCAGTTGAATCAAAAAAATTCACCACCTATGCGCAATGCCACCACCACCACGGTGGCACCTACCGGCACCATCAGCATTATTGCCGGCACCAGTTCCGGAGTGGAACCTTTGTTTGCCGTGGCCTTTGTCCGCAATGTGATGGACAATGACCGACTGGTGGAAGTTAATCCCGTCTTTAAGGCCACGGCAGCGGCCGGGGGGTTTGATTCGCCAGAATTGATGCAGGAAATCGCCGGGCACGGCACGGTTCAAGGCAATGATAAAATTCCAGAGTCAGTGCAAAAGGTTTTTGTAACCTCCCATGATATTACCCCTGAATGGCATGTCAAAATGCAGGCGGCTTTCCAAAAACATACGGATAATGCCGTGTCTAAAACAGTGAATTTCGCCCATAGTGCCACAACGGCTGATGTGGAAAAAGTATTTCGGCAGGCCTTTGAACAGAATTGCAAAGGGGTGACTATTTATCGTGACGGCAGCCGGGAAGGCCAGGTGTTGTCAGTAGCCAAAAAAGAAACGCCAGCCGAAACCCCCATGGTTATGGAGAGTCCGTCCACAGAACCCCGAGAGCGGCCGGATGTGATTAGTGGCAGCACGGAAAAAATGATTACCGGCTGCGGCAACTTATACATAACCCTCAACCATGATAATCAAGGTTTATTTGAAATATTTACCCAGATGGGCAAATCCGGCGGATGCGCCGCAGCTCAATCGGAAGCTATTGCCCGGCTGGTGTCATTGGCTTTGCGAAGTGGCGTTAATCCGGAAGCCATAGTTAAAAATTTGCGTGGGATCCGCTGTTCCAATCCCACTTGGGGTAAAGGCGGGATGGTGCTCAGTTGTCCTGACGCCATGGGATTGGCTGTTGAAAGCCATATGAAGCGGATGAGCGGCCAGAAAAGCCAACGGGAAAAAGTGTCGGTCGGCTTAAGTGTACTCGATCAGCGCATAGGAGCCTGTCCTGAATGTGGCGGCACGGTGGAACACGAAGGCGGCTGTATGGTATGCAAGGCCTGCGGATATTCCAAATGCGCGTAAGGGCATAAGAGGCGGACAAGGCTGGAATAAGTGAGGCCGGATTTAATGCTATGACTATAAAAGTGTGTGGGGTGAGCGGGTCATTTACAATCCTCTCAACGACAGAATGTTGACAACCAAAGGCCAGGCTTATAAGATTTTAGGGGACGCTCCACAACGCTGTCTGAAGAGGATGGGACATGTGGCCTCAACTTAAGCCGGAACAGGGTCAAGCCTTGGTGGAAACCGCACTGGCCTTGCCCTTGTTGGTATTGATATTTTTAGGCACCATTGAATTCGTTCATTGGAGCATTGCTCAGGTAGTGGTTAAAGAAGCGGCCTTTGAGGCTGGCCGGGAAGCCGTGCTTCATGGGGATGATAGGAATGCCGCTACCAGAGTGGCCCAAAAAATATGCTCCTCCGTCAGCTCGGGAAAAACCACCTTTTTGATAGAACATGCCGATCAACCTGCCTTGAAACGCTACGTGGTCATTCATCACTTGAAATTAATTTTTCCCATTTGGCCGGTTCCTAGCATTAGCCAGGCCGTGCCGGCCTTTCTCTTTGATACAGGAACCTGAGCATGCGGATTGGGCGGCGTTTAATCCGAAAAGAAGAAGGTAATATCCTTTACCTAACCCTGATTATGATGATGGTCCTGGTATTGATGGCCCTGGTATTAGTCAATGTTATTCAAATGGCCGTACTCAGAATCAAGGCTCAACAAGCGGCGGATCATATGGTTTTGTCTGCGGCCACTCTCAAAGCCCGTCTATTGAACAATTTTGCCAATAAAAACAGCTTTATGCAGGCCCTGTTGCAGACTAAAGGCACGCGTGATAATCCCTTTAATAGCAACACCGAGGCTAAGCAATGGAAGAACACGCTGGAAAACCTGACGCATATCATGAGTGTGGAAACCACAGCCTTTAGCAGTGCCATGATTCATTCGGAAATATTGGAAACCATTGCCCAAGAAAACGGGCTCAATGAAAAAACAAGCCGGGTTCGTCTCTACCCGGAAGATATTAAGCCCGATTTGGAGATGAGAACCACCTTCCGCCGGGCCTGGGTAGCTGACCCTTCCTTTCCCCAGAACAAACCTATCGACCTGCCGGCTTGCTATGAGCCTAAAACGCCATTATATGTGCAAGCACGGGTGGAATGGCAGACCAAGGAGATGATTATTGGCCATCGGCTGTTAAAGGTCAATCTTCCTGACATTATCACCAGGGCCAGAGCCGAAATAGTTGATGCCGGAATACTTAAAAGTCCGGCTGGCCGGTGCTGGCGGGTAAGGTTGATGCCACCTCAACCCAGTGTGGATGAGTACTTAAAAAATCAATAATCGTAAAAAAAATCAAAGCCAAAATATAAAATTGGTTGTAAAGCCGTAAAATATCCTGCCATGAATAGCGGAGATGAACGGAGGATGTAAACTAAGGTACAGGCCTATCAACACAATAATTTATTAGTAATAATCCAAACTTCATTTAACAATTATTGTCTGTTCTGCATTATCATCGCATCGTGCTTATTACTTGAAGACATTAAGTTCTAAGACTTATCTTTTTTGTTTCAAAAACTACTCCGTTAGCTCTTTTGATAAAGTATTTGCGAAAAGGTTTATTTTCAAAAAAATTTCGCAAGCTAAGGCTGCCACCATTCGGACGCCGGCTTTAGATATAAATCTAACAAAATTAAATTAACGTGAAAAACTCATCCTACTGCGGCACTGTTTTCTCAGCTGTGCTGACATTACTTATCAGATCAAGTTTGAGTTATTACAATTTATTGCCGTAAAAGAAGAGTTATAAATCGGCCCTTGGATGTGCTGGACCCATCACCTTTAATCTAACAAAAGAGAATCGGCTGAAATGAATCACAACAACTAAAGTCAAATCGTGTTAAGTTCATCAACCAAATTATTAATCAGCTCCTGATGTTCAGGATTAATATTTTCAAAAGCCATGCCAAAAATAATAACCTGTTTATCATCATCCCGATCAGACCATTTAATATGGCCTTTGCCAGTTAACGTTGAAAACGGTTCGGGTAAGGTTAAACGATAGGTTAGACTGGAAGAATCGATCATGGGTTTGGGGATGGGAACACTTATGCGCATCCCGCCCAGACTTATATTGAGCACTTGACCGGCAGACGTAATTACGGCCTGTGTTCGAGCATCAATAAAGGTACAACTTATTGGAAAATCTATATCCACCCGTGGGAAACGCCGATTTTTAACCATAGCTCACCTGCAGTTTAATATAAACACCTTACAAGTTTACCAAATTTAAGCAACAGAAGCCGGATTTTTGTTAGGGTACCTCCAAAATAGGAGAAAGATACGAATACCGGTGATTTGAAATTAAACAATTTCCCGTCATATAAGGGAATCGATAAAATACTAAGTTAGTTACGGAAGTATCTTTTTATGATTTAATGGGGTAAAAGCATCAGAAAAATTAAAAATAGAGCAAAAATCAACAAAAAAACTATTTTTTAAATAACATTGATAATGATTCGTGCTCCGATGACAACTCTTCCATAATATGACTTAGTTCCAGACGATGCTGCTGATCGGGATTGGAAAAGGCCAGGCCAATTTGAACATGACTTTGATCAGGATCCTGAAAAGTCCACTTAATATCTCCTTGACCATAAAGGCTTTCGAAAGGTTCTGGCAAATGAATTTGATAATGCAAATGTTGTGCTTCTTTGGCCCAGCTATGATCATTTAATGGCAAAGCAATTTTCATTCCACCCATACTTATATCTTTGATAATGCCTGATGTGGCCATGGTATCATTATCATTCTTTTTCAAGGCGCACGATACAGGAAGGTTTACATCTACTCTTTTAAATTGTCTTTGGTTGTTCATGTTGCAGTCCCCTCATTAAGGCATTAAGTGTTAAATTAATTATCGGATTAATTCATGGTCAGCTTTAGGATCAATTGAAATAGTTCGATACTATTACAGTAAGATGACCATTATTTAAATGATCACTAATAAGATAATAAAAATGATCAACGATTACGTGGTCTTGTGGTAGTCATCGGGAATTGAACCAGGTTATATGCTAATGGCAAGTAAAATGATAATGTTTATAACATTGAATGGAAGGATGCTAAGAGCATCAGGAAAATTACTAATACTTACTGCCCTAAAACAAAGAAATCAAACCATTGGGGGCCGTAAACCGTTTTGTTTTTTTGGATATAATGGTTAAATAACTTAGAGTCTGTAGACGCGACCTAATGCAGCGTTAGGACTAGGTTTGATAATATTATTATTTTATAAAGGTTTTTGAATTAAATAAAAAAAATAGGCAGCTGTAATATGAGGGGATTGTGGGACGGGTACTAAATCAGGTTGGATAAAATCATACTGTAATAAAATAATAACATTTAAAATAAAGGAAAAGAAAGATTGTATTAACAATAAAATTAAACTATATAGGCGATTAGAGTTAATTATAAGGATTGGCAAGGTGAAATTGATTTTACCAAGGAGGTGATGTTACCAGGACCTCATCAATTTATACAATTATTCGCAAGCGTAAAGCGTTAATTTAGAAATAATGATATTTTTCCACTGCCTCCTAAATACCCCAAGATTCAGTGCGAAACATTTTGTTAGGAATGAGGATTTAAAAACACCTATTTATAAACAATTTTACCTTAAATTTTAAATAAAATGAGTTAAATACTAATTAAATATCAAATTACTGACTATTACAACAGTAATTAATAACATGAATTTACTAGGAGTGTAAGCAATTAATCTATTCCATGAAGTGGATAGACGGCTACGACCTCTCCTGTGTGTACAGGATTCATTACAGTGGGTGGAAACATCCTTATCAAAAAAATATTATAACCGGTCAGGGCAGCCGAAAGTGTCCCTTTCCCATAATATTAATTCCGGTCGGTACCATTAGGTTTTCATTTTCTCCATTTGTTCGAACTGCTTAGGAGTGCAAGCGAGACGGTTGTACCTACTCGTCGATTACCAAAGGATAAGCAAGTAACAAAGGATACCTTCGAATTAAATGAATGGTTTTATGGCCAGAAATAATGGGTTGACAAGTAGTCATTATTATAATAAGAATATTGTAATGTCATGGAAAGGACAACTAAATAAAAGTGCAGTAGATGATGGTGATTTATAAATAGTGACCATTTTCCATTGAGCAGTAATGGAATGGTAAAGTGTCCATTGGGTATGCTTTTGATAGATGGCTTGGTTTATAAAAACTTAACATAAGAAAATAATAATATTAATTTATAGTCATAAAATTAATTTTATAAAATTATTTTATTACAGGGGAATTATATCTTAAATTAAGAATAAAGCGCTAGGCACCAAAGGGTTAAATTAATCACTTAAACTCAATCAATTTATTATTATAAGAAAACATTGCGTATTTAAAAAAAATATGGTACATAAATAGAGGCATCAAATTCTTATAATAATATAAGGATGATTTATGGAGAATCAATTACCCTTTCATCAGACCATAGCTTCCATTAAAGAGGTATTGTCAAAGAAGTCTTTTGTATTGGGGCTGTTTTTATCCAAAACAACCATGGAGGAGAAAGAAAAAATAGATCTATTTATACTCATCGAGAACAACGATTTTATTGATGAAACAGTCAATCTTTTAACTACTATCCAAACAACCTATATCCTTAATCCTGATATTTGGTCCCTGGAAGCGCTTCAAAATACAGAACAAGACCATGTCCATGCTATTTTTAAAGAAGGTAAACTCATTTATTGGAATGCCATTGTCGATGTCCTGGCCAGTCAGGTATTTAAAGTTCGACCATATACGATATTTACTTTTGAGGTCAAACAATTCCATCAGCATGCAAAAGTGAAGTTTAATTATCAATTATATGGAAAAAAGGATAATGGATTATTGAATCAATGGGCTGGTCATCGGTTGGCTAACTCTTGTTTTTATGTTCCTTATTCCAATAAATATAAAGTAATGAGGTATTTTAATAAAAATAACATTAAAAACACTCAAAAAGATGTATATTTCTGATGTATTATTATAAATTATTATCAATTATGTTTGGGATCAAGTTGATGCCTATTGTTTTAACTGGGCTATTCGGATTTATAATAAGTGAATTGTTTTTTTCATCTATTTTTTTTGGTAATAAAAATCTCTATTTACAGAAAAAAACAAAAAAAGATCAAAAAAATCCAACATTACTTTGGATTTATCAAATTTTATCATCATTTTTAACAGCATTTTTAATCCAAGTGTTTTTAATTTCCCTCCATGTTAATTCTTTCGTTGGTGGTAGTGTCATTGGTTTTGTACTTGCCATGGGGTTGATCGTTCCTATTCTTCTTCATGATTTCATCCGTTTTGACATACCTCTTTCTTTGGCGCCATTAAACCTATTATATCGAGGACTCCAGTTCACCTTAATGGGAGCCTTATTAGGCATTTTATAAACCTAAATAGTTCCTGCTGCGGATTGGTGTTGGTCCATCTTTTGGGAGGACGTCGGTTTGCAGAGCAAACCGACGCAGAGAAAAAACGGCTCCCACATGCGATTTTTTTCAATGCCGCCCCAAGGATGAACCAACACCTTGGTGGTCATTTAACAAAATGGCCTTTCCGCAAAAGGAACTACTTATGGTGGGTCTATTACAATAGGGATAACAGTTCCAGTCTAAATCCTTTGGCCTGATCTGGCCAGATCTCCCGTTTGCCTTAAACTCATGATGCATTAAAGACAAAAGCAGAGTATTTAATAGTATTACAATATGTTGGACTTAGCCGAGGGAACCTATACCCTTTATAAGTAGTCTATTGTTGAAAAATGGAAGGTGGGCATAATGATGGTAAGCATATTAAGAAACAAAGCCCTACCTGCAGAGCGATTATTAGGATTGAGGGAGAAAGCCGGTGCAGATCAACTCAAACACGATTATTACCATAAAGTGGTTGGACGTTATCAACAAATCCTATTAAGGACTTATATTAAAAAACATCGTTTCCGCTGGTTTTGGATGACAATGAAGAAAAAAATACCCCTCTTGAATATTTAGTCAAATAAGCTTAGACTCAAAAGGTCCTTTGGACTGGCCCGGTTGCAGGGGAGGTTTGGGTGGCCAAACAAGGGTGGTCGTTAAACAATGAAAGGGGAGTGCAAATGAAAACTTCAGCATTTACAGCGCTTTTAATTTTATTGCTTTCCGGATGCAGTACCACAACCTATGTTCAGGACAAGACCAAAGCAATGGCGAGTGGCAATGGATTTTTAAAAGCCATTATGGATCACGAGTATAAAACAGCTTATGAAAATTATCTTTCTCCAGGATTAAAATTTGGGGCACATGGACAATACGAGTATTTTTTGGCGGACTGGCAGGCTATTATCGAAAAATTCGGAAAAATAGAAAAAGCCCAGCTGGTGGCTTGGCAACCGGCGCCAGGTAAACATGCCCTGCAATTGTACTACCAAGTAAAGCACCAGCAAGTCAAAGTGCCGGTAACCTACCATTTGGTTTTGGAAGGCGACAAAACTCACGGGTACACGGTATTCATTGTGGATATTGGCAATGTCCAACCTTACCCGCCTCAAACGAATCCTCTACCTGAAAAAGTTAATTTGCCCGCACCGGTGGAAATTAATCCCTGACCATATGAGACGCTGGCCTTTGCAGGACCACCAGCTTTTTACAGATGGAGGGATGTCTTATGCCGGTTAATTGGTGGAATGGCTGTGGATTTTAGCTATGGCTTCAGCGGCTGATTCGCGTACAGCGGCATCCGCGTCTTGGCAGGCATCATTTAAAGCCGGTATGGCATGATACGCGGTAGTCCCAATATAGCCCAAGGCTTCAGCGCAATAAAAGCGTACATCGTGGTGATTATCCTTTAACCCCCAAATCAAGGCCGGAATGGCCTCATAACCAGCAGGACCAATAAAAGCAAAGCTCTCGGCAGTATAGCGCCGCACCAACTGGTCAGGATGGGCCAGCGTTTGAATAAGAGGTTGGACCAGCTCACTGATGCCAATCTGGCAGGACGCCAGCAAGGTGATTAGTTGATAATGGAGAAAATAGTATTTATCGAGCATGCTCTTGAATAGGGGCAGGACATGGTGCACGATCACCGTGTTTTTATCATCGTGAGGAGGCAAGGCAAAGGGGCGTAAGGATCCACTGTTATCCTTGAAGGCATTGAAGATTCGGATTAAATCACGGCGTTTGGGAAGTCCGATATTGGCCATGGCGTCCAGGGCGTGGTTGTAGGCAAAGTCTTCAGAGAGCGGTCCTTGCACCAGTTCGAACAAATCAGGAAAGGCATCATTGGCAGGGGGGCCGATCTGGCCCAATAATGTAATGAGGCGGCATCGTTTAAAAGAGGGCGCTTCTTTGACAGCCTGGATGAGCGCCGGCACCAAGTAGGTGTTGTGAGGAGTCAATTTTTTAACGGCCATGGCCGCCATTTGGGACAGACTCTCCGATTTCCCCATGACTAAAGTGATTAACGGTGAACAGATCTCAGGAATCGCCGGTTGGATTTTGGTGAGGGCCACAATGGCGGTGCCCTGGACAGCCTCATTATAATCCAAAAGCAGGGGGACCACTTCTTTGGAGGCGGTTTTAGCCTGTTGACCCATATCCCCCAGCGCTTTGACGGCATTTAGACGGTGCCGCCAGTCCAGGCGCCGGGTCTCTTTGATCAAGACCCGTAGATTAGCATCAATATCATAATTTGGACCTGAGGACATCATTGGGCCTCCTTGGGTTATTATTATACGACAAGTAATCTTTCCATTGTCCAGCTAATTTTTTAGCAGGTCCATAATGACAGGAACAATATCCGTCAGGTCGTGGATGCGGTGGGCATAGGCTTGGGCCAGCGGGCCATAAAGAATGGTAGGCACTGGATTAAGGGTGTGGCCGGAAGTGCTTAGATCTTCAATATTGCCGTGGTCACTGGCCAGAATCAAGGCAGTACGTTCAAGATCCAAGTGACTGAGCAGAGCTTCGACAAAGGTTTCCAAATCGTTCAAACAGGCCTGCACTTCCGGCCAATGCTGACGGTGCCCAAGAAGATCGGTCATAAAATATTCAAATAAAGTGAAATCATGTTGACTGGCCACCCTGGCCAGCCGGAGGCCGGCTTCGCGGGGGGCCAAATAGGGAACCGGTCTGCCCAAGGTTCGTAAAAAATGTCCTGTAATATCGTGATAGACGGCCTGTCCTTGATCATAAGCGTCCTCATATCGCAAAGGAATTTGCGCGCATAACGCGGAATAAGTGGTGACCGAATGGCGGCGCTTGCGGCGTTTAATTAAATCCCAATACTCTTTTCTGAAACCATTGGCAAAGGTGGCCTTAAATCCCGAGGCACGGCAACGTGAAAAAATACTGTGTTGGCCTAGAATCGTTTTAAGGGCGTCATTGGGATAAGCGCTTTTATGATAACCCAATGCTTGGGGGGCGTTGATGCCGGATAGAAGCGCGGTCTGGCCGGTGGCACTTTGCGGGGTGCCGGCAATGCCCAGACGAGGCATCTGTCGGCACGATAGTCGCGACTTGACTAAGACCATGCCCATCAGCCACCAAGCGGCATTGACTGCCCAAGGATACAGGGAAAGCTGCCAGGGGATTGATGTCGCGGTTATCTTTCCCTAATCCCAGACCGTCAATAAAAAGAAGTAATACTTGTGTTGCCATAGCTATCCTGTGTGCGGTTAACCGCGAACCGTGATTTCGAAAATGAAATAAATGTACAATGCCAATAAAGCCAGCCCGTGTAAGCGGGTAAGATGTGGTGATTTTTTACCCCAGGGTATGATCAGTGAACTTCCGGCCAGCAACAACCAGAAATCCAAATGTAAAGCTTCGGCAGGAACGCGGATGGGGTTCAATAAGGACGCCACACCCAAAATAAGGAGCAAATTAAAAATATTAGAACCGATCAAATTACCTAAGGCCATATCGCTATGACCCCTAAATAGGGCGACCAGTGAAGCGGCCAATTCTGGCAAGGAAGTGCCGATGGCCACAACTGATAAACCGATGAAAAACTCAGATACGCCCAATTGCCGGCTAATATGAACGGCCCCCTGGATAAATAATGCGGAACCAAAGGCCAACCCCACCAGGCCGATGACAATCAGCACCCACGGCTTCCACCAGGCGTTGACCAATTGGTCCGGGCGGTTGGGGGGGGCTTGGGGATCGATCAGGAGAAGCGGTTTTAATGCAATAAAGGATGAACAGCACCAACAACAACAGCAATACCAGGCCGTCAATTCGTGACAGGTGCTGATTGGCGGCCAGGGCAAACGTCAATCCCGTAATACCCAGTAAAAAGGGGATTTCTCTTCGGACCAGTGAACGGTTGACGGACACGGGCCTCATTAAGGTCATGAACCCCAATACCAACCCCAGGTTGGCCATGTTGGAGCCGATCACATTACCCAGGGCGATACCTTGATTGCCTTGCCAGGAAGAAAGGGCGGAAACAAACAATTCGGGTGAAGAGGTACCCAAAGCCATGATGGTTAGGCCGATGACCAGCGGGGAAATACCGGCTCGAATAGCCAAGGTGCTGGATCCACGCACCAAGGCCTCACTGGCCAGCCAAAGAAATACACCA
This sequence comes from uncultured bacterium, assembly GCA_963710755.1. Classification (GTDB taxonomy): domain Bacteria; phylum Oederibacteriota; class JAAXVQ01; order JAAXVQ01; family JAUVAV01; genus CAVQBK01. The sequence goes on from CAVQBK010000003.1 coordinate 1,146,637, forward strand.
CCTACGACCAACTGTCCGATGGCCCAAATCATACTAACCATGCTCAGACTTCCGGCCCTGAACCAAGACGACGGGCACGAGCGGTACCAACCAGGCCACGTCCAAGTCGTAACCGCAAGACAATAGGGGGATCATTGTGGGAGGGACTCAACCTAGGAATACTCCAGGAAAAGCTCGTGCATTTCATCGAAACGGTCCAGGAACAGATCTAATAAATGGGGATCGAAATGCGAAGCCCGTCCCTCTTTAAGGATGCCAAATACCTGTTCCGGTGGAAAAGGATCCTTGTAGGGGCGTTTGGAAAAGAGCGCATCGAACACATCGATGATGGCCAGTAGGCGTGCTGCCAGCGGAATTTCTTCCCCCTTGAGCTGGTTGGGATAACCATTGCCGTTCCATTTCTCATGGTGAGAATCAGCAATATCCACGGCCAGCTTGAGCAAGGGCGCCTGTCCTAATATGGCCGCACCTTTGGTGGTATGGGTTTTCATAATTTCGAACTCATTGTCGTCTAAAGAACCTGGTTTGAGCAGTATGCTGTCAGGAATGGCCACCTTGCCAATATCATGCATCATCATAGATACCCGCAAGTTTTCAAGATCTTTAGCGCCAATGCCAATGGCTTTGGCCAAGCGGACGGCATATTCACCGCAGCGTTCAATATGCAAACCAGTGTCGTGATCGCGGAATTTTTCAGCCTTGGCCATATTGAGCATGCTGCTGATATAGGCGCTCTTGACTTCGTCATACAGGCGGGCATTATCAATGGCTACGGAGACTTCGGCCGCCATGGTTTTAAGTCGTTGCGCGTCGGCCGCGGTGAATGTACCCCGGGCCTTGTTCAAGACTTCCAACACGCCGATGCGTTTACCTTTGATGGGAATGGGTGTGGCAATGAGATTTTTGGTGACGAATTTGGTTTTGTCATCCACCTGCTTGTAAAAGTACTTGCTTTTAGCGGCGTCGGGAATAAGTAAGGTTCTCCCAGTAAGAAAGGAGCGGCCGGCCACGCCTTTATCGGCAGGCATGCGAATAACTTTTAACACATCCTTCTTCGTACCAGTTGCCAGATAAAATTTCAGCTCATTGCTCTCGGGATCATGAATTAAAATGGATGAGGCAGTGGCACCGAGCGTTTTTTCCATTAGTTGCATGGAGAGATTGAGGACTTCATCAATTTCCAAGGAAGAATTAATGAGTTTGATAATGCGGTCCCGGGCTGATATTGTTAGGGTTCCGCTCGAGTGGAGACGTTTGCCTTGGCGGCGTTTGGAAGCCGCAGCGCTTTTGCCCGGAGTTGATGAAGCACGTCTGGCCATATAATCCTCCTGTAGGTTATGAACTGCCTATTGTCCCATGAGTGTCCTATAAAAGCAAATCCTTAAACATCAGGGCGTCGTGGAAACGACTCGGTCTTACGGATGACTTGCTGAGCCGCGCCGCGCGGTGCCAGCCAACCCTGGTAAAAAGCAATGCTGCCCAAGGCCAGGGCTATGCCTAACAATTGTCGCAGCTGCAAAGGTTCATTAAAAAACAACCGACCCCATATAATCGCCAACAGTGGTTGCAACAATAGCAGCAGGCTGCCCTGATGCCCCGGCATTCTGACAATCGTAGCCTGAATCAGAAGCCATCCTGCCACTTGGGCCACCAGGGCCATGGCCAGCATGATGAGATAATCGCGGCGGCCATATCCCAGCAGGTGGCCGTTTTCCACCACCAGCAAATAAGTGCCGATAAGCACGGCGGCGGTGAGCATGATCAGAAACAAGTTAATTACTTCCGGAAAAGCGCCGGGGCCTCGGTCATGGGCCATGCGCAATCCCATCAGGAAGCCGGCGTAGGTCAACCCCACCAGCACGCCCATGATCAGACCATGCATCGATGTGCCCGCCGGCAGACGCTCGGGTATGGCCCAGTAGAGACCGAGGAACACCAGAGGCATCAGCAGCCAAAACAAGGGATGCACTTTTTCTTTGAAAAAGAAAATCATAAACAGGCTCACGAATATCACCTGGGAATTGCCCAGCAAGGTAGCCGGGCCGGCTCCCAGCATAATGATGGTTTTGTGCCATAAAATTAAATCGACAGCCAAGAACAAACCGGCCAGCAATGGCCACCCGGCCCAAGACCAGGAGAAAGCACGACTATGCTTTTTAAAGCCAGGGATCATGATCAGTCCCAACAGGCAGGCGGCATTAAATGTTCGGTAAAAGGCACTCACTGTCGGCGGGACAGACACCCATTTGACAAACACCGGCGAAAAACTGATAGCCAGGACGCCCACTAAGAATTTAAATAATAACCAGTTGGGTCTCATCCTGTTCCTTTCATTTTTGCGGCAACAATAGACTAAATGGTTGCTTGGGGCAAATGAAAATATTAGCGCATGCAGGGAATGACCAATGTCGTAAAGGGGAAGGCGGCTTTCCCGGTGTCCTAGTGGTCTGGCGGTCTTGTAACCAACAGCAGCCCTATCAATGTGCCCCTACGCCGGCCGTCGGGAATATTCTGGTTGGGCGATAACAATATTGACTAAAAGAAAAAAAAGTACGCCCAATGCTAGCAGGCTGGCATGATCAACCATGATGACTGCCAGACGATGGATTGGTTACAACCAAGGCGCAGGAAGAATAAGGTTGGGACCAGGGGCACGATCTCTGACCAATCCAGCTGCAAAGACGGTGTCGCTCACTCATTTCTTTTTTAACCGGCAAGTTAATAGGGTCGCTGTAGGACCAGCCCCGGATTACCGGAAAAGGTGAACGCCGCCATCATTACCTTTGGAATATGAAAGCGGCATGCCGCAGAGCATGCCGCTTTCATATAATCCGGTCTTGGGGAGGTTTCCAATTACAAGGTGATCTTCAGAGGCTTTTCTTTTAGCATGATACATTTTAAAGTTATTCTCATTCCCCATGGCCAGTAAAAGGAAATAAGGTTGTCCCGGTGTTAACAGAAGGTCTTGGCCTTCTTTGTCATTGGCCAAAGGCAGAGTGAACTTCAATATTGTTTCACCGCCTAGCTCCTCCCCGGAAACCTTGGTCAGGTTCTGAATTTTATCTTTCTCGTGATGATGACCTTGTGCATAACTGTCGCGAATGGCCACTTGATTATTTTCGATGTAACCAATCACAATATTAGCTCCATTCATGCGAGGTTGGTTGTTAAACCCAACAGCCACCCAACCCTTGGTTTTACCCGTTAAGACGCAGTCCATATGATCTTCCTGGATTTTCCATTGGAAAGTCAATCCCTCTGCTTCGGCGGATTTAAAACCTTTTTGATTAACAGCATCGGGGTTGTCTGCGCCAGGGGTAACTGTGGATGATTTGGAGACAGGGGGAGCAGTGGTAGTACTGGATTGCGTTTCACCACCTGGACCGGAACAAGCCGCCATCAACAATAACCCAAATACTAATGACCATAGCTTTAACCATAGTTTCATTGTTTGCCTCCGGAGAATGAGTTAATCACCGGCTAATTATTCCAAATTTACCGATTCTGTCAATAGTTGTTATAGAGCCGAGGTGACCATCCGCAATATTAGGCAGGTTAAGTAATAGGAGCTTGTGTTTCAACTGAACAGCTGGGGTATCTCATAAATAAATTTACATTTGGCTAAGTCGCTTTGAAACGATTTTTTTATTTCGCCACCCAGAAAGGATTAATCCGGGGTCCGCAATGATTTTGATCGATAAAATCACTGGTGGCCGGCTTAAAGCATGACGGCAGGACGTTTTTAAAAATAAATTCAAATGTAATGAAGCGTACATTACAGGTACAAAGTTAAAGCTGGCCAAGGCAATGGCTGGCAATGACTTGAAACATCCCCATTTCTCACTGCGGCTTGCGGTTGACAGCCGGCCCATTGCGTTGGAAATCGTGACCGGCGGGGGCAGCCGGAAACCTCCCTTTGACATAATATTCAGTCCGGTTGATAACGGAAATTAATACACGGCGACGAAATGCTGTACAAATTAAGCTGGACTTAAAAACATTTCGGAATTTAAGGGTTGTATAACTTTCAGGGAAAACCAGGAAATGACTATTGCTATTAAGGAACATCCACGAAAAAAGATATTCTGGTTATCCCAATTTAATTGCCACATTTTGGCATATAGCTTGCTTTATAAAAGTGTACTGGATTAAGCCATTACCTGCGGATAGAGGAGTACTAGGCATGGTTAAAAACCAGCGTCCTTTATGGGATGCATTTGATGACTCTTGGCGAATGTTGGAGGACCAAATAAAGGAACTCCTTAATCGGAAAGTTTACCAAGGCCAACCACCAGCAGTGATGTCCTTCGATGGTTCCTCGCATGAAGTTTTACCTGGTGAAGTTGATGAGCCGCAAGAGTGAGGCAAGTGTTGGGCAGTCAATGAAACTGTTATGGGCATAGGGGCGGGAATAATTAAATAACTCCGGCCAAGAGTAATTATTCTTCCCCTATTTTTCGCCATAAAGGGGGGCTGATCTAAAGATATACTTTATCCTAGATCTGCTATGATTGCAGCCCGCCCATGGGCTTCAATGCCTCCCGAAAAAATACCCTCGTGGTTCCCCCCAGCGAGGGTATTTTTTTGACCTCATTCCTTGACGACAACAGGACTGGTAATATCAAAGTCAAATATCAGAGGCCGGTGATCGGAAAAACGGACATCGGGCATATGAAAGCCAAGGGGCTTGATCTCCGGGCTATAAAGAATAAAGTCGATTTCCCGTTTGGGGCCGCGGCTGGGATAGGAGTAAAACCCTTTGCGGTTAGCGTTGGTCAGGCCGGTGGAGGCCAAAAACAGTTCCAGTTCCCGGACGCCGCTTAGCACATTGAAATCACCGGCCAAGATCACTGGTTTGCGAATGGTTTTAACCCGTGTATAAATGTCTTGCAGTTGTTCCTGCCGGGGGCGAAAGCGCAGGGACAGATGCACCAGCAAGATCACCACATCCTCCAGGTCCAATTCCATCATCAATCGTTTAATCCCTCTGCGAAAATAATAAAATTCCTGTTTTTGAATGCGTTTGTTGGTAAGCAACGCATTGCCCTGTTTGTTCGTGATGGGAATTTTTTGCAGCACCGAATTTTGGCTGTATTTGGATTTATACACGCAGTAATGGTTGAGTTGGCGGGCAATGATTTCTGGTTGGCACTGGTGCTTGGTTCGGCGGGAGCCACAATCGACTTCAAGCAACCCAATGACATCAGAGTTAGTGGATTTTAAAAATTGGATCAGTTTAGGGAGGCGGTGATGCGTTTTACGCAGATAGCCGCTGAAAGGCAACGGCAAATGAAAATGCCAGTCTGTGCCTGTGGCATAACGAATATTATATATAAGGAGACGCATGGTTAAGCCCTTTCTGATAAACCTCGTTTTGGAAGCCCTTTATTTTACGCTGCCTGATCACAATGGTCAACGTCGCAATCTTATCCGGCTCTTCATGCCAAGACCTCTTTTGACGTTACTGATTAGACGCCAAAGCAGGCAATTGTGCTTGCAACCCCGGGAGGGGAACGGTAGTATGAACCATCACAATGCGGAGGTGAGCAATGGCGGACGTATTGTTTAAAAGCGATGACCATCAGTGTATATTCTTTGAAGACTTGACGGAAGGTGAAATGGTTTCGGCCAATCAATATCTGGTCATCCATAAGGGCAAGGGCATGCTGCTCGATCCGGGCGGGCACATTGTTTATTCCAAGTTGATCTCCGCACTTTCGGAATACCTTTCACCGGCGGCACTGCGCTACATTTTTCTCTCTCATCAGGATCCGGACATCGTGGCCTCCGTCAATGCCTGGCTGATGGTAACGGATGCGGACGCCTATATTCCCACGTTGTGGCGGCGGTTTGTAGCTCATTTCGGCGTAGCCTCCAGCGTGATGCCGCGGTTGAAAACCATTCCCGATCAAGGCATGGGATTCGATCTGGAAGGATGCCGGTTGCTGGCCGTGCCGGCTCATTTTATGCACGCACCCGGTAATTTTCAACTTTACGATCCTGTGTCCAAAATACTTTTCTCCGGCGATTTGGGCGCAGCTGCCGGTCAGAGTTACCGTTTCGTGGAAGATTTCAACCAACATGTACAATATATGGAGGCTTTTCATAAGCGCTACATGTGCAGTACCCGGGCCTGCCAGCTTTGGGCTAAAATGATACGTGGTTTGGATATCGAAATGATCGCCCCGCAGCATGGCGCTGTTTTTCAGGGTAAAACCATGGTCAACCAGTTTATTGACTGGGTGGAACAATTGACCGTGGGTGCGGAAGTGATTGAAAATGTTTATCAATTGCCGCAGTAACAGGACCTTGAAAATAGGAAGGAGGCGTCATGGCCACCAAGCAGGATATTCTCAATAAAATATTGGAAAATTTACAGATGGCCAGTGCTGATATTGAAGGCATTTCGGTTATCACACCCGATGGCATGACCATTGCCAACCGTTTTCATCTCCAGGGTAATGATGCCACGGCTACCGGTGCCATGGGAGCTGCTATGAGCGGCTTGGGTTCCCGGGTTTCGCGGACACTCAATATCGGGCAAATGGAAGAAATTAATATGCGCAGCGAGAAGGCCAATATTTTAGTGCTGGTCATTGAAAACCGGGCAGCCTTAATGGTGCAGGTTAGTAATCAAGCCAACATGGGGCTGATACTGATGGAAGCGCGCAAAGCCAAGGAAACCCTGAGTAGAATTCTTTAAAAAACATACTCCCCTAAGGAGGTCAAGCACTGGGGTGGTGTCCCCAACCTTCACCGCGCCGGACTTGAACTTAAGCAAGATCGCGTCAGGCCATTCGCCTGCAGGACCTAAAAGGAGTCACCATGGCCACAAAACAGGAGCACCTCAATCAAATCCTGGAAGGGCTGGATCAGACCAGCCGGGAAATCAAAGGTACTGCGCTTATTTCTCCGGACGGCATGATCATCGCCAGCTCCTTTAAATCCACGGGAAGCGCCACCGATATGGCGGCGGCCATGGGCGCCAGCATCCTGGGATTGGGAGCCAGAGTGACTCAAAGTCTGAATGCCGGTGAAATGGAAGAGATTATTATCCGCGGGGAAAAAGATTATGTGGTGGTGTTCACCATCAGGAACAAAGCCGTGCTCCTGGTGCAGGCGGACGGGGCCATCACCTTGGGGTTTTTACTGTTAAAAGCCCGGCAAAGTTTAAAAGCGCTGACTTCTATATTATAAGGCTCTGGCCCTTTGTGTGGTTACCGCTGTCTGGACAGTTTGACCGGGGAGTGGAAGCCTTTGGGTTTGAGTGCCAGCAGGGAGCAGTGCAGTTGATTTAAAACTTTTTCGGCGGTGTGGCCCAGTAATAAACCGGCCAGTCCTGTATGGGCCACCGTGCCCATGACCAGCAAATCAACTTTTTCTTTCCTAGCCTGACTGGGTAATTCGTCGCCCGGCTCTCCGGCCAATAACCGCGTCTGTATGTGTTGGCCCGATGGCAGGGTGAGGTGCTTTGTGAAATCATCCAGCCACTTTTGATGAAGCGTCTTGGTTTGTTCCAACACCTGCGTGATTTGTATAGGCGGTACATCCACATAATCAAAGCCCAACATCAATTCAGGGTACTTTCCCCAGCAATGCACTACGGTGAGCGCGCTCTTTTCCAACGCCGCCATGCCCGACGCCATGGTCACGATTTGATGGTTGAGACTGCGCTTGCCGGTTTGGCCTGGCTCAGGATCGATGGCGGCCATGATCTTGTGGTAGGGCCGGGTGTGAGATGAGGTCATCACCCAAACCGGGCAGGGGCATTTGCGGATTAAACGCAGCGTGGTGCTGCTGAACCGGGCAGCTTTGTCCTTGGCCCCTACCGAAGTGACAACCAGATCATGATGATCGCGCAGCACTTTTTGGATGATTTCAAGAAAAGGGATGCCAGTCAGAACTTGGGTGTGCATGTCGAACCCTTTTTGTCGCCATGGCTTAACCGCCTGGTCAAGGACCTTGCTGCTGTGCTTAAGGGTGGTTTGATAGAGACCGCTTAAGGTCATGCCTGAAGCCGGCGGCACAGAAACCGGGTAATAATCGGGCAGCTGCGGCACTACGGTCACGACCGTTAATTGGGCATGATTTTCCTGCGCCAAACGCACAGCTCTTTCCAGGACAATAACGCCGTTGGGTGGTGCATAATAGCAAAGGATGTTTTTAAAAAGGTTCATCTCAGCCCCCCTCCTTGCCGCAGGCCAAGGCCCGCTGCTTTAAGTCCGCTTTTGTGACCCCGGTTGGTATTGGTGCTTCACGTCATATTCTATTTTTTTCCAACAAAGCCGTTCCCGGATGAGGCGGACATGTTGCTCGTACTCTTCAGCCTGAGCTTCATGTCCCAGCAGGTGATGAGCACGGGCCAACCCCTCCCAGGCAGGGGCGAACATTAAATTTTGTTCCAACAAGCCTTCGAAAATCTGGATGGCCTCCTGGGCAAATCCTTTTTCCAGCAATTCTTTAGCTTGGTTAAAATCACCTTCCACCTGCTGCAGCATATGGGTCAGCAAGCGTTGGCGGAAATTCTCCGATCTGAAGGTCATCAGGGAACAATGGACCTGGGGAATAAGACGACGGAGGACCTGGCCTACCCCATGCTTATCCGGATGATGCACTCCGGAAGCGCCCATCAGAACCAGGTCAATTTCTTCCTCAGTGATCACCGCGATCAGCTTGTCTGCAACCTTGCCCTTGATCACTTGGAGGGTATATTCCAAGCCCGCACGATCTGAATCCCCCAGCAAGATGTCCATTTTATGACGCGCTGTCTCTGCGCTGTGATCAGCCGAGGAGAGGACATGCACGATGGTCAGGGGAGCCTCGAATTGGCGGCTCAAGACCAACGCCTGCTGTAAGGCGTGCTGACTGGGAGGGGAAAAATCCAGGGCACATAGCAAACGGCGAAAAGGATAGGGGACAGGTGCTTTTAGCACCCAAATGGGTTTATCGCAAACCGCCAGCATGTGGTCCAGCAGGCCGCGTTTGGCCATATGCCCTTTCGCGGCGGAGGCGGCGAGGAACACCACCATATCCGCGGCATGGGCTTGGGCAGCTTCCCGGATGCCTTCCGCCAGGGAGGTATGATGGCCCACTAGGGGGAGTGATGAAATCCCTTGCATCTGCAGGTCATCGCGAAGTTGCAATAGCTTTCCCGTGGCCTCGCGATAGGCTTTAACCGAAGGAGTGAAATTGTGGCCCGAGGTTTTGAGTACATGCAGCAGTACCACATCGGCATCCCAGAGACGGATGAAAGGCAGCAATTGAGACAGGAGAGTGGGTGTTTGCGGGGTGAAATCAACGGCAAGTAAAAGTTTTAAGGGCGCGTTCATCATCTGACCTCCGTTTAATCTGACTTGGACATGATGGACACTACCTTGAGGCATCCTTATCTTACCGCTTGCGCCGTCTGATTGCCAGTGGAAAGAAGGCTATGGTTAAAAACACCCGGACCGTGGTTTAGGATTTTTTTGAAAAAAGGGTTGACAACCAATTCAAATATAATAATATCCTAATATATGCCTCTGGGCCTTGGCGGCCTCGCTGCTGCATCCAGGCTAATCTCGGCAAAGGAGAAGGAAAAGCCATGCCTATTTTTGAATACCGCTGTCAGGCTTGCCAGCATGTCAGCGCCTATATTGAAAAAGCCGGAATCACCGGTGAGCACGAATGCAAAGCCTGCGGGTCCAAGCAGACCGAAAAAATATTATCCACCTTTTCCACGCCCGCGAAAAGCATGAGTACCAATAGCGGAGGGGGCTGTAGCGGCGGCTGCAGTACAGGTAATTGCCCCTTAGCTTGAAGTGCAAGCCCCGTCTATAAAAAATTAAGGAGTCAGGATGATGGAACATTTGGTCAAAGAAACCTTTAAAGAAAAAGTTTTTGATTACGAAAAAGATAAGGACTGGTCTTTCAAAGGCCAGAAACCGGCGATTATAGATTTTTATGCCGACTGGTGCGGTCCCTGCAAAATGGTGGCCCCTGTCCTGGAAGAACTGGCCAAGGAATATAACGATAAATTGGATATCTACAAGATCGACACCGATGACCAGCAGGAGCTGGCCGCCATTTTTCAGATCCGCAGCATTCCCAGTATTCTGTTTATTCCTACTGAAGGTCAACCGGCCATGGCGGCCGGCGCCATGGCTAAAGATCAGTTTAAAGAAGCGATCAAGAATGTTTTGAAAATAGAAGCTTGAGTATGTCATCACCGGTTTGTAGTCCGGGCGCGCAAACCGGTGATGGTCTTCATTGCCATCATGATTTGCCTGCATTGTCTTTTTTCCAATCATCTGAATGATCATAAAAAGCTGGTGGAAATAGGTCCTTCTTGCTATCATTTGAAGACTATTCTGGAAAAATTACTTATAAGATATTTTTTTGCTTGATTCTTTTGATAAACCTATTGATAATCTTACTTATTTTAACAAAATACTAACATTGGCAATAAATGCTTTTGATCAAAACTCACAGTGGAAGATCAGTAGCTGTTGAATTGTTGAGCATCCGGGAAAGGGGGGATCATTTTTTATTAAGTCTGCTTTAAGAAACACAGTACCAACGACAGAACAACCAAATTTACTGGAGGTGCTTTCTTGAAAAAGATTTATTCACTATCGCTCATGTTCATCTTAACCCTTGCGCTTGTCGGTTCGGCTTCTGCTCTGCGCTGGCCTACCAATGCCAGCTATCGGGTGACCACCATGGGTGGCGCCACCCTTGCCATTGAAGACGAAACCACAGCCCTCACCATTTTCAACCATCAAAATCCCGCTGGCCTGGCCTTGAATAAAAAAGAAAACCGTTTGGATATTGGTCTTAACTATTTGTACGATTCAGTGGTCACGGAAAGCGCTTTCCTTAAAGATGCCAATGATACGACTACCTTGGAATTGGTCCGGCCTGGCGCGGAATACCGCGGTTTGACCTACTGGCTTGGGGATCAGTTCGTAGTACGCGCCGGCATCGAAGGGATGTTGGTGACCAATCAAATGACCCAAACACCGGCTGTGGGCGATGAAGTTAAAGATGCCCTTAATCTGTCTGGTTTGGGTGGCGGTGCCAGTGTGGGTTATAAAACCGACAGTGGCTTGGCCTTGGGCGGTGGAATCTCCTATTTAGGAGCTGGCGGCAAGCCCGATGATAAGCTCGGGTTTAATCCTTACCTGGATTTTGGTGGTACCTCGGATAAAACTGGATGTAACCTCCAACCTATTGAATTGGGGTGTTGGTGTAGGTTATGAATCGACCGACCTGGGTGAACTGGGCAACAAGTTGACCTTTGGTTGGCGGCCAGCAGTGTTGACGACAAACCGAGTTTGATACTGTTCTGACTGCCGGCATTGAACCCATTTGTTGCACTATCGCCGATGAGTCTAGGTGGGTACAGCACCACTATTGAAAGCGCGGGCAATGTCGTTGCTTTTGGAGGTGATTTTATCCTCCAAAAGTACCTATTCCCAATCACCGGTCAATATCTCGGCTGAAGCTATTTATGATATGGGCTCTATATTGCAAGCAGGGTTTGCTCTTTGATTACACTATGGATGGCGTTAATTTAAAGACCGAGAATACCAATGTGTTGGGCACCGCGGCCAATGACTACAAGTCAGCCTCAGCTTCACAGTACGGCATTACCCCGGTAGTGCAAGCTAACATTCCCCTTGGTGAAGGGATGGCCTTGCTGCCGGGCATCAGCTTCAGCAATTATGGTACTGGTATGATCGAAAATTACAGGTTGGACACCACTACTGCTGATGAAAACGACACCTATAAATCTTCCCAGGTGGACATGACCAAGAGTAACTTTGGCGTTGGCCTGGGCTTGCAAGCCATGGGCAAGGCCTTGCAAGTGGCTGTGCAATATGAATCAGGCAGCTATAAATATGACCAAACGCCTTATGCAGTTGATGGTACCGCCGGCAGTTGTGGCCACCACCGAGGGCAGCACCAGCGCTATTCGCTTTGGCGGGGAATACTGGCTCCTGCCCATGTTGGCCGTACGTGCAGGCTATGCTATTTTGGGTGATGTTCTTAAAGATGGCGCTCTTGACGGTAATGGTCATCTCACGGATCTGACCAATACCACCGGCCGTTTCACCGTTGGGGCAGGCTTGGCCATGCTCAATGGCACCACCGCTGATTTGCTGATTCAAATGGATACCAGAACCTCTGATCCAAAACAGGATCCAGAACCAAAAGATACAGGTTTGGGTATTATGCTGGGCCTGAAAATGATGATCTAGTTGTAAATGTTTACCTAAAAGGCAGGAAGAGTACTCTTCCTGCCTTTTTTTTGTCCTTTCTTCTTGGCCTATTCACGCTGGTGGCAAAGAGGATGCGACCGACTTGGCCAGTACTTAATTTTTTATTGTTTCCGAAAAACTGCTTTTATTGAATAACTTCCAAGGTGTTATAGCCAGCCCGGAAGCGGTATTGGAAAAAAGATCTTTCAGGTACACGCAACTTACCCCGCGTATGCCGGGATGCTCGAACTTTCGTCCATGGAAGGATACAACACCCCATCTGCAGTAAGAACTAATAAATGATGCATAAGGGTTTTTGTTGCGGCCACCCCAGCCATGACCTATAATAACGCCGCATTCCTCTCCACTTTGTTTTAAAGGAAGACCGTCATGACTGATGATCTCGGTAACTCCGAAACTGCTGCCTCTGGCGACAATCAACAGGGAAGGTTAAATTTAAATCGTCATGATCATCCGGCCCGGCCGTCCCAAGAAGCGCTGGACCTTATGGGCAGGAGTTTGACCGTTCTTACTTCCAAGCAACCATTGTCCGCACGGTTGAACACCCTGGCTGAACTGGTCAAGTCCGGTTTGCACTTGCAGGGTACGGCGTTTTATCTTTGGGACGATGATCGGGAAACCTTTGTGCTGCATGGCTCTGCATTAAACCAGGGCTTGATGGGCCGGTGGCCCGTGGTCCGGCAAGACTGGTGGTCTTTGTTCCAATCGCGGCAAGTGGAACATGAACTCCTCCCAACACCTCACGACCTTCGGCTCAAAGACTTTAATAGTGGCACTGCCCTAACTATACCGCTTTGGCTTCAGAACCATTTCCTGGGGGTCATGACCGTAATCCGGTGTAGGCCGGAGCAACCGTCTTTTTCTCCCAGGGAAATCAACCTAGCCCAGATGCTAGCCGCGCAAACAGGATTGGCCGTAGGAGCGCAGCAACTGAACCACCAATATCATCGCGCCCAAAAAGAAGCTTATGTTGCGCAAACCTTATTGCAAATGGCGGAGGATATTGAAACCTTGGATTCCCAAGCAGAGGTGCTGGACCGTATACTCCTCATTATTTCGCGAGCCCTCAACTTCAGGCAAACCGCCATCTTTCTTTGGGATGAAGAAAATAATGCCTACCATTTGGCCAAGGCCACAGGGTTGCCGGCCCAAAACCGGCCAAGTTGGTCAGCCTTGAGCTTGAGCCAACAGGACCTGGCCCTATGGGCCCTTGAGCGCGAGGAACGCACCATTGTGAAGGTCCGGGCCGATCTTCACACCGCCTTAGTAAAGCAACTGGAGGGTTCTTTTAAATGTGAGGATAGTCGCTTGATTCCTTTGATTGTGAAGAACAAATTGTTGGGTGTCGTTGTGGCGGCCGATTATCAAGGGCAGTCTCCCTATAGCCCTAGCACGGAGTTCTTTTTAAAAGGCATTGGCACCCAGGCTGCCATTGCCTTAAATGACGTTAAATTGGTGGAAGCTCTGGATAGGGCCTTCTGGGATGTCATTAAATCTCTGGCCACCACCATTGAAGCCAAGGACCATTACACCCATTCTCACTCCCAGTCCGTGGCCATCTACGGCACTAGTCTGGCCCGGGCCTTGGGATTACCAAAAAAAGAAGTCGATAAAATTGCCAAGGCATGTCTGCTTCATGATCTGGGCAAAATCGGTATTGCCGATGAGATTCTTCAGAAACAAACGCCCCTTAGTCCCAGCGAACGCAATGAGATCAACAAACATCCCGTGATTGGAGAAATGATTCTCAACACGGTTCATCATTTTAATGATATTGCCTTATTGGTCAAACACCATCACGAAAAAGTCGATGGCACCGGTTATCCTGAACAGCTTAAGGGGGAGGAGATACCCTTGTACGCCCGCATCATCCAAATTGCCGATTCCTTTGATGCCATGACCTCCGACCGCCCCTACCGCAAAGCCATGAGCCGCCGGGAGGCAATGGCGGAATTGAAAGCCCATGCGGGCCATCAATTTGATAAAAATTTAGTGGATGTCTTTTTAACCACCTTGGACAACAGGTAACCACTACGGCAACAACATCCATCGAAGGTACCAAAATCTTATAAGGAAGGACAACGGCGTTAATGCATAGTATAGAGAGCATTTTGTTAGGCCTCATTCAAGGGCTGACCGAATTTTTACCGGTTAGCAGTTCGGCCCACTTAACTTTGGTCCCGCAGCTGCTGCATTGGGAGAACCCGCTGCTGCATTCTCTGGCTTTTGATGTGGCGCTGCATTTCGGTACCCTGATCGCGGTGGTGGTCTATTTCCGGAAAGACCTGGCGTTGATGATCGAGCGGGCGCTGCGCGGCCTGTTGAACAAGCGGCCTTTGGCGGATGAATATGCCCGTTTGGGCTGGTGGATTGTGCTGGGCACTATTCCTGCCGTGGTGGCGGCCCTACTTTTCAAGGACAGTATTGAAACCATTTTTCGCCAACCGCCCCGGGTCGCGGTCATGCTGATAGGTTTTGGCCTGATCATGGGCTTGGCGGAATGGCTGGCCAGGCAAAAACAAGCGCTGTTGCAAATGTCCTGGCTGCAGGCGCTTGTGATCGGGGTGGCGCAAGCCCTGGCCCTGATGCCCGGTGTTTCCCGCTCCGGCGCCACCATATCGGCGGGCTTGGTAATGGGGTTTAAAAGGGGAGAGGCGGCCCGCTTTGCCTTCCTGCTCAGCATCCCTGCGATCTTGGGCGCCACTGTATTTGCCCTCAAGGACATGCTGACCATGGCTAGGGATTCTTCCTGGTTGTCCATGCTCCTGGGCACAGCCGCAGCCGCGGTGGCAGGGTACGCCTGCATTGCTTTTCTGCTGGCTTTTCTTCAAAAACGATCGCTCTGGATTTTTGTCTTCTATCGAATTATTTTTGGTGCATTGGTACTGTTCTGGTATTATGGACGGACCCGTTGAGTGCGTCCTGTCACGGGCAGGGCTTACACAACGTATCTAAACTCCTGTGGAGGTTTCGATGGATCCTTTTACTGCCCAAATGGTGCTGATGAACCAACTCGGTCAATTTTCCAGTATTTTTCTTGAGCAGATTCGCGCTCTCCTGCTGGGTCTGGCTATTATTATTTCGGGACTGCTGGTGGCTGCCCTATGTGAATACCTGGCTATGTTTCTCTTCCGTATCGTCCGCTGGGAAAAATTCATGCAATGGGCAGGGCTGACTAAAATCATTCACAAAGCGCGGCCTGATCTGAGTACCACAGTGCTCTCATCGCAAGTGGTTTTTTGGCTCATATTGGTCAGCTTCTTCATGATGGCTTTGGAAAAAATGAAACTGGGATTCCTGAGCGATTTGGGCATGATTTATTTTGACCATATTGGTCAAGTGCTTTTGGCTCTGATAATTCTTGCCATCACGCTGCTTTTAAAGAGCGTATTCAGTCAACTAACGTTGCTGCTCACAGAACACGAGAGCGCTCCTCTGGCGGCAGGATTATCGGCCGCTGTGATCTGGAGTCTGGGGGTTTATTTGGCATTAATTACCCTGGCATTTAACCGAGAATTAAGTATAGCCGTAAGTGTACTGGTCATGATCGGGCAAATGGGTATGGCCGCCTTGCGCTGGATGAGCCCGGGCCGTGCTTACGACACGATGGTTAGAGTCCGTGAGCAGGAGGAAGGATAATTCACCATGCTGGAATTTGGCCGCGATGCCTGCGGTGACCTTAATTTAGCCGTCAGTAAGGAATGGCTGGAAACCAATGGCCTGGGGGGCTATGCCTGCGGTACCATGGCAGGACTCAATACCCGAGGCTATCATTCCTTGTTAACGGTGCCTTTGAAACCGCCCTTGAAAAGGACTATCCTTTTGTCCCAGCTTGATGAGGTAGTGGTTTATAAAGATAAAAAATATATGCTCAGCACCATGGAGTATGAAAGTGGGGCGCTTAATCCCCGCGGTTACATTTACCTGGAACGATTTAAAGGCGAACCTTTTCCCACCTTCTATTACCGCCTGGATGATCAGGTGCTGCAAAAACAAATTTTCATGAGTTATGGGCAGTCCCTGACCTGGATTACCTATCAGTTGCTGACGGAGCCGGACGGGGCCTTCAACCTTATGGTAAAACCATTGCTCAGCTTCCGCAGTCACCACCTTATGAAGCAGGGGCGTTTGTTTGTCAATACTTACCATGATTTGGACCGGCATGTTGTCAAAATTTTGCCTGACCAGCAAGTTCCTTCCATGTTTATTCACCATACTGCCGAAGGGTATGAACATTCAGCCCATTGGTTCAACCGGGTTTTTTACCGAGCGGAAAAGAACCGAGGTTTGGATTGTGTGGAAGACCTCTATACACCGGGTGTCCTGGATTTTGAATTGAAAAAAGGGGCTTGGAATTACATGGCCGTGACCACCGAATCCTTGGAGCAGCTGGATGTGCTGGCCGCCATGAAAAAAGAAACCAGCCGGCGCAAGGAGTTGCAGGATCTTCTGCCCCTGGAAGATGAGTTCGGACGCCGGTTACTGCGGGCGGCTGATCATTTTTTAGTCAAGCGGGGAGAGGGCATGAGTGTTATTTCCGGATATCCTTGGTTGGCGGAAAGTGGACGCGATGCCATGGTGGCCAGTATGGGGTTGGCCGTGGCCAGCCGGCGCTATGAGGATGCGCGCCGACTGCTTAAAACTTACGCCGCGTACTGTGACCAGGGCATGCTGCCCAATCATTTTTCCGAGGAGATGGCCGAACCGGTTTACAATGCCGCCGATGCAGCTTTGTGGTTTATCATTGCCGTGGATTACTATCATACCCACACCCGAGATGATAGGTTTGTTAAAGACAACTGTTGGCCGGTGATGGAAAATATCATTGCCGCCTACAGCACCGGCACCAGATATGGCATCCGTATGGACACGGACGGCCTTATCAATCTCCCCGAAGAAGGGGCGCAGTTAACCTGGATGGATGCGCAGGTTGGTGACTGGGTGGCCACTCCCCGTGCCGGCAAACCGGTGGATGTCAATGCCCTGTGGTATAACTGTTTGTGCATGATGGCCGATTATGCGGAAAAATTCAGCAGGCCGGCGGAAAAAGAGCGCTACGCGCGCCTGGCCGCCAATGCGCGGGAAGGTTTCAGAAGTTTGTTCTGGAATGAAGAAGGCGGATACCTTTACGACCGGGTCGAGGATTTTCATAAGGACTTCTCTTTTCGTCCCAATCAGTTGTGGGCGCTGGCGTTGCCCTATCCATTGCTGGAAGGGCAGCAGGCCCAGCGTCTGCTTCAGCAGGTGATGGAGCGCCTATATACTACTTTTGGGTGCAGAACCCTGGACCGGAGCGATGACCATTACCGCGGTTTTTACAAAGGCGACCTGATGACCCGGGAAAGCGCGGCCTTCCAAGGCACCGTGTGGCCCTGGATGATCGGAGCACTGGCCGGAGCTTGGCGGGCGGCTTATGGCGCTTCAGCGGAGACGGATGCCATAATAGGCCGGCTGTTAAAGCCTTTTGAGCTGCATTTGACGCACAGCGGTTTGGGGCTGATATCAGAAATGTTTGATGGGGAAGAACCGCACCGCGCCCGTGGGTGCATTGCTCGTGCTTGGAATGTGGCCGAGCTCCTTCGTGTATACCTGGAGACCAATTACAAAGACTTGAAATAAACCAAGAGTTATGGACAAGGCCATGGGGAACCAAAGTCAGCAGGACTCTCGGGAGTGATTTGGCCGCAAGTAATTTTTGGGCATTGTCAAACCTGTCCAGGTTCTATATAATCCAGCTCTGGACCATGTCTTATAGTCTCTTTATCAAGAGGGCAATAAGGTGCTAATCCTTTTTTACTCGACTCCATTTCCCCGTTTCTTAACACGAGGTTATCCAGGTCACAACTTTGGCGGTAAATGTCCATGGCAAGACATAGAGTAGTAGCGATTGTGGGCCGGCCCAATGTGGGCAAATCGGCTCTCTTTAACAGAATAGTGGGGAAAGCCAGGGCTATCGTGGATGAACATGCCGGCTTGACCAGAGACCGCAATTATGATCTGGCCAATTGGTTGGATCGTGAATTTCTACTAGTCGATACGGGCGGGTTTGAACTGCAGACCACAGACAGTATCTTAATGCAGATGCGGCTACAGACGGAAATTGCCATTAATGAGGCAGATGTTATTGTCATGGTCGTGGATGGCCGCACGATCCTGGACAAGACCGACCGGGAATTGGCCAGCCGCTTGAGACAGTCCGGCAAACCGGTTGTGCTGGCGGTTAATAAGATTGATAATGCGGAGCTGGAAGCGGAGATCCATGGTTTTTGGAATATGGGATTTGGCCAACCGATCGGCATTAGCGCTATTCAGGGACGTTGTGTGGATGACTTGTTGGATGCGGTGATTGAACACATTCCTCCCCAGCTGCGGGAAGATGAGGACGACCTGGTCATTAAATTGGCGATCGTGGGGATGCCCAACGCTGGCAAATCATCCTTGGTCAATACTATCCTGGGCGAGGAACGAGTGTTGGTGAATGACACGCCCGGCACCACCCGGGACTCGGTCAGTTCTTTTTTTAATTACCAAGGCAAGGCTTACCAAATTGTCGATACCGCCGGCATGCGTGCCAAACGCAAAATCGAGCACGCGGTGGAGCGCTATGCGGTCATGCGCGCCCTCAGAAGTATCGAAGAGACGCATGTGGCTGTTATTCTCCTGGATGCCACCAAGCCCATCACCGAACAGGAAGAGCATATAGCCGGCTATGTCCACGAATCCGGGCGCGCCAGCATTATAGCCATCAACAAGTGGGACCTTCTGGACAAGACCACCCATACTCAGGAGCAGTATTTGCAGACATTGAAAAAACGCATGCCTTTCATGGATTACGCCCCGGTAGTGACCATTTCCGCTAAAACCGGCCAGCGGGTCAATAAACTGTTGGAGTTGGCAGCCTATGTAAATGAGCAGCATGTGATGCGCATAAAAACAAGCTTGCTAAATAAGACACTTCACGATATCATCCAAAAACAACCACCGCCCACCAAACGGGGCAAAGTCTTAAAAATCAAATACATCAGTCAAACCGGCGTGCGGCCTCCGGCTTTTGCCCTGTTTGTCAATGATCCAGGCAGAATGCAACTCCATTACTTACGGCACATCAAAAATGAATTCCGCAAGCTATTCGGACTGGAAGGAACACCGCTTATCATAATGTTAAGAGCAGGGAAGGAGAATGCCCGTGGTTGAATCTTGGTTAAAAATTATGGCAGCCTTGGCCCTGAGTTATCTATTGGGTGCCCTGCCCACAGGTTATCTCGCCGGCCGGCTGAAAGGTCTTGATATCCGAAAGCTGGGATCAGGTAACATGGGCGCCACCAATGTGATGAGAATCTTGGGTGTGCCGGCAGGGGTATTGGTAATGCTAATTGACGCGGCCAAAGGATTCCTGGCTGTGGCCTGGTTGCCAGGGTTGACACCCTATCCGGAATTTGACTGGCTGCGGGTGGGCTGCGGCTTGGCCGCAGTCCTGGGACATACCTTTACCTTATTTTTAAAATTTAAAGGTGGTAAAGGCGTAGCCACCACGGCTGGTATTTTTCTGGCCCTGGCGCCTATGGCTGCTGTGGTGACGCTTTTGATATTTGCATGTACGGTGGCCATGACCAAGACCGTGTCGGCCGGCTCTATTTTAGGAGCGCTCCTGTTACCGCCACTAGTTTGGATTTTGGGGGAAGCCGGACAAGGTTATAGCATTCTTTTGATAGCCGTGGTATTGGCTATACTCATTGTGGCTCGTCATGGGGCCAATATTCAACGGTTGAAAAACGGCACGGAAAATAAAATCGGCCGGCCGGTGGAACCAAAAGACCAGCAGGGAGGGCCATCTTGAACGAACCGATTGCCGTTATTGGGGCAGGCGCATGGGGCACTGCCCTAGCTATGGTACTGGCCCAGCAAGGCCGGCTGGTCAACTTGTGGGAATACTTTCCGGCTTACGCTCATGAGCTGCAAATCGGACGCGAAAATTACAAATTTTTACCGGGTATTACCATTCCCGATCAGATTACCATCACTCCTGACTTGGCCAAGGCCGTGCACGGCGCGGACATCATTGTTTTGGTTGTACCTTCCCAAGCCTTAAGAAGTGTGGTCCAACAATTGGCGCAGATGGAGATCGCCCCGCGCATTGTGGTGACAGCATCCAAAGGCATAGAAAAAAACACTCTGGACCGCATGTCGCAAATTGTTCAGGCTTACTTTGACAACCGCTGTCATGTAGTGGCTTTATCCGGCCCCAGTCATGCGGAAGAAGTCGCCCGCCGGTTACCCTGCACAGTAGTGGCAGCTTCGTCTGATGAACAAGCAGCGGAAGAAATCCAAATTCTCTTTACGAATGATCATTTTCGCGTCTATACTACTTCCGATATCATAGGCGTGGAATTGGGCGGGTCCCTGAAAAATATTATTGCTTTGGCTGCTGGGATCATCGATGGCTTAAGCTTGGGAGACAATGCCAAAGCCGCTTTGCTCACGCGAGGCCTGGCAGAAATGGCACGGTTGGGGCAAGCTTGCGGCGCCGCGCCGGAAACATTTGCCGGACTAAGTGGTATGGGTGATCTGGTAGTAACCTGTACCAGCCAACATTCCCGTAATCGACGAGTGGGTGAAGAAATCGGGCGAGGTAGACAATTAGATGATATTTTAAAGGATATGGAGATGGTGGCTGAAGGTGTGGAAACCACCCAATCTGCCTACGCCCTAGGTCAGCGGATGAGTGTGGAATTGCCTATTATTGAACAGGTTCATCAAGTCTTATTTGACCATAAGCCGGCGAAGGACGCGGTGCGGATCTTAATGCAGCGTCCCCATAAACCGGAACGTTAGCATAAGAAAAAGGGAAGCCACCGGGGCTTCCGGAGGTGTTTGATGAAAGACGAAGAAAAAACAGTTACCAAAGCAGAATTGGCTGCCAGTATTTCCAAATTGGGATTGTCCCTGCGGTTTTCCCAAACCGTGGTTGATTATATTGTTCAGGAACTAATTCAAACCCTTAGCCAGGGAGAGGTTATTCATTTGGTGGGGTTTGGTGCATTCCGCTTTAAGGTGAGAAATGCCAGACAGGGACGTAATCCTAAAACCGGCGAACAGGTGGCCGTGCCCAATAAAAAGATTATACAGTTTAAACCAGGCAATGAATTGAAAGAACGTATTCGTAAATCGAAAGAGCCGGCACAACCTTTTGTTCCGGAGGAACCTGTTGATGGCCAATGAACCAATCTCCAAACCCGGGCGGGCCTCTGGGGATAAAATGTTCTACCAAATAAAAGAAATCAGCGAGATGTTGGGTATAAAATCCCATGTGTTGCGTTATTGGGAAACCGAATTTCCACAATTGCGTCCCGATAAAGGCAGTACCGGCCAACGTCTTTATCGTCCCAAAGATCTGGAACTGGTGAAAAGGATTAAAACGTTACTGTATGAAGAAAAATTTACCATTGCCGGGGCCAAAAAAAAATTAGCCGGAGAATTACGGCACGATAAATCTCAGATGGATTTGAATTTAAACTTGCGTGAAAATCACTTATTGAATACAATCCATAAAGTCAAACGGGAATTAGAAAGTCTCTTGACCATTTTAAACCAATAATTTATAGTCTAAACCCTATCGGGGCGTAGCGCAGTGGCTAGCGCGCACGCTTGGGGTGCGTGAAGTCGGAGGTTCAATTCCTCTCGCCCCGACCAGTTTAACTATATTATAAATCCGGGACCCTTCGCAGCCCCGACCGGAATTGATATTATGTGAAAGGGACGCTTCGCAGCCCCGACCGGAATTGATATTATGTGAAAGGGACGCTTCGCAGCCCCGACCGGAATTGATATTATGTGAAAGGGACGCTTCGCAGCCCCGACTGGAATTGATATTATGGGAAAGGGACGCTTCGCAGCCCCGACCGGAATTGATATTATGGGAAAGGGACGCTTCGCAGCCCCGACTGGAATTGATATTATGGGAAAGGGACGCTTCGCAGCCCCGACCGGAATTGATATTATGGGAAAGGGACGCTTCGCAGCCCCGACCAGTCAGTGCCTAGGGAGGTGCATGACTGAAAATCGATCCGGCCTACAACTACGGGCCAAGCCATCGGGAGTCGGGAATTGATGACATGAGATTTTCGATTCGGCCGATTTTCGACATTCCATTTTCCTTTTTTTGGTTGTCCCCACCTCAGACATTGTGGCTGTTATTGGTCCAGCCATTGGTGGTAATAGACGTCATTTCGAATAAATGATTCTAATTATCCTTCCTTGATCTTTTCCTTATTTTTCGTATAATGTCAGCTACTTAAATCGGGGCGTAGCGCAGTGGCTAGCGTACCTGCTTCGGGAGCAGGGGGTCGGAGGTTCAAATCCTCTCGCCCCGACCAGTTTAACTATATTATAAATCCGGGACGCTTCGGGCAGGAGAAATGCCCTTGGCAGCCCCGACCGGAATCAATATTATTGGAAAGGGACACTTGGTGGTGGTCCATTTGTTGTGTTTGCTCGAGTGTTCCGGAGCCTGAGCATTTAGTTGGTCAGGTGCCCATAGCTGATCTCAGATACGCTAACGTCCCCGGCGGGGCGATGAAACTGGACATAGACGAAAGGAAAGGGGATGACCCCAAAAAAGTGGATGATCAGTTGTTTCGGGGTGGGGGTCCTCGTTTTTTGTGCCTTTAAGCCAGCTGCTGCACAACTGGATGAAGCTACCTATTATTTGGAACAATCCAGTTCTCTGAGCGGATCCACGGGGTGGATCAATATTCCTTCGCCCGCCGTTCCTGATAATGGTAAAATGACCGGTGGCCTGCATCGTGGATCAGCCGAGTTTAATCTCGGCCTGTTGAATGTGATGGAAGTTGGGCTGTATTTTGAAGCCGACCGATTGGGAAAACAGTTTGATCGCTATAAAAATTTATCAACTTGGGAAGAAGTTGAAAAAAACGTTCCGGCCTTTGTCAAGGAAGCGTTCAAAGGTCAGGCGAAAATCAAACTTTTGGATCAGGATTGGGGATTAATTAATCTGGCGGTGGGGATGGAGAAGCAGGATTACTATATAGTCGGCCATCGTCACTTTCCTGAATTGTCCAATGTGACCTTGCTGGCCGGATGGGGCCGCGGGCGTTTTGAAAAAGGTTTTTTTGGATTAAGTAAGACTATTTTTTCAGGAGCCGATCTCATTTTTGAATTTGACGGTCAAGGGTTCAATGTGGGGTACCGATTATTGCTGGGTCCCAATCTAATTATGAATTTAGCCGGACAGGATTTGAACACTATTGGTGAGGTACAAAATCTAGGTCAGGTGATCTCCAATCATTTGATTTTCGGAATTACCTATGTGGAGCGTATTTGGTGAGCGGTATTGAGCGTGTGCATGTGACGGTTTACGGCCGGGTACAAGGCATTGGGTATCGTTATTTTGCAGTGCAGTCGGCCAAGAACCGGAACTTGGTGGGGTTTGTAAGAAATGAGCCGGAAGGGACCGTGGTGGCTGAGGCGGAAGGCCCCATGCCTGCCCTCTACTCCTTTCTGCATGATTTGGGAAAAGGCCCGCGCATGGCCAGTGTCACTTCGATAGATGTGAAAAAAATAAAAAGCCTTGGTCAAGAGAAAGATTTCCGGATTCGCTATTGGTGACAAGGCGTAAAAAGGATCCCTTTATGGCGGCTGGCCGCGAAAAAAAGATCACTAAAAAGAAACGGAAGACCAAGACGAACAGGTCTACCGCCAGCACTTCCGTAAGGCCTGTTAAATCCAGAAAAAAAACCGTTGCCAAACCTAAAAAGATAAAGACCACCTCATCTGAAGAGCATCAGTTAGAAAGTGTCCCGACCCGGACCGGTACCCAGCCTCATCCTGATCATGACCAGGACTGGGCCGCTCCTAAGCCCATCGCGAAGGAACCGGAAGAGGAAAGATTGGACGGCGAGGATAATTTTGAGGGCCATGACGTGGAAGAACATGGCCTTGAACCTGATGAGGAGCAGGAAGAGCGGGAAGATCATGACAGCCTTTCGGGTGATGAGAGCAGTGGGCAGGTCCGTCCGCGATCAGGCAAACGGCCGCGCGCAAGCAAGCGCAAAGCGGACGAGGACAGGCATGCGGATCTGGATGCCATCAAACAATACTTGAATGAAGTCAGCAAAGTACCGCTGCTTAATTTCGCGGAAGAACAAAGCCTGGCTTTTAAGGTTCAACAAAATGATGCTGCCGCACGGCAGACGCTGATTGTCAGCAACTTAAGACTGGTGATCTCTATTGCCAAACGCTACTTAAATCGCGGTCTGTCTATGCTGGACTTAATAGAAGAAGGCAACATCGGGTTAATGAAGGCCGTTGAAAAATTCGAACCGGAAAAGGGGTTTAGGTTTTCAACTTATGCCGCTTGGTGGATTAAGCAGCATATCATGCGGGCCTTAGCCAATCAGAGCAATCTGATCCGCCTGCCGGTGCATGTGGTGGAAAAAGTGTCCAAACTGGCCAAAGTGCGTTATGAATTGGCCCAACGTCTGCGCCGGGAGCCAAGTATGGAAGAATTGGCCCGGGCCTTGGAAGTCAGCGTAGACCAAATTTCGGAGATTATGCGCATTGAACAAAAACCGGCCTATTTGGAAACACTGATTGGAAGCCATGATCAAGACAATAAAAAACTGTTGGATGTGTTGGAAGATCGTACCAATGCTCTGCCCGATGCCTCAACGAAAGATGACCATCAACGACAAGTTATGTTGGGTTTGCTCGATAGCCTGACCGACAAGGAAAGAGCAATTTTGGTGATGCGTTTCGGCTTAGAAGATGAACAACCGCAAACCCTGGAAGAGACGGGACGTCATTTTGGGCTGACCAGGGAACGGATCCGCCAGATCGAAATGACAGCCTTAAAAAAATTAAGGGCACAATTACGAGATGGCCAAATTTCGGTTGATGATTTATTAAGAGATTAGGAGGCGCAGCATGGTCGTTGTGGAGAATATAAAAAAACTAATCCGCGATATACCTGATTTTCCCAAACCGGGCATTATTTTCAAAGATATTTCACCTTTGTTGGCGGATGCGAATGTCTACCATACGGCTATTGAGCAATTGGCGCAAGCCTTCAAAGCCAGTGGTGTGGAACAGGTGGTTTGCTTGGAGGCACGTGGTTTCCTGGTGGGCGCTCCGTTGGCGTATAAACTGGGCGCAGGAATGGTGTTGGTGCGCAAACCGGGTAAGCTGCCTTTCTCCACACTGAAAACCACCTATCAACTGGAATATGGCACCGGTACTTTGGAGATTCATTCTGATGCCATTCAAGAAGGCAGTAAGGTCCTGATTGCCGATGACGTATTAGCTACCGGAGGCACAGCCGCTGGCGCTGTGGAACTAATTCGGGCACTTAAAGGGCAAATCGTGGGCTGTGCGTTTCTCATGGAATTGGGATTTTTACAAGGCCGTCGAAAATTAGAAGGGCAAAAAATAGTATCTTTGATTGAATACTGAACGACTTCAGGCGGCTTAGCATAGATATGCCGGCCACACATGCCCCCGTAGCTCAGCAGGATAGAGCAGCGGTTTCCTAAACCGTTGGTCGTGCGTTCGAGTCGCGCCGGGGGCACCAATTTATTAACCGGGCCGTGGTCACTGGTTACATGTTTTCGGATCAAGAAAAGTCCGATAAGGTCCTGGGAAGGTAGGATGGAAAATGATCGATCTGCATATGCATACCTTTCATTCCGATGGTGTTTTGGGACCGGCTGAATTGGTCAGACGGGCGCAGGTCAAAGGTTATAAAGTTATGGCCATTACGGACCATGTGGATCAATCCAACTTGGCCAGTTATGTCCCCGCCATCGTGGCCACAGCCAAAGCCCTTAGCCAAGTCACGGGCGTGGTGGTACTGGGTGGTTTGGAACTGACCCACGTGCCGCCCAAACAACTACCGGCCTTGATCCGTCAGGCCCGCGCCTTAGGGGCAGAAGTAGTGGTTGTCCATGGTGAAAGTCCCGTGGAACCAGTGGCACCGGGGACTAATCGTGCAGCCATTATGGGCGGAGCCGACATTCTGGCTCATCCCGGCTTGATCAGTCTGGGCGAAGCACGCTTGGCCAGGCAAAAAGGTGTGGCCTTGGAGTTGACGTCGCGCGGAGGACATTCGCTAACCAATGGTCATGTGGCTAAAGTAGCCCGGCAGGCAGGCGCACCCCTGGTTGTGGACAGCGACACCCATGCCCCGGGTGACATTTTATCGGTGGAATTAATTAAAAAAGTGGTCCTGGGGGCAGGTTGTCCTCTGACTCAATTGAAACAATGCGAGGCACGATCTTTACAGATCGCTCGGCGTGCCCGTCACTAATGGCAACATGGAGGCAAGATGGCTAAGAAAAGATATTCCCATAAACAAATAAGAAAAGATCTTAAAAAGGACGAGTTAAGGAACCTGATTGATAAAACCGTAGCGTTCGTTAAAGATAACACGGAAAATTTGCTGATTACGGTCATCATTGTAGGCGTAATTATCGTCTTGATCCCCCTTTATTTCAATCACCAGGTTGATAATGAAATGCGGGCAGCAACCATGCTTAATCAAGCCATGAGTCTGTCCATGCAACCTGTGGATCAGGGACAGTTTAAAACCATGGGGGAAAAATATAAACAATTGGGTCAACAATATGCGGATATTGTCAGTAATTATCCCCGCACCACGGCCGGCAAAATGGCGTTGCTCGATGAAGCGAATGCCGCTTATTATGCCCAAGACTATGCCAAAGCCGGGGCGCTTTTTGAGCAAGCCCTGGCCAAATTTCAGGACATGCCCCTGTGGTTGACGATAAAGGAACGTCTAGGCAATTGCTACGAACAGCAACAACAAGTCGACAAAGCCATTGCCACCTACCAGGAAATTTTAAAGGATAATCCCGATTATTTTGCCAAAGCATCGGTCAATCTCAGCCTGGCCCACTGCTATCTAGCTTTGAACAAAACGGCCGAGGCCAGGGCACTGTTGCAACAGCAAGCCGCCCAACCGAAAAGCTTCTGGACTACAGCATCAGGACAATTGTTAGCCGAGACCCCAGTTACAGAAAAATAATCGCTTGACAGGTGAACCGGTATGGGTTAATTATCTTGATCACGAAAGAAATAGCAATGGGGCTGTGGCGCAGCTGGGAGCGCGTTTGAATGGCATTCAAAAGGTCAGGGGTTCGATCCCCCTCAGCTCCACCAATTTTTCCAAGGCGTTCTGAGGTTCAGAACGCCTTTTCATTTTAAGCCTTTTCCGGAATTATCATCACTCCTGTCAGGCAAACGGTACATCCACAGGGAACAGCATCTTAAAAAAGTTAAGGAAAACCATGATGGCCCATCCCCATAGGCCCGGCACAATTATTGATTTTCACACCCATGCCTTTAATGATCAATTGGCACCCATGGTCATGGCCGAATTTGCGGACCAATTCAATTTCCAAGCCCATTATGACGGTACGGTATCCGGCTTATTGGCCCATATGGCCCAATGCGGCGTGGAGCAGGCTGTACTTCAGCCGGTGGCCACCAAAACCACCCAAGTGCAGGTCATTAATCGCTGGTGTCAAAACATTCGAAGTAAGGAAAAAATTCATTGTTTTGGAGCTCTCCATCCTGAAATGGAGGATGAAGCCATAGAGCAGGAGGTTGCGTTTTTTAAAGCAACCGGGATTCGGGGGGTTAAGCTGCATCCTGAATATCAGTCCTTTTTTCCTGACGAAGATCGCATGAGCCGAATTTATACAGCCCTCGAGGAAGCAGGCTTGATTTTATTATTCCATAGTGGCAAAGATTTGTGCTTCCATGGTGAAGTCAAGGCCACACCTCGGCGGTTGCTGCAAGTTCATCGCAGCTTTCCCCGGCTGAAGCTGGTATTGGCACATTTGGGCGGCTTTCAATTGTGGAAGGAAGTGGCCAGGGAATTGGTGGGACAGTCGCTATGGCTGGATACGGCGTTTTGTCCGGGTTATTGTCCTGCCGATCAGTTTGAAGAGATCGTGGCCGGCCATGGTGCTGAACAGATCCTTTTCGGCTCGGATGCACCCTGGGGCAATCAACAAGCTCACATAAATTATATTCTGGACTCGGGCCTTACGAGGGAAGAAAAGCATCGCATCCTGGGGAAGAATGCGTTAGAATTGCTGGCTATCACCAGGTGACACTATCAGACCACTGGAACAAAGGGGAGCAACCTCATGCCTGAATTAGAAACTATACGCAGTGTGGAAATATTGCAGGGCTTGAACGACAGTGAATTGGCCACGGTGGTACGCAGGGCCAAACGAATGGAATACAAGGCCGGTGGAGTTATTGTCAGGGAAAAAGCGCCGGGCGGTATGCTTCATATCATCATCGAAGGTTCCGTGGAAGTGAAGAAAAAGAGCGAGGATATGGAACGCACGCTGGCGGTATTGAAGGAAGGCGAGATTTTTGGGGAGATGTCTTTGTTTGACGGGGAACCTTATTCGGCCAGCGTGATGGCCAGGGAAAACACATCGACCTTGAGTCTTTATAAAAATGACTTTCTTGACCTGGCCACGCAGCATCCGGACGTAGCTTTCAAGGTGACCGTCAACATTATCAACACTCTTTCCGAACGGCTGCGCAAGACCAGCGACAACCTGGTCACCTTCGCCGTCATGGCCAGAAACAGCCAATAAGAGGTGTCAAAAAAATCAGGTGTGTTTTTTGAAGCCGCGGCATGATGGATTTTTATTCGCGCGATTAAATATAAGTTGACATTCAACGAAATGGTCTTATTATATCTGATTAATCGTTAAGCCACCATACCAATCAAAAGCAGTAGATCCGATTCAATTTTTGTCAAGATTTATTTACTATTTCAGCCGTTTTCTGAAGTATCCAGGGCTGGGAATGGAGTAGTTCATCCATGCGAAGCGATCGTATTAAAAAAGGTATTTCCAAATCACCTCATCGTTCCTTGTTAAAAGCCATCGGGTATACGGACGGTGAATTACGGCAGCCTTTAATCGGTATTGCTAATTCCTTCAACGAAATTATCCCGGGTCATGTGCATTTGAATAAAATTGCCGAAGCCGTTAAAGCCGGTGTGCGCATGGCCGGCGGGACCCCGATGGAGTTCAATACCATTGGGATCTGCGACGGCATCGCCATGAACCATGAAGGTATGAAATACTCCTTGGTTTCCAGGGAAATTATTGCCGACTCGGTGGAAGCTGTGGGCAATGGTATGCCTTTTGACGGTTTGGTGTTGATCCCCAATTGCGATAAGATTATTCCCGGCATGATGATGGCCGCGGCGCGCTTGAATATTCCTACGGTGCTGGTTTCAGGCGGCCCCATGCTGCCCGGCAAATACCGGGATCAACGCACGGATTTGATTAAGGGACCCTTCGAAAGCATGGCCAAGGCCAATACCGGCAAACTATCGGAGGAAGAGTTTTTAGAAATCGAAAACAATGCCTGCCCCACCTGCGGCTCTTGTGCCGGGTTGTTTACCGCCAATACCATGAATTGCATGGCCGAGGCTCTGGGACTGGCCTTACCCGGCAACGGATCAGCGCCGGCCGTGTCCTCCGAACGCATTCGGCTGGCCAAACAAGCCGGGGAAGCGGTGATGCTGGCCGTTAAAAAAAATCTGACCCCGTCCAAGCTCTACACGGTAGAGGCCTTTAAAAATGCCATTGCCGTGGATGTGGCTATGGGCGGTTCCACCAACACCGTGCTGCATTTGCCGGCCATTGCCCATGAAGCCGGTCTGACACTGGATTTGGATATTTTTAACGAAATGTCGAAAAAAACACCTCATCTCTGCAGCGTCAGTCCCGGGGGCAATCATTTTATGGTGGATATCCATGAAGCTGGAGGCGTGCAGGCGGTGATGAAAGTCCTGGCCGGCAAAAAGCTTATTAATACTCATTGTCCGACCGTCACCGGCAAAAGCGTGGGGGAAAACCTCAGCCATGCCCGGGTCCTGGATCATGATGTCATCCGCCCGCTGAGCAAACCTTATCATAAACGGGGCGGCTTGGCTGTTTTGCGCGGCAATATTGCGCCTGATGGTGCGGTGGTCAAGCAATCCGCCGTGGCACCGGAAATGATGCATCGCGTGGGTCGTGCCCGTGTATTTAACGGCGAAGACGATGCTTTTAAAGCCATTATGAACGGTAAGATCAAAAAAGGCGATGTGGTGGTGGTGCGTTATGAAGGTCCCAAAGGCGGACCGGGCATGCGCGAGATGTTATCACCCACCAGTGCTATTGCCGGCATGGGGCTGGACAAGGACGTGGCGTTGCTGACAGACGGTCGTTTTTCCGGCGGTTCTCGGGGCGCAGCCATCGGGCATATCTCGCCTGAGGCAGCGGCCGGAGGGCCCATCGCCGCTATTCGGGAAGGCGATCAAATTGAAATTGACATTCCCAAATTAAAAATAAACCTTTTGGTCTCGAAGGAGGAGCTTAACACGCGTATGGCGCATTTAAAACATCCCAAGCTAAAAACGTATAAGGGTGTTTTAGGGCGCTATGCGCGGTTAGTAACCTCGGGAAGCACAGGGGCTGTGTTAGAAGATTAAACCATAAGGTGGCTCTGGGGAACAGTCTTGGACTAGTTATGGCTGTTCTGCAATGGCCAAGGAGATTAGTTTCAACACCATGCTTGAGGCGGTTTAGCCTCCAGGCGGAACCAGTTTTAAATGGTGTTGGTGGTGTTATTGATCAAGGAGGAACCGATGAGTGCATTAATGACGGGCGCTGAGATATTTGTGCAGAGCTTGAAAAAGGAAGGCGTGGACATCATTTTTGGGTATCCCGGCGGGGTGCTATTACCTATTTTCGATGCCCTATATCAATCTGATTTGAAAGTGGTCCTGCCACGGCATGAACAAGGCGGGGCTCATATGGCCGATGGATTTGCGCGGGCAACAGGCAAGGTGGGCGTGTGCTTAGCCACCTCTGGCCCGGGTGCAACTAACCTGGTCACAGGCATTGCCACGGCCTACATGGATTCTGTGCCCATGGTGGCCTTTACCGGCCAGGTGGCGTCCAGCTTGATTGGCAATGACGCCTTTCAGGAGGTGGACATTACAGGCATCACGCGACCTATTACCAAACACAACTTTCTGGTGAAAGATGTGAAGGACCTGGCGGCGACCATCAAACAAGCCTTTTATTTGGCCAACACCGGGCGACCTGGTCCGGTGTTGGTGGATATTCCCAAGGACGTGACCACCAGTAAATGCGAGTTTCATTATCCTGATAAAGTGGAACTGCGCAGTTACAAACCTACCATTGAACCTAATCTGAACCAGATTAAAAAAGCTGCCGCTTTGATCAAAGAAGCCAAAAAACCGCTGATTTACGCGGGTGGCGGTGTGCTTCTTGCCAATGGCAGCGACGAGCTTATTACCCTGGCGGAAAAGTTGAAGGCACCAGTCACCTTAACCACCATGGGTTTAGGCGCTTTCCCGGGAACCCATCCCCAATTTTTAGGAATGCTGGGTATGCATGGCACCCGCACGGCCAATTATGCGGTGCAGGAAAGTGATGTGATTTTAGCTATTGGCGTGCGTTTTGACGACCGGGTGACAGGCCGGGTGGATCATTTCGCACCAGGCGCTAAAATCATTCATATCGACGTGGACCCGTCCAGTATTTCTAAGATTGTGACCGTGGATATACCGGTGGTGGCTGATGCCAAAAAGGCCATGGCTGCGTTGATCAAAGAGGTCAATGCTGGACATTATGAGGAGTGGTGGACGCAAATCAACCAATGGAAAGAAAAATTTCCACTGTCTTACGATAAAAGCAGCACGGTCCTCAAACCTCAATTTGTTATCGAGACCTTATTTAATCTGTTTGGCAAGGACTTATTTGTTGCCACTGACGTGGGGCAACATCAGATGTGGGCCGCTCAGTTTTACAAATACGACCGGCCGCGGCAATGGGCTTCCTCCGGGGGGTTGGGCACCATGGGGTATGGTTTTCCCGCAGGTATTGGCGCTCAATTTGGCTTGCCCGGAAAAAAAGTGGCGATTATCAGCGGAGACGGCAGCTTCCAGATGAACATGCAGGAAATGGCCACGGCTGTGAACCATAAATTACCGGTGAAAATTATTTTGCTCAATAATGGCTATCTGGGTATGGTGCGCCAATGGCAGGAGCTGTTCCATGGCAAGCGTTATTCCTCCACGATCATTGAAAACTCCGTGGATTTCGTTAAATTGGCCGAGGCCTTTGGTGCCACAGGCCTGCGGGTGACTAAGACGGAAGAAGTGGAGGCTAACTTGAAAAAAGCCTTTGAAATTGAAGGACCTGTGTTGATTGATTTTCAGGTGGAACGGGAAGAGAACGTGTGGCCTATGGTCCCTGCTGGAGCCCCAATTCATGAAATGATAGGCGAGCTAGCCTAAAAGAAGTGGTTGGGCGACAGTTCTGGTTGGCGAAGAAAAATTCAATAAATGCATTTAATGATCCACCACCAAGGTGCCAAGGTTCACCATAGCAATGACCACCGAATCTTCGGACAAAGGGTGAGGTTAGGGTGCTTGAAGCCTGGGCGTGGGCATAATTTTATTTACATAAAATGAGGTGATTAGCTCATGAGACATATATTATCCGTATTGGTTGAAAATAAACCGGGGGTTTTATCGCGTATTTCCGGATTGTTTTCCGGCCGGGGTTTTAATATTTCCAGTTTGACCGTGGGGGAAACCGAAGATCCCTCGGTTTCACGCATGACTATTGTGGTGACCGGTGATGATGCGATTTTGGAACAGGTGTCCAAGCAACTTAATAAAGTGGTGGACACCATCAAGGTTTATGACCTGACCAGGGAAGCTCATCTGGAACGGGAATTGGCTTTGATCAAAGTTCAGCCCGAAGGCAAGGAACGCTCCGAAATTGTTCAGTTGGCTGAGATTTTCCGGGCTAAAATTGTGGATGTTTCCGAAAAAACCTATACCTTTGAAATTACCGGCGCCAATGATAAAGTCAATGCTTTCATTGAATTGTGCTGGCCCTTTAACATCAAGGAATTGATCAGAACCGGGGCCGTGGCTATTGCCAGGGAAATCAAAAGAAAAGCAACTAAATAAGCAAACCAGCAAAGCAAAATGTCGGGGCGGAGACGTTGGTAAGGGCGAAAAAAATATTCGCCCTTCCATTAAAGATAATCGCAAACAAGAACAAACAAAATTTGAACCTTTAACTTTGCATCCTTTGCAGCTTAAGGTGAGAAACAGCATTTATTCCAGCTTTGTCGGTTTCGTCTTAAAGAATTAAAAAACAGGGGGAAAGATTAAAATGGCTAAAATGTATTTTGATAAAGACGCTGATCTAAAGGTTTTGAAGGGCAGCACTGTGGCGATTATCGGTTACGGCAGCCAGGGTCATGCCCACTCGTTAAACTTGAAAGATTCTAAGGTCGACGTGGTGGTGGGATTGCGCAAGGAATCCAAATCCTGGATGATTGCGGAAAAAAGCGGGCTCAAGGTGATGACGCCTGATGCCGCCGCCAAAGCCGCGGACATCATCATGATGCTGGTGCCCGACCAAATTCAGGCCAAGGTTTACAGGGAATCCATTGCGCCCAACCTTAAAAAAGGCAATGCTCTGGTGTTTGCCCATGGGTTCAATATCCATTTCAATCAAATTGTGCCACCCGCGGATGTGGATGTCTTTATGGCTGCTCCCAAGGGGCCAGGCCATATGGTTCGTCGCGTCTTTACTGAAGGGGGCGGGGTACCAGGTTTGGTGGCGGTTCATCAGGATGCCACCGGCAAAGCGCTGGCTACAGCATTGGCTTATGCCAAGGGCATCGGCTGTACCCGTGGGGGCGTGATGGAAACCACCTTCCGCGATGAGACGGAAACCGACTTATTCGGGGAGCAAGCAGTGCTGTGCGGTGGTGCCAGTGAACTGGTACGCGCAGGCTTTGACACGTTGGTGGAAGCGGGTTATCAACCGGAAAATGCTTATTATGAATGTCTGCACGAACTTAAACTGATCGTGGACTTAATGTACGAGGGCGGTATTTCCGGTATGCGCTACAGTATTTCCGACACCGCCAAATATGGTGACATCACCCGTGGCAAAAGGGTGATTACCGAAGAGACTAGAAAAGAAATGAAAAAGATTCTCAAGGAAATCCAAAATGGGGAATTTGCCAAGGAATTCATCCTGGAAAATCAGGCCGGGTTGTCTTCCTTTACTGCCATTTTACGCAATGAAGCGGAACATCCCATTGAAATCGTGGGGAAAAAATTGCGGAGCATGATGGGTTGGCTGAAAAAGAAATAAGCCGTCATAATCGCG
Source organism: uncultured bacterium (assembly GCA_963710755.1). Lineage (GTDB taxonomy): Bacteria > Oederibacteriota > JAAXVQ01 > JAAXVQ01 > JAUVAV01 > CAVQBK01. The sequence goes on from CAVQBK010000003.1 coordinate 1,181,183, forward strand.
CCATGAACTTAAAACAGGGACAAGGTGCGGCCGGCCCGGTGGCCAAAGCCGCGCCATATATCTTTATGGGTATAGAAATGACCATGGGCATCGTGGCCTTGCTGTTGGTCATTAATCACCGATTAGCCTTGGCTGGTCAAATTATTTTATCAGCCATGATCATCGCAGGATCGGAATATCAATGGCGTCGGTATACCAAAGGCCCCAGCAGTTTTGAAGATGAGTTTTCAACCTTGAGCGACATATTCAGTTTTGCTGTTGTCCCTGGACTCTTAATTTATCAATTGGCCTTCCGGGGCTGGGGCGTGCTGGGCCTGAGCGCTGTGTTTATCCTGGTGTTTAGCGCCATGGTGAGATTGTCCCTATATCGCATCTATAATCCGATGACCGTCAAACGGGCTTATGTGGGACTACCCTTGATCATCAATGCGGCTTTTATCGCCTTATTGGCCCAGGTGCAGGACAGTGCCGGGGTTGCTCCTGATTACCGCTTGCTGCTCCTGGTGATCCTGACCGCCCTGAGCTTTTTATCGGTCAGTCCCATTCGGTATCCCAATCCTGCAGAACGGCCGAGCTTTTTGCTTATAGGGTTGCTGGCGGTAGCAGGGCTGTTTGTCCCCAGCGTCAGCCATCTGTTCAGTTGGGGCATGATGGGGATTTTGCTGGGGTATGTTTTATTGGCCCCTCTGATGACTGGGACCGCTGCCCTGGATGCATAAACCTGACGATAAGATTGTCAGAGAGGAGTTAAGAAAATGGCTAGAGCCATGACTATTGGAGAAAAAATCCTGGCCCATGGGGCCGGGAAAAAGGAAGTCAAACCCGATGATATTATTCTGGCCAAGGTGGATCTCTGCCTTGGCAACGACATCACGGCGCCCCTGGCTATCCAGGAATTTTACAGTCACGGGGGGAAAAAGGTGTTCGATCGCCACCGGGTTGTCTTGGTGCCTGATCATTTTACCCCCAATAAGGACATCAAATCAGCGGAGCAAGCCAAAATTTTACGGGAGTTTGCCAAAGCGCAAAAACTGACCTATTACTGGGATCAGGCTGAATGTGGTGTGGAACATGCTTTGGTACCGGAAAAAGGGGTGGTGGTTTCTGGTGATTTAATGATCGGCGCTGATTCCCATACCTGCACCAACGGTGCCCTGGGAGCGTTTGCCACGGGCGTGGGCTCCACCGATCTGGCCGCAGCCATGCTTACCGGCAAAGCTTGGTTTCGCGTGCCCCATACCATCAAGCTTGTGTTTAAAGGAAGACTTCCCAAAGACGTCACGGCCAAGGATTTAATCCTGGCGGCCATTGGACGGTTGGGCGTGGATGGGGCCAATTACCGTGTGCTGGAATTCACCGGACCGGTCATCTCCAAACTTTCCATGGAGGGGCGCATGACCATGAGCAATATGGCCATTGAGGCCGGGGCCAAGGCCGGCATCATGGCGCCCGATGCCATTACCGAAGCCTATATGAAAAACCGGGCCCAGCGCCAACCCCGCTATTTTCAGTCCGATCCGGACGCGGTTTATGAGCGGGTGGAAGAATTTGATGTGAGCCATATGGAACCCATGGTAGCCAAACCCCACCTGCCCTCCAATGTAGCGCCGGTACGCGGCTGCAAAAACATTGTGATTGATCAGGTGGTAATCGGTTCCTGCACCAATGGCCGGATTGAAGATTTTCGCGCAGCCGCCAAATTATTAAAGGGCAAGACCGTGAGTCCGCGGGTGCGTACGCTGATTATTCCCGCCACACCGGCAGTGTGGAAGCAGGCCATGGACGAAGGACTGCTGGAAATATTTATCAATGCCGGTTGTATTATCTCGCCACCAACCTGCGGGCCTTGCCTGGGAGGCCATATGGGCATTTTAGCCAAAGGAGAAAAGGCGGTGGCCACAACCAATCGTAATTTTGTGGGCCGCATGGGTCATCCGGGAAGTGAAGTCTATTTGGCCTCGCCGGCCGTGGCTGCAGCCACGGCCATCAAGGGCCGTATTGCCGCACCGGAAGAAGTGCGCGGGGCGCACTGGAACCAGGGGGTGAAAAAATAATGAAGTTCAAAGGCAAACTCTACAAATTCGGTCATGATGTGAACACCGATGAAATTATTCCAGCCCGATATTTAAATACGTCCAACGCCAAGGAATTGGCGGCCCATGTGATGGAAGACGCTGATCCTACCTTTCCTCAAAAGGTCAAAAAAGGGGATATTTTAGTGGCCGGCAGGAATTTCGGCTGCGGTTCTTCCCGGGAACATGCCCCTCTGGCCATTAAGACTGCCGGTGTGAGTTGTGTAATTGCGGAAAGCTTTGCTCGTATTTTTTACCGCAATGCCTTCAACATTGGGCTGCCTATTTTGGAATGTCCGCAAGCCGCCCGGGCTGCCAAAACCGGCGAGCAGCTGGAGGTGGATGCCGGCCAAGGGTTGATTAAGAATATGACCACCGGAAAATCTTATACCGCGGCACCCATTCCAGCTTTCATGCAGGAACTGGTAGCAGCCGGCGGGTTAATGAATTATGCCAAAAAGAAATTAGTGAAAAAATAGCTAAACGACCGCTAGATAAAGGTCTTTGATTTTATGACCCGTCCTCCCCAACCGGGGTGGAAAATTATGGGGGGCAGCTGCATCCATTGAATAAGCGCCGTTAGGGGTGACCCTGAGGGGGCTATGGCTTAGGCCATGAAGGAGGAATCACATGAATAAAACGTACAAAATTGCAACCATTCCCGGGGACGGCACCGGACCTGAGGTGGTGGCGGAAGGTAAAAAAGTCCTGGCTGCTGTTGCCCAAAAGTTCGGCTTCAAACTGGACTACGTCGAGTATGATTTGGGTGGCAACCGTTATCTGAAAACCGGAGAACTGGTACCACCAGCGGTATTGGAAGAACTGGCCCAGGTGGATAGTATTTTTCTGGGTGCGATCGGCCATCCTGATGTCAAACCAGGCCCCTTGGAAACCGGTATCCTCTTGAAAATCCGTTTTCATTTTGATCAATATATCAACCTCCGGCCGGTTAAGTTGTATCCCAACGTGGCGACACCCTTAAAGGACAAAAAACCAGAAGATATAAATTTTGAAATAATCCGCGAGAATTGCGGAGGTATTTATACAGGCGTCGGCGGGTCGGCGCATAAGGGTAAACCGCATGAGTATGCCACACAGGTGATGACTTATTCACGAACGGAAGTAGATCGTTGTCTGCGCTATGCCTTTGAACGGGCTAGGGCCAAAGACAAGAAAGCCTTGACTTTGGTACATAAAATGAACGTCTTGACCAATGTGGGGGACCTTTGGTTCCGTGCGTTTCATGAAATGGGTGAAAAGGAATTTCCGGAAGTCGCCCGTGATTATGCCCATGTGGATGCCACCACTATGTGGATGATTAAAAATCCGGAATGGTTTGAAACCATGGTTACGGCCAATCTCTTTGGAGACATTATTACCGATCTGGGCGCCATGATTCAAGGCGGCATGGGTATTGCCGCCGGCGGCAATATTAATCCCCAGGGCGTAAGCATGTTCGAACCCATCGGAGGTTCGGCACCTAAATATACTGGCCAGAAAAAAATCAATCCTATGGCTGCCATTTGCGCCGCCGGCATGATGCTGGATCATTTAGGCGAGAAGCAGGCCGGTCAAGCAGTGGAGCAGGCGGTTATTAAAGCGCTGGAATCAGGAAAAATTGTTTCTCTGGCAGCCGGACGCATGGGTATGAACACGGAAGAAGTAGGAGATTTTATTGCCGGGTTGATTTAACAGCGACGCCTCCTGGGCGCTTTTTGAAAGCATCCCGGGGGCATTATCAATAATTTGTTTCGCAGCAAGCTGCGAAACATTAAGGGATCCCTTGCCCCTATCGTTCTGTCTAAAGGGCAAGGGGAAGCTGAATCCCCGGGGCAAGTCGCGGGGTAGCGTTGACTTAATGAAATGATTAGAAAGTCCAGCTTACCAGCCAACGCCAGGCATGGGGGTCTTTATCCTCATGAATGACCTGGCAGGATTTAACGCCCACCAACTCTGTGATTTTAAGTATGTGGCCACAAACCACGTAGCGCGTAGCCGCAGGCAATACCGGAAGGTCTTCCACCGTGAATTCAATATGGCCCTCACGGTAATTTTGGTAGGAGGGTTTTCCGGTATCATGGTGGACTTGCCATATAACCGGCCAGCGTTTAATCACAAATTCCATTTTGGGAATACGGAGAAAAATTTTATACACGCCGCTATAGGTGGCTTCGGCAATTAATTTACCCAGCAGGATGTAGCGCTCCGGGTGGCCGGGAAAAATAACATCCGCGCAGGCCTCATAAAACTGTCCCTGCAATTGTTCCGGTGTCCACGTCGTGGTGACGGCAGTTAAATAAATTTTTTGCAACTCTGGCGTGAGCCGTTCCAGCAGCAGGCGTTCTTTTTCCGGAGGCTGCTTTTTAAAATAATTCCTTAAATTAACAATGCTGGTTCCTTTAATATTGGGCATGGTCTCATCTCCAGATGGGATTATAGGCATTATCGGAAGGGCGAAAAAAAACCTTAGCGGTCATCGGGCTAGACGATGGCTCTGATTGGCAAAGGAGAATGGCAGTGGAGTCTTTTCGAACTTACGGGCATGCACCTTTTCAGGTGGCGGTTGTTCATGGCGGACCGGGCGCGCCCGGCTCCATGGCGCCGGTGGCCCGGAGACTGTCGGGCAGGATGGGGGTAATGGAACCATTTCAAACCGCCATGACACTGAAAGGACAAATGGCAGAATTGGCGCAACAGCTCAGCGATCATTTGGCTGGCCCGGCCATTCTGGTTGGCCACTCCTGGGGGGCTATGCTGAGCTACCTGGTCAGCGCCCGCTATCCCCGCTTGGTGAAAAAACTGATTATGATCAGCAGTGGTATGATGGACGAAGCCAGCGCTGATCAGTTGCTGTCAACGCGTTTGAGCCGCCTTGCCCAAGCAGACCGGAATGCTTTTTTAGATCTGGTGGAACAACTGCACCGTCCCACGGGGACGGTTAAAGACCATCTTATGGGTCAACTTGGAGCCTTGTGCGTGAAGGCTGATTCGTTGGCGCCCCTGAGCCTGGATACAGGTGGATTAAAATGTGATTATGAGCAATTTAGCCGGGTGTGGCCGGAAATGGAAAAAATCCGGCATTCCGGGGAATTGTTAAGTATTGGAAGTCACATTCAGTGCCCGGTAGTGGCCCTGCACGGGGATTATGATCCTCATCCCGCTCAAAAGGTAAAGGAGCCCCTCGGTTCGGTGATTCGTGATTTTGAATTTATTCTGCTGAGTCAGTGTGGTCATTGGCCCTGGCTGGAAAAGGAAGCCCAGGAAGGCTTCTTTAAACACTTGGAGATGGCGCTTAAAACCTGATGTCCTGGCCAGCATAGACCTAGGGGACCAGGAATTGGTTACGGCCATGCCAAACTCCTGTAATTGGGGTCTGAAAAGAGGCTGAAAAAAAGTTGATAAAAAGAATAAGTTTGTTTGACAAGAAGTTGAAGAAATGCTATCTTTTTATATCAACTTAGGTTTGTAATAACCAAGTGATTTTATGAAAAAGATTAGGAGAACAAAAATTAATGGCAATTCAAGGTAAAGTAAAATGGTTTAATGGTACTAAAGGATTCGGGTTCTTGGAACAAGAAAATGGCAAAGACGTTTTTGTGCATTTCTCGGCAATCCAAGGGGATGGCTTCCGCACGTTGGAAGAAGGCCAAGCAGTAGAATTCGACATCGTTGATGGACCAAAAGGACCGCAAGCCGCCAACGTTGTAAAAATCGGCTAATTCGACAATTTTCTGACCATAACTCAAAAATAGCAAACGGCCCCTTCGGGGGCCGTTTTTTTTTGACTAAAAAATAATTGTATTTAAAATCAAAATTGTGTAGATTAGCCAGCTAATCATGCTTTTAAAGGTTGGAAACAAAAGCGACAAAACTTTAAAATTTAAATTATTCGGCGGCAAAGGGATGCGCAATTGATAGGAGAGAAAGAAACGGTCAAGATCCCTTTCATCGCTTAGGGGAAAGGGTCGGCGGCAAGCGCCGGGGAATTCTGAGAATTGATTAAGGAGTTGGCATTATGGCAAAGAAATATCGGGTTGGCATTATGGGGGCGACCGGTGCTGTGGGATCAGTCATGCTCAAAGTATTGGAGGAAAGGAAATTTCCCATTGCGGAGTTACGTCCTTTGGCCTCGGTACGTTCGGCCGGAAAAAAACTGATTTTTAACGGACAGGAACATGAGGTCTTGGAAATGACGGCTCAGTCATTTCAGGGCTTGGATATCGTGCTGGCCTCTGCCGGGGGTGCGGTATCCAAACAATATGCACCGGCAGTCACAGCGGCCGGGGCGGTAATGATTGACAACACCAGTGCTTTTCGTATGGATCCCCAGGTGCCCTTGGTCGTGCCGGAGGTCAATCCGGAGGACGCCTATCAGCACCAAGGGTTGATTGCCAATCCCAATTGTACCACGATCATTATGCTGACCGCCCTCAAACCCCTACATGACGCGGCCAAAATCAAACGTATTATCTGCAGTTCCTACCAGGCTGTATCGGGCAGTGGCGTGGCGGCCATGAAGGAATTGGAACGCCAAGTCAAACAATTTGCAGCCGGTGAATCCATAACGGTGGAGACTTATCCCTATCAAATTGCCTTTAATGTCTTGCCGCAAGTGGATGTTTTCCAAGACAATGGTTATACGCGGGAAGAAATGAAAATGGTCAATGAAACCAGAAAGATGCTCCACGACGACACCATCATGGTCTCAGCTACCTGTGTGCGGGTGCCTGTGTTCACTTCCCATGCGGAAAGCCTGCAAATCGAAACGGAGAAGAAATTAACCGCTGATGAGGCTCGTGCCTTGTTGGCTCAGGCACCGGGCGTCAAGGTGGTGGATGACCCCTTGCAATTGAAATATCCCATGCCTCTGGAGACTTCCAATCAGGATGATGTTTGGGTGGGCCGTATCCGGGAGGATCTCTCCCATCCCCATGGGCTGGCCTTATGGGTAGCTGGTGACCAGTTACGTAAAGGCGCAGCCACCAATGCCGTTCAAATCGCGGAATTATTGATTAAAAAAGGCGCTTTGGCTTAGGCCGGCAAAGCCGCCCAGAAAGCAAAAGAAACTGATACTGAATAAGGGGTTGACCTTCAATGGTTTAAATCTTTCCTAACGTCTTTGCGGCTTGGCGTGAGGAAATTATTTTAATAGAGACACAGAATCTAAGCGAGGGAAGACTTGATCATCACCACTTGCACAGTGGTGCCTTGCTCGGGGCTGCTTTGGATTGAAAATTGGCCCCGATTGCGGGCGACAAACTCCTTGGTGATCTGCAGCCCGATGCCGGCGCCTGATTCCTTGGCAGTGCCAGGCCGGCTGGAAAAATGGCTGGTGGCCAAGAGGGTTTTTAAATGATGGGGATGAACGCCCACGCCGTGATCGATGATGGACAGGATTACCGTGTTTTTGTTTTCCTGCGCCCGGATTTGGATGGACGCCTTGGGGTGGGAATATTTAACGGCATTAAACAACAAATTTCGGATAACCGATTTAAGCATGGTGGTATCGAAAGATACCACGAAATTACGGTTAATATCCACTTCACAGGTCACGCCTTTCTGACGCATTTGATCCTGCAGCAGGAGGACATTTTCCTCCACCACTTCACTTAATACCAAGGGTACAGGATGGAAAGCGATATTGTTCATTTGGGACTGAGCCCAATTAAGCAAGTTGTCAATAATATGGTAACATTGCTTGCTGGAATAATATATGGTACAGGCCAGTTCATATTTATCTTCCTGGGATAAATTATCAAAAGCGGTCTGCAGCACATTGGAATTGGCCACTATGGTACTAAAGAGTTTTTTTAAATCATGGGATATAATGGAGAATAGTTTCGCTTTCTCCCAGTTGGCGATTTCAATCTTGATAACGTTTTTATGAACAATCCTGGCCACAATTCCTGCCAGCAATAGGACAAAAAAGGATTCCAACAGGGCTTCGGCAAATCCGGGAGAAGTGGCAGGTGCATGAAATAAGATCCGGGGAAGGTCGATAAATTCATCTAACCAAATGACCAGGATAACAACGGCGAAGCCCATAAGTATGGTTACAAATACATGGTGATGGGAACCCCTGGAAGCCATGACGTGATCCTCCTTGAATAGCACGCTGACAATATAAACAGCACTTATTATATAAAGTTTCCGTTCTTTGAGCCAATTTAATTATGCAATAGAGGATTAAAGAAAGAAGGAAGGAAGCGTGGCAAATGACAGTGAATGAAACCAAGGTCAATCGCTATGCATTGACACTGGAATATAATGGCCTGGCTTTCGCCGGTTTTCAACTCCAGCCCAATGCTTATACGGTTCAGCAAGCCCTGGAAGAAGTAGTGCTGGAACGGTTTCGGGAAGAACGCCGGGTGGCTTGCGCCAGCCGTACGGATGCCGGCGTGCATGCCCGTGGTCAGGTGGCTATCGTAGACCTGGCCCGTCCGCTGGCTCCGCAGCGGCTCATGGGGGCGCTCAATGACACCTTGCCCAAGACGGTCAGGGTGGTGAACTGCCGCCGTGTGTCTCTGGATTGGGTTCCCCGCTACCGGGCTAAATATAAAATCTATAGCTATCTTATTTTTAACCGTCCGGTGACTTCTTTTTTTTGGGAAGGCAGGGCCTTCCAAGTCATGCAACCTTTGGATGTAGATAAGATGCGAAAAGCCATGGGCTATTTAATTGGGCGCCATGATTTTGCTTGTTTTCAATCATCGGGCTGCCAAGCCAAGCATACGGTCAGGGAACTCCACGCCATTACCATCAGCCGGAAAGGCCCGCTCATTACCTTTCGCTTACAAGGTAATGCTTTCTTATATCATATGGTGCGCAATATCGTAGGTTCCGCCGTTCAAGTGGGTAAAGGTAAGTGGCCCTATACCCATATGAAGCAGGTTTTAAAAAGTCGTGACCGCACCCAGGCGGGTCCAACAGCCCCGGCCTATGGTCTTTACCTTGAGAAAATCGTTTTTGGGAGAAAAAACAGCAAACCAGTGCTTCAGAATGGGGCCTGACGATTCGATAATCAAAGCATGATACAAGTGGCCATGTCTTCATATCTATCATCGCCGCCATCCTCAGGGAGGGGATTGGACAGTGATATCGCCAAAACCCTGATCCGTAAGCATCTGGCCCTGAATTTAGGGCATCAAGGCGTGATGAATGCCAAATTGAATTTGGCGGTCTTGATCAATGCCTTGCTCCAGGTCTCGCGGGAAAATGGGTTTATAAAATATGATGCCTTTGATAAAACCATCCAGGTCAAAGCTTTTGACCATTCCCCGGTGATCTATCAATACAATCCTTATCGCGATCCTGCTAATCGTCGGGCTGAGGGTCAGCCGGTCTCTAAAAAGCCAGGACGCAAAACTGATTTTTTGGCTTGGGAAACATTTCCGGAAAATGAACACTATCTTATCTGGCAGGCGCCCAGCCGCATGCACTACGGCATTTTAGTGCAGCCAGCGCCTATCGTGCCGGGTCATCTGATTATTGCCTCGCTTACCAGAAATCATGATACCCAACAGCATTTTCCCCAACAAATGCCGCTTAATTTGTTTAAGGATATGCATGTGCTTCGATCAGAATTGGCCAAAATTGGATATGTTATGGGCTACAATCCTTGGGGGGGCGGCGCCTCGGTTGATCACTTTCATGTCCAGGCAGTGCCGGCGATGTATTTGCCGCTGGTTGGCCTATTGGATCAAAACAAAATAAGCGGCAGTTATCAAGGGCATGATCAGCAGGGTGTTTCCATTGAGGTTATTGACAATGAAGATGATGGTTCGGAAAACCGCTATCCTGCCAATGCGCTGGTGATGCGTTCCAATTTTAAAGAATTGCTTTATGAACGCAAAAAACAACTGCTTGATTATTTAAACCGCGAAAAAATATTGTGTAATATATTGAGTTGGCAGCAAACCTCCGGAATGGCCGTGGATGTATTTCTTCCCCGGGGAGAGGAGTCGGTGATGGATCATGCTTTTAATGCCGGCTATGTGGAAATGGCCGGCATGTTGGTTATCCCTTATAAAGCTTTGTTTGACAGTATTAATGATCCCAAGAGCGGAGAAGAGGCCTTGCGTCAGGCTTCCTATCCAAAAAAAGATTTTTCCAAATTAGTCAAAATTATTAAGATGTTTTTCCGGTGACCTATTCTTTCGACATTAACAGCCAATTACCTGTCCGATCAATACAACTGCTGATCGCAATGCACCATATATTGTGCCGCGCCCATTAAGGACCTGCAAACATAAGAATACTTAAAAATAACCTTGTTTTTTACTGGCGACCAATATCCTCAAGATTTTTAAAAAGAAGGATATCCTGGTTTTTGGTCAAAAAAGTTATTGCTCAGTTTTTTCCTAATCCAATCAAAACATATAATTAATGGCCACCTCATTTTAACTTAATTGGCAAACCGCATAATTCGCTCGTTTTTAAAAAATAATCAAGTTTTACCAATCATGGTTTAAACAACCTGTCCGCTCGCCTTCTACTGCAAGCACGGCGTTCACCATAATCATGCAGCAGCTGTTTGAAAAGGAGCAAAAGCATCAATGCTAAAACCACGGTGGGATAACCTTGGCCACATGGGAAAGCTTGTATCAAGTCGCCCGACAAGACCGGCCGAGCGCCTGCAGGTCATGCTGAAGCGCAGTGTAACCCTATTGTTGTCAGTATTTATGTTTTTGCCTCATGTGACGTGGGCCTTTTCTTCTTTGCCAAGATATGGTGATCCCATTGTCATCAACGATCGTCCCTTGGCAGTGCCATCTTATTTGGGAAAAATCAGAGCTTTGAAAAAAGGTAAAAACAAACTGGTCATTCATATTCAGGATTTCCATTGTCACGACCAAATTCAAGAAACCATTGCGCAGTTGATCAAGTACCTTCATTATTCTTATGGGGTCAACCTGGTGGCGATCGAAGGTGCCCGTGGTCCTTTGGATATTTCAAAACTGTCTACTTTCCCATTGGAAGAAATTAAGCAGCAGGTAGGCCACTATTTTATTAGACAAGGAAAATTGTCGGGCGCGGAATTGGCGGTGGCCCTTGATCCCAAGGGCCTGCGATTGGTGGGCATAGAAGATGAGGTGCTCTATCAACAAAGTTACGCTTTGGTGCAAAACTTTTATTCGCGGGAGGTGGAGGGGGTCCTACTTGATTTGCGCCAAGCTTTCGAGGACCTCAAACCCGCCATCTACTCCCCTGAACTTCGGAAATGGGATAGCCTTAAAGTAGCCCTGCATAACGGTAAAATCTCCTTTTATCATTATTGTGAATTGCTAATCAAAGCAGCCCGAACACAACATCTAAATCCGGCACCTTACGGCCATGTCATGACCTATCTGGCCACCAAACAGGCCAGTTTCAGCAACACCATAGATGTGAAGGTGCTCTTTCAGCAGGTGAGGGCTTTGGACCAGGCGGGGCGGGAACTTTTCTATCAGCAAGACAAGCAACGGACTTTTGACCAATTGCTCGATTATTTGGAAATGATTCAGAATTTACTGGGCATTTCCATTACTGATGACGAATTGGAGATGATCCGGCACCATCGGGAAGCGTTCCGCTTAAAACGTTTTCTTGATTTTTATAAAACTTATGGCAACGAAGGCATGCTGCTGCTCGATGATCAAGTGGTGCGTTTGGACCAATGGGTGGATGACGGCTTGCACTTTTACCAGTTGGCAGATGAGCGGAGCAACCAATTTGTACGCCATACCTTGGAGGCCATGGCAAACCAGCAACAATCGGTTGCGGTTTTGATCACCGGGGGGTATCACAGCCAGCATATTGAGGAAGCGCTTAAACAAGCCGGCGTGAGTTATATCGGGGTTGATCCCCAAATGCGTCAATTTGATTTGCAGAACCCTTATACTGAACTCATCCGCGGTTATAAAACCCCTTTGGAAAAAATCCTGGCGCTCAATAATGATTTAATGGCCTTAAAACCTTTTGCAGTTCCTTTGCAGCGCGGACAATTGCCGGTGGGTGAAAATCTGCCGCAAGATAAACGTAGTGATTATGCATTGATGGACCTCATGTTGGAAACCGCGACCACGGGGGCTGTGATTAATCGTGAGAAGGCGCGCTTTGTCAAAAAGAAAGTGACGGCAGCGGTAAAGGCTGTCCTGGACAATTATCCGGCTGATAATCCAAAGGTAGGTTTGGCTCTGGACGACCTGGCGGGCGACAGCCACGTATGCCATGTGCCTCTGAAGCATTCAGCCTTTGAAGCGGTTTTTTACCATCCACAAGATGATGCTATGGTCGATAAGGTAGCCGCTACCACGGTGCCTTTGGCCGGGGGTCAAAAAGCAGCGTTTTATAAGCGTAGCTTGTGGCCAACCATTCAAAAGGCGCTGACCAAGGTCAATCGCAAAACCGTCACCACCGTAGCCTTCTCTCTTCGGCAATGGCGTACGCAAGCCAAACAAATTTTGGGCATCTGGTTTCGCCAGCTGCTGCCAACGGGGGAAAGCCGGGGGTTGATTTGGCGTACGGCCAAAAGCATGGCCATGGCAGCGGCACTGTTTATGGCCGGTGGGTTTTTAAACATGGCCCAAGCTGCCACCACGCTTATCCATTATACAGTAGCCAAGTATGACCGTTTATCCGCTGTTGCCCGGCGTTTGGGCGTTGATGTGTCGAGTTTTCATCTGGCCAATCCTGATCTCATTCATCCCGGCGATCAGGTGTCTGCCGTGGTGGCGGATGCGGATAAAATCAGACAGGCCGGTCATCATGCCCGGGGCGTGGTAGACGTGTTCCCCCTTTCGGACAGGGATTTTGATATACCCAGCCCCTCCCCAAAGTTTGATATGCCGCTGCCTTCCCGCGATTTTGATATACCAGATGGCAGTTTTGCCAATCCATTATCTATGGCGCACACAGCCCATGCCACTTATGTGGAGTCAACCTGGCATGGCTTTTCCCATTGGACCGCTCAAAGTGTCGACGGTCTTTGGCAATCCCTTCACAGCTTGCCGGTTGATGTTCATTGGCTGGTGGGCGGCATTGCGCTTCTGGCCGTGGCTGGCGCTGTGGCCTTGGCCAAGCCCGTCATAAGCCAACGCACCGCCAGGGCCTCTATTTCCGATTCCTTGAAAAGAGCTTATGTCCAGCGGGAACGGTTGGAAAAAGAACTGGCGATCACCTTTGAAAACACGAAAGGCACTTATCACGAGGTGTTCAGCGGCAATTACAGCTTGCTCAGAGCCAAAACCAAGTTCCTCCTTCGGCATGATCTCATCCTGAATCCCTTTGTCCTCCGTTATAGCTTGGACCGCTTAAAAGTATTGGCCAAAGAGGTGGAACTCAAACGCCAGGAAGGATTGGAGGTTGGTTTTAAACAACTGAAAACCATGCTTGCCCATCCTGCGCTTGTGGTGCCCACTCCGGAAACCCTGGCCGATCTGCCCGGTGCCGCCAAAACGTTGCTGCAAGCGGCGCATCAAAACTATGCCGAGCCCTTGATGGTGCAAGTGGTGACCCGGCTTTTAAACCTGCGCTGGTTGCAACCCCTGGGCCAAGGACGGTCTTACCCCCAAATCGCCCAAGCCGCAGCCCAAGGGGAAAAAAGCCTGGCCGTGGTTGTCTGGTATCGCGTGATGGTGCAAGGGCTCTCGCGGTTGTTTATCCCGTTTTTTATGCCAATCATATTAATTAAAAATAATTTGGCCCGCCCCTCCCTGATCACGACTTTGTTGATTATCCTGACCGTGGCTGCCAACGTGCAGCTGCCCTTGACTCCGCCCGGCTGGATCGTGACGGGCATCATCAGCATGGCGCTGGTGAACGAGGTCCTGATCATCCATTACCTGGATCAGCGACGGCAAGCAATTAAGGCCAACAACAAGCCGGCGTATGCTTCTGAAGAAGAAAGGAAGCAGGCCGAAGAGGTTGGCCAATTGGCCGTCCGGAAAAAAATTAAATTAGCCGTCATGCCTATTTATATGGAAATGATGAGTGATTTGAAATTGGCCATTGGCTTGGTGCCTATTGTCACCCAGCTGTCGCCTGATCCCACTTCCTGGACCATGACCTTTGTGTTGATGACGGTTTTGCTGGGCATGATGGGGGTTTTGGTTATGACGGCCAACATTGCCATGACCAGGAGCAGGGAAAAACGGTGGTTGAAACTAAGTGAACTATTTTGGACCCTCATTGATGAATGGAAAAAGATCTGGGCAGGCATGGTTCAGGACTTTCATGATTTTCTTAAAAACAAGGCCATGCAACCGCACACGACGTTGCTGGCCGTCGGGCTGTTCATCATGGCCAGGATGTTCGATTACAGTTCCAAGTTTTTAGCCCTCGGTTCCCTGGCTGCCATTGGTCTTTATGCCGGGACAGGGGTCGCCATGATCTTTGTGGCCATTATTCTTATTAAAAATTACACCAAGGACTCGGACTGGTTGGAAAAGTTGGCCACCAATACCATCAAAATTGTGGCGGCCGTGGTGCTTATTGAAGTCAGTAAATTTCCAGCGGCGTTTTTCATGGCTGTTTTTTTAGGCAATGCGCTGGGCGGGCAGGTGCAGGACGTTAGCCTGAAAATGTTTAAGAAAGTAGCCGGCATTTTGTCCTTTGCACAATTTTTCCTCAACGTGGCCGACTTTATCCTACGCAAACAAAAATTATCGGCATTGCCAATGCAGCGAGCCGACAAAACCAAGAAACGCTCTTTACTCAATCGTATATGGGACAATTTCCAGCCAGGCCAGCCCATTCGGGACATTGCCATGTTTTTTGCTTTTGCTTCTTTGCTATTCATTACTTATCATATCAGTCCGGCCGTGCCGTTGTTGCTCAGCCTGCAACTATTCAGCTTGATCGGCCTGATTACCAAGTGGCTGACCATGTCCAAAAATTTCAAAGTTAATCAAACCGTTAAAATCACCACTTTGGCCTCCTTGATACCTGCTTCATTGCTGATTTTTTCCATGGTATTTACAGGCGGCTTGGCTTGGATTGGCCAAACCTGGCCGGCCTTGCTGCCCGAAGCCCTGGCGACCCCCATGGTGCAGTTTGGCACCATGTTTCATTTTCTGAACGGTACGCTGGTGGATCTTTCCGTTTTTGTGGTATTTATGTACAGCCTGCTTGGTTTCTCCAGCGTGCTCAAGGATCAGGATAAGATCAGCAAAGTATCGGAAGTGGCCTATTCCAGGACCAAGACGCTGCAGCAAATTATTGATCATTATATTGAAGGTGTGGTGCTCTATATTTATCAACATCCCGGCGTGACACCGGACATGGCCAGGCTCAGGCAACTTTGCAAAACCGGTCATCTGCTTTTGGTGCCCAAAAAAGCGGCCCCCAGTTGGATGGGCGATCTGATCAAAAGCGGGATATTTTCCTTTGGCAATGAAATTTATATCCGCCGCCGGGTTTTTAACCTGGTCAGCGACCGTACCGTGGCCGGGTTGGTAATCCGTGAAGGCCTGCTGCAAGCCGGGCTGCCCATAGGGGAAGTCCGGGCCATTGTGGAACATCTGACCCACCGTTCGGCCGTGGATCTGGCCTTATTGCCAAAAAAAATTCTGGAGAGCAAGGAAATGGAAATGGACACGGTCCTGGCTTTTGAAAGGACCGGCAAGCCATTAAGCGAGAAGAAAAGAGCCAAGCGGCAATATCATGCTCTGCAATGGCGTTACAACCTTACTTTTGAAACACCATTCCAGGACGATATCCAAACCTTTTGCGGTAACTGGGGGGACCTGAATAATAAAATTCAGATCCTTCTGCTTCATGGCATTACGCCTCATCCCTTTTTCTTGAAGTATGAACAGAACCAAATTGAGGCAGCAGCCAAGATCCTGGAGCAACAAAAAAAACCAGGCCGCCGTCTGAGCTTGGGAGATTACAAATGGGCCATGGAGCAGGTCATTGAAAGGGAAGCGGCGCACGAAGGGACATCTATTTTGGAAGTCCAGGAAAATGCCCACCTGGATGAGGACAGTTATTTCCAAACCGCAGGTAGTGACATTAAAAGCCTGGAGCGCCGTGGGGAACAACAGACTGACAAGGCGGTGGTCAACTTGGAAGGTTGGGCTTTGATTAAACAAAGCGCCATTAATTTTTTCTACCGTCATGATGAGCGGGAACCAAAGAGACGGGTGTTGCGGCTGCCCTGGCTCATTTTGGTCGTCATCCTCCTTGGGCCCGTGGCCATGATCAAAGAAGCAGCCGTTTCCGTGAGCCATGCGGTGGTGGCCATCAACCGCAAGCTTTTTATGCAACGCCACAAGGAACTCAAAACGGCGGAGGTGGCGCCAGAAACTTGGGAGGATAAGAAGGGGTTATTAAGACAATACGGCCTACCCTTGGATCCCTTCTTTGACTTATTCAGCTTGGCCAGATTAACTATTGCGCTACCCAAAATTAAACAAAAAATAGAGGAAGGAAACCGCCCCGATACCAGCCTCTATGTGCAAGTACTCCAAGAAAGCCAGCGTTCCAAGGGGCCTGGAAAAGGCCATCATTCCCAAAAGCATGCCGCCATCTTCTCGCCGGCTCTCGATGGTCAAGAATTAGGATATCTGACAGAGCAAGCCGCTGCGGGCGCCATGCCCGTCAAAGAGGAATTGGGATTCTGGGGCAAGGTTCTGGAAAAGATATTAATGGTCATTATATTTGAAGAAAATAATGATGGGATCGATCAGCGACAGCTGCGCTGGCCCTGGTCCAAGCTGGGTCCGATGGTAAGAGGGGCGCTTGCTTACAGCCGGTTGTTGCTGGCCTCCTGGCTAACCGCGCCGGCCCACACAAAGGAAGTGACGGTGGACGAAACCCAGCCAGCCGTCAGGCGTCTGCTCTTGGAGGCCGGCTTGCCAGATGTGATGACCACCAGCTTTTTAGCCAACCGTGCCGGCTTTGAAATTAAACCAGTCCACTTGGCGGGGATTAAGGTGGAAGGCCGCTTGCCGTGGTTGAAGCCAGCCTATTGGCAGGGATATTACCAAGAGGAAGGCCGTCATAGGGAGCCCACCATTTATGTTCCCAATGCTTTGCTTGATATAGTGTTAAACCGCCAAAGCAATAGCCAAGCTGGATGGCAGGCTTGGATTGCTGGTCTGAAATACCGAGCGCTGCGATGGTATTTTAAACTGGTGCTGCAGCATCATCGCGATAACTATTATGCCCAAAAGGGACAGGACCTGAGTGACCTGATTATTAGCCAACGGCGACAAGCCTTGACATCGGAGTACACTCTTGCACCCTTGCCTGCAAGCAGCCAGACCACGAAAGTGAAAGAACAGTACCGATCGTGGTTCCTGGAACAAGCCGGTTGGCTTCATGCAGCTGCTGCCAAAAGTCAAACCGATCCTTTGACCGTTGAGGCTTATCGCCATCCGCAAGAGCATATGGTTTTGGGTCTGTATGATTTGGTAAGTATTGTCGAGCAGGAATTGGCGCCTTTAAAGCACTGGCTGAATGCAGGCTCGGAACCAAACACTTTAGATGTAGAAGCCTTGCTGCAACAACAAGCCAAACGTGGTGCTGACATCAGTCCGGTGACGTTGTTACACCAGATCCCTGAACTGCAACAGACCATGCTCAGTGAAGGCTTGCAGGTTATTCAAACCGCACTGCAGGAGGCGCAGACAACCGCATTGCCGCAAGCCCTGATACGGCAAGACAGCTTGGCCTACCTGGTGCAGCATCAGGCCAGCAGATCGAATCATCTGCGCCTGGTTCAGCAGGTTACTGACTATCCGCAGCAGGTTTCCTTACTGTCCATGCCCCAGACCGCCCGGCTGTTAATTACTATGATCGATCAATGGATGACCAAAGTCCTGGTCCAAGGGGGGGTGCCGCCACAGGTGCTGGAGCAAGTACAGTATCTCACCCAATTGAAGATAGCCTTGCAGGAGATGACGGCGGCGAGGCCAGGGACATTGATTCCTTTGGCACCGTCTTTGGGTCATCGGGTTTGGGATTCGGCTGCAGAAGTGGCCCAGGAGGAACAACCTGAGCTCATGAGTCTGGGCCAGGATTTGAACAACTACCAGTATGCTTTTACCAATGGCCGTGTAAACGTCATGGAAATCGGAGAAGATGCCATGCTGGTCAGTAGGCAGGTTGTCAATATCACCAGCCTGGATAAATTGGATTCTTCCATCCAGGCCTTAAGCCTCATGGAGTCGGGTGCAGTAATTTCTGAAATTTATCAAGGCCGGGAAAACAACGCTGAATCCCCTGAGCCGGACTCATTCTGGCTGGACCCTCTTAAGAAAACAGGGCTGCATTTGGTATTGCTGCTCCCGGGAGCTTGGCAACAACCTTATCTGCGCTTTTGGCTAAGCCAGGATCCAGCCTTGGTGGCAGAAGTCCAATTGTCCAGCACCCCCTCGCCATTGGCCGGGTTATTGCGCGATCATCGGACACCTTTGAGGCAATTATATGAACGCTGGGCCAGGACCCGAACTGAGGACCAGCTAACCGCTTTGGTTCGTGCCATGATTCGTGTCATTGCCCACTTGGACAAGAAACAGGACATTCAGGCCAGTTTGGAGACCCTGTCGGGGATAAGTCGTCTGCCGGGTATGCATGCCGAAATGATCGGTAAATGGCTTGACAAGGAAAGTAAGCATTATCAAGTGTTCGTACCGGGGGTGCTCCTACAGCCTGGCCAAGGGGGCGCGCTGGGAGCGCTTATTGATGTACTCAATCCCCTGCCGGTCCAGCTGGAAAAACAAATAGGCGAACACTATAAACGCCGGCTCTTCCGCGACGCGGCTCAGGCTGCTTAAAAGTCATTAAGTCGCTAAAAAAAGCATTTTTATCTTGACAAAAGGCCATTAAATTCATAAATTGTTCACTCTGTTCTTGGCCCTTTAGGGAAGCACCTGTCCTTTTCAAATCGCAGGTCCCTTTCCCGGGTATTTTAGGTAGATGAATGATGCAGGAGGAATAGCATATGTCCACGCCTTTTCCCAAAGGTGGTAATGTAGATCGCAAATGGTTCCTGGTTGACTTGGATGGTGTTGTCCTAGGTCGTGCCGCCAGTAAAATAGCCAGTATCCTTAAAGGAAAACACAAACCCATCTATACCCCCCATGCGGATACCGGGGATTTTGTGGTGGTCGTCAATGCGGAAAAAGTTCGTTTGACCGGGAAGAAACTCGACCAAAAAATAGATTTCACCCATTCCGGATGGCCGGGCGGAGCCAAATACACGCCCTATAAAGAATTGATTGCCAAACATCCGGAACGGTTGTTCCAACTGGCTGTGAAGGGCATGCTGCCAAAAAACAGCCTCGGCCAAGCGATGATTAAAAAACTTAAAATCTATAAGGGTGCAGAGCATCAACAGCAAGCTCAACATCCGGAAAAATTGGAGATTTAAGGCATGGAAAACAGTGCTCAAGCAACCCCGTTAGAATTTATTGGCGCCGGACGGCGCAAAACCTCGGTGGCCCGGGTACGGTTAAGGCCAGGGCAAGGACAGATCACCATTAATCGTTTGCCGGCGGAACAATATTTCCACAGCCGTACCCATCAGCAATTGATCCGCAAACCCCTGGAGGCTACGGCTACGGCCAACAAATTTGATGTCTGGATTAATGTCAAAGGCGGGGGCTTTACCGGTCAGAGCGGTGCTATTATTCATGGTTTGGCCAGAGCCTTAGTACAGGCGGATATGGATTTGAAATCCACCCTTTCCAAAGCTGGTTATCTCACCCGCGATTCCCGTATGGTCGAACGTAAAAAATACGGCCAACCGGGCGCCAGAAAAAGATTCCAATTCTCAAAACGTTAATATAAATTTTTATCCAAAAGCGCTGTCCATAGATATGGGCAGCGCTTTTTTTATTACGTTATCGCGAATAGCCCACAGCTTGCTGCGCGGTATTTGATGACTCCTCCTTTTATTTTTCCTGATATTCCACAACCCCTATTTATTTGATTGCCCCTAAGACAATGGCTCTTACCATTATTTATATTTCCAAGCCGGCGGCGCTGCAACTGAAACTATCCAGTTCTTGTTGCGGAAACAGATTTTTTCGATCTTAATAAAAAATCCCTCTCCTCTTGGGAGAGGTAAGGTGAGGGATTATATTTAGAATCAAAGGCTTTTACCCCCTCACCCTTCCCCTCTCCCCCAAATTCGGGGGAGAGGGGATATGAAAATGTCCTTTCCGCAACAGAAACGAGCTGTAAAAAAAGTGGGGACCTGTCTTTTATTTATTGACAAAGTGGCATGTGGGGGGTAAATTATCCCAAGAAGTGGGGAAAAGTGGTGGAAAGTGGGGATAACTCTTGTTCCTAGGAACCTATGAACATAATTTGGACGAAAAAGGCCGGCTCTCCATTCCCTCCCGTTTTCGCGAGGTCATGGCAGAAAAACAAGTTCCTGAACGGTTGATTATAACCCAGGGGCTTGATGCCTGCCTTTTTGGTTATACATTGGACGAGTGGAAGGCTTTTGAAACCAAGGTTATCAATCGTCCCCTCAATCGTGGAGATGATCGTTATTTTGTGCGCCGCATGTTTGCAGGCGCCGTGGACTGCAGCTTGGATAAACAAGGCAGAATTATGCTGCCTTCCAATTTAAGAACTTATGCCGCCCTGTCCAAGGAAGCCGTGGTGGTGGGTGTTTCCAACCGCATTGAAATATGGTCGCCCGAAAGGTGGGAGCAGTACCTTTCCTCCGGGAAATCTTTAGAGGATATTGCGGAACAGTTGCAGGACCTTTAATACGGGCCGCCGGCCCAAACCGAGAAAGGGGGTGTGCAGCAAGTGGCCATGAAATTCAAACATAACGGTGATGTCACCATTATCAATATTTTGGGTGATGTTGACATGGAAGAAGTTGTTCAGCTTCGCAATGCTATCTCCACCATGGTGCATGAGGAGCATTATCAACTGGTGCTTGACCTATCCAAGGTCCAACACATCAATGCCACAGGCTTGGGTATCATGGCGGAAAGTTTAAAAAAACTGCGCGCTGTGCACGGAGATCTTCGCCTCGCCCATCTTAACCCTTATATACAACAAGTATTCAACTTGACCGACATGACGCGACATTTTCGCATTTATGCCCGACGCCAGGATGCCATCCAAAGCTACCATGCCTTGACTTACGCTGCCGCGTGAGGTTGATGCGACACCAACCGGTTTTATTAAAAGAGACCATCCAATTATTGGCACCGGAAAGCCAAGGCTGGTGGATCGATGCCACTGTGGGTGGTGGTGGCCACACCGAAGCGCTGCTCCAAGCCACCGCCCCAGCAGGCAAGGTTCTGGGTATTGACCGGGACAAAGGTGTGTTGACTCAAACCGCGAAACGTCTGGCTTCGTATGGATCGCGGCTGATTTTGGCTCACGGCAATTACTGTGATATGGAAAAAATAGCTTATGACCATGGCGTATCTTCGGTCAAAGGCATTTTGATGGATTTGGGGGTTTCATCTTTTCAACTGGAGGAGCAGACGCGGGGATTTTCGTTTCAACACAACGGGCCGTTGGATATGCGCATGGACCAGTCCCAGCCCATTACAGCGGAGAGCATCATTAATCATGCTGATGAAAAAACCCTGGCCGATCTATTTTATACCTACGGCGAGGAGCGACGTTCCCGGCAATTGGCGCATCTGATTGTGCGCCACCGGCCGCTCAACGATACAGCCGAGCTGGCCGCCCTGGCCAAAAGAGCTGTAGGTCCAAGCGGCAAAATACATCCGGCTACCAGAGCGTTCCAAGCCTTGCGTATAGCCGTTAACGATGAATTGGGCTCCCTGGAAAAGGGGCTGGTCGCGGCGGAAAAGATGATCACAGTGGGTGGACATTTGGTAGTGATTTCCTTTCACTCGCTGGAGGATAGAATCGTCAAGCAATGGTTGCGCCGTCCGGCATGGGAAAGAACCATTAAAAAAATAGTCCTGCCCAGCGATGAAGAACTTATGCAAAATCCGCGTGCCCGCAGTGCCAAATGCCGGGCCGCTAAACGAATCGAAATGGTGGAACACACCAAGGGCAGGTAATACCGGCACCTATTAGGAACAGCAAGTCAGCATGTCAGACTAAAGAAGGTCAGCATGGCGGGGAACAGCTTAACCGGGAAATTGGACAAGGATTTTGTCACCATCTATTTTATGGCAGGACAAAAAACGGACCGGAAAATTGCCGTGCGCCGGCTCCCCCTGATTCTGGGTATTTTGGGTATGCTCTTTGCCGTGATTTTTTTAAGGGTCTGGCAGGAAATGCAGGTGGTTAAATTAGGTTACCACCTTAATCAGATCAAGGTGCAGGTCAATCAAGCCTTGGACGAACAACGCATTTTACTCAGTCAACGCAATAGCCTTGCCAGTTTGGAAAGAATCGAATATATTGCGCGCCAAGAAATGGGATTGATAACACCAGTGGGGGAACAACTTATATTTTTAAGCGATCCGGCCATGGACGAAAAGCATCATCCTTGGGATCTGTGGCAATGGCTGAGCCGGTTG
Source organism: uncultured bacterium (assembly GCA_963710755.1). GTDB lineage: Bacteria > Oederibacteriota > JAAXVQ01 > JAAXVQ01 > JAUVAV01 > CAVQBK01. The sequence goes on from CAVQBK010000003.1 coordinate 1,203,714, forward strand.
TTGCCGGAAACGACCATGAGCAGGGGCAAATAATAATTTGCCCCTGCAGGGGAACAGTGTCGTCGGCGACCAGGCAGGGTATTGAAAAAAACGTTGCAGGGAACAGTCCCGACCGTTGTTCCCTGCCGGCGTCGTAAAAGGAGGCTGGTGGGTGAAAGGCGCCAAGCGGGAACCACAAGCGAATATCATTGATCGCCGCATGCCTTTGCTGCTGACGGGTATGGTGGTGCTTTTTGTGGTTTTGACCTTCCGGCTTTTTTTTATTCAAATTATACAGCACCAGCACTTGACGACCTTGGCTTTGAAACAGCAGGAAAGGACCGTCCAGATTCAGCCGGCGCGGGGCAATATCTATGACCGCCATGGCCAGCCCTTGGCCCTCAATCGTCATGTCACCAGTTTTTTTGCCGTGCCGGCTGAGGTGAGCCGGCCGGTGCAAACCGCCAGGCAACTGGGCGCCTTATTGGGGATTTCTCCGCAACGATTGTCAAGACGGTTTAAGAGTAAAAAAGCTTTTGTTTGGATTAAACGCAAGGTCTCTGATGATGTGGCCGCACGGGTGGAAAAATTAAATTGTCCGGGCATTAAAAGCCTGCAAGAAACCAAACGGGTTTATCCGGAAGGTTCCCTGGCCAGTCATGTATTGGGTTTTGTAGGTCTCGATAACCAGGGCTTGGCGGGCATTGAGCTGACCTATGACCGCATGATCCGTGGAGAACAGGGATGGGTACGGATCAACCGGGATGCCAAAGGCCGTCAAGTACCGGCCTCGGCGCGTATCTACAAGGCCCCGGAACCGGGTAAGGATATCTATTTAACCATCGACAAGGTGGTACAGCATATTGCTGAAGAAGCCCTGGCGCAGGGGATGGAAAAATGCCAGGCCCAACACGGGTCGGTGGTGGTGATCAATCCCACGACCGGCGAAATACTGGCCATGGCCAATAAACCGGATTTTGATCCCAACCGGTTCAATCAATTTTCTGCGGCCGCGCGCCGCAACCGGGCCATCACGGATGTTTATGAACCGGGTTCCACGTTTAAGATCGTGACGGCTTCCGCTGCTTTGGAAGAAGGGGTGCTGCGGGAGAATTCCATTATCGATTGCGGTGAAGGCAAGGGTGTTTTTCATGGCACCATAATCCGTGACCATGAACCTCACGGCAAACTGACTTTCCGTGATGTCATTGTTTTTTCCAGCAATGTGGGAGCGGTTAAAATCGGCATGCGCTTAGGCGGAGATAAGCTATTTAGTTACACCCGCCATTTTGGGTTCGGCAAGCCTACTGGTGTTGAATTGCCCGGTGAGGCGCAAGGCTTGCTGCAACCGCTCAAAGCTTGGAAAACCTGGAAAGCTATTTCCACACCTTTTGGCCAGGGCGTGGCGGTCACGACGCTGCAGATGGCCATGGCTGTGGCCGCGGTGGCCAACAATGGCCGGTTAATGCGGCCGCGGTTGGTGGAAGAAATCCGGAACGGCGATGGGTTGGTGGTGTTGAAGTCCAAACCCGAAGCTAGACGTCAGGTGATTTCGGCGGCCACGGCCCGGAAAGTACGCAGCTTTTTATACGACGTGGTGCAGCGGGGCACAGGTGAGGATGCAGCCATACCCCTTTATCAGGTAGCCGGTAAAACCGGTACGGCCCAGAAGCCCAGAAAAAATGGCCGCGGTTATGATCCGGTTTATCATGTGGGCTCTTTTATTGGTTTTTTTCCGGCGGACCATCCCCAGGTATTGGTTTCGGTGGTGATCGATTCACCTAAAACCGTGCAATGGGGCGGGTTGGTGGCGGGTCCCATCTTTAAGCATGTGGGAGAGCAGGTGTTGGCCTATTTAGGCATTCCGCCGGGACCTGAAAAAGTGGTAACACTGGCCGCCACCCATGCACCTTTAGCGGGGGAGAAAGTGGCGGGCTTAAAGGCCGTGCCGGACTGCAGGTTTCAATCCCTTAGTGCCTCGAAGAGAAAATTGACCGGCCAAGGATTTAAGGTGATTGCTTTGGGCCAAGGTCAACAAGTGGCACGACAACGGCCAGGCGCAGGGGCTTTAATCAATCCCCATTCACCGGTCATTTTATACCTGACCAAAGATGAGCAAACTGTGGCACCGCCCACGGCGTTTAAGCAAGTGGTCATGCCTAATTTAAATGGACAAAGCATGCGCGATGCCATTCAGATCATGGCCGCCTATGGCCTGAAAGCCCGGATAACCGGCAGTGGTGTAGTGGAATCGCAAAAACCACTGGCCTATGCCAAGGTCAGTCTGGGCGAGGCTTGTATTATCAATTGTCAAGATCCAGAAAAGGTGGAATAATGCAAATTCCCGTATCCCTGATAGCGGCCAGCATTGAGGGCGCCCTGTTGCAAGGCAAACGGCCTATGTTAATTAGGCGTTTAATTGCCGACTCCCGTCAAATAAAATCCGGTGATCTTTTTGTATGTCTGCACGGCCAGCATCATGATGGTCATCAATATATTGACGAGGCCATCCGCAGGGGGGCCTCGGCCATTTTGTTGGAACGACCCATCACCCATCCCAATCTGGATAACCTGGCCGTTATCAAGGTGGGCGACGTAAACCAAGTTATTAAAAAACTGGCGCCCCGTTTCTATAATTATCCTTCTCAGCAGCTTCGCTTGGTCGGGGTGACCGGCACCAATGGCAAAACCAGCATTACCCACATGGTGCGCGCCATCTGGGAAAGCCATCTCAAAGGCAAACGTAAAATTAGCCGGGTGGGCATTATCGGTACCATCCAACATGACATTGCCGGTGTTATCGTACCGGCTGCCAATACCACACCCATGGCCTGGGATATTCAGCGTCTTTTGGGTGATATGGTGGAACGCAAATGCCAGCTGGCGGTTATGGAAGTATCTTCCCACGCCTTGATGGAGAATCGGGTGCAGGACTGTGATTTTGATATTGCTGTTTTTACCAACTTGACCCGTGAACATCTCGATTACCACGGTACCATGGACCACTATGCTGCCGCCAAACGGCGTCTGTTTACTCACTTGGTCGAACCGGGACAATCTAAAAAAGATAAACTGGCCGTGGTCAACGGCGACGATCCCTATGGACCGCGCATGGCCAAAGCCGCCAAGGGTGCCCGCATCGTTACCTATGGATTTGATCCGGGGTGCGATCTGACGGCCCAAAAGGCAGTGGTCAGTATGAAGGGGACGTCTTTTGAGCTGCAAGCAGGCAAGGACAAAGTACCTGTACAGTTGAAACTCATTGGCCGGCACAATATTTACAATGCCTTGGCCGCGGCGGCGGTGGGCCTGGGGTTGGGCGTCAAACTACCGGCCATTAAAAAAGGTCTGGAAAGCGTAACCGTTATTCCGGGTCGCATGGAACCTATTACCACTACCCAACGGTTTTTAGTGCTCGTTGATTATGCTCACACACCGGATGCCTTGAAACAAGTGCTGACGACTTGCCGGGAACTAACCAATAAAAAATTGACCGTGGTCTTTGGTTGTGGTGGTGACCGCGATGCCAGTAAACGCGGCCCCATGGGCGCCATTGCTGCCGGACTGGCGGATCGGATCACGATCACCAACGACAATCCCCGCCAGGAAGACCCGGAAGTTATCATCAAGCAGATTCTGGACGGTATCCCCAGGGACAGGGTCGCGGAGCTGAAAGCTGTGCAGGCTTTGGTCGTGGAACCTGACCGGGCTAAAGCCATTGCCCGGGCGGTAAAGAGCGCCCAATCGGGAGATGTGGTCCTTATCGCCGGCAAAGGTCACGAGTCCTACCAACTATTAAAGGACAAGGTTATAGAGATGGATGATCGCAAGCTTGCTAAAAAAGCCTTGGGCACCAGACGGCGTTCCCAATGAATCCTCTACGTCTTGACGCCATTGCCACCGTTGTCAGCGGCCGCCTGGTCCAGGCCAATGGCCAAACCAGGGTCGAGGATGTGGTGATTGATTCCAGGATGGCCGGTGCGGGATCTTTGTTTGTGGCCCTGCCAGGCAAACGAGTATCAGGCCGTGATTTTGCCCTTCGCGCTGTGGCGCAGGGGGCAGTCGCCGTCATGGTGGATCAGGTGATAGCCGGGTGTCCCTGCCTGGTGGTGAAAGATCCCAGGGTTGCACTGGGGCAGTTGGCCAAACACTATCGCAGTCTGCTGAAACGCGTAAAGGTAACAGCCGTCACCGGCAGCAGCGGCAAGACGACCGTAAAGGAAATGATCGCCCGGATTTTAAGCAGCCGCACGTCCGTGATGATGAGCCAGGGTAATTACAATAATGATTTGGGCCTGCCCCTGAGCGTGTTAACCCTGGGGGCCCAACACCGGCGGGCAGTACTGGAGTTGGGGATGAATGCGCCGGGGGAAATTACGGCTCTGGCCAAAATCGCTCAACCGCAAGTAGCCGTGATTACCAATATTGGTGAAGCTCATATCGGTGGTTTTAAGAATCAACGGGCTTTGGCCAGAGCCAAATTGGAATTGCTGCAGGCGCTGCCATCGGGCGGTACGGCCGTGCTCAATGCTGATGATCCCTATTTGCGGCCTTGGCTGAAAAAAAGGCCGGTCCTCAGTTTTGGCATGACCTCTGACGCAGACGTGGTCATTCTCAAAGCCGGCGTGCATTGGAGCGGTACGACGGTGGTTTTAAGGCATGGAAAAAAGCAAGCCACCCTCAAACTTAAAACGTTGGGAGTCCATCATGCCTGGAATGCCGCCGCTGCCGTAGCTGCAGCCATGGCCAATGGGGTGGGATTTTTGCCGGCGGCGCAGGCGCTGCATGGGTTTCGACCACAAGCCCGGATGCGAACCCAATTAATAAGCTGTGGCCGCATTCAGTTGATCAACGATGCTTATAATTGCAATCCCCAGTCAGCAGCCGCAGCAGTGAATTTGTTGGCGGAATTGCCGGCCAAGGGACGTAAGATGATCATTCTGGGCGATATGCTGGAATTGGGCGATCAGAGCAGGTCCAGTCATGACCAGTTGGGCAAACTCATCGCCGCAGCCAAGGGGGACATTTTTATAGGTATCGGCCGGGCGGTTAGAGACGCCGTCGTGGCCGCCAAGAAAGCCGGGCAAAAAGAATGTCACCATTTTAAAACAGTGCCGGAAGGCGAAGCTTATTTAAAAACCCTGCCGGCCCAGGATCTGGTGGTCTTGTTAAAAGGATCACGGGCCATGGGGCTGGAAGCCCTGGTGCCCGGCCTTAAACGGCTGGGCCAAAAGTGGAGGTGAGACCTGTTAAGTATTGAATGTTGAATGGGGGGATATCGACGACAAGGCCTACTAACATTAACAACGACTAACGTTAGCTTTAGACATCCACACCTTCGTTACCTACGACCTTTAACCGCGATACCGACAACGCCCGCGACCTTACTCTCGCTGCTTGCCATTCCCACGACTCCACCAATATCGATACTGTTCAACATTCAATAGTTAACAGGACCACAGCGGCCGGGCATTTGGATGCCGTCATGCAAGGCTGAGCAAATGAAGTAAATGGGCCGCTACGCAGCGACCCATGTTTACAAAATTTATTCCATTTGGGCGATTGAGCATTTAGCGGCTTTATTTACTCAATGTGCTCAATTTGTCTGAAACTCGAGCAACTCATGGCTCAAGTTTCAAAGGGGGACAAGGCTTGTGCTTTATTATTTGTTTTATCCCTGGGCGGATCACTGGACCGTGTTCAATGTTTTCCGTTACATCACCTTTCGCTCGGTCTATGCGGCCCTGACGGCGTTTTTATTGTGTCTTTTTATTGGCCCTAAGCTAATCGCCATGCTGCGGCGCTATAAAATTGGCCAGACCATTCGCAGCGACGGGCCTGATGGACACCATAAAAAAGCCGGCACGCCTACTATGGGCGGTCTGATCATCCTGAGTGCTATTTTGATCAGCGTTGGGCTTTGGGCCAGGTGGGATCAACCGGCACTGTGGATCGCCTCGGTGTCGCTGCTATGGTTCGGGTTGGTAGGGTTTTGGGATGATTATCTCAAATTGGTGCGCAAACAATCGGAGGGGCTGATTGCCAGAACGAAATTTTTACTACAGGTTATCGGGAGTATGGTCATCATGCTTTGGATTCTGCAAGCCGGCAGCGGTTGGGATCAGTTGGCGGCCATAAATATTCCCTTCTTAAAAGGCCCGCTGCAAATGCCGCTGTGGTTGTATATCCCCCTGGGCATGGTGGTGATTGTGGGTGCCAGCAATGGGGTCAATCTTACGGACGGTCTGGACGGCTTGGCCATCGGCTCTTTGGCCATGGTGGGGGCTACTTTTGTACTGGTGTGTTATGTGGTAACCAATGTCAACTTTGCCAATTACCTGAAAATCATTTTTATTCCAGGCGGCGGGGAGCTGACGGTTTTTTGCAGCGCCATGGTGGGCAGTGCTCTTGGTTTTTTATGGTTCAATTCCCATCCGGCGGAAATTTTTATGGGCGATACCGGTTCGTTGGCCTTGGGCGGCGTCCTGGGCACCATTGCCGTCCTGATCAAACACGAAGTGCTGCTGTTTGTGGTAGGCGGTGTGTTCGTGGCGGAAGTGGTTTCGGTGATTCTTCAGGTCGGCAGTTTTAAATTGACGGGCAAACGTGTTTTTTTGATGGCCCCGCTGCATCATCATTTTGAACTCAAGGGTTGGTCGGAACAAAAAGTGGTGATACGTTTCTGGATTATTGCCATCATGTTGGCGGTCATCAGTTTGAGTACCTTGAAGTTGCGTTAGAGTATTTAAAAGCTAGATCTGTCCATATTATGTAGATAAAGTTCTTGATTTGTTCCCCCTGGGGAAGGGGTTGGGGGATTTTCGAAGTGGTCCATGTGGCCTATCCAAGCGATGCTAGTTAATAGCATCAGATGGTGCCATCATCCGAAAATTCTTCTCTAATCCTCCTTTCCAAGCAGGACGAGCGGTGATTGTCCGTTACAGGAGTGTATCAATCATAAGGCCGCTGTTGTTTAATCCGGCTTGGCCGGGTTAGCAAAATGCGGCAGGGTTCCCCAGGCGGAACCTTTACAGAAAAATGGATCCATTTCCGGCAAGTCCGGTTTAAGAAAGGCAGTCATGGACGAGAAGACCAACTTAAGGGACAAACAAGTGGTGGTGGTGGGATTGGCCCGCAGCGGTGCGGCGGCCTGCCGTCTGGCTGTGAAGCATGGAGCCCACGTCACGGCCATAGACCAAAAAGCAGCGGACCAGCTGGGCGAGACGATCGCGGCCATGGAAGCGCTGGGGGTTAAAGTGCTTTGTGGCGGCTTGCCAAAGGACGCTTTAACCAGTGCGGATCTGGTGGTCGTCTCGCCCGGGGTGCCCCTGAATCTGCCGGCACTGCTGGCGGCTAAAGAGGCTCAGGTGCCCATTATTTCCGAATTGGAATTGGGTGCGCGTTTTTGCAAGGCCACCATTGCGGCAGTTACTGGCACCAATGGTAAAACCACTACCGTGCATTTGTTGTACGAAATTTTAAAGGAGGCCGGACGACCCTGTGCGCTGGCCGGCAATGTGGGCCTGGCCTTCTGTGATGTGGCGGAGTCTCTGCCGGAAGACGGCATTGCCGTATTGGAAGTTTCCAGTTTTCAATTGGAAGCCATCGAAAGTTTTCGTCCTCAGGTGGCTGCTATTTTAAATATTACGCCCGACCATCTGGATCGCTATGAAAACATGCAGGCCTATGTAGAAGCCAAAGCTGCGATTATGCGTTATCAAAAGCCCAAGGATGTGCTGGTGCTTAATGGTGAAGACAAATACACACCTTTGCTTTCCAACCAGGCCCCGGGCCGGGTGCTGACCTTTTCTTCCAAGCGTCCGCCGGAAATCGAAGGCTGCTGGGCCCAGGATGGCCGCATTTACTACCGTTATTTTGGACTGGGACAGAATGTCATGATGCTGGCTGATGAACTGATTATCCCTGGTCAGCACAATCTGGAAAACGCCCTGGCGGCCACGGCCATGGCCCTGGCTCTGGCGGTGGAGCCTAAAATCATCGTTCAAGCGCTCAAACATTTTCGCAGTGTCCCTCACCGGTTGGAAATGGTCGGGAAGATTGGCGGTGTGGCCTATATCAACGACTCCAAGGCCACTAATGTGGACGCGGTCAGCAAAGCCTTGGAGAGTTTTCGCAAACCTATTATCCTCATCCTGGGCGGCCGTGATAAGCAAGGGGATTTCGCCATGCTCAATCCTCTTATCAACCGTTACTGCCGCGCCGTGGTGCTCATGGGTGAGGCCGCAGGTACTATTGAAGCCCAATTGCGTGTCTCCTGTCCGGTCAAGAAAGTCAAAAGCATGCAGGAGGCAGTACTTGAAGCCAGCCAAGTGGCTCAGCCGCAGGATGTTGTTCTTTTGTCTCCGGGCTGCGCCAGCTTTGATCAGTTTAAAAATTATGAACACCGGGGCGAAGAATTCGCCCGTCTGGTAAACGCTATGGAAGGGAACGGGTGACCAGCCTATGACTTTGCCGGCTGCCAGCAAGGATGGCAACATTGATATCGGCCTGTTAACGCTCACCTTAATATTGGTGGCCGTGGGGCTGATCATGGTCTATTCCTCTTCCACCATTCTGGCCATGAATGTTTACGGCGATTCCTATATTTTTATCAAGCGCCAATTGCTGTGGGCGCTTCTGGGTTTCGGCGCGCTTATGGTGGCCGCCCAAACGCCTTATGAAATTTATCGACGTTATGCCAAGGTGGCCTTGATCGTCACCGTGGCTTTGCTCATGGCCGTGCTGGTGCTCTCGATTGGTAAAACCGCAGGCGGCGCCCGGCGCTGGCTGGTGCTGGGGTCCTTTTCCTTTCAGCCTTCGGAACTGCTCAAAGTGGTGCTGGTATTGTATATGGCGGATGTGCTGGTTAAACGGCAAAAAGTATTAGGTTCCTTTGTGGAAGGCCTGCTGCCGCAGCTGGCGGTTATGGCGGGGTTGGCCGGCTTGCTCCTGGTGCAGCCGGATTTGGGGGCTGCCGTGATACTGATCGTGGTGGGTTGTATCATGCTATATATGGCCGGCGCCAAATTTCAGCACTTGGCGGCTCTGGCTTTGTCGGCGTTACCGCTCTTTTTTTTCCTGGTGCTGCAGGTGGATTACCGCCGCCGCCGTTGGGATGCCTTTCTTAATCCCTGGCAGGAACCTTTGGGCAAGGGGTTTCAAATCGTGCAATCCTATCTGGCGCTGGGCAGCGGTGGACTTTGGGGCCGGGGACTCTGCGACAGTCAGCAAAAATTATTTTATTTGCCGGCGCCGCATACGGATTTTATCTTTAGCATTTTGGGTGAGGAGTTGGGCTTTGCGGGCACTTTTATTTTACTGCTGCTCTTCGGCCTGTTATGCTGGCGCGGTCTGATGATTGCCAGGCGCTGTCCTGATTTGTTCGGTAAACTGCTGGCGCTGGGCCTGTCCCTGCTCATTGGCGTGCAAGCCTTGATCAATATGGGCGTGGTCACCGGGCTGATGCCTACCAAAGGCACGACCCTGCCGTTCATCAGCGCCGGAGGGTCGTCTTTGTTTTTTTCGCTGGTGGCGGTGGGGATGTTGCTCTCCGTGTCCAGAGTTCAAGTTAAGGCGGAGAGTAGATGACCGCGGCATTTGGTTTTTGCGGCGGCGGCACAGGCGGCCATATTTTCCCGGCCTTGGCTGTTGTGCGGGCGTTGCAAAAGCTGCAGCCTGAGGCGGCTATTGCTTATTTTGGAAAAAGCACGGGCATGGAATCGCGTATTGTGCCCCAGCAGGGATTGGCTTTCTACGGATTGGAAGTGACCGGGTTGTCACGCAGTCTGTCGGTAGGGAATTTAAAAACCCTGTGGCAAGCCGGCATGGCCTATGGCACGGCCAGGAAGATTCTGAAGCAATTAAGAATCAATGCGGTTTTGGGCACGGGTGGTTTTGTTTGTGGCCCGGTGATTACTGCGGCCGCCAGCCTGCGCATACCCAGTGTTATTCATGAAAGTAATGCGGTTCCGGGATTGACCAATCGCCTTTTGGGATCACTGGCCAGTAAAGTGGCGGTAAGCCATACCATTACAGCCCGTTATTTTGATGAGAACAAGATCGTCCATACCGGATTTCCTTTGCGCGAAGGCTTGAGTGCCACCCGGACGGAGGCGTTGTACAGTCAATTTGGTCTGACGCCCGATAAAATCACGGTGTTTATATTTCCAGGCAGCCTGGCAGCCAGAAAGATCAACAAGACTATTATTGATCTGGTGCCTCAGCTGAAAAACAGCCTGCCCCAGGTTCAATTTCTATGGATGACGGGTAAAGCTGATTTTGCTTGGGTGAACAAAGCCTGCGAAACTCAAGGGCTGGCGGCTTCGGTGCATGAGTTTATTGATGATGTACCCGCAGCCCTGGCTATTACGGATTTGGTGATCGCCCGGGCCGGAGCGGGCACGGTAGCGGAAATTTCCGCTACCGGAAAACCGGCCATCCTGGTGCCTTATCCTTATGCTACCGGAGACCACCAAACCAAGAATGCCATGATTCTGCAAAAAGCGGGCATGGCCCGTATGGTGAAAGACGGTCAACTTCACGGTAAATTGCTTTTTTCCGAGCTCCGGCGCATGTTGGATCATTTGGATGCCTTGACCGAATGTGCTGAGGTGTGGAAGCACCATTATCCCAAAGATGCAGCCCACCAATTGGCACAATTAATGGTGGAGCTGGGGGAACGCAAGAAGTAGCCCGCGGCCAAGGGGGGGGAGGGTGTGGTCCTCCGGGCCAGGACGATCAGGATGGTGAAAGGCGAAAGAACGCCAAGGCGCCAAGGAAAGTAAAAAACGTTAATCTTTGGCGGGTTTAGTCTTTCTTTGCGGAATAGCGGCTTGGCGTGAGATGAATTTTAGTCCAATTAGACAAGATTAGACTATAGCGGTTACGAGGTTGGATATGAAACATCAGCAAAAAATTCATTTTGTGGGTATTGGCGGTTCAGGCATGAGCGGCATTGCCGAAGTCCTGCTTAATCTGGGCTACCGCGTCACCGGCTCTGATTTGAAACCCTCGGATATCACGCAGCGCCTAAAGCGACAGGGGGCCAAAGTGATGATCGGTCATCGCTCCGATCAATTGCCGGAAGGCACGGACATTGTCGTGGTCTCCAACGCGGTGCCTGATACCAATCCGGAGATTATCGAAGCCAGGGAACGGGGTGTTCCCGTGATTCCGCGGGCACTTATTCTCAATGACCTTATGCGTCTCAAACAGGGGGTGGCGATTGCCGGCACCCATGGCAAAACCACGACAACGTCCATGGTGGCCTGGATTCTTTCCAAAGCCGGTCTTGATCCCACGATGGTTATTGGCGGCATTCTGAATAATTTTGCCCAAGGGGCCCGTATGGGCAAAGGCGACTACTTTGTAGTGGAGGCCTGTGAAGCTTATTCTTCATTCTTGCATTTAACGCCCAATGCCGTGGCGGTGACCAATGTGGATGACGACCACCTGGAGAATTACGGTTCCCGCGCGGCCTTGGATGAAGCCTTTGTCAATTTCATTAATCGCGTTCCCTTTTGGGGTGTGGCGGTTATCAATGCCGATGATCCTGGCTTACAGGCACTGCTGCCGCGCCTGGTGGGCCGGGTGGTAACCTATGGGTTTGCTGCAGAGGCCGAGCTCCGGGGGCGCGATGTGGTGGTCTCCGCCATGAACCAACATTTCATGGTGGTCAGGAAAAACCGCCGGCTGGGCCGGATCAAGCTTAATCTGCCGGGCCGCTTCAATGTGCAAAATGCCCTGGCGGCCATCGGCCTGAGCCTGGAACTAAATGTGCCTTTCGCGGTGATCCAGGAAGCCTTGGCGGAATTTACAGGTGTCCAGCGGCGCTTTGAACGCAAGGGGGACTACCATGGCGCCCAGATTGTGGATGATTACGCCCATCATCCCACAGAACTGGAAGCCACCTTGCAGGCTGCCCGATCTTTGGAACCGGCGCGGTTAATCGCTGTTTTTCAGCCCCATCTTTTCAGCCGTACCCAGCGTTTATACAAAGCTTTTGCGCGGGCTTTGAACCTGGCCGACCTGGTCTTTTTGGCGGACATTTATCCTGCCCGGGAGCAGCCTATTCCCGCAGTTTCGGCCCAACTGGTGGCAGACCAGTTGGCGCTGGATGGACATACAGTGCAAGCCGGACCCATGCCCTGGGCCGAGTTGGTGGATCCTATAAAAAAAATCTTACAACCTGGGGACATGCTGATTACCCTAGGTGCCGGTGATATCTGGAAATTAGGCAGAGAGCTTCTGAAAAATAAACGAAAAAAATCCAGTACATAAGGAGAAGCCAATGGAACGATCATCAAAAAAACCATTGCAGGCCAGTCTGGAACCGCAGAAGGTCAGCCAAGGCGCGCAAATCAGACATGACAAGCCGGCCGGCCATGGCCGGGTAAAATCGTGTCTGGTGTTTTCACTGAAACCCAGAAACAGCATGGGCATGCGCCGGCTGCGGATAAATGCTGAGTTAGAGGACTAAACACCAATGAAGGACATGAGCGCCATGCTCAAACAACTTAAAAACAAACACCTGGTGGTGGTCATGGGCGGCACAGCTGCGGAGCGGGAAATTTCCCTGCTTACCGGTCAAGCCATACTCAAAGCCCTGCGCAATCTGCACCTCAAGGTTACGGGGCTGGATATCAGGACTCCCCAGGCTCTAATGAAAATAGTGGCGCTCAAACCCAAGGTGGTAATCAATGCGCTCCACGGCCCGGGCGGGGAAGACGGCCGGCTGCAGGGATTTCTGGAATGGTTCGGGATTCCTTATACCGGCTCAGGCGTGTTGGCTTCGGCCCTGGCCATGGACAAGCACCGGGCCAAGACTATGATGCAGGCTGCCGGACTGCCTACAGCACCGTGGTTGTTTATGGAAAAAACGCTAGGGGCCTGGCCGAAGTCGTTGACTTGGCCGGTGGTGGTTAAACCCAATAGCCAAGGTTCCGCCATCGGGGTGAGCCTGGTGGGCAAACGCAGCCAGCTCCAAGCAGCGTTGAATCAGGCACTGCGTTTTGGTCAGAGCGTGGTGGTGGAAAAATACATCAAGGGCAAAGAGATCTCTATCGGCGTGGTGCAGGGTCAGGCCCTGCCGGTGATCGAGATTGTGCCTAAAAAAGCTTTTTATGACTATGAGGCAAAATATGTAGCCGGCATGTCGGATCATATCATTCCCGCCCGTTTGTCAGCAGCCAAAACCAAAGAGGTTCAGGCTCTGGCCGAGCGGACGGTCCAAGTGTTTGGTTGCCAAGGCACGCCGCGTATTGATATGATTGTGGCGCCAACAGGTAAAGTCTTTATTTTGGAAATCAATACCCTGCCGGGAATGACGGCCACCAGTCTCTTGCCCGAGTCCGCCGCTCAGGCTGGGTACAGCTTTGAGGCGCTGGTACTCCATCTGGTTGTGGATGCGCTTGGGCAGGCACGATGAGCAGGGTTTATGGATGGCGCTATGCCCATGACACCCAGGGCCAGGGCAGCGTCAAAAGAAAAAAGAACGTTCGGAAAAACAGCTATGTCCGCTCTGAGCGCAAGCCCTCCAGCCGACCGCCGGCCGGACAGGTACGCCAGTATTATAAAGCTCAGAAGATGGCGCCGCCCAGCATGGGGGTGTTGAATAAAAGCGGACGTTACGTGGTGGCCTTAATGCTAGTGCTGATTAGCCTGACGGTGGTGAGTAAGGAGCCGCTTTTAAAGGGCCTGATCTGGAATCAAGTGGGCAACTGGGGTGCTCAACTCCGGACTGCGATCAAGCCCGATCACAGGAACAAAGCTGTGTCCAAGAGGCCGGCTCCCAACGCTGTGGCTGCACCGCAACCTGTGGCCGGGTCGTTGTCTGAAACGCCGGCTGTGGCCAGGGAAAGAGCCAAGCCGCTGGCTTTGATTGCGGACCAGGGTTTGTTTCTGCTCGATAGCAATGGCCAAATATGGCCTTTGGGCCATGATCAGGCAGTGGACGTATTGCCTGTGGTAACAGGCGTACGCCTTAAGGAAATGCCTGGTGCAATGGGTGTGGTGCTCACCGGGGAGGTGGACACGGCGGTGGTGAAGACCATTCTGGCCCAACCATTTAGCGATCAATTATCAGAGTTGCATTTTAACAATCACGACCTGATTTTATACACACGGGACGGCATTAAAATTAAAATGAATCCGGCCCGGCATCTGTACAAGGATTTGGTACGACTACAGGCGGTGTTGGGCGATCTACGGGCGAAAGCCCGGCAAATTGCATCCATTGATATGCGTTATGACCAACAACTGGTGGTACGGCCGGTTGGCCGGAGGTGAAGAGCATGACAAAAGACCAGCATGATAATTTGATTGTGGGACTGGACTTGGGCACCACCAAAATCTGTGCAGTGATTGCGGAAGTACTGGAGAGCGGTACCATCAATGTCATTGGTATGGGTCTGCAGCCTTCGCGGGGTCTGCGTAAAGGTGTGGTGGTTAATATAGAAAACACCATCGAGTCCGTTAAAAGTGCAGTGGCCGACGCCGAGCGCATGGCCGGGGTCAAGGTGGGCTCGGTCTTCACCGGCATTGCCGGGGGGCATATCCGCGGTATTAATTCCCACGGGGTCATTGCGGCCTCACGCAAGGACAAGGAGATTACCCGGGAAGACGTGGACCGCGTCATCGATGCGGCCAAAGCCATTGCGCTGCCTCTGGACAGGGAAGTGATTCATGTCATTCCGCAGGAGTTCATCATCGACAACCAGGATGGCATTAAGGAGCCGATCGGCATGTCAGGGGTACGTTTGGAGGCGGAAGTGCATATTGTGACCGGCGCAGTCACCAGTGTGCAGAACATCATCAAAAGTGTGGAACGGGCCGGGTATGCCGTGGAGGATATTGTGCTTCAGCCTCTGGCCAGTTCTGAGGCGGTTCTTACCCAGGATGAAAAGGATTTGGGCGTGGTGCTGGTGGACATTGGCGGGGGCACCACGGATTTGGCCATTTTTGTGGATGGGTCATTGTGGCATTCTTCAGTGATTACCATCGGGGGCAATCAGTTGACCACCGATGTCGCCATCGGCCTGCGTACGCCCAATGATGAGGCCGAAGAGATCAAACGTCAATGGGGCTGCGCCAAACTTACCATGGTGGAGGAAGGCCAGGAAATTTTAGTGGCCGGTGTCGGCGGCCGGCCACCCAAAACCATGTCCCGGCGGGCTTTGGTGGAGATCATTCAGCCTCGCATGGAGGAGCTCTTGGAGCTTATTGATTTGGAAATCAAAAAGAACGGCTTTGAAGAAAAAGCCGCGGCCGGTGTGGTGCTGACCGGAGGTTCGTCCCTGCTGGAAGGCACCCAGGAATTGGCTGAGGAGATTCTGCAGGTGCCGGTGCGGATCGGAGCACCCCGCAACATTACGGGCATGATCGACACGGTCACGTCTCCCAAATTTGCGACGGCCGTGGGACTGGTGGCCTACGGTGCCAAGAGCCGGCGCCTGGACGGGCCGCGCTTTACCAATGAACAGAATTTATTCGCTCGCACTTTGGAACGGATGAAGGAATGGTTTTCCGATTATTTTTAGACTGATCCAACAGAGCCGGGAAAATGTTATAGCTCACGCATACCCTTCGGGCACAAACAGCCACGAAGTCCGCAAAGGTAAAGGTCTTGTGACCAGGGTTTGTCCTTCTTTGCGCCTTGGCGGACTTTGCGTGAGTGGATGATCTACCCAAAAAAACGCCGATCTTGCTAACGCAGGATCAAAGGCTTGCTGCACCACTGTGGTCAGCGGCCAAAAGGAGGTAACGCCATGCGGTTTGAAATGATGGATGACGATGTCACGGCATTATCAGCAAAAATAAAAGTGGTCGGCGTGGGCGGCGCCGGTAACAACGCGGTCAATCGCATGATTGATATCGGTATCCGCGGCGTGGAGTATGTGGCTGTTAACACCGATTATCAGGATCTGCTCAGTTCCAACGCACCCGTGAAAATCCAAATCGGCAAACAGCTCACCAGTGGTCTGGGTGCAGGCGCCCAGCCGGAAGCAGGACGCAAAGCTGCCCTGGAAAGCGAGAACGAGATTGCCACGGCTATTGCGGGCGCACACATGGTATTTATCACGGCCGGTCTGGGCGGCGGCACGGGCACAGGCGCAGCCCCGGTCATTGCCGAGATTGCCAGGAAGCAAGGATCACTGACGGTGGCCGTGGTCACCAGGCCTTTTGTTTTTGAAGGCCGCACCCGCAAGGAACAGGCGGATCAGGGCCTGAACGCCTTGAAAGACGTGGTGGACACGGTGATCACGGTGCCCAATGAACGTTTGCTGCAGGTGGTGAATAAACAAACCTCCCTAGTGGATTCCTTTAAATATGCTGATGACATTTTACGCCAGGCCGTACAGAGCATTGCGGAACTAATCACCGTACCGGGTACTATTAACCTGGATTTTGCCGATATCCGCACCATCATGGCCGGTATGGGCGCTGCGTTGATGGGCACCGGTGTGGGCACCGGCGAACAGCGAGCTTTAAAAGCAGCCACCGAGGCTATGAGCAGTCCGCTGCTGGAAGACACGGCCATTGGCGGTGCCAAAGGCCTGCTTATCAATATTACCGGCGGCAAGACGCTGACCCTGCACGAAGTCAGCGAAGCCTCCACTGCCATTTATGAAGCTGCCGGCAAAAACGCCAATGTCATTTTTGGTACGGTGATTGACGAGAATCTCAATGACGAAGTTAAAGTTACGGTGATTGCCACGGGCTTTGAACAAAGCGACTTTAAATCGGAATCATCGGGCCTGCGTTACAAAAAAAACAAGGATATCGATTTGAGCCTCTTTCTGAAAAACAAGGATTTTCAGAAAAAAGTAAGTGCTGCTGAAGGAGGTTATGGGGAACCCCAATGGGATGAATCCGATTTGGATATCCCGACTTTTCTAAGAAGAAAATTAGAGGTGAAATAAATGACCAGAGCCAACGGCAAGGTAATCCTGGCCTTGGCCGCAGGTCTGCTGGGCCTGTGGTCCGGTAGCGGCATGGCCGCCGCTGTTAACGCCGCCACTGTAAATCCCGGTCAAGCCGTTCAATTAAATTTGGACGGGCAAGAGGTTAAGGTGACCCTTCCGACCAAGGATTGGCAGGGGAGACGCTGGGTGGCCCTTAATGATGCGGTGAACCGTTTGGGCGGTTCTACCGTCTGGTACTTGGTTACCAAAAAAGTGGTTATTAAAAGCCGGGAAGGCCGGCAAGCCGTGATTACAGCAGGCCTGCCCAAAATGGTGGTCGACCGGACTCAAATGGTGCGCCTGCCTGAGGTGCCCCGGCTTCTGGATGGTACCCTGTGGGTTTCCCTGGAGAGCTTGGACGTCATCTGGGGCAATGTCAGTGAACAACCCCAGCCACTTGAAGCCGATCCCAAAGCCAGCTGCCCAAAACCCTCCGGAGTACAATCTGCCAAAGCGGCTCCTGCGCAAGCCTCTGTTGCCCCCATGCCTGTCCGTACGCGAAAAAAGCTTCTGGTGGTGGTCGATGCCGGCCATGGGGGCAAGGATCCCGGGGCCATCGGGCCGACCAAATTAAGGGAAAAAACCGTGACCTTGGAAATTGCCAAACAATTGGCTCGTTTCTTAAAACGCCGGGGGGTCAAGGTGGTTATGACCAGGTCGAACGACCGCTATATTTCCCTAAAAGAAAGATCAGACTTGGCCAACCGCCTCAAGGCGGATTTGTTTGTCTCTATTCATGCCAATGCTTCCCGTAACCGCAAGGCTAATGGCAGTCAGGTGTTTATCTATAACCGGGAAGCCTCTTCCCGTCATGCAGCGGAAGCTGCCCAATTGGAAAACCAGGATGCCAACTACCTGGAAATCATCAAGGACGATTTGCGCCAATCGGTCCATGAACTGGCCAGTGTTAATGCCGCGGGATTTGTTAGTCAGCAAATCGGCAAGCTGGGCATGGATGTTAAACGGATTGAACGGGCCCCTTTTTACGTATTGGCTAAATCGCATATGCCCTCCATCCTGGTGGAAACGGCTTTTATCAGCAATTATAAGGAAGAACGGCAACTGCGCAGCCGCGGCTTTTGCAAGAAACTGGCTCAAGGGATATTTGACGGCGTGACCTCCTATTATCAGGCGGCCGCCGACCATGGGCGTCAAACCATGGCCAACTTAAAGTGAAAGTCCTTGCAGGAGTGGCAGTTCAGTCTGTGAAAGAGCAGGTTCAACAGAAAGCGGGAAGAACGAAAAGAAGATCAAATAGGACCGCCTTCCAGCGATAAGGTATTTGGATCTTATAGGAATGGTTCCGAAATCCTTAAGGCGGAATTAATTATGAGCTACCTGAAAAAACATAAATACTACAGACACAGCATCTGTCACAAGGAAGGAGCAGGACGTGAAAAGTCATTTTAAAATGATCGGCTTGGTGATGGGGATGAGTATGGTGTTGTCCGGGTGCATGTCCCAGGAACTTAAATCCGTGGATATCGGTCAGGAGACAGAACCTCATATTATAAAAAAAATACGAGTGGGATTTAATCCTATTGGCGTGGCCCTGACCCATGACGGGCGCTTTGTCTATACCGCCAACAGCACCAGCAATACGGTCTCCAAAATTGATACCCAAACCTATCAAGTGGTCAGTACAGTCGAAGTGCAAAAAAATCCGGTGGCTATCGCGCTCAATAACCGGGACGAGCTCGCTTGCATCACCAACCGTGGTTCCAAGTCCCTCTCTATTCTGGATGTGGCCGGTAATTATCTGGTGGAGACCATTTTGCTTAATCATTCACCGGAGCAGGTGGCGTTGTTGCCTCGGCAACCGCTGGCATTGGTCACCAACGATAATACGGATAATGTCACCGTAGTGGATGTGAAACAGGGTAAGGTGCTGACCAATATTCCTGTCCAGGGCAACTCCTTTGGGGTGGCCCTCACGCCTGACGGCCGTTGGGCATATGTGACCACCAATGATGACAACTACAACATTATGATTATTGATTGTGCCGCGCTGTCCGTGGTGCAGCGCACCAATGCCGGGTCCAACCCCAGTGCGGTGATCATGGATCCCCAGGGGCAGTATGCCTATGTGGCCAACAAAAGCTCCAATGATGTAACCATGATTTACATTCCCGAACATCATCCCACCTCCACCATACCCGTAGGACAACTGCCCATTGCTTTGGCCATAGCGCCAAGCGGTAAGTATGTGTATGTGGCTTGCCAGCAGGATTATGCCATTGATATAATTGAGACGGCCAGCAATCAAGTGGTCAAGGAATTTAAACTCGATGTAGTGCCCTGGGGCCTGGTTTGCGCGCCAGACGGATCGGTACTGTATATAGCCAATTATGACGACCAGAACCTTTATCAAACCACCGGCCTTTCGCCGGAGCAAACTTCTATCGGCACAGGAAATGCAACCCGGCTGAACAACAATAATCTATTAGTGGTCACTACCGGGAAGTACCATTAGTTTGTATCAGCAAGACCTAGATAGGTTGTGTGGATATCGTTCATTAGGATGGGTCCTAGAATAAGTTGACTCACATAAAGCCGCCAAGACGCAAAGGAAAGATGAGAATTTGTGCAGGTTAAAACCTGTAATAATGCTTTGTTTTTTTCTGTGCGTGTTTTGCGGTTTAGTGTGAAAAAGATATTTATTCCGGCTTGGCCGGCAACGTCGGGCAAGCTATGAAAGGATTACAATGAATATTTTGTTTCCTGTCTCCGAGTGCGTCCCTTTTGCCAAAACCGGCGGTTTAGCGGATGTGGCCGGCGCGCTTCCCAATGCTCTGCGCGCCCTGGGCCATGATGTGACCGTGGTGATGCCCTTGTACCGTCAGGTGAAAAAAGTAGTGCCGCATCTGGAACCTACGGGCTTGGTGGTGGAGGCCCAGGTGGGCAGGGAAACCATTATGGGCAAGGTTCTTAAAAACACCATGGGGCCGGAGGGATGCCCGATTTATTTCATTCAACAGGACAACTATTTTGACCGGCCTGAATTGTACCAAACCAGGGAAGGCGATTATCCCGACAATGATAAACGCTTTATTTTCTTTGATCAGGCGGTTTTGGCTTTGGGAAGAAAACTCTCAGCACACTGGGATATTGTTCATTGTCACGATTGGCATACGGGCCTCATTCCGGTTTATCTGAAAACACTTTATAGACAAGATCCTGTGTACCGAGACTGCAAGAGTTTGATGACCATTCACAATCTGGCTTATCAAGGTGTCTTTACTAAAAATAGTTTTGAGTTGACCCGATTGCCGCCGGCTTTGTTTGCGCCTTCCGGTGTGGAGTTTTGGGGAAATTTGAATTTTTTAAAGGCCGGCTTAATGGCGGCCGACAAGATCAACACAGTATCCAAGACCTACGCCCAGGAGATCCAACGGGCCGATTATGGCTGTGGCCTGGAGGGGGTGCTCAAATTCCGGCAAAAGGATTTGTCGGGCATCATCAACGGCATTGACCTTGGGGCCTGGAATCCGGAGACCGATCGTCATTTACCTGTAAAATTTGGGTACAGCCAGTGGGAAAAAAAAGCCCTGATGAAAGCTGCGCTGCTTGAGGAAATGCATTTGTTTCCCAAGCCGCATGTGCCGGTGCTGGGATTAATTACCCGGCTCGACGATCAGAAGGGACTGGATATCCTGGCCTCGGTCATGGAAAAGCTTATGAACATGCAGGTGCAGCTGGTGATGCTGGGTACGGGCGCGCAAAAATACCACGACCTGTTTTGGGCGCTGAAGGGCAAGTATCCGGCGCACATTGCCGTTAATTTGACTTTTGACAATGCCATGGCCCATCGTATCTATGCAGGCAGTGATATGTTCCTCATGCCCAGTAAGTTCGAGCCCTGCGGCCTGGGTCAAATGATCAGCATGCGCTACGCTACAGTACCGGTTGTGCGCCGTACCGGTGGCCTGGCAGACACAGTAATCAATTTTAACGGCCACGAAGGCAACGGCTTTACCTTTGAACCTTACCAAGGGGAAGCCCTGCTGGCTTTGATAAAATTTGCTGTTCAATTTTATCAGGATAAAGTGGCCTGGCAGCGTCTGATGCGCAATTGCATGGAATGCGATTTTTCCTGGAGTCGATCAGCCGAACAATATGAAACCTTGTACCGGCAGATGTTGGAAGGACCAGGTACTGTGGAATTGCCCTTATAATACCTGTTTTTTTTCGCTAGCCTAGTCTCTTGCTGAAATCAAAAGAAAATCACAAATACATGTTTCATCCCGAAACACATTCTGATTTATAAAATAAAATTAGTCTTTTTATATCCAAGTCAAATTTGACCTCACCTCATTTTTATGTTATCCCTTTACATAACTAAAAATTTATTTCCCAAACAACAACATTAATGAGGTGACAAGCATGCCCTGGTGGAACAAGTCCAAACGAAAAATGCTAACCAAAATCATTGCCTTAATGGTTAGTCTTACCTTTATTCAACCTTTGGTAACCTTTGCTTTTAATCCCCTTACTTATCCCCAACCGGGTCTTCCATTTTCCACCATCAACTATATGGGCAAAACCGTCAAGCTGCCCGTTAAAAAAGCCGCGGTAGTGGGCACATACCAGGGCAGCCCCAAGACCGTGATTTGCATTCAGGATTTACATTGCAATTATGAAGTCCAGAAGAACATTGCTTCCACCCTGGATTATCTGGTCAAACGATTGGGCTTACGCCTTATTGGCGAAGAAGGGGCCTTTGGTGATTTGCCCACAGGCGTAATCAAAGATTTTCCCAACCGGAAAATCAAAGAGGAAGTGGCTGATCATTTTGTACGCCAGGGCAAATTAACAGGTGCTGAATATTTTACAGTTACCACTTCCGCGCCAGTCCAACTGATAGGTATTGAAGACAAGTCCCTTTATAACGATAGTTTAGCGCGGGTGCACCATTTCTTAAATGCCGAGAGCCAGGGATTTATTTACGATATCCGCGATCAGCTCGATATACTTAAAAATAAGATCTACAACCACGGCTTAAAGAAGCTGGACCAAAAGGCCATGGCCTACCGTATGGGGGATCTGGGGCTTTTAAATTATGCCGCTTATCTAAGTCAGTTGGCCCGTTCGCTTAAAGTGGATCTTAAGCCTTACGCACTCTTTAACCGTTTTGTCATGCTCCATCAAGATTTCTTTGCACCTGAAATGGAAGCAGACGCTCTCTACCGCCAGGTGGACCAAGTGGAAGCTGCGTTACGCCAAGTCTCATATGATAATGAAGCTCAGAAGACCTTAGATAATCTTTACCACCGGCTTTATATTATGGAACGGTTGCTCAACATTTCGGTCTCGCAGGACGAATTGGCTGATTTTCGTCAGCACCGCACTCAGTTTAAAACCAACGTCTATGATGCGTTTTTACAGGCCCAAGGCACCTTAGGCCTGGACAGCTCTTTTGACACGCTCGACCGCTACCTGCAGGAGGCCGGTGAATTTTATAATCTGGCCGATCAGCGCAGCCAGGCTTTTGTTAACAATCTAAGCCGGGCAATGGATAAAGGTAAGCAGTCACTGGCCGTGATGATCAATGGCGGCTTTCATTCGGAAAAAGTGCTGGCCTACCTGGAGCAGAAAAATATATCCTACCTTTCAGTAAGGCCGCAGCTAACCAAGCTGGATATCATCAATCCTTATTTCGAACTGCTGCAGGGCAAGAAAACACCATTAGAAAAATTGTTGGCCAAAAACCAGAATATTCTGGCAGTTAAATCAGCATTACTGGATCCCGTGTTCCGACATTTGACGGAGTTAATGGTCAAGGTTATGGCCAAAACTGAAGGCGTGGAATCCGGTGCTTATAGCGAGCTTTATAAAAGTGTATCGTTGAGTCACCTGCAGCCAACGGCTCATTGGAGTCGGGTTACCACTTCACTTGATGATCTGGTCGGTGTTCTGGTATTTAAAGCCAACAAGAAACTGACTAAGCTAAGCAAACAGCTGAACGCCATTGAGGTTACCACCATCGGGAATAGAATCATTGCCTTTTTTAGCAATGCCAATCAGACCCAGCAAGCTGCAACTTTGGTGGATAAAGCAATCGCCCCGACCTGGCAGTCCACTCTCCTTGGGATAGTGGAGACAGTGCTTGGGGCCAAGGCGCCAGGATGGAAACATGCCGGGTTTATCAATTTTAACCTCCTTACTTCGTCTCGATGGGCTTTGGGATTTTTGGCCACCACTACAGCTATTATCATGTTTGCAACCCATCAGGAATTGTCGGTGGCTAACCTAGCCCTCTTCAGCTTGGGGTTAACCACCATGATGCCGGAGGGAGTGATAAGCCTTATTCAAGCTGGCTTTGAACAAGCCTATGCCCGCAAGCTGTCTCGATCGCGATTATATTATCCGCACCATCAAGTTACATTAAAACCGTCGGGTGACATCGAAGAAGAAAATGATCCTACTCTGCGGCAATTGATTCAGCAAAAAACGACCTTTTTACTTGAAAGTCAACGGGGTGAAGAGATCAAAAGAATTACAGGCGATGCGCTTAAAATAGAAGGGAAATGGTATCTACGTCTCGGTGATCGCTGGGTGGGCGTTGAAAATGAAGACTTTGCGGACAGCATGATCAGATACGGGGACTTGTTCACCAGCCATTTTCTTTTAGGCAACAAACAATTGCAAATGCTTTTAGGGCTGGATAGCAATTCTTTACCAACGCTTGCGCCTATCCCGGAAGAATTCGAAACGGCTACGGAGATTCAGGGCCTGTTTCTTAACGAATATACCGGCAACCAGCGCCTGCAGGCGATCAATTTCATTCAATCGACCAATATCATTAATCTGGCGAAAAAAGGTGAGTTGAATCGTACCACCCTTATGCATTATCTGGACGCTTTTATAGTCGTGTCCCACAAGCGGGTGGCGGCTTATGATGAATTCATTGAAGCCAGGCAGAATCTCTTACTGCTGCTTAATCTCAATGAAGTTCTACCGGGGAAGCACCTTACGTCAACACAGGAAACGATGATCAAAGAAAACCTGGTTTTCGGTGAAAAGAGAAAATTGGGTTTTCCGCAATTGCTGCTGGATATGATTGTGCGTAATCCCAGTATAAAAAAACTGATCAAAACCAAGGCCGATGGCCGCGTATCTTTTTTGGCTCAAGATGGACGAATTAGGGAAATTGATCTGGCCAATGAGACTTATTGGGGAACGCCGTTGGATCAGGATGAAATGATGGCCCAAATAAAAAAGCAAGCTGATCAAGCCGGTTACCACTGGCAAAAATATATGACCGATAAATTTCCTTATGCCCCGCTGGTTCCCACCGGGGGTATGGCCACGCGCATTGCCAAGGTGCATTTCAATCAGAATAAACTTTTTGGTCTCATGCTACGCATTAAAATGGGCCAAGAACAGAAGGCTTTGGAATATTTTAAGACAAAGGGATTTGACCAGTTTGAATTGGAGTATTTCGGAGATTATGCATATATCGCCATCACACCATTGGTGCTGTCAATGAATCCGCAGGCTACTATTGTCATGGGCGGGTTGGCAACCATTGTACCTTTGGAAAGTTGGTTTGGCGGGTATGCCGCCCGGACAAGTTTACTTGAAACGCAGGATACGTTGCACCCCCTGACTACTGAGGGCGAGATAATGACCGATACCCTGATTAATGGCGGACATGGCCGAATTATCACCGGTTTTTTTAGTAATAAAGATAAAATTGCCGAGCTCCTGGATGAGGGTTACGTACTCCGTTACAATCAAGCCGATGACAAGGGCGACCGCACTCTGGGTCATTTGATGAGCCGGTTGTTGAAATTAGGACAGGCTGCCATGGCCGTCATCAGCACTCCTCAAGCCGTAAGTATCAAGTTTAATATCAAGGAAATTCAAGACGCTTTAAAACAAGGTGAAAAAATAACCTATAAAGGTCACGCCGTCAAAGCGGTTTCAGATGAAGCGCTGGAGTTGGTTAATGGTGACAAGGTCGCTCTTCAACCCATAAAGGCAGGACTTCAACAGGCTTTAGATAGAACCAATGCTTTAAAAGCAGAAGCGGAGCAACTGACAGGCCCGGCACAACGGGACAAACGCATTGATGCTATGAAATACTATAAAGAACATATTTATGACAAATTGTCGGAGTATCTTTTGAAAAATAGTAAGGATAAAGCCGTCATATTGATTGAAGCCAAGTTCAATCAGGGCGGAGAAATTGTTGATGTTGACAACCAAAGTAACTTTTACGAGAAAAGTGAATATATTCAAGAAGACGGAGACAATATTTACCGGGACAGCCACGGCCAAAAACATGCTTTCCCTTTGCCAGTAGTGCTGGCTGTGGATTTTAAAGATTTTAACAGTAACAATCTCTCCCTAGATCTGCTGGCCTTCATGGCAGTCATGGATCATAAAGCCAAGGATGCATATTTTGATTTTCTCAGAGCTTCTGCACAAGTGTTGAGTGAAAGCGAGCTTCTTGCAAGACGCCAGCAGGCTGAGAAAGAAGTAGCTGCGATTGCGAAAAATATGGATACCGATGTCTGGGAGGCCAGATTACAAGTATTTGAGAGGCTCATGTTTGCTTTGGCCGCACCGCCGATTGAAATCAAAGAAGGTAATGTCAATTTAAATATGATGGCCCAGAATGTGAGCCGTCTGGCAGCCCAAATAGGGTTGAGTGATATCACCATGGAAAATATCGATATTCGCAATGTTGAACAGGTCCTGAATGCGGCTGCTAGCCGTGAAACCTTTACCGCACAGGCTGCCTATAAAAATGGCCAATTTAAAAACCTTGAAGGCCAGACGCTTAGTTTTGCCCGTTCTTCCCGGTTAGATGGTGTTCCAGTTAAGACCCTGGCTCAAATCAGAGGCCGCAACGATCAAGCCAGTCAAGTTAAGGGCAGCACTGATTTTGATCCATTTGCGCATCAGATTAATGAGAGCCTCATGGCCATGGGCGAAAGCCCGTTTCTGGCTGAAACCGAGATCGGCGAGGGCCGTGTGGTTAATATGGAATTGAATCAACGGCAGGCCGTCAACCTGTGGGAATGGATGCATAAGGAAGGCAAGGATATCGTTACCCCTAATGTCAAACGCGTGCTGGAACGGATGCTGGGATTGATTGCCCGCCATGGCGGTTCCCTGCCTGAAGGCGCATTTCCTAAATCAGTTAAAAATTATAGCCGGATGCTTCATTTCATGCACTATTTATTGCCCTTGGTCATAGAAAAAGATCCTGTCAAGAAGCGCCTCGCCGAACAAAGCCTTTCCAAAGGATTCCAGGAAGCCGAAAAAGAGGGTGGGTTGATGACTACCCAGACATTGATCAGCCGTTTTCAAGCCGGCCAACAGCAACTTGACGCAACCATTCAAATAGGCGGTCTCATTGGTGGTTTCTTGCTATTGGCTGGAGTAGTGACTGTGGCCAGTGGCCTGTTCATCTCCGGTTGGGTCGTTTTATTGCCTGTGGGGTTGGCGGTGTTGGGAAGTCTTTTAGCAAAACCTTATCTGGTGGCTGTATGGCAAACCGGCGAATTGGCCAGATGGCGGCTTGATCTTCAGTATCGAATTAAACGCTTGCTCCATTATTTAAGCCATCAACCACTGGCGGCAAAATTGACTTTTTGGCTGGCCATCGGTATTTCACACTTGTGGCAACCCCTTCGAGACAAAATAATCATTCATATACCAATGATCAACACACTCTTATTGATTGATCCGGTTTATCAAATGCTGGCGGCTGATCACTCCGTCATGACTATGCAACAAGCTAAGGATGAGATTAGTCACCAATATCGAATGGAAATGTTTAATGATAAGAACTTAAATGCCCAAGAACAGACAAAACGAATTGCACGATTCAATACTGCTGTTGCTCAAGCCTCCGAAATATTTGAAAATCAAGTCATGAATAACCCCCAGATTCGGGTGCTGGCTGACCTGGAAGATGACTTTAGCCCGGAAGTGAAAAAAGTGCTGGAACATTTTTTTGCCAAGCATCGCTTATTGGTTACTTATCCCCAGGAATTGACGGAAACTAACGTAGCGATGCAGCTTGGTGTAAGTGAACATGCCGCCCAGCTGGCCTTGGAATTGCTTAACGGCATACCGGCGCAAAAGACCAAATGGAAAAATATCACCAAGAAACTCAGCAAAGGTAATCAAATGGTCTATTACCAGTTGAAGGAAAAACCGGTTGATCTGAAAAATGTTCATGTGGTGCTCATGCTGGGAGGCGGCATGGAATCCCTTTTGCCCGTAAATACCAGGCAATGGAAGAGCAATGTTCCCACCTTGTTACAAAAACAACTAGGGCTTTTAGCTGAGTTGAAAATACCGCTTGCGCATACCCATATCATCTGTAATGACTCTCAGGAAAAGGATATTCGCACCAACCTACCTGAAGATTTCCCGCGGGGAAACCTGCTGTCCCAGCCGTTGATGGGCGGATCTGCGGCTACCTATGGGTTAATGCTGGAAAAAATTCGACTAGAGGCCGGTGAGGATGGGGTGGTTATGTTTATGCCGGCAAAGAATTTGATTGGAGATTATAACCAATTCAAAAAAACCTTGGACGATGCACTGAAGTCAGCTGTCGATCAGGACAGAGTAACGGCTATTGGCTTACCCAGCCAAGAGGTTATAGACAATGTCGGCTATATGCAGGAAGGGGTGAAGCTAAAAGGAAGCGGTGGCTTGTATCAAGTAAACGCCTTGTTTGAAAAACCGGATACAACAGCTGCCAGGCAACTTGTCCGTCAGGGGGCCTTGGTAAACACTGGGATATATCTTATGCGGGTTGAACATGGACTACGTCTCTATAGGGAGGCTTCGCCCATTCTCTATGATTGGATGAAAAGAGTGATTAGAAAAGGTTTTGAAGAAGGTAGCATGAGGGCACAAATAGGTTCTTATTTTGCGCTCTTATCGGATAAAGCCCGGGTGGAGGCAGCACGGTTATTTGCCACGATTATACCTGAAAATCGGGCCGGCTTTGCCATGCTTGCGGTGGATCCTAAAATTTCATGGACTCCTGAACCCATCATGAGTGAAGCCAAGGATTTTAACGGCAATATTAAAATCGGGTTGGGAGAATTCAATCAGCAGGATTCACATAATAACGTTGTATTTGCCGATGAAAATATTAACCTTACACTACATGAAGTCAATGGTTACTATGTTATGGCACCTGCCAACAGAGGTATTTTATTGGTGGTTCCCGTAGCAGCGCGCCAGAAAATTGGCGAAATATTTAGCCAGTTAGGCCAAAATCCTGACCTTGAACCTTATCTGAAGGGGGGGGCTGTTCCAGATGAAGTCATAGCACGTCATAAAGGCGAAATAAAATATGATAACTCCAATACCATTAGGGGGTTAGGAACAGTAATTAGCTCGACCAATGTGCATCTCGATTCGGGCAAAGGAATGGTGGTCACGATCTCGGCGGAAAATCTTAGCATTACCCGGAAGGGTGATGACATCACCATTACTCACCTTGCTCCTCATACGGTTGCTGCCGGCGGTACTATGAGTTGGCTGGAAGCGCCGCTTATGAAGTTGTTTGGCATTCAATCATCAACCTTTGTCAAATACCTTGCACCTGCCCTGGAATTGTTCCCCCTGGCCATTTCCTATATTCTATACGGTTTGGTGACAGGCGACTGGACCATGGCTGCTGCTCCGCTAAGTGCCATGTTTGCGGCTTTTGGCCTGTATTCCCTACCCAGGGTGGGGATGTTCACACGTTTGCACGATTTTAGGGACATGAGCGAGATGCCTGCTGATGTGTTTGAAGCCCGCAAAGCGCAGGCTGAAAAGTTATCGACCATCAATACTATGGCTCTGGCGCTGCTTTTCACAGCTAGCCAATTATTGGCCGTAAGTGCCACCACAGCCACAGCCGTGCTGCTGGCCATGTGGCTGGTATCGCATTATGTGGCTAATAACCTTAACTCAACTACCGCGTCGTCCGCGAAGAAAAGTAAGTCCTTGGGAGAATTCTTAGGGCTGGTCGAGGACCCCAATGTGGAACAGCTTCGGGACAAGCCCCTCGGCGAAATTATTTACCAGGCTGTTTATGGAGTGAACCAGGCATTGGGGAATCTGGTGCTGGGAGAAAAATTTAATTGGGCTAAAAATATTATGGTCGCGCGCGGTGCGGGGTTTGCAGTGACTGATAAAATCATTGATAAACAGGCTCGTCGCCAGGCGGGGCAACCCTTGAAAGCAGATCAAAAGATGGTGGAGTTGACCGTACCGGCCTGGTTTTACGACCTGCAAATGAAGGGCCAGCCTCTGAATCTATTGCAGAAAATGGAAATTCGTCTGCGCTTCAAAG
Source organism: uncultured bacterium (assembly GCA_963710755.1). Classification (GTDB taxonomy): domain Bacteria; phylum Oederibacteriota; class JAAXVQ01; order JAAXVQ01; family JAUVAV01; genus CAVQBK01. Next base: position 1,232,973 of record CAVQBK010000003.1, read on the forward strand.
CGGCGATGAATCATTATCGCCGTACTATCCTTTCGGAACAACGAAGTGTTAGCAACGAAACAGCAGAGATTTATGGCCGACAGCCGCTGTGGACTTTAGCCATGAACCTTAAAAACACGATCCAGACCTATGCCCGTGCCCATGGCTTGAGTTCGGAAAAAGAAGTCTATGGCAGCCTGGGCACAGGCAAGACCATGGCCATGGTGGGTACCCAATTGGCCCTGGTGCTTGATCATCTTATGCGTCTGCAAGGCAGCCAAGGGGTATGGCAAGGTGCGAAACTGGCCGATAAGGTGGAAGCTGTGTTGGGTGCAGGATTTGCCAATCTTGATCCTGCTTATGCGGCTGAAGCCATCCTGGCCATGGATGATCATGCCATTGCAGCCATTAACGATGAAGCGGTTCAAGGCTTGCTGGCCAGTACAAAAGCCATGATTGCCGAGGCCGGTGACAACAGCTTGCTGCGTGAGGCGGTGGTGCAGCATTTGAAAGCCCTCTTTGTTCATGAGGCCCAGCTGTCTACAGTGACCTTGAAATTAGCTTCTGTTGATGAAGGGCAGTTAGCACAAAATCCGGACACAGCCCGGATCATGTTGGCCCATAACTCGCAGGCGAGAGAAATCCTGAGCAGTATGGTAGCGCAGATGCAGGAACAAGCGCCTACGGATACACAAGAGGTGCTCCAATTCCTGAAGACCATTCTTGCCAAAGAATCGCTGAATGCAGCGGAGACTTATCAATTGAAGGACCTGTTGGGCCAGATTAGTCTGGATGGGGAAAACCAGGTGCTCCTGAACATGGGTCAGGACGCCCAAGAGTATCATGTGAGTACCACCATGACCGGATTAGAGACCCAGCAACAAGACGGCTTGACCTTGTTTGTGCCGCAATTTGCCAATGTGCTGGCCAAACAGGAAGCCTTGACCACAGAAGGGACCAAGGCGTCGGATCAGGCGGTGATGGTGATTCCCAGTGCCTTAACCTTACCCCGCTATCTTAAGGTTTCCGATCAAGTCAAGGGGGCGTTTGCGCAGCAATTCACCGAGGTATTTAAAGATACCGCGTTGTTCCAAAACGGGCTGGGGGAACACGGAGCCTTGATGCAGGGATTGGCTGAATTAAGGGCAGCCGGAAACACGAACGAAAAAACCAGAGCACTGCGTCAAATAGCCAGGGCTTTTATGGCCATGGGTAAATATGCCATTCATAACCATGTGGAGGCCCGGGTAATGGCGCCTGACATGCAGGCTTTGGATGCGTTTTTTGCCCGCAACGAGATCTTTAAAAACCACCTTAAGTCCATTGGGAACTTAGATGAAAAGGAAGTGCGTGTACCTGCCCAGCTAAGAACCGGCGGGATCATGCATTACATTTACCTTTATACCTATGTTTTTGGGGAACAGTTTGAAATGGAGCCCGGTATTCAACTGTTCATCGATCAGCGTCGTACGGCTGAATTCAGCTTCGCCGGCGCAGCCTAAGCCGGGGCTGGGGGCGAGGCAATCTTAATTTAACCCCTTCATCCCCAACCCTTGGAGATGAAGGGGTTAAGACCCTGCAAATGCTCTTATATCTTCATTAAAAAATGCTTGCATTACCCATGCGATTAAGCTATATTGTCTCTCCGTCAACATTTTGTGTCCCCATCGTCTAGCGGCCTAGGACATCGCCCTTTCACGGCGATGACAGGGGTTCAAATCCCCTTGGGGATGCCAACTTTTCACCTTTGGTAAAAAGTTGGCCGAACAATCGAAAATTGAAAATCGCCCCCCCAATTCCGGTCGATTACTTATGCCGTCGGTGTTGGCGAAAGCGCTTTTGGATTTTCGAAACGAAAAAAGCCCGCCCAAGAGGCGGGCTTTTTTATTGAGAGCACAGAAGGGGAGTTGACGTCATTTTAATTTAAATAATTCATTTTGAAACTCGCCTTTTAACCCGGTGTCTGTTAAAATAACGCCCATTAAAATCACATTTATCACCGTCCTCTTGAGTTCGAATTTTCCCGAACATGATTTTCTACGACTGTGTTAAATCATCCATTGGAGGTCTCATGAAATTTTGGCTGGCAGAACATGCGGATTTCATTTTTTATACTATTTTTATTGCCCTTGGTGTGGGAGAAGTGCTCCTGCGCTATATTCTGCAGGTGACCAAGGACAATAAAGTATTGGAATGGGTTGACTCGGCCTTTATTGCCATTGTGCTGGCCACGGTGATCCGTTTCTTTTTAATCCAGACTTTTATCATTCCTTCCAGTTCCATGGAAAATACCCTGCTTATTGGCGACCAATTGATTGTCAATAAATTCACCTATGGGCTGAAAGTGCCCTTTACCAACAAGTTTTTCATTCGATTCAAGGATCCTCAGCGTGGGGATATTATTGTTTTTAACGCTGTTGATCGCAAAGGCATGAAGCTGATCAAACGATGCATTGCCATCCCCGGCGACGTGGTTGAAATGAAAGACAAAATAGTGTACATTAACGGCGAAAAGCAAAATGAACCCTATGTGATTTACCGCGACCAAACCATTGAACCTCGACCCTACCCACGGGATAATTTCGGCCCCATCACCATTCCCAAGGATCATTATTTGATGCTTGGCGACAACCGGGACCGGTCCGCGGATTCGCGCTACTGGGGCTTGTTGCCAAGGAACATGATCGAAGGCAAGGCCTGGGTCATTTATTGGCCCATGCACCGGTGGCGGGTGATTAAATAATCTTCCTTTGTTGGATTGCAAGAACTCAATACCCCAGGCGAGCCTAAGGCACTTAACTATATCGCGGAAAAGACCTTCTGTTAAACACCTCCATGGTGTTGTCACGACCGCTGGCTTTGAAAAAACATTTCGGCAGGGCACAGGCAGGCCTGTACCCTGCACTGCGTTAACCAAGGACTGGCATGACGGCTTTTCTGCAATAGAAAATATGCCCATGTCCACCCGGAAGGTGCTGATATGAAACCAACAACCGTGATGGCCGCCAGTCTAGTTCTTGTCATGACATGGGCATGGACTGCCTTATTGGAGGTCCAGGCCGAAACACCCTCACCCTCCACTTCCCAAAAAGTAATCTATATTCCCGTTAACACTGAAGTTCAATACGGCCTGTCGGGGTTTATCAAACGGGCCATGTCCGAGGCCAAGGAAAAACAGGTCAACGCCATTATTCTGGGCATTGATACTTTTGGCGGCCGGGTGGACTCGGCCTTGGACATTGTCAATGAAATCGATGCCAGCGACGGTATTCCAGTGGTGGCCTACGTGCTGGACAAGGCCTGGTCCGCCGGTGCGCTGATTGCCCTGGGGTGCAATGCTATCTACATGAAGCCCGGCAGTTCCATTGGCTCAGCCACCCCCGTGGCCAGCGGGGGCCCTACGGGCAAGACCGAAGCTCTTAGCGAAAAATATGTTTCCGCCATTCGCGCCAAATTTCGTTCCATTGCTGAAAAAAACGGCTACCCGGCCAACCTGGCTGCAGCCATGGTGGACAAGGATCTGGAAGTCAAGGAAGTTGTGGTGGACAAGCAAAAACGCTATTTGACGGACGCTGAAATTAACCTACTCAAAACTCAGGGTAAGAAAATAAAAATTGGACCGGTGATTACGGAAAAAGGCAAACTCCTCAATTTGACCGCCGAGCAGGCCGTGGACGTGCTTCTGGCCAAAGGCCTGGAACCGAGCATGTCCGATTTATTAAAGGCCATGGGCATGCCTGGGGCTAAAGTGATCAATGTAAAAAGAAACTGGGCGGAACATTTTGCCAGCTTTATCACCAGCAGCATGATCAGCGGGTTGCTTTTACTGGTGGGCTTGGTAGCCCTGTATACAGAATTGACCCATCCTGGTTTCGGTTGGGCTGGGGTGATTGGTCTGCTTTGTCTGGGCTTGCTCTTCTGGGGGAAATACGTGGTTAACCTGGCGCAAATGACGGATCTGGTTTTGTTTCTTATTGGGGTGGTGCTGTTGCTGGTGGAGATTTTTGTCATTCCCGGGTTTGGGATCACTGGTATTGCCGGGCTGCTTTTTATGGCCGCCGGCCTTTACCTGGCCTTTGTGCCCTTTGTGGTGCCTAAAATGCCCTGGGATTTTAATATTTTCTACGCCACGGTGACTATTCTGCTGCTGGCAGGACTAGGCAGTGTGGCTGGATTTTTGACCTTGATGCACTTTTTGCCGGAACTGCCGGGACTAAAGCGGCTGGTATTGACCACAGCCCTCAAACCGGGACTGGCCAAAGGGGAAAAAGGACCGCTTCATTCCCTCAAAGTGGGCCAGGAAGGGGAAGTGCTTTCTGATTTACGTCCCGTGGGCAAAGCCCGCTTCGCGATGGTGATTGTAGATGCCGTGGCGGAAACAGGTTATCTGGGAAAAGGTACGGCGGTTAAAATTATTAAGATCGAAGGCAACCGCATCATGGTACGGGAAGTCACGGGCGCCTAAAGACCATCCCTTCCCGGTGCGCTTGGGGTTGCCAACATCATATCACATAAGGAGACTTGATTATGCCTGCTATTATGATGCCCTTGGTGTTTTTGATTGTCGGCCTGCTGTTGTTTGTGGCCATTATCATTATCTTATCTTTTTTCGGACTCTGGCTGCGGGCCCGTTTGTCCGGGGTCAGGGTGACTTATTCCAATCTGATTGGTATGTCCTTGCGCAAGGTTTCTTCCAACACCATTGTGCAAGCCATGATCATGTCCACCAAAGCGGGCTTACAGCTCTCCATTGCCGAATTGGAAGCCCATTATCTGGCAGGCGGTAATGTGACCCGCGTGGTCGCGGCCCTGATCGCGGCCAACAAGGCGGATATTGAACTCAGCTTTCACCGGGCTGCAGCCATTGACCTGGCCGGACGGGATGTGCTCGATGCGGTCAAGACCAGCGTCAATCCCAAGGTCATTGACTGCCCCAGTCAGGATAGCGGTAAAATGTCCATTGAAGCCGTGGCCGGCGACGGCATCCAGCTCAGGGCCAAGGCCAGGGTCACGGTGCGGGCCAATATCGAGCGCCTCATCGGCGGGGCCACGGAAGAGACTATCATTGCCCGCGTGGGCGAGGGCATTGTCACCACCATCGGGTCCGCCAAAACCCACAAAGAAGTTCTGGAAAACCCTGATTTGATTTCCAAACGGGTTCTGGATAAAGGACTGGATTCAGGCACGGCGTTTGAAATCCTGTCTATTGATATTGCCGATGTGGACGTGGGCAGGAACATCGGCGCCGCGTTGCAGACCGACCAGGCGGAAGCGGACAAGAAGGTTGCCCAGGCCCGGGCGGAGCAGCGCCGCGCCATGGCTATTGCCCAGGAACAGGAAATGAAAGCCAAGACCCAGGAAAACCGCGCCAAGGTCGTGGCCGCCGAAGCGGAGATCCCCCAGGCTATTGCCGATGCGTTTCGTTCCGGCCATTTGGGCATCATGGATTATTACCGTATGCGTAACATCCAGGCGGATACGGAAATGCGCGATGCCATCTCCAAGGGCGAGCCGGAAAAGAAATAAATACCGTCACAATGCCGCAGGAAGCAGGTGTGCCTAATGGCCAGCAACAGCACTAAAGAAATTATGGATTTGTTAACCACCTTGGGCTTTGTCCTGCTTATGGTACTGCCGTTTTTAAGGAGAAAAAAAAAGACGACCTCAACGCCCGGGCAGGATGGAAATCCGCCTGTTCCGGACGCAGGCAACACGCCGCCAAAGCCATCGCCGGCTGAGCGCCTCGAGGCCAAGCCTGTCCATCAAAGCACGTTGACCTCAGGGCCTGGGCTGCAACGCAGATCAAAGCCGGCCTCGCCCTTGGTGGTGGAAGAGGTGGTGATCATGGAACCATCGGAAGTCTCATCAACCAGGCCGGCCAGAACCTGGCCGGGTATGCGTAAGCCGCGGGCTTTACGGCGGGCAGTAATTATGAAAGAAATTCTGGACAAGCCCAAAGGATGGTAGACCCCTGCGCAAGACTAATTCTTGTTGCAGAAAACAATGGTGGTCATTTCAAGTTCCCGTCACCCGGGCTAAAACCATGCCGGGCTTTAGAATAGAGCTTCAAAAATGACTGGATTCCCGCTAAGATCATGCAGGAATGACGACTACGGCCGGATGTCATTTTTTGAAAAAGACTTTCCGCAATGTAAACGAGCTACAATCGGTTGAAGTTTAACCCGTTGACATGGTTGCAGGCATTTTGTATGATGACCTCTTTCCCGTAGAGTAAAGTCTTACCGAAGTGCTGATTGCCGTAACCCGCAATGGCTATGCCCGGCCAGAGGACTCTCAGAGAGGGCTTGTCCTGCTTGGTGAGCATCCGAAGCTCATCCGCTATAAACACGCACTCGCGGAAAGTAAAAAATGGAAGAAGGTGATGACATGGCGCAAGCAGTTATATTTGATTTGGACGGTGTAATTGTGGATACGGCCAAATTTCATTATGAGGGTTGGAAAAAATTGGCCGACGAGCTGGGTGTGCCTTTTGACGAGAAAGCCAATGAAAAATTACGGGGTATCCCCCGCCGGGAATCATTAATCGCCATGCTGGGCTATACTCCGGACGAAGATAAAATTAAAGATTATACAGACAGGAAGAACAATTATTATTTGGAAAAAGTCAAGACGCTGAAACCAAAAGACACCCTGCCCGGGGCCAGAGCATTGATCGACAATCTCAAAGCTGCCGGCTTTAAAGTGGCCGTGGCTTCTTCTTCCAAGAATGCACGGCTGGTGCTTGATTTGCTGGAGATGACGTCCATCTTTGATGCTATCGTGGACGGCAACGAAATAAGCCAAGGCAAGCCGGATCCGGAATTGTTTCTCAAGGCTGCGGCCATGCTCCAAGTGGAGCCCGCTCACTGTCTGGTGGTGGAAGACGCAGCCTCCGGCGTGGACGCTGCCCTGGCCGGCGGCATGAAAGCGCTGGGGTTGGGCCAGCCTGACACTTTGGGTAAAGCCCAGCGGGTAGTGGATAGCCTGGAAAAAATTGATGTTACAGCAGTAAAAGCCTTGATCGCCGGCTGACTTGGTCACGCCCCGGCATGAGGACAACACTTTTGATTTTGAGATGCTCATGACCAGATCCTTTAAAGATGCGCCCAGACCATTAAAGATAATACCTCAACTGCAATCCTATGTCTGGGGACAGCCGGCAATCCATTCCTCCATTTTAAAATTCCTCGATCAACCAGTGGCCAAGGGCAGGGTGCAAGGCCCAATTGCCGAACTCTGGGTGGGCACCCATGCCCAGAATCCGGCTTTGGTGGAGAACGATGGTCAAGTCATGACCTTACAGCAACTGATAGAGGAAGAAGCTACGGCTATTCTCGGACCTGACCAGCAAGACATGCCTTATATGTTTAAAATCCTTGATGCCGGGGCGGCCCTCTCCTGGCAGCTGCATGAACAGGGGGAAGCGTTTGCCAAACCGGAGACTTGGACTTTTCTGCTGACACCGGCCCTACTGGCAACAGGCTACGATGGAGTAGTGCTTGAATTGTACATCGGCTTCCGCCGGCCCGAGGACATGGATCAAGGGCAATTGGCGGCTTTTATTAAGGCCAGTCGGGATCACCAGGATCTGGCCGGTCACTACCAGCAGCACTATCATCAAGTGCTGAAGGGCAGTATTAATGATCCCCAAGGGGAGCAGGTCAAGGCATTCAGCAATCATATTCAGGTAAAATTGGAAGCGGGTCAGGCGGAATTATATCTTAACGGTATTAAACAACCGCTGGAGGTAAAGGCCCATGTGGGGCTGCTGGACGGTCATCTCACGGTCAATATCCCCGCAGGCACAGTGCACGCTTTGATCAAGGGAATGGTCTTTGAAGTACAAAAAGCTGTGGACAAGACCCTTCGCCTCTATGATCATGGCCGCTGCCATCCGGAGCGGCCGTTGCATATCGACGAAGCGCAAACGCAAATGGATTTTCAACCACGGGCAGCCTTGGACTTCATTTCCCGACCTATACGCCAGCAAGCAGGCGGGGTCAATTTGGTGCTCACCTCGGTCTATACGGTGGACCTTTTTATTCTGGGCCGCAAGCAGGAACAAAAATCGCTGACCTGTGACCTTCATGAGCGTGGTCAGCTGCTGGTGGTTGTGCAGGGGCAAGGTACCCTGACCAGCACTGCCGGCGTCCAAACCATGAAGGCAGGGGACATTCTTCTTATACCGGCGGCACTGGGGCATTACACCTTGGCCAGTGAAAACCATCTGGACGTTCTTAAAATCGCGGTGCGTCACCACTCTAACCCCGGGGAAGAAGAAGTTGTGCGTCAGCGCGGTCATGAGTTCTGGGAGAAATAATCAAAGGAAAAAGCATGCTTAAATTCGGTACCAGCGGTCTTAGAGGCCTGGTCACGGAGATGACCGACAAGGAAGTTTTTATTAATACACGGGGCTTCATGGCCTATCTTATTCAGCATGGCCTGATCACAGCCGGCGATGAGGTGTTCCTGGCCGGTGACTTGCGTCAAAGTACAGCTCAGATCTTGCTGGCGGTGGCCGCCGCGGTAAAGGATAGTGGCCACAAGAGCCGCTATGCCGGCCGGTGCCCAACACCGGCGCTCATGGCCTTCGGGCTGCACCAGCACCGGGCCAGCATTATGGTCACAGGCAGCCATATTCCAGGAGACCGCAATGGCATTAAATTTAATAAACCGGATGGTGAAATTTTAAAAGCCGATGAACCGGCTATTTTAGATGCAGTGCACCAGTGGCGCGAACAAGTGGGACAAGACCCGTATGCGGACTGGTTCGACCAAGGGGGGAAGTTTCGAGTGCCTCCCCAGGAGTTGCCGCAGCCCGATGCTGCGGCGATGGCTTTTTATGAGCGCCGCTATCTTGAGTTTTTTCCGGCCGGGATGCTGGCGGGCAAGAAAATCGTGGTGGATCAACATTCCGCCGTAGGCAGGGATTTCCTGCCCAAACTGCTGACGGCCTTGGGCGCCCAGGTGGTGACCGACGGCCGCACTGATTATTTTGTGGCCATTGACACTGAAAATGTCACCGCCGAAGCACAGGCGCGCTTCCGGGCCCTGGCTCAAAAGCACCGGCCCTTTGCCATTGTGTCCACTGATGGGGATAGCGACCGGCCATTTATCCTGGATGACCAGGGACGGTTTTATCGCGGCGACCTGGTGGGCGCCATGGTCGCCTCCTATTTACAGGCCCGTTTTGCCGCCTTGCCCATAAGCACCAACGACGCGGTGCTGCGTTTTTTGGAACAAAAGGGCATTGCTTATCAATTGACCAAAATTGGTTCGCCCTATGTGATTGCCGCTATGAACGGGGCAGCCCAAGAGGGTGAGGAGCAGGTCGTGGGCTGGGAAGTTAACGGCGGATTTATGACCGCCACGGCTTGCCAAAGAGAAGGGCGGTTTTTGGAATCTTTACCCACGCGCGATGCCCTGTTGCCGATCCTGGTGGTGCTCTATCTGGCCGTGCAAGCAGGCGGCCTGGACAAGGTTTTTGACCACCTGCCGCAACGGTTTACCCAAGCCGGGCTGCTTGACCATTTTTCTGTGACCGTGGCCAAAACCATCATCACCACTTTATCTTCTCCAGAACAGGCCGCCCAGGAAGTTTGCTTTGAACAGGCACAGCAAGCGTTCCTTAATCCGCCCCATGCACCCCGGCAAGCGCCTTTTCAGCCGGCCTCAGCCTTGAGCCCACAGGCTTTTTGGAGCACCGGGCCCCATGAGCCGGCGATTATCAAAGCTACTTTGGAAGCACATTATTTTACGCCTGAGCTTGGCTTTGACAATATTAAGGCGATTAATTGGCTTGATGGCGTGCGGCTTTATTTCCATAACCATGACATTGTGCATATCCGGCCATCGGGCAATGCACCTCAATTAAGACTCTATGCCAACTGCGATCACCAAGAGCGCGCCGATGCTATTGTGACCCAAGGCTTGGCCTCCGGGGGTATACTGCGCCAGATGGAACGGGATATCGCCGAAGCCAAGGCGTGAAGGTGCACGTATTAAAGGCCGATTTAAAAAAAGCTTGTGATTAGAGAAAAATTGCTTTAAACTCTTCGCTCAGAATCACTACGGTGCCGCCTGCTAAAGGATATTTAGCAGGCTTTTTAATAAGTTAATAATAAATAAAATTCCATTCGACTCGAATTCCCTGCGGCTTGCCGCGGCTTCATTTTTTCAATTGAAGGAGTGTTTCCATGCTGACTCTGAAAGACAGTAATGCGCTCAAGAAGATTAGCTTAAGCAACAAACAGGGCCTGACCTTTGAATACCTGGAAAATGGATCGCTCTATGCCATGAAGCATGAGGACATCCTGATCAATCAGCTTTTGGGAACACCCTTGGAGAGCAGTGTTCAGAACATTTACCTTCGTCTTCAGCAAGGGTCGGGTTATGTGACGACACCCCTCCTAGGCCCGCAGTCACCGAGTACCTTTTATCATTCCGATCAGCAGTTGCGTTGGACAGGCAGTTTTAAAGGGGTGACCTACAGTTGTGCACTAACGCTCGCGTCCAAAGACAAGGCCTGGTTTTGGTCGGTGGAATTGGAGAACACGAACGCTCGGTCCATGACGGCGGATCTAATGCTCGTCCAGGACCTGGCCTTGGCCAATGCCGGTGCCGTGCGTTTGAATGAAGCCTATGTGAGCCAGTACATTGATCATACGGTGTTAAAACACGCCCAGCGGGGCTTTGTCCTCAATGCCCGGCAGAACCAGGCTCAGGGCAAATGTTTTCCGGCCGTAGCCCACGGCTGCTTGGGCAAAGGCATTGGGTTTGCCACCGATGGTTTTCAGTTTTACGGTCTTGATTATAAAGAGACCAATAAGCCCCAAGCCTTGAAAGAAAAAAAACTACCCAATCAAGTTCTGCAATATGAGTTTGCCATGGCGGTGCTTCAATGCGCGCCCTTGACCTTGACCAAAGCCAAGCCGCGCCACACCGGCTTTTTCGGATATTACAACAACCATCAACCGCAAGCCACGTCCGGCCAACTGCTGGCGCAGATTGACCGTGTACTAAGTCAGGCGTCCCGGGGAACAGCAGCTAAGCATCGGGAAACGCAAATTACCCAATCGCGATCGCTCTTTGACCAAAGCCCGCTGTTTCAAAGCCAGGAGCTTACACCGCGGGAGATAGAGCGCTTTTTTCCGGGAGCTAAAAGGCATATTGAAAAAAAGGGTAATAAAACTCATTCCTTTTTCTATAGTGATCACTATTATGTGGCGTTTAAAGCCAAGGAACGCTTAAGCGAGCGTCCCCACGGTCATATTCTGCGTTCCGGCCGTGACCTGACCCCCAGTGATCACATTTTGTCCACCACCGCCTTTATGACCGGACTGTTTAATGCCCAGGTCACGGTGGGCAATACTTCCTTTAACAAGTTGATCGGGGTGACACGCAACCATCTCAATGTGCTTAAAAGCAGCGGTCAACGCTTGTTCATTAAGACCAAAAACGGCTATGAACTGCTGGGAATGCCCTCGGCTTTTGAAATGGGGCTTAATCATTGCCGTTGGATTTATAAAAGTCGTAACCTTACGGTGATCGTGAAAACCTGGACGTCTATGGACCTTCCCGCCTGCTTTACCGAAGTCAGTTTTGAAGGCAAGGTCAAAGCCGAAGTATTGTTAACCTATCAAATGGTCATGGGCAACAATGAATGGGATGCAGCCGGTCGCCTCAACATTGACAATAAAACCAAGCGGGTCGAATGCCTGAGCGCCCAATCGGAATTGATGGCACGTCAATATCCACAAGCGGCCTTTTATGTTTTACCGGCTGCCAAGAGCAGCATTGCAGCGGTCGGTGGTGATGAGTTGTTGTTTCAAGACGGCCAACGCCGGGCTTATCCCTATCTGGTATTTAAAAGCAATCCGGTTAAGTCCATCACCATGATCATGACCGGTAATGTGGTCAACCGTAAAGAAGCGCAAGCCCAGGCTCAAACCATGGCCAAGGCTGTGATGCCCTATGCCAAAACATTGGCCCTGGCCCACGAGTATTGGAGCAGCTTCTGCAATCAAGCCGTCCTGGCTATCCCCAAAAAGGGGACGGGGTTGGAACGGCTCGATGATATTCTCTATTGGTATTTCCACAATGCCATGATTCACTACCTTACACCCCATGGATTGGAACAATATAGCGGTGCAGCCTGGGGCCTGCGCGACGTCTGCCAAGGTCCGGTGGAAATGCTGGTGGCCACCAGAAATTACGGCACCTTGAAACAGGTGCTCAAGATGATCTTTAGTCATCAATTTGCAGAAACCGGTGATTGGCCGCAATGGTTTATGTTTGACCGGTATCAGGAAATCCAGGCACCTGACAGCCATGGCGACATCATAGTCTGGCCCATCAAAGCAGTATGCGATTATATTGAACACAGCAATGACACCGCTATCCTGAAAGAAAAAATCCCCTATACTTCGGAAAAAACGAAGCGCATGCTCAAGGAGAAGGTATCTTTACTAGCCCATATCCAAAAAGAGATTGCCAAGATCAAAGCCAACTGCGTTCCTGGCACGGCGCTGATTAGCTATGGCCATGGCGATTGGGAAGACACCCTGCAGCCGGCTGATCCGGAAATGCGTAAAAAAATGATCAGCAGCTGGACTGTGGAGTTGACCTACCAGACCCTCCGCCGTTTCAGCCGCATTTGCCGCAAGCTCAATGAGGCTAAGCTGGCGGATGACCTCGATGCTTTTACTGAAAAAATGAAGGTGGATTTCAACACCTATCTGGTCAAAAACAAGGTGGCTGCGGGGTTGGTATTTTTTCACAGTAAAAAAGATATTGAATACATCCTTCATCCTGATGATCAACGCACAGGCATTAAGTATCGGCTGCTGCCCATGACCAGGGGCATGATCAGTGAGCTGTTGAGCAAGCCTCAGATGGAGCACCATTACCGGCTGATTAACCGGCATTTGTTGTTTCCCGACGGCGTGCGGCTTATGGAAAAGCCCATTCCCTACCGCGGTGGCATTGAAAAACACTTCAAACGGGCGGAAACAGCCTCTTGCTTCGGACGGGAAATCAGTCTGCAATATGTGCATGCCCATATTCGCTATATCGAAGCCTTGGCCAAAATCGGCCAGCCGGAAGCCATTTATAAGGCCTTACTTGCCATCAACCCCATTGATATCCGGCAATCGGTAGCCATGGCCACTGCCCGTCAGAGTAATGCTTATTTCAGCAGTTCCGACGCTGATTTCAAAGACCGCTATCAAGCCCAAAAGGAATTTTGGAAAATCAAGAAAGGCCAAATTGGCATCAGGGGCGGTTGGCGGATTTATTCCAGTGGCCCTGGCATCTATCTTCACCAGCTCATTGCCAACTTTCTGGGCCTGCGGGAATGGTTTGACAAGGTTGTCATCGACCCGGTAATGCCAAAGACAATGGACCGCTTAACCTTTGCCTTTAATTTTGGGACCAAGAAAGTCACCTATTGCTATCATGTCAAAGGTCAGGGCTACAGTCCGTCCCAGGTCATGATTAACGGGAAAGCAGTAAAGGAATTCAACTATTTGGATAATCCCTACCGTACTGGTGGTATGGCCATTGATAAGCAGTTGTTTGATCGCATGTTAAATGCCAAGTCCAACCGGGTTGATGTTTTTATCTAGCGTTGTGTCTCATATTAATGCAGGAATATTGGTCATTGCGATCAAAGCCAAGCAGTCTCGGTGTTTATAAACGGTTTTGGTTCAAACCGGATTGCTTTGTCGCTCAAAACCTTCCTCGCCATGACTTTAACAAGCTACCAATAGCGTTAGATACTACGCTAGATCGTTATGATTTCGGGAAAGTAAACCTCCATGGTGCTGTATCATCTATGCGGCATTAAAATGCGCTTTTGTAGGGTACTGACATGTCTGCACCCTACGTTTCAATATTCCGTTTGCCTTATAGCTGGACATTCCTCTTTGCATAACAGTAACCAGTCAAGCACCTTCTGATGACCAAGGTGGCGAAAGGATCGCTTGCTCTCCTGAGCCATCACTTGCCTGATCAATGCTGGCTTTTAAAATAATTTACATAAAAAATACTTTTAAAAATAACAAAATAATTATAATTTAATCGTCATTTGCCTACTTTTTATGATAACATGATTAAAGTAACCACATTTTTTTAAAAGGGAAAATGCACCTTGTTTTTGTTTCGAAACGAAACAAGCGCTGGATTTAATTTCTAATTAAAGAAAAAATTCGGCCAATATATTTGACGGCCTATTTTTTTGGTGATATTTTTTATTATGAAAAATAGCTTGGGAAATCATTAGGACATCATTAAGTCAAAAACACATTCTGCGGTCCAGAGTTGTGGAGGGGAATAAATATGACAAAAGATGTAACAACACCCAAAAATCCCATGGAAAATCAGGATGATTTACTTTCCATGCAGGCGTGGCACCATCCAAAACGCAACCTGTTAACCAAGATAATCACCTTAATGATCACCGTGACCTTCGTGTTTCCCCTCGTCACCTGGGCTTTTGATAAAACCAATTACCAACCTCAAGATTATATTCCCCTTAAATACAATGCCAAAGACCTGATTGTACCCGATCAATACGCGAAAATTCATGATTCCCACCAGGCCGGTCAACAAGTGGTGGTGCTGGTACAAAATCTGCATTGTAACTATGACGTGCAGATGAACATTGCCCATATTATTGATTATTTATCAGGCCACTATCGCTTGAAATTGGTGGGCGTAGAAGGCGCCAGCACAGCCCTTAATACCACCAAGCTGGGGACTTTCCCAGTGAAAGAAGTCAAGGAAGATGTGGGCAAGAGTTTGGTGCGCCAGGGACAAATGACAGGCGCTGAATATTATGCTGCCACGGGTGCCCATAAAATTTTGCTGGAGGGCATCGAAGATCAAGCGCTGTATGAACACAACCTGGACACAGTGCATGAGTTTTTAAATGCCGAGAGCCAGGGCTATTGTTATGATCTGCGTGAATTGCTCGATGGTCTCAAGTCCAACATTTACAATCCCGCTTTGCTTCGTTTTGACGAACAACAAGCTTCCTACCGTGAAGGCCGCATGCCCATGGTGAAATACGCCTTGGTGTTGCGTCGTCTGGGCCGGCAAACCCAGGCGGACATGAGCGCTTTTCCCAATTTGAATGTTTACCTCGAAAAAGAGAAAAACGTTTTTCCCGTGGCGGTCAATGTGGATGCCCTCTATCTGGAAATGGACCGGCTCAACCGCCTCATACGGGAAAGCATGTACACCGATCCCCGCCAACGCCAATTGGATCAACTACTACACCGGCTGGATCTGATGGAAAAATTGCTCAATGTTTCGGCCACGCCTGCGGAGCTGGCTGAATTCAATGCGGACCGGCAGAACTTTCATGTCAAACGTTTCCTTGAGTTCATACGGACAATTAATCCTGATGCGGATTACCTGCTCGATGCGGAAGTGAGCCAGCTGGATTATTACCTCACCAAAGTGGAACGCTTTTACGAAGTGGCTGACAAGCGCAGCGAACGGTTTGTAACCAATCTGCTCAAAGACATGCAGGCTTACCACCAAACCATTGCCGTCATGATCTCAGGCGGGTTCCACACCGAGGGCATTGCCCAACAACTGAAAGCGCGTGGTATCTCTTATGTGACGGTCATGCCCAAGGTCAACCATCAGGATATTGTTAACCCCTATTTCCAATTGCTGCAAAATCGCAAAACCCCGCTGGAACAATTGTTGGCCCAAAACCAGAATCTGATTGAGATTCCCTTGAACAGCGTCGGGGTGGCCCCGGAAGACCGGTATAGGACGGTCAATGAACACAATATTAAACAAGTATCCCTTGATCAGCGTCCGGGCACGATTATGCGGCTCAAAACCTTTATGAACTTGATTCAATTGATGGTCAATGTCTGCTTGGTTACATATTTAGTAGGCAAAGTTAAAGCTGGAAGTTTGTTGTCAATATATGAAAAAACCAAGCTTGGCGATGGCCAGGCTGAAATTCCAGGTTATTTGGCGGAGTTTGCCGGGCTGGAAGTGGACAAAGGTGCTCTGGGCAAGGAGACCATGACCCAATTACAGCAGGGCCGCCCGGTGATCCTGCCTGTATCAGGGGCTCATTTTGCCTTGGTTGTCGCCAAAAAAGACGTGATTAGGGAACCGGCCAATTTGGGTCAGCCCATGCCGATTGGCGAGAACTATGATTTTGTGGCTGTGGCTGGAACCGATGTGCAGGCGCTGGGGCAAAAACTCTCCACCATGACTTCTCATTCTTTTACCTTGTTGCCCCAGGCCGGGTTGAGCCGCCAGTTGGTTAATGTCATGATGCTGACCACCGGCGGGGGAATGATTTCAGCTGGTCTAAGTCTCAATCAGTTTGTTCAAGGTATGACCAACGGCCAGGGATTTTTACCCAATATCAATGAGTTGAAACAGCGGATGCAGCGTTGGACTTCACCTTTTAAGCCGGCCATCGGGCAGCTCAACCAGTGGGTACTCAATCATTTGCCGCTCATGGCCGGGCTGGGTGTGGTAGCGGTTGGCATGGGCCTGGCGATTTTCACCCCCATGCCGGTAGTGGGATTAACAGGTTTTGTTTTGGCTGGAGTGGGCATGGCTTATTATAAAGCCCTGCTCTTAGCCGTTGGGACCCTATGGGGCAATAGAGCACGTTATGTCAAAGCCGGCTTGGCCGTGGTCGTTCTTTCTATAGCTGGTGCCTGGTTTAGCGCAGCCCAAGCAGCCACCTCCGGTGTTTACACAGTCACCCAGGGCGACTACGCCGGGGCTGTGGCCATTAGATTGGGGGTGGCTCAGGAGCAATTAGCCAAACAAGTGCCCAATATTAATGTCATCAAGCCGGGCCAGCAATTCAACTTTATTACTGAAAAATCGTCTCAGGCCATTCAAAAGGCCAGGGCGCATGCCCAAGGACAGATTACCGTTGCTCAGGCTGAGCAACCAGAGGCCGAAGGTGCCCTAGAACCAACAGCCATCAAATCCGCAGCTCAGACTGACCAGGCAGAAGCAGCGGCCGCCGCTGCAGGTCGAACAGCAGACCATGGGCAACAGCCAGCGGCCCAAGCGGGTAAGACAGTACCAGCAGCGCCTGCGGCAGCCGCAGCGCCGGCAAGCAATCAAGCACCAACTGCTGCAGCCCCGGCTGAAACAGAGCCAGCAGCCCTGGCTTCTCAGGATAAAAGGGCGCAAACCGCTGAGTCAGAACCGGCCTCTGCTGAGCAAGCGCAGGACCAGAGCGCTTCAGCACCAGACCAAGCAGCACCGAGGGCTGAAATCGTTCAACCTGAAGAAGCCCAACCGTCAGCCCTTATGGCTTTCGTAAGCCGCGTTATGGGCAGCCTTACACAATATGATATTTTAGCCTTGATGCTTAGCTTAATTGCTTTTGGCACCATTTCCTCCAAGGTGTCCAAGGGCTTTTTATCCAGGGTCAGAGCCAAAATTAGTCTGATCCAAGGCCAGCAACTGGATGTGGAAGAAACAGCGCTCATTAACCAATTGGTGCTCAAAAATGAGCAGCGGAAAGTGGTAAATGTCCGCCTTGATGACCGCTTTGGTCTGGCTTTGCTGCGTCGTCCTGATTTTAGAGAAACATTAAAGTCAGCGGCAGCAGAGAATCTCTCTTTGCCAGCCAACATCTCCGTGACTTTCACGCTTGGAAAAAGTCTGCCCTGGCGCTATGTGGATCAACTGGTTAAAGATATAGAAGCGATTTTTCCGGAGCAGTCGCACTTCACCATTCTTTATCGCCATGGGCGCACCAATATCATTTATTTTAGTAATGAAGGGTCTCTTACTGAGAACGGGATTGCGCCCCGCGACTTATCAAATAAGATGCAAGCCCAAGCTCGATTTGAATCCAAACTAAAGGCATGGGAAAATTTCCTGCTTCATTTCAGCCATGGGCCTACGACCATTTTTGCTTTTCTGGTGACAGTTTTTGCTGGAGCTGTTTTTGTTCTTCCAGACAATACCCTTACCCATCTGTTCGCCGAAGGCACCGCCCAGGCCCAACGAGTGGTGCAACTGCTCTGGAGTTCTGATTGGATGGGTTTATTAAAATCAACAGCTTTGACAGTAACTGCTCATCCCGGGATTACTGCTGCGGTGGCCATGCTGGTTGGGTTTTGGTACCTCTACCGCCAGGTGCCCAAATCCATGGTTAAAACGTTTTGGACCAAAGTCGTGTTTTCCACCGTAGCATTAATTAGAAATCTAGTCTTGCTGGCGCTGGCCATTTTTATCAGCTTTGAAGCCGTGCAGATGCATAAACCCCATCTCATCCAGTCCAATCAGCAAATTCAAAAGATAGAACAAGATTATTTTTGGAAGGATGTGTTTACCCAGGGCGCCCTGCCGAAAGGCATGGAAAAGTTTATGGGCCAGGAACATCTCCATGTTCAACAATATCCTGCCAAACTTCAGGAACAAGCCAAGGAAGTATTGTCCTGGACCAGTGATGCTGCTGTAGCACTGAATGCTAATATTAATGCTGCCTTGCAACAAAGAAACGATAACCTTGACAAAACAATTTGGCAAATGTCCCTTTATCTTGCCGGGCAAATTAAGGACCAAGGCTATTCCTTTTTAAGCGAACGTGCGGTGCATTATTTTGGTTTTGGGTTGGTTGATAATGGTTTGCTGAGGCTGGCATCAGACTTGAAGGGCAAAGTCATGCTTAAAAGGGGTTATGAGACCGGAACCCCCGATGTTTACTCTTTCCTGCCCGGGACATTTAGGGGACGTAGCCTTACCCAAGAGGGCACCTGGCAAGCGACCAATGATGACGGCCGCCTCAGCTTAAATGGCCGATTTACCACACCCGAAGGCCGCCAGGTCAGTAGCACTATTGGTTTCCCCGGTACTGATCAGGCGTATGTGATCAGGCAGGATACTTATACGGGTACAGCTCCGGTCAGACAGCCGGGTTATCAGATGAATCTATTTGAAGCTGGAAAGTCGCCCAATTTTACCAACAGCCTATGGATCAAGGGTATGAAAGCCCCTCTCTCCGCACCAGGACACGTGTCTCCCGGCAAGTCTTTAGATATTACCGATCTGATCAGAAAAAATAAGAGCACTCTTTTTATATATTCATTCGGCGAAGCGCTGGTGGTCAACATTCCCAATATGGACCAGGTGGCCCAAATCAAGCTTTACGCTCCCACGCAGGAGGAAATCAATAGCGGCCAGACACCCATGACCTGGAAACGGCTGGAAATCATCTATAAAGATGGGGCAGTAACCCACCAGGATGGTAACACAGTGCTTCCCAAGCTATATACCGGCCTGCTGGAAGGTAACCTAGTGTCTGCCCAGGACAATGATGCTATCCCCGATATGATTCAGAACCTGGTTGATGACTGGCTGCTGATGCTTTCCAATCCGGACCATGCCAAATACCGTGTCTGGGTTACCGGATATGATGAAATCGGTGTGGCCTCCAGCTTGGCCAAGGCTGCCCTTTACTTTGAAAGCATAGGAGATCAGGAAAAGGCCGCCTTGGCCAAAGATGCAGCCTTGCGTATCGGTGCCCATACCTATCAGATTTACGCACAGACCAGGCTGCATCTCGATAATCTATTGGAAACCTATTCGGTGGGCATGTATTATCCCATGATGGTTACTTTGTACTATGAGTTGCACCAACTGGATCCCCAGGGAGGCTGGATGGAAAAGTCCATTGCCGTGGCCGACCAACTGGTGCAGCGGCAGTATTTGCATCCCAACAGCAAGGATATTCACTATGGGCTGACCACCATTACCAAGGCCAACCTCCCGGTCAAGCGCACGGTTGATGGGAAAAGCCTTACTTTCCAACGCGGCCCCTTAGGACAGCTGAAAACTATATCCGATGATCAAAACAACGTCAGATTTAAGGGCGATGAAGAGGGGCTTACCATTTTAAGGGCCATGATGGATCAGCTTTACATGCGGCCTCATGCCAGTAATATTACCTATATTGAAGGGCGTCAGGGCCAACAATTGATCAACCAAGTGGAAGTACTTTTTCTAAGTAAAAAATACACCTTTTATTTCATATACAATAATAAAGACCAACTTATTGAAATAGATTCACCCCAAGCCAAGGCAGCGTTTTTCGGCACCTTTAAGGATTTGGAAAATTTGCGGCTTATTCTCAATGGTGAGGGAGAAGAAAAAACCGAATTGTTCAACATCAAATCCGCCACCAGACCGGTCATTGATTTTTTCAAGGATGCCACCGGCAATATCTTCCGCATGCACTATAATGAACTGGGAACCTTGGACAAGGTTACAGGACCAAATAATACAGATGTCACCGACCAATTCAAGAAAGATCCCATCATTCCAGCCTATGCCTTGTGGCCGTCAGGGGAATCACGTGGTGACCCCAAAGGCCGGCTGAGCGTGCAAGGCCAGGCTCTCAAGGCCTTGCGCGTGGCCTATCAAGAAGCTATGGATAATGGTGATCACAACCGGGCTGGAAAATATTTGCACGCGGCGGATCTTTTCATCCATCAAGGCCTCAAGGTCGGTCCTGACGGGACCTTTATCGGTTACAGTGAGTTGGATCCAAACTCCGGTGTACTGACAGAAGTGGAAGAGCTGCATAATGGTTTTGGCATTGCCGTACTGGCCGAAGGGTATGCAGCCTGGCAGGATGTCGTTCCTAAAGCCGCTGAAAAATTAGAAGTGGCCTTCAAGAATTTACATGACACCTACCAAACCTCCCAGGGTTTTGCCAAAAAAAAGGGGGAAGTAGCTGATGCGGAAACCACGTTCAGTGCTGATTTAGCTTGGCTGGCAAGCCGGGGAAATCCCGCCTATCTCCATTGGGCTCAGCAATTAGGATTATCGAATTGGGGCTGGCTGATACCTTATATCCAGGACCGTTTGGATTTTCAAAGCAAGGGCATCGATCAAGAGAGCCTTAAGGTGAAATGGATAAGCCAAGAATCTTTCAAATTGAGTTGGAAGCCTGTGCTGGGTGCCAGTATTTTCCAGATCCAGGAACAGTACTGGGATGAAGAGAATCAACGCTGGGCCTTGACCGAAGCCGCCAAAGACCAGCCCCAACAACTCTGGAGCGGTGTGCCGGAAGTAGTCATTGAAAAACCGCTGAAAGGGCTTTATCGCTATACCATCACCCCTTATCGTGTGCCTGATAAACAACAATTGGGGCCTATAGGCGGGCCGGGGTTGTATGGCGGCCGCGGCCAGGCGGCTGTCATCAAAGTGCAGACCCAAAATATTAAGATCGAGCCGCCGGAAGGGCCGATCATTATTACCAACACACCCAATGGCAGCCTGGTCACCTTGGATTTCAATGGTGATGTGGTTTCCTTGTCCTATAAAAAAGAAGCCTTTCCCCAAGTACGCGGCTGGGAATGGGAGTTCTATGACGGTCCCTATTACGAGGGCAAAGAACCGGTTGGTGTTTATAGAACTGAGCATGACACTATTCACTTAACCCAGTTGCCTTTCAAACTCGAAGCCAATCATCAATATTATGCGCGGGTTCACGGCTTTACTGGTGTTAGGGGAGAAAAGGGCACGCCCGATTATTTTGGCTTTAATGGTTTCCAACTTGATTATAAGCCGCTTACGCATGGTCAAGGGGTTGTCCATAAGCCCCTTCCTTCCGGGCCCATTGAAGCTTTTGCTTATGATCACGATACACATATGCTGAGCTGGCAGGGCCTGGCTCCCAACTATACGGTTATCACCTGGCAGGGAGACCCCAACCCTCAAGCTGCTTATTTTAGGAAAAATGTGCGTACTTATGACGTCACCGGAAGCACAAATAATGAAATAGAATTGATATACCCGTGCGACCACGTGATGATTGTTGGATCCAACACCAGCGGTCCTTTTGGCGTAACCGGAGAATCTTCAGGAGCCATAGCAGTTGATGCCATGGATATTCCGCCCTATGAGGGCATTGTTCTGACCGCCAAGGATATTGAAATTAAGGGCAATAAAGTGATGATTAAGGACAGGGTGGTCAAAGCCTTGCCTGAAAATGCGGTGGTCAGGGTGAATTTGTTCAATCCCTTTTTGGAGGGCAAATCTTTTCATTCAGTGGTACTCGACAATCTCAAGCAAGAACCTTATTTTTATTTGAGCGGTACAGAGGTCATCGATGAGCTGACGGCCACCAAGGGCAATATTGGCCTCAGCTTTACCGTGGGGTTGAGAGATGATTTGAATGATTCGACCCTCTACTCCAGCGAAGCCTTATCCCTGAAGATTACTATCAATCAACAAGACTTGCAGCGCCTGATGATGGACCCTATGATTAAGATCAATGCAGACCAAATCACCTTTGACGGAAAAACAATCTTTTTTCCCAGCGTCCATGGCATGGACATCAGCCGGGTGGTGGTTAAAAATGCTCTCGGAGTACCGGTCAAGGACACACTGGTAACGCCGGGGAACAATGTGGGGGCGCTGCCCATCGCGGGTATCGATTTAGCCGGGTCCAAATTTTTTACGGTGGAAGTCTATGCCGGGTGGCATGCAACCAAAAAATTTACGGTGTTCAACCGCAACCCCGCGGTCCGGCGCTTTGATCTGACCCACCAGGCTTTGGGGGCCATCAGCCAGCAAAAGGAACAACAGTTATTGCAGGCCACCAACCGGTTAATTCGCGACGGCAAAATCACGGTTGGTCCCTTGGTAGGCCATGGGCAGCAAGGTCAAGCCGTTACGCTCAGGAATGCGCCTTATGATATTAATTTTAGGGATGCCTTTAAGCATGCGTCCGCGTATAAAGTAGCGGTGTATGACAATGATGGAAAATTGGTTGATACCTTTAACCTTGAAAAACCGCTTGATCCCAGAATAGCCATTCTTTCCCTCAGAGGCCAGAAAGTGGCGCGAGCTGCGGCTCGGGGACCGCTTTACTTAAAACTCTGCCCTGGTTATATCTACCAAGGTGCTACTGTATACACCTCCAAGGGCGTGCTTTGGCCCAAACGGGTCAGCATCGACCCAGCCCTGATTCCTCATCTGACCAGTCGGGAAATTAACCAAGCCCTGAAAGAGCTCAAAGTCCGAGTGCAAGGAAACCAGGTATTTTTCGATCTTCGATCCGGGGAATTAAATACCAAGGGTTATAGGGTTGAATTGTGGTACGGCAACGAACGAAAGATTAAAGACGAGAGAATATCTTACAATCAAGCTTTTTTCTTTCTCATGGGAAGTGACATTAAACAAGCCGTTCAGGAGGGGAAGCTGGTTTTTAGGGTTTATGCAGCCAAAAAGGAAAGCGGCATTTTTGTTGCCGCTGATGATCAGACGGCTCATCGTACCATCAAGGCGGTGGAACTTGGCCTCACCCCTGACAAGGCCAAGGACATTCCTGAAATGACGGCTGTCTTGGCAGATCAATTGTTAACCAAAATTGAGGTCAATAAGATAAAGTTGACCCAGGATAACCGTCAGATCGTCATTCCCACCACTCTGGATAATGGTTTTGTAAAGGTGATTATTTACGACAAGACCGGCCGCCAGATCACAGATAAAATCATTCACGTGGCTAAAGGCGAAGACATCAAACTTTCACAGGAACTTTTTCAGTATGAGAACAATCCTTTTTCATCTGCTTTCGGACCTTTGACCATTACCCTTCAAGCTGGATTAAATGAGGATTTCCTCAGGCCTGAATTAAGAAAAGCCTTGGATGACAACCCCAATTTAATAAAGTGGAATTGGAACGCTTATTTTACCACCCAGACTGTGCGTATCCGTGTCAACTTATCGCAGGATGGGAAAATCAAATCCGTTAAAAAATTACCACGGTCCCAACCCGCTGTTCCTGAGACTGAAAATACCGGTTATATGCTCAGCTGGCAGCCGCCCTCATGGAAAACGCTCCAGCAAATGGGCGCACGAACACCGGAAGACTTTGACGGCTACCGGTTGATCCTTAAAACCGACCAAGGTGAGACCATTAAAAGAGACATCGACAAAGATTATCCTTATTTTTCCTTAATCAATGTTTTGCCGGAAGGCATCAAGTATTCCTATGAAGTACAGGTCAAAATACGCGGGAAAGCCCAGGGCGATTTCACGGCCTGGAGCAGCTTCTCGCCTTTGGTGGCCAAGGGGCCGGCACCGGTCGATCCCAATTTGCAGGGGACCCAACCAACCGGCTGGGTGATCAATGCGGTGGAGACCACGCCTTCTGAGCAACAACAAGAAAGACGTAAGATTGTGGATGTGGTCATTACAGCGGGCGGTATGGTGGTGTTGGTGCCCAAAGATTCTGATGCCAGTGATTTTCATTTCCCCGGATATACCGAAGCGGTTTTTAAACTGGGGGAAGAGGTTTATCCCATCGGCCGGACGCAAAAACTTTCCAAACCTTCGGCTGCCAAGCAAGGGCTTCATGGACAGGAAGTTTTTGCCTCTGATGATGGCCGATTGCGGTATTTGGTAAACCATGTCGCGCTGCCTGAAAAGAATGTGGTGGTTAATCATTATGCCTGGGAGAATCCAGACCAACAGGGCCCCATTGAAATGAATATTGGTGCCCGTCCGGCTAACAGCGCCGGCAAGGCACAGGCAGGAAAAGTAACGGTGGGTGATAAAACCTATGTGGTGATTTTGTTCGGTAATGGTCAATTCATGGCTGTAGACGAAGCCACGGTGGTGCAAAGGGGCTGGTACGTGGGCAATGAAATGCAGGCCGCCCTAAACGATGATAAAAAAGCCAACCGAAACGAGCACTACACCGGCCATGGTGAAGGCTCGGTCTTTTTTATTTCCTTACCTAAAGGAGAAGATTTTTCCGTTTACTCCGGCCTGGCCAAAACCATGGATCAGGCAGGGCAATTAGTGGAAAAAGCCACCGCCTATTATCAGAATTTTCAAGACCTGCAACAAAGCTTTAGAACACACGGTCCGACGTTGGGAAATCTCCAAACCATGGCCCAGCGAACCGTGCCGGCCTTTATTAATCCTCAAAATTATCATGTGGGCGAACTGCCGCTGTCATGGACAGGCGGCGATCTACCCAATATCAACCATGCCGACAACATGTGGACCGGTAATGCTTCGGAAATGCAAATGATGTTATGGCAGCTTTATCAATTATACGGGAATATCCGACTTGGCGATTACACGGTGGAAGAATTGCTGGCCAACAATGCCAAGGTGATTACTCAAATGCAAACCCCCACGGGATTGTTCTACTTGCGCTTGAGCCGGGGCATGAGGCTTTATAAAAATGACGAAGGCGGCCAGGTGGCGGACAACAGCTTAAGTTTGATTATCATGAATGATCAGGATGTCTTGCGAATGCTACAGGGTTACGAGCCTTTGCCTGTAGCCAGCATTGGGGGAATTGAGTTGGCTGTTGACGGCCGGAAAGTTCATCCCAATGATGCTTCCCAATACGGCTTCAATTACAAGGAACCCGATTCCTTTAAACCCGATCAACCGGTTATGACTATCCAGCGCTTTTTTGATTTACGCAGTGGCAGCGGCCAGCATCGTGTTACTGAAAAGGCGACCCTTATCAATGGTATCCGGGGCGTGAAACAAGCCATTGAAGTCACCAATACCTCGGAAAAACCAATTCGGCTGACCAAGATGAAAACGGGTTATGTGGATCTGGCAGCTGATCAGTCAGTAACCTTTAATCCACAAAAACTGGCCGGCATTCCCCAAAGTCCCAATATGATGATCATTCCCGGCTATGATAAGCCGATCTATGCCCAAGATCTGCTCAATGAAGGCAGGGCTAAGCAGCTTCAGGGCGATGACCTGGTTAAGTATGTCAATGACCGGATCAATGACCTGATTAAACAAGCAGGCGCCAAGAACCTTGTTTTTGCAGGATGGGATGAATTTATTACCATGCGTTTTGGGGAACTAAAACCCAATCAACGCCTTGAAGTGGGGGTGGGGATAAGCCCCTTGCGTGCCAATCAACGGGTCAATGAGTTTCTCACGGCCCGGGTGGTGACCGATATTCCTGAAGACCAGCAAGAACTACAACCGGGTCAAACTTGGGAGGGTGACCCTGTTACTTATGCTCACTTTTTTAATCCTGTTTCCGTGGTGGACGCAAAAGGCATGCCCGTGGAAATCTATCTTGTTCATGAATGGGAAAAGCGCATGGAAATTTTGGAAGATCCCCATGCCACGGAAGCGCAAAAAAAAGAAGTCCTTGATGCCATTGCCTTTGATACCAACTATGGTTTTGCAGCTGATGCCTTGGCCATGGGCGCTACCAGCGACTTTTACAAAAACATGGCTGAAAATGCAAAAGACCCCCAAAAGAAAAAGGAATACTTGGACCAGGCCCGTTTCTATGGCGACCGGGTCATGTTGGCGGCCATGGCGGCCAAGCAGGCTTATTGGACGGCGTTGTTCAACAAAAACACGGTCTTGTCAGCCGGGATCATGCGTTTTTACGGTTATCATTTCTGGCTCTTCCAATGGATGGACCAGTATGCCAACAGCGAGCTGGGCCAAGGCGCGGTGGGCCGTATCCTGGAGGATAAGTTTGTCAATCCCCATGCCAAGGAATGGTTCAAGCAATTAAAGCAGGAAGGGCAATGGCCCAAACAAATTAAAGACCATCTGGAGTTGAAACTGGATGAACTGGCCCGGTATGTTCATAACCACGGTGAAGTCGGCCGTGAAAAGGTTTATGACGTCATTAAAAACAGAACCTATGAAGATTCCTGGAAAGGGTGGGCCTATTTTATTTCGGATATGATCGTGGCTTTAGAGGAAACCCGAGAAAACGCGGTTGAAGGCGGGGCCCGCCAAAATGAAGGTCCATCGGAAGTTCAACTTGATGATCAAGGGGTTAAAGTGGCCGTGGTGGCTCAGGCTTATGCCATGGCTAAAAATGATTCCAACCCCGCCAACTTTGATACCAATCGCAAGCGCATGGCTGAATATAAGGCCTTTGCCGAGCGGGCTATTAGCAAATGGTTCCATATCGTTGAAAAAGGCGATGTTGGCCAGTTGTGGGGCTTTAGAAATTTGGTAGCTCCCCAACATTTTGATAATCAGTTGACCACCTATGGTCAAGTTAATGCTATGCGAGGTCTGGTAATGACTTCTATTATTTTTGGTGACGAAATGCCCCGAGCCAAAAAGTTGCTTGATCTGGCGTTTGAAAACTTGTTTGAACGTCACAAGGGCGCCACGGAAACCACCATTTTCAGGACTTTAGGGTTGACCATTTTTGACAATTTGCAGTTGCCCACCAATGGCCATGATACGAACAGTGAAAATTTGCCCATTGGCATGCAAATGATGCTGATTCATGCCGCTCATCAGGCAGGCATGGATCTTGATCCCAACAATCCGCTGCAATTTAACCGTGAAACCGGCAAACCCTTTTTGGCTGGATTGCCGCAAGTGGATAATTATCCCGACAGTTTCTGGGTGGCCCTGGGCGGGTTGGCCTTTATTCTGATGGGTTTTGGCGGGGGTGCGGTTGCCTGGAATTATCTTAACAGACGCAAAGCCGATAAGCGCATTGAAGAGGACCAGCCTATCGCCAAGGTGGACGGCAAATCGCTCACGGACTTGACCTATGACGACTTCAAAGCTTTTTTACCAGCCGAAGTGCTGGACACTTGGTTAAATCCCCAGGCTGTGCCTACTAATCAACTCAATGACCCGCGATCGCTGCCGCAGTTTTTGAACTGGAAGCGGAGCAATCAAATCTTTGACCCGCGCCAAGCACTGCTGCTGCTGGCCGAGCGCCTGGAAAGTGAACAAAAAGGCAAGGAAAATCTCAGACTGAAAACATTGTTGGGAAACCTTGGAGGCATTAAAATGCCCGCTCATATGCGCGGATTGCAATGGGATAAAAATATGCTGGTATCCAGCGGCAAGGCTTCGCGAGCTACGGTGGCTGCGGTTTACAGAGCTGCAGGGGCAGTGCTTGCCAATTATTTAGGCGATCAGGCAGATGACCAGTCGGTTCGTCGACTTTTAGCTGAGATTGACGCCTTGTTACAAAAAACGCAAATACATAAAGAACAAACTAAGGCGGCTGGAGCTGTCACTCAGGCAAATGGGCTTGAAAAACAACCACCCACTATGTTAAATCAGGGCCAACAATTGGAAAAAACTTTTGACATTACCAGCCCTGTTATTCAAAGCATTCAAGCCCGGCTCGACCAAGTTCAAACCCAGCCGTTGACCCAACGGGGTTGGTTCCACTGGCTCATGGGGCAGCAGCAGAAAGCCATCAAAAAGTGGCTGGCCACTATGCTCAGCTCGCCGCCTTTTAATTTCCGCCCCTTCTTAATGGTTCCTTTCCTGCCCTGGCGTTTGGAACAGTCCTATACCATGCCCGGTCAGCATTACATGATCATTATGAAAACCCTGGAACGGCGTATTAAATACCTGACCAAAATTTATGATTACCTGGCCGGCGTCTATAAAGTTAACCGCCAAATTAAGGCGTTGCATAAACAACACGACCGTTTGGAAGATATCTTTTATCAAGCCGGCCGCCAACCGGACGTTAATCAAACTCGGTTGATGCAATTGAACCAGGAATTAACCCTGAAGAAAAAAGAGATTGAGATTGCTGAAGCCCTGCGTGATGAAATTCAGAAAACCATCCAGGACCAGGTAAGTACGCCTCTGGTCAGGTTTATGGAGACTCTTCCCGAGGACACCAAGTGGGCCACTCGTATTGAGGGAAATCTTTCCCGGACCATTAAGGACTATGAAAAAGATCAAGTATTGATAGATCGGAAAATAGCCCAGGCTCAACCTGAAACTTTGACGCAAACCATTTTGGGCTGGTTAAAACTGACCGAAGTTTTTAAAAGAGCCCAAAAAGAAGCCAATGCCAAAAACGCAACCAGCTTCAAGGCCCGCTTCCTGAATAGCCTTTTAGCAGCCCCTTACGCTAACAAGGAAGCCGTGGCGTTGCTGGAACGGGCAGAACTTACGGCCACAGCTTTGTTGCCCTATCTGGTTCGACAGTTATTGGAAGTGGAAAAAAGCTACCAAGACCGGCTCAAAACCTTGCAAGACCAAATCAGCGAACTTAGTGAAAAGAATAAAGATGTCCGCGAGCTTGATACGATGAGCATGCAGGTTCGCTTGCTCGAAACCTACTTGCTGCCAAAAATTCATCAGCAGCTTGAAAAAAACTATGCTGATTATCAAAAGGAAAAAGATACGCTGACAGAAAAGTTGGCAACCGCCTCAACAGCGGAAGAAAGAACCGCGCTGCAATCTGAACTGGATGCACTGAAGATCATTCTGGACGCTTTTCCGAGACTGGGCGCTTTCCATTTAGCCATGGATCAGGATTTGGCCGCTCACTTGGCTGAGCTTGATAAGCAATTGAAAAATACACAGAGAAATTTCACCACTTTCGATATTGATGAACAAACCCTTTATCAATTGAATGAACACTATACCTTGCTCAATACTTTGGGGGCCAAAATCAAAGACATCAAGGGCCGCCGTGATCAGTTGGTTGCCGCGGCTGAGACATTAAACATGCCTGTTTCCAACTTCACCTTGGGGCACCGTCTGGGCTCGAACGTTATTGGTAAAGCCCGTGAGAAGATGGAATTTTTATTCCAGCAGATTGAAAATTACGACGGTGTCCTGAAGGATATTGATGATGCCCGGGCTGCGACCAAAAAGCGTTTGTCTCAAATTAAAGCTTTTACCCAGTCCCGTTTATACTACTTGACCATGATGACTGATGGCGTCTTGTCTGATGCCTATGATATTACCAATTTCTGGAGAGACAACCAACTGCAAACGGATAATGCGGTTGCCAGGGATTATTTTGAAAATGCCATTCTTAGATCTTTGGATCCCGATGAAATGATCAAAGCCTTGAATATTAACATTAAAAAGGGATTGAAAGAAAGTGATGGTGAGTTTAAGAAACGCGTTGCCGCAACCATCGCCAAGACTGCGGAAGAGATGGACCATCAACAACGGATCGAAGTG
Source organism: uncultured bacterium (assembly GCA_963710755.1). Lineage (GTDB taxonomy): Bacteria > Oederibacteriota > JAAXVQ01 > JAAXVQ01 > JAUVAV01 > CAVQBK01. Next base: position 1,262,901 of record CAVQBK010000003.1, read on the forward strand.
GTGAAATCCTACCTTAATCGTTTGAACGACAGCCAGATCCGGGATTTAATCAGAAACATTCTTTATGATAACAATCTTTATGAAGATAACACCATAGGCAGCGGTTCCCTTACCAAATTAAAAGATGTGGATCGTTTTCACAAAAACACCAATATTTTCCTCAAATATTTCCCTGACCCTGACTACAGTGCTGTTCCGGATCAAGGTTTACGTCAGGCGGTCAACTACCTGGCAGACAATATGCGTATTGACCTCAAAGATCTGCTGCCTGATTATTTCTTGCCATCCTTGCGTTCTTTTTCATATGTGTGGGGTGTGCGTTTGATCCAATTTGGTATGACCGTGGGCATTATGGCTTCCTTCTCTTTGGTCTTTGCTGATCCTGATACCTATTACCGTCTTGTAGAAACCATGACCAATATTCCGGGTTTGATTGATTATATTAACCATTTACTAACTTGGCTTCTTGAGAGTGTTGGCTTGGGAGGGAGTTTTCTCTTTGCCGGCCTGGTGACCCCAGGGAAAATTGAAAAACAAAACATCAGAGGATCTATGTGGCGATATAGTGCCTTTGGGGCCTTCCTGGTCTTAATGGCCTTTTATCTGAATGCCGCCACCGGTGTATCCATGGGCGGGGTGGTCTTTTTTCTGGTTCACGTCCTCGTGGGCGGCACGTTGCTTTTCCATACCTTGTGGGCACCTTCCCACAAATTATATACATTTATATTACAGTTGTTCGGTGTGCGGCCAGAAGCACCAGCCCAATACAGTTTGGATGAATTAAGAAATGAAGTGGACGCTTATTACCAAAAACATGGTCAGCCTCTAAATCTTATCTTTTTAAAACCAAAATTCGGGAGTGATCCCAGTGACTATCAAGAATATATAAACTTTCTGAAGCGTGATGTGGCGTTCATGGCCGACAGCCTGCGCTATTTACCCCATCTCCATGTGACCCTGTCCTCTCCCAGCTTGGCACCGGGCCATGGTTTGGAAGCTTTTCAGAAAGCGGCTTTGGCCAGTTTCCAAAACTACATTAAATCTACTTATCCTGACATTGCCGATCAATTGCATATTGCCTACTTCCCCGTGAACCGCGTTTGGTCTTCCAAACCGGGTCAGTTGGAAAGGTTTGAAGTCTTTTTATCCGACTTGTACACCACCTACGGCACGCGTCTGAAAAAAGGGTTGTACGGTAATTCGGGATTAACTATTGGGGGCAAACAGTTTGCCCAGGTGGGCGGCGACAATCTTTTGCTCCTAGTCGGCGGCCCCGGTAAAGTTAAAAATGTGACTCAACAAGACAAAATCATTGAAACCAACCAAGACCTGCTGGATGCCATCCATAACGGCGATCGTCTGGAGCCAGTGGATAAAGAGGCGTGGGAACAATGGGTTTATGATCCCATGCGGGTCGTGGCCAATAGCGATGACAAGAATTCCTGGGGCCTGACCGGAGAAATGGGGCTGCAGGGTTCGACCATGCTTTCCTATTTGCGGGTGATGTTCAAAAACCCCAATATCTATATGGCCCTGCCTACGATTTATGTCACCAAACCGACCATGAAGAGCAAGACTTATTCCAGCCCGTGGCTCTATATTGCCGATCTGGCCCGTACCTATAACACCATCTCCGAAGTAGTCATGATGTGGATATATAAAGGTGCGTATGGGCATTATGGCAAAAGCATGCTCCAGCCCGGTCAGCATGCCCGTACCATCTATAAATCAGAACATTTGCATCCGGATAAACAAACCTCCCATGATTATCAGGAAGCTATTGCCATGATGAAGGCTAGGGTTATTATCGGATCGGTGCTCTCCAAACTTCGGGTCACTATTTTGAATGCCAAATCCTATTTGTTCTCCCACCGTCTGGGAGACCGCAAACATGTCTATAAATTGCAGCGTGAGGGCATGACCCTGAGAATTTGGGAACATAACCCCGGTAGTCCAACCCAGACTGTTCAATCGGACGGCCAAATCCTGGCTAAGTCGGCTGATGGTTTTGTGCCTACCATGGCCTTTAAAGATGTCCTGGCCAAAGTGATCCTGACGGCTGCGGCTGAACGGAAACTATTGAATGAAGATCCTGATGTGGTGCAAGGCCAAGAATGGTCGATCCAATCCATCGCCCCTCTGGGCAATGAAGATCATTATGAAATCGTGGTGCGTATGGGTGAGGGGGAAGAGGCTAAAGAGGCCAAATTTCAATTTTTATTTGACGCAAACGGTGGAGTAAGTTTGACCAGCAATAATATGATGTCAAAACCGGCCTGGTTTTCACCGCAAGATATGCGTAAGTACATGGATATCATTATCCGCCATGCAGTGATGTCCAATATCGAAGACAAAGGCTCGGTTGGTGAACGTGACCTGCGCATGCCTATTTCCTTCTTCTTGCGTGATGGTCGCTGGGTGGTGGGGGACTGGCAAATGCTGCTCACCGAAGGCCCCTATGATAAATATTTAAGTCCCCGCGAACTTTTTCATTATGTGTTGCTGAAGCGGCGGCTTTATTTGGATGCCGTGTTTTTGATCTTTAGTATGTATTTTCTGACCATTGCCTTGACAGGCTATATGACTCTCAGTAATTTTGGACTGGCCACTACTATTCTGATCATCACCAATGTGGCTATTATCGGCGTGGACAAATTATTCCTGCCTTTTGGCGAAAGTTTAAAGGATTACAGGAAAATAATTTGGGATGAGCCCACCTTGCGGGGGCGGTTCATACAATTCCTGAAGCAGGGCGGATTTCTGGTCAAGTTGACATTCAATACGCTCAATTTTGGGGTTCGTGTTACTTTGTATACCACCTTGGTCTCACTTATGAATTTGTGGATCATGGGCTTTGTGGTGGCTAAAGTCATTAAAGCCGGCAGAGAGGGAGCTAAGATCGAATGGAAAGGTCTGGACAATGCTACCCTGGCTCAAATGGAATTCAAAATGCTATTCCCGGCTTTCTTGAACCGCTTTTTCGAAGGTAAGCTGGTGAAATCCCATTACAATACATTTACCCGGCCCTGGAGAGTCGGATTGGCCGCAGTGGCCATTCTGGCCGGCGCCGGCTATGTTGGTCTGATTTTGACAGGCACTTTATATACCGGCATTGGCATCATGATTCTAAGTTGGTTGGTGGCACCGCTGGTTATGTATATTGCCTCTCAGGGCAAAGAAGGTAAATGGCGCGAGAAACTCTATTTCCCATTCTTATTGGGGTACATGGCGCTTTTCATAGGCGTGCTTGGTCCTTACTACCAATGGGAACCTCTTCTGCGCGTGGTACTCAGTCTGTATTCTTTGTTCGTGACTTTCTTTATCTTTGAATTCACGCCCATGCTGCCCAAACGAATTAAGACGGCCGGACAAAATTTAAAACAAAGTTCGAAAGGACAAATTTGGCTGGCTATGGCAATGACCGCATTGATTGCTGGAGGTGTGGTTTATCAGGAAGATCTGAAACAATGGACCAGTACCATTCCGGCCAGGACTCAGCGAGTCATTGATGAAGCTAAATATATCCTGCACAGCCAAGTTCCATGGCTTCCGATTGACTTTGCAAAAGGTACTTCCATCACACCAACTACTGCCGAAGGCGGACAGGCACCTCAGGGAAAAGAGGAGAAGAAGCAGAGCACGGCTGCGCCGGTTCAGGGCAACCGGCTGCTCCAGCCCAAAAATAAAGAAGAAAAACCTGCCGTTAACCCCTCCGCTACTATTCCAAATACTGATGAAGGCGGGAAGGCACCGCAGGGAAAAGAGAAGAAGCCGAGCACGGTGGCTGCGCCGGCCCAGAGCAACCTGCAGCCTCAGTCCAAGACCAGAAAAGAACAACCAGCTGTTGATCTCTCTGCTACTATTCTAAATGGGAGTATGGCATTTACTAATAATAAACTTCAAGTACAGCAAGTTGATATTGAACATTGGCGTAAGGATCAGGCAATCCCAGATAAAGAAGCATTTTTTAAGAATTATTTAAAACTTTTACACATGTATGGTCAGTCTTCAGTGACAGGGAAAAATGCCGGTGATTTGGCCTTTTGGGCTGCAAAAACTAGTCGTGGTGAGATGACTTTTGAACAAATAGAATATAATGAACTGCCTCCGGCCAAGGCGGCGGTAGAAGTTGATGAAACCTCTGTCCCGGCGGCCACGCATAGTAGTAAGCCATTATTCTCAGCCGGCATGGATGCTGCAGCTAAAAAAGCATATGTTAAAAAGTTGCTGCAAGCCTATTTGCATGAACGGGTAAAATTCCGTGATCCCAACAAGGATTACCCCCTTGATTATCCGGCCAAAACTGATGAAACCAATGCCACTAATATTGGCTTTGATCTGGTTCAAACCGTGGTGGCGCAACAGATTAATGGTGAAATTAAGCAGAAAGAAGCCTTAACCCATTTGCGCAAAGTGTTGCGTCATTTACTAAAGGAACCGCAGACCAGCGGTTTCTTCCCGAATCATCTTAGTCTCAAAGGGCAAACACCAGTGCCCGATAATCCGCAAGCTTTGTCGGACAGCAATAAAATTATTCCGGGCTTAATTATGGTATGGCATGCTTACAAGGGAACAGAAGTGGGAAAAATGGCCTATCAGCTATTGAACCGGATTGATTGGTCCAAGTTATATGATGCGTCCCACAACGCCCTGAGATTTATGTTTGATGTAAAGACCGGCCAGTGGAGCGGAGGGCCACGGGTATGGCTGGGCAGTGATTTGCGGCTGCCTTACATCATCGGCACGGCTATTGGCCAGTTGCCAATGAAATCACTTGACCTCATTAGCGGTCGTCCTGACACCAAACCCGGCGAAATAAGAGAAACCAAACAGTTCGGTTTGTTTATGCCCATGATGGACGGTTTGTTCCTGTCGGTAGCTGAAAAAGGCACCATTGTGGAAAAATGGGCAGCAGATCAAGCGTGGGCACAATTTGAACACGCAGCAGAGAGAGGGGCACCTTTAACCTTTAATTCGAGTTCTATTAATCCCAATAACTATAGCTACAATGCCAATTTCACCGGTGCTGGGATCAATATTGTCTCCCCCCATGCTGTGGCCTTGGCCAGCCGGTTTTATCCTAATGTTGCCACTGAGGAATTTGAACGGATGGATGCCATGGGTATGCGTGGTCAATTTGGCTTTAGTGATGCTATTGATGTTACGACCGGTAAAATGGCAGGAGAAGATCGTGCGGTTGGCGGTCCCAATAACGCCATGACCTATTTAAGTCTCACCAACCTGTTTGCAGGCGGGCAAGTGGTTAGCCAGTACTTTACTAATGCCCTTTCCGATTATATGCAAGATCAAGGTCCCAAGGCAAAATATCCTGTTGCACAAGATGCCCGATCTTTTTACAGGCAGGTGCCGTTCTATCGGAACAAAACAGACCAGTTTGCACTTTACCGCCAGCGTGATCAGCAAGGATTAAACAAGATACCACCTGTACCCCAACGTTTATTAAAGGGCAACCGGCTGCTCTGGAACGCCAATGTGGTGCCTGCGGCCATTGCCGCGGTACTTGGCCTGGCCGGCTTGTTCTTTACCGGCTACCTTGATTCCACGGTAATGGGCAGTACTATCGGCGCAGGTGCCATTGCTTTCTTGAGTGCCATTGGATTGCATGAAGCCAGTCACCGTCTCTGGACGCCCGGCGGCCGTCTGGTATGGGACCGTCAGGGGCTGCAGGTCATGCCGCCTCGAGGTGCCGCGGTGACCCGCGCCCAAGCCTTGGCCGGGCCAATAGGATCTCTGATCATCGGAGCAAGCTTTGCCTTGGCCTTGGCCCTCTTGACGCCTTTTTCCTCGGCAGCCTTGGCGGTGGGGCTAACGTTTGTGGCGGTTAATATGTGGTCCTTAATCCCCGGCATTCCGGGGGACGCCCAGATGATTTGGGGTAAAAATGCGTCGGATAAACAGTTGGAAACTAAAGAAGATGGTTCAAAAATCATTGATAAATTATTGGGCAAGGGTAAGATTTATCTCTGGACAACATTTGCTTTGGCAATAGTGCTTTATATCATTATTTATCCTCAACTTGTAGATTGGTCGAAAACACAAGTGATTATGGGTTTGACCAATGTGATTGTTATTTTTACTATGAATTTTTTCCTCATTAATAAAACCATCGCTCGTTTGCTGCACCTGACCAGAGGGTCCAGAACGTTAAAAGCAATGGATTATTCTTCTGGTATCCCGGAAGATCAAAAAACCGCTGCTTATTACCCCATTCTATTTAAAAACCCATCCGATTTAAAATTTTTTAACAATACCCTTAAACTTTCAATTCAAAACAATCGGGATCCCAATATTCAGTGGGTAATTTTAAGCACCTCACCTAAAAATATACAGGCAGAGGAAGAGAAGGCAATTGCGGCATTAAAAAAAGAACTGGGTATAAATAACCTCTCATATATCCATCGCAGTTCCAAGGTGAACAATTGGGAGACCAAACGTGGCGGCTATATGCATTTTATGAATTGGCTGCATCAAGGTGCTCCTGAAAATGGCGTGATTCAAAAAGTCCAGCGATTTCCCGCCATGCCTGCTGGGGAAGTATTTGACCAAATTATTAGCGATCTTAATGGATTAAAAACTGTAACCAACATGGTGATGGGTGATTCAGATAGTTATTGGCCAACAGATAGCATTAAAAACCTTGTGGCCAGAATTGTCGAGCCAGAAAACCAAGATTATGTTATTTTCCAAGGTAGGGTATTGGGGCGTAACCAGGATGAAAGCTTTTTAGCCAGATTATATAATGAAATCCAAATTATCATCCAAGGTCAGAATGAATTCTGGACGCAATTCGAAGAGATTTTTTGGGGCGGCCATGGTGCGGGGTGGGAGATCAATAAATTTTTAGATAGCATGGCTGGCAACATGAACAATGGCTTTACAAGTCATGATTATGTGGAATCACTTTTTGCTCGCACCGCTTGGATTCCTGATGTTGTCAGCTATGAGGATATTACGCCCAATCTGGAATTACTGTTAAAACAAGTTAAACGGTACTGGCAAGGTGATAAGCTTACCGGTGTTTTCTATAAAACCTTAATCCCGCAAGAAACAGGAGAGCTGAAACGGAGTCCATTGACAGTCATACAAAGAGTCACCCTTGCATCATCCGTTCACTCGATGTGGGTTTTACCGCTATTGCTGCTTGTTTATATCATGACCAGTGCCCAGATGGTCTTTTTAGGTATATCCATTTGGTATCTCAATCTCCATATCGCTCTGTTTTTCCTCCTTTTTACTGTGGCAAGCAAAGACATATCTATGATTTTAAAAGGCATTAGAGTTCTACCTGTATTATTACTAGTTGTTCCGATTGTGATGTTTTTGATGCCCTATGCAGCTACAGTTGATTTGCTTAAACAAGCCGTGAGTAAAATCTTCAAAATAAAATTTGGTGATTTCAATTGGGTTCCGCAGGGGAGCCTAAATAGATCCCAAGACTATCAAAAAATCCTTCCATTCGTCGTGACCGCTACATTGCTGGGTTTGACAGGCATATGGTTTTTACCATTGGGCATCAGTGTTTTTCTTTTTGGCCCTTTGCTTCTGGCACCGTTGACAAGCTGGTGGTTGGCGCAATCACCTGAAATTATTTCCTTTGAAAATATTATTAATTATTTTGATCGTAAACAAGTTATGCAGAGGATACCAAAGATTGCGGCAATGGCGCTATTGGTATTGGCACTGGTTACTGTAATTAGTTTGGCTACATCCTCATCTGCCCAAGGACAGGCAAGCTTTGATGGCAACAGCAGTAGGGGCACACCTACACTTGTTAAACCTGATTCGGATTTAGCAAGGCAAATAGTAACACAAAGTTCTTCATTATCAAGGGGTAAGCTGAAAGTTGAAGCTGGAGATGTTAATTATTGGCTGGATGATCGTACCATCACAGACAAAGCAGCATTTTTCAATGCTTATTTAAATTTGTTGAAAATGTATGGGCAGTCTTCGGTGACAGGGAAAAAAGCAGGTGATCTGGCCTATTGGGCCACGCGCATAAGTAACAGGCAAACTACTCTAGCTGAGGCTCAAAAGGATTTTCCGGCAGGAGCAATCGCCTCTAATGCTGTTCAAGCCGATGTGAATGCGTTGGCGCAAAGAGTTGTAATGGAAAGTCAGTCGTTGACCAAGGGTAAGCTGAAAGTTGAAGCTGGAGATGTTAATTATTGGCTGGTTGATCGTACCATCACAGACAAAGCAGCATTTTTCAATGCTTATTTAAATTTGTTGAAAATGTATGGGCAGTCTTCGGTGACAGGGAAAAAAGCAGGTGATCTGGCCTATTGGGCCACGCGCATAAGTAACAGGCAAACTACTCTAGCTGAGGCTCAAAAGGATTTTCCGGCAGGAGCAATCGCCTCTAATGCTGTTCAAGCCGATGTGAATGCGTTGGCGCAAAGAGTTGTAATGGAAAGTCAGTCGTTGACCAAGGGTAAGCTGAAAGTTGAAGCTGGAGATGTTAATTATTGGCTGGTTGATCGTACCATCACAGACAAAGCAGCATTTTTCAATGCTTATTTAAATTTGTTGAAAATGTATGGGCAGTCTTCGGTGACAGGGAAAAAAGCAGGTGACTTGGCTTTTTGGGCTGCAAGGATTAGCAAAGGCCAGGCGGGATGGGAAGAAATCAGCAGAGATTTTCTGCCGCAAGACAATGCAGCCGCCACTAAAGCTCAGCCTGCGTCTGCGGACACTTTTCATTTCCAGAGACTATTCTCCGCCGGAATGACGGCTTCAGATAAAAAATCATATTATATCACCTTGCTTGAAGCCTATTGGGAAGAACGCGTCACCCACCGTGACCAGGAAAAGGATTACCCCCTTGATTATCCGGACAAAACCGAAGAAACCAATGCCACCAATATTGGTTTTGACCTGGTTCAAACCGTGGTGGCTGATCGAATCAATGGGGATATTAAAGAAAAAGAAGCTTTAGCCCATTTGCGCAAAGTATTGAGCAATTTGTTAAAGGAGCCCCAAACCAGCGGTTTCTTCCCGAATCATCTTAGTCTCAAAGGGAAAACACCAGTGCCCGATAATCCGCAAGCTTTGTCGGACAGCAATAAAATTATACCGGGACTGATTATGGTCTGGCATGCTTACCCGAAAACAGAGGTCGGGAAGATGGCCCGCCAATTGTTGAGCAGGATTGACTGGTCAAAATTATATGATCAACCTAATCATGCGTTGAGATTTATGTTTGATATGAAAACCGGGCAATGGAGCGGCGGCCCGGGGGTGTGGCTGGGAAGTGATGTACGGCTGCCTTACATTATAGGGGCAGCCATTGGTCAATTGCCAATGGAAGCGCTTGATCTCATTGGCGGCCGTCCTGATACCAAGCCCGATGAGCCAAGGGAGACCCAGCAGTTCGGATTGTTTATGCCCATGATGGATGGCTTGTTTCTGGCCAATGCAGAAAAAGGCACCATGGTGGAACAATGGGCGGCTGATCAAGCCTGGTCACAATTTGAACATGGGGTAGAAAGAGGGTATGCTTTAACCTTTAATTCAAGTTCTATTAATCCCAATGACTATAGCTATAATGCCAACTTCACCGGTCCTGGCGCCAGTATTATTTCACCCCATGCGATTGCCTTGGCCAGCCGTTTTTATCCTGAAATTGCTACTGAGCAATTCAAACGGATGGATGCCATGGGCATGCGCCACTATGGCTATAGGGATGCGATTGATGTGGTCACAGGCAACATGGCTCGAGAAGACCGCGCGGTTGGCGGACCCAATAATGGCATGACCTATTTAAGTCTCACCAACCTGAAAGCAGGCAAGCAGGTGGTGGCTGATTACTTTGATCAAGCCCTGACCCACTTGATGAATGATCAGCGCGGCAAGGCAAAATACCCGGTTGCAGCGGATGCTCGAGCGTTTTACCATGAAGTACCAGTCTATCAAAATCCACAAAATCGCGCTGGAGTTTATAGGCAACGCGACCAGCAAGGCATGACACAAATACCACCCATTCCCCAGCGCTTATTAAAAGGCAACCGGCTGTTATGGGAAAGCAATGTCATACCCGCGGCTGTTGCCACTATTCTTGGCCTGGCCGGGTTATTCTTTGCGGGCTATCTTGATTCCACGGTGATGGGCAGCACCATAGGCGCTGCGGTCATGGCGTTTTTGAGCGCCATGGGATTACATGAAGCCAGTCACCGTCTTTGGACACCCGGCGGCCGTCTGGTATGGGACCGTCAGGGGCTGCTGGTCATGCCGCCTCGAGGTGCCGCAGTAACCCGCGCCCAAGCCTTGGCCGGGCCAATAGGATCTCTGATCATCGGAGCAAGCGTTGCCTTGGCCTTGGCCCTCTTGACGCCTTTTTCCTCGGCAGCCTTGGCGGTGGGGCTAACGTTTGTGGCGGTTAATATGTGGTCCTTAATCCCCGGTGTACAGGGTGATGCTCAAATCATCTGGGGCCAAAGCAAGCAACCGGCCCTCTTGAAGCTGGAAGCACCAGTGGCTGCGGCCGAAAAAACAAGCGGCGTCATGCAAGAAATCAGCAGAATGAGGACCTGGTTCAATCAACCGCTTAGAACCAATCCTACCATGACCGGCATGCTGCGCGGGTTGATTGCCCTTGGGCTTCCGGCTGTGCTTTATCCTCTGGCGTCAGCCATACAAATGACAGCCGGCTATCTGCAAACCGATCCCGTGGGCCTGGCCGTGGTTTTGACGGCCATTACTGGTTTGGTTTTGGCAGGTTTAAAGGGCTTGTTGACTGCGGTTCTGCGTCGTGGCCCTGGCCGCCAACTTGATGCCGACCAAGTAGGGCAGTTGAAGCAATTGGCGGGCTTTGCGCCTGAGTATCGAGGGTTGACATTTATCACCAAAAGCCAAAAAGCACAGGCAACCGGTAATGACGTTATTATTCCTGATATAGTGGCAGGTATCTTAATTGATACCATTGCGGCCCAAGGGCCGCAAACCGTGATCAACCGGCTCAAAGCCCGTTTGGCCTACTATATCTTCAAGAGTGTGGTCAATGACGCCATGCTGCAATGGACCAAGCGCACGAGCTTGGAAAAACAAAATTTGTCTTGGATCGACCGTTTGGCCATGCCTTTTGAAACCTTGGCCTTGCGTGCGGGCAACCCGCTGTTTACAGGCATGATGGCCGCAGCCGCCATGGCGGCCACGATTATGATTGCCGGCTTGCTGGGGCTGCCCGTGTTGGGCATCACGATCATCGTGGGCTTGGCCGCGGCGACGATGGCCTGGGCTTTTGCCACCATCACCACCAGCTCCTTTGACTATAGCGATCCAAAATCAGGTGCCGGAACCTTGACAGAAGCAGGGCTGGCGATGTTGAGAGCTAATGAACAAAAATATTCCAATAATAAGCAAAGGGTAGCCCTTGACCCTGTAGACCTCCTGGGCGCGGTGGTGCAGGCCAATGAAGCCGTGGCAACACAATTAGGGCAGAAAGCAGAACCCAATCTGGGCGAGACTTTGGTCCAACGGTTGAATGAGATGGTCAGGACCGGATTTGGCCGCAATTTGTTGTCCTTGATCAATGAGTTGCGGATGGGCAAGGCTGAGAGCCTGAGGCAACGGTTACTGCAGACCTTGGCAAAAGAGTGGCAAGGACAGTCGGGTATGACGGCTGCAGCCTATGAAAACGCCGCCCTGGCGCTGGTGCAAACAAAGTCTTCCCAGGCTATGGTGGCCAAATCAGAGGCAACGCCGCCGGTTAATCAAGTGGTTTATTTATTCAATTCACCGCAACTGATCGCAGCCTTGCTGGAAAATACGCGGCAGCTTTTGACTCAAGCTCACCAGCAGGAAGTGAGGGGAAGTACCGTCGAAAGCTTGACGGCTGTTGCAGAAAGTTTGACGGCCCTGAAGGCCATGTCCGAACAGCACCAGCCTGGGGAACTGATGACGCTCAGTGATGATCCGGCCATGGTCCAGGCACTAATGCCTTATATTCGCGGCTATGCACAACAGGCTGATACCGGCAGCATGCTTAATTTGGGTGAGGATTTTGAAGAAAAAACCAGCGTGGTGCTGGGCGAGCATCAGACCTATACCCTGCAACTGGCCAGCGGACAGGACGTGGCTATGCCCATCACCGCGGTCTATGAGTTGAGTACAGCTTCAGCTTCGGTGGATATGAAGCAGTGGCGGCAATTACTCAAACAAGGTGCAATTAGCGGTACCTCTTTCTTTGAAATGCGCCAAACGCTGCGAACCCCATCCGCCGGGAATCACATGCTGGCCAAAATGGCCATGAGCCTGAGCACTGGTCTTCTGGCCAATAACTTTATCGGCCGGGCTTTGGATCAAGTGGCTGCTAAGCTTGACTTCGAAACCTACATCACCACCTACGCTTCGGCACAGCATTACCAATCGGCGCTAGGTGGGATGCTGAAGGATGACAATAGTGGATTGCGCCAACTGCTTAAAACCCATCAGGCCAATGCCAAGCTGACCCAGCGTGAGTTCATTATTGCCTTGATCCGGGTGCTGCGCGAGCATACAGATGATCGTCTGTTGACCAAGGATGTGATTGACCTCATGACTCATGCTGCGCCAGGCGCCACGACCGTGGCCGGCACGATGGATGGTAAGCCCTTCCAGCTGCCCAATCTGCTATGGGCCAGCGGTATGCGCGGCAAGTTGGGGGCCTTTATGGATCATGTGAATGCTTTTGAAGATATGATTAAACTGGATAACAACATGAACAATGCCATTGAACGGCGCGTCATCCGTTCGGCTGCCGGCTCGGCCTAGCCGTCAGCATAAGCCGGGGAGGAAAGGGCGGCCAAGGCTGGCCGCCCTTTTTTTATTTCCCCCACACCTCTTACAAACCATATCTTATGACGTGAAAAAATATTAGAATGTAAGAAACCGGATTCAAGAACCGTCTAATTAATAGAAAAGACCTTAATGATGGGATGTTGTATGAAGGTATCTTATAACCACCGTTTCTTTCCAACCATGATCCTCCTATTAGTTACCTTGGTATTTATTGTGATAGGCATTGCCTCGGCTGATTATGATAAACGGGTTATCTGCGGCCGCGACAGTGGCGGACCTTATACGGATGTATACGGCTACCGCTGGGAACAGGATCAAGCTTATATTCCAGGAGACTTCGGCTTTACCAAACCAGGTACCATAGGGGTTTATTATGGCGGGGTTATTGAGAATACCGTCAATTGGATACCATACCGGTATGAACGCTGGAATGATCCTGAGTACCAATTTGATGTTCCCGGACCGGGAACTTATTATGTGAAACTGCTTTATGCGGAAAAATGGTTTGGCTTGCCCCTAGATGCCGGCTTTGGCGGCGGCGGTGTAGGCAGCCGGGTATTTGATGTGCTGATCAACGACACGATGGTACAGCAGGATTTTGATATTCTGCTGGATACGGGCGAGCGCGGCGCGCGGGCCGTGGTGATGACCTATCCGGTGGTAATCCCCAGCGGCGGGCCTTATGCCATCAAGATCACCATCGCCAGCGCTGATCAAGGCGGCAAACTGGATGCTATTGAGATTGCCGACCATCCTACTCTGACCGCGGTCATGGATAATTATAGGCCTGCTAGCATGACTCATGAAGAAGTCTATCGTTTAAACTGCGGCGGCGGCCAGGTCCTGGACAGCCAGCAACAATTGTGGATGCCCGATGAACCTTTTGCCATGGTCCAGCGCTGGGGGTTTGCAGGCGGTCGGGAAGCCGTCAAGCCAAGTTATGATATTAACCTGTTGGGTGTGCTGGATACTTGGCGTGCCGGCGATGACCAGATGAGCTACCGTCTGCATATCCCTAACGGACGCTACCAGGTGGTGCTGCTATTCTCAGAGCATGAAGCCCAGTCGCCGGGGCAGCGCGTTTTTGATGTACTGGTCAACGGTCAGACGGTGGGCAACCAGCTTGACATCTTTAAGGAGGCAGGGGCAGCCACACTTTTGGAAAAGGAAACCACGCTTACGGTCAGTGATGAAAAAGTTGATATCCGTTTTGCCAACATCACCGCTGGTGAAGCGATGATCAATGGCATTGAGTTGCATGTATTGGATGTGACGGACAATGACTTTTTGGATTTTGTGGAAAAAAGAAGTCTGGATTATTTTCGCATGACCGACGGACCCTTTGCCACGGTCAATGCCAACAATGGTCTGACCCTGGACCGGCAACATAATTTTTTCGGAGACCATCAGTGGGGCGCGGCCAGTATTGCGGCCACAGGTTTTGCCCTGGCCGCCATTTGTGCCGGGGCTGAACGGGGCTGGCTGGATAAGGCCCAGGTGGAGCAGCAGGCCGCCACCACCATCACTTATTTCAATAGCGCCTCTGATTACCAGGATGAGACCCAGGATGAAGTCACTCAGAAAGAGGGCTTCTTTTTCCATTTCCTGGATATGAACACAGGGAAACGGGTCAGTACCTGTGAATTGTCCTCCATTGACAGCACCTTACTTTTTGCAGGCATGCTCGCAGCTGCTGATTATTTCAAAAATACCGCTTTGGACAGTCAAGCGCAGGCCCTGTTGCAACGCGCCAACTGGACCTGGTTTGCACAATCCAGCTCATTGGGATTTTGTGCCATGGCTTGGCGGCCGGAGAGCGGTGCCTTTGAAAGTCAATGGAGCCGGTACAATGAAGGGGTGTTGTTGAATATCATCGGTATGGGGGCCTCCAATAATGCCCTGTCCACGGCGGCATGGTATTACATGGATCGTTATTGGGTTAAGGCCGAGGGTTTTGATTATATGATCGAGGATCCGGTGGAGCCAACACCAATGTTTACCCATCTTTACCCGCAATGTTATTTGCGTTTATCCAACCTTCAGGACGACAAGAACAACTATTTTAAGAACAATGCCCTGGTGGTGGATGTGGACAAGGCTTATTGCCAAAGCCACAGTGATCAAACCTATCAAGCTGGCGGGTGGGGTTTGACAGCCTCCGATTCACCCAAAAAAGTGTATAGTTATGCGGTTTATCGAACCAAGGATGGGGAGAACGACGGCACGGTCAATCCCTGCATGGTGGCCGGGGCTATTCCTTTTGCACCTCAGCAGACTATTGCCGATTTAAGACGGCTCTATTTTGATTACAAGCATTTTATATGGGGCCGGTTTGGGTTCAGTAACAGTTACAATCTGGATGCACCCAAACTGGTCTCTGATGAAAAAAGCGGTGTGGGCTGGGTGGCGGCTGATATTATCGGTATTGACCAGGGTGCCTTAGTTGCGGGTATAGAAAATTATCGTACTGGATTCGTATGGGATCATTTTATGGCTCAGCCCAGCGTGAAACAGGGAATGGCCCGGGTGGGCATGGGAAGTTTATTAATCGATGATTTCGATAATGATGGTTTTTATCAGGATCAACCGTTGAGCCGAGACGCCAATTGGTGGAGTACTGCACCAAGCCAATGCAGCCTGAGTGTGGTTACAGACCAACCCGGCAATTCTACGGCCTGTCTTAAAATTGACTATATATTCCAAACCGGACAAACAGGATTGGATTTTGGCATGGCCAATCTCAGCCAGCCGGCTAACATGAGTTATTTTCAAGACCAAAGCAGTTTAACCTTTGCTTTCAAGGGCACGGTGACCATGCAGTTGCGTTTTGAAGATAAAAAAGGTCAAGTTTCTTCCTGGTCATCACCTTTTAGTTTGTCATCGGATCAATGGCAGGAAGAAAATTGGGATTATAATAACCTTAATTGGCTTAATTGTGATAATAAACAAATTGAAAAAATAACTTTTCATATCATTTCTGTACCGAATAACGCCAATCCAGGTATTTTTTACCTAGATTCCATCAGGTTGGGAGGATCAGCTGTCCCAGTTATAGTCACCTCGGAAATCCTGGATAAGTTAAAGTCCGATGATGTGCTCCTTTATCCCAATCCTGCCGGCAGGGAAGTCAGCTTTAGTTTTAACCGTCAACAAGCACAGCTGGTGCAGATTGATATTTATAATATGGCTGGGGAACGGATAGCCCAAGTCTCGGGCCAAACCCAACCAATTGCAGGTGACCATCAGAAAATAGTCTGGTTGGTTCAGCAGGCAGCGCCGGGGTTATACTTATGCCGTGTTCAATGGAGCGGTCTAAATGGGGAAGAAAAGGCCAGAGCAGTTAAAAAACTGGTGATAGTTAAATAGTGTGACCTATTTTATTTGATTTATCTTGACACCCCAAAGAAATATGATAAAATCCATTCGGTTTTTTGACCACTTCCATTGAATTTTCTGTCAATCCTTTTAAAAGGAGCTATCCCATGATAATGCCCAAATCAAAGTTAAATCTTTTTCTCATTGTCTTTTTAGGCATGATCTCCATGACGTTCTTGGGCTGCGGAGGCAAAAAGGCAGCACCGAATAAATCCTTGGTTATTTGGGGCATGGGGGTGGAAGGTGAAAAGTTAAAAGAAATCATCGGCGATTTTAAGGCCGAACATCCGGAAGCTCAATTTACCATTCAGTCCGTACCTTGGGGAACAGCTCATGAAAAAATGATTACTTCTGTGGCCGGGGGCATTGGCCCGGATGTTTGCCAATTTGGCACCACCTGGATACCTGAATTTGTGGCCCTCGATGCTTTGGAACCATTGGACAGTTATATCGACAAATCGCCGAAAATCTCCAAAGCCGATTATTTTGAAGGGTCATGGGATACCGGTGTTATTAATAATGTAGATTATGGAATTCCCTGGTATGTGGATACGCGTGTCGTTTTCTATCGTACGGATATCCTGCGGGAAGTGGGTTTTGACCATGCCCCACGAACCTGGGATGAGTTGAAAACAGTATGTGAAAAATTAACCGTCAAAAATGAAAAGGGTGACTATCTGCGCACAGGGATTTCCCTCTCGCCGGTGGATGCCAAAACCCTGCTGATGTTCATGTGGTCCAACGGCGGTGATGTATTGGCCGATGGCAATAAGAAAGTGGTCATCGACAGTCCCGAAAATGTGGAAGCCCTTCAATTTTATGCCATGTTTTTCAAAGAAGGTCTTTCCCCCATGGTGGCGCCAGGGGGGCTGGAATTATACAATAATTTTAAAACCGGCTATACGCCTATGTTCATTGGCGGGCCTTGGATGCTCAAGGACTTGGACACCTATGTGCCTGAAATCAAGGGCAAATGGGATGTCGCTACACTGCCTGTCAAAAAAACAGGTACCTCTTTTGTCGGCGGCAGTAATTTCTGTATCTTTAAGGATAGCAACAACAAAGAACTGGCCTGGCAATTCATTGAATTCATGAGCCGTCCGGACATCCAGCTTAAATGGTATCAACTAACTACGGATTTACCTACCCGTTTGGAAGCGTGGGAAAACGAATACTTCAAGGATAAAACCAAGGTTCAGGTGTTCGGCAAACAATTATTCCATACCAAAACCCCGCCCAGGATCCAGCAATGGGAGGAAATGGAAGGGGCCATCAATCTGGAAATGGAAAAAGTGACACGCGATGATACCAGTGCTGCTGATGCCGTGGCTGCTATGCAGAGAAAGATCAAGACAATTCTGGAAAACCAATAATTCGGATGGTTCTGCCATTCACGAGCGAGGGATAATAGTGTAATGGGAAAGAAGAAGCTGTTCAGCATTTACCATAATAATCCATGGGGCTATATATTCACCATCTATCCGGTCGTCATCTTGTTGGTCTTTATGTTTTTCCCCATTATTTATTCATTGCTATTAAGTTTTACCGATGCCAATATTAAAACCATCACCAGTTTTTTCAATTTTCATTTCGTGGGCTTTGCCAATTATGTCAAGTTGTTCAAGGACGAAATATTTTGGAAAAGTTTTTTCAATACCTTTTACTTCGTACTGGTTGGCGGTCCTCTGACAATATTAGCCGCGCTTTTTTCCGCTTTACTGCTGAATAAATCGATTGTTAAAGCCAAGTCTTTATTCAGGACTATTTATTTTCTGCCTGTGGTGACCACCATTGTGGCCATTGCCGTGGTTTGGCGCATGCTCTACGAGCCGCGTCTGGGTCTGATTAATTGGGTGCTTTCCTTGGTCTCCATTCAAGGCCCGGACTGGTTGAACAGCACCGTGTTTGCCATGCCGGCTATTATTGTCATGGCCTCTTGGAAGGGCTTTGGTATCAACATGCTGATCCTGGTGGCCGGGCTTCAGGCTATTCCGCGCGAATTATACGAAGCCTCCCAGATCGATGGTGCCGACAAATTCCAACAGTTTCTTTACATTACCCTGCCTTCGTTAAAGCCAGTGCTGCTGACGGTCACCGTCATGGTCACCATTGGCTACCTGCAGGTGTTCGGCGAGCCCTATATTATGACGCAGGGTGGACCCTTACATTCCACCATTACAATGACCATGATGATTTACAACAATGGATTTAAGTTTTTTAACCTGGGTTATGCCTCTACGATTGCTTATATTCTTTTTGCTTTGATCGCCTTTATGTCGTTTGTGCAAGTTAAATTTTTAAGGAGTGACACCTAACATGGCTGTAGGAACGCCGTCATCCTCCATAAAAGACCGGAAACTATATTTATATGAAAAACGGTTTGAATATGTTTGGACCTATTTGCTGCTCATTTTGGGCGCCATAATCACCATTGCCCCCTTTCTGTGGATGGCCTTAACTTCCATCAAACCGGAGTGGGAAGTTTTCTTGATACCGCCTACCTTGATTCCCAAGGCCCCCACGCTCATAGCCTATAAAAAATTGTTTGAACAAGTTAATTTTGCCAGAACCTTAATGAACAGTGCAATAATCACCCTCTCTTTTACGGTAATCAATGTGTTCGTCTGTTCCTTGGCAGGTTATGCTTTCGCCAAAATCAAATTCCTGGGTCGGGATAAAATCTTCTTTCTCTTCCTGGCGACGATCATGATTCCCAGCCAGGTTACCATGATTCCCTCTTTCATGGTGCTGCGCAACCTGGGTCTGCTCAACAATTACTTTGGTCTAATTCTGCCTGGGAGTGCTTCCATTTTCGGCATCTTCCTGGTGCGTCAATTCATGCTGGGTGTTCCTACGGATCTCATTGATGCTGCCCGTATTGATGGGTGCAATGAGTTTTTGATTTACCGGCACATCATTTTGCCCTTGCTCAGGCCGGTACTGGCCACGATTGCTATTTTTGCTTTTATGGGTGCCTGGAATGATTTTCTCTGGCCTCTGATCGTCATGACCAGTGAAAAAATGTACACCCTGCCAGTGGCCTTGGCCATGCTTAATGGAGAACACAACACAGCCTGGGCGCTATTGATGGCCGGCGCCATGGTCGTAACCCTGCCAGTGCTCATTGTCTTTTTCGCCTTGCAACGTTATTTTATTGAAGGCATTGCCCATTCCGGCATAAAAGGCTGAGTCCCGTTCCTGCACTGGAAGCGGGCTGGTGTTTGTTAGCCAGGATCTCCATAAACACACCAATTTTATATGGTTGCCAAAGCAAGCGGCTTCATTAAGAGGTAAGTCATGACCTTGTTTAAGAGAAATAGGCTAAGGTTGTTTTTAATCCTGGTGGCCGGCTCTTTGAGTGTCATGACTACAGCCCGTGCGAATCAGTCTCTAGACCACAAAACCTACCTGCGCGGCCTTTATCACGATACCTATGCCTGCCTCGATTATTTTACGGCCCCTGCCACGAACTTTCCTTATGATGTGAGCACCAAGAAAGCGGAGACCTCTATCAGCAATATCGGCCTGTATATGGCGGCCACGGCCGTGGCCGGCAAAACCGGGCTCCTTAGTGACCAGCAAGCCCTATCCAGATTGAATAAAACCTTTGCCGCCCTCCGGCGTATCCCTACCTGGGAGGGCTTTCCAGTAACGTGGGTCAACGTGGAAAATGCGCAACTGGCTTATGGACCAAAATTTTCTTATGCCGATCACATTGGGAACCTTATCTGCGGCTTGTTGGTGGTAGCCGGATTGTATCCGGAAGACTTTGCCCGAAAAGTGAATGCTTTCATTACGCCCATGAATTTTAAGGCCACCTTTGATCCTCGCGTGAATATGATCAAGGGTGGTTATGATTTTGAGAAAAAAACCTTTGATGTCAAGCAATCTTGGGGAAATTGGTACTATAACCTTTTAGCCAGCGATACCCGTCAGTTTGGTTTGTTGGGTATGGCCAGGGGACAGATTCCGGAAGTCTATTGGCGGACCTTAACCAGGCACAATAATTTTAATGATCCCCTGGACAAGGAAATGCTTACCTTGCTTGGCCCGGGACGGGAACCTTATTATTGGCCGGGCATGGAAGGCGGCGGACTGTTTATGCAATATCTGCCGGGGATTTTTCTTATGGAGAAAAACACGGCCATGGGCATCTCCGCAAAAACCATGGCCTATGCTCAGATTAAACTAGCCCGGGCGCAGCATACGTATCCTTTTTGGGGCATCTCAGCTTCAGAAACTCCCGACGGCCGGGGTTACCTCGGCTGGGGGACATTGAAAAAATCGGTCGTAACGCCCCATGCCAGTATGCTGGCGGTGGCTGATTTTCCTGAAGACACCGTAAAGTGTTTGCGGGCTTTGGAAAAAAAGAATATGCGGCCGGTTGTTTCCATTGATGGCCGGGATTATCACTTCGGGTTCACCGATGCTTATGATACCACCGCTCAGACGTCATCGGAACACTATTTGGCGTTGGATCAGAGCATGGCATTTTTGAGTTTGGCCAATTATTTATATGATGAGATTGTGCGTAAGGCCTTTCAGACCCCCCCCTTGGGACATAAAGCCCAGACCTTGCTGGAAAAGCTGGAACCATAAGCATAAGATGATCTGAGCTTGGTCCACAGGTCGGGCAGGAGCCACCGGAACGGGTGAGCACCTTCGTGCCGGCACTGGTAATGAGTCCGGAACTACTATTGGTCATGGCATGGAAACGCTCTTGTGATTTTAAATGGTTGTGGTTGACGTTCCCGAAGGTTGTGGTATGATAATCTGACTTTTAGATCAGCACTCGGAAAAATCCAGCTGGACTATGACACATGGTGGTACACCAACGGCAGTCCAAGGTTGTTTGGCCTGACCGGATTCGTCCCCAGCCATATCAAACCTGCAAGCATGGCCTGCTACTGGGTCCTCGGAGCCACAGTGGTATGACCACCAACTTCATCTCACCTTAGGAGAGTTATTATGGGATCCAATATCCGCACCAAAAGTCTTCGCTTTGGCCTGTTGCTTCTGCTGGCCCTATCATTGCTTCAACAACCGGCGCTGGCCATGGGCAGTATTAAAGGCTACTTCTCAAAAGATAAACTGTCCTCAAAAGATATTAACTATTTAAAAGGCGTGGCCAAGGAGACCTGGTCTTGTATTGATTTCATGGTCAATCCCAATACCCAGCTGCCTTATGATAATATTCATAAATACGAATGGACCTCGGTCACCAACATCGGTTTGTATGTGGCCAGTATTGCGGCAGCGGTGGACATGGGGTATTTGTCCAAAAAAACAGCAGAAGAACGTTTGAAGGTTCTTCTTGAAAACTATGATCAATTTCAAAAGTGGGATGGCTTTACCCAGAGTTGGAACAGCGTGGTGAGCGGCAAACCGTCACCCAATGATCCCTGGACCTCCACCCTGGATTCCGGCAATTTATATGCCGGGATGATGGTGGCCCGTGCCTATTTCCCCAAACTGAAATCTCTCCTCACCCAAATTCTCGACGAACCCAAATGGGCCAGCGTCTATGATCCCAATAATGAAAAGTTGTTGTTCGGGTACAATTTCCGCACCCGGAAATTGGGTGGACCGCTCAATGATTTTGGATCCGATGCCCGCCTGGCTTATTTTCTGGCCATGGGCAAAGGCGTGGTTCCGAAAAACGCCTTGGAAAAGTTAAACCGCGGCCTGGAAGAACGGTATGGCTATCAATATTATCTGCCCGGCTGGCAGGGCGGCGGGCTGTTCATGCAGATGATTTCCGGTCTGATGGTGGACGAGCGCAATACCTTGATGGGCCAGGCTGCAGCCAATTTTGCCTATGCTCAGATTTTGCATGCCAAGGAAAAGGATTATCCGGTCTGGGGATGGTCGGCCAGTGAATCGCCCAGCGGTGGTTACCTGGGCATGAATGCCATTGAGGATGACGTCGTCACACCGCATGCCTCTGTTCTTGCGATTATTTATTATCCCCGCCATGTGGTGAGAAATTTAAAAGAACTGGAAAAAATGGGGGCCCGCAAACCCTTGCTGATCAACGGTAAAGAACGTCATTTTGGATTTCGTGATGCCATCAACATTAAAAGTGGCAAGGTCACGGACAACTACCTCATGCTCGATCAGTGCATGCTCTTTTTATCGTTGGCTAATTATTTGAATAAAGGTGTTATCTGGAAAAATTTCAAAAAAAATCCCGGCATTGGCGACGATTATGCCACAGTTCCGGATTTACGCGACCGTCATATCTTCAAAACCCTGCAAGCCCGTGATTTGAAAAAAGCCGTGGTGGGGGAAGTGGATGCGCTGGCCAAATTGCCTGAACCCAATGTGGTGGTACACCCCTTTAAGGAAAAAGGCATGCGCGAAACGACCGCGGTTTATGCGGTGGATGGCATCAAGGTGGACGGTGATTTGGAAGATTGGGGGCAGGCTGATCCCATTGTTATCAACCGGGAAACCAACGCGGAGGTTGAAAATCAAAATCAGGAAGGTAACCAACAGGCGATTGCCTATTTCATGTGGGACCAGACCTATTTGTATTTTGCAGCCCGGGTGTATGACAGGGACCTCGTGTTTACTCAAAATCCGGTTGATTTATGGAAAGATGATGCCATTGAATTATTTATTGCGCCCAAGCAAAAAGATTTTGAATGGGGCCGCAAAGACTGTTTTCAGATCGGGTTGAGTGCCAGCGGGCCCGAGGGTAAGCCTGAAAAATGGGCTTGGTTTCAAAACGGTGATCCCGGCGATAATGTAGAGCTGGCTTCCAAATTGCTGGACAAGGATGTGGAAGAAGAGGACAAAGGTTATATTATCGAAGCGGCGATTAAGTGGTCATTTTTAGGCATTACCCCCGCGGTTGACCAGGTGATTGGTGTCAGCCCGGCCATTCATTTTGTAGATAAAAATCATCAAAACGAAGTCAAGTTGAACTGGTGTTACTTGCCGGATGGTAAATCCTTGGGAAAATTAAAATTAGTAAAATAACTGCTGCTGATCCTGCCGGGTGTGCTTCGAATGACATTCCCGGCAGGGTTCGAGCCATAGCC
Organism: uncultured bacterium; assembly: GCA_963710755.1. Lineage (GTDB taxonomy): Bacteria > Oederibacteriota > JAAXVQ01 > JAAXVQ01 > JAUVAV01 > CAVQBK01. The sequence goes on from CAVQBK010000003.1 coordinate 1,286,117, forward strand.
GCCCGGTCACTATTTGTGATCCGGGTTTCGGGCGGCATTTTTTTAATCGGGTAAAATCATTGTTTTTTAAGCACTTTCCAAGCGTCGACTGTGTGTCCTGGCTGTTTGAATTGCTTCATATTAAGAATTGTGGTTTGTAAAAAAAATAAACCTTGGACAAGCGACTAAATAGATTTGCATCTCTCCCCATCATCTGTTAATCTTTCATTAAAATCCTACTAAACATTCAGCCATTTTTTACAACATCCAGCCATTTTTTTAAAAAAAAAGGAAATAAAAGCAGGACGGCAAGGCTCTAATTAAATGAGGTGGACTTGTTTAAGCAGGAGGGACTCGTGTTTTGGTGCGTCCTGAAACAAAGCAGCCACCAACACTAAACAAGGGGAGGGAAATTGAATCATGAAAAAAATGGTGATGTTAGGCTTGGCAGTGGTCGCAATGGTTGCATTTTCGGGGTTAGCCAAGGCGGCGAGTTCCGAGGCATTTCATTTGGTGGTTGTGGTTGCAAGCGATGAGATTGCGGTGGATGTGACCGGCGTGGATAACAACGGCTACGTTAATCTCGGGGTCGTGCAGGCAGGCAATGCTCTGGTGACGTCATCAGGACAGCATTCCAATGTGATGAACGTGGGCTATGGCACCATTGATCTGCAACTGCAGGCTGTGACCAATGCCAACAACTCGACCTGGACGCAGCGCACCGATGCCCCCAGCAATCCCCTTAATGCTAATGAATACCGTTTGGGTGGTATCTTTACCCAGTGGGATAGGAGTACCATTGCAGCCTCGGATTTCGGAGCTGATGATATTTTTCAAACGACGGCCACCACTTGCACGGCCACGGTTCATGCCTTTGACAGCGAGGCTGATGGCGTAAAAGGATTTAATGTAGCGCCCGGAGCTTCCCGCGCCTTGCATTACATGTTCCAAGCGCCGTCCACCGTTTCCAACCCTGGTGAAGTGGTCATGGATCTGGTAGTTTCGGCGGTCTTGCATATTTAATTCACCGAGTTCGGCGTCATGAAAACACTGCCTTTTTTAAAGTGTAACCACCCAATGTCTAAGGGGCTAACGAACACCGCCTAACAAAGGCTAGAGGACGTTTATGATAAGATACACGGTTCTTTTTCTGGGGATGATTGTGGTTCTTCTTTCGCTACGGCCCGTAGCGGCTGAAGATCAAACGCACCTGGAATTCAATATCATTGTTTCCATCGAGGCCAATGATATCGCATTGGAGATCTCGGCGGGCGAATATCACGCATTCCTGGATAAAACAGCTGTCCGAACCGGTGAAACCATAATCACGCCGGCCAAGCAGGACGTGACCGTCACCAATGTAGGCGGCCGTAATATCACGGTGTCTATCCAGGCCTCGACCAATGAGACCAGCGTCGGTCACTGGACCCAACGGGTGGACGGCCTAGGCAATACGCTCAATGCTAATGAATACCGGATCAGCGCCATATTTACCAATGCTCAACGTTCCGTCATGACGGCTGCTGATTTTGGGGATGAAGACGTTTTGAACACTGTCCTTAAACCTGCGACCAGCACGGCATTAGCTTATAATCAGGAATTGGATCGTTACAAAGGATTTAATATTCCCCCGGGGGAGAGCAGATCTTTGTTCTTTCGTTTCGATGCGCCACCCACCGTGACTTACCCTGGGGAACTGTTGATTGACATTGGGCTCCATGCCCAATTGCCCTGAAGAGAAAAAACGCTTTACGGTCATAAGAGTGTGGTATAATTTTTTTTGCTTCACCATTAAAGTTGCGAAGGATTTTAACCGACCCTAAAGGCTTTTTTCGTCATGTGTTCGTCGGGCAGCTGACAGGAAAGGGGGGATGAGAGCGTCGTTGGATTTATGTGCTGCAGTTTACAAAGACCATAATAAAAATTGATGAGGTGAAGACCATGAAAAAGAAACTCCTGATTGCTTTAGCCCTTCTGGCCTCCTTAACGCTGGCCGCCCAGTCTTTTGCCGCTACCACAGCCACCGTTAACATTACGGTCACCATTGTCAGCGGTGTGGTTAGTATTGCCAATACCGGTCCTGCTGATGTTTCCTTCAATGCTACCAATCCAACAATTTTATTCAACCAAACAGGTTATGTAAGCGCTGACGGTACCGGCAATGGCCGGGCTATCTTTAAAAATGACAGCGTTGATACAACTGCTGATTTTTCGGTACAAGCTATAGACTTTGATCCGAATTTTACCTTGGGCACAGCCCCAAGCGCCACTGCTGGCGTACTTTATGGTATTTGGACACAATGGGATCGTACTCCTATTGCTGCCTCCGATTTTGTGGCTAATGATATCATTACCACTACCTCCAAACTTTCCAGCACAACGGATTTTGCTTTGGATGGAGAAGGCGATAATGTTAAAGGCTTCAATATCCCGGCAGGTGACGAACGGAATATGTACTTCCGCTTGGATACACCCACCAGCGGCACGGCTGGGTCTTTTACCTCGACCATGACCGTCACCGCTTCAGTCCATATTTAATTTAAGCCAACGGCATATCCAACTGCCCCAGCCTGGGGCAGTTGGATATGATCCGGCTGGGCAGGGGGACCTAGAATGATAAAAAAAATATGGGGCTTAATAATAGCTGTATTGGTTCTGTCTGCAGGTTCGGTGCATGCCGATGCACTGGCTTTACGTAATTATGCTGAGATCTTGGTTCAAAACCTGCAAATCGGTCAGACCTACAGCATGATCAACCTTGTCAACCTGCCTCTGGAAATCGCCAACAACGGCGATGCCCCTGCGACCGTGGAAATCAATGTTTTTAAGCCTTCACCGGGCAAGACCAAGCCCGGCTTTGAACCCATTCCCGATACGTCCTGGATTACTATTGCACCCAAACAAGTGACCATTGCAGCGCATGCGGTTTATGACACGGATGTGAAAATTTCCATCCCCAAAGATAAAGCCCTGCTGGGCAAAAAATTTCATGCTGATTTGCATGTGCGCACCCTGCCGGAAGGTAAGTCCATGATGATGATCGCCTTGGCCGTACAGGGTCGGTTTTTATTTACTATTGCACCGGTGGAGCAGGAAACAACTGCACCGGAAAAAGTAAATCTCAATTTTAGCGTCAAGCCGGGACGGATCGTGCTGGATCAGGTGCCCTTGGGCCGGGCCGTGGCCGTGAAAGCTGAAAAAGGCCATCCGGTTACCATTAAAAATAGTAGCGCGGAAGAATTAACCATTTTCGTTAAGAGTCTGGATCCTCGACAAACCATCACGCGCATTGAAGAAGGTTACCAAGCCTGCCCTGATCCGAATTTTATCACCTGTCCTCAGGGTGAACTCCAGCTTAAGGGTAAATCGGAAAAAGCATTGGAACTGAAATTGCGGATTCCTGACCAGCCTGCTTACCGCGGCAAGCATTATCAGTTTATTGTGGCCGTGAGCACAGGCGAACAGACCAGCGGGATCAGATATGTGCCCATTCTGGTCAATACTGCACCCTAAATGAAGGGTTTACGTTTATTGATAATTGTTGCTGTTGTTGCCGGTTTGACAGCGAGCCGGTTGATGGCTTTGGCTCTGGATTTGGACCCTGCCATGATCCAGGCAAACCTCCGGCCGCACGAGTCCCGGACTTTTACGGTCCGGATCAGCAACCCGTCGTCTGAGAAGATTAGGTTGACCGTGGAATCTGACTGTTGGAGTCCCGGCCGGCTTCCCGGTCCATCGGAACAATGGCTGCAGCTGACGCCGCACCAGATGGTATTAGGTCCCGGCCAAACTGAGGACTTACAAATAAAGACAGTCTTTCCCGATCCCCTGGAGGGGGAAGTGGTGATGATGGTTTATCTGGTACCGGAGATCAAGCCAGGGCAGCTATCCATCAAGACCAGGATGGGGTTTCCGGTTTATTTAAGGAAAAACGCTACGGTTGAAAAGAAGGCGGCCATAACGGCATTTTCAGCACGGCAACAGGGGAACCGGTTGCTTTTGAATTTTGAATTGCGCAACAACGGCAACAGCCATCTGTTGCCTTTCGGCGCGGTGCTGCTCAAACAGCAAGGCAAAGTAATGCGGCAACGGGAAGTGGTTTTTGACCAGCCCCTGTTCCGAGACCGGACGTTGAGCAAGCAGGCGGAGATGGATCTGGGCGGTCTTGGGCCGGGCCACTATCAGGCTCAATTGGACCTGTTTTTGAATGACGGGTTTAACCAGGATTTTGCGCAAGCCGGGCTGCCACTGGTTAGTAAAACCTGTGAGGTTACAATAGAAAAACCATGATCATCGGCGGGCATCTGCAATAATGATGAAATAAAGGGCTGTTGTCCTTTGTCTAATCACTAGAGCGTGCTCTGACCGGATGCCAAGAAAGGATTAATGCTATGGTCCGACATAAGGGGATGTGGAGCCTGGGATGTTTGGCGGGCCTGTTGCTGATGGCCTGGCCGCAACACAGTTACGCTGAAGCCTTTATCCGTGCGGATGTACTGGGCCTCTCGACCAATGCCGCGGCCACGGGCACCTTGAATCTTGGGTCCTTGAGCGTTCAGGATCAGTATTACCTTTTTCCTTTTTATTTGCGCATTGAATTCCCATCCACCAATTTCACCGCCTGGGGTATACAAATGTATACCAACAACAATAAAACCCAAAGCTGGACGCCATTGAATGGTTTAAGCGGTGGCTTGCGGGGGCTTACCAATCCCAGTTACGGCATTCCCATGCATTGGCAGGTCTATGATCAGCTGCAAGATGCTGTTCCCAATTGGGGCGCAGCCAATTCCGTGACCATGACTGCAGGCGGCCTGGCTTATAACAGCTCAACCTTAGGGTATTGGGGCAGACTGTATGACCAGTCGGATGCGGATGTGAAGGATAGTTGGGACACGAGCACCATAGTCCTGCGGCGTACGCTGGCCAGGGATAAGGGGTTGGGCGATTATCCGGTGAGTGGCAGGCCCACGGCCAATTCGCCTATCTATGTTTACCTGGGGCTGGATTTAACCGCTGTGACCATGTCCCAAACTTATGGCACGACCTTAATCGTGGATTTATATAATTTGAACATTCCCATTTCCCAAGGCGGTTATGCCACACCCAATCCGTTCACGCCGACCACAGGGCAAAAGACTAATTTTAATTTTTCCGTTCAAAATTATAGCGCAGCCTTTAAGATTAATATCTACACCATCCGCGGCCGCAAGATCCGAACCATTACCGATTCACGGGAATGGGATGGCCGCAATGACCACGGTGAGATGATGGAAGGCGGTCTATATATTTATCAAATTGAAGCTGAAGGCAAGCGAGTAAGCGGCACGGTGGTGCTGATTAAATAATCGTCCCAGCGCGTTAGCTGGCCGGCATCCCAAGAACCTGGAACCTCTGTGGCTGCAACCTACAACGCTATAATTAGATGGCCCGGATGGACCAATGAGGAAGGAATGGGGGCGCATGATAGCCAAACCTCATAAGGCATATTTTAAAAGTGGAGCCAAGGTTGTTTTGGTGGTCCTGGTCATGCTTGTGACCGGGGTGGAGGCTGGTCATGCTTATTTTGAAGATTTAGGTATGGGCAGCAGACCCATCGGCATGGGTGAAGCCTTTGTGGCCGTAGCCGATGATTCCAATGCCGTACTCTGGAATGTGGCCGGTCTGGCCGGACTTAAAACCCGCGAAATCAACTTGATGTACTCTGATTTGTATTCTCAACTCAATGGTAAATTATATACCGGTGACAACGACCATTTGGGCTTTCATAACATTGGAATGGTCATGCCCTTTGATCCGGTCATTGGCAGTTTTGGTTTTACCTGGACCTATTTCGATTCTGTTTTTTACAAAGAAAATACGTTTATCCTCAGTTATGCCAGGTCCATAGGTGATACTGTCTTTGAGTGGGCCGGTGTTAAGGACAAACTTAAGGATATAGGGCTGGACGCAGGGATAAACTTGAAGCTCCTCAACTGGATGCTGACAGAAGATCGTTATACTGCCCTTAATCCGGCGTTGCAATCCAATAAAAGCCGTACCGGGTTCACGGCTGATTTTGGATTGCTGGCCACATTTCCTTATGGCATCAAGGCAGGACTGAGTGTGGCCAACTTAATCCCTGCCAATATGGGGGTGGTGGAGTATGAGACGGCACCTATAAATTTCAGACTGGGAGCTTCTTATACTTATGAATTTGACAAAAAAGGCTCCCTGGTTAATTCACTTCTGGGCACCCTGGAATTAACCCAACGCAATAATATTTCCGACCTCAGGGTGGGAACAGAGGCCTGGTTCTTTGAGCATCAGGCAGCCTTGCGGATGGGAAGCACAGCCGATCAATTTGCAGCGGGTATCAGCTATCTGTTGCCCATTGCCAGGACGCCCATTAAACTTCGGTTTGATTATGCCTTTACTTACTCCTATACGATTCAGGATACCATTGGATCACACCGTGTAGCCATGGTCGTCTTTTGGAATCCTGAACCACGGGAAGCCTATTTTAAGCCCTTGCAATGAATCGGCCTAAATGGCTCTGTGCCAAGGTAAGCAAAGGGTGGAGCACTTCGGATAAGTGTTTGCATTAATCATTTTTAGGCTGTGTGATGCGAAACAGTTGGATATGTGCAGTTATTAAAAGAGATTATTTGCAAAATATATTAGCAAATTAATTTTTTGCTATATTTTTTTTCGGTGATGTAATAAAGTATACAAAATTTAATTCTCTCCAGGAAAAATCATCGGATTAATCATTCAATGAATATGATTTATCCAAAGGAGAATAACTTTAAGTGGCCCAAGGAGGTTCGAATGAAAAGAGTTTTAAATGTTTTGATGGCAGTTTGTTTCCTAGGTCTGACGGGTATGGCGATGGCCAAAGGAGGAACCAAGGTGATCGATCCCACCAAGACCACCTTTGGTTGGGCCGTTTATACCGACAAGGAAACCACTACCAAATTGGACGTGGTCAAGGGTGTAGATCATCAATCAGCATTGCGTTTAAGCTATACCTTTGGTGATTGCGAATGGATTGCCTTGGTTAAAGAAACCACTTTCAGCATGGAAACCGGTGATGCTATTAAGTTTAACTATAAGGGTACCGGGGCGGTGCTGAATTTAAAAGTAAAAGTATCGGACGGCAAGGGGACGGTATTTGGCTTTGACATCCTCACCGGCACCAAGGCGCCCAAATGGCAAACAGTGGTTATTCCTAAAAATGATTTCAACTATCTCTATGGTGGTGATGGGAAAATCGATTGGAATGCTCTGGTCAAATTTGAAGTTACCCTGGATGACAGCGCGCCCATGGGCAGCTATGTGATCAACAAAGATAAACCGGGTATTCTGGAAATTTCCAATATTCGTATTGTCAAGTCTTTCAAAGCTGTAGTTCCCGGGTCCAGGAGCATGGGCAAAAGACTTTCCGACGGAAGCTATCTGCTGGATCCCCTGGTTTCGCCCGATGATTGGGCCAGCTATGCCGATCAAGACGGAAAATGCGATTTGTCCACCGTGAAAATGATTTCCAATGCCAAAACAAAAAGATCCATCAAAGCCTTGAAAGCGGTCTACAATTTTGGCAAGGATGGCGTCTGGGTGGCCATTGTTAAAATGGTCAACCTTGATTTATCCAAAATGAAAATGGTGGAGTTTTATTATCGGGGAACCGGTGGCGCCAACAGTCTGCAGTTCAAGTTAACCGATGGCAAGGAAAGGGTTTACGGATACACCTTAAATGAAACCACGGCCCGCAAATCCTGGAAGAAAGTCATTATACCGGAAAAATCCCTGAAGTATCTGTACGGTGGTCCCGCCGAAGCGCCGATTGATTTGTCGGACATTAAAAAAATTGAGTTTACCATTGAAAAGAAGGATGCTGCCACCCCGGGTGGCACGCTCTATCTGCGGTTGTTAAAATACAATTAATTACACTCCAAGGCCTCCGGTGCGAGCACCGGAGGCCTTGATTTGTTAGGAGCGCTTAGCCGATGAAAAAATGGTCTGTGATCACCACGATTATTTCACTCTTCTTAGTCGCGGGTAGTGCCTGGGGCACCATCATTACTCCGAGTCAAAATATCACCTCTTCCGCAAGTACCTGGACCACATCCGTTGATCAAAATAATACGATTACACTGACCACTCAATCCGACGCCACCCATGGCACTTATCTTGATATGGCCTACAATCTGGGCGGCGGCGGCGCCTGGGTTGCGGCGGATAATGCATCCATGGTTTCTGTTCTGGATTTGGCCACTAAGGGCAATGCTTTTCGGTTTTATTTAAAAGGGGAAGGCCTGGCGAATAATTTTGTCATCAAGGCCCAACTCCCGGATGGCACGGTGTTTAAGTCCAAGACTTATTCCATTCCCACCAATGGAGCATGGATAACGCAAACAGTGTTGTTTACCGACATGGATTATGCCTACGGCAATCCGCTTTACGATGAGGATGATTTCAGCCAACATGCCGACCAGACGTCGAACATTGAATTTACCATTCAACCGGTGGAGGGTGGCGCCGGATCGATGGCCATTGATGATCTAAAAGTAGTTTCCTATTACCCCGATGTGGTGATCACGCCGACCCCAACTGCGGTCGATGATGCGGAACAGGCCAATTTAAATAACTTTAACAGTCCCGTGGGTCCCTTGGGCCATGCCACAGTTGACTTGGTAAGCGCTAATCCCACTCCCATTCAGGGAACCTCCTGTAGACGTATCATTGCTCAGAATGACAGCGCTGATTACGAGGACGGCATGTATGAGATTATTTATTATAACAATGTCTCGTCCCAGGCTTTTGACGCCACGCCTTACACGTATCTCTCCTTTTATGTTTATGCCCAAACGGTTCCCGGTGATATTCATCTTGATCTAAAGCAAGCCGACCTGTCGGTGGTGCAAACCGTGACTATTCAGGATTATCTGGCCGACGGCCATTGGGATCCCAACACCTGGGAATTGGTCAACATTCCTTTAAGTGCCTGGCCGGCCGTGAACAAAAGCCAATTGGGGCAATTGGTCTTCTCTTTGCCGGCCGGCTACTCCTTTTACGTGGACGCCATGACCTTTGAATTTAAATTGGGTCCTGCTTACATGGTGGACAACATGGATACCTATTATACCGACTCTTCCTGGTTTTTTGGCGACTCCGGCAATGACACCAGCACCTCCCTGGAGAGCATTGACGGTGTGGACAACAAAGCCCTAAGGTTGAACTTTACCTTCCCTACCGTGCTTCTTCCATCGGTGGACTATTACGCATACTTGAAAAGAGGCTTCAGCATTAATTTGAAGGAAAACAACGCTGATGCCATCACTTTTGACTATAAAGGCACCGGGGCGAGCAATAACATAGAATTTAAAATGACGGACAGTCAGGACACCATTTACCGGTTTGTGCTGCAGAATGCCACCAATACCAACGGGGTTTGGAAAACCACGTTCATGCCCTACAGCGAATTTGCCTACTTCAGTGGTAAAAATACCACCTTTGATTTTAAGGATTTGGTGAAGATCGAAATTGCTTTTTCCAAAGGCAATGGCAATGAGGGGACCGTGGGTTTTTCCAACATTGCTTATGTAAAAAAACCGGATTTTTCTGCACTCATTCCCAAGACCGGCCTGATTAGGTCATTCTCCATCGACAACAATCCTTTTGCACCCCGGGACGACACGCCCCGATCGAAAGCCACCTTCAGCTATGTCCTGAGTGAGCCCAACGCCAAAGTATGGCTCAATATTTATGATCTTAATGGCAATCCCATTATTAAATTGGAACCGGCGGCGGGTGACAGTAAAATTGTCTGGAACGGAAAAAATGAGAATGGTTATCGCGTGAGGAACGGCATGTATCTTTATCAATTTGTCGCCCAGGGATTGTCTAAAACCGAGCGCGTCAAGAATATTATTGCCGTGATACGCTAAGCAAGCAGAATGAAACTATAGGGGGGAACCTACGTGCGTTATCGAATGACGTTGAAGGCGGTTATGATCACGACTCTGTTTTTGGTGACGCCGGTTCTTAGCCGGGCCGGCGCTTTTGATCCTATCCCTACGGGCGCGCAAGCCTGGGGCATGGGTAATGCATACACAGCGGTGGTGAACGACGCCAATGCCGTGCAGTGGAATCCGGCGGCCTTGGCTGATGTGATTCGTCCCCAAGCCGTGGGGTCCCATATGGATATTCAGAGTTTGGGCCTATTATTTTATGATCAGTTCACCTATGCCCAGCCCTTTGTATTTAACAATGTGATCGGCGTGTCCTGGCTGCGCATGGGCACGTCAGGACAGGTCAGTTTCCTCAATTATTCGGAGAATACCTTTATTCTGTCCTATCAGCAGCCTATTATTGAAAATTTATCGGCCGGTTTGAATGTGAAAGTCTTCGAAGTCGAGTCGGACAATTCCGCGGGTGGGCTCGGTTTTGACCTGGGCTTGCGTTACCGCGTACTCCCTGAACTGGGTGTGGCCGTGGTGGGCGAGAACATCAACCACCCTGAAATTTTTTGGCTTACCAGTGCGGTGGACCGGCTGCCGGTGAATTTACGGGTGGGTCTGGCCGGGTATATTGATCCCGATACCACCGTGGCCGTGGATGGCCATCATCTGGTGGAAACCTATCCCGAGTTTCACGTCGGCGTGGAGCGCTGGTTTTTTGATCATGTCCTGGCTCTGCGGGCGGGCGGCACTTATCTTTCTCAAAACAAAAAAATGATGCCAGCCCTCGGGTTTGGGGTGAAATTTACTTTTATCCAATTTGACTATGCCTATGGATTCCACTATGAATTGGACGGCAACCATGTCTTTAGTTTAAAGATCTCGTTCTAGTGCGAAAGATAGCGGTGACACAAACGCACCGGTATTCAGCAAGCGATCACGATAGCATGCAAAAGCATCATTAGCGACGGAAGAGGTGCATGAATGACTAAATTTTTTCGGGCAATACTAATTCTTATGATGGGACTTCTGGGCATGGCCCAGATGGCTTCGGCCGAGGACGTCTTATTGGATAATACGGACACTACCCAAGGATGGATGGTGTTTAATGATGCCAAAGCCACAGGCTCGGTGTCTGTGGGACCTGGTCCCAACTCCACCTGGAAAGCCCTGGTGATGAATTACAATTTAACCGGCGGTAACTGGGTGTCTTTTGTGAAAAAAATCCCGGCCGGCATGCAGGGCATGAAAACATTGGTTTTTTATTACCGCGGGCAAGGGAAGTATAATTTGGAAATCAAAGTACAAGATGGTGAAGGCGCAACTTTCGGCTTGAAAATTATCGGTGGTTCGGAAGTGCCCAAGTGGAAGAAGCTAGTGATCCCCATCGGCGAACTGAAATATCTGTGGGGCGGTACTGCTCAAACGCTCAATCCTGCCAATATACGACAATTCGAAATCGCCGTATCTACTGATGGTGGTGGCGGCCCGGGTAAAATGATGGTGTCGCACATCAGCTATTCTATGGAGACCATGAAAGCTGAATTGCCCGCAGGCACAGCACCCGCTCAGGCCAAAGTACCGGAAACAACGACGCCCGGCATGAGTTACCGGGCTTTGGGCAATGTGGACATTGGCGCCAAAACCTCCTGGTCCACCTACGCCGACAAAGGCGCTGTGATCAATATTGATATAGCTTCCGGTCCGGCTGCAGGGGAAAAAGCGCTGCAAGCGAAATACCATTGGGGCCAGCGGGCCATTCCCGGCGTTCAGGAGCAAACCGGGATATGGGTGGCTTTTGTCAAAGATATTGGCATGGATCTGTCGGATATGCGTAACATGAGCTTTGTTTTCAGAGGTACCGGATCTGCAGCCAATCTGGAAGTCAAATTGGCTGACCAATATGGTGCCCGTTATGGCCGGGTCTTTCCCAACGGCAGTACCAGTGAAAAATGGACCACCATTTCCATCCCCCGTTCGGATTTCAATTATATGTGGGGTGGCGACGGCTCGGGCAAATTTGACTGGAATCATGTGAAAGCACTGGAGATATCCTTGTCGCGCACCGGCGATGCCCGCGACAGCGGAACCTTTGAGATTGCGGAAATTCATTTTGAAAGCGCGGTTTCCGTTTCCCGACCCATTGCCGGCCAGAAAGAGGCCCTGACCACAGTCAGCGGCCAGATCAAGGTTATCATCGACGACTTTACCGACCTCAATCCCACCAATCGCTATTTTGTTGTGGAAGGCGACGATTCCACACTGCAGCTGGACTCATCGCGCATCACTTTTCAGTCCGAATATTCCATGCGCATGCGTTATACCCTGAAATCCAGCCGGCCTATCGGCTCATGGGTGGAGGCCCAGCGACGATTTTCACCGGCTCTGGACTGGACCGGGGTGGAGAATGTGCGCATTTGGGTCAAAGGGGACGGCTCACGCAATATTTTCCGGATCAGTATTACCGACGGGGAAGGACGAGTGTGGGTCAATGACAACAATGAGGTCTTGGCCTCCACCGACTGGTTCCTCGTGGATATGCCGGTAGAAACCTTTATGCTCTATCAGGATCTCTATGCCCGCAAAGCTTCCAAACGATATGATCTAAGCAAGCAATTGCATACGGTGCGCCAGTTAGGCATCAGTGTCATCAGTCAACCTGACCGAAGCAGCCAAGCTTCAGGTGAAATATTTGTGGAACAACTCTATGTGGTAGGACGAGATATTAATGTCGCTGCTGCCGTACCTATCAGGGAAAAACCACCAGTGGGTATTGCTGTCCCTTTGAAAAATTGGAACATCGGCGGCACCTCGACCACGACCATGGAGAACTTACCCTCAAGCGGTAATAATATCACTCAGAGCATCAAGCCGCAATTAACCGGCAATTTCAAAAAATTCAGTGTTTTTACAGAATTGGATTTTGAATCACTCTTTGGCAATGAATCCGATGGCATACGTTCCCAAAGTGCAGCGATGACCGGCTCCAATGTCAGCGTGATTCTGCTCGATCCCTTCGCAGGTGTCAGCAATGTGATTGTCGGGAATTTATGGTTTGATGATTCGCAGCATATTTTTGCCAACAACAACCGCTACGGCGGTTGGGGCTTCAAAGGCATTCAGGCCGAGGGCTGGGTGGATGGCGTCCATCACCGCACTTATTTTCTTAAGCATAAACCTGATTCCTACACTTTGGCCGGGCACTACGCCCTCACAGCCGGAAATTTGAATTTTAATTTGGTCGGAGCTTATTACAACCAGTCACCCTTTATTCCCAATGGCACAAAATTGGAAGAGGATGACAAGGCCTTTTTGTTTGATGTTACGCACCATTTAATTATTCCCAATCTCATGACTTTGAACACCCTTGTGCGCGGCGGATATGACTGGTATCAGAAGTACTGGGATGTGCAAACCCAATCAGATATCGATAAGAGAGATTCAGGTCTGTTTATGGAAGGGGAATTGAATTTTTCCGACCTAACCAATATTTTCTGGCCCGGGTTATCCTTCACCGGTCATTACCGTTATGTGGATACCGGCTTCAAGCCGCAATATCGCGATAATCCTTATGTCTGGGATGATGAGATAGGCGACACCAATGGTTACATGGTCCAGCTCTATCAGGATTTTTCCGGAGCTTTTCTGACCGCCCAATATTACAAATATAACCGTCTTTCCAATCCGGATAATTACCTGGAAGATACTATTTTTTCGGTTGGCTACAATGATTGGAGTTCCGTAGATCTATCGCTGACCCAGGAATTTAAAACCAAAATCTATCAATATTCGGATACCCGTTTCATTGTGGATGATCTCCCCGTTTATTTTGACGATAACCGTTCCGAGACGAGAACCACCCTGGCGGTAGCCTACCATTTCAGCGGCAGCTTTATCGTTCAGGAACAATTACAATTCAACCTGGTTGATCAATTTGCCCTGAACCAAAAGTATACGGAAATGTTTTCCACTATCAAGGTGTCCTATACGCCTGCACCCAACATTACCTACTCCATTGAAAACCGTTTCTCGCGCTACGGCCGGGAACAGGATGTACCTGTGATTAACATCGCTGATCCATCCACGTTGTATGAATACACACGAGCCAGAATTGATTTGACATTTTAAGGTGACATCACCAGAGGGGGGACTATGGACCAATCAGCCAACAGGTCTCGCTTGAGCTTGGGTCTAAACCAACGAATTAGGCAAGGTAGCAAGGTGGCAGTGCTGGTCCTGCTGCTGGGCAGTATGATGACCGGTGTCCAAGCCGTGACCTCGGCTCAGTTGAACAGCATGGACAATCATGAGTGGGCCTTTGGATTTGGCGCGGCCAATACGATCGCCTTTGGCAATGACCAAGGCTATGATGCCATGAAGGTCACGGTCACGGACAACACCCAGATTTATTCGGCAATAAAGGTTAACGGCTTTTTCTATCCCGAAGACTGGTCTGGCATTACGGCTGTCAAAGTTTGGGTTTACATTGAATCTGCTAGCGATGGTAAAGAACTGCAATTATCGGTTCAAAAAGGGGATGGCTCGGAAATTACCAAGCCGATTTCAAGCGGTATTCCAGCTAATTCTTGGGTGGAGATTACCTTGGGCACTGATTTCAGTGCAGCCACGGCGGTATCACAAGTCATGTTGGTGGCTAACTATGTGGCCAGCGGTGATATTATCTATTACCGTGATATGCGCCTAGTCATAGGCGGGGTGGACCACCCCTGGGATGCCATGAACGGCCCCAGTTACAATTGGAATCCCATCACCACCAGCGATTACAATATGTGGAATACCAGCGGCCAGCGTAATGAGCCGATTTCAAATTCAGTGACGGCCGATGGCTCGGCCGGCGCCCTTTATCTGCCCTGGTCAGCTGACCGGTCGGCGGATTCGGAAGCCAAAGTGGAAAGCGGCAGTTTGCAGGGCATTACCGATCTTTCTTCTTATAATGAAATTCGTTTCAAGGTCTACAGCGACAGCACTGCCGTGCCGGTCAAAATGGGTTTCTGGGATGGCACCAACTTTGCCAGTTCCCCTGAATTTCAAGTCAGTTCAGCTGGTCAATGGGAAGAAGAGAGCTTTACGCCTCCCAGCGGGGTGGACATGAGCAGTTTGGTCAACATTTCTTTTCATGCTAACACCTCTTCTTTGGCAGGGCAGTCAGGGAATGTCTATATTGACAGTGTGCAATTTTTCACCATTCCCGCAACCTTCACGTTTACCCCAACGCCATCCTTTACCATGACGCCAACCCCAACCATTTCCGCCACCTTCACACCGTCGCCAACCAACTCGCCCTCGTCAACCCATACGCCTGTCTTTTCGCCTACCACGACGCCCACAGTGACGCCGACAGTGACTATGTCGCCCACGGGGACGCCAACACCCACCGCCTCCGTCACCTTTACTACAACACCAAAAGGACCTTTCAGTTTTGATGTTCGCATGGAGCGCAATAGTTTCAATCCTGCCCTGGGCCAGGTGTTGCACATCATCATTGAGTTGCCGGAGCATGAACCCCTTCAGGTAACGGTGTATAACCGTTTAGGGTTAAAAATAAAGGAACTGGCCAATATTACCGTAGATCCCGGCCCTATAAGTTTGTCCTGGGATGGCAAGGACCAGGGCGGCAAAGTTGTGGCCAGCGGCGTATACATGATTTACATTAACAGCGCCTCCCAGCAGAGCAAGAAGCTGGTCGCTATCATTAAATAAAAAGGATGATGCCTATGAAAACCAGAATAAGTTTAGGGATAATGGTTATTGCCTTTGGCATGATCTCTGGTACAGCCCAGGCCGCTACTGGTGCCGATATGCTGGCAGCACAGCTCTCGCCTAGAGCCTTGGCTTTGGGTGGGGCCGCAACGGCCATGACCCAGGGCATTGACGCACTCCTGGTCAATCCTGCCGGTGCCAGCACGGTCAAACAATTTCAGATCAACGCCCTCTATCAGAGCGGTATAATTGACAGCACCCAATATCTGGCCTTGGCCGGGCCGATCAAGGTCGGCGGGGTCTTGGGACTGGGACTGACCTATCGCAGCCTGCCGCCCATAGACAACCAAGGCGCAATGGATCAGTCCGTGGATGTAGAGGATGTGGTGGCTGCGCTTACCTATGCTTATAGCTTTCAGCTGGAGCCCAAAACCGATCCGGAAATGGGCGCGGCTTTAACCTTCAAATGGTTAAGGTCGGTATTGGGAGTTTATGATGCCTCCACAGTGGCTATTGATTTGGGGGCTTGGTGGAAACCTCGTTTTTCACCGTCTTTATCGGTGGGTCTGGTCTTAAAAAATATGGGGCCGGCGCTTAAATTCATCGATGTGGCTGACCAGTTACCCATGAGTGCTAATTTAGGCCTGGCCTATCAAGTGCTTGCCGGCAAGCATCATGCCTTGCAGCTGGGCATGGCGGTGGATGTGCCGGTGGATACGGATCTTCTCGCCGTAAGTGCAGGTGCTGAATATTGGTTTGATCAAATCATCGCCGTGCGCGTGGGTTACCAATACCAAAATAATTCTCTGGCCGCTACGGTTTACGGAGGCCTTGGTGGGCAGTTTTACCTTAACAATCTGATGTTCAAGATTGACTACGCTTTATCGCCAGTACAATTTTCCACGGAGTTGCTGGAATTTGAACATACCGTTGCTTTGACCATGGGATTTTAGAAGTGGAGGAATAGCCGGAATATGCGCCGTGCACACAAAATCATCTGGATTGTCCTATGGGGCTTGGTGGTGGGGAGTGTTTTCCCACGTCCGACTGTGGCCGCAGAGTCGGCCAGCTTTAACCTGGGCGTAACCATCATTGACTATACAGTAGTACAGCTCAACAGTTGTGATAATCATGCTTGGGCCGCCCGGGATTGGGGTGCTGATTTTAATCTAACTTATGGCACCTTCAATGGACGGCGGGCCGTGCAAGCCAAAGTCACCAACCCCGACAATGCCTGGGCTTTGTTTCAAACCGATATCTATGTGCAACCCGATGACTGGTCCTCTTATGGCGTTGTGAGTGTTGATATTTACAATGATTCAGCTAGCGCCAAAGGCTTTGAATTGGTATTGGATGATGCCAATAATAATGAACTGTTTCGCCAAACCTCTTCCGTATCGGTCAACCCCGGGAGCTGGCAAACGGTGACTTGGAACACAGCCTCCTTTCCCGCCAATGTGTCCCAAGTGAATTTAGTGTTTACCGCCGCCTCTTTTCAAGTGGGGGACAAGGTTTACTTCAGTAATTTAAGATTGGGGACAGGTGGCAAGACCTGGGACCCCTTCAGCGCGCCCAGCTACCGCTGGGAAGGAAGCGGCGATTTCGTGCCCTGGTCCACCCAGGGGCGCAACGACGGCATCGCCAATCAGGTGACCTATGCCAATTCCCCGGGCGCGGTGGTGCTGCCCTGGGACAGCGCCCAGGATGTAGGGGTCACCTTTGCCAAGATGCAGGCCACGAACTTGAGCGGCTTTGATTATTCCGGGAACACCACCATTACCATGCAATGTTTCAGTACCAGTACGGCCATTCCCATTTATATTGAATTTTGGGATGGAACCATTCATAATACCACCCCTCAAAACGTGGGTACCGCCAACAGCTGGCAATTGCTGACCTGGACTATTCCCGGCGCAGTGGATTTAAAGCATTTGCAAGCTTTTAGTTTGATGCTGGATACCTCCGCGGCTTCCGGTTCAGGTAAAGTATATATTGATGATATTCGTTTCAATCCTTAGCGGTTGAGTGAAAAATAGGTGCCGGATACCCTCACGGAAAACTTACTCATGCCTAGTTGGATAGTTCAATGGTAACCTTTGAAAAACAAAATGCTATTAAAACCCTGCATGGCATTAATTAAATACGGAGGAAGGATTAGCAGATGAAAAAAATGAATTTGGCAAGCAGATGGGTCATGACTATAGGACTCACGACTATGGCGCTCTTGGGGTGTCGCAACATTGCTCCTAATTATGTTGCCCCAACGGAACTGAATTCAAGTGATCTAAAAGTAATTCAGAAGGTGGCCAAAAGCACTTGGGATTATTTGGAGTTGAGTTGTGGCCAGTCCGGTATTCCGGCAGATCACATGCTTATCCGTGAAAATGGCGACCTGACCGATTCCAACTACACCACCATTACCAATGTGGGGTTGTATTTAATGAGTGTCCAAGGCGCAGTGGACTTGGGCTATATTGATCAAGCCACGGCTGATCAAAAAATCGAACATGTTTTGAACGTGTTGGAAAACTTGAAGAAATCGAGCCACGGCCTTTTTTACAACTATTTCATACATAAAGGCAATATGCGCCCCGCTGATGATCTGTATGTATCCAGCGTGGATTCCGCCTGGCTCGCGGCAGGGTTGATTGTGACATCACGCAATGCCAACCCCAAGCTTAGCAAGCAGGCCAAAGCCATGGCGGAAGCTATGGATTTCTCGGTGTTCTATGATTCCAAAATGGGACAATTTCTTTTGGGCTATAGTGACAGCAAAAAGGAGCAGTCCAACTATCATTATGGCCAAATTGTCTCGGAAGCACGGGTCATTAATTATATTGCCATTGCCGAAGGTCAGGTGCCTGAGTCCAGCTGGTACCATCTCAATACCACTTTGCCCAAAGAATGGGACTGGCAGAAACAGAAACCGCGAGGCCGGAACGTCACCATAGATGGGCACACTTTTTTTCAAGGTTATTATATGTACGATAAGATTCCCATTGTGCCTTCCTGGGGTGGGAGCATGTTTGAATTTTTGATGCCTACCTTGATTGTCCCGGAAGAACAGGTGGCGCCCCGCAGTCTTGGCATCAATAATGTGCACGCAGTTCAGATTCAAATCGATCAATGCCTGAAAAAGGACGGTTATCCGGTCTGGGGACTTTCGCCCTCCGCCATTCCTGCCGGCATTGACAACTTTAAGTATGGTGAATTTGGGGTGGCTTTGATGGGTTCCAAAGGTTATAAGGATGAAGGCATTATCGCGCCCTATGCATCAGCCTTGGCCGTTAGCATTGATACCAAAGCCGTAGTGGAGAATTTCAAAAAACTGATGGAGCTTTATCCTAAGATTTGGACCACCTATGGTTTTTATGATTCTGTTAATGTCAAGACCAAGGAAGTAGCACCTATGTACCTCACCCTGGATCAAGCCATGATCTTTGTGGCGCTGCAAAACTACCTGACTTTGGGTAAAACCCAACAACGATTTTTCCAGGGCCATATCAAGGAAAAATTGCTGCCGCTTTTAGGCAAAGAGACTTTTTATTAATTAATAAAGTTACCGATGCACGTAAGCATTTCAGGGCCCTGGCATGGCGGTAAAATAGACCGCGCCGGGGCCCTTTTTTTACCATAATTTTCTAGGCATAAACCTAATAATATGATATAGCCTTGGCGAGAAAAGGGCGGTTTAGACAGGCCCTGCCGACAAAGCAGCCGCCGGCTGTTTTGCATGAAACTGAGGGAGCGGTAAAAATGAATTTCAAAGCAGAAAAGCATTATTTTACCCTGGAAGGGAAGCCCTTTTTCTTCTACAGCGGTGAAATCCAATATTTCCGTGAAAAAAAAGCTTTGTGGAAAGAACATCTGAAAAAATTAAAGGCCGCCGGCTGCAATGCGGTTACCACCTATATACCTTGGTCCTGGCATGAATTGGAAGAAGGCCGGTTTGATTTTACTGGCGAAACTTTGCCGGAGCGCGATTTGATCGGTTTTCTGGATGCCGTTCAGGAAACAGGGTTGGTCGCTGCACTAAAACCAGGACCCTATATTCTGGCTGAATTTGAGGACCGGGGCATCCCTTCCTGGCTTACCCAAGGCTATCCGGAGATTCAGGCCAAAAGCGTAGACATGATTACCTACATGCATCCCACTTTTCACAAATTTGTTCGTCTTTGGTATGATGCGGTGCTGCCTATCATTCAGGAACGTCAAATCACCCAGGGTGGCCCTGTTATTATGCTGCAGGTCTGTAATGAAGTGGGCCTCTATAATTGGCTCGATGGTGCCGGCGATACCAGTGATGTTTCCCTTGCTTATTTTAAAAAGTACTTGGAAAAAGAATACAAAAACGTGGATGCCCTCAATCACGCCTATGGCAGTTCCTGGGCAAGTTTTACTGAGGTTAAACCGCCTCGCGGAATCACGGCCAACACCGGGGAATATCTGCACTGGGTGGATTGGCATGATTTTCATCGGTGGTACTATGCTGAATATTTAAGCTGGGCTATTGAAGAAATCAGGGCCCGTGGGATAGGCATTCAGCTGTACCATAATATCCCGGGATGGGTATTCGGCCGTGGCCAGGAATATCCGGTTAATATCTCCTTTTATGGGGAAATAGTCAAACGCCATCCTGAAATGGTGTTCGGGGTGGACCATATTCCGGAGAATCCCAATTACCGCAACCAGCATGATGATCTGATCATCAATGAAATGACGCGCGCCCTCCAAGGAGGACAAATGCCCATGTGGGCGGCGGAACAACAGGCAGGTTCGCGGGAACACAACGTTCATACCTTTCCCAATGAACTGGAACTTTTTTATAAAGCCTGTATTGCCCGGGGAATGACCGGTATGAATTTATATATGTTCAGCCAGGGGCTTAATCCCCCTCGTCGCGGCGCTTTTGGCCCCACCTTTTACTGGATGAATGCCCTGGGGCATGACGCCTCGGAAAAGCCGCTTTATGAAGTGGTGAAAAAAGTCGGTGACCTGATCCACACCTTTGGTGAGGCCTGGATGCAAAGTGACAGGCGCAGCCAGGCGGCGGTGGTATTCTACCGTCCTTACTATCATGATGAATTTTTCTTTCCCCTCTTTGGCGGGGTGCCTGCCCTGGATGCCGCCAAGGCGGGATTGCGTTATAATCCCAAGACCATGCGCAATGCCTACTACTTTGAAGGCATGCTTAAAGTATTGACTATTCAGAACCGTGATTTTGACATGGTGGATATTCAGCGACAGACACCAAACCCTCAAAACCATCCTCAGCTGTGGGTGATGGCCTTGGACTGTATGGATGCCCAAAGTCAGCGCGCGTTGGCTGATTATGTAGCTCAGGGCGGTCATCTGATCATTTGGCCAGGCCTGCCGGACAAAGACTTAAAGATGCAGCCCTGCACTATATTAAAGGAAGCTTTGGGCATTGAAGAGACTGGAAGTGTGCAGCATCAGTTTGTCTCCAAGATCGACATTCTGGGTCAGGAAGACATCAACGCCTATCCCCTGGTGCGCTTGTTTGAGTCCCCGCAAGCGCAAGCCATTGCGACACTGCCGGACGGCCGGGTCTGTGGTCTGCGCAAACCGGTGGGCAAAGGCCTGGTCACGCTGATTGGTACCATCTTCGGCTATAACATCAAAGAGCAACTCTACGTTTACGAAAGCTTGTTCCGCCACAGCGCGCCCCAAGGGAACCTGCATCTGAGTAACCCTGCCTTGCAGGGCCATGTCCGCTTCGGCCGGGATTATGCCATGGCTTGCGTACTCAACTATACCCCAGTGGTTCAAACCACCTCTTTGACTGTGTCCGGGGTGGGGCAGGGCAAGACCGTGACCGTGGGCGGGGAAACACCACTGGTACTGGCGCCTCATCAGGGCTTGTTTGTGCCCCTTGACTTTAAAATTCATCCCGATCTGACGCTGGCCTATGCCACTTGTGAAATTCTTAAAATTGGCGGCCAGGACAAGCCGCTGGAGTTGACCGTGCAGCCCAATACTTTGGCCGCCACCATGCTGTGCGTGGCCTGCGGCAGCGAGAGCCTTAAGGCTGTCTTTGACGGTCAACCCTTGGCATGTACCCGCCAATCAAACGGAGCATGGACTATTACCCTGGGCCCGGGTCAGGACCGGGGGGTGATGACCATTACCTGGTAATGGCCAATTGACGCTGCGGGTGATCTATTTTATAATTGCCGCTAATGAACGCATTCACCAAAGGCATAATTTTTACTGGATTGACGATGATGGCTGCTCTTGTCTGGGCCGGGCAAAATGTTTTTGTCAAGGCGCAGGTGGACCAGCAGACCGTCAATCTGGGTGACCATCTGGTTTATACCGTGGAAGTGATGACTGCGGGCGAAACCCAATATTCGCCTGATATCTTATTGCCCAATTTTGGCGGCCACTTTCAAGTCGGTGATATTTTTACCCGCTCGTCGGTCAGCATTCTCAACGGTAAAACCTTCATCGTCAATTTTAAGGAAGTACATCTGTTGGCCAGCCAGGTGGGCAAGATAGAAATTCCTTCCAGCCAGGTGGAGCTGATCAATCCTCATACTCAGGAACGCATGGTCGAACAAACCAATCCAGTGACCTTGACCGTTAACTCAGCAGCAGGGAAAAAAGTAGAAGCCACGGCCACGCCGCAAATTGACGTCATGCGTCCCATCAAAAGAAACGCCCGTTTGAATTTAAATCAATGGTGGCCCTTTGCGTCGGCGATTTTTTTAATCCTGGGCATCATGGGCGCCTTGACTTACTTCAGAAAGCGTCCGCAACAAACCCCGGCCAATCAAGAACCGGAAGATACCCGCAGCCCGCAGGAACGGGCCTTTCAAAGACTGGAGATAGCGGCCAAACTTAAAGAAGAGGGCAAGATCAATGATTACTACACCCAACTTTCTTCCATTCTAAGGGCGTATTTGTCGGAGGCTTTTGAACTAAAAGCCGAAGCCGGTACCACCAGGGAAGTGGTGAATGAAATGAATCAGCACCGCTTCAAGGAAGCATTCATCGAACGTTATAAAGCTTACGCCTTGGCCAGTGATGAGGTTAAATATGCGGGCGTCCTGCCCGATCCCGGGGATGTGGAAAAGGCCTTCCCGGAGGTGGAATTCCTGATCAAAACCGACGACGTGCAGGAGTTGCCGCCACCGCCTGAACCGGAAGAAAGCCAGCCTGAAGAAACCGTGGCCGCCGCGTCAACGGATGATGCGGAGCCGCCCGGAACCCAGGGCGCTTGACGTGCACAGTCTGCTGCATTTTGGAACCAATGAGCATTTGCTGTGGGCGGCGCCGGCCTGGCTATGGGGACTGGTGCTGCTGCCCTTAATTTATTTTGGCATGATCCTGCTTGTCAACCGCAAAAACCATACTGTCCTATTCTCCAAAAGTCAACTTTTAAACAACCGTCCCTGGTCGTGGTCGGCCTTCAGCTATCTCATCGTGCCCGGGTTGCGGCTGATGGCCTTGCTCTGCCTGTGTCTCGCCCTGGCCAGACCTCAGGCCGCCTTAGAGTTGGTCAACCGCACGGTCCGGCAGCTGGACTTTATGCTGGTGCTGGATGTGTCCAACAGCATGCGGGCATATGACATTCAACCGACCAGGCTGGAAGCGGCCAAAAAGCTATTCGCTGATTTTGTTCAACATCGTCCGCAGGACCGTCTGGGATTGGTGGGATTTGCCGGAAAAAGCCTAACGTTGATGCCTCTGACCATTGATCATCAGGCTTTGGCCGGAGTCTTGGCAGGGCTTAATACTCGTGTGGTGCCCGTGGAGGGCACGGCCATTGGAGACGCACTGTTAACCGCGGCCAACCGTTTGCTGCAGGTGTCACGCGGTCCCAAGGCCGCTGCGCCGGTTATTATTCTGGCTACGGATGGGATTAATACTCAAGGTGTTGAGCCCATGCAGGCGGCCGCTATTCTTGCTGAAAAACATATCAAGTGTTACAGCATTGGTCTGGGCGGGGAAAAGCCGATACTACGTTATACCCGGCAGGCGGATGGTCAAGTGGTGCCCATGCGGGATGTTTACGGGCACCTGCAATACTGGTCCAAGGCGGATCATAGGGTTTTGCAGAGCATTGCCGCTAAAACAGGCGGCCAATTTTTCCTGGCGCAAAACCGGAAGCGTTTTGAGGAAGTGTTGCAAGAGATTGACCACCTGGAAAAGACCGTGGTCAATGTGCAGCACAGCCGGCAGGTAAAGGAACTGTTTTTCTGGCCCCTCGCTCTGGGGCTGGTTCTGCTGCTGACGGAGCGTCTCTTAAGCCGCACTCGTTATTTAGATTTTACCTGAGGATAGTGCCGTGAATTTAGTCCGATTTGTTTATCCTGCAGTGCTTCTACTGATATTGTTGATCGTTCCGCTTTTTGTCTTTTTGGATCGACGGTTTTTCCGGGTTTATGAAGAAAAAAGAGCGGCCTTTGCAACGCGTCCTTTTATTCATCACGTGTGGAAACCCATGGCCTACTGGCCCCACCAGCTGACCCAGGTTTTATGGCTGGCGGCATTGGTACTACTCTGCCTGGCGTTGGCCAGGCCCCAGGGGCAGCCCCACCTGAAAAGCGTCAAGCGGCCGGAAAGGCTGGGTTATATCGTGCTGGATGTATCCAAAAGCATGAAGGTTAATGATGCCGATGGCAGCCGTCTGGACAGGGGCAAGGCTATTATCAAATCTTTTATTGCCGCCAATCCTCAGGATCGCCTGGGTCTGATTACTTTTGAAAAAGGAGCCCGTCAGGTTTGCCCGGCCACCAGTGATCAAGACGCCCTGCTGCTGGCTTTGAGCCGGGCTTACCCAGGAAGTCTTCCTCAACCAGGCACGGATTTGGAGGCCGCCTTACTGCTGGCCTTGGATAAATTGTCGGTTCGGCCCAAAGCGCAAAAGTATATCCTGCTGCTAAGCGACGGTGAAACTCAAGGCCCTCAGGACTGGCAGCAGATCATGACCACGGCCCAGGTCCAAAAAACCAGCCTGATCTGCATTGGCCTGGGCTCCCTACAGGGAGGCATTATTCCCAATGGCAAGACCATGTGGGGCAAGGCTTTGTTTAAAACCT
The DNA here is from genome assembly GCA_963710755.1 of uncultured bacterium. Taxonomy (GTDB): domain Bacteria; phylum Oederibacteriota; class JAAXVQ01; order JAAXVQ01; family JAUVAV01; genus CAVQBK01. The sequence goes on from CAVQBK010000003.1 coordinate 1,310,823, forward strand.
ATCATGGCAAGCAGGTCATCTCCAGGTTGGAATCGAAGCCCTTGAATGAATTGGCCCGGCTGACTGAAGGCCGCTATTACCATTGGCAGCAACCACTTTTGCTCAAACGGATCATGGATTATCTTAAACTTAAAGACAGTGCCGAAGGTCAAAAAGACATTGTCGTTTACAGGGAATGGGCCTTTTATTTCATCCTAATAGCCCTGGTTCTGCTTCTACTGGAGCCTTTTGTACCCAAAATAGTAAGGAGGCCGGTATGATCATCAATTCCGTGGGCTGGCTGGCCTTATTCTGGTTGCTGCGCTCATGGCTGCCTATTCCTGGTGTTAATTATTTTAATGCTGCCAATGCCTGTTATGAGCAAGGCCGCTATGAGCAGGCCCTTGATTATTACCAGCGTCTTTTTCAGGATCCGCATCTGGGTGGCCGGGCGTACTACAATGCCGGCAACACGGCTTTTCATCAGGGTCGCTATCAGCAGGCCTTGAAATGGTACGAAAAAGCGCTGCAAGTGATGCCTGAAGATGAAGATGTCTGGCATAATTTCACCCTGGCCAATCAAAAGCTGATTGCCCAAAACAAGCAGGCCGGACAGGACAGTCAATCCCAAAGCAGCCGCAAGCCGCCCAAATCACGCCAGCGCCTGGGCACATCCGCGGCGGACCGGCTGCTTGCCCGGGCCGGGGCGGAGGAATACCGGCTTAGGCCGGCGCTTAATCAACAGAGCCGGCGTAAGGTGAAAGGCAGTTTCAGCCAGGATATTTTTAATCTGCCGCCTCAGGAATTGATTGCTTATATTAAAAACCAGACCCAGGCCGGCTATCCCTTTAAAGCCGGATCATCCCTTAAAAAGGAAGAACCCAGAGATAATGAAGTAGACTGGTAGCCACGGGCAGCTTGGAAGGGAGCGCCCTTTTGGAAGGTTCATATACCTTGACTTTTAAAATTAGGTCTGATAATTTTTTGTTAATATGGTATGTTGGATTGCTGTTTTTGAGAATAAGGTAACCATGGTTGTGGTGATGGTCATCCCGTCTGACTCCCTACCTAACCTTTCTACAATATTATATGGGCGGAATTTGTGCCGGAACACAAGGCCATGGGATTGTTGTTGAAAGAGGACCCCGAAGGGTCTTTGGAGGCTTTATGAATAAGCGATCAGTCCTCATGCTGGCCGTCGGAATGGGGCTGTTTCTTCAGTTAGTGGCAGCGGCGCAGGCGTTGGATACTGTGGAATATCAGGCCATGATCGAAAAAAATGCCATTACGATGGGGGATAAAGTACAATTTTTAGTACGCGTCGCTTACCCCCTAACCACCATGAAGCCGGCCATCACTCCGCCTTCCTTTTCCCAATTCAAAGTCCTCAATGAAAATGAAACCATCAAGGAAGAGGAAAGCGACCATGACCGCTACCGGGTCTTGCGAAAGATATGGTTGATCGAGCCTAATGAATCCGGCCATCTGTCCATTGCCTCCGCTATTGTGACCTATCAGGATCCTGTTTCCAATTTATTGAAAAACGGCAAAACCAACATCGTTTTTGTGGAAGTGGCGTCTCGGGTGGGGCAGGCGAAAACGTTCACTCCCGTGCCGGTCGCTCAAACCAGCGGCGAAACGACCAAGATAAATGCCAAGCACCCGCTATGGCTGTGGGGAACCCTGGCCGGGCTGCTGGGCTTGGCGATGACCGTCATTGTGGTTGGTCGTTCATCACGACAAAATGGCCCAACTCCTGAAGTGCTGGCCCAACAAGCACTGCAACAGGCTTTAAGCTTGGCGGAAGCCGAGGACATTGACGGCTATTATCAAGGGTTGAACCAGGCGGTACTCGATTATCTGCAGCAAAAATTTAACCTCAATGCTTATGTGCTGCCCACGGAAGATATTTTGAAAGCCCTTAAAAAATATCCCATTGATCCCAGCCTCTTGCAAGGGTTGGAAGCTTATTTTAAGGCCGTCGATCAGGCTAAATTCGGAGGGCACACACCCGATGAAGACGAGTTGATTCAAATGCATGGTACAGTGGATCGGTTTATCCAAATGGGGGAAACCTTTAAAATTAAAAAACGCAGTACACCTGCTTCCAAAGGCAAGGTCCAATGACCATCACTACGGTCCCATACCTGCCACTGTATAAAGACATTAACCAGACCGAAAGGGGATTAGGAAATGGCTCATGAGTTGGATGCCAAAGGTAAAGAATTAAGCAAAACCATGGATAATATTATCAAGGAAACGCAAAAAGTCATTGTGGGGCAACCCATCATGATGCGCGGGTTGCTGATGGGATTTTTGACACAAGGCCATATTTTGCTGGAAGGCGTCCCGGGGTTGGCCAAGACCCTGTCCGTCATGACGCTCTCCACCTGCATTCAGGCCGATTTTTCCAGAATCCAATTCACGCCTGATCTGCTGCCGTCCGATATTATTGGCACCAATATCTACAATGCCAAAACAGCGGAGTTCACCATTAAGAAGGGGCCGATCTTTGCCAATATCGTGTTGGCCGATGAAATCAACCGCGCCGCGGCCAAGGTGCAGGCCGCCTTGCTGGAGGCCATGCAGGAAAAACAGGTCACCATTGGAGGTCAGACGTTTACCTTGGAGAAACCTTTTCTGGTGTTGGCTACTCAGAACCCGATTGAATCGGAAGGCACCTATAATCTGCCCGACGCCCAGCTGGACCGTTTCATGTTCAAGGTTAAAATTGGCTATCCCGAGCCGGAGGATGAACTGGAGATCCTGAACCGGTTTACCACGGGACACCAGCCCAACGTGAGTGCGGTATGTACGCCCAAGGATATTTTGGCCACCCGCGATTGTATCAACAGCATTTACGTAGACGACAAGATTAAGAAATATATCGTGGACATGGTTTTTGCCACCCGCTATCCCGACCGTTACGGCATGAAGATCAATAACCTTATCCAATATGGCGGTGGTCCGCGGGCCACCTTGTTTCTCACCATTGCCAGCAAGGCCAATGCCTTCATGGAAGGCCGTGGCTACGTGACACCCGATGATATCAAGGCAGTGGCTTATGACGTGCTTCGCCACCGTATTTCCGTGAGTTATGAAGCCGAGGCTGAGGAAATTTCCTCGGAGAATATTATTGATGAAATTCTCAAAGCGGTAAAAGTACCTTAGGTTCTGGGTTGGCAAGATAGCCGCAGGTTGGGCAGATAAATTTTAAAGATATGCCTATAAAGATTTTTCTCACGCCAAGCCGCAAAGGAAGAAAAAACAAAGGATGATGGAGGGTTTTAATCCTTGAAAGAGTTTATCTTTTCTTTGCCCCGAATGGTATAGATATTATTTATAAAAGGGACGTTGCCGCTGCACCTTGGCGTTCTTGGCGTGAGACAGATCTTTTGTTTTCAGCTTTACCGACTTAGTGAGGCGAGCATGAAACTGGATATTAAGGACGTATTAAGACAAGTTAGAAAAATTGAGATCGTCAACCGGATTCTGGTGGAAAGCACCTTGCAAGGGGCTTACCGGTCCAGTTTCAAAGGCCAGGGTATGGAATTCGTGGATGTGCGCGAATATGTGCCTGGTGATGACATTCGTAATATCGATTGGAATGTGACCGCCCGCACCCAGGTGCCGCATGTCAAACAATTTGAGGAAGAGCGGGAAATGACGGTCATGCTCATGGTGGATGCCTCGGGCTCCGCTGATTTCGGCACCATCAACCGCTTGAAACGGCAGATGGCCATTGAATTTTGCGCGTCCATGGCCTTCTCGGCAGTCAAAAACAACGACCGTGTGGGGCTGGTGATGTTTACCGACCGGATCGAGCATTATATTCCGCCCAAAAAGGGTTCAGGCCATATTATGCGGGTCATCCGCGACATGATTGCTTTTGAACCCGAATCATCCAGGACGGACATCAATACCTGTTTGGAATTTCTGACCCATATTATCAAGAAAAAATCCACTGTGTTTTTAGTCTCCGATTTTATCACTGAGGTTGATTACGAAGAAAATCTCAAACGAGCCAATTACCGCCATGATATTAATGCCCTGGTGATGACCGACCGCCGTGAACGGGAAATGCCCAACATCGGCATTATTGAATTGCAGGATCCTGAGACCGGTCAAAAAGTGGTGATTGACACAGGCAGTAAAAAGGCCAGACAGCAGTTCGAGGAACTGACCGCCAAGCATCGCAGTGACATGGCCGGTATCTTTACGCGTTGCCATGTGGACTTTACCGAACTTGACACCAATGATTCTTATGTCAATGCCTTGATCAACTTTTTCAAACGCCGGTTGGGGAGAAAACGCAAGTGAAATGGGCCAACCTCTCTTTGATCTGGATGTTTGTTCCGCTGTTGGTGCTCGCCTATCTGATCTGGCGCGACCGTCTTAAAAGCAAAGGCGTCGTGTACAGTTATGTCAGGGCCTTTCGCGATTATCGTCCTTCCCTGGGCGCCCTGTTGCGCCATGTGCCTCTGGCGCTGCGAATGCTGACGCTGGTATTGCTGGCTCTGGCCTTGTTGCGTCCGCAAGCCTTGATGGGCGAGAATGAGGTGAAATTAAAAGGCATCAACATCATGCTGGTAACCGATCTCTCGGGCTCAATGGTGGCGGAAGATCTGAAACCGGACCGCATCACCGCCGAGAAGAAAGTATTGACCGATTTCATTGGACGTATACAGCATGACCGGGTCGGCCTGGTGGTGTTTGGGGCTAAAGCTTTTACGCAATCTCCTTTGACCATGGACTATGATGTATTGAAATCCTCGGTCAGCGAGATTGACCTGAATACGGTGGATGCCGACGGTACAGCCATTGGTGACGGTTTGCTGGCGGGCATTAACCGTATGGCCGAATTTGACGGCCAGACCAATATTATTGTATTGGCCACGGATGGCACCAACAACCGCGGGGAAGAGCCGCTCAAGGCCGCTGAAATTGCGGCTGCTAAAAAAATAAAAGTCTTTGTAGTGGGTATTGGTGCCAAGGGGGGCGCTCCGGTTTACATTAAAGATCAGTTCGGCGCCAAGCGTCCCTTCATCCAGGACGGCCAGGCCATGCGCTGGGATGAACCCAATGATAAGGTGTTGAAGACCATAGCCGATAAAACCGGTGGCGATTACTTTCGGGCCACCGATGAAAAGAGCCTGGATAAAATTTATGGCCGCATCGACCAGTTGATCAAGAACGAGAAGAAACGCAAGGATCCCCACTATCGCGAGTTGTTCGGCTGGTTCCTTCTGGCAGCGCTGGGGTCCTTGGCCCTTGAGATCCTGCTCTCCGCCACCTGGTTGAGGTCCGTCTTATGAGTGTCTTAAGCGGATTCACTTTTATCGAACCCAAGATGTTACTGTTCGCTGCCGGTCTGCCGGGGTTGGCCGGGCTGATTTGGTGGGGTGCACGGTCCAGAAAAAAAGCCATTGCCCGTTTCAGCGAACCAACTCTTTTTCAGACGCTTAATCCCACGCTGAGGCTGAAAGGCAAAACCAGTGTACTGCGTCCGGCGTTAATGTTGGGCGCCTTGATGCTGGTCGTTCTGGGCCTGGCCCGGCCGGGTGGTCATCCTATATTTGTGGAGCAGGAAATTGGCGAAAAAGGGGTGGACATCATGTTAATGATCGATTTGTCTTCCTCCATGGCGGCTACCGATTTGAAGCCAGACCGACTGTCTGCCACCAAGGCCGCAGTGCGCGCCTTTTTGGATCAGCTTCAGCATGACCGGGTGGGCTTGACTGTATTTGCCGGGGTGCCTTCTTTACAGGCGCCCTTGACCCAGGACTACCGTACAGCCAAGATGATGATTGATATCCTGAGCACTAATTTTATGCCGGTTGATGGCACGGCTATCGGCACGGCCCTTGATTTTGCCGTCAACAAAATCAGTCCTTCCCGGAGAAAAGGGGCGGTCATTGTGCTGCTGACGGACGGGGAAAACACCAAAGGCCCATCACCCAACGAAGCCATTGCGCATGCGAAAAAAGAAGGGGTGATTATCTATACCATTGGCATCGGTACCGCCCAAGGCGCCAAGATTCCCGACGGCACCGACGAACGTGGCCAAGGTCGCTTTAAGATGTACCGTGGTGAACCGGTGGTGACCAAACTGGATGAAGCGCTGCTTAAAGAGATGGCCAAACAAACAGGCGGCCAATACTACTCTGCCGACAGCAACAATGCCTTGATGCAGGCTTATAATGAAATAAGACGATTGACCAAAAAGGAAATTTCGGAAAAAAAGACCAAGGCTGTTTATCAGGAATATTACGTCTGGGTGATTGGACCGGCCTTGCTGATGCTGATGCTGGAAATGGTAATGGGCCGGCGATCCAAATGGTTTTTTAAGCATGACAAAAGCAAGTTCTGATCGTTAGTGGCAGAGCTGATAACCGCGATAGTGGAGATGAAAAAGAGCATGGCCGTTGATAGCAACCGGAACGGACATAAGCACAGCTTTTCGGCCTTGGCCTTATTGGCTTTATTGATAATGGCCACTATGGGGTGCGCCCAGCGTCAATTTAAGGCAGGCAACAAAGCCATGCAGGATTTTGATTACAATGAAGCCATCAAGCAATATGACCGGGCGCTTCAGGCTGATCCTAAGATGTACGAAGCCTATTACAATATGGGGAATGCTTTGATGCGTCTCGGTCATTACCAGCAGGCAGTGACTGCCTATCAAAAAGCTGTGGATATGAATCCGGATGATGAAGATATACGGCACAATTTGATGATCGCAAAAAAGCAGCAGAAGGATGATGATTCTTCCGGCCAAGGCAGTAGTGGCGGTGGCGGTGGTGGTGGAGGTGCCGGCGGCGGGGGCAGTAATTCCTCTCAGCAGCAACAGCAACAGCAACAGCAACAACAGCAACAACAACAACAACAGCAACAGCAACAGCAACAACAGCAACAGCAACAGCAACAACAACAACAACAACAACAGCAACAGCAACAGCAACAGCAACAACAGCAACAACAACAGCAACAACAACAACAACAGCAACAACAGCAACAACAGCAACAACAGCAACAACAGCAACAACAACAACAACAGCAACAACAACAACAACAACAACAACAGCAACAACAGCAACAACAACAGCAACAGCAGCAACAGCAACAACAGCAACAACAGCAACAACAACAGCAACAACAGCAACAACAACAGCAACAACAGCAGCAGCAGCAACAACAGCAGCAGCAGCAGGCTCCACCGTCTTTACCCAAGGCCATGCAGGCAAAATTGGATCAAGCTGATAAAAACGACCGCAACCAACAACGGCAAAAACAACAAAACAATAAAAACCAAAAGAAGAGCGAGTTTGAATCTTCTTGGGGACAGGAAGAAAAAAATTGGTAACCAGCGGCATAAGAGTGTTGGGAATTGATCCGGGCTACGGACGTTGTGGTTGGGGTGTGATTGAGTTCCTTGGCCATAGGCAAGTGGCCCTGGCCCATGGGGTCATCGAAACCTTGAGTACGCAAGCCTTCTCCGAGAGGCTGCTTCTACTCCATCAGGAATTGAAGCAGATCATCGAGGAGTTTGATCCACAGGAAGTGGCGGTGGAGGAATTGTATTTTTCTAAAAATGTCAAAACCGCCATAGCGGTTGGTCAGGCCCGGGGCGTAATTTTATTGACCTGTGCCCAATTACAGGTAAAATTAAGTGAATATAAGCCTGTTGAAATCAAGCAAGCTGTCACGGGCTTTGGTCACGCCGACAAAAAGCAAGTTCAGCAGATGATTAAGATAATATTGAATTTAAATACCCAACCCCGTTTGGACGATGCCGCTGATGCCTTGGCTGTGGCCATTTGTCATGCCCACGGCCGTCAAGCAAGAACGGTAATGAGCCAAATTAAAGTCAAATAACCTGCAAAAAGGTGCTTCGCGGGGTTGTTTACCAGGGCCGTAGGTCAACAACCGCACGGACGTCCTGCTTCCAAGGTGGCTTCGATGATTGCATTTGTAAAAGGTGTTCTAGCCCAAAGGCAAGACCAGACCAGTATTGTTGATGTCAATGGGGTAGGCTATGAAGTGCACATGCCTGCTTCAGATTTAAACCGTCTGCCGCCTCTGGGTGAGGCAGTCACTCTCTTTACCTGGCACATGAAAAGGGAAGACAGTGAAATGCTCTATGGTTTTCTCGATGAGGAAGACCGGTTTTTGTTTAAGATCTTGATTGGTGTTTCCGGGGTTGGTCCCAAAGCCGCCTTGGCAGTGCTTTCGGGGTTGAGCAAGGCCCAGCTGGAACGGGCTGTGGCGGAGCAGGATGTGCTGATGCTTTCCAAACTGCCCGGGATCGGCAAGAAAACCGCGGAACGCCTTTTGTTGGAACTTAAAGACAAGTTTAAAATGGACAAAGGTGGGCCGGTGGGACTTAAACAAGAAGTACGGGAAGATTTTGGCGAGGCCATGGAAGCCTTGGCGGCCTTGGGCTATGCGCTGTCACAAGCGCGGGTGGCCATGCAAAAAGTGGTGGATCAAGAGTTGCCCTCTATTCGGCCTGGCCAGGACCGGGTGGCGGAAATGGTGCGGTTGGCGCTAAAACATCTCTAGCCGAGGGCAACCTAGGTTGCCTTCGCTTATTATTTTTGGGGGAAGAAAAATTATTCGTCCCTACGATTTGGGTCAACCACATAAAAAGCAAATCATAGCATCACAGTGTTTTTCGCAGAGGATAAGTGCTTATGCCCGATTCAACCGAACGTTTTGTTAATCAACTGCCAGTAGCCGATGATCATGGCCATGAATTTTCCTTGCGTCCTACACGCCTGGACGATTTCGTTGGACAGAAGAAGATCATCGCTGCCCTGAAGATTTTCATCCAAGCCGCCCAAAAACGGCAAGAACCTCTTGACCATGTACTTTTTCTTGGACCGCCCGGTTTGGGCAAAACCACATTGTCCATGATCATGGCGCAGGAAATGGCGGTGCATATTAAAGTGACCTCTGGTCCTGCCATTGAACGTCCCGGAGACTTGGCCGCTATCCTGACCAATTTGCAGCCGCAAGACATTTTATTTATTGATGAAATCCACCGTCTCAACCGCTCGGTGGAGGAGATACTTTATCCGGCATTGGAAGATTTTGCCTTGGACATCGTAATCGGCAAAGGACCGGGGGCCCGTTCCATTCGTCTCGACCTGCCCAAATTCACGTTGATTGGCGCGACCACCAGGGCCGGGCTTATCACAGGCCCCTTGCGTGACCGGTTTGGGGTGGCCCACCGGTTGGATTTCTACCAGCCCGAGGAATTGCAAGCTATTGTGCAACGATCCGCCCATCTGTTGGAGTTACCCATTACAGACGATGGAGCTTTGGAAATTGCTCGCCGGTCCCGGGGTACGCCCCGGATCGCCAACCGCATGCTTAAACGGGTCCGCGATTATGCCCAAGTTCATGACGCCGGGCAAGTCACCAAGTCGGTGGCCGGCCAAGCGCTTGCCTTGATGGAAATCGATGAAGCTGGATTGGACCAAATGGATCGCAGGCTCCTGGAGCTGATTATCCGTCACTTTCAGGGAGGGCCGGTTGGCGTGGAGACCATGGCCGTAGCGCTGGGCGAGGAAAGCGACACTATTCAGGATGTATACGAACCTTACTTGATCCAGATGGGCTTTTTGCAGCGTACACCCAATGGCCGAAAAACCACAACCAAGGCCTATCAGCATTTGAAGATCGATGTGGAAGACAAGGCCGGAAAGCAGGGGCGATTATTATGAAAATGAGAAGAAGGCCTGATCGTCCCCGTATACGGGTGGCCGGCATTATCACTCGCGGGGACAAAATTCTGGTGGTCAATCATGTACGCGACGGCAAGTCCTATTGCCTGCTACCCGGTGGAGGCGTGGAATGGGGCGAAACCTGTGAAGAAGCCCTGAAACGGGAATTTATGGAAGAACTCACGCTGGCGATCAATGTGGGGCAGCTCGTCTGTGTTAATGAATCCATTAGTCCCGACAAGCAGCGGCATATTTTAAATCTGAACTTCAAAGTAACCCTCAAACCGGGGCAAACCATCAAAGTTAATCACGATGAACGGCTCCGGGATGCTTGCTGGATGGATAAGAAGACCTTTCAAAAAGTGCTCTTTTATCCTGAAATCCGGCCGGTTATTCTGAAGGCCTGGGAAAAGCAGTTTAAAACCTGTGTGGTGATGGTAGCCACACCATGGACCTAGGAGGCTGAGCAATCGGGATCAACAATTGATAATCGAAAGTTAAGAACGGCACTTTCTTATTTTAGACTACGTGCTCAGTCTCTAAAAGGAGAACTTAAGATGACGCTGGCCAACTGGTTGACCGTAATGCGCATTATTTTAATTCCCTTTTTCATTGCCACCTTGATGTATGATCACCTCCTGATCGCCCTTATCCTGTTTGTGTCAGCCGCGATTACTGATGTGCTGGACGGCTATATTGCCAGGCGTACCACCTGCACCACCATCGGCCGCGTCCTTGATCCCACGGCTGATAAGCTGCTACTGGTCTCCACCTATATCATCCTGCCCATCATCGGCATCATTCCCAGCTGGGTGACGGTGATCGTGGTCTCCCGCGACGTTATCATTGCCCTGGGATATTTGATTATTTATCTGACCTGGGGATCAGCTGCCGTGGATGTGAGCCGTCTGGGAAAACTAAGTACCTTTATTCAATCCTTTGGAGCCGGTTTTTTTCTACTCGCCACCCTGCTGCCCGTGCTCGCACCCTGGAAACTACTGATGATGGTTCTGGTGGCCGGGTTTACGACGGCCTCGGGGGTGACCTATATCATTCAGGGAATCCACCGGGCCTCTCTGCTCAGTCTGGAAAAAGGCAAGCAGTGAAAGACCGTGGCGGACATTACTCGCAACAAAAAGTGTTGCTCGTAACCTTGGCCTGTGCTAGACTGTAACCATGGGGCAGAAAGGACAACCATCATGGTAATGTCAACACTGGAAGAAGGCTTAAACAAACTTAAGGTCAACCAGCTCGATCTGCTGGTGGCTTTTTTCGGCAACCGCAGCGAGGTGGCACGAATATTGGGTGTCAGCCGTTCGCGCATCACCAAGTGGTATAAAGGTGAAAGTCCGGACCTAATTAATAATGACAAACTTTCGGGACTCAATTACCTGCTCAACCTGCTGCTGAGCTATTACAATGCCCAGACAGCTCTGGATTGGTTTTTTGGAAATAATGTTTTTGTCAATTATTCCCGGCCCGTGGACCTCATCAAGGAAAACCGGCTCAGCGACATCATTGCCGCCGCCCGTCAGGATATTGCCGGATCCTTTGCCTGATGGACTTTTACCGCGTCTATTTTAAAAAGGCTCAACCCCAGGGGCTGTTCAGCGACGGCGGGCCCTTTTACGTGCCCCGCGAATTTCAGGGTCAGGGCAGGCATGACATCACTGACGACGGCATCCTTTACGCTTCCGTGGATGCCGTGTCTTCCATTGCCGAAAATTTAAAGCGTTTCATCAACTTAAAACTCAAACCCGATCATTTCGTCCTGAAAGGGGATTACAAGCTGGCCTTGGCCCGGTTTACCCTGGAGGGGGCCAACATTCTAGATCTGCGTGAAGCCAAGGAAATGGTACGCACCAAGACCGGACCAGTATCCATTGCCACCCATGATCGGGAAATTACCCAGGCCCTGTCCCGGGCCATGTATCAGCAGGGCGTAGACGGATTCTTGTGGTGGTCCACCTTGGAAGCCAAATGGACCAATGCCACACTTTTTGAGAACCGGATTAGAAAAAAAGTAAAACTGCAACAATCGGAACTCCTGACCCCGGCTCTGCCGGAAGTCCGGGCCGCAGCCAAAGCCCTTCATATCCAACTGTAAATAACAAAGCTTGATAAAATCGCAAGTACATGAAAGGATCATGATCATGAACGTTAACGGCAAGCATTATCAAAGCGCCTGGTTTGATAGCGACCAAATGGAGCGCCTTACCTACATCGATCAAACCCGCTTGCCCCATGATTTTTGCCTGCGTACCATTACCACCAGCGATGAGGCGGCCGTGGCGATCAAAGACATGCATATTCGCGGCGCGATTTTGATCGGCGTATTTGCCGCCTATGCCATGGTACTGGCTGCCCGGGAGAGCCTTGGTGCCAAAGACATGCACCAAGCCTTGGCCCAGGCAGGCCAAAGGCTTAAAGCCACCCGGCCTACCGCCGTCAATCTGGCCTGGGCCGTGGACCAGATGCTCGCGGCCATGAGCCGCGGGGCCAACCAGGAAGATGTGTTTCGATTAGGCAAAGAGACAGCACAAACCATTGCCCAATCGGAAAATCAGGCTTGCTATCAGATCGGCCGGTATGGCCTTGACCTTATCCGGGCCTTGGCTGGGAAGAAGTCAGGACCAGTCAATATTTTGACTCATTGCAATGCCGGCTGGCTGGCATGCCTTGATTATGGCACGGCCACGGCGCCGCTTTATGCGGCCCATGATGAAGGTCTCAATATTCATGTGTGGGTGGATGAGACCAGGCCCTGGAACCAGGGCGCCCGCCTGACGGCTTGGGAGCTGGGTCAGCATGGTGTGCCCCATACGGTCATTGCCGACAATACGGGCGGTCATTTGATGCAACACGGCTTGGTGGATATGGTTATCGTGGGCAGTGATCGCACCACCCGTCGCGGCGATGTGGCCAATAAGATCGGTACTTACCTGAAAGCCTTGGCAGCCGATGACAACCGAGTGCCTTTTTACGCCGCCTTGCCTTGTTCCACCATTGACTGGACCATTGCCGACGGGCTTAAGGAAATACCGATCGAAGAGCGAGGCCAGGAAGAAGTGAAATACGCCCAGGGCCTGATCGACGGCCGGGTAGATAAGGTGCTGATCACCCCGCCCGGCAGCCCGGCTGTCAATTATGGATTTGATGTGACCCCGGCCCGGCTGGTCACGGGTATTATCACCGAAAAAGGCATTTACCAGGCCAATGAGCAAGACTTGGGTAAATTGAAAAAAGAAATGGATCATCATGGCTGATTCTGAAGGCATCATCAAATATCATTGTCACTGGCAAAAGGGGGAACCGCTGCCCGTGGAGGCCTGCGCCGGACTTTTGGCAGGTCGTCAGCAGCTGGCAGTGCAGCGCTATATCGGGGTGGATGATCAAGGGATCGGCTATGGTAACATCAGCCAACGGTGGCAGTCGTCATCACAGTTTTTGATTACCGGTTCCCAGACCGGCAGCCTTCCTCAATTAACGCCCGCCCATTTGAGCCTGGTCACTGATGTTGATATTGGCCACAATGAGCTGCATTGCCAAGGACCGGTCAAAGCCTCTTCCGAAGCCATGAGCCATGGCATTATTTATCAGATGAGACCAGCCTGTGACTGTGTCATTCATATTCATGACCGCAGACTTTGGGAGCGATATATGAGTAAATGGCCCACCACGCCACCTGAAGCCTCCTACGGATCGGTGGCCCTGGCCCAGGCCTTGAAAGCGCTGCTGCAAGTACCCTCCGAGCCTTTTCAGATGATCGTTATGGGTGGCCATGAACCGGGTTTGTTGATTTATGGCCAGGCGATAGATAAAACCATTGATTATTTATTGTCTATGGATAAAAACGGTTAAAATTTCCTTTGGAAATATCTGAAAATATAAAAATACGCTAAAAATGATCATATTTTTACCAGTGGTTGTGGTTATTGCCTGGATGAACGGTTAAGCCTAAAAGAAAACCCCACCTTTCAACAATCGCCACATACCCCATTGACAGGCCTCTGCAACTCTGCTACACTTTCTCAAATTTTGAAAAATCCAATATTTGCAAGCTTTTTTAGGAGTGCGCTGCGGTGAATGAGTCCACTATTTTAAATATTTTAATTTTTTTACCGGGATTGCTGCTCGGTATTGTGGTGCACGAAGTGGCCCATGGCTGGGTAGCGGATAAGCTGGGCGATCCCACGGCCAGAATGCTGGGCCGCCTTTCCTTGAATCCGGTGAAGCATATTGATCCCTGGGGCACCATTTTTCTTCCGCTTTTTCTCCTCGTCATGTCCCAAGGCAGCATGGTCTTTGGCTATGCCAAGCCCGTGCCCATTACCTCCAGCAATTTGCGCCATCCCAAGAGAGATCCGCTGCTGGTCTCCCTAGCCGGGCCGGCGGCTAATGTGCTCATTGCCATGCTGGTGACCCTGATTGCCTGGGTGGGCCATGCTTTTGGGTACACCAACAACCGTGGTTTTAGTTATGTGCTGCAAGCTGCCATCAATATCAATGTCTTTCTGGCGGCGTTGAACTTGATCCCCATCCCGCCTTTGGACGGTTCCCATATTCTGGAGGCCATGTTACCCGGTCCCTGGGCCTATCGCTTTCAAAGGATTGCCCCCTTTTCCTTTCTGATTTTAATAGGCTTGTTTGTTACCGGGCTGCTGGGATACATTATTATTCCTTTTACCGTATTGATTCGCCTAATCTTGCTGCCTTTTGGCAATCCATTCCTCTAAAGGCGTCAGTTTAACCATCACGGTGTTGGTTAAAAAGCACAAGGAGTCGCCATGAGTTACCGTTTAAATCTTGAGGTATTTGAAGGCCCTTTTGACCTATTGCTCTACCTCATTAAAAAAGACGAGATCGATATTTATGATATTCCCATCTCCAAAATCCTAGATGAATTCCTCGCCTATGTAGAGATGATCAAGGAACTGGATCTGGAGATCGCCGGTGATTTTATTCTCATGGCCTCCACCCTGATGCATATCAAGTCCCGCATGCTGCTGCCCAAAGAATCCCTCGTCCTGGAGGATGGTGAAGAAGTTGATCCCCGGGCGGATCTGGTCCGGCGCCTATTGGAATATAAACGCTACAAGGAAGTGGCCCATGCCTTGGACAGCCGGGAGCAGAATCAGCGCCAGGTGTTTTGGCGCTTTGGGGGCAAACCGAGTGATGAGGACCTGGAGCCTACAGAGGATGAACTGGCTTCTCCACAATTTCAGGAAGTCAATTTGTTTGACCTCTTATCAGCTTTCAAAAGGGTGCTGGCCTATGCCAAACCCGAGTCTTTCCGGGAAATCAACCGGGAAGAGGTCAAGACCAGTCAAAAGATCAATGAGATCCTGGATATGCTGGATGGGGAAAGCACCATTGATTTTATGGAACTGTTTTTAAAACAGGAAACCAAGATTGCCATGGTGGCCACCTTTTTGGCCATTTTGGAATTGGCCCGCTTAAAAGCCATTGCTATTATGCAGGAAACGGCCTTTGAAAAAATTATTATACGGAGATTGGATGAATTCACCACAGCAGCAAGAGAGGCAACCGTCGGGGCGGAGGAATCAAATGGATCCTAAAGAAATCAAACAAATCATTGAATGCATACTCTTTGTAGCGGACAAACCCGTGTCCATCGGCACTATGCAAGGCTTGTTGGAAGAAGTGGAACGGCGCACGCTCCTGGAGATCCTCGATGAATTAAAGTCGGAGTATGACTTGCAAGGCCGTGCTTTTCAACTGGTGGAAATTGCCGAAGGCTATCAATTGGTAACGCGCATCCAATTCGCCCCTTGGATCAGGAAAATGTACAAAACCAGGACAACCAACAAATTGTCCAAAGCCGCTTTGGAGACTCTGGCCATTATTGCCTATCGCCAGCCCATCACCAAGGCTGAGATCGAAGATATCCGCGGTGTCTCGGCTGACGGTGTGATCAATGCCATGATGGAGCGTAAATTCATTCGTGTGGTGGGACGCAAGGAGGTGGTGGGCCGGCCGCTGTTGTTTGGCACCACCAAGGAATTTCTACACTATTTCGGGCTGAAAGATCTAACGGATATGCCCGAACTCAAGGACTTGCAGGACATCCTTAAACAGGAAGATCTGGGTAAGGATTGGGAACTCAACCAACACGGGGAATTGGTGGCCAAAACCCATGGTGGTGATGATGACGACAGTGACCAGGAAGCCGCCTTGGTTCAAGAGGATGCAGAGGAAGATACCAGTTCTGAAGAGAATAGCCAGATGGAAACGCAACCTGAGGTTACCGGTGATCATCCCGATCAACAAGAACAAGGCCGCGAAGAAAAAGATATGACCAGCAACGATGACAAAAGCGAAGCAGAAGCTGATGATGACCGGGCAGACGAGAATGTCGGTGGCGATGATGTAGTTGCCCAGGACAGCGTTGACCCTGGGGATGAAGAGCCCTTTGTCTCCAAAAGTCAGGATTCTGACGAAGAATCGAAGTCCTAGTCATGACTCAGGCCGCATCCAGTGATAATCAGATCCGTCTCAACCGTTATGTTGCAGAAACCGGCGTTTGTTCCCGCCGGGAAGCCGACCAATTGATCTTTGACGGGGTGGTGACGGTCAACGGTCAGGTGATCAGCGATCCTGGTTTTCGGCTTGACCGGAAAAAAGATGCAGTGAAAATCAAGGGTAAGCGTGCGTTTCTGCAACCCCTGACCTACCTGTTGCTCAACAAACCACAAGGCGTAGTCTCCACGGTGGATGATCCGGAAAATCGGCCGACGGTGATCCAACTCTTAAAAAAAATAAAAATACGAGTTTATCCGGTTGGGCGTCTGGACTTCAATACCTCCGGCGTATTATTGTTGACCAATGACGGGGACTTGGCCTTGAAATTAACGCATCCCCGCTACGGCTTTGAAAAGACCTATCAGGCCAAAGTGCAGGGCATTCCCACAGCACAGGCGTTGATGAAACTTGCCGACGGCGTACGCATTCCTTCGGCCCCCGGGAAGTTTGAAAAAACCATGCCCGCCCGGGCCCGGCTGTTAAAAGCCGCGGGTAAGCATGCGCTGCTAGAGATCACCTTGCGCGAAGGCCGGCAGCATCAAGTTAAAAAAATGTGCCAGGCCATCGGTCATCCGGTGGAAAAACTGATGCGGATTAAATTTGGCTTTCTCACGGCCAAAGGCCTTAATCCCGGGCAATGGCGTTATCTGACCCCCGAGGAAATCAAAGGCATTAAGCACTATCAACCGGAACCGCTAACACCCAAGAGTGTCGCTGCCAAGTCCGGCCGTTTGCACAGGCATCCCGGAACCCCTTTGAATACCAAATCCCACCGTAAGGTTGGACCGGCCCGGCGCCGCTCAAATTCAAGCCCGGCCGGCAGCAGAAAGAAAAAAACTACACCAGGTAAGCGGTGAGCTCTTTCGTCTATTCTGAGATTGTGTCACAATGGGCTTTTTTCGTCATACCGGCGAAAGCCGGTATCCAAAGGCCGTGACTTTAAAGGCTTTTCTGGATCCTGTTTTGGAGCATAACCGCATGACGATCTGAAAAATAACCTTACGACACAGTCTCTGCAATTAAAGGGGATTGTGTAGGGGCACGCCCGGTATTAACAAATGTCTTTGCGCAACAAGAACTGGTTAAACAATGGTGACTAGCATGGATCCTTTTACTTCGTGGTTTGCATTAATTAAAAGCAATGGTTTTATCTGGTACCTGCTGACCGCTCTGCTCATGGCCGGTTTGTTTTTTGACCACCTATTTAAAGGTTTTCAGGAATTGACCGGTCATGATGACGAATTGCTCAAGCAAAGCATAGCCCCGCCACAGGCCAAACCCAAAGCCGCCGTCTCGAATCACTTCGCGCGCTGGCGCATCAACCTTCAAGACATCGTGGTGGAACTCAAACATAGTACCAGTTGGAGTGCGCAAAAAGAGGGTCAAGCCCTCATGGTGGCTGCCCTCCTGAAAGCCTTAGCCTATGTCAAGCGCGTACCCCTTCCGGAAGGTAAGCTGGACACCGTGGCTGCTTTTGAGTCTTGGGTCAAAGCCCAGCAGGTTTTTATTATGGTGACCGGTGAAGAAGCGCAGCGGATCGCCAACCGTGGGCAAGTGGCCTTTGCGCTTTGTATGGGGCAGGAGCAGGAAGCATCCGCGGCTTTGGTCATTCCCGGGGAACTTTATCCGGGCACCGCTTTTGGAGCCAACAATCCCATGGTCCTCTGGCTGGGCCAGAATACCAGTATGGAACTGCAAGCAGCCGCGGCCTTTGACACGGCTTGTCCGCCTGAGTATTACGCAGTTAAAAACATGGAGTAATGAGTATGGCGGTCAAAGATGAATTAAAGGATTTTTTGAAATGGTACCAGGTGATCACGCCGGCCGTGCGAGCGCTTATCATGCTGCTGACGTTTGGCACCGTGCTGATTGTGGCCCATGCCTTGCCGGCTTTGGTGGGGCCCTTAGTGCTTTTCGGGTTTTGGACCCTGGTTACTTTGGAAAACCGTACCTTGTCTCTGCGCAGCCTGTTATTGGCGGCAGTGGCTGGATTGTTTGTTCTAATGCCTTTGTCCGGACTGGCCAGCGCTTTTTTATTGTGGTTAATCAACTCTTTTACCGCCAAAGTGTTTCTGGCTACGATGCTTGAAAATCTATGCTTACTGGCTGTGCTGATAGGCCTGATTTTATGGCCGCGCAGCCGCCTGCGGATTAGTGCCAGTATTCTGGATTTTGCCATGCTGGGCTTGGCCTTGGGAGCTGGGCTGGAATGGGGCATTGGTTTTTTAAGCGCCCAGGGAATGGTCTTCATGGGCCCGGCGCTGGGCTTATGGCCTCAATTGCCGGGCATGGTAGGCCATGTCCATCAGCCCTTTGCTGCCACAGCACCATCAACAGCGGGACTGCTTCTGGGGTTGCTGGCCGGCTATACACGTTACTTGAGTGGTCCTGACTTGAAGCTCAAATCCGTTAAAACCCTGGTGGCAGTAGGCCTGGCCTTGGTGGTTTTGCTGTGGATTGCCCTGGAGCGCGCGGCGGTGATGCAAAGCAGCTTGGATTCTACGGCGGCCTTGATTTACCGGATTGATTTGAACGGGCGGCTGTTGGTGTACTTAACTTTTAGCCTGGCTGCTCTGACCATGGTGGTGGAATGGCTGCTCGTCAGCAGTCTGCCCGGCATGAATGATTTTACCGGCACCCTATCAGCTTATCACCAGGCTTGGCATCAAGGCAGCCAGACCACGGTGCGTACACGACTATCTAATATATTGCTTGTGGCCAGAAAACGGCGGATAGCAAGGCAAATCGCTTTGGCGGAGGACATTAAACCTTTGTTGGCCCCAAAGGATTTGACCTTGGCAGCAGAGCGGATCAGCCGGTTGCAGGCCATTTCAAGCGGGAGGAGCAATCAAAGTGAACCTAGCCAAAATTCGCAAGGCCATTGACCGCATTGACACGCAGATCGTCACGCTGTTAAATAAGCGGGCTGAATTGGCGGTGGAAGTCTCCAAACAAAAACGTCGAACCAATGCCCCGGTCTTTGCGCCGGACCGGGAAAAATTGCTCCTGGAACGGCTGCGCAAAATAGGCCGGAGCGGTCCCTTGCCGGTGGAAGCACTGCAGGCCATCTACCGCGAGATTATTTCCGCTTCCATCGCCTTACAGATGCCGCAACGCATCGCCTTTTTCGGTCCTGAAGGCACCTTTACTCATCAGGCCGCGCTCGAACAGTTCGGATCCAGTCCCCATTATCTGCCTTCTAAAACTATTACGGATGTGTTTCGTGAAGTGGAGCGGGGCAGAGTCGATTATGGAGTGGTGCCAATTGAAAATTCCACGGAGGGTGTTGTCAACCACACTCTGGATATGTTTATTGACAGTGAAGTCAAGATCTGTGCGGAAATTTCCCTGCGCATTGCTCAGAATCTTTTGTCACGGGAACACCATCGCAGGTTGGTCACCAAAATCTACAGCCATCCCCAGCCGCTGGGGCAATGCCGTTTATGGTTGGAAGGCAATATGCCGGAAGTGAAAATTGAGGAAGTCTCCTCCACGGCCAAAGCCGCGCTGATGGCCTTGAAGACCAAGGGCAGTGCGGCCATTGCCTCCAAAATTGCCGCCCGGCTCTATGGATTGAAGATCCTGGAAAAGGATATTGCCGATACCAAGGATAACCGTACCCGCTTTTTGGTGATTGGCAATCATTGGGCAGCCAATGCCACAGGCCATGACAAGACTTCGGTCATGCTGGCCATCAAAGACAGCGTGGGCGCTTTGCACAAAATCCTGCGGCCCTTTTCCAACAATCACGTTAATCTGACCAGCATTGAATCCAGGCCGTCTCGTCAGAAAGCCTGGAATTATACTTTTTTTATTGATTGCGAAGGGCATATTAATGACCTTAACGTTAAAAAAGCCCTGAAAGCCTTAAAGCCCAAAACCTCCTTTTTAAAAGTTCTCGGGTCCTATCCACGGGGGGAGCAAAAAGCATGACCTTCAAGTTGACTTTTCGTCAAGGCGTGGAAAAAATGGTGCCCTACCAGCCGGGCAAACCGGCTGAGGAAGTGGAGCGAGAACTGGGGATCAAGCATGCCCTTAAATTGGCCAGTAATGAAAATCCTTATGGGCCATCGCCATTGGTGAAAAAACGGCTTAAAGAGGCCGTGGCCAAGCTGGCCGTTTATCCCGACGGCAGTGGATATGGGCTCAGGCAGCGATTGGCACGGAAATTAAAATGCCACCCCCAGGAGATTATTCTGGGTAATGGCTCCAATGAATTACTGGTGTTGCTGGGCATGGCCATGCTCAACAAAGGCGACCATGTGGTGACCTCGCAAATGAGTTTTGTGGTTTATCCCAAAGTGGCGCAGTTGATGCAAGCCCGGTTGACCATGGTACCCATGCGTGCATTTACCTTTGAATTGGACGGGTTACTCAAAGCCATTACACCTAAAACCAAATTAATTTTTATCGCCAACCCCAACAATCCCACAGGCACAGCCCTGACGCCGAAGGCGCTGGAAACCTTTATTCAAAAAGTACCCAAGCAAGTACTGGTGGTGCTCGATGAAGCTTATCAGGAATATGCTGACAAATCTTATCAAGGTGCCAGCCTGAAATGGGTCAACCATTACGGTAATGTGGCGGTGCTGCGCACCTTTTCCAAGGCTTATGGCCTGGCGGGCTTGCGTCTGGGTTATGGCGTGGTGGCGCCGGAAGTTGCTCAGGCTGTAGAGCGGGTTCGGGAACCCTTTAATGTCAACAGCCTGGCCCAAGTAGCCGGCCTGGCGGCCTTGGAAGATGAAGCCTTCATGCGGCAAACCGTAGCTGTGGCGCGAAAAGAACGGCAACGGGTGGGCAAAGTGCTGAGCTCATGGGGCTTGACCGTGGTGCCTTCGCAGACCAATTTTCTTTTCGTTGACCTTTCCCAAGGTCCTGTGGCCACATCCTGGACAGGGCAGGCCTTTTTCGAAGCTTTAATGCAGCAAGGCGTTATTGTCCGGCCTATGCCAGGCCCTTATGTGCGCATTACCCTCGGTAAACCCAAAGAAAACGACCACCTGGTGGCGGCCATGGCTCATCTAATTAAATAAAAATAATCAATTTAAAAGAATAATATATCAAACCCTCGCCTCGTGAATTTTTTCTGGTTTATCGTGCCTTTCTTGGAAAATGGTGCCAACCTTCTGTTTCAAAATATTACTTTTTCAAGGAAACAATTTAAAAACAAGCGTTTTTAGCTATCCTCATTTTGACTTATGGCTCCGGCAACGGTATCATTTAACCAGGCTGAAAGCCATGGCGTTCAAGAGGAGTACCATGACCAAAAAATTTCGGGGCAAGACTTTTTTTTATCATTCCTACCGTAAACTAACTCAAGTGATCAGCCTGGGCGTGGCGGTTTCCTTTTTATTGCCATTTTTAACTTGGGCCTTTGAAACGCCTAATTATTTTGCATCTCATCCTGGTATGGTGCAGCTTTCCGGCAAACCTCTGATCATCCCCGCCACCTTGGGCCGCATAACCAAGGTTTCTTCCGGCAGTGCTAAAACCATCATTCATATCGAGGATTTGCACTGCAACTATGACGTGCAAATGAACATCGCCAAAATGATTGCCTATCTGGCCAAGACCCATCACCTTAGCTTGGTGGGAGAAGAGGGCGCTTCTTATACGATCAATACAGCCAAACTCAGCAGCTTCCCCGACTACGAGGCGCGCCGCGATGTGGCGGACTACCTGGTGAGGCAGGGCAAATTGACAGGCGCTGAATATGGTGCCGCCGTAGGTGACGTGCCCATCCGGCTTGAAGGCATTGAAACCCCGGCTTTGTATAAGGCGGCCCATGAACAAGTGAGCGCTTTTTTCAATCATCAGTCCCAGGGGTACTGCTATGACCTGAAGGACATGCTTGATCAATTAAAACCCCTGGTCTATAACCGCGCTTTGAAAGCCTTGGATAAAAAAACCATGGCTTACCGGGAAGGCAGGCTGGAGCTGGTCAGTTATGCGGACGTGCTCTTGCGGCAGGCCCGGCGCTACCATCTGGAGCCTGCGCATGGGTTGTTATTGCAGGAATTGGTTAACGGCAAGCAAGGGTTGGATCAGGATCAGGTGGTGAATCAATTAGCCCTGCTGGAGCGCCGTGTACGTGAACAGCTATATACCACGGCACAACAGCAGGAGCTTGACCAGGCTTATCACCGTTTGGATGTCATTCAGAAATTGCTGAACATTTCCGCCACACCCGAAGAACTGAAGGATTTTCGCGATCATCGTCAAAACTTTCGCGTGGCCGCGTTCTTGAATTTTATCCAGACTACCGGCGGGTCAACCGCTTCCTCGTTGACACTGGATGCGGATCTTTACCATTTGGACCACTATCTGGACCGGGTGGGCCGCTTTTATGACTTGGCTGATCAGCGCAGCGAGGCGTTTGTGGCCAACCTAAATAACAAAATGGATCGCTACCACCAGTCCCTGGCGGTGATGATTACCGGCGGTTTTCATACGGATAAAGTGTTGACGGAGCTGAGGCGCCGGGGCGTGACTTGCATCTCCGTCAAACCCCGGGTGACCGACCAGGATGTGGTCAATCCTTATTTTGCACTGCTGCAAAACCAGCGCCTGCCTTTGGAAAAGCTGTTGGCTCAAAACCAGGACATCCTGGCTTTGCCCACCGAATGCCCGGATTTAAACGGCGTTGACGGCCATCAGGTGGTAGCGCAGCAATCCCTTAGCAACCGGGTGAGGGTGGCGGAACGGTTCAAAGAGTTGTTGCTCAAGGCCCGGTTACTGGCCCGGCTGATAAAAAAGAACTCCACGCACTGGCAAGAGATACCCGCAACCATGGCGGCTGAATTGAAGGATTACCTTGCCAATGGCACGCTGACTCTGGCTGCCCGGCAATTTTTAGAGGATAATGTCCATTTGAACAATGCCGGCAAGCCGTCGCTGGCGGTTCTGCCATTCCAAGATGGTGATCGGTCCATTAGCAGTATGGCCATTCTCGACCCCGAATTGATGGCCGGCCGAACCCAACATGAACTGCAACGCCTGCGGCTGGGGCAGACGAACTATCTGTTTTACAGTGATGCCAACCGGACCCTGGAAGCTTTAAACGCCCTGCTTAAACAACAATCGCAGCGTCCTCTATATTTTCTCCTTCCGCCGGGCGTGCATCTGAAAGACTTTTTCGGATGGCCCGGGGTGCTGGTGGATTTAATGATTAGGGTTATCCGCTGGTTTGATGAAGATAAACCCCGGCAACCGGTGCTGGACCGTATCAAACCATGGTTGCATAGCCTGCCTAAAATGGAGTTGACTTGGATGGCTGCGGCGGGATCACCCTGGCTGATGCCGGTAGTTTTGATGACGGCATCAAATGGTGAAAAAGGGGAGACCAAAGGAACTGGCCAAAGTACGCAGGCGCAGGATAAAGAAGACCTGATTGAAACCCTGACACGCACCATCAGGCTTTATCCCAAAGAGCTGATACACTCGCGCGACCTTAAGCTGGATTCATGGGACAGTAAGAATTATCATTTCGAAGAAATGGATTCCAATACAGGATGGGGTCATTGGGTTTCTAACCATTTTCCGGATTTGGTATTGGGGACGTGGGAGGACGTTGAGAAGAAATATAGTTATACCCACCAAAAAATGATCAGACATGTTGTCGAACGTTTTCGGAACAGGAACGGTTCCGTGGTTAGCTTTTATTATTTTGACGACCACGCCTATTCCGTGCCCTATGCAATGGAAGCTGTGGTGCGGGGGGAGGTTCCCGAAAAAGGGAATACCCAGTTGTTTTTGGACGAGCATTATGATTTTGCCGATGTGCCTGCGATGACCCGGCATTTTAAAGTGCCCCAAAATCTGGCGGAATGGTTATCCAATATCAACCAGTATATCTACATGAATAATCTGAATTGGATTTTTAGCGCGGCCGGTTTTTTGAAAAAACATATTTGGCTTTATGATACCTCATCCAGGAATGAGCCATTCCGCCAATCCCAAGAAACCGTTAAAGAAGAGGAAAAAGCGGTGCGGGACAACAGGCTGAAATATGTTAAGAGCGGCTTTGAACATTACTTTCACTATGCCCGCCGGCCGCGGCAGCAGAAAATAATAGTCAACATCGACACTGATGTCATAGGCGATATGCTCGGGGTGGGAGATGTTCATTATCCCGCAAGAACCCGACCCTATGCCGCCTTAAGATACCTCTCTGACTTCCTTCGGCAGCTAACCTTGCAAGACAAAAATACCGTTGGAACATTTCATGCCAGCACCACCTTTGACCAAATAACTTATGGTGACGTTGAAATTGTCCGTTTCCTGGCGCGGGTGGCGCCGGTGTTGCTGCTTCTTCCCAAACAGGAAAATGAACAAGCCTTGACGGAGGCTGTACACAAAGTTGCCGAAGAACATGCGCCGCATGTGCAAGTGAATTTGGAGCGAGGTGTTTTGACGGAGTCAAAACAAGAGCCCATGCTTTTCAATATTATTCATAGCCTTTTGGCCGCCCTGGGCAGCGCCGGCTTGGTTTTGATACCCCTGCTGATGGGCGCCCCACATTGGTTGGGACTCGCAAGCTGGAGTATGGCGTTGGTCTTTGCTTTGCACGGCTTAACGGGACACCTGATTATGGGCGCCTCCATGGAAAAGATTAATACCGCATGGCGGAATCGGATTCAGCGCTATTTTGGCCCCGACGTAAAAATTGAATACCTGAATACAGCGGCCTTGCATGCCAAAACAGAGGAATTTTTAACCGCATCAGCAGCTGCGTCCGACAAGCCTGCGGTTTTAAGTTGGTGGCAGTGGGGGCTGATTCCCTGGACCAGTGCGGTCACTGATGTTGCCAGCCGCACGGTTTATTTGCATCAAGGCTGGGTGTCCGATGAGCTTGGCCTGGGCTTAAAACTCCTACGCTTGATCATGTTGCCGCTCACCTTGGTTCACGAAGCATCGGCTCTATGGCTGAACGATCACTTGGCGGTCAAAGCCATGCCCGGTTGGGTACAAACCGTAGGGCGTTATATGCTGCGGCCCCTGCAGATGGCCACCCTTTATCCCTACTGGAAACTTTTAATAGTGAAGAAAAGAGGGTTAGAAACCGCTTCATCAGCGATAGATGATAAGGATTTACAAACGAACAAACAGGATATTAATGCCAAGATCAAAGCACAATTGGACGCGATGTATGCAGCACACACCAATTGGACCTTGGACCTTAAGCATTGGCAAATGCGGGAAGTTGCAACAGGTCCTGACCAAACCATTACGATCCATTACATGACCATTCCCAATCCTTTACGTCCCAAGGATAGACAATATGACATCACCCTTGAGGCATTGACTGAAGAAGGGGATTTTCCTAATGCATGCAAAATCACAACCAAAGATCCTTTTACCAACCAAATACTGGAGGCCACTTTTCAATTAACGCGGCGGGCCGGTCAAAAAAAGATTTCCATATCGCATCTTTCCAGGCCTCTCCAATCAGGGGTTGGTACAGGGGTAATGTTCTTTTTATCCCAGGCTATTGGCAAGGAACAGGAACCGGGTTGGACCTTTCAGGTTGATCAGATGATGTTCAAACCCATTCTTACCCTGATGCGGACCTTTTTTAAGCAAATCAAAATCCACGGGGCCTCCGTGGCCAATCGTGATTTTGAGACCTATTTAGAAAGTGAATTTTATAATAAAGCTCTTAGTGGAAGCCCCAAGTCCCCCGATGAAATTGTTAGGGATCAATTGGCTGACTTGGATACCATTGAGGGTGCTGTATTGGAGCGCTTGGGCTGGAAAGAAAAGACCGCAGAAAAACGACAGTTGGCCGATCAGTTTGCAGGAATTATGCAGTATAAAAATGAAAGTGATGCCATGGGACGCAAGAATTTTCGGAATATTGCCCTGGCAAGGGTCCTGGCCTATTTTAAGATGTATTATGCCGACCATCCTGAGGAAAAACAGGAATATGTTCATGAATGGGTGAAATTGTTGAATGAACAGTTCAAAGACTTGCCCCGGTTGGTTTATTACGACCTTATCGGGAAGTTGGCTGAAGCAGCAGTTGGCAAAGCCAAAAATGGTAACCCCTTTGTGGATCTAAACGACTTGGATTTCCGGATATGGTCTAGCCGGACCCGGGCCTTTAGGCAAAAGCTTTTGAGTTCCACAGTGATAATTCTCATCGTGATTAGCTTGGTCGGCCTGGCGGCTTATAGCCTTGAGCCTGTCTTGAAAGAGCACATGATTGTTCAAGAAATTTTACATCATCTAGTTGAATGGGGCAGCCTACTGTCAACGGCTCTGGCCGGGACGATCAAAGAAACTTCGACGACTAACAATCATCCCGGTGCGATGGGCAGGTTTGCGGTAAGAAGCATCACGATTCTTAAACCACAAGGCACCACCATCAGCTCGGAAGAGTTGGCCGCGCTATTAGGCGAAGAAGCGCCTGCCACCAAGGAAGGAAAAGTTGTTTCTTTGCCTGAGATTGCCGTTACAGGACATATGATTAACCGCCAAGGCCGGGCAGAACCACAACAAGAGATCAAGTGCCGTGTGGCTTTACGCGCCATACTGTCGGCTGAAAAAGAAAAGGTAGCGGCGATTGTAGAAAAACTCAAACTGATCGTTGAACACAAGCGGGAATGGTTTGGAGATGACAAAGAAGTTTTAAAGGCCATGATCAGCCAAGCTGAAACCTTGCTGGAAAACAAGCAAACCAACCCCGATCTCTCCTCTGGGCTGCAGGGGTTTTATACTATGGATAAGGTGACAGTGGTCAAAGGACCGAAGAATGCAGTTTTTGCCGGTCTGGGCTTGGAGCATGCCATACTTTTAGATAAATGGTTGTTTGATAATCCGGACGTGCTGGAAGCAGCTTTACTGCACGAGTTGGGTGAATCCTTGCAAGATCCCAGAGTAGGCCACGTGTTCTTGCGCGGCTTGGGTAAAAAAGCGCGCCTAGCCAAGACAGGTGAGCTTTCTTCGGAAAACATCGGCTTTGTGGGCCGCATTCTAGGGAATAACCGCCAGGAGCAGTTAACGCAATGGCTGGCCCGTAGCCGCCCAGCACCACCAGGCAAACAAACTGCCTACGGTAACATTCTAACCGGGGATGAAAAGGATGCGCTTGCGGCCCTATATCCCCAAAAAGGGGAAAGTAAAAAGCGGAAAACAAAAGATACTAAAAAAGCTAGTGAACCCTCAACGAAAGATAATGAATCAAAAAATCGCAAAACACCTTCACAGACAAAGGGTAACAAAGACCATAAGGCTGATTTTCAGGCCCTGAGCCAAAAAGCTTCGTTGTTGACTCAGGTCGATCTTACGGATCAAAGCCTTGGCAGCGTAGAATCCAACCACTCCATCAGGCTGCGCCAACCCTGGTTGCTTCGGTATTTACCGGGGTTGCGGTTGTTGCTGTTGAGTTGGTCAGCCTTGACCATCAAGGCCATTGGTCGTTCCGCCGGTATTACGACAGGGCAGAGCACGGACTTGGCGCAGGTATTGGCTCCGCGATTGCTGCAGCAATGGCCCCAGGATCATTTCAGTACCATGGACCTGCTCCGTCATGGCCAGCAGCACAAGCTCATTGAGATCAGGCGTCTGCCTGAAGAAATTAAGTGGTGGACTTATCTGAACCTGTTGCGCCAGGGCCAATGCTGGCAAAACCTGAGTCAGCAAGATTCAAAAAATCAGGCTACTTATGCCTTGGTCCTCCCGGACCAGTTATGCCGCCAACTGGCTCAGGACGTGGCTCAAGGGCAGACAGAAGGGAAAGCATTCGAGCTTTTTGATCAGATCGCGGCCTTTGCGGGGCAGCGCTATTACCACACCCTTTACCACCAACGCCATCAAGCCCAAAAGGTTTATGCGTTCATGAAAAACGATAAGGTCATTCAAACCCTCCTGGACGGAGAGGATCAGGATATGGCGGATCAGGCTTTGGAACTCATGGCCCGGGGACAAACGCGAGGTGCCTATCAATTGGCCCGCTGGTGCTTGCGATATCTTGGTGGAAATGAGACCTGGGATAAGCCCCTAATCCAATTATTAAAAAAGCTTCCTGCCCGGGAGAGCATGCCGATGTCCTTACCCGGCCATCCTGACCATATCATCCAGGTGCCCCTGTTACGCAATCGCCAAGGGAGACCTTACGTCTACCCGGGGTTGGAAGACCAGCCGGTTTTCCAAAATCACCGTCAACGGCGGCCGCCCCAGCTGCTGAACGCAGCCTGATGGGGACAGCCCATATGTCGGTTGACGAATAGCGCTGAATTCCTTTATACTGCCCCAAGAAATATCATATGTAATGTTTTTTTACGGGGCTCTATTTTTTGCAGGTGTCTGCATTTCAGGAGGAACCTTTCATGATCATTGTCATGCGTCAGGATGCCACCGAAGCCCAAGTGGCCCATGTGGTGGAGCGCTTAAAAGAAAAAGGCCTGACCCCTCATTTATCCAAAGGCACGGAGCGTACCATTATCGGTGCCATTGGGGATGACCGGGTGCTGCAGGAAATGCCCCTTGATGCTTTCCCGGGTGTGGAACAGCATGTGCCCATTCTTCAGCCCTTTAAATTAGTCTCCAAAGAATTTAAAAAAGAACCGACGGTGGTAAAGGTGGGTGCGGTCACCATCGGGGCGGGGAATTTGGGTATGATTGCCGGGCCTTGTTCAGTGGAAAACTGGGACACTTTGCTCGAAACCGCCCAGGCCGTCAAGGCCAGCGGGGCCAATTTGCTGCGCGGTGGTGCTTTTAAACCCCGCACCAGCCCCTATGCTTTTCAGGGTCTGGGGGAACAAGGCTTGAAATTGTTGGCTCAGGCCCGGGAAGTTACCGGCTTGCCGATTGTTACCGAGGCCATGAGTGTCAGCCACGTTCCCATGGTGGCGGACTATGCCGACATGATCCAAATCGGGGCCCGCAACATGCAAAACTTTGATCTTTTAAAAGCCGTGGGTGATGCCAAAAAGCCGGTACTGCTTAAACGGGGGCTGTCGGCTACCATCAAGGAATGGCTCATGTCCGCGGAATACATCCTGTCACGGGGCAACTATGATGTGGTGCTCTGTGAGCGGGGGATACGCACTTTTGAAACCTATACGCGCAACACCCTGGATTTGGCGGCGGTAGCGGCAGCCAAGGAATTATCCCATCTGCCGGTGATTGTCGATCCATCCCATGGCACGGGCAAGCGCAGTCTGATCGCGCCCATGGCCTTGGCGGCTTTGGCTTGCGGGGCTGACGGCCTGACCATAGAGGTTCATCCCCGGCCGGATGAAGCCTTGTCAGATGGAGATCAATCCTTGCTGCCCAAGGAATATTCAAGCCTAGTGGAGGCTTTGCGGCCTATGGCTCAGATGTGTCACTGCAGCTGGTAGCTCGTTCCTGTTGCGGATTGGCGTTAGGCCTGCTCTTGGGTAGAGGACGGTTGGCGTAGGCTACAGGCATCCCGGCATACGCGGGCCAAGTTGCCTGTACCCACAAACTGTAGGACATCACATTTGACTAAAGGATCAAATTGAAAAAACTATTGTTTAAAAAAGTTGTCATTGTTGGCTTGGGGCTGATGGGCGGCTCGCTCGCCCTGGCCATTAAGAAACATAAAATTGCCCGCACCGTGGTCGGTCTGGTGCGCCGGGAAAAATCCATTAAAGAGGCTTTGGCCCTAGGCGCTGTGGATATGGCCACTTTGGATGCCAATCACGCTGTCTCCGGCGCGGAGCTGGTGGTCTTTGCAGGTCCTGTATCCACCACGCCGCTTCTCTTTGAAGCCCTGCTGCCCTATCTGCCGAAGCGCTGTCTGCTCACTGATGTGGGCAGCACCAAACAAACCCTGACCAAGACCATGCACCGACTGATCCATCGTGCCAACAACCAGGGCCGTCAGCTTACTTTTATTGGTGCTCATCCCATGGCCGGATCGGAGAAAGCCGGTGTGATGGCTGCCCGCTCGGATCTATATGATCAGTCCGTATGTTTACTCATCGACGACAATCTTGACAATCACAAGGCCATAAACCGCATGCGAACTTTCTGGAAAAGGGTGGGCTGCACGGCGGTGATCACGCTGTCCGCCAAGGATCATGACCGGCTGACGGCTTTAGCTTCTCATTTACCTCATGCCTTGGCCGCCAGCCTGGTCCTGCTGGTCCAGGAACAATCGGGACAGGACCAGCGCTTGCAAGCCGTACTCAGTTCCGGTTTTCGCGATACCACCCGCATTGCCGGCGGGCTGGCCTCCATGTGGACCGATATTTTTATGAGCAATCGCAGGGAAGTGATCCGGGCGCTGGGTCGATTGGAAGCAATGCTGGGACGGTTTAAAAGCCTGCTGCAAAAGGAAGATGAAATCGCCTTGCACCGTTTCCTGGAAGCGGCACAAGTGTTCCGGCAAAAGGTGGATAAATAACCAATGACCAGTAAAACCATCAAGCCCATCACGACCTTTAAAGCGGAACTGAATCTGCCCGGTGACAAGTCCATCTCCCACCGGGCGGCCATTCTGGGTATGCTGGCCCAGGGGGAGACCAGGGTTACCAATTTTTTAACAGCCGAGGATTGCCTCAATACCCTTAAGGTTTGCACTCAGCTGGGGGCTGTGGTCGAACGGGAAGGAAACACGGTGATTATTCACGGTTGCGGCCTGGATGGGTTACAATCGCCGTCAGCAGTGCTGGACTGCGGCAATTCCGGTACCGCGGTGAGACTGCTCTCGGGCGTACTGGCCGGACAATCGTTCACGTCCACCATCACCGGAGATGAGCAGATTCAACGGCGGCCCATGAAACGTATCATCGAACCTTTAACGCGCATGGGCGCGCGTATTACCAGTGCGTCCGGCGGGCTCTGTCCTTTGACCATTAGCGGCGGAAAATTAAAGCCAATTGACTATATTTCGACTGTGGCCAGTGCTCAGGTCAAATCTTGTGTGCTGCTGGCCGGGCTCTTCTGCACTAAACCAGTATCCGTCACAGAGCCAACCTTGTCGCGCGACCATAGTGAGCGCATGCTTAATTATTTTGGCGCCAAAATTCACACGGCCACTGTGCCAGCCGAGCCCATCAAACCCTTTGCCTCTTCTTTGCCGGTTAAGGTGACTTTACAGGCGCGCGGCCCGCTGACCGGCAAACCGGTGGAGGTGCCCTCCGATATTTCGTCAGCTGCTTTTATAATGATAGCCGCCGCCCTCTTGCCGGGCGCAACGCTGCGGGTGAATAACATTGGCATTAACTCCACCCGTACGGGGTTGCTGGATGTGCTGCGCATGATGGGGGCATCGGTCACCAAAGAAAATACGCGTCATCAAGCCGGCGAGCGGGTGGCTGATCTCGTGGTGACCGGCCAAGGCCGGCTAAAAGGCACGGCCATTTACGGTGCCATTATTCCCCGCTTGATCGACGAACTGCCCATCATTGCCGTGGCTGCGGCCATGGCCGAGGGCGAGACACAAATATCTGATGCTGCCGAGTTGCGGGTCAAAGAAACGGACCGCATCAGCCGGGTGGTCAACGAACTAAGGGCCATCGGTGTCACGGTGGAGGAAAAACCGGACGGTATGATTATTACCGGAGGAGCCATAAAAGGCGGTCACGCCAACAGCCATGGTGATCACCGTTTGGCCATGAGCTTGGCCATTGCCGGTTTGGTTTCCCAGGAAGGCGTGACCATTGAAAATACAGACTGTGTTAACACATCCTTTCCGGGATTTTGGGAGATCGTGGAGGGCCTTGGCCATGACTAAACGTAATCAACCCATCGTGGCTATAGACGGTCCGGCCGGTGCCGGTAAAAGCACCATCTCCAAACTGGTGGCCCAGCGTCTGGGATTTGTGTACATAGACACAGGGGCCATGTACCGCACGGTCACCCTCAAAGCCATGCGTCAAGGTATTGATCTGAGTGATCAGCAGGCCGTGGAAGCGGTGGCCAGAACCATCAATATGGCTTTTGTGCCGGGCGCCATCGGCGAGGTGATGCTTGACGGGGTCAGTGTAGGGGAAGACATACGCACGCCTGAAGTCACCCGCAATGTCTCCGCCTATGTGGCCAGTTACAGCGGGGTAAGAAAAGAGATGGTTCGCCTGCAACAGGCGATGGGCCAAAACGGAGGCGTGGTCATGGAAGGCCGCGATATTACCACCGTGGTGTTTCCCGACGCTGAGATTAAAATCTACCTCGATGCCTCCCAGGAAGAACGGGCCCGGAGGCGATACCGGGAATTGGAAGCCAAAGGCCAGCCGCAGCCTTTCGAGGAATTGTTGCACGACCTGAAAAAAAGAGATTTAGAGGATCTTAACCGTCCCGGCGGAGCATTAACGCAGGTGGAGGATGCCGAGCTGGTTGACACCACTGGTCTTAACCTTGATCAGGTGGTGGCTAAGATCGAAGACGTAGTGGCACGGCGATTACTGCAGTAGGGAATAAGTCAAGTCATGGATGAAAAAGAATTTCCAATGAAAGTGATTGTGGCCAGCCACGCCGGACATTGTTTCGGTGTCAAGACAGCCATCCAAAAAGCCTTTAAAACCGCGCAGGAAGCCAAGCAACCGGTGTATACCTTGGGACCGATTATCCATAATCCGCAGGTGGTGGCACGGCTGGAAAAAGAACAGGTTAGTGCGGTTAAAAACTTGAGTGAGATTGATGAGGGTGTTATAATCATCCGTTCTCATGGGGTTGCCCCGCAGGTAATTCAAGAGGCAGAAGCCAAGGGTCTGACCGTAGTGGATGCCACCTGTCCTTTTGTGCGGCGTGCCCATGAACTGGCCCAAGCGTTGATTGCCGAGGGTTATCAGTTGGTTATTTTGGGGGATCGTCACCATCCTGAAGTGAAAGGTATCTTGGGAGCGGTCAACCATCAGGCCGTGGTTGTGACCGGAGAGAATGACGTTTTGCCATTGCCCCGCCATAATCAGTATGGGTTGATCGCGCAAACCACGCAGAATTTGAGTAATTTGCAGCAAGTGGTCTGTGTTTTACTGACCAAGACCTCCAACTTGAAGGTCTGTAATACCATCTGCAATGCCACCCGTGATTTGCAAACCGAGACTAAAACCTTGGCGGAAAAAGTGGATGTCATGCTGGTGGTGGGCGGCAAGAACAGCGCCAATACCACACAATTGGCCGCTATTTGCCGGGCCATTGGCAAACCGACTTATCATATTGAAACAGCTCAGGAGATCAGCCGAGAGTGGTTGGCTCCGCATATCAGCATTGGCGTTACTGCCGGGACTTCAACCCCGGACTGGATTATAGACAGCATTCTGGAGCGGTTACGTTCCTGGGGTGCCACCATTTAAATTCCCTGCAGCAAACCGCAGGGGAATTGAAAAGGCGATGAACCTTATTGTTTTATGTTCCAGTTATTCCGTGGGCTTGACCCGGGGATGAACGGAGACGTATTAAATCATGAAGTGTACGATGGAGGCTTTTAGCATGGAAGACAAAGATAAGAACACCCAAAACGAGCAAGCACAGCAACAATCGGGAACTGAATCAGGCGCCTCAATAAGTCAAGGCACCCCGTTGAAGGATACCGAAGAAACACCATTATATTTAGCCAAGGAAACCCCTGAACCTATTATGGGCATAGGACCAGGAACCCCTTTGAATGATCCTGAAGAAGACAAACCGGTTGCACCGGAAGCGCCGGTGACCACCCCTGCGCCGGTGCAAACAACGGACCAGCAAGAAGAAGTGACTACCAGCCCGGTATCCGTGCCGGCCAAGGACAACCAGGAAGAACCGGAGATGACTCCGGTGAAACAGTCGGAACCTATTGCCCAGGCCCCGGCTGCGGCTGAACCGCCGCAGGAAGACAGCCATCAGGAAGAAGAAAGTATGGAGGAAACTGATTTTGCGGCCGAGTTGGAACAATCTTTCAACAATCAACCGGAAACAGGTGAAATTGTACAGGGCACGATTATCCGCATTGACGAAGAAAGTGTCATTGTGGATGTGGGCTATAAATCAGAAGGCATGATTTCCAAAGAAGAATTCCTGAACGCCCAGGGCGAGTTTGTAAACAAAGTGGGCGATGTGGTGGATGTACTGCTGGAAAAAAAAGAAAACCGTGATGGGTTGCTGGTTCTTTCCAAGCGGAAAGTTGACCGGCGCCTGGGCTGGAACAAAGCCAAAGTGGCCCTGGCCAACGGCAGCAATGTGGACGGTCTTATCTTTGAACGCTGCAAAGGCGGGTTTATGGTGGATTTAGGCGGGGTCTCGGCCTTTCTGCCCGGCTCACAAGTGGATGTAAAACAAAACGGTCAGCCTGAAGCTTACCTGGGTAAGCGCTATGCCTTCAAAGTCATTAAAATGAACCGTCAGCGTGGCAATATCGTGGTGTCACGGCGCAATTTACTTTTAGAAGAACAGGACAAAAAACGCTCTGAAGTTATGGCTAAATTGGCGCCCGGACGCCTGGTGCATGGGGTGGTTAAAAATATCACCAATTATGGCGCTTTTGTGGATATCGGCGGGGTGGACGCCTTATTGCACGTCAATGATATGTCCTGGGCCAAGGTTACCAACCCCCGTTCCATTGTGAATGTCGGTGATGAATTGGAAGTATTGATCCTGTCCATGGACCAGGAAAGCGGACGCATTGCCCTGGGGCTGAAACAAAAAGGCGAGGATCCATGGAAAGAAGTGGAAAAGAAATATCCTGTGGACAGTATCATTGAAGGCCAGGTGGTGACCCTCACGGACTTCGGGGCCTTTTTAAGAGTTGAAGAAGGACTGGAAGGCCTGTTGCCCATCTCGGAGATGTCCTGGTCCAAACGCATTCGCCATCCCAAGGATGTGGTTAAAGTAGGGGACAGTGTACGGGTTAAAGTATTGGCTGTTAACGGATCAGCTAAAAAAATTACGTTGGGGTTGAAACAAACCGAACCGGAACCTTTTTCGGTTTATACGGATCACGTTAAAATTGGCGATGTGGTCAGCGGGGAAGTGAAATCCCTGCCTGATTTCGGGGCTTTTGTGGAACTGGCCGAAGGGGTAACAGGCCTGATCCATATCTCCGATTTATCCTGGGACAACCGGATTAAGAAAAGTTCCGAGGTCTTGAAGTCCGGGGACCAGGTGCAGGTGAAAATTCTCGACATTCAAACGGAAAAAAAGAAAATAGCCCTTGGGTTAAAGCAGCTCGGTGACGATCCTTGGGATAGCATTGCCCAGAGCTATCCGGTGGGCAAAGCCGTGACCGGCACGGTAGTGCGCAATACCAAATTCGGGGTGTTTGTGCAATTGGAGCCGGGGGTGGAGGGATTGATCCATATTTCCCAGCTGGAAAAGGAAAAAGGCAAGAGCGAGCCGACCATGCCGGCCGTAGGGGAAGAAATTAAGTCCAAAGTGACCAAGGTTAACAAAGCTGAGCATAAAATCGGCTTATCGGTCAGGGATTTAATTCAGGATCAGGAAAAGGCGGAGATGGAAAAATACCTGTCGCCCAACAGCAAGCCCACATTCAGCCTGGGTGAAAGTCTGGGCGAAAAAATGCAGGAGCTCTTGAAAAAGGTTAACAGCAATCAATAATTATTTATTGGGGGCAAGCCATGTCTACGGTGCATGAGATATTCGAACGCTATGGAAAAACCTACCCTGCAGGAGCCCTTATTTTCAAGGAAGGTGATATTGGAGCTGAAATGTATATCATTCAGTCGGGCCAGATCAAGATCACCAAAAAAACGTCCAACGAGGAAAAGACCCTGGTCATTCTTTCAGAAGGTGACTTTTTCGGAGAAATGGCGGTCATTGACCGCGAACCGCGCAGTGCCTCGGCTGTGGCCATCACTGAAACCAAGTGCATTGTCCTTAATCAGGAAGTCTTTGAATCCACCATGCAGAGTAACATCCATATTGTCAAAAAGATCCTGCGCAATATGAGCGCGCGTATTCGCGACGCCAACAAACAAATCGAAAATCTGCTGCTTAAAGATCATAACCGCCGCATCGCCAACACCCTCACCATGCTGGCGCGCAAGCACGGCAACAACACTGAACGGGGCATTGTTATGGACTTTCCCCTGACAGCCATGGAATTGGCCAATGCCGCCGGTCTGGCCGGCGATCTGCCCAAGGTACAGGACATCGTTTCCAAATTGGAAAAGGCCAAGGTGATCCGTCTGGAAAACGGTGCTATTGTGATTACTTCCCTGGAAAATCTGGAAAAATTTATTCAGTATCTGGAGATGAAGGAAGAATTCGGCGTTTAGTACGTTACGGAATTTCCCGAGCTCGTCCCGGGGATGAATGGGAAACAAAAAATAAAATTTTATGCGACAAGCTGCAGGGGAATTAAAAAAAACCATTAGGACAACGTTATGAATATAACCGTATTGGGGGCTTCCGGAGGGGAAGCACCTGGCATGTCCCTGACTGGGTTTAAAATCGGCTACGACCTTCTGCTCGATGCCGGCACCATCGGTCACCGGCTTTCTCTGGAAGAGCAGCTCGCCATCAAGCATATCTTGATCACTCACGCCCATCTTGATCACATTCACGCCCTGCCTTTTTTATTGGACAATCTGATCGGACGAGTGAGTGAGCCGGTCAAGGTATATAGTTGCCCTGAAATTATTGAAACCATCAAGAGCAGCATCTTTAATAATAAAATCTGGCCTGATTTTACGATGCTGCCCACGCCGGAAAATCCAGTGCTGCGTTTTTGCCCCATCAGCCCCGGTCAGCCGTTTACCGCGGGTGCCTGCACAGTGGAAGCGGTTGAGGTTAATCATTCCTTTAAAGCCCTGGCTTATCTGGTGGGAGAAAAAGGCCACACCGTGGTGTTTACCGGTGATACAGGTCCGGTGGACACATTATGGGAACGAGTTCAAACCGTGGAAGGGCTAAAGGCTGTATTCATGGAATGCTCTTTTCCGGCGGCGCAGCAAGCCATGGCCACCATGACCAAGCATCTATGCGTTGCCGATATTGTGCCCGAACTTCAAAAAGCCAAACTCGATCCCCTTGTGCCGATCTATCTCTATCATTTAAAACCAACCTATGCGGAAGCTATCAGGTCGGAAGCAACTGCCTTGCAGAGTCACCCCATTAGGATGCTATCAGCAGGCGAGACCATAGAGCTGGAATAAGCTCCGTACCCCTTAGGCAGAGGGTTTAACCACCAAATCAAAGGAGGCAACAATGAAAAAAGCGGCAGTAATGATGATGGTATTAACCATGGCCCTGGCAGTGGCAGGATGTGGGGAAAAACAAGACCCCAATGTCCGCCGGGGCGATTTGTTTTTGCAAAATAAAAAGTTCGCCGCGGCGATCAAGGCCTATGAAACGGCGGTTAAAAACAATCCGGCGCTCATGCAGGATGATGCATTTAAGATGCATTTCAAGGATGCCTATTACTTCAAAGGCGGACAGATCGAATTGAGCGCGGACAATGACCCCGATATCCTGGCGGCAGCCTACAAATATTATGTCAAAGGTTTTGACGTCTGGCCCAAGGAAGTGGGCATGTGCGACAAACTGACCAAGTATTACTGGGAGAACAAGGATTTTGCCACTGCGGCCAAGTATCTGCAGCATATGGTGGAATTGGACGGCAATCTGCCTGATACGGACAAAAACAAATGGGGCAATCTCCATAATGACTATTATTCCCTGGGGTATGCGTTGTATCAGAATGGCAATTACACAGAAGCCAAGGCAGCCTTGGAGCAATGCCTGAAGGCCGTCAAAAAAGGGCCTAAAACCGCTGAGGCGAATAGCGCCCTGGCAGCGGTAAATCAGAAGTTAAAAAAACGTTAGGATTAATGGTTCTTGATCACCCACGATGAGCACCTTATTTTTACGGTTACAGAAGCAGTGCTTCAGGCCAAGGACCTTCTGGAAGAGACCTTTGCCCGCGTATGGATTCAGGGCGAAATCTCCAATCTCAAGCGCCATAGCTCCGGTCATTGGTATTTCACCTTAAAGGATGAAGCCAGCCAGCTGCGCTGTGCTATGTTCCGCGGGGCCAACCGGTTGCTCCGTTTTTCAGTTGAAGACGGCCTGAAGATTAATGCTTTGGGCCGTCTTTCTTTATATCCCGCGCGCGGTGATTTTCAGATGGTGGTCGACACCATGGAGCCTGCCGGCTTGGGCGCTCTGCAGCTGGCGTTGGAACAACTCAAGCAGCGGTTGGCCAAAGAAGGACTCTTCGACAGTCAGCGGAAAAAGCCTCTCCCGCGCTTTCCCCGGCGTATTGCCGTGGTCACTTCAGCCACAGGTGCAGCTATTCATGATATTCTTAATGTGATCGGCCGGCGTTCGCCGCTGACGGCCGTGGATATTTATCCAGTGCCGGTCCAGGGGCCAACCGCAGCGCCGGCCATTGCCCGTGCCTTGACGCGGCTGAATGCCGAGAAGGCTTGGGACGTCATTATTTGCGGCCGGGGCGGCGGATCGCAGGAAGACTTATGGGCCTTTAATGAAGAGGTGGTAGTGCGGGCTATTGCCGCCTCTGCCATCCCGGTGATTTCCGCTGTGGGGCATGAAATTGACTACACTCTGGCTGATTTGACAGCCGATGTTCGTGCTGAAACCCCAACGGCCGCCGCGGAAATGGTGGTGGCCGACCGCAGGGCCGTGATGGACAATCTCCAGCAGCAGCGTGCCACCCTGAAGTCTATCATGCGTGAGCGTTTAACTCAGGCCCGTTTTCAGTTGGACCGTTTGGCCCGCGCCAGTGTGCTGCAACAACCGCGGCGGGTGTTGGAACCTTTGGTGCAACGTGTGGATGACTTGGTTCAAGCCCTGCAGCGCCAACTGCAGGCCCGGCTGATGCACAACCAACAGCTCCTGCGGTCTTTGGTTGCTCAATTGAACGCGCTCTCGCCCCTGCAGGTCATGGCCAGAGGCTATGCGCTGGTCTACCGGCAGGCGGACATGATCTTGGTTAAAAACAGCGGGCAACTGCAACCGGGCGATGAACTTTCCATTAAACTGGCCAGTGGGAACATTAGAGCCAAAACCCTTTCTTTGGACTCGGACCGGGAACCATAAAAAACTGGACAGGCCCCCCTGGTTTTGCTACTTTTATAAGCTGATTTCAGCACACCCGGGACGAGCTCAGAGTCTGTACTCCAGGTTCACCCTTACCCATCCATGGCTTATATGTTTTGGCCCCGGCTATTACTCACAGGAGTTCCTCCATGACCAACAAACAAGAAAAACCAGTGATGCTTATGATTCTCGATGGCTGGGGCTTGGGTCCCAAGAATGATCATAATGCAGTGCATAAAGCCCACACGCCCAATCTGAACCACCTCATGCAGCACTATCCCCATACCGTCATCCACGCGGCCAGCGAGGCGGTGGGCTTGCCGCCTCATACCATGGGCAACTCGGAAGTGGGGCATATCAATATCGGGGCCGGCCGGACGGTTTATCAAAGCTTGATGCGCGTTAACGTGGCTATAAAAGACGGGTCTTTTTTCAAAAACGAGGTGTTGCTCAAGGCCATAGCTCAGGTCAAAGCGCATCAGTCCAACCTTCATTTGATGGGCCTGGTCTCGGAAGGGCCGGTACACAGCCATTTTGATCACTTGCTGGCCTTGCTGAAAATGGCCAAAGATAACGGCATTACCAAGGTTTTTGTCCATGCCTTTATGGATGGCCGTGATACGCCGCCTGACAGCGGCCAAGGGTTTATGCAACGCCTGGTGGACTTTATGCAGCAAGAAGGCGTAGGACAGGTGGCCACCATTGTCGGTCGTTACTGGGCCATGGACCGTGATAAAAATTATGACCGTGTGCAACGCGCCTATGAAGCCATGGTGGAAGGCCGGGGCGTGCAAGAACGCGATCCCGTAGAAGCCATTGCCAGGAGTTATGCCCAGGGCCCGGATCATTTTGATGAATTTATCGAGCCCATGGTGATGGTGGACGAGCAGCAGCACCCGGTAGGGCTGATCAAGGATAATGATGCCGTGATATTCTTCAATTTTCGGCCGGACCGGGCCAAAGAGATGACCTATGCCTTTACCCAGGAAGCATTTGAAGGTTTTTCGAGAAAAAACCGGCCCAGCACGCTCTTCGTCAAGATGACCCAATATGCCCAAGACTTGACGGAGAATGTGGTTTTTGGACCCACCCGCCTGGAAAAAACCCTGGGCGAGGTCTTGGCTGATCATGAGCTTCCTCAGCTGCGGATTGCGGAGACGGAAAAATATGCCCATGTGACCCATTTTTTCAATGGTGCCACTGATGAGATCTTCCCTCTGGAAGAGCGCCAATTAATTCCCTCGCCCAAGGAGGTGGAAGGCAAGTATGAGCGCAAACCGGAAATGTCGGCCTTCACCATCACCGACACTTTGCTGCCGCTTTTAGCGGAAGACCGGTTTAAAGTGATTGTTCTTAATTTTGCCAATTGCGATATGGTTGGCCATACGGGCGTTATGGAAGCAGCGGTTAAAGCTATGGAAGCGGTGGATACTAATGTAGGCCGTATCGTCAAGAGCGTGCTCGACAAAAACGGAACCGTGATCATCACTGCTGACCATGGCAATGCCGAAGAGATGATGAATGATGAAGGCAAAGCCGTGACGCAGCACTCCACCAATGATGTGCCCTTGATCCTGGTAAGCAATGAGGCCCATGATTGGAAGCTGATGGAAGGATCCTTGGGAGACATCGCGCCTACCATCCTGCATCTGCTGCATATTTCCAAACCGCCACAAATGACCGGTCACTCCCTGATCGTGGAATGAGGCTGAGAACAGTCCGGTTTGTGAGCATGGCTGATGCCGGAGAAGGATTGATTAGTCTTTAAATCTGGGATTTGTCCCAACCCCGGGCTATGGTAAACTATTCAAAAAATGGAGATGCGTCATGCCGCGTAAAAAAACAACCCCTGCCAAGGTCAATGTTCCGTCCTCAGACGCGCTGTCTTTTGAAGAGGCCCTCAAGCAGTTGGAGACCATTGTGAGCCAGTTGGAAGGCGGGGAAGCGCCTTTGGATCAAGCCCTGGCTCTTTATGAACAAGGCGTGCGCCTGTCCCGTTTGTGCCAACAACAGTTGGAGCAGGCCGAGCAGCGGGTGGCTTTGTTGGAGGATGACGGCAAAAAAATTGTGTCGGTGCCTTTTGAAGAGGATCAGTGGGATGATGATCAGAACGATCTGGATGATGAAGAAGATGAGGATGAATCTGACGACGATGATGATGATGAAGAGGATGATTTAGACGACGAGGACGACGAGGAAGAGGACGACGAAGACCAAGACGACGATGAAGATGAGGACGATGATGACGATGACGACTTCCAGGATTAGAAAAGCCGCTGCTTCGGTGCAGTCTTTACCAAAACGCAGCAAGTCCGGCACGTTTAAGCTCATCCCTTACCTGAAAAGGAAGCAAAAAGAAATCGATCGCGCCATGGCCAAGGCACTTCCTCATAAGCACGACCTGATCGGAGATCTGTATGAAGCCATGCGTCACAGTATGTTTTCCGGAGGCAAACGCCTGCGGCCGGTGCTGATCCTGGCAGCTGCCGAAGCCTGCGGTAAGCCCAGCGACGGCCTTATGAACGCGGCCCTGGCTATGGAATGCATTCATACTTATTCCCTTATTCACGATGATTTACCAGCCATGGACAATGATGATTTACGCCGCGGCCAGCCTACCTGCCATGTGGCTTTTGATGAACCCACGGCCATTCTGGCGGGAGACGGGCTGTTAACCTATGCCTTTGAACTGATGGCCATGATCAGGACCAGTAGTTCGCGGGGCCAACGCCGTCTGCTGGAGGCTATTCATCTCCTGGCCCATGCGGCAGGCATGAACGGCATGGTGGGCGGCCAGATGGCGGATTTGGTCTGCGAGAAACAAGTCATTGATTTACCTACACTGGAATATATTCATACCCATAAAACCGGTCATTTAATCTCGGCTGCTTGTCGTATGGGCGCACTGCTTGGCGGGGCCAGGGACAGTCAAGTCAAAGCTTTGACGGTTTATGGGGAAGCGCTGGGATTGGCTTTCCAAATTGCCGATGATATTTTAAATGTGGTGGGCGATCAAGCCCGGCTGGGCAAGCAGACCGGCACAGACCAAGCCAGGGGCAAGGCCACCTATCCCGCCCTGCTGGGCCTGGAGGCTTCCCAAGAACACGCCCGGGCGCTGATGCTTAGAGCCCTGACCGCCCTGAAACCACTGGGCCCGGAAGCCGAACCGTTACGGGCCTTGGCCCATTATGTGATTGAGCGAGAGGTGTAAAAGTGGATCCCTATTTAGCTGTTGGCAAACGATTCTTTCATGGATTGGGTATTGTGCTGACCCATCGCATCTTCTGGTCCTGCTTTACCAGCTGGTTTGCAGCCTCTTTCATCAAGGTTATTCTGCATTTCGTCAAGCAGAAAAAATTTGACTTCTTGCTGTTGGTAGACACAGGACGTATGCCCAGTTCCCACTCCGCTTTTGTGGCGGCCTTGGCCACCACCATCGGCATGGAGGCCGGCTGGGCCTCTCCCACCTTTATGGTGGCCTTGGGGGTGGCGATCCTGACCATGAACGATGCGGCCGGGGTGCGCCGGGCGGCCGGCCATCAAGCGGCCATTTTGAATAAAATGATGGATGATATTTATCAAAAACATGAATTTAAACCGGAACGATTAAAGGAATTTCTGGGTCATACCAGATTAGAAGTGTTGGCAGGCATGTGTGTGGGCATTATTTGCGCCCTCTTGTTTTATGTAGGTCGTTAAACACGGCCCGGCAATAATGGTGGATGAAAATATTATGGAGTAAGGAAGTAGCTTCTTGTCTATTCTCGAACGACTCAATGAACCGGCTGGCTTGAGAACCCTGAGTCCGGATGAATTAAAGCAGTTGAGCCAAGAACTCAGGGAGACCATGGTCAACACCGTGGCCAAGACCGGGGGGCACCTGGCCTCTTCTTTGGGGGCGGTGGAGCTGACCCTGGCTTTGCACAAGGTTTTTCAAACCCCGGAAGACAAACTGGTTTGGGACGTTGGTCATCAAACCTATGCACACAAGCTTATCACCGGCCGACGCGACCAATTTCACACCCTGCGCCAATACCAAGGCCTGGCCGGTTTTCCCAAACGGGAAGAAAGCATTTACGATACTTTTAACACCGGTCATTCTTCCACCTCTTTGTCAGCAGCCCTGGGCATGGCCCGGGCGCGGGACATGGCCGGTCTCAACCACAAAGTGGTGGCCATCATCGGCGACGGTTCCTTGTCCAACGGCCTGGCTCTGGAAGCCCTTAATGATGCAGGTCACAAGAAAACAGATTTGCTGGTGGTCCTCAATGACAACAGCATGTCCATTTCTCCGGCCGTGGGCGGACTCTCCAATTATTTAAATCAGATTATTTCCGGCCGCATTTATAACCGGCTCAAACCCCAGGTGGACAAACTATTGGGGGCCATTCCCGCTGTGGGCAAGCCGGCCTTGAAACTGGCCAACTACGTGGAAGAAATGGCCAAGGGTCTGATCGTCCCGGGGCTGTTGTTCGAAGAATTGGGTTTTCGCTATTTTGGTCCGGTCAATGGTCATGATTTGGAGCAACTGGTGGAGATGTTCAGCCGGCTGCGGGCATTGTCCGGCCCGCTGCTGCTGCACGTGAAGACCAAAAAAGGCAAAGGGTTTGAATTTGCCGAAAACAATCCCGTGGCTTTCCATGGCACCCCTCAATTTGATACGGAAACAGGGGAGAGTAAAAGCTGCCAAGGTATTACTTTTTCCAACGCCTTCAGTCAGGCGCTGGTGGCGCTGGCTAAACATCAGCCCAAGGTGGTGGCCATCGTGGCCGCCATGACGTCGGGAACAGCCATGGAGGAGTTTGCCCGGCTATATCCGGACCGTTTTTTTGACGTGGGCATTGCCGAAGGTCATGCCGTGACCATGGCCGCC
The DNA here is from genome assembly GCA_963710755.1 of uncultured bacterium. Lineage (GTDB taxonomy): Bacteria > Oederibacteriota > JAAXVQ01 > JAAXVQ01 > JAUVAV01 > CAVQBK01. The sequence goes on from CAVQBK010000003.1 coordinate 1,354,911, forward strand.
GGTTTCGCCACCCAAGGCATGAGGCCCGTGGTGGTGCTTTACAGCACCTTCTCGCAGCGCGCCTATGATATGATCGTACACGATGTCTGCCTTCAGAACCTGCCGGTGATCCTGGCCTTGGATCGCGCCGGCGTGGTAGGGGAAGACGGCCCTACCCATCATGGCGTGTTCGATATCGCCATGCTCAGGCCGCTGCCGCATATGACCATCGTGGCGCCCAGTGATGATCAGGAGATGGCGGGCCTGCTTAAAACCTGTCTGATCCATGACGGACCTGTGGCCATTCGTTATCCCCGGGGCCTGGCCAATGCCTGCGCGCAGGAAACGGTGGCGGAGCGCATGGAAGCCATACCTCTGGGCAAGGCCAAGGTCCTGCGCAAAGGCCAGGATGTGCTGCTTATCGGTGTGGGTCCCCTGGTGCAAACCGCCATGGAAGCAGCCCGGCAATTAAAGCAAAAAGGTATCGAAGCTGCGGTCATCAATCCCCTTACCCTTAAACCTCTGGATGTGCGTACTTTAACCACCTGGATTAAAAAAACCAAACGGGTCATCACCATCGAGGACCATGTACAGGCCGGTGGCTTCGGCAGCAGCGTGCTGGAAATGATTAATCAGCAACCATTGCCGTCCATTCAGGTGGAGACCCTCGGTTATCCCGATCAGTTCATCGAACAGGGACCGCGGGAACTGCTCTTGAAAAAATACCATTTGGACGCAGCGGGCCTCGTGGCTGCGGCGGTGAAGATGTGCACTTCGTCCACCGCGGGCAAAAGGACCAAAAAGGCAGTGACCCTACCGGCATGAGCGCGGTGAAGAAAGTTCGTCTCGATCAATTGGCCGTGGAAAAAGGACTCTTTGCTTCCCGGTCCCAGGCTCAGGCCGCCATCATGGCCGGCGAGCTTTTTTCTAATGGTCAGTTGATGGCCAAACCCGGTCAGATGGTCAAACCCGAAATCTCCCTTTCCTTTAAATCCAAACGCCTGCGCTATGTGGGCCGGGGCGGGTATAAACTGGAAGGAGCACTTAAAGATTTTAAACTGGCCGTGGTTAATTGGAACTGCCTCGATGTGGGGTCCTCCACCGGGGGATTCACAGACGTACTGCTTAAAAACGGTGCTCACCATGTCTGTTGTGTGGATGTTGGCAAAGGCCAGTTGGATATAAACCTGAGAAACGACGAGCGGGTGACGGTGATGGAAGGAGTCAACGCCCGCTATTTAACCCCTGACGATGTGCCCGGTCCCTTTGATCTGGCGGTGATTGACGTTTCCTTTATTTCTCTGAAAAAGATATTGCCGGTTATCGCACCTTTGGTAAAATCACGTAAGGGTTATATCCTGGCCTTGATCAAGCCCCAGTTTGAAGTGGGGCCTGCGGCCATTGGCAAAGGCGGTATTGTGCGGGACAAAAAAGCCCGCGATCTGGCCGTGCAGCATGTCCTTGAAGAGGTGTCCTTTATGGGATTAAAAAAAATAGGGGTTAAACCGAGTTGCATCAAAGGCACGGACGGCAACCAGGAATTCCTGGCATTAATGGAGCGGATTCAATGATCGTAGAAATTAATGTGCAAAATATCGCCCTTATTTCAGAACTTTCCTTTCAGCCTTTCAGCGGTATGACGGTATTAACCGGCGAAACCGGAGCCGGTAAATCCATTCTGCTTGGCGCCCTGTCCCTGCTGTTGGGAGAACGGGCCAATATGGATCTGATTCGTACCAATTGTGAAACTGCCATGGTGGAAGGGTTGTTCGATACCAATGGTCTGGAGCGTCTGCCGGCCTGGCTGGAGGAAAACGGGCTGCCGCCCTGTGATGAGGGTATGCTGTTGATCAAACGCGTACTTTACCGCAATGGCCGGGGCAAGTGTTACGTCAACGGCGGTCTGACCACTTTGGCCAACCTAGAAGTCCTGGGCAACAGTCTGGTTGATTTGCACGGCCAGCATGCTCACCAATCGCTGATGCACAAAGAAGAACAGCGTAATCTGCTAGACCGTTGGGCGAGCCTGGACAAGGTGCTCCAGGAAGTGGGACAGACCTACCAACAATTGAAAAAAAGCCGGGATGCCCGCGCTCAACTCAGCCTGGATGAGGCGGAGCGGTCGCGGCGCATGGACATGCTTGATTTCCAAATCCAGGAGATTGATCGTGCCGAACTCAAGTCTGGGGAAATGGCGCAACTAAGTGAAGAGCGGGGCAAGCTCATGCATGCGGAGCGCTTGATGAGCACGGTTCAGTCCTGTCTGGAGCGGCTCCACCGGCAGGAAGAAGGTGCGGTGCACGACGGCCTGTCCACCACGGCCCAAGCCCTGGCTGATGTTGCGGACTATGACCCGGCCATGGGTGCTTTGGCCGATGATTTGCATAGTGCCGAAGCCCTGGTGGATGACGTGGTGAGCCGGCTCAATGATTTTAGTGAGTCCTTTGAAGCTGATCCCCAGCGATTGGAATGGATTGAAGAGCGTCTGGATCTGATGCAAAAACTGATGCGCAAGTACGGGGGCTCGGAAGAAGCTGTACTGGCTTTTCGGGAGCAGGCTGCGCAGGAACTGGAAAATTTAAATCTTCAGGATTCGCACCTGGAACACCTGGCTGCAGAAGAAAAAAAACATGCTGACCGTTTGGCTGACCTGACCCAACGGCTTTCATTGGCCAGAACCAGGGCGGGTCAATTGCTGTCTCAACAAATGCAGGTGGAACTAAAATCTTTGGGGTTTCAGCAAGCTTCTTTTCAGGTGGAGGTCACGCCCAGGGAAGATGATAACGGATGGATTAAGTGGGGCGAGAGGCGCTTGAAATGCGGTCCTCAGGGGGTGGATGAGGTGGAGTTTTTGATCGCCCCCAATCCGGGCGAAGCCCCCAAACCCGTGGCCAAGACCGCTTCCGGTGGGGAGTTGTCGAGGATCATGCTGGCCATCAAGGTGATTGCCGCAGCCGCGGCCACGGTGCCGACCATGATTTTTGATGAAGTTGATGCCGGAATTGGTGGTGCTACCGCCGAGGCTGTAGGCAAGCGGCTGGCCCTGTTAGCTGCAAAACGGCAAGTCATCGTGATCTCCCATTTGCCTCAGATTGCCCGCTTTGCGCAAAAACATTTTCTGGTCACCAAAAACGTGGTCCAAGGCCGCACCACCACCAAGGTGTTGCCATTGGATCAGGATCAACGAATCCATGAAATGGCCCGTTTGCTGGCTGGCGACAACATCACGGAGACCGCTTTAAAACATGCGCGGGAGCTGGTGGAATAGCGGGGGTTGGCTTTCACAAAAATGGCGGTTTTTGCAGTAATAATCAGTTAAAGAGCACGGTCTGAAGCGGTATTATAAGGACGGGAGGATGGCTCCGGTTAAACCCTTGACCCCTCTTAAAAGAGCATGCTAAAGTTGAACACCTTTTTTGGTAAGGAGAAAAAAATGTTGTATCGTATTACAGTGGATCCTGAGAAATGCAAGAGCTGCAGTTTGTGCATCGCAGCCTGTCCCAAGCATATCATGAGCCTATCAGACAAAACCAACAGCCGTGGTTTTGAAGTGGTGGAATGTGTGGACCTTTCCCAATGCATCGGCTGCAAAGCCTGCGCGGAAGTCTGCCCGGAAGTGGCCATTGAGATCACGAAGGAGAATGAGTGATGGCAGAGGCAAAATTGATTAAAGGCAACGAAGCCATGGCCGAAGCGGCCATCCAGGCTGGTTGCCGGTTTTATTTCGGTTATCCCATAACCCCTCAAAACGAAGTGCCTGCTTATATGTCGCGGCGCATGCCTGAAGTAGGCGGTACTTTTTTACAGGCCGAGTCGGAAATCGCGGCTGTGAACATGGTCTTTGGCGCGGCGGTGGCCGGCGCCCGGGCCATGACCTCCACCTCGTCTCCGGGCATGTCTTTAAAACAAGAAGGCATCTCTTATCTGGCCGGCTGCGAATTACCGGCGGTGATCGCCAATGTGCAGCGCGGCGGTCCGGGCCTGGGTCATATCGCGCCTTCCCAGGCGGACTATTGGCAATCCACCCGCGGCGGCGGCCACGGTGATTATCATTGCATCGTGCTGGGACCGCATACCGTACAAGAACTCATCGGCCTGACCATGGATGCCTTTGATCTGGCTGACCTCTACCGCCTGCCGGTCATTATATTAAGCGACGGCCTGCTGGGGCAGATGATGGAAAAAGCCTTTTTTCCTGATCGCCAGGTGCAACAGCGCCAGGGATTCTTAAAAGGCCGGGCTCTGCCTGACAAGACTTGGGCCTTGACCGGCGCCAAAGGCCGGCCGCCGCAGCTCATCCGATCTTTGCTCATGGCACCAGGCGCTTTGGAAGCGCACAATTATCATCTGGCTGATAAATATGCTGCCATCGAGCGCCAGGAAACAGCAGTTGAGATGGTGGACTGTGATGATGCGGACCTGGTGATAGCAGCCTACGGCTCGAGCGCGCGCATTGCCAAAAGCGCTCTTGCCACGCTCAGGCAGCAAGGGGTTAAAGTAGGACTCTTCCGGCCCATTACCCTCTGGCCTTTTCCGTCCGAGGCCTTGGCCAAGCTTGTCAACGCCAAAAGGAAATTCCTGGTGGTGGAAATGAGCATGGGCCAATTCGCCCAGGACGTGAAACTGGCGGTGGCCAGGGAGCGGGCACTCAAGGATGTGGTAATCTCGGAAATGCATTTTCCCGGCGGCCGGGTACCGACACCTGAAGAGATTGTGGATCAGGCCAGGGAGGTGTTGAAATGACCACGAACCTTTTTCAACGGACAGAAGGATTAAAAGATACGGTTACCTCTTACTGTGCTGGCTGCGGACACGGGGTGGCTCATCGCCTGCTGGCGGAAGTGGTGACGGAACTGGGCGCCCGCGAGCGCACGGTAGCCGTGGCGCCCGTGGGATGCGCGGTCTTTGCTTATGATTACTGGAACTTTGATACGACCGAGTCGGCGCATGGACGCACTCCGGCTGTGGCCACGGCCATTAAACGGGTCTTGCCGGACCGGCTGGTCATCAGCTATCAAGGGGACGGCGACTTGGCCTCCATCGGCATGGCCGAGATTGTGCACGCCGCCAACCGTGGTGAAAGAATCACGGTTATATTTATCAACAACAACAACTATGGCATGACCGGCGGCCAAATGGCCCCCACCACGTTGGTGGGGCAAGTAACCGCCACCTCGCCCTATGGCCGCAAAGAAGAGGACGTGGGCGCGCCCATCAAGATCGCCGAATTCCTGGCGACTTTGCCGGGCGTGAAGTATGCTGCCCGCGGGGCCTTGCACAAAGTGGGCCTGGTCAAAAAAGCCAAATCCTATATCAAAGCCGCCTTGGATGTTCAGCAAGCTGGCCTGGGGTTTTCTATTGTGGAGCTTTTGTCCCTTTGTCCCACCAATTGGGGATTTGAGCCGGTGGAAGCCGGACAAAAGGTGGATGAACTGGTTATTCCTCAATTCCCCCTGGGCGTGATCAAGGATGTGCGCCAGGGAAAGGAAGGTTAAATCATGCTGGACCGCATTATTATTGCCGGATCAGGGGGGCAGGGCATACAGTTTGCCGGTCAGTTAATCGCCTTGGCGGCTGTGACCCAAGGCCTGGAGGCCACCTATGTGCCTGCCTATGGCGCCGAGCGCCGGGGCGGAAAATCCTTTTGTACAGTGGTGGTGGGTGATCATTTCATTAATGCGCCGGTGTTTCAAGAAGCCGATGTGCTCATAGCGCTTGATCAGCGGGCCCGAAATGAATATGGCCGTATGGTCAAAGACACAGGAATTATTTTGGCCGACAAGACGCTGGCGCCGCAACCCGCCGATCAGGAAAGTGCGCGCGTACTGCTCATCGATGCCTACGACCAATCCTTGCCCCTGCGACAGGACAAGAAAACCTCAGTCCAGAACCTGCTCATGCTGGGCGCTTATGTGGGCCTGGGCCGGGGTGTGACGATGGAGTCGGTTAAACAAGTGCTGGAACAAAAATCCCGTAAAAAACCGCATTTGCTTCAATCCAACTTAAAAGCTTTGGACCTGGGCGCAGCCATGACCGTTGTGGGACAAACTTTATGATTAGAAAAGCCACCATCAAGGACGCCAAAGGCATCCACAAACTCATTAACAGCCGCGCACAGATGCAGGAAATGCTGGCCAGGCCTTTATCGGAAATTTATGAAAACATTCGCGATTATTATGTGGCCGTGGAAAAGGGCAAAGTCGTGGGCGTGGCTGGGCTGCATATCAATTGGGAAAACCTGGCGGAAGTTAAATCGGTGGCTGTAGATCAACACCGTCAGGGTCAGGGCTTGGGCAAGGCCTTGGTGGACGCTTGCCTGGAAGAAGGCAAAAGCCTAAAAGTGAGTTCCTTCTACGCCCTAACCTATGTTCCCGGTTTTTTCAAGAAACTGGGATTTAAGCGCATCAACCGTAACACCCTGCCGCACAAAGTGTGGAATGAGTGCATCAAATGCCCTCATTTTCCTAACTGCAACGAAATTGCCATGCTGCTGGATGCCAAAAAATAATCTTGACATTAGCCTGAAAAACAGTATTATTTAACCTCCTTGAACCAATCTGTATTGTACTAAAAAGACCATTGCGGCCAACGGACCATCCTCGAAATGGGTTGGGGATAGGGAAATGAGCTGCTCACAGGGTTTGCGGGCGAATAGCTCAGTTGGTTAGAGCACCTGCCTTACAAGCAGGGGGTCACAGGTTCGAGTCCTGTTTCGCCCACCAGGATTTTTGAGTTAACCTCAGGACGAGAACCTGAGGGGGTATGGGGGAGAGGCTCCCCCATGTAGTCGGGGTGACAGTCCTGCTTTACCCACCATGATTTTCGCCATTAGCGAAAATCCTAGGCCTGAATTATTTCAGGACGATCGACTGTCGATTTTATTCTTTTCGAAAATCGATTAACTCACATACGTTTATCTCCGGGGTCGTAGCTCAGTTGGTTAGAGCGCCTGCCTGTCACGCAGGAGGTCGCGAGTTCGAGTCTCGTCGGCCCCGCCAGTATAAAAAAAGGCCAGTCCTTATTGGACTGGCCTTTTTTTATACTGATAAAGATGGAAGAGAGACTCGAACTCAAGGGGCATGGGGGAGAGGCTCCCCCATCAGGAAATCATTTTCTGTAGGGGCCTATGGCCAGTCTTCGCTAAAGCTACGCCATGGCAAGCAGTATGCCCCTGCCAATGAAATTTATTTACGCAACATCCGTAGATAATCCGAATGCAGCCTCTAATATCCGCAATCTTGATCAGCCTTATATATTGATTATTGTAATTTGTTTTATTTACCGTACAATAGGTTTATGACCTTTGAAACCTTTAGACAAGTTGTCGAAGACGCCGTTAACACCATACCGGAAGAATTCACGAAAATATTGGATGCTGAAGGTGTTCCGATTATTGCACGCGAAAATGTTCCGGAGCGGGTACATGAGCTTTTTCCCAATAGTACGGTCTTTGGTATTTTTATTGGTGTGCCGATAAATCAACGCAATACCTTTGCCGTGCAACTGGGCAGTGTAAAATAAAGTTCGCAATTTAAGTTTTGTATAAAAAAGAAGCCATCGTAGACTAAGTGTTCGGAAAAACACCCCCACAAGGAGGAAGTCATACGATGGCCAAGAGAAATGATAGCGAGATTTTCAAGAGAATACTAGTAGATTTTGTAGGAGAAGAAGACCCGCTGATGAGCATGCTGCAATGGACTACGGATCAATTGATGCGGATAGAGGCGGAAGCCAAGGTAGGCGCAGCCAAGGGCAGCCATAGCAGTGAAAGGACGACCCATTTTTCTGGAAAACGTGTACGCCGCTTTGATACCCGCCTGGGAACGATGTACCTGCTGGTCCCCAAGTTAAGAAAAGGGGGCTATGTGCCCTTTTTTGTCAGTGAACGCAAGCGCTCTGAGCAGGCCTTGGTCGCCTTGGTCCAGGAAGCCTATATCAACGGCGTCTCGACCAGGAAAATCGACCGCCTAGCCAAAAGTTTGGGGATAGAGCGCATTTCTGCCGGTCAGGTATCGGCACTGAACAAGGGCCTTAACGAACAAGTAGAAGAATACCGTAATCGGCCATTGGCGGCGATCTATCCATTTATCTGGGTGGACGCGCTGTATGAAAAAGTACGGCTCGATGGAGAAATCCTGCCTGTAGCGGTGATGGTGGCCTTTGGCATCAATGAGTCGGGAAAACGAGAAATATTAGGGATAGAACCGATGATGGATGAATCGGCAGAGAATTGGAAAGCCTTTTTGTGCAAACTTAAGTCCAGGGGTCTCAAAAAGGCGGCCATGTTCATCAGTGATGCCAATAGAGGGCTCCAGAAAGCGCTGAGTGAAGAAATGACAGGCTGCAAATGGCAGAGATGTAAAGTCCACTTTATGAGAAACATCATGGCAACGGTACCAGGCAAAGGCAAGTATCGGTTTGCCGAGCGGCTGAAACAAATCTGGCTGCAACCAGACAAGGAAAGTGCCATGGAAATGGCCGGGCAATTGATAGCAGCCTATGAAAAACGGTATCCAGAGGCCATCAGCTGCCTAGAGGAAGGTCTGGAGGACTCCTTGCAATTTTATACTCATGCTGAAATTGACAAGCGTAAGATAGCCTCCACCAATGTATTGGAACGCTTAAATAAGGAAATCCGGCGCCGCAGCCGGGTGGTGGGCATTTTCCCAAACCTGGATGCTTACATTCGGTTGCTGACCAGCTATCTGATTGAATACAGCGAAGATTGGGAGACGGATAGGAGCTATATCAAGGCTGATAGACTGGCAAGCATTTGCCAGGTTAAAGCGCAACAGAAACTAAAAAAGGCGGCTTGACACAAAGGCTGCGATGGCAAATTGCGAACTTATATTGACATGACCTGCAACTGGAACCCACCAGAATAGAAATTTATCAAGAGAGCTTTGAGCAGATCTATGGTTCCGCCCCTTCGCCACAAATAAAAGATCAAATTGTACGCACCGTTGTTCACGAAGTTGCTCATTATATGGGCTTCAATGAAAAAGAAGTCCGGCAACGAGGCTATTAGAGTTTGTAGCCGGGTTATCTACGGCTTTTGCGTAGATCGTTTTTGTTGCGGAAACAGTTTTTATGATCTTAGCAAAACAGTCCTCTCCTCTTGGGAGAGGGAAGGTGAGGGATTTTCTTTAAAATAAATGCTTTTACCCTCTCATGCCTGATGCTTTTTACAAAAGCAAGTCCACCAATGCAATTAACCTGCAAAGCTGTTTCATCCTGAAGCGATTTATATCTTTATAGTTGGTACGATGTCGTTTAAGATGATGTTTTTACTCGTAGAAGGCCATGTGAAGAATAGTTATGTCTTCATGGGAAAGTTCAACTAAACTGGAAAAGAAAGCCCGGCAAGAGGAGAGGACCTTACCCTGGGTAGTGGCTAAAATATTGGAAGCCTATTTTGAAAAATAATAAGATATGCCAATGACTCTACAGGTCATACTCCAAAAAGACGAAATAAAATACCTCAATCAATGCGTGTAATGCGGTACGTCCTTCGATAATGAGAGTTTGACTATTGCTGTTTTGATTGTTGAATTTTTAACTATGCCGAAGCAAGAAAGAATAAACATAGAAGGCGGGATCTATCACGTAATCCAGCGTGGGATCGAACGACGGAAGCTTTTCCTGGATAACAAGGACCGGGAAGAATTTCTGGGCTGGTTGGATATTGGGCTGAAGGCGACCGGACATTAATGCTATGGTTGGGTTCTGTGAGAGCCTGGAGTTGAGATTGCTCTGGGCTAATCGCCCCCAACAACTTTATTATAATTAAGCAACCTAAACAGCCAGTCGTTAATTAATAATGACAAAACCAAAAAAGGAGTAGGGCGATGGAAAATATATTTAGTAATAACAAAACACTTTTATGGATATTAGGCATTACGATTTATATTATTGTTGTGGTAATAGCCATTTTGGTATTAAAAAAATGGCCAGTACTTAGACAGTATATCGTTGGCAGCAAAGACAAACCGGTTATTTCACATACATTAACCTCTGGGGTGTTTAGTCGATTTTTTGGATTTTTTACGAAACCTATTAGTTGGGGGATATTTATAGTCCTATTAGTCATCTATATTGGTGGTGACTATTTTTTCACATCTATTTTTAACAAAAATGATCAAAGTTTAAGTTTTGCAGTTTCTGTACCAAGTGAATTATTGGGTGCACTTGTCAGTACTATTGGCATAGCTTTTGTCATATTGATTTTGGGACGTCATATTAAAGTTTACGATAATCAATTACCACTAGGGGAACAACTTTTTAAAAATATTGATAAGCTTGTTCTATTAGTTGTTATTAAGGGGTGTCTCGGGGTCTTAATGGGCGCATTATTAATAATTCCTGGTATCGTTTTTTATTATGCTGTAGCGCCACTTTATGCATTTTGGTGGGTAAATAATTATCAATGCAAACAAACACTGGAGACATCATTAAGGCATACTTACGGCAATAGATTTTCCATATTCCTATATAATCTCGGTCTAGGGCTTATATTAGGTGCTCCGATTGCTTTCCTTGGTGGAGTGTTATCAAAGGCGTTAGCTGAATCAGGTCTTTTATTTATTATAGTTGGAGCAGCTGGTCAGGCTTTAACACTTTTGCTTAGTGCGTTTTTTGCTTTAACTATATATGACAAACTTATCCCTCTTCATTCTAAGGAAGATGATGAATAAAATAGCAAGACCAAACCGAAATACGTGCTTATCATAGGGGATGGACTTACTTAATAACCTATTGACATCATGAATACCGTCCTAGGGGACGTCATATGTGGATTAGGACAGATTAGGGACGATTAGGGCGATTAGGGGACATGTCTAACTTGAAACTATAGGCATGTCCTTTTTTTGTAAAAAAGTGAAATGAAAAAAGAAAAAGTCTGTCAAAAAGTATTATGCCAAGACAGCCAAGATTGGATATCGAAGGTGGATTCTATCATATAATTAATCGAGGGATAGAACGTCGAAAGATATTCAAAAAGCCAAAAGATTATAAAATGTTCATTCAAACACTGGGAGCTTTACTATTAGAAGAAGGACATAAGTGTTATGGGTGGGTATTAATGTCAAATCATTATCATTTATTAATAGAGCGGGGAGAACAACCATTATCCCGTTTTATGACTCGCCTTCAGACTACATATGCTGGATACTTCAATAGAACATATCATCGGAATGGACGATTTTTTCAGAATCGTTATAAAGCAATATTATGTGACAAAGAAAGTTATTTTTTAGAACTGATCGCGTATATTCATTTGAATCCATTAAAAGCTGGGATGGTAAAAGATTTGGATGAATTGATAAATTATCGTTGGAGTGGCCATCGTGCGTTATTAGGGCAAGAGAATAGGAAATGGCAAGAAATCAATGAGGCGTTAGGAAGATTTGGTAAAACGTATAAAGAAGCGCGAAGTAAATATATTCAATATTTGAAAAATAAAACAAAAGAGGAAAAGGATTTGTCAGGTGGAGGTTTAGTTCGAAGCGCGGGCAGTTTAAAAGTAGTAATTAAAAGAAAAAAAGACGAGAGGGAATTATATGATAGTCGTATATTAGGAGATGGACAATTTGTAGAAACAGCCGCCAAAGTATTTGAAGAAAAAATAAATATTGAAAAAGAAATAAAAAATATAAATGAAGAAATGATTATAAAACAAGCAAGTTTAATATTTAATATAGCATATGAAGAATTAAAGAAACCAGGTCGTTCATTATCGCATCGTGTTGTAAAAGCAAGAGCATTGATAATTTATATTAGTACAAAATATTTTAAAATTAAGCAAAATATATGGGTTCAATATTATAAAATAAGTTCAGCAGCTGTAAGTAAGTTGTTTTTATTGGGAGCACAATTAGAGAAGGAAAATAGGGATACAGTGAATGAGTTTGTAAAGTTTGAAGTTAGACATGTCCCCTAATCTGCCCTAATCTTCACCGTCCAATGGTATCGATTACATGTTTCATATGACCGGGGGTTCACAAGGCAGGTCGATTCAGCTTAATGGCGCTATATCGCTCCCGACAACTACGTACCTCAACACGGGAGCTGAATTTATCTATTTTCCTCCTATGCTTGATGGCTTGGTGGACCAATTCGTGACTGGTCTCCATAAGGAACCGAAATTTCATGATGATACAAAGTATCATGATAGTTGTGTCAGGCAATTGAATCAAATTCTTTAAAAATAAGAGGTGGTGGCATTTTCTTTATCACACAACTTCTGGCTGCGGCACATCCGGATGAGTATGTGGTATTGGAAGAAAATGTATCAAAAGCTCTCAGGCACTTGGGCATTACAGATATTTTTGTTCAGAACGACACTGGCAATGGCTATATTTATATCAATGAAATTTGTAAGAAACTATACCGGGACAAACTTAAAAATCGATTGAAAGATTTTGATTTTGGAATGTCAGCTGCAACGCACAATTTTCTCTGGCACTACTATGTACATTACCGTGAAAATGGTATCTGGTTCCAGTAAGTTTACGTAGAGAATTCCAGGCAAGGTATCTTCCTAGCGGAAAGACACGAAAATGGATATTGAACAAACTAACGCTATATTGGAAAGCATCTCAGACGGAGTGTTTACGGTTGATCTTAACTGGAAGGTAACTTCGTTCAACCGTGCGGCTGAAGAGATTACCGGCATTCCGAGAGCCGAGGCCATTGGACGCTTTTGTTCCGAGGTGCTCCGTTCAAACTTGTGCGAGCAGGCTTGCGCTTTGCGCCGGACCTTGGAAACCGGGAACCCGGTTATTAATAAAACGTGTTTTATCATTAATGCCAAGGGCGAGCGCATCCCTATTAGCATATCTACTGCGGTTTTGCGCGACGCGGAAGGTCATACCATTGGCGGGGCCGAAACATTCCGGGATTTGAGCGAGGTAGAGGCTTTGCGTCAGGAACTTACCGGGCGCTTTTCTATCGGCGATCTGGTGAGCCGCAGCGCCTCCATGCGAAAAGTGTTTGAACTGGTTCCGGCAATTGCGCCCACATCCTCCACGGTATTGATCCAGGGCGAGACTGGCACTGGCAAGGAGTTGCTGGCGCGAGCCATCCATGGATCGAGTCCGAGAGCGGAAAAACCGTTTGTAGCCATCAATTGTGCTGCCCTGCCTGATACTCTTTTAGAATCAGAGTTGTTTGGATATAAAAAGGGTGCGTTTACCGGCGCGACACAGGACAAACCAGGACGATTTGCGCAGGCTGCTGACGGTGCGTTGTTTTTAGATGAGATCGGTGACATCAGCCCGGCCATGCAGGTTCGTCTTTTGCGAGTATTGCAGGAACATCGATTTGAGCCTTTGGGCAGCAACCGCAGCGAACGCACGGAAGCCAGAATTATTGCAGCCACCAACCGTGATCTGGCAGAGTTGGTCAAGCAAGGAACATTTCGGGAAGACCTTTTCTATCGCATTAATGTCATTCGCATCGATCTGCCGCCTCTCCGGCAGCGCAAGGAAGATATTCCCCTTTTGATTGATCATTTTGTGGAACGTTTCGACCGGCTCCAGAACAAGCATATCTCCGGAGTTGCTACGGACGCGCTTTCTTTATTAATGGCGCATGATTGGCCCGGCAATGTCCGGGAGTTGGAAAATATTATTGAACGGTCGTTTATCCTCTGCACGGGGAAGTGGATCACGCTGGAGCATTTGCCGGAAGAGATGACCAAGGGGAAAAAAAGCCGGGAGAATTCCGGCCACATTGGGGTAAGCAGGCGCATGGCGGAGGCGCAAACGATATTAAACGCCATGAAGCGTCATAATTATAAACGGATGGCCGTTGCTCGCGAATTGGGTATTCATAAAACCACCTTGTACCGGAAACTTAAAGCGTTGGGAATAGATTTGCCGAAAAAAGACGGGCGTTCGGCTCCGGAATCCGGGAAAAAGGCGCGATAACGCTACGGTTGTATGACCACATAGTTGCTGAAATGCACCAGTAAAATTTTTGTTATTCCTCCTAGAATTCAATTTTATCCTTTATTTTCAAATACAATTCATAAAAACATGAATGGCAATATAAATGGCACAGCTTTTGCATTTATTAACCTGTGATGACTATGAAAATTGCCCTCATAATATTTAATGATCGTATTGCTCCGGTTTTTGATGTAGCTTGCCAGGCATTGCTGGTAGACGTCAAATCCGGCGGAGTTTGTGAAGAATCGCTGGTTACAATGCCGGACGATTCGGCTGAGGCCAAGGTGTTGAAATTGGCTGAACTGGGAGTTGCGACACTTATCTGCGGGGCTATTTCCAAGCCTGTTTTGTTACTGGCTCAAGCCCATAACATTCGAGTTACTGGTTTTGTCTCAGGTGAAATACGCCAGGTCTTGCAGGCTTTTAGAAATGGAAGTCTGCATAGAGGCGAGTTTAGCATGCCAGGGTGCAGAAGGATGGGCCGATGCGGGGGTGGCCACGGCCGTCAAAGGCGTGGTTGTTCGGATCAGATCGGTTGAATGAAGCGGTAAATAAAAGGAGGCTATTACCATGCCAAGAGGAGACGGAACGGGACCAAGAGGAATGGGAGCAGGCGGTGGAAAAGGACAAGCTCAAGGTGGCCAAAGACTCGGTCGTATAGGCGGTTCTTTGGCGGCCGGGCCTATCGGATACTGCGTCTGCCCACAGTGTGGGAAAACAGAACCACACAAACGCGGCGTTCCCTGTGCCGAGCATAAATGCCCGAAGTGTGGGACCGTTATGACAAGGCAATAAAAATTAATTCTAAGGAGGATATTACCATGCCACGAGGAGACAGGACAGGTCCAAGGGAATTGGGAGCGATGACAGGACGGGGGGCTGGGTATTGCGCAGGTTTTCAGACATCCGGATATGCCAATCAAATTTCTGGACGCGGATTTGGAATGGGATTCGGACGCGGTGGAGGTTTTATGGGTGGTGGCCATGGTTGGAGGAATTGGTTTCATGCTACGGGGATACCTGGCTGGATGAAGTTTGGTGGAAATTCAGAGCCATCTCAGAAATATGATCCAGAAACAGAGCGGCAAGCACTGAAGAACCAAGCTGAAATACTGCAAGCAGAAATGGGTAGTATCAAAAAACGGCTGGATGAGCTGGATGCTAGCAAAGGGGCATGATGAATGAAGCTCGGCATCATTATTTGCGCTCGTTATCAATCATGTGGTGGTGGCAAGTGCTTTCGGGCGCTGCGTGAACGTTGCGGTGGATTTGCTCGATACGCTGCGGACGAGCCGGTTGAGATCGTTGGCTATTCAAGCTGTGGAAGCTGTCCTGGCGGCAATGTGGAATACGTTCCGGCTGAGTTTGTGAAAAACGGGTGTGATGTTATCCACCTGGCAACGGGTTTGGTGGTGGGCTATCCTCCGTGCCCCTATATCCGCCAATTCAAAACATTTATCGAAAAGCAGTATAGATTGCCGGTGATTGTGGGTACTCATCCCATCCCTTTGAAATACTGGGAAACCCATAACAAACTTACCCACTGGGATGAAACAGGGATGCGAGAACTTGCGGCCGATCTTTTGGCCACACGCCGTGATGTGATGGAGTCGTACAACTGAGAGGATAGCCGAAGAAATAGAACTCGAATTGAGTATTGCCAATGTATTAAATTGGCCAGTAATAAAAAGCCAATAGAAGTTACCTGGGTGGGGAAGAATAATTTTCGGAGGCATTCATTATGGTTATTGTCATGCGTCAAGATGCTACCCAGGAGCAACTGGATCATTTTTTGGAAAAGTTAAAAGAAAAAGGATTGACCCCGCATGTTTCACGAGGAACCGAGCGAACCATCGTGGGCGCGATTGGGGACGAGCGTATATTGCAGTCTGTGCCTTTGGCAGCTTTCCCAGGCGTGGAGCAGGTGATGCCAATCCTGCAACCGTTCAAGCTGGCGTCCAAGGAGTTTAAAAAAGAGCCGACCGTGGTGGATGTGGGCGGAGTGAAAATTGGCGGTGGGTATTTTGGTTTGATCGCCGGGCCCTGCTCAGTTGAAAATTGGGAAACACTGATTACCGCAGCCCGGCAGGTTAAAGCTGCCGGAGCCAATCTGCTGCGCGTAGGTGCTTTCAAACCCAGAACCAGCCCCTATGCTTTTCAAGGATTAGGTGAGGAGGGTTTGAAACTGTTGGCTCAAGCCCGCCAGGAAACCGGATTGCCAGTTATAACAGAAGTGATGAATATCAGTTAGGTTGAGCTGGTGGCCCAATATGCGGACATGCTCCAGATTGGTGCGAGGAATATGCAGAATTTCGACCTGCTCAAGGCGGTGGGCGATATTAAAAAGCCCATCCTGCTCAAGCGCGGGCTGGCGGCCACCATCAAAGAATGGCTCATGTCTGCGGAATATGTTCTTTCCCGTGGCAATTACCAGGTGGTGTTATGCGAACGGGGTATCCGTACGTTTGAAACTTATACCCGGAATACTTTAGACCTGGCGGCGGTGGCAGCGATCCACGAGCTTTCTCACTTGCCTGTCATTGTTGATCCCTCGCATGGAACCGGAAAGCGCAGCTTGGTCAGCAGCATGTCCTGCGCAGGGGTGGTTGCTGGGGCAGACGGCTTGACCATTGAAGTCCATCCGAATCCAGAAGAAGCTATGTCCGATGGGGATCAATCCTTGTATCCGGCAGAGTTTGAAAAGCTGGCGGCCAGTATCAAACCCCTGCTGCTGATTATGCAGCAAAAAATATAGACTGGAGGTGAAACGATCTCTTTATTGGCAATGACAAGAATAGTAGAAATGACATTTTGAGAATATATAAAAACTACTAAGGAGATGACATTATGGAAACAAATAATGAAACACTTAGCACTTCAATGCCGCGCATTGGAGACAAAGCTCCCAGCTTCAAAGCAGTAACAACCCAGGGTGAGATTGATTTCCCCGGACAGTACTCGGGTAGTTGGGTTATTCTTTTCAGTCATCCCGCCGACTTCACGCCTGTATGCACCTCGGAGTTTATGACATTTGCTTCGATGGAGGAAGAGTTCGCGAAATTGAATTGCAAATTGGTGGGGCTTTCAATTGACGGGCTTTACAGCCATATTGCTTGGCTGCGGACCATCAAGGAGAAAATCGAATACAAAGGCATGAAAAATATTGAAGTCAAGTTTCCGTTGATAGAAGACGTTTCGATGGAAGTCGCCAAGAAATATGGAATGCTTCAACCGGGTGAGAGCACAACCAAAGCAGTGCGCGCCGTGTTCGTGATCGATCCCAAGGGGATGATTCGTACCATTATCTATTACCCTCTTAGTTTGGGACGCAATTTCGATGAGCTGCTCCGCGTGGTAATCGCTTTGCAGACTGCGGATGCTTTCTCCGTGGCTACTCCTGCGGACTGGAGACCCGGTGACGATGTTATTGTGCCGACCGCCGGTTCATGCGGCGTTGCCAAGGACCGCATGGAAGGAAAAGAAGATATTAAATGCCATGACTGGTTCTTCTGCACCAAAAAGATAGACAAAGAGAAAGTAATGAGCACTATTAGGAAAAAGTAAAAACGAACTTCAATTTAATTGTCGCGGGGGAAAGTGGAATTGAATTTAGAGAATATTAGATCACGAATGGGGCAATACTTGCCAAATAAGTACAACCCGGTTATGCGAATTATATTTAGGCTTCGCCCTATCCGAATATTGCTCGTCATAGCAGCGGGGATTATTCTTTGTGGGCTGATAGGTTTGATGTTGAAATCCAGTGCGAAGATGATTGCCAAGCCAGTTGATACCCCGGCGCCTGTTATGCATGATCTTATGCAGAAACAACTGTCTGGCTATTCAGACGGCGAGTTTAATCTGCCTCTGGACAGTATAAATCTCGATTTACTGGAAGTTAAACCGGTAAAGGAAACCACGTCTTCCGAAGTTGCGGAACTTGAGAGGTATACTCGCTTTGTTAATCCGGAAACGGTTACTTTCCAATTGTATACCATCAAGCTCAGAGACAATTACTGGGCATTGGCCAAGCGCATGGGATATACCATTGACAGCATTGTGGGATGCAACCCGCAGCTCAAAAAAATAACCTGCTACCAGGGGCAAAAAATATTGCTGCCTTCCCGGGGTGGATCGTTGCACTGTGTCCAGACGGATGAATCATTGGGGAAAATAGCTCTGCTATACTCCGTTGATTCGGATGTGATATTGAAAGCTAATGTGATCGACAGCAAGTGGGGAATTATCCCGGGCATGTGGCTGTTTATTCCCGGAGCAAAGCCCCGCTGTTTGACGGATGGAATACGCAAGGAATATGCAAGACGCGCCCTGTTACGATCGCCATTGAATGGCCGGTATACATCCTTTGTCGGTAATCGCATTCATCCTGTGCTGGGTTTCTCGAAATATCATAACGGGGTGGATATTGCCTGCCGTCAAGGCACATGGGTGGGCGCCGCAGCTTCGGGCACCGTTGAGGTTGCGGGCTGGGGAGGAGCTGTCGGGCAATATATTAAAATCGATCATCATAACGGCTATAAAACCATGTATGGGCACTTAAGCAAGATTCACGTCCGACAAGGGCAAACTGTGAGGGGCGGGCAATTGATTGCGCGTTCCGGGTCCACCGGACGCTCCACGGGCCCGCATCTGCATTTTACGATCTGGGAAAATGGTGGGGTTAAAAATCCCATGGATTATCTTTGGTGAGAAATAGGGAGTGAAAAGGAGCAAAACATGAAAATAGTTTTTACGACTTCCGGAGTTTCATTGGATGCGCCGATGGACAGCCGTTTTAGCCGGGCGGAGAAGTTTTTAGTCTACGATATGAATACCAGTACCTTTGAGGTGATTGACAACCAGCAAAATCTAAATGCAGCACAGGGCGCGGGGATTCAGGCTGCGGAAACCGTGGCGCGGAGCGGGGCCAAATGCCTGATTACGGGGCATTGCGGGCCCAAGGCATTCAGGGTGCTTGCAGCCGCTGGGATTAAAATCTATAACACGGAAGCAGCCACGGTTGCGGAAGCGCTTCAGCAATATCTGGCCGGGAAACTGATTGAAGCAAAATCTGCGGATGTGGAAGGGCATTGGGCATGATCATCGCCGTTGCTTCGGGCAAAGGCGGGACCGGCAAGACTACGGTTTCATTGAATTTGGCCAGAGCCTATGGAGCTTTGGTCCAGGTTTTGGACTGCGACGTGGAAGAGCCAAACTGCCATTTATTTTTAAAGGGAAAACTGCTGGGTGAGGAAACTGTATCCATTCCGATCCCGCAAGTGGATGAGTCACTGTGCAATGCCTGCGGTGAGTGCAGCCATTTCTGCCAATATCATGCTATTGCATCGCTTGGAACTGTGCCGCTTGTTTTCCCTGAAATGTGCCATGGTTGTGGCGGCTGCGCCAGGGTTTGTCCGCAAAAGGCCATCCGCGAAGTTGACAAACGTATTGGTACAGTCGGCATGCTTCAGGTGGAAAATATTACCCTGATCCAGGGGAAAATTGATATTGGCGTTGCCATGGCACCGCCCTTGATCCGCGCTGTCAAAGCGCGATTGCAGGCAGGTCTGCCTGCGATCCTGGATGCGCCGCCGGGAACTTCCTGCCCAGTGATTGCCGCAATCCAGGGAGCGGATTTTGTGATCCTGGTCACTGAGCCGACGCCTTTCGGATTGAACGATTTGAAACTGGCAGTGGACATGGTGCGGGAGCTTAAGCTTCCATTTGGCGTTGTGGTGAACCGCATGGGCGTTGGTGATGACAGGGTTCATATATTTTGCAGGCAAGAGAGTATACCCGTTATTCTTGAGATTCCCGATGACCGTCGCATTGCCGAGGTTTATTCGCGGGGCATGCTTATCGTGGATGCATTGCCAGAATACCGGGGGCTTTTCCGGAGCCTAATCGAAAAGACTTTGAATTTGAAGAGCGCGGAGAATGTTTGAGCAATGTCAACCGCTGAGCCATTAAAAGCCTGCGCGGAATGCATTCCCTGTTTTATGCGGCAGGCAACTGAGGCCATTGCTATGACCGGACAATCGCCTGAAAACACGGAGGCCCTGCTACGGGAAATATCCGACCTAGTGGCATCCAAAAGTCTGGGTGACAATCCGCCCCGAGTGAGTCAGAAGATTCACCGCTTGATTCGCGAACGTGCGGGTTGTGATGATCCTTACCGGCAAATGAAAACGGATTTAAACCGGGCAGCCATGGAAATGCTGCCGGAATTGATAAAGAGGATTCCAAAGGGAATGTCAGGACAAGAAGCAGCCGTGCGCATGGCCATTGGAGGCAATATACTGGACGCGGGCGCGAAAAGCGGGCTGCAATTGGCGCAGGCTCTAATTGCGTTGGAAAGCTCGTTTACACAGACGCTTAAAGGTGGTTGGGAGAAATTCTTTGCCCAGGCCGCTAAGGCAAAACGCATATTGTATCTTGCTGACAATGCCGGGGAAATAGTATTTGACCGCCATCTTCTTGAGATGCTGCCGACTGAAAAAATAACAGTGGCAGTCAGAGGGAAACCGGTTATCAACGACGCCACCATGGAAGATGCGCGTGCGGTTGGAATTTGTGATATTGCGGAGGTTATTTCAAACGGTTCAGATGCTCCCGGGACCGTACTGGAGGATTGTTCAATCCAGTTCCAGGAGGCATTTGAAAAGAGCGGCCTGATCATTGCTAAAGGGCAGGGTAATTATGAAACACTAATTTTTTCTGAAAAAGCCGTGATTTTTCTTTTTCAAGCTAAATGCCCTGTGATCGCGGCGCGTACTGGCGCGGCAGTTGGGACATTGATGATAGAGGGAATAAACATGGGTGAGATTGATCAAACAGGGGGTGCGGCACATGACTGATCCATTAACGCCATACGGTAATAAGCCGATGGTTACGCCGATTGTCAATGCGGTGAATTACGAGTACCGGGATTTTGAAGTGTTGCGCAAGATCACGGATGGTGAAATTGACGGCTACACCTATCACCGGGATGACAACCCAACGGTGCGGGCCGTGGAGCAAAAAATAGCAGCCTTGGAAGGGGCGGAGGATTGCATTGTCTGCACGTCCGGCATGGCGGCCTGCACTCTGGTCTATCTAACCTATCTCAAGGCAGGCGACAACCTGATTCTTTTTCATGACACCTATGGAGCTCATTACAAAGTATCTCTTATTCTGGAGCGCCTGGGCGTGGAAGTGACGTGGCTCAATGCCGATGAGAGTAAGAATCTTGAAAAGCATATCAAATCCAATACCAGCATGGTGTTTTTAGAAACGCCCACAAATCCTTTATGCAAGATTATTGATATTGCTGCTGCCAGGCGCGCGGCGGATAAAGCAGACGCGCGCTTGATTGTTGACAACACCTTTGCCACTCCTTTTCACCAAAAACCGCTGGCCCTTGGCGCGCACCTGGTGGTGCATAGCGCCACCAAAGCCCTGGGCGGGCATAATGACTTGATGGCTGGGGCGATTGCCGGGCCCAAGGAAGACTACGATAAGCTTTGGTTCACCCGGCAGGCGATCGGATGCACCTTGGATGCATATTCCGCGTCATTGCTGGAACGGGGCCTTAAAACTTTTGACTTGCGGGCTGAGCGGATGGCTGCTTCAGCCATGTCTGTGGCGGAATACTTGAATTCCGAGCCTTTAATCAACTGCTTATTTTATCCAGGACTGGCGGGACATTTGGGACATATTCCAGCCAACGCGCAGATGAGCCGGGGTTTTGGAGGCATGATGGCGTTCAATGTTGGAGAAAACCAGGAGGATGCCAAACGATTTATTTCAGGACTTAAAGTCATCAAGCATGCCGTGAGCCTTGGGTCCACCGAGAGTTTGATCTGCATACCTTATTTGACCACGATGCTTTATCTGCCGCCCGAAAAAAGGCTGGGATTCGGCGTACAGGAAAACACAGTGCGCCTGTCCGTGGGCATTGAACCATCGGCGAAAATTATAGACGATATTAAGCAAGCATTGCATAAGGTGAGACAAAAATGAACGGGAAGCCTAAAGAAATAGTAGTCATCAGCGGCAAGGGAGGCACGGGCAAGACCAGCGTTACTGCTTCGCTGGCCATATTGGCCAAAAATGCAGTGATTGCGGATTGTGATGTGGATGCCACTGACTTGCACTTGGTTTTATCGCCGAAAATAAAAGAGCGGCATGAATTCCGCAGCGGGCATGAAGCGGTTATTCGGCGCGAAGCATGTATTGGCTGCGGTCTTTGCCGGGAGTATTGCCGTTTTGGAGCAATCCAAACGGATTGCCTTGAGCTTGAGGAAAAAGAGGTTTATCGGGTTGACCCGGTTGCGTGCGAGGGCTGTGGCGTATGCGTGCGTTTTTGTCCGGAAAAGGCCATTGATTTTCCGGAAAGGCTGTGCGGGGAATGGATGGTGTCTGAAACCAGGATTGGACCCATGGTGCATGCCCGGCTGGGAGTAGCGGCTGAAAATTCCGGTAAACTGGTTTCCTTGGTCCGCCGTGAGGCCCGGCGCATCGCTGAGGAAGAAAAACGTCCGTACATCATTGTGGATGGGCCGCCCGGCATAGGTTGTCCGGTGATTGCCTCAATTGGTGGAGCTTCACAAGTATTGGTTGTCACCGAACCGACTGTATCCGGAGAGCATGATTTAGAGAGGGTTCTCTCCCTGGCGCGGCATTTTAATATCCCGGCGGCAGTTTGCGTGAACAAATGGGATATTAACCCGGAAATGACGAATAAAATTGAGGGCCAGGTGCGACGGTTAGGGGCGCGGATCGCTGGGCGCATTCGTTACGATTCCTGCGTAACCCGGGCGCAAATGCAAGAGCAGGCGGTAGTAGAAACCGATGCGCCTTCGGCTATGGAATTTAGGGAACTATGGCATGAACTTAATTTGTAGAAGGGGAGAACAGATAAGATATGGAATGCATTGATCTTGAAAGTCTTTCCGAATATGCACGCGATCATGTATTGCATCCGAGGAACCTAGGCGCATTGGAAAAATACGATGGCCATGCCCGCATTACCGGGCCTTGCGGCGACACCATGGAATTTTGGGTGGCCATTAAAAAAGACAAAGTTGAAAAAATATCATTCATTACAGACGGTTGCGGGCCTTCCCTGGCATGCGGGAGCATGGCCACCTGCCTGGCACGGGGCAAACGTGTTGAAGACGCGTCTGCTTTACAGCAAAAGGATATTTTGGAAGCGATGCACGGTTTTCCTAAGGAACATGAGCATTGCGCGCTTCTGGCAGCTAATACTTTAAAAGCCGCATGCGAAGATTATATAGAAAAACAAAAAGGCGGACATATGCAATCTCACAGCACGGATAGCACCTGCAATACTTGTTCGGACAACGATTGTTCGGCATCTAAACGTAAACCCGAAGAAAACGAAAAAGAATTTCAGGAACGACAAAAACTCCAGTCGCGGCTTTGCCGCATCCGGCACAAGGTGGTGGTGCTGTCTGGTAAAGGCGGTGTTGGTAAAAGCACGGTGGCTGTCAACTTGGCCACGGCCCTTATGTTGTCAGGAAAACGTGTAGGTTTGTTGGACGTGGATACTCATGGTCCGAGCATTCCAACCATGCTTGGTCTGGAAAAGGAGACACTTCAAACTGGAGATGATGGAATGATCCCGGTTGAACTGGGTGATATGAAAGTTATTTCCCTGGGATTTCTATTAAAAAGCCAGGACGAGGCTGTGATCTGGCGCGGGCCCATGAAGATGGGCGTTATACGGCAGTTTTTACAGGACGTGGAGTGGGGCGATTTGGATTATCTGATTGTCGATTCTCCCCCGGGGACTGGGGACGAACCGCTTTCCATTTGCCAATTGCTCGAACCATTAGACGGCGCAGTGGTCGTGACTACTCCGCAAAAAGTGGCTGCCGTGGATGTGCGCAAGTCCATCACGTTTTGCAAGAGTCTTCACGTGCCTGTGCTCGGGGTGGTTGAAAACATGAGCGGCTTTGTCTGCCCGAAGTGCGGGGAAATAACCGCGATATTGCCTGGGGGAGGAGGGAAACGCATTACAGAAGATATGCAGGTGCCGTTTTTAGCTTCGATACCCATGGACCCGAAAATCGCCGAGTCGTGCGACAATGGCCGGGCTTTTATCCACCATTTTGCTTCGACGCCCACAGCACAAATCATGCGGGATATTATCAAACCGATTGCGGATTTGGATTTAGCAGAAATAACGGAAGAAAAAAACTAAATATTAAGGAGATAAAGTCATGAAAATTGCGATTCCTTTAGCAGACGGGAAATTAGCCATGCATTTCGGGCATTCTGGAAGTTTTGCGATGGTGGATGTGGACGAGGCAGGCAAAAAAACACTCAAACGTGAAGATATTGTGTCACCTCCGCATCAGCCTGGGTTGCTGCCTCCGTGGCTGGCGGAACGGGGAGCGACTCTGATTATTGCAGGAGGCATGGGGCAGCGCGCTCAGGATTTGTTCGTTGCGCAGGGCATCAAGGTATTGGTGGGCGCGCCTGCGGAAACGCCGGAGAAAATTATTGCAGACTATTTTGCAGGAACGTTGCAATTGGGTGGAAATGTTTGTGATCATTAAAAACAGGGAGTAAACGCGATGCCCGTTGAAAAAAGTATGGCGGCGTATAAGCTGCATAAAAAGAATTGCGCGCAAAGTATCCTGGCTGGATTCCAACATTGGCATAATATTACAGAGGCCGAGATTGATAAGGCCAGGATGCTGGGCGCGGGCCGGGCGGAAAAAGGCGAATGCGGAGCATTACATGCCGCATTGTCGCTGGCGAAAAAGAGTGAGACGAAAAACATACTCCGCCAGGCTTTTCGGGAGAAAACGGGTTCTGAACAGTGCCGGGGAATTCGTGCTTTTAAGCGGATGAACTGCGCAGAATGCGTGGAATTGGCTGCGACGATGCTGGCGCGGCAGGAGTATATGGATAAATCATGAGCCGTTGTCCTGAAAGTCATTCCCAATGCTTAATGTGCGGAGAAGACAATCCCTGGTCGCTGCGGCTTGATTTTAAGGCTAATGCCGCGGGCGAGGTCAGTGCGGTTTTTCAAGCGCATGAAAAATTGCAAGGATATGCAGGCATCCTGCATGGCGGTGTCATCAGTGCGCTTTTGGATGCCGCTATGACGCATTGTTTGTTTAATCAAGGCATCCAAGGCTTGACAGCTGAGCTGCGGGTGCGCTTTTTAAAACCCGTCCCTTGGGAAACGCCGATTGAATTGAAAGCTAAACTAGATGAAGCCAGACCACCGCTCTACCAGGTGAAGGCGGAATTAAGGCAAAAAGGGATTCTTGTAGCTAAAGCACAAGCCAAATTTTTGGATCGCCCGGGTGTGTTGAAATGATCAGCGAAATTGAGATAGCCGTGCTGTCGGATAATCAGGCATCAGAACCTCTGAAATCTGAATATGAGGGGACCCGATTAGGGGACCCGATTAGGGGACATGTCTAACTTGAAACTATAGGCATGTCCTTTTTTTGTAAAAAAGTGAAATGAAAAAAGAAAAAGTCTGTCAAAAAGTATTATGCCAAGACAGCCAAGATTGGATATCGAAGGTGGATTCTATCATATAATTAATCGAGGGATAGAACGTCGAAAGATATTCAAAAAGCCAAAAGATTATAAAATGTTCATTCAAACACTGGGAGCTTTACTATTAGAAGAAGGACATAAGTGTTATGGGTGGGTATTAATGTCAAATCATTATCATTTATTAATAGAGCGGGGAGAACAACCATTATCCCGTTTTATGACTCGCCTTCAGACTACATATGCTGGATACTTCAATAGAACATATCATCGGAATGGACGATTTTTTCAGAATCGTTATAAAGCAATATTATGTGACAAAGAAAGTTATTTTTTAGAACTGATCGCGTATATTCATTTGAATCCATTAAAAGCTGGGATGGTAAAAGATTTGGATGAATTGATAAATTATCGTTGGAGTGGCCATCGTGCGTTATTAGGGCAAGAGAATAGGAAATGGCAAGAAATCAATGAGGCGTTAGGAAGATTTGGTAAAACGTATAAAGAAGCGCGAAGTAAATATATTCAATATTTGAAAAACAAAACAAAAGAGGAAAAGGATTTGTCAGGTGGAGGTTTAGTTCGAAGCGCGGGCAGTTTAAAAGTAGTAATTAAAAGAAAAAAAGACGAGAGGGAATTATATGATAGTCGTATATTAGGAGATGGACAATTTGTAGAAACAGCCGCCAAAGTATTTGAAGAAAAAATAAATATTGAAAAAGAAATAAAAAATATAAATGAAGAAATGATTATAAAACAAGCAAGTTTAATATTTAATATAGCATATGAAGAATTAAAGAAACCAGGTCGTTCATTATCGCGTCGTGTTGTAAAAGCAAGAGCATTGATAATTTATATTAGTACAAAATATTTTAAAATTAAGCAAAATATATGGGTTCAATATTATAAAATAAGTTCAGCAGCTGTAAGTAAGTTGTTTTTATTGGGAGCACATTAGAGAAGGAAAATAGGGATACAGTGAATGAGTTTGTAAAGTTTGAAGTTAGACATGTCCCCTAATCGACCGATTATTGCACGCGAAAATGTTCCGGAGCGGGTACATGAGCTTTTTCCCAATAGTACGGTCTTTGGTATTTTTATTGGTGTGCCGATAAATCAACGCAATACCTTTGCCGTGCAACTGGAACCCACCAGAATAGAAATTTATCAAGAGAGCTTTGAGCAGATCTATGGTTCCGCCCCTTCGCCACAAATAAAAGATCAAATTGTACGCACCGTTGTTCACGAAGTTGCTCATTATATGGGCTTCAATGAAAAAGAAGTCCGGCAACGAGGCTATTAGAGTTTGTATCCGGGTTATCTACGGCTTTTGCGTAGATCGGTCTTGTTGCGGAAACAGTTTTTATGATCTTAGCAAAACAGTCCTCTCCTCTTACACACGGGAGGATGTGATCCTCCTTCATGATTTCGGACGACAGGGCATTAACTGTTTTTTTCCAAGGAAATCGCGGCCGTCGGGCAGCTATCCACCGCCAAAACACAATCACAGGATTCACAATCACTTGGATTTCTAACTATCGCGAATTTTTCCTTTACCGGCAGAAGTTTTGGGGAAATAATCCAGGCTTTGTTCTCCCGCATTTCGAAAACCTTCGGGCAAATTTCCACGCAAAGGGTGCAGCCGATGCAAAGATCGGGATCGACTTTTAAATAGGCCATGGTGGTCGCCTGCTTCCGGAAATAATTATTGCGGCAAACCCGCTGTTATGATTTTTTGATGAGCAGCTTTAAAACTGATCAACTTTTTCGCTTCCTCGTCCCACAAGGCCAGTCGCAGGGATTTAAAACCCGACCTGAATGTGATGGGTTCAAGCTGATGAAGCTCGGGCACCTGGTCATAGCATGCTTTCAAGTTATAACAGGGAATCCTGGGTTTTAAGTGATGAAGGTTGTGATAGCCAATGTTTCCGGTCGTCCACCGTAGGATGCCGGGCAGTTTATAAAACGAAGCGCCTTTAACGGCCGCGATGATTAAATCCCAGTTCTCCTGGTGACTCCAATAAACATCTTCAAACTGGTGCTGGATATAAAAGAGCCACATCCCAACAGGCGTAGCCAGCAACAGGATGGGGAGCTGTACGGCCAGGTAATGTTTAAGGCCCACTGTGGCCGAAGCACCCCAAATGATCAACACCAGCACCACGTCGGTAATCGCGATGCTAAAATAGTCCTTCCGGCGAGTGCTTTTTTGGGGGAAACGGTACATGACGGCAAATAGGAACGGAGGGGCAACCAGGAAAAGGAAAAACGGATTTCGAAAAAAACGGTATTTCCATCTGGTCAAAAACCCGGCCGCGCAGTATTCTTGAAAAGTCATGGTCCAAATATCTCCGGTGCCGCGCTTGTCCAGATTGGCGACATTGGCATGATGGTGGCCGTGGTTCCTCTGCCAGTCGAAAAAAGGCGTTAGTGTAATGATCCCGCAAAGATGTCCCAAAAAGTAACTGAGGTTTTTTGAACCCCAAAAAGACAGATGCGAACAATCGTGTAAAATGATAAAAATACGGATGTAAAAGGCGGTGGCGGGAATTACCAGAACCCAAACCAACCAGATGGGAAATCCTTTTTCCAAAAGCACCAACATCGCAGACCAAAGGAATAAATAGGGTACCAATGAGGTGAAAATATAAATCAGGGAACTAGTCCTATTGGGCAGGGCAAAAGGCTTCAATTTGTCAAACCAATCCGGCCGGTTCACTGGAGATTCTCCCACCTCGGCGCGGCTCTTAAGCCGGAAAACAATGAAAAAAGCAAACGCCGCAACAAGCTGCTGGTGAATGATTATCCGACATTACGCCTCACGATCATCCGAGGAATTCACTCACATTAGCTAAATGGTACCAGCCCCAGACGCATCAATCAAGCCGTTTTATTGCGCCAAGAACAGAGAATAGGGGACGTTGTGATCTTCCCCCGAAAAAGTGGACACGACGTTACGCCACACTGCCGACTTTTTCAAACTCACCTGGGCTCAAATAGCCCAGTGTTGAGTTCGGCCGCCAATAATTGTAAAACATCTCGATGTACTCAAACATGGAAGCCGAAGGGGACGGACTTACTTAATAACCTATTGACATCATGAAGAGGCAATAGTAGTCCACGGCCATGCCTCGACAAGCGCGCATTGACACCCCAGGGTTATTACAGCACATCCTCAGCCGTGGCCTGGATCGGCGTAAGACATTTAAACCGCTGCTGACTATTATGATTTCCTCCAACGTATCGAAAGCAATCTTCCTAAATCTCCGAATCAACTATTAGCCTGGGCGCTCATGCCCAATCATTTTCATTTGCTTATTTG
The DNA here is from genome assembly GCA_963710755.1 of uncultured bacterium. GTDB lineage: Bacteria > Oederibacteriota > JAAXVQ01 > JAAXVQ01 > JAUVAV01 > CAVQBK01. The sequence continues at coordinate 1,383,687 of CAVQBK010000003.1, forward strand.
TGAGGACAAGCCAATCAGGCTGTTCTAATAGCTAATTCGACCTTGAGCTTGAGGTCACTATCGTTGGAAAAGCGGGGGCACCAGGTTCGAAACTCGTCCACTCGGCTCCGCTGAAGATTTAAGATAAAATGAAAACGATAATCATCCGTATAGCGCGATGACAATAAATATTGGTTGCGCTCTTTTCTCGCACGGTAGGGTCGCGGCGGGTTAATATTTTGAAGCAAATCTGTTTTATCTCTCCTATTGCTTGTTCCTCTGTCAATTCCGGTATTATACCCCAGTACAATTGCTTAACAGATGATCTTCCCATGTAATAGAAGCACAGAGCTCGAGGTCCGGTAAAATACGACTTCAGCAGCGCGAGAAGAAGTCGTAAACCGTACAAGCGGCCATCAACTTTAGCTTAGGCGGCCCAGTGGAGCCTGGGAAAGGAGCCTTAAAAAAAACGAAGTCATTGGTTCTTTATAGCAACCGCGTGGCGGGGTATGCCTAGGCAATACCGGTTGGCCACCATCGGAACAGGTGAGACGAGGCCGGCTGGGTCATAGCCGATAGACAAGGATACTAACTCGAAAGAAGCTCATGCCAACATGCGGAAATTTATCGAGGTGTTGTGAAATAGCCCCTTTGACTTTGGGAATGAAAAGAGCATGGGCGTGAAACTCGCAAAGAGTCTTTTGGGAGGAGAGAGAGCAGAAGTTGTCTTGAGTAATAATGTTATTTTAGTTTAAAGGCGGTTAAAGGTTCAGTAATCCAAAAAATAATATGAAGGGAGAAATACCATGGATTCCAGCACGAGGAGCAAGTCACAAGGCAGAGATCACCAAGCTAGAGGCAGGGCCAAGGAAATGATGGGTGAAATCACCGACAATCCAAAGTTGAAGGCAAAAGGAAAAATTGAAAGGATGGCCGGTAAAGTTCAGGAAAAAATTGGTCAGACCAAGGCGGTTTTTGGTAAGTAGCGAGTGCTAAGTAACATGGGGGGCAATGCCACCCCTGGAAGTTGTATGAGGTGGCATTGCCTCTGGGCGGCGAAGCTGAAAAACGATCCGTGGCGAAGGCCGGGCGTTATAGGAGGCACAGAATGGCCAAGAGAAGCCAGGGCGCAGAATGACTGCAGCCGCACGAAGTGCTGTAAAAAGATCAAGAAAAAAGGATTGGCCAAGGGTTGCACAACCAACCGGCATAGTTTGAAGACTTAAAAAAAGAGTTGCATGATACAAGGTCATGCGGTGAAACAAACACGAAATCAAATTTCAAAGGAGGGTTCAATGAGACTTGTATCCAAACACGGAATTGTAATATTGGCCGTAGCTGTTGTCGCCACTGCATTTGCAGTAGGATGTTCACGAGCTCCACTGCGCACAGAAGCATCTACGTCGGGGATTCGCGCCGCTGAAGAGGCAGGGGCGGCAAAAGTACCCCGAGCCTCACTACATTTGCAATTGGCCAAGGAGCAATTGGAAGCCGCCCGAGCGCTGTCCGCGAAAGGAGAAAAGGACAAGGCTGTCTCGATGCTTTCACGAGCCGAAGCAGACGCTGAGCTGGCGGTTACGCTCTCCCGCGGGGATGTCGAGAAAAGGGAAGCCCAGGCAGCGGTAGCTCGAGTACGCCAACTCCAGCAAGAAAACCCATGATCCAATAGACAATCCTAAAGGGGGAAGTTATGAAAACAATTGAATATTTGACCCTGGTCGCATCCATCGTGCTCTTCGCCGGCTGCGCATCCATGCCGCCCAAGGAACTAGTCAACGCCCGTTCGGCCTATCAACAAGCGAGCGAAGGTCCGGCCGCACAACTCGTGCCTGCGGAATTACACAAGGCACATGAGGCACTCGTTTTGGCGGAAAAATCATTCCAGAAAGAACCTGATTCGTATAAAACCAAAGATCTTGCTTATGTCGCCCAGCGCAAAGCTGAACAGGCGGGAGCGCTCGGCGCTATGGCAGTCGATGTGACAAAAAAGGAAAATGCAAACGTCGCTTTCCATGAAAAACAAACCACAATCATGGAGCAAGGGAAGCAGGACTTGAGGGCTGCCGAGAAGCAGGCGGCAGCGCAGGACTTGCGTGATTCCGAGCAGCGGACCGCTGATGCGTTGGCGAAACTTGCCACGCTCGCTGCCATGAAAGAGGAGAAGCGCGGATTGGTCCTTACACTTTCTGGAAATGTCCTCTTTAGATCCAACGAGGCGATTTTGATGTCCTCTGCACAAAAAAAGCTTGATCAGGTAGCCAATGCACTCCTGGAAGTTGGTGCGCGCAATCTCATTGTGGAGGGGCACACCGATTCCCAGGGTACAGTGGCTTACAATCAAGCTCTTTCGCAACGCCGGGCCGAGGCGGTGCGTGATTATCTTATAAGCAGAAAATATCCATCCAATAGTATCGTGGCAAAAGGGATGGGTGAGGCCAGTCCGATTGCCGACAACGCTTCGGCCGAGGGGCGCGCCAATAACCGCCGCGTCGAGATCATTATCAAAAGTGATGTGAAGGCAACAAATTAGCTGGCAAGGTTAGTCAGTGCTATATGCTGATGAAACAAATTGCCTGCCTATGGTAATTAATTGGTGCCGGAGTTGGATGGTTAGATTAAGCAAATCGCATTCTATTATTCTAACTCCGGCACCAAAGACATAAAGTGGGGGCGGTTTTTGGAGGGTGGTAAAAAAAGATGGTAAGTAACCTAAGCCTCAAGGAGGCAATGATGAAAAAAATTATCGCAATTACAAGCCTGGCGGCAATACTGCTGGCTGTAAGTCCCACGTTTGCTTTGGAAGGTATTGCGGATGAACCCGACAATCATCTTAGTCAGGTGGAGACCGAAATTCATGCAGTTTTAGGGATCAACAATCTGGGGGCTGGAATTCGTATTAATTTTCCGGTATTGAAACAAGGATTCATCAATGATCTTAACAACAGCGTGGCTATCAACTTAGGGGCAGACTTCTTGAATTGGACAGCCAGTGATTATAACGTTACGGGGGTGGTGGTTCCGGTTATGCTGCAGTGGAATTTTTATCTCACCCGCGACTGGTCCCTTTTCGCGGAAGGCGGCGTTGCTTTCCAAAATTGGTTTAGCCGTCGGGCCAGCGGCGATGACCAGACCTTTTTCTTTTGGCCGGGAATGAGCCTGGGTGGCCGTTATTATTTGAATTCCGCCAATTATCCGGCCTTGGTCATGCGGATAGGATATCCAAGCGGGCTGACCCTCGGGATCAGTTTTTAAAAGGAATTATATTTACATCCCAGCCGAGTCTATCATGGCGAGCGTAGAGTTTTAGCGTTGATAATAAAGGCTTGTCACGCGATGCCCATTCACAATTTGGACACTAAGGTATTTGTACGAAAAATCAAAAGGGAAGGCAAATGATAAAAATGAATCTAACAGCATAGATGCCGGCAGCGGTCCTAAGCATTTACCAGGAATAACAGCGGCTGACCGACTTCCTTTGAGCAGGCTGCCGCTAGGACAGGCACACTAGGCGTGAGGTTAATGCCGATGGGAACAAGAAAAGGATTTCAAAGATGGTGATAAAGGATAGGATGAAGTCCACGTCGACAGGTACAGTCATTGAGAAATCCCGTCGGCCGCAGCGGGAATGATATCCGGCTACCATGTTTTAGGCAAACGGTCTTGGGCATGAGCGTTGAGAATTTGATGCCAAGCAAGCCGAGTGTTGTAGGGCGGCAGTGGTCCGCCTGAGTTATCCCAAATTCATGGCAAAGGAGAAATAAAATGCTTTTAACCATCGCAGCCATCCTGATTGTCCTCTGGCTTTTGGGTATTATCACCTCTTACACTATGGGAGGAATTATTCATGTCCTATTAGTCATCGCGATCGTGGTGGTGCTGATTCGAGTCATTAAAGGCCGGCACCTATAGCGATTTGAAATGAAGTAGCGGGTATTCATCATGGCAACCGCTTTAACCTGGGAAGATTTTTATTGCCTCGCCTCAATCAGCACTTTCGCAAGAAACAGAACCCCAATCCCGGAAATGAACTAGGGGAACTCCAGGGGAAAACTAATCAACTAACCTTTGACAATAGGCATGCCTACTTGGACCATATTCCGCGATTAGGGAGAGAAAAACGAGAATGGCAAAATAGCAATCGAAAATTAATTCTATCTCTGTTCTTAAAAAGATTGCATCTGTCTTGAAAAGAGAAAAGGTGTTAAAGTAATCTGGTGGTTGATCTGGAAATCGAAAAGGGTTCATTTTTAATATTGTCAGTTTGCCCAGCTCATTGGAAACGGAGAGGATGCTATGCTTGATCCCTACAAAACACTCGGTGTTTCACAAGATGCGACTGATGAAGAAATAAAAAATGCTTACCGAAAATTAGCCAAAAAACATCATCCCGACGTTAACCTGGGCAAGGCCGATGCGGCTCATCAATTCAAGGAAATCAGTGCGGCCTATAAGCTGATCGAAACCAAAGCAATGAGAGAAAAATATAAGCAAGGTCAGTTTGCTGGGGGGGCGCCAGATCAGGCCGGTAGGAGAGGGCCATTTTATCGGGAAACCCAAGCAGCCGGGAACCGCTATAGCCAAGCGCATGCCCAAGATTTTCAGGATATTTTCAGCTCGATTTTCGGCGGGCAGGCAAAGGCCAACACTATTGATATTCCAGGAGAGGATTATCTATTCACTCTGGAGATCGATTTGCAGGATGCGGTGCTGGGATGCGAAAAAGATATTAACCTTAAGCCCGGGAAACCGCTTTTGCTTAAAATACCTCCCGGCGTGGATACGGGGACAAAACTTAGGCTTGCCGGTCAAGGGGGGCCTGGTTTTGGCAATGGAAAACCGGGGGATGCTTATGTGGAAATTAAGCTGCGTCCCTCGAAAATATTCCGCCGGGAAGGGTCCAACTTGTTAATCGAGGTTCCCGTAAGCCTCGGGGAGGTCGTCAATGGAGCGGAAATACAAGTTCCAACCATTGAAGGGCCGGTCATGATGAAAATTCCACCAGGCATGGACACGGCCAAAAAACTAAGCCTGAGAAATAAAGGATTTCCGGATAAAGAGAACAACCACAGGGGTGACCTGCTTGTGGAACTGAGAGTGATTATGCCGCCAACCCAGGATCAGAATTTTAAGGATTTTATTCAAGAGTGGGTGCGTAAAAATCCATATAACCCGCGCAAACAATTTGATATGACGGGAGGGCGAGGGTAATGCAGGTATATCATTATAAGGAAGTTATTCAAACCTATCAAATCAGCGAGGAATTTCTCCGGGAATGTCTGCAAAACCAGTGGGTCGAGCCTTTGGATAAAGAAGCGGAAAAGCTGGCGCAGGAAGATGTTGCCCGGTTGCTGCTTATTCGCGATCTAATGGAAGACATGGGGGTCAACGATGAATCGGTCCCGGTTATTCTGGATTTGATTGATCAAATCCATGCTTTGAAAGAAAGAGTCCAGTGGCTAGGAGAAAAAATCAAAGAAAAAATAGGCTAGCGGGCACCATTATGGACAAGCAAGTGCCACAGCTTGCTGCGCCGAGGTTTATGACGCAAACTCCTACCTGGCTATGGTTCCTCTAACAGAAAAAAGGCAACGGCGGATTTCGCTATCGTAAAAACTGCCGGAAAACAGGTTTTCGATGCGGAATCACCATTAAGGTCAACGAGGACATTGAAATTCAAATCCTCTTTGAGAGCTGTGACAACGAAAACCGGGCTGAGCGATGCTGAGTTGGTGTTTATATGATTTGTTACTGGTGGTTGGTTCGAGGCTGCGAACACGAGATAAAAAGCAGCGAGCATGGATTCGGAGTAAGTGCATCCCCAAAAAAGAATTTCGGAGATTGGGAAAACCTATGAACGAAAGCATCAGGGATAAAATTAAAAATTTACTCCTGTTTAAAATTCGCTCTAGGCCTCAGGAAACGGCGCGGGATTTGAGCAATGAGCAGCCCTTGCAAGCGGAGCTGTTCAGTCTCGAACAAATGGCGGAATTCGCCAAAAGTTTGGCCAGGTGGCATGAACTTGAAAAAACGCGTGGTCCGGACCGCCTGCTACCTCGGCTGAATGAGAACGAAAAGCTGCTTTTGGAAGCTTACCAACTGCTTCAGGACGAGGCTGCGAAAAAAACACCCCTGCTGCCCGCTGATGAATGGTTCCTGGATAATTTCCACCTCATTGAAGAGCAAATCCGCCTAGCTCGCAAACATCTACCCAAATCTTTCAGCCGCGAATTGCCCACGCTTACAATCGGTAAGACCGCAGGATTTCCAAGGGTTTACGATATGGCCCTGGAGATCATTGCCCATGGCGACGGCCGGGTGGAAGCCGGCAGTTTGAGCGCATTTGTAGATGCTTATCAAAGTCTGGTCACGTTAAAACTGGGCGAATTGTGGGCTATTCCCATCATGCTCCGGCTGGCTTTGATTGAAAACCTGCGGCGTGTGGCGACACACATCACGGCGGGAAAATTGGACCGCAGACTGGCGGGCTTTTGGGCCAACCGCATGATCACGGTCGTAGAAAAAGATCCCAAAAACCTGGTGCTTGAAATGGCGGACATGGCGCGTTCGAATCCTCCCATGTCCAGCGCGTTCGTGGCGGAGTTGGCCCGCCGGTTTCAAGGACAGGGGCCGAACCTGGTCTTGCCCTTGACTTGGATTGAGCAACATTTAAGCGAAGACGGCCTCAATATCGAGCAACTTGTGGGTCTGGAAAATCAGCGGCGGGCTGAAGATCAGGTATCGGTCAGCAACAGTATTTTCAGCCTGCGTTTTATCCATGCCATGGACTGGCGCGAGTTTGTGGAAACCATGAGCCGGGTGGAGCGGATATTGAGCCGTGATCCCATGGATGCCTATCCTCGAACGGATTTTACCACACGTGACCGGTGCCGCCACCGGGTTGAAATTTTAGCCAAACGCAGCAGTTGTTCGGAAGAGACGGTTGCCACCCGAGCGCTGGAGCTTGCGCGCTCGGCGGCAAAGATTCACGGCCAGGAGGACCGCACCGCGCATGTAGGGTATTATCTGCTGAATCGCGGCCAGGCAAAGCTTGAACAGGCACTAAGACCGCGATTTACCTTGGGGGAACATTGTGAGCGGCTGGTCCTGCGGTTTGCGCTCTTTTTTTATCTTGGGGCGATAGGTGTTTTGACGTTGGGGTTTGCCGGCTTATTTCTCTGGAATATACGTGCCGCATCCCTTGGGTATTTTGGATTGGCTGCCATGCTGCTGCTCATCGTCGCCAGCCAACCGGCGATTGACTTGGTGAATTGGTTGGTGGGTCGGCTGGTTAAACCCCGCGGCCTGCCGCGCATGGATTATTCCAAAGGTCTGCCTCCGGAAGCCTCCACCCTGGTCGTGGTTCCGTGCATCCTCTCCAATCCGCAAACCGTGGCGGGCTTGCTGGAAAACCTGGAAATATTGTACTTGGCCAACCGTGACAGCCATTTGTATTTCGGCTTGGTCACGGATTTCAAAGATGCCCCCCAGGCAACGTTGCCCGAAGATGATGCCTTGCTGGAAGCTGTGAAAGCCGGCATCAAGCACTTGCATGATCGTTATCCTTCGGAACAGGGTGCGCGATTTTATCTTTTCCACCGCCACCGCCGCTGGAACCCTCAGGAAGCATGCTGGATGGGCTGGGAACGCAAACGCGGAAAACTGGTAAATCTTAACACGATCCTGCGGAATGGGCTCCCGGAACCAGGAACCCTGATCGTGGGGGAGGCTTCTATCTTGGATCAGATGAAATACGTCATTACCCTGGACGCCGATACGCGGTTGACCTTGGATTCGGCCCGGACCTTGGTGGCCACCATGGCGCATCCACTGAACCGGCCGCGGGTAGATCCTGTGGCCAACCGGGTTGACGACGGCTATGGCATTTTGCAACCACGGATTGGAACCATCCAGGCCGATGCACGCAAATCGTGGTTTGCGCGCCTGTTTGGTGGCGAAGAGGGCATCGATCCTTACACACTGGCCGTGTCCGACACCTATCAGGATCTATTCCAGGAGGGATCGTTTGTCGGCAAAGGGATATACGACGTGGAGGCTTTTCAAAAAGTATTGGCTCATCGCTTTCCTGAAAACCGTATTCTATCCCACGATCTACTGGAAAGTGGCTATGCCCGGTCCGGACTGGTCAGCGACGTGGTGTTGTATGAAAATTATCCGGAGGATTATTTGGACGATGCCCAGCGGCGCGCCCGCTGGATCCGGGGCGATTGGCAAATTGTGCGCTGGCTGCTGCCCGGAGCGCCCGGACCCCAGGGCGTTTTACGGAATTCTTTGCGGAAGCTGTACCTTTGGAAAATATTTGATAACCTGCGCCGGTCTCTGGTCGCTCCGGCAATTCTCGGCCTATTGCTGCTGGGGTGGCTGAATTCCCCTTGGACTGGGTTGCTCACGGCCGGTGTGGTTTTGGTGTTCTTCCTGCCCTCGCTGCTCACAACGCTGGCTGCATTGATGTTTCAGAAACCGCGGGAGCTTTTGTTTGCAATGCACGTGCGTGACACCCTTCAAGAACTGGCCCGCCACTTAGGCAGGGCCATCATTCGGCTGGCATTATTAGCATTCGAAGCCTGCACCAGCTTGGAAGCGATCAGCCGAACGCTTTATCGGTTGTGGATCAGTCGCAAACACTTGCTCAATTGGACTCAGTCCAGTGATTCCGGGCACGCGGCTACGCAAAGATTTTCCGATATCTGGAAATCCATGTGGATGGCCCCCAGCTTGGCACTCCTCGCCGGAATTGTAATCGTCTGGCGCGATCCGGCATTCTTAGGCACCTCGGTTGTGGTGCTGGCGCTGTGGTTTTCATCGCCCCTGGCAGTTTGGTTGATTAGCCGGCCTCCGGTGCGGTATACGACGGGGCTCTCTTCGGACCAGTCCGCTTTTTTGCGAAAACTGGCGCGGCGCACCTGGCGATATTTTGAAACCTACGCTTCTGAAGACAATCACTGGCTGCCGTTGGATAATGTCCAGGAGCAGCCGTTTGCGGCCCGGACCCATCGTACCTCGCCCACGAACATCGGCCTGTCCTTGCTGGCCAATTTATCCGCATACGACTATGGCTATATTTCCGCCCGATTGCTACTCCGTCGTTCCGAGTGCACCCTGCGTACCCTGCAGTCTTTGAAGCGGTTTCGTGGGCATTATTACAACTGGTACGATACCCAAACCCTTCAGCCTTTGGACCCGCCGTATATTTCCAGTGTGGACAGCGGGAATTTGGCCGGACATCTGTTGGTTTTACGACAGGGATTGCTGGCTTTGACCGATCACCCGCTGGCGCCGGAACAGTGGTTGGCAGGACGGGCAGACACCTTTGCGGTTTTAGAAGAGGTGATTCATCGGGAAGGCCTAAAAATCGACCTTGAACTCAAAGAAAAAATCGCATATTTTCGCGGGCAACTGGCGGAAATACCCGTTGGAATAAAAGCACAATGGGAGCAACTCCAAGCGCTGGCGGCGCAAAGTGCGGCATTGGGAGCGGGTTTAGGCACGCTGCCTGAAGCCGCGTGGTGGCTACACGCTTTGGAACAGCAACTCCGAGAGTTCAGCGACGAGCTGGCCGGAGCAGCGCCCTGGATCACCTGGCCGGAACCAGAGGAAGCATTTTGGGAGGGCCTGGAGGGTTTGCAAACATTATGGCAAAAAATGTTTTTAAGGCCCACCTTGCGCGAGGTCGCAACCTTGGAAGAAGCAATTTTATCGTGGTGGGCGTTGTCAGCCATCGACAACGATTCGACGGACCGGAAAGCCCGACTGGAACAACTCCGGACCATGTTCCTCGCGGCTGCCCAGCGCGGCAAGGAAAGAATGACCGTGATCGAGAAACTGGCCCGTCAATGCCAAACCGCAGCGGAGATGGAATACGATTTTTTATATGATTCCAACCAACATCTTTTGGCCACCGGCTATCATGTTCGGGAACGTCGCCGGGACAACAGCTATTATGACCTGCTGGCTTCCGAAGCGCGGTTGGGCAGCTTTGTGGCCATTGCGCAAGGACATCTGCCGCAGGAACATTGGTTTACCTTGGGGCGGAATTTGACCCTCGCCGGCGGCAAAGCGGTCCTGTTGTCCTGGGGCGGATCCATGTTTGAATACTTGATGCCGCTTTTGGTCATGCCCGCCTATGAGAATACCCTGTTGGGCCAAACCTATAAGTCCGTGGTCGCCCGACAAATAGCTTACGGCGAAAAACGCGGCGTGTTTTGGGGCATCTCCGAGTCCTGCTACAATACCACGGACGCCAATCACTTTTACCAATACCGGGCGTTTGGCGTGCCGGGATTGGGTTTTAAACGGGGGTTGGCCGACGATCTGGTGATTGCGCCCTATGCCTCGGCCCTAGCCCTGATGATAGAGCCTGCGGCCGCAGCCGGAAATTTGCAGGCCATGGCCGGTGCAGGTCTTTTAGGATCTTATGGCATGGTCGAAGCTGTGGACTATACGCCCGCGCGTTTGCAGCGGGGACAAAATATTGCGGTATTGAGATCATATATGGCCCATCACCAAGGTATGACGTTGTTGTCCATTGCGTATTGCCTGCTGGACCATCCCATGCAGAAACGGTTTGAAGCCGAACCATTGTTCCAGGCGGCTTTGTCGTTGCTGCACGAGCGGGTTTCCAAAGTAACACCAGCTTTTTCACATGCTTTTGAAGCAGCGGAGCGCCATTGGCAATCGAGAGAAGAACAGGAAACCCTTATACGGATTTTCAACACACCCCACACGCCGGTTCCGGAGGTACATCTGTTGTCCAACGGGCGTTATCATGTGATGGTCACCCAGGCTGGCGGAGGGTACAGCCGCTGGAAGGGGTTGGCGCTTACCCGCTGGCGTGAAGACCCGACCCTGGATGACTATGGGTTGTTTTGCTATATCCGGGACGTGGAACGCGGCGAGACTTGGTCTGCGGCGTTTCAACCGATAAAAAAAACCGGCAAACACTATGAAGCGATATTTTCCCAGGCGCGCGCGGAGTTCCGGCGGCAGGACCTGGATCTGGACACCCACACCGAGATCGCGGTTTCGCCTGAAGATGATATCGAGCTGCGCCGCGTGCGTATCACCAACCGTGCCCGCGAGGCCCGTACCCTGGAATTGACCTCCTACGCGGAAGTGGTGTTGGCCCCACCGGCGGCTGAAGCCACACACCCGGCGTTCAACAACCTGTTCATCCAGACGGAGATCATCCGCAACCGGAACAGCATTCTTTGCACCCGCCGCCCCCGGTCGGCGCAGGAGAAACCGCCTTGGCTATTGCACCTTATGGTTATTCAGGGCGCCGGGGAGGTGGAAACATCTTTTGAAACCGACCGGTTGAAATTTATCGGCCGGGGAAAAAACGTTTCCGAACCGGCGGCTCTGGAAACCGGGAAGCTTTCGGACAGCGAAGGCTCGGTTTTAGATCCCATCATCGCCATTCGGCGCCGTATCCGCCTGGAACCGGAAGGTACGGTGGTAGTCAATATCGTCTTGGGGGCGGCAGAAACCCGCGAAAGCGCGATGGGCCTTATTGAAAAATATCACGATTGGCGCCTGACGGACCGGGTTTTTGAACTCGCCTTTAGCCACGGCCAGGTCGTGCTGCACCAGCTCAATGCCACTGAGGCCGATGCCCAGGTATTCGGCCGCCTCGCCGGCTCAATCATTTTTGCCGATCCGGCCCGCCGGGCCCTCCCGGGCGTGATTTTGAAAAATACCCGCGGCCAGTCCGGGCTGTGGGGGTACGGAATTTCCGGAGATTTGCCTATTGTGCTGCTGAGGATTTCCGACCCCGCCAATATGGACCTGGTGCGGTGCATGCTGCAAGTTCATGCCTATTGGCGTTTAAAAGGACTGGCGGCAGATTTGGTCATTTGGAATGAGGACGCCACCGGCTACCGGCAGTTGTTGCATGATCGCATTATCGGCTTAATCTCATCAGGGATGGAAGCCCATGCGGTGGATCAGCCCGGCGGAATTTTTATCCGGCGCATGGACCAGATTCCGGAAGAGGATCAGGTGCTTATGCAAACCGTGGCGCGCATCATCATTACGGACCTAGGCGGCACGTTGCAGGAGCAAATGACCCCTCGGGTCCAGGCCGAGGCCGGTGTGATGGCATTTACACCTTATCGGAGACAACACCTGTGGCCGGAGCAGCCCGTGGATTTGGCGCGCAGGGATTTGATTTTTTTCAACGGAATAGGCGGGTTTACCCAAGACGGCAAAGAGTATATTGTGACCACCACGGCGCAGGAAACAACCCCCATGCCCTGGGTGAACGTGCTCGCCAACCCTCACTTTGGGACCGTGGTTTCGGAAAGCGGCTCGGGGTACACCTTCAGTGAGAATGCCCACGAGTTTCGCCTGACTCCCTGGCACAACGATCCGGTTTTCGATTCGAGCGGGGAAGCGTTTTATATACGCGACGAAGAAAGCGGAAGGTTCTGGTCGCCAGCGCCCTTTCCGGCCCGGGGCGCAAGACCTTATGCCTGCCGGCACGGATTCGGGTACAGCATTTTTGAATATACGGACTTTGGGATTTCGTCGGAGTTTACCCTTTACGTCGCCCCGGATGCGCCCGCGAAATTTTGGATTTTAAAATTACGCAATGTATCGGGACGCCCGCGGCGCCTTACGGCCACGGGGTACGTGGAGTGGGTCTTGGGGGAGTTGCGGCCTAAAACCTTCATGCACGTGGTGACCGAGATTGATCCCAAAAGCAACGCCGTGTTCGCCCGCAACCCTTTTCATGGCGAGTTCTCAGGACGGGTGGCGTTTTTCAATGTCAATGATCCTAATCGCAGTGTCACCGGTGATCGTGCGGAATTCGTGGGCCGTAACGGCAGTTTAAAAAATCCCGCGGCCATGCAGCGATCGCGGCTGGCCAACAAGGTGGGGCCGGCCCTGGATCCTTGCGCCGCCTTGCAGGCCACGATTGAGTTGGCGGCGGGGGAAGAAAAAGAGATCGTTTTTATCTTGGGCGCTGGCCGTAATATTGAAGAAGCCCGAGCCTTGGCGCAACGCTTTCGGGGAAAAGGTCCGGCGCGGACGGCCTTGGAGGGTGTGTGGGACTACTGGAACAGGACCTTGGGTGCCGTGCATTTGGAAACGCCGGACCGCAGTTTGAATATTCTAGGTAACGGCTGGCTGCTCTATCAAGTCTTGGCGTGCCGTTTATGGGGCCGCAGCGGCTTTTATCAATCCGGAGGGGCCTACGGATTTCGCGACCAATTGCAGGACGCGCTGGCCCTGCTCCATGCCGAACCGCGGTTGTTGCGGGAACACTTGCTGCGCTGTGCGGAGCGCCAGTTTCCGGAAGGCGATGTTCAACATTGGTGGCATCCGCCGACTGGACGCGGCGTGCGGACCCGTTGTTCGGACGATTATCTTTGGCTGCCGTATGCGGTTTGCCGCTATGTGGAGGGCACGGGGGATGCTGGTGTCTTGGACGAGAGGCTGGGTTTTGTCGAAGGCCGGGCGGTTAAAGCGGAAGAAGAATCCTATTACGATCTGCCCGGTCACTCGGAGATCAAGGAAACGCTTTATGAACACTGCAGCCGGGCCGTGGTGCACGCCTTGAACTTTGGCCAGCATGGTTTGCCGCTAATGGGAACCGGTGATTGGAATGACGGTATGAACCGGGTGGGGGAACAAGGGCAGGGAGAAAGTGTTTGGCTGGCGTTTTTTCTCTATCAAGTCCTGACCCAATTTTCGGCAATCGCGCAAAGGCAGCAGGATGCAGCCATGGTCCAGCGTTGCCGCTCTGAAGCCGAAAGCCTGCGGGATCGGATTTCAGCCCAGGCCTGGGACGGGCACTGGTGGCTGCGGGCGTTTTTTGATAACGGCGACCCGTTAGGTTCGGCGGCTAATACCGAGTGCCGTATTGATTCCTTGCCGCAGAGCTGGTCCATATTGTCAGGCGCTGGAGATTCAAGCCGCAATCTGGTGGCCATGCAGGCCGTGGAACACTATCTGGTGAAACCCGAATCCGGCTTGATTCAATTGTTCGATCCTCCATTTGACAAAACGGAGCACGACCCGGGTTATATTCGCGGCTATGTTCCGGGTGTCCGGGAAAACGGTGGTCAATATACGCACGCCGCGGTATGGGCCACGATGGCCATGGCCGCCTTGGGCGAAGGGGAAAAAGCCTGGGCCTGGCTAAACCTAATCAATCCTATTTTACATACGAGTACTCCGGAACGGATGGCCGTGTACAAGACGGAGCCCTATGTTTTAGCCGGAGATGTCTATTCGCGCCCCCCCTACACAGGCCGGGGCGGGTGGACCTGGTACACAGGCTCGGCCGGATGGATGTACCAGTGCATCCTGGAATCCTTGTTGGGATTAAAACTGGATGTGGACCAATTGACCTTTTCACCAAGCTGGCCGGATGAATGGGGTAAGTTCCTGATTCATTATCGCTTCCGGGAGACGGTTTATCATATCACCGTTTCTAAACACGATCGGTCCGAGGCGCGGCTAACGGTGGATGGGGCAGAGCAAGCCGAACTTATTTTGCATCTGCAAGATGACCGACGCGAGCATTGGGTTGAATGTTTGTGCTGAAAGTCTGCGAAAAACGATATAAAAAGGGGGATGTTGTTTTCTGAATCGTATAACTATTGACAATTGCCGGGACGATTGAACGGTTGGAAAGTAAAGCAACTTAGGCAACAACGTCCCGATGATCTCACACAATACCTTCGGGCCGCATAGTGCCTTGGGTTACAAAACGCCTGATGAATTTACGTGGGAATACGAAGCGTAGCAATCAGCAAAAAGCACCCCGGGACTTTTCTCGCGGGTGGCTTAAAATAGGGGTGGGGTCAGATCCTGTCCCCCAAAAAAACTAAAAGCTGTTCATCATCCTGTAATCTTTGCGTCGTTATAATGGCCATGAAATTAAAAATAATCGAAGGAAAAGAGGTGATGATAATGAAAAAGATTTTATCCATGCTGTTACTCGCTATAATTTTGAGTGGCGGTTATCTACTGGCAAGAGAAGTGAAAGGTGGAACTCTCCCGGTAGGAGAGGCTGGGGAAGCAATGTGGCCGGCAATGGCGAAGCTTACCTTATCTCAGGCAATTGAAAAAGGCCTGGCAAGAGTAGCCGGACGTACGCTGAGTGCTGAATTGGCAAACAAGAACGGGTTTTTAATATTTGAAGTTGAAGTGGTCAAACCAAATAATAAAATAATGGAACTTTGGATTGATGCTGGCAACGGTAACATCCTTGGGTTAAATAATGATAAAGAGGATAAGGATGACAAAGATGAAGGGCAAGAACAAGATGACGATAATGATTGAAAAAAGCATAACCGGAGAAGCAGAATCAACTGTTTCTCCGGTAATTTATAAATAAAGAACTAAGGAGCCAATAGTGCGTGTTCTTGTGGTCGAAGATGAAAAAAAACTTGCCGACCTTATAGGAGAAGGACTAGCAGAGGAAAACTATGCGGTGGATGTCGCTTATGACGGTGAAGAGGGATTGTTTATGGCGGAAAACGAGACTTCCGATCTGATCATTCTGGACATTATGCTGCCTTATATTGACGGCCTGGAAATTCTTCACAAACTTCGAAAAAAGGAATCCAGACACCGGTCCTGTTACTGACCGCCAGGGATTCGCTGCAGGATAAAGTGACAGGGCTTGATCAAGGGGCGGATGATTACCTGACCAAACCCTTTGTTTTTGACGAATTGATGGCCCGGGTAAGAGCATTGCTAAGACGGACTTATGATGTCAAATCAACAGTTGTGAATATTCGTGATCTGATTGTTGATACAGCAGCCCACGAAGTAAGCCGCAAAAATAAAAAGATCATGCTTTCTGCCAAGGAATATGCTTTGTTTGAATATTTTATACTTAACCGTAACCGGGTATTAAGCCGTACCGAGTTATATGAACATTGTTATAGCTACCTGACGGAAAATGATAGTAATGTTCTTGATGTATTGATTTTCAGGATCAGAAATAAAATTAGAGGCCGTTCAGGACAATCGTTCATTCAGACGGTGCGTGGATCAGGTTATATCCTGAGGGATTAGGCCAATGATGATAACGTCATTGAAAATGAAAATAGTACTGTATTATATGCTGGTAATGGGGATCATTCTGTCTGTGCTGGGCGGGATAATTTATTTTGCGCTTAACCGGGTTGTCTATAACAGCGTTGACAATACTCTGCTGGCAGAAGTCATGAGTCTGTCCCAAATGATTGATGATGAAGAAGGAGATGTAAATACACCTGCTTTTTCGGCCATCCTATCGGCATTCCAAAAGAGTAAGACCGGTCACTATTATCAGATAACCGACGCAAAGGGCAAAGTATTAAAAAAAACAGTGTCTCTGGGTAACCGCATGCTGCCGGTACCGGAAAAGTGGAGTGAAAAGACATTTAATACCATTCATCTGAAAAACCGGCGTTATCGTCTGGTCAGTTTTAACTATCAATCAAAAGAACCGGCTGAACAACCGATTAACGTGAGGATACAATGTGCTGTTGATATAGAAAATGTTTATCACAAATTACTGATATATAAAATGATAATAATGGCCGGATTGGCACTAGTAGCCGCAATTGCTTCGTTGGGCGGATTTTTTATTGCCCACCGGGCATTGGCACCGATTAATCAAATCTCGGAAATCATTGACAGGATATCTGTTTCAAGCCTGGCTGAACGGATTATGCCAGATCATTACCCGCAAGAAATCAAACCACTGGCACTGGCATTTAACCGGACTTTTGACAGGCTGGGAAAATCATTTGAGCAGCAAAAACAGTTTGTCGCCGATGCCTCGCATGAGCTGAGGACACCCTTGTCCGTCGTTTTGAGTCAGAGTGAACTTACATTAAAAAAGAAGCGGACGCTTCAGGCCTATCGTGATGCCTTAAATACTATCAGAACTTCGGCGTTATTTCTGACCGGTATGGTGGAAAAACTGGTTTTCCTAGCCAGATTTGATGCAGAACAAGCAGCGCTGACTTTTGAACCTGTAAACATCAAAGCGTTAGTGGACAGAGCCGGACAACTAGTCGGAATACTGGCAGAACGGCAAGGCGTCAAGTTGACTGTGGAATCAGAAAAAACAGCCTATATGGTCTATGGTGATGAAGCGGCACTGCTGGAGTTGTTGGTCAATATTCTGGACAATGCTGTCAAATATAACCGTCCCGGCGGTCACGTAAATATAACGCTCTGTCATGAAAATCGTGGCGTTACCATAAAAGTAGCCGACAGCGGCAGAGGGATTGCCAAACAGGATAGAGAGAAAGTATTTGACCGGTTTTTCCGTACCGATCAATCACTGAGAACAGCTATGAAGGGTATGGGGTTGGGATTGAGTATTTGCCGGGAAATTGTAAAGACCCATAAGGGTCGGTTGACATTGGACAGTGAACCGGGGCGAGGAACAACAGTTTGTATCTTTTTAAATACTATCACTGGCTTGTCAGGGCAGCAGCTGTGAATCGCAACTAAACAAAGATATCTTGGGAGTAAATAATGAATCAAAAATCAAAAGAAATAATAAGTAAAGTGCCACAGGTCACGCTGATATTTTGGATAATCAAGATTGCGGCAACTACTTTTGGAGAAACCGGTGGAGATGCAGTTTCTATGTCCATGAAGCTAGGATATTTGGTGGGGACAGCGATATTTGCTGTGGTATTTTTCGCAGCAGTTGCAGCTCAGATTAAGGCTAAGCGCTTCCATCCCTTTTTATACTGGTTAACCATTATTGCCACAACCACAGTAGGAACTACATTAGCTGATTTTGCCGACCGTTCTTTGGGTATCGGTTATGCAGGTGGTTCCGTTCTTTTGTTGACATTACTAGGACTGTCGTTAATGGTCTGGCATAAATCAATGGGATCTGTATCCATCAACACTATCCGTTCACCCAAAGCGGAAATGTTTTACTGGATAACCATTATGTTTTCTCAGACACTCGGTACAGCTTTAGGGGATTGGACGGCAGATACGGCGGGCTTGGGCTACGGTGGTGGAGCCGTTGTATTTTTGGGACTCCTTGCACTGGTTGCAGCAGCCTATTTTTGGACAACTATATCACGTACTATATTATTTTGGACGGCCTTTGTCCTTACCCGGCCTTTGGGCGCGGTTGTCGGGGACCTACTCGACAAACCGGTCAGTGAAGGAGGTATGGCACTGAGTCGCTATAGTGCCTCGCTTGTACTCATGGTGTTTATTATTCTCTGTATTTTTATTTTTCCCAACCGGGCAGCCAGGGGATCAGGGCATTGAAACGTTAACAAGATATTTTAGATGCGAGAAGTGCATAATATAGTGAACACTAGATCCGGGTTGATTCGGTAATTCGACAACTTAAGTAGCCAATGTTTCTTAGCACCAATTGCGAAAGTCGTCTGTTCGGCCCTGCAGATAAATAAAAAGGCTACCGCATAAGGGTAACCTTTTTATTTATGGAGCCATTGAGCGAATCGAGCAAGCGGAAGAATGGAAAAGCTCAATTCCGGTCCAGTTGCTCCAATTGATCAATTGTCATGATCTTAAAAAGCCCAGGTCTTATGGACCTGGGCTTTTTTTATAATGTGAGAGGTTGGAAAGAGACTCGCACGCTAGGGAGCGTGGTGGATGCCTTACCCCAATGGATCATTGGGGAGACAGCGAGCGATCGAGCAGGCGACATTGTCCGGCCCGCGAGCGTCAGAGGGGAATTATTCTCCTCGAAGGAGCAAGGGTCGGCCCCCGCATGCACTTATAATTTACTTTCTATCCGCGCCGCAACATACCTGCCTCTTATGATGAGGTACAACGCCAAGTACAGTTCCCCAATAATACCGGCCACCCCCAGAAAGCCCTCGAGCAGCACTCTGTTTTGAGCGCGGAATTCTGGGAACAACAAATTGGCCAAACCATCGATCAGATAACCGGCCATATCCACAAGCAGGACGATTCCTAAAAGTTTGGACATATAACCGGACGTGTACACAAGACAGCCTACCAGCAAAATATGAAACCCAAAGAAGATGAGCGCATAACTGAAGCCATTGGCAAAAGCGTTTAGCGCGGTCATGACCATGGCATGAAGCTGATCCGGGGTATAAGCCGATAAATAGTCCGCGCCGCTGACAAGATGTAGTGCATTTAATTGATTAACCGTGATAGCGGCTATGGCCGCGGCGTACGTTACCCGGAACCAGGCTGCCAGCAATGCCAGACTCTGATTGACAGGCCTTAAAACGAGATAAAGGCCCAACGCCACGACAACGTCCAGGATGAACATTAATAAAAATATCAATACATGCAGACGGTAGGACATGGCTGAAGCTTTAAGGTTATTAAACGTTTGGGCCGCGTCGTTCCATACGATCATATTGGGATTAAAAACGATGGGATCAAATACGGCTACAACATACATAGCCAATAAAGCAAACCCGGCAATACGTACTCCTGTTTTTACGGAAACATCTGGAAATGCTGCTTGCATGACGGCCTCCTCTGAATAAGGGATGTGATGCCTGCTTTTACGGAAAACTTGACCATCCCGGGCAATGCCACAATGGTTGTTTATGCGTATTGTCGGTCAAGCTTAACGCCTTTTATCATCAACCATAATCCAATCATCAATTCAAAAAGAATAGCCAAAACGCCGAACACCATTGCATTTTCAAGGGGAAGAACCAGACCGGTCAGCGTCGCCACCAGCAGAAGAGAGAAGGACACCAGTCCGAAAAGGGACAGCCAGGCAGGAATGTACCGGGATTTAAAGAAGAGATAGCAATAAACGATGGTCCCCAAGCTCAAGAATACAAAGACAATGGGGATAATGGCTTTTTTGACCTCCAGCAGGAGCATGGCCAAGGCTTGCACTTTTTCTGTGCCCAAGGCGGCAGCATAACTTTCTCCATGGAGCACTTGCAAAATAACCATGCCCGTCAATACGGACAGGCAGCCCAGAATGGCTTCGCCCATGCGCCACAACAGTGCAAGATGAGCCAGTTTTTTGTCGACGGTTTTCAATACCAGATATAAAACAAAGGCCAGGACAATTACAGAAGCATACATGATTATTTCGTATAAGAGATTTAGACGGAATAAGGGTTCATGGACCAGGATATGTTGAATAGTGGCAGCAGGGTTATGGGGTACGGTTAGTTTGGAACCTAAAAAAATCATGGAAAGCAGGGAAGAGGCTATAATCAGAAAATAAAAAAAGCCGGCCAGTCTTGCGGTTTTTTGTAATGCTGGATCGGACATTTCTTGTACCATGTCATCACCTCCAGCTGGAGTTGACTATATGTTATCACAGTCACCAGGGGATGCAACCTGGATATGGTTTTTTTGAAGAGGGGCGTTCGGATGCCGATGAAGTCAGGGAAGGGACGTACAGGCCTGCCATTGGCCTTGCCAAAGACGGCGTTAAGGTGAATACTGTATCCGCACCATAAGGGTGCGGAATCATCCCGCCATACTTTTGATCTGACACGAGACGAGGGAGTCAACCTTGCAATGAAAAACCCTTTGAACTTATGCAATGATATCTCTGGGGAAACCAATACTGCTCCTGTCCTTACTGTACAACACCTGACGAAAGCCTACGGCACCATGGTGGCGGTAGACAACATCGCTTTTACGGTGGGCCGAGGTGAAATCGTAGGTCTGCTGGGACCTAACGGCGCAGGCAAGACCACGACCATCAATATGCTGCTGGGGGTTCTTACACCAGACGACGGCCATATTTTCGTTGAAGACATGGATATTAGGGAAAAGCGGAGCCAAGCTCTGGAAAAGACCAATTTCTCCGCGGTTTACACCCCCTTGCCCGGCAATCTGACGGTTTATCAGAATCTGCGTGTCTTCGGCATGTTGTACACTGTCAAGGACTTGCATACCAGGATTGAGGTTCTGCTTGACCAATTTGACCTGAGCAAATTTAAGAAGGTGAAATGCGGACTGCTTTCCTCAGGGGAACAGTCCCGCCTTTCTCTGGCCAAAGCCATGATCAATTCACCGAGACTGCTGCTCTTGGACGAACCCACGGCATCCCTTGATCCTGCCTCGGCCCGCGAGTTGTCCACCCAGATCAGGGAGCAGGTCATGGCTTGCCGTGCCGGGGCCTTGTGGACGTCGCATAATATGGTGGAGGTGGAGCGGATCTGCGACCGCGTGCTTTTTCTTTCCCAAGGGAAAATACTACTGGAAGGCAACCCCAAAACACTACCGCAGGAACACGGGCAGGCCACCCTGGAAGACCTTTTTATCAAAGTGGCTCGCGAACCACTTACTAACAACCAGGAGGGACAGCAGTGAATCCAACCCGAATCATGGCAGTGGTTTTGCGCATAGCTTACCTCATACGAGGCAGCTTCTCCCGGATTGTGCCCATTTTTGCCTGGGTGGCGGTAGACATGATTCTATGGGGATTTATTACGAAATATTTTGGGCAGCATATGTCGCCGCAGGTGGCGCTGGTGCCGGCGTTGTTGGGGGCGGTGTTGTTTTGGGATTTCATGACCAGAATCATGCAGGGGGTGACCACTACCTTTTTTGAGGATGTGTGGTCGCGTAATTTTCTGAATATGTTTACAAGCCCTCTCACCATCGGAGAATACCTGTCCGGCCTGGTGGTTTCAAGCATTGCCACTGGGGCCATCGGTCTGGTGGTCATGGCTGTTTTGGCTACTCTCGTTTTCGGGCTTACCTTCGCTACCTATGGGTTCCTGGTCATTCCTTTTATGCTGGTGCTTTTTCTCTTTGGAATCGCCTTGGGTATTTTGAGCAGCGCCCTGGTGCTCAGGTTGGGGCCTGCGGCCGAATGGTTTATCTGGCCCATTCCGGCCTTGCTCTCACCGCTGGCCGGTGTTTATTACCCTTTGTCCACCTTACCAAAATGGATGCAGCTGCTGGCTCATGGTTTGCCTCCGGCCTATGTGTTCGAGAGCCTGCGGGCGATTGTGGATGGGAAAGCTACTAGTACTGGTACATTGGCCATTGGCGCGGGCCTGTCGGTTTTGTATGTGCTGCTGGCCTGCCTGGTTTTTGTGTTGACCTACCGCTACGCGGTCAATACAGGCCTTTTTGGCCGTTACAGCGCTGAAAATGTGACCTGAATGATAAACAGGAGATTCTGGCCCTGCGATGAAACATGAAAAAAGTAGCTTGAAAAAGTGGCTGGCACCGGTCTCAAAAGTGAGTATTGGGTTGATATCCAAGGATCAGTGGGGGGGAAATGAAAAAACAGAAGTATTTGCAGGCTTGGTATTGGCCTCTTACAGGGATAATTTGTCTGCTGTCATTATTAAGCTGTACTGCACATCGTTCTAATGTAATTTCGGTTCGTACTTCGACCGCTTTGAACTCTCCAAACAACCCGCCTTATGCGAAAAAAAAACGTCAGCAACCTTTTGACAAAACGGATTTTCGAGAGGATTTGCCTTATCATCAGCGTCTCGGCACTGATCCGGTTACTGTGCCAAAACATAAGCCTTCATATTCTTATAGCCAAGATGCCAAGGGGTATTTTAACGGTATCAAGATCAAGTCTTCCTATGAGTCCGCAGGAAGAAGGCTGCTGCTTCATGTAAAAACACCTGGGGATGTTTTTTTACATGAAAAAAATATTGAGACGGACCATGCCCAATTAATTCAAGTCAAAGCGGTGGGGGATCATCGCTGGATTCTGGTTTACAAATCTCAATTAAAAGCCAAACGCATCATAACGGCCCTGGCTTTTTGCCGCCAACAAAAAAGAGGTAAAGTTATACTAACGATAGCCGGTTCGGGGAGTGCTCCATCTGGAAAAATTCTTGAGCGCGAATCTTTGATCATGATGCCGCCCAAAGACGGGCACTATCCACTGTGTACGCATGGGTCATCGTTTAATCGGGTCGAACCTAACTAAGGATTTCTGTGAGCCAGGTGCCGGCCATCAATTGGCCGGCTTATGCATCTGGTGCCGGCGTTTTTGGGCGCTATAGTGCTGAAAATGTGACCTGAAGAAGGCACCCAGGCGGGTTAGTGCTCAAACCGTAAGTGGATAGGTAGACCGGTAAAGGTGCTGTAGCGGTCAATTGCAACCTGCAAGGCGTTTTGTTCTTTGGATTTAAGCTTGGTAAAAAAAGTTACCTTAAGGTCAAGGGCATTTTTATTTATAGCCTTTCTCCATGTTCCTGCCACTTGTCCATTTAAAATAATTACAGCAGTCTGAGCATTGCCTGTGGCAAACATTTTTTCCATTGCCCCATGGTCACTAAGAGCACCTCGGTCTTTATAGGCGATGGTGTATTCATCAAAAATGGACATTAAATAAACAAAAGGTTTTATCTGCCTGTGAACCGGACGGCTGTCAGGCAACCAGTAATAGGTTTTTTGATCCATGGTGGTTTGTTCCAAGCCTAAAGAGATGGCCTCGAGCGCGGCTTTGGCATCCTTGACCGAAAGCCCGGACCACCAAGCGAAATCAGCCAGTTGGGCCGGCCCGTGGCTCTTGAAATACCTCTGCGCCAACAACTGCAAAGCCTCTTCCCGGTCAGGAACAGATGCTGCTGGCACCCTCGTCTCCAGAAGGGTGTACGTCAATTGTTTACCACGTTTCGGCCCGCTGCAAATTAGCCCGTCTAATTCCGCCCAAATCACAATATGGGCCAGCCGCTGAACCGAGGTTTTAATGTCGATTTTTTCCAGCACCAATTTCAATTCTTGCCGGGTAAGGTAAGGCTGCTTTTGTAAAGCTTTCACAATCGCCTTATTGGTTGTGGAGAACAACGCTTCATCGAGATCAAGCTTTCGGTTGTACGAGGACAGCAGGCGCTTCACCTGCGGAGCCGTCCATTTCAGCATCCAACGGATATCTTGGGGAATAACAAAATGCCAGGTTGGGCGCATGACATGGGTGCGCAAAATAGTACCTTCGTTATAGGCGCGCTCAATATCATGGTCAAGCGTATCCTTGATCCGCAGTCCCAGTGCCCACTTGGCAGCCGTAAAATCCTGCGCCTGGAGCGCGCCCAAATGGGCGATGGCCTCCGCAGGATGGTTGAATGCCTGGATCAAGCCGCTATTCCAAAGCCGTAAATTGAGCAGGTCTGATGTTTTCATAGCCGTGGCCTCTGATGGGTTGCGCTTTCTTACACTTTTATTCTTAAGACTCCTGGAAAAGATGCAGGAATAAACCTTTGTTGCTATAATAACCTGTTTTTGGTTGTGGGCGTACTATTTTAAGTTCGCCGGTAGATGAAAGCAGGCAGTTATGGAAGCTTTTACTCAAGCAGTGATCACGATCATAAAAAGGATACCCAGAGGCAAAGTCTGCAGTTATGGCCAGGTCGCCGCGATGGCCGGACAACCTGCCGGAGCCAGGCAGGTGGTAAGAATTATCCACGCCATGAGCCGCAAATACCATCTTCCCTGGCATAGGCTGATTAATGGCAAGGGGCATATTAGTCTGCCCAAATCAGCAGGCTATGAAGAGCAAAAAATGCGCCTGCAAATGGAAGGCGTCATCTTTGGTGAAAAGGACCAAGTAAACTTTGCCGATTACCTCTGGAAGCCAAAAAACATTAAAAAATAGGCAATTGTCAAAGCAAGGGCTTGGCGCTATACTGTGTTCAATTAATCCTTACATCCAGCCGACATTAAAGAGCAGGCGCTGTTGTGAGGGAACACCAATCAGTATTAGGGAGGGACGCTATGAAAAAAATAGTGATGCTGATGTTGGTAGTAACTGCAGTTGTTTTTACTGGATGTGGTCAGTCACCGACAGCGCCAAAACCATCGGGAACTTCGACAGATTTTTCAACCCAGGGTCAGACTGTAATTTTGGAAAACGGTGCTGTGGAAAGCGATGTGGACTTAAGCCCCAACGGCCATGATGACGTTAAAGGTATAGGAAAACACCAGGGCGAATTGAAGTGGCTGGATGTTAAAATCATTTATCTTGACCCTCAGTTTTATACGGAAAAAGGCTTGGCGGGCTATTATATCGGTCAGCCCATGGCTTTTGAAGTTCATATTAAAAACCTGGGCCCCCGGACTTTCAAGCACCTTGATATTACGGCTATTCAGGAATATTATGAATCAGGCGTTTGCGACCGCTGGTGGTATCCTTACCCGCAAAGCGTCACCTATAATAAAGGCCAAGCCTTACCTGGGGACTCTACTCAGCTCTGGCAGGATATCGAGATTGGACCGCATTCCGAAAAAGTTCTGCAAGCCACTTTTGTTTCTCCCATGGAATCCTGTGCGGGCTTGGATCAGACTCATTTAATAATCGCCCACACCAACCAGGGGCGAGAGCTGGCAGCAGCCATGTATTATAATCCTGAAGCTGCCGTATATTGCCCGCCCCGACCGGCAAAATAATTTTACATTAACATTTTAATCAATATGCTAAGTCATGATAATCCTGCCGAAGTGGAAGGCAGAAAAAATAAACGAGCCATCCTGCAAAGGTTGGCTCGTTTATTTTAACTACTTATTGCACGCGACCAAAGGAACCGTCATGGTACTTAAACAAAGCTTGCGAATCCTCGGCATGGGGGGACTACTTTACCTGGGCTACTTGGTGTTTTTCAAATTTCATTATATGCAGGCCAGAATTTTTCTGGCGGTGTGGCTCGCTTTTAGCCTGGTGGTGCAGGTACTTTTTCGCAACAAAAAAGATCTGATGAAAGAGAGAAGCCGGCCTGGGCCCAATGTCCCGAAGTGGGACCGGATTTTGGTGCTGCTGTTTCAGCTGATGACCATTGTGACTTTTGAAGTTTCCGCCTGGGATGCAGGTTATACGCGGCTGTCTCCGGCTTTGCCCCTGGGCTTGTATATGAGTGCTTATGCACTGCTGCTTGGCGGCCTGGCCTTATCCCTGTGGGCCATGCACACCAATGATTTTTTTTCCAGCATGGTCAGGATACAAAAAGACCGGAATCAACGGGTGATCGACAGCGGGCCTTACCTTTGGATGCGGCATCCGGGATATGCTGGCTCCATGGTCACCAATGTGATGATCCCCCTGGTGCTGGGCTCTCTGTGGGGACTAATCCCAGCGCTGTTGTTTGTGGTTGTCCTGTGGATACGGACTGCCTGGGAAGATGTCTACTTGCAGGAAAAGTTACCAGGCTACAAAGCCTATGCCCGAAAAGTCGGTTGGCGGCTGGTGCCGAAATTGTGGTGAGAACTATCTGTGGTCATCAGCCCTGCCTGATGGGGTGTCTCGTGATAGGGTGGTACCTAGCCGCGGTTATCCGAAATTAACAGGGGGATCAAAACCATGAGTCTGCAAGCAACCATTAAACGCCATCCTTTAATCGCTTTTTTTATAATGACCTACCTTATTTCCTGGGCCTTGTGGGGCATCCTGATACTCACCACGCCTGCGGGAGCGCTGCTCCATAAAGGTCCCACTCCCGGCTTTCTGGTGCTGGCGCTTCTGGGTGGGTTTGGCCCCAGCCTGGCCGGGCTGTTGGTGGCCTGGCTCAGCGGGGGCAGGACTGCTTTGAAAAGTCTTTTTGTCCAGCCCGGCAAGCATGGTTCCAGGATGCTTTGGGGAATGCTGGCCTTGCTGGCAGCGCCGGTTATTAATTTGATGTTGCTCATTCTTTTTGCCCAAGCTGGTAATCCATTGCCCTTGGCCGCGATCGGGCCCAAACTGGGCTTGGGCCTCACCTGGCCTCTGTTGGCTGCCCTGGGCGAGGAGATCGGATGGCGCGGGTTTGCGCTTCCCCGTTTGCAAGATCGTCGTTCAGCGCTTAGCTCGGCGATTTGGATAGGCCTGGCCTGGGGCTTGTGGCATCTGCCTGCCGATTATTTGGGCATTGGCGATCAAGGCAGGCTGTTCTGGATCAATTTCCTGCTGTTGGGGCCTGTATTGCTAACAGCCTATTCCATCCTTATCACCTTCTTTTACAACCGGACCAAGAGTTTGTGGGTAGCACTTTTATTTCATTATGGTCTGACTTTCAGCGCCATGGTCCTGGCACCCCAGGGGTTGACAGCCCGGGCCAGCCTGCAGGTGAAGGTGGCGAGCGTAGCCTTGGCCTGGCTGGCGGCCATGCTGGTTATTCGCAGCACCCGCGGGACTTTGGGTACATTAAAAGAGCAATAGGTGCCACCCCTTTACACAAGCACGCAAAGTGGGTGAAATCAAGGCGGTCTTAAAACCTATTTCAGATCAGCAATGCCTGGTGATGGGGTGGGGACGGTTCGCCGGAGAAACTATCGAAGCTTCAGTCACTTCCGGCCGGACTAATCTGCGTGTTTTTGGTTTGAAGTTGACCAAAGCCGAATGACCATAGACTTCAAGATAATTGATTACTGGACCCGGCCAATCCAACATCTCTCAAAGCACAACAAGATTTCTAAACTTCTCATTCTTCAATAAAACATCTGAATTATAATTAATAAAATGGAAAAATAATATTACCCGGATAAAATGTTGACAACCTAATATTACCCGGGTAATATTAGGGAAATATATTAAGGAGCATTAACCATGACAGATTCAACTCCAATGACTTGCACGGCTTTTGAAGGTTTTAACACCCTTGCTTCAGGCGAGGTGGCAACTGTAGCCCAAAAGGCAAAAGAATTTTTAGACAGCCATCCCCATGCTTCTATTCTGATTTTTAACGATACGACCAGCGAACAAATGGAATTGGATTTTCGCGGTACTATGGATGAGGTGTTGCAGCGGCTGGAAAATAATCCCGAGACCAGCAGGGCAGCAGATCCTATGGAAATGCAATCGCAGCGCGGTCCGGGAAGACCCAAGTTGGGTGTCGTGGCCCGCGAGATTACTTTATTGCCCAGACATTGGGACTGGCTCAATGGGCAACCTGGCGGGGCCTCGGTGGCGCTGCGTAAGTTGGTGGACCAGGCAAGACACATCTTGGCTGGCGCTGATCAATTGCGCCAGGCGCAGGAGGCCTGCTATCGCTTTATGTCGGCCATGGCCGGGAACCTGCCCCATTTCGAGGACGCCACCCGCGCGCTCTTCAGCCGTGATCAGGCGCGTTTTAACATGCTGGTCGAGGCTTGGCCTGGTGGTGTGCGGGACCATGTTAAAAAGCTGGCAGTCAATGCTTTTCAGAAGAAGGGTGAGGGGCGAAGGATTGACTAAGTCCTGGGTCGCGGTTACTCGAGGCAGGCAAAGATGGACATTTTGCTTGGCGGTTAAGCTGTTATGGGTTGCCCTTAAAGCAAATAAGACTATTTCACTGTAATTTATTCTCTATTTAATAAAATGCTTCATAATTTACCTGGCTTATACGGTTCATAAAGGATAAGTTACTTTAGATCCGTATTTTTTATTGACAAGTACTTTGGTGATGTTTAAAATCCAACCACACGACAGAGGGATAGTGCATTGCTTTTTCGCGGGACTTTGCTTTTTGTAAGACGTTTTTACGGTCATGGCTTGAGGCCAAGTTCTGCGAAACTGTTCTTTGATAGTTGGAATGCAAACTCTGTTGCTCACCCTTCGCCCCTTCACTTTTCTTAAACGCCGCCCATGAATGCTGCACCCCGTTTGCACTTCCCAAGGCTATTTTATAAATTTTTAAAATGGTTGTGTCTGTTTTAACCATCACGATTTTAAGGAGTTGCCATGAGCAAACTTATCGGTCCGATCTTGCTGGTGCTGGGGCTTGCCACCTTGAACGGCTGCGTGACGGTCCACCAGATTGACCGGGAAAACTTATCCCGCCGTATTATGCAATTCGAGCCTTCCCCCAATGACCAGGCTTTTATCAATGAATATCATTCCATTCGCGAGGGCGCTTCCGGCGGTACCGGCCAGAGTGCGGGAGGTGGCTGTGGCTGCAACTAGAACACTCCTGTTTACTTTGCTTATTTTGGTTTTGATCGAGACGGCGGCGCTGGCGGAAACCTCAGTTGAATTCCTGGTGAATTTCCTGCAACAAAATGGGCAAGGCGGCAAACAAGTGATCGACGGGTCGGGGAACCAGGAACTTAAGCTTTATGAACCCATCATTTTCGTGGATACCCAATTGACGGAAACCACCAATTTTCATATCGAGGGTGTTTACGATTCTTTTTCCAGCGCCTCGGCCAGGGCGTTTGATCTTGCTACCGGCGCTTCAGCCAAAAATGCGGATGCCACTACCGGCGCTTCCCTGCTTTCAACCCAAGCCGAGGAAGAGGATGGCCAAGAGGCTAGGGAACATGGCCTGGAGGATGACGGAGAGGACGGCGGGGAAACAAGCACATCCAGTCAAAACGTCTGGGAATCGCGGCGTGCCATTGATCTGAGCATTGCCCAAAAGCTGGGGACGTGGGTGTTCGTGCCGTCCTTCGGGACTTCAGCGGAGTATGATTATATTTCCCGTCATGGGGGCTTAGCACTTCAGAAGTCATTTGCAGAGGATAATTTTATCGTTTCTTTGGGCGCTTTCTATTATCAGGACTCAGTGTATGCTTTCGACATGGCTACCGGCTTGTTTACCCGGTGGACGCCCAAACTGACGCGTTCTTACAACCTCAGTCTTTCCCAACTATTGGGTCCTATGGACGTTATTCTGTTGGGCGGAAGCTATACGCTCCAGACGGGCTTGCTCTCCTCGATTTCCAACACGGTCGTGGTCCCCCAGGGAAGAGTACAGGAAGTTTTGCCCAACAGCAGGGACAAATGGACAGGTACCGTGCGTTATATTCATGGTTTTTCACCGATCTTGGCAGCCCATGTCGATTACCGCTATTATACTGATAACTGGGGGATTGTGGCCAACACGGTCGAGCCCTCGCTTGTGTTCGGCACTGAGGAAGAAACCGATTTACTACAGATTGCTTACCGCCATCATTTTCAACAGGGTACCCGTTATTATGGCGACAGCTTTCCTGCAGCCACTGGTTTTATGACCTCTGATTCTGATTTACAGACCTTTACAGCCCGGGAAGTGAGACTTCACTACGAACATCATTGGGATCTCCCCGATTGGCTGAAAAGCATTGCCGGCAGTGCCACCGTGGCGTATTACGTCCGGGATAATGATCTGCAGGCATGGCTGTTTCAGCTTGGCCTAAGCGGCGTGTTTTAAATGGACCGGGCAGTCACCCTCTCGCAGAATCACATGGGGTCTCCCTTCATGCTGCGCGCTTATCCTGGCCAATTTGCCGGCAGCCGGGAGAGCCTGGCCAAAATCCTGGACCTGGCCATGGGGGAAGTGCGGCGGCTGGAAGGCCTTTTAACCGATTTTAAGCCAAGCCCTTTCAATAATATAAATGAGCAGGCGGGCCTGGCGCCAGTGGCGGTCAGCGATGAGATTTACGGGCTGATCAAATTTGCGCTTCAGGCCTCACGGGACAGCGAGGGCGCCTTTGATATCTCTTACGCAGCCGTAGGCCAACTGTGGCGGGAAGCGTTTAAAACCGGCATTCCTCCCCGGGAAAGCGAATTGACACAAAAGCGCAAGCTGGTGAATTACCGCCGCATTCTATTGGATGAAGGCAAAGGCACGGTATTTTTACCAGACCCCGGCATGCGTATTGGCCTGGGGGGGGTGGGTAAAGGCTACGCAGTGGACCGGGTCTACGACATGCTGGTGCGCATGGGCGTGACCAACTTTGTGGTTGATGGCGCCGGTGACATCCGGGTTCATTCTTCAGCCAATGCGCCCCGGTCCTGGCATGTGGGGGTGCGCAATCCTCTGGCGCGCGACGCTCTTGCCATGGGCAGTATTTTGCTTTCCCAAGGGGCGGTGGCCACGTCTGGGGATTATGAACGCTATTTCAAATTTCATGGTAAAAAAGTTCATCACATCATGGATGCGCGCACGTCGGAGATTCGGACCGACGTGGCCAGCGTCACCATCCTCGCACCCACGGCCTTGGCGGCCGATGTTTATGCCACCACGGCCATGGCTCTGGGCCTGCGTGATGGTGAGCAATTTATAAGGCGACGGCGGGATATCCGCGGCTTCATGGTGGCCAGTACGGGTAAAGTTATCCGGTGCCACGACCAAAAGGAGGTTGCAGTATGAATGTCAGCTTTGAGCATGTCACCTGGGTGACCTATGTGGCTGTCTATGCCGCAGGGCTGGTGACATCCTTTACGCCTTGTATTTATCCTATCATCCCTATTGTGGTCGGATTTTTAGGGTCACGCCAGGGGAGCTTTGGCCACCGGGTTACGGCCTCCTTGGCTTATGCCCTGGGCTTGGCGATTGTCTATTCCAGTCTGGGCATGATTGCAGCGCTCACGGGCAATTTGTTCGGTTCCCTGACCACCAATCCCTGGATTTATTTGGGGTTTGGGGTTTTATTACTGGTTCTCGGCGGCAGCATGATGGAATGGTATGTCATCCCCTGGTTAAACGGGCAGGGGTTGGGCCCTGCCAAGAGCAGTACTTCTGTTTTTTGGGGACCACTGCTGGTGGGCGCCAGTTCAGGACTGGTGGCCTCTCCCTGTTCGGCGCCGGTGTTGGCCACCTTGCTGGTCTATGTCGCGTCCACTAAGGCTGTGGTGAATGGCGCTGTGTTGCTCTTTCTTTTTTCCCTGGGCATGAGTACCATCCTGTTGGCCATTGGTTTGTTCGCAGGCACAGCCAGCTTGCTTCCCAAGTCGGGGATGTGGATGGTCCGGGTTAAAAAAGGCATGGCGTTGATTATGATCGCTGCCGGGATCTATTTTATTTTTGCTGCCGGCAAATTAGCCTGAGGATGTTATAAAAAAAGCAAAGGAGGCAAGACGATGAAAGTAAGTAGTTTGTGGTTGGCTGCAGGGTTGGGGCTGGTGCTGGGACTGGCCACTTGGGCCGGTGCCGCTGAAGTTAAAGCCGGAGAGTTTACACTTTCTGATTTAAATGGCAAAACCTTCATCTCAAAAGATATGCTGGCCGGGAAAAGGGTGGTGATCAATTTTTGGGCGGCTTGGTGTTCCACCTGCAAGGAGGAAATTCCCCAGTTGCAAGAATTTCAAAAGAAAAATCAAGCAGATGATGTCCTATTTATTGGGATAAATGTAGGGGACAAAGCCACCAAGGCCAAGAAGTTTCAAGACCGCTACCATTATCCTTATCTCGTGCTTCTGGACCGGGATAAATCGGTGACCAAGGGCTACGGTGTTACCAGTGTTCCTCAAACCTTGATTTTGGACAACCAAGGGGAAGTGGTTTTTCGCGGCTCCCGGCCACCCAAAGACATGCCTCACTAAAACGCGCAGGTACCGGCTGCTGAGTTCATAGGAGCAAGGCGCCTGCGTTTGTTAAGGGAGAGCGAATGATGAAAGTACAGGAACCCTTCCAACATCCTGAAGCCGGCAATGAAGGTCTGGCGCCTTTAAAGGGCTGGCACAAAACGTTTTCCGCCCTGCGCAATCCTAATTACCGCTATTTTTTTTCGGGGCAGTCGGTTTCCCTGATTGGGACCTGGGCACGTACTGCGGCCTTGGGCTGGGTGGCCTTTCAATTTTCCCACTCTGAATTATTACTGGGCATTGTATTTATGCTCAACTACCTTCCGGTTTTTCTCTTGGCCGTTTATGCCGGTGCCTTGGCCGACCGTGTTCCCAAGATCAGAATTTTTATGGTGACCAGTTGGTTTGCCCTGCTTTCGTCTCTAACCTTGGCGGTGTTGCTGTTTCAAGGGCCGGTGCACATGGTTACCCTCATGATATTTGCCACGCTCTGGGGCTTGGCCTTAACCTTTGAAATGCCTGCCCGCCAAACCCTGATGGTGGAACTGGTAGGCAGAAAAGACCTGGTCAACGCCATTGCCCTCAACAGCGCCATGGTGAATGGCGCACGGGTGGTTGGTCCGGCCATTGGCGGGCTGCTGCTGGCCTCAGTTGGAGCAGCCTGGTGCTTTGTCTGGGATGCGGCAAGTTATTTGGCCGTGCTTTACGCCCTGCATCGCATCAAACTGCCGGCGTCGCATTACACTCCCAAAAAAGTTAAACCCGACTGGCGCTATACCTTGGAAGGGTTCAACTATTTGAAGACGAGCCCCATTATCGCCCAGGCTGTGGCCATGTTATTGGTGGTGGGCGTGGGCGGGTGGGCGTACACGACCCAGCTGTCCGCTTTTGTGGTCACCCAACTGCATTTGAATGCCCAAGCGTATGGCTGGCTTTTGGCGGTCAATGGATTGGGGGCATCCACGGCAGCCTTGCTGGTGGCTGCTCAGGGCACACGTCTGGTTCTGACCAAGACCCTTTATGCCGGGGCCGGTATCTATGCGGTTTTTATCATTCTTTTCGGATTGATGGTCCAGCCGGTGGGGGCCGCCTTTTTGATATTCTTCGCCGGCTTTGGCATCATTCTGCTGTACTCCATAGGTAACAGCCTCATTCAAACCCAATCACCGGACCATCTGCGCGGCAGAATTATGGGGATTTGGGCCCTCGTGTTCGGCGGCAGTATGCCCATCGGCAGTTTGTGGATGGGCTGGGTGGCCACCCATACGTCTTCCGGTTTTGCCCTGCAAGTGGGCGGGCTTTTTTGTATCCTCGGTGCGTTGACCGTGTTTTGGTTTTTGGGGCGAAGCCCTTCGGCTTCTTAATATCATCAACCTTGCCGTATCCTACCGTCACCGCTGGGCAGTGTGGGACGAATCACCTGACCGCGACAAAGTGGCGGTTTTTAATAGGTCCCCGCTGTCAACGGTGGGATGACGCAGAAATGAAAATAATGAACTTCTTCCTTTTCCATCAAAATACACCGCAATGAATTAAGCGGTATTTTATACCCCTTTGCGTTAAAATACCCCTGTGGTTACCTTGAACTGAGGGAGGTCTTCCCATGGCACTCATTCGTAAAATACGTAAAGTATTTAAAAGCAAGCCTACCTTGGAAGGGGCGGGGGTGCATCTACGGCGGGTCTTTGGGAACGCCGAAGTGCCACTTTTTGACCCGTTTTTACTGCTCGACGATTTTCGAAATACCGATCCCCGCCATTATATCAAAGGCTTTCCTTGGCATCCTCATCGGGGTATTGAAACCATCACCTATGTTTTGCAAGGTGAAGTAGATCACGGTGACAGCATGGGCAACAAAGGCACCATCGGCGCCGGAGATACGCAATGGATGACCGCCGGCAGCGGTATCATTCATCAGGAAATGCCCCGTGGTGATAGTAAGGGTACCATGGAAGGATTTCAGCTTTGGGCAAACCTGCCCAAGTCCCACAAAATGATGCCGCCCCGTTACCGCGATATTAAGAGTGCCCAGGTTCCGGAAGTGGTCAAGGACCATGGCGTCAAGATCAAGGTGATCTGCGGCACCGTGGACGGACAACACGGCCCGGTCAAAGATGTGGTCATTGATCCTGAATACCTTGATATTACAGTGCCACCTGACACTCCGTTTGAGCACAAGACTGTGCGTGGCCATACGGTTTTTGTTTATGTCATTGGCGGGAAGGCCGTCTTTTGCAATGAGAAAAATGCCTTTGCCTATGATGTGGAAGGTGCCAATTATTTTGATATGGACCGCGATGCTTTTATAACCAACGGCACGGCTGTCCTTTTTGAAGATGGTGATCAGATTACGGTGACCACCCAGGGAGAAGGGGTGCGTTTTTTGTTCATCTCAGGCCGGCCGCTTCACGAACCTGTGGCCTGGTACGGCCCCATAGTGATGAATTCGGAGGAAGAACTACGCACGGCCTTTGAAGAATATCAAGACGGCACGTTTATTAAACCCACTATGGCTTAATGCAACCGGGCACAGGATCCTTTTGAGGATGTCGGCTCACCTCAAGCCATAAGTATAAAGATAAGGGATGATTTCTAATAAGCAAGCGCTTACCTTCAATAGTATTGCAAGATAAAAAACATCAATAACCACTAGACCTTGTCCTTCAGGAGAAAAGCTTCGCAGGAATGCAATTAACTCAGGTTGACAAAGCTGTAGCGCGCCGTCTATAAAAGTTATAGCACATCTGGCATATATCCCGCACCGCCCAGAGTGTGGAAAGGCCAAAAGGGGATGTCGAGGGAAGGTTCATTTTAACCATGTTAGCCTTTATTCAAAACTTATCACCTATCATGCAAGCCCTGGTGGCGGGGATCTTTACGTGGAGCATTACCGCCATCGGTGCGGCGGCGGTATTTACCACCGGCACTTTTAACCAAAAAATGCTGGATGGTATGCTTGGTTTGGCCGGCGGGGTCATGATGGCAGCCAGTTTCTGGTCTTTGCTGGCGCCGGCCATTGAAATGGCCCAGGACGGCCCACTGGCAGCCTGGATTCCGGCAGCGGTGGGATTTTTATTGGGCGCCCTCTTTTTACGTGGGCTCGATTTGGTTTTGCCCCATTTACATGTTGGCTATCCCATGGATGAGGCGGAAGGTATTAAAACTTCCTGGAGACGGAGTACCTTATTGGTGTTGGCCATCACCTTGCACAATATTCCGGAAGGGTTGGCTATTGGGGTGGCTTTTGGGGCCTTGGGCGCCGGTTTTCCGGGGGCCACCTTGACGGGAGCTGTTGCTCTGGCCATAGGCATTGGCATTCAGAATTTTCCGGAAGGCTTCGCAGTATCGGTTCCGCTCAGACGGGAAGGCATGTCCCGTTTTAAAAGTTTTTGGTACGGCCAGTTGTCGGCGGTGGTGGAACCGATAGCCAGTTTGATCGGCGCAGGCGCTGTGCTGGTAGCCAAACCTTTATTGCCTTATGCCTTGGCCTTTGCCGCCGGGGCCATGATCTTTGTGGTGGTGGAAGAAGTGATTCCCGAATCCCAGCGTCATGGTCATACGGAAATTGCCACCGGGGGCGCCATCGCCGGCTTTCTAATCATGATGATCCTGGACGTGGCTCTGGGTTGAACCGGGGTGCTCATTTAAAAACCTACCTTAATCCATCGAATGCTTTTTTCACCCAACTATAAAAAAGACGCATTCAGCGAATGGCCACTTTCAGTTTGGCAAGCTGGTGGTTGTTTTGTACGATGCAGGCCAGGTAAATGCCGGGGCGGACCTGATGGCAATCCCAGCGCATGGGGTGAGTCCCCTGATTAAGATGATCGTTGAGGACAGTCACCACTTCGCCGGCTATATTACAGATGATCACCTTGACGTCTCCTGCCTGGGGAACCTCTACTAGGAAGGTCATGCTTTCTGAGGTAGGATTGGGATAAGCCAGGGCAGGTTTACCCCAGAACACCTCCGGCAGAGGAATAGTTGGTGTTGGCGTAGGGGTGATGCTGGCCATGGGCGTCATGGTTGGCGTCGGCGTGAACGTCACCGCGGCTGTTAGCGTGTTGCCGGGCGTGCTGGTGGGTTCCACGGTGGCCGTCAAATTAGGCGTGCCTGTGGGGTTGACAATGGCCGTGGTGTTTGGCGTAGGCGTCGGAGAGAGGGATGGTCCATTCAGAAGCTGAGCCAGCTGTTCGCGGGCAGCTTCCCAAACATCAGGATCATCAAACCAGCTGATGTTCGTCAGCACCCAGGTGGGATCATTGACATCGGTGACGCCATATTCCCAAAGGACTTTGGGAATAACGCTTTGTACAATAGCCTGGACCTGGCTGGGAATGACCTGGCTGGCTATCGTGAGGTAATCGTGATCCTGAATACCGCGGTGCCATTGCCGCTGGTTGCCGTGGAGTGAATAGCGGCACCACCTGGTCCGGTCAAGGTATCAAAGACAACTTATACACCAGAGGCTTCCTGAGAAGCAGCTTCCAGCACGAGATTGAAATTCACCACCTTATTGCGCCCGCCGAAGATCTTGATGGTCGTACCATCCCAACAATGGTTTAACACCTTGCGTCCATTGGGCGCGCCTACACGCAGTTCCTCCTGGGTTACCTTGTCGCCGCTGTCATTGGCCCAAATAGTGCTAATACCGGCAAAACTAAAGGAAGGAAGGATCATGACGAGGAGTGGCACAGGCAACCCAAAAAAGGTTTTTAACTTCATGGCCATAGTCCCTCACCGTGATTTAGTGGAAGGAAAGGATAAGGTGAAAATTCTGCCCATACTCTAGCATAGTTTGAGGATGAAAGTCGTCCGATCAAAGAAAATATCGGAAGCGGTTGGTTGGTAAGTTGACCTTGACGATTTATGATTTTATCAATCTTTGCTGACCAACCAGTGTGGGGCTGAGACAGATCGCAAGATGGGGCAGACAATGGTGGCGTCGGTGGGTAGGTTAAGGCTTTGGGAAGGTTGGGATAAAGATAAAGTGAAATAATCATCACTCTTTTACTCAAGCAACCTTGGCCAAAAGATAATCGTTCATTTTTCCTTTAACTGATAATGGGTAGCAATCTCCTCAATACTATCCATGGAGTTGGGAAGAATGTCTTGAGGACATTGACCATATTTGGAAGCTACTTGCCATCTTTTGCAAGCATTTCGTCCTTCCGCCCCTTTGGTACAGTAATTCAAACGATACAGGTTGGAGATTTTTTCTTTTCCTTTTAGAACACCACCATATATTGGACATTTTTCATTCATGGGGCAAATGTCACTCATCACATTCCTCCGACAATTGTAGTATAAATAATCATATTAATATAATACACAATTAATGAATAATAATATAAATAAAAAATAAAATTAATACAATATTAAAATTATATTGTTAAACCATAATTCCTTGAATTTTGTCTTGATTTACCCCTCCGGTTAGGTCATATCATTCTGCAAGAGGTAAGCAGCATTCAAAGGGTTTCCAACAACAGCCCTCCAGAATTGAAATGAATTAAATTCAAGATCGCTTTGTTGTTTAGCGCCTTGCCATGAGGAGGAGATCTTTTTAATCACCTTAGTCAGGTTTTGGTTAGGATAAGTAGATCAATTCTTTACCGATACGGTAAAATTGTTCATAATAAAGGCGCGGTGGACAAACTGAGCCACTTCTACTTTGGGGTTAAGAGCATATAATTTCAGTTTCGGGAGGTGAAATGATGGGCACTCAACACTATGCAACGATTGACGAGTACATTGCCGTTCAACCGCCATCGGTCCGTCCTCTCATGGAAAAAATGAGATCAGTGATCCATGCCGCCGCGCCGGAGAGTGAAGAAACCTTCGGCTATGGTGTGCCTGCTTTCCGACAAAAGGGAGTTCTGGTTTATTTCGCCGCGTTTAAAAATCATATTGGTTTTTATCCTACGGCTTCGGGGATCAAAGCTTTTGCCAAGGACTTGGCCTCTTATGATACTTCCGAAGGGACGGTGAGATTTCCACTGGATAAGGCCATGCCTTATGACCTGGTGACGAAGATGGTCAAATTCCGCGTCAAAGAGAATTTGCATAAAGCTGTCCTGAAAAAATCGTCTCAAGTTGCATCTAAAACTAAGGCTGCACGGACTGCCGTTAAAAGGGGTCAAGATAGCAAGCGTTCTGGAAAAAACAATAAAGCGATGGCCAAAAAGTATTAAAGGCTAGACGGCTAAGGCGGAAGTCCAAGATCATGGGGGTAATTAGAGATCAAAGCAATAAGGAGGCGGAAGATGAGTAAACAGCTATGGACACTGGCAAATATGCCTGATTTGAAAGGCAAGATCATGATCGTTACCGGGGCCAACAGCGGTCTGGGGTTGGAGGCCACCAAAGCCTTAGCCGCCAAAGGTGCCCATGTGGTGATGGCCTGCCGCAATCTTGCCAGGGCCGAACAGGCCAAAACAAAAATTATTAGCACATATCCTCAAGCTGAACTAAAGCCCATGGCCTTGGACCTGATGGACTTAGCCTCAATTAAAACCTTTGCCACACAATTTCAAAGTACCTATAAACGGCTGGATGTGCTTCTGAACAATGCAGGCATTATGATGGTGCCTTATGGGCTGACCAAGAATGGTTTTGAAAGCCAGCTGGGCACCAACCATCTCGGCCATTTTGTTCTGACCGGACTGCTCTTGCCCGTGCTTTTTGATACACCGCAAGCGAGGGTGGTCAATGTAGCCAGCATGGCCCACCGCTTTGGAAAAATGGATTTTAACAACCTGCAATTTGCCGGCGGCAAAGGTTATTCATCCATGCGGGCCTATGGCCGGTCCAAACTGGCCAACCTTTTGTTTACCTATGAATTGCAACGTTACTTTGAAACGCAGGGTAAAAATTGCCTGGCCGTGGCCGCCCACCCCGGTGTGGCCAATACCCATCTGGCCAGATCATTGGAGCACAAATGGTGGTACAAGGTTTTCAGACCTTTGGCTGACCAAATAATGCAGGATGCAGCCACAGGGGCGCTGCCGGAAATACGGGCGGCTGTGGACCCCGAGGTCAAGGGCGGACAGTACTATGGTCCCAAAGGCTTTAGAGAGATGGCCGGCCTGCCTGTGCTGGTGTCGTCCAACGCGGCCTCGCACAGCCTGGAAGATGCCCAACGGTTATGGCAAATTTCCGAGGAATTAACGGGTGTGGCCTATCCCCGATAAAAAATCGGTTTGATATAAGGACCCAGTTGGTTGAGGTGGGGGCTAAAGGTTTGCCCTAAGCCTTGGACGGTCAATGTAGGGCACAGGCATGTCGGTACCCTACAAAGGCATTTATTTCGATGCTGCATAACGAATTATTTTAGGGTCTTTCGACCAAAGCAGTCTTTCCGAGAAGAACCTAGTTATAAAAATTAGTCCCTTGGTCATGACTTAATTTTTCCCGCCAGATGGCTTTAAGCGTGGCCAGATCCTCGCTGTAATCGGTTTTGCTTTCATCCTTGGCATAGGGCAGTTGGTCGAGGACCTCGAATTGAAAAGCAGCCTTATTGCTTTTCCAGGCTTGTTGCAACGCCTGATTGGGATGATTGCCGAAATCCAATTGGAACTTGGCCCGGTTAAAAGTACTCTTAAGGTCACTGCTGGCTTCGAGAAAACAGGTGTTGGTCTCGCTGTTTTTGATAACATAGACACCCATGTCGGGCTTCATCTGCTTGTATTTTTCCTTCAGCTCTTTATGCCGTTGGTTCACGCGGTATTCACCTTTCCACCCCAAGGGTATAGGTTGTGAGCAGGATGGTCTTGATTATGGACCACCGTGATCGCCTTTGTCCATCTTCATTTCAAAACACAATTAAGAGGTAAAATAAAACCAGTTCCTTTATAATAGTGTGACACCAACAGGGTAATAGACCATAGTCACCGATTGCCGATGTCAGCAACAAGGGGAGGAGCACATGAAGGCTATGACAAGATGGTCAAGCGCTCTGGTGCTGTTAATGCTTACGGCTTGTGCCTATAATCCTGCCTTGATTCACCAAACTGCGGCACCCGAAGACGTAGCCGTTAAATTCTGGGAATATAACTTTCATCAGGAATTTGAAAAAGCCTATTATTTGTTAGGCCGTGATTTGCGGCAGCAAACGTCTAAAGATGCCTATATGGCCTCCATGAAATTATTGTTCATCGGACTGGCCACCGCCTATGGTAACAATAATCAACAATTTTTTAAAAGCCTTATGAAAAGCATTAAGTTTAAGGCCGTTGAGACTAAACTCTCGGCTGTGCTGGCTAAAGTCAAAGTGGCTTCCGACCTCAGCAGCTTTTTGGTATTCACCACTCAGGACAAGGTGGAGGCCATGGAAAAAGACATCGGGTATTTCAACGTCATTCTCAGCCGGGACGAGTTGGAAGGTTGGCGTATCCAGATGATGGATCAACAAGAGGAAGAAATTGATGAAAACACTATATAATCTTTGGCCAAAGGTAAAAGACAATAAATGGTTTGTCCCTGCCCAAGACCATCTTAAGGGGTCCATTAAGCGCAAGTAAGTGACCAAGGGAAAAGAGGTGAGCGGTCATGCAGAAAATAGCACCTTGTTTATGGTTTGACCGTCAAGCTGAAGAGGCCGTGCAGTTTTATACTTCGCTTTTTATAAAATCAAAAATACTGAATAAAACTTATTATGGTGAGGGAGCACCGCTGCCCAGGGGAAGCGTGCTGACGATCAACTTCGAACTGGAAGGCCAGGAATTCATAGCCTTAAATGGAGGACAGACTTTCCAATACACACCGGCCATCTCCCTTTTCGTGAATTGTGCTTTCCAGGCCGAAGTGGATGAGTTGTGGGAAAAGCTCTCCCAGGGCGGAGCCAAAGGCCAATGCGGGTGGTTGACAGATAAATATGGGGTATCCTGGCAGATTGTGCCTGAAGCCTTGCGCGCCATGCTGCTGGACAAGGATCCTGAAAAAACCAACCGGGTCTTGCAGGCCTTGCTTCCGATGACCAAACTGGATTTGGCAACCCTGCAAAAAGCCTATGATCAGGCTTAACCCAAGGACATCAACAGCACTTCAGGGAGTACCAGAGCTTCAATCCTGGGGAGCTAAGGAGAGGGTAGTGGATGCCCTCAGCGCTGGTTATTCATCCGGCTAAAGAATACGGAAAAGGCAGGTGGCCTAATGCAAGCAAAATTCAACCTTTTCGGAAATAAAAAAAAACAACGGCTTGGGTTAACGCTTGGCGGCGGCGGGGCCAGGGGAATAGCGCATATTGCCTTTCTGAAGGTGCTCGATGAATTGGAAATTCGGCCGGCCGTTATATCGGGTACCAGCATAGGCGCGCTCATCGGCGCGCTCTATGCTTCCGGACAAAGCGGTTCGGCGCTGGAGCAGATATTTAAAGAATTGAATTATTTGGACTTGGTTACCCTGGTGGATTTTAAATGGCTGCACGCCAATGATGGGCTCATCGGAGGAGATAAAATCTTCAAAACGTTAAGCCAGCTTACGGGTAACAAGCGATTTGAAGATCTGACCATTCCCCTGCGGATCATTGCCACCGATTTTCGGAGACAAGCGGAAGTGCTGTTTAAAACAGGCGAGTTGATCGAAGCGGTACGTGCCAGTATTTCTTTGCCCGGCATTTTTGAACCGGTTATCAAGGATGGACGGGTGCTGGTCGACGGCGGGATCGTCAATTCCTTACCCTATGAATGCATCCGTGATGAGTGTGATGTGTTGGCGGCGATTAATGTTTTTGGAGAGTCCCTCCCCGAAAGCGATACCCCCAAAAAACCAAAACTTTTTGAAGCCATTTTTATGGCTTTTCACATTATGGAAAGCGCCACTTTGGAATTGAAATTAGCCGGTCCAAACCGGATGTTTATTTTAAACCCCAATTAGCCAATATTGATCTCCTGGCATTCAATAAGATAACCGATATCCTCGACAGCGTCCAGCCCGATGCCGGGAAATTTAAAGATTATTTAATGGAAAACAGGGAGCGCTTTAAGGACTAGCGCGCCCATAAGCCGCCTTGATTGGCAAAGGTTTTCCAGATGGCAACTATGGGCGGTAGAGAAGGAGGGAACCATGCAGATGATCCACAGTTGTCCGGTTTGTTCCAACCCGGCGGTGAAGGTGCAGGTGGAAACGGTTGCCAATCTGCTTAAGGACGGTAAAATGAAAACCGGGTTTGATGACAAGGCCCATTACCGGATTTGCACCAATCCCGGA
Organism: uncultured bacterium; assembly: GCA_963710755.1. Classification (GTDB taxonomy): domain Bacteria; phylum Oederibacteriota; class JAAXVQ01; order JAAXVQ01; family JAUVAV01; genus CAVQBK01. Next base: position 1,426,009 of record CAVQBK010000003.1, read on the forward strand.
TGCGCCGTGTCCTATTTCAACAATAACACGATCTATGACACGCAAGATATCAAGGTGCCCTTATGGTTTAAAAAACCAAAAGAGGCGGACGTGCTTATTTGTTATTGTTCTGGTCTGACAAGGGGTGACATCATTAATGCGGTGCGGAACGGTTGTGACAGCCTGGCGGCGGTACGGGCCTTTACCAAGAAAACCCTTACCGGCCAATGTTTAAGAAAAAATCCGCTGGGGAAATGCTGTCATGAGGTTGTTTTGAACATCATCAAAAATCATTAATCCTTAAGATGAAGTTATTATTACCGGAAATGATCGCGAGGGTATTTATGGATCGCGATTTTGCATTGTAAATGATAAAAAGTGCGCAGGAGGAAAATGATGAACAAAGAATCCATATGGTCATCGGCGATTTTGGGAATTGCCATTGGCTTGGGGGTGGCTCTGGCCGGCCTGAGCATTGGGTCAGCGCTTTACCAGCTTAAAGCCAGTCAGCGCTATGTGACGGTCAAAGGTCTGGCTGAGAAAACCGTTCGTGCTGATCTGGCCATCTGGCCGATCAGTTTTCAGACTGTGGGCAATGAACTTGTTCCCGTGCAGAACCGCATGGAGAGCAACCGCAATAACACCGTGGCTTTCTTGAAAAAACTGGGATTTGATGATCAGGAGATATCTTTTTCCGCGCCCCTGATCAGGGATACGGGCACGGAAGTGGCTTATGGCGGCAAAGCACCTAAATACCAGTATGTTGCCCAAACCAGTGTGGTGGTGCGGTCCGATAAAATTGATCTGGTTAAAAGCGGAGCGGAAAAATTAGGCGCTTTGATTCACCAGGGCATCATCCTGATGCCTGCAAATTGGGAAAACAAGACCAGCTACAGCTTTACCAAACTCAACGATATCAAACCGGACATGATCAGGCAGGCCACCTTGAATGCCCGGGAAGCAGCCAGTCAGTTTGCCAAGGACTCAGGGAGCAAGGTGGGCGCCATCCGCAACGCCAGCCAGGGGTACTTTACCATTGAAGATCGGGATGCCAATTCACCGGATTGGAAGAAGATCAGGGTGGTGACCACGATTGAGTATTTTTTACGGAAATAATCGCGAGCTGAAAAAGTAAAGTGAAAAGTTTGCTTGTAAGCTTGAGGGTGAAGGATTAAAATAATCTATGATTAAAGATCATAAATGAAATTGGTCAAACCAAGGGGAAGGAGTGTAATTGAGATATTAAAATTTAAATGAAATGCATTATCTCTCGGGGGGAAGATATGGCATTTGAAAAAAACATTGCACCTGCTGTTTTACCTACTAGTAAGCCTGCTTATAATCATTTACCTGCCAATATAAAACCAAGTGCCCTTTCAATTGATATAACCAATTCTTGTAATTTACGTTGCAAACATTGCTTTTGGGAAGAATACAGTCATGATCATAGAGATAATTTGACATTGATAAATGATGCTAAAAATATTTGCACCCAATATTCAAGCATTACCAATATCACCTGGTATGGTGGAGAACCATTATTAAATACCAGAATAAAAGCATTACTTTATCATGGCATAAATACGCTCAATAAAAAAAATAATTTAATTGTTACCAATGGGACTCATGAAATACCCGATTGGAAAAATAATGTTCATTTTGCAGTCTCTTTGGACGGGGATAAAACAATGCATGATTATTTAAGAGGTGAAGGTGTATACGCTTTAGCAAAGAAGAGCATAAAAAGTGCATTGGATCGTGAAGTGCCAGTCGGGCTGATTTATTGTATTAATAAATTAAATATGTTCAGAATCAAGCATTTCCTTGAAGAATGGTCAAATTACAATCTTGAAGGTATTGTGTTAACGTTCTATGTGCCATTAAGAAATAAATCGGCCGAGCTAATTTTGACGGATGAAGATCAGGATCAGCTAAGCGACATGCTTATCAAATTGAAAAACGAATACGGAAAAATTATTTACAATAGCGATAGGATGTTAGAATTAATTAAATCTAAATACAACGATCATTTCGACAAGCAATGTCCTATGAATGCTAAAGATAATAATGTGACGTCATTGCATATGTGCAATGACGGGACCATACGTATACCGTGCGCTTTAGGACCGGAAGCGGATTGCAAAAAATGCAGGTCTGTCACGGCCACCGCCTTATATGCCGGCTTAATTGATAACGACCGTTCATCAAAATTGGCCTTGTATCGGATGTATCATTCTAAAAGCCATGCTAAACAGCTTTAAATATATGATTGAGGAAAAACTATCGCAAAATAATAACCTTAAAAATAAAGGCTGAAATTATTTTGGATCTATGTTTCAGCAATACTTTTATCTTCAATTCGATCAAATTCCCTGGAAGCCGGATCGCCTGTTTTTTGCGGGCTTGTCCGGGATGACAAGCGAACGGAAGCGCCTAGTAAATCGTCATACCGGTATGATTGAAGCCGGAATCCAGGGATTTTGATTCTAAATCTTCGCGGCTTGAAGTTTAGTCGCCCTTGGCCATTGCAGGCGATTTCACAGATCAACATCCAGGTCGGTTTTTCGCCAATCCGTTGTACATTATCCCGGTCCAGGGACATCCACCCTTCAAATCATCCGTTTTTAATTCGATAATGCTTCCAATATCGCATCGATTTCTTTGGTTTATGGGGAGAACTATACCGCAATTTGGACTTAATAATTCATCCTTTGATGACGAATATAAAATAGAGCTTTTAAATATCCATAAGTCAATAGGAGTTTGGTTATGCCTGGATACAAAGGATCAGCATTAATTACTTTGAAAAAAATCTTTCGGAAATACGATGCTGAACTGGAAAAGAAATTCATCAGTTCTATGACTCCGGAAGAATTAGCTGTCTACGAGCGTATCTTGCCAAGTGTGTGGTATCCAATTGATACGGCTACTAGCCTATATGAAAAGGCCGTAAAAGTACTCTACCCGGTACCTAAACAGGGGCTTGTGGAAATAGGCAAAGAAATTGCTGTCGACAATTTGAATAGCGTTTACAGGGTATTAGTGCGTGTTGCTACTGCGCCTTATGTTATCAAGCAGGCGGCCCTATTCTGGAAAACTTACCACCAAAAAGGACAAGCGTGGGTTGAAAATATTTCGGATAAAAAATTGATCTTTAATGTTAGAGATTATCCCGAGTTGCCCGTCCTTATAAGGGAAATGGTAAGAGGATTCATTATTGGACTATTGGAACAGACTAAAGCATTTAATGTTCAAGTTACGCAGGTAACCACCAGTGACGATCCGTGGAAATGGGAAGTCACATGGAGTTAATTCTGTCGTGGTGCCAGCCATTGTTTCAAAAAAAGGATTTTTCGTCATATGTGCTTCAATGTGTTTGAAAATTTAGCGATTATATTGGCCTAGGAATATTGCCTCGGTGTCAGCCGCTAGGTCACCATCAGCCCTATTTATATTTGACATATTTCTTATTCCCCGGATCATCGGGCCAGGGATGTTTGGGGTATTTGGCTTCGAATTGCTTCTTAATTCCCGGGTAAGTGGTCTCCCAAAAATTGGCCAGATCGCGGGTCAGCTGGATGGTGCGGTTGGCCGGGCTCAGGATGTCCAGCATAAGCGGCTGGCCGGCCACCGTGGGTGTGGTCCGGCAGCCGAAAAACTCCTGCACTCGCGCCGACAATTTAGGCACTTCGCCACTGGTGTAATTCACCATTTTTTTGAAACCTGCCGGCAGGCGGAGGATGTCCGGGGCCAGCTCATTGAGCCTGGCCAAACGGGCCTCGCCCAGGTAGAGTTTCAAGCCATGAAGCAAGTTTTGCTCATTCCAAACCTCAGTGCCGTTCCATCGTCCTGCCGGCAGAAGCCATTGAGCGGCATTGGCTAATAAGTGTTCATCATCAAAAGCAGGCCAGTCTTTGACTTGCCCTGATTTTTCGAGAAACCGGCAGCGGGCCAGAAAATTTTCAGAAACCGCATTCCAGGGCAGTTGCTCCAGACCTTTTTCCCGCATCCGGGCCAGCGCTTTGTCCTGGAGCACGGCTTGTCCGGCAAAGCGCCGGGCTGATCTTTAAGCGCAATGGCGCCGATCTTCAATTCCGACTTGCATTTGGGCGTCCACCCTTTCCAACTGATGCTCCAGAACACTTGTGGCGTAACGGCCGCATGGGCCAGGATATCCTTCTGGGTAATAGGCGCAGCGGAAAAGACCCTGGCATTTTGTTCCCCGCCGTCCAGATCGGCAATGACGACAAACTCTTCTCTTGCCATCGTTCCTTTGAGCAAAGCCCCCCGGCCGGAGGCCAGCAGGCAGCGTGATGTGGCCGGATCGTCGATCCGGGTGCGTTTGGCCAGCCGATCAGGATAGGCTGACAAGAGCACATTACCCCGGCCGCAGCTTCGGGTCTGATGGTCATGGTACGCCTGCGGGTGACAGTCGGTTCCGCCCAGCGTTTGTAAAAACGGCGGCATTCTTCCATAAGGCGCTTAAAGCCGGCATGATGATGTTGGTGGCTTTGGCCTTTGATCCAGTCCTCCACCTGCTCCAGGTGATCGCGAAAATCGAGATTTGCCGGGAAGAAAAGTCATCGCTCTCCAGCAAAGCGGCGGTCACTATGGCCGTATCCCCCAAAGCGGGACCTGGAAAGTCGAGAATCATCTGGGCCAGCCGGGGATGAAGGGCAAAGCGGCTGGCCTTGCGCCCCAGGGGCGTAATGCCTCCGCTAAGCGTTAATCAGGCCCAAGTCTTTTAACAATCCCAGAGCTTGGCTGTAAGGCGCCGGTGGAGGCGGGGTGAGCCAGGTAAGCTCTTCGGCGGAAGTCCCCCAGGCCGCGATATGCAGAGCCAGGGGTGCAAGATCAGCCTCCGCAATTTCAGGCAGGGCAAAAGGCTCGTGGAAATCGGACTGATGCCACCAGCGCAAACATAGGCCTGGTCCAAGCCGTCCGGCCCGTCCCTTGCGCTGCTCGGCGGAGGCCATGCTGATGGGCAGGGTGTCCCAATGGTCCAAGCCGGTGCGCGGCAAAAACCGCACTCTCCTCTCCAGACCAATATCCACCACGGCTTTGACGCCGGGTATGGTTAGACTGGTTTCCGCCACATTGGTAGAGAGGATGATGCGGCGGCCTGTGGCTTTGATCGGGATCGAGCACATCCGTTGTTCCTGCGGGGCCATCTGGCCGTGCAACAAATGAAGCTCCACAGCCAGGGCACGCATGTTATGGCCAGCAGGGACCGGGCTTGGTGCATTTCATAAGTAGCCGGGCAAAAAGCACAGCACCGTTGCCTGGGCAGGGGCCTTAAGGTTCTGCAGGGCTTCCAGGCAGAGCCTGGCCGCTCCTTGCCAGGGTTTTTCCTGAGGCGACAAAGGTGGGCGATAGGTGACCTCCACCGGATGAGAAGGTGCCTGCACTTCCAGTAATGGAAAATCGGGGAAAACCGTCAGCAGTTCCTGGGAGGGCAAGGTAGCTGAGAGCAAAGCAATGGCCAGATCAGGGCGCTGCTGTTGCCGCGTAGCCCAAGCCAGGGACAGGCCCAGGTCACCATGTAAACTGCGCGTATGGAATTCATCAAAGAGCAGGGCGCCGTATCCGTCCAGATGGTGGTTGTGCTGCAGCATGGGAATCAAGACCCCTTCAGTGATGACCTCCAGGCGGGTATTAGAACTTACCAAAGTCTCCAACCGCGTGCGCAGGCCCACGGTTTGACCGGGCTTTTCACCCAGCAGGTGGCTGATGCGGTTGGCAGCCGCCCGGGCCGCCAGGCGGCGCGGCTCGAGAAGGATGATTTTTTTATCTTGGAATTCAGGCCGCGAAAGCAAAGCCCAGGGCAGCAGTGTGGTTTTGCCGGCACCGGGAGCAGCCGAGAGCAGGAGCAATCCTTTTTGGATAAACGTATTGGTGATGTGATCGAGATGGCTATAAATGGGCAGTGACTTTATGGTATCTGTCATAGGCCTTAAACAGAGAATCCTTTCCAGGAGTATAAACAAAATGCCGTATTCAAGGATTACACAAATTAAACCATAAAAAACTAAGGCAATCTGGAATTGTGCATTATCATTGCTCTAACCTTTGACCACCCAGGTTTTGGCGGCTTCCGGATCCTCAAAGAAACGGACCGGATAGCCAAGCTTTTTGAGCCTAAAGGTCAGTTTGAATTTTGGCCACCAGGGCATGCCCACCAAGGCTATACGGGTGACATGGCCTTGCAATTGTAGCAAATGGGCTGTTAGCCCGGCCAGCACCGGTTGGTTAAAAGAGGTTTTATAACAATCGATCCAAATATTTAGGGCCACGGGCTTGGACAGAATGAAGTCACGCTCCTGTTCCATCAGGGAAAGGAGGACTGTACTATGGCTGCCAAATCCGCCGTATTTCAAACAATGAAGCTCTCCATTTTTATAATAATAAGGATAGGTGGATCCGCCGGGCGATAAGACCATAATAGTCTCCTTGGGCAAGTCGGGAGGGCGCTGGGGACTCTCTGGCGGTCATCATCGCACTTTTAGCATGCCCTGTCAATGCGAGCTAGTTTTCACTTGTCAAGGGTTGGTCGCAGGACTAGAATAAGGCACGCCGATCAGGACTAGGCCTCAGATCACGATGGCCGGTACTTCAACAATCATTTTGTGCATTTTTCGACCAATGCAAAATGAGTTGTCATCAATAGGATTGAGGCTAATCATGGCATCTGCACAAGATAAACTCAAATCCCTTAGTCCCTTTCAAAACCAAGCCACGGCCGCAGAAAAACGATTGCTGCAGATTTGCGACTTGCCCTTAACTGATGTTTTGGCTACCCTCAATTCGCGGGAAGGCGGTCTCACCTCCGGGGAAGTGGAACAGCGGGCCGATGAATTCGGGCCCAATATTCTTTTTACCAAACGCAGAGAGGGCTTTTTTCTGGAATTGTGGAGCCGTCTGAAAGATCCCCTGGTCATTCAACTGTTGGCCATTGCCGGCATCTCGGCCGTGATGGGTGATCTGCGCAGTGCCGCAGTAGTGGGGGTCATGCTGCTTATCAGCGTGGGCCTGTCTTATGCCCAGGAAAAGCGCTCCTATAAGGCTGCGGAAGAACTGCAGAATCTGGTCAAGACCACCTGCTTGGTATTGCGCGCCGGCAAGGAACAAGAGCTCCCCATCAGCGAGATTGTGCCCGGTGACATTATCATTTTGGATGCAGGCGCCATTATTCCTGCCGACTGCCGGCTGTTAGCCGCCAAGGATTTCTTTGTCAGCCAATCGGCCCTTACCGGGGAATCCATGCCTATGGAGAAAAACCCGGCCCCTGCTTCCCAGGCCGTGACTACACCCCTGGAGGCCGCCAACGCTTGTTTCCAAGGCAGCAACGTGGTAAGCGGCACGGCCCGGGCTGTGGCGGTCAATACAGGCAGCCGTACTTACCTGGGCTCGATCTCCCGTAATCTCTCGGCCGCCAAGGAGGCCACCAGTTTTGACCAGGGGGTCAAAGCCTTTGTGTGGCTCATGGTCCGGTTCATGCTGGTCATGGTAACCGTGACTTTCCTCATTGTGGGATTCACCAAGCATAGCTGGCCGACAGCCCTGCTTTTCGCCATTGCCGTGGCCGTAGGCCTGACCCCGGAGATGCTGCCCATGATCATCACGGTCTGCCTGTCCAAGGGTGCAATGGCTTTGTCGCGAAAAAAAGTGGTGGTTAAAAAACTTAAGTCTATTCAAAACTTTGGCGCTATGAATATTCTGTGCACCGACAAAACCGGTACGCTGACTCAGGACAATATTGTGCTGGAACGGTATGTGGATGTGACTAACCGCACCAGTGAAGATGTGCTGCGGTATGCCTACATGAACAGTTACTATCAAACCGGTTTGCGTAATTTGCTGGACAAGGCCATCCTGGCTCACGAAGATCTGGATGTGGAAAAGAACAGCCGTAAGGTGGATGAGATTCCTTTTGATTTCGGCCGCAAACGCATGTCCGTCATCATTGAAGATGAGGATCGTCATGTGCTTATATGCAAAGGTGCGGTTGAAGAGATATATGAGGCCTGCAGTCAATACCAGGTGGAAGATGAAATCCATCCCCTGATTGATATGCTGAAAAACGATTTGATCGAGGAGTACCACGAGCTTAGCAGCCAGGGCTTCCGGGTGTTGGCCATTGCCTATCGGGAATTTCCCAAGACGCTGGAAGTCTTCACGGCCCATGATGAGTCGGAGATGGTGCTGCTCGGGTACATTGCCTTTTTTGATCCGCCCAAGGATTCCGCTGCCAAAGCCATCAAAGCCCTTCATCAATCGGGGGTGGACGTGAAAATTCTGACGGGGGACAATGAATTGGTGACCCGCAAGATTTGCAAGGACGTGGGTATTGAGCACAACCGGGTGGTAACCGGCGGCGAGCTGGCGGAAGCTACCAATGAGACTTTTCAATCTTTGGTGGCCCAGAATAATGTTTTTGCCAGGCTTACGCCCAGCCAGAAGGAGGCCATTATCCGCAGCCTCAGGAGGCAAGGCCAGGTGGTCGGATTTTTGGGTGATGGCATCAATGATGCACCGGCCATGAAAGCAGCCGATGTGGGCATCTCGGTGGACACGGCCGTGGATATTGCCAAAGAATCAGCGGATTTAATCCTGCTGGAAAAAAGCCTGATGGTCCTGGAAGACGGTATTCTGGAAGGACGCCGGATTTTTGCCAACATCACCAAATACATCAAAATGGGCGCCAGTTCCAATTTTGGCAATATGTTCAGCGTGGTAGGCGGCAGTTATTTTCTGCCTTTTCTGCCCATGCTGCCCATCCAGGTGTTGGCCAACAACCTGCTTTATGATATTTCGCAAATCGCCATTCCCACGGACCGGGTGGATCCGGAATTAGTGGAAACCCCCCATCGCTGGGACGCGGGCTTTATCCGCAAATTCATGATTCGTATTGGCCCGGTCAGTTCGCTCTTTGATTATGCCACTTTTTTTATTATGCTCTATGGTTTTAACTGCATTGTCTTCAGTCATCCCGGTACGGACCCGGCTATGAAACTTTATTATGAAAAACTATTTCACACCGGTTGGTTTGTGGAGTCCATTTTTACGCAGACCTTGATTGTGCATATTATCCGCACCAATCGCATCCCTTTCTTCCAAAGCAAGGCCAGTCCGGCTTTGGTGGCCACCACCCTGGCGATTATGGGGCTGGCGGCCGGCCTGCCTTATATTCCCTGGATAGCTAATCTGCTGGGCTTGGTGCCTTTGCCGGGGCATTATTGGTTTTATCTGGGTGGGATCCTGGTGGCCTATGCCACGTTGACGCATGTGGTCAAGCGGTGGTTTGGCCGCACTGTGGGAGGTGCTTGATGAAAAGTATTATTCACGCCCTGCAGGAAGGCCGGCTCATCGAGCTGCCCGAGAGCGATAAAGACAAATGCTTGGAATATCTGGCCCTGATGATCGAGGCTATCCCCGATATTCAGACCGATATGGATATTGTGGCAGCGGTCAAAGACCGCGAAGCCCAGAGCAATACGGCTATTGGCCGGGGCGTGGCTTGTCCTCATGTGCGTGTGCGCCAGGAAGGGGAATTGTTCTGCGCCCTGGGCTGGTCACCGCAGGGTGTGGACTATGGTGCGCCGGACAAGGAAAAGGTTCACCTTATTGTTATGTATTATATTCCGGAAGCCCAGAAAGGGGCTTATCTGAAGGAGGTGTCGGCCCTGGCCCAGGCCTTGTCCAGCACTGATGAAATCAAAGCCCTGACTCAGATTGCCGATCTGTCCAGCCTGCGCAGTAAACTCCTGGACTGGGTGGAGCTGTCGCTGACCGCTGCTGCCCCGGCCACGGTGGCGCGCATGATCAAACTGGAAGAAAAGACCGCGGCCATGGAAGGCCTTAAGGCCGGCGCCAAAATTAAGGCTTTGAGTTTTTTTCTTGCCAAGAGTGAAGATGATCAGCTTTTGGTGCTCTGCCAGGATCAAAGTCTGCGGGAAACACTGGAAAAAAACCAATCGGCTTTGCTCGGCCTCCTGTCCAATCAGGAGATGGCCCTGGCCGGCTACCAGGTGGTGGTACTCTCAACTAAAAATTTCAATGTCAACCGGAGTCTGTTGGAATGCGTAGCCATCCAGCTGTCCTGAGACTGTAGTTGACAACTGGTCATACGGTAAAGTCGTTGACCGTGGATCTCAAGATAAGTTATATGTATTCCAACCATGATGATTTATTTTCAGGAGGGTTAAGCGTTATGTCCAAGGCTATATTTCACCAATCACAACGATGGCAGATGGTTGGCCTTTACGCCCTGGTGGCGGGAGTGAATCAAATGCTGTGGCTCAACTTCGCGCCCCTGTTGTTACAGATTCAAAAGACCTATCAAGTTTCGGAGCTGCTGGCAAGTGCCTTGTTGCTTGTTTTTCCCTTATTATATATTTTGCTTGCCCTGCCGGCCGGGGAAATGACCGACCGTTTGGGTTACAAAGTGACCATCAGTATTGGCGCCGTGGTGATGGCCCTGTTTGCTTTTGTCAGGCTGGGCACGGGCAGCTTCTGGGTGCTGCTTTTGGGCCAGACGGGCATTGCCATCAGCCAGCCTTTTATCCTCAATGGGATTTCCAAACTGGCGGCCGACTGGTTTGCAGAGGAGGAAATGGCTCTGGCCAATGGTTTGGGCTCACTGGGCATGTTTGTGGGTATGTCCGTCGGGATGGCCCTTACGCCTTGGCTTGTTCATAAGACCGGCATGACCTCAGCCATGCTGATTTTTGCCCTGGTGACCTTGCTCGTGACGGCTGCTTTTATATTCGGGGTGAAGGAAAATGAAAGCAAATCGGAACTGACGGCAGCCATCTCCATGAAGGATATTGTTCATCTGTTGCAAAACCGGCAATTGGTTTTGGTGTTTTTGCTTTCCTTCATCGGCTTGGGCGTATTCAATGGGTTGGCCACCTGGCTGGAAGCGATTTTGGCGCCGTACCATATTTCCGCCGAAGCGGCTGGCCTGATCGGCGGCATGCTCACCATTGGCGGCATCGTGGGCGCTGTGGTCCTGCCTTTGCTGTCTGATCATTTCCGGCGGCGCAAACCTTTCTTGGTGATTAATTTTATAGCCGCGCTTATTTTAATTTATCCCTTAGGTACCAGCAGTCAGGTTCACAGCGCCTTGATGCTGAGTGTGTCTCTTGGTTTTTTGATGTTGCCGGCCTTTGCTTTGCTGCTCACCATGTCGGAGGAATTGGTGGGCGTGCAGCGGGCAGGTACAGCGGCCGGTATTTTAATGCTGACCGGCAATCTGGGAGCCGTGGTGATTCCCGTTGCCATGAGTTTGAGCAAAGGTCAGTCTGCTTATTGGACCAATGCCGTTTTTCTCCTGCTGGCTTTCGTAGCCTTGGGATTGGGCCTGCTCTTCTGGACCAAAGAAACCTACCGCCAAGTAGCATGATGATAAGCAATTCACATTGAAACCAGTCTGAAATAAGATACAATGACCGGGAATTTTATGAGGTGACAGGCGATGTCCATCCTGACCGTAATTTGTGATGGTTATAAAGCAATTGAAGAAAGCGTGGTGAACAAATGTTTAAACAGATGATAGCTAGGCTCGCTATGACCCTATTGGTGACCGCTGTAGGAGCCATGGCCTGGGCAGGGGAGACCATAACGGCCGAGCAGTATATGAGCCAGGTGGAGCGAGTCAATCCCGACCTGCGCGGCATCGATTTAACCTTGCAAGCCATGGGTCTCAAGGTATTGGAACTGGACATGGTGTATTCACCTTTTTTGAGTGCCAGCTATGCCACCATGGATGATAAAAGCGGTTCTTCTTTCGGGGCATCGCTGCCCATGGATGAAGTCAAAGGCGATCAGTGGAGCTTTTCCTTGGGAAAAAAGTTTCCCACCGGCACGTCGCTCAGTCTGAACTACACTCATTCCGATTCCACCATTTCGCTTTTGCAGCCCACGAATTTCGGATTTGGCCCTATGAGTGTCTTTGATGCTTTTGAAAACAAGCCCGTTGTGCAATTAAGGCAATCGCTGCTGCGTGATTTCTGGTATGGCCTTACCCAGGTGGGCATTGACAAAGCCAAGGCTTCGGTGCGTTCCGGTCAGTATCTGCAGTTATTCCAAAGGCAACAATTGCTGCTGAATGCCCGCTTGGCTTATTGGAATCTGGTCTTGGCCAGGGAAGTGGTGCGGTTCCGACAGACCTCTTTGGAACGATCGCAGACCTTGCTGCAATGGAACCAGAAACGGGTTGGGTTGGATTTGACCGACAGCGGTGATTGGCTGCAGGCTCAGGCTGCCTTCAAGAGCCGCCAGCTCAGTTTGCAACTGGCGCAGGAAGAACTGGTCAATGCCCAACGCGATTTCAATGAGTTGTTGGGCAATACCACAACAGCCGTGATTATGGAGTTGGAGAACCTGGCTGATAAGGTTACTCAATTTTCCGATGTGGCGGACTTGACGCGCTCCGGCGAGCGGGCTGATGTGCTGGCGGCGCGCGCGGCTTATGCGAGCAGTGCCTTGGCGGACCGGGAGACCTTTTTTCGGTCTCTGCCTGAGTTGACTTTGTCTGCTTCCTATTCTTTGTATGGGCTTGATCTAACATCACAAGCAGCCTGGGACCAGGTGGCTCGCGGGGACAAACCGGCTTACACAGTGGCACTGAATAGTACCATTCCCCTTGATTTTTGGACCCTTGATAAAGTGCGTCAAGGTTACCGCAAGGATTTTGAAGCAGCCAAAGCTCATTTGGAAAAGGCGGAACTCAAGTCACGCCATGATTGGGGCAAACTGAGCCAAACCTGGAAGGATGTTAAAACCCGACTAACCTTGGCCCAGGAGATCAAAACTATTCAGGAAAAACGGTTGGCCCATGAGCAGCGCCGATTTGAACGGGGCCGGTCCACCACTTTTCAGGTGATCACGGCAGAAAACGATTTGGACGATGCCAATTTGAATGTTTACCGCCTGGTGTTTGAAGAACTGGTAACCCATGCCCAGGCGGCATTGTTTGATACCCAACCTCTCCAATAGAAGGGAAAGCGTGTTATGAATTTAGCCAAATTATCCATTAAACGGCCGACTTTCATTATGGCCATCCTGGTGATTATGCTGCTGGTGGGCCTGTTGATGATGAGCCGTATGAGCGTGGACATGTTTCCTGATGTCAATTTTCCATTTATCAGCGTGACCACTATCTATCCTGGTGCCGGGCCCAAGGAAGCGGAGACACTGATTTCTAAGGTTTTGGAAGAGCAGATCGCTTCCGTTTCAGGTCTGAAAAATGTTACCTCCGTGTCCCAAGACGGTGTGTCCATGGTGTGGGGGGAGTTTACTCTGGAGACCGATCCCCGTTATGCGGAACAGCAAATCAAGGACAAAGTAGCCCAGGTGCGCAATCGGTTTCCGGCCGATGCCAAGGAGCCGGTGATAAAACGCTACGACCCAGCCGACCGGCCGGTGGTCATGATGAGTCTGACCGCCGCGCTGCCGCAGGATAAGCTCTATGATCTGGCCGACAATACCATCCGCAATACCTTTGAACAAGTCTCCAATGTAAGCAGTGTAGAGATCGTAGGCGGCAGCAAACGCGAGATCCATGTGGACCTGGACCTGGACAAATTAAAGGACTATGAAGTAAGTGTCTCCCAGGTTGCCGGCCGGTTGAGCGCCAACAGCCAGAACATTCCTATTGGCAAGGTCACCAAAGGTCATCGGGAGCTGTCCTTCCGTAGTCTGGGGGAACTCCATAACCTCAAGCAAGTGCGCAATGCGGTGGTTAGCTTTTACGGCAACGATGTGCCTGTGACCGTGAGTGAACTGGGAAAAGTCCGCGACAGTGTGCAGGAAGTGAAGACCAAAGGGTATCTTAACGGTAAGTCCACCGTGGTTATTAATGTATACAAACAATCGGGGGCCAATACGGTTGAAGTTTCAGATACCGTGCAAAAACGACTGCAGGAACTCAACCAGTCTTTGGGCAAAACGCCGGGCGCACCCAAACTGACCCTGGTGCAAGACTCAGCGCGGGGTATCCGGCTCAATCTGAAGGATGTGCAGACCACCATTTTTGAAGGTATTCTGCTGGCCATCATTGTGGTTTATTTTTTCTTGGGTAATTTTCGTTCCACCCTCATTACCGTGGTGGCCCTGCCCAACAGCCTGATTGGCGCATTTATCTTCATGGGGTTGGCGGGCTTTTCTATCAATATGATGACCTTAATGGCGCTTTCCCTGGCCGTAGGGCTTTTAATCGATGATGCCATTGTGGTACGTGAAAATATATTCCGCCATATCGAACTGGGAGAGGAGCCCAAGGTGGCGGCCCAAAAAGGTACGGATGAGGTCACCTTGGCAGTAGTGGCCACGACCTTGACCGTGATCGCCGTGTTTCTGCCCGTCGGGTTTTTGCAGGGCATGGTGGGTCAGTTTTTCAAACAGTTCGGGCTGACCGTGGTGTTTGCCATGGCCATCTCCTTGTTTGATGCTCTGACCACCGCCCCCATGCTCTCAGCCTATCTTATCAATAAGGTTAAGGAAGAGAAGACCTCGGGACTGGGTTATTGGCTCAAAGCACCGGCCCGCGCTTTTGGACGGTTTCAGGATGGCCTGGATTGGCTCTATGAACGGGTCATGCGCTTTACCCTGAAGCACAAGCTGCTGATCCTGACGGCGGCAATGGCCATCTTTGTAGGCAGCCTGGGGTATGTCAAAAACACACCCAAGACCTTCATGCCGCCCAACGCCTGGGGTGATTTCATTGTGCGCCTGGAGGCTCAGCCGGGCGTCTCGCTGGAGCAGATGGACCGCTACGCGCTGGAAGTGGAAAAGACGCTGAGGAAGGAACCGGATATTGAAACCGTGCTGAGCACGGTGGGCAATGACAACGGCGAAAGTAATCTGGCCTCGCTCTATGTCAAGATGGTGCCGGCCGAAAAGCGCCAACACGATACCGGGGCCATGAAGGAATATGTGCGCACCCTGCTGGCTCCCTATAGAAAAGACTTTTTTTATGAAGTCAATGACCAGGCTATAGCCGGCAATGACAAGCCCTTTTCCATGCTGCTCATCGGCAATGACCTGGATCGATTGTCAGAAGCCAGTGAAATGGTTATAGCCAAGCTGCGTACTATTCCCAATCTGGTGGACATCAATTCCAATTACAAACCGGGCAAACCGGAATTTCAGATTGCCATGAACGCGGCCAAGATGGAACGGTTGGGTGTGTTATCCACTACGGCCGGCATGGAACTGCGCAACATGGTGGAAGGGGCCTTGCCGGCCAAGTTCCGTCAGAACGGCCTGGAGTATGATGTGCGCGTGCGCTTGCAGGAGGACCAACGGGATCTGCACCAGCAGTTTGACCGCTTATATGTGCCCAATGTCAATAATCAGCTGGTCAAATTAAATAACATCGCCGATCCCACGCTTACCTCGGGACCTTCCAAAATCACCAGGCGCAACCGTTCCCGCTATGTGCAGATCACCGGCAATTTAACCAGCAAGGGTGCCATTGGTGATATCACGGTGGCCGCCAAAAAGGTATTGGCCAAGGTGCAATTGCCTGAAGGTGTGCACTATCAGTTCACCGGTTCTTCCGAGGACATGGTGGACTTGTTCCGGAATATGCTTATTGCGGCTTTTCTTTCCATCGTGTTCATCTATCTGGTACTGGCCAGTCTTTACGAATCATTGCTGTTGCCCCTAACTATTATGCTGGCGCTGCCTTTGGCCATGGTAGGCGGGTTCATGGCCTTATACTATACAGGCCAGATGTTTAATATGTTCTCCATGATCGGGTTTATCATGCTTTTGGGCCTGGTGACGAAAAATTCCATTCTGTTGGTGGATTACACGCAAAAAGGAACCCGCCAGGGCATGAGCGTCAACGAGGCCCTGATCAAGGCAGGCCTGACGCGCCTGCGTCCCATTCTTATGACCACCTTTGCCCTGATCGCGGGCATGCTGCCCTTGGCGTTGGGCCTCACTGAAACCGGTTCCTTCCGGCAGAGCATGGGTATTGCCATTATCGGCGGGTTGATCAGCTCCACCCTGCTGACCCTGGTGGTGGTGCCGGCCGTGTATGGGTATATGGAATCCTTCCGGCTCTGGAGCCGCAAGCTCTTCGGACGGCCCAGGTTGCGTGAGATTGACAAGCAGGAGCATGAGTGAGGTCAGCGGAATGGTCCAAACATTTTTGGACCAAAGGAGGCCTATGGACGATATCACCATCCAAACCTATCAGTTGAAAAAACATTACGGCCCCGTGCAGGCTGTGAATGGACTTGATCTGACCATCCGCCGCGGTGAAATTTATGGGTTTTTAGGCCGCAACGGCGCGGGTAAGACTACGACCATCCGCATGCTGCTGGGCCTGATCCGGCCCAGCGAAGGGGAAGTGATCCTACTGGGAACCCGCATGGGTCCGGGCCAACAGGCCGTGTTGGGCCGCGTGGGCACGCTGGTGGAAAGCGCCACCGCCTATCCCAATCTGACGGTCCGGGAAAATCTGGACATCCAACGCCGCCTAACCGGGGCTCCCCGACGGGCCGTTGATAAGGCCATGACCTTGCTCCATCTTGAAAATTACAGTCTGCGCCAAGCCGGACAGTTGTCTTTGGGCAACAAGCAGCGCCTTAGCTTGGCCCGGGCCCTGCTGCATGAACCGGAGCTCTTAATTCTGGATGAACCGGCCAATGGACTCGATCCGGCGGGCATCGTGGAGATCCGCGGGCTGTTGCAGCGTCTGGCGCAGGAGCAGGGCGTGACGATTTTTATGTCCAGTCATATCCTGACGGAAGTGGCCCATTTGGCGGACCGCATCGGCATTGTCCATGAAGGCCGGCTTTTGGAAGAGATGGATGTTGAAGATATGGCGAAAAAAAGCGGCCGAGTGTTGGAAATCAAAGTGTCCCAACCGGCCCGGGCCAAAAGCCTGCTGTCCACTCGTCTGGGCCTGGAGCACGTGGAAATAACTCCTGATCAGGAACTGCGCCTTCCCGAAGCTGCCGGCCGGGCAGCGGATATTGCCAAGGTATTGGTGGAAAGCGGCTTGGAGCTAACTAAACTCTGTGAGAAACAAGAAGATTTGGAAGCACATTTTCTGCGGCTGACCGGGGGTGCACAATGAAGCTTTTTAACCTCATCGCTGTAGAATTGTTAAAGCTGCGGCGCAGCAAAATCACCTGGCTTTCCTGGCTGACTTTTTCCGTGATGCCTCTGGGCATAGGGATGTTCGTTTGGATTGTCAAGGAGCCCGGCCGTGCGGCCAAGCTGGGTCTTTTAGGCCAGAAAGCAACCTTGACTGGGTTAACCGCCACCTGGCCTTCATACTTCACCATGCTCAACCAAGCCGCCTGTGCCGGCGGTATGATTCTGCTGGCCATTATCGTGACTTATATTTTTGGCCGGGAATATTCAGAGGGCACGGCCAAGAATATGCTCACCCTGCCCGTGCAGCGTCATGACCTGGCTTTGGCCAAGTTTGCGGTCAGTTTTATTTGGTTTTCCTTGCTGGTACTGTCGATCCTTGCCGAAGGCTTTCTGGTGGGCTTATGGCTCAAGTTGCCAGATCTGACTTGGGGCCAGGCTGCTTCTGGGATCAGGATGATTCTCTTTTCCGGGTTGGTGGGCTTTTTATTGGTGCCGCTCGTGGCCTGGATGGCTACATGGGGCAAGGGTTTTCTGCCGCCTTTGGGATTTACTATTTTCATGCTGCTGCTGGGTAATATCTTTGGCGCTACTGGGTGGGGTAAATGGTTCCCCTGGTCGATCGTGCCCATGATGGCCGGTTTAGCCGGGCCGCGCATGGAAGTACTCGCGCCGGGCAGTCTGGTGGTGGTGGGCCTGACCTTTGTGGCCGGGTTGGCGGCTACGCTGTTGCAGTTGCGCTATGGGGATAATGTGCAGTAAAACCAAAAAATGGGACCACAACTTACAAGGTGGAGCTGGTATTGGCAAGGGTGAACCCACCCAATGGATCAACGCGAGCAGCCAGCAGGAAAAAAGCACTGTCAAGGCAGGGCATAGCCCATGCTCGTGATCAGATTGGACGCCGGCAGTTCCGGCCAAAAATGCACAGCTTTGGCGTTGGGAGAGTCAGGAGCATAGTCGACCAGCCGCCAAGGAACATGGTTCCGAACAGGGGTCTGGCCAACGGGCCCGTGTCCTAATAGTGATGAACGTGGAAACCATTGCATACAGCCACATTTTTGGTATAATCGGGCCGGCTTATAAAATAATCTGTTTTTTAATAACAAATGCATGTCATTTTTATGAACTGCAGGGAGATGTTAAAGTCGAGGAGGTCGAACCATGAAAAAAAAGATGAGATGCAAGAGTTGTGGCTTTGTGATCGAGGAAGGTAAACTGGGTGATGTTTGTCCTGCCTGCGGCGTGCCTCGCAAGCTGTTCGAGCCTTTTGAAGACAACATCTCGGAAAAACGCAGGGCCATACTTAAACTGGCTCTCCATCCCATCTTGGTTCATTTCCCAATAGCATTTTCGGTCACCCTCATTATGGCAGCGCTGGCTGCGTGGTGGATCATTCCCTGGCGCGACGTGTTGGGCAATGTCATTTATGTTTTAGCCCTGGCCACGCCTTTTACCTTGGTACTGGCCATTGCGGCCGGCCTGTTGGACGGCAAGACCCGTTTTCGTAAATTGACCACCCCAATCTTGAAACAAAAGTTGTTTCTGGGTATATTTTATTTCATTCTGTCACTAGCCATGGTCATAGTAACTCTTAATCCGGCTTGGCCTAATGCGGGCCTGCTGATCATTGTGGTGATTCTCGATGCAGGCTGTTTGGCTTTTTCTACCAGACTGGGCTTGTTGGGCACCAGTTTAATGGAGGCCAAGTTTCCAGGGAAATAAAATAAGGCTGGACCGAATAACCTATTGTTTTCACAACCTGAACCATCAAAATAAAATTGCAGGGCAGCTTAATAATACCCGCCTTGTGGCGGTCCGCCGCGAAAAACGCGATGGATATACCAGGTGTATATCAGCACCATGACCATACCCACCATGGTTACGGCAGCCATGATCTGTAGTACCGGCACCGGACTGGCACTGTTGGCGATATCCAAACCGGGCATGCCGAATACAGAAGAACGAACCAAATGAGGAAACTGCGCACCGGCCAAACTTATCCAAAGTCCGCCAAACACCAAAGAAGATAAAGCTAACAAATAGTTCACTCGGCTTTGTAAAAGCAGCCGGCCGCTGCCCAATAGAGCAAGTATCGCCATGAGCAACCCGGCCCACACCACGGCGTTGGTCCTGGCTGCCGGCAAGGCAAAATAACCGGCAATGATGAGTCCCAGCACGGCCGCCAAATAAATCCACCATAACCATTTAATCATTTTCAGTACAGACAAGCGCAACCGGTCCTGAGCGAAGCCCGCGGCAAAGGCCGCTCCCTGAAAAAGCATGGCAGACACCGTCACCATAGCCAGTACGGCCGGAAAATAGTGGAGCAGCACGCGATGGTTTAGCAGCACCCGTTGATCAGGTGTTAAGATAACACCGGTTACAGCATAACCGGCGACCAAGGCTAGCAGTATAGGGATAAGAAAACTGCTGATGGTAAAGGCCGCGCTCCAGGCATGTTTATGCTTTTGCGAATGAAACCAGAATTCGAAGGCCGTGGCGCGGATAATCAAAGCAAAAAGGATGGTCATGGCCGGTAAATAAAAACCAGAGAGCATGCCGGCATAAACCGGCGGGAAAGCTACGAACATCAATCCACCGGAAATGATAAGCCATACTTCGTTGCCGTCCCAAAAGGGCGATACACTGGAAATAAGGCGCTCTTTGTCCTGAGGATTGCGAAAAAACGGCAGCAGCATGCCTATCCCCAAGTCATAACCATCCAACAGGGTATAGCCGGCCATCATACAACAGAGCAAGATATATAAGGTGCTTTGCCAAAATAAGGATGTCTCCATCTTAAGCCTCCTTGGATTCAGTCGGGAGCGATGCTGGGCCTTTTTGGATAATTTTAAAGACAGTGATAAGAAAAATGGTCAAGAGGAACATATAGAGGCTGACCAAGCCGGTCAGGGAAATGACGAGCTGGCCAACCGACACACCCGGGGAAGCGGCTCCCTGTGTGCGCAGCAGGCCGTACACCACCCATGGCTGGCGACCGATCTCCGCACTGATCCACCCCATCTCAACCGCGATATAAGGTAAGAGGACGTTGGCCAGCAGCACGATTAAAAACCAGCGCGGGCCGGGGAGTTGCTTTTTCCGCCACAACCAGGCCCCCAGCAGCCCAATACCTATGGAGATAAGGCCAATAGCCACCATGAGATGAAAAGTGGTAAACACCGCATTGACCGGCGGCCAGTCTCGGAGGGGGAATTCATTAAGTCCTTTAACCGGGGTATTGGTGCCCCAGCCTAAAAGAACACTGAGCAGTCCCGGGATGGCCAAGGGCAGATGAATGGTGCGGTTTTGAGCATCAGGTATGCCAAAGATAATTAAGGGTTTGTTGCGGCCGGAGTGGAATACACCTTCCATGGCCGCGGACTTGGCCGGTTGGTAACGGTCCACATACACTGCGCTTAAATGGCCCAGTTCCAGCTGCACCAAAGGCAGCATTATGAACAAAACCACCGCTGGGCCCAGCAAGCGGCGGCTGAAATCACCATGCTGACCTTTGAGGGCATACCAGGCGGCCAAGGCAGCCACTACGCCGGCGCCTACCATCCAACAAGCTACGTTGGTATGGGCAAAACGCAGCCAGGTGCCGGAATTAAATAGCAGCGGCCAAAAGCTGTCTAGTACGGGTTTGCCGTTTTGCATGATATAGCCGGTGGGGGTCTGCATCCAGGTGTTGGCGGAAATGATCCACAGCCCGGAAAGATGGGAACCAAAGAAAACCAGAAAAGCGGAGAACCAGAAAACACCTGGTGATACGCGCTTGCGGCCGAATAACAGTATAGCCAAAAAAGCTGCTTCCAAGGCAAAGGCCGTGATGCCTTCTATGGCTACCGGCACGCCGAAAACACTGCCGGCGAATTTGGAAAAGTTTTCCCAATTGGTGCCAAAGGCAAATTCCATGGTGGCACCAGTGGCGATGCCCATGACATAGACCACGGCCAAGAGTTTGATCAGCAAGTCGGAAATTTGCTGATAGCCTTTGTTTTTAGTGCGTAGGAACAATGTTTCATAAAGCATGATAAACAAGGTCAGCCCCAAGGTGGTGGCCGGAAAGATAAAATGAAAACCAATGGAAAAACCGAATTGAATACGGGCGAGCATGGTTGCATCCATAAGCAAACCTCCTGGTTAGTGCCGGCGAGGGCATCCAATCCGGCAAGGGTAAAGGCAGAGACCAGCAAAAGATGAACGCCGAAATTGTTCCGGGGCTTGGCCTAACCTGAGATGGTGAAGGTTTATAATTATAGGTTGTTCGGATGGCAATGGCGCTATTATTGCCGAAGACCATGGTTAATGCAACGGAAAACAAAAGTCCATCATATCCGTGGCGGTGATGTTGATTTACTTTTTCTGGCTGCTGCTCTATGATGCCAAAAGAAAAATGGCTTTCAGGGAAGGCATCTCATGATCGATCCAACACGGATAAAAATGATTTTGTTTGATCTGGACGGCACGTTGGTGGACAGTGCCGCTGATTTGGCCTACAGCATTGATGAAATGTTAAACCACCTGCATTTGCCGCGTCAAGGCGAGGAGAACGTTCGCCGATGGATCGGCAATGGGGTTGACCGCCTCATTCATAGGGCGTTGACAACACGTCAAGACGGTGCAACTGAGGCTGATCTGTTTAACCGGGCCAAAGCCTTGTTTCTTGATTTCTATGCCAAGAACCTGGATAAGCACAGCGTGCTATATCCCGGGGTTGAGTCAGCCCTGCAACGTTTGCGCCAACTTGGCCTGTTCATGGGGTGCGTGACCAATAAACCGGAACGCTTTACCTTGCCCTTGCTCGAGCATTTGGGGTTGCACCGGTTTTTCGACATTGTTGTTTGCGGTGATACCCTGCCCCAACAAAAACCTGATCCACAGCCATTGCGTTATGCTTGCAGCCGGTTGGACCAGGCGCCTGAGACCGCGCTCATGGTTGGAGATTCAGAAAACGATGTGGCCGCAGCCAGGGCGGCGGGTTTTGGGATCGTGGCGGTGACCTATGGTTATAACCACGGCCGGCCGATAGCTCAAACCCACCCGGATTTGGTGGTGGACAATTTGGAAGTCTTGGCCGCTTTATGGGCCAAACCGGGCTTGTCTTGATCAGAACGTTCTGTCCAGTGGGAAATAGCTTGGCGGGCTAATTATTTTACTGGCCTATCTCTTTGCCCGGGTGTCAAAATAGCGCCGTAGAAAAAATTAATCCAGCCAAAGGAGGATGAAACTCATGGTTCCTATTGCCAGAATCTCAATGATCTTGTTGTTAATGGTTGTTTTTTTCTCCACCCTTGTCAATGTTGCGCAGGCCTCTCTGGTTAAAAAAACCTTGACCTACAAGGAAGGCGGGGAGCAATTTAAAAGTTATCTGGTTTTTGATGACAGCTATTCCGGCAAACGGCCGGGGGTATTGGTTTTCCCCGAATGGTGGGGCCTCAATGATTATGCCAAAATGCGGGCCGACCAATTGGCTGCCCTGGGCTACGTGGCGCTGGCCGTGGATATTTATGGTGATGCCAAGAATACCACTGATCCCAAAGTGGCAGGCCAATGGGCCGGGAATTTCAGGAGTCATCCTGAATTAATGCGCACCAACAGCCAGGCGGCTTATCGGATGCTGGCCGAGCAGCCGTTGGTGGATGTCCACAACCTAGCGGCCGTGGGCTATTGTTTTGGCGGTACGGTCGTGTTGTCCCTGGCATATAGCGGTGCTGATTTAAAAGGGGCCGTCACCTTTCACGGCGGTTTGATCGTGCCCGACGCTGGCGATTTAAAACGGTTGAAGGCTAAACTCTTGATCTTGCACGGGGCCATCGACCCCACCATGAAGCCGGAGACCATTCAAGCCTTCCGGGCGGCTCTGGAAAGCGCCCATAAAGATTATCAAATGGTTTACTACAGCGGGGCAGTGCATGCTTTCACCAATCCCAATTCAGGTAGTGATCCCACCAAAGGCGTGGCTTATAATGCCATTGCCGCTCAACGGGCCTGGGAAGCCATGCGTACCTTTCTTAAAGAGGTGTTTGCAGGCACAGGCACTTCTGCCAAGCAATAGGCTTTAACCGGCTGATAAAAACACGGCTATAAGAGGGCCGGGATGGGGGCATCCCGGCCCTCTTATAGCCGTTCTTGGAATTCCTTGCGGCTTATTTCTGGGTAATTTAACACAAGCGTACGACCTATAAGGTTACAATCAGACAATCAGCAAAGTATTAAGAAACCTGTCTTGATGACAGGTCAAGGAGGGGACTAATGAAAACAAGGAGTGCGTTCCTGACAGTGCTGATGGCCACACTCTGGTGGAGCAGCGCCGTACAGGCGGGGGATCTTTATACACTGCAGGGCTGTTATGAAAAAGCCTTACAGCGAAGCGAGACTTTAGCCAATCAGCAGGAACAGATTCAATTGGCTGAAGATCATTACCAGCAAGCCTTCGGCAGTATCCTGCCGGCTATTAATGGCACTGCTTTCTATGGATGGGAAGATGCTTATGCGCCGGTCAGCTTTCCTGGCAGAACCCTTGCTTTCAACCCTTATCAGATTAAAGTGACCGCCACGCAACCTTTATTTCGAGGCTTGCGTGAATATGCAGCCTTGCGTCAAGCCGGTGATTTAATTACGGCCCAAAAAGAAGCCGCCCACTGGGCCGGCATTCAGCTTTATATGGACGTGGCCCAGGCTTTTTTCAATGTGCTGGCCTATGAAAGCGACTTGTATCATTACCAGGTGCAAGATATGCTTTACAGTCAACGGATTGAAGATTTGCGGGCTCGGGTGCGCATCGGCCGGTCACGACGCACGGAAGTGCTGACGGTGCAGTCCGCCCAGGCAGCGCTTAAAGCTCAGGTCCAGCAACTACAGGGCCAGCTGGCGGTGGCCCGGGAAGTGCTGACCTTTTTAACAGGCCTGGAGGGGACCATTTCTTTGCAGGAAGAAGAATCCATGCCGGTCCAACCAGCGCCGGAGGATCATTATTTGGCAGGCTTGGACAACCGGCCTGATGTGAAAGCCGCGCGTCAGCAATTGGCCTCTGCCAAGGAAGGGATTACCATTGCCAAGGGAGGCCATTGGCCCAGTGTTGATGCCAATGGCAATTACTACTTTACCCGCTCCGATGTCGCCAGCGGAGGTAAATGGGATGCCACCATTAGCCTTAGCCTGCCGCTTTTCATGGGCGGCACCATTGCGGCCCAGACAAGATCAGCGGAAGCGCAGGCACGTATTAGTGAAAATAATTTAAATTTGGTTATGCGACAGGACAAGCAGGCCTTGCATAATGCTTATATCAATCTGAAGGCTAGTCTGGATCAGGTGGCGGCCAATCAGACGGCCTCCGATCTTTCTCAAAAAAATTATCAGGCTGTACTCAAGGATTACAATCTGGGACTGGCGACCAATCTGGATGTACTGGTGGCCATGAGTTCCGATCAAGATGCGCTGCGTACCTTGGACCGGGTCAGGCTCTCGGCCAAACTTAACAACATTTTGCTGGAAGCTGCGGCCATGATGCGGCCTATTCCCGCGGGAGGTAAATAGCTGTCATGACCATTTCCGATCTTTCCATACGTAGGCCCGTTTTTGCCTGGATGCTTATGGGCGGCTTGATTGTGTTCGGTATCCTGGGGTTCAAAAGGCTGGGCGTGAGCCAGTTGCCCAGCGTTGATTTTCCGGTTGTGAATATCAGGGTGACCATGGCCGGCGCGGCTCCGGAGGTAATGGAGCGGGATGTGGTGGACGTGATTGAGAATGCGATCATGTCCATTCAGGGCGTGCGCGATGTACGTTCCAGCAGTTATGATTCCTCGGCAACCATTACCGTGGAATTTGATCTGGGCAGGGATATTAATGTGGCTGCCCAGGATGTGCAGGCTAAGCTCAGCCAGTCGGCCCGTTTGCTGCCTACGCAAATGGATCCGCCGGTGATCACCAAAACCAACCCTGCCGATACCCCTATTTTATGGCTGGCCCTGCAAAGTGATCGATATTCCTTGCGGGACCTCATGATTTATGTCAACGATTACCTGAAAGGCCAGATTACTACCGTGCCCGGCGTAGGGGATATTTTTCTGGGGGGCTATGTGGACCCCAATATGCGGGTATGGGTTAAAACCAATGCTTTGGACCGATATTATTTAAGTGTCAATGATGTGAACAATACGCTTAAAACCCAAAATGTGGAACCGCCTTCCGGCTATTTCGATACGCCCAAAAAAGAATACAACGTGCGCACCATGGGCGAAGAAAGCACGCCTGAAAAATTTGCAGCCATGCACATCCTCTCTCGCGGCGGTCAGCCCAATTATCAGTCGGTAAAACTTGGCCAAGTCAGCCGTATCGAAAAAGGTATGGCTGATGTGCGCCGCATCAGCCGGGCTAATGGTCTGCCGGCCGTGGGGCTGGGAGTACTTAAACAGCGCGGGTCCAATGAAGTGGCTGTGGCCAATGCCGTTAAACAGCGTGTGGCGGAGATTCAAAAAAATCTTCCTCCGGGCATGAAATTAACCATCAATGTCGATCTGTCCAAATTTATTAGACAATCAGTGGAAGAAATGAACCTGACTTTGATTCTGGCCGCGATTTTGACCGGACTGGTATGCTGGATCTTTTTGGGTTCGTGGACATCCACCCTTAACGTGTGGCTGGCCATTCCCACCTCCATCATGGGTACTTTTTTAATTCTGTATTTTCTAGGCTTTACACTCAACACCTTTACCCTAATGGCGCTGACGCTTGTCATAGGCATCGTGGTGGATGATGCCATCATGATGCAGGAAAATATTTCTCGCCATCTCGAAATGGGACAGAACAGCACCAAAGCCGCTATCCTAGGTGCACGGCAAATCACCTTTGCCGCCGTGGCCGCCAGCGTGGCTCTAGTGGCGATTTTTATGCCTGTGGCTTTCATGAGCGGCGTTATTGGTACCTTTTTCTTTCAGTTCGGACTGACCTTGTCGGTGGCCGTGCTGTTGTCCCTGATGGAAGCTGTGACCCTGACGCCTATGCGTGCCTCACGTTTTGTGACTTTTAAACCGAGAACCACTTGGTTCGGCCATGGCGTGGACCAAATTTTCACCACCACCAGAAACGGTTACCATCGTATCCTGAGCTTGGCGCTGCGCCACCGCTGGAAGGTGATCATTGGGGCCTTGATTTTTTTCGCAGGCAGTTTTTACAGCCTCAAGTACCTCAATAAAGAATTCGTGCCGTCTCAGGACATGAGCCTTTTCATCATCCAGATGAAAACCCCGGTGGGATCGTCCTTGACCTATACGGACAGCAAGGTCAAGCTGGTGGAAAAATATCTTTTGAGCCGTCCGGAGGTGTCCCGGACTTTCCTGGCCTTGGGCGGCTTTTCGGGCGGCCAGGTCAACACCGGCCTTATTTTTGTCACCTTGAAACCCAAGGGTGAGCGCGGCATTGATCCCCAGACACACCATGAACTGACGCAGCAGGAATTTATGAATTTAACCAGACGCAATCTTAAATCCATATCTGATGCCAGAATTGTGCTTCAGGATTTATCCTCCCGCGGTTTCGGTTCGGGCCGAAGTTTTCCCGTGGAATTTACCATTTTGGGAGCAGATTGGGATAAATTGGGCAACTATTCCAAGGAAATCATGGATCAGCTTAAAAAAACTGGATTGGTTACTGATCTGGATACTGACTATCAAACGGGCCAATCGGAAATTCACATCTTACCGGACCGGGCCAAAGCCGCGGACCATGGCGTGGACGTGGAGTCGGTGGGGCAGGTCATCAATGCACTTATTGGAGGGGTGGTGGTAGGTAGTTATCCTGAAGGCGGCCATCGTTATGATGTGAGGGTTAAAATGGCACCGGAAGATATTAAAGGCAATCTTTTTGAACTAATTAAAGATTTAAAAGTCCGCAATAACCGGGGCAATCTCATTGCTCTGCAAAAAGTGGTAAAGCTTCAGGAAGTTTCCACCCTCCAGGTGATTACCCGTTATAACCGGCAAAGAGCCATCACGGTGACCGCCAATGTGGCTCCTGGAAAATCTCAACAAGCAGCACTGGCAGAAGCCGCAGCCATCAGCAAGGCCGTGCTGCCAGGGGGTTACCATATTAATATCACCGGCAGCGCTCAAACTTTTCAGGAATCCTTTTCCGGTTTGCTGCTGGCTTTAGTGCTCGGTATATTGATTGCTTATATGGTTTTAGGGACGCAGTTCAACAGTTTTATCGATCCTTTTTCAGTGCTCATGGCCCTGCCTTTTTCCGTATCGGGCGCTTTTTTAGCGCTGCTGCTGACCGGCCAGTCCCTTAATATTTACAGTATGATCGGCTTGATTTTACTGATGGGGATTGTTAAGAAAAACTCCATTCTTTTGGTGGAATTTACCAATCGCGTCAGGGAAGAGAAAAAAAAATCAGTTCACGATGCACTTTTGGAGGCTTGCCCAATCCGGCTGAGGCCCATCTTAATGACCTCCATAGCAATTATTGCAGGCGCCGTGCCGGCAGCCCTGGCCATTGGCCCGGGAGCAGCCACCCGCATTCCCATGTCCGTGGCGGTCATTGGGGGAGTGATGGTCTCCACGTTGCTTACCTTGTTTGTTGTTCCTTGTGTTTACAGCCTTTTGGCCAATTTGGAAGGTAAGGAAACGCACATTCCTTTTGAACAAACTGAGGCGGGCAAGGTTTATGCGGAGATGCACGTCAAAGATCTTTAAGCCCCCCTCTCTTCCGCGAACATCAAACCTAAAAAAAGGGCCCTATTAAGGACGTCATTTCACGTCCTTAATAGGGCCCTTTTATTCGGGTTACCGCCGTTCTTCATGATGGTCTTCCTGCCCGTTTTGGAAATGTTCCCGGTGTTCAAAATGCTCGTGGCCTTCAAACAAACGGCCTCGTCCGAAATGCCTGATGGCAATGGAGCCTGGTCCTTCAAAATCCCACTGGGAGTAATAGGAAGGGTAGGGCCAGTAATAATAGTAATAGTAGGGAGGTGCACCCCAATAGTAAGTGGGTCTATTAGCCTTCCAAATAACAATTTGCTTCAGATCCACAGTGGGGTATTGATAGTTTGCTTTCCCCACCATTCTGGCTTCCTGTCCTGCTATAGTGCCGGCAATCGTGATTCTCGTGCCAACTTTGTAAATCTGGGGATCAAGAAATTCTCCGCTTTTTGCAATAAACCGTCCTTCCGATGCATACAAATTTTTTGGTTTTTCATAGGTGTTTAACGGCATCTGCAAGATTACCAATTCCGACCCCTTGGTGGTATGCTCATTGGCAATGATTTTGCCACCCCAGATCACGGTTGCCCCCACGTACTTGGTCGGATTTAGTTGTACTGCTGCCAGCGGCACATTTTCACCGGCTTGTTCACGATAGTTTTGTTCGATGGGGAGAGTGGCGCATCCTCCCAACAAAGCTATCGCAGGTCCCAACACCAACCAAACTCGCCACTGTTTCTTAGTCATTTTTTTACCTCCTTCCCTTCCTCCAAACTATTTTTTTTACTATGTCAACGACGAAGTTTAGACCCCATTTTAGGAAGGATGTAGGTGACTGTGATCAGGTAGCCAAAGAGGTTAAATGTAAAGCTTAGCTGGGAAAAGGGGCTAGGGGTCAGTGATAATAAAATATGGCGGTTAAAGTCCGAAGAGCATGCGCAGTAGCTGTTTTTCAGTGGGAGCTGGATAAAGGGGGAAATCTTTTCCAATTCTACCGGGATCACTGCAGGTGCCGAACCATCGGTCCCAAAAGGTGAAGACAAATCCCAGATTGCGGCTTGCAGTTCCCAGGGCAGCATGATGAATGCGATGATAATTGGGGGTAATAAAGACAGCCTCCAGAGGACCAAGATTAACCCAAACATTGATGTGAACCCAAAGGTTGATGACCACACCGAAGGAAAGCGCTGCGGCAGCCTGCCAAGGCGTAAGTCCTATAAGATAAAATCCAATATAGGTTTGGGGAATGGCAAAGAGCAGGATGTGAAGCACGCTGGTGCGCGAACCTGAGAGCCACCAGAGTTCTTCTATAGAATGGTGAAAAACATGAGTAGGCCAGAGCCAGTCTTGATGCATGGTCCGATGGATCCAGTAGAGGGTGAAATCGAAAAGCACGATCGCGAGGAAGACTTTTATCATACCGGGCAAAGGATAAATATAGGTTTTGGCCAAGGGAGGGACAATATTAATATCTTGAAGGCTGAAAAAGAGTAATCCTTTTTCAATTTCTCCAACCACAATGACAATTAAAAGAGCAAGAATATTTAACCCTAACCGCCGCCGTTTATCAATAGGGAACCCGGGATGACCGTGTTCCATGATTTCGAAGATCAGGATGAACACTAGCAGTGTGGCTGCCTGAGCAATCTGTTCAGGTGGTATCATAGTATTCAAATTATATTAAGCACTCTTGGTGTTGTCCATGGCTATTTTGGCAATAGATGGAAGATAAACTGAAAATTTAAACGAAATGAAAAAATCGGGGTCAAAAAAATACTTTGATTAAAACAGGTTAGCGTAAGCCATGAGGCCTTACTTAAATATAATGCGTTAGTACACAAAGTGTGGGATAGGGGCAAGGTGCCGAGATACCCCCGGGCGTCTTTTCATTCCAAGAGGGATCTCAAAATCCTGCCTGCAATAAAATCGAACCATTGGCAAAATCAGCCTGGGTAAACCGGCTGCGCGTGTTTTAACGGAGCCTGGAAAAAGGTGGTGGTGACACGGGCATTGGGAAAAACATCAGGATTAAATGGCATAAAGATATTGTCTGGATTTAAAAGTTGCCGCATGATCAAAGCGATCGCTAAACCTACAGGCGGCAACGGCATTTAAATATTTAGGAGGCGGATTATGAAACCATTTTTAAAAAGAAGTGCTTTATGGGTGAGCGTTGTATTGGTACTGAGCGGAGGGGTTTTTTTGGGGTGTCAATCAGTGTTTTCTAAAAGTTTGACCTTGGAAACAGAGAATAAAGCCGTGGCCTCCGCCAAAGATCTGGATGTGGGTTTGAAATTGCAAAACATTTATCGCCTGATTGCAAAATCGGTCACACCGGCCGTGGTTAGCATCCAGGTGGAAAGTGAACAAATTGTAAGAAATCCTTACAGTCAATTCTTCAACGATCCTTTCTTTCAGCAATTCTTTGGGCAGCAGGGTCAGATGCCCAAACAATTTAAACAAAAATTGCAAGCCCTGGGGTCGGGCTTTATTGTCACGCCTGACGGTTATATTTTCAGCAACTACCATGTGGTTAAAGACGCCACCAAAATACAGGTCATACTTTCTGACAAACGCCAATTCAAAGCTAAAGTGATCGGCACCGATCCAGATACGGATATTGCCCTCTTGAAGATCAACGCCCAGAATCTGCCCGTGGCCGCGGTGGGCGACTCCAAGAATATACAAGTGGGTGATCTGGTCATGGCTATTGGTAATCCCTTCGGGCTTACCGGCACCTACACGTCCGGCATCATCAGTTTTGTCGGCCGACCGGGCATGATGTCCGGTTTTCAGCACTTTATTCAGACCGATGCACCGGTGAATCCCGGCAATTCCGGTGGCCCCTTGGTTAACATTCACGGTCAAGTAATTGGCATCAATTCAGCCATCCAAACTCAAAGCGGCGGTTATGAGGGCATCAGCTTTGCCGTACCCATTAATACCGCCAAGAACATTGCCGATCAGCTCATTACCAGTGGCAAAATCGAGCGCGGTTATATGGGGGTAAATATCAGCTCTCTGGATAAAGCCGCCCGGAAAGTGTTCCGTATTCCCGACGATCTGGGTGTGTTGGTCACCAAGGTGGAAAAAAACGGCCCCGCAGAAAAAGCGGGTATGAAACAGGGTGATATCATTACCCGGGTAAATGGCACTACCGTGGAAACACCGGATGACCTACAAGTGGCCATTGGCAATTTGAAACCGGGTACGTCAGCCACCTTGCAAGTTTACCGCCGGACTAAACGTATGACTATCAAGGTGACTCTGGCGGAAAGGCCTAAAACCGTGAGCGAAGCTGCTTTGGGTGGCAACAAGACACCGAGCAATCCTTCGGGAGAAACGTACAAGTATCAAGGGGTTATTTTTGGCGCGGCCAGCCAGGCTATGCTGGAGCAGAACAATGCCCAGTATGGCGTTGCCGTGGAGAGTGTCAATGAAGATAGTCCGCTTTCGGGAACCCTGCAGGCAGGTGATCTCATCATCGGCATCAATGATACGGAAATCCATAATACTAAAGAGCTTAAAGCTTTTGCCAAAAAGAATCCTAATCCCAAATCATTGGTATTTATGGTGATGGAAAAGGGCTTTTTAATCTATCGCGGGATTGAACAATAAGGGGTAACGCTACGTATGGGGGCGTTTCTAAAAACGCCCCCCGTGCGGAAAGGGAAAGACTGTATGAACACCAAACAAAATCTGAAGCTTATTCTGATTATGGGTTTGTTTCTCATGTCCCTCGGTGGATGGCTGCTTCACTGGCGTACTCATCCGCCCACGGATGAAGCACGTAATTGGATCCCTTTTATCGCCGGTCTAGGCAGTACCCTGATGCTACCCTTGCTTTTCTGGTTCAAACGCACCCTGGTACTGGCTTATGTGGTCAATGGCATGCTGGTGATCATTGGCTTGATTACCATGGCCCATTTTTCCCTGGCTAATTGGCCGGGCGGTTTTTCACTTCGCTCTGTAATGCTTGGTACATTGCTTCCCGATATGCTGATCCTGTGCGGCAATTTTGGATTCGGCAAAGCCTTGTTTGAACTCAATCTTTTACATCATGCCGAGGACAAAATGCGGCATGGACGGTTTTGGCGTTACCCCAATATGGGGTGGTGGTGGGTGCATTTGGTGGCGCTATCGGTGGTGTATGCGTTGGGCCATGTGCTGTGGTCTTAAAACAGACCCGATTACATCAGCTGATCAAGAGAGGGTGCTATGAATAAGTTTAAGCTGTTTAAACCAGCTTGGTGGGTACTGCATGTGATAATGGTGTTTTTTATGTTTTGGTTAGGACATGTCGTGCGCTTTTAACCCTATCAGACTGGGGGTATGGTGATGGCAAGAATTGCCGTTGTACTCGATGATTTCTTTGAGGATGTGGAATATACCGATCCAGTTAAAACCTTACAAAAGGCCGGCCATGAATGTGTAGTCGTGGGACTGAAGACCGGCCGGGTGGTCAAAGGTAAAAAGGTGGGGACTGAGATCACCATCGAGAAAAGCTTTGAAGAAGTGACGCCCGGGGATTTTGATGCGCTTTTGATTCCCGGCGGCTATAGTCCTGACCGACTGCGTGCCCATCCCCAGGCCGTGACATTTGTAACGGCTTTTATGGACAACCCCAAGCCGGTATTTGCCATCTGTCATGGTCCGCAGCTTTTGATTACTGCCGACCGGCTTAATGGGCGACAGGCCACGGGTTACCGTTCCCTTGTTCAAGACCTTAAGAATGCTGGAGCCCGTTACGAAGACCGGGAAACAGTAGTGGACGGTAACCTTTTGACCAGTCGGGAACCGGGCGATTTACCGGCCTTTGATGCCAAGATGCTGGAAATCCTCGCTGGCGAAAAGTAATAATATATAGCCCTGTTGGACAGGGCTATCCCAAGGAGGTGTGGTGATGAATAAAATTCAACAGGAATTGGTGGATATGCTCAACCAGGCCCTACGCCTGGAGCACGCGGCCCGTATTCAATATTTGGCCCATGCCGAATTGATCACCGGAGTGAATGCGGAAAAAATCATTGAACGTTTACAGGAAATCGCCTCTGATGAGGAAAAACATGAAGGCAAATTCCGGGAATTGATAGGCAGTTATTTGGGTGCTGAGCCCACCATGGAAATGGCCAAGACCCATCAGGCCGGCGAATTGAGCGACATTCTCAATGTGAATCTGGGCAATGAAAAGGAAGCTATTGATTTTTATAAAAAAATCTACCGCTTTGTTATGGATCATCGTGATGATTTTCCTTATGCCACGGAAAAACTGGAACATGAAATCCGCCATGTTATCATCGACGAGCAAGAACATGTGACCGAACTCTCCCTATTGCTGGGTTTGTAAAACCGGGGGACTCTCATGCCCATTTGAAAACGTGAATGGTTAAATGACTGACAAATTCACTGACCGGTTCGAGCGGGGCTGCGAGCCAAACTATTTAATGACCTTGTCCAAAGATGAAAGCACAGGGATGAATGTAAACGTATACAAGAGAAAGGCCTAAAACATGCGCCAAGGCTTGGTTTTATGAGCAAGATGGGTGTCAGGGAAATTCGTAAGGAAGGGACAAGGTACATAAGAGTGGCACGTTATAACCGAGGGCATTTTGATCAATATTATGAGGAATGGGGGGAGGGGGAAGCACTCTTATGTTTGCCGGCCTTTCCCTTGAACGGTACGACGGTTTTTCAAAAACAACACCCGCTGGCCGAAAAGGGACGGTTGATTGTACCTGATTTTCGAGGTATGGGACAGTCGACCGGAACCAGCGACCAGGTAGTGAGTATGGAGATGCTGGCGGAGGACATGGTGAATCTGCTCGATCGCCTGGCGATAGAGCAGGCTGTGGTGTGGGGTGTCTCCTTGGGCGGGTATGTGGCCCTCGCTATGACCGCCCTGGCACAGAATCGGGTGAAAGGCTTGATCCTAACTGATACACGGTCCAGAAGTGACGGTCCCAAACAATTATTGGGCAGGGCGGAGATGCTCAAGGAGCTTAGGCAAATTGGGATTGAATGTATGCAGAGGCGGATTCCCCCCTTGCTTTCGGATCAGAGTAAAATCAGCCATCCCCATTTAGCGGAATCCCTGTGGCAGGAAACCAGGCAACAAAGCACGGGTCATCTGGCTGCTATCGTACGCGGCATGGCACAGCGCCAGGATCATACTCCTCTTTTGGAAGAGTTTAATAAGCCGGTGCTATTAATACGTGGTGAGGATGACGAACTGGTTTCTCAGACCACCATGTTGGAAATGCTGCATCATTTGCCACAAGCAGAATTAGTGGAGATACCCGGCGCAGGGCATCTCAGTCCTCTGGAGAACCCCGGGCCGGTTAATGAAGCAGTGAGAAAGTTTCTTAACCGCCATTTTAAAAATATGACTTGAACCTGCCGGACGACGTTTTGCCACGTCGTCCGACCACTTCCGTGAAAACCTGGTTTGGAAGATCCCTGAAGCTCCGTCCTAGGCCGGCCCTTTTTGTGGTTATAGCCAAAGCCTTTTCCTGACGTTCCTAACCCTGATCCAAATTACATGCCTTTAGGGTAAATCTGGTCCCTGAAAAAGTAACCTTTTTTGCAGGTTGTTCGTAATAGTTAATACATGACAGGCCGTGAAGAAAAGGAGGGCAGAGGTTAAGGGCCGCCGAAAAAAAGACGATCATTTATTAGATCCGTCGTTTACTAAAAATGTAAAGGGATAATTCGGAAGGGAGAGGCATTATGATACGGCAAAGTGTGGGAGCGATCATTCTTTCAATTCTATTCGCGATTCCAGTGGTGGCGGCAGAGGCGACCTTTCAAGGGTACAGTTTTAAAGCTTATGTGACCAAGACCAACGGTAAGCACTACCGGGAGTTTAGAGAAAACCATAAATCCACCCTCAAAGTCAAGGCGGATGAGGAGTATTCTATCGTGGTTTACAATCCTTTGCCGGTCCGAGCCGCTGTGGCCGTGTCTATTGACGGCCTTAATTCCATTGACGGCAAACGGACTTCGCCGCGTCAAGCTAAAAAGTGGATGATCAATCCCCACGCGTCCATTACCATTGCCGGATGGCAGACCAGCTCCAAGACCCTGCGGAAGTTTGTATTTACCAAAGATGCGGAAAGCTTTGCCCAATGGCGAGAAAACAAGGATGGTAAAGCTTTTACCCGCAATTTGGGGGTCATTGGTGTAGCTTGGTTCTGGAATCGCCAGGAGTTGGAAGAAGCGCTCCATCCACCGCAGCCTTTTGTGGAGGAGGCTCGAGGTTCCCAGGACCGTACCTTGCGCAAAAGTTCCAGAAACTTGGCCCCGTCTGCGGCACCAAGATCAGCTCGGGCCGAGGCCAAGGCCGGAACTGGAATGGGCCGGGAACAGCACAACCGGGTAACTCAAATCAAGTTTGAAGCCAACCAAGGTATGTTTTCCCTGCGCGACGTATTGAAAATCTACTATGAGTTCGCCGAGGAACCAGAAGAACCGCAACCTTTCGTGAAAGAGGAAAAGGACGAAGGCCGTTTTGCTCCTGATATGCATAATTAAGTGCAACTGCTACTTTAGAATCTGAAAAGTCTTCCGGTGGAAAAAACTACCGGAAGACTTTTTTTTATGCTTAAATAAACCGGATACCAAGCCAGCCCAGCCATCGACTGGTGCTCAACCATTACAGCACTGCAGGAGGGGAGCCATGAAAGCATTGGTGGTTTACGATTCTTTTTTCGGCAACACTGAAAAAATTGCCTTGGCCATTGCAACAGGGATGGGGGCCAAAGCAGAGGTGGCGGCTCATCAGGTGGCCAAAGTACCGGCGGAAGTCCTTGAAACTATTAACCTGGTGGTGGTGGGTTCGCCAACCCGGGGGTTTCAGCCTACTCCTGCCATTAAGGCTTTTATCCGCGCTTTGCCATCCCATGGCTTGCAGGGCGTACAGGTCACAGCTTTTGATACAGGCATTGCCCCGGAGGATACGGACTCTAAATTCCTGAAATTTATGATTAAGCTTGGCGGTTATGCTGCCAAACGCATTGCCAAACTGCTGGCTCAAAAAGGGGGAACGCTGGTCCTGCCGGCACAAGGTTTTTGGGTGCTTGGAGAAAAAGGCCCCCTAAAGGATAAGGAATTGGAAAGAGCAAAAGCTTGGGGCGAAAAAATAGCAGACGCGGTTACGGTATAGATGCAGGTGCTCAAGCTATAGCAAGGTATATATGGGGTCAAATTTATTAAATGTATAGATGAAAGCAAGAGGGCTGATGCAATCCTGAGTAAATAGATATTTTTAATAAAATATAGTTAAGGCAAACTCACGATTGATCGAAAATAATTTGGCAACATACTGACCTTTTAAGGATTAAAATCGATGAGTGCCACTTGGATAACCCACAAAGGCAAAAAGATCCTTTATAGCACCTATGGCCGCCAGAGCTTCAAGGAAATGATGGAAACCCTGGAACAGCAGGTCACTCTCCTGAAAACTTCACCGGAAAAGGTGTTGCTCCTCGATGATTTCAATGATACCCACAGCTCCCCTGAATTTTTACAACAGTACAAACAATGGGGCAAGGATATTATCCGTAAAAAAGCTAAAAAAAATGCCATGATTGGTGTTACCGGGTTGAAACAAATACTGTTCAACGCCTATGTTAGCTTTACAGGGGCTAACATTGTTCTGTTTGCAACCAAAGCAGAAGCCCTCGACTATTTAGTAAAATAGGCTTTAACCATCTTTCCGATTATTAAACCCTTTTCCTTCCCTGATCACCATTGAGGTATACCAGGTGCTTTTGGCCCTGGCCGGTAGTAATGCGTCCCTTGACAGCTAAAGGTTTGTTTGAAAAAGTCCAAAAGAGAGTGACTAAAATCCGAATTGTGTTCAAAAAATCGTCATAAAATCTTAACCAGACAATGGGGTTACAGTGATAAGTTTATTAAACACAATTCTTTTTAACATCACTTTTTACAGTTGATTGGTATGACAATTGCGTATAATAAAATTGAAAGAGTAAGGCTAATTAAGGATTGAAAAGGAGGCCGAGAAGACAAATAGGGCTGGTGGTATCAAAGAAAAATATTAGGAGGTCAGGGCGATGAAAAAACTAATGATGGTCTTAATGTTGCTGGCGTTGACAGGCGGCTTGACGGCAACGGCCATGGCCAAACGCAGCGGTGGTGGCTCCATGATGCAGGATAAAACTATGACAACAATGCATGAGCAGGAACGCCACCAGAACACCAACCAGTGGATGGCTGAAGAAGACAATGGCCACGGGGATATGCTTAGGACCCAGGACCAGGATCAACTCCGAACAAAGGATCAGAAAAAAGATCAGACCCAAACCAAAACTCAACTAAAAACCAAGGATGGTGAAGGTCTGGAGACAAAAACCAAATTACAGGAAAAAGACCGTCTGCAACAGCGGGAACGCTTAAATCAACAGGATGAGGCTGATGGTGCGGTCCGCAAAGAGAGCACCAAGGAATTACAAAAAGGCCAGGAGGTGGCGGAATAAACGCACCAAGGTAGTTGATCAGCCTGAAAAGTACAGTGAAAGCCCTTCCAAAAATATGCTGGAAGGGCTTTTTTATATTCTACGGCTTAGGGGTTCCAATCGTCCTTTGGCTGGTTTTTTGAATTTAGAAAATAAAATGTCTCAAACGGCTTAAGAAATAAAATTACCCACCGATAATTTTCTAGGCACCAAGTTCGCGGAGAGGATGTAGACAGGCATGGCAGGTCAAATTAAAACACTCATCGATAAAATTGTTGCCATGAGATCCAAAGGCGACCCCATCATCGCTTCCACCACCAAAACCAAGATGATTTTAAAGGGTATAAACATTAAAAATTACGACCATCAATCGGAAGATGATGAAGCTGTGATTCAACGATTACATGAAATCGCCGAGGGTTTTGGTCTGCGCCTATAAAAAGAGGCGTGGATCGACTTGAATTATATTGTGGTCACGAGAGATGCTGGAAAAAGGATAAAACTAGCGTTTTCTTAAATCCGCACCTAGACGTGGATTTTGAAGAGGAGGAAAAATGAATACTTTCATAAGCGCCTATTCCACAGCCGCCACTGCCGAAAGTGCAGCAGCGGAAATTAATAAAGCTTTTTCAGCCCATGACCCTGGTATGGTCATTTTCTTTGCCTCCAGTGCCTTTGATCTTGACCAGTTGGGCAAGGCCATTAAACAGGGTGTTCCCAAGGCCGAGGTTATGGGGTGCTCAACCGCCGGAGAACTTGTTTCAGGGAAAATGTTGAAAAATTCAGTGGTGGCTATGGGCTTGAGCAGAACGGTAGTGCCGCAAGTGCATCTGGAAGTGATTGAAAACATGAGCAATGGCGGTGATGTGGCCGGAGCCTTTGCCGGGTTTGAAAAAGCCTTTCAACAATCAATGGCCACCATGGATCCCAAAGCTTACGTGGGAATTGTGTTGGTGGACGGCATGTGTGGGGCTGAAGAAAAGCTGATTGATAAGATCGGGGATATGACCAATGTTTTGTTTGTGGGTGGATCGGCCGGCGATGACTTGAAATTCGAGACCACCTATGTTTTTGCCAATAACCGTACCTATACCAATGCGGCCGTATTGGCTCTGTTAAAACCGGGCGTGCCCTTTGATATTCTTAAAACGCAAAGCTTTAGAGATATGAAAAAGAGCCTGGTAGCTACCAAGGTGGATGAAGAGAAACGGCAGGTGGATGAATTTAACGGCCAGCCCGCTTTGAAAGCCTACAGCGAAGCCCTGGGCGTGAGTGAAGAGGAAGCCAAGAACAAGTTCATGAGCAATCCTGTGGGATTGCTGGTGAATGACGAACCCTTTGTGCGCAGTCCCCAGCGTGTCATCGGGGAGAGCATGGTCTTTTACTGTTCGGTTCTGAAAAACTCAGAGCTGACGCTACTGCAATCCATGAATATCGTGGAAGATACCCAAACAGCCCTGTCAGCTAAAATCCAGGAAATGGGATCATTGTCGGGCATACTTAATTTTCACTGTATCCTGAGAACTCTGGAATTGGAAGCCGAAAAGCAGACCGATGCTTACGGGCAATTGTTTAAAGATATTCCCACCATTGGTTTCAGCACCTACGGTGAAATTTATTTGGGCCACATCAACCAAACGTCCACCATGCTTTTGTTCAAATAAACCGCTACTATTGCCTCGGTGATACTCCTTAAGATGTGACTATTTCCCTTTCTAACACCTGCTGCTAATTTTTCTTTAAGAACATCTTTTTAATTTTAATTCATTACGGTGATGATCATCTCCCAATTAATAATCCTTGGATAAAACATTAGAGAATAAATGAATTATTAATAATATGATTGATAAATATAATTTTAAATAATTCAATTCCAAAAAAAATAAATATATTTTTAAAGATTTTATTCATTATGACGTTACTGATATTCGAATGTTATCAAGAGAAATAATTAATGAAAATCCAACGATTAAAGGGGGTGAAGAATAAAAACAAAAGAAAGAAAGAGCACGTATTTACCACCATGGTATTTAAAAAAAGAGGAGGCATTAATTAATGAAAAAACACTTCTACACGACACTTAGGAACGCTTTGCTTGTGGCTGTTGGCCTTGGGTTGGCAGCTCAACCGGCATTGGCTGAGACAGGCCAGGGGTTGCCGCAAATGACCTTGTACGGGTTTGCCCACTTTGCCACCAGTTATTCCACTGGTGCGACTCCAGTGGGAAATTATGGGCTTTATGTTGAATCGGGCAGTCAGGATCCTGATTTCAACATGACCGCCAACTTCAGCCGTTTGGGCTTGAGTGTCAAAGGCCTGGACACAGAAACCGAAGCTGTTAACGGAAAGATCGAATTCGACTTTTACGGAGGTGGTTCTCAAGCCAAGGCGCTGATCAGGATGCGTCAGGCTTATGTGGAAATGGTCTTGAAATCCATGGACCTCAGTATTTTGGCCGGGCAAAGCTGGGATATAGTTTCTCCGCTTATTCCCCCGACCGTTAATATTGGGATCTTGTGGTACACCGGCAACTTGGGTTATCGTCATCCCCAATTCCGCATCACCAAAGGCCTTGGTCCTGTGACCGTCAAGTTGGCGGCCATGCGCCCCATGGCCAATGTAGGCGACACTGGTTATAAATATGAAACGCCCATGATTCAAGGTAGCCTCGGCTATGCCTTGGGCAAGAAAGGCTATATCGGCGTGTCCGGGCACTACAGCCAGGATGAAACCGGGGAAGCTAATGCCAAAACCTACAACGAGTCCCATGTGATAAGCGCTGAATTAAAATTGCCCTTGGGCGACATGCTGACCTTGCAGGCGGAAGCCTACAAAGGCACCAATGCCGAGATTGTGATGGGCGGCATCGGCCAGGGTGTGGTCAACGGCAAAAGCTTGAATGCCAAAGGCGCCTGGGCGTCATTGTCGGTGGCTCCGTTTAAGGGAACCAGTTTCAATTTGTACGGCGGTATTGACACTGCTCAGGACGATCAATTGGATCCTGGCGGCCGTTCCCAGAACACCAATGTGGCTTTGAACATGATCACCACGGTTATGGAAAAGGTCAGCCTCGGACTGGAAGTGGGACAATGGAATACCCAGTACAAAGATGCTGAAGACGGCCAGGCCCTGCGCGTGGACGGCAGTCTGAAATATGCATTTTAAGCAAAATACGCACCAGAGGTGACTTTGGTGCGGGTTTAATTCCATTATTCATTTAATGAAAGGGGAAAAGTAAATGATCTCATTGTTCAAGAAATTCCAATCTGTCCTCATGGTGGCTGTGAGCGTATGCCTGCTGACCACAATGAGTATTTCCGTGAGTTCTGCCCGTGATCTGGACGATATTAAAAAAGACGGCGTGCTTCGCCACTTGGGTGTGGTCTACGCCAATTTTGTTAAGGCCGATGGTGACGGGCTGGATGTGGAATTGATGAAACTGTTCGCCAAACACCTGGGTGTCAAATATCAACATGTGGATACCACCTTTGGCACCTGTATTGCAGATCTGACCGGCAAGCAAGTCAAGGCCAAGGGTAATGACATTGAAGTGCTCGGTGATGCGCCTGTGAAGGGTGATGTTATTGCCAACGGGCTGACCCAACTGCCGTGGCGGGAAAAGATCGTCGATTATTCAGAACCCACCTTCCCGACGCAAGTGTGGTTGATGGCTAAAAAAGGCACCATCAAACCTCTTAATTTGACCGGTAATATCGACAAGGACATTCCCATGGTGAAAAAGACCATGGAAGGTCTGGCCGTGCTGACCAAGGAAAAAACCTGCCTGGCCCCTTCGCTGTATCAATTGGATAAAGCAATACAT
>CAVQBK010000004.1:0-241778 GCA_963710755.1 uncultured bacterium
CGACGAAGAGACTTATTTTAAAGAATTGGTTGCCTATATCCATCTAAATCCTTTTCGGGCAGGAATGGTGAAAGAAATTTCGGAATTGGATAGTTTTCCTTGGAGCGGACATGGCGGGCTGGTGGGAAAAGCAAACTACCCCTGGATGGCTGTGGACGAAGTGATAGTGAGATTTGGATCGACACCAAAAACTGCCCGGCAGGGCTATCGTGCGTTCTTGCGCGAACGCGCCGGCAAGGAGATAAATTTATCCGGTGGAGGTTTGATCGGAAGTGCGGGCGGGTTGCGTGCGCTTGTAGGTAAAGAAGGAAAGGATAGCCAGGAATATGATTCACGACTATTGGGAGACGGCGAATTTGTAAGAAAATGTTTGGAAGGATGCGACGAGCCTATGAGAAAATTCCGGAAAAGGTTCCGGAAACAGACGCGATATTCGCGCGTGTTGTCGGAGCTTTGGGGATAAAACCGGAGACACTAAATAGAAAAGGCAGATCATCGCGAAACATGGCGAAAGCCCGGAGTTTGGCCATTTATTTGGCTTGCGACTATCAGCACGAACGGCAAACAGCATTGGCCGATCGGTTAGGTATCAGTCAGCCGGCCGCCAGCGGGTTATTCCGGCAAGGTGCACAGATAATCAAGGAAAACCCATCTTTGCTTCCTATTATCATTGATGGAGAATAATTATTAAATTATAGGTGTCCCCTTGTCTTACACGGCCCCAAAAGATTAAGGTTTTTATGGCTGGGACTGGCTATGCTGTTTCTGTTGGACTTCCTGGTAAAACCGATCCCACGGGGCGCCGAGCACTTGAAATACAAATTGATAACACTGCATGGCTTCCAAATATTGTTTGTTTTTTTCAAAAAATAACCCTAAATTGGCCACTGCTTCCGGCCGCTTGGCATTAAGGCTGATGGCTTGTTCCCAAAGGTTGCGTGCCTCTTCCCACTGGTTATGCATGGCTGCTCGTATGCCTTTGTCTACCAGCCGCGCATAGTCATCGGTCGAATCGGCTTGTAAAAATGATCTCTTGCTGGCATTGCTATTCTGGTATTTGTAGAATTCCCGGTTGATCAGGTGGTTATATTTACCAAGGTTCATGTTAATAATATATTTAAAACGTTGCAGCGAAAACAACGGGCCTTTGATGATGGCGCTTAATATTGAATAATACTTGCCCAGTTTACGATCCGTAAATTTATCCTCGCCCGTGCGCAATGTGTCCAGATAACCTGCGGGAATGATACGACGAAAATGGCCGATGCGTGCTTTTCCTACGGAAGCAGGCAGGCGTGCCAGCAGCGGATCACATAATGCCAGATAATCCACAATATGCACCTTTGGTCCTGACAGAAATCCCAGCAACCCCATGGCACCATGGGTAATCAAAGAACTTTTTTGGCGTTCAAAAGATTTCACCACATCTAGAAGAAAATGCTGCCGGCCATTATTAAAACGGTGTTCAGGTTCTGCGGTAAGCAGGCCCGTAATGGCATAGGTCCCCCCACGTTCATCGACGATAAGATTAGGGGTGAATGACGTATTGACATAAGAAGCGTCCGATTTCCAGGGATTGTAAGGCAGCACCAGAGATAAAATCATTAACCCCGCCAACAGGGCGGTTATTTGAGTTAATTTTAATGACCAACTATGCGCTAACACAACCACACTTATAAAGAACGGCACTGTTAAAAAACGGCCGCTCATGTAATCCCCACCTATTTTCAAAAGGTAAACAGCATAAAATAAAATCCCCAGGGCTATTGCAATAAATTTTAATTGTTTTGAAAATACGGCGGTTATTATCGAAAAAATTATCGTTATAAGTACTATGGGATCCATATGCCAGGCATTAAGGAAAAATTGCAACCCTTGCTGGATCAAAACCAAAGCCGGATAACCGGTATTCAGCTTGGCATAGGCTGTATTGGGAAAAAGAAACCCATAATAAAACAGAGAGAATATTTCCCATAAAATAAAGGGCGAAAAGCCCGCTGCCATTAAGCCCAATACTTTGGCGACTTTTATTTCCCTTGAGTACAGCCAAAACAGGAGCGCCAGTGACGGTAAATATAACAACAGGGTGTCCATGCGGTTGAGTGTAGCCAGCCCAGCCGCGAGAGACATCAAAAATAACTTTTTCGATGAGCGCCCGTTGGCCAAAAAAAGCCCTAAAAACCAAGCCACCAGAAAATAGGACAAAGGGTTCTCCAAACCCGATGTAGCATAGTCAACAAACGCCTTGGACGATGACAAAAGGATCAGCGCGCCCAGAAAGGTGAGGTTGGAGGCGCTGGTTTTGTTGAGAAAAAACAGGGCGCCAAAAGTGCCCAGCACCCCTACCATAATGGCAGTGTAAAAAAAATCTCCCCCTATCAATCTGGCCGCCATGATGAGCAGCATCCAAAGAGGATGGGTATAAGTCTGGACCCGCTCGCCGATATTCCAGCGCAAGCCATAGCCATGGATGAAATTGTCAATTGTCCTGAAGGTGATAAAAGCATCTTCCGCCACCCAGGCGCATTTGATTATGACAACGTATATTCCGATCAGGGCCAAAGAACTGACGACTATGTAGGGGGCGTAATTTGACTCATCAAAAATCCCTTTTTTATAAAACAGAACATTTGCCAAGATTATTAAAAATAATGGGATGAAAGCATAGGGGTACAGTCTCAAAGGGAAAATGATCGCTATCTGGATAATGGCAGCAGCAGCCGCCAGAACTGAAAAAATCATGGCCAGCCTGGTATTTTTTTTAATCAATAATAAATGTACAGCCGCCAATGCCATCAGCCAGTAAAGCGATACGCCGACAGGAAAATGAGCCCAGGAAAAAGAAGTGAACGTATTTCGCGGCAAGAGGAAAAGAAGCAATAAAAAGAGGAATTTTATACCGGCCAATTTGAAATGCTCTACCTTGGCCACAACAGTTTTCTGATACTGCCGAATGTGCAGGAATAACGCTCCACCAAGGAGAAGGGCAAGAGTAGCGGAAAAGCTGTCCGCTTGCAGCATTATCTTTGCAATAGCGGTTATAAAAAAAGCCAGCGGATAAAGGGAGAGAAAGCCTTGTTGTGGCCGTGCTTTGTCAGTCATCATTTTCTCCAAAAAAGAACCGTTCAAAATCGAAATCCATTTGTCAAAACAATTATCACAGGTATAAATTTAAAGCACTTTAACATTAAATAATGTGCTATGCTACTTCATTCTTACCAAGTTGATACCAATTTGATTATTTTTACGGGGAGCAGGGATGAGCATAAAGCAGGTATTATGGCTGATGTTTTTTGCCGGCATTTCTATTAATGCGGCCTTTTGCAATTGGGATCTGGACGGCGGCGCGGTTAGCGCCAATGCCTCGCAAGCTTCCTCTAATCCGAGTATTGATGTTTATAATGATACCCCTTATCTGGCCTGGCAGGAGGAGGACAACAGCACCGGCAAGCTGCAAATCTGTGTAAGCTATTATGACGGTGTGCAATGGCTGCCGCTGAGTACCAGTTTGAACATTGATCCCAATTATGATGCCCAATCACCTGTTATTCGATTGGCCAATGGCGTGCCTTATGTTGTCTGGTCGGAAAACAACAGCACAGGCAGGTATCAGATTTATGTCAAAAAATACAATGGTGTCAATTGGGAAAGCGTTGGCGGGTCGTTGAATGTCAATCCGGCCAAAGCGGCCATTACACCTGATATAGCCTTTGATGGCACCACGCCTTATGTCATTTTTTCCGAACAAACTTTTAATCATCAAATCATGGTCAAGCATTTTAACGGCTCTACCTGGGTCCAGGACGGCGGTTACCTAAATAATAACGCCGACAATAATGCCGATTGGCCAACAATTGAGACACAC
The DNA here is from genome assembly GCA_963710755.1 of uncultured bacterium. Classification (GTDB taxonomy): domain Bacteria; phylum Oederibacteriota; class JAAXVQ01; order JAAXVQ01; family JAUVAV01; genus CAVQBK01. The sequence goes on from CAVQBK010000004.1 coordinate 3,866, forward strand.
TCGGGAACACCCTACGCTGCCTGGAGTGAATGGATAGGAACTAGGACTCAAGCCTTTGTAAAATCTTTTGATGGAAATGCTTGGATAAATGTGGGCTCGGGAAATGTCATGATGGATCTTGATCATAACTCTGGGGGGATAGAATTGACGTTCATTGGAAACGAGTTGTTTGCCACTTGGGATGAGAGCAACACCATAGATAATCGGGGACAAATCTATGTGAAAAAATATAATGGCATTTCCTGGGTTCAGGTAGGAACAGGACCGCTGAACTATCAGACATCTAATATTGCAGTTGCTTCTGATATTATAGGCGCAGGCACCACGCCCTATGTTGCCTGGCATGAATATATGGGTAATGGACAATATGTTTTTATCAAATATTTTAACGGCTCTGACTGGATGCCTGAAAATGAAGTGATGAATATCGGCAACAGCACAACAGCCCAAATGGCCAGTATCAGCGCCACGAGCAGCGGCATCCCCATAGTAGCCTGGCAGGAAAACGCCGGTTCAACTTTTAAAGTTTATGTTAAACATCCTCATGATATGGAACCCATTATAGGGGCCGTATCGCCTGATCATGCCTTGGCGGGCCGGAGTGTAACCCTAAATATTTATGGGGCACAATTCAACACGCCTCATGATGTCAAACTCCGCGATCAGAATACGCTTCAGGAATTTCCCGGTTCCAATGTGCACTATCATACATCGCAACATATTTCGGCAGATTTTTCAATGACAGGGGCTCTAGCCGGTCAATATGTTTTAATCATCAAGGCGAATATTACGCAGGAAAAGCTGAAACAAGCTTTGCATTATTATAATCCCATCCTTCCTCCCCTGAACTGGGACCAGCAAATCGTGGCTACTATGGAAAACCCCAACCTGGCGGGCAGTTTTGGCGGCATTGCCATAGCCGATGGGGACGATGACGGTTTACAGGAGATTTATGCGGTCAACCGCAGCAATAACCTGTTTAAATATTCAAAATCCGGCGGTTCTTGGGCCGGCCATAGCGTCTATTCGGGAGGCGCTTTTGAATATTACAGCACAATAGTGATAGGCGACGCTGACAATGATAAATCAAAAGAATTATATGCGGGGTGCCTGGATAATCATATTTATCAATTTGATACCCACACCTGGAACAAAACGGATCTTGGAACCCTTGGCAGCAAGGTCTATAATCTGGCTTGTGGAGATGGTGACAATGACGGCTTGATGGAGCTCTATGCAGCCTGTGCCGATGGCTTTATCTATCAAATAAAAAACAGTAATGGCCATTGGACGATCACCGCCATCGGATTAAGCGAAGAGCAAAAACCTTTTTATCATGTCGCTGTCGGCGATGGTGACAGCGATGGCCTCTTTGAAGTTTATGGTGCCTCTTTTACGGATTCTGGTGGTGAAATTTACCAATTTAAATACGATGCCGGTTCCTGGCCCAGGTCGACTGTGGGTACCTGCAGTGGTGGCATCTACGCCATGACCATTGGCGATATTGACCACAATAATGCTTTGGAACTCTATACGGCCGATGCCAGTGGAAAGGTATACCAATTTCAATGGCTGGTCACCAATTGGCAATCATCGGATATTTTTAATGCCGGCAGTGCAATCTATAGCCTTGTTTATGGCGACGGTGATAGCGACGGGAATGACGAATTGTATGCGGCAACCGCTGACGGCGTCATTTATAAAATTGATAAACCCGGGGGAGCATGGCATAGCGATACCGTGATGAGCGGAAGCACGCCTCTGTACCGGTTGGCTTTAGGCGATGCCGACAACAATAATCTCTTGGAAATTTATAGTTTCGGGGAAGATAATAAACTCCACCAAATTCAAGCCCAACATGCCCTTCCAGCGACTCCCACACCCACCATTACCATGACTCCCATCTCCGGTTTTAAAGGCGAACTACTTGACAAGCATTACGTGTATCCTGCCCCTCACCCCATACGCGGCTCGGTAGGTCATATTTATTATTACCTGGCCGAACCCGCGGATGTGGAGATTAAGATCTACACCAACACCACTCACCGGCTGGTGATTTCCAAAATGTGGAATAACGTGCCGGCCGGGAAAAACCGTTGGGACTGGAATTGTTCCAATATGGCCAATGGCATGTATTTGCTGCTGATCAAGGCCAACAATCAACACAAGCGCAGCAAAGTAATCCGTAACATAGCATTGATCAAATAGTGACAAAAATCACTGAAAAGAGTGAAAATCGGTGGCTGGGCACCAAAATCACAGGGAGCATGGGAGGACAGGGAGGATTGCGATCCTGCCGGTCAGCATTAAATCTAAGTATTGTGGAATACAAAATAGTACTTTGCAGCATCTGTTATTTTAGGTATCATCATAATTAATTATCCTGTGAGCGTATAACTATGGTAACCAGAGATCAAATCTTATCAATCGTCAACCATATTGTTGAGATTGCACATCCGGAAAAAGTCATCCTTTTTGGGTCTTATGCCTATGGCCAGCCTAACGATTTAAGCGACCTTGATTTATTAGTGGTTGTAAAAGAGAGTCATGAACCACAATATAAAAGAGCACGTGAAATTAGACGCCGGCTGGTAGGCCGGATGCAGGTGCCCAAGGATATCCTGGTTTATACATCAAATGAAATTCAAGAATGGCAGGCAGTACCGCAAGCTTTTATAACGACGGCGGTAACAAAAGGCAAGGTACTTTATGAAAAACAAGCATGACCTTATTATGCTTTGGTTGAAAAAGGCGGAAAAAGATCTTGTTTCAGCCCAGCATGAAATGTCCTTTCCGGACGCTGTTAGGGAAAGTATATGTTTTCATTCTCAGCAAGCTGTTGAAAAAGCTTTAAAAGCATATTTAGTCTATCTTGACATCAATTTTACGAAGACACATGAGATTGGAGAGCTCATTTCAAATTGCACGAAAAAAGATAAAGAAATGGCATCCCTATTCAAGGAAGCAGATAATTTGACGGATTATGCTGTACAAATAAGATATCCCGATAGTCCTGCAGAGCCCAGTCAGGAAGACGCAACGCAAGCATTAAAAATCGCATACGGTATACTTCAATATATAAAAGAGAAAGTAAACACTTAGTGATCTCTAAAATCTAATCCGGCCAAGCCGGAAACATAATAGCCTAACCGCAATACTTATGTAACAGACAGCTACTGATCGAAGGCCATAGTCCAGCGAAGTCGGAAGGATAAGAGGTGGATTTTCGGAAGACTGCACAACATCATGCAATTATCGATCCTGTGCTTGGATAGGCCACATTGGCCAATCCAAAAATCCACCTTACCCCCGCGTCGGTATAATGCTGAGCGCCATCCAGTTCAATTACCAGGCTTGCTTTGGGACAGAAAAAATCCACGATGTAGTTGCCGATGATTTTTTGCCGATAGAATTGCAAACCGCCAATTTGTTTTCCGCGAAGCCGTTTCCATAGATGTTTTTCAGCTTCGGTCATGTTATTCCTGAGAACCTGCGAGTTTCGTTTGGGGCCGCGATGGTAGGTTAAAATCATTTATCAAATCCCCCTTGATCCCCCTTTGCAAAAGGGGGGAACTTCGTTATTATACCATATCATCAAACAAAGGCTCAAAAAAGTTGGTCGCGAGGGCCACTTACAAAACGGGGTAATCTTTACCCAGTAGGGGCTCGGCCTCCCTCTCGCTTCCCGATTTTACTTCAACTCCATTCTAACCTATCCTCCTGATTGGAGGTCAGACATTATTTATACCCCTACATTGCTTCAGCCCAACGGCCTAAAAAATATTGGAACCCTGGCACAGTTAAACCACTCCTTATTTATAAAAAAGAGGAAGAGATTGAATTGAGTGGTAAAAATAGGCTATACTTTAATTACATTTCAATCGAGGTGTAATTAGCTTATGCGAAAATTAGCGTGGTTATGGTATGGTTTGGTGGTGGTTTTTTTGTGCAATCCCCTTTGGGCTCAGGACTTGATTGTTAATGGGGCTTTTTCAAGTACGGTAACTGCTTGGCATGAAGTTAATGCTTTTGGAACACCCATCGCCTCGCCGGTGAACTGGGAGCCTGGGTTTGAAGGTTGGACAACAGCCGCATCACCTTCCAATTATATGCCGATTACCACTACAGGAGCATTTTATGGCCCAGGAGCGATAGGTGAGGGGATTACCATTACTGCATATCATGATAGTTCACCTGGAGCTTTTATAGGCAATGATGATGGGCAAATGGGTGGCGTTAACGCCAGTATCAGCCAAGCTGTAGCCATACCTGATGCCTTTGGCGCTACTTTGACTTTTTGGTATCAATGGAAAGAACCTTATTCTGGATTTTATCATTCCGAATATGCAAGAATAAGTTTTGGCTCTTATATCCTGGTAACTAAAAGCTCTGAGGATCATCCTACAGTCGACTGGCAAGAAGTGATCTTTTACATGCCCGTGGATAATCAAACCGGCGTGGTAACCAATAAAGGGCAGACATTGAATCTAATCTTTAGTAGCACGGATGATAACATCGCAGACGACAATTTTCTTCTGGTCGACGATGTTTCCCTGATCGTCAATGATATCGCCACTGCAACACCTACGCCCACCGTGACCCCCACCTATACGCACACCCCCACCGTCACCAAAACCCCCACCATCACCCCTTCTTCCACCATCTCGCCCACCAACACCCGTACCCCCACCATCACCAAAACCATTACCCTGACGCCATGGTTCATCCAACAGGAGGATGTGTTGGCTTATCCCAATCCGGTCAATGGCCATGAGGTTAATTTTATCTATACTTTGCCTAATCCGGTGGATAAAGTCACCATCGAAGTGTTCAATTTGTCCGGGCAAAAAGTAGCCACCTTGAAGGACTTTAACAAAGCTGCCGGGGTGAACCAAAAAACCACGTGGACCATTTCCGCCGTGGCGCCCGGGGTTTATTTGTATCGACTGATTTTGGAAGCCAACAACGGCTATAAAAACCAGACCAAGTTTAAAAGACTGGTGATTGTGAAGTAGGGGGCGAATGTTACCCTTGGTTGTTGAATATCCAATCCCCTCTCCCCAAATTATATTTGGGGAGAGGCAGGGTGAGGGGTACATCAATGAATATCAAATCCAGAGAACTCCGCCAAAATATGACCAAAGTTGAAAAAGTACTTTGGTTTCAATTGAGGGAAAGACATTTTATGGTTGGAAAATCAGGCGGCAGCATTGTATAGATAATTTTATTGTTGATTTCTATTGTGCCGAAAATAAACTGGTTATTGAATTGGATGGCGGCCAACATTCCTGGCAGCAAGCACACGATAAGAAGAGAATAGCACTATTGGAGTCTTTGGGGTATCGTGTCATAAGATATTGGAATAATGAGGTTTTAAAGAATTTAGAAGCCGTACTGACCAGCATTAAAGATCATTTAGGGACCCCTCACCCAACCTCTCCCCGTCACCACGGGGAGAGGGGATGTTAAATATATTTACGAGACGTTATGAAGCTTGCGTATGATGTCGGGAGAGGGCATTAAGAAATAACGAATGCATTATGCTCGAAAAGGCAGAGGTTATGAAAAAAGGGTTGCTGTATTTATTATTACTGGTCATCTTCTTTGTCCCTTTATTGGCGCAGGCTGCGGACAGCGAACAGAATCAGGATTTTTCCAAGCTGGCCATGTCCGATCTGATGATCGGCCTGGGCACCCGGGCTACAGCCATGGGCAGTATGGGCGTGGCCATCACCAACGACCTCAGTAGTCTTTATTGGAACCCCGCGGGCTTGACCCATCTTCAGAGCACAGAAGTTGAATTTCTCCATAATTCTTGGATGCTTGACACCGGCAGGGAAACATTGTTGTTCGGTCTTCCCGTTACCCAGACCGGGAGATTGGCGGCAGGCATCAGTTATTTGGGGTTGGGCACGATTGAGCAAACCAAGATGGCCGGCGATGGCACCATCGAGCTGACCTCCAACACGCTTGCCCTCTGGAGCTTGGGAGCGCAAGTAGGGTGGGGCATGCAGCTAACGCCCAGCTTGACTGCCGGCGGCACAGTCAAATTTAATATGCAGGAGTTGGGCGTTACCCAGGCGATGGCCGTTGCGGCTGATGTGGGGGCTCAATATCGAATTAATAAAAATGTGATCTTCGGATTGGCTTTGAAAAATCTAGGCCCAGGGGTCAATGGGTTCAGCCTGCCTATGGAGGCCGTTGCAGGTGCAGCCTATCAGTGGCACCTGTCTTCCCAACATCAACTCACTTTGGGTCTGGATGGGGAAATACCCATTATGGCGGTCTCCCAAACGTTGCTGCATACTGGTGTGGAATATGCCTTCGCCAACATTGTGGCCGTGCGTTTGGGGTATCAGCTTTCCGATCTTAACAGTCTGGGCGGCATCAATGGCCTCAGTGCCGGGCTGGGCCTGACTCTGGGGGCCTGGAGATTGGGCTATACCTTTGCGCCATTTGGGGATTTAGGGTCGAGTCATCGTTTATCTCTGGGCTTAAATCTTAATGCCATGCAAAGCACTTCTGAAAAAACAAAGCATAAAAAGGTTTCGTCGTCTCGAATCACCGCCAGCGGCCAAACTCGTCTCCCTCTGCTGCAGCCCAAAATGAGTTTTAATGCAGCCAAGCCTTCGGGTTTTACAGGAGGAGGCAATGCTGTAGAAGGCATTATTAGCCAGGAAGAAGCCAAGATGCGCTCTCTGATGACCGGTGGCGTTAAGGTCGAGCCTAAAATAAGAAAAACCATGGAGGATGGCCGTCCTAGCTTTCAGGTGGAATTGAATATAAGCCGTTCTTCCGGCGCCAAGATCAGCCGCTGGTCTTTGGCAATGAAAAACAACAAGGACAAGGTGATTAGAAAATTAACCGGCCCGGGATTACCCAAGAAAATTCTTTGGGACGGCAAGGATGGGGCCGGCAAAACCATGGAGGGCGGCACCTTTAGTTATCAATTGGTTTTAACGGACATTAATGGTGAGAACGAGACGGAAAAAGGAAGAATCATCCTGGGCGGTACGCCCGTGTCGCCTTTGCAAGGGGCCGGCTCGTCGGCTCCCATCAGCAAAACCATGGAGCCGGTGGTATTCGAACTGAACCGAGCTGAAATCACCCCGCAGGGCGCGGCCATCATTACTGAAGCTGCACAACTCATCCGGCAACATCCGGGCGCCAAGGTGTATATTGAAGGGTATGCTGATCCCAACGACGAAACAGCGGAGGCTTTGGTGTTATCCCGGTCCCGGGCTGAAGCTGTGGCCCGGTATTTGACAGCCTACCATAAGATTTCCATGAGACGAATTCTATTGCGGGGCCGGGGCACCAAGCAACCCAAGACCATAGCCGGCAAAGTGGACCTGCCCGGACATAACCGATTGGTCGTGATAACCATTAAAAGCAGATAAGATTTGACGCAAGCCGCTGATTCTCTGCTGCAAGGGACAGGGCATCCGGCATGGGCCCAACAAGGAACCGGTTTACGGCAGTTCCCCCTATGGGTCCAAAGTTATCGTGACTTCTTTGGCAAAATGCTCTCGTGTGGAATAAGTGGCTTCTGCTTGCAGATTTATGATGACAGGGTTTTTATTAAACAGTGGTCGCGACAGCTTCCAGCTCAATTGTTGTGGTCCACTGTCCAACAGATATTTGTTATAAATGACAGTCTCATGATTATCCTCTCTGGTACGTAAGCTGACCAAGGCCGGCTCGGTTAAAAAGAACGATAGTAGAACCGTGTGCTTGTCAGGCTGCAGCGCAGCTGCAGCCTGCTTGATATCCGTGCCAATCCAAAAATAGTGAACACTGTTTTTTTCCGCAATGAATACTTGTCCGAAATGACGGTTAAGCGCAATTCCGGTGGGATGGATAAAACGGTAATCACCGTCTCCGCTACGCCCAAAAACATCGAGTAACTGCAAGTTCCGGTTTAATTTGTAGATGCGGTCTTCTTGCGGGGAGGTCAGCCATACATTATCATAATAGTCCAGGGCCATCCAGGCCCAAGCTGTCTGACTGGAACCAACGGATTGGGTCCAGACCACTTGCTGCGGCACACCGTCCAAAGTGCTCTTGATCAACCGTTGGCCCTCTTGATCGAGAATTAATAAAAAGGGTTGCTTGTGAAACGACCAAGGTTCATTGGCTGAAGTGACGGCTATTGCCAGAGGTTTTTCCAGACGGACCTCCGGCGATAAGACAGGGCCAATTGTCTTGATATATTGATGGGCCGCATTATAATAAGCTAGGCATTGGGTCACGGGGTCACTGACATAGCATCCACTTTGGGTGTCGCAGGCCAAACCGGAAGGATGCCAAGAAGTCCCTTCGGGGGAGGTCAGTTTGCTTTGCCAGCGTAATTGGCCATGGTCAGGACGGTAGGTCCATACGCTGCCGGCCTGGGGATCACTGAGCCACACCGTGCCGTCCGGGGCAGCACAGATATCCAATGGCTTTTGCAAAGGGACGTCTGGTCCGGCGCTGAGCAAAGCCAAACGGCTCAACGAAGGATTATAAATGACATTGGCCTGGCCTTGATTAACGCCGAGTACGGTGATCTGGTAGGCATTCTCGCTGGTGCCCGTGCCAAAGGATTGAAGCAAGGGCATACAGGTCATCCCTTGAGGGTGATCAAAGCGGGCCCGGTTATTGGTGAAGTAAGCCAGTTGTTCCTGGGTGCCGCGATGGAGTCCAAAGGGCGTATGCCAATAGGCGGGGTAAATCAATGTGGTCGCCTGGTTGGTGATCACCTTGACCGGCTTGCCCCAGGCTATAGAATTGAAACTTGCGAAAACCGCCAATAGTAATATTTGCCATGTTTTGGTCATGTTCAACTGTTAGCATGAAGCCGCAGGTCTGGCAATGAAAAAAGCAGAGCAGAACGTAAGCATTCACGCATGACCCTAGGGTGCCATCTGATGCTATCAGTAAGCATCTGCCGGTATAGGTCACCTTGATTACTACGAAAACCATCCTGTGCCCCTTGCCAAGGGAAACATAGGATCTGAGTCAACAACGCTGATCATACGGACACGGGATCAAGTCCGCTCCATGAGTGCTCATCAAGATTATGAAAGCAGGTACCCGATGATAAGAAAGCCGGTGGTGTCCGGTTCCTTTTACGATCAGGACAGCAAGCGTTTAAACAGCCAGATCCAGCGGTGGATGCAGCCCTTTACAGAAAAAGGAGCCGAGGCCTGGGCTGCCTTGGTGCCCCATGCCGGGTATGTCTATTCCGGCGCTATTGCCGCGCAAACACTGGCGCAGGTACAGCCGGTATCCACCATCTTTTTGCTGGGTCCCAATCACACGGGTGTGGGTGAAGCTGTGGCAGTGGACCCCAGTGAGGCCTGGCAAACCCCTCTGGGGATCATGTCCGTGGATCACGAGGCTGCTGCCCAATTGGTGGACCAATGTGTCTACGCACAATGGGATGATCTTGCTCACCAAAATGAGCATTCCCTGGAAGTCATCGTACCTTTTTTGCAAGCGCGGCATTTGACGGAACAGATTGTGCCGGTATGCATTGGCACTTTAGAATTGCCGGTCCTGGAGGCGCTGGGCCAGGCTTTGGCCAGAAGCATAGCTACCAGCCCAATGCCCACGATGATCGTGGTCTCTTCCGACATGAATCACTTTGCCGATCTGGAGGCAACGGAGCAATTAGACCAAATGGCCTTGGACGAATTGCTGCGCCTTGATCCCCGGCGCCTACTGCAGGTGGTCCGGGCCCATCATATCTCTATGTGCGGCATTGCGCCGGCGGCGGTCATGCTCTTGGCGTTGAGCGCTCTGGGCCCGGCGCGTGCGCGTTTGGTGCGTCACGGTACTTCGGCCGAAGCCTATGGCGACCGCCAGCGGGTAGTGGGCTATGCCGGAGTGATCATCGAAAAACAAAAGGCGTCCGGGGAGGAACACCACCATGGATAAAAGCGTTGTCTGGGTCACCGTACCTGATCATGAAACCGCTCTGAGCATTGCCCATGCCGTGGTGGATGATAAATTGGCGGCTTGCGCCAATATTTTGCCTGGTGTGACTTCCATTTATACCTGGCAAGGTAAAAAGGAAAAAAGCCAGGAAGAACTATTAATGATTAAAACCAGAAGCACTTTGGTCGAGGCTATTATAGCTAAAATAAAATCCATTCATCCCTATGAGGTGCCGGAAATTATTGCCATGCCCATAGCCCAGGGAAACGCTGCTTATCTGCAATGGATTGAAGAGGAAACGAGTTAACCAGCCTATGACGGGGTTCTGTTGTGCCAAATTAACCAGCTTATATGGGCAGCCTCCAGCCGGGAGGTCGGCTGATGCCTAGCGCCATGACCGTGGCTGATGAAATCATTGTAGAGGCCAAGCAACTCACTGGGGCGCTCCATGTCTGGATGGTGGAATGGTCCTCTGAAGACCGGCAACCACGATTACTGCATGCGCCCAAAAAAATTCAAGCCCCCTTGGTGCTGCCTGACAAAGGCCTTTTAAGCTGGGTGGCCGATAAAAAAGCGGTGGTGGCTTGGTTGCCCGGCCGCCAGGGCCGTTTTCTGATGACCAGGGCGCTTAACAAACCGGCCCGGATAATGGGCGGGCAATTAAAAAAATATCTGGACGCGGATATGCTCTGGTTGGGCGGCTACCAACACAACCGGGCTCTGCTGTTTATCCCGCTTAAGCATGACGATTCTTTGCGCCATGTGCTGGTCCTGGAAGCCAAACAATGGACGCCGAAATCCTTGCTAAGGCTGGACCTGTTTATTCGCCTGGCCTCCCAAGCTTTGGGGGTGGTGGTAAAAAACAAGCTTTTAAAAAATCAACTGCAACAATCGCGCGCCATCTCGGAAATTGCCCAGAACATGAACGCCACCTTGGAACTCGATGTGCTGCTTCGGCTGATTGCCTTGGAGATAAACAAGGCCATGCACTGCCAAGCCGCCACTATTTGGCTGGATGATGAAAAAGGCGGGCCCATGTCTCTGCAGGTGGTAATGGGTTTGAGTGAGGAATTAAAGACTTATTTAACCAGACCCTTTCATAAATTCAAGGTGGCTGACCGAAAGGCGCCGGTTATTGTAGACCTCATGGATGACCATGTTGCCCGATCCTGGCAGGCCTTCCATAAACAAGGCTTTGAAAAAGTCATCACCCTGCCTTTGACCACCAAGAAAAAAATCATCGGCCTGGTGGAACTGCTGGTCAAGTGGCCCCGTTCGCTTTTCAAAGGCGAAGTTGATTTATTGCGTACCCTGGCTAATCTGGCCGCTACCGCTATTGAAAATACCCGCTTATACAAAGCTGCTCAGCGCAAAGCTCAGGAACTATTGGCCGTGCACGAGGTCACCCAGCTCGTCAGTGAGGTCAGCAATATGGATGCCGCCCTGGGGCATATTGTGGAGCGGGTAAGTGAACTATTGGATGTGGAGAAGGCCTGGCTCATGTTTTATTACGAGGACAGCCGCTGTCTCCGGGCCCATCCGGTGGCTTATGGTGCTGTGCAGGAACAATTGGATGCTCTGCATGTGAGCGTGGACGGGCCCGGTATTTCGACTTCCGTCTTTCACCGGGCTCAGGCCATGTTCAACAATGACGCGCAAAGTGTGGCGGGTGTCCAGGAAGAATTTGGCGGCGTGTTTGATCTTAAAAATTTTATTGCCGTGCCCCTGCGCGCCGGAGAAGAAACCATGGGGGTGTTCCTGGTGGGAAACAAGCGTCACCATGCTTTGTTCACCGGCCATGATGTGCGTTTGTTTAAAACCCTGGCAACCGCCGCCGCTACGGTGATCAAACAAGGCAGTCTTTATGATAAATTACAGCGCAGCAATCTTTCCCTGGTCAAGGTGATTTCCAAAATGATCGATGCCCGCGATCCTGCTACTCATGGTCATTCCCGGCGGGTGGCGCAGTATGCCTGGGCTATGGCCCGTCATCTGCAGCTGCCGGCGGCAGCCGTGGAGCATATTCGCCTGGCAGGGTTGTTGCATGATATCGGAAAATTGGGACAAGCGGAATATCTCCGTTTAAGCGCCGATGACCGGGCCCGTCAGACGCCGCATGTGCTTATTGGGGAGCAGATGCTGCAGGATGTAGATTTTCCTCAGGAAGTCAAAAAATTGGTCAGGTATCATCATGAACATGTAGATGGCAGCGGCGCACCGGAAGGGCTGCAGGGTGACGCCATACCGCTCGGAGCCAGGATTATCGCCGTGGCCGATGCTTTTGATGTGGCTGCCCGAAGACAGGCGGGCACCCCTCAGGCGGAAACAGAAGGGTTGGCGGCTTTGCGCGAGCAACAACATACGCGTTTGGATAGCCGCTTGGTGGAAGCGTTTCAATCGCTGTGGCCTATAGTTTTGGAGAAGGACATGGGCTGGTGACAGGATAAGGTAGCTAAACCGGTAAAACCTGAAATGAACACCCTTTCGCGTGCATACCCTTAAATTATTTATTTTTTTGGCTTATCAAAACTTGGGCCCGTTCGGCAATGGAGGCGGCGTCAATGCCGAATTTTTTAAACAACTCCGACGGTTCGCCTGATTCTCCGAATTGATCCTGAACGCCAATGCGCGCAAAGGGTACATTAACGCGGGCTTCGCTAAGGACTTCGGCCACAGCACTGCCCAGCCCGCCAATGATGGTGTGTTCCTCGGCTGTCAGAATGGCGCCCGTGTCGCGGGCAGCTTCCAGGATGGCGGCCTGATCAATAGGTTTAATGGTGGGCATATTCAGCACGCGCGTGCTAACTCCGGCGGCCTTGAGCAAGTCCGCTGCCGCCAAGGCTTCGTGCACCATGGTACCGCAGGCAATTAAGGTGAGGTCGCGGCCATTCTGCAACACCTGCGCCTGGCCGATGACAAAAGCATGATCACTGGTAACAGAGGCCACTTTGGGACGGCCCAGTCTTAAATAGACGGGGCCCTGGAAAGCGGCAATAGCCTTGGTGGCCGCTGCAGCTTGGGGACCATCAGCCGGTACGATGACGGTCATGTTGGGCAGAATCCGCATTAGGGCGATGTCTTCCACGGCCTGATGGGAAGCGCCGTCAGGACCAACCGAGAGACCGGCATGACTGGCGCATATCTTGACATTGGTTTTAGGAAAAGCAATGCTGTTGCGAACCTGGTCGTAAGCGCGGGCAGTGGCAAAGACCGCGAAGGTGGAGACAAAAGGAATTTTGCCGCTTACCGACAGACCGGCAGCCCAGCCCATCATATTTTGTTCGGCTATGCCCATATTATAAAAACGTTCCGGATATTTTTCGGCAAACACATTCGTCTTGGTGGAACAGGAAAGATCGGCATCGAGAACCACTATAGAATCGTTGGTTTCTCCCAATTCCGCCAAAGCCTGACCATAAGCCTCGCGGGTTGCAACTTTATCACCCATTTAAACCACTCCTAAAAGTCTCCGCAGGCATCGGGCCGGCGGTATCTTGGCTATTTCAATTCTTCCAGCATTTGGCAGACCTGTTCGTCGTTGGGGGCAACCCCATGCCAGCAGACTTGATTTTCCGTAAAAGAGACGCCCTTGCCTTTAACTGTCCTGGCAATGATGACCGTGGGTCTCTCTTTTTCCAAAGCTGCTTCTTCCAAGGCCTGCAACAACTCATCATAGCGGTGGCCGTCTACACTAAGCACCTGCCAGCCAAAAGCTTGCCACTTGTCTGCCAAAGGATTGATGTTCATCACCTGGCATACTTCGCCGTCGATCTGCAGGCCATTGTGATCAATCACGGCGCATAAGTTGCCCAATTGGTAATGGGCTGCGCTCATGGCTGCTTCCCAGACTTGACCTTCCTGGCATTCACCGTCGCCGAGCACAGTATAAATGCGCTGCTGCGGCAAGGCTGCGGCCATGCCGCAGGCCATGGACAAGCCTTGGCCCAAGGAGCCGGTGGACACTTCAATGCCGGCGGTTTTATTCATATCCGGGTGGCCTTGCAAAGTGGAGCCCAACCGGCGCAAGGTGTTTAAGTGTTCGGGAGGGAAATAGCCGGCTCTGGCCAAGGCCGCGTATTGGGCCGGCGCTGCATGACCTTTGGAGAGGACAAAACGGTCGCGCTGGGGCCAGGACGGATTTTGAGGATCATGACGCATGACCCCAAAGTAGAGCACCGTAAGAATATCAATACAGGAAAGCGATCCCCCGGTATGGCCCGATCCGGCCCTGCCGAGCATGCTTACAATATCGCGTCTAAGGGTTAAAGCCTGATCAGCCAGCTTGGAAACATCTTGAGTTAAAGGAAAAATCACCGCAAAGGGACCTCCGCTGAAATAGGAAAAGATCGTACTAAAGCCGTCTGGCTTTGTCAAGGTCTAAAAATAAAGCCCTGGCGCCTGTATAAACCAAGAACCTCAGCACTTGGCTTATGGGCAAGGGGGACCTGCTGTGGTATACTTGAGCATTACTTCCAATTATTAGAATGACAAGGTCGCAAGTACATGCAGCTCTGGACCCGCGGCCGGGGATGGTGGTATGCCGTTATCTCCGGTTTCTTGTTAATGTTTTCCTGGCATAATGCTCTTTATCCCGGTCTTGCGGACTGGACCGGGGGCATAGCCTTTGTAGCCCTGATTCCCTTCCTGTGGGCCAGGTCCGTTTATCTCAAGGTCAGCAGGAAGAGGTTGGCAGTATTAAGGAGTAATCATGACCAGCACCTTTAAAATTTGGCAAGGCCTTTTGCTATCGGCCTTTTCTGGTTTGCTGCTCATGCTTTCCTGGCAAAACGCCTTTCATCCGGCGATGGCGGCTTGGCCGGGAGGCATTGCTTTTGTTGCTTTGATTCCTTTTATCCTGGCCTGGCGTCAAACCGGCTGGAGAGGCAATGTGGTTTACGGCTGGCTGATGGGCTTTATTTATTTTATGGGCATCCTTTTTTGGCTCCAATATATCAACCGCAATACCAATCTGGACAACCGCATTGCCTGGCTCATTTTCTCATTTCTTGGGGGATGCTATTTTGCCCTTTTTGCAGGTACTGCCTCCTGGGTTAGGGCTAAATTAAAATGGCCATCTGGTTTGGTACTGGCCTTGAGTTGGGTGGCCTGGGAATATGTGCGCGGCCATGTCATCGCCGGCGGCTGGCCTTGGGGCAGCTTGGGCCATACCCAATATGCCAACCCCGTAACCAGACAGCTGGCAGCAGTGACTGGCGTTGGAGGGTTATCCTTTATAATTGTGTTAATTAATGCATTAATTGTGTTTATTTATGAAAAAATAACCAAAAAAAACGTTAAAAATAACATGAATTTAAGAGAAATAACCAATAATGTAAAAAAAAGACCAATCTTATCAATGACAATATTGGTTTTTATTTTATCTGGTTTATTTTTGGTGTTTATCGACATTGCGGAGATGGTGGCTTATCACCTTGCGCCTAAGGCAGAAATCAAAGTAGCCTTAATTCAAGGCAATATCAAAACTGATCAAGCTTGGGATGACGCCTATAAAGACAAGATCATGGAAAAAATGGCTGCACTCCATCGTGAGGCTGCTATGCACAAGCCTTACCTGATTATTTGGTCAGAATCGTGTTTTCCTGCTATTTTAAACTATAAACCAGATGAAAAATGGGAAAAAGAGTTAAAAAAATTAATTAAATCAAACGGAATTGCTACTTTGATTACCAGTAATGAGTATATTCCCACCTATAATCTCACGGGTCAGCGCTATCATCATTATAATAGTGCCTTTTTACTGGGTTCTGATGGAGAAGTTTTAGGCAGATATCGAAAAATAAAATTAGTGCCAGCTGGGGAATATATTCCCTGGAATTGGCTAAAGCTGTTTCTACATGCTGTGGTCAGGGAACCCATTCCTCAAGATTTTGAACCGGGCACAGATTATCATCCCCTAAATTTAGGACGTCTGCGTTTTTCGCCGCTCATTTGCTATGAAGATCATTTTGAAGAGTTGGGCTATCAATTTGCCAAAAGAGGTGCGCTTTTTTATGCAGCCCTGGCCAACAATGGCTGGTCCGGGGAGCCTACCATGGGCTTGCAGCATACGACCATGTCGGTTTTCCTGGCTGTGGAGCACCGCATGGATATTGCCAAAGCTGATATGACTGGTCCGACCTGTATAATAAATGGATGGGGTACTATGTCTCCGGCCCTGCCTTATTATAAAAAAGGTGTTAAAATAACTAATGTAAAAGTTTCTAATTTCAAACCTTTTTTTACAAAATATGGTAATTTTATTCCTTTTTTAATAACTTTATTATATTTTTTACTTATTTTGGTTTCATTGATCCCTTTTATATCGAAATGGCTTGAAAATAAATGATATGTATGGTGACAGCCATCATGTGATTATTTAACAGGAAAAAATAATAAAATTTTTTTACGGCTTTTTGACTTCCCTAAAAACCGATGCTATACTTGCGATAGTTCAAAAAATCTTAACTATTAAAAATTTGCTACTGGGGCAGGCAGCATGCTATTTAAGCAGGGGGGACAATTAAATATCAGCCTAATTCGGAAGGACTCTTCCTTTGCGATGAACAAGGCTGTGGCCTTTATGCTTGCCTTTAGTTTTACCTTTGTTTTAAATGGTTTTGATTCCATATTAAGTTTCGCTTTTACCCCAACCTCCTCTCATGCATCTAAGCAATTAATCCAGCTGAATCATGTTAAAACCACTGCGGTGTCCAAGACCTTCCCACGAGCTGCGGCAGAGGATTATGCGTCCTTGATCATGTCAACTGACCTCCATTGTATTTCTGATATGCAAGGGGAAATGACACCATCTGAGCTCCATCCGCAAAAGTCCGCATCTTTCCGGTTTGTTGATCTTAACGCTGATTTAACCGCCTATATAAAGAAAATTCATCCTGTGGTTGCCTCAACAGCCACGTTGGAGCCGGTTACCTCATCGATGGCTTCACCTGTTCCTACCCAACGGCTAGCCGCAATCGCGCAAGATCGTTCCCTACAGATTAATCCTGTCCCTGTCATTGCCATGATCGGTCCGGCAGAACCCCATTATCAACCCATTACTGACGATGGTGCTGGATTGGATAAATTTTTAGTATGCGACTTCAAAGCTCGGACCATCGGGCGCTCCAATTCGGATCAGACTATGCAGGATCAATTCGCTTTTCTTACCCACTTGCCCGGTTATCTTAAAAAGTCGCTTGACGGAGGTTTATCCAAAGCCCGGTTCAGACCTTTAACCCAGGAAAACAAGGCTTTGGTTCAATTCAGTCTGCCTTCCAAATCGCACAAAACCTTGCTTCAGGTAGCCGGCGGTTCTGTCTTTGAAGACCTTATCATGCATACGATGGCACCGGGCAGAACCATTAATAAGCATATGGAGAAATCACCGGTTATGTCCACCGGACCGCCTATGACCAAGGAATACAACGAGAACCATAATCCAATCCTCCATCCTTCCTTGGTATATTCCGCTTATGTCGCCATGCTTCAGCTTACAGCCGGAAAAAAGCCTCTTCATCTGTTGGGAACAACCGGTGGAGCAGACAACTGTGTTGCCAATTATTTTTTCGACCAATCCATCCATGAATTAAATAGGGTGCCTTCAACACCATGGTGTTTAGGTATGGCCTTTTCAGTAAATGACATTAATAGTCAAACCACAATAACGGGGTGAGGATGATGTTAATCTACAAGCAAAAACAAGCGCAAGCGATGAGTCCTTGGGAGCGCAAGCTCTGGGGCGGCATGAAACGTTACTTTAAGCAGGTGGTTTCCTTTATACTGCTGGTCACCTTTGCCTTTACTATGACCGGCATGGATGCCATTTTTGCCAATGCTTTTGACAACCCCAATTATTACCGCCAGGAACGCAATGATGACCTCAAAGCCCCCCTCAACCCCCTGCAATCCAATCAGCCCGACGCTTTTATATCCTATAATCCGGTTCAATCCAGTGCCACGGACACCGGTGGACAGCTGAGAGATACTACAGTCAATGTCATTAAAGCTGAGTACGGCGACTTGGTCGACACCGCAACCCTGAAAACTGCTGCGGAAAAAGCAGGCGGTTCGGTCAGTGTGGATGCCATTGTTCAGCAAATTGCCGGTGATCAGGCTCAGTCTACGGCTGCGCCCGCTGGGCAACAACAACCGCAAGCCATGCCTGCAACTCAGGACCAAAACAATCAAGCCTCTACTTCCGTCAGCCAAACCCAGAATCCCGAGACCATGGCTGATGCCGTAACTCTCGGCCAGGGACCGGTAACCCTGGCGATCGATCTCAACGGCGCCCAACCGGCTGACGCTAACACCGGCACTCAACAGGAAACCGCCAGTCTGCCTTCCGCTATGCCCGGAGAGAAGACCTCTACGGCCGAGACCACGGAGAAGACCGATTCGCCATCAGCAAAAACCCAGGTCGCATCTTCCACAGAAAACCCCAAGGGCACCGAACAACCGGTGCAAAAGGATCAGACTCAACCAAAAGTGGCAGAACAGCCGGTCACCCCGGAAGAAGGCAGTCAGCCCAAACAAGTGGCTGCAGACCAGGGCAGTAAAAAAGATCAGCAACAAATGGTGGAAGACACCCAGCAGCCCAAAGATCAGGAAAATTCCGCAGCCCAGCAACAGCAGCAAGCCAAGCAGCAAAAGCAGGAGCCTTCCATGGTGGAAACCATGGCCAACAAAGTGATGACTATGTTGGGCATGGCTCCCAATGAACCCAAGGAAGCCGAGACCACCACAGCCGATCAATTAAATCAAGCCCAGCAGGGTCAGACCGCGGTTCAGGCCCAAGCCGAGGAAAAACCAGTACAGGCTGCGGCCAACACCACCGATGAAGACAAATCCAGCCAGGATGTGGCCGCAGCCAGCCAGGACAAGCAAGCACAAACCATGGTCGATCAAGCTACGACCAAAGACGCGCAGCAGCAAGTGGCGAAGGATGAGCAGACCAAACCAGGTGAACAAACCGTTTCCGGTCAAGACAATGTAAAAAAAGAGGGTGAAACCCAGGTCACGGAAAAGACCAAGACCAAGGAAGCAGCTGTCAGCACTGACGATGTACTGGCCATGCTGGGTGTACAGGAAAGCGATGGCAAGAAAAAAGAGGCTGCGGCTTCAGCAGAGACCTTGAAGGTTGATGAGGGTGTACTGGCCGCGGTTGCCGAGGGCACGGAAAAAACGGACAAGCAAGAAGTGGATGTGGCTGCTTTGGTGGACAAGCCGGCTGAAAAAGAGTCGGCGCAAGAGGTTGTTTCCAAACCCAAAGAAGGAGCGGCAGTAGAAGAGAAAAAAGACAAAGAAAGCCAGGTAACAGCGGCAGCGGTGAAGGACGGCAAAGAGCCGACGGTCACTGTGGACAAAAAGCAGCTCGAGACTGATAACAATGTGCCCCTGGTTAAAAACGCGCCTCAAACCGGCGTGGAATCCAATGTTGCTATGGTCGGCCCGGAAATTTCTGTGGCCGATATTGACAAAGAAGTGAAGGCTGCTGCTGAGGAAGCAGACAAAGTAAGAGCGACCGTTGAAATTCCTGAAATGCCTTCGGACCTGGATTTTGGCAATGTTTCCCCGGCCTTGGTGAATACCTCCACCCACACCGACTTTGACGGCGCCATTGCCGAGGTGGATTATTCCTACAGCTTTGGGCATACCGATTCCACTGCCCTTTACACCGCTTTAAGCACGTTGATGGAGAATGGCCCTCCCACCAGTTCGCGTACCGGTTTCATGGGCAACTTGATGGACTTTGGCAATCGCAGTAGCTCTTCTTATGATGACAGCTTTGGTATCAATTTCAATAACCTCTTCTCCTCCGGCAACAACAGCGATCCTAATGCCAACAACGGGCAATATGATGCCATTTTAAATCCCGGAAGCAGTAACTTGTGGTCCGGCAGTAGTTTCAGGCTAAGTATTGCTTCTTCCTTGAATGGTGCCGACAGTGACTCCGGCACGCCCCAATATTTCACTGCAGAAGAATCTGCTAAATTAAACGATGCTTATAACGCTGTAAAAGGTTATCAAGCTGAGGCTCAAGCTATGGGCCGGCCGCTGTCTCTGACCGAAGCCATCAAGACCTATATGTACACCATGATCAATCCCAATGCCACCATCCCTATAGTGTCCACGGTTAATAATTTCCAATCCTCCAACTGGACCGGGGAGCGTACCAGCAATTGGGACAGCGTGGCCAATGAATACGCCAACCGCTATGAGCATCCCAATCCACCGGAAGATGACAAAAAAGGTAGTGGTGGCGGAGGCTGCGCCTCTTTCCTAGCCTCGCCCCTGGGTAAGATATTTATGTTTGCCGTTATGGTGGTCACCACCATCATGACCGTCGGTACCTCTTCGCCCGTTCTGCTGGGCATTATGCTTACCTTGGAAGCTATTCAGACCTTTATGCCCAACCTGCCCACGTGGTTGTCTTTTGGGCTTTCTATCCTGACCGTAGCCATTGGCGGGTGGATCAAGGGTCTGGAGCAAGCGGCAGCAAGTGTAGAACAAACGGTGAGTGTTTTTGTGGAAAAAGCCGAAGGACTCATGAACACCTTGAGCAACAATATTGTGAAACGAGCCATCATTAAAGCTGTGGTCAAGGCGATGGTGGGCAAGATCGTCATGATGCTCATGCCTGACGGCATGAATCCCATCCTGTCAGCCTTGGTCAACATGACCATGGGTGCTTTTGCTGATGTCCTGGCGGATGCGGTTGCTAATGGTGATTTCACCAATCTAGGTAAAGCCTTTATCGAAAAAATGAAGAACCTCTTTGGTTTTGGTGCAGGAGCTGACGGTTTAAGCAGTATGAGCACCATTCTTTTGTCGGATGGCGTCATCACTCTGGCTGCCGCGGCCGCAGATTGGATAGTCAAGGAAGCTATGGGTGAAGATTCTACCATGGGCAGTATTATCGGCGGATTCGCTTCAGCCTTGGTATCAGGCTTGGGCAGTTATGCAAAAACCATGTCCACACTGCCTGCTAATACCACTTTAACCTCAGCGGAACATACGGCTTTGGTTCTGGATAGAATCGTGGCACCTATAATTGATACCGTGATCTCACGGGTGATCACGGTATTCCTGGGTCAGGCCGCCAGTCTTAATCCTGACCAGGCCATGAACAATCTTCAAATTCAGTTCGTGGCCGGGCAGGTAGGCCAGATTGGCAATGTCCTCCTGCCCGATGTTTCTATAAGCCAAAACGGTCAAGTCACGGTTACCGGTTTTGCCGACAAATGGAGTGCTGCCACCCAAAGCGGGGGCAGCAGTAGTTCGCCTAATTACAATACCAACAATACGTCGACCACGCAAACACCCTTCAATCAGCAAGTGGTTGCTGCCGCAGCCAATGGCACCCAACCCGGACAAGGCCCCAACGGAACGGCCGCCGGCACTGTGGGCAAACCCAGCAACACAGGCATGCAGACACCACCTACCTCGCCGGAAGGCCTCAGAGGCCAGGGCATGACCGATGGTAATAACCAGGCGGTCAATAATAATGATTCAGCAGCCAATAAACCTGATCCCATTGCTGCCGGGCAAATTAAGCAGCCTGAACAGGCGCCGATGCCCGCCAAAGATGACAGCGCCGCCAAACCTGAAGCAGGTGCGCCCATCGGCCAATCCAAGGGCAATGAAAGCATTACGAATCCGCAAGTGTCCGTTGCGGAAAACGCCGGGGCCAAAGGCATGAACAGCTCCCCGCAGGCACCGCCGACGCAGCAGGAAAAGCCCAAGCAGGAAACTTCGGAACAGAATAAACCGGAAGCCAAACCGGAGCAGCTTCAGGCTCCATCTCAGACTAATGTTCCCGAACAGGCGCCGCAGGAAAATGCCAAGCCCAAACAAGCACAGGCGCAGGCACCCCAGCCGGAAAGGCAGGATAATGCCCAAAGCGTGCCCCAGCAGGATAATAAAAATCAGCAGCGCCAGGAAAATGCACCACAAGCCCAGCAGCATCAGGAAACGGAAAAACCGCGCCAGGAAGTTAAAGTGGATATTGCCGACCTGCCCGGCGCCCAGCGTCGGGACGGTGAAGTGCCTACGGCCAAAAATGGTGATCAGGTAAAAGGCCAAAGCGGCAATAACAGCAATGGGGATAACAGTGGTCAAGGGGAAAACACCAATCCGACCATGAATGAAGCCATGAGCCAGATTAAGCAGATCGACAACGGCCAGTTGCCGGCTATCTATGCGGCTGCGGCCAACAGCCAGCCCCAATCCATGCTGTCCGGCGCCTCCAGCGATCAGGTTAATAAATCATCGGAAAAGGTGCAAAATCTGGTCAATGATCTGAAGAGTGCCAATGCACCGGTGAGTGACAATTACAAAGTGGATGTGACGGCCACCACCAATAATTATGGTGCGGAAGTGCTGACCGTTAAGATGACAGGCATGAACACGGCCACACAACAAATGGAAACCCGGGTGGCCATGTCCACCATGGTCAATGGCGAAGCTGTGACCACCACCCTGACCCAATCCACTTCTTCCGAAAATGCCACCACTGCCACAGTATCCGTCGATGGCCAGGAACTGCATAAAACAGAAATCAACAATAATCAGGCCGGCGTCAAAGTCAGCGACGTTGGATTGAGCGCGCAAAAACCACAAGGTATTGCTGATGCCAAGCCCATCTCTTCTGAGGGCCGGCGCAGCGGGGATCAGCCCCAACCCAAGGCCGTGCCTAATCCCCTGGCTGCTGCCACGGGTGCGCCTACTGATCTCAAACCGGGCCAGGGCAAAGTTGCAGGTCAAGGGCAAGCCAGCGGCCATGGCGGCAGTCAAGGCAGTACAGCGGCCAAAGCCAAAGGCGATCAGGCCAATGGCAATGCTGCTGCCGGTAGCAGTCAGGGTGGTGGTACCTCTGCCGCGGCCACGGAAGGCCAAGCTCAGGGTGCGGGCGCAGCCAATCCTTTTGCCGGCCAGGATAAAGGTTCCGCCAATGGCAGCCAGCCTGCGCAGGGCCCGCGTCCGCAAGAAGGCGAAAAGATCACTAAAGAGGTGGATCTGGGTAATGGTCAAAAGACGTCCCTTTCCTATAACTTCGAGCCTAATGGTAAAACCGGGACCACCACCAAGGAAGTTTTTGGCAATGGCAGTGACTGGAACAAATACCGCGTCACCTATTCCAATACCGATGGGTCCATTGTAGATGTGCAACAGCGTGTCAGCATCAGCTGGACCCAGGCGGGTTATAAGTCTTTAGGCTCGGACCAGGTAGTGGTTAGTGACAGCGCCGGTAATGTGAGAAGCATTTATAAGCAGGACAGCCAGGGTAATCTCACCAAGACCCACGACACCTATACTACCAGCTTCAATGGTCAGCGGTTCGGGGCTTTGATGGAAACCAGCCTGGTAGAAGGCCTGGATGAAAAAGCTCAGCAAGCTGTGATCCTTTCGGAAGCTGCCAAACCGCAAAACCTGATGAACAATGGCGCTGTCGCCGGCAATTTACGAAAACAGGGCATCATGCCCGGCAGTGCCCAATATACGCAAGCCGTGAAATCCCTGTCCCAACAAATGGCTTCAGCTGCTTATGGTCAGGCCAATGCTCTCTATACCCAGAGCCAGAGCAACAGCAGCATGTCCATGCAGGACAAGCAGCAGGCTGCGGCGGTCATGGCCAAGACCAGTATCAACCTTATGACCGTGGCCCCGCAGCAGGTCAACATGACTACCATGGCCGATGCAGCCATTGCCAGTAATAATGTGGACCTCATGGTGTCGGCGGCCAACACTCAGTTGGAGGCCTTTGACCGCGCCGGTGCAGCCAAGACCATGACCGCGGCTTATCAGAAAGCAGAAAGTCTCAATATGACCGGAAGCCAGCGCGCTAGCTTGGCCATGGAAACCGTGGATGCCCTCAAAGCAGCCGGCCAAACCAAAGGCGGAGCCCAAGGGACTTATCAGCAAGCTCTGGCAGAAGTGAATACCTATATTAAAAGCGACCTCATGGCCAAAGGAACCACACCCCAAACTATGGCTCTGGCCGCGCGTTACAACAATGCCACCGGCCGTCAGGCCTACAACACCAACAGCATGGCCAATGACGGCATGGCAACTCAGCTAAAACAAGCTTTTTCCAACGGCCAGAACGGTACCAAAGCTGTTGAAGGCCTGGGCCAAGTCACCAAAAACGGGGATACCTATCAAATCCAAGCGGACATGGGACAAGGTGGTTCAGTGACCATGAGCGTCACCATGGGCAAGGACAAAGCCACGGTCAATCAGATGACCATTACGGACCAGAATAAGGGCGTGGAAGTTTACGGTGCTTCCAAAAGCGGTCTCAAGCTGGAACAGACCACGGTCTTGGTGCGCAGCCAAAATGTGGACGGCCAGACGGTGGATGCTCAGCGTGTCATGGTGGTGGCCGGCAAGCGTGTGGGTACCGGCTTTATACGCGATGACCAAGGCCGGCCGCAGGCTATTTCAGTGAATATGAAAACCGGTGAGATCACGGGGATTATGAAAGCTGCCGGTCAGGATCAGCCGGCGGCCCTGGTGGCCATGAACCGGCAAAATGCCCTGGTCTTTGCGGAGAACGGCAAACCCATGGCCCTGGACGGCTCGGAAGTTAAGATTTTCCAGAATGCCCAAAACAGCGACGTGGTCAGCAGTCTGGTGCAAGCCGGCATGAGCAGCAGTCAGGCCAAACAATTGATCAATGCTCTCAACTTGAGCGGTCAGACGGTCTACCAGATCAACCAGACCTTGTTTATCGGTGATGCCGAATCGGGCACCTATCGCACAGCCGGAGTGAATGAGTTCGATAAAGGCAACAGTCAGGTTTATATTGCTCAATACAAAGACGGCCAGCTCAGCCAGGCTTTCCTGGCTGATGGCAAGATCTTTGATTTTGTCAATGGAGATCCGGCCCACTTTGCCCTCACTCAGAAAAGTGCGGACGGCAAGGCCACCCATACCGCCTACTATGAGAATGGCGAGCTCCAAGGCTCGGCCCTTTATCTCAATGAATTCAAGGATCAGAAAACCGGTCAGACCCTGAGCCTCACCTATGACAGCCAGGGCCAGCTGACCAGTGACAGTCTGAAAGCCCTGCAGAGTCAGGGCGCCTCCCTGGGATACCGCTTCAGCCAGGTGGGCGGCGGTTTTGAAATCACCTCCAACGCGGACAGCAAAGTCAGCTACCGTTTCAGCAACAGCGGCTATCGCATTTTCGAATCCAAAGATACCGGCAAGAGCAGCACTGGTGGCATGCAGGAAAGCTTTGGCTTTGACGTAAAGCAAAAAGTCACCATTTCCATGGCCAAGTACAATGATGCCAATGGCGTGCAGGTGCGCTATGACAATGTGACGCGCAGGCAAGTCACCATTTCCATTGGTGCCAATGGTTCAGTCACGCAAGTTGCCGTGGATCGTACGGTGACTGGTACGGCCATTCAGCGAACCACAACAGTGGCGCAAGCCGGGAATATCGGGAAAATAATGTTGCAAACCGTTGAAACCGGACAGTTTAATGAAGCGGGAAAATTGGTACAGGGTCATTCCAAATTAACCGTGGATAACCGGCCCAAACCGCCGGTAAGGCATACGCAGCAGGGTGGCAAAAGAGTTTTACAAGTCAAACAATTGCCTCATAAAGCTTCGTCTGAAAAAACAACGAAAACAGCGGCACCTAAAAATCCTGATGAGGCCAATAAATCCAAAGCAGCTGCAGCCAAGGCTGAAAAGGCCCTTGCCAAACCGGTAACCCAGGAAGCTTCCTCAGTGGTCAAGAGCCAACTGGAAGGCTCCAATACTGTCTCCGACAAGACCATAAATGCAGCGTTAGCGGCAACACCCGGTAATACTAAAATCGAACTAACCGCAGCTGCAGCGAGCGTCCTGTCGGCGGGCACTACGGAACCAAAGTCTGAAGTGAAAGCCGCGTCGGCAGTGCCTTCCATTTCGGAAGGATCAACCGAATCGGCCAAAGTCCAGTCAGCGCCGCAAACCTATGCCGAGCAGATGCCAACGATCACTGGCATTGCCGGCATGGAAGATGTCAAACCAGCGAGCTCGCCGCTGGATAAGACCATCGACAATGTTTTGGCCATGACATCCGGTACGCAAAAGGGATTGGCCTCACCGGCAGCACCGGTGGTTGCCGCGGGTATGCTGGGTGTGGCCTTGGCTGCACAAGCAGCACAAAAACTGGTTAACACCCAAATGGAAAAAGCCACTCTCAATACGGCCGTAGGTGATATAACTCCTGATTCTCCAATCAATATCGATGCGCAAAAACTTTTGGAACCAAGTCAACTTGAAAAAGTGCTTTCTGAACAAGCGCCCGCCGCCCGGGTGTCGGTTGCAGGTTATCGTCCCCAAGCAGTGGTGTTATCTAACGGTAAAGAATCTATGACATTGCCGCTGAATGAGGCGCTTGCCACAGCCCCGGCCGCGCCTTTGGCTCCGGAGCTCCCCCAGGTGATGATCCAAGGCGGCCAATTAGTGGATCAATACGGCAAGCCCTTACAAAAAGTGGATAGCACGGTTTTGTCCAATCACTTGCAGGAATCAAACGAACCCTTGAACAATAATTTCAAATCCAGTGTAGCCGCCATGGAGAACGGCGCCACGATCTTCACGACGGACCACAAAACGTTCTTCGCGTTGTCGACGGACTCCTTGACGGGTCACGGCAGTTATCGGGTGCTTTTCCAAGAGCCGGGAGCAAACGGCACTCCTGCGGTGGCGGAATTCAAAGCAGGACAATTGGCGCAGGTTGTTTCCAATGATGCCCATCAGAGCGTAAGAAGCAATTTCACCTACGATGATCAGGGCCAAGTGACGGGCCATGAGCTCACGCAGACCAGCCCGGTTAATAATGCGGTAGCAGTGGCCAAATATGGAAAAGGCGGCGCCATGTCCGGAGAAACCGTCTATGACCGCGACATGGGTGCCATTTTGAAATTTGGAGCGGATAATAAATTCCTTGGCGTGGAAAAATCCGCAATTACGGACAAATCTTCCCCGCTTTATTCCGGTAATCGTTTCAAACTGGAATTGCTGTCTGACGGCAACGGTTTCAAAATGACCAACCAAAGCGGCATGGTTAAAGTCTATACCGCGGACGGTCAGCAAGTCCTGCAGAGCCCAAGCGGCAGCGGCCAAGCTCCTCAGGATGTGCAGAATTTCAATATCAAACAGCAGGAAACTTTGGTGGTGCCAAAGCTGGGAGAATTCAACAGCGTGACCGGTGCCATTGAAAAGACGACCATGGAAATCAAGGAAGATCATTATGTCAATCGCCGGCAGGTGACCATGGCTTCCGATGATGGTTCGGTAAGCCAAGAGGTCATTGACAGCACCCGGCTTGACGGCGTGGTGACGCAAAGAACGTTCGCCCTGGCTTCCGGGGATCAGCAGCAGGGCATGGGGTGGCAATTGACCCAGGTCAAAGGCCGGGCCATATTTTTGCAGGAAAAAGGATATGGGACCAAGGCTATGTTTCAGACCATGGCCGCCCAAAGTGACCATGTGGCTATGTTCAAGAATGCTGTCTTTAATCAAAATGGATTTTATACCTTAATGGCAACCGGCCAACCCGGCTCAGCCCAATATAATTTGATGGGTGAAGTTAATATTAAGGGCAAGGGAATAATTAAGGTTGTAGCCGGCTTGAACGATAAAACCAAAGAAGTGCAAGTTCAGAATTTTAATGGATCTGAAGCTGCCATCGCGGCCTCTCATGTGGCGGACAAGGAATTGGCATTATTAAGCGACGGCCAGGCCCCGGTGGACGGCGTCAGTGAAGGCCAGGTTAAGTTTACCTCCAAAGATGGCACCCTGTTCATGTCCGTCAATCGCGGTTTTGACGGCGCCGTAAAAGGGTTTGAACTAAAAGGAAAGGATAGCTTTGGCGCTGAAGTCTCAGCCGCTTTAAACGATCAAGGCAATGGCTATTTGGCCCATAGTTTTATCATTCCCGAGGGCGTTGACCATCCTGCTCTGAGAGCTGCAGCCGGCGGTCAGGCAATGGCCATCAGCGCAGGCAAAACCCTTGATATTCCGGGGGCATATGGCTCGGTTAACTTTGTGGCGGATCATAAAATCATGGTTCAAGTCAATCGTGATGAGCATGAGGTCATTACAGGCCATTCCTTACGCGGCACCGATGAATACGGGGGCACTGTAATCACGGCTTTAAATGGTAAAGGAACGGCTTTATTGGCCCAGAACATCATCGTGCCGCAAGGCTTGGATCATCCGGCTCTGAAAGCGGTGGCCGGGAATCAAGCCGGCGCCATCAAGGCCGGCCAACCCATTGCGGTGGACGGCGCCTTCGGCAAAGTTAATTTTGTTGATAACGGCAACATCCTCCTTCAGGTCAATCATGATGGTAACGACAAGTTTACGGGCTACAGTATACGTGGTACCGACAAATACCATGGCATTGTTCTGGCCGGCGCAGATAAAGTAGGAACCCATCTGCTCGCCCAAAATATTATAGTGCCCGTAGGAGTGAACCATCCTGCTTTGACAGCATCTGCTGGAGATCAAGCCTCAGCTATCAGTCGGGGACAATTGGTCAGCGTTGTGGGCGCTAATGAAAGTGCTGTGGATTTTACCAATAAGGGCACCATCCTGATCCAGGTTAACCGCGACGATAACGGCAAGGTTAGTGGCTGGGGACTTAGGGGTGTTGATCAGTATGGGGATACCATTGTCACTGCAATAGGTAAAGGCGGCCATTTGGAAATGAAAAATGCTTTAATCCAGGTCGGCAGCCGTAATCCTTTATTGGCCCAAGCCGTTGGGAACAAGCAGGCCGGTGCTTTCCAAAAAGGCAACACAACAGTCAATCAAATGGATGGTGTGGACGGCCCGGTGGCTTTTGCCAAAGATCACCAGATTGTTATTCAAACCAGCCGCGATGATCAGGGTATTAAATACAGTGTTTTAGCTCATTCGGTAAAAGATCCCAGCGTGATGCTTATTGCTGGCCTGGATGGCAACCAATCTCTGGGGTTATCAGCGGCTATTGGATCGCGCTCCAGTTTGATAGGCGTAAATGCGGCGAAAACCATTCTGGACAAATTTGACGAAAAGAGCCATACCGCTGTTGTGGATGGGCAGAACCTTGATTGCCAGAATGATGAGGGCAACGTCGTGGTAAATATTGGCAAGAGCGATGGTGAAATCACTTACAGTGTCAGAACCACCTCTGCCCAAAATTCCAAGGTGACCTTCATCGTCGGTCAGAATGACAAAAAAGGTATTCAAATTACCGATGGTATGGGTTCCCAAAAAGATCTGGTGGCCCTCGGTGTTGCTGTGGCGGAATTCAAGCATGTGGATGCGGCCACGGGTACCACCGAAGCCGCCGTGATTGACGGGACTACGGGCAATAAACAGGTCTTTGAAGTGAGGGTGATTGGTGAGAACGAGCAGGTTCACGTACGCTATGGCCGCACCAAGGACGGCGTATTGACCTACGGCTTGTTGGGAACATCCACCAAGTTTAAAGATGTCACGATCATGACCGGCATGGACAGCAAAGGCCGCAGCATGATGGTGCAAATGGCCAAAGGCAATCAAACAGATCTGGCGCTTTTGGGCATGCCCGTCAACGCACTGCTGACGGCCAATCAAAATGCACCGATGGGCAAAGCTCGTCAAATTTTGGCTGATGCCAATCATGAGTATACCATTACGTTTGGTGAAGATGGGTCGCGTACCCTTAATGGTTATGCCCAAGTCTACAGCCGGACGGACAAGGGTTATATGGGGCATCAAATCCAGGCTTTCGGAACCTTGGATAAAGACGGGAAATACACCTTTGGCGCCAAGGGAACAAACCGGGAATTGGAGGCCTTAGGGTTTGATCTCAAAGCGTTGGTGATGAAAAACCACAGTTTCGGCCGTGAAAATGCCTTGGTTTTTAACAGCCGGGTATTGACCATGCTGGATACGGGCGATCACCAAATTCTTCAGGGCAGAACCATCAGCGGGGAAGAAGCTTCCTTGTCGTTGGACACGATTCATAACACTTTTTCCGCGTCCCGGACCATTACGCAAACCATCAACGGTCAGGAAGTGGCCATGCGGCTGGATAGAGATGAGCATGGCAGCATGGTAGTGACCATCAATGGACAACAGTTTGCCATGGCTGATGGATTAAAAATAAGTGCCGCTTCCGGGGACTATAACGGCATGATCCAGCTCGAAAGCGGCGACATGAAAAAATATATTACTTTACAAGGAGATGAAAAAACCGGGTTCATACAACGTTGGAATAACAAAATTTACGAGGCCGCCCATCAAATTGCCGCTGCTTGGAATGATAGAGTGAATAATGCAAATTCAGGTCAATTTACATTTTTTGATAATTTAGCGGACAGTATGGCCTTTACCGGGGCTGCCTTCACAGCAGGAATAGCGATGCTGACCTCTCCCCTCACAGGGGGATTAGATGCGGTTGCTGATAATTACTTGAAGGAACATGAGAATTGGGCAGCAGCAACAGCTTATGTGGCTTGTAAAACCGTTTCAGAACAAGCGCCCATCATTGGAGCCATACTCCTGGGACCGGCCGGTGGCACTGCTCTTATTGGTTCGGGAATATTGATGGAAATGAAGCCCGTCGTCAGCGGCGGCGGACTTGGAGATTTTATTAAATCAGCCGGTTCATCGCTGCTGGTGACAGGTAATAATTTCTTTGTGCAACCGTTTATTATAGCCAAGGATGCCCTTGTCAATGTATGGACCGGCCATGGCGAGGAAGCCTTGTCTTATTACGGACAAGCAGACCGTTATGTCCAACTGACCGGCGCTCTGGTACAAGTGGCGTTTGCTTTCACTATGACCAGAAGTTATGGTAAAGCCTTGATTGATGGAACCACCATGCTGCGCTTCAGACTTTCTGAAGCGGGCGAAGCGTTTAAAAATACTGCAGGCAGCAGTGCTTTATTGGCAGCTGGTAAAGCCCTCTTCCAGGGTGTTTCTCCCGTCAATTTTTCATCAGAAGCGATGACGGCGGCCAAGGAAATTATGAAAAGCAACCACACTTCATCTACGAAGTTTGAGGCCCTTAAGGAGTTAAGAGCCGGTAAAGATCCGGAAGCCGTGATAAAGGCAGTGGATGCCATTCAGAAGCCGCCAACGATAATGAACAGAGTGGCCACTGCTTTGAAGCTTAATGAAGGCCCGGTGGCCAACGTCGTGGAAACGGCAGGGCGCACCGTGAGAACGGTTACCCGGGCGGTTGGCTCAAGCGTTGAAAAAGTGGTCAATGTCGTTAAGGCTGCCTTGGCACCTGTGGGTGATGGCATTGTCCATTTTGCCGCCAGCAGCAGGGACGTTGTCATCAATCAAGTCGTTAAAGTGGTTCAAGCAGTGGGAAAAGTCCAAGGTATAAGCGCGCTGGCCTCGGGCATTAAAACAGTAACTGCGGTAGTGAATGGGTGGAGTGCGGCGCTCAGCAGCACTGCAACCCAGGTAAGCGTGGCCATTAAAGTATTCGCCATGAATGCGGCTTCCGGAATAAGCACAACCGCGGCTAACTTAATGGCCAACTCCAACCCGGCGTTGAGCAAGATGTTATCCAATTTGTCCCAGCAATTGGAAAATGGCGCGGCAAAGATGCAGGAACAAAGCAAGCTGACCCTTGAATCCAAGACCGAAGGTCAAACCAGCCGAGCCGAAGCCGGCTTGGCGAAATCCTTTGAAGAGAAAATCACTGCAATTGAAAGCAATTTTGAAAAAGCTGGCACGATCTTTGAACTGTATGAACAAGGTGCAAAATTAAAATCCGCCATGAACGCTTATGGAAATTTCCTGGCCATGAGCGGTAATGCTGATCTGGTTCTAAATAAAGTACAGGCATTGACGGAGCAAGGCCACGGAGGCACAGCGCAAATTCTCGAAGGCGTGCTGCAAGTCCGCGCCGATATTGCCGGCAAAGTTATTGAAAGCATCAAAGGGACAGAAGCCGGCCATGCGGTTATTGCAGCCTTGGGCAAGAACATCGCTCAGAATGGGCCAATGGCGGCCGCCGTGCTGGCCAAGGAAGGCGTCTCGGAGGATATCGCCGGTGCCGTGGTCAAAGCAGCCTGTGCCAATCCCGGGAACACGGCGCAATTTGTAAAAGCCTTGACCCACAATACGGACGCCATGGTTCAAGCCGTACGCGCAGCCGACCCGGTAAGCGCGGCCAGCATGGCTGATGCCGTATTTTCATCGGTTAAAGGCAGCACCAGAACCACGGCGGCCATGAAACAGATGGCCAATGCCATGGCCAAGGATTCTGCGGTGGCCGGCAAGGTTGTTGATATTGCGGCCGCCGGTGACCGCGGGTTTATGCGGGAAAAAGTGATGGAGTTGTCCAAGGAAACCGCCCAATTGGAAAGCAATTTCCTCGGCGCCTTAGGCCAATCGCCCAAAGCCATGGCGGCGTTCATGCAGCAGGCAGCTCAAGGGCGTTACGGCCAGCACCGGGCGGAAGCCTTCACCAAGCAAGTGGCCAAAGATCCCCAAACCAGCCGTCAGATGGGCAAACTATTGGATTCCGCCAAAGCTAATGCGCAAGGCAGGTTGGTGAGTCCCCGCACGGCTGAGCTCTTCAGAAACACGATCGCCGATCAATTGGCCCGGAATCCGCGAAGCGAACCCATGCAAAACCTTTTAAAACAGTTTTCCGAATCAGGACAAAGGCAAATTTATAGGCAGTTGACCAATGATCTTGCCCGGGATCCGGTTAAAGCAGAGAATTTTAAAGACGCCGTGGTAAAAGATTTAAGAAAGGCCATGAAAGGCATAGGCGCGCCTAAGGTGGAACTTAATGCCAAAATAGAAAGACTGACCGATCTGACACCCAAAGCCGAAGGAAATGTGAAAGCCGACGCTGCCCAAGGTCAGGGTCAAGGGAAAGGCCAGGCTGACGCCAATAACAGCACTGAACCCAACTTTGTCAACGAAGTGGTTGCAGCCTTAAAAACGGTTATTGACAACATGACAGGCAAAGCCAAAACCTTCAAGGAACCGGGTGCTTCAGGCTATAGGGCGCCATTCAGCCTGGCAGGAAGCAGAACGATGGAAGCTTTGCGAACCGATCCGCTGCAGGCTGCCTATGAATTCACCAAAACCATTTCCGGATTGCGGCTGGTGGAAGGCACGGCCAAGGCTATAGGCCAGCTTGGCAGTGGAACGGCCAAGCAATTCCGAGAAGCTTATTATAAAAATCAGCTCGAAGGATCGACGCAAGGATTACGTCAGGCTTTTGAAGCCAACAATAAAAGTTTGGAGACCCTGGATGCCCGCTTGGAGGCCATGGCTTTAAAGAATCTTCGTTCCCCGGGCGTTGACAACCGTTTGTTTAACAAGCTTCAAAAAGGTATGGCCCAGCGGCAAGAGTTGAAAGCCCGGCAGGAACAGTTGTTAAAAGTGGCGGAGGGAAAAATTGAAGAAGCCACGTCAACCGTGGGGGAAATAGCAAGGTTAAAACTAAGCGCCCAGGAACTTCAAGCAGCCAATGAGGCAGGCCAGGCATATGATGCGGCGGTTAAAGCTCTGGAAAGCAAGGCTGAAAATTTTAAAACGATCGAACAAGCACAACGTCAAGTGGAAGAATCCGCGCTTGCTGAAAATGGCGGGCAGGCGCAAGCATTACCGGAAAAGGTGAAATCCCGGATCGATGCCTACCGGGTGTCTTTGGCGGAAGCCGCTTTTGAAGTGAATGCAGCCCGTGAGGAAGCACAAACCGAATTAAATCAAATGTTGGCCAAGCCTGAGTTAGGCCAACGGCTGGGTGAACTAATGGTTCAAGAAAGCGTGGCCTCTTTGGGACGTCAAGCTGTTCAGGCCCAAGCACGGGTAAAAGGTAACTATGCCGAAGCTTACCGTGCGGCTGTGGCAAGGCCTGAAGAAGCGTTGACAAGACAAGCCAAACAAATTGGATCCCAGATCGAAGGAGTAGAACGGCAAGCGCAACGCGCAGCCGGCCGGACCGAATTGAGAAGCCGGCAGCAGCAGGCGCGCCTTGAGAACCGGATGGCTTTGCAACGAGAATTGGCAGCCACCCAGGAACGTCTGGATACGCTTGACCCCACGAGCGAACAGGCTAAGGAACTCAAATCCCATCAAGACAGGCTGGAAACGCAGTTGGCGCGTCTTGATCGCGCCGACCAACGGGAGCTGCAAAGAGCCCGGCAAAAACAGCAATTGGAAAAGCGTGGGGCGCAATTGCAAACCCGGATCGCGAATAAGGATACGTCTCTTTCCCATCAAAGCCGACAGGCTACGCGGTTGATCGAGGTCAAAGCGCGGGAAGAGAAGAAGGCGCCTTTTGCCGAGGCGAGAAGCCGGCAGCAGCAGGCACGTCTTGAAAGCCGGCAGGCCCTGCAACATGAATTGGACGAAACCAAGAAACGTTTGACAATGCTTGACCCCTCCAGCCGCCAGGCCAGGGATCTCGAATCGCACCAATCCAGAATAGAAGCTCAGTTGGAGCGCCTTAATCGCGCCGA
Organism: uncultured bacterium; assembly: GCA_963710755.1. Classification (GTDB taxonomy): domain Bacteria; phylum Oederibacteriota; class JAAXVQ01; order JAAXVQ01; family JAUVAV01; genus CAVQBK01. Next base: position 38,263 of record CAVQBK010000004.1, read on the forward strand.
CCAGCGGTATCTCCAAAGCGTCAAGCGAAACCAGCCAATGGAAAACCGTTACAGAGAAGCTATTTATCAAGAATTGGCTGCACTGGAAGGTGCCAGGGCCCGGTTGCTGAAAAGAGCCGAGCAATTTGGCCAATTGAAGACCTTGGCCGAAACCTTGCTGTCCAAATCAGCGGCTGAATTGCAGAATCAGGATTTGTATGATTTCACGGCCAAGGTAATGGAACAACTTCCCATCAAGGATCAAACCGAATTGTTCCGGGCTGACAAGAACCATCATCTCGAAGTGATATCCCGCATGAGTTCCGAGGGCGCCCAGGCCTTGAGCCGGGCCTTGACCAAAACAGAAGCCCGGGCCTTGATGGATGCCATGCTGGAAATGGGCCGGGCTTACGACGAACAAGCCCAACAGCAATCAACGGCAATGGAACAAGGACGCTTGCGGGACATGGCCAAAACGTTTTACAGCAAAGCCGGCGATTTGTTGGCCGGCCGGCCGGCTAAGGAAATCATGCAATTAATCAATAACCCTGCCTTCAAAAAAGCCGCGGAATCAAGCAATGCCACTTCGGTTCAAGCGGCACTTATGTTGCATGGCAAACAACCTGTCTCAAGTAGAATGCTGCGCACCGTGGAATCCTTTGCCGATTACCTCCTGCAACAGCCGACCACCATGTCCTTTGATACGGTGTTGAAGAATTTTGGAGAATCCCGGTCCTGGTTCCAGCGGCTTCGCACTGACAGCACGGAAGCCATGGTCAAAGCCTTGAAATTGGAGCCCCGAACCCTGGAGCAACAATTAACCGCACTGGATGAACTGGCTTCCGAACCGGCCAAAGCCTTTAAAAATCAACTTATGCAAGGCCGGACAGCGGAACACCAAGCCCAGTTGGAAAAAGCTGGGGCAGAAGTGGATAGGCTTAAAAGCGAGGTAGCCAGAATTGAAAATGCCCGGCAAAAAGCGGTCGAAGAGAGAACCGCTTCGGAGGAAGCTTACCAGGAAACCTTGACTCAAACCAAGGCCGAACTGGCCCAGGCGGAAAGCAATTTGGAAGCCTTGAAGTCTAAAGAAGTGAAATTGGCTGACAGCAGCAGCGATCTGGCCAAGGCGCTCGAAGCTTTTAATGCCGAGCGGAGCAGCAGCGGTCAGGCCGTCTTAAGTGAAAAGGATATTTTACTTGAGAACCGGGATGAAGCGAGGGAAAACGCCATCAGTCAAGTCACCTCACAGGCTAGAATCAACGCCCAAATGAAGCTGATGGACAACAAGGGCCGATTAAATGCTCTGCGTGCGCAATTAACGCAACTGGAAAAGGCCCAGGCATTTAAGCCCAGCCTGAGCAACCAGGTTCAGCAAAGCATTTTAAAATTTAGAATCAACAGGCTTAATCGCCAGGTTGTCAACGCTGAAAACCGCTTTACCAATTTTGCGGAATTGCCCCTGCCCAATAACTTGGAGGTACGCCGCTTAGCCAACACTTTTGCTCTGGAAACTAATCTCGATGTGGCATTGCAAATGGAAAAAATTCATAAACGTTTGCAAACTACGGCCGAAGCAGACCGGGCGGCCCTTCTGGAAAAAGAGGCAGCCATGACGCCTGAAGGTTTCAAAGAGTGTTGGCCCTATTATGAAAAAGTCTTGAATGAAGCAAGTAAAGATGCCATCAAAGACCTTAATGATGACAATCAAGCTTTTCGGCGTCAGCTCATGAGCGCTCTGCCCAAGGGAATCACCAATGGCCGGCAACTGTACGATGCCTTTAAAACCCTTCGCGAAGGTATAATCAAAAACGGGGACATTCAGGAAGGATCGATTCGTGATGCACGTCTCATACGCGTTTACAGTGAAATTGCCTTTACCCGTGTAACTGGTTTCGATAACATCCGATTGGCCCAGAAAATAATGTTGAATTCCTTTTTCGGGCAACAAAACGTTGGGTTGGCTGCTGGCGGTGGTAAGACCAACATATTTATTATGATGCATATGCTTGGCATCATGAGTGGCGGAACCCTGCGCGGCGAAATTCTGGTTGATGATCCGGCAGCTATCGAAAAATACAAAACGGAAATGCAAAATACGGGGCTTAAACAGGGAGACTTGGCCGAAGCCTTGGGCTTGGAATTGGTCAATGGCAATGCCTTGCACAATGAAGGACGTTACCGGGAGCTGGAAGCAGCCTTGAACAGCTCCGACAAAATTGTGATCTTTGACCATATTACCCGTGCCCATTTAAGAAATGCCGAAGTCAGCAGCTCCAGTTTACGGCAGGCTTTGCAACAAAGCAACTATGTTGGGATTGATGAAGTTCATATGGCCGCGACTTCGCAAACGTCAGCGATTATTGGCGGCGATATTGCCAAGCCTAGAGCGGCGTTGGTCCGGAAGGTAGATCAATTACTGAATGAACTGGGCTTCGAACAGTCAAATTTTAAAGCTCAAGTGGAAGCCGGGAAATTACCTCAATTGCGCAATGGATTTGAAGTGATCGACCACCGTGGTAAGGAACTGACCGATGATCAGATGGTGGAGTTCAACCGTATGACTGGTAAAAAAATCATTTTGAGCGATGGGCAGATAAAACTTAATCTTGCAGCCCAGACGGCATTGAGAGGATTTACGGAGGGACAAATATCTTCTGTCCTGCGCACCCTTTATAGCAAGGTTGGAAAAGCCGGAGAATATATTTCCTATGCCACCCTAAACGGTAATATCTCGCCGGTCAATAGTCTGGGTAAGATTGAAGAATCCCAGATCAGCAATGATATTGCCCACCAAATTACAGCTGCGCGTATCAATGGATTGGATCCCTTTGATGCCGTGAGGGTAAATCACACCAAAATGCAAACTTCCATGTCCGCCATGTATGCCGGCAATCACGGCGCTCACCTTGTTGGTGCATCCGGTACTATTGCCGGCATCGAAAGTTTGATGAAAAGTAAAATAGGATCTTCTGCTCGCCACGTCAGTACTTCTATCTTTGATATCAAATCCATGATTGAAAACACGGCCATGGATGCGGATACCAAGGGGCGGCTTTTAACGGACAGTCAAGCCGATCTTGCAATAGCTGATACAGCCCTATTTAAAGGGCTAAAACAAGGGTGGGACGGGTTTGTTGCAGAAGCCGATCCTGTCAAACAACTGGAATTGGTCAAAGAATATGCTAAAAAAGCACAAAATCAGGGAATGGACGACACGATCATAAGCGTGATCGGTGCTGAAGGCGCGGGCTTCTATGTGCGCGCAGGTAAAGGTCATGAAATGCTGAAAAGTAAAGCTTTCCAGAACCTGTTGAAAGCAGCTGAAGTTCCGGCAGAAAATGCCCGCGAGGCTACCAGTAAAGTTCAAGGTATGGACTATATTGAAGTCAAAGATGGTATTCAAGCTGTGGTTCAAAGTCATAAAGCAACACCGGAAGCAGGTAAACAATATCTCAAAGGACCGCAGATCACCATTGCCAATGAGCAAGCTTTTGTGGGTAAGAATTTCCAGAACAAATTTACCATGATCTTTAGAAATGTTCAGAACTATACAGCAGATATGATCACTCAAACCTTACTGCGTACCGGCCGGCCGGGCGGGGAAAGAGCAGATGGACGGTGGTCCACGTTGCGGTTTGCGGTGGTGAATGAAGCGGAACTTGGCAATGTGGTGGAACAGGCCAAGAGACGTGGTAATGAAATCAAAAGTCTCCTTGACTTGAGCAAAACCAATGATGCCACCACTGCGAAAATTCTGGATAAGACAGATCTAAACCTTGGTGAAATGCTTAAACTTGGAGCAGAATACCGTCAGTTAAAATTGGTTGGTGATGCCACCAGGTTCGCAGTTCAGGATACGTTCCGTGATTTGATATTGATCGATCCACTCAAAAAAGCATTAAGGGGAGTAACCGAAGGCAGCCAGGCCCACAAGATCCTTGATAACGAATTGTCCATAACCTTAAACCGCAGTGCTGAAGGTGCTGATATCAAACTTCGGTTGCGTGGTAATCAATCTCCTGAAGAGCTTAACAACAAATATGTCAGTGATAATTTTAACCGTAATTTGAGAGCTGCCAACGGAGTATGGTTTAAAATTTTAGGCAAATCAATTGTACAGGGTGCCTGGAAAACCAGTGGCAAGGCCGTGGAACAATTATGGACCCAATGGCAGGCTTCGCGGGCAGTGAAAAATGGGCGGGTACCGATGCGCAACACCTCCACCAGTTTCGCCGAATATAAATCCCTGGCCGATCTTTATCAAATAGGCAAGAACTTGATGGCCAAAGTATTATCAGAGGAAACGCAAGGCGCTGAAGCCGGTGCGCTGGGTCAACAAACCGTGACGATTGCCAACAATGCCACCGTGACGTCCATCAGCAGCAAAGAAATGAAAACGTTAAAATCAACATGGGAACAAGCTCACAGTCAGGTCGAAAATGCATTTAAAGCGGCCAATCCACTTGACTACTTGACTGGTAAACAAAATGGCGAAAATCCACTAGCAGCCATGTCGTTGAGTGCGGCCATGGGCATATTACATACGAACGATCAATTGGAAGCGCAAATGGCCATGGCGCCCAGCTTTAATGCGGCGTTCAATCAAATGAAAGATAATTTATATCAGCCCCTGCGGGCCCAAGCCTTGGGCGAAAAAGCTGGTATGGGAGAGCGGGTTAACTATAATCCGGCTTTGCTGCCTGAACCTTCTCAGGCGCTTATTAACCTGAATCAGTCCTCGCTGTTGTCCAGATTAGCCAATCTGCCTGGATTGGCGGGCGTGGTCACAAATTATAATAAACGGGATTTGGAAATCAATTATATTGGGGACCAAGCTACTGCAGTTTTAAATCAATATAACAATCCTGAATGGGGTAAAGTCCATCAAGAAGAAGTTAAAGCCTACCAAACCCAATACGGTGACAACTGGCAGGCCATTGTCCTGGCCAACCAATTCGGACCGGACATCACTTTGGTGCAGCAATACCAGCAAACCACTAATCCCTTGCGGCGGTTGTGGCTGGGCATGCAAATGCCGGCCCAGGCCAATAAGCTTTATCAAGAACTCATGTCCGATATTGCCAAAGTCGCCGCCAAGCTCAGTGTTTTCAAGAACAACCCCAACGCGACCTTGACCTATCAGAACCGGACCATGAATGAGCAGCAAGCCCGGGCTTATATGGTGGAGCGCATGGATCAGGCTGCTTCGCTGTCAGGGCGCTATCAATTGAAAAATACCGGATTGATTAATAACTACCAGTCTGACGTGAGCACTTCTCCCCAGAAGGTGGTTCAAGCAGCGCTGAAGGAAAAGGGCAATGTGCAAAGCTTTGGCAGCAATACGCTTCAAGGTATCGCTCAACTGGCCAGCACCGTGAAGCTCACCAGCATTCCCTGGATCAAGGCTCATCCTATCCTGGCTGGCACTCTGGTGGGCAGCACGATTTTGCTAGCCGGCTTGAACCTGGCAGGGCTCACCCTGCTAACCATGACATGGGGATCATTTTTTACGGGTGGGATCACCGGTGCAATGAACAGTTTTGCAAAAGCAGAACCGGTCTCGAGAAATGCCAAGGGACCTATGGCGATAATGCAAAAATACACGTCCGGGAAAAAAGGAATGCTAGCGAAATTAATAACACCGGCGATTTTTGTAATTTCCGGTAATTATGTTGGCCTATTGGGCATTATCTTCAGTACTACGCTTAGGTTGGTCTATGATATCGGTAAGGGCAAGATTACGGCCACCCCTATTAAAGAAGACGATGTGGTGGTCAATCTGAATCCGGCTGGTGAGAACAACCAGGAAGGCCTGGAATCTCAGCAAGTGCTAAATAGCACTGCTAATATGGCCAGTGGTAAAGCTAAGACCATTATGCAGGCCTGGCAGGAAGAAGTGGCCGGCCGGGAAAACAGCGGCAAAGCCGTGGAGGCCTTGCGCGGTATCCTGCAAAACACCTTTGGCGTGGCCTTGACGGTCGGCAACAAAGCCAAGGATCTTGCCTACATGCGCCTCATAGCCGCCTTGATGGATCTGATACCGGCCATTGCGGTGACCGGCCAGGAAGCCATTCAGCCCAAGGTCTATCTGACCAAGGCTGTTAAAACCAACGGCAACCGCAAGGCCGGCTTGTGGTTCATTGCCTTTGCCGCCAAGAAACCGGGATCGGGGGCGGAAGCCTCAGAAGTGGATATGGAAATTCCCGAATCGGAAGTGGCCATGCTCAACCGCAGCCTGGGGGACATGATGATCCGCCAGGCCTTGATCGCCGCGGTGGAAGTGCTTTTCCAGGACGGGGAGGTGGGCAGCCTGGAAACCGCGCTTATCAACTCCGATCCTTCTTTGGGTTATGCGGGCAATGCCAACCGGGTCATTGAATTCTTGAGAAGTTACATCATGGACGGCGCCAATCTTAAACGCACTATTGACGAAATTCGCGCGGATGAAGCCGCGGGCCACAGCCTGCGTTTCCGTGATCAACAGTTGCTTCAGGCCTTTGATATGGTGAGCGCCAAATTTGGCGGGGCCACATTCAGTGCCAATGACCTGCGCGATCTCAACCAAGCCAAGGCCGAGTTGGAAAACGAGGCGTTCGCCCAGATGGCCGTTCAGGCGCAGGCCATTGATGCGGCTAAAGCCCAAGGGAAAGATATCCAGGACCTGTGGGGTACCTTTTATGCCCAGTTTGGCATGAGCTATGGCGACTATGAAACCATGAAAAAAGAGCCGGTGCCCCAAAAAGTACTGGAGTTCTTCTTCAATAAAGATAATCTGGCCCAAGACCTGCCTATGGCCAATGTCAAGCGGGCTGCCATGCGGTTGATTGGTTTCAGCGCGATAGGCGCCATCTTGGGAGGCGTGGTCGTGGGCTTGTTCCTCGGCACCGGCGTGGCCGTGGTGGCCGGCGCGGTTCTGGTGACCGCCGGCTTGGCAGGATTGTTTGAAGGGCTTATGGCTATGGCCACAGCCAGTAAAATCGCTTTCCGTCTCAATCCCTCAGCCGCCGTTATGGAACAATTGGGCAATACCAGCTTTGACTCCCGCACTGTAGAAATGGAAGCCGGCCTGATGGAGGTGGAGAAAGCGCTGCCACAGGACCGGACGGCAGCCGAGGCCAAGTTCCAGCAATTGTACGGCATCAGCACCAGGGATTACGGCAAAGTCAATCTGATCAACCTCATGAAGAACCCGCTTTTTGTTAATGCAGTAGAGCACCTGCGGCCTGAAGGGCAGACTTTCATGATCTCTGAAAATAATCGCGATAGTGCAGTGCAGGAATTGCTGGCCTTCCTGCTCACCGCAGTGCGCAGCGATGCCAGGAAAGAATACAAGATCGCCGTGATTCAGGATGTGGCCAAGATTATGGCCTTCATGCAACTAGACATCAACGTGAGCGTGGCCAAATTCAAACCCGGGCTGGAAGTCACCTTAACCCCGGAAGTGGAACGGCTGGTCAATCCACGGGTGGCCACACCCAAGATGGAACGGATGATTAACGGCCTCAGTGAATTCGGGATTAATATTAAGGGCTTGTTCGTGCCCTTCAACCAGCGTCATCAACGGCTCAAAGGTGCCGGTAGCGCGGCTTAAACATTATCATTGGTACTTGTGGTAAAGACAGTTTTAAAAGCCCGTCCTTCATTGGGACGGGCTTTTTTACTTTGGTGACAAGGCTAAGAGGAATCGATATAATTAGACTCTGTGGCGAAAAGGGCATTATGCCGGTAGATCTTGGTCGAGCGCGTGGGGTCGGCCCTACTCAAGCAACGATTTGTTAGGATGAATTGATGATGAGGATTTCCAGGCAATGGTGTTATCTTTTTGTAATCACAGCAAGTTTTGGTCTGGTGGGATTGAGCCATGCCCAAAATGATCAAGCCTGGATTAAAAAACACCTGAAAAATAAAACCTGGGAGTACCTGGCCAACCAAACCTCTTCCACGCTGGTCACTGCCCAACGCTTGCTCCTACAGTTAAACCAAGCCAAGGATGTGGCTGCAAAAAAACGGCATCCAACCCGGCAGCTGAGCCATGGTGATCAGGAAACCTATCATTACAGCCGGTCCGGCCAAGAGGTATCGGTTTGGGTTACCGGGCCCGATCAAAAAATGATCGAAGAGCGAACCTATAGCGAGCAGCGTCTCGTCTCCATTCTATATGCGGATGGCACCTTAAAAACATTTCAATATCCTCCGGAGCAAGGCGACCGTCAGTCCTCCTTAGCCTGCACCATTGTGGTCTATGCCGATGATCAGACCCGGTTGTTTCAATACGATGGGGAAGGCCAATTACGCCAGGCTTTTCAGGCAAACGGCGATTCTATACCCTTGGGCAATTTAATGGACTTTCATACGCTCAACAATCTGGTGGACCCTGCCTGTCTTCGCCTGGGGGGCACTCCATGAACCGCCTACTGACCATTAACTTTTTGGCTTTAATGTTGGCAGCTTCGGCTTTGGCCGCCGGGGTTTCGGATAAGGAAAAAAATGCGGCGGTGGTGTACCATTATTTGGAGTCCCGTTATTTGATCCAAGGATATAACTTGGAGCTGGGGGATCCGCATTTTCTGGCCACCTTTACCCTTGGCAACCAAACCCGTTTACTCTACGGCAACGATGGCTCCCTGTATAAGAGGACCATGCCTTCAGGGGAACAGATATTTTATGATCAAGGCTTTCCTGTAAAGCGGCTTGGAAAAAAAGACGAACTGATTCAGGAAACCCAACTGACCTGGGATGAGCAGCACCATCTGCAACAAGCCCTAACCAGAGGCGCTCAGCAACGTACGCTAAGGTTTTATTCGCAGGGATATTTGACGCTGGAAATGGATTATGGGCCGCCTCATTTGCTCTTCCGTCGCGGGTTTAGCCGTTCGGCTGATAAGAAAAGTATAAGTTATTTTGAAACCGACAGTCTTACCGGTCTTACCAGCTATTTTCTGGTGCCGGAAGATAAAGGATTGCAGATTCAGCAATGGCGGGTGACCGGAGGGCTTTACCGTCTCTGGGACAGGCCCTACCACCTTTTTATGGACTTGGTGCGCGAGGAAATTAAACGTCAGTATGGAGATTTCCAGCGACAACGCCGTGATTCCTTCAATCGCACCAGGGGCGAAATAATTGTGGCTCAAGTAGACCAAAACTTGGCCTATGGGCTGGGCCGGTTCTTAAAAGATCGGGATAGGGGCGCCATCACCTTTGATCCCCAGGGAAACTATATTGAATGCCATCAATTAATCGTGCCCTTACCCAAAGTGGACTTGAAGGAGCTCCCCCATAAACCGCCGGTGAAGGTAATCGTCAAGCATAATCAGTTGTTTTATTGGAATAAGGATATTAAAGACTGGCAAGTTTATCCCTATAATCCCAACCAAGAAAAAATAATACCCCTGAACCCGGAGCAAGCGTTGGTGGAACCAAAGGAAATTAAAATGCAGTGGCAGGTAGTGCCGCATCAGCAGGAACAGTTGGTCCTCAGCTGCCGGCTGTTACTGACTCCGGAAATTAAACAGCGCCTGAACGCCCGGCTGCATGAGGCTGCGTTTTATGAACCCGATCAGGATGATTGCCGGCAGTTGGTCTCTGAGCTTAATGCCGGCCGGGAGGAAGCAGCCCGCGCCCGGCAGGTCCATGCGCTGGCAGGGAGCCGTCCTTGGCGTAAGGAAGACATCGATCTGATCGAGCCGCTGCAAGTTATGCTCAGCGCCAGGATTAAACAAGCCCTTTTAGTCAGGCCGGAAATGAAAATTCGCGATGACCGGCATTTGACTCAGGCCCAAGCCATGCTGGCGTCCATTGAACCGATGCGGGTGCTTAACCGTCAAAGCCTGGAGCGGCAAAAGAGGAAGATCAGGATCGCTACTCTGGGCACCTTGACCAGAATTATTTATAAAGATTTGGAAATTCAGTTGCCCAAGATGAAAAAAAACAAGCTCTTTTATTACTATAACCGCGTAAGAAAGGATAAAGGGTTTTTGCAAGTTTGGGAGGAAGACCAGGAATTGGCGGAGAAGGGGTTCTGGCGCGCCTATGTGCTTAGGCCCGACCGGGATGTGCTCATTCAACGCCGCCATAAGATGCTTATTCGTGTGGACCAAGGCCGCTTTCTTTGGCAGGCCACCGGACAGCGGGTTACGGAGCGCCTGTCGGGTACAGTGATTTTGGCCAACCCCAATGCCCCGGCCACGAACCAACCGGAAAAAAACCATGACCAGCTGTGGACAACACCACCTCAAGTTTTTCCTCATCAGCGGGCACTGTCTTTGCAGGCATGGTTGCCTATGCTGCTGTATAAAAACAGGAAAAAGGCAATCACAGTCACCGAGCCTAATGACGCTCGAGTGACCAGTACCACCACTTATAATTGGCTGGGCAAGATTAAGGACGTGGTGGTGAAAAAAGAGCTGAAAGATCATAACTGGCAGATAGAGCGTTATGATCATGATCAGCAGCTGCAAGAATTACAGAACAGCCTTGGCCAGCATTATCATTTGTTCTATCGGCAACCACAGTTGGTGGAGCTGGTGCAGCAAGAGGGTAATCAGGAAAATCATTTTTTAGTTTCGCAACGTCAATTGCAGCGCATGATTTTCCCCAAAGGGCGCATGGAGGTGACCCGGGGGCCGGGCCAAACGCTGCAGGCCGATTATCAGGATCGGGCCGGACGGCAACTTGTACGTCTGAGGTTTGATAAGCACGGTCAAATTAAAAAAATAAAACTGGCCCAAAAGACAGAAGTGATTTATACCATGCACGATCTTGACGTTACTCTGAATATCCAAAATGATCACGGCCAAGTGGCTCTGGCAAAATTTAACCGGGCAGGGGAAATGGTGTTGCAGGAAGGTGAAAAAGGCTTAATTAACTTCGTTTTTACCAATTATCCTTTTTTTAATCCTCAACATCTTGAAAAAATTTACCGACAAATCGTTTTAAATTGAAAAGGGTTGGTTGCTATAAAAACATTGATTTTAAAGGATAAAATTGTATTTGTTTTAAATTAAAGCTATTGTTAGCCCTGTTTTACTATGCTATACTTTTACACAGACATGGCTTTATCCATGTCTTAATGCCTTCACTCCTTACGCCATCAGCAGTAATTGATTAAGGGAGCATGACACCTAATGATAAGGTCTCACAACCAAACAAGAGGGCTCGTCAAAGCTACGGCCTTGGTGGTGGCGTTGACCTTTGTGCTGCCTATGGTCACCTTTGCCTTTGGTCCTGCTACCTATCCCGCGGATCCGGTGGGTGCCTACGGACTCACCCCTTTTAAAATCAATGGTCAAACCATTAAAATATCACCCCAATGGGGCATGATCACCAGCAGCTATCAAGGCCACAGCGATAAAACCGTGGTCTACATTCAAGATTTGCACTGCCATTATGAAGTGCAGGATCATATTTACCAAATGCTTAAAAGCCTGGTGGAACGCAACCACTTAAAACTCATCGGTATTGAAGGCGAGAGCAAACCGGTCGATGTCAGTCCCATCAGCACCATTGCTCGACAAAACGTCAGGCAGGAAGTGGGCGATTATTTTATCAAGCGCGGCCGCCTGACCGGTCCTGAATATTTGGCCTCCATTAGCGGGCAGCCGGTGGTACTGGCCGGCATTGAAAAGCAGCAGCTCTATGATTACAGCAAAGAAAAGCTGACCCAGTTTTTAACCGATGAAAATCAAGGCTATGTGGAAGATCTGCGTTTTGTCCTGGAAAAGTTAAAGGCCCCGCTCTATTCCACCGAGCTGGCAAAACTGGATCATATGCAAGCTCAATTTGACGGCGAACAAATACCTCTGGAAAATTTCGTGAACTACCTCCTGGATGAGGGTGATCGCTTGGGCGTATCTTTTAAGGCGTATAGTGCACTTAACACCTATGCTGTGCACCGGCAAATGCCTTATCAAGGCAATGTGGATTATGAACGACTGCTTGACGCCGCGCGCCAGTATGATCAGACGGTGAGGGACAAACTCTATACTACCCAAGATCAACGTCGGCTTGATCATTATTTGAAATTGGTACGCATTATGGAGAGTCTGATCAATATCAGCGCCACCGATCAGGAGCTCACTTATTACCGGGGACACAAAAAAGAATTTTCCATTACCACGCTTTTCAATTTTCTCGATGAAACCTGTTATCGCTATGCCGTTAATCCCAACCTCGACCCCAACGCGGTGCAATTGGAAAAAGCCCTTGCTTGGGCGGCGGAATTTTATGGAGCCGCGGACCAACGTTCCCAGGCGTTCATTAAAAATCTACTCAGCCAGATGGATCAACGCGGCCAAAAATTGGCGGTGTTGGTAACCGGCGGTTTCCATGCAGCTCAGTTGGAAAAAGCTTTGCGCAGCCGGGACATGACCTACCTAGCCATTAAACCGCGTCTGACCAGGAATGATCTACCCAATCCGTATTTTAATGTGCTCAAAGGCCGTCTCAGCCCGATCGAACAATTGATTGCCCAGCATGAAAATATTTTCGCGCCTCGCAGTATTTTCAGCAGTGCCTTGTACCGTCGCTATATCGACACGGTCAAGCAGATTGCGCTCGCCCGCGAAGCAGCGGGTGCTGCCGCGCCCCGTCAACCGGCAAAAGAGTTGGAACTCAAACCGGCATGGTCCAATCCGGCCAATAATGTTTATGTGCTGCAATTTAAAAATGACAAGGATGTGTTGGTGGTTATTCGAAATTTCGAAATCACCAATTATCCCACTATGGCAGACGCGGAGAAATTGGACGACCATACGATGTTCCAATTTGTGGCCCGTGAGGTCTGGGAAAATCCGGACTACCGGGCTAAAATTCTGGGCTCAGAAAAGTTGGCGCGCGCGGCTGGGCCGCAAAGTCAGCCTTCGGAACTGCTTGATTTTCTTTCCGGCTTGAGCCGCTATTTGGGCGGCATCAGCGCACCTCAAAGCCCGCTGAGCAAGGCCTGGTCCGCAGTTCGAACCGGTTCCAGCAGTGCCTGGGCCACCACTAAAACCTGGGCCGCCCAGGGGAAAGAACTGATGTTCAACCCGCATGTGATCATGTGGCTGGGCAGCGGACTGATCATGGCCGGCGGGGTTTTGGGCATGATCATCACGTCAGCAACGCTTTGGCCGCTTATCGCCACGGTTGGCGCCATTATGGTGATGATCACCAGTATCGCCCAAATGCGCAATCAATCCACGCCGGTTATGATGCGGGCAGCCATGGGGTTCACAGCCATGCTCGTGGCAGGTGTGCTGATCTTCAACCTTGGTCTGGGATCCATTGCCCCCCTGCTGGCGAAGACGGCCGATTTGGTGCCTACGCTGCAGGCTACCGGTATTTTGGATTTGGGATGGTTTGCGTTGAATTACCATAACATTATTCCCAATCCTGAGATGTTCGCGGCTGTGGGACTGCTGGCCTCGGTTAATACCTTGGCCGGAATGTTGGCCAGAAGGCTGGGATGGGATCAAAGCGGCCTTGTCGAAGAACCGGTGGAATCAGCCTTTTACCCGGACAAGGATACATTGATTGAAAAAGCGTTGATCTACGCCAGCAGCCAATTCAATTACGGCACGGAACATATCAGAGGAGACAACACGTTCAAGACCGATCTGGAAGAAATCATGGCCCAGACTCAAAACAGCCGGGCGTTGCAGACCTTTATCAGCAACCGTGCCGATCGTCTGGCCTTGGCAGGCATGGCCTATCGCAATGGCCGCCTGTCCCTGACCGAAGATACGCCCACGGGCCGCCTACTGGATTTGGCCCGCGATTTTGTGGAAGGTGAAAACTTGGCCCAGGCCGTGCTTAAAGGTGATGATCTCAAGGCTTTAAAACTGGGCAACAGCCATTTAGCTCAGCTCATCAGCCATATCCTGTCGGGCAGGAAAGACCAGCTTTTTGTCTTGGGCGCTAAAGATCCTTCGGCGCCGGAACGGTTGGCACCGGCCTATTTTACCCCAACCCAGTTGGAGGCTATTAAAAAATTGGCCGCTCAGTACCATGTGCCCATGGTGCTCTCCGGCATGAACCTCAACCCCTTGCTTGGTCTTAAGCTCGAACCGGCGCAGGTTCGAACGGCTTATGCCGGACAGATGGCCATGGCCACGGCGGCCGGCATTGGACATTTGGAACTCCCACTGGTCGGAACCCAATATGCGACCATGGAGAAACCATTGGCTAAGTTGGCCAAGAAAAAGGGCCTCAGTCTGGAAGGGATGGTTCCGCAGGAGCAAGCGACCATTTGGGCTGAGAATGTAAGCGCCAATATGCGGGCGCTCATCACAGGATTGGTGCTGGACAATCCCGAAAAACTTAAAACCTTTCTTGATCCGGTGGAATCCAAAATGGCGGCCAGGGAAAATCGTGCCTGGTCTTCCAGGCAAGGCTTGCAGATCCAAGGGATTAAAAAAGTTTCTTATGTAAGTTCAGGTGCCCTCAAGCATGTTTACCGTGCAGTGGTAGCCACCGAGCAAGGCGATCTGCCCTTAAGCCTACAATTTATCCAAAGAGCAGGAGCTCTGTCCATCCCAGGTGCGCCGGTGGATAATATGAAAAGCGCGCTTACAGAAGCCCGCCGTTTTCGCGAATTGGCGGGTATGCTGGATAAGCCCCGCCTGGCCCGGCAGCTCTTTTCAACTCAAGGCCTCATGGCCAGCTTGCCCGAAGAAGAGCAAAAACGGCTTGGCCGTCTGGCTCATGAGGAAAATGTGGACGGCCTGGTCTTGGGTTATTTCACAGAGGGCGAGACGCTGGATGCTCTGCCGGACAACCGTAAGGCAGAAGGATTCCGCAAGAGCGTGGTGACCCTGGCAAGAACATGGCAGCAGACCCTGACCAAAGAACGCAAAAAAATGCGGGGCCTGTCCACGCAAGACTTCAAACCACAGAATTTTGTTTACAATGCTGAAACCAATGAGGTCGAGCTGATCGATATGGATTTGGCCAACTACTTGACGGCCAATATGTTTCTCGATAACCTTCAGTTGTATTTTAAAGAGGTTATTAAGAAACAGCTTTTCCCAGGATCTGAGACGGAAAGTAACAGGCTTTATGCACAGGTCCTATGGGATGGTTTGTTGGAAGCCTGGGGTCAGGAAGGCTTTGTGAACTACTTGGCGGCTTATGTTAAAGATATGAAGGGCAGCAATAAAGTTAAAACAGAATATAAAGAGAGACTTGAAGCTTATCTGCTGGCCAAACAAAATCAAGAATTGCTTCAGCTGGCTGTGACGGCCAATCTGATCACAGCCGACAAGGCTACGCCAGGAGCACTGCTGGCTGGCGGCGAAACCAGCCCCTCGCAAATGGCCATGGCCCGGGAACGTAAACCTGAAGGCGAAGAGCAAGCCACTGAACCAACCGAGCTGGTCATGAGATCATCGTCTGCACAGCAGAAACCTGCTGAGACGCTGATTGCACAAGCTGTGGAGCAGCAACAAGGCCGCGCTCCTCCTAGCGAAAAAACACCACTTGACCAAACTGCCACAGTATCCTCCCAAGAAAAACCTACCCAAGGCGCGCTTAAAGGTGCGGAAGGTGAATCATTATTAAAAGGAATTTTAGCAACCAGCGGATTGGTGCTACAGCCGGGTCAAGCCATTAAAGAGGTCGCGGTTAGGGCCGCCCGGGCTTTGGGTGCTTATTTCCAAGCCAAGAGCTTAAGTCCCCACCTCATGGACAGTGATCGTTGGGAAAAGGTAAAAGAAACGCTTGGGCAAATAAAATCAAATCCAAAGGCAGTCGCGATTAAGGCTGTATCCTCCACAATTGACAGGCTTCTTGAGGAAAAGATCAAAATCAACATCATCCCTTCTGCTCAAGATATAAAAGACAATGACAATGATTTGGAGCAGTTGGGTGTCTTCAACCTGAATGGCCAAGTGTACATGACCCAGAAGGTCTATGATCATGTGACCAATGATGAGCAATTGGCGGCTATATTACTGCATGAGGCATTGGAAGCAAGAGGACTAGACCATGGCACTGTCGTGAAAATAATCAAACTATTGGGATTTGAAAATGAGGATTTGGTCGCTGCGGCGGGGTTGGGAGAACAGCCAATATTAAATATCTTACCATCTGAAGATCTGGAGAATATGATCTATCAGGATACAATGAAAAGATATGAAGTATCGGATGAAGCAGGACACTTAGGAGATAAGCGTATAGTTTTGAAAAATATTTATGATCCAAATATTACAATAATTTTAGAAAAACCAGAAAGTGGTGAAGAAAACCTTTATCTTATTAAAGTTGTAACCCCTAATGCGGAGACGGAATTTTCATTTCAAAATAGAAGAGAATGGGAAATGAATAGATTTGGAGAAATTATTTTAAAATATTTAGTGACAAATAGCCTCCCTGAAAATTTTAGAAATGGTGTTGCAGCTACTGTAAGTAATTTTTATCGAGCGGAAGCAGCAAGGACCCACAGTCCGGTTAGGATTTCAATCCTTAACCCAAAAATAAGAACATTTGTAAGAAGATTTTTTACGAATTACTATGATGCGACTCTTGATAATGATGGAGTTCGGCCAACGAAAAAATGGGATATTGAGTCTAATTGGGAAAAATTTCAAAATATCCTTTGGGTTTATGCAAAGGCAAAAACCACCGACGAAGTGGCTAGGGGAATACTTAAAGATATTATACACCTTGAAGTTAGCGCTAAATCCAATTGGCCGTTATCCAATGGAGCAGAAGAAAAATTACTTCAAGTATTCAAAGACAGATTAAGTGAGTGGATCTGGATTAATACACATGATGCTCGAAAAGTGGGCTTGATTAAAATGATTTTACAATTGGTCTTTTATATGAAAGAGAAAGGGCATTCAATCGATGTAGAAGCTTTGATAAGCAAGTTCCAAGCACAATTGCCATACCTTGTTTTATCTTCTGATGTAGATAACTTGACCAATATAGTGATGAATTTAAATGAATCTGTTGGAACGAATATAAGATTAAGTGATGTTAATGTTTTTATCAATCAGATAAGCCAGAATTCTTTTTTTTCTGGGACCAATCCTACAAATGAAAGACTTGTATCAAGTTCATTTAATCGTGATAACAACCCTACTCTAATTAATCAAGTTGAGGGTGTTACGGTAGAAGAAGAAGTAATTTCTGATAAAGAGTTTGAAAATTTATTTGATAAAGGAGGAGATTCCCCCGCCTCTCTCGGCTACTGGACTGCGATGGCCTTACGCAATACATGGAATTTTAAGTGGAGCGACCGGAGTATCAACCGCTTTGGCATGATTTGGGCTGTAGGAGAAGCAGCCATGCTGGCCGCTTTTGTGTCTTCCTCTACGCTCAGCCTTTCCGTCCTTTGGGCACTGGCCTTGGCCCATTTGCCGCTCATGATTATGGCCGGGGTGCGCGGTCCGCAACTATGGAAAAACTTGCGCGGCCAGTCCATCATCATTCTCGGTTATGGCGTTTTGTCCATCTTTGGATTACATGCCTGGCTTGTCGCCTGGGCCGGCGTGCATCTGCTGAAAGATTATCATGCCCTTTTTAATCCGCTGGCGCGAGCAGCAACCAATACCCGCCGATTGCTGAGTTATCTGCAAAAGCCCTTTGCTGTGCTGGTCATGATTACTGGAGCTTTGGCTCTGGCCGGCACGGTGACTTTGCTAACCTTGCAAACCATTACCGTATTGGCAGCCGCCACTTTGGCCGTGGTGGTGGCCGGGCTGATTACAGCAGGCCTATACCTTTATACTCATAGCCAAACGATCGTGCTTAGCGCCAAACACCCCGCGCCCTCCGCTGCTGAGCCATCATCCAATGCTATCTTGCAGCTCATGCGCAAGGAGCAATCCCTTGGCGTGACGCCACAGCCGGGCAGTGCCTTTAATTTTGCTGATAAGCTGGCGATCACCATGGGCCAAAGCCGTCTGGGGCGTTTCCTAATGAGGATGATCAGGCAGCCGGTGGGGATGCGTCTTTTCGAACTACTGTCTCAAAATAACCTTGGACGCCTCCTTAACACTGCCTTGGTAAGTGCGCTTTGGTCCGGCTTGGGCACCTTGCCCAATGGATTAATCAATGGCGATGAAGCCATGGCTTTTATCACCAATGGGCTTAGCGCCACTGCTCCCGGCGCTTTCATTCGGCTGCGGTTACAGCACAATGAAGCCATCACCTCAACACAAGTTAGGGCTATTTTAACCAGCTCCGAAGTTGATACGGCCTTAATGGATCTTGAGCGTCAGTGGTCCAGGCCGCATGTGATGCAGCTGTTGAAACTATTGGTGAAATCCTTTGATCAACTGGATGCCAATGACACCACCAGCATTCGCCAATTGCTTCAGGTCATGAGCCAGATTCCAGGACCGCAGCAGCGCATTGGGTTGAGGCTTGGAAACCAGCCAGCCATGGAAATGATAGCCTTGCCCAAGATGGTTATCGAACAACCTAGCTTGTTCCTATTATTGAAGTCTTATTTCAATAATATTTATGACCAGAAGGGCCAAGCTATTGAAATAAGGCCCCGGCGGCTTAACAGCGCCGCAGGTGCAGCCTAAACGGTTTAAGTTTATTATATTCAATGTTTATTAAGGATTACGTTTGAAGCGATTTTCGAGACATTGAATTTTTAAAATCGGATTTTTTATTATGAAACAACACAGCTGGAAACATTCCTAAAAAACGTTTTAAAATGAAATGGCCATTGGAAAATGGCCAAATTTAAAGCTATATTTTATAGACTATAGTTTGTGTTATGGAGGCTCAATCATGTTATCGCAAGATCAATTCCGTCCAGCCAGTCTGGGATTATGGAAAAATAAAGCCATGGTGAAGTGGACCAAAGCCATTAGTCTGCTCATCACTCTGGCTTTTATTCTGCCCACGCTGGGTTGGACCTTTGACCAATCCCTGCTGGAGGAGCAGCTCTTTGTGCAAACCAAACTGGATGGCAAGGGCAGCAAAGCCTTGGCGGACCAGTTCAGGATCGCCCCTTATCTGGGTCAGCTGACGGAAGCCAGTTATCATACCGGCGGCAAGACGGTGGTGTTGATTCAGGACCTCCATTGTAATTATGAAATTCAGGAAAACATTCGCGGCATTCTCAATCATTTGGTGGACCGCCATCCTGAATTGAAACTGGTAGCCATTGAAGGGGCCAGCGGTCTTATCCCCACCTTGGATCTGGGCTTGATTCCCGACAGTCAGGCCAAAAGGGCTGTCACCGATTACTATGTGCACCAGGGCAAGCTGACCGGGGCGGATCACTTCACCATTTGCGATAACAAGCGGGTGGAACTTTATGGCGCCGAAAATCTTGAGTTGTATAACAAGAGCTTGGATTTGATCCGGTCTTTCAGCACTGAAGAAAATCGCGGCCTCCTGCTGGAAATGATGGACCAATTACAGACACTTAAAGCATCTATTTATCACCCTGCCTTGGCGGCTTTTGACCGCAAGCATCTGGCTTTCCAGGAAGGCAAGTTGAGCGCTCACGATTATCGTGAAACGTTGCTCCAAACTGCCCAACAGGAAAAAATAAATCCCCTGGCCGGGCCCTTGGCCGTGATTGCCGGGAGGCGGCCGCTCAATTACCATGAGCAGCAAATTCAGGAAACTTATTTGGAAAAAGCCTTGTTTCAGAAGCTGGCCCAATCGCCTGCGGAAAAACAGATGCTGACCCTGAGTACTTATCTGGAAACAGCGGAACGCATCCTGACCATTGCTGCCGCGCCCAATGATTTGAGTGCTTATCAACAGGAGAGCCAGAGTCTGTCGTTTAAAGCCGTGAATGCTTATTTGAAAAAGAATCTCGGCTTTGACTATATTGATCTTGGCGATGATTTGGATACGCTCAATCAGGCTATGGCCAATGCCTTAAGCTTTTATGATTTGGCTCTGCAGCGTAATCAAACCCTTTCCCAACAAACTTTGAGCCGCCTTGCTGCCCGGCACGAACAAACGGCCGTACTCATCACCGGCGGGTTTCACACGGACAAAATTGCGGAACTTCTGAAAAGCAAAGGCCAGAGCGTGGTGGTGATTCGTCCCAACCTGACCAAAATGCAATACAGCAGCAATTACTATGACTTACTGCTCCATCCGGAACAAGAATCACCTTTTGAACAGGCTGTGGCGCAGGCGTACCGGCGTACCGTGGCCATAGGTGTAATGGATCAGCAGGTTAATATGAACTTTAAACAAGAATTTTTTCGCATGTTGGATATAAGCAAAAGAGCAGCTCAGATGACTATAGGCCAAAGTGTCACTTTGGGCAGTGTGGTTTTAACCAAAGTGAGTCAATCGATGGTGCAGATCAAATCAGCCTTGGGTTCTTTTTACATGAATTTGAAAAACCCAAGGGGTGCTAATACGATTGAAGTTGAAACTGAGAAACAAAGAGCGCAAGCTCAGCCGAAAAATTGGATTTTGCGGCTGGTGAAATCACCGTTAATGCAAGTATTTATTGCAGCCTTAACAGCCAGCTCCAGTGTGGCGGCAGAACCTATCCAAATAGTGATTAAAGTATCAGGTTTTGGCCCCATCCATTGGGTACTGGTTGGCCTGGCACTTTTCGTCGGCATCTATAAATTGCTATCCTTGCTTAACACTGCAAGAGGAATGGTCAGAGGATTAGTGGCATCGGGCATGATGTGGTCCACTTTTGCAGGAACGGCTTTAAGCGATTATATACAAACCGCGATGAGCGATTCATCACGGGGTAGTGATGGTTTTATAACGAACATTTCCCAATTGCTGAATAGAGGGGTGGCCCAAGCCCTTAATAGCATAGGCAATTTAATGAAAATTAAAAGGCACCTTAGTCAACCCGAGGATGAAGGCACTTTCGTAAAGATATCAAAATTTCTTAATGAACATGCGGGGCAAAGCGGAACGAAACTAATCTTTAATGGGACATTGACAGTCTTAGAGCAAACACCAACCATTCGTTGGGGGACGGTTGCAGCAAGGCAAGCAGCTTTGTTGGCGCAGTCGTCGGAAGCATTATTTGGCATATCCGCCACCGAATTGGAACTGGAATTTGAGACCGCCCAGCTTAGGAAAAAACATGAAGCCGAACGGTTGGCGGAAATGCAGCTGGGCGAAAGGGTACCTCATGTTTGGAACGGCGACGGCAAGCATGTACAATATATAAGCGGTGCTGATATCGACGATATGCTTAAAATTTTTACAACTACTTTTGGGCCGGCTTTTGCCACGGTCATTCCTGTTGATACCTATGCCGAAGATCCGGAACGGCGGGACCCTAAAGTAAAAGACTTCGGTCCCGTTTCCTCAAGAACCATTGATGGCATGACCTTGCAACATTGGGTTGAACGGATAGAAAGCGCATATGGCGCATCTTGGAGAGAAATAATTAGCAATCTTGACAATGAAGCATGGTTTAACAGCAGAAAAGGCACCAATGGGTTTAACCGCAGTACCATCAAATTTATTAGCCAAGCTTATAGTCAAAGTAGAAATCCGGCTACTGAATTCTTGATTTTACCCCGTGTGATTATCCGTCATCCTTATCTTGATCAAAATGAGGATCAAATTAACGCCAATATTCTTTACAGCTATTCGCCGCATAAAATATTTCAAAGATTGAGACAAATAAATGGAAAAATACCTTCGCTCTTGTCTGAAATAGTTGATAAAAAAGTCAGGGAAACCATTGCATGGAATTTAGACGAAATTCAAAAAATGGATGCAGCTCACCCTATTCGGCCTTCTTACGATCTTGCAAGCCAGGTTTTGGTTGATGCCATTCTTCATGAGATATTTCACACCATGTTTTTCCATTTGACCAATGACCAATTGGTTCAGTTTAAAAACCTGTTGGAAGCGGCACCAAAAGGCAGGGTTTATTTTAAAAACTGGATTAAGGCGCTGGAAGGAATACAATATGTAAGACTGGCAGACCACCAAGGGGATCCAAAGTATGCGAACCCATCTGCATTTACCTGGGATAAGGCTGAGACCCTTTGGCTTGCTGAAATGTTTTGTGATCTTGGTCCTATGGTCTTGATGCATCTGAATGACAAAAATCATGTTCATGAAACCGAATTAGGTGAAAAATTGACACCGCAATTGGAACAGTTTTTTACCAATGTTTTTGATACCTTAAAGTGGTTTAGCGGAGAGGATCGATTATTTATTTTTACATATAATCATTTATCAAGGAGCAAAGCTTACCAAAGCCGACTGATCAATGCTTCCTTATTAATCCCTATGCAGACAAATCCGCAAGGTGCATTGAACCAAAGGATGTCAATTCTGGCAGGTTTGTATAATGAAAAAAAAGAAGGCCTTATTGTTGGTACGCCAGTCAATTTGAGTGACAAGGTTCCAGAAGCAGAGGAGCCGGCTTCATTCTCTGCAGCCTTGCGAAGTGCTGAACAACCATCAGCTTCTTTGCCAGAAGATAACGCTGCGTCCTTTATGTCTTTTGCGCAAAATATTTCAACTGCTCCTTCGACTGAAGAAAATACTGAGAGGGGTACTGATTTTGAAGAAGATCCAACTTTAGCCCGGGCAATGGTTACTGGTCCACGGGTTCAACAATCAGCTTTAATATCCACAGACGCTCCAGTTCAACCAGAAGTATCGATGGGTGATGCTTTTATCTCAATAACTGAAGGTCAGGCGTCAGTAGTTAGCCATAGTACTATTGGTCAAACAGAATCACAGAATAAGCAAACTCAGCCAAACACACCTATATTTAATGGCGCTGTCACACCGTATGGCCCCTACGAACGGTTTGGCATCAGACCCAAGGACAACAATAATAATAATGAAATCATTCCCGCCCCTGTACAAGAGGCCCTTATCGGCAATCCTGACTTGTTAAATGCCATTCTTGGCCAGCCACGGGTGGCTGATATCATCGGCCAGGCAAGGGACTTACTGACCACTGTGCCTGAAGGACAACCTATCACCATAGGTCTTGACAGTCCAGCCTTGACGGCGTTGTTGCAAAAAACCATCAGTAGCTTGGGCCAAAGCAATCCTGCAATTTATGGCCGGCTGGCTTCCAGCGTTAAGATCGTCAACCTGCCAACAGCTGCGAATATAACACCCCAGACGTTTACTTCTTGGGCAGCCGGACCATCGATCACGGTGCTGACCAATCCCCCCACCAGCACCAGTGATTACGTCACGGTCAGGGTTAATGCCAACGGCCAGGTGGGTGTGGGGCATCAGATTTCTGCTATTCCCATACAGGCCATTAGTGGTTTGGAAGAAGCGGTTAAAAATAGTTTACTGGATCAACATCATCAAATTTTAAGCAACCTTCAAAATAAACAAGAATTGAAAGATTATCTTCTGGTGAATTGGAAAGCAGTGGATTCTCAAAACGCCCAATTGTTGCAAAATTATGATCATCAATTCACGGTCACCGGATATCGGCAGCCAACGGCCGCAGAACAATCACAGTTGTTAATTCCATCCCTAGAAGCGGCACTGAAACCAGCCTTCAGTGCTGATCAGCAGGAAATTTTGGTTCAGATCAACTTGGCTGCGCTCAATCAAGTGCAGGCTGCAGTGGCCAAGCCGGACAATATCATTATGAATTTCGGTCCCCGTAATGCGATGGTCGCTCCTCAGAAAGAGTTAGGGTATAATTTGGAAACGGCCGTATTAACACAAGCCTTTGGCGCCAAAGGCACGGCTTTGATGCCGGCCGAGAAACAAGCGGCCATAGATAAATACACTCAGGCTGTAGGACTGCAAATGAGCCCTGATCCTGTTGTACGCGCATTGCAGGATCAAGAGTTGGCTGACTTTATTCAACTACTGAAAGGCTTCTCAACTGTTGCTGTGGAAATGTCCCCGGCGCATGATCTTAATGGCTTGGAGAATGAAGCACGACAACCAGAGCTCATGCAAGACAAGATCGCCGAGATTCGCAAGGCCATAGCCGGCACTTATAGCCAAAAAGCTTCCGAGGCCTTGAGTGATAATGAGGTGGCTGATATCATCGGGCAATTAGCAATGATGGATTTCAGAACGGTCTTAGGTCCTGTGACCTCGATGCTGGCGGCCTTGCAGCGCGGTGAAGGCCGTCCCTGGGAAGAACAACCATCTTTGTTTAGTGCTTCCAACCCGCTTGCTTATTTCAAAGGCGTTGGCCGGGCCCCGACGGCGCCGGGTGCTGTAGCAGATTTGGCTGTCAAAATTAAGGAGACAAAGCATAACGTTGCGAAAGGGATTTCTAGATTCTTTTCGAGTATTTTATTGGCCATTGTGGCTAGTGCGGTAATCAAGGACGCGATATTCGCGGCCATGAAGGCGCCACGTCAAGATGATGTGTCCTGGCTAAGCCGGTTCATCAGCTTCCTTGGCCATCCTGGCTTGCGACAATCTTTACTTCTCATGGCAGGCATTGTGGTAGGCAGAGCTGACGTTTGGGATCGGCTATCGCCTGTGATTAAGGCACAACTGGTGGATCTGCAAAAGCTGAGCAATTCAGGAAATGATTTTACGAAAATGGAAAAGAGTGAATTGGAACAATCCTATCCTTCCTTAAAATATGACCAGGCAAGTTTCAAACAACTTAATAATCGAATGCAACGTAATACGCTGTTTGGATTTGTTTTTTGGATGGTTAAACGTTTTCAGAAAGTTGACAAAAATAGTCTGGTCGGCCTTTATCCGGAAATGTTTGCGTTGCTTAGCACCGGTAACCAGATGGAAGATATTTTATGGTATTATTCACCGGCTCAAACATTCAGTAATCGTGTCCAGGGTTTAACGGCCGATGTGGACCTAAATGGAAAGCCAGATAGTGGTATCGAGAAGCGTTTGGCTGAAAACCTGAGCCGCGGCCTGGATGAGGCAAGGAACGCATTGAATGATTTAACATCACAAATAGAACAAGCGGAGCCCGACAAACCCGTACAGGGTGCTCTCTTAAGTCAAAAGCGGGATCTCTTATTCAGTATTTATCTAAACCGCATTTTGGAAAAACTGGGAGAACATAATTCGGTAGCCAACGTCAGATTGCTGATCCGTTTGCTTTTAAAAGAGATGTCCCGCCCCGATGTTTCTGTGACGTATAAAGAAGGCATTTTGGAGCTTCTGAAGGTGATTAATCCTTTTGACCAGGCGGCTTATCAGATAAACTTAGGCAATAACATAACTGAACCTGTTATGTTGCCACTGGCCCTAACGGAAACAGCCTTGCGCGATTATTTACTGCTCTTCTTTGAGGTCTTTGATCAACAAGGGCAACCAATGATGCCCTTGCGCCGGATTGAATTGCGACATGGTGCTTCAGCCTAATCTCCGCTAATCGTTAGTTACCAAAGGTAAGTAAAAACCAGGGAAGATGTTAATCTTCCCTGGTTTTTATTTTTGGGGAAATACCCCATGGTAAATAAGGCCGGCACCAGGAAATTGTGTAAGCGTTAAAAGTCCCCCCGCCCAATCCTCCTCATGCCCTGACAGGGTATTCCAAAAAAAGTGGCTGCCACGAAAAAATGTTTTAAATTAGAACAATTAATAAATTGAATCAATGGCTGGCACCAGAAATGCGTTGTTTTTTAATAATAAAAGTTAAACATAGTACTGGCACAAAAAATGCTTATAATAAGCTTGGATGAAATTCAGGGAGGATAACCATGAGACATGATCGTTTTACTCTAAAAAGCCAGGAAGCCTTGGAGCGGACCTTCAAGGTGGCCACGGAACAAGGCCATCCCGATATTTATCCCTTGCACCTGTTGATGGCTCTGGCCAATGAGCCGGAAGGGCTGATGCAGCCTTTGTTGGCCAAAATTGGGGTTAATCAACCAATGCTGATCCAGATGACCGAGGCTGCGCTTAAACGGTTGCCAACGGTCACCGGCGCGGCTGCGGAGCCGCGGGTAGCCCCCGCCTTGGCTCAAGTCCTGGAGCAGGCCTGGGAGGAAGCTCAAGGACTAAAAGATGAATATATTTCCACGGAACATTTGCTGCTGGCTCTGAGCAAGGACAAAACCGATGCCGGGCAGCTCATGAAGACCGCTGGTTTGGACAGCAACACCATTTTGAAAGCATTGCAGGAGGTGCGCGGTTCCCATCGTGTCACGGACCAAGCACCGGAAGAAAAAATGCAGGCGTTAAAAAAATATTGCCGCGATTTGACCGAGGTAGCCCGTTCGGGGAAGCTGGATCCGGTTATTGGCCGTGATCAGGAAATACGAAGGACTATACAAGTCTTGTCGCGACGTACTAAAAACAATCCCGTGCTAATCGGCGAACCGGGTGTGGGTAAGACCGCGATTGTTGAGGGTTTGGCTCAACGTATTGTAGCCCAGGATGTGCCGGAAGGGTTGAAGCAAAAACGCGTGCTGGCTTTGGATATGGGAGCCTTGATCGCAGGCGCCAAATACCGCGGCGAGTTTGAAGACCGGTTAAAAGCGGTCTTGAAGGAAATTGGGGAACAAAAAGGGGATGTTATCCTTTTTATCGATGAGCTGCATACCGTGGTGGGGGCAGGTGCGGCCGAAGGGGCCATGGATGCTTCCAACATGCTTAAACCTGCGCTGGCCAGGGGAGAGCTGCGTTGCATAGGCGCTACCACACTGAATGAGTATCGCAAGTACATTGAGAAAGATGCCGCTCTGGAACGGCGTTTTCAACCGGTTAAGATCGAGGAGCCATCAGTGCTTGATGCCATCTCCATTCTTCGTGGACTGCAGGAACGCTATGAAGTCCATCACGGGGTGAAGATTAAGGACTCCGCCATGGTGGCAGCAGTAGAATTGTCGCATCGTTATATTTCGGGACGCTTTCTGCCGGACAAAGCCATTGACCTGATGGACGAGGCAGCTTCCAAATTGCGTACGGAGATTGACAGCCTGCCTTCCGAATTGGATGAAGTGGAAAGAAAGGTCCGCCAATTGGAAGTGGAAAGAGAAGCGTTGAAAAAGGAAAAAGGCACGGCCGCACAGAACCGGCTGGAAAAACTGGAGCACGACCTGCAGGAACAACAGGAGACGCGTAATGCCTTGAGGGCCAAATGGCAGATGGAAAAACAGCAGATCCAGCAGATCAAACAGCTGAAAGAAGAGGTCGAGAAATTAAAACAGCAAGAGCTGCAAGCCGAACGGGAAGGCAATTTGGAAAAAGTGGCTGAAATCCGCTATGGTCAGATGCCGGCTTTGCAGGCGCGCTTGAAAGAAGCAGAATCGGCGATTGCCGCCCAGGATCAGGGTAGTTCGTTGGTGAAGGACTATATTGATGAAGAGGATATTGCCGAAGTAGTCGCCCGCTGGACTGGCATACCGGTTACCAAATTATTGGAGGGCGAATTGGACAAACTTTTGAAAATGGAGGACCGCCTGCATCTGCGCGTCATCGGCCAGCGTCAGGCCGTGACCGCTGTTTCCGATGCCGTGCGCCGGGCACGCTCCGGTCTGGCCGAACCCAACCGCCCTTTGGGCTCCTTTCTCTTTTTAGGGCCTACTGGGGTGGGAAAAACTGAGCTGGCCAAAGCTTTGGCGGAATTTCTATTTGACGACGAGGCCGCCATGATTAGAATTGACATGTCGGAATACATGGAAAAACATGCTGTGGCCCGTTTGATCGGCGCGCCCCCGGGTTATGTAGGTTATGACGAAGGCGGGCAATTGACCGAGGCGGTCAGGCGTAAACCTTACAGCTTGATTTTGTTTGATGAAATTGAAAAGGCCCATCCTGAAGTTTTTTCGATTTTGCTGCAAGTACTCGATGACGGCCGCCTGACCGATGGCCAGGGACGAACAGTGGATTTCAGGCAATCCATGATTATTATGACCAGCAATGTGGGCAGCCAGCTGCTGGTGCAATCCAGTCAAGCTATTGACGATAATTTGAAAACAGCGGTACTTCAGGAACTGAATCATTATTTCAAACCGGAGTTTTTAAACCGCCTGGATGACATTATTATCTTTGAGCGTCTGGATCAGGAACTTTTAAAAGCCATTGTCTCCAAACATGTGGTTCAACTTACGCAACGGTTGGCGGAAAAACAAATCCATCTGACCTTGGACGACGCGGTTGTGGCCTTATTAGCCAAAGAAGGCTATGATCCGGTTTACGGCGCCAGGCCCTTGAAACGAACCATTCAACGGCTGTTGACGGATCCCTTGGCCAGAAAACTGGTGGCCGGCGAGATAGGACCTGGAGATAAAGTGCAAGCAACCTTGGTTAAGGACAAAATTGAATTCAATAAAACAACTCACTAAACCTTGCGCAAGGTTTGTGATTTTTACGTCATGTCTTCTTGGGGTGCGTAGGGAACGGTCACGGCCGTTCCCTACCATGTTGTGACCCGCAAGAACCGAAAAGATTAGGCTCCGGCCTACACAAACTGTACATCTTGCCAACCCATTACCTAAGGATATAAAAATTCTATCGCTTTTCCAACAATCATGGTTAAATGATCTTCATAATAATAACGTCCTTTTTGATCTCGGTTTGAGGTCAGAAGAGACCCAGTCCCCTCCAGGATAGGCCATGAAAAGACATCTCCTCATTTTGCTGTCCATACTCTTATATGCTCTTCCTGCCATGGCGGCGGAGCCTCATTTGGTGCCCCCCCGCCACCCTATCGCCAGACCTGCCGATGGCATGTTGGTTAAGTATAAAACACCGCTATCCCAGCAGGCTCAACAGCAACTCTTGGGCCGGCTCAATATTGAGCACCTTCCTTTAAACCCTTCTCAATCCGTGCGGGTTCAGCAAGCCCAAATGAAGAAAAATCCCAATGTGGCCTGGGTGGAGCCCAACCGCTGGCGCTATGCCCAAGCCGTGGAAGTGACCCCCAACGATATTTATTACCGCCCGGAGCGTAATGACCGTCATTACCAGCAATGGTATTTATTTATGATCAATGCCAACTATGCCTGGTCGATCAGCAAAGGCCGTCAGGATATCATTGCAGCCGTGGTGGATACAGGCGTGGATCTTAATCATCCGGATTTGAAAGACCGTCTGCTTCCAGGTAGAACGATTATTGACCAACAGGACTATTCGCCTCCTGCCAACGGGATGGATGATAATGGCCATGGCACCCATGTGGCCGGTTTGATTGCGGCAACCAGTGACAATGAAACCGGCATTTGCGGCACCAGTTGGCAAGGAAAGCTTTTACCGGTCAAAGTTTTAAATGATAAAGGCGAAGGCACAGATGCCGATATTGCCGCCGGCATCATGTGGGCTGCTGATCAGGGGGCCAGAATCATCAACCTCTCCCTGGGGGGGGCTAATGACGACGGCTCGGTGCCACAGGTTTTGCAGGACGCCGTGACCTATGCGCATCAACAGGGATGTTTGATCATAGCGGCTTCCGGTAATTCAGGGGATAACAGCATTTTCTACCCCGCCTCCTTGGATTATGTGGTTTCCGTGGCAGCCACTGATCCCTGGGACGAACGTGCTGATTATTCTACCTATAATGCCTATGTGGATTTGGCGGCCCCCGGCGGTGCCGGGGGCAAGCTTTTTGATATTGCCACAGGCATCATCAGTACTTATTGGAGCACAGGCAGCGCAGCCATGGATAGCCTTTCCGGGCCGGAGGCCGGCGATTATGCGGTGACGGCCGGCACTTCGATGGCCGCAGCCGTGGCTTCGGGCGCAGCCTTGGTCTTGTGGAGTCAAGATTCGTCGGCTACCGCCGATGACATTGAAAACACCCTCAAGACATCAGCCCGGGATATCGGCCCCAGCGGACCGGATGTACAGTCCGGCAGCGGCCGTATAGACCTGCTGGCTGCTCTGGGCAATCCGGTGCCCGTGAATCCGGAGCTAACGCTGTACAATTACCCTAATCCCTTCCGGCCCGCGCAAACAAGCGAAACGAAAATAGTGTTCTATCTGGAGGCACCGGCAAGATGCACCCTTAAGCTCTATGATGCAGCCCGGACCTTGGTATGGGAAAAACAACTGGATGCCGGCCAAACCATGGCTGGTAAAAATGTCTTGTCCTGGGATGGGAAAAATCAATTCGGCACTATTGTCGCCAATGGCACCTACTTAATGCAATTAGCCACAGATCAAGGGCGAAAAAGTAAAATTAAATTTATTTCCGTGATACGTTAGGACAGCACATGAAGCGATGGTTGGTTGTTGGCATACTTGCGGGCATGAGTCTGGTAGGGATGGTTCGAGCCGAGTCCCTCAGCGTGGGCGGCCCGGGAGCGTTTTTAAATTACGGCTTAGGTGCCAAGGGTGAAGCTATGGGCGGAGCCATGACCGCCATGATCGGCGATCCTCTGGCCATGCTGGCCAATCCCGGAGCCTTGGCACTGATTACAGCCCAGTCGGTCAGCAGCACTTATATTGTTTTGCCGGGAGGAGGAGATTTTTCCCAGATTGCTTATGCCCTGCCTTTGGCAGCTTTTCGAGTACCGGAAAATGGTCAGGCAGGAAGCATTTCCAGTCTGCAGCTCGGCGGTCTGGGTGTTTATCTGACCAGGCTGGCCGTATCCTACCAAATCGAAGCACGCACCACGGATTCGCTTAATCCTGATTATTTTTTTTCCGACATTGAAGGGGTCTATGGCCTGAGTATGGGCCTTCCCTTGGGCGCCACTTGGGGCGCAGGGCTGTCGGTCAAGGGGCTTTACCACCTGGTGGAGCATGAAAGTGCCCAGGGCTGGGGCCTTGACGCCGGCTTTTATTACAAGCCATGGGACGCCCTTACCCTGGCGGCGATGGTACATAATGGCTACACCAGTTTCTATTGGACCACTGGCCACAGGGAACTGGCGGCCCCCCAGTTCACCCTAGGCACGGGTTATCATTTAGATCTACAACCGTCTGTGGCACTGACAGTAAATACACAAGTAGAAAAGGAATTAAGTCAGGCTTCGTTTGCCTATGCCCTGGGCATGGAAGCCGGTTTTTTCAAGTTCCTGGCTGTACGCGCCGGTTATGACGGGTACTTTTCCACCGGCCTGGGGGTTACCTGGCCTAAATTCGGTTGGGCGCAAGCGGATTTAAAATTGGATTATGCCTTGGTTCAGGATGCCATCCGCGACTGGGATCATTGGCTAACCCTGCAATTAAGCTTTTAGGGCTATTGACAAAGACTTGGTAACAGGATAAAATCCTTTACTTTTATACAATTTCAGGATTTTCCGGGGCGCGCTCCGGAAAAATAGGGACTATTAAATTTATCTTGCATCACTTGGACAGCAGGGCCATTTAGAGTTTAAAGCGTGAAAGTGGTCTAACTGTATTTTCAAGTTATCGCTGCTTAGCGACGTTTGCGCATCCATGCCTCAATTAAAGCAGTCATGTGGCCGCCATAGGCTAAAACGCATGGCTGGTCATCGCCACAGCAACAACAAGAAAGTCTTTTCCCATAGGTCCCGTAACGACGCCTCAGGGTACGAGGTATTCGCGAGGACGTATTAAACAATTAAGGAAAACATGATGAACCTGACAAAAAAACCAGTCTTGCTTATTTTGATCAGCGCAACAGGGTTGCTGGTCTTCCTTTCGATTTTATTATGGCTGTCGCTTCGACCTATTCATCCCAAAACCATGAACGTGATGTTAACCTTTCTTTGGGCGTTCATAGGACCGTCTTGGTTGGTTGCAGCTCTGGGGGATCGTTTGCTCGGTCAGGACCACGCTTCGCAGGGAGGCGTAAAAAGATGATTATCAGCATGACCGGCTATGGCCGGGGAGAGGCACGCAGCCAGGACATGGCTTTGGCTCTGGAAATCAAGACGGTTAATCATCGCCATGTGGAAACGGTGATTA
This sequence comes from uncultured bacterium, assembly GCA_963710755.1. Lineage (GTDB taxonomy): Bacteria > Oederibacteriota > JAAXVQ01 > JAAXVQ01 > JAUVAV01 > CAVQBK01. Next base: position 69,940 of record CAVQBK010000004.1, read on the forward strand.
AATTGCCCGGTGGCTTGTGGGAACTGGAAAACGAAATCAAGGAAAAAATCCTTCAGGTCGTGCGTAGGGGACGGGTGGAAGTCTATTTGCACATGTTGACACCAGTGGCAGGCAGTAATGAACCAGTGGTGGATATTGTGTTGGCCGGCAAATATCTTCAAGCCCTGCGGCAAGCTAATAAGGTATTAAAACTTAAAGGCGAACCGGACCTGGCTCAGTTAAGCAAATGGCCCAATGTCATTCGGGTGGAAGAGAGGCCGGTTAAAACCGCGGCCTTGCGGCCTTTGGTGGAGCGCGCCCTCAAACAGGCCCTGCAGCGCCTGCTGACCATGCGGCGCACGGAAGGCAAAAAATTGGCGGCTGATATCCGCAGTCGTTTGGCGAAAGTGAAAAAAATTACCGTGGCGATTAAAAAAAGAGTCCAGACCACAGCCCGCCAACAAGAACTGCAACTGAAAAAAAAATTAAGCGCCCTGGTAGCTGATGATCCGGGCGAGGTAAAACGCATGGCCCAGGACATTTGCGTCAAATATCTTCGTTCTGATATCACCGAAGAACTGGTGCGGCTGGCTTCACATCTGCATCAAATGCAGCTCTTCATGGCCAGCGAGGAAGCAGTAGGCCGCCGTCTGGATTTTTTGATCCAGGAGATGAACCGGGAGATCAATACCATCGGTTCCAAAGCAGGCGATGCCCAACTGGCCCATCAGGTTGTGATGGTTAAAGAGGAATTGGAGAAAATTCGCGAGCAAGTTCAGAATTTTGAATAAGGCTAAGGCCCTGTCTTGGGAAAAGGAGAACAACTGTGCCCCAGGCCAAAACCAGTGACCCCCTGAAACCGCGCCCCAAGCTCATCGTGGTCTCGGCCCCATCGGGTGGAGGTAAGACGACTATATGCGAAGCTTTGCTGGCCAAAGATCCGCAGCTGGTACGCAGCATTTCCGCCACCACCCGGGCACCCCGGGGCAGGGAACAAGACGGCCAGGATTATTATTTCATCAGTGAGAAATCTTTTGCACGTCAACGCCACCAGAACCGTTTTTTGGAATGGGCTATGGTACACGGGCACTACTACGGCACTTTAAAGACCGAGGTCAAACGGCAAATCACAGCAGGCAAGGATGTGCTGTTGGTCATTGATGTGCAAGGCGGGCTTAAGGTTAAGGAACAAATGCCCCAGGCGGTGTTGATTTTTTTGCAACCGCCTTCCCTGAGTGCCTTGGAAGCCCGGCTGCGCGGCCGTGGCACTGATGCGGAGGGAGAGATTCACAAACGATTGCGCAATGCCCGCTGGGAAATGCGCCAGGCTCGGGCCTACGATTATCTTGTGGTGAATAACAAACTGCCTCAGGCCATTACCGATGTGCAGGCCATTATCCGGGCAGAACGGTTGCGATTGAAATAAAATACCGGGCAGCAAGCCCGGGGGTATCGGTGTTTACGGATTGAACCTTAAAATTAAAAGGAGTAATGGAACATGCAGCAACTGAGTTTTGAAAAAATCGTGGAAAAGATTGAAAGAAAGTACGAAGCCGTGGTACGTATGTCGGTGAAGGCCCGGGCCCTGGCAGAAAGTGAACGGGTCAGTGATCCTGAAAAGGAAGTCAAAGTCACCACCTTGGCACTGGATGAATACCTGCGGGAAAATCATCTCGAAGATTTGGCGGACGAGGGCGATCGGCCGTAAAGCCGATTAGAAGGGAATGTTATGGAATTAACAGGCAAGCGCATTTTAGTGGGTGTTTGCGGAGGCATCGCAGCCTATAAAGCTGCGGAAGTGGCCCGCAAGCTGGTCAAGGCCGGTGCCGAAGTCTCGGTGGTCATGACCGCCAATGCCACACGTTTTGTCACACCCCTGACCTTTCGTACCCTTACCAGCAGGCCTGTAGCTACCGATCTGTTTTCCGATCCCGGTTCGCCGGTGCCCCATATTAGCCTAGCCACCTGGCCTGATCTGATCATCGTGGTCCCGGCTACTGCGGATTTAATCAGCCGCGCGGCCGCAGGCCGGGCTAATGATTTGCTGGCGGCCATCCTGCTGGACACACCAGCGCCCGTGCTGATGGCGCCGGCCATGAATTCCCGCATGTGGCGTCACCGCGCCACTCAAGCCAATCTGGAAAAACTGAGAAGCTGGGGCATGACCATGGTCAGTCCCGGCAGGGGAGACCTGGCCTGCGGCGAGATCGGTGAAGGCCGGTTGGCGGAAGTAGATGAAATTGTGGCAGCGGTTCGCGCCCGATTCCAGCCGTCCGGCCCCCTGGCCGGCAAACACGTTCTGATTACAGCCGGGCCTACCCGCGAAGCCTGGGATGCCATCCGCTTTTTATCCAACCGATCCAGCGGCAAGATGGGCTATGCCTTGGCCGCAGAAGCGCAGCGCCGTGGGGCCAAGGTCATGCTTATTTCCGGACCAGTCAGTCTCATACCACCAGCAGGCGTAGACTTTCGTTCCGTAGAAAACGCCCAGGAGATGGAGGAGGCCGCTTTGGCAGCTTATCCTAAGGCGGATGTGGTGATTGCCGCTGCGGCGGTGGCGGATTACAAACCGGAGGCTCCGCAGGAGATTAAAATAAAAAAAACTTCCGAGACCATGTCCATTCCCCTGGTGCCCACCCCGGATATTTTAAAAAAAATGGGCGAGCAGAAAACCCATCAGCTGCTGGTGGGCTTCGCTGCGGAAAATGAGGATCCTCTTCGATTTGGTTTGGAAAAAATGCGCCGCAAGCATTGTGATCTCATGATTTCCAATTATGCTTCTGGTCCGCAGGCGGCCTTTAACCAGGAGAAAGCAACCATTTTCATGCTCGATGAACAGCAGCAAGAACAGATCCCGTCCCAATCCAAAACCGTACTGGCCGGCCTGATTCTGGACCGGGTGGAACAACACTTGATGCAGAGGAAAAGTTAGGGTGTTTCTTTTTAAAAGATTTCGTTTTCTAAGTACTTGTGCGGCAGGCCTAGTCCTATTGGCGGTCGTGACGGGCCAAGCTTATGGACAATCCCCAAGCAAGGCCAATGAAGTGCTTATTCATTTTAAAGCCCAGGTCGCGCCTGATGTGCTGGCCCAGGAAGCCAAAAAGTTAAACCTGCAAGTCACCTCCGCTCAGGCCGTGCGCCAGGCGTTCATGGCGGATCAGCATTTGCAGTCCGCCTCCGCCCAAACAGAACTGGGCGTGGTGATGGCCCGCTTTGCCGGTCAGGAAACCACGCAAAGCGTAGCTCAGCGGGTGGCCCAGTCGCCGCTGGTGCAATGGGCTGAGCCCAATTATTTGCGCGTCCCTTTCGAGGCTCTGCCCAATGGGCCCGATGATACCTATTATCAAGGGGCGTTAACACTTCCCGGGAACGACAATCATCTCAGCGGGTCCGTTCGTGCCTGGTGGGTGGACCAGGTGCATGCGGACGCCGTCTTTGCCAACCATCTGGTCACTGCCAAAGATACGATCATTGTGGCCATCATTGATAGTGGAGTGCGTTTAACTCACGAAGACCTGAGCTCCAAACTGATCGCAGGTTATGACTTTGGCAGCTTTGATAATGATCCCAGCGATGAACTAGGTCACGGCACCCATGTGGCGGGCATTCTGGACGCCCAGGCCAATAATCTTCTGGGTGTTCCGGGCATTGCTTATCTGGATCAGATTAAACTGATGCCGTTAAAAGTGGCGGACGATTACGGCCAAATGCACGATTATGCCATCAGTTCAGCCATTGTCTATGCTGCTGATCATGGGGCCCGGATCATCAACATGAGCCTCGGCGGCCCGGACAAAGGCCAGACCCTGGAGTCCGCCATTGACTATGCCCATCGCCAGGGGTGTCTCATAGTAGCTTCGGCCGGCAACAGTGCCCTGGATTGGGATTCGATTTATGGCATGAATCCGATCATGTATCCTGCTTCCTTTAATCACGTGGTTTCCGTGGCAGCCACCAACAGTGTCAGTGCCCGGGCGGGCTATTCGGAATACAACCAATATGTGGATCTGGCTGCTCCCGGAGGGGATACCAGAACTAACGATCCTGCGGGGATGATCCTGAGCACTTATTTTCTTAACAACAGCAGTTACGAAGCCTTGATGGGCACGTCCATGGCTGCACCGGTCGTGTCGGGTGCAGCAGCCTTGCTTTTTGCCCAGGATCCCAGCCGTACGCCCGATCAAGTGGAGGCCATTTTAACCAGCACGGCCGACAAAGTGGACAGCCTGGCCAATGACAGTGACGGCTACAATGAATTTCTGGGCTGGGGGCAAGTCAATGTCCTCAAAGCCGTGACTCAGAGTTCCACCCGCCCGGCAAGCACTGATGAAAAAGGATCCTACAATTACCCCAATCCTTTTAATCCTGCACTGGATAGATTTACCAATATTCTTATTCCACGCAAAGGCCAGCAAGCGCAGCTGACGATTTATAACAGCTTTGGCCATCCGGTGATTACCATGACGAAGCAAGGCAACCAGGTCTACAGCGGCAATGTCTTTCAGTGGGACGGCCGTGATGACCGCCAGGTCATGGTAGCCAATGGGGTTTATTTTTATATTTTGAAAATCGATGGGCAGGTTTATCACAATAAGATTGCCCTGAAACAATAGGGAAAGGGTTGGCATGAAACACATCTTTTTAATTTTTACCATCATGATGCTCGGGTTGATGGCCGGTCTACAGGCCAATGCCGCCGATCCGTCGGCCGGCAATGCCGCCCCTTATTTACGGGCAGGCGCGGGCGCGCGGGCCTTGGCCATGGGTAATGCCGCCACGGCGGCGACCAATGATGCTTTCGCGCCCCTATGGAATCCGGCAGCCATGGATTTGCTGCCCACATGGGCCATGTCTGGCCAAACCGCTGTTCTCGGTTGGGATCAAGTCTGGAATATCCTGGGCCTGATTTATCCCGTGCATGAGGAGAATCATATTGATTATGCCGTTGGCTTCACCTGGATCAGCTACTCAGCAGGCAATGATTTGGAACGGCGTGATGGCAATCAATCAGCGCCGGATGGCACCTTTGGCGAGAGCCAGACCGCCCTGGTGGGCAGCCTGTCCCGTTCCTTTGGGGACCATCTGCATTTGGGGATTAACGGAAAAATCCTCTTGCATCATTTGGATGATAGCGATGCTAATGGATTTGCATTAGACTTGGGCCTATGGCATGACCCCATGCCTTCGCTGGCATGGGGTTTGGTCATTCAGGATTTATTAGGGTCGCTTAAATGGCCCAGCGAGCATGTCGATAACCTGCCTGTGGTAATCAGGCCCGGTGTGGTTTGGAAAACAGCTGAAGACAAACTGCGGGTGGCGGCTGACCTGGGCTTGCTTTATGACAACCGCGCCGGACAATTCAATCATCTGGCCTATCATGCGGGCGCTGAATATTGTCTATTTCCTTTTCTGGCAATAAGGGCCGGTGTCAACGACGACCAAGCTACCGCCGGCTTGGGGTGGACTTTTGCAGTAAGCACTATGGCTGATGTGGCCCTGGACTATGCCTTTGCCTGGGAACGGGCGGCCTCTTTTGGGTATACCCATTTAATATCTTTGTCCATACAATTATATTCAGCAAATGGCAGCTCTAAAGTCAATCCCGGCTCCAATATTGATACCCACCCAGAGGTTAATACCAACCCTGCGGTTAATCACCATTCGGAAGTTAATCCCAACGCAGAGATTAATGCTGGTCCTGATGACGATGACAATATTGATCTTAGCGAAATTGAAGAAGACATGCCATGAAACCGCAGACGCTTACCCCCAAACAGCAGCTTTTGGCTCAAATGGATCACCTCAAGCAAGTGCTGATGGACTGGAAAAACCAGGGCCAAGAGGCTGTGTTTTTTAACCAACCTGCGCCTGCACCGACACCATCCGGCATGGCGTCCAAGGGCACAGCGCGTCCCCGCCCGGCCAAGGTGCCCCAAAATGAATTTGAACAATTGGCGTGCGAGGTTAAAGAGTGTGTGCGCTGCGCTATTGCCAAAGAACGCAAACAGGCGGTTTTTGGGGAAGGCAGTATGAAACCGCGCTTGCTGTTTGTCGGTGAAGCTCCGGGCGCGGATGAAGACCGGGAAGGTCGGCCTTTCGTGGGCGCGGCCGGCAAACTGTTGACCAAGATTATTGAATCCATCGGGCTTAAACGGGAAGACGTTTACATCTGTAATGTTTTAAAATGCCGCCCCACCGGCAACCGCAATCCCCTGCCTGAAGAAATTGAAAATTGTCGGCCCTATTTGGAACAGCAGCTGGCATATTTAAAGCCCGAACTGATTTGTGCATTGGGCACCTTTGCCGCCCAGACTTTGCTGGAGTCCAAGGAGCCTATTGGTAAATTACGGGGCCGTACCTTCACTTACCAGGGCATACCGGTTATTCCCACTCTGCACCCGGCGGCCCTGCTTTACCATCCTCAAAACAAACGGCTGGTCTGGGAAGATATGAAGAAAATCGCCCAGCGCCTTAACCTCTCCCTCAATCCCTCTTCCGGTCAAGCCACCTAGTCCAACTTGCCAAAGGACTTGACGGCCGTTCTTTTTTCACGCAGAATAAACAGCCTAACCCGGTAGAAGACGCCAGTTCTACAGGGTACAGGCATCGGGCATGCGCCGGACAAGGGCCTGTACGTTACAACAACGTTTTATACACATTGGCATTGCTGGGTGGGACAATTGGTTAATTCAGGCTTTACCAGCTAGAGTTGTAGAGGTGATGCAGTTAAAAACCATATCTGGGAGGGATGCACTTGATGAAAAAATGGATGATGGCTGTTCTTGTGGGATGCTTAACACTACCGCCAATGCTGGCACAGGCCGCAACCTCGAAAAAAGGCCAATCTCAGTCCAATACGGGCATCAGTGATGAATTCACTTTCAAAGGTATGATTGATCTCAAAGCGTTTAATATGTCCAATATCGCTTACACCGAAACATCTGATTGGTATTTCTATCCTGTTTACCGCACCATTGTTTCGAAGGGTTTTGCCAAGCAACATTTCACGTTATTGGCTGACTTGGAAAAACCAGGCTATGCTGATGTAACCTATCCATTTATCAAAGTCAATGAACTCTATGCTAAATTTCAGGAATCCACTTTTTATGTTAAGTTAGGCCGCCAGCAATTCGGTGACACCGATGATCTGCTTTTAGGCTTGCAGAACGATGCCATCAGCGCGGGGTTTGATCTAGGCAGTGTGGATCTGATGGCCTTCTTTGCCCGGACCCGTTTGCTGGCACCCTGGGTCACTGGCGGCTTCATTGAAAGCTTGATTGGCTTTGTGCCTACCTTTGACATGGGTCATAACATGAATCTCGATGCCAAACTGCTCATTGGCAATCAACCTATTACCATTACCACCGGTACGCCCCACGACAGCATCAATTCGTTGGTGCAGGCCGGTGGCCGCTTCAATATGCTCCTACCTGCAGGAGACGAGGCCACCCTTGATCTGGCGGCCCAGTTGGGCTTGCAATTCGCCATGGCCAGGACCGCCACGGACAACAGCATTGACGCCACTTCTCTGGGCGTCAAGCTGGATGCCACTTACGGCATGAAGGCTGACCAATTTAATCTGGATATTGGCGGTCATATTATTTATACGGGCGGCAATCCTGAACCAGGGACGAACACCAAAGCCGGCTTTGCCAGCCTCAATGCGCTGCCCGGCGCCGGACCAGGACTGTTTTCTAAAATCGAAGACGGTGCCGGACCCTATACCTATTTGGATGACCATTTGGCTGGTTTGATCATCCGCGACCTGGCGGGGATTATGGCCGCCGGCTTGACGGCGAAAATGGAAATTGGTGCCATTGTGCCCGGCCTGGGCTTTTGGTTTTATTCGGACACCAACAAAGACGGCAAAGGCCTGGGCATGGAAGTGGACTTCAGCGCGGCTTATCGCCTTTCCCAGACCGTGTCTTTTTATGCCCAGTTGGGCCTGTTCACCCCCAATCGTGACGGCCTGGAAGGCCGGGGATTATGGCAACCCAATCCGCCGGCACCTTTGCCGGCCACCCCTGATCCCAAGGCTGTTACCAAGTTGCTGATCGGCAGTTCCATTAACTTCTAAGGGGAAGGGCCATGAAAAATATCTTTGCGGTTCTTATGATGCTTGTGCTGGGCAGCGTGATGGCTGGCCTGGCAGGGTGCGCCTTCCGTTCACCCACCACGCCCATGCTGCCGGGCAGCACCATCGGCTCCCCGGGGCATGATGTTCAGACCGAAGGCGGCACGGTGACAGGCATGGTCAGCGGCGTACTCGATACGGATATGGTGATCATCACCGCGTTTCCAACAGATTCGACGATCGTGACCAGCTATACAGCTGTTATTATGGGCAGTGGTGATTACAGTGTGGTAGACATTCCGCCCGGGGCCTATTGGGCTAGCGCCACGGTTTTTCGCGGTGATCTGGCTATCGATCAAGCTAATTACCCGGAAGAGATCACCATTACCGAGGCTTTGGAAACCATTAGTAATGTTGATTTTGCCTTTTAGCCTATTCATGTCGGGTACAGGCTTCTTGTCCGGCCCATACCGGATGAAGACACCGAAGGTTTTTCAACCAAAGCGGGCCTTCGGCACCAGTAAAGCAAGGTAGATTAATCGTGTTGAATGTAAAAATGAAATACGATAAACTTTTAACCTTGGTCGGACGTAAGACCATATTCAATCCTAAAGAAAGATTGTGGAATCCATGAGAAAACTATTAAGGTTACTGATGAGTTGGCTATTGATGCTGGCCCTGGCAGGCGGCGCGGCTTGGGCGGATTGGGTTCAGGATGGCGGCAGCGCAAATATAAATACATCCAAAAGCGCCATGGAACCGAGCTTGGCGTTTTTTAACACTATTCCCTATGTGGCTTGGCGTGAAGACAATGGCACCACCTTTCAGACCTGCTTAAAACACTGGACAGGCAGCGGCTGGAGTTTCGATGCTTCCAGTTTAAACGCCGACAACACCCAGTGGGCAAGTAATCCCAAGTTGATAATCAATAATGGATGGTTTTATGTTCTCTGGAGTGAAGGGAGCACGACACCACACATCTTTGCGCGACAGTATACTGGCAGTAGCTGGTCAAGCGCAGTCAATATTCAAGTCAATACCACTTGGAAAGGTGTTTTCCCAACCCTTGGTATTGTCAACGGCACGGTTTACGCTGCTTGGAAAGAACAAACCGGGATTAATTCAGTGCAGGTTTATGTGAAGTATTGGAATGGTTCCAGCTGGGTTTCGCGGGGCGGCAACCTGGCCACTGATGCTTATTGGTATAGCTCGCCCAGCATTGCCGGGTTGGGTAGTGTCCCTTATGTGGCCTATGAAGAAGCATCCGGTCCCTCAATTGTGGTTAAGCATTGGGGTGGAAGCGGTTGGGTGCAGGACGGCGGCAGCTTAAATGTCCATCCTGGCAACGCCGCCTATAAACCTTGCTTGGTGAACGGTAACGGCACGCTCTATGCCGCTTGGAGTGAGGTCTACGGTACCAGCCAGCAGATTTATGTTAAACACTGGACCGGATCAACTTGGGTTCAGGATGGCGGCAGTTTGAACATCAATCCAGCCCAAGACGCTTACCAACCATCCATGACCGCGGTTAATGGCACGCCCTATGTGGCTTGGACCGAAACTGGTACCAAAACCCAGCTGTATATGAAGCATTTGAGTGGAGGAAGCTGGGTTACCGATGGCGGGAGTTTCAACCGCCATACGAATTTGGATAATTCCGGCGTCAGTTTGGCGAATTCCTCAGGCAATGTGGTTTATGCGGCTTTTATGGAAAATCCCGGGACCACACCTCTGGATTATCAAATCTATCTCAGTCACTATGTAGCACCGACCGCCACGCCCAGCTTTACACCGACCAAGACCGTCACGCGGACCATTACCCCTACCCTAACGGTCACCTCTACGCCAACCATGGCCATCACTCCAGCGACACTCTCGCCAACCCCCACCAAAACAGCGCAAGTGATGCCAACCGCCACCATCACCGTCACATCCACCATTACTCCTATTGCTGGTTTTAATGGCAAATTGCTGGACCCAAAATACACTTATTTTGCCCCCAATCCCACGCGGGGAGATCATCTGAAGTTTGTGGTCCAGGTGCCCCGTGCTTGTGAATTGGAGTGCAAACTATACACCACGAGCCATCGCTCAGTGCTGGGCTTCAACCTTTCCTGTCCAGGACAAGGTCAATATGAACACAGGGAATATGTGGGCAATCTGGCCAATGGCGTTTATTTATTGTTGGTCAAGGCCAAGAGTGCCGACGGCACGGAAGACCGGGTTATTAAAAAATTAGCCCTCATAAAGTAGGGACTAAGGCCACTCATGATTTTTAACATCCAATCCGCTTTCCCCGAATAAATATCGGGGAGATACCCTGAAGGCGGGCACTTTTGGGGGTTGGGTGAGGGTTTTTCTAAGAACCCTGAGATTGACTTTTTTTCTTACCGGCAGGACAATGCTCTTGTTGGCGATGCCCAAGGACCCTTTCCCCATGAAGCACGCTTCATGGGGATTTTTTTTTGGAGTGCTATGTATATTGAAGTTGCTGTGCCAGTGCCATCCCTACCGGCACTCACCTACGCGGTGGAAGACACCATGGCCCCTGCTTGCGGCAGCAGGGTTATGGTGCCCGTGGGCCGTAAAGTGCTGCCCGGGATTGTGGTAGCCGTGGGCGTGACCAAACCGGAAAAGATCCGTGTCAAAGCCGTGATCAAAGTGCTCGACCAAACGCCTGTGCTGCCTCCGGCCTTACTGAAACTGGGCCAGTGGATGGCTGGTTATTACCGCTGCACCTGGGGCGAAGCCCTGCATGCCATGCTGCCTGGCGCCGGCCTGCCCAAAGTGCGTGAACGCTATGAATTGATCAATCCTGATCAGGCGGAGGTAAAAAAAGGCCAGGCAGCCCTGCTGCTGGAAAGACTGCAAAACGGGCCTGTGGATAAGGCGGTGCTCCTGGAAGGTCTGCCGGCCTCGGCGGCCAGGTTATTGACAAGCCTGGAAAAAGAAGGTCTCCTGCAAAGGACCTTAAGTCTGTCTAGAAAAAGAGCTCATCATTTCAATACAGTGACGGACCTTTCCTTGGAAGAGCCCAAGAGTTTATCTCAAGATCAACAAGGCGCCTTGGCCCCTTTATTAAAAGCTGTTGATGGCAATATTTTTGAAGGGTTTCTGCTCTTTGGAGTTACCGGCAGCGGCAAGACTGAGGTGTACTTGCAGGCTATTGCCCATGTGCTGGCTCAAGGTGGAGGCGCCCTGTTGTTGGTGCCGGAAATTGCCTTGACCACCCAGATGCAGGAGCGGGTCAAAGCCCGATTTGGCGGAGCAGTGGCTGTATTGCACTCGGGCCTGACGCCCAAAGCGCGCCTGGAAGCGTGGATGCTGCTGGTGCAAGGTCAGGCCCGGGTGGCCATTGGCGCTCGCTCGGCTGTGTTTGCGCCGGTGAAGAACCTGCGGCTGATTGTGGTTGACGAGGAATATGAAACCTCCTACAAGCAGGATGATACCCCCCGCTACCATGCCCGCGATGTAGCGGCAGTGCGTGCCCGTGAAGAACGGGCCACCCTGGTTTTGGGCAGTGCCACCCCCAGTTTGGAGACCTTCCATCATGCCCAGGAAGGGAAATTAACCTTACTTACCCTGTCGCAACGGATTGACCATAAAACCATGCCTGAAGTTCAGCTGGTGGACATGACCGAGGTCTTTGATCAAGCCCGCAGGTTCCCCTTATTTTCCACAGCTTTATTGGATGCCCTAGCAGACAGGTTGCGTAAAAACGAGCAATCCATATTGTTTCTCAATCGCCGTGGCTTTGCCCCCCTGGTCATGTGTCCGGCTTGTAAGCATCAACTCACCTGTCCTGACTGTAGTGTGGCCTTGGTCTACCACCTTACCCATGACAAGCTTCATTGCCACAGCTGCGGCCGTATTTTTCCGGCCCGGCCGGCTTGTCCCAAGTGCGGCACGGCTTGTGTTAAGCTGGTGGGTGCGGGTACTCAAAGGGTGGAGGAAGAGCTGCGCCACTGGTTTCCGGACAGCCGCATTCTGCGGCTCGATCAGGACATGACCAGAAAACGGGGGGTATTGGAAAAAAGCCTGCTGGCTTTTAAAAATCAGGAGGCCGATATTCTGGTGGGTACTCAGATGGTGGCCAAAGGCATTGATTTTGAAAAAGTGACCTTGGTAGGCATTATCACCGCAGATACAGCCCTCAATCTGCCCGACTTCCGGGCAGAGGAGCGAACTTTTCAATTGATGGTGCAGGTGGCAGGCCGTGCCGGCCGGGGCGGGGTGCCGGGGTTGGTTATTGCCCAGACCCATCATGCGGATCATGATGTATTGCTCATGGCGGCGCAACACGATTATCAGGCCTTTTTCCAGCGTGAGATTGAGACCAGGCGCCTTTTAGGGTACCCGCCTTTCATGCGGCTGGCCAATATTGTCTGTCGCAGTCGCGCCGAGGGTGATGCCCAAAAAACCGCGCAGGCCATTGCCAACCAAGCCCGGCGTGTGGCCGGACGGCAGGACCAGATTCTGGGCCCGGCACCGTCGCCCTATCAACGGGTGGCCAAGGAAAGCCGCTTTCAGGTGCTTCTCAAATCGCCCACCCATCAGCAGCGCAGCCGGCTGGTCGATGCCATTCAGCGTGTCCCTATCAAAAGTAATGTTAAAATCATCATCGACATTGATCCTGTCAATTTACTCTAAAGAAGAGATCGTTCCACGGCCAAATTTATGGGGTCGATAGGGCGTCATTTTTAGCTGTCCGCGGTCTAAAAAGCACCTAAGGATGTGGGCTTGCAAGCTCACGGGGTAATCATGTATAATAGCGGCCTAATATAAAGGAGTGTAAGATATGGCGAAATTACCAATCGTGATGTGGGGCAACCCCATCTTAAAACAAAAAGCCAAACCCATTGTGGCGGTTGATGACAGTTTACGGCAATTGGCAAACAATATGTTTGATACCATGGCCGCTGAAAATGGGGTTGGGTTGGCAGCCAATCAGGTGGGGGTACTGGAACGGGTCTTTGTGGTGGAGATCCCGCAAAAAGTCGGTCCCAGCTTCAAAGCAGTTTTGCTCAACCCCGAAATCACCCAGAGGAGCAGGGAAAAAGAAACTCAGGAAGAAGGGTGCCTGTCCTTTCCTGGTATTTACGGTCCGGTGGAACGGCACTACCGAGTGGTGGTGGAAGGTCTGGATTTAAACTGGCAGCCTGTTAAAATCGAAGGTGAAGGTCTTTTGGCCAGGGCCATCCAGCACGAGTTGGACCATTTGGATGGGGTGGTTTTTGTGGAACGTATGAGCATGATCCATCGTACCATGTTGAATAAGCCTTTGCGGGAACTGGCTCGCAGCACCAAAGCTGGTCTGGCTCCTCACACCCCGAGCCGATTGTAACGCTTCCATGAAACCTAAGTTAATATTCATGGGAACACCGGATTTCGGCATTCCCTCGCTCGACTATTTATTAAAAAAAGGTTTCCCTGTGCTTGCGGTGGTAACCCAACCGGACCGTGCCAAGGGCCGGGGACAAAAAGCGGCATTCTCAGCAGTTAAAATATTTGCCCTGGCTCATGGGTTAAACGTGCTCCAGCCGGAGGATGTTAACAGCAATGCGTTTTTAAGCACCCTCAAAGCGCTGGAGCCTACGGTAATAGTGGTGGCAGCCTTTGGTCAATTGTTAAAACAACCCTTGCTGGATATGCCCCTTTGGGGCTGCATTAATCTGCATGGGTCGCTGCTCCCCAAATATCGCGGGGCGGCTCCCATTCAATGGGCTGTTGCCAAGGGCGAACGCGAAACCGGAGTTACGGTGCAGCGCATGGCGCTCAAAATGGACAGTGGACCTATTTTGACGCAACGTAAAGTAGTCATCGGCTCTGAGGATAGGGCAGTTGATCTCTTTGATCGTTTGGCCCAGCTGGGTGGACCGGCACTGGAAGAAGCTCTGGCGCTTTTGGCCCAAGAAGGACCGTCAGCCGGCTTGGCCCAGGATGAAGCTCTGGTGAGTTACGCGCCCCGTCTGACCCGAGCCAATGGAGAACTGGATTGGCATCACCAAGCTAAGAGCCTGCATGACCAGGTAAGAGGGTTTAATCCCTGGCCGGGAACGTTTACCGAGGCTAATGGAGAAAAACTGAAAATTTTAAGTACGCGCTTGGGCACGAACACAGTGCCCCAGGGTAAAGGGCCAGGAACGATTCTGGATGTGGACTTGGACCAAGGCTGGCTGGTGGCTTGCGGCGGCAACAGCACCCTGTGGGTGCTGGAGGTACAATGCGCCAACAGCAAGGCCATGGCGGCCAATGCTTACACTTGCGGCTATCGTGTGGGTGTAGGAGATGTATTGGGGCAGAAGGAGAAGGTCGGATGAGCAACAAAAAAATCATCATTGTTGATGATGATGCCAGTATCTTGGAATTATTCCGTGACGTGCTTCAGGGCCATGGTTACGAGGTGGATACCTTTACCCGCGGTTGGGAAGCGCTGCAATCCATTTCCCGCGATCATCCGGATTTGGTGATTCTCGATATTATGATGCCCCGGGTCAATGGCTACGAGGTCTGTCAGATCATGAAAGAGAATGTGAAGACCAAGAATATTCCTGTGATCTTTTTAACCGCCCTATCCCATCAGGAAGCATTGCGATGGGCGGCGGAAGGCGGGGCTGATGATTTTTTAATCAAACCCTGCACCCCGGACCGCTTGTTGAAGCATGTGGAACGCCATTTGGAAAAAGGAGGGGAAGCGCATGATGACCATGGACAAGACTCTGGACAAAATCAGGCATGAAGTCGGCAAGGCGTTTAAACAAGAACTGATTTCCTTAATGGTGTACGGGTCGGCGGCAGTCAATGACCATCAGCAAGGCAGTTCGGATATAAATATTCTGGTCGTTGTTAATGATATTACCATGGACGTTCTGGACAGGCTGCGCAAGCTCATTAGACCCTTGGCCAAAGCGGGGGTCAACACCCCACTGCTTATGACCAAAGAACATATTGAGCGTTCCAGTGATGTTTTTCCCATAGAATTTTTGGAGATCAAGGAAAAACATTTGGTATTGCAGGGCGAGGATATGTTTGCCCACCTGGAGATCGAAACCACCAACTTGCGGCATGAATGTGAACATGAGTTAAAAGGCCGGCTGCTGAGATTGCGGCAAAGCTATCTGGAAGTGGGAGAGCATGTCAAGGAATTGAAGGACTTGTTGGTGGCCGCCCACCAGGCTAACCTGCCGTCCTTTCGTACAGCCCTACGGCTGAAAGGTATTGTGCCGCCGCTGGCCAAGGAAGCGGTCCTGGAAAGCCTGGCGGCCACCTTTGGATTGAACAAAGAAGTGTTTGTCAAATTGAAGCTTTTAAAACAAGGAGATCTGAAACTGACCTTTCCCATGCTCAGGGGATTGCTCGAAACTTATCTCCATGAGGTGGAAAAAGTTGCGCGCGCTATTGACCGTTTGTAAACATAGTTTTAAAGCTGTTTTACTGGCCCTGTTATTAAGCGGCGCTGCCTTGGCCGCAACCTCCTCCGCCGGCCAACCGCAGATTCCTCAGCCTCAAGGCTATGTCAATGACTTTGCCAAGGTTCTCGATGCCCAGGCCATTGACCGCCTGAGTGCTCTGTCCACTAGTCTGGAGCAGGCTACCGGCGACGAGATGGTCTTTATGATCATGCCTACTATTGCGCCTTATGATGATTTCACCTATGGTATGGCGGTCTATGATGCCTGGAAAATCGGCAAGAAGGGCAAGGACAATGGTCTCTTGATTTTGTTGGCATTAAAGGAACACCGCATCCGCATCATCACCGGCTACGGACTGGAAGGGGTATTGCCGGACGGTAAATTAGGACGCTATCGTGACCAATACCTGACACCCTATTTAAAACAAGGCCAAATTGGGCAAGGGTTGTATAATATCGGGCTGGTGATTGCCCAAACCCTGGCCAAAGATAAAAAAGTGCAATTAAGCGGGCAGCTGGGTCAGGCCCGTCCTGTCAGGAAAAACCGAACCGGGGAAGCGGCCGGATATTTCATCTTTTTCCTGCTCATCATCATTGCCGGCATTATTTCCTCCATCCGCGATCGGCGCTTAGGGCGGCGGAGCGGCGTAGGGCCCTATTATTACGGTGGCGGTTTTTATCGCAGCGGCGGCGGCGGCTTTGGCGGCGGCTTCTCCGGCTTTGGCGGTGGTTTTTCGGGCGGAGGCGGTGTAGGCGGCAGCTGGTAAAAATCGTCAGCAGCCGGACTATGGTTTGCGTAGGATTGGTCAATACTATCCAAAAGTTGAGACAATACCGTGGAGGTCTTTCACAAAAGTGACCTTGATGGAACAGTGATCAAGTAAAAACTAGGAGGAAAGTGGCATTATGGAAAAATCGGGATTGGCGTTAATCACCATCTTGGGCCTGATTTTGGGCGTGCTCTTACTGTTGGTGATGGGCATCGTTTTTTATGTAATTGGAAGTTACAACAGCCTGGTTAAAATGGACGTGTCGGTCAAAACCGCATGGTCTCAGGTGGAGAACCAGCTGCAACGGCGCAATGATTTGATTCCTAATTTGGTGAACACAGTCAAAGGGTTTGCTAAACAGGAAAGAACCATTTTTGAAAATGTGGCCAATGCCCGGGCCAAACTGGCAGGTGCTACGGGTATCAATGACAAAATCAATGCGGCCAATGAAGTGACCGGTGCCTTGGGCCGGCTGCTGGCAGTGGTGGAAAATTATCCTCAACTCAAGTCGGACCAGAATTTCCGGCAGTTAATGGATGAACTGGCAGGTACGGAAAACCGTATTGCCGTGGAGCGTATGCGCTACAACGAGGCGGTCAAGACCTTCAACCAGTCCATTCGGATGTTCCCCAAAAATTTGATTGCCGGATGGTTTCACTTTAAGGAGGCTACCTTGTTTGAAGCCGCGCCAGGCGCCAAAGAAGTGCCGAAAGTGGAATTCCAAATTGAGGACAAATCCTCTGGCTCCAAAGGGGAATAGCAAAGCGAAGCACAACTATTTCGGTTCCTGTGCAATTCTATGCCGGGAGCACGGGAGCAGTTCAGATGGTCGCCTTAATTTCGGTTAAGGAGGAAAGTCCGAGCTCCCAGGGCAAGGCGCTGGGTAACGCCCAGTCACGGTGACGTGAAGGAAAGTGCCACAGAAAACATACCGCCTCTCTATAGCCCCAGACTTCGTGAGCTGGTGGGGGGTAAGGGTGAAAAGGTGAGGTAAGAGCTCACCGCGTTTCCGGTGACGGAAGCGGCACGGTAAACCCCGCCTGGAGCAAGACCAAATAGGAGAGGCCTGACAGGGTTGCCTGTCAGGAGCCGTGGCCCGCGGTCCTCTCGGGTTGGTTGCTTGAGGCTTGTTGTAAAACAAGTCCTAGAGAAATGACCATCCGTCCTGAATCAGGATGACAGAACTCGGCTTATGAACTGCTCCCTCTTTTCCCGGCCCGGTGAAACATCGCCGGGCCGGGGTTGTTTTGGGGTAGTGCAGGGGCGAAAGATTTTTCGCCCCTACTATTTCCTCTCCCCGCATACGCGGGGAGAGGATTAAGGTGAGGGGTCCAGAATGATCATCGTCATGAAACCTAATGTATCAAAAAAGAAAATCACGGAAGTGATGGAACGCATCAAGAAAATGAAGCTCGAGCCTCATCTGCTGCAAGGCACGGAGCGCAACGTCATCGCCGTGATCGGCGATGAACGCCGGCTGCAACGCCAGCCGTTGGAAGCCATTCCGGAAATTGAAAACGTTATGTCCGTACTCAAACCCTATAAACTGGCCAGCCGGGAGAGCAAGCAGGAAGATTCCGTGATTACCACCGGCAGCTTTTCCATTGGCGGTAAGCAATTGGCCATAATTGCCGGTCCCTGTACCGTGGAAAATAAAAGCATGATTATGCAGACTGCCCGCCATGTCAAAGCCAGCGGGGCAGCGGCTTTGCGGGGTGGTGCCTTTAAACCCAGAACCAGTCCCTATGCTTTTCAGGGCCTTAAAGGTGCCGGCCTGACCATCTTGAAACAAGCTCAAAAAACCTACAGCCTGCCGGTGGTGACCGAGGTGCTCGATCCCAGGAACGTGCCGGCCGTGGCCAAAGCTGCCGATATTCTGCAGATCGGAACCCGCAACATGCAGAATTTCGAATTGTTAAAGGCCGTGGGCCAGCAAAAAAAACCGGTGTTGCTCAAACGGGGCATGGCCGCCGGGGTGGAGGATCTGCTCATGTCGGCCGAGTACATCATGGCCCAGGGCAATTATCAGGTGATTTTGTGCGAACGGGGCATCCGCACCTTTAATGATTACAGCCGCAATACTCTGGATTTAACCGTGATCCCGGCCCTGAAAGAGCGAACCCATTTGCCGGTGATCGTGGACCCTTCCCACGGCACGGGCAGGCGCGATTACGTGGCGCCCATGGCCAAGGCCGCTTTGGCCGCGGGCGCGGACGGCCTGATCATCGAAGTCCATCCCCATCCGGACAAGGCCCTGGTGGACGGCAACCAGTCCCTGTCCCTGGAAGAGTTTGACCGCCTGATGCTGGAGTTGAAAGCCTTGGCGCCTATTTTGGGGCGCACCCTATGATTGTCTGATGGTGAGGTGGATGGGGGGTTGGTTCCATCCTTGGACAGAGGGCGTTGTGCAAGTAGACTATAGACATCCCCCTTTGTGAAAGGCTCTCAGGACAAGTGCCTCCATTCTACAGAAGCATTTTTTCAATGTTGTCCCGAGACCAAGGGCCTGAAGGTCTTTTAGCAAAAGAAAATGGTTATTCAGATTGGAGAAGAGCATCGGCCATGCCCGTGATTACTGCATTGGAAATACAGAAAAAAAATAAACAGCGGGTCAACCTTTTTGCAGACCATGAATTTGTTTGCGGCTTGGCTTTGGAAGTGGTGATGAAAAAGGGGCTGAAAAAAGGGCTGGACCTTACGGAAGACGCCCTGACTGCGCTCATTCATGATGACCAAACCTGGCAGGCCAAGGAAGCGGCCCTGCGCCTGCTTGATGTGCGTGCCCGCGCTAAAGGTGAATTACGGCAACGGTTGCGGCAAAAGAAATTTCCCGGGGATGTGATTGAGGACGTGCTGGGGGATCTTGAAAAATCAGGCTTGATTAATGACGCGGCCTTTGCCAAAATGCTGGTCCATGATTTAAGCCTCAAAGCGGTGGGCAAACGTCGACTCCAGCACGCCCTACGGGCCAAAGGCATTGACCGCGCGCTGGAAGAAAAAATCATACAGGAAGCCACAATCGGGGAAACAGAAGCTCAGGCCTGCCTGCAGGCTGCCCAAAAGAGGGCCGCCCGCTATCGCCAGCTCGATCCCCAGGTGGCCCGGCGCCGGCTGATTGCTTATTTATTGAGACAGGGATTTGACCACGAGATGGTGTACAGCACCATCAGAACACTAGACGCAACCGCAGGGATAACGGAGGATGATAATGACCAGTACGGAGATTAGAGAAAAATTTCTAGCTTACTTCAAGGACAAGGGCCATGCCTGTCCGCCCAGTGCTTCCCTGGTGCCGGGCGATCCCACCGTACTGTTTACCGTGGCCGGCATGGTGCAGTTCAAACCATATTTTTTGGGTTTGGGCAAGAAGCCTTTCACACGGGCTGCCACCGCCCAAAAGTGCATCCGCACCAATGACATTGACAATGTGGGGTTTACCCCCCGCCATCATACCTTTTTCGAAATGCTGGGCAATTTTTCCTTCGGCGATTATTTCAAACACGACGCTATTACCTGGGCCTGGGATTTTTTAACCAATGTCTGCGGCCTGGACAAGGAGAAATTGTGGGTTACCATCTACAAGGATGATGATGAAGCCTTTCAGATTTGGCATGAAACTGTCGGCCTGCCCAATAAAAAAATTATTCGCATGGGAGAAAAAACCAATTTTTGGACCATGGGCGAAACCGGTCCCTGCGGGCCCTGCAGCGAAATTCTTTATGATAAGGGGCCTGTAGCCGGCAAACCTGATCTGGGACCCGATGAAGATGAAGACCGCTACCTGGAGGTTTGGAATCTGGTATTTACCCAGTATGATCGCAAGGCGGACGGTGGCCTGAACCCGCTACCGCAAAAGAACATTGATACCGGTATGGGCTTGGAACGGTTGGCCGCGGTCATCCAACAGGTGCCGTCCAATTTTGATACCGACCTTTTCCAGCCGATTATCCAGACTATTGCCAATGCCGCCACCGTGCGTTACGGCAAGGACGACAAGCACGACAGTTCCCTGCGCGTCATTGCCGACCATGTGCGCTCCGCCGTTTTTTTAATCACTGACGGCGTGTTGCCGGGTAACGAAGGCCGGAGCTATGTGCTGCGCCGTATTCTCAGGCGCGCCCTGCGTCACGGCAAACTGTTGGGCCTCGACGATCTTTTCCTATACACCTTGGTGCCGGTGGTGGTGGAGATCATGGGAGGGTGCTATCCGGAGATTAAACAGCGCCAGGACCATGTCACGGCCATCATTAAAAGTGAAGAAGAGCGTTTTCAACATACCCTCGACGCCGGGCTGGCCCGGCTCAATGACGTCATGGCAGAGGTCAAAAAACAAAACCGTGCCATTATTCCAGGAGATAAAATATTCCAACTTTATGATACCTTTGGCTTTCCCATGGACTTAACCAGAGAAATTGCCTTGGAGCATAAACTGTCGCTTGATGAAGCCGGATTCGAACAGGCCATGGAGCAGCAGCGTCAGCGGGCGCGGCATGCTTGGGCGGGGAGTGGCGACCGGGCCATTGCTCCGGTGATTAGAGAATTGACAGCCAAACTGCCGGTTACTGAATTTCTGGGTTACCTGCAACTAAAAGCTGAGGCCGAGGTCAAGGCCCTGGTGATAGGCGACCAGGCGGCGGCTCAAGCCCAGGCCGGCGATCAAGTCTTGGTGGTGCTGGACCGTACGCCTTTTTATGCTGAATCGGGCGGACAGGTTGCCGATCAAGGGCAGCTGATATGGCCTGACGGCAGCATGGACGTGGAAGATGTGCAAAAACTACCGGAGGGCCATGTGCTGCATTTAGGGCAAGTGAAACAAGGCACCCTGACCTTGGGCGCTGCGATTCAGGCTGTGGTGCACAATGAAGAGCGTGCCGCCACGGCTCGCAATCATACGGCCACCCACCTGCTGCATGCGGCTTTGCGCCAGGTGCTGGGCACCCATGTGGAACAGGCCGGCTCCGAGGTGCGGCCCGACCGTTTTCGATTTGATTTTACTCATTTTCAACCGGTAAGCCACAACGAGATGGATCACATTGAAGCTATTGTCAACCGCAAGGTTATTGAGAATATCCGTGTCAACACGGTTGAGCTTTCCGTAGAAGAGGCCAAGGCTAAAGGTGCCATGGCCCTGTTTGGGGAAAAATACGGGGACTGGGTGCGGATGGTGCAGGTGGATGACTTTTCCAAGGAGCTCTGCGGAGGTACCCATGTCACGGCCACCGGGGACATTGGCTTGATGCGTGTGGTCAACGAGACCGGGGTGGCGGCAGGTATACGCCGGATTGAAGCGGTGACCGGCGAAGGCGCTTATCGTGAAGTTAAACAGGAACAAAAAATCCTGCGCGATTTAAGCAGCACCATGCGTGCCCCTGAGAGTGAGCTGGCTGACCGGCTGGAAAAGGTATTGGTCCGTATCAAGGAGCTGGAAAAGGAAAATGAAAAACTGCAAATCCAGCAGACCTCTTCCGGACTGGATGAGCTGATGCAAAAAGTCAAAGAAGTGGCGGGCATCAAAGTGCTGACCGCCAAACTTAAGGGATTCAACCCCAACGCCCTGCGCACGGCCGTGGACAACCTTAAAACCAAGCTGGGCACCGGGGTCATTGTATTGGCCAACGAAGACAGTGGCAAGGTAACTTTGATTGCCGCGGCCACCAAAGATATAGCAGGCAAGAAAGTCCATGCCGGCAATATTATCCGGGAAGTGGCCAAAACGGTTGGCGGGTCCGGCGGCGGGCGGCCGGATTTTGCCCAAGCCGGTGGCAAAGATGTTTCCAAACTGGATGAGGCACTGGGGCAAGTTGAAGCCGTGGTTCGCGCACAGCTGAATTAAGTTACCCTTTTCAATACAATAAAGCCTAGGGCACGGATCTCTAAAACCCGAGGTTTTTGATTTCTTTCAGTAGTTCGGTCTGGCTGAAAGGTTTGATCAAATAGCCATCGCCCAGAGGTTTGAAGGGCTGGACCATATTAAGGTGGTCGTCGAGTACGGTTAGAATGATCACTTTAACACCCTGTACTCTTGCCAGACCGTCGGCCTGTTCCAGGGCGCGCAATTGCTTAAGCATATTGCCTCCGTCTAAATGAGGCATGAGAATATCCATGATAATCAAGTCATAGGGTTCTTTACTTCTGCGGGCAGTACTGAATAATTTAATGCCTTCCAGCCCGTCATCGGCAAAATCACAGACCGCCAGACTGGACAAATAAACATTCACCAGTTTTTGAATGTCCAGCTCATCTTCTACGATCAAGGTTTTAAGCACCGAGACCCTCCTGTCCAATCCTTACCCCATGACATTCTATCATGGTTGTGAAACCTCTAATTCGGTCACCAATAGTGTCGGTAAAAGGTGTCTTACTACTAAGCTGATGGTCGGGCAAAGAAAAGCACGAAAATGATTGGAAGAAAAGAGGCTTTCTTTTAAACTAAAGGTGGTTGGAATTGATATCCGAAGCGGTTTATGAACATGGGGAACAGGTAAGCAAGGGAAATTTCAAGCAGAAGAGGAGGCTGATCATGGATGCATTTAAAAAAGTTTTTTTAGCAGGAGTGGGTGCTTTAAGTCTTTCCAAAGCTAAAGCTAAAAAAATTGTAGAAGAACTGATTGAACAAGGTCAAATCAGAAAAGATGAAGGCCAACATCTGGTTGAGGAAATGCTCCACAAGGCGGACAGCACCCGAACAGCTGTGGAAGACAAAGTAAAAAAGAACGCCACTCAAGCTTACCAAAAGCTTAATCTGGCCACCCAGAAACAACTTGAAAAAATGGAAAAGCGCATTCATAGCTTGGAACAGCAATTGGCCAAGAAAAACGCCGCCAACACCAAAAAAGGGCAGGGCAAGCCCTGAGTTTGCCGGGAAAAGGGTAATATGGAAATAAAAGCAAGAGTTCTGGGACTTGATTATGGAGAACGTCGCATTGGAGTGGCCATCTCCGACGGGTTGGGATTGACCGCGCAGCCCCTGGAAGTGATGGTCAACAAGGCCGGACAGATTATACCCCGGCTGGCGGACCTAATCGCAGAGCGCCAAATCAGCCAGGTGGTGATGGGTCTGCCCAAACATTTGAATAATGCGGAAGGCGTGAAGGCACAAGAAGCGCGTGCTTTCGGGCAGGCCTTGGCTCAAACCACGGGCGTCGTCGTGGATTTCATGGATGAGCGGCTCTCCACTGTGGCGGCCCATAGACTGCTGATGGAGAGCGGTCTTTCGGGTCCACAAAAAAGACAGGTGGTAGACAAACTGGCAGCAGCCATCATTCTCCAAACCTGGCTGGATGCCCAGCGCCATCAACAGGACAAAGCAGAAAGATGAATGTAATTATTTCCTGCTCCCGATGGGATGTTGACGTTGGGTGCAGGCTTGTTTGTATCCTTCGTTTTTTTATCAATGACGCTTCAGGGCGGGATTTAACACCATAGAGCTCTTTCGACAAAGCGGGTCTTCCTGCAACAAGAAAAAATCATCTTACGCGAAGACGCCATGGCGCAAAGAAAGGTAAGTCAACATTAGGGGCTTAAAATGATGAGCCCTAATTGGTTGGATCAGGAAAAAACAACTTGAAAAACCGGGTGATGCGGCGGGGGATCAAGGACCAGCTCTTGACAAATGCATGCCATAGGCACAGGATGCCGTATTTTAAACTGCGGCAAAAGTTAATGGAGGAAGCCTCGTTGAAATATTTGGTGGGGCAGGAGACCTCGCCAATAGGGAGATCTTGTGCGATGGCGGCGATTAAAAACTGATTGTCAAAAATAAAATCATTGGAAAAATTTTCGAAAGGAATTTTTTCCAAAACTTCCCGCCGGTAGGCCCGATACCCGGTATGATATTCGGAGAGCTTGGCCCCCAGCAGAATATTTTCCATCCACGTCAAAATACGGTTGGCCACATACTTGTAGATAGGCATGCCGCCGCGCAGGGCACCACCGTTGAGAATGCGCGAACCCAATACAATGTCATAAACTTCATCAGCCAGCATGGAACACATGGAACGTAGCAATTTGGGGGTGTACTGGTAATCAGGATGAACCATGACAATAATATCAATGTCCTTTTTCAGCACTTCCCGGTAACAGGTTTTTTGATTGGCGCCATAACCCATGTTGGAATTGTGGATGTGGGTCTCGATGTTGAGGAACTTGGCCAGCTCCGCGGTTTTATCAATGCTGTGATCATCAACCAAAATAAATTCATCAACCACATCTTTGGGAATTTCATCATAGGTGGTTTTTAAGGTTTTAGCAGCGTTATAAGCCGGCAGTACCACGGCGATACGTTTTCCACTGATCATACGGAGCTCCTTGAGGGTGGGGTTGATGTTGAGCCGGAGGCCGCTGGCCTGGTAACTGCGCCGAGGTGCGGTCCGACTGTTAGGAGTTTCGTCGCAAGCAATGCGTTACCTTATTTTTTAGTGCGCAGGATGTTCCGGTTAAGTGATGGACTAAGAACCCGAAACTTATATATTCCGTTCCGCAATATCGCCGACAATGGGCAGTTTAAAGGCAATACCCTGGGAAGCTTTGACCATCATGAAGAGCCAGATGGCAAACATGCCAATAGAGATAAAAAAGTTCAGGATAAATCCCAGGACAGGAATGATTTTCAGGACCATCATCACAATGAAGACCGCGCCAAAAACAATGGTGGACTGCAAGGCGTGAAAGCGGACAAAAGCATTGTTTTTTTCAATGATAAAAAAGATGATGCCGGTTACAAAGCCCAGCAAGTAGGAAAGTGCCGCCGCCACGGTGGGCTCCATACCTGACGTGGTGGTACCTAAATCAGGATCCTGTTGTTTGTGCGAACGCATGACCATGCGTGAAGCCCTCCCGGGAGAGATATGCAAAAGCTATGGCGTATTATAGGGGGGAAGAGGGGCTTTGTAAATAGGAAAGCAGGGGGGTGAGACATCTGTTATGGACGTATACCATCCTGATTAATATTTCAATGAAGCGTCATGGCCTTGGCCAAGAATGAATTCCTAAAGGTTTTATTTTTAATGATTAGCCTTAAAATGATATCATATTTTATTTCTATATTATATTTTAACTCTTCGATTTTTGCACGAAAGTAATTATCAATGACTATATCCACGACAAGCAATCAATCAAGATCCGGCCATGGTTTGTTAATGACTTTGGTCTTGGAACCAAATAGAATAATCTCACCATCCTGATAATAAGATTGGACCAGAGATCGGAATTTTTCCTGTGTTTTTTTCAATGGGACTTAACTTTAATTACTCAATTGATTTCACCATCTGCGCCCGCATATTAGCCATTGTGAAAATAACCGCTATTAGCTAAGATAACACCTTGGCAATATCACAGGCCAGTGTTTTCACAGTTTACAGGACAGGCTTGCAGGTGTGAGATTGGGTTGGTATACTTAATAGATTATGACCTTTTTATACCCATTCTTTTTTCGGGAGTTAATTCATGCCAAAAACCAAATGGTTAGGGTTGTTATTGCTGAGTTTTTTGTTGGTTTCTTATGTTTACGCCGACAGGGTTCAGGACAAACGTAAACTCGGTCCGGTGACGTTTAGACAGGGTTACAGCCCTGATGCCATGGTATCTGATGAAGTGCTGGTGAAGTTTAAACCCGCCATAACCGCTAAAGAGCTGGGGCAATACAATGCCACTATGAAGGTGCAGGCGTCCTCCAAGCAACAGGCTATCAGTTCTTTTTACAAGGTGACCGGCGCATCCGTTAAAAAACAGTATAAAAGCGGGTGGGAGACCCTAAAGATTCCGGCCGGGAAAAAACCGCTTGATGTCATCAAGCAATACAAGAATAATCCCCTGGTTGAGTATATTGAACCCAATTATATTGTCCATGCCGCGGCGTTGTCCACGACCTATACGGCCAATGGCGCTTTTAATGATCCTTATTATACGGATGGCCACACCCAATGGTGGGTTAACCGTACCCAGACCGATCGGGCCAAACAGGCCAATCCCTCTATTTCAGGGACATCCGACATTGTGGTGGCCGTGGTGGACACTGGTGTGGATTTAACTCACCCTGATTTGGCAGGCCGTTGGGTGACAGGGTACAATGTCATTACACCCTCGGCTCAACCTATGGATGATAATGAATATATTTATGACGAATATGGCTATCCTTCAGTTCATGTCAAAGGCCACGGCACCCATGTGGCAGGCATGATCGCAGCCATTGCCAACAACAGCCAAGGCATTGCCGGTGCAGCCTGGGCCAGCCATATTAAAATCATGCCGGTTAAAGTGCTTAGTTACACTGGCGGCGGCAGCATTGACGATCTGGCTGCTGGTATTGACTGGGCAGCAAACAGTATCGCGGCAATTATTAATCTTAGCGTGGAATTTCAAGCAACTTCCGAACCCAGCATTCTGACGGACGCCATCAACAATGCCGTGGCCAAAGGCTGCTTGGTGGTAGCCAGCGCAGGCAACCAAAATACTGATATCAGCAGTTCGCCCTATACTTATCCAGCCATATATAGCAATGTCTTTACCGTAGGGGGCACGACCAGTGATGATTTCGTAGCCTGGTATTCAAATTTTAGCTTTACACCGGGGTTGCTGGATTGTACGGCGCCCGGCGGTCAGATGGATGATTTTAGTGTGAGTTTTCAAAGAGATGGCGGGGTTACCTCCACAGCCCGCGATGGCGGCTATTCGGCTGTGGCCGGCACCTCTTTTGCCGCGCCGCAGGCTGCGGGCCTGGCGGCCATGCTCAAATTGCAGCTTCCTTCCCGCACTTGGACGGATATAAAAACCATTATCACCAATACCTGTGATCTCTACCCAGGACTCAGTACTATTTATCAGGGTGCCGGCAGGATCAACGCTTATCGTGCCTTGGCAGCCTACGCGCCGCCCACGGACACGCCTACAATTACCCCAACTTTTACCAAAACACCCACCCGCACGCCGTCCTTCACCATAACCCCCACGGCCACCCGGTCGGTCACCTATACAGGAACACCGACTTATACCCCCACGTCAACAGTGACGCCCACGGCCACTGAGTCGGCCACTTATACAGTGACGCCAACCTCCACAATCACCTCCACCTTCACCGCTTCGCCCACCATTACCGTGACCTATACTGTTACCCCCACATCAACCCCGCACATTCTGCCGCGTGCCGAGTTAATCGCCTACCCCCAGCCGGCGCAAGGCCGGATCAATCTGGCCTTTAATAGTCAAGGCAGTTGCACGGTCAAGGTGACGTTGTATAATATGACCGGTGAACGGGTGCTGCAAATGACCGCACAACCGGCTTACAATAATGGCGTTTCCATGGTGACCATGAACACCCCCTCCCTGGCGAGCGGGGTCTATATCATTCGGGCCCGTATTGACGATGCCAAGGGCACCAGGACCATGAGCAAGAAAGTGGCGATCGCGCGGTAACCTATCTATGCGGGCTGGTCATAAACATCAAAGCAAAGTCATTGGTTATTCTTTTTTACGAGCTTGCCTTAGGCATGGCAGAGGGATAACCGATAAAAAATTATTCAAGTTCTAATCGCCAAAGCACCTTTTTCCCCGAGGACTATATGAAACCGAATTTGTCAAAACCAATTGTTCTCCTCAGCGGCATTATACTACTCCTGACGGCTATAACGCTGATCAGCATGGGATTGTGGGTCGGTCCTGGTGGTCACCAGGACCGACAGGTTTTTATTCCGCCCAATACCACTACGGCCGCCATTAGCCGGTTGTTGAAAAAAGAACATGTTATCAACAGCAGTTGGCTTTTCCGCTTGGCCGCACGGCTCAGCGGCCAGGGCCGCTTGCTGAAAGTGGGCGAATACCAATTTGGGCCCCGCACCTCTATCGGTACCGCCCTTGAAAAAATCGCCCGTGGCGAGGTGATTCACTATGCTATTACCATTCCCGAAGGGTATACGGCTAGCCAGATTGGTGAAAAACTGGAAGCCATGAACATCGTAGAAAAAAACGCTTTTCTGGAGGCGGTCAACAATCCTGATCTGGCGGCACAAGTGGGCGTGCCTGCGGCAAGTATGGAAGGGTTTTTATTTCCCGACACCTATAATTTCCCCAAAGGCATGGCCCCGGCAGCCATCGTCCGGCGCATGGTGGCTAATTTTTTCCAGAAAACCAAACCCATTTTGGAAAAAAAGGGACCACTCGATAACCAGGCGCTGGTCCGGCTGGTGACCATGGCCTCCATTATTGAAAGAGAAGTAAAAGTGGACAAAGAAAGACCCGTGGTGGCTTCCGTTTTCTATAACCGCCTGGCCAAAGGCCAACGCCTGGAATCATGCGCTACTGTGCTTTACAGTCAGGGCCGTATTGGCGGCACCCTCTCTACTGAGGATTTGTTTTTTAAATCGCCTTACAATACCTATCGTCATCGCGGGCTGCCGCCCGGGCCAATCAGCAACCCCGGGCTGCCATCTCTGGAAGCCGCCGCCTTTCCGGCCAAGACGGATTATTTATTTTTTGTAGTAGGCCGTGGTGGGGAACATGTGTTCTCCAAGGATTTTGAAGCCCACAAGCTGGCTAAATGGCGGCTTAAACACCACCAACATCATCAGAAAACGACGCCGTAACCATGGTGAGCGGTCCCAAACGACTGGATAAGTGGATAGCCTACAGCAGCCTGGCCTTGGCCCTGATGCTGGTGCTTTATCTGGCCGCACAGCGCATGCTCGTTTACGAACAGCAGCTGCGGCAAGTGGAGATCGCTTTTCCTGAATCCGCGCTGATCCAAGCCACCTTGAAAGACCCTCAGGCTCCGGCTGAATTGCAGGGCGCCGGGGTGACAACCTTGGTGCGTAAACCGTATACCCTTAAAAGCCTCATCGACTTTCATCTGGCCAGGGCCTGGCTGGTATCCCCGCGTGTTCTGAAAGTGGAACTGGCGGACCATGAGCTCAGCGGTAAAGCCATCTTGTTTCTCACCGGTCAATTGGGTATGAACGCCGTATCCATGAAAATAAAAGACGATGGCTATCAATTGGAGATCGACCTGCCTGGTCCTGTCAAAGACCTTGATCCCACCCGTTATATCATGGCCGTCTCTTCCGGGCCTATGCCAGCTGGTTTCCGCCGGGCTCTTTATTTGCCTGCCGGAGATTGGGGCAGGACCAATAATCTGGACCAGTTTACGCAGGCCATTTACTCCTTAAAACCAGATCTGGTGATCCCTGATTGGAAGGGTGGCGCCAATGCCGGCGCCTTTTACCGGTCCTATCTGCATACGCCTTGGCTGCGTAAACCACTCATGGCCCTGCCTGAATTCGGTCTGCCCTGGCAAGGGAAGTGGGCGCTGCGCAATCAACACAGCCACTATCTGGTCAGGGCCCACCTGTTGCAGGCTGACGATATGGAGGGTTTGTCACCGGCGGCTTTTCGGCAACGGCTGCTGCGCGCGGTCAATGAACGCAATGTTAACTTGGTGGTGGTCGATCAGCCGGCTTCCTGGTCTTTTAACCGCATGCTGGCCGCGCTCAGAACATTCAAAGCATCCCTGCAGGCCCAAGGGATTAGAATTGGTGCAGCTACGCGGCCCAGAATGGTGCGCATTGGCCAGGTGGCCGTGGCCATCATTTACCTGGGTATAAGCGCTTTGCTCTTTCTGGTGATCTGGCAGGTGGCGCTGTGGATGGCCGGGGTGACCAGCCGGCAGAGCTCTGCAGACAACACCTTGGTGATCAGATTAAAGCCGGCTAACTTTCGCTGGAGTGCGCTTTTCTTTCTGATGGCTCTGCTGATTCTGCAATGGCAGGGAGAAGGCAACTGGGCGGCCAAAATGGGGGCTTTGAGCTTGGCTATCCTGGCACCGTTCTTCAGCCTGACCGCACTGGACCAAGACAAGCCTGACGTCCGGTCTTCCCGGGCCGTGTGGATCACCCCCCTAAAAACCTTTTTCAAAATCACCGGCATTAATCTGTTGGCCGGGTTGACCATTGCGGTGTTGCTTTACCAGCCGGCTTTTACGCTGCGCATCGATACATTTTTTGGGGTCAAAGCGGCCCTGGCCTTGCCCTTATTTCTGGGAACCATTTATCTGTTGCCGTCGCTCACGGACGGAACGTGGTGGAAAAAACGGTGGAGCCGCGGCCATTGGCCCGGGACGGCACTAACCCTGCTTTTTCTGGCAGCACTTCTGAGCTATGCTTTGCTGCGCAGCGGCAATCAACATTGGATGCCTGTATCTACTTGGGAATATTGGCTGCGCGATCATCTCGAAGCATGGCTGCCCGCACGGCCAAGGTTTAAAGAGCTGCTGATCGGCCATCCTTTGCTCCTCCTCGGACTGGTTGGTTACTATCGGTTAAATCATCGGCAGGCCGTATGGCCCAAGGTTTGTATAGCTTTAGGCATGATCGGCCAGGTTTCTTTGATCAATACCTTTTGTCATATTCATACCCCGCTGCTAATCAGTTTGTGGCGCACGGTGCTGGGCGTAGTGCTGGGGTTAGCGCTGGGGAACTTGATGATGGTCTCCATGCTTTTGCTCAGGCCCAGGAGAGGTTGAATGCGGCTGCTCCTCTGCGGCTATTATGGCTTCGGCAATCTGGGAGATGAATGGCTCCTGGAAACCATGGTTCATTATGGCCGGACCCAAGGTCATCAGCTGACGGTGCTGTCCCATCGTCCAGGGCAAACCAGCGCGGCTTACGGCGTGCCGGCCATATCCCGCTGGAATCCTTTGCGATTTTTAACGCAACTCCGGAAAAATGATTTGTTGCTCTTCGGAGGCGGTGGTCTGATTCAGGACCGCAGCAGTGCGCGCAGTGTCTTTTATTATCTGGCCCAGATCATGGCTGCCAAAATGATAGGCAAAAAAGTGATTATGCTGGGCCAGGGGCTCGGTCCCCTGCAAGGCGCAAGTGCCAGATTGTTCTGTGAATTGATTCTGCCGCTGGTGGATCTGATCGTAACCCGCGATGCTGTTTCCACCCAATGGTGTTTTGACCTTGGTCTGGAGCAAGAGCGCGTTGTCGAGGCTGCCGATCTGGTGTGGCTAAAATCCTTTCCCATTAACCGGGAAGACCGGAAAAAAAACTGGGTGCTGTGCTTGCGTTCCACCGCGCCTATAGCCGGTGAATATTTGAGCAAGTTGCACGCCTTGGCGATTAAGCATGATCGTGTGCTGGTGGCCATACCCTTTGGGGATCATGGAGATGAGGCCTGGCTGGAAAGGCTGAAGCAAAGGGGAGCGCTGCAAGGCTGCCGCCTGGCCAGGCAAGAGGATTATCCCCATGTTTTCAGCCAGGCGGAAATGGTGATTAGTATGCGTTATCATGCCTTGCTGTTAGGTGCTCAGACCAGCGCCCTTTTGCTGGGTATGGGTGATGATCCCAAGGTGCAAAGCCTGATGCACGACTTAGGTCAACTCACGGCGACTTGGGAAAACTTGCCGGAAAAAGCGGTACGGTTACTCTCCGAACGAAACCGCTATCAAGAAATTCTGCAGCAACGCCGTCTCGCTCTCATTAAAAAGGCCGGGAAAAATATTTTAAGTCTGCAAACCTTTCTGCTCACCCATCCTGCTTGAGGTTCATCTGCTGTTGCTATCCCGCGTTTAAGCGTCATAAGCCTCTTTTTTTACAGGAGGCCGGTAGACAGGAAAGTCGGTATAGCCCTTGGCCTCGGGAGAATAAAAGGTTTCCCGGTTAAAGGCGGTGTTAAGCGGCCAGTCATGCTGCAGGCGTGCCGGCAAATCAGGATTGTTGATAAACAGCCGGCCGAAGGCAATCAAATCGGCAAACCCACTTTTCAGATCCCGTTCGGCCCGCGCCTTGTCATATCCTCCGGAAAGAATCAGCGGTTGATGAAAACGGTCGCGTATAAGCTGCTTGATGGTGATCGGTACAGTGGGCGCACCCATGGTGCTGTGATCCACCAGATGAAGATAAAGAAGATTGAGACGGTTGAGTTCCTCGGCCAGGTAAGCATAGGTCTCATCCAGATCCGGATAAGGCCCCATGCTGTTGGAAACACCATAGGGGGACAGCCGCATAGCGGTTTTTTCCGCACCAATGCGGCCGGCAACTGCTTCGGCCACTTCCAGCACAAAACGGCAGCGTTTTTGGAAATGGCCGCCATAGGCGTCGCTGCGATGATTGCTTAAAGGTGATAGAAATTGCTCCAACAAATAGCCATTAGCACCATGTAATTCCACCCCATCAAAGCCCGCTTCCAGGGCACGGACGGAGGCTGTCACATAGGCTTGCTTGGTATGGTTTATATCCTCGGCGGTCATAGCCCGGGGCAGCGGAAAGGGCTGCGCCCCCATACGGTCAGTCCGGATGGTGCCGGTGGGACTGATGGCGGAAGGGCCCAAAATGACGGCGCCAATGGGCATATTAGCCGGATGACTGACGCGGCCTGTATGCATGAGTTGTACTATGATTTTGCCGTCTTGTTGGTGCACAGCCTCGGTTACTTTGCGCCAACCATCGATTTGATCCTGGCGAAATAAACCGGGAATACGGGGATA
This sequence comes from uncultured bacterium, assembly GCA_963710755.1. Taxonomy (GTDB): domain Bacteria; phylum Oederibacteriota; class JAAXVQ01; order JAAXVQ01; family JAUVAV01; genus CAVQBK01. The sequence goes on from CAVQBK010000004.1 coordinate 102,648, forward strand.
ACCCAGGCCATTGGCGTCAGGGGCCGTACCTTCGGTGATCATTAAACCGGCTGACGCCCGCTGCGCGTAATAAGTCGCCATCAGGTCATTGGGCACATTGCCCAGGGCCCGCGAACGGGTCATGGGGGCCATCACGATGCGGTTTTTTAATGTCAAGCTGTCATTAAGCCGGCGGGGTTGAAATAAAATACTCTCCTCCATAATTTATCTCCTTCCTACGTTTGTTTATAATTAAATTAGACACCTTTTTTAAATTGATTGAATATCCACAGGCTTTAGGTATCTGTACCTTGACTCCGCTCCCAGCCGGGCCTATAATCGTTGAACAGCAATAGCGAGTGAGGTGATCAACGCACCCAGGCGCAGGCCGGATGATCACCCTATTTCCATTTTTCTAATTTCCACCATCCATTGTCTTGTTTCTAATGCTTGGGCCTTGATGGCCTGGTCTAAAGAGGAGCAGTAGTGATTGAATTTCATCATGTGTTTATGACCTACGAACACGAATACCGGGCCCTGCGGGATATCAGTTTGTCCATTGCGCAAGGGGAGTTTGTATTGGTCACCGGTCCTTCCGGGGCGGGCAAAAGCACGTTGATCAAATTGATCAATCGGACCATCATGCCTGTCAAAGGCCAGGTAATTGTTTTTGAGCAAAATGTGGAAAAATTAAAACAGCACCAATTGCCTTTTTTTCGCAGGAAAATAGGGGTGGTCTTTCAGGATTTTAAACTCCTTTATGACCGCACGGTTTTTGAAAACGTGGCTTTGGCCCTGCATATCACCGGCACGGGCGGACGCACGCTGACCAGGGAAGTGCATCATGCTCTGGACCGGGTGGGGCTGCTCAAGAAAAAGGTGGTCAAGCCCTGGCATCTTTCCGGCGGGGAGATGCAGCGCGTGGTTTTGGCCCGGGCCATTGTTCATGATCCGCCCCTGCTGTTAGCCGATGAACCCACCGGCAATCTTGATTTTGCCACCGGCTGGGACATGATGCAGCTCTTCCGGGAAATCAATGACGGAGGCACCACCGTCATTTGCACCACCCACAATCTCAATTTCATCCAAAAAATGAAAAAAAGGACCGTGTTTTTGGATCAGGGTATCTTGCGCGGTGAGAGGAAATCCGGCCATGACCATTAAGTATATGGTGGGTGAAGCCGTCCGCAGTTTCACCCGTTCCAAGCGGCTCAACCTGATCTCCCTGGGCGCCATGAGCGTATCCCTGATGGCCCTGGGTCTGGTATTGGTGCTTAATCTGGGCATGTGGCGATTGGCCAATTTTATTGAAGACAAAGTGGAAATCGTGGCTTTTTTAAATGACAGCCTGAGCCAGGACAGTATTGACCGGTTTTTAACCAAGCTGCATGATCATCCTCAGGTGACGCAAGTGACGTATATTTCCAAGGATCAGGCAGCCAAGGAATTTGAGGAAGACAAAGCCCTTAAAAAGATGATGGACGTACTCGGCTCCAATCCTCTGCCGGCCTCGATCCGTATCAGCATTATCGAGAAAACGCCGCAGCATATCAAAGAGTTTACCACCTGGCTTAACCAATTCGAAGGTATCGACGAGGTTAGTTATGGCGGCGGCGATGCGGAACGGTTACTTAAAAGCCTGCAATTTATGCGCCTGACCGTACTCCTCTTATCCGCAGCCCTGGCCGTCTCGGCCATCATTATTATTGCCAACATCATCAGTCTCATGGTCTATGCCCGGCAGGAAGAAATCAGTATTTTGTTGGTGATCGGCGCGACCCATTGGTTTATACGCGGCCCGTTTTTAATTTGGGGGTTGCTGCAGGGGGCGGCCGGCGGGCTCGTGGCTTCGGGCCTGCTTTATGGCATCTGGAGACTGCTCGTTTTTTACGCCTTGAGTGATTTGGGCATCGATCTTACCAGTATGCTGACACCGCTTTTAGTCAAGCAGGTACTGGTGGGTGCGGGGCTGCTGGTGGTGGTGGGTGCGCTTTTGGGCTTGATCGGGAGCGTGGTCTCTCTGGGAAGACGGCTACAAACATGAAACGGCTTTACCTGCCGGCGATTATTCTGAGTTTGCCCCTCATGCTGCTGAGCAGCCGGGCAGCCGAGGGAGGCGTAAAGGAAAAACTGCACCAGTACCAGAGTTCTATTACGCGGGAACAAAAAGATTTGCGGTCCATCAGAAGAAAACTGCGTGAACAAAAAAAAATTATTAAAAAAAAACAACGCAAGGAAAAATCGATCCTTAAACAAATCAATGCGGTGGAACGTCAGATTGACGAAACCAAACAGCAATATGCGGACCATCAGAAAAACTTGAGCTTGGTTAATAAACGTATCAAACACTTGAACAGCGGCATTGTGGCCACCCGTGCAGATAAGGATGCTTTAAAAGCCATGCTGGCCCAACGAATCCGCCTGATTTATCGCGAACAAAGCAGTGGGTTCTGGAAAATTCTGGCCACGTCGGAAAATTTAAGTGAAATCCTGCTGCGGCTGAAATTTTTCCATGTTCTAGCCGCTCAGAATGCCTTTTTAATTGATCAATTGCATAAAAAAGAAAGGACCCTGAAACAACAACAATCTGCTTTACTGAACCGCCGTGCCAAGTCGGAAGAACTGCGGGCCCTGTCGCTTAAAACCTTGTCCAAGGTCAAACGCCACCGGGCGGAACGGGAAAAAATACTCAACCGTGTTCGTCATGAACGGCAGCAGCATGAACAGGCGGTCAGGGAACTGGCCGCCGCGTCGAAGCGGCTCAATAAATTGATCGATCGTCTGGAATCCCGGGCAGCCCGGCTGCAGGAAAAAATCAGCACTGCTGGTAAAGGATTTGCCGCTCTAAAAGGCCGCTTACCCTGGCCTACGCGCGGCCGGGTAATAAGGACTTTTGGAAAAATCAAGCATCCCCGCTTCAACACCTATATCCATAACAAAGGAATTGACATCGCCGGAAGCATGGGTCAAAATGTGCTAGCCGTTGGTGAAGGGGTTGTTCTCTTTGCCGAATGGTTTGAAGGATATGGACGCATGATCATCCTCGATCATGGCGAAGGTTATAATACCGTTTATGCCCATCTCAATGAACTTCAGGTCAGCGCCGGGGATAAAGTCACCATAGGACAAAAGATCGGACAATTGGGGGATTCCGGATCATGGGAAGGGGCGGAGTTGTATTTTGAGATACGCGTGCAGGGTAAAGCTGAAAATCCCATTCGTTGGTTGAAACGATAATCGTAACTGTTGGTAAGGAGGCGCTTTGAGAATGAATGCACTAAAAAGACTATTGTGGGTGGTCAGTCTGGTTTTGTTCGTTACCCTGCTGGGATTTTTCAGCGGCTGGATGGCTGGAGCCACTCAAAAAGCTGTCACAGATGTGAGCTTGACCGAAGACAGTTATGAGAGTCTGCGGCCTTTAATCCAATCCATGGCGCTTTTGAAAAGCAATTACGTGGATGAAAAAAAGATCAAGACCAAAGATCTGGTCTATGGCGCCATCAAGGGCATGGTGGGGGAATTGGATCCTTACAGCCAATTTATGGATCCCCAAAGCTTTAAAGATATGCGCGATGACACCAAGGGTTCTTTTGGCGGCTTGGGCATTGAAATCGCAGTACGGGACAAGCAATTGACCATTGTTTCTCCCATTGACGGCACCCCGGCTTACCGGGCCGGTGTGCAGCCGGGCGACGAGATCATGAAAATTGATGGCGAGAGCACGGAAGGCATTAATATCATGGATGCAGTCCACAAGATGCGTGGTAAAAAAGGAACCAAATGTGTTATTACCATTCGCCGGCAGGGCGTGGAGGATTGGATAGATCTGCCCCTTGTCCGCGACACGATCAAAATCGAATCCGTGCGATACGAAATGCTTGATGGCAAAGTCGGGTATATCCGGCTCACCGAATTTATGGAACAAACCGGTGAGGATTTTGAAAAAGCTTTGCATACCTTGGAGAAAGACGGCATGACCGGCCTGATTCTGGATTTAAGGAACAATCCGGGCGGGTTGCTTAATATGGCCGACGAGATCTCAGAATATTTCGTGCCCCAGGGCAAATTGATCGTCTATACGGAAGGTCGGCACAAATCGCAGGACATCAAATTTTTCTCCACTAAGAAAAGGTCCTATAGCGGTAAACCGCTGGTCGTGCTGGTCAATCAAGGTTCCGCCTCGGCTTCGGAAATTGTGGCCGGTGCCATTCAGGATCATGATCTGGGTATCATTGTGGGTGAAAGAACTTTTGGCAAGGGCTCGGTGCAGACCATTATCCCCCTGGGAGATGGTTCGGCCCTGCGTATTACCACTGCCCGTTATCTCACCCCCAAAGGGCAGATGATCCACGGCAATGGCATTAAACCGGATCTGGAAGCTCACAGCTTCCGGCCCACAGAGTTGACCACCAAATTTTACCGGGAACGCCGTTTTGAAGAGTTTGCACCCTATTACTTAAAATTGCATCCCCAAGGCGAGGAAAAAGAAGAGAAGAAAGAAAATGTGGCGGTTTCCGAATCGTCCTGGAAAAAGCTTAAACCTAAAACCCCTGATGAAAAATTGATGGAAATTTTTGAACAGTGGCTCAAAGAAAATAAGGTGGAGTATACCAAATATCAATTGGCCGAAGACATGGATTACATCCTGGTGAAAATCCGGGAACAGTTGGCCTTGAAGTTGAAAGGCACCAAGGCTGCTCAAAAAGTGGTCTTGGAAGGCGATCCTCAAATCAAGTCAGCCGAAGACGCCCTGCATATTGCGGCCATGTATGAAGGCGAAAAATAGAAGTACGTGCGTGCGAACGTATTCGTGCCTGTGAAGGTTGACGCGTTCACGGACTAAACCGGCGCTCTAACGGCGCCCTGGCCTGGAAATGCAAACACCACATTGTCCCAAGGGCACGATGTGGTGTTTTGCTGTTTAAGTGCACCCGTGGGGACACCCCCTGGGTAAGGAGGACATCAGATTGCTGGTTTTAGGCATTGAAACATCCTGTGATGAAACCTCGGCCGCCATCGCGGACGAATATGGGCAGGTCAAGGCCGTGGTGGTGGCCTCCCAGATGGAGATGCATCGAGTTTACGGCGGAGTGGTACCGGAGTTGGCCTCGCGGCAGCACAGCCGGGACATGGCCCGCGTGGTGGCGGAGACCTTCAGTCAGGCCCAATGTACCTGGCATGATATTGAAGGTGTGGCCGCAACCTATGGTCCGGGCCTGATGGGCGCGCTGCTGGTGGGGCTTAATTATGCCAAGGCTGCGGCCATGGCCAGGCAATGCCCATTTATTGGCATCAATCACCTGGAAGGCCACTTGATCGCACCTGAACTGAATCATCATCCCATGCCCAAACCCTTTATCGGCTTGGTGGCCTCAGGCGGTCATACCAGCCTTTATTTAGTGCAAGGGGAAGGGCTTGCTCGCTACGAGCTGCTGGCCGATACCCGCGATGATGCGGTGGGCGAAGCTTTTGATAAAGTTGCCAAGTTATTGGGCCTGCCGTACCCCGGTGGACCGGCTATTGAAAAAGCTGCCCGAGAAGCCCAAGGCACGCTGCCCAGGTTTTCCCTACCCCGCATGAAGGACGGTTCTTTGGAATTTTCCTATAGTGGTCTGAAGACCGCGGTGCGCACCTTGGTGGACCAAATCAAAAAAAAGGGTGAACCTGTGCCCGTAGCCGAGATCGCTGCTGCTTTTCAGGCCACCATCGTTGCAGATTTGATCCAAAAAACCATGGCCCATATGGAGCGCCACCATGCCCAGGGCATGGTGCTTACGGGAGGGGTGGCGGCCAATCAAGCCTTGCGCCAAGCTTTTGCCCAGGCCATGGCCCGGCGTGGTCTGCCGTTTTTTTCGCCACCGGTCAAATGGTGTACCGACAATGCGGCTATGATCGCCGTGGCCGGTGCCAAGCGTTTGGCTGCAGGCCAGCGCTCAGGCTGGGATCTGGAAGCTGTGCCCAATGCCAAACTGGGCTGAGACAGATCTACGGGCGCTGCTGTTTTGATTCGGCGTCAGCAAGATCTGCGTTTTTGGTCTAGGTAATTTATTTGGTTTGGCATGAGGGTCGGGGCACGGCGTGCCATGCGCCGACGCAAGCCAAGACACACACTGGAAAGGCAAATCAATATGCGTGCAGGGGATCAAAATTTTGAGCCCTTACTTTATAAATTTGCATGAGGCATTTATTTCCGGCGCTGCCGGTTTGGTAAGGATGATGTGATGAACGAACCATGGATGATAGGCGATGTGGCTATCCACGGCCGGGTGGTACTGGCACCCCTGGCAGGGGTAAGCCATCTTCCTTTTCGCGCCCTCTGCCGTCGCTATGGCGCCGCTTTGGCTGCTTCGGAGATGATGAGTTGCCACGGCTTGAACCGCGGCCAACCCAATACCCATCACCTATTGAGCAGCGATGTGCACGATCACCCGGTAGCCTTTCAGTTGTTCGGTGCTGATCCTGAAGCCATGGGCAAGGCAAGCCTGATTGCAGCTCAGGCAGGTGCTGATATTGTGGACCTTAATTTTGGCTGTCCGGCACCCAAGGTGGTGCGTCATCGCGGCGGATCGGCCTTATTAAAGGAACCGTTGCTTTTAGGACAAATCATCGAGGCATGTGCCAAGGTTTGCCCCCGGCCCATAACGGTGAAAATAAGAAGTGGCTGGGATCACGATCATATTAATGCTCCTGAGATCGCCAGGATTGCCCAAGATTCGGGGGCTGCGGCTATTGCGGTCCATGGTCGCACCAGGAAGCAAAAGTATGAAGGCCAGGCCGATTGGGCGGTGGTTGCCAAAGTGGTGAACAGTGTTTCTATTCCTGTCATGGGCAATGGCGATGTGGTGGATGGCCCTTCGGCTCAGGCTATGCTGGACCAGACCGGCTGCACGGCCGTGATGGTCGGACGGGCGGCTCTGGGAAGGCCATGGCTTTTCCAGCACATTAATCATTATCTGGCTACCGGGGTGATTTTACCGGAACCGGGATTGCAATTGCGTTTGGCTATCATTCGCGAGCTGCATGCTGGTTTAAAACAGCTTAAAGGAGAACGGACAGCCCGTTTGGAAATGCGCAAACATTCGGCTTGGATTTTAAAGGGCTGGCCCGGCGCAGCCCAAGTGCGCCGACAAATCAATACCTGTGAGGATGAAGCTTCGTTTTTAGGACTTTTACAGGAATTGGAAATCCAGGCAGGTCTTTAGTTCTAAACAATAACCGCTTGCCAGATCATGGTAATCTATTAGCCGAACTGGTTAAGGCCTGGGCAAAGTCAGGCGGGATTATGCGTTGCCTTGAACCTTTAAGGTCTCGAACAAATCATCCATTTTTCCAATGTAATCATATTTGATGCGCTCCAGGATCTCTTTGGCGTTGCGTTCGTTGTCCATATGGAACATGGTGGTGCGATCGTTAAGCATGTTTAAAAAAGCCTGCTTATCCCCGAGCCAGTCCAAACGGCTGGTCGCTTCAATGATTTCTTTAGGGCTTTCAACGGTTATGCCCCGGTCTTCGAGAAAAAGACCGAGTGTTTCCCATAGTAATTCACATAAAAATTCAAAACGTAACATCACCCCGTCATTGGCCAAATCATCACGGGCACGCTCCGCACCTTGTTTTAATTTGGCCAGGGCCTTCTCAAGTCGGACCATTGCTTGATCAATATCTTTTTTCATGATGCACCTTTTTTCTTGAAATAATGGCAAGTTGTGGACCCCCTTACTATCCTCTGGTTGGGATCTTCCGAGAACCTGCTTGTTGTTTGTACACAACGCTCCACGAGAAAATTATTTTAACAATGATTAAAGGGATTGTCCAATTTTATGCCGATTTTTTCCATAAGGATAGCCTCGGGGGTTTGTGCGGGAAACAAGCCACTGCGGTGTGTTGTTTGTCACGGTGGCGGAAATCTGTAATCCATCAGTTCTGTAAGGCCCATGGCGGAAGACTTACAGCAGCCCAAGGGCATTTCTTGACAAGCAAATTGGGATTTGCTACCGTAGTACCTTGCTGCAATCATGGCGGTGCGGCCATGTCAGGGACCTGCCTGGGAGGAAAAGTGACCATCTCAAAGCCTTTGGTTATTGGATTATTGTTTTCATTGGCAGCCGGTTGCGCGAGCCTGGGCCATTACTATGGAGAAGGGCAGGCTTATTATCAAACTGGCCGTTATGACGATGCCATTAGCGCTTACTACCGCGCCGCGGAACAAGAACCGCAACGCGTGGACGTCCAAATCGGCTTGGCCATGGCTTTTGAAAAAAAAGGCCTGGCTGATGAAGCCTTGAGTGCTTGGGAAAAAGCCTGGAGTCTGGATAACAGCAATGCCGAGGTTAAGGGACATCTTGTTCAGGCCTATTATGACAAAGGACAGGCTTACCGCCAAGCTGGTAAAGTGTCCGATGCTTATGAAGTTTGGCAGAAAGCCCTGCAACTTGATCCGGAGCATACTGCCGTAAGGACTGCATTGGCCCAATTGTACAGCGATCAGGGAGAAGACGACAAGGCGGCACTCCAATACCAACAATTGACCACCGCCCAGCCCCGGGATGCAGCGGCCTATCAATCCCTGGGGTTGGTGTATTACAAGCAGGGGAAATTCAACGAAGCGATCGAGGCCTTTCAACAGGTCCTGCGCCTTGATCCCCAAAACGCCCAGGCTTTTAATAATCTGGGAACAGCCTATTTACAAAGTGAACGGGTGGATGAAGCCCTGTCGGCCTTTGAGCAGGCGGCAGGAATTGATCCTAATTTGGCCGAGACCTACAACAATTGGGGAACCGCCTTTTTTAAACAAGGCCGCTATGGTCAGGCCCGTGAAAAATGGGCTCTGGTCCTTCGTCTTAACCCAGGGAATGAAACGGCCACAAAAAATTTGGAAACATTGGAAACCCTGGGTTATTAACTTGCCCGGGTAAACTTGCCGGGGCCGTAATCATTTAACCAAGATTGATCTATCCTTACAAGGAGCACCTGATGACCTCTTTATCACCTGAAGGCCGGGATTCAGCCCAACCGGCCGAGTCTGCGGATAGAACCGAGCAGAAACCACAAACCAACAAGCCCAGTCGTCCCCATCACCGGAGAAACTGGAACAGAAAACCGGGCGCGTACAGGAAAAAAAGAACAACGACTGAAGCAGCGGCCACGGCACCATCCGTGCCGCCAATAGAAGAACTGCCGGAGGTGAAGGAAGAAGGGGAAACGCCTCGTCGGCCCGACCATCGTTCCCGGCCCAGCCATCGCAGATCACGTCCTGAGAAGAAGTCTGCTGACGTGGAACAGGTGACATTGCCTCAGCCTGTGGTTGAGCGGGAGGAGCAGGCGTTGGCGCGCAGCTTGAACCGGGCAGCCGGTCCTATATCTCCCAAAGCCCTTAAATTCCCTGGGTTAAACACGACGACGGCCAAGCAGGAGATTTTGAGTTCCATTAAAACCATTTTTGAAGAAAGCGGTTTGGAGGCTATTCATTTGGCGCTTTCCGGGGGCCTGGATTCAGCGGTCACCGCCGGCTTGACTGCGGAAGCTGTGGGCCGGAAGCATCTGCGGCTGATTCATTTTATCGAAAATGAGCGACCGATTATGGAAAAGAGCCAGGCGGAGCTGATTGCCAAGTATCTGGGCACCCCGCTGATGGTCCACGACTGCCGCGGCCAAGTGCAGAGCCATATGGACAGTTTGAAAACCACCAGTTTCAATGTACGTCACCGTCTGTTATGCCGGGAACGGATGACCGCCTTGGTGACCACGGCGGAACATGAACGAAGCCTGGTAATCAGCGGGATTAATAAAACCAAATGGATGCTGGGATTGACCGTGCCCCATGGGGATATGGCGGGGGTATTGAATCCCATCGGTGATCTTTACCATAGCCAACTCATTGAATTGGCTAAAGCCATCAATGTACCCAAGGTGGTGCTTGACAATGCCGAAAAGTCGCTGGTCTTGCCGAAACAAGCTGGTGTGGATGAGCTTACTATTACCTGGAAAGAAGCTGATTTTTATCTCTACCAAATGTTGGATGTCAAATTATCCCTGGCCTACCTGATGAGTCTGGAGATTGACGAGGATAAAATTAAAGCACTCTACCAGCGGCTCAGGGCTTCGGCTCTGCAGCGCCAGGGCTTGATCATCACCGATTTGAGCAAAGCCTATCAGGAACGAAACGGCCAGGGTTAAAAAATGGCCCCGGAGGGTTAAGATGGGGAAAAAACAACGATTAAAAAAAGAACGTCAAGCTAAACAACCGTCATCGTCCTCCCGCGCGAGGAAAGCCAGGGCTTATTGGCCTTGGCTAGTGGGGGTGGCGGTGTTTTTAATCGCTGCCATTACCGTGATTATTATTATGGCCCGCATGAATCAAGACCGGTTGTTACGTTTCAGTTTGGTAGCTGGCAGCCAGCAGGTGGAGCAGGACCTTGATCGAGCGCTGGGCAGATTTACCATCAATGACGGTCAGGCCTTAAAAGCGTTTTTAAATGATCTAAGAACCATGGCGGTCGATCCCAGGCTTAATGCTCCGGTGGCGGCCAATTTGAATTTTGTGTTGAACGTGATCAAGGAAATTGTGCGCCAGGGGGATTTGAAACCCGAAGAATTGGACAAAATTAAAGCTTTGCTCCACGATACTCAAAGAAGGCTTGAGTCTACGAAAGCCAAGCCAAAACCCTAGTATGACCAATGCTGCTGCCCCTTCCGGGACCGGACGGCTGATCATCGTCCCCACGCCCATCGGCCACTTGGAGGATATCACGCTGCGTGCTTTACGCTGCCTGAAAGAGGCGGATGTGATTGCCGCAGAAGACACACGGCACTCCAAAAAACTTCTCACCCATTACCAAATCAGTAAACCCCTTATCAGTTACTACAAGGAAGTGGAATACCAAAAATCCGGCGATTTGCTGCGCCGCCTGCACCAGGGCCAAATCATTGCTTTGATCACCGATGCAGGTATGCCGGGGCTTTCCGATCCCGGGCAACACCTGATTGCCCAGGCGCGTCTGGAAGGGATCATGGTGGAAGTGCTGCCCGGTCCCTCGGCTGTTATCACCGCCCTGGTAGGCTCGGGCCTGGCCACAGCCAATTTTAGTTTTTTCGGTTTTCCCGACGCCAAATCCGGTCCCCGGCGGCGGTCCTTTGCCCAGTTGAAAGACCGGCCTGAAACCCTGGTTTTTTACGTATCTCCTCATAAATTGCTGGCCACTTTAGACGATATGCAGGACGTTTGGGGCCAGCGCCAGGCTGTGCTATGCCGGGAGCTGACCAAGCGCCATGAGGAATATGTAGCCGGGACCCTGGGCAGTCTGCGGGAGCACTTTGCCGCCCGGGTATTGGGCGAAATCACCTTAATTGTGGCTGGTGCCCTAAATTCCAAACCAGAAGTAACCGAAAGTATTGATGAGCATTTACGGCGTTGCCAGGCTGAAGGGGCTTCTCTAAATCAGGCTGTGGCCCAGGTCGCCAAAGCGCGCGGGTTGGCGCGTCAGGATGTGTACCAATTGGCCCATAAGTTATTTAAAAGGAAATTTGAAAATGACTGATTCATTTGGTATAGTATAGAAAACCCAAGTGCTCGATCAAGGATTGTTACCGGCAGCGCCGGTGTTCATCCGTCACAAAGGAGACATGCTACTATGCCCAGCTTAACATTAAAAGTTGCCGGTAAAAGCAATCCTGCCACCGTGGCCGGTGCCATCGCCAACAATATCCGCGAAGGCAAGGACATAGAAGTCGTTGCTATGGGGCCGCAAAGCGTTAATCAAGCCATCAAAGCCATTACTATTTCCCGTTCCTACCTTACTGATGATAAAATCGAATTAACCTTCCGGTCCGAATTCATGCACTTAGAGCTTGACGGGGAGCGCAAAAGCGCGATTAAAATCGTGGTGCTGACGCACAAAATCGACGCCTAGCGTTTAGTTTCCTGCTTTTTGGGCTGCAGTCCGGCGGGCTTGAGATCTTAACCCCGGTAATGGGGTCATTAGCACCATTACCGCCACGTAAAAAAAGCATTTCAGGGTTTTCCAGTATTCTCATCCAAGAACTAAAAGGGAGCAGTTTATGTTGTACAGAAGGATAAAAGTTTGGCTTATGAATTATTGGGTAAGGTTGGTGATCATCACGGCGGTGGTGCTGCTCATCTTCTTTACCATTGTGGGATTGGCCTCGCTCGAGTCGTTTTACCTGCATTTGACCCTGGCCACTTTGCCTTTGCAGCTTTTGATGGCAGGGTTGAACGCCGTGATTTTTGTTTACCTCTATATGACGGTTTTCCGCGGCGGCTTTTCCCAGATGAAAAAGAAAAAACTAAAATCATCCTATGTGGATGTCAAATTTTCCGATGTCATTGGTCTGGAGCAGGCCAAACGGGAAGCCTGGGAAGTGGTGCAGCTTATCCGCGACCGGGCCAAGCTCAAGGCTATTGGCGGTAAAATCTTGCGCGGCGTCATGTTGGTGGGCCCGCCGGGCTGCGGTAAAACCATGCTGGCCAAGGCCATTGCCACAGAGGCCAAAGTTCCTTTTCTTTCTGTGGCTGGTTCGGAATTCGTGGAAGTGTTTGTCGGGGTAGGGGCCGCCAGGGTCAGGAAATTATTTAAACAAGCCCGGCAATTGGCTTATGCGGAAGGCAGCTGCATCGTATTCATCGATGAAATCGAAGTCATTGGCCGTGGCCGTACCTTCAATAATGAAGGTGGCCAGGAATCTAACAGTACCCAAAATCAGCTGTTGGTGGAAATGGACGGCTTGGGGTCGCGCCAGGAAAATGTGATCGTCGTTGGGGCGACCAATGCTGCGGAAGGCATTCTGGACCAGGCTATCATGCGGCCAGGACGGTTTGACCGCAAACTCTATATTGAGCGGCCCAATTTAAAGGAACGGGAAGAATTATATCAATATTATTTATCCAAAGTTCAGCATAATCCTGAAATCGATGTGGCTTATCTGGCCAGAAAATCAGTGGGCAAGAGCCCGGCAGAGATCGAAAATATTATAAAAGAATCGGCCTTGATTGCCATGCGCCAGGGCAAGGAACAAGTGGAGTATACCGATCTTTCCAAAGCCATTGAACGCATTGAGTTGGGGATCGAACACCGCAAGGAAATGGTCCCCAGGGAGCGGGAAATGGTGGCTTATCATGAAGCCGGCCATCTGGTGACGCTCTACCTGCTCCATCCTACGGATGATGTATTTAAGGCTTCCATCATTTCCCGAGGCGGCGCCCTGGGTGTGGTGCATCACTCGCCGCGCAATGAATTGTATACGGAAGACAAGGAAACCCTGATGGCCAATATCAAGGTGGCTCTGGCAGGCTATGTTTCGGAAAAATTAAAATACAGCACCACCTCGACGGGGGTGTCTTCTGATTTTCGGAACGCCATGCTGCATGCTCATAATATGGTCTGGCGTGTGGGCATGGGGGGCAACGGCTTTATTGGTGATTTTTCCATTATGCCCGAAGCGCAGTTGTCGGAATCGCTAAAGGAAAGGCTCAATGCGGAAACTGAGATGATCTTAAAAAAATGTCTCCACGATACAGAAGCAGTTCTGAAAACGCACTGGAAAATCGTGGATCGTTTCGTGGGCGAATTGCTCGCCAAAGAAGAGTTGGATTACGATCAAATTGACAGCATCTTTGCTGAATATGGCCTGGCCCATGCTTTACCGGGGGAAGGGGACAAGAAGCCCTTGCTCATTGAAAACCAACCCAAGGCCAAATCCCTTAAAAAAGTAGCGGGTGTGCGCAAAAAGACCGCTAAAAGTAATGATAAAAAGTGAGCTTCTGTCACCGATGCCCAAATACTTGATTCTTCTCGCTGTTGTTTTTTGGTCCTGGACCATGACCGGGTGCAAGACCACCTATCCTGAGGGCAGTTCTGAACAGGCGATAAAGGAAATCTGCCAAAAAGAATACAAAGTGGATGTGAAGGTTAAAAGTGTGGGCCACACCATTGGCGCGCTCGTGGTGCTGCCTCATGCCATCATGGATGATGTGAGCCTTTCGGACCGGGCCTTTAGTAAGCTACAAAATGTGCAGCTTACCGCCACCCGAGTGACGTTGTCCTCGGCCTTTCAGTACGACTTTTTTGTGATCTCCATTCTTGATCCCATAGCCCAGGTCGAAGTGTCCTTTGTGCAATATATCAAAGACATCCGGCGCTTGTATATCGATGATATTTCCCGTAATGATTATTTTCAACGGATGTTGATCCAAACCCGCTTTGTGCCCTCCGTCTCGCCCGAAGCGCCGCCGCTTTATCCCCTCAAGGATATCCAACTTAAAGATTTTCTGGCTCAGCAGATCGTGGACCGCGTTAAGCTGCAGCTGACGGTCAACCTGATCATCAAACGGCTATTTGCACTTGCCGATGTGACCGGGCGTTACGATTCGGTTCCCGCTTTGGTGGACCAATACCCGGATGCGGGCGTACTGACCCTGCAGCTTTTATTCTTGCCCGGAGCGCCGCCCTTTGAAACCATGGGGACCACCACCCTGCGGGATAACTTCAAGAACGTGATTCTTGACACGGTAAAAAAAGTCTATCGGCGCTATGAATTCAGGGATTGCGAGGGGTTGCGGGTGGTGGACAATCAAGGTCGTCTGTTAGCCTCTTATGACCGCCAAGCCCTGGAAAAAGGCGGCGGCAACAGTCTCATGCAATTGTTCGATGCCATTAAGAAAAAATGACGGCCATAGGGCTGGAATGCAGGAGGGCAATATCATGGCATCACCGGGTTCGTTAAACAGCAAGCCTGTTTTCTTGGAAAAAGGAAAACAGGCTTTTTTATTTCTCCATGGCTTTACCAGCACACCTTCGTCGCTCATGCCCGTGGCCGAGGCTTTGGCGCAAAAGCAGTGGACAGTCAGCATGCCTTTGCTGCCGGGCCATGGGGTTACGCCGGAGGCCATGGCCGCCAGCTCGGCCGAACAATGGCTTAAGGCCGCCCTGGACGCCTATGATAAGTTGGCGGAGCGTTACCCCCATCCGGCGGTAGCCGGGCTCTCCATGGGCGCGGCGTTGGCCCTGCATGTGGCCGCCCACCGTGACGTGCCTGCGGTGGTGGCGTTGTCACCAGCTCTGTATTTGAAGGACTGGCGGGTGGTGTTTATTCCTCTGCTTAAACTGGTGGCCCCCTGGCGTAAGGCCATTGGCAATGACATCAAAGGCGATCGTTTCCGGGAGGAAAGCTACGAGCGTTATCATCTTAAAAATATTCAGGACCTGCTCCAGGTCATGAGCGTGGTGCGCGGAGAGTTAAAACAAATCAGCGCGCCTCTATTGACCATGCAATCCCAGATTGATCATGTAGTACCACCCCGTTGTATGGAGGATCTGGTGCGCTGGGCCGGCTCCAAGGTGATCGAGCAGCACCGGCTGCAAAACTCTTATCATGTCATTACCATGGACAATGACTATGAGTTCGTAGCCGAGCGTATGCATGCTTTTCTGAGCGACCACCTCCACCTGGTGGACCACCAGAACCAATAAGAGAACCTACAGTAAATCTTTCGTTAATACGCTCCCGTCTTTCCCTGGGGAAGACTGGGAATTAATACAATAAAATTCCATCCCTATCCAGGTCTCCCGCATTCACCGAGCAGGCTTGCGGCCTGTCGTCAAAGGCAGTCTCATGGAGTTGAATAACGTAACCGATCGGCCCTGCAGGGAATTTGATAACCTGATGTTAATCAAGTGGCCTTAGGGTTGTCTCCTGGCCTTTTCTGAAAATTCTCAAAAAAATACTTGCAAAAAAATCCAATATTGAATATAACTAATACCGCCTTAGCAGTCTCGGCCTGAGACTGCTAAAAACTCATCATCAATCCCCAATTAATCATATGAAGGAGGCGACACAAGATGAAACTCAGACCATTGGGCGATCGTATCCTGGTCAAAGCACTGGAGGAAAAAGAAGTAAAAAAAGGCGGTATCATTATTCCTGATACAGCCAAGGAAAAACCCCAGGAAGGTGAAGTCATTGCGGTAGGTCCCGGCAAAGTGGATGACAAGGGCAATCGACTCCCCATGAATGTTAAAGTGGGAGACAAAGTTGTCTACGGGAAATATTCGGGCAATGAAATTAAGATCGACGATGAAGAATACATGATCATGAACGAAGATGATGTTTACGGCATCATTGAAGGCTAATCAGGAATAAAACGCGAGGACGTATTAATATTTCCCAAAAGGAGGAGTGAACAACGATGGCAAAGATGCTTAGTTTTGAAGAAGAAGCCCGTCGTGCGCTGCAACGCGGGGTGGACAAATTGGCCAATGCAGTCCGGGTAACTCTGGGGCCCAAAGGCCGTAACGTGGTGTTGGATAAAAAATTCGGTGCTCCGCTCATTACCAATGACGGTGTAACCATTGCCAAGGAAATTGAACTGGAAGATCCTTATGAAAATATGGGTGCCCAGTTGGTCAAGGAAGTAGCTACCAAGACCCATGACGTTGCCGGTGACGGTACCACCAGCGGCACGGTTCTGGCTCAAGCCATGATTCGCGAAGGTCTTAAAAATGTCACGGCCGGTGCCAATCCCATGTTTATCAAACGGGGTATTGAAGCTGCCGTGACAGCCGCAGTGGCGGAACTTAAGAAATTGTCCACCCCGGTCAAAGGCAAAGCAGAGATCGCCCAGGTGGCCAGTATCTCCGCCAACAATGACGAGGTTATCGGCACCCTCATCGCCGAAGCTATGGAAAAAGTCGGCCGTGACGGCGTCATCACTGTGGAAGAAGCCAAGAGCATGGAAACCACCTCGGATTTTGTGGAAGGCATGCAGTTCGACCGCGGTTATCTATCCCCTTATTTTGTCACCAATTCGGAACGCATGGAAGCCGTACTCGAGGATGTCTATATTCTGATCTATGATAAGAAAATCAGCAGCATGAAAGACCTGTTGCCGATTTTGGAAAAGGTGGTTCAGACCGGCAAACCTTTACTGATCATTGCCGAAGACATTGAAGGTGAAGCCCTGGCCACCTTGGTGGTCAATAAGTTGCGGGGTACCTTGAATGTATGTTCCGTTAAGGCTCCGGGCTTTGGTGATCGTCGCAAAGCCATGTTGGAAGACATAGCCATCCTCACCGGTGGCCAGGTCATTTCTGAAGACCTGGGCATTAAGCTGGAAAGTGTGGACATGAATATGCTCGGCCAGGCCAAGCGCATCACCGTGGATAAGGAAAATACCACGATTGTGGAAGGCCGCGGCAAGAGCTCCGATTTGGATGCCCGTGTAGCTCAAATCCGCAAACAAATCGAGGAAACCGATTCCGATTACGATCGTGAAAAACTGCAGGAACGGCTGGCCAAGTTGGTCGGCGGTGTGGCTGTTCTGAATGTGGGTGCAGCCACGGAAGTGGAAATGAAAGAAAAAAAATTGCGCGTGGAAGATTCTTTGGCCGCCACCCGCAGCGCCGTGGAAGAAGGCATTGTGCCCGGCGGCGGTGTAGCCCTGCTTCGGACCATAAAAGCCATTGAAGCGGTCAAATTAACCGGTGATGCCCAAGTGGGTGTCAATATCGTCAAGCGTGCCGTGGAAGAACCGCTGCGCCGCATCTCCGCCAATGCAGGGATGGAGCCTTCGGTAGTAGTGGACCACGTCAAAAAGCAGGAGGCCAACATTGGTCTCAATGCGGCCACCGGTGAGTATGTGGATATGATCAAAACCGGGATTGTCGATCCTACCAAAGTGGTGCGCAGCGCTCTTCAAAACGCGGCTTCCGTGGCAGCCCTTCTGTTGACAACGGAATGTTTGGTATCCGACAAGCCGGAAAAGAAAGACGCTGCTCCGGCTCCTGGCGGCATGCCCGGCATGGGTGGTATGGGCGGCATGGGCGGCATGGAAGGCATGTACTAGGAATTCGAGCAGTTAGCAGCTCAAGTTCCTGAGCAATCGAGAATCGCTACCTTCGTTCCAATGCAGTCGATTCTCAATACTCATAGAGTTGACTAATTGCTCATACTCCGAGGCGCTGACCTATTGATGAAACGCTGAAATAAACCAACAGGGGACCGGAGAAAATCCGGTTCCCTGTTAGGCTTTTAGGATCCTTGTCCTCCTATTGACTTTTTCCCTGCCTTCTGCTACCATCTCGCTTTTATAACATTCTGTATGTTGGGCTTGTCCCTGGGCAAGTCACTTTAACCTGTTTTATCCAGCTGGTCTGGAGGAGGTTTTTAACCGTGCCACCACGAGCTAAAAGCAAAGAAATTAAGGAAGCCTTAACCTTTGATGATGTGCTGCTCAAACCTGCCAAATCCGATGTGTTGCCCAGAGAAACCGATGTGCACACCCAACTCACCAAAAAATTAACCTTAAACATTCCCCTGGTGTCCGCAGCCATGGACACAGTCACCGAAGCGCGTCTGGCCATTGCCTTGGCGCAGGAAGGCGGCTTGGGGATTATTCATAAAAATCTCAGCCCTGAAGTACAGGCTGCGGAAGTGGACAAGGTCAAACGGTCGGAAAGCGGCATGATCCGCAATCCCATCACCCTCGGTCCGGATCACCTTCTCGGCGAAGCCGATGCCCTAATGGCGCGTTACCATATCTCCGGTGTGCCCATCACCGAAGGAGAGAAATTGGTGGGGATCATTACCAACCGTGATTTGAGATTCCAGAGAAATTTTGATCAGAAAATTGCCGAGGCCATGACCAAGGATCACCTGATAACCGCACCGGTGGGTACCAGTCTTAAGACCGCGGAAGCCATTTTGCATAAGCATCGCATAGAAAAACTGCCGGTGGTGGACCAAAAAGGGCATCTCAAAGGGCTGATCACCATCAAAGATATTGAAAAACGCCGTAAATTTCCTTTTGCCTGCAAAGATAAATTAGGCAGGTTATGTGTGGGCGCTTCGGTTGTTCCTTCGTCCGACTTTGACCAACGGGTGGAGCTGTTGGTCGCCGCCGGCGCGGATATTTTGTGTATTGATACTGCCCATGGGCATCACGTGGATGTGATCAATGCTGTGAAACGGTTGAAACAAAAACATCCCACCATGGACGTGATTGCCGGCAATGTGGCCACGGCCGCCGCCACCAAAGCGCTGATCGAGGCGGGCGCCGATGTGATCAAGGTGGGCATTGGCCCGGGCTCCATTTGCACCACCCGGGTAGTGGCTGGTGTGGGCGTTCCTCAAATTACAGCCATCATGGATTGCGCCCAAGCGGCCAAGGGCCGGGCCCGGATTATTGCCGACGGAGGAGTGAAATACTCCGGGGATATCGCCAAAGCTGTTGCCGCTGGTGCTGATGCCATCATGATCGGCAATTTGTTTGCCGGCACTGATGAAAGTCCGGGGGAAGTGGTGATTTTGGAAGGCCGGCGTTTCAAGGTTTACCGTGGCATGGGATCGTTGGCGTCCATGCGCCGGGGCAGCAGTGATCGTTATTTTCAAAACGATGTAAAAGAAGAAAAAAAATTGGTGCCCGAGGGCATTGAAGGCAGGGTTCCTTATCGCGGCTCCCTGAGCGCGACCGTGCACCAGCTTATCGGCGGCTTACGGGCGGGCATGGGCTACTGCGGAGCTAAAACCATCAAGGTCTTAAAGGAGAGCGGAGAACTGATCCGTATCACCAATGCATCCTTGCGGGAAAGCCACCCACATGACATCATTATCACCAACGAAGCTCCCAATTACCGAATCAGCTGATCTTGACCATAACCACCTTTCGGGGTGATGGCTGAAGCGCTGCGCTTATCCCAGGACCGTTTATCTGTAACCATTATCCACTATAAAAGGAGCCAAGCTTGTGACACAAGCACAGGAAGAACTTATTTTAATTCTTGATTTTGGTTCGCAGTACACTCAATTGATCGCCCGTCGCATCCGGGAATTGAATACTTATTGTGAAATCCATCCTTACCGGCTGACATTGGAGCAAATTAAGGCCATGCGCCCCAAAGGGATCATCCTTTCCGGTGGACCGAGTTCCGTATACGGACAGGATGCGCCTCTGGTGGACAAAAATCTGTTTGCCAGCAAAATTCCCATTCTGGGAATTTGTTATGGTATGCAGCTGATCGCCCATCTCAATGACGGCAAGGTGGCCCCCTCGACGGAACGGGAATATGGCTTTGCCGAGCTGGAGATTGACAAACCCGGTATCTTATTCAACGGCCTTAACCAGCGCAGCGAAGTTTGGATGAGCCACGGCGATCGCATTGAAGTACTGCCCGAAGGCTTTGAAGTACTGGCCAAGACCAAGAATGCCCCCTACGCGGCTATCGGTGACAGCGCCCGCCGCATTTACGGTTTGCAGTTTCACCCTGAAGTGGAGCATACCAAGGAAGGGTTGAAGATCCTTAAGAATTTTGTGTCCCATGGGTGCGGCTGTAACGGCACCTGGACGCCGGCCTCCTTTGTGGAAGAAACGGTCGGACGACTTCAGCGTCAGGTTGGATCAGGACGGGTCTTGTGCGGCCTGTCGGGGGGCGTGGATTCCGCTGTGGCGGCTGTGCTCATTCATAAAGCTATTGGCGATCAATTGACCTGCATGCTGGTGGACAACGGCCTGCTGCGGTCCGGTGAAAAAGATAAAATCGTGGACATTTTTACCAAGAATTACGATATTCATTTGGAAGTGGTGGATGCCAGGGAAGCTTTCTTAATGGACTTGAAGGATATTACCGATCCGGAAGAGAAAAGAAAACGCATCGGCAATAAATTTATCGAGATTTTTGAGGAGCATTCCAAGCGCTTGGGATCCTTTGATTACCTGGCCCAGGGGACCATCTATCCTGATGTGATTGAAAGCGTGTCGGTCAAGGGACCTTCGGCCACCATCAAATCTCATCATAATGTGGGCGGCTTGCCGGAGAATATGCGCTTTGAGTTGGTGGAACCGCTGCGGGAATTGTTCAAAGACGAGGTCCGTAAAGTGGGCCTGGAGTTGGGACTGCCGGAAGATATGGTTTGGCGTCATCCTTTTCCCGGGCCGGGCCTGGCCATTCGCGTGATCAGCGACATCACCCGGGACCGGTTGGAAGTGCTGCGCAAGGCGGATGTTATTCTGATCGAGGAAATTAAAAAAGCCGGCTATTACCGGCAATTATGGCAAGCCTTTGCCGTGCTGCTGCCGGTCAAATCCGTGGGGGTCATGGGTGATGAACGCACCTATGAAAATGTGGTGGCCCTGCGCATGGTGACTAGTGTGGATGCCATGACGGCGGATTGGGCGTATTTGCCCCAAGCCTTGCTGGGCCGGATTTCCAACCGCATTATCAATGAGGTCAAGGGCGTCAACCGGGTGGTACTGGATATCTCGTCCAAACCACCGGCCACCATTGAGTGGGAATAACCACCATCAGGAAGCTGCCCCTATGATCATTACCACCAGGATGCTGAATCTGTCCACCCAAGGCCGTGATCACATACTGGACATCACCGAGGAAGTGCGAACGTTTATCAACGGTTGCGGCATGGGAGACGGACAAGTTACGGTTTTTGTTCCCGGCGCCACGGCTTCGGTCACCACCATTGAGATGGAACCGGGTCTTATCCAGGATCTGCCCCGCCTGTTGGAAGATCTCATTCCTATCAACAAGGCCTGGCAGCATAATCAAAGCTGGGGTGATGGTAATGGCGGTTCCCACCTTCGGGCCAGCCTCATCGGTCCTTCTCTGACCATTCCTGTGCTGGAAGGCGGGTTGATTCTGGGTACGTGGCAGCAAATCGTTGTTGTTGACCATGACGTGCGGCCCCGCAAACGCAAGGTGGTATTGCAAGCCTTGGGCAATCCAGCTTAAACCTGCGGCCTGTGTCTAAATCGGCAAAGCTAAACTAAGCACTCAATCTCACGCCTAGAACACGAACGCGCAGAAAAAGGGTAACAATAGAAATTAATATAGAAGGTCTTTAGTTTTGCGACTTTGCGCGAGTTAATGATTGACACCAAAGTGTAACTACAGCTGACACAAAATCTTATCATCTCTTAATCACCTTGCTCGGCCACCTTGCGGGGAACAATCAAAAAGCACCGTCGCGCTTGGTATGGTATAGTATCCTCTGAACCAGAAACGCAACCTGCGGTTCCAACCAAAAAAGAGTTCAGCCTGCAAGGAAAGTGACCGTATGCCTTTTACAAAATTCGTTCATTTGCATGTTCACAGTGAATACAGCCTCCTCGATGGGGCCTGCCGTCTGGAAGCCTTGGTGGACCGGGCCAAAGCTTTGCATATGCCCGCCCTGGCCCTGACCGATCACGGCGTGCTCTATGGCGCCATTGATTTTTATCATCGCTGTCTCAGGCATGGGATTAAACCCATCATCGGCATGGAAGCCTATGTAGCGCCAGGATCGCGCTTTGACCGCAAGAGTGATCATGGCATGAAAGATGCCGCTCATCACCTGGTGCTGCTGGCCAGGGATTTTGAAGGTTATCAAAATCTGGTAGCCCTTTCCAGCATCGGGTTCCTGCAGGGGTTCTATTACCGTCCCCGCATTGACAAGGCTGTTTTGGCCCAGCACGCCAAGGGCCTCATCGGGCTGTCGGCTTGTCTAAAGGGAGAGATTGCCCAGCTGCTTTTAAAGAATGAACTGCCCCTGGCCAGACAGGTGGCAGAGGAATACGGCCAACTGTTCGGAGAAGGACATTTTTACCTGGAACTCATGAACCAGCACCTTCCCCAGCAAGGTCTGGTCAACCGCGGCCTGATCGATCTGGCCCGTGAGACCGGTCTGCCCGTGGTGGCCACCAATGATGTGCATTATTTAAAACGTGACGATGCCCTGGCTCAGGAAGTGTTGATGTGCCTTCAAACCGGACAGACTTTGAATGACGAAAAACACATGCACCTGGAGACCAGGGAGTTTTATTTAAAATCAGGCGAGGAGATGGAACACCTGTTCTCGGAAATTCCGGAAGCAGGCCGGCACACCCTGGACATCGCCAACCATTGTAATCTGGAGATGCCGTCAGGCAGGATGCAGTTACCCCATTACCCCATACCGGAAAACGAGATCGAGATCCCGAGCCAGGCCGGCTTGCCGCCGGATCTGGACGCCTATTTGGAAGCACGCTGCCGCCAAGCCATGGCCCAACAGGACTTTCCGGACCGCCAGGCCGTGGAGTCCCGCTTAAGCCTGGAGTTGGACGTCATTAAAAAAATGGGTTATGCCGCTTATTTCCTGATCGTATGGGACTTTATCAGTTATGCTAAAAAAATACAGGTTCCCGTTGGTCCTGGCCGCGGGTCCGTGGCCGGTTCCCTGGTAGCCTATCTGCTGGGCATCACCGAGATCAATCCCTTGCGCTATGGCTTGATTTTTGAGCGCTTTTTAAATCCTGAACGCATCAGCATGCCCGATATTGACGTGGATTTTTCCGACATCGGCCGGGAGAAAATCATCCGTTATGTGACGGAAAAATACGGTCAGGAAAACGTGGCCCAGATCATCACCTTTGGCACCATGGCAGCCCGGGCCGCGGTACGAGACGTGGGACGGGTCTTGACCTTAGCCTATGAACTGGTGGACAAAGTAGCCAAGCTGATTCCCTTTGGTCCGGAGATGACCATCAGCCGGGCGTTGGAACAAGTGCCGGAATTAAAAGCCTTGGCTGAGGACAACGGCCAGGTGCAGCAACTGCTGACCATTGCCATGACCTTGGAAGGCCAGGCCCGGCATGCATCCACCCATGCGGCGGGCATTGTGATCTCCAAGGATCCCCTGTTGACCTTGGTGCCTCTGTGCCATACCAAGCAGCCTAAAATTCAAGAACCGGAACCTTCCGGCAACGCCAGCACCCTGACCACCCAATATGCCATGGAGTCCCTGGAACGGCTGGGTCTGTTGAAAATGGACTTTTTGGGGTTGCGTACCCTGACCGTGATCGATGAGACCCTCAAGGCCGTGGAGGCTCAGACCGGCCGTCATCTTGATTTGCAGGCCCTCACGTATGATGATGCGGCCACCTTTACCATGTTGGGGGAAGGCCAGACCAGCGGGGTCTTTCAATTGGAGTCAGCAGGCATGCGCGACCTGCTCAAGCGGCTCAAGCCTCAGTCTCTGGAAGAAATCAGTGCTTTGAACGCCCTGTACCGGCCAGGGCCCATGGCGATCATCGACGACTATATTGGCCGCAAACAGGGACGCCTGCCCATTCGTTATCCCCATCCGGAATTGGAGTCCATCCTGAAAGAAACTTACGGTACCATTGTTTATCAGGAGCAGGTCATGCAGATTGCCGTCAGGCTGGGTGGCTTCACCTATGGACAAGCCGACCTCCTAAGGCGAGCCATGGGCAAGAAAAACCGTGAGCTCATCGAGCAACAGCGCGATGTGTTCGTGAAAGGCGCGCAGACCAAAAAAATACCGGCGGAACAGGCGGAGGCCATTTTTGATTTAATGGCCCGCTTTGGGGAATACGGGTTTAATAAATCCCACAGTCTGGCCTATGCCGTACTGGCGTACCAGACCGCTTATCTCAAAGCCAATTATGCGCCTTATTTTGCGGCAGCAGTGCTCAGCAGTGAAATGCATAATACCGACAAAATTGCCGCGTATATCCAAGAATACAGGCGCCAGCAAATAGCCCTGGGGCTACCTGATATTAATAAAAGTTTTGATAGGTTTATAGTGGTTGATCAAAAAATCCAGTTCGGCCTGGCAGCCATTAAAAATGTGGGCCAAGGCGCAGCCAAACTGATTGTGCAGGAACGCGAGGCCCAAGGCCTCTATGCCTCCTTCGATGATTTTTGCGAACGTCTGGAGCTAAGAACCGTCAATCAGCGGGCAATCGAAAGCCTGATTAAGGCCGGGGCCTTTGACCACCTCACGGCTACCCGTCGAGCCTTGCTGCTGCAGCTGGAGGCGAGTCTGAGCCGCGCCCAGAAAATTCAGGAGGAACGGGCTCTGGGACAGATGGCCATGTTCGATCAAAGTGCCCTCACCGCTGACAGAGAAAAGTCAGTATCCATTCCGGAGAATGAGAAAGACCGCCTGGCCGGCGAAAAAGAAGTATTGGGGTTTTATTTGACGGGTCATCCTTTGACGGAATTCCAGGATCTGCTGCGCACCTTCAATAGTCAGGCGCTCACCCAACTGAACAAAGTGGAAGAGGGCCGGCCGGTGGTGGTCGGTGGCATCATCCTGGGCGTTAAGCACAGTTTGACCAAGCGCAAGGAACCCATGCTGCGGTTTAATCTTGAAAATTTTGACGGGCTGGTGGAAGTCATGGTTTGGCCCGACACCTTGGGAAGTCATCGTCATTATCTGCACAAGGATGAAATGGTATTCGTGCAAGGACGACTGGACCGCAGCGGTGAGGACAACAAAATCGTGGCCCACGATATTATTCCCTTCCAGGAAGCCTACAGCCGGCTGAGCCGGCAGTTGGTGCTCACCTTGCACCCCACCTTGGGGGAAGAACAATTGCTGGCCATCAAGGAAATTCTAACCCGGCATAGCGGCAACACGCCCGTTGTGCTGCGCATTCTTTCCGTACACCATGGTCAAGTGGTGGAAAAATTGCCAGAGCGCTTTCAGGTCACTGTCAGCCACGATCTGATCCAAGCCTTAACGACCTTGATGCGGTCCGAGGATATTGAAATTAAGAGCGCTGCAGGTTAGGGAATAATCACCGAACTGGGCGGAGTGGAGTGGTTGTGGCGATAGCGTTCCAGCATCTGACGGGCGGGTTTGAAATCAGGATTGAGACTGAGGGCTCTGGTCCAGGTGTTAATCGCTTTGTCCACTTGATTCAGTTGTGCTTCCGTAACGCCAAGATTGAACAAGGCTTCCACATTTTCGGGGTTATAGCTTAACGCCCGCTGGTACACCTGTTGCGCAGCCTGGTAGAGGCGGTAGTTGTATAGTTCATTGCCTGCGCTAAAAGCAGTTTTTCCTGCTTCCTTGGGCTCGAATTTTGCCAATTGATCAAGCACCTCGAAAAAGTGGGTCTCGTCCCTTCGGCCTAGATAGGTCATGGCCAGATTGACATAGAACAGCACGGTCACAGGAGCGTAATGAATAGCCTGTTTAAAATAGCTCACCGACTTTTTATAATAGGTCGGGTTGTCCGGTTCCAGGCTGGAGGCAAAGCCATAAGCCCTGCCCAGATTGCCGAGATAATAGGCATTGGTGGGATTCATGGCCTGACCGGCATGGTAGAGGGCAATGGCTTTTTTTATCCATTCCAATTTTTGGCGGGTTTCTGGAACCACTTTGGCCATTTCCTCGTGGGCTAACCCATAATAGACCTGATACTTAACTTCCCAGGGGTCAGCAGCAGCGGCTTGTTTGAAATAAAACAGACTTTGCTGCTGTTGCCCTTGCATACGAAACAGGGTACCTAAATTGTAATCATAGTCCGCCCAGGCAATACGCAGACCTCCATAGGCCAGCCACCCGCCGGCGGCCAGCATCACCAGCATGAGCAGGGGCTTAAATGGCTGCAGGCTGCTGCTCCAGGCCGTGGGGGTGGGATTTTGAGCGGGTGCCGATTGTTCCTGCTGCTCTTTACTGCTCATCATCAACATAAATACGGCCAGAATGATCCAATAGAAACTATCAATGGCCACCACCCCAAAGGAAAACAAATTTTGCACGGAATAGGCGGTCCAGGCGCCCAGGAGGCCCGTAAGGATGAGCCGGTCACGCCATTGGTCCTGGGCGCGATGATAGGCTTTTTTCCATTGTAGAAGAATCATCACCGTTAACCAGGTTACAATAATCAAACCTACCAGCCCTTGGCACGCCAAAACTTGAAGGACTTCATTGTGGGCGGTGCGTGAGGATACATTGGCTCCATCCACCCGGGCGAACTCTGGGGTCGCATAGCGTGGGAAAACGGTCTTAAAAGTATCCAAGCCCGTGCCCAGAACAGGATGATGTTCAAAAATCTGCAGGGCTGGTTTCCAGATATACAAGCGGGATCGGGTAATGGCCTGATGGAAGTGGATAATGGTGTCCGCCATGCGGGCCATGTGATGGCGTCCAAAAGTGGCTGAAATGGACACCACCAGGAGCAACACCATGCCAATCAAGGCCAGCCAGGACCGGTACTGCTTGACGGCCTTGTGAATCAAGACCTTAAAGGGCGCGCCTTGTTGCTGCGCACGTCTCTGCAGAATTCTG
Source organism: uncultured bacterium (assembly GCA_963710755.1). Classification (GTDB taxonomy): domain Bacteria; phylum Oederibacteriota; class JAAXVQ01; order JAAXVQ01; family JAUVAV01; genus CAVQBK01. The sequence continues at coordinate 129,708 of CAVQBK010000004.1, forward strand.
TAACCCTTCCATAAGGCAAAACCGGTTAATACCAACACGGCGGCCACCAATCCCAACAACCCGCCCCGGCTGTCTGTGCCCAGCAAGGCCCAGAACATGGCAATAAAGGAAAAAAGCAGCAGCGCTTTCCTGAATCTGGATTTGGTTTCCACAAAGAAGACAATCACCAGCGGCATGACCATGGACAGGTAAGCTGCCAAAAAATTGGGATTGCCCAAACTGGAGAAATAACGGCCGGGCGCAATGCTGTTGGGATTCCAGCGGATGAAGTCAATGCCAAAGAATTGCGCAATACCATAGAGGGTGATGATCAGGCCTGAAAGCAGAATGGTGAAAAGCAAACGGTCAATTTGTCGCCGGCTGCGAATGAAATTGGTGGCAATAAAAAAGAGGGCCGTATAGTTGAGCACCGTAATCAGGCCCCGGAAATTTTCGTATTCTCCCATCAGGGACACATAGCCGGAAACGGAAACTATGGTGGTGACTATTTGCAAGGCGCTCCATACCAATACCGGCAGGTCCAGGGGCGTACGCCTGAACGCTACCCGTCCTGCGGCCACAATCCTGACGCCCCACAGTCCCAGCATCAGACCCGTTAATACCCGCAGCACGGTCAGTTTGGGCAGTTCAAATTGATCGCGCGTATATATAATAAAAACCACAGGAATAAGAAACATGGTTAGGTAGAGAATGCTTGCAATCGCCTTATCGCAAAAGCGGATGATGTCCGAGGTATGAGTTGATGGGGTGATCATGCGTGCCACGTCCGCCTCCTTGGGGGATGAATCCTACCTAACTTTGGGGGAGAAAATAAAACACAGGTATCATAGGCAAGCCAAGAAGACCTGTCAACAGCTATTGCCCGGAGAGGGTATTCTCAAGGTTGTTGTGTAATTAAAGTCAATATGCTACCATGACCCCTTTCCCAGTGGGAAAGTTTTTGAGATTAGGGGAAGATCATGGGGCAGCTAAAAGGCACACGTTTTTTGGATGTAAAAGAATACTTGGCTCTGGAGTATGGCCAAGCAGGGCTGGAAAGGCTGTTCAAAGCTTTAACACCCGAAGATCAGGCATTTTTCAGCAGGCCCATTACCGCCATTTCCTGGATTGATTACGGCGCCTACATGCGTTATGTGCTTAAAGCAGACAAAGTGCTGGGTAAAGGTGATACGCAACTGATCACAGAAACCGCCAAATATGCCTGTCAGAAACAATTTAAAGGAATTTACAAATTTTTTATTTCCTTTACCACTCCGGAGTTTGTCCTGAAACGGGTAACTCAGGTGTGGCGCCAGTTTCACAGCCAGGGCACCCTGACTCTGGATAAATCCGGACCAGGATTGGGCGTGCTGAAGTTGGTGGATTTTCCCGACATACCCCTTTATCATGATTTATCCCATACGCCCTATATGGCAGAGATTCTGAGATTGTCTTCCGCAAAAAACGTCAAAGGGTCACACCCCAAATGTATTGCCCGTGGCGATGATCACTGTCTGTTTAGTTTCAGCTGGGATAGTTAATCCTTTTAATACGTTCCCGTGCATCCCCGCATCTCAAAGACTGTGTCACCAGGCACGGACTCGCACACTAGTATCCCCTCGCCTAAGAAAAAAGCGGCTTGTGATGGTTGTTCCGCATTTTCTGAAAATGACGACACAGCCTATCAAGGCGAGCTGTTTTAATTTAACCCTTGATGCTGCCAATAACGTTTGTCCAGAGCCCGGTACTGAATGGCCTCGCTCACATGACGGGCGGCAATGGTGTCACTGTCTTCCAGGTCTGCAATAGTGCGGGCTACTTTTAGCAGCCGGTGATAAGCGCGGGCACTGAGACCAAGGCGGTCGATGGCTGCTTTAATGATGCTCTGGCCCGAGTTGTCCAGTTGGCAATATTGCCGCACCATGCGGGCGTTGAGATGGGCATTCACCATGGTGGGATCATGGTGGGCATAGCGCTGAGCTTGGAGGGCACGGCCGCTGGCGACCCGCTGGCGTATAGCCGTCGACGATTCGCTTTCCTCCTGTCCGGTTAATTCCTGATAGTTCACAGAAGGCATTTCCAGATGAATATCAAAACGGTCCAATAAGGGGCCGGATATTTTACCTAAATATTTATGAATTTGATGGGGCATACAGGTGCAATTCTTGGCGGGATCGGCAAAATAACCGCATGGGCAGGGATTCATGGCGGCCAGTAGCATGAATCTGCAGGGATAGGTCACGGCCGCAGCTGTACGGGCAATGGAGACCTGACCTTCTTCCAGGGGCTGTCGCAGCACCTCCAAGGCGTGCTTGGAAAATTCAGGCAATTCATCGAGGAACAACACCCCGTGATGAGCCAGGGAGACCTCTCCTGGTTTGGGGTAAGTGCCACCACCGATGAGGGCCACATTGCTGACCGTATGGTGAGGAGCGCGAAAGGGACGGGTGGTGACCAGGGCACTGTTGGACGGCAATTGGTTGCTAACACTGTAGACCGCCGTGGTCTCCAAGGCTTCGGCTAGGGTTAGCTCCGGCAAAATGGTGGGCATGCGGTTGGCCAGCATACTCTTACCACTGCCAGGCGGACCGATCATGAGCAGATTGTGTCCCCCCGCAGCAGCCACTTCCAAGGCGCGCTTGGCATGAAGCTGACCGCGCACATCGGCGAAATCCACCTGATGGATGCGGCGATCCTGGAATAGCTGATCCACATCCACTTGCTGTGGCAACAGTGCTCTTTTTTGATTAATGAAGTCCACAGCCCGCAACAGATGGTCCACTGCAAAGACTTCTACGCCAGCTACCACGGCTGCTTCCTGAGCATTGGCCTGGGGCACCATTAATTTGGTAAACCCATGGGTCCGGGCAGCATGAGTTAAGGCCAGGGTACCTTGTACCGGGCTAACCTTGCCGTCCAGGGAGAGTTCGCCAAAAATTAAAAAGTCACTGAGCCATTCAGGATTGAGCTGCCCACTGGCAGCCAGGATAGCCAGGGCAATAGGCAAATCAAAGGCCGGGCCTTCTTTTTTCAAATGAGCCGGTGCCAGATTAATGGTGATTTTTTTTACGGGCAAGGTAAGTTCCGTATTTTTAAAGGCTGAGATGACCCGGTCACGGCTTTCCTTGACGGCTGTGTCCGGCAGGCCAACGATGTTAAAACTGGGTAACCCCCGGCTTACATCGGCTTCTGCGGCCACCAGCCGGGAGGAAATACCCCACAGAGCACTGCTAAAAACCTTGGCAAACATGTCGATCCTCCATCATTTTTCCCAGCTAAGGGGAATGAGTCCTGTGAAGCCCTCAAGGCAAGCGTTAAGCGAGGCAACATGGGGGAAAGCAACAAAGACTAATGAATGGACATGGGATTGCCGGTTTTCTTTCAAAAAAAATAAAAAAGATGACAAAAAGACATTAAAAGCATAAAATTAGTCCATTGGATCCTATTGGTTAGGCAGGCAGAGCCATGCTTAATGATTTTTTGTCGAATTGATAGTCATTGGGAGTCGGGGTAATGCATAAAAAAACCGTCATGATTGTTGAGGACGAGCCGGATATCATCATGCTTCTTAAAAGAAGCTTAAGCAGTAAACCTTTTACTATTCTGGAGGCCAATTCCGGAACAGAGGCTTTGCAATCCCTGAAAACGAAAAATCCGGATTTAATTATCCTGGACATCATGATGCCCGATATGGATGGATTTGAAGTATGCCGATTGGTTAAGTCCGATGACAAAACCAAAGCGATTCCCGTTATTTTTCTGTCTGTCAGAAACAGTGAAGAAGACATGAACCGCGGCAAGGAAGCCGGGGCTATCGGTTATTTCAGCAAGCCCTTTGACCCCTTCCGTCTGGCCGATACTATCGACCATTTATTGACCGATCAAAATTGAGAAATTATCATTTATTCACTTTACAATAAGGTTTTTTTCATGATAATGCTTACAGTTCTTGGGTTCACCTCTGAGGAAAAGACCAAAGGCTTTGTTTATTATAAAGAGGGCGTCTTGCTACACGTCTTCAAGGAAACCATTAATTATTTAGGATTATTATGGGTAGAGTAATTGCCGTTGTTAACCAAAAAGGCGGGGTCGGCAAAACCACCACGTCCATCAATTTGGCAGCCAGTTTGGGCACGTTGGGAAAAAAAGTGCTGCTCATTGACACTGATCCTCAGGGCAACACCACCGTTGGCTTGGGGTTTGATAAAGAAAAACTAGACCTTAGTGTCTACGATATATTAATTGGTCGCAGTACGGTCAATGAGGTGATCATCCCGACAGAAGCCAAGTCACTCGATTTGATACCTGCCAACGTTCATTTATCGGGGGCGGAAATTGAGCTGGTCAATACCATCGCCCGCGAGACCAAATTAAAACAAGCCCTGAGTCCGGTCAAAGAACTTTATGACTACATTCTCATTGATTGTCCGCCATCACTGGGCCTGTTAACCATCAATACCCTGACGGCAGCGGAAACCGTGCTTATCCCCATTCAGTGCGAATTTTATGCCTTGGATGGCGTGGGCCAATTACTGAGAACGATTATTTTGGTCAAAAACGGACTTAATCCCAACTTGCATATTGAAGGGGTGCTGCTGACCATGTGTGATTTGCGTACCAATTTATCGGTTCAAGTCATGCAGGAAATCAAAAAACGTTTTCAAAATAAAGTCTATGACACGGTTATTCCCCGCAATGTTAAACTGTCGGAAGCGCCCAGTTTTGGGAAGCCGATTTCAGAATATGACGAACGCTGTATTGGTGCCGTTGCCTATAAAAAATTGGCGGAAGAGCTGATAGCCCGTCATCAGCCGGTGGCGCCTGTTTCACCTGGAAACACCGGAGGGGATACCCCCGCTTTCCCCGCATCATCCAGTGTGTTGCCCCAACCATAATCTTTGCCTGTAAAGGGAAAGCAGAACCAAGATTTTTATGAAACGAGGTGCGCCGATGAGCCGACAAGCCCTTGGCCGTGGTCTGGAAGCTTTAATTCCCCTGCAAGGAGATCCTGACCAGCAGGTTGTTAATCCTGATAGTGTGGCCCACGTGGCCATTGACCGGATTGTGCCCAATCCTTTCCAGCCGCGCCAGGATTTTGATCCCCAGGAATTGGAAGAATTGGCTGCTTCTGTTTTGGAAAAAGGCATTATCCAGCCTATCCTGGTACGTCCCAAGTCAGATGGTCAGTTCGAATTGGTAGCCGGAGAACGGCGCTGGCGTGCCGCCAAGTTGTCAGGTCTGGCGCAAGTGCCGGTGGTGGTCCGGCCTATGAACGATGCCGAATCCCTGGAAATTGCCATCATTGAAAATGTGCAACGCGCCGACTTGAATCCCGTGGAAGAAGCATTGGCTTATCAGCAACTGATCAACGAATTTACATTGACCCAGGACGAGGTGGCGCAAAAAGTTGGCAAGAACCGCTCGTCCGTATCCAATACGTTGCGGCTTTTAAAACTTCCGCAAGCTGTATTAAATAAAGTACGCGATGGTCGTCTGTCGGAAGGCCATGCCCGGGCATTGCTGAGCATTGAGGATATTGATCTCATGGAGCGGCTGGCTGATAAAATCTTGCGTGACAATCTGTCTGTGCGGGAAACGGAAAAAATTGCCGGTGGCATGAAATCAGCACCAGCAGAATCCAAGCCGGGTAAAGCTCATAAAACAGACTTTAAAGATCCCCATACCCGCCACCTGGAAGATGAGCTTAAACGCAAACTGGGTACGCAGGTTAAGGTGTTGCCCAAGAGTGCCAGCAAAGGCAAAATTGAAATCGACTATTATTCCCTGGAAGATCTGGACCGCATTATTTCCATTTTAGGTTAAAAAAATAGGTTAACTTTTTAAATATCAATAAAAAATATTAACAAAATAATTGACCAAAATAATGGCTATTGTTATATTAAATTATAGGGCAATTGTCCGATACTTTGATTGGTGATACTTATGACAAAAAAAGGGTCGAACAAAGAAAATTATTTCACGCTAATGTTTATTCCTCACGACCACCGTAAAGTATATACCTTCAAGGTATCGGGGTGGTTAATAGGAGGTTTAAGCTTAATCCTGCTGGCTGTCATAGGTGCGTCTTCTTTCATTCTTACCCAACATGTCAATTACGAACTGACCAAACGGGCCAATATCAATTTAACTGAAAAAAATGCTTATTTTGTCCAAGAACTGGCTAAAACACATGATGCCTTCAAGCGTGTCAGTAAAATCGAAGATGAATTCCGGGCCATGCTCAAAATGAAGAATAAACCGAACTCCATTAAATATACCGGCGAAGGCGGGCCTACCATAGCCGATCAAAGTTTCATTGATAATCTCAGCAAGCGGTCCACCCTGACGCCCAATGAATTTGCCCAAAGCCTCAACTATCTTAAGAGCAATGCCAAGCTACGCATTGAAAACTATCGTGAGATTAAAAATTACATTGCCACGCAGCGATCACTTTTGGCCGCCAAGCCCAATAGTTGGCCGGTCAGAGGGTGGATTACCTCCCGCTTCGGACCGCGCAAATCACCTTTCTTTACCACCATCACCAATCATGAAGGCATCGACATTGCCAATGAAGAAGGCTCTTCCATCAAAGCCCCGGCCGACGGGGTGGTGACTTTTTCCGGCTGGCAGGGCAGTTATGGTAAATTGATTGTTATTGATCATGGCTACGGCTATTCCACCCGTTATGGTCACATGAGCAGGCTGCTGGTCAATGTAGGCCAGCGTGTTCGTCGCGGACAAGTGATCGGGTTCATGGGGTCTACCGGCCGTTCCACGGCATCACATTTGCATTTTGAAATCCGGGTCAACGGCGTTCCCGTCAATCCTCTAAAATACTTAAAACAATAATCTGGAGAAAACCATGGCCAATGAACGTGTGGGAAGTGTGGACACCCTGCTGGGGGTGGGATCAGACTTTAAGGGACAAATCAACGCCAAAGGCACCATCCGCGTCGATGGCAGGGTGGAAGGCAATATCAGCAGCGAAGAAGGCGTCATTATCGGTGATAAAGGCGTGGTCAAAGGCAACCTTAGTGCCAAAGCCATTATGATCTCCGGTAAAGTTACGGGTAATGTGATTGCCACCAAACGGCTAGAGATTACCCCTACGGGTCAATTGCAGGGCGATATCAGCACCCCCCGACTGGCGATTGCGGAAGGTGTTATTTTCAAGGGTAATTGCGATATGGGTTTCGACAAGTTTGAACTGGAAAACAAGTACGATCCCAACCGTCCCAAGAAATAATTCTTACCATCCCAAACCAACAAATGTTGTAGGGACCAGAACCCTTTTTAAGGTCAAGAAGCGGTCTGGTCCCTGTCTTTATTTAAGGAGGAATTATGTCATCTTCTGTACGGGTGCGTTTTGCACCGTCGCCTACCGGCCATCTGCACATTGGCGGCGCCAGAACGGCGCTCTTTAATTATCTCTTTGCCAAACGTCATCAGGGTGTGTTTGTGCTCCGTTTAGAGGATACGGATCAGGAACGCAGCACCCAGGAATCAGTGGACATGATTTTGCATGACCTTAAATGGCTGGGCCTGACTTGGGATGAAGGTCCGGAAGCAGGTGGGGCCTTTGGACCCTATCGTCAAACCGAGCGGCTGGAGATTTACCGGGAGAAAGCGGATCAGCTGGTGGCCGAAGGCCATGCCTATCCCTGCTTCTGCACAACCGAAGAGGTGGAGGCCATGCGCGAGGCGGCCAAGGCCAAAGGAGAACAGCCCAAGTATGACGGCCGTTGCCGCTTGCTTCCCAAGGAAGCAGCCAGGGCCCGGATGGCCAAGGGGGAAGCTCATGTTCTGCGCTTCCGCTCTCCCCAAAAAGGTGAAACGGTGATCGACGATCTGATTCGGGGCAAGGTTACCTTCGACAATCAGCAGATGGATGACTTTGTGATCGTACGCAGCAATGGCCTGCCCACTTATAATTTTGCCGCAGTCATTGATGATGCAGCCATGAAGATGACCCATATCATTCGCGGCGACGATCATCTTTCCAATACGCCCAAGCAGATTTTTATCTATCAGGCCTTGAATGAATCGTTACCGGCTTTTGCCCATGTGCCCATGATCTTGGGGCCTGATAAAACCAGGCTTTCCAAACGTCATGGCGCCACCTCGGTGGGGGCCTATGAAGCTGAAGGCTATATGCCGGAAGCCTTAATCAATTATCTGGCCTTGCTGGGCTGGGCGCTGGACGACAAAACCACATTACTGACCCAGGCTGAGTTGGAAACTCATTTCAGCTTGGAGAAGGTCAGCAAGAACCCCGCGGTGTTTGATCCGCAAAAACTGATGTGGATGAACGGTCAGTACATGCGCAGCATTGAGGAGCCGCTTTATGTGGAACGAGCCTTTAAGGTCTTGTCTGAAGATGAACACCTGGGTCAGGCTTTCCGGAAAGCGGACCAGGACTATAATGAAGCCGTAGTGAAAGTGGTAAGGGAAAAATTCAAACTCTTTTCCGAATTGCCGGAACAGGTCCGCTATTTTTATCTGGAGCCTGATTTGGAACAAGTGGAGGATAAAGCCCGGGATAAATTAGCCACCATGGGCCAACACCCTGACTTATTCCAGGCCTTGTATGCCAGCCTCAGCCAAGTGACGTCTTTTGATCAAGCCGGCTTGGAGAAGGTCCTGCAAACTTTTGTGGATCAACATCAGGTAAAATTCGGTGTGTTGGCCCATCCCCTTAGGGTATGTTTGACCGGCCGGGTGGCCTCGCCGGGACTGTTTGAGATCATGGTGATTTTAGGGCAGGAAAAAACGCTTTCTCGCTTAAAAGCAGGCTTTAAAAAAATAGAAATTAATGTATAATAATCAGCCTTGCTGCCGACTAGCTCAACTGGTAGAGCACCTGCCTCTGGAGCAGGGGGTTTCAGGTTCAAGCCCTGAGTCGGCAGCCAACAAAAAAAGCGGGTCTTTAAGACCCGCTTTTTTTTGTTTCCAAAACGACAGTATTTTTCCGGGAGCGAATAATTAGTCGCCTCTGCGCAGACTCCGCGGTCGTGCCTGCTTGGAAAAATGGCCTGGCCTTGACCATTAATCCTGGCGGTCGGCCAGCACAATGGCCAGCGTGATTTTCTTGGTTTGCCGCAAAATAGTGACAGTGGTTTTTTCACCAATCAGGCTTTCCGCCAATATCCGTTGCAGATCATCGGAACTATTGGCGGGTTTGCCATCCAATTCAATGATGGTATCCCCAATTTTTAGTCCCGCCCGTTCCGCAGGGGTGTGCGGCTCCACGCCGCTTACCAGAACCCCATGGTCCTGATTAAGTTTGTAATACATAACCAAGCGGCGGTGCAGGGTAACGGTTTGCGCCAAAATCCCCAAAAAACCGCGCGTGATTTTCCCGTCTTTAATTAATTGTCCGGCAATGAGCTGCACCGAATTAATAGCTACTGCAAAACAGAGGCCCTGGGCACTGCTGATCATGGCGGTGTTAATGCCAATAACCTGGCCCTGGGCGTTGACCAAGGGACCGCCCGAATTACCCGGGTTCAAGGCCGCATCCGTTTGAATGACATGGTCGATTAATTGACCTTGCGGTGTGCGCAGGGTGCGCCCCAGGGCGCTAATCACCCCAGCCGTGACCGAATGTTGAAATCCAAAAGGATTGCCAATGGCCACCACCAGTTGGCCTACCCGGATTTTATTGGAGTCTCCCAAATCGGCGGGGACCAGGTTGGGGGCATCAATGCGGATAACAGCCAAATCCGTATAGGGATCCGTGCCGATAATTTCCGCCGGAAATTCACCGCCATCGGATAGAGTTACGATCATTTTTTCAGCAGCTTGGGCCACATGGTGGTTGGTAAAGATGAAACCGTCGGGGGTGAAAATAAACCCCGACCCGCTGCCCATTTCCAATGGTTTGGCGGTCTTGTTGGTTTTTATTAATTGAATATGAACGACCGAAGGGCTGACCCTTTCAGCCGCCTGGACCACTGTTCGTGAATAGGCATCCAAGGCTTCCGATTCCATTTCCGATGAGGTCTCATTGAGATTATCCATGTGACAATCCTCCTTTTTATTGGACACCTCGGTTTTTGATAAATGCTTGATATGAAAATGAAGATAACCATGTGGTTATTAAAGTGGATAAAGTACGGTTCAGGAGGCGCTGAGCTTTTCCAGCCAGGGCCTATAATGATGGTCCGCTCCCAGAATGTGTCCTTGCCACCAACCCTTTAAAAAGGTTAACACTTCCAGGGCTTCCGATGCACCGTAGGTATGGAATTCATCAGCGATTTGGCGGGTTTTGGTCACCATGGCTTGATGTTTCTTCTTATGCTCGTCCAAATCAGGATAATGAGCGACAGCCAACAATGATTCTTCCGTGCTGAAATGATCACGCGTATAGGTGTAAAGTCGTGATATGATCTCCGACAAGTGGTCCTGCGCTTGATCTTTTTGCAAGGCAAGATACAATTCATTGAGCGAGGTAAGCAAATTTTGATGGTGCTCATCCAGCAAGGGATGGTGGACACTGAATTGTTCGTTCCAGGTGACATAATCAGGAGCCATGGGACCTCACGAAAAAGGATGATGAGAAAGCCGTTAAAAAAAGTGATGAAGAAAAATGCAGAAAAGTGTAAAATACAGCCCAATAAATTAAACCTTATTAATCATTTAATTGCAACCATTCTTGTTATCCAGGGCGCTATCGTCTAGGGGTTAGGACGGGTGATTCTCAGTCATCAAACCGGGGTTCGAATCCCCGTAGCGCTACCAACTCACCAAAGGTGAATTGGTAAAGCAACTAAAGACAGAAAACAGAGAAAAATAAACTTCCGTTGTGGTCAGTGTTCCGTTCTCAATTCTCACGCCCTTAAATATTTTTAGTAATTATTTTTAACTACTCCTGTCTAACACGGCCATAACCTGGCACAGGAGGCGGCCAAAGGGCATTTCTATTCGAAAAGCCGGAAGTCTGTTAAAAACCCGTTAATTCCGCAGAGATCATTCCAAAACCTACCAATACCTTCCCCAAGGGCAATTATTATCTTATCGATCAATTCGTGTGGATTTAGCAGAGCGGTTTCGTATTAGTGCACCGGCGGTTACGAAATTATATTTTGAACAGGAAAAGTTATGGCTTGATGAAAAAGCCATCCGATTTAATATAAAGAAAAATTTAAATATAATTAAATAAGCAGGGGTCTCCCCTATGCCAATAATTCTTGCCTTTACATCCCCTCCGCCATGGCCAGTAAGTGCCGTACGGTTTTCCAATTTCTGGTGGTGGCCTTAACATTCAGTTTTTTCTCCAGAAAGGTATTGGATAATTTAGTTCTGCCGTAGCCTTGGGGACAATATAAATACAAACTCCGATGAGGACCACGCTGAGCTTGGGCATTGGTCTTGAGGGTTTCCACATCATGCAGCAAGTTCATATGAGGATAGCGGTCAAACAAGGCCACATGCATAAATTCCAAGGCCTGGCCGGCAACAAAGGGATTGCTGGCCACGAGCTTCTGCCATTGGCCTTTGGTCCTGGTCAGCACGGCAACGTCCATTTTAAAATGACGATGAATGGTATTTTGGATTTTGGTACGTAGCATGGGCATAGAGCTGATTTTGCTTTGAAAAACAAAGTTTCCGCTCTGGATATAAGTAGCCACCGAGTTGAGAGGGATGGCTTCCAGCAGGGGCCTCAATTCGTCCATTTTGATTTTATAGTGGCTGCCCACATTGATTCCTCGCAGCAGGCCAATATAAGTTGTCATTGTATGCCTCTTCATATTGAATCATCTTATTCCGATCATATTATTATGCACTTCTTTTTTCCTTGGGAGGAAAAATGTCAACTATTGTTTGGACACCAAGGCTTGCCGTTGGCATCGAAGCCATTGATCAACAACATCAGGAACTGATCCGGCGGCTTAATCTGCTGGTGGAGGCCATGAAAAAAGGCAAAGGCAAAGACCAGGTGGAACAAGTGCTGGCGTTTTTGGAGGACTATGTCGTGATTCATTTCAAAGACGAAGAAACAGTCATGCAGCGCTATCATTATCCCCGCGAAGATTTTGGAGAGCACCGTCAGGCCCATCGGGCTTTTGTTCGTCAGGTGCAACAGTCCAAAACTCAGTTAGCCCAGCAGGGCGTCACTTTGTCCTTCGTGGTTAATTTGCAAATGACCCTGGCCGAATGGCTTATTGATCATATTGGTAAAACCGACGTGGCCATGGCCACCTATTTAAAAACCTGTTCCGACTTTCCCAATTAAACCAAGCGCTCGCCACTAAGGTTCTCCGGCTTATAGAGATGAAATCGTCTTTTTGATGCCTTCGCGGTAGGGCGTGGCCGGGAAAAAAGCTTTGGCAAAACGACTGCTGTCAAAGCGGTAAGGATGATCGTACTGATAGATCATCTCCAACGATTCCTTGGCCAGGGGATTGAAAAGACCGGCCATGCGCAACATGAATTTGGAGATGGTGGTAAACCCGGACTTTTGATGCAAGGCTTCAGCCACCTGGGCGATGAATTCTTTCCCCGTGAGCGGCACGGCATCCGTGGGCAAATGCCAAACTTGATTATAGGCACTGGGGGTGTTGCCCAGCAAGGCCACGGCTTTGCCCGCGTCTGGAGTGAAGGTGAAGGAATGGGGTACAGTTGCCCGGCCCAGCCAGTTGGGTTTTTTGCCGGCTTTCAAGGCTTGGAACACCATGGGGTAAACAAAAGTGTTGGCGGTATGAGGACCGTAAAAATCCGCGGACCGGGCAATGAGCGCCGTGACCTCCCCTTTGGCCATGGCCTCCTGCAGTTGACGGGCGATTAAGGCCCGTACTTCACCTTTACGGCTGCAGGGATTGTAGGGTGTCTCTTCGGTCATGGGACCATCAACCAAGCCGTACATGTATACATTGTCAAAGAAGACCAGTTTGGCTCCTTCCTGAGTACAGGCTTTGATTACATTGGTCATGATTTTAGGCCACTGTGTCTGCCAGACTTGAAGCTGATACGGCAGGCCTACTGTCAGATAAACCACCTCAGCTTTTTTCACGGCCTCCAAGCAGCATTTTTCATTGGCAATATCACAGGGAAAGACATCATCATCGGGCGCATAAGCGCGGGGGGACCGGCTAACCAGCCGGAGGCGGTCGACATAAGGGCGCAGGTGGGGGACCAGCTCCTTGCTTATGGTACCGCCGGCGCCAAGAATGACTTGCATTCCCATAGTGCACCTCCTGGATAAAGGCCTGGCGGGAATCCTGTCCGCACCATCAGCATGCGCCATCCTGTTTGTTATGTCAAAGACTAAACTGTCCTTTTTTATATAAAAAGTGGCTGAGATTTTGGTGCCAGCCCCGATTTTGCCTATCTTTTTGTTTTGGAAACTACCCCGTTAGGTCTATTAAGAAAGTAATTGCGAAATGGGATACTTTTAACTCCTTTTCACAAGCTGAGGCTGCCCCTATTCGGCAGCCGTATTTCGAAATAGCCTAACAAAATTAAAATAACGTGAAAAGCTCATTCTATGCAACATGGTTCTCACAAGTATGCTCTGACATTGCTTGTCAGATCAAGTTTGAGCGATTACACCTACTCTTTTACCAGTGCTTCCATGTCCAGGGCCATACTTTCAAAGCGCTCTTTAATAAAACCAAGCGAATCTTCCACGCCTTTATTGTAAATCCGCAGTCCCACGGTTTGCAAAAAATGATCCAGCAGGTTTTCGGCGGCGATAATGCCGATTTCTTCATCACGTTCTGTTTCAAAATAACCGATCAAATCCTTGATACATTTATTTTTGATTTCTTTCGAAAGCATGTCCCATTGACGTTTGATGTCAGCCATCATTTTCCTCGCTACAGTTTCTAAGGATATAAAGGATATGGGTATCCGGTGGAAGCGACCCTTTAACGCCGTTCCTTGATACGTCTTTTCAATTTTTCCCAGGTTCCGGTAATCAGAAAACTTTCATCCATATACTCCGTCATCCGGGACAGTTTCACCAGGGGAACGCTGAAGGTCAGAATATCAGGCTGGACGCAAGGCCGGGCCGAAGGGTCGAACAGGCCGATAACCGCCCGGGGACGGCTGCTGTCTTTTTCAAAATAAGGATGGTGGATGATGGTGCCGCATCCCGGACCAAAAGGCGTGAAGGTGGCGTTCGGTTCGGTTTGATCGAAGTTGGCCAGCGTAAACAGGCCGGAAAGAATGTCGGGCGTGGCAAAAAAAATCGCAACGTCCGGCTGATCCGATTCCAAAAGATGGTCCCACCGTTTGAAAATGTAATGCCGGCCGTTGACAGGAATTAATTTCTGGTTTTGCATGATGGTCTTCACCATGTCCGGGGTGCGGATGTACCGCTCACCCTCCAAGCCGGGCTTGCCGCAGGAAAGGAAATAGTCAAAGTCCGGGCGCACCCTGGGCGCATAACCCAGATAACGTTTGGCGCCTCCACAGGCCAGGGCCTCGGGGCCATAACACAGGGACTTGCCCTGGCGCACCTGGCTTAATTCACAAATCAAACAACTATGGCCTTTTTTTATGGGGGCTATGTCAGCTTGGCCGGTGCCTTCATCCAAATAAAACGTTATCGGTAGTTCAGCGCCGGGAAAATAGCGTTCCCATTTGGCCATAAAGTCATCTCGCAACGTAAGATCCATCCCTAGCTCCTCTCTGAATTAACGATAGCAATTTGGCGGTCATGTCTTTATGGGTTTAGCAGATTTGCCATACCCAAAGGTACTACCTGGTAAAATTACTTTAACAAACCTCGCGAAGACTTTTAATAGAAAAAAGTAATAAACCATACAGTGGCTGGACATGATCATAAAGAATTATGGCCCTTTCCGGGCAGATTTTCTATAATAGTTTCCATGATTAATACAGACTTGTTGCAACTAGTGCTTGCTTATCTGCGCCACAGCCAAAGCATCCTGTTTATCACCGGCGCCGGTGTTTCCGCGGAATCAGGCCTGCCCACCTACCGCGGTGTTGGCGGGCTGTACAACAATGGTCTAACTGAAGAAGGCCTATCCTTTGAAGTCGCTTTATCCGGAGCTATGCTGGCCCAACAACCGCAGGTAACGTGGAAAGTATTTGATGGAGATTGAAAAGGCGGGACGGGCAGCCACTTTCAACCGGGCTCATGCGGTTATCGCGGAGATGGAGCAACGTCTTCGAACGCGTTTGGGTGCTGACGCAGAATGTCGACGGCTTTCACAAGGCTGCCGGATCCAGGAACGTCATTGATATTCACGGGGATATGCACCACTTGGTCTGTACGGCATGCCCATTTACTCAAACCGTAAAGGATTACAGCAGCTTGCGGGAAATACCGCCCCGCTGCCCCCAGTGCGGGGCTGCCATGCGGCCCCAAGTGGTTTTCTTTGGAGAAATGCTGGATCACGATAAGGTGCGCAGGCTGAACCAGGAGGTTAGGCACGGCTTTGACTTGGTATTTACGGTGGGCACGACCAGCGTGTTTCCCTATGTTTCCTGGCCTGTGATCGATGCCAATCAAAGGGGCGCCCCCATTGTGGAAATCAATCCGGCCGGGACGAGTGTTTCCGATTTGGCGGACATCCGCATTCCCGGCAAAGCGGCGGCGGTGCTGGATGAGATATGGAAAGCCTTTCCGCACTAGCCCTTGCCT
This sequence comes from uncultured bacterium, assembly GCA_963710755.1. GTDB lineage: Bacteria > Oederibacteriota > JAAXVQ01 > JAAXVQ01 > JAUVAV01 > CAVQBK01. Next base: position 145,300 of record CAVQBK010000004.1, read on the forward strand.
GTGCCTGACCGTGGAAGACCAGGCACAGGGTGCGATTAATGAATCTTGGCTTACAGGCTGAGGTCGGCCGTCCAGTAGCCGTGTTTGTTGCAATGGCCAATGGCCGTGATGGTGCCTTGCTGATCTTTTTTCAAATGCAGGCCCACGGCAGCCTGCAAGGCCGCGGGCGTTAATTGGGCACGGCTGATGAACACGTGATCCAGATAGACATCAATCCATTCTATGAAATGATCAGCTTCCATGGGATGAGGCACGGAGCCGACCTTCACATGCAAGTCCTTGCACACATCGGGGATCAAGCCGCAGGCATCGCTTTTGGCCAGAACAGGCACATGTTTTTCATTGCCTTCGTGGGCAGCGGGATGGATGGCATTATCATTGTTTTCGAATTTTTCCTTCTCGGCCCAGCAAACCGGACAAGTTTCCGGTGCTGCGCCAAATTCAATGTGGCCGCAAACCTGACAAACGTAAATTTTGATCATGTGATGGTCCTCCTTTAGATAAAAATAATGATCTTCTCGATTCTATCAAAAAATATTGTTGGCACAAATCATTTTGACCCTCCTTGCGGTCTTCTTTTTCATCCCCTCGGCTTCCATTAAAAATAACGGCTTTTTAATCAATCCCATATGCAGGCATAACAAGACTCCTTTATTACTGACTTTCTTGAGATTTTTTATCACCCATAGTTAAATCTCGCGGTGCAATAAATTGGGCAGGGGCAGTATGATTGTTGTATTTTTTTAATTTATCTCATGGTAGGTGGTCCTGCTTTGGCTTGGGCGTTCAATCCATCACCTACGCCTGATAAAAAATTTTAGGCACATGAACGTGATATCGGTTACGACAATTACCTTTCCTTTATGCTTATAAAGGGTAATCCAAGGATTAATAGATAGATTATTTTATCCTTTAATTTTATACATTTTACAAAATTGGCTTATTTTTGAGAAAATTTGTCTTGCCAATAATTAATTAAAGTGATAATTTTTTTTGAAAATTAATTTGAACATTTAAAGAGTGCGGTACTTTTATTCAGCCTTAAAAGAGGTTTGTATTTAATGCTGTTGCCTTGGATTATGTGCAAAAAAAACCATCCATTCACTATCTCTAAAAACACCCTCATATCAAAAATTAATACCCAACAACCAGTTCCAACCATTATTTCCACATTAAATATTCCAGCTATCTTCAGTGCCATTATGAAACAGGCACTGGAGTTTAATTTAAAAATTTTAAAAAAAATGCCATCTGATTTTGAGATAACAGAGATGTCACGCTATACTTAAAAATGTTCAGCTTAAACCAGTCCCATGTATTAACTGCAAAGGAGACCCATCACATGCTGAAGTCCGGATTTTTCCTACCCTTAAGGCACCAAAAATTTAAACACTTGCTGGGCACCATCGCCCTCATGATGACGCTCAGTTTTATCTTACCTTATGTTACCTGGGCGTTTGAATCGCCGGGCACCGCAGGCTTCCTCAAAGCCGTGACGTATGAGGGGAAGCCGATTACCATCCCAGAGAAATACGGTACCATCGAAGCAAGCTTCCAGGGTTCCAATCAAACCATCCTTTGTATCCAAGACCTCCACTGTCAATATGAAGTCCAGAAAAACATCAGCCACATTATCAGTCACCTTCATCAACAGCATCACCTTAAATTAATTGGTGAAGAAGGCGGCGCAGGCCATCTGGACATGTCGGTGCTTAAAAAATTTCCTCTCCAGGACATCAAGGAAGGCGTGGCCGATTATTTTGTCAAACAGGGGCGCCTGACCGGCGCGGAGCAGTTCACCAGTAACACCAAGGATAAGATCGATCTGGAAGGCGTGGAGAACAAAGCCCTTTATGATCAGAGTTATGCGGACATCCAGAGTTTCCTCAATGCCGAAACCCAAGGACAGTGTTATGACCTGCGCGATGCCTTGGAAGAATTGAAACCTACCCTCTACAATCCCGCGCTCTATGAATATGATCAAAAGCGCACGGCCTACCGCAACGGCGAAATGGATTTGCTCAACTATGCCGTGAGTCTTAAAAAGGCAGCCCGGAAATATCACGTGGACACCCAAGCGTATGCCACGCTGGCCCAGTTCCTCAGGGTTCATCAGAATTATTTTTCTGGTGAGATGGACTCCAGCCGGCTTATGCAGGACATCACCCAGCTGGATCAGGATATCCGCGGCCAGCTCTACAACAACCCCAATCAGCAGAAACTGGATCAGCTGATGGGGCAACTGGATATAATGGAAAAACTGCTCAATATCTCAGTAACCCAGGAAGAGTTGAATGAGTTCCGCACCCACCGGCAAAATTACACCATTAAAGCTTTCACGGACTTCATCAAAGCCCAGGACCGTTCGGCCGTGGAATATTTTGATACGGACCTTTATTCCCTTGATGACAAATTGAAAAAAGTCGAATCCTTTTATGATTTGGCCGACCGGCGCAGCCAAGCTTTTGTGGACAACCTGCTGGCCAAGATGAAAGAAAAAAAAGAGTCCATTGCCCTCATGGTCAATGGCGGCTTTCATATTGAGAAGATCTTGCAGGAATTAAAGAAACGCGACGTCTCCTATGTATCCATCAAGCCCAAAGTCACCAGGCAGGACATCGTCAACCCCTACTTTGATCTCTTGCAGGGCCAGAAAAGCCCGCTCGAGCGCCTGTTGGCGCAAAACCAGACCATCTTTGCGCCGCCCGTATTGCCGGCGGAACAGGCCCCGATGAACAGAATGGTAGAAAGTTTGACCGATCCGGCGGGCCTGGCCATGCTGGAAAATTTGACCAATAAAGACCACCAAGCAACCACGGCTTATTTTGACACCTACACGGATATGGTCTGGAAAAAAGTGACCAGGGTCACCAATAAGCAAACCAACGCCAATATGGCCATCCCCGGGGGGGTGACCGTGGTGCAGGAAACCAAGAGCGGCATGATGGCCCTGGTGGTGGATAGGGAGCATGCCCTGAAAGCAACCAGTATCTCTCCGGCCAGTGTGGACGCGTCTCTGAACAATGGCATGCAGGTGGTGGTACTGGCCAACAACCGCGATCTGGTGCAGGCCCTCAATGCCGTGAAGCCCAGCGTCACCGTGCTTGCCTATGTCCAGGACCTGCTAAGCCGCATTAATCTGCAGACCATAGCCCGCAGCCTGTGGCAGCCGGTCGCCCAGCGAGCCAGCCGTGTCTTCCAAAACCTGCAAACACAATTCACCGGCTCCTGGCAGGATTTGGCCGAAAGCATTTCATCCTGGTATCACCAGCCCAAACCGGCTTTACAAGCGATGCAAGCTTCGCCCTGGGGAAAAGCAGCCCTGGTGATCCTGGTGGCTATTGTGGACGCGGCTTTGGGCCGGAGCCTCGGTGAAACCATCATCACGGCCGGGATGGTAGGGATGGTTGAAACCATGCCTACCCGGCGCCGAGCGGATATACTCCCTTACTCACGATTAAGCAGGCAAGAACAGGACAAGTTTGAAGCGATTATCCAAGCCAATGATTGGTCCATATATCAGCAGGAATTAGTAGAACGGCTGCAAAAGATTAGGACAACGAAATTCCAGGACGAGGACGTCGCGACAGACGACTTGATTCAATTTATGAGCGATATGGGTGCTGCTATCAGAAAGGTTTTTCCTCATGACCGTATAGAACCTTATAATGCTTTTTTACACGCTGTGCGCAGACTTCGTCTTATACCCGAGACCGGTCCGGAAATGCATAAAATGCTGCTAAAAATATGTCAACGTCAATTTGACCGCTTTGCGGATAAAACCCTGCCCCTCAAGACCTTATTGATACATAGAATAGTGCCGCCCCAATGGTATAAAAGTTCGAAATCATTGCAAGGACGGCCCATTGATTTGCCCACCGCTGAAGGTTGGCCCACCGGCGGCGGACTGGCGCATGTCATTAAAACCATTGCCGATGGGTTTGAGAATGACATGCAAACAAAGGTAAATTTTGACGCCCCGATCAGAGATCCACACGATCCCTTTAATTCCCCCTTGACGATATGGACAGTTTATTACCCCAACCAGGTGAAGACGGACGGCAATCTGGAAGCCAACAAAATGAACAAGCTGGGCATGCAGGGTATTGTGCAAGAAGAGGGCCACTATAAGTGGGTTGATGAACCGCAAAAAATAGATGAATTTTTTATCACCATGCCCAATGAGCAAAACCCTTTTAAGGTCGAAATATTCGAAGGGTATATTGATGAAAAAGGTACCCGCGTCCGGTTCATTAAACAACCGAAATTTTTACCAGTGCTCTATTCTTACGAAAGCAAACATAATCCTCGTAACGAAATCGAAAGCAACTTTTTCCTTTACAAAGCCATGAAAGAGGCCATGAAAAGGGATGATATAAGGCGCAAGGTCCAGTTGGGCGACAACTTTAAAACCCGGGTAGTCCTGGCCAATGATGGCCAAACCGCACTGATGGGCGGCTATCCTGGTTTTCCGGTGGCTTTCGCCGGGGAAACCAGCCACACCATTCCCAACCGTCAAAATACCAACACCGATATCGAACTATTCAAGATGTATTGCCAGGATGCCGGCATTCCTGAGCCTATTGCCGCCCAGGCGATTTACAATAACTACAGTACGGATTTTAGCGGTTTTGGCCTGTCTTCCACCATGCCCGATACGCCCAGTGGCGCTGAATATGTCAGCCAGAATCAGAATAACTTCCTGCAGCATGAACCGGCAAGGGGCTACATCCGTGATACGGAAAGTATTGTTACTTCCATTGGCAACGGCGATGATGTGGAGACCACCTTTGAACCCGTGCAAGAGGCTTATCGCACCTTGCAACAACTCAGAGACTGGATAAATGGCCACCTTCTTGACTCGGACAAGCCTGAAACCCTGCTTGAAAAATTGGAAAATAGAGGCAAAGTCCAAATGCGTTTTATCGAACACCAGGCTGTCAAGCAAATCGGCTTTGAATGGCAGCGCTGGATCAAGAACTTGCGTGACCTGCCTTCAGCGCAACGGTATAATGCGCTTGATAAGCTGGTACTTGGGTTCAAAGCAGGTCAACAACGGCTCACCATGAGTGAGGAATTTGATACGCTGCTGTCCATGGCCAATGGCAATGATGAGATCAAGGTATTGGCGCCACGCATTAAAACCCTGGCCGAAGAATTCTACTATAATCAAAGCATCGCTTTAAGGCTAACCTCTTCAAAATCGAAGTCAACAAGGTCAAAGGGGTTTTAAACAACTATATTAAAAAAGATGAACTAAATCTTTTTGAACTGCAAACTGTGACCCGGCAGGAATCGTGCTGCTCAATGATTTTGGCCGCTTTAATTTTGAGAAGAATTGGACAACGAAGGGATTAAGCGCATTGGTTTCGCCCTGAAGCTCAATTAAAGTCGGCCGGCCAAGATGTTCCCAGGGAGGGATGGGCAACAGAAAACCCATCCGGCGCCATAAGAGGGCTGATTGAAGATAAAGATCTGCGTCATCAACTGGCCAGCGGATAAAGTTTATAGAAGAGCATGAGAGTAACAAGGCCAATTGATCCCCGCGATCCGGATAACTTGATCTGGTATGCCCACCAGGCTGCAGAGGCTTTTTGTAACAGTTTGTCGCCGGAGCAGGGGAAAAAACTGTTAAAGCCATTGGGTTATTATATCGATCCTTTGAAGCCTTACGGTGTTTTTCCCGGCCGTTTGGTGGATGAGAAATTCGGCCCCGGCGTCATTGCGCGTTGCTCCGTTGGCCAAGGATGGTGATCAATTTGTTGCCCTCGCCCGGGTACAAACTTCCCATGCTCACTTGGGAGAAAAGATAAGGCGGTACTGAAGGCCAAAAATATGGCAGGTTCCGTAGCGTTTGTTTCAGCCGACACGCCAGCGATTTAAATAATAGGCCTTTTATGGTGTGTCCCATGGTGTTACACCTTCCTCTTGGGCCACAGGGACCAGTGAAATCATGGAAGCCAAAGGTTTTGGCCCTGAACGTAACGACGGAAAACAGGAAAAATGGGAAGATCAACATGGCCTATGGTTTCCTGGGCGACAATAAAGAACAGGTGCCGGTCTATCCGCTACCCGGCGAAGGCGCACTGGCCGAAGTTATGCAAAACCCGCCATGGTCAAAGACGGAAGGAAATTGAGGGGGCCAGCATGATTATGATGTCGTGCTCACGCCCGGAAATGCTGAAAATAATGCCGACCAATTCATGGACGGCGTCATGACTGTGATGGAGGCATATAATCAAGATTTGAGCCGCGATTTTGATACGGCCACCATAGACGATCTTAATCTGGTCAGGCCGATTATTAATCACATTGCCGGAGAACCTGTGAGTAGTGCCTGGGTACCGCGGCCGAAACCTTGATGTATACAATGAAAAAATCACTGCCTATGACAGGCAAAACAAAAATTGCCGAAATGGTGGATGACTTTGCCGGAAAGTAAAGGAGAAATTTATAAACTGAACAAGACAAAATCGCGGGGTTTAAGCAGAATAAAAAACAATGGAGCCCTGATTTGCAGTGGCATAGGGGACTATTATTTTAATACATAAAGTATCTGCTACTTATGACTGATCATAGTGGCCCCGACGCCATATTCCAATGGCTTTGACGACTTTTTCGGATTGATCAAAGCTATTGCCTATGGCGGTGATTATAATGGTCTGCACTTACCGGGTCAGATCAACGCACTTTTTGAACACATAGAGCACGGTGGCGTGCGCCAGCGGCTGACTCAGATTATAGGCAAAGACTTATACGGTGAGATGGCCGAGTGGCTGAAACAATTGGAAGCAGACAATAAAATGTTCGGCCAGCGGGAAAAATTTGATCTCTTCATGAACCTGATGAAGCAAGTGGAAGCAAGGATGAATGGGATTTACCAACAAGCAGTACAAAAAGAACATCCTTATCAGCCAAGTCCGGTAGTTGAAAACGTGCCTGCAACACGATGGGGAAAATCAAGAGCCAACCCCAATCACCGGACAGTAGCAGAACAAGTGCTTCATGGTACGCACTATACCCGACGCCTTATCGTCTGAATGGCTATCATTACTACTCAGCAACGGCATCATCGGCCTCAATGTGATGTTAAAAAAAGGTTTATTTTGATATCGTCACAGGCCAAAACAGCAAATATTGAAGGGGTAATTGCGGAACATATAGAGCGAAGGATATCTTACGGAACTGCTTGAAAGCTGAGTGTCAACCAGAGATTATCAGGCTCTTGATCCAGCAATTGGATCCAAGCTTTATACAAAACCTCGCTAAAGGCTCGACCATCGACCGCATGGGTGCCCTGATCAGTACACTGGATCTGCTCATCCCACAGCGATGAATAATATCGAAGAAATCCCTTTTAAAGCCAGGTACAGGAAAGCACAGAACCCAATGATTTTGAAAAACAGGTGAACACAATTGGGGGCTGGGGCAAGGCTGGTGCAATTATTGCCGATCTTGGGGTCAGCCAAGCTTGGGTCAGCTGATGAAGTTTGCAGGATGGATCAAACCTTTTTGCGTGGAAGGATTAGGGACGACCAGGTCTAGATCCTGTGGTGGCGTTGGACTAGAACCTTGTCCGGCCTGGTTCAAAGTCCTCTTGACAGGGCCACTAAAACACCGCGGCGAGAGGCTTTGAATATGGGCACGCATGATCTTTAATGCCAAGGCCGAGGGGGAATGAAGGGTTTTCTTACGGATCACAGGCCGACCCTTTCAGCGAGGTGGTTATTTACTCAGTTATGTCCTAGAGCCTAGTCCAAACGGCTAAATTAAGCGCAAACACCGGCAGCCAGCAGCAATTATGATTCTTTGCTCAAACTACCTTTAACCGGGCTCAGTGATGACATGGTACATGCCCGTGAGGCGACTAATGAATCCGAGATGCTAAATATCAGCGGGCAGGCTTATGGGCTCTGTGAAAGGCTTTGGATAAAGCAATCAATGCAGCCTAAAAATAAGTCCGTCAAGGGACTATGTCAGGGTGCTTATTAAATTAAACTTCACGAAGCTGAGGCTCGCTATTTCTTCTTTCTAAGACTGCCCATTTTGGCCTATTACTAGGTGTTGCTTTTTGCGATAGCACTTACGGTATGCATGCCGCCTAAAGCTCAACCAATCCGACTTATGCAGCTAGAACCGATTAATAGTCCACTAGCAAGGTGGAACCCAGACTTTTAAAGGCCGTCAGGGGATGGGGAAAGGGTAGGTGATGGTCAAGAGGGGTTTGTTTACATTGTACCGTGGCTCAAGTGTTTGGCCTGGCGCCGGCCTGTTGAGTTGCTGGCGGTGTTGGCGATTTATAAGATCGTAAGAACATTCAACCGGCAAAGAGGAGAAGTGAGGACCATTGATCTGGGCAACCTTCTAACCAATACTCCGGGCGAAGCGGCCTTTAAGGACAATCCTATCGCGGAAGCACTCTATAAAAACCGGCAGGGCATTTTTGGTGAAACGGTTGAGGCCATCCTGAAAAACCAAGTCAAGATCCGGTTGGGGTCAGCTTTCCGGGTTTCAGGTCATGAATTAAACGGGGTGCAACCTTTAGGCAAAACGCTGGTGGAAGGGGACACGTCCTTTGTTCTTCAGATCCCCTATGGTTTCCGTCGGTTGCTGGAAAAGAAACCAACCAGCCTGACGGGGCGCCTGTTGTATACCTATCAGAGCTTTTTGGCTCAATTGGTCATTGCCCGCCAATTACGTGTTTATGCCAATGAAACCAAGCAAATGCTTAAAGACCGCGCTGCCGATGACCAGGAACTGTCGCAACGGTTTGGCAGCGACCGGCTAATGCGCTTGCCTTGGATCGTGCTGCGCAGCTTGGGTACCTTATTGGGCACCAGCTTCCTGGGGGCCAAGCAGGAGCAACCCATTGCGGTGACTGCCCCGGCCATGAGCAAACTCATCGAGTATTACCGGCTGCAATTGGATGCCCAGGCTACCAGCGCCAGAAGCGTCGTGGAAGCCCAGTATCAGCAACTACTTAATCTGGGCCACACGCCGTCCTTGCAGACCCTGGTGGAAGCCGTGGAATCGATGAAGTTGGCCCAAGTGGTTGATGAAAGTGTCCGCGCTGAATTAGGAGCCATGCAGCAAGCCTTGGTCCAGGCCAAAGCCAGCAAGGACGAAACCCAGCTTAAAGTGATGATGAGTCAGGTGGCGGAAATGCTCCTGGCCAGCAAAGCCATGGCCGATGGTCAAATGACAGGCGCTGCGGTCGAGGCCAATGCGGACAATCGCTTCTTGTTGTTGATGGATGAAAAAGGGCGCCAAGGGTTGGCCAGCGCTGTTCAAGGCCTGTTGACTCAGGCCAGAGGTGCTGATCGCGAAGAGCTGACGTTGCTCCAGTCCATTTTAACTAATGGCAGTGTCAGTGAAGCGCAAGCCGCTGCTTTTGGGGCGCTGATGGCCAAGGTCACCTTGCCGGAAAATGCCATGGTGTCCGACAATTTGGGCGAAGCCTTAACCGGTGTGGCGGCAGCGGTCATGACCGCCAAAGGTGAAACCCTGACCATGACCGTGGGCACCCAAAAGATAACCACCTTTATGCCTGCTCTGGCCAATGTGTTGGCTGATAGTGCTATGGCCTTGCAGTCCATGCAAAAAGGCCAGGATGAAAAGCAGCAGGTTATGGTCATGCCTTACACCGGCCAGGCGCGGGCTATCATTGCGGAAGAAGGCAATTTACGCGGTGACTTGTCAGTGCTTAGGCAATCGCCTTTCCTGGCGCAGGCTATGCAAGATACCAAAGGACCGCTGGCCCAGGCCTACTACGCCTGGCATCATCAGAAGAAGAACGAGCTGGGCCAGCGCCGGCTGGCGAGGGTGATCATGATGGTCTTAAAAGCCGAAGCCCGCGCCATGGGCGAGGATCAACAGAAAATTCAAGCCTTCCGGGCAAGCTATGATATGGTGAATGAATTGTTCCAAAAAGGCAGGCTGTTCGGCCAACCTGCTGAATTGGGCAAAAGTGATGGAAAGGCCTTATCGGTGCCCAGGGTATTGAAACAAGGCGGGGTGCTGGCCATGATCCACCTGGCCACCCAATATGACCGTAACTTTGAGCTCAATCCGGATTTAGAGGCAGAACTGCAACGAATTCAACTGCGCAACTTCCGCATGAGCAGCGCTGCTTAAGCCTGAGTATCAAGCAAAGGGCATGGCCAGTATTGGCCATGCCCTTTTTTTATGGGCGTCGGGCAAGGCGCATCTGCTTGAAGATGATCGTGCAGGAAACAGGTATGCCTGTTCCCTGCAACCATCCACAGGGGGAACTGCCGGCCAAATGGTAAGGATTTATATCCTGATGCAAAGTAGTATTGATTTGGCTATTAATGTCTTGGGGTCCTGCCGATACTAAGACCATGCAATGAAGAGAAGTCCGGCCGTTCATCTTCATAACAGCGAGGTGGCCTCATGGACAGCTTAATTCAAAGAGGAGAAGCCTTTGCCGAAAAGCGTTGGCAAAAAGGTCTATCCCTCAAATTGGATGTGCAGTACACGGCCAGGGAGCATCAAGGCGCTTGTTCCTTGTTCAATCACATGATTGCCCGCCATTTGGGTATCAGTGGCATGGTGGTGATGGTGCCTGAGAAAATGGCCACCGGTCAAATTCTGGAGCTGCAGATGACGCTGCCCCAGGAGCCGGAAGGCGAGGCATGCTGCATCAACATGCTCTCCCGCGTTTTGTGGAGTCAGATTTATGATGACCAGCGCTTTGTGGTGGGCTTGCAGTTTTTGGATTTAACCCATCAGGACAGTTCCAAATTTCAGGCCTTTTTGCATGAGTATAAATTGCAGGATGGCACGGTAGAAGCGGAGAACTGAAAGAGCTACTCCTGGTCGAGGATATTCTTTTCCGGGGTAATGGGTCCTTGCTGTTTCACCTGATCCAGGGATTTTTCAAACAATTCATTCAAGTCTTTGGACTTGGTCTTTTCCGCTTCCATGGATTTCTTAAATAAATTCTCCGCTTCCTTGGTGCCTTGTTTGACTTTGGTAAGTGAATCCTGAAAACGGTCGCCGCTGCTGTTTTTAAGCAATGGTTTTCTGGTCTCCAAAACCTTGCCGGTTACACGGTCAATAATAAGAATGGTGTCACATTCAGGACATTTGACTTCCAAAAATGAGTTCATCTCCACGATCCTCACGATTTCAAGAATGGCGTTATCATAACAAAAGCGATGAGGTGCGGTCAAGGTGGGAGTGGCAGGTCTGTTGCGATAAAAAAAATAGAAAAAAAATAAAAAGTCACTTGACTTAAAAGCGAACAAATGGTAAATATTGAGATGTGGTTAGAACAATTAGCGAAAAATAAGAAAAGAGATTTTTTTTAAAACAATAGTTCGGTATTTGTTCGCCACTAAATAGATGAAAGCCCAGTGCCCTAAGCCTTGAGTTGTCTTTTAAGACCAGGCGGGCTTAGGGAATGACCACCTCAATCCCCATGGGATGAGGGAGAATAAATGGCCTGAGGCTTGGAGGTAGCGGTGGGAAATAGTCGAAAGGAGGAAAGAAAAAAAATGTTTAATCATTCAGATCCAACCATGTGGGGCCTGTGTTTGCGGGCGGCCACAGGAAAGAAACAGAATCCCGCCAAGCTGATCGCCTGCCTCTGGCAAGGTTTTCACAGGCATTGGATCAAAGGGCCGGCTGATTTTTTTCAAAAGGCTGTAGGCCATAAAAATGGGGCGGTTAAAAGCCACAGTAGGATTAAAGCGCACCGCTGTGCAGCCTTAGACCGGGTGAATTTTGAGTTGTTGGGCGTCTATGCGGCGACTGACCAGGCGAATTCATCAAGCGCGAAGACCAAAGCGGCCTATCCGGGATGGCGCCGCCGGCGCTATCCCCTGGGGCTGGCCCATGAAGCTGTGGAGCAAATGATCCTGCCTTTGGCTGTAGTACCGGGTAAAAAATCAGCAGCAGCTTTATTTGAAGCAGAGTTAAGATTACGGACCAGCATGCACACCCTGACCGCCGAGCCTGCAGGGTGGTCGCAGGTACGACGGTAAACCGAGGGTTGGTCCGGGCTTCCCCGGCCTTAAGCGCAGCCAGCAGAGTCAATGGTCCCCCCTTTGCATGATGGAGCGCTTAAGACGGGGAACGCTTAATTCTAAACCGACCGAGTGGAAAATAAATGCCATTTTTCGTGCCAAGGCGCAAAGTTAAAGATAGGAATATGGTTTGTCTTTTTTTGCTATCTTTTTTAAATTGTAGGGGCACGGCACGCCGTGCCCCTACAATGGAAAATACAGCCCTGTACGAACAACAGTTCGGCAAGCGGCTGTCTTGCTGAACCAGAATCCAAATAAAAGCTTGTCAGCAAGACTGCATCAGCTTAAATTAGACCTGCGGTCCGCCGCCGGCAATGACAAGCAAAGAGGTGACCTTGTGGCTCTGACTAAAAAACAAAAAGCCATACTTGATTATGTGGAAGCCACTATTAACCGTTTGGGGTATGCGCCCACCTTACGTGAGATCGGCGAACATTTCGGCCTGTCCTCGGTGGCCACGGTGCATAAACATTTAAAGACCCTGGAAGAAAAAGGCATGTTAAGACGGGCTGAAGGACGCGCCCGCTTCGTGGAACTCAGGGAACCGGACGATCAGCCGCGGGCCCTGTCCGTACCCATGCTGGGCCTGGTAGCCGCCGGGTCGCCCATTGAAGCCTTGGAGCAACCGGAAAGCATGGCCTTGCCGGAGGAGTTGCTGGGCAAAGGTGAGACGTTTGTGCTTACGGTCAAAGGCGACTCCATGATTGAAGATCATATCCTTGATGGTGATCTCATTATCGTGGAAAAAAGAGATCATGCCCAAAACGGTGAGATTGTGGTGGCCCTGATCGGTAATGAAGCCACCGTCAAACGCCTGTACCGGGAAGCTGGACGGGTGCGTCTGCAGCCGGCTAATGCCAGCATGCAGCCTATCTATGTGGAAGAAGGCGATTTGCGTATACAGGGAATTGTTATCGGCGTGCTGCGCAAAATGCACCGGCGCTGAGGGGAAGATTTTGTGGCACAAGTTAACAGGTTAAATCCTTGAGGCCATTGTTCTGTAAGTCCAACGGGGATTCAATATGTGGAATCCCTACCACCTTATGCCTTTTTTCTGGCTGTCGATAAAGTTTTTCTTGGTGGCATCCAGGTTCTTCTTGGCGTCGGCATCATCAGGATTTTCTTTGACCAGCTTCTCCCAGGTCTGCATGGCGTTTTTGAGATCGCCGTGCTTGGCCTGGTTGACCGCTTCCTTGTAAAGGCTGCGTTTTTTATTTTCTTTCTGGTTGACCGTGGCTTGTTTGAGTTTGGCTTTTTCCGCTTCGGTCAGGCGGTTGCGGGCAAAAGTAAGATAACGGTAAACCTGCTTTTGCAGGGGCGTGTTCTCGATGACCGTTTCCCAATAGTTGATAGCCTTGGCCCAATCGCGCTGCGTGTAGGCCTGCAGGCCCTTCTGATAAGCTTCGCGAATATTGCGGATCTGGTTGACATTGGTCATACTGGCATCCTGACCCAGGCGCTGAGCTCGTTTTTCCGCCCTGCCATAGAGCTGCTTGGCGAATTGGTTCTCCGGATCACGATCAAGCACTGCCCGGCATTCCACCATCACATCAATATAACGTTGATCCTGGTAATAATCATTGGCCAGCTTAAGGGATTCCGAATTTTGTTTGCGCATGACCGCTTGCTTGGCCAGTTCCAGCCGGTGCTGGACATCTTTATTTTCCGGCTCCCAATCGAGCACCTTTTCCCACAGGGGCACTGCTGCCGCATAGTCACCCTTTTCAGTCAGGGTCATAGCCTGCTGGCGGTAATCGTCAATCATCTTATTTTTTAAATTGTCAATGATGGCCTGACGTTTTTTAGCTTCATCAGCCGCCCGGTTGGCGCGCAGATCGTCAATGCTGCGGCCAAGGGAAGCAGTGATGGTTACCAAATGGCGCATGCCGATTTCAGGAAAGCTGACGGCATAATCTAGAGTGACATTTTGATAGCTTACACCCAGGCCTGCGGATACATACTCCTGATCCCAGCCGCCGCGAATAGCCACCATGTTCCAGAGACGATAATCCAGGCCAACATGCAGCCGCGTTTGCGCGGTTTCCGGTTTTTCCACATCCACGGCCAATTGAAACTGATCCTGCAGCTGGGGCAGAAAGCTCAAGGTCACCCCGGCACCGGCACGCCAATTGGTGAACAAGCGGTCGTGGTTTTGCGCAAGCGTCAATATGGGGGTTACCGCGTTGCGGCAGCTGAGGCCTACGCGTACATTGCGAAACACACCTGTGGCCTGTGCGCCCAGTCCATAACCAGGATAATTAAATAAGAGGCCAAGGTCCATACCGGGAGCCATACTTTCCAATCCGTCCAGGCGCAGATCGTGGATTTTGACAGCCAGCCCTCCGGCTAAATAAGGCAGAAAAGGATAAGCATAGCCCAGCGTGGCTTCCTGCTCCATCAGGCCAAAGGTGCCCTTGGGTAAATTAAACTCATCGCGACGCTCCAAGCCGCCGGTTTCCATACGCCGCAAGGCAATGCCGCCCCCACCGTAATCAAGGGTGGGGTAATTGAAAGCCAACGTATCATGATTGGTATCGCCGAATAATAAGGCATGCTGTACGGATACGGTCATGGACGGGGAAAAGGCCAGGTTGGCCGGATTCCAAAGCAGGCTGTTGGCCGTGTCCACCAACACCAGCCCTGCGCCGCCCATTGCCACGGCCCGGGCGCCGGCACCGAGATAAAGAGCGGGTTCTGTTCCGGCATCATCTGCTGCCTGGGCGAGGCTTTGACTCAGGGGCATCAGCACTATCAGGAGTACAAGTAAACGCAGGCCTGGTTTCATTATTTCACCACCGCGATTTTTCTGAGCTGGATGATTTTATCTCCAGCAGCCACCGGCAAGGCTTCCAGGCGTAAAAGATAAACCCCATTTTTAACCGCTTCTCCTGACCCGGTACGGCCGTCCCAGGTAAGCTGATGCTCACCTGCTGCGCGGTACTCATTATTGACCAAGGTGCGCACCCGGTCCCCGGTCAAGGTGAACAAGCTCAGGGAGACGGTACATGATTCTTTCAAATAGTAGGCCATGGTGGTCTGTTGATAGCCCGCGGCAAAAGGATTGGGGTAGTTGGAAAGAAAAAGAGTACCTTCTCCGCCGCCCAGGCTCATGGCTGTACAAGCCAAGGGCCAGGTGGCGCCAATATAGATACTGCGTGTGGGATCCTGGGGCAGACGTACGGCCAGGTCATCGCTTTGCCGTACCAACAACTTTAAACTGGATATGCTGAAGTTGCTGCTACTGAGCACACGGACATTAAAGGTGGCACTTGTATTGGGCTGGAGCTGATAAACCGGTAGGGGCACAAAGCAGGTTGGCCCGGATATCGCTACCGGTTGCATGGCCAAAATGGTCCCTTGGCCGTTGGTAATCCATATGGTTTGTACCTGGCGGGACAAATCCACCGGCTGGTCTTGACGGTCCGAGGCAGTGATGGTGATACCGGTAATTTCCAAAGGTCCGGTGGCAGCAGGACCGGGATGGGTAATGGTTAGACTGAGCACATCCTGATGTTGATCCGGATATAAGGTGGGTGGCGCCAGGGATTGGCTGGTAATGTTAAAGGAACTGGCAATCCGAATGGTATTTGAGAGCATGGGAAACGCATCGGAAGCATAAGCTTGGGTAACGGTTACCGGGGTTTGCCGGTTGCTGTCCTGCGCTAAAAGGGAAATGGAACTCTGAAGTGAGAGAATAAAGCCCGAGCCTGCGGCTGTGGGCAGAATATCAGCCACCACGGACACGGTCACAGGATTGTAAACCGACACAGGAATATAACTGATATTCATGGGTATGACCATCACACCATTGCTGTCAGGCAGGGTGGTCAGTTCGCCGTAATTGAAATTACCGGCAATGGCCACTCGGGAAAACATGGTGGCCGGGGACAAGGTGTTGCCGCTCTGGTCGGTCAGGGTCAAGGTCAGATGCGTCACATCCACCCGCGAGGTTTGAGTAGTGCCGGGATTGATAAAGGTGAAGTCAAGGGGGGTGACATTATGCTGGCCTTGTATAACCACTTCGTCCTGAGCCATGACCGGCGTGTGGTAAACCTCCAAAGTGGTGGCCGTAAACCCGATTTGGTAAACATTGCTGCGCAAAGGGAAACTCTGAGGAGGAACCACGGACTTGGACACAGGGTTGAGGGTGTAGAGATAAAGGGCGTTCAGGTCCTGGCCGGAGGCCAGCTCCACCGTAAAGCTGGACACAGCTGTTGCCGTATTGGAGGTGACGGTGCCAAAGATTTTAATCTGGCGATCAAAAGACGCCATGATGGTATTGGATTGAGCGAATGGCAAATAGACGCCCACCGGGCTGGAAGGCAGGGAAGTATTAACCGCCATCAGGGTATCGGTAACACTGTCACGAATCCCCAAGGACGAGAAGGCGCGGTCCGGTGCAATCACGGTTCCCGAACCATCGCGCACGGTGATGGTGACGCCCTGCAAATAAACGGGGCCGGTCAGGCCTGTTTGCACATTGTTCAAATTAAACTCCAGGGCTGAAAAGGTCTGCCCCGTGGACAGCGACGGTTGGCCTAAGGAGGTGCTACTGAGTTGTAAGTTGACCGGCGGTGTATAACTGGTCAAATACATCATGGGCGCTGGGTCAGGGGCATCGGCGGTTGGCGCCAAAAAGGAGCCATTGTCAAATTCCATTTCCAAAGCAGCCATATAGAAGCCACAGCCGGCGCTTTCCGTGGGACTGGAGGTGATGTCCACCGTGACATAGAGGCCGCTGCCATCCTCAATGAGCTTATCAGGGAAAAACTCCCAGAATTGGCCGGGATTGGGGTAATAGGTAAAGCTTCCGATCAGCTGGGCCGTACTAGTGCTGAACCCAGTGCTGTCTGGCGTTACCAGCCAGAGCTTGGTCTGACCTGCAACAAAATCAGGACCTTCCTCAGCCGACCCGTGGTTGTAAAGAAATAAAGCATTTAAAGTGCTGCCGCTGGCATCAGCAGAAATGGTGATATGGGCCACCACATTATTTTGGGAATTGGCGGTAAGACGCATGCCATCGAACCCAACAGGCAAGGGCGTGGCATTGGTGGTATTGGCATGGACAGGCAGCTGGCTCAGGGACAAGCCTGTTCCAGCGAGCATCATGACGAGAAGCAATCGTTTTAACATAGTGTCACCGGTTCTGGTAGTTTTGCACTTAAAAAGATTATCGGAGTGATGGCATAAATCTTTATAGGGGTTCAGCGATTAAGGTCCGCAGCCCGGCATAAGGGGCTAATTGTCCATGGGTGGCATCCTAGATCTGCAAGGAAACAGGATGGGGTGGAGCTTTTTTTATTCCGACACTGCCAGGCAGGCCATTATCCAGGAAGTTGGCTAAGCTTAAAAATTTATGTATTTTGTCAAATATTAAATTTATAAAAGTTATCATAAATATTCTCACAAAAACAGTGCACAAATCTCTGTGCAAAACTAACAAAATATTTGACAATAAAACCCGCTAACTATACAATAAGATTTATCAAGGTATTAATAATTCTCGGGGATAAGTCGATACTTTTCAATAACAAATGAAGCGATTTATGTAATTATCCTGCGCCTCCTGGTGGAGCGTAGGCAAGAAGCGCGAAAAATAAAATATAAGACGCTTGTTGTGACTCGCATTTTATTATTATCTTGAGAGGAGTGTGCAATGTACTCCATCAGTCAAATGGCTCAACTCCTAAACCTCCATTCTCAAACCCTTCGCAACTGGGAAAAGCACGGTCTCATTAAACCGCAGCGTTTTGGTCAAGTCAGAGTTTACTCCAACGGCAATCTGGAACAATGTCAGCTTATAAAAAAATATGCGGGCAGAGGTATTGCCTTGAAAAATATTAAAGCACTCTTACAAGAAGAATTAAAAACGGTTTTTAAATCCCAAGGAGGAGAAGCAGCATGAAATTAAAAAATTACATGGAAGATGCAGTGGCAGCGCATTATCAGCGCTTGTTAGAGAAAGGCGAAATTGAAGGGTGCACTTGTGAACGATGCAAAATGGATGTGATTGCATTTGCTTTAAATCATTTGCCTTCCAAGTATGTGGTGACCGATTTGGGTCATACCTACACCCGTGTGGCCGAAGTGGCCCAGCAGTTTGAAGCAGATATGGTGGTGGCCATCTCCAAGGCAGCCAAGCATGTGGCCAAGAAACCAAGGCATTAAAATTGCAGGGGACGGTCGCGACCGTTCCCTGCAACATTGAAATTGGATATTATTTTATACCTGATGGGAGCGGCTGTGCAGGGATCCGCATTACCACAACTGAATAGGGGACATGGGGGAAAGCTGGCTTGGGTTCTGCTGCCTTTGGCCATGCTGTTGGCCGTAGGCAGCTATGCAGCTACCGCCATGTCTGCGCCTGATGAGTTTGTGGCCTGGGATCCGGTCAACAAGCACTATGTGGCCAGGGTGACCGTCTCCAATCAAGATGATGCGATCAATCAGCAAGGCGTGAAAGCCAGCGGTGCCGGGTCCAAGCACTTTGGCCAGCTTTCCGTTTGGGCTAAGCAAAAGCCGGAACAAGTACGGGCTATCATTAACCAGCAGGTGGAGGTGGCGGCGTATCGCAGTGGTTTGACTTTTGGCCAAGGCCGCCATTTGAAAAAGAATCAGCGTCTCTTTTTGGAATATGTTTATTCGCACGCACCACCTTCCAAATTACCGGTCCCGGTGGCCGCGGGGGTGGAACAAGCGGGGCTGAGCCAGAGCAATCGTCTTAAAAACAACAAAATCGATCTTAACCTGACGAACAAAATAGATGGCCAATGGTACCGGCTTTCGGCCAAGATTCCTGCTGGGTACCGGGTCAAAAAAATCGTACGTGCCGACGGTGTGGAAATCGTCAATCAAAGGCCGCAGGGGCGCAATCCCAACCAGACAATCCCAGAACAACTGCTGTGGTATATGCAAGGCCAGACATTGGTCTTTTACGATGATCCCATCAATGGTTATACGGTGTTTCTCGATCCGCCCACGGCTATGAATTCACTCTTGGTGGATATTGCCGGCACAAGCAGTAATGACTATGGCGGGCAAATCTCCACAATTGTTTGGCCCTATGATGGCGGCACGCCGCTTTGGACCAATGATCATGCCGGGCGTAATGGCGACAATGGTTTGGCCCAGGATTTTGATTCCATGGCCGGTGGCAAGGTTGCCCTGCGCTACAGCTATGGCAGCACGGTGCAATACGGCAACCCCGGAGGTATTGGCACGGGTGCGGATGGTAATTTCGTGGAACTGTCCAGAAACTACACCCTGATGCATCAAACCCCGAGCGGCCAATTGGAGGCAGTGATCACCACGCAATTAGGCATGCCCACCGGTGCGCCTTTGCCCATGGGCATTACCCAAAAAATTATTATTCGCGGCAACATGAAATGGTTTGCCTCCATCTATTACATCAAGAATCTTCATGCCAGCCATGTGGCCACCAACTTGCGATTTTTCCAGGGGTTTGACTGGAATTTCAACGGCGACAATACCAATGACAGCTGTTCCTATAATGGCACCTATGACACCATCTATGGTTATAAACCTTCCGGTGACCCCATCTCTTATGGAGGGTTTTCCGGCTTTGAGGCATCAGCGGAACATGACACGACGACCTACAATACTATCTGGCAGTACATCCGTGATGACAACTTGCACGGCAACAATAATTTCTCCGGTGATGCCGGCACCGCCATGGATTGGGATCATGCCAGCTTGGCGGCTGGGAAGACCTGGGTAGTACCCATTATATGGGCTTACGGCAATACCCTGAGCGCTTCCGCCTTCAGCGACATGCAGGACGGCATCGATTATGGCAAAAGCAAGCTGCAGGATACGGGCGTGACGGCCATCACCGCGCCTGAAAACAATCACATGTACAACCCGGCCACCACGGCTACAGTTAATATCAATGCTCAAGTGACGCTTTATGGCCTACAGGATTTCGCCAATCTGCCGGTTCATGTCAGGGTGACCTCTACGGCGCCGGGCTTTACCACCATTGATACGGCCTTTACCACCGTTGATTTGGAAGTGCCTGATAAGGAAACCACAGAGGTCACCTATCCCTTGGATATCAGCAGTCTGCCCGCGGGAACGTATACTGTCAAAATTTACACGGACTTGGGTAGCGATACCCCTTATACGGACAGTCAGCCTGGCAATGATTATAAAACCATTCAGTTGGTGGTCAGCGATTTTGCCATGGCCCCTGATGATTCGGCCATGGTCGCACCGGGCGGGAGTCATTACTACGGTGTTTCTTTAACCAGCAGCACCGTGACCGGCCGTTTTGATTTGGCGGCGTCCGCGTCCAGTGCCTCATGGGGCACCCGGCTTTATACCAGCGGCGGCACGCTTGTGGCCACGGACGCCGACGGCAATGGTGTCTGGGACAGCATTACCCCTGGTTATGACAGTAACAGCAATGGCCTGCCCGATGTCAATGTGACCGCCGGGGTGACTACCTTTGTCCTGGTGGAAAAAATCCTGCCTTTTAACGCCCTGGGCGGGGTGACAGACGTAACCACTCTGACCGGTACCCAGCAAGGCGGGTCCTTGAGCGACCATGTGACCGTCACCACGCTAAGCAGCGCACCAGGCACCAAGATCAAAACCCTCTATCTTCATCCTGCCGACGGCAACTTTAGCCTCAATACGAACCAGGATACGCATAGCACAGGCACCTATTCTCAGGTGGATATCTTTTCCCAGCAGACCTGGACCATGCAACCTGTCATGGCTGATAATTTTACACTTGTTTCTGATGTTTCCATTCCGTTGGTGCTGAGCACCAATAATCGCACCATTGATGCCACGGTGACACTCTTTTATACCAATGGCTTTAACACTTATGTCATCGGAGAGGATAGGGTTAACAATATCCGCAACCGGAATACCTCTCCGGGCAGCGAAGTGTTCACCATCCCCGTATCCTCTCCTGTGACCATTCCAGCCGGGTATAAATTGTGCCTTCGTTTCAATCATTTAGGTTATAACAGCACCACCGGGTATTTTAGGATCTATCAATCCAGCACCCAACGTTCTAGAATTATTCTCTCTACCAGCACTTACATCCGTGTGGATAAGATTCAAACCTTTGACAGTTTGGGCAACACCCGGCAGGCTTTGGCGCCTGGGGCGGCCATGTCCGTGGGCGCGCTCATCAGCGATCCCTTGGGCGCCTATGACATCACCGGAGCCACCTTGACCTTGGTGGACAGCAGCGGCAATACGCGGGTCAATGGCGCGGCCATGAGCTTACTGAGGACTGACAGCAGCTCGCCTGCAGTATGGAAATGGTACAGCTACACCTATACCCTGCCGGCAAGTCCTCTGGGTAAATGGACCGCTTTTGTGACTGCCTTGGAAAGTAATGGCGTCACCCAGGACAGGGCTTATGAATTTCAAGTCAACACGCCCGATCACCTAGGGATGGTGCCTGCCTTCAGCATTCAACCGGCTAATTCAACCAGAACGTTAACTTGTCAGATCTATGATGCTTTGGGCAACAGCCTGTCTTCCGTGCAGACCTTCACCATCACCGCAACCGGGTCGGCTACCTTTACGGCGCCCATGTCCGGTAATCCCATCAGTCCCACCACGGGAGGGAATGGCGCGGTTAATGTGGACCTTACGGACTGGCTGCCCCAATCGGTCACCATTACCGCCACCCAGGCCTGGGGCACACCGGCCAACAATGGAAGTGCCCTCGCTGTTTTTACGCCTTCCGATTATGCCAAAGCCTCGGCTGATGACGGTCTGGCCACCACGGGCGCAGGCAGCAGCGGCGAGCCGATTAACATCCAACTCTACGATGAATATAACATGCCGATTGGTATTGCCCGTCCCTTGACCATCACGGTCAGCGGTGCCGGTTATTTCAGCAGCGTGCCGGCCGGCTGGAGCGGGGCAGGGACGGCATTGGCTTTTGGAATGACGGACAGTAATGGCCAGGCCGCACTGATTGTCAAAGACAATACAGCGGAAACATTAACGGTCTTGCCGGACACCAGCTTATGGGGCAACCACAGCAAAGATCAGGCTGCTACCGTGATTTTCAGTGTGCCCGGTCCTGACCATCTGGTCCTTAGTGACAGTGTGGGCACTCAGGTGACTGCGGGCAATACGCGTATGCTTAATCTTCAGGTCGTGGACGCCGACGGCCTTAATGTGAACAGCAGTCAGGTGGTGACCATCATCTGCAGCGGCAGTGCCGTTTTCACGGCCACTTCCTTGAGCGGTGCTGCCGGGGTGGGCACCAACGCCGTGACCGGCACCACGGCAGCCAACGGCTCAGCCACCATTACCATTACCGATCAGACCGCACAAACCGTGACCGTGACGCCTGATTCGAGTACCCTGCCCGGTTCCACCGGCTTTCCTGATCAGGATATTTCCATTCCCGTAATCTTTGTTGCCGGTGCGGCCGATCACCTGGCCATGTCACCGGCATTACAATACCCGGTCACCAGTAATCCGGCCACAGCAGATATGCAGGTGGTGGATCGATACAATAATGTGACCGTCACGGCGGCGGTCATAACCGTTACCATTAATGGTTCGGCTTTGATATACACCACCACCTTGTCTAATCACGGACCTTATTATATGCAGAGTGTTACCGGCACGGCCGATGCCAATGGCTGGGGTGAAGTCACGGTTTACAACGATTACCCTCAAGCCACCACGTTGACTGCCCATGCGTCCGCTTTGCCCAATCTGACGGCCGATGTCACGGCCATGATTGTTTGGAGCAATAATCCACCTACCTTGACCTATACACCCACCAATACACCTACGCCCAGTCCCACGGCGACGGTAACTTTTTCAGCCACTACCACTTATACACCAACGCCAACATGGACCAACACCGTTACCGCCACGCCGACGAGAACCACGACCAGCACACCTACCCATACGGTCACGCCCAGTGCCACCCCAACCTACACCGCAACCCCTTCTTTCACTTTGACCAGCACCGGTACGCCGACCATGACGCCAACGATCACGCCTACCGCCACGCCCACCTTTACGTCTACAGCTACAGCCACCAGAACCGGGTCGCCGACCAGCACCATGACACCTACTCATACGCCTACAGTGACGCCGACCTATTCGTCGACGGTGACCCCCACGCCAACCTTTACGGCTACGCCTTCGGTGACCGTGACTTATACGGCCACGCCCAGTGCCACGCCTTCCCATACACCCACCGTGACCTCTACCTATACCTCCACGTCATCACCAACATTTACCTCCACGCCTACCTTTACCTTTACCGCCACCCACAGCCCGACGCCCACTATGACCTCCACCTTTACGCCTACTTCAACCTCCACGCCCACCCATTCACCTACAAGTACCTCCAGCCCGACCTACACCCCTACCGTGACGCCGACGCACACACCTACCCATACATCAACCTCCACCCATACGCCTACGGTCACGCCTACGACTACACCCAGCTTCACATCGACCCCGACCTTTACGGCCACCACGACGCCGACCATAACCCCGACCCATACACCGACTTACACCCATAGTCCTACGGCCACACCCAGCGCCACACCCACGTCAACGTTTACTCCCACCTCTAGCCCGACATCAACCTTCACGCCGACTGTAACCCCGACTTTTACACCCACGGTGACACCCACCGCCACCCATACGCCAACATCAACCTCCACCCATTCCCCTACGGCCACCCATACGCCGACCTTTACCTCCACGGTAACACCGACCAGCAGCGATACCGCCACCGCTACCCCCACGCATACACCGACTTTTACCCATAGTCCTACAGCCACCTCTACTTTTACCAGTACCGTAACGCCGACTAACACGGTGACACCTACAGATACGACCACCCCCACCAGCACCACCACGCCCACACCTACCGTAACCCCTACCTTCACGCCGACTTACACGTTTACCTTTACCTCGACCGCCACGCCCACTTTGACGTCGACCATAAGTCCCACCTCATCCTTTACACCTACGGTTACACTGACCGTCACAAGTACGCCAACGGTTACACCGACCAGAACCAATACGCTGACCGCCACGCCCACCGTGACGTTGACCATCACGTCCACAGCCACCTTTACGGTGACCTCGACCTCAACCTTCACGCCTACGGTCACGCCTACGGTCACGCCTACTATAACGGAGACCTTTACCGCCACGCCGACGCTGACTCATAGTCCCACTCCCACCGCAACCCAAACCATCACGCCTACCGCCACCACCACCAGTACCTTCACGCCTACCCATACCTCCACGGCCACCGTGACCAGTACCTTTACCGTCACCCCGACGCATAGTCCGACGTCCACTCATTCACCGACCGGTACAACTACCGCGACCGCCACGCCGACCAGCACACCAACCTCGACGGTTACCCCAACGTCGACCTCCACAGCAACCGGTACCACTACCTCTACGGCTACGCCGACCGCTTCGCCCACGCGTACCGTGACCGGCACTACTACGGCCACGGCCACACATACACCCACAAATACCCCGACATCCACCGACACGCCCACGGATACACCCACGGCGACGCAGACCCACACGGCCACGGTGACACCCACTGGGACTGCTACGCCTACGGTGACCCCCACATTCACGATGACGCCCAGCATCACTCAGACCTCGACTTATACCGTTACCGCTACGCCTACTTTAACCGTCACCCCAACCGCCACCGGAACTTTTACGGACACGCCCACGGCCACACCTACCCAAACGATTACCTTAACCCCCACCATTTCAGCCACCCTGACCGTATCGGCTACCGCCACACCTACCTTGGCGGATACAGTGACCAATACCGCTACCCATACACCTACTGCCACCATCAGTGCCACTTATACGGCATCGCCCACCTATACCCATACGCCCACTGAGACTTCCACCTTTACCCCTACGGCCACGCCTACGTATACCACTACCTTTACGGTAACGCCTACCAGCACCGATACGGCCACGATTACGCCTACGATTACACCTACGTCAACTATAACGCCCACGCATACCCCGACCTCCACCGTCACCCCGACATTTACCTCAACCGACACACCGACATTGACCGCCACCAGAACCGTCACAGCGACTGCTACCCATACTCCCAGCGCCACCCCCAGCCATACGCCCACCTTGACCAACACCGCTACGGGCACCCCCACCTTTACCCCAACAGTGACGCCCACTTCCACGGCTACGCCTACTTATACTCAAACCTCCACGGCCACACCCAGTGCTACACCCACTATCACCCTGACCGCCACGCCTACGGTCACGTCCACGTTCACGGTGACATTGACCATAACGGAAACGGTCACGCCCACCAGTACGGTGACGTTGACCAATACACCCACCATCACCTTGACCAGCACACCGACCAGTACGATGACCCCCAGCGCCACACCTACCTTCACGGCTACCTTTACGGCGACGCCAACTCATACCCAAACCTCCACACCAACCTATACCGTCACCCCCACCGTCACCCCCACCGCCACCACGACCAATACCATCACCTTAACCACTACGCCAACGCCCAGTGCCACCTCCACCATAACCCTGACCACTACACCTACCAACTCCATGACGCCGACCCATACTCCCACCGTGACCATGACCAGCACACCGGTTAACACGGCCACCTCCACCACGACGCCTACCTCCACAGCTTCACCCACCGGTACGGCCACGCCAACTTTTACAGCCACACCAACCTTTACCGTAACCTCGACCTATACCATGACTTCCACCTACACGATGACCTACACGGCCACACCCAGTACTACGCCGACCATTACCCTGACCGCCACGCCTACGGCGACGATTACCTTGACTGCTACGCCCACCTGGACGCCCACGATTACGGAGACGGTTACGCCCACATCCACGGTGACCTTAAGCATGACACCGAGCATGACCGTGACCATGACCATCACGCCTACGTTTACCGCCACGCCCACCATCACCCTGACCCATACGCCTACGACAACCCATACGCCCACCGTGACACCCACCTTCACGGCCACGGCCAGCCATACGCCGACGCATACGCCAAGCGTGACCGCCACGCCTACGTTTACGCCGAGCGTAACGCCTACCGCCACCCCGAGTAACACCCCGACCTCCACCGAAACACCAACTGAAACGCCGACGCATACGCCCAGCAGCACGGTGACGGCCACATCCACCGCAACAGGAACCGCATCGTTTACGGTGACCACAACCTTTACCCAAACCCCCACGGCCACGCCCACCGCTACGGCTACCAATAGCTTTACCGCCACCCCCACGGTCACGCCCACTGGAACTTATACGTCCACGGTGACCACTACCCCCAGCGCCACGCCCACCGCGACCTTTACAGCCACGGCTACGCCCAGTATCACACCCAGCGCCACCGCGACCTTTACCTCTACCGCTTCACCCACATCCAGTGTCACCACGACCTTTACCGCCACGCCCACAGTCAGTTTGACCGCCACCCCCACGGCTACCCATACTTTGACCGCCACCCCAACCATGACAGGCAGCCCCACTGAGACCATGACCGCCACCCCCACGGCTAGCAGTACCATCACGCCTACTTTTACCGCCACACCCAGCACGACGCCTACGGTGACCAGCACCATGACCATGACGCCTACCGCCACGCCCACGGCCACAGCTTCGCCAACTTGGTCGTCCACGGCCACACCCTCGTCCACCAATTCACCTACCGCCACGTTTACGGCGTCGCCCACCGGGAGTTCAACGGTAACCCTGACCATAACCGCCACACCAACCCTGACGGCCACCCCCACGGCCACGCCGACGCGCACCATAACCGTCACCAGCACCATGTCGCCGACCGCTACGGCCACAGCGAGCATGACGCCTACCCTGACGGTAACGGTTACGTCCACCACCACCCCCACGGCCACCATGACTTATACGGCCACCCCGACCAGTACGGCCACATCAACACCGACCTTGACTCCTACGGTGACCATGACCAGGACAACCACAGCCACGGCGACCGTGACGCCCACGGCCACCATGACGCCCACCGAGGTGCTCAGTGTTCAGTTTAAGTTGATCATCGTGGACAGTGGCGGCCGGCGGGTGCGCACCTTGATGGAAAGCCAAATATTGCAACCAGTCACGGATTTTAATCTTAGCAGCGATTATCTCTCTGCTGACGGACGCAACCAGTTGCGCTTCTGGGAAGGCAATCTTTTTGATATAAACTGGAACGGTAGCAATGAAGAAGGTAAGGTCATGGTTAACGGTGTTTATTTTATACAAGCCATCAGTGTTAATCGTCTTAATGAGCAGACCATTGTCACTAAAGCCGTGACCTTGGAAAGACCGACCCTAACTATTATCCAAGCCATGCGCCTGGCACCTAATCCCGCCAAGGACCACGTGGCTATTTGGGTGAAATCACCCTATGCCGGTATGGATGTTAATGTGCAGGTGTATACCGTGGTCGGGGAATTGGTAGCCAAAGTGCACCTCGGTCAGCAGGAGATGGTGCAGTGGGATATGATCAACAGCCGTGGGGAAAAGTTGGCTAGTGGTGTTTATTTGATGGTGGTGCTGGCCAAAGATCCGATCAGCGGACAAGTGGAGCGTAAAGTGCAAAAACTGGCGGTGTTACGATAATGCGAATGAAACCGGGGCGCACATTCTGGCTAGGGGTCATGATCCTATTGGCAGTCATGAACCAAGCCCATGCCGACCTCTTTGACAAGGGCGGCGCTTTAGGGTCGGGCGCCCGGGCAATGGCCATGGCCGGTGCTTACACCGCCCTGGCACAGGATGAATCCGGTCTTTGGTGGAATCCTGCGGGCTTGGGTGCGGTGACCATGAACCGTATCGAGTCTTCCTTGGGCTCGGTGTATAATGGCCGCGTGCGCAGCTTGGAAATGGCCGGCGCTATGCCCTTGCCAAAAAACGTGGTGGCCGGTTTAGGCTGGCGCCATCAGTTTTATCCGCAGCCAAGTGAAGTCAATACGGACGAGCTGATGTTGGCCGGCAGCATTCCCCTGGACGAGGACCAACAATGGCACTTGGGGATGGGGGTTAAATTATTATTTGGTGGAATGGTGTCATCCGGGTTGGGCTTCAGTGGTCTGGGCATGGATTTTGGCCTTCTTTATAATATGAAGCTTTTCGAACGCTACCAACTTTCATTGGGTGCTCATGTGCAGGATATCGATACCCGTATCACCTGGGGCAACCAGCAACAGCAGCAAGTGCCCAGCCGTCTGGCTCTGGGAGCGGGGTTTGTTTTGGATCCTCAAACAGTGTTCAGCCTGGACCTGGAGTCGGTCTCCTCCACGCAGGACACCAGTGGCTCCACCCAGTTGTTACGGCTGGGTGCGGAACATTGGGTGGCTGACCTTTTCGGCCTGCGCGCCGGTTTGGTGACCGATAATCATCAGGTCAGTGCTTTGAGTTTCGGACTGGGATTTACGGTGGCCCAGGTTGAGGTGGAATACGCGCTTTCCAGCACTACCGCCAATCTGGGCGTTTCCCACCGCCTTTCCCTGAGTTATGGTCTACCCCGGCTGGCCCTGGGTGTCAAACCAGCCGCCCTACCGGCGCAAGAAGAATTAAAACTTCCTGAAATGAAACCGGAGACCTTTGAATTTGAACTGGTAGCCCTGCCAGAAAGTTTTTCGCCCAATGGCGATGGCTTGGCTGATACAGTCATTGTACATCTTGATTTAATTCAAGGCTTCAAATCGGAAATCGCCTCCTGGTCCTTGACGGTTTTCGATGATCAGGGGGTAAACCGCAGAACCTTTACCGGCAAGGGTTATCCGCCGGAAGTGGAATGGGATGGTGCGGATAAGACCGGTAAAATCTGTCAGGACGGCTATTACACCTTGGTCATGGAAGTAAAAGACAGCAATCATAAAACCTTGGCGCCCATCAAGACTAGTGTGCAGATTAAAACCGATGTGCAACCCCTGACCATGGTCCTAAGCAGCCTGGTCTTTGAACGCATTGCCGGTAAACTGGACAAACCCTTGGTCATCACTTTCCCCGACGGAGCCGGTCAGCCGCAACAGTCGTGGAATGTGGTAATCCAGAATCAAGCCAACAAGAAGGTACGCACCTTTGCAGGCAAGGGACTGTTGCCTGATCAGTTGGTGTGGAAAGGAACAGAGAAGGGAAAACCAGTGCCTGACGGCACCTACCTGGTGGCGTTTGCGGTGAGCGATCCCAGCGGTCTTCGTATTGACAGCAGCGAACAGATTGTGTTTAAGTCCGTGGCACCGAAAGTGGGGCTGAGCGTCAGCCCGGCCATGATCCGCCCGGGGTATAAAAAAGACGGCCAAGCCACCTTTGTCTTGACCACCAATTACAACCAGGAAATTGAGCAGTGGCGTCTGGAGATCAATGACCGGATCACCAAGAAAACCGTAAGAACTTACCGGGGCCGCGGGCCGCTGGCGGCCAGTTTGGTATGGCCCGGGACCACCAACCGTAAACGTCTGGTGGCCGGCGGACGCTATCTGGGCGCGCAACTAACCGTGACCTACCGGGGCGGTGTGAAGATTGTCAGTCCAGTTGTGACCTTGAGTACTGATGTGGTTATGCCCACCAGCACCCAAGGCTTGGCCCTGCATTTGGCGGCAGTCAATTTTGATCCCGGGTCCTCGGTGATTCCTCTGGATGCTTATAAAATGCTCAACCAGGCCATCAATACCATCAAACGGTATGCCCGCAATTACCGGGTTCAGGTCAAGGGTCATACGGACAATGTGGAAAGTCCTACGGAGGCCATCGAATTGTCCTGGGCAAGGGCGTTAAAAGTCAAAGAGTACCTAAATGTCTCCGGTCAAATACCGATAACAGTGATAGATGCCGTGGGCTACGGAGACCGTCTGCCGCTGGTACCCAATGACAATCCTGCCGGCCGGAGTAAAAACCGGCGGGTGGAAATCGTGGTTATCATCGGGAAAAAATAGTCAGAGGTGCTTTTCCGGCACATCAGACCGGCGGATTTACCGCAGTCCAAGGCAGCTTGACAATTTTTATCACGACGAGTATGATCATCAACTAATCAACCACAGCGAGGAGTAGCATGCTGCGCAAAATCGGGTGGATTTTATTTACCATCGCCTTGTCCGGCTTCATGCTGGTGGTCTGGCTGCAAAATTATTATTTTGTCAGCGAAGTGCCCAAAGAAGGGCAGGTGTTGGAAGTATGGAACAAGCCGCCCTCCCGCCAGGTCAAGGAACTCAAGCTTTGGAAAGAAAGCATACTGCGCTTTGAGCAGGAAAATCCCGGCATCAAGATCAAAGGGGTTGAACGGCAATATTCGCCCCAGGAATTTGTCACCGCCATGGCCGGCGGCAAAGGACCGGATGTCATGCATGTCTGGATAGGCTCTATGGGCATCCTGGCCAGGCAGGGGTTTATTGCACCAATGGATGAGTATATCCGGCAATGGGATCAGGCGGATTATATTCCTAAAAAAGTTTGGCGTCCCACCCGCTATGACCGCAAGACTTATGGTGTGCCCCGCGACACCTATTTTACCGTCCTTTTTTATAGGAAGGATTTGTTTCAGGCTGCAGGCCTCGACCCTCATAGGCCGCCTCAAAATTGGGGTGAACTGGCCGCCTATGCCCAGCGCCTGACCAAGCCTGAAATCGGGCAATATGGATTCGGGCTTTCACCGGATACCTGGCATTTCATGGATTTCGTATGGCAAAACAACGGCCGGCTGCTGGAAGCCACCAAACGTGGTTACTTAAACGCGCCCCTCGATTCGCCGGCTGTTCTCCAGACCCTTCAATTTTGGCATGATTTAAAATTCAAATACAAAGTTCTGCCACCCAATGCTTTGCCGGCTCAGGAAAACATCCA
The DNA here is from genome assembly GCA_963710755.1 of uncultured bacterium. GTDB lineage: Bacteria > Oederibacteriota > JAAXVQ01 > JAAXVQ01 > JAUVAV01 > CAVQBK01. The sequence goes on from CAVQBK010000004.1 coordinate 176,241, forward strand.
GCAGATGTTCGCGCTGGGTAAGGTGGCCATGATGATGGGTGTGGCCATGCAGCTCCCGGGATTGCTCAATAAATACGGTTTGGAACTGGACACAACCGGGATTGCGCCCTTGCCCGCCGGTCCGGCTGGTTATCGGGCCTCTCATGCCGGGGGTGAAGTCTTTGTCATCAATGCCTCCATCCCCAAAGCGAAGCGCGATGCGGCCTGGAAATATATTGAATTTGAATTGTCGCCGGCCAATCAACTCTGGAAATGGGTAAGAATGCACGAACTGAAGATGACCATCTTTCCGGGTGCTTTTTCAGCCTCCACTAATTTATTAAACATGCCGGAGTTCGCCATGGTCAAGGAAGAGCTGCGCTATGTGCGCAATGAACCGCATTTACCGGAATGGCCTTTTATGAAAGATGCGCTCAATAAGGACTTGTTGCAAGCTGTGTTCGTGGAAGAACATATGGACATCAAAGCTTATGTAAATGAGTTTACCCGGCGGGTTAACCAACGGTTTTTATCGAAACGCTACTTTTTGCCCAAACAGGTGCACCGCCGAACACCGGAAACCCAGACACCTTGATGGTTAGGGAGAGATAACGCATGCCGCCCCAAAGACCAAAACGATTGCCTACTGATTTTTTTGACCGGCTGTTGTCCAATCAGACCGATGATCAGCTCAATGATCTGCTGACGTCGCTGGTGGACGAACAGATTCTGCCGTCGGCCGAGGCACCTGCGGCCAAGGAGGAACCGACGGCGCCGGCCATGGTTTTCGAACCAGCCGAAATGCCACCTATTAACCCGGCTGCTGAAGCCAGGATCATGGAAGATACTATTGAGACCGAAGAAGATGAATTAGACGAACTCTCCAGCGATTTACCGCAAAGTCCGATGGATGATCTTATTCCATCCACGGCGCAGATGCGGGCTGATAGCCATGTGGGGGCGCCTGCGGCACCCGTCGCATCACCGCCTGACCAAGCGCCGGAACAGCAGTCCGCCATTGTTTTCCCGGAAGTACCCAGTCCTCCGGAAGAAGTGAATTATCATTTTGATACTCCGGAGGAACCGGCGCCCGCCCAGCCTGCGGCCGGGACACAACCCATCAAATTGCCAGGTGCGGACAATATTGAAGTGCCGCCGGAACTGCTGCGCGATCCCCAGGAAGAGGTGGCTGATGCCAGCGGACTAATCTCACCCCCGCCGTCTACGCAGGCCAGGCCCACACCGCCGCCACCGGAACCGATGGTTCCGGAAGCGCCCGCTGAAGAAGCATGGGAAGCCATGCTGGCCACGCCGCAACCAACCGCACCTCCTCGTCCGGAGGCATCCGTGACCAGTGCTCCGGCCAAGCCGGCGGGGCCACATGTCTATACCCATGAAGAACTGGTCCGAGCCCGTCTCGAGCGGCGTTGGGAAACACCCAAACGTAAGCCCAAAGCGCCCAAATTGGCGGTAGCCGTACCGACGCAAGTGGTGGACCAGAGCAAACTCTCGGCTTTGGATGATTATCTCCAAACCAAACGCCGGGAAAAATCGTCCATCCTTTTTGGCCGTATCCAACGGTCGGCCCTCATGTTTCTGTTGCCCACGTTTATTGCCTTTTCACTATTCTCCTGGTATCCCATGTTTAAGGGGCTGATTTTGTCGCTGTTTAATTTTCAGCCTACCGGAGAATCGGTGTTTATTGGTGTGCAAAATTATGTGCGGGCGTTTAAGGATACCATGTTTCTGCAGTCTCTCTGGCATGGCGGACTTTTCTGTTCGCTGGCCCTGCTGTTGGGTTTCCTGCCACCCATTTTTTTATCGATCTTTATCAACGAATTCCGGCGCGGCAAATCAATGCTGAAGTTTTTATTCTTTTTGCCCTTTCTTATGCCCACGGTGCCGGCTGCTATTCTATGGAAATGGATCATGGACCAGGGGTATGGTCTGCTTAACGCAGTGGTCTCTTTGTTGCCCGTCGCCAACCCTCATATCGGTTGGCTCACGGACCCCAAGTTGGCCATGCTTTCTATCGTGCTGCTGTATATATGGAAAAACACAGGATGGGCTATGTTGATTTATTCCGCCTCATTGCTTAATATTGATCCTACTTTGTATGAAGAAGCGGAGATTCACGGGGCCAATATCTGGCAGAAGGTGCGCCATATCACCCTGCCCACCATCCGGGGAACGATTGCGGTTATGTTCATCATCACCATCATCAACACCATTCAATTGTTTACCGAAGTGTATATTATGACCAACGGCGGGCCCATGAATTCCACCGAAGTGCTGGCCACCTATATTTATAAACAGGCTTTCTTTTACATGGATGTGGGCTATGCCTCGGCCTTGTCTATCTTGATGCTGGTCATGTTGTTGTTTATAACCATCTTTAGATTGCGGCGCCTGGACGCCGGAGGTTGATATGGATCAATATGAAAATCGTGGTCTGATTTCCAACAGTGACCGAAAAAAAGGAAGCACCAAACTGTTGTTTGGGCTGGGTGGTACTTTGGTCATCGGGTTGGCCCTGCTGACCGTGGTGCCTTTCTTTTGGATGGTAGCCTCGGCCCTGACACCGGCCCAGCATATGTTCGACTGGCCGCCTCGTTGGTTCAGCGGGGTTTGGGACTGGTCCTCTTTTGGCATAGCCCTCCAGCATGTCCCGTTCTCCACGTATATTTTCAATTCTCTGATCCACTGCTTTGGGGTGGTGTTGGGACAGTTGCTGCTCTCCTCGCTGGCGGCCTATGCTTTTGCCAAGATGAGACCGCCTTTTGGGAAATTTTTGATGATTTTATTTTTAACCACGCTCATGATTCCAGTGGAGAGCCTGCTCATTCCGCTTTATCTGGTGATGAAAAGTTTTCCGGCGAGCAGCTTGCCCAATGCCAACCTAATCTCCACCTTCTGGGGCTTGATTTTGCCCACTGTGGTGTCGGCCTTTAATATATTAATTTTAAAGAGTTTTTTTGAACGTCTGCCGGCTGATCTTATTGATGCCGCCCGTTTGGATGGTTGTTCGGAATTGATGATTTTCCGCAAAATCGCCATCCCCTTATCCACACCGATTTTAGTAGTTCTGGGCATCTTTGGTTTTATTACCACTTGGAACAGCTTTTTCTGGCCGCTTATTGTATTAAACGATCCCAAGATGTATACCTTGATGGTGGGTATTCAAAAAATGGTGGAAATGGGCGAACCTTGGAATGTGATCATGGCTGTGGTCACCTTGGCCACCATTCCTACGATTCTGCTTTACTTTGCCTTTCAACGCTACATTGTGCGCGGCGTGGTCTTCACCGGCTACCAGGCGTAGGAGGCTGAGCAATTACTTGCTCAGCCTCCTGAGAATCTAAAATCGAGAGTTTTCAATTCTCGATTTTAGATTTTAGATTCGGTCGATTATCAATTTCCGATTTTCATTTTTTAAAAATAGACGCTTCGCAGCCCCGACCGGAATTGATATTATGTGAAAGGGACGCTTCGCAGCCCCGACCGGAATCGATATTATGTGAAAGGGACGCTTCGCAGCCCCGACCGGAATCGATATTATGTGAAAGGGACGCTTCGCAGCCCCGACCGGAATCGATATTATGTGAAAGGGACGCTTCGCAGCCCCGACCGGAATCGATATTATGTGAAAGGGACGCTTCGCAGCCCCGACCGGAATCGATATTATGTGAAAGGGACGCTTCGCAGCCCCGACCGGAATCGATATTATGTGAAAGGGACGCTTCGCAGCCCCGACCGGAATCGATATTATGTGAAAGGGACGCTTCGCAGCCCCGACCGGAATCGATATTATGTGAAAGGGACGCTTCGCAGCCCCGACTGGAATTGATATTATGTGAAAGGGACGCTTCGCAGCCCCGACCGGAATTGATATTATGTGAAAGGGACGCTTCGCAGCCCCGACTGGAATTGATATTATGTGAAAGGGACGCTTCGCAGCCCCGACTGGAATTGATATTATGTGAAAGGGACGCTTCGCAGCGGTTAATTTGTTTGAGTTTACTTCAGGCTGGGCACCGCAAGCGGTGCTCTTGCAATTAGCCGACAGGAAAAGATTAATTTTCAGACGGCTGCTAAACAGGAGGATAAATGGCTAGGAAAAAAAAGATCCAACAAGAATTAAACATGGCCGAACATTCCGCCAGATTGCGGGCCATTCCCTCACCGCAATGGGAGACTATCGGGCGTTGGGTTATGACCATGGTAGGTGCAGCGGTATTGATGGGGCTGGCCTATTTGGTGCTGAGTCGCTGAATGTCGGCGTAATGGCTACCGCAGCTAATCATTCTTACAGTTGCCCTTAATTCCAAGCCGGTACCCTTGGGTTGGGGTCCAACCTTCTAAAAAACAAAAAGGTATTCATGAATTCAGGGATTGAAAGACAATTAAAAAAACTGTTGCCGGAACGGCGTTATCGTCATTCCCTGGCAGTGGCCCATTGGGCCAGAACCCTGGCCCACAGACATCAGGGCCATGGACAGCACGCCTTTCTGGCAGGCCTGCTGCATGACTGCGCACGCGCCTTGAGCCCGGAGAAATTAAAGGTCTTGCTGAAAGCCTACCGGGGAAAATATTTTGACCGGGCCACCAGGGCCAATCCGGCGCTATGGCATAATCCTGCAGGGGTAATTTTGGCGCGACGGGACTATAAGATCCGCCATCCTTTTATTCTGCGCGCCATTGCACTCCATTCTACCGGCGACCGGCATATGCGCCTGTTGGACAAGATCATTTATGTGGCTGATTTTTCGGAACCAGGCAGGACCTTTACGGAAGCGCAGGCCGTACGCACGGTGGCTGCTCAAGACTTGGACCGGGCGGTAGGTTTAACCGTGAAATATAAAATGGATTATTTACTTTCCGAAGGCAAGACTCTTCATCCCCGCTCTTTGGCATTGGCCAGAGGGTTGTCCATGGTGGTAAGCTCATAGAGTTCATCGGTCAGAACCGTTAATTTTTCCGGGCTCCACCGTCCTTGGTCATTCAACTGTTTGGATAAATGTACCGGCAATTGCGCCGGACCAAGATGGGCCGCGGCTATGCCGCCGGTCATCGCGGCTGTGGTATCGGCATCACCGCCGGCGGCAATGGCCGTACAGACCGATTCCCAGTAATCATCAGGGGTCTTAAGAAAAGCATATAGGCTCCAGATCACGCTGCTGGTCACGAAAGGCGAGATACCGTGCCAGTTGTCCTGATAAGACTCTTCAATCCCGGCCCGGGCGATGAGTTCGGCCGCATGCGGCGGTTGCAGATCGAGCCAGCGGGGAAGTTTCTGCAGCTGATCGGCGAAGTCCTGGCTGATGGGGCGGCACCATTGCAGCAATTGATCGATGAATTCAGGAGGATTGATGGTCTCCGACGTCAACGCCAGGGCTGTGGCCCCGGCCATGGTTACCGAGCCGGCCAAACAGCGGGGATCCTGATGGGTGATCCAGCTTTGATCATAAGCAGCCTGCACCATTTCTTCCGGCTGTTGGTAATAATACAGACCGATAGCCAGGGCGCGCGTGGTACTGCTGTTACCGGCTGTGGGCGGCAAGGTACCTGCTTTTTTCCATGGCACACCGTGGATTAGACGCTGAACAGCTTCCTGAGTGGAGCGGCCCTGACCTATAATTTTATTGGTTTCGTACAGGCGGGCAAAACGATGGGCCACATCTTCCGGCTCAAATCCCTGGCAATGGGTAATGCTTTCAATGATGGTTCGCGTCATCTGGGTATCATCGGAATATTGGCCGAATTCAAAGGGATAATGCTTCCATTGGCCTGCCAATCCTGCTAAAAGAAACTGGCTTACATAACGCTCGGTGATAGCCGGTGGATAGCCCTCCACCGGAAATCCCAGGGCATCCCCTAAGGCCAGACCAAGCAAGGCTGCTGAAAAATGTTCTTTGGTAGGCTGTCGCATGTTGCCAGACTTCCTTTTTTTAATTAACTTAATCATAGTATCGACATAATACTCATTTCTTTAACTAGGACACCTGAAATTCCCCTGAGGGGAGGTTGTGGGCGGGTTTATTTAAATTCCCTGCGGCCTGCCGCAGGGAATTTAAATCGGAAATAATTTTATTTGACTAGTTTCCCTTCATCCCCTGGGATGAAGGGAAACTAGTCAACCAAGGGGAAAAATCAGGCATTTTAAAGGGCGTAGTTGTCTCCATCCAAGGGACGCCGACCAGCGGCAAATGGGGCCATTGCGTTTGAAACAGTGCTTCCGTGTCCCGGGCAATAATTTCAGGGGTTTGCCGATCCTGGATGCAGGCCAGTCCCAAAGCGGTGAGGCTACGCTGCGCCAGGGCATCCAGCGACAACCAGGTATGATTGATGCTGCCTAGACGGGTGGAGGTGACCATGAGGCTGGGCCATTGGGTTTGGCTCAGCAGGTCCAAAATGGTGAAGGTCCGGTCAAGGGGAACCTGCAGGCCGCCGGCGCCTTCCACGAGGACCATCTCATAAGTCTGCTGCAAGGTTGCGAAGGTTTGCAGAAGATGGTCCTTGTCAATAGGTTGGCCGGCTTGACCGGCCGCTAAATGAGGCGAAGCCGCCAAAGGAAACACATAAGGGCAGGTTAGACCCTGCTCATCTTCAGGCAGCAGCGGCGTGTTCATCAGGTGTCGATGAATAAGGATGTCCTCGGAGAGGCCTTGACACCCGGTCTGAACCAATTTGGCGGTGATGACCGAGCGGCCTTGGTTTTTTAAAAAGGCGGCCAGCAAGCCGGTGACAAAACTTTTACCGATGCCCGTGTCGATGCCTGCGATAAAGATGATGCTCATAAACCGGACTCCTTTTTCTGAAAGATAAACCAATAGGGATGATAATCCAGCTGGTAATCATCCTCAAAACGCAGTGCAGCGCGATAGCGGGTGGAAAGCTGTTCCAAGGAGGACTTGGTCCAGGTGCGGGTGACCAGGGCATTAACGCCGGTAGCTTTCAAATGACGCAACAGTTCCAGGAAGGAAGGAAAGTGCAAGCGGAGATGCTCCTCGTGAACCCACCGGCAGGTGCCAAAGGGGGCCAGGGTCTCCAGAATTACTTGGCGTGGAAAATAGGTCAAGGAAGGTCCCAGGGTTTTGGCAAAGGCTTGGAAATGATCAGGCCCAAAGGTGGTAAACGCCAATAGCCCTTGTGGCTGTAAACGAGCCATCCAGGTGGTCAAAGCCTCCAAGGGGCGTTCAAACCACTGAAGTGCGGCATTGGAAATAATCAGATCAAAGTGATGACCAGCTAAGTCCAGCTGCTCCGCATCACCGTTCCAATAGGTGAGCCATTGTCGTTGGCGGTAAATTTCCAAGTCGCGGTTTAACTGAGGAACAAGATCATTGCCCCAGAGATGACCAATAGACAGTTTTTCGGCCAGCAGACGGGTTAACAACCCTGTCCCCATGCCCACTTCCAAAGCTGCAGGAAAAAATCCGGAATGCAGGCCAGAGAGCTTATCAACCAGCATTAGCGCCATCCGGCGCTGAATGGAGGCTTTTTGGTTGTAGCTGGTTTGGGCCCGGCCAAAACGTTTTTGGATAAGGAGCTTATTCACCCTGCACCTCGTGCAGCAATGCTTCCCAGGAAGGCCAGCGGTAAAAGGGAAAATGACCACTTTCAAGCATGTGCACTGTGCTCTGATTTTTCCAAAAGCGCATTTGATTACGGGCGGAGATGATTTTGTCCTGGGTGCTGATGTAGGCTGCATCAAATTGACCGCTCAGCCGGTCCAGAGGATCCTGCTGCACCAGCTCACGCAAACGGATCAATTCCGCCTGCTGATCTTGCCAACCGCGCCGGGGCAAGTGGGCCAAGAACCGCTCCCGTTCGCTGGGTGTGGCCACCAGGTCTTCATAAAATTGCCGGGCAGCGGCTTCACTAAACGATTCGCACTGCTGGTCATAAATAGCGGGGGGGATACCATAGCGGTCATGAATGGGATTCAACGTACCGTTGATGGCCAGGCTAAAGACCGGGGTATCGGGCAATTGCTCCATCACCTTTTGTGACATCCAGACCCCCATAGAGAATCCAATCAAGGTGAAGGATTTGTAGGGTTGGAGCATGGCTCGCGCCTGGGGAGGAATAAGAGCGGTTTGGTAATCATAAAACATGAGTACATCAAAGAGGCTGCTGGTAAGCGGGATAAAAGGCTGTTCATCCAGACCCCAGCCATTAAAAAAGATGATAAGATTTTCCGCTTTATTCCTGATGGTCCACGTATAGCGCATAAGTCAAGGCACCTGCCTTCTTTTCAGATTAGAGTGTGTGGAGGAAAAGCCACTTTAGTTTCTATGTCACCAAAACCCGTCCCTATAAGATTTAAATACTCCCTGTGAACTATTTTTTCCACAAACTGGTACCACCTTGGCCTGCATCAGGTGCAGCAGCGGGCAATCAACGCCGGCAGCTCTTGAAGGTCCTGCCAATTAAGACCTGCAGTGAGAGAGATTCTGAGTCTGGCCTGGCCTGCGGGCACTGTAGGCGGACGTATGGGGAACAACAGGAACTGGTTTTCCCGGCACGCTTGTGCCACGGCCACAGTCTGTTCATTAGGGCCGATTATAACAGGCACGATATGACTCTGGCCCAGGGTGGACAAGCCTTCTTTGGCCAAAGCTGCGCGCAGGTTTCCTGACAAAGTCTCCAAGTGTCGGCGCCGGTCAGACAAGGTTGGCAAAAGGCCAAAGACCATGCGTGTCCAATTAAGATTGAGCGGGGGCAAGGCCGTGGTGTAAATAAAAGGACGCATGGTATTGACTAAATAATCGGTAACCACTTTCTCAGCCACCACAAAGGCCCCCACCGAGGCCAGGGCCTTGCCGAAAGTGCCCACAATCAATTCGATTTTATCAAGCAAGCCTTGTGCCTCAGCCAAGCCCAGACCGCGCTCGCCCATTACCCCCAAAGCGTGGGCCTCGTCCACATAAAGCCAGGCATGATAGTGGTCGCGCAGGCTGGTCAAGCCTTTGAGGTCCGCCACATCACCATCCATACTGAACACACTTTCCGTGACAATCAGGGCCCGGCGATAGTTCGCGCGATGCCGGCTCAGCAATTGTTCCAGGTGATTCAGATCCAGATGACGGTAGCGGTAGAGTTTGGCGCCCGATAACTGATCGCCGTCAATGATGCTGGCATGATTGAGACGGTCTGAAAAAATGGCATCCCGACGATCAAGCAAGGCCGATAGCAGGCCCACATTGGCGTGGTAACCGGAGTTAAATACCAGGGCGCTGGGACGGCCGTATGCCCGGGCCAGTTCCTCTTCCAGATGATGAACCTGGGAGGTGGTGCCGGTTAAGAGCCGGGAAGAGGAAGAGCCCAGCGCGAAGTCCTCAAGGCGATTGCGGGCGGAAAGGTTTTGGAAAAATTGCTCATGCAAAGCCTGGTCCGCGGCCAGTCCCAGGTAATCGTTGGAGGAGAGGTTAAGCATGGGCTGATCCTGAAAGTGACTGTGTTCGGGTGTGCGTGCTGACACCACCCGGCATTGACGCAGGCGGTCTTCGGCCGCCAACTGATTCAAATGGGTTTGCAACTCTTCAAAGGCCATGTTTTTCATTTTATCCTCAACCATAGGCTAACGGCTTACCCCGGCTAGGCAGCGATGAATCGAAGTCAAGGCTCCAGCCGGGCCAAGGCCGTGGTGATGGCGTCCATGCTGCGGTCCATGATGGCATCAATATCCTCCTTGGTCACGGCCAGAGGCAGAAACCAATAAATGGTGTCGCCCAGTGGACGCAGCAGGAGTTGATGCTTTACAGATTCCAGAAAGATGTTAAAGCCTGCGCGCGCTTCCGGGGCATAGGTCTGGCGTTGCCGCCGGCTTTTCATAATATCAATGGCACCGATAAAGCCCAGGTGACGAATGTCAGCCACCTGATCCAAGTTTTCGTATTCCTGCAGGCGATAGTGAAAATGTTGGATGACTTCAGTTTGCGACTGCGGCAATTGTTGGTCTTTGAACATTTGCAGATTGGCGGCGGCCACGGCGCAGGCCAGGGCATTGGCTGTAAAGGTATGGCCGTGGAAAAAGGTTTTGGACGCCTGATCATCGCTGTAAAAAGCCTGATAGACAGGTTCGGTGGTTACGGTAAGCGCCAGCGGCAGGGTGCCGCTGGTCAGGCCTTTGGCCAGACAAATAAAGTCGGGCACCACTCCGGCTTGTTCATAGGCAAACATAGTTCCTGTGCGGCCAAAGCCCGTGGCCACTTCATCAAAGATGAGCAATACATCCAGTTCCCGCGTAAGCGCGCGCAATTTTTTAAGGTAGTTGGCATGATAGAGGGAGAGGCCACCGGCGCCTTGCATCAGGGGCTCCACGATGACCGCAGCCACCTCCTGGTGATGCTGCTCCAGCAGCCCGGCCATGCTTTGGAAGCAGGACAAATCGCAGTGGTGCTGCTGTCCGTCCCAGGTAAAAGAGGTATTACGCTTGGGACAGGCCGAGCAATTGGGACTGGCCGCCTGGTAAGAGTTAAAGCGCAACGGGGCATACAAGCGGTGATAGAGTTCCATACCGCCCACACTCATACTGCCAACCGTATCGCCATGATAAGCATTTTCCAAAAAGATAAACCGTTGTTTACGGGGATGGCCGATGTTCTGCCAATATTGAAAGGCCATTTTCAAAGCGATCTCAGTGGAGGTGGCGCCGCTGTCGGAAAAGAAAAATCGCCGTAGACTGGGATCGAGGACTTCGGTCAGATGCTTGACCACCTCGGCCGCCGGACTGTGGGTGATACCGGCAAAGAGGATATGGTCCAGTTTGTCCATCTGCTGCTGCAGGGCCTCTTTCAAGACCGGATGTCCATGGCCATGTACATTACACCACCAGGAAGAAACCGTATCGTAATACATGGTGCCCTGGGCATCGTACAATTTCACACCCTCTCCCCGGGTCATGACAATGGGATCGCGGTCTTCGTAATCCTTCATTTGGGTATAGGGATGCCAAATGTGATTGCGATCAATAGCTAAGATATCTTCCTGACTAAGCATGATAACATCCTTTCTAAAGGGGAGGCATCACCAGGACTAAGGGCTTGTCCATAAGGTATGGCAAGAAGTAATGATGATGTCTCTGGCCCGGGTTGCAATTTATTTTTCAAATGATTTTAACTCTTCCCAAAAGAGACGGTCGTCGTCCACCGCCCGGCCGCGGGTGGTGAGATAACCGCCGGTTAAAAATCCATTGATACCGGCCAGCATAAGCAGACCCTGAAAATCCTTCATTCTGGTTTCCCGGCCGGCCGCGAATTTTATGGTTTTAAGCGGATGAATCAGCCGGAAAAGAGCGAACGTTTTGGCCACGTCAGCTGCGCTTATACTGGAATTGTTTTCCAGAGGTGTGCCGGCAATGGGGATCAGAACATTTAAAGGAATGACGTCCACGTCCAGGTCTTTAAGCGCATAGGCCAGGTCCAGCCGGTCGGTCATGGTTTCGCCCAGGCCCAGAATACCGCCTACACAGGTGCCGATACCGGCTTGATGCAACCATTCAATAGTGCGCAGTTTATCGTCAATGCCATGGGTCGTGGCAATGAGTTGACTGTATTTTTCCGGAGCCACTTGCAGATTAATATTGTAGTGCGCGATACCGGCCTCGGCCAGAGCCTTCACATTCTCCTGGCCCAAAATACCCAAGGAAGCACATACGTTGAGTTCGGGATAGGCCTGGTGAATGGCATGGATCCCTTGGAGAATCCGGCGGAACTCGTCATCGATGCCTGCATAACCGCGGCCGCTGGTCACCAGGCCAAAGCTACGTACACCACTGGCATGGGCTTGACCGGCAGCCGTGACCATGGCCTCTTGATTCTGCAATCCATAGCTGTCAATGGCGGCAGCATGATGGGCGGACTGGGCACAGAAACGGCAATTTTCTGTGCAGGCGCCGGACTTGGCATTCATGATGGTGCAAGCGTGGTGGGGCTGGGCGAACTTGAGTCTGACCTTGTTTGCCAGACTGAGCAGATCAAGAAGATCAGGCCCTTCCAGGGTACTTAATCCGTCGGCCAACGCCCGTGATAAGGGCCTGGCCTCCAGGACACTGTAGGCTTCGGCCACCAGGGGATGCAGGCAGTCCGTCACCGGCGTTTCTTCCAAACTTTTTGGGAACATGAGAATCCTCGCGTGTTTGTTAACCTGAATTGGTTAATGGGTTGACGATTATATTACCTGATTGGCAGGCAATGGCAAGTCAAAAATACAAGATTCGCCACCAGGAACTCCTGCGTCATGTTAGGTCCGTGACGGAGGAGTTCCCAAGTCTTTGAGCATGAATGAAATGAAATATAGTCAAATTCGCGCAAGCTTTTTAGAATCACGAGTTAAAGCCTAATCGCCAGCAAGACACCGGGATTTATCCGGGAAAGATCATTAATCATTTTTTGATTTTTCCTTGTTTAGTAGGCCTTTGGGCCATGGTGTTGCTGGTGCCTGTATTTCGGGTGGTAAATCTTTTATTTTTATTATTGACGGGTTAATTTTTCCTGTTGTATCATTCTGCGCGATTGATTTTTTTCAACCAGCACTTTTCCAAACGGGCTTGCCTAACACGGGGACATTTTCCAATTAAAAATTCAACCTGGTAGTGCGCTTGAAAGAGGCTGAAATCCATATACCTGTTACCTAGCAAAACCTGTCCGGGGGACAAAAAACACGAGGAGGAAAAATGAATCTGGAAATGATGATTTACTTGGTGCCTGTAGCGGGCATTCTTGCATTGGCTTATGCTTACTTTAAGACTTTGCAAATCAACAAAGCCGACAGCGGCACAGATAAGATGAGGGTGATTGGCGGGCATATTCGGGAAGGCGCCATGGCCTTTTTGGCCCGTGAATATAAAGTATTGGCCGTCTTTGTGGCGGCCGTGGCGCTCCTGCTGGCCTTCGGTAATGCCCATATGCAAGATTCCAGCTGGATGGTGGGTTTGTCCTTTATGGTCGGTGCCATTTGCTCTGGCTTAGCCGGATTTTTCGGGATGCGGGTGGCCACCTCGGCCAATTATCGCACCACTGCCGCCGCCCGCACCAGCCTGAATGCGGCCCTGAACATTGCCTTTGGCGGCGGGTCGGTCATGGGCATGAGCGTGGTGGGTTTGGCCACTTTGGGTCTGGGATTGTTGCTCATCCTTTACACCAATCTCTGGAATTTCACGGGCAATGAAACGGCCATCGTCATTAATACTTTAGCGGGCTTCTCCTTGGGTGCCAGCTCCATTGCCTTGTTCGCGCGCGTGGGCGGCGGCATCTATACCAAGGCTGCCGATGTGGGCGCTGATTTGGTGGGCAAGGTCGAAGCCGGCATTCCGGAAGATGACCCCCGCAACCCGGCCACCATTGCCGATAATGTGGGCGACAATGTGGGTGACGTAGCCGGCATGGGCGCGGACCTCTTTGAATCCTATGTGGGCTCTATCGTCGGGGCGATGGTGTTGGGCGCAGTGCTGGTACCGGCTATCGCGGCCGTTAATCCGGCCATGAAGTTCAATGCAATTATGCTGCCCTTTGTAGTGGCGGCCGCCGGGATCGTACTATCTATTATTGGGACCTTTTTTGTCCGCACCAAGGAAGGGGGTAATCCCCAGACCGCTCTGAATTTGGGAACCTTCCTGACGGCAGGCTTAATGACCATCCTGACCATCTTTTTAATCAAGGTCATGCTGCCCTCCCAATTCGCTATGGACGGCAAGACCTACCACTGGTGGGGCATTGCCCTGGCCACGGTTATTGGTTTGGTCGCAGGCTTGCTCATTGCCGGGGTAACGGAATACTACACCGCAGAGAACCGCAAACCATCCCAGAGCATTGCCGAAGCCTCGCTGACCGGCAGTGCCACCAATATCATTAAAGGCCTTGCCATTGGCATGCAGTCTACCGCCTGGCCGCTGTTGGTGATTGCCATTGCCATTATCATTGCTTATCAATTCGCCGGGCTTTATGGCATTGCCATCGGCGCTTTGGGCATGCTTTCCACCACAGGGATTCAGCTGGCCGTGGATGCCTACGGACCTATTGCCGACAATGCCGGTGGCATTGCCGAGATGAGCGGGTTGCCCAAGGAAGTACGCCAGCGCACGGACCGGTTGGACGCTGTCGGCAATACCACTGCGGCTATTGGCAAAGGCTTTGCCATTGGCTCGGCCGCGCTGACGGCTTTGGCCTTGTTCTCCGCTTTTCGCTCCCAAGTGGGCCTGACGACGATTGATATTTCCGATCCCGTGGTTATGGCCGGCTTGTTTGTGGGTGGTATGTTGCCTTTTCTTTTCTCCTCTTTTGCCATGAATGCTGTAGGTCGTGCGGCTCAGGCCATGATCGCTGAAGTGCGCCGTCAATTTAAGGAAATTCCCGGTCTGATGGAAGGTAAGACTCCGGCGGAATATGCCAAGTGCGTGGACATTTCTACTACCGCCGCTATTCACGAAATGATCGTTCCCGGCTTGATGGCCATCCTTACGCCAGTGGCTGTGGGCTTCTTAAGCATTAAAGCTTTGGGTGGTCTCCTGGCCGGCGTAACCGTCAGTGGTGTGCTCATGGCCTTGTTTATGGCCAATGCCGGCGGTTCCTGGGATAATGCCAAGAAACATATTGAAGGCGGCGCCCATGGCGGCAAGGGTTCGGATGCCCACAAAGCAGCTGTGGTGGGTGATACCGTAGGGGATCCTTTTAAGGACACCGCCGGCCCGTCGCTGAATATTTTGATAAAATTGATGAGCGTGGTTTCCCTGGTGTTGGCGCCTATTTTTGTCAAATGGGGCAACCTGTTGTTCTAAATTAAGGTAGCAGGTAAAAGCGGTGCCGGGCAATACCGGCACCGCTTTTTTTATGTGCAATGCAAGCCGTCCTCGGGGCAAGGGTTATTTTTTACGATGGTGGTCGGAAGAATTCATGATAGGCATCACGTCCTGAACTGACGGATTGACCAGCAGAGCATGTAACTGTTCCGGTTGGTCGGTCGTAATCCAGTTGGCCCCTTGTTTCACCAGCATAGTGGCCGTTTGGGGACTGTTGACAGTCCAGACCGCCACTTTAATGCCAGCTTTAACCAGGCTATAAAAGAGCTTGTCCAGCACATGAAACTGCTTGTCAAAGAGACGCAGCCAATGGCGGTTGAAAAAAACCGCACTGATACTGATTTGCTGGTGGGTGCTAAGGATATGACGGATGAATGCGTTTACTTCCTGACGGCTGCGGGGGCGCAAGTAACCATAGCTTTCATCGTAGAGCAAACCCAAGGCCAGGCTGGGCGAAAGGCTGCGCAGCCGTTTCAAGAAACGGCCCTTGACGGTGCTGATAATAACATGATCCAACAAATGATAGCTGTCCAACAATGCAAACAGCAAATCCGCGTCCGCATCGGCCAGCCAATGGCCATGATATTTTTGCACCTTGACGTCCAAGTGCAGCCTGAGGTCCGCGTCCGCTACCTGTTGGAAAACCTGCTCCAGAGTCAATACCTGGCCGTCCAATTGCGCAAAGGTCTGACGGCTTATTTTTTTTAAATGGAAAGTGTAATTGTGATGAGCCACCAGAATGCGGTCTGCAGTCATCCGTACATCGCATTCCATCATGACCTCACGATGGAGGCGATGAAAAGCAATGGCTTCCTCTATGCTGGCCTGGTCATTACAACGGTGGATGATCAAATGGAGTCGTTGGTCATAAACATTCATGGTGGTTCCTTTACAGCACCATTAAGGATCTTTGGCCGTCCAGAATACCAGTACGGTCGGCCTTCACTTATTATTATAACCTCAGGTTGAGAACAAACCCAAGATTTTCATTTTACCAAACAGAGGCATAAAAAAACTTGCCTCAGCTTCTTGGTCCGGTCTATAATCTATTTCGGTGTAGCTGGTTCCTTTTCCCATGCCACCTCCCTTTCTGGAGAAGGCCATCGCAGTCGAGCACCTCAACTTCACACCTTTTTATGCTGCAAGCATGGCTGACGACATGACCTTTCCCAACCCGCGTGATAACCAGCACTCTATTCCCAACCCCGGTGTTTCGTGGGTACGGGCCGAACTACCTATAATAGGTTGAAACAGAATTCCTTCTCACTTAAAGGACAAAGCACGATGGCTTGGAAAGGATTTGCTGTTGATTAGCCAAAATTATTGGATTAAAACCACGGCACTTCCCATCTTTGAACCCCGTACTTTCCCTTCTTTAATCCACCACTTACGACAACCGCTTTATATCCTCTTCGATCAGTCGCAGGCTAAAATGGGCTTGGCCCCGGCGGGCCGGGTTCAAGCCCACCTGCCCAACGGCTCGGAACACCATTACCCCCTTATCGGTTTATTGCCGCCCCTCTATCCGGAATGGTTGGGCGACCGCTCTTTCCAGGAATGCCATCAGGTCCGGTTTGCCTATGTGGGCGGGGCCATGGCCAGGGGCATTACCTCGGTGGCCATGGTTATAGCCTTGGCCCATGCCGGCATGCTGGGCTTTTTCGGATCAGCCGGGGTACCCTTGCCGGAGACGGAAAAAGCACTGCGCCAACTCAGTTCGGCCCTCGATCCCAAGGGCTTAAGCTGGGGAGTCAATCTCATTCACACGCCCCATGATCCGGGGCTGGAAGAAAAAACCGTGGAGTTGTATTTAACCCTGGGGGTGCGCCGTCTTTCAGCCGCGGCCTTTACGGCCATTACGCCCAGTTTGGTTTGTTTTGCGGCCAAAGGATTGAAGCGCCATACTGATGGGTCGGTCATAAGACCCCATAGGATCTTTGCCAAAATATCCAGACCCGAAGTGGCCCAAGGCTTTATGGAGCCGGCGCCCCAGGCCATGCTGGATGAATTGGTGCGTAGGCAAAAACTGAGTTTGGATGAAGCCGTCCTGGCCCGCACTTTGCCAATGGCGGAAGATATCACCGTGGAAGCTGATTCAGGCGGACATACGGATAACCGGCCCTTGTCTGTGTTATTTCCAGCCTTGGCCATGCTGCGTGACCGCTTGGTTCAACGCCACCAGTATACCAGACCGATTCGCCTGGGCGCTGCCGGCGGGATCAGCACACCTGCGGCCGCAGCTTCGGCTTTTGCCATGGGGGCAGCCTATGTGTTGGTAGGAACGGCGCATCAAGCCTGCGTGGAATCAGGACTGTCCCGCATAGGCAAGGAAATGCTCGGCCGCGCCACGCTCTCCGATGTGATGATGACCGCTTCAGCTGACTTGTTTGAATTGGGCGGCAAGGTGCAGGTACTCAAGCACGGCACGCTGATGGGTGTTCGGGGTAATCAACTCTACCAACTTTACCTGCAGTATGACCGTCTACAAGCTATTCCGCAAGCCCAGCGCCGCCAATTGGAAGCCACCATTTTCAACACCTCTCTGGAAGAAGTGTGGGCCAAGACCGAGGCCTTTTTCAGTGCCAATGATCCTCAAAAACTGGCCCTGGCCAATAAGGATGAAAAATTCAAAATGGCTCTGGTCTTTCGCTGGTATCTGGGCAACAGCAGCAAATGGGCCATTACAGGAGAGCCGGGCAGACAAGCTGATTATCAAATATGGTGCGGACCGGCCATAGGCGCTTTTAATCAATGGTGCCAGGGCAGTTTTTTGGAGCCCCTGGAGCAGCGCACGGTGGCCCAAGTTGGTCTCAACCTCATGGAAGGCGCGGCCAAGGTTACTCGTGCCCAGCAATGCAAAACCTTCGGGCTGTCCGTACCGGCCGGGGCTTTTGATTGCCGGCCTGAACCGTTAACATTGTAAATGCTGTTATTAGTGGATAGTTTCTGTTGCGGATTGGTGGTGGTTTAGTCCTTGGGCGGTCGTCGGTTTGCAGAGCAAACCACCTCAGAGAAAAAAACCGCTCGCTGAAGCGGTTTTTTTCAATGCCGCCTAAGGACTGGACCACCACCATGACAGTCGATTAACAAAAATAGTCTTTCCGCAACAAGAACCACATAGGTTATTTCATTGGCGGAGGTAAGCATGGAAAAAGCAGTGCATCAATTGGAAGCGCCTATTGCCGTGGTGGGCCTGAGTGCTTTATTTCCGGGCTCCCAGGAGGTGGCCGGATTTTGGGCGGATATTGTAACCGGTAAAAATATGATTACCCAGGTGCCGCCAACCCACTGGCTGGTGGATGATTATTATGATCCTTCGCCCGGACAGGAGGGCAAGGTTTACGCCAAGACCGGCGCTTTCTTGCAGGACGTGGATTTTGATCCTTTGACTTTTGGCATTCCACCCAAACTGCTGAGCTCCATTGATACTGTGCAATTGCTGGCTTTGTTGGGAGCCCAGCAATTGCTGGACCGGTTACCCAGCATGCAAAAGCAGCTTCTGGACCGCAGTAAAACCAGCGTCATCCTGGGTGTGGCTGCAGGCACCGAGTTGATCAGTGAAATGGCCGCGAAAATTCAATATCCCATCTGGGTCAAAGTACTCAGGGAAAAGGGCCTGCCTGAAACCCAGGTCCAGGATATATGCCGCAGTATCAGCAGTCATTACGTGCCCTGGGACGAAAATACTTTTCCCGGCTTGCTGGCCAATGTGGTGGCCGGCCGCATTGCCAACCGGCTCAATCTGGGTGGCACCAACTGCACCGTGGATGCTGCATGCGCCAGCAGTTTAGCGGCCGTGGCCATGGCCGTGCAGGAACTGCGTCTGGGCCATACGGATCTGGCTATTACCGGCGGATGTGATGCGCTTAATGACATTTTCATGTACATGTGTTTCAGTCAAACCCATGCCCTGTCGCGCAGCGGCGACTGCCGCCCCTTTTCCGATCAGGCTGATGGCACGGTGCTGGGCGAAGGCTTGGGCTTGCTGGGCCTCAGACGCTTGCAGGACGCCGAGCGCGACCAAGATCCTATTCTGGCGGTAATCCATGGCATTGGCAGCGCCAGCGATGGCAAGGCTAAAAGCATTTATGCCCCGGTAGCCAGCGGCCAGGCTTTGGCCATCAAGCGTGCTTATGAACGGTCGCCTTACAATCTGAAAGAAGTGGAATTGATCGAAGCCCATGGCACGGGCACGGCCGCAGGCGATGTGGCTGAAGTGGAAGGCCTGCAGCTGGCTTTTCGCGACAGTGGAGCCAAACCCCAGCCTTATTGCGCTCTGGGATCCGTGAAATCCCAAATGGGGCATACCAAGTCTGCTGCCGGGGCTGCCGGCTTGATCAAAGCCATCCTCAGCCTGCATCACAAAATCCTGCCGCCTACCATCAAAATCACCAAGCCCAATCCCACCTTAAATCTGGAGCAAAGTCCGCTTTATCTTAACACCGAAGCCCGGCCGTGGATTCATATGCCGCAAAGCACGCGCAAAGCCGGCGTGAGTGCCTTTGGCTTTGGCGGCAGTAATTTCCACATTACTATGGAAGAATATAAAGGCCCTCATCAGGCTGACCGTTTTTATTCAGCCCCTGTAAGCCTGGTGCTGCTGTCGGCTGACAACCAACAGGCCTTGGAAGAGCGCCTCAGGCAACTTCTGCAAGATCTGGAACAGATGACACTAACTTACCTGGCCAAGACCAGCCAATTAAATTTCCGGGCTCAGCAACCGCTGCGGCTGGCGCTGCTCATGAAGGATGCCCATGTGGGCCGATCTTTGGCGCAACAATGCCTGCAGAAAATAAATCAAGCACCCAGCGAGGCCTTCAGTTTAGCCGGTCAGGCCTACTTCCAGACAACAGCAACCATGCCCAAAATTGCCCTGCTGTTCCCGGGCCAAGGCAGCCAATACGTGGGCATGACCAAAGACCTTTGCCTGGCTTTTGACGCCGCGCGCTCCATTTGGGATCAAAGCCTGGCCTGGCAGGCTGCTGATGCAGAGCCGGCCCTGCATGAGGTGGTATTTCCCAAACCCGTTTTTGATGACCAGGCACGGCAGGCTCAGGCAGAGACCCTTAAACAACCACAGTGGGCGCAGCCTGCTTTGGGTGCCGTGGCGCTATGTTATTGGACCTTGCTCCAACAACTTGGGATTAAACCGGCTGCTGTAGCCGGTCATAGTTATGGGGAACTGCCGGCGCTGTTTGCAGCCGGCGCGATACCGTCGTCCCAAATGCTGCTGACCATTTCCAGAAAACGGGGCCAGCTTATGCACGATGCCTCCCATTCCTCGGGGGGCATGACCGCCGTGGCTGCCGGAATGTCCCAGGTGCAGGACCTGCTGCGCCGGCATAACTTGGACCTCACCATCGCCAATATCAACAGTCCCCGCCAAGTGGTATTGTCGGGCCCGCTGGCAACTTTGGAAGCACTGGAGAAGCAGCTGCAGGCCCAAGGCCTGGTCTTTAAACGCCTGCCCGTGGCTGCGGCTTTTCATTCGCCGAAATTGGAAACCGTAGTGCCTGCTTTTGAAGAAGTGCTTAAAATGCAAACGCTAAAGTCACCATCATGCCCGGTAATGGCCAACAGCACGGCGGCACCCTATCCTACCCAGGCGGCGCAGGTCAGGTCCCAACTAGCCCGGCAGCTGTCCCAGCCGGTGCTGTTTGAACAACAGATCAACGCCCTCTATGAGCAGCATCATGTTCGGCTGTTTTTAGAATGCGGACCAGGCAACGTGCTGACCGGGTTAACCCGCGATTGCCTGGCCGGCAAGCCCCACATGGCCATTAGTCTGGACGGCGGCCGCCGGGTCAATGGGGTGACCGCTTTTTGGGATGGTCTGGCCCAATTGGCCGCAGCCGGTGTGTCCTTGACGTTTAATCCGCTCTGGGCCAACATCAGGGTTGATCAGAAACTGGTCAAGGCCTCTAAAACGTCAATTAAAATCAATGGCGCCAATGTGGGCAAACTTTATCCACCCCCAGGCGGCACTTCCGCGCTGCCTTTGCCTAATCAGGAGATGCAGCCGAGCTTGACCATGGCGCCTGCCAGTCCGGCGGCCATGACCCAGCCTGAATCAAAAAGCGACCCAGCTTATCTGGCCGCCTTGGAAGCCATGCAACAAAATCTTCTGTCCGCGCAAGCCAGTTTTCAGGAAACCTTAAAAGACAGTCATCTGGCCTTCTTGAAAATGTCGGAATCCATGTTCAGTGACTTCACAGGCCAGCCTTCGTCTGCACCAGCAGCAGGTCCTCCTGCGGCCCCTGCGGAAATAGCGGCTGCTCCACCAACATCGGCCAAGAAAGTGGCAGCACCTGAAAGCCCAAGGCCTGCGGCCAGGCCCGCGTCTTCCACGGTCTTGACGGCACCTGCTCAAGACATGAGCAAGATTATTCTGTCTGTTGTGGCGGAGAAAACAGGGTACCCGGAAGAGATGCTGACGTTGGATCAAGATTTGGAATCAGGCCTGGGCATTGATTCCATCAAGCGGGTGGAGATAGTTTCAGCCTTGCAGGCGGCTATTCCGGCCTTGGCGCAAGCGCAGCCGGAGACGTTGGCAGGCATGAGAACCTTGGGGGACATTTTAAATTATTTAAATCAACACCAACAGGCTGCGGTTCCTGCAGCTCCAGCGCCATCACCACAACAGGATTCCAGGCAAGTGATTTTGTCCATTGTGGCGGAGAAAACAGGGTACCCGGAAGAGATGCTGACGTTGGATCAGGATTTGGAATCAGGCCTGGGCATTGATTCCATCAAGCGGGTGGAGATAGTTTCAGCCTTGCAGGCGGCTATTCCGGCCTTGGCGCAAGCGCAACCGGAGACGTTGGCAGGCATGAGAACCTTGGGGGACATTTTAAATTATTTAAATCAACACCAACAGGCTGCGGTTCCTGCAGCTCTAGTGCCATCACCACAACAGGATTCCAGGCAAGTGATCTTGTCCATTGTGGCGGAGAAAACAGGGTACCCGGAAGAGATGTTGACATTGGATCAAGATTTGGAATCAGGTTTAGGCATTGATTCCATCAAGCGGGTGGAGATAGTTTCAGCCTTGCAGGCGGCTATTCCGGCCTTGGCGCAAGCGCAGCCGGAGATGTTGGCAGGCATGAGAAGCCTGGGGGACATTGTGGCCTTTCTTGGAGCCGCACCCTCAGCGCCCACCATACCAGAGCCTAAGGTGCCCTTTACGCAGGAGCAAAACGTTAATAACAACAAGCCCGTAGTCTTGGAGCGGTATGTGGTCAAGGCTCGAACTGCAACGTCCTCAGGGTTGGGTTTAAAAGGGCTGGCTCCAGGCCAACAGCTTTGGCTGATTCCTGATAACCACGGCATTGCCGAGGCCTTGGCACAACGTCTCAGGGACAGTGGGCTAAACGTTAAAATCAGCTTGTCTTTGCCCCAGGAAGCAAACGCCGTAATTTACTTGCCCGGCCTTAATCGCCTTAAAGGAGAAGATTCTGTTGAAAACGCCCGCCGGATTCTCAAGGAAGCCTTTCAGGTGGCCCGGCAGATGGCCCAGGCCAATCCGGCCTTGTTGGTCGTGGCCTATGATGGTCGCATTGACCAAGACTATGGCCAGGCGATGGTGAGTGGTCTAGGCGCCCTGGTGGCTACCGCTGGCTGGGAATGGCCGGAAACAGCCCTAAAAAGCATGGCCCTCCATTGGCAGCCTGGAGAGATCAGGACAGCAGCGGAAACTTTATTTCAAGAACTGATCAACGGCGCGTCCGATCAGGAGGTGCTGTTGGACAACCATCTAGACCGCCGGCTGGTAGAAATGAAAAAAAAGGCGCGGTCATCCCGTCACCAACCGCTTAAAAGCGGCGATGTTGTGGTGGTAAGCGGCGGTGCCCGGGGCGTCACGGCCGCCTGCCTGCTGGCCCTGGCCAAAGAGGTTGATATTAAAATAGCCCTTTTAGGCCGAACCGCCTTGCAGACCCAATGGGCCGAGCTCGATGGATTAAACAGCGAACCTGAGCTCAAGCAGGCGCTGCTGCGCCGGCAGAAACAAGACGGTCGC
Organism: uncultured bacterium; assembly: GCA_963710755.1. Taxonomy (GTDB): domain Bacteria; phylum Oederibacteriota; class JAAXVQ01; order JAAXVQ01; family JAUVAV01; genus CAVQBK01. The sequence continues at coordinate 199,037 of CAVQBK010000004.1, forward strand.
ACCTTGTCGGTGCTGGAGCTGGAAAAAGAGACCAAGGCTGTGCTGGCCAACCGCGAAATTCACCAGACCTTGGCTGCTTTGCAGGCGTTGGGACGGGAAGTGGATTACTTTCAAGTGGACATTAAAAACCGGCAGGAGGTGGCACACTGCCTGCAGACGGTGAGGGCCAAATGGGGTGCTGTCAATGTGCTTATTCATGGGGCCGGGGTGCTGGCTGACAAGACCATTGCCGCCAAAAGCGACGACCAATTCGACCAGGTGGTGGATACCAAGGTAATGGGCTTGCTCCATCTGTTGGATGCCACCAGGGAGGATAACCTCAGTCATCTTTGCTGCTTCTCCTCCATTGCCGGCCGTTTGGGCAATGCCGGGCAAGTCGATTATGCCATAGCCAACCGTGCGCTCAATGCCCTGTGTCTGCAGGAAAAAGCCAGGCGGCAAGGCCGATGCGTGGTGAAAGCCATAGGCTGGGGCCCCTGGGAAGGTGGCATGGTCACGCCGGCCCTGCAGGCTTATTTTCAGCAACAGGGACTGGGCTTGATTCCCCTGGAAGCCGGCAGTGCTGCCTTTGTGGAGGAATTGACAGAGGCGGATCCCGAGTCAGTGGATGTGCTTATCGGTGTGGCCATGACCGCGTGGCAACAAGGGCACCGTAAAAACCAAGCTCAGGCCGGCTGGTCTCTGTGGCTTCAGGCCGGCCAGCAACCGCTGATGTTGGATCATGTAATTAATCACCGGCCAGTGGTGCCCATGATGCTGGCAGTGGAATGGTGCGCCCGGGCAGCGGCCGGTCGTTATCCTGAAAAAGTCTTGACCCAAGTGGAATCGTTGCAAGTGCTCAAAGGCCTGCGACCCGATCATTTCAACGATCAGGGTACATGGCTGGAGCTCTCCTGCCGGGACGTGCAACATGAGGCAGCCGTGCAGATGCAGTTTACCTTGTCCGATCAGGCCGGACGGCCTGCGTATGTCATGACCTTGCATCTGGAAGACCGCTATCCTGCTTCAGCAGCGCCGGTGCCTTTATCTGACCTTGAGCCTTGGCCCATGACCGATGTTTATGGAGACCTGCTTTTTCATGGTCCGGCTTTTCATGTTATCCGTGAACTCCTGGGTCAAGGGGAAAAGATTTGCTCAGCAGCCTTGGAACCATGCCAGCCTCTCCCAGGCCAAGCCTCCTGGCTTACACCAGTGGCTCTCCTTGATGGAGGTCTGCAAGTGGGGTTGTTGGCTTTGCATCGGCTGACCGGACAACTACAGCTGCCTCTGGGATTGGGACGATTGGTGTTTTACGAGCCCAGCCACCAGTGGACGGCCTGCCGTTGTGATCTTACCATCCATCAGGCAGACCAGCAGCAAGGGACTCTGTCAATGGCTTTTGTGGATGCCCAGGGCAACCTGCTGGCTGGCATGGAGCAGGTACGTTTTTATAAATATCATCCAACAGAAGGAAAGCGTTCGTGAGCTCCTGGGAACCGATTGCCATCATTGGACAAGGTTGTCTGCTGCCGGGATGTTTTAGTCCGGAAGCGTTATGGACAACAGTGGCCCAAGGCCAAGTAAACCTGACACCTATGCCGGAAGGGGATTGGTCAATCAGCGGTTCTTCAGGCAACAGGCCAAGCTGGTTTCAAAAAATACCCAGACTCGGTGGGCATATTGAGGGGTTTGCAGATCATTTCAATCCCCAAGATTATGCCCTCGACCCGGCACTTACAGCAGCCTTGGATCCCTTGTTCCAATGGACGCTGGCAGTGGTGCGCCAGGCGCTGGCCTCGGCCGGTGAAGCCAACCAACGCTATTTAAAAGATACGGGACTATATTTGGGTAATTTATCGTACCCCACGATGGCGTTTCGCCGGTATTTTGAAGAGACCTATGAGGAGGCGCTTTTTCCCGGCAGCGCCCATGGCCCTGCCAAGACGCATGCCCTCAACCGGTTTATGTCCGGCGGACCGGCTCTGCTCGTTAAGCAGGTGTTTGGCTTGGGATTGGAGGCTGTGGCCTTGGATGCAGCCTGTGCCTCCAGTTTGTATGCGCTTAAATTTGCCTGCGACCAATTACAAAATCAAAGCGCTAAAATGATGCTGGCGGCCGGCATCAATGGCGTAGAACCCTTTTTCCTGCAAGCTGGGTTTGCTTCGGTGAAGGCCGTCAGTCCCAGTGGACAGAGCCGTCCTTTTCACCGTGAAGCCGACGGTCTGATACCGGCCAATGGCGCGGCCTGCGTGGTGCTCAAACGGATGAGCGATGCGGTTCGCGATCAGGATACGATCATGGGGGTTATTCAAGGGCTGGGGTTGTCCAATGACGGACACAGCAGAAGTTTTCTCTTACCAGGCAGTGCCGGGCAGGTACGTTGTATGCAGGCTGCTTTTGATCAGGCCGGCATAAGCCCGGCAGAGATTGGTTATGTGGAATGTCATGCCACCGGCACGGCCAGTGGAGACCAAACTGAGATCAGAAGCATGGCCCGTATCTTTAACGGGGTAAATCAATTGACCATTGGTTCTTTAAAGGCCAACCTGGGTCATTTGATTACAGCTTCCGGGCTGGCCGGGCTGATCAAAGTACTGGCGGCCATGCACCATGAGCTTCTGCCGGCGACGCCCAATGCTTTTCCAGTCATGCCGGAGTTGGAGCAGACACCTTTTCATGTGCTGGAAAAATCCGAGCCGTGGCGGGCCAAAAGCAGGTTGGCTTGTATAAGCAACTTTGGATTTGGCGGCAATAATGCCCACGTGATTGTGAGCCAATACCATCCTGCCCACCGCAAACCCAAAGCCTCCAAGCCTGCGGTCAAACCCAAGGCCGTGGCTGTGGTGGGTCTGGCGGTTCGCGCACGCCAACTCAGCAGCCGGGCTGATCTGCTGGAGTTTTTATTAACCAACCAGACCAATCCCGCAGAGACTCTGGAGTCCATGAATTTGCCTGCAACTGAATTGACTTCCCCGCCCAAGGATCTGGAGCAAGCCCTGGGTCAGCAATTGCTTCTGCTCGATTTAGCGCGAAAAGCTTTGCAATCAGTGACCACCATCGATGCCAGTGCCACCGGGGTTTTTATAGGCATGGGCATTGATGCAGAGGTCAATCGTTTTGGGCTGAACTGGCGGCTGCCAACCCTGTTGACCCAATGGGGCGTCTCGCTAAAGAATCAAGAGCAATCGTTAAAGACGGCTATTGGGCCGGAGCTGACCGCCGCCGGTTTGGTGGGGACCATGCCCAATATTCCGGCCAACCGCCTTAACCACCATTTTGATTTTCAGGGGCCGGGGTTGACTATTGCCTGCGAGGAGCTTTCCGGCGACCATGCTTTGGCCTTGGCAGCCCAAGCCATTGGCCAGGGCGAACTGCGTGCTGCATTGGTGGGCGCTGTGGATTTTTCCCAGGAGAAGATGCATGACCGTGCCGCCCGTAACCTGGGCCTGCTTAAGACCGGGCAAACAGGTCTGGATGGCGGAGTGGTGATGGTGCTCAAGAATAAAGAAGACGCTCTGGCTGACGGCGATACCATCCTGGCGACCCTGGAAAAAAGCGCTTCTCCGACGCCTGCGTTAATGATAAGCAACAGTCCCCAAGCAAGCCCGCTTTTGCCGGGCCTGGGGCACAGCCATGCTGCTTCCGGGTTACTGCATATTGCCGCAGCCATGCTCCTGGCTGCTCAGCGGGCTACGCCTGGTTCTCATTCCGGGCCTGCCGGCCCTGGGCAGGCCCTGGCTGCAACCCATCAAGTGACCATCCACAATCAATCCTTTTTGGGCAGCACCAAGACCACCCACCTGCGCCATGACGCTGTAAGCGACCAGCCACAGCTGAGCCTGCGCGCAGGACCAAAGCTTAGCTTGTATGCTGCGGACGACCGCCTGGGACTTAGGCGCGCTCTTGAACAAGATCGTCCCCATGGCAAAGGGCCTTGGCGGGTGGCTTTTTTTGGTTCTTCACAGGAAAAAAACACACTCCGGCAAAAGGCGCTGCAGCACCTGCAGCAGGATAAACCGGCTGAAGGCTGGCACCCTGATGGGTTTGCTTTTGGCAGCGCTGCTGTGCCCGGGGAGCTGGCCTTTGTCTATACCGGTGCTGCTGCCGCCTATGCGCAAACAGGGCGCAGCCTGTGGATGACCTACCCCGGCTTGGTGCAAGGACTGCTGGATAAAATCAAAGATCCCCAAAAAGCGCGGCAATGGATTCAAACGGCCTGGACCGATGAGTTTCGTCAACCCTTTCATCAGCTTATCGGTACCACGGTCATGGCTCAGATTCACACCCAATGGAGCCGTAAGGTGCTGGGCTTGAAACCCAAAGCCGCTATTGGCTTGTCAGCCGGTGAAACCAACGCGCTTTTGGCTTTTGATTTATGGCAGGACATGGACTTGTTGTTGGAAGAAATTGAAAAGAGCGGCACCTACACCCACGCCCTGGGCGGACCATTTGAAGCTGTGGCCACCTATTGGGGAAGCAATCAGCAAGCAACGGTGGCGTGGGAGAATTGGCGTCTCTTCGCTCCCCGCGAAGTGGTGGAAGCAGCCTTGAAACAAGAGCAGCACCTGTATTTAACCATTGTGTACACCGACCAGGACTGCATGATCGGCGGCGACGCCCAGGCCTGCCGTCGCGTGGTGGACGTTGTTGGCAAGGATCGCGCCGTGCTGGTAGACAATCAATTTGCCATTCATTGTCCACCGGTCCAGGCTTTTAGCGAAAGCTGGCGCAAGCTTCACACCCGGCCCATGACACCGGTTAAGGGGATTAAACTTTATTCCAGTTTTTTTGGGGGTGTCTACGATCCCACGGTGGAGCGTATTGCTCAGGCCTTGACCGGCCAGGCGGTGGGGGTTATCGATTTCCCTAAATTGATCCGTCAGGCCTGGCAGGATGGTCTGAGGATTTTTGTGGAACACGGCCCCAGAAGTACGCTCACCTCATCCATCAACACCATTCTGAAAGACAAACCCCATCTGGCGCTCGCTTGGGATAAATATGGTCATGATCCTCTGCACCAACTGTATAAGACAACCTGCGAATTGTGGTGTGCCGGCGTGGAGGTTGCTTGTCCGTTGGATCTGCAGGCAGCTGGCTCCAATGATCATCAGCCCAGGCTGATGACTTTTAATCTGCACAAACCGGAGATCAGGCTGTCATCAAGCGATTCTGAGCCAATGGCACCACCGCCACCGATTCAGGAAATCACCGCTGAGAAAGCGCAGCCCACCGCCCGGAGGCTGCCACCTGCACCCCGCCTGGCCCCGGTGCTTGACATTAAAGACGGCCAGGCCGGCGCGGAACCCCGGCCAAGTTCCATAACGCAGGAAGGGCCAGTGCCCGCCAATTTTGCGGAGCCCCGATCCGAGTCCGCCATAGACAGGGTCAAACGCTTCCATGACCGATTGCTGGAAGCGCAACAAGCCTATCTCAGCCGGCAGGCTGAAGCTTATCAGGCCACCTTGCAGGTCTTGCAAAACCTGGAGACCACAACACCGGTCAACATCAAGGTGGATCAGCAACCGGAGGCTAAAAGCTCGGACAGTATGCTCCCCACAACCACAGCAGGAATGAGCCAGCCGTCTGCCTTGGCGGCAGATCAGCATAACCGGACGGCTGAGGTTGGGGCCGGCCGATGCTTCGATCATCAGGCCTTGCTGATCCATAGCGCCGGGAAGATCTCCGACCTTTTTGGAGCGCTTTTTCAAAAGCAGGATACCTATGCGGTTCAGGTCCGGCTGCCGGAGCCGCCTTTGCTGCTGGCGGACAGCATTATGGGCCTGGAAGGAGAGCCGGGCAGCCACGGACAAGGCTCGTTGTGGTCGGAAACAACAGTGCATGCGGACAGCTGGTATTTGCATCATGGCCGTATGCCGGCCGGTATTTTTGTGGAATCGGGGCAGGCGGATTTGTTTTTGATTTCCTGGCTGGGTGCTGATTTATTAAATCAAGGTGAGCGTGCCTACCGGCTGTTGGGGTGCGAACTGACCTACCATGGTGAATTGCCCAAACCGGGCGATGTCTTGCGCTACCACATTACCATTACCGGTTATGCCCAACAGGGCGGTGTACGGTTGTTCTTTTTTGAAAATGATTGCTGGATCAATGGGGAACGCCGGCTGTCCGTGCGTCACGGCCAGGCCGGCTTTTTTACAGCGCAAGAGTTGCAGGCTTCCGCCGGAGCCTTGTGGGATCCGGCCGCGGCGCCTTATGCACCACAGGCTAAAATAGAATGGCTTGAGCGCCATACCACCAAGCAGGCTTTTTCAGAGCAGGAGGTGACGGCCTATACCCAGGGAGATATAGCCGCTTGCTTTGGGGAGGCATTTAAAGATACGGCCACCCACACCCGTACGCCGCGCAGTCAGGAAGGGCGTATGAATTTTATTGGTGCTGTCACAACCTATGACCTTCACGGCGGCCCGGCCGGACAGGGTTATCTGCGTGCAGAGACGGCCATTGATCCCAAAGCCTGGTATTTTGATTGCCACTTTAAAAATGATCCCTGCATGCCCGGCACCTTGATGGCGGAAGCAGGATTGCAATTAATGGCTTTCTATATGACCGGTGCGGGCCTCACGATCACCAGGGATGGTTGGCGTTTTGAACCTGCTACCGGGCAATCTTTTAAATTCGTCTGCCGGGGCCAGGTGGTGCCTTCCTCACGGCACATGACTTATGAACTTTTTGTGGATGAGCTGATCAGCGGTCCTCAGCCCAGCTTGCGGGCCCATTTACTCTGCACGGTGGATGGGGTTAAGGCTTTTTTGTGTGAGCATATGGTTCTGCGCCTGGTGCCTGATTGGCCGCTGACGTCCATGCCGGACCTGTTGGCTTCATTGGAAAAAGAGCTGGCCTTGCCCTGTGCGGAATTTGAAGGATTCACATTTGATCATCGTTCCTTGCTTTATGCCGCCTTGGGCCAACCGTCGCTGGCCTTTGGACCGCGTTATCAGCCCTATGATCATGAAGTGAGGCCCTTGCGCCTGCCCGGTCCGCCTTTTCATTTCATGAGCCGCATTGTTGAGCTGCAGGCCCAATTCGGCGTCAGCCAGGGGAAGCCTGCCATGGATTGCGACTATGATATTCCGGCTGAAGCCTGGTATCTGAGGGAAAATCCGTCCGGGCTCATGCCTTTCTCGGTGCTCATGGAAATTGGGTTGCAGCCTTGCGGCTGGCTGGCCGCTTTTACCAATCCGCCGGAAATGATTGGCCGGGAATGGACGATCCGCAATTTGGACGGTACCGCTCGAATCGAGGAGCCTATGGTCAATGTTGGTCAAACCATTCATACCCATCTGGTGCTGATCTCCTCCTTCCGGACGGAGGAAGTGATTATCAATAAGTATGAGGTGGAATGCAGGCTGAATGGCAGGATGGTTTTGCGTATGGATACTGTATTCGGCATTTTTCCACCTCAGGCCATGGGCCGGCAAAAGGGTTTTCCTGTGGAGGACAAGGATAGCCAATGGCAACAAAGCTCAGGGCAGGCGCCTGTACGCTTGACTCCGGAAGCTTCGCCCCATCTTTTTCAGGGTACGGCGGCTCTGCCCGCAGGCCGGCTGCTCATGATAGAGCGCATTGTTCATGACAATCCCCAAGGCGGTGCTTTTGGTCAGGGCCTGCTGGTGGCGGAAAAAAAAGTGGAACCCGGCGATTGGTTTTTTAAAGCCCACTTTTACCAGGATCCTGTTCAGCCCGGGTCCTTGGGATTGGAGGCCATCATCCAAGTGCTTCAATATTTCCTGCTCAGCCGGCATCACCATGAGGGTATGGTTCAGCCCGTGTTGGAGCCGGTGGAACTGGGGCAGGAGGTGGAATGGCATTACCGCGGTCAAGTCACACCTGCCTGTAGCCATATCCGGGTGGTGGTGACCATTAAAGAAACCGGAAAAGATGATCTGGGGCCATGGGTTCACGGCCAAGCCGGCTTATGGGCCGATCAATTGAAAATTTTCAATGTACCTAAGATAAGCATGCGTCTTCGGGAAAAAGGCAGCTTAGCAACAAGTGCACAAAATAATAGTCATGAATAAATGCATCATCAAGAAAAAGATAACTAAACCCTGGTTTTAAAGGAAAAATAAATTATAAAATGTTAATAAAATTAAACATTGACATTGATAGATATAGGTAAAAGTGCGATACTAACCAGAACACCGGTATTAGAAGGGGGATGAACCCATGCATCGTGTTTTAATTATTGATGATCATGATTTTGTTCTGGAAAGTCTCAAATATGGTTTGGAAGATGATTTTATCGTAAAAACTTCCAATGACAGTAAATTGGGCATTGAGAAGGCCAAAACCTTCAAACCCGATGTGGTGATGGTGGATTTTAAGATGGAAGGCCTTAATGGCCTGGAGGTTACCGAGCAATTAATGAGCGATCCCCGGCCGCCGGCTGTAATCATGTTCAGCGCCTGCATGGATGACCGTCTGGAAAAGCAGGCCCTGGCCAAGGGCGCCATTGACTGCATGAGCAAACCCTTTGACCTGTTTGCTTTAAGAGCTAAACTGCAACAGCTGGTGCAGGAAAATGGCTTTGATGAAACGTTGAATTAAGTCTTCTTGTCGAATCCAAGACCAGTATGGTTGTTCATTAAGCAGTTTGATTTCCTGCCAACTGATTGACCCTCGCCACCTCGGCGCGCAGGCGCTGCAGGCTCTCCCAATGAAACTCAGTAAACCGGCTGGCATAAACCGTGTTATTCGTCAACAGGGGATCCACGGCAGGATCAAGAACTCTGCGTTCCACCAAGGTCTGCCAGGTACTGGTGCCCGGCAAAGGTGAAAGCTCGGTGAGATGAATGCGGACATCCAGGCCCGTCAGAAACTGAACCCCTGCCCAAACTTCCTCCCAGGGCTGATCAGGCAAGCCCAACATCAGATAAACGCCCAGCTGAGACTTCTTAAAGCCCGCACTTTGCAAATTTTCTATGGCGTGTGCCAAACGGTCATTGCTGATTTTATTGCCGGTCTCAACTTGTCTGGCGGCATTGATCGTCTCCAGACTAAGCCGGATGGTTTGGAAATTGGCCCGTTTCATTAAACGTGCGGTTGGCAGAGTCATGTACCGGGCATGGAGTCCATTGGGGGTATGAAAACGCACTTGGCGGTTTTCCTTCAGCGCTGCCAGCAGGGGATGGATATGATCTTCTGCGCGATACAACAGGGCATCGTCATAAAAAGCGAAATCGCTTACCCCGCGTGTTGCCAGGGTTTTGATCTCAGAGACCACCCGTTCCGCCGGCACTTGGGAGAAGGAAGGATGCAAAAGGGAACAGGCGCAATAGGGACATCGATAGGGGCAGCCGTTGGAGGTTAACAAGGGCGCGTAGGGCAGGTGGTTATAGAAACCAAGGTCAAACCAGGGCCGGCGCGGGCCGGCATTAGCGAGATGGACGCCAAAAGAGTGCAAAACCCGTTTTAACTCATCGTTGGCCTCGCCCGTATAGACAGCATCAGCTTGGGTGGTCCGGCGGGCGTGGTCAGGAAAAAGCTGCGCATAAATGCCGCCCAGAATGACAGGGATATCAGGATAAATTTGTTTGCACAGCGCAATGGCTTTGGCCACACCGGGATACCAGTAGGTCATGATGGAGGTCACCAAAATGGCATCAGGCCGAAAGGTATGAAGCTGCTGCAAGAACGCTTCCTCGGTGATGCCGTACTGGTAATAGGTGCGGGGGAAACCGTTTAATTGGTCGGGTGTGGGAAGTTCTTTCTTGGGATAGCGGTAAAGGTACTTGCGGTCAGGGGCGTAGTCATCAAGACAATCAATCATGGTCAGGCGGCAGTCAAATTGGGACAAGTACTCCGCTACTTTCAACAGCCCCAGGGGCTTGGCCCACATGTTGAGGGCTGCAAAATCATGGATCCAGGGATTGAGCAGCAGCAGGCGCGGCGGGTTCAATACCATTTGAAATAGCGTTGGCCCAGGAAAAGGGTTACCACGCCAAAGGCCACCAGCCCCAAGGCCGGGCCGGTCACCTGTAACAGACCTGCGCCTTCGATAAAAACTTTGCGGATGCTGTCGGCCAGCAAGGTGAGAGGTAGTTTTTCAATCAGCACCACGGCCCAATGGGGAAAACTGCGATAACTGAAGAAGATGCCGGAGAGCACCATCATGGGAATGGTGATGGCATTGATGAGCCCGTTGCCGACTTGGGAATTTTTGGCCCGGCTGGCCATCAGGATGGCAATGCCGGCAAAGGCAAAATTGCCGCACAGGAAAAGCACCCCCAAGGCCAGCCAACTGCCCTGCAGCTGAACCTTAAACACCAGATGGGCAAAGCCCACCAGTACGGCGGTTTCAAAAAAACTGATCACAATTCTAGTGACAAAGTAGGACAATAGAAACACATAGCGGTTTAGGGGCGTGGCCACGATGCGGCGCAGCATTTTTTTGATTCTGCGGTCGATCAAACTCCAGCCAATGGCCCATAAACAGGATTGCATGATACCCATGGCAATCAGTCCGGGAATGAGAAAATCTATATAACGTAGCCCGGGCGCGACCAGAGGCGCGATAAGATCATGGTTGGCGCGGGGATTTAATTTCTTGTCGATCAGTAAATACAACAATTTGGCCGAAGTGTTTTGGGGGTCAAAATGATAGCGCGGCCGGCCGGTCGCCTGGTCCCAGGTAAGGTAAAGTTGAAGGGTACCTCTTTTTAAAGCGATCAGAGCCTGCTGTTCGTGGGTAAACTTTTTAATCTCAATTTTGGGCATGTCCAAGGCGTGCAGATCCGTATTTTCACTGGGCGCCGTCAGGCGGGCCAACAGGTGGTCCAGGCCCGGCGCTGGGGTTGATTGCTCCAACACGCCGATCGTTTGCGGCACAGTACCTTTGTTGAGAAAGGCCACACCCAATACACCGGCCAGAAGCATGGGAAACAGGATGGTCCAAAATAAAATTTCCGGCTCCCGGAAGAATTCCCGGAAGTGGAGCAGGATCAATTGCCAAAAGGCTTTAGTCATCGAGCCGCCTCCCGGTCAGGGTAATGAATAAATCATCCAGGGTCTGCTTGCGCAGCTTAAGGTTAGTGATGGTAAATTGGACCTGATCCGCCAAATGATAGAGTTCTGGTAAAAAGGCGATGGCCTTGGCCACCACCACCGAACCCTGGGCAGCGGCTTCATCCCAATGGTACTTAAGTACTTGGGGCAGGGCCTTGATGGAAGGTTCTTCACGGCCGTGACTCAGTTGAAATTCCACCACTTCTTCCTGACGATGTTTGGCCAGCAATTCATCGAGAGAGCCCTGGGTCAGAATGCGGCCTTTATGCAGAATGCAAATGCGATCGCAGAGCATCTCCGCTTCTTCCATGTAATGAGTGGTCAAAATCAAGGTGGTACATCGTTGTTTGAGTGCTCTTAGAATTTCCCATATTTCCCGGCGGGCCTGAGGATCGAGACCGATGGTAGGCTCGTCGAGGATGAGGATTTCCGGCTGATTAATAATGGCCAGACCCAAGGCCAGCCGCTGTTTCTGGCCACCCGACAAGGTTTCCGTCAGATTATCCTGTTTTTCCCCCAGATTAACCAAGTGGATAATGTCCCTGGCAATGGCCTTGGTCTTGCCGTAAAAACTGGCGAAGAGTTCCACCGTTTCCTTGGTGGTTAACTTGTCGATCAAGCGGGTTTCCTGCAAAGCCAGTCCGATTTTGGAACGTAAAAACGCTTCATGTTTTTTCCAGGTTTTATCGAGAACCGTGATGTGGCCGTCGTCAGGCTGCTGGAGGCCTTCGATCATTTCCACCAAGGTGGTCTTGCCGGCGCCATTGGGGCCAAGCAGGGCAATGAATTCCCCGCGGGCTATGGCCAGGGACAGATCATTGACCGCATGCACCTTTTTAAACCGTTTATGTACATGCTCTACTTTGATCACAATATCCTTTTCAGAGCAGGCCACGGTCATGGTGAAAATCCTTTGCTTTTCCTCATCTTAGCCAGACAGTATCGTCGGACTTGAGGCAACTATAATTCTAAAAATAAAAAAATCCAATCATTATTTTACTTTGTTCTTCAATATCTGCGCTGCCTTCTATATAATTGAACCCCATTACCTGTCATCATTACGGATTAGGAGTACTTTTGAAGCCAACCAGATTTAAACATAAACCCGCCAAACGGGTTAAACGCAAAAGCCAAAGGCCGTTTTTTAATTTGCAGCTGCGGCAGAAACAGGATTATCAAGCGGATCAGGACCTTCCGGCCTGGCGTTCTTTGCTCCGGTTGGGCATGCTGGGCCTGATCGTGGCAGGGTTTATTTACTTGTCCCTGGTGAGTATCAATATTCTGATTTTGGGTACAGATGATGTGGATTATTCCAAACACACCGATACCATTATGGTGGTACACTGGAAACCTTTGCCCCGGCGGCTGGCGTTATTGTCTATTCCCCGTGATACCTTGATTCGCCTTCCCAAGCGCGGACCCATGAAAATCAACGCGGTTTATGCCTACGGCACGGCTGTGGGCAGTCCTGACTATGCGCTGGCCATGACCAGGGCTAGTGTGGAAAACCTGCTCAATCTTAAAATTCATTATACGGTGCATATTAAATACACCAGTTTTGTCAAGCTGGTGGATGCTATGGGAGGTGTGCCCCTGTATGTGCCCAAGCGCATGGTGTATACTGACCAAGCCGGAGGCGTGGACATTAATCTGGAACCGGGCTATCAACTGTTGGACGGCCGTCAGGCTTTGAATTACGCCCGTTTTCGCCACGATCAAGAGGGGGACATTGGCCGCATCCGGCGGCAGCAGAATTTTGTTAAGGCGTTTCTTACCCAGATGGCCCGTTTTTCCCGGCTGCCCCAAACTGTAGGTGCTTTTGTCACTTTCTTAAAAGAAGTGGAGACCAACATGAGTCCGGGCGCAGCCATCTTTTTGGCCTGGGAGATTAAAAGCGTGGCCGGCAGTTCCTGGCGTCAGGCCATCGTGCCCGGTAAGGGGATTTACATCAAAGGCATTTCCTACTGGCAGACGGATCCGGAAGAAATTCAAAAAGTGGTGGCTGCCCTGGGCAAACCGCCACAACGACATACCCTTAAGGTTGCTGCGCCGCCAACGACTGCGGCCATGGCCGGGACCGCAGCCGAACCCAGGCCCAAACCCACGCAAGCACCGGTACGTATCAGCCTGCCCATTCCCGAAGGCCCACAGCCCGTGATCAGGGTGTTGAACGGCTGTGGGGTCGGTGGGGTGGCCAACCGGATTGCCAAACGGCTGCAGGATGAAAAAATCATTGTCAGGGATGCGGATATCACCAATGCCCCCACCTTTGATTATCCTCTGACCATTGTGAAGTCCAATCCGCAAAACATGAATTGGGCCAGAAAAGTGGCGATGGACCTCGGTTTGACGGAGGATAGAATTCAGCCAATCCCCAAATCCATTACCTACCCTACGGTCACTGTGGTAATCGGCGATGATTATAAGGAATTGCTGCCCTAAATCGGTTGTGAATTATTTATTAAGGGGTTACATTTTGATCCCACGCCAATTTTGGAATTTTGTGTGAGAAGGGGCTCGGAATTTTGAGCTCCCTGCGCTTTAACTTTTCGTTCTTTGCAGCTGCTTATCCCGGTACGGGTATGCATGCGAAAAGGTATTTATTTCCCGCTTTGCCGATTAACAGACACGGAATCTGATAGTCCTACAGTTTATCAAGGCAGGGCGCAAAAAATCATAACCCTTTGAAGGAGCCTTTATGTATATCAGAGCATTGGTTAATAGCTGGGTGAAGCAGGCCTGGCAGCACTGTCAGGAACAAGGCCAACTGCCTAAGGACGAGATCATGGACCTGGAACTGGAAAGGCCCAATCAACCGGAACATGGTGATTTTGCCACCAACCTAGCGCTGAAATTGGCCAAGCCGGCCAGGATGGCGCCGCGAAAAATTGCCGACCTGTTGGTGGCTCAACTGGCACCAAGGCAAGAGCTATTTCAAAAGGTTGAGATTGCCGGGCCGGGGTTTATCAATCTGTTTTTGCAACCAGGCTGGTGGCTGCAGGAGGCAGATGCCATCCGGGTTCAGGCAGGAGCCTACGGTTGCGCAACCTGGGGTAAGGGCAGAAAACTGTTGCTTGAGTTTGTTTCCGCCAATCCTGTGGGACCGCTCAACGTGGTTTCCGCCAGGGCCGCGGCCGTGGGCGATGCTTTGGCTAATATTTTACAAAGCCAAGGCCTGGAGGTGGCGCGCGAGTATTACATCAATGATGCCGGCAAGCAGGCTTTTCTGTTGGGCAAATCCTGTTATGTGCGCTGGCGCCAATCGCTGGGTGAAGAGCTGGCCATGCCGGAAGAAGGTTATCAGGGTGGTTACGTTAAGGATCTGGCGCAAGCCATTGCCACGGAGGCTGGACCCGAGCTGGCGTCAAAAAGCGAAGAGGAGGCCATCAACCTGTTTTGGGTCCAGGGCGTGGCCAAAATGGTGGCTTCCCACCAGGAGGATTTGAAAGCCTTTGGCGTGGTGTTTGACCATTGGTTTTCCGAACGAACCCTGCATGACAGCCGGCGCGTGGAGCAGGCAGTGACCATGCTCAGGGAACATGACGTGGTTTATGAAAAAGACGGGGCCTTATGGTTTGCGTCCACCCGTTTTGGCGATGACAAAGACCGGGTGCTTAAAAAAGCCGACGGCTATTGGGCCTACATTGCTGCGGACATTGCCTATCATCAGGATAAATACGGGCGCGGCTATCAGGAATTGCTCGATTTATGGGGGCCTGATCATCATGGCTATATTCCGCGCATGAAGGCCGCTATGCAGGCGCTGGGGCATGACCCGCAGACTTTCCAAGTGCATATCGTGCAGCAGGTCAATCTGATCGAAGGCGGCCAGCAGGTGGCCATGTCCAAACGGGCCGGCAAGTTTATCACCATGCGTGAGTTGGTGGAGGACGTGGGCAAAGATGTAACCCGTTTCTTTTTCCTCATGCGCAGCACGGACAGCCATCTGGATTTTGATCTGGATCTGGCCCGGAGCCATTCCGACGAAAATCCGGTCTATTATATTCAATACGCCCATGCCCGTATCTGCAGCTTGTTGCGCAAAGCCCAAGCGGAAGGCTTTACCCTGCCTGCGGAAAATGATAAAATCATGGCCACCCACAACCCCTTGCCGGAAGAACTGGTTTTGATCAAGGCCTTGACCATTTACCCCGAGATTCTGGAAGTCTGTGCCAAAACTCTTGAGCCCCATGGCTTGGCCTTTGCCCTGCGCGATTTGGCTACGGCTTTTCATCGATTCTATACGGTCTGCCGCGTGCTCGATGACAGCCAAAGGGAACTGAGCAGCATTCGTCTGGCTTTGTGCGACGCGGTCAAAGTGGTATTGGCCAACGGTCTGACCTTATTGGGATTGGATTCGCCCGAGAAAATGTAAATCGGCCTCGCAAGGCCCAGGGGCAGCTTGCTCCAAGAAAGGACAACACCTTGAATGGTCGCGTGCGTTCCATCAGCATAGACACCTTGATCCAGGGACAGGGCAGTCCGGGCCAGGAGACTGTGGCCCGGGAATTTTATCGCCTTGATTCCAGGCAACGGCGCGTGCTGGTGATTGGTTCTCCCGGGCAGCACGCAGCCTCGTCCGTGGGCTGGCTCGATGAATGGCCGTCATTAGCTGATTATGACGTAGTGATCATCAATCTTAAATCCCTGGATCATGCCGCTTTGGTTAAACTGTCACGGCAGGACAAGGACCGCTTAAAGCGCATGCGCCTGCAACTTTATGACCTGCTCATGTCGCGTGGTGAGATTTACTGCCTTATGGCGCCCTTCCTGGCTTTTGGGTCCACCATCTATTATCCTGACGGCAACAGTGAGCCGGAATGGTCCAATTTGAGTTGGTCGCCCATTGGAGTCAGCATTATTGAAATCCGTGGGGAAACAGTGCATCTGGAAGGGGAGAAAAAATTTGAAAGCTACCTGAGGCAGGTGGCCGGCTGGGACGGCTACATTAATGCCACGGCCAGTCTCTATTTTATAGAAGAACGCCTCAAAGAAGAAGGCCAGTTGGGGGAAGGCGAGGAAGTCTTTTGGCAGCAAATGCCCCTGGCCATGAACCGCTTTGGCAAGCCTTTGGCGGCGTCCGTTTGTTTTGGTGTGCGGGTTTATGAGGAAAACCGGCAGGATTATAAAATCAAATTCATCTCCGACTATTTGCACCTGCTGCCGCCGCCCACGAAAATTAGTCTGGAAAAGGGTATTGATCTGCTGATCGAAGAAGCCAAAGGCCTGCCGGCCAGAACCATCACCCCTGATTGGGCCGATCTCTATGCCCTGCCTGGCGAGGACCACTTGCAGCAAAAAATTAATGAAGCGCAAAAAATGATGCGTGCTGCCGAACGGGAACAGAAGCGGCATTTCCAGGCTTACCGGGAGTTGCTGCGCACCCGGGCCCTGTTGTATGAACACGGCCAGAATTTAAAACATGTGGTCAAAGATGTGCTCCAGCGCATGGGCTTTGCCTGCAAGGTGTATCCTGCCTTGGGGGATCTGCTGGTCTTGGGCACCCGGCAAGGCCGGATGCTCCTGGACGTGGTGGGGCGCAGCGGACCTGCCCATGCCGGCGATCTGCAACTGTTGTTGCGGCATGCTGTTTATGCCCAGGAAGAAGACGGCAAAATTTGGAAAGGGTTGTTGGTATTCAATCACTTTCGGCTCAATGATCCGGCTTCGGACCGACCGGCGCCTTTTGGAGCCGAGGTGACGGCTATGGCACGTGAGATGCGCCTGGGGCTCATCAGCGCCGAAGGGTTGTACGGTGCCTTTTGCCTGGTCATGCAGGGCTCCATGCTGAAAGAAGAATTGGAAAACCGCTTGCACCAACAGACCGGATGGATCCAGTTGCCGGCTGTGGATATCAAACGCAGTCAGCAGGATCTGGGGTTTCTGCCGGAGACGCTGGGTTCAGGGGGAAAAGCTTAACCCTCTGGTTGGACTTTTAATGTGATACTTTGGCCTGAGACATGGTCATCTCATGCTGCTGGTTTGAAACCAGGAAGGATGGTTAAAAACCCATGACAACGATTGTGCTCAATGGGGAAGAAAAAACAGTGGACCAGGGGTTGACTCTGGACGGCTTGCTAAAAAACCTGGCGCTTGATCCCGGCTTGGTGGTGGTGGAAGTGAATCGTCAAATTATTCCCAAAGCCCGGTTTGCCCAGACACCTTGTCAGGATCAGGATCAGATCGAGATCGCCCACTTTATGGGAGGCGGCTAAATGGATGTCTTGGTGGTGGCAGGGGAAACCTTGCACAGCCGGCTCTTTGTAGGCACCGGCAAATTTGCTTCGCCCGAACAGATGCTGCTGGCTTTGGAAGCCGCTCAAGCGGATGTGGTCACCGTGGCGTTGAGACGGGTGGATCTAAACAGCCCCCACGATCCCCTGCTGGGTAAAATCGACCGCAAGCGTTTCCGGCTGCTGCCCAACACCTCTGGCGCCAGAAATGCCGAGGAAGCGCTGCGTATTGCCCGCTTGGGGCGGGCGCTGAGCCATACCCATTGGGTGAAACTGGAAGTGACCCCTGATCCCCGGCATTTGCTGCCTGACCCTATTGAAACATTAAAAGCTGCTGAACAGCTGGTGCAAGAAGGGTTCGTGGTGCTGCCCTATATGCCTGCGGACCCGGTGCTGGCCAAAAGGCTCGAAGAAGTGGGCACAGCTACAGTCATGCCCCTGGCTGCGCCGATCGGCACCAATCAGGGACTCTTGACCAGAGACAGCCTCCGTCTGATTGTGCAGCAAGCCACGGTGCCGGTGGTGGTTGATGCAGGCCTGGGCGCACCCAGTCATGCAGCAGAAGCCATGGAACTGGGCGCAGACGCCGTGCTGGTTAATACAGCTCTGGCTGTGGCTGCTGATCCTGTACAAATGGCTGAGGCTTTTCGTTTGGCAGTGGAAGCCGGCCGCAAAGCCTTTTTGGCCGGCTTGCCGGAAAAACAAACCCATGCCGTTGCCTCCAGCCCCTTAACCGGATTTTTAAATTCATAATCAGGGATAGTCCTATGTCTTCATTAACTTTGGCGCCTGATCAGGCGCCGGAATTTATTTATCAGCAATTGGCCGCCGTAACCGCGGCGCAGGTGGAACGGTCCTTGGCCAAGAGTCACTTGGAGCCGCACGATTTGCTCCATCTGTTGGCTCCGGCAGCAGAGCCCTTTATGGAGTCCATGGCTCAAAAAGCGTTTCATATAACCAGACAACGCTTTGGGGCCACCATGAAGCTCTACGCGCCCCTTTATCTGAGCAACGTGTGCAGCAACGATTGTATTTATTGCGGTTTCAACCAGCAGCATCATATTGCCCGTCGTACTTTGCGGCTTGAGGAAGTGGAAGAGCAGGCTGCTTATTTGGCTGATCAGGGGTTTCAAAATATTCTGCTCGTTTCCGGGGAAGCGCCCAAGCTGGTAGCGGTGGACTATCTGGAAGCCTGTGTGCAACGGCTGCGTCCCCGGTTTCCTGAGGTCGCCATTGAAGTCTATCCTCTGGAAGCGCATGACTATGAACGCCTGGCCAGAGCCGGGCTATACGGCTTGGTCATTTATCAGGAAACCTACCTGCCGCAAGTCTATGACCAGGTTCACCGGTCGGGCCCCAAAAAAAATTACGCTTTTCGGCTGGCCACTCCTGGCCGGGGAGCGGCTGCGGGAGTGCGTCAGGTTGGACTGGGCGTGTTGCTGGGATTGACGGACTTCAGGCTGGATGCTTATTATTTGGGACTCCACGCCCGGCAATTGCAAAAGCATTATTGGCGCACGGCCTTTGGCCTGTCTTTCCCCCGCATTATTCGGGCTACGGGCAATTTTAAAGCCCCGGCGCCAGTTACAGATAAACAGTTGGTGCAAATGGTCACAGCGCTGCGCCTGTTTTTACCGGATGCACCCTTCTCCCTGTCCACACGGGAGGCCGCAGCACTGAGACGGCATTTGCTACCCTTGGGCTTCACCCAGATGAGCGCCGGTAGTTGCACGGCGCCCGGCGGCTACGGCCATGAGGACAGCAGCGGCCTGCAATTTGAAGTGGAAGATTCGCGGCCAGTGGCAGAGGTTGTCGAAGAAGTTAAAGCCCTGGGGCTGGAACCGGTCTGGAAAGATTGGGACGGAGGCTTTGCATGAGCAGGCTGGAGAAGCGGCAACAAAAATTTAATCACATCGATCTGTATCCTGTTATTACCTCCGAGTTTTGCAAAGGCCGCTCCAGTCTGAGCGTAGCCCAGCAGGCGCTGGAGGGCGGTGTAAAAATTATTCAATGCCGGGAAAAGGCTATGCCTTTGCGGATGCTGGCCCATTTAGCCCAGGACATGCGGCGCCTGACGGACCGTTATCAAGCTTTGCTGATCATTAATGACCATGTGGATCTGGCACTGGCGGTGGAGGCTGACGGCGTTCATTTAGGTCAGGACGATCTGCCCATGGTCATGGCCAGAAAAATTGCGCCTGATCTCCTGCTTGGTTTGAGCACCCATAACGAGTTGCAAGCCCGGGTTGCACAAACTGAAGGCGCGGACTATATCAATATTGGCCCTCTTTTCCCCACCCAGACCAAAACCACTACGGTGACGGCGCTGGGGCTGGACAGGTTAAAGGCTATGATGACCGCGGTGACCCTGCCCGTTACGGTCATGGGCGGTATCAAACAGCATCATTTGCCGGACCTGGTGGCCATCGGGGCTACCAAGGTGGCTATGGTGACAGAAGTCACCGAAGCTGACCAGGTAACTCAACAGGTACGTGCGCTCCGTCGGCAATGGCCATCTGCCCAAGGTGATCATGGTGGAGATGGATAAATGTAGTAGAAGCTAATTTTTTACATCCTGGGCAGGGATTGAGCGCAGATAGGTTGACCATAGGGGGATATTGGGGATTCCTGTATTTTATTTGTTGACTTGTCCGGGGTTAACCTGATAAAATCGCGCCCTAATTTTTAATATGCTGGTTTAGGTGTTTTCCAGGTCGGAACAAAGGCGGCGCTGGACAGTTGGGCTGCGGCCTGAGCAGGACCAGTGGTTACCTGACACCGGAACATTAAGCTTGACCACAGAAGAACCTACGGCGTTTAGTAGCGCACGGATGAGATGGAGGAATCGCGTAATGATGAAACGGCCTTATGAAACCATGTTTTTATTACCCCCGACGATTAATGAAACCCAATTGGATGAGTTTGTTGAAAAATCCAAAGAGGCCATTCAACGCAAAGAGGGTGAAGTTAAAGAAGTGCAGCGGATGGGCGTGCGTAAAACCGCCTACCAAGTCAATAATTCCAGTACTGCTTATTATGTAATCATCAGATACCATGGTACCGGCGAAACAGTGATGGAACTGGAGCGGTATTTTAAAAATGCCGATGATGTTTGGAAATTTTTAACCACCAAAATCAGCGACCGGCCTACTTATGCACCAAAATCAAAATCCAAACTGCGGCGGGAAGAAAACAAAAAATCCAAAATGGCCGCAGCTGCGGCGGCTCATGCAGCTGCAGAAAAAACGGCGTCGCCAGCCCCCAGCGTCACCCCTTCCGCCCCAACCAAGGAGTAAGCTATGGCCAATTATAACCGCGCCCTGCTTATGGGAAATTTGACCCGTGATCCCGAACTGCGTTATATTCCCAGCGGTGCGGCGGTGGTCACCCTACGTATGGCCATTAACCGCAATTATAAAAGCCAGTCCGGTGAACAGAAGGAAGAAGTGACCTATGTCAATGTGGTGGTCTGGGGCAAGCAAGCTGAAAATTGCGCTGAATATTTATCCAAAGGCAGTTCGGTTTTTGTAGAAGGCCGTTTGCAAAGCCGGCAATGGGAGACTGAAGACGGTCAAAAACGTTCGATTTTAGAAGTGGTGGCCGACCGGGTGCAGTTTTTAGGACGAAAACGCAGCGGTACCGGCGGAGGCGAAGAACCGTCACGCACCGAGGACAGCAGCATGCCTGCTATGGGCACGGATGATGACATCCCCTTTTAAGGGGATGGTACTTTTTGTAAACCAAAGCCTGGTTATTGCCGCTGCTTGCGCAGTGGCCAGTATTTTTTAGGGTGATCATTAGGAGGATCAAATTGTCAAAACCACAGCCATTGAAAACCAAACCGAGAGAGCAAAGAAGACGTCGCCCCCATCGCAAGAGCTGCCGCTTCTGCGCCGATAAAATCCTGACCATCAACTACAAGGACCTTGATCGCATCAAGAATTATTTGAGCGACCGGGGAAAAATCGTGCCACGCCGCATCAGCGGCAATTGTGCCAAGCACCAGCGGGCATTGACGGTTGCCATCAAACGGGCACGTGCTTTGGCCTTGATGCCCTATATTGCCGAATAAGCGCACACATGCGTAACGGCTGGGCAAACCGGTAATGAGCCAGGCAGCAGGGACTCTTATATTACTGGTGGTTTTGGCCTTATTGGCCAACCGCATGATTGGACTGGGACTAAGGAAAAATTGGCCGCCAGCACGTTTGTTGGCGACCACCACCCTGGCGATTCTGGCCCTGGTCATGCTCAGCAGCTTCATCGCAGACCAACGCGCCCATCGTCCCTGGATGCAACAGTGGAATCAGGCTTTTGACCGTAACCTCAAGGCTACCTATGCGGTATACGAAGAATTAGGCTGGAAAAGATCCGAATTGGAACAAGCCGGGCAGTTGGTCCGGATTTTTTTTAAAGATGCTGTCTGGGCCTGGACGGGCACGCTGATCGGTTTATTGGTGCTTCTAAGTTATTATTTACAACGGCGGTTACGGCCAATCCTGGCCATGGCCAGCCGACCTTTGGCGACGATCGAACAGTGGAAATTGCCCTTGGGTTGGATATGGTTGACAATACTGGCTTGTTTATTTATTGTGATAGGAACACGTTGGCCGAATTGGAACAGCCTGTTTTTAATCGGGATCAACCTGGCTGTGGGATTGATGCAACTTTATGGCTTGGTGGGTTTGGGCATCGTGTTTCATTTTATTAATCGTAAACAATGGCCGCAAATCACCAAGCTTATGGTGATCTTGCTGATTGGGCTTTTACCCATGATCATGGGTGCTGTAATCTTTCTGGGCCTCTCCGATACCTGGTGGGATTGGCGTCGGCCTGCGAAAAGCGCTTGAGGGGTCGCGGAGGACGATCATTCAGCCATTTGAAATACCAATCTTAATCCATGGCCGCCAAGGTTCGTGGTGCGGCAAGGAAATGCTTTTTCTAGGCGATAAATTTTTCTGTCCCCAAGAAAGAAAAGTTGATCAGAAGATCAGGAGGATATACTTCGATGGAAGTTATTTTAAAAGAAGACGTACAAAAACTCGGACGCGCCGGCGATCAAGTTAAAGTGGCTGATGGTTATGGCCGCAATTTCTTACTACCCAAAAAAATGGCTGTTTTAGCTACGCCGGAGAACAAAAAACGATTGGAACAGGAATTAAACAGCAAGAAAGGCCAAGCCAAACGTATGATGATGGATGCGCGCTATTTGGCTCAAAGCATCGAGGTCCAACCGATCATAATCAAGATGGCTGCAGGGGAAGGCGGTAAATTATTTGGCGCCGTCACGTCCACGGATATTGAAAAAGCTTTGGCGCAGCGTGACATTACTGTTGACAAACGCAAGATCGAATTGGAAGAACCGTTGAAACAATTGGGGCAATTCGAAGTGGCCATTAAAATTCATCCCGACGTCACGGCCAAACTGACCGTGCTGGTGGAGGATGAACATAAAAAGAGCGAGCCCGCCCCGGTTGCCAAGGAAGAACCTGTGGCCGCTGAACCTGCAACAACTAAGCAAGTTCAGACCCAGGAAGAACCAGCAACGATCGGTGCGGACCTTGCCGATGATCAATCTCAGGACCAGCCATCGGCATAAAGTGAATGCTCATCCTTTTTGCAAATGGCCAGACTGAGGGTGGTTAACGGATTTTGACTTATCAAACAGAGGCTGCCATGGATCGTTCCACATTGACATCACCTGAAAAGATCCCGCCCCAAAATATCGAGGCTGAGCGGTCCACCTTGGGGGCCATGCTGCTTGATCAGGAAGCCATTGCCCGCGTTCTGGAAATACTCAGAGAAGATGCTTTTTATCAGGAAGCCCACCGTCTCATCTTCAAAGCTGTTTTAGCGCTCTATGACCGCAATGAACCGATCGACTTTATTACCCTAACCGACTGGCTATCCCGGACAGGAGAGTTGGAAAAGATCGGGGGCGCGGCTTATATCACCTCTTTAACAGACAGTGTGCCCACCACCGCCCATGCCGAGTATTATGCCCGCATTGTCAAAGAAAAATACCTGCTGCGCAGTCTTATTCGCAGTTCCACCCATGTCATTCAACGCTGTTATGCCGAAGGCGAACAAGCCGATCAACTCCTGGATCAGGCGGAGAAAGCCATCTTCGAACTTTCCCAAGACCGCCAGCGGGGCAGTATTCTGCATGTGCGCGACATTATTCACGACGCTATGGAAATGGTGGAAAATCTCTCCAAACATGAAGGCCATATCACCGGGGTTTCCACCGGGTTTCCGGAACTGGACAGCATGACCTCCGGATTGCAACCGGGAGAATTGGTGATTTTAGCCGCCCGGCCGTCCATGGGAAAAACCGCCTTTGCCCTGAATATTGCCGGTAATGCCGCGCTGGAAACCAAAGTGCCGGTGGCGATTTTCTCCTTGGAAATGAGTTCCGAAGCGCTGGTAACACGTATGCTTTGTTCCGAAGCCAGGGTGAATTTGGCGCACGTGCGTCGCGGGTATTTGAATGAAGGGGATCTGGGGCACCTATCCATGGCCGCCGGCCGCCTCTTTGATGCCGGCATTTTCATCGATGATTCGGCGGCCATGAATGTGCTGGAGATTCGTTCCAAAGCCCGGCGTCTGAAGGCGGAGCAAAACATCGGCCTTATTGTAATAGACTATATTCAAATGATGAGCGCCGTAGGCCGCAATGACAACCGCCAGCAG
Source organism: uncultured bacterium (assembly GCA_963710755.1). GTDB lineage: Bacteria > Oederibacteriota > JAAXVQ01 > JAAXVQ01 > JAUVAV01 > CAVQBK01. Next base: position 222,964 of record CAVQBK010000004.1, read on the forward strand.
GAAATTGCGGCGATTTCCCGTTCTCTTAAAGGTTTGGCCAAGGAATTGCGCCTGCCCGTGCTGGTGCTTTCCCAGCTCTCCCGTGCGGCTGAAACCAGAAGCGACCGCCGGCCCATGCTCTCCGATTTGCGCGAATCGGGTGCCATTGAACAAGACGCCGATTTGGTGATGTTCATCTATCGTGAAGCCTATTATGAAAAAGAAAAAAAAGACGACCGCACCTCGGAAATCATCATTGCCAAACAGCGTAATGGCCCCACGGGAACAGTCCAATTGATTTTCAATCACGAATATACGCGCTTTGACAGTGCCGCGTTGCGGCTGCCTGGAGGCGCGGCATGAAAAAGCTAGTCTATGGCCGGCCGACTTGGGTAACAGTGGATCTGGACGCCCTCACCTGGAATATGCAGGAAGTACGGCGCCTGATCGGGCCCGATAAGAAATGTTGTGCCGTGGTCAAAGCTGATGCCTATGGTCACGGCCTGGTGGCTTGCGCCAAACAATTTTTAAAAGCAGGTGCGGACATGTTGGGTGTGGCTACGGTGGAAGAAGGGGCCCAGTTGCGCAGTGCCGGCCTTACGGCGCCAGTGCTTTTATTCGGGATCAATCAGCCCCATGAAGCCGAGGCTGCGGTGGAGCTTCACTTGGAAGCCACGGTTATCTCTTTTACTCAAGCGCGCTTGTTAAACCAAGCTGCGGAAAAGTGTCATAAAAAGGCCAACCTCCATCTTAAAGTGGACACGGGCATGGGACGGCTTGGACTTAACCCACCGGAAGTATTGGTCCTGTTGGACCAGATGAAAGCCTTGAAACAGGTTTGCGTCAAAGGGGTCTACACTCATTTTGCCCATGCCGATGGGTGTGATAAAAAACTTCTGGACACCCAGGTCTCGCTGCTCAAGGAAACAGTGCAGTCCATGAAAAACATGGGCCATAACGATCTGATCGTCCATGCTGCCAATTCAGCGGCGGTCATTGAATCCCGGCATGCCTATTTTGATATGGTGCGCCCAGGGCTGATGCTCTACGGGTTGTATCCCTTTTCTCCTGCCAACCGCAAGGTTAATTTAAAACCGGCCTTAAGCTGGACCACTACCATCATTCAATTAAAAGATGTGCCGGAAGGTGTGGGGTTGTCCTATGGCCACACCTATGTTACCACCAGGCCCACCAAGGTGGCCACCTTGCCGGTAGGCTATGCTGATGGTTTTAGTCGGCTCTTGTCCAATCAGGGTGAGGTGTTGGTGCGTGGCCAACGCTGCCCGATAATCGGACGGGTGTGCATGGACATGTGTCTGGTGGATGTGACCACGGTGGCTGAAGTTAAAACAGGTGACGAAGTGATTCTTTTAGGCAGGCAAGGCCGGCAGGAAGTCAGTGCCGAGATGATGGCCGAGAAGCGGGATACCATTTCTTATGAAGTGGTGTGCACCATTGGCAAGCGTGTGCCCCGGCATTATTTGGAGGGGCTGAGGCCATGAACAAACGTTCACTTATGGTTATCAAATCCGTCAACAATTTTACCGATTTTCTGCAAACCCTGATGGTGGAGACGGGACGATTGTTTTTATTGCTGGGCAGCCTAATCCGCAAATCTTATTACCTCATGCTCCATCCCCGGTATTTTTTAGAATATTATTGGGAATTGCTGCTCGATCAAATGGTGCGGGTGGGGGTTAATTCCATTCCCGTGGTGGCCACCACGGCCTTGTTTACGGGCATGGTATTGGCGGTACAGACGGGGGTTACGCTGGAGGCAAAAATCCAGGGCTCGTCCATCTTTGTGGGCAATATCGTGAATTTGTCACTGGTCCGGGAATTGGGTCCGGTGCTTACCGCCATATTGGTGACCGGCCGTATTGGGTCAGCCATGGCTGCTGAGATTGGGTCCATGAAAATCACGGAACAAATTGATGCCCTGCGCACACTGGCCACGGACCCCATTGAATATATTGGCGTGCCCCGTTTTTTGGCGGTCATCGTCATGATTCCCATGTTAACCATCATGGCCAATGTGCTCGGCTCCATCGGCGGTTGGATTGTCGCCACCTTTCATTTGGGCATCAGCTCCACGATCTATTGGGAGGGCGCCCAAGCCACCCTGGAAATGGGGGACGTTATTTCCGGGCTGTCGAAAAGTTTTTTCTTCGCCGTGATCCTGGCTATTTTTGCGCTTTACCGTGGATTTCAAACCACCGGAGGCGCGGTGGGGGTGGGCAAGGCCACCACCAATGCTGTGGTCAATGCCTCCATCACCATTCTTATTGCTGATTATTTTTTAACGCAGCTGTACGCCCTTTTTTAGAGTCTCTGTCTGAATTATCTACGCGCGACGTGTAGATAATTCAGACTAGAGCCTCTTATCCAGCTTTGCTGGGTTAGGAGACGCCCGTGATTGAACTCAGAAATATATATAAGAGTTTTAGCGGCAAGCATGTCTTGCGAGGGGTCAACCTGACCATTGAGGCCGGGGAAACCATGGTGATCATCGGCCGTTCCGGGGAGGGCAAAAGCGTTCTTTTAAAGCACTTGATTAATTTGATGGAGCCTGACCGTGGGGAAATTTATTTCAATGGCCAGGCGATTTTAAGCGCCAGCGAAAAGGAAAAAGAGATTTATCGGCGTCACTTCGGTATGCTTTTTCAAGGCTCGGCGCTGTTTGATTCGCTGGATGTGGCGGAGAATGTTTATTTTGGGCTGCGCAGAATCAAGGAATTGAGCAATAAAGAGCTGTTTCAGATTGCCAAAGAAAAGCTGGCGCTGGTGGGATTGAAAGACATTGAAGCGTTATCACCCTCTGAATTATCGGGAGGCATGAAAAAACGGGTGGCTCTGGCCCGTGTTATTGCCATGAACCCTTCCGTGATCTTATATGATGAACCTACGACCGGGATAGATCCCATCATGGCTGATGCTATTAATGATTTAATTATTTCCCTGCAAGAAAAATTAAAAGTGACCTCGGTGGTGGTTACCCATGATATGACCAGCGCCTACAAAGTGGCCGACCGCATGGCCATGCTCCATGAAGGAAAGATTATCGAAGTGGGAAGCGCGGCGGCCTTTAAACGCTCGACCAATCCCTATATCAAACAATTTGTAAAAGGGTCTGCCAAAGGACCTATACACCTTGTATAGGAGATAACTCATGCCAACTTCACAGAGAAAGCAATTGGAATTAAAGGTTGGAATCACGGTGGCCATTGCGCTATTGCTGTTGGCGCTGACCATCTTTACAGTGGAAAAATTTCATTTTGGGCAAGCCGGGTACCCTATTGAAGTGGCCTTCGGATTTGTGGATGCCATTAAACCGCAATCGGACGTCGTGATTGGGGGTGGTGTTAAAATCGGCCGGGTGGAGGATATCCATGTGGCCGGCGACCAGGTGATTTTAAAAGTTATATTAGATAAAAAGGTCAGGCTGCCCTTGTCCGCCAAATTCCAGATCTTATCCAAAGGGGTGATGGGGGATAAATACCTCAATGTGGAAGCGAAAGCAGACAACGGCCCGTATATCCAACCAGGACAATTGGTGCAGGGTGTAGAACCCAACAATCTGGATAGCGCTTTTGCCCAGCTGGGGCAGGTGGCCGATTCCCTGAAAAAACTCCTGGGCAATGCACAGATGGCCGGTTCCATTTCCGGATTGGTTAAAAACATCAGCGACTTGGCCGGCCGTCTGGACGGGATCGTAGAACGTAATGAAAAAAATATCGATCGTGGCATTCGGAATATTTCCAGCGCCGCCGGCACCATCAACAGTTTCTCCAAGGATATTGAAAAAATCACCCGCAGCTTGGATCAGGTGCTTTCCACTAAAAATGTGGAGAGTCTTGGGAGCATCATTACCAACCTGGACCAATTGAGCAAGCGTTTGGATGAACAGATGAGGCAAGTGGAAGCGTCCAAAGGCACACTGGGCGCATTGCTCAATGACCAGAAAATGGCCAATGAGTTAAAGGCCCTGGTTAAGGATGTTAAAGACCATCCCTGGAAATTGCTATGGAAACAATGAGCTTATGAAGGCCAAGAAAAAAACGATCTTTGCCTGCCAAAGCTGCGGTGCCCAATCTTTGAAATGGGTGGGCCGCTGCTCGGAATGCGGCGCCTGGAATACCATGGTAGAGGAAGTGGTGACACCTAAGTCCGGGGGCGGCGCTTTTCAACCCGGGACCTCAGCCGGGGCACCGGTACCTTTGCACCAAGTCTCCACTGAGACCACTACCCGAATACCCACCCATATTCAGGAATTGGACAATGTTTTAGGCGGAGGCATTGTGCCCGGTTCTTTGGTGCTGGTGGGCGGCGATCCGGGTATTGGCAAATCTACTTTGCTACTGCAAATGGCCTTGCGCTTGGCCGCAAGCGGGAAGCGCATCTATTATGTCAGCGGAGAAGAGTCAGCCGGTCAGATTAAACTGCGTGCGAACCGTCTGGGCGTCACCCCGGACAGCCTCTGGGTCTACGGGGAAACCCAAACCGACCAAATCGAACATCTTGTGGGACAGGTCAAACCGGATGTCCTCATCGTAGACTCCATCCAGACACTCAGTCATCCTGATATCGCATCTGTACCCGGGTCGGTCGCTCAAATTCGTGAATCAGGCGGCGTGCTGATGAAGATGGCCAAAAACCAGGGCCCAGCTGTTTTCCTGGTGGGGCATGTCACTAAAGACGGACAACTGGCCGGCCCACGGGTGTTGGAACATATGGTGGATACCGTGCTTTATTTTGAGGGGGACAAGCAGCACGACTACCGCATCCTGCGCAGCATTAAAAACCGCTTTGGCTCTACCAATGAAATCGGTATTTTTGAAATGGCGGCCAGCGGTTTAGCGCAAGTGGTAGATCCTTCTTCAGTATTTTTAAGTGAACGCCAGGCCGGCGCAGCCGGCTCCGTGGTAGCTTCCAGCCTGGAGGGCACGCGGCCCCTGCTGGTGGAGATCCAAGCGCTTGTAGCCACCGCTTATTTTGGCATGCCGCAACGGCGGGTATCAGGTCTGGATTATAACCGGGCTTGCTTGATGTTGGCGGTTTTAGAAAAAAGAGCCGGTTTATCTCTGGGTGCTCAGGATGTGTTTTTATCTATTGCCGGAGGGTTGGAAGTAGACGAACCGGCCATGGATCTGGCCATGACCGCGGCTGTGGCTTCCAGCCTAAAAGACAAGCCGCTGCCGGCTGATACCGTGACCTTTGGCGAAGTAGGGCTGGGGGGTGAGATCCGGGCGGTAGTGCAGACGGAACGGCGGCTCCAGGAAATTCAAGCCAAGGGCTTCAAGCGCTGCGTACTGCCGGAAAGCAATCTAGGCAAGCTGAAGGATCACTTTGGCCTCGAGCTTATCGGCGTGGCCACGATTACGGAAGCCATGGCTGCGCTTTTTAGTCAGCAAGCTTAGCCGAAAAGCTGGAACAAGTGCAACCATTTCCGATTTTTCCATTGTTTTTCCTTACCTAAAAGTTAATGCCTCATTAATCAACCCTATTCCTGTACAATCGTAGAAGCGAACCCATCTAAAACTTAAAAAACAAGAAAATTTGCCTTTTGTAAGTATTTTGTAATTATTAATAAAATGATTTTGATTTTGTGAAAAAAATAAAAGTAAAATTAGATATCTTGTAAAAATTGCAACACTAAAATAATTTCCTTTAAAAATAAGCATAATTTTTAGAGCTGAAGGATTTTATTTTAAAAAAATTGAATGTTGGTAAAAAAAACAGGTGTGTCAAAAACCGGAAAAAACCAGTGAATTTTTAAGTAGCTCTGAAAATGTTTCGAAAAAATCCTATTTTTAAAGGATATTGAATTTTCAGTCAACTTTGAAATGCCATTTTTTGTATGCTATGCTTACTTTGAAAAAGGGTTGTAAAAATTATAAACCATACCTTTAAGGAGCACACATAGATGGATAGGGGCATTAAAGGGGGGAGCGAGTATGACTAGGAGAAGCAATAACCGGCTTTTTGGAGATACAAGTCAAACCGTAAGGAGCATCGCCATGATGAGAAAACCTAATTGGTTGGGAACCCTGGCATTGATAGGGACATTCTTGATATGTCTGGGGTTATCCATGGCTTCGGCAGGGGTAATTGAGGACAAAGTGCTGCCCAACATTCTGCAGCAACTACAGGATGAAGGCAAAGAAGTCCAAAACTCCGCGGTTATCGACATGGGCGAAGAGTCGCAAATTGTCGTGACCATGAAAAATGGAGAGGTGCGCAAATACGACGGCCAGGGCCAGATTAAAGAAGTGGTTGATCCCAACGGCAAGAAGACGCTCTATGAAGACGGCCTGCCGGTCAAGCAACTGGATGCCCAGGGGGGGGTTATATCGGAGACCAAATATACCCGGCGCAACGGTAAAATCGTGCAATCCGTAGAGACCGGCCGTGCAGGTCTAGTGACCAAGATGTTTGACCGCGACGGTAATATTATCCAGATGACCGATGCCCAAGGCACCAAAATTTTCAGCAATTATGTAAAAAATGCCAAAGGCAAAACCACGAGTTACAAAGAAACCGACCTGGCCACCAATGAGACCGTGACCAAACTGCTCGATCCCAAAAGCGGCGAAGTCATCGGCAAGATTGATGCGAAAGGCATTAAAACCGAGATCGAAGTCAGAACCAATCAATTGGGAGAAAAAACAGAGACTATTGAGCGGTCCAGCAACGGAAAAATTGTCACCAAAAAATTTGTGGACGGCCAGATGGTGGAGAAAAACGAAAATGGCCAGGTGACCAAATATAAGAACATTGTCAATGGCCAAGGGATGCTGGTCAGTACCAAGGAAACCAAAATCGTCAAAACCCTGAAGGGCAGTTTCGAAGAAACGGTCACCAAAGATTATGATGAAGTAGGCCGTATTTCTAAGCTGGTAGATGCAAAAGGGATTCATGAATTCACCTATGAAGTGGACGGCAACGGCCGGGTGGTGGGGCGCCGGGAAAAATTACGTGCCAAAGAAAACGAACCAGCCAAAACCATCTATCAAAAATACAATGAATTCGGTCAAGTGGTGATGCTGATTGAAGACGGCAAACAAACCAATACAGATTATGTGTTGGATGACGCCGGCAATATTTTGAAGTCCACGGAAACCATATCCTTCCAGTTTGGCAACCAGACGGCGACGGACAAGATTACCAAGGAATATGACAAGCAAGGGCACGTGGTCGCTGAAGTTAACGGCATAGGCCAACGCACGGAATATACTTATGATGGCAACGGCAATCAGGTGACCGTTAAAAAAGAACATGAATTTACCCAAAATGTCTACGATGAACATGACAACCTGCTTTACAGCACCACCAAGGACCATAAAAGCACGACGATCACCTATTATGATGTTAAAACCAAATTGGCCACCAAAAAAGTGCACATTAGCAACAGCGGTGTGGTGGAAAATACCATTTATGGTCTTAATGGCAATGGGGAACGGACCGCCGTGACTGTTACGGCTTTTGGCATCAAAACCGCGGTTACCCTCAATAATCAAAGCGACCAACCTAAACACGTGGTCTTCGTTAAAAATAATGGAAAAACCGTTACCACTGATTATCAATACGCCGGCGATCATATGCTCTCCAGCAAAGAAGTGGGGCCGGACGGCATCACGGAAACTATCTACAATATTTATGGCAAGCCCAAAGAGTCGGCCCGGATGGATCAATTTGGGCGGGAATACTTCACGGACTACCAATACCAGAACGGTAAAATGGTCTCGTCCATCCAAACGGACAAGAAGGGCACCACCACCACTAAATTTAATGAATTCGAAGATCCTGATACCATCGTGCGCATCAATGTGATCGGTTATCCCCGTAAATCCGTGGAAAAACGTATGTATAAAGACGGCATGCTCTCCGAAAGCGAATCGACCGACGTGAAAGGCAGAAGTCTGACGTATTATAATGAACATGAATTGGCTGCCCGGGTGCATCGCATCAACAAACACGGATTCCCCCGGGAGCACTGGGTGACTAATATCTATGATCAGGGGGGGAGATCAACCGCAGTGTTCAGGATGACAATCGCGGTCAGACCAATAACTGGTTTGACAAAGACGGCCTGATGACCAAGAGTGTGCGCACTGATTTGCATGGCTATCCCCGGGTCAAAACCACCACCTATGAGTATGAAAAAGGGGAATTGGTCCAGAGCACCAGCAAAGATGAACGGGGTACCAGCGTTAACACCTTTGATGTGGATGGACTGATGACCAAGAGCGTGCGCACCAAGCTCTTTGGCTATCCGCGGGTGGAAACCACCACCTATGAATATGATAAGGATGCCTATATGACTGCCAGCAAGGAGACCGATGAAAACGGGACCACGCAAAGCTGGTATTCCATTGACGAAGTAGTTACGGTTTCCAACCGTAAAAACTTATACGGCCATGCCCGCGAGCAATGGACTGTTTTCGATTATGATGACTTGGGCTATATGACCTGGAGCAAACAGTCCGATCTGCGGGGCGTCACGGTCACCAATTATAATATTGATAGTCTGGCGGTCAATTCCACCCGCTATGACAAGTACGGCGTGCTTTTCAGCCGCAACACCATGACCAACAATCAGTATGACGACAAAGGCTTTTTGACCGAATCGCTGAGCAAGAACTTAATGGGCACCACTCACAAGACGTTTGATAAGGACGGCTTGACCACCAGAACAGTTCAAAACGACACGTACGGCATTCATGGTGCCCAGAAAAAAGTCACGGATCACTATGTTTATGATGGCCATGGTAAAATGCAGACCAGCATTACCAACGATCAAACCGGCACTACTTACAGCAACTATGATATTGATGGAGACGCGGTCAAGACCCGGCGTGAAGCTCACTATGGTTTACTAGGCGCCCGCATCAGTTTGACTGAATCCGCGTTTGATTCGGACACGGGCATTACCACCCACACCAAAACCATCAATCAATCCACCGAGGGCAAACTACTCAATACTACCGTGACTGATGTATATGATCCGCGCTATGGCGTGGCCCTGCATACCTTAACCACCAATGAATATGGTCTTGGCTTTGCCAAGGTCAGCGAGACCAAAAATATACCCAATTTATTCAACGGTCAAAACAAGGAAACCAATAATGTCAGCCGCGATGAGAACGGCAATGTGCTCAGCCGCACCACCACCCAATACAAGGATATGAGCACGGGCGTGGCCAAATCCAGCCAGACCACCAACACCTTTGGCATCGGCGCCGCCAAGGAAAGCGTGATTCGTGAAGGGAACATGAAGGTCAATGAATTTAACGGCCTTAATCAATACACCAAATCAGAGAGCAAAGCCGCTGTGGTGGAGACATGGTTTAAGGATGACACGACCGGGGTGGCTAAGGAAAGCCGCACGGTCAACACCTATGGTATCGGCGCAGCCAAGGAAAGCTGGATTAAAGAAGCGGATATGAAGGTCAACGAATTTAACGGCCTCAATCAATACACCAAATCGGTCAGCAAAGCGGCCACTACGGAAACCTGGTATGATGATAAGCAATTTGGTGTGGCGACAGCCAGCAAAACGCAGAATCATTTCGGGATCGGTGCGGCAGAGTGGAGTTATATGAATAGTGATGGTAAGGGTGTTCTGGAAGTTAATACAGATACGGGGTTGAACCAACATACAATTTCTGTGAGTGAGGCTGCGACCACGGAAACCTGGTATGATGATAAGCAATTTGGTGTGGCGACAGCCAGCAAAACACAGAATCATTTCGGGATCGGTGCGGCAGAGTGGAGTTATATGAATAGTGATGGTAAGGGTGTTCTGGAAGTTAATACAGATACGGGGTTGAACCAACATACGATTTCTGTGAGTGAGGCTGCGACCACGGAAACTATTTATGATGACAAGGAATTTGGTGTGGCAACGGCCAGCAAAACGTACAATAAATTTGGAATAGGCGCATCTTTGGACAGCACCATGGGGCTGGACGGACCGGGAATACTGGAAGTCAACACCTATACAGGATTGAACCAACATACGATATCTGTGAGTGAGGCTGCGACCACGGAAACTATTTATGATGACAAGAAATATGGAGTAGCAACAGCCAGCAAAACGCACAATAAATTTGGAATAGGCGCATCTTTGGACAGCGCGATGGGGTGGGGCGGCCAAGGGCTGCTGGAAGTGAATACCTATACGGGGTTGAACCAACATACGATTTCGGTGAGCGAGGCTGCGACTACGGAAACTATTTATGATGACAAGGAATTTGGTGTGGCAACGGCCAGCAAAACGCAGAACCATTTTGGAATCGGTGCGGCAGAGTGGAGTTATATGAATAGTGATGGCAAGGGTATTCTGGAAGTCAACACCTATACCGGGTTGAACCAACATACAATTTCTGTGAGTGAGGCTGCGACCACGGAAACCTGGTATGATGATAAGCAATTTGGTGTGGCGACAGCCAGCAAAACGCAGAACCATTTTGGAATCGGTGCGGCAGAGTGGAGTTATATGAATAGTGATGGCAAGGGTATTCTGGAAGTCAATACCTACACCGGCTTGAATACGCACACCATATCGGAGAGCGAGGCTGCGACCACGGAAACCATTTATGATGACAAGGAATTTGGAGTAGCGACAGCCAGCAAAACGCACAATAAATTTGGGATAGGCGCATCTTTGGACAGCACCATGGGGCTGGACGGACCGGGGATACTGGAAGTCAACACCTATACAGGGTTGAACCAACATACGATTTCTGTGAGTGAGGCTGCGACCACGGAAACCATTTATGATGATAAGCAATTTGGTGTGGCGACAGCCAGCAAAACGCACAATAAATTTGGGATAGGCGCATCTTTGGACAGCACCATGGGGCTGGACGGACCGGGGATACTGGAAGTGAATACCTACACGGGGTTGAATACACACACCCTATCCGTGAGCAACGCGGCGACCACGGAGACGAAATATGATGACCAGAAGTATGGCGTGGCGACGGCGAGCAAGACACACAACACCTATGGCATCGGCGCGGCTCTGGACAGCGCCATGGGGCTGGGCGGCCAAGGGCTACTGGAAGTGAATACCTACACGGGGTTGAATACACACACCATATCCGTGAGCAACGCGGCGACCACGGAGACGAAATATGATGACCAGAAGTATGGCGTGGCGACGGCGAGCAAGACACACAACACCTATGGCATCGGCGCGGCTCAAGACAGCGCGATGGGGTGGGGCGGCCAAGGGCTGCTGGAAGTGAATACCTACACGGGGTTGAATACACACACCATATCCGTGAGCAACGCGGCGACCACGGAGACGAAATATGATGACCAGAAGTATGGCGTGGCGACGGCGAGCAAGACACACAACACCTATGGCATCGGCGCGGCTCAAGACAGCGCGATGGGGTGGGGCGGCCAAGGGCTGCTGGAAGTGAATACCTACACGGGGTTGAATACACACACCATATCCGTGAGCAACGCGGCGACCACGGAGACGAAATATGATGACCAGAAGTATGGCGTGGCGACGGCGAGCAAGACGCACAACACCTATGGCATCGGCGCGGCTCAAGACAGCGCGATGGGGTGGGGCGGCCAAGGGCTGCTGGAAGTGAATACCTACACGGGGTTGAATACACACACCATATCCGTGAGCAACGCGGCGACCACGGAGACGAAATATGATGACCAGAAGTATGGCGTGGCGACGGCGAGCAAGACACACAACACCTATGGCATCGGCGCGGCTCGAGACAGCGCGATGGGGTGGGGCGGCCAAGGGCTGCTGGAAGTGAATACCTACACGGGGTTGAATACACACACCATATCCGTGAGCAACGCGGCGACCACGGAGACGAAATATGATGACCAGAAGTATGGCGTGGCGACGGCGAGCAAGACGCACAACACCTATGGTATCGGCGCGGCTCGAGACAGCGCGATGGGGTGGGGCGGCCAAGGGCTGCTGGAAGTGAATACCTACACGGGGTTGAATACACACACCATATCCGTGAGCAACGCGGCGACCACGGAGACGAAATATGATGACCAGAAGTATGGCGTGGCGACGGCGAGCAAGACACACAACACCTATGGCATCGGCGCGGCTCAAGACAGCGCGATGGGGTGGGGCGGCCAAGGGCTGCTGGAAGTGAATACCTACACGGGGTTGAATACACACACCATATCCGTGAGCAACGCGGCGACCACGGAGACGAAATATGATGACCAGAAGTATGGCGTGGCGACGGCGAGCAAGACGCACAACACCTATGGCATCGGCGCGGCTCGAGACAGCGCGATGGGGTGGGGCGGCCAAGGGCTGCTGGAAGTGAATACCTACACGGGGTTGAATACACACACCATATCCGTGAGCAACGCGGCGACCACGGAGACGAAATATGATGACCAGAAGTATGGCGTGGCGACGGCGAGCAAGACACACAACACCTATGGCATCGGCGCGGCTCAAGACAGCGCGATGGGGTGGGGCGGCCAAGGGCTGCTGGAAGTGAATACCTACACGGGGTTGAATACACACACCATATCCGTGAGCAACGCGGCGACCACGGAGACGAAATATGATGACCAGAAGTATGGCGTGGCGACGGCGAGCAAGACACACAACACCTATGGCATCGGCGCGGCTCAAGACAGCGCGATGGGGTGGGGCGGCCAAGGGCTGCTGGAAGTGAATACCTACACGGGGTTGAATACACACACCATATCCGTGAGCAACGCGGCGACCACGGAGACGAAATATGATGACCAGAAGTATGGCGTGGCGACGGCGAGCAAGACACACAACACCTATGGCATCGGCGCGGCTCAAGACAGCGCGATGGGGTGGGGCGGCCAAGGGCTGCTGGAAGTGAATACCTACACGGGGTTGAATACACACACCATATCCGTGAGCAACGCGGCGACCACGGAGACGAAATATGATGACCAGAAGTATGGCGTGGCGACGGCGAGCAAGACGCACAACACCTATGGTATCGGCGCATCATTGGACAGCGCGATGGGGTGGGGCGGCCAAGGGCTGCTGGAAGTGAATACCTACACGGGGTTGAATACACACACCATATCCGTGAGCAACGCGGCGACCACGGAGACGAAATATGATGACCAGAAGTATGGCGTGGCGACGGCGAGCAAGACGCACAACACCTATGGCATTGGCGCGGCCAAGATCGTCAATACAAAAATTACGGCCGATACCTTTACAGGTCTCAATCAAACCACGGTGGCCACCAGCGCGGCGGCAACGACGACTACTCAGTTTGACCATCAGGATACAGGCGTTCCTCTCACCAGCCAGACGGATAATAACTATGGTATCGGTGCTGCCAAACATGTAGACACAGTAATCACGGCCGATACCTTCACCGGATTGAATCAAACGACCGTTGCCACCAGCGCGGCGGCCAAGACCACCACCCACTACGACCACCCGGCTACTGGGGTCGCCCTCAACAGCGAAACGATCAACACTTATGGCATCGGTGCCGCCAAGAATGTCACCACCCAGATTACGGCCGATAAGTATACCGGGTTGAATATTTCCACCCGGGCGGTCAGTGATGCCAGCACGGTGGAAACCTGGTATGAAAATACCACCAGTGGTGTTCCTTGGCAGTCACACACCATGGGCAACTATGGTCTGTACGGCGCCCGGGATACGTGGATTCATCAGGGGAATATGCAGGTTGATGAGTTCACCGGCCAGAATATTTACACCAAGGCCGTCAATAGTTTGGCCACCACTGAATCGTGGTATCATCATGAAAGCACGGGCGTTCTCTCCCAATCATCGACCACCAACAATTATGGCATTCTTGATGCGCGGGTATCGGTGATAGCGCCGGAAGACCTCCAAGTCAACACCTATACCGGCCAGAACGAAGTTACGCGTTCCGTCAGTAAGGCGGCCATTACTAAAACTTGGTATAAAGACGGCTCCACCGGGGTTGCCACCAGGAGTCATACGATCAACACCTGTGGCATTGGCGCTTCCATAGATAACACCGCCGATATACAGGTTAATGAGTATACCGGACTGAATCAATTCACCAAATCCACAAACGCCGCGGCCACTATTTCCACGTGGTACAAAGACACCAGTACCGGTGTGGCCAGGGCTTCCGTGACCATCAATAACTACGGACTCGAGGGAGCGGCCCGCAGTGTGGTGAGCGACGGCAATATGCAGGTCAATGAAACCACGGGCATCAATATTTATTCCAAAGCCGTCAGCGCGATCAACACCACCAAGACCTGGTACGAGGGTACTTATGGCACGGCCACCACTACTAAGACTAAAAACAATTATGGTCTGACCGATGCGGCGGAAACCACGACCGTCAACACTGTGGATGTGAACAACGGCTTGAATATTGCCACCACCGCCTACAATTTACTGTCCACGGTTATCTCCAATTACGAGCATGCGACCACCGGCCTGATTATAGATAGTACAACTTATAATAAGTACGGCGCCAGCCGCGCTGACGTGGGCGGCTATACTCATACTACCTTTGAAAACAATACGTTTACTGGCTTGAATACCATCAGCCAGGCCAATACTTATGTGGGTAGCAAATTAATGAGCATTGTCTACAGCAATTTCCACCCTCAATATGGAACGGCCGAGACGACCTTGACGGCCAACCAGACCGGGGCCACCTATGCGCGCAATACCTATACGACCAATGCCGTGGATCATTACACGGGCATCAATAATTCCAGCGTGGCCGTGAATCAGATGAACACCACCACCACTTGGTATGATCCCAAGTATGGTGCAGCTTATAAATCCGTGACCAACGGCAATTATGGTACGCTGGGCAGCCGTACGACCAATTCGACCTTGCAGACCAGCACGGCCACCGGAATGACCCAGAAAAGCTATTCCACCACGGCCCTTACCGAAGCCTGGGCGGATTTTGATGGAGTGACGGGATTGCAGAGCAAATCTACCACCCATCTTTTGGATAGCAACAGCAACTTGGAAGGTGCTTTGTGGAGTGAAACTACCTATAGTTATAATAATTATGGCATTATGCAGCAATCCTCACAACGTAATCAACTGGGGGTAACCACCACCAAATATGATGAGGAAGGTCTCTCGTGTTGGAGCCAAAATACATCTGCCTATGGTCTGGCCAAGTACACCATCAGCGACATAACTGTCTTTCAGGAAACAGGCATGAACAAGGAAGTGACCGCCAGTTCCTATTCCCGCATGAATGGCGCACAGTTCTCCACCACCACTACCGAGTATGATATGAGCTACGGGCTGCCGACATCCATGAAAACCGTGAACAGCACCGGCGCCTACTATTCCCGGGAGACCATTACCAGCCAAATTGTAAATAACACCTACAATGGCAACAAACAGCATACTTATTCCTACAACCAAATGGGCAGCACCCAGACCTGGTATGATGCGCGGGGTGTGGAAGTGACTTCTGTTAACAACAGCAATTACGGACCGGGGTATGGGCGGAACACCACTACCTACACCACCAACTACAATATCAAGACCGGCATCAAGCGTGAAACCTATTCCATCAATAACCTGAACCGGTACTACAGCCATTTCGATGAGAATGGTCTGCCCGGAAATACCAGCGCTTCGGCCTCCAATACCGGCAAATCGCTGCCTGGTTCAGGTGCGCTTTACCAGGAAAAAGAATCGTTCTTCGGGCCGGCTGACGGCAATAAAATTGAAACCACCTATGTACAGTCCGTACACTTTAACGGCGTACCGGCGGTGATGAGTACGTACAGCGAAATCAGCACCTCCCAAGTGGTGCAGGATGAGAACGGCCGTCCCCGTGAAACCCGTACGTCCAATGTATACGGTGCCAATGGTGATCAGAGCACGCGTACCGGCAATTACCAAGTGGATTCCAACACCGGGCAAGTGCTCGCCAGCACCACCTACAAATGCAATGGTGATAGAAGCAGCAGCACGTACGATGGTAATTGTGGCTTTATCAAGAGTACCACCAGTTACAGTGCCAAGGATGATGCCACCACCTATACGGTGACGCGAAGTGTAGATACCAATACCAACCAATTGCTGCAGACTTACACTACCGGTAAAAACAATTATCAGAAAATCAGTAATAACGATTATAACGGCCGGGCTGTGGATGCTTTGACCGCGCATGATAAAAAAGTGGGCAAGAAACGTAAGACCGAAATGTACAAGAGTGTATACACGGTCAACAACTGGACTGGCTTATTGAAAAAAGAAGAACGCTATCCCATTGCCAACTCGGAATATAAGATTATTTACTATGATGTCAATGGTGTGGAAAACAAGAGCATGACGCAAATGTATGACTGGCCGGAAAGAGCCCAGGAACATATCATTACCTACAATCCCGGCGGCGGCGGGGTGATCGCTTCCGCAGCCGGCAGCAGCGGCGACGATCTTCCGGTCAGCGAGTCTGTTCAGATTGGTAGTGTGATGACTGCGGAAAGGACCGGTTTGAAAGCCATTGACAATAACCAGGACCGGAAGTATCTCTACCAGGAAGAAACCGTCAACTACCTGGATAAACAATACTACTCCAGTCAACATGTGGTGTATACCCTGGGTGAGGAAGGGCCGGTATCCGCCGTGGCCAGCGACAGCAAAGGCAGCGAGCAGATGCTGTACACCGGCGGCGGTTATGATCAGATTAATATGCTGGGCAAACAGAGGGTGGACAAGGGCGGTGCTACCACCCTTTGGGAATATGCGGATGATGGGGGAGACAATGTCAAGTTCCATCAATCGGCCAACATCACCTATTCTAATCTTGATGGTATTCATAATGGCAGCGGTACGGAAAGCTACACCAAGTCCGGCATTATGACATCCCGCAGCATGAAAAACAGCAACAGCCTGGACGAAACCATTACCTATCAAAACGACGGCACTTATCTGACCGCCGCCAGCGGAAGCAGGGAAGACGGGGTCACTACATCTTATACATTCGGCGGCGCCGATGATATCCTGGAAAGCAGTGATGACAAGGGTGTTACCACCTGGGATCCTACGAGTAAGAAGCGGACCAGTACCAGCGGTGACATGGGTGACTTCACCTACACTTATACCGGCGATAAGCTGGAAGCCATCCAAGGCACCAACGATCAAGGTACATCCAAATACGATGCCCAGTTCAATCTGAAAGAATGGAAGGACAGTCTGGGCGTGGTCCATACCTACTCTCCAACCGCCAAAACAGCGAAAGGATTTGTCACCCAAGCGGATGAAAGCTTTACCGATAAAAAAGGTGTGACCTGGACCGGCAGCATGAATTACGACACTTATGGTTTCTACTTCAAGGGCGGCAATCTGGAAGCCAAGCAGGCCACCTTAGACGGCAGCACCAGCAACACCTTTACCATGCCCAAAGACCAAGCCTATGACTTCATCAAAGAGTTGCTGGGGGAGAAAAACACGGAGAAGGAAACCTGGACCTGGAGTGCGCCCGGATCCACGGCCACGCAGCAAACCCTGGGTGAGAAAAAACAGGAT
This sequence comes from uncultured bacterium, assembly GCA_963710755.1. Taxonomy (GTDB): domain Bacteria; phylum Oederibacteriota; class JAAXVQ01; order JAAXVQ01; family JAUVAV01; genus CAVQBK01. Next base: position 240,476 of record CAVQBK010000004.1, read on the forward strand.
GCCTTTACCACGGAAGATGTGAGCGACAAGGCTGATGTGAAGATCACCATCAATGCCGACGGCTCCACGGAAATTGAACTGAACAACATCAACTTCAAGGAGTCCGATTTCGTCAAGAAAGACCGCTACAAACCGACCAGCAGCAGCACGACTTATACGGTGACGCAAGATTCCAGCCCGGCCACCTATGACAAGAGGAATATGGCCAATATCAATGATGTATACTATGGTGGTTCTGACTGCGGCTACACCACAGCCATTAAGAGTTCCAGACAAGTGCAGGTGGGCACCGGCAGTTATACTACTACCGAATACGTTTATGATGAGGATGGCAATGCCGTTGTGGATGACGATGGCAATAGAGTAACTCAACAAGTGACCCATACCTATCCCATTTACAGCACCGAATGGACCATTGAGAAAGTGACTTATTCCAAGTCCGGTGATGGCTGGGATTGGTCGGAGACGGGCACCAAGACGGACAAAAAATATGAAGAAACCCTGAATCCCACTGGCGTGGAAGTAGCCGATCAGGCGCCCATTGGGTCGCGCGACAGCTATCAAGGTAACAGCCGGGTTTACGCAGCCAGCAGCAACAAAGCTATTGGTATTAGCTTGGGCAAAACCGTTGCCAAGGCCGTTAAGGCAGTTGTCAACAGTGGCGAAGATGTGGTGACTGCGGCCAGCGCCATGGTTCAGCCGGGCAAGGACAATCCCAGCCAGGCAACCGCTGGTAAGGCAGAGGCTAAAACAACGGCGACTAAGACGGTTGATGAGGACGACAAGGTTGCGGATAAGACTCAAGTCTCGGGCAAGGACAAGACCGACTTGGAGAAAGCCTTTGCCAAGATCAAGTCCGTCAAGGATATTGCGGCCTTTATCGATCAGGTATCCAAGTTGCTTGGTCGCAAAGCCATAAGTCAGGCCTTGGAAGGTGCCAGCAATACGGATATTCTCAAACGCTTGATTGGGCTCTTCAAGGAAATCTTTGGTCCCCAGTACCATAATTCTCTGGTGGGCAAACTGGTGGCCGTGACCGTGGACAATCAGGCGGTACTCGACGAACTGAAAGTGGCCATGTCTGATCAGCAGGATACCCTTCCAAACGAAATCAAACTGGCGGCCAAGATGGCCCTGGAATTGCAGGAAGCTAAAGAGATCAAGAAGGATGAAAAAGGGCAAGTGGTGGAAGCCGTGGATAAAACGGGGGCCAAGCACCACTACAATTACGAAGCTTCGGGATTAACAGAAAAAGTGGAGGGCGCCGGGGGGCAAGTCAGCGTGCTCCACTACAACAACCAGG
>CAVQBK010000005.1:0-167946 GCA_963710755.1 uncultured bacterium
TCAGATCATACCCGGTCATCTGGTTGATGGCATTGTAGGTCACATTGTTCCAGTGGTTGATGGTCACCAGTTCGCGCACTTCGGCGGTGTTGGCCACGAGGGCGCCGATGAGACCGCTTTTGTCAGAGGCGATCATGAGCGGCCAATGGAGGGTGCCTGTTTGCCCCTGGGCCAGCAGGGCCAGGTTGGCGCCGGTGTTGTTGGTGATCAGCAGGTCATCACCATTGATCACAGCTTCCGTGTAATCGGTGGCCTGGTCAAAGCTGTTGTAGGTATAGCCAAAGCGGTAAAGGTTGGTGATTTTGCCCGGTTCCGATGATCCCACGGTATGTTCATCCATATGCGCGCTGTAGGTTTCCTGGCGCTGAGTATGGCTTTCATAGGTGACCTGCACGTCGGTCACGGTTTCCTTGTCCTTGCCCGTGGTGGAGCGGGTGATCTCGCGCCAGGCGCTGGGCCGGTTGAGGTTGTCATAGGTGGTGCTGACCCGTTTGGTGACCGTGGCGCTATAGTCAAAGGGATGGAGCTTGGCATAGGCGCTCTGAACGGTCTGCCAGTCGGGCATGTCCAGCGCTGATTGATCGCCCAGGCCGGTCAGGGCCTCGGACATCGCTGCGACCAGCGTGCCCAAAACAGCCAACTTTGATTTTGCCAGCGTGAAAAGATCGATGGTTTTTTGGACCAGGCTGCCGTCAAAGGCATTATTCACGGTCTCTGCCAAGGCTTGCAGCAATCCGGTTGCAGCAGCAAGGGCAGCATCGGTTATCCCTGCCACTTCATCAGTAAGCCAGGTGGTCATTTGCGTAATGATGCTGCCGGTGTCGAGGGTAAGCAGATTGGCCAGGGTGAGCGTCTCTTCCAACCAGGCTTGGGTAACCTGCCCGAGGCTTTGAGTGGTCATGAGCCAGGCCGTAAAGCGGCGCACGGTGCCATTGGTCAGGTTTTCATCAGCCTGCCACATGGGTATAGGTGTTTTGCTGTCCCAGATGAGTGTAAGTCATGCTGTCCATGATGGTCTGGGTTGGTTTTTCCGAAGCTTGCGTGCCCAGCGCCAGTTCCTGATAACCGGCCTGCAGGCCTTGATGGCGCCATAGGCGGCCATCCGCATCAGGGCGAAGGCCAGTGGCGCCAATATAATCATTCCAGGTGGTGCCATTGTCATCGGAATAGCGGGTACTGTCATAATAGGTGATACCTGAGCGCAGCACATTGGCGGTGTTGGTAAAAGGCGTATTTTGACCGTCATCAATGGTGTCGGTCGTGGATTCCTGATAGGCTTCCAGCCTGCCGTCAGCATAATAGAGGCTGTGGCTGCGGTCCACTTGGGTGGTTTTGGTCCCCTGAGGCGTATTCTTGACCGTGAGGCTGGTAAAGCGGTTGAGCTGGCCTTGGTCAGTGTAGCTGTCACTGAAGTCAGCCTGCCAATGGGTGTTTACTGCTTCGAGCTCAGTGTTGTTTTCAGTCAACCGGCTGTCCTGGATGTAATGGACCAATTGGCCTTTGCTGTTGTACCCGGCCACGCCGTCAGGCACCAACACGCCGTGGTCCATTTTAACCCCGGCCCGCCAGGTCAGGGTTTGATGCTGGCCTTTTCCAATAAAATCAGTGGCCTGCTCATAATACAGCCGCTGGCCCAATTGATTGTAATTTTGATTAACCGTTTGCCGCGTATAGCAGCCATCCCCCAAATTCCAGCCAACTTCCTGAACTGCGGTCTGCCGGCTCAAAAGGTTATAGATCAACTCATACTGGACTTTTTCATAATAACCCGATTCATTCCAGCCTGATTCAGTGGAGCACAGGATGCGGCCCAGGGCGTCATAAGCCTGGCCTGTGATTGGGGGCGCCATCCCGGCAGCCGCAAGTTGAGGAATCAGGGCTTCATCCAGCCCAGCTTTCCAGACACGGTCTTCAAAAGTGCCGCCGCTGATGCCCGATTCATGATAGCCCGTGATCCAGCCATGGCCTTCGTAGGTGATGGCCTCCCGGGTCAGGGCTGTGTTCACGCCTCCTGCTTGGCTATAACCATTTTCAATGGTTTTAGTGGCACGGCCCTGGGCATCAAAACTATCGGCCTGCCAGGTTTTTTCATACTGACCTGTTGTGGGACCGTTGCCAATTTCCTCAAAATAATCGAGGTGGCCTGCCGTATCATAGGCCATGCCAGAGCGCGTGGCAGTGGTCTCTTGTAGAGACAAGGCATGCCTTGTCTCTACAGATTCAACATACCATGTCAATTGGTTGTTATTATTATAGGCGGCATCATGCCAGGTCTTGTTCTCTTCCCTTTGATCCACCACGTCGCCGCTGTCCGGCACCCGGGTCGTGATGGTGCTGTTTTCCACATAATGGGTTTGATTGCCCCTGAGATCATAGGCATCGTTAAAAGCAGCCGACCAATCGGTGGTGGTTGTTTCATCTTGTAGAGACAAGGCATGCCTTGTCTCTACATCATGATACCCTATCAATTGCCCGAGGCCGTTGTACGCGCCCTGGCTCCAGGTTTTGTCCGTGACCACGCCCAGGTCATTGGTCATGATCTCCTGGTCATGCTGCTTTTGCCCCACGCTGTTGTAGCTGTCGCTAAAATCCAACCGCACGGTCAATGTATACTTGGGCACATTGGTCTTGCTGCCCTCTTCCGTGTAACCCGTGAGCTGGCCCAGGCTGTTGTACGACAGACTGGTTTGGTCCTTGTCATAGTCCTGGCTGCCATTGTCAGACTTATAGGTTTGATGATTAGTTTTGACCTGATCGAGCGCATTGTAGCTGCCGCTCCAAGCTTGGGTATAGTCCCCGGCCGTTGGCATGCTGCCGGTTTCCGAATAGGCGGTGTTGCGGCCATACACATCCCAGGCCGTGGCTTGCCAGTCCTTGTGGCCGGTGCCATCGCTGTTTTCCTCATGATAACTTTTCAGCTGGCCCTGGCCGGTATAAGTCTGGCCTGATTTATAGATGGTTTCAGTGGCATTGATTTCCTGGCCGGTGCTGTTGTCCCTGCCTTGCTGCGTGGTGGTTTGCGTGTAGGCCGTGACTTGCTGCAGGCTGTCATAATGAATGCTGTCTTTGGCCACCAGCGTCTTCAGGTCAGGCGTGGCATTGGAGCGGATTTCCTCGCTGGTGGATAGAACCCGGCCGTCATCATCATAGCCCGTGGCCGTGCGTTTCACGGTTTGCGTTACATGATAACTTTGATCGGCGGAAACCTGATCGGTCATGCGCGTAAAGGTCTGCTGCTCGGCCCGGTTATTGTAGGTGATCCCAGCCAAGTTTTCGGTGGAAACCAGCCCTGAAGTCCGGCTGTCTTGGGTTTGCTCTGTTTGGCCAATCAAGCGGCCTTGGTTGTCATAGCTGGTGCCGCTTCGTGTCACTTGGACAGTATAACGGGGCGCTTCCAGCCCTGCCTTGGCCTGGCCGGTGGTGGTGCTGGTTTGTTCATAGCGCTGCAACTGGCCCAGGCTATTGTAAGTACCCTGGGTCCAATCGGTGACCGTGGTCAAAAGCAGCTCGGGCTGGGTGCTGACCTCGTGCCAGGCGGTCTGCTGGTTGAGCTCATTGTAGCTGATGCCAGCGCGTGTGCTAAGCTCTTGGCTCAGCACCTCCTGGGTGGCGGCGGTTTCCCGGCGCTGCTCCTGGTTGTATCCGGTCATCTGGCCGTAATCATTATACGTCTGCTGACTGCGGACAATGACTGTTTTCAAATCCTGCGCGCTGCTGGAGGTGGTCTCCTCGGTGTAACCGCTCTCCCGGCTGGCCGTGCTGTAGGTGATGCCTGATTTGCTGATGGTCACCACCCGGTTTAGGTTGGGCTCGGTGATGCTGCTGGTGGTCATCTTCTGTTTGCTCTCCACGGCCCGGTTGGCAGCATCAAAATCCTTGACCTCAAGCTCGGTGGTCACGATGAGATCACTTTGATCGGAACTGACTTTTTTCTCCACGCTGTTGATCAGCCGGCCTTGGCTGTCATAAACCGTGGACTGCCGTGAGATTTCCACCGTGCGGTCCAAGGCCCGGCCCTGAAGCGGCTGTTCATGTGTAACTTCGTGATACGTCGCAAGGCGCGAAGCTTCATCATAGGTCATATGGTCACGGCTGGTGGTGGTAAGTGTGCCCTTGGAAGGCTCTTCCAAGGTTTCTGCATAGCCCGTGACCTGGCCGAGCAGATTGATGGTGGTGCTGCTGCGGGTGACCGTCTTGGTCAAATGATAGGGTTTGCTACTGATCTGGCCGGTCACATCCTGGATTTCCTCCCAGCTGACGGCTTGGCCCATGGCATCATAAACCTGACGGCTGTGATTGACAGTGGTGACAAGGCCCGGGCTGTCGCTAGCGGTGAGCTCGTCCTGATAGGAGACGAGCCTGCCCTGGCGGTCATAGGTCATGCTGCCGCGGGTCGTGGTATTGGTCAGGTCCACCAGCACGCCCTGGCTGTCCTGGGTTAATTGATGAACGGTTTCGTGGTACCCGGTCTGCTGATTGAGGGTGTTGTAGCTGATCTGATCCTGGCTGGTGGTCCAGGTGGTGTTGCCCTGGGTTTTAATTTCCGTGGAGCTGGTCATACGGCCTTGCCTATCAAAGGCTGCGCTCCAGTTCCGGTCAATAGCTTCCGTCGTGGCCGTGGAGGCTACTGTTTCATGATAATCGGTGACCTGGCCGGCCGGATTGGTGATGATTTGATCGCGGCTGATGCTTTGGCTGATGTCCAGACTCTGGTTGCCATCCATCCCTGTTTGATGCCGCGTTTCCTGGTAACTCTCGGCCTGGCCCTTGGTATTGTAGCTGGTTTGTGTCCGGTCGGTGGTAGTGGTCATACCCTGGGGCGCGTCCACGCCTTTTTTGCCTTCAAAATGAATCTGACGGAAGGTGGCTTGCCTGCCCTGCTGGTCATAGCTCACATCCTGCAGGCTTTCGAGCACTACTTTATCAGGTGCGCTTCTGTCCGTATAGCGGTCCTGGCTGAAGACAAGCTGGCCAAGCGCATTGTATTGGGTATCGAGCCTTTGCTGCACCTTGCTTTGCTGCAGCCCGGGGCCTTGAACCCGGGTTTCCTGCTCAAAGCCTTGGAGCTGGCCCAGATTGTTGTAGGCGCCTTGGCTCCAGATCACCGTGCTCGTGCTGTCCTGGCCTTCCACTAACGACTGGGTAATGCTGGCGGTTTTCTGGCCCAGGCTGTTGTAACGCTCATGATCAATGGTCCTGGTTTCCATTCTTTGATACATTAACCCCTGATCATCATAACCCTTGGTCACCACCGTTTCGTGCCTGCTCTTCTCGCGGCCCAAGCGGTCGGTTTTGATGTTGTCCACATCCGTGGTAGTGATCAGGCCTTGGCCATTGTCCCCGGTTTCATGGTAAGCCAGCAAATGGCCCTGGTCATCATAGCTCATGGCGCTGCGGGTGGTGGTATTGATCACTCCCGGAAGATCGGAGCGCTCATTACGCTCGGTATAGCCTGCCACCAGGCCGGTGGAGGTATAAATCATGGCGCTGCGGTGAGTGAGAGTTTGCAGATAAAAGCCCTGGCCCTGTTTTGACTGCTGCACAGTCTTCTCATCATACCCCGTCAACTGGCCCAGGGGATCGTAAACCATGGCGTTCATCCAGCGCTCCAGCGTGAGCCCCGGGGTTACACTGGACCATTGGGTCTCGTGATAGCTCATGGTCTGATGGTGGCCATTGTAGGCGATGTTGTCGCGGATAGTGGTCTCCAAGCTGTCCAGGCCATTGCCCGTGGTATGAACCGTTTCCGTATAGCCTGACAACCGGCCCAGACTGTCCAACACCACCTGGTTCCGGGTGCGCGTCACCGTAAGATCCATGCTGGTTTGCACCATGACCATGCCCCCGGCGGTAAAGGAAAGGCTGACCTTTTGTTTGTCCACATCAAGCACGTCTACAGTCTTGCCGGCCAAAAGATCCTTCTGATCAGCATCACTGAGATCGTCCCACTTAATCTCAGTTCCGGCCTTGATCAAGGTCAAGCCTTCAAGAAATGATTGGTTCAACTGCCCGGCCTCAGGCAGGGCTTCTGTGCTGGTGCCTTGGGTGTGCTCGGTCTCCTCTTCCCCTGCCACCCGGCCCAGGCTGTCGTAAGTGCGGTTCTTAATTGCATTGGTTGTGATCAAATCAGGGGACTGGCTGTCTGTAACCGTCTCGTCATAGCCCAGAATCTGGCCTACATGGTTGTAGGTCATATTGGTGCGGATGGTGGTGGTTGTCCGCCCGGGATCAACGCTTCCTGGCCGGCTGGTTTGGGAAACCGTGGTTTCAGCCGCCACCAGCCCCGCACTGGTAAACCCTTGCGCCTGCCAGGTGGTGAACGTTTGATAGGGATTGCCCGCGCTCTGACGGTTCTCCTCATAACCCACCATACGTCCGGCCACATCGTAGGTGATGTGATCGCGCACAGTCAGATCGGACAAATAGAGCAGGCTTTGCAAAACCCATTGATTGCCCTCTTGGACCAAACACAAGGTGCCCAGCTCCCCGACCACCACATTCTGCCCGGACAGCAACGCCTGCTTTTGGCTGTCCGATAAAGACGCCCAATTGATGCCATTGCCCAAATGATCCACTTGGTCTTGCAACACCGCGTTTTTTTGTTCATCGGTCAGGTTGTCCCAATCAGGCGGCAAAGTCAGGCTGCCCTGGCCGGTGCGCCTGCTGAGGGTAGTAGAAGCGGTCTGCTGATCCAAGCCATTGTAAAGCAAGCCGCTCACGAAGCGTTCACTCACCAGGCCCGTAATGTCGCGCACCAATTCCTGATAGCCCATGATCTGGCCCTGGCTGTTGATGACCATAGCCGAGCGTTCCACGGACATAATACCTGCCGGGGTGGCCTGATCCCAAACTTCATCGTGATAACCGGTGACCTGACCCAGGGCATTGCGCACCATGGCCGTGCGGGTGGTGATGACCGTATGATCCAAACCGTCAGCCACCGTCCGCCGCGTCTCTACCCGTCCAAAAGCCGTGATGTCCGTGACCGCCAAGCGCTCCTGCCAATCAAGCTGTGTGCCCTGGGGATCAAGACCGGTGGTCCTGGTGATTTGGGTGTATCCTTGTAGAGACAAGGCTTGCCTTGTCTCTACAAGCCCTGATTGAAACGTCACATCCTCATACCAGGTTTTGGTGCTAAGATCCACCCAATGACCGTCTTGCGTGGTGCCCGTGGTAGTTTTAAGCTCTTCACCGCCACAGACTTCACCATAGCTGTCATAAGCGCGGCCATGCACTTCGGTGGTGATGGTCACCTGCGGGTTTTCATCGCTCACGCTCACTTGGCGGCTGTCCTGGATGCGGCCGTAATCATCAAAACCTTGGGCTTGCCAGGTGGTCGTGACCTGATGGCCGCCGCTATCATTGATGACTTCATGGTAAGCGGTCATCTGATTGAGGGTGTTGTATTGGGTCTGATCCTGAAGGCGCGTGCTTTGATTGCCCCGACCGGAACTGATATTAGACGAAAGGGACGCCCCCTGGGCGCCTCGACCGGAACTGATATTAGACGAAAGGGACGCCCCCTGGGCGCCTCGACCGGAACTGATATCAGACGAAAGGGACGCCCCCTGGGCGCCCGCACTGTCGCTGAAGGTTTCGGTCACTTCCAGCAACCGGCCAAAATCGTCATACACGGCGTCTCCCCAGTCATGGGTGGAGGTCAGGCCGCCGGGATAGGTCCACAGCTCCTGATAGCTGATGAGCTGACTTAGTTGGTTGTACACCGCGTCTTGCCAGGTTTTTTTTATGCTGCTGCCATCGGCGCCAATGAAGGTTTCGTGATGACTCTGGCTGCGGCCATAACGGTCATAAGTAGCGTCCGCGAAAACATGATAAGACACCTGGCCGTAAACATCGGTGACTTCTTCCATGTAATCCGTGAGTTGGCCATTTTGATTATAACCGGATGAAGGGGATTGGTTTTTAAACACCTCGGCCGGATCGCCTTCAAATTTTCCGGCTCGCCAGCGGGTCTGGGTGCGATGACCAAAAACATCTTCCCTGATTTCCGTATAGGAGGCTTGATGATCGAGGTCATCATAGGCGGCGTCCTGCCACCAACGTTGGGACGTGTGGCCTAGAATGTCCGTCGCTGATTCATGGTACCCCATCAGCCTGCCCAAATAATCATAGGTCCCCTGTTCCCATACCGTGCGGGTCGTATTGCCCAGGGGATCGGTCGTGCTTTCTTCATAGCTCAGCAGTTGATCCTTGCTATTGAATACGGCCCGGCCCCATTCATGAATGGTATGATAGCCTTTTTGATCGGTTTTAATTTCCTTGTAGCCTATAAGGCGGCCAAAGCGATCATAGAGTCCGTTTTGCCAGGATACTAAAGTTATGATGCCCAAGGGATCCATGACGGTCTCTTCGTAGGAGAGCACATCGCCCCACTGATCGTAAGTCAGGTGGTGTCGGTCTGTGATGGTCACATTACCCAATACATCTTTGCTCTTTTGGGTAAACCCTTTGAGGCGGTGATTGGTCTCATAGCCATAAGCTTCCCAATCCACGGTGGTGCTGGTGCCGTCAATGGCGGTTTTGATTTCCCGGTAACCCATTAAACGGCCATAGTGGTCATAGCGCCCTTTTTCCCAAACCGTATGGCGATGACGGCCCAGGGCGTCGATCAGCTCTTCTTGATAACTAACCAGTTGCCCATAGCCGTCATAGCGGGCGTTACCCCAGATCCGGGTGCTGCTTACGCCATTACTGTCGGTAATAACCTCTTTATAGCCCACCAGCAGATACTCGGAGGCCGACTGGGTTTTGCCCGCTTTTTCATCAGCCTGGCTGTAGGCCGGATTCTTGATATAGGTGCCCGCGGTCCATAACCGGTGAGTCTTATTGCCCTTGGCGTCCAGGTTGTCTTCCTGGAATTCAGTGACTTGTTTTTGGTCGTCGTACTTGGCACCATACCAATGCTTGCTGCTTTGGTTGCCCCGTTCATCAGTAAAGGTTTCATTGTAGTTGATGAGCAGTTTGCCATCGTACTGGCCGTTGGTCCATTCCACCTTGGTCTTGTTGCCGTATTGATCTATGATTTCCTGGGTGTAGCTGGTCAAGAGTTTGTTGGCATGGGTATCATTGCCTGCATAAAACACACTGTCATCAGTATAGGTGGCGCCGTACCATTTGGTATAGGTCACATTGCCCAGGCTGTCGGTGGTCTGGGCATCATAGCTGGTCAGCAAGCGCTTGCTGTTGTAGCTCATATTATAGGTATTGCGCAAACTCACATTACCGTGGGCATCAATGACCCGTTCATTTTCCACCAGCACGGCCAGGCCGTCTTTCATCCATACCCGTTTGCCATCATCATATTGAATATAATTGAACATGGCCTGCTGGCCTAAAATGGCAAAAACCTTTTGCCTGGCAGCCTGGGCTTCCTGCTTTAATACTGCCATGCTTTGCTCATGATTAAAGACCGAGTCCCGGAGGTTTTTGGCAATTTTTTTGGTAACTTTTTCGTTTTTAGCTGCCAGCATTTTCTCCAGGCGGTTTTGATAATCAACTATCGCCTTTTGTTTGTTCATCTGCGATTGTACGGTATCAGGCGTAAAATACCCGGATTGATAGCGATCATATTGTTGTTTGAATTGATTGCTGACTACAAAAGCATGAACAGCAGGATCAAGATAGCTGGAATAGATAAAAAAGCTTAAAATAGTAATAGAAATTACTTTATTTAGCTTTTTTATCTTTCTTTTTGTTAATTTTAGCTTCATTTTCCCTCCAAATGCAGCTTTTAGTGACTATGGTGATCTAGGAAGTAAAAGAAAATAGTCAACCCCCAATATAAGGTTTGACCGGAAAGTTGATTTTTTCTTTCATTTTTTATACCCTACAATGATTTTTTTAAGATGGCCTCACGCCAAAGCGCAAAGTAAAAATTAAGTTTTCAAAGTTAATAACTTTAAAACCATTATTTTTTAGTAAATATCTTAATACCTTTTTGGTTACATGGCGCCTTGGCGCATGGCATTTTTAATTTTCTCCAAAGCACTATAAAAGCAGGGCACCACAAAAAGGGTAAGAATACTACCGCTGGTCAACCCACCGATGACTGTAATAGCCAAGGGTTGCCACAACCCGGCTGATTCGCTGCGGTCCAGAGCCATGGGAATAAGGCCGCAAATGGTGGTAATCGTGGTAATGGCAATGGGCACCAGACGCTGGCGGCTTGACCAAATAATCAGTTTTTCCAATTTAATATGGGGATGGTTGAGTTTGAGCTGGTTGATGCGGTCAATGAGCATGATACCGTTGTTGACCACCATGCCGCCCAACATGAGCAGTCCGATGGATACCCCTAAAGTCACCGTGGTCCCGGTCATGGTCAAAGCCGCCACTGCCCCAATGGTGGAGAGCAGCACTGAGATCATAATTATGAAGGGTTGCAGCAAGGATTCAAAAACCGCGGCCATGACCATAAATACCAAGGCCACGGTCATAATCAGCGCCAGCTTGAAACTTTTATCAGCAGCCTGCATTTGCTCGAAGTCGCCGCCAATGTCAGCATAATAATCTTCAGGAAAATGAATGGTCACCAGCGCGGCCTTGATCTCCTGGGCCGCGTCCCCCAGGGAACGTTTGCCCAGGTTGGCACTCACCTGAATCATTCGGGTTTTATTTCGATGCCAAATTTCCGAAGGTGACAGGCCGAATTCAAAATGGGCCAAACCTTCCAGAGGTATATGCTCCTTGCGGTCGGAGAGCAACATCAATTGTTTTAACTGAGGCAACGTTTCACATTGCTTGGGCTCAAGACGGACAATGGTCTCGACCTCTTCCTGTTTGTCATAAAATTTAGTAGCTCGCAATCCCCGTAACTCGCCGTGCAAGGTTTCGGCCGTCTGTTGATTGGTCAGGCCCAGCAAGGCCACCTGGTTGCGGTTTAATTTCACCTTCAATTCCGGCCTGCCCGGACGATAACGCACCTTGGTATCGCTCAGCCCGCTGAGGCGACTCATTTTATTGGCTATCTGCATGGCCAAATCAGCCAAGGTTTCGTAATTGTAGCCAAAGACTTCCACAAATATTTCCTTGCCGCTTTGTGGTTCGGAAAAGTAAATGAAAGTTTCATAGTCTTCACCGATATGCACCAGTTCCTTACGCAGCTTGGCTATCACTTCAGCAGCACTTAAAGTACGCTCAGCCCGGGGCTTAAGGGTCACGTAAATTTTGGAGGACCAGCCTTCCACTTTAGAGGAAATGCTTTTAATCTGGTCCTTGACCTGGGATGTTTTTTGAATACGTTCTTCAATAGTTTTAACGATGCGGTTGGCAATATCAAGACGCACGCCAGAGGCCATCTCTACAAAAACCACAAATTCATTCTGCTCCTGCGAGGCCAGAAAATCCTTGGGCACGATAAACAGAAATACCATGGCGCCTATCACGACCAACCCCAGCATGGCCGCTATAACTTTAAAACGGTGCCTAAGCAAGCCGGCCAAGGCCAGGGGAAAATGCCAGAGCATCAGACTGCCAGTGGTAATAACCGCCAGGGCTAGGGCACTAAACACACTGGCTTGCCATCTCAAGCCCATGATAAGCCAGAACAGCGCCCCCAGTATAACGAAGCTCGCGCCACCCATAAGAAGCAGATGGCGGAAGACAAAATTTTTAATGAATTGTTTGAGACGTTTGGCTTTGACGTGTTCCACTTCCGCCGGCTCTGCCGGCTCCGGGGCGAGACGGTTTAAAAGCGCCGGCACCAAGCCAATGGCTGTAAACAATGACGCCAGCAGTATGGTGGTTACCGTAAAGGCAATGCCTGCATAGAGCAGCTGGGTTTGTTTTTGCAGCAGCGAAAAAGGCAGAAACACCACAATGGTGGTTAAGGTGCCGCCAATCATAGGTTGGATCATCTCCCGGCTGGCCAGATCCAGTATCTCCTGTCGTGAACGGTCATAAGATTTTTTAAGCATTTGCTCCACGTTTTCCAGGACCACCACCGCATTATCCACCAACATGCCCACACCCAGAATAAGGCCGGATAGGGAGATCACATTCAGGCTTACGTGGTTGAAATACATCAACCCCAGGGTAAGGAGCAGGGACACGGGGATGGTAGAAGCCACAATGAACGCCGGCCAGAGATCGCGCCGCCAAAAAGCCGTGGCAAAGAGCAGCACCATCATGGCGATCACCACCACAATGGTTTTGTCCAGAGGCCAGCCATTGATCGTCAGCACCAGCAACAGTCCCAACAACACACTCAAGCAGATGGCGGCGATTTTCTTGGTAAACCGGCTTTTGCTTAAAAACAAACTCAAAACGAGGATCACCAAAGTCATGCCGTAAAACAAGGTCATCATGACGGAATAAAGAGCCTGCTTGATTAACTTGGCTTGGTTGGAAACCGTCACCAATTCCACATCGGAACTGATGTGTTGTTTAAATTGGCCGAGCACCTTTTCGCAGGCTTGGACCACGTCCACGGTGTTGGCCAGGCTTTCTTTTTGGATATAGAGGGTAACCGCTGATTTGCTGTTGAGCCGCGAGAAGGTTTCCGCTTCCAGATAATCATCTTTGACGGTGCCCAGATCCGCCAGGCGAATAATCCCGCCCGCAGGCGTCACGGCCACCCCAATTTTTTTTATCTCTTCCACACTGTTAAAATTACCCTGCGTTCTTAGCCCCAGGGCGTGTTGTTGTCCGCTCACATCCCCGACGCGAACATTCAAATTGTTTTGTTCCAAAACAGATACGATTTTTTGAAAAGGCAGGCCATTGGCCACCAGCTTGGCACTGTCCAGGTCCACCAGGATTTTCCGGCTGCGGCCGCCGCCGATTTCAACATTGGCCACCCCGGGCACCCGCAGCAACTTGTCCTTCAAGGTCTCTTCCACCAATTGCCGCAGGGTTTCCGGCGTTTCGTGGGGCGAGGTCAAAGCCGCAATTAATACCGGTGTATCGGCCTCTTCGTAGTGAGCAATAACCGGTTTCTCTATTTCCTTGGGCAATTGGTGCTTAACCCGCAAAAACTTTTCCCTGGCCTCCAAGGTGGCCATGTTCATATTGGTGCCTGGTTCGAATTCCAGGGTCACTACGGAGCGATGATTTTTGGACGTGGAGATGATGTTTTTCAGTTTGGAAACCGTGGCCATGGCCTCTTCAATGGGCTTGGTTACCAGCCGTTCCACGTCCGGAGGCGGCATGCCCCCGCGCACGTCCACATAGATGGTGACATTGCCATAGCTGATGTTGGGCATCATTTCCAAAGGCAACTTTTTCAGAGCCACCAAACCGCCTAAAACCACAAAAGCTATAAGCATCAAAAATGCCACCGGCCGCCTGATGCCAAAGCCCGGAATCTTTTTGGCAAAAACAATGACGAGCAGGCCAAAAAGAGCAATTTGCAATAATTGATTAAAATCCATAGTCGTCCTTTACTGATGAAGGCAACGGTTGCGACCGTTCCCTGCAACTATTCATTTCATCACAGGCTTTTTCTTCACGATCTTTTCCTCCACTACCACCATCATGGCCGGCAGAACCAGTAAGGTAAGGAAGGTGGAAACAAAGAGCCCCGAGACCACCACCACGGCCATGGGGGCCTGCATTTGCGTGCCTTTTCCCAGGCCCAGGGCCAGGGGCAGCATGCCCAGAACCGTGGTGGCCGCAGTCATGACAATCGGCCGCAGGCGGATATGGCAGGCTTGCAGCAAGGTCTGACGTAAATCCCCGTGATGATCCGGACGATGTTGATTAACATAGTCGATCAAAACAATGCCATTATTGACCACGATCCCGCACAGGAGCACCAGGCCCATGCCGGCCATGGCGGAAAAGGCATGGCCCGTGGCCAGCAGAGCCGGCGCCATGCCGATTAGGGCCAGGGGCACGGTCAGCAAAATGAGCAGCGGCTGCCATAAGGATTCAAACAAAGCAGCCATGATCATAAACACCAGCAGCAGTGATATAATAAGAACGCCGGTGAGACTATTAAAGGATTCCTTCATTTGCAGGGTTTCCCCGCTCAGGGCTACTGCGAAGTCCGGATAATCGTCCCTTATTTTTTTAAGAATGGCGTTCAGGTCCGGGGTTACCTGTTCCAGTGTGTGTTTAAACAGCCCGGCCGAAACGACCACCGTACGCTGCTGGTCAAGCCGAAGAATTTCACTCGGTCCCAGTTCAGGCTGAATATCGGCCACCGCTTCCAGCGGCAGGGTAACCTTGAGAGGCGAGCGCACCAAAAGCCGGTTCAAGGCTTCCTGGCTATTGCGCTGATCTTCCCTAAGCCGGACGGTAATGTCGATTTCTTTGCCTTCTTCTCTGTACTTGGAGGCCGTGGTTCCCCGAATGGCGGTCAGCAGGGACTTGGCCAGATCAGCCACGGAAAGATTGTAGGCGGCCGCGTCATCACGTTTGATTTTTAATCCAATTTCAGGAGCGTTAAGACTGAGGTTGCTTTTAATATTGGTGATGCCCGGAACTTGCCTCAACGCCCTGATCAAACGGTCATTGATGGCTTTCATTTTGGTCAGGTCGTAGCCTTTGAGCTCCACCATGACCGGATCGCTGTCAGAAGCCAGGGCGCTGATACCGTTTTCCTGACTCTTAAAATTGACAATCCCTCCGCCCAAGTCCATGGGCGCTAATTGCTCTTTTATGGTCTGCATAATCTCATCAGCAGACCGTTGCCGTTTGGAACTGAGGCTGACCACGATTTGGGCTTCATGCGGTCCCAGGGCTTGTACCCCCTCTTTGGCCATGGACCCCACCGCCACCAACTGATGATGAACTTCTTTAATTTGACTGAGCACCGATTCAATTTTTTCGGTGGTACTATTGGTTACACTTAATTTGGATCCAATGGGCATGGTTAAAGCCAGGATGAATTCATCCTGATCCACCTTGGGAAACAGCCCTTTGGGCACGGTTATCCATAACAAGGTTGCACTGATCAGCCAAAGAGCCAAGGTCAAAACCAGGGTTTTAGCCGGATGGGCAAGCGCTGCTTGAATCAATCGGTTCATGCCGGCTTGCAGCTTGCGGGCTAAATTTACCATGGACCCGTGCCAGGCCGGCCGGGAATGGACAGTTCCCTTGCCCAGGCCAGCCAGCATGGGGATAAGGGTAAAGGCCACGGCCAGGGAGGCCAGTTGGGAATAGACAATGGCCCACGACAAGTCTTTAAACACCTGGCCAATGATCCCAAGGACAAATATAAGGGGTAGAAACACCACCAAGGTGGTGCCAATGGAACTGGCGACAGCACCCAACATTTCCTGAGCGCCTTTTTCAGCAGCTTGGGACGGAGCCTCTCCTGCCTGTTGATAGCGGGTAATGTTTTCAATGACCACAATGGCGCCGTCGACCAGTAGGCCAATACCAATGGCCAAGCCAGCCAAAGATACTGTGTTTAAAGTGATGCCCTGCATATAGAGCAGAAAAAGGGTGGCCAGTACCGAGGTGGGTATGGCCGCGGCCACAATAGCCGCCTGACGGGTGCTGCCCAAAAACAAATATAGTACCAAAAACGCCAACAAGGCGCCTATCAGCCCTGATTCGATCATTTGTTCAATACCGGTCTTAATGTATTGAGACTGATCATAGATCAACTCCAGCTTGACCCCGGCCGGTAATTTAGCCTGGATATCAGCCAGCCGGTCTTTAACGGCATCAGCCACCCGCACAATATTGGCATCACCTTGTTTGAGAATAGCCAGGGCGATATTTTCTTTATGATCGTATCGGGAATAGCTGCTGCGGTCTTTGACCGTATCTTTGATACTGGCCAACGTGCCCAGCTTGATGACTTGCGGGCCGCCGTAAGTAGTATTTTCCTGATTGCTTTGTTTTTCAGGTTGATGAAAGTCGCGGTTAATAGCAGCGCTGGGAAGGATTTTTTCCCGGTCCACTTTGACAATTATATTTGCAAGGTCTTCCGGCTTGGCAACCGCGCCGTCAATACGCACCACATAATCATAGGTAGCGTCTTTTAAATTACCGGCAGGATAGGTGATGTTGCCCTCTTTCACGGCTTCGACCACATCCATAATGGGCAGATGATGAGCAGCCAATTGATTTTGGTCCATATCCACCAGGATCTGGCGTTCTGCTCCGCCCGTGATGGAAACTGCGGCCACACCCGGGACTTTTTCCAACAGCTCTGTCACTGGACGTTTGGCGATTTTCAACAGCTCCAGGGCATCCCGGCTTCCGCTCAAGCTCAATATGGTCACCGGCAGGGCAAATGGGTTAAAGCGCTCGATGCGCGGTTCTTCGGCTTCCCGGGGAAGCTTAATTTTGATCAGGTCAATTTTTTCACGCAGATTAAGCGAGGCAAAATCCATATCCGTGCCCCACTGAAATTCCACAGTGACCAGCGAGACCCCCTCTTTGGAAACGGAATGAATACGTTTGACGCCGGCCACGGTACCACTGGCTTCTTCCACAACTTTGGTAATCAGGGTTTCAATTTCCTGGCTGGAGGCATTGGGATAGCTGGTAATGACCATCAGTTGGGGAAAATCAAGATTGGGCATAAACTCCCGGGGAAGCCGGTTCCAGGCAATGATTCCCAAAAGCGCGACGAAAGCGTAAACCATACTCACCGTGACGCGCCGCTTAACTGCAGTTTTAATAAAACTCATCGTTCCCTCTCAATCCCCTTTACTGTAGGGAACGGTCGCGACCATTCCCTACGATTAACAGAACGCCCGTATCCAAGGCTACAATTCCTTATAAACCTCAGGCTTGCCATAGCGCACTTGCTCGCCCGGTTGGACGTCAGCATAGCCGGGCCTGGCCACTACCAGATCATGGTCTTTAAGTCCATCCACTATGGACACATAATCCCTGGAAGCATACCCCAACTGCACGGCTCGCTCCTCAATCTTATGGTCTTCATTAACTACCAGCACCCGTTCCCCATCCTGCAGCAAGGCGGTCTTAGGAATAACTGTCGACGTTTGATCATAGGTGACAATACTGCATGAGGCCGATAAGCCCGGCCGAAGTTGATGACTTACTTTGGGATCAATTTTAATCCTTACGGGGATCATGCGGCTGGTGGTGGTAATTTCAGGGGACACACTCAGCACATAGCCGGCAATGGGGTCCTGGGAGATAGCGGGAATATCAATCCGTGCTTTTTGACCGTTAACGATTTCGGATAGATGTTTTTCAATCACACTTACTTCCAGGTAAAAATAATCCTCTTCACTTACAAAATAGGCGATGGGATGAGCACGATTAACCAATTCCCCTTCCTGAATCACCACTTCGCCCAAGCGCCCGTTTTTGGGAGCCCGGATAAAAGTGTCTTCATAATCTTTTCGGGCCAATTTGACCATTTCTGCTGATTCTTCCAATTCCGTGCGGGAGGCGCCGCCAACATCATAAAGGGATTTCTTTCTTTGATTGGCAATTTCAGCCTGCCGTAGTTTGGAATGGGTGCGCACGTGATCCAGTTCGGCGATGATCTGGCCTTTTTTGACATAAGCACCCGGTTTAAAATGATAGCTTACCAGGATTTCTTCCTGATTGGATTTAAGCTCCAAAGAAGAACTTTTAATGGTACCCATCAGCCCGGTCAAAGCATCTTTAAAGGACTGTTTCTCCACCTGAAAAACCTGAACATATTTTTTACTGCTTTGTTGTTTCCGCGCCGCTTCTTGCTGATAGCGGCGGCGCTCTTGCGATTGGTGCCACTTCCAGACAGCACCCAGGCCCAACAGCACGGCCACACAGACCACAGCAATGATTTTAAACCGATGTTTCTCCAATTGTGCTTTCATAAACCTTCTCTCCTGTTATTTGTAAAAAACGGTCGTGCCCTTCCCTACAACGTTTTGACCAACCATGGCTTCGGCCGTCTCTTCTTTTTAGATTGGGAGCATGAACGCGATGGTCCATGCTCCCTGGGCTGCACCATAGTACTCTTGCTTTCAGCTTTGAATTCTCGTCCCCTAACGAGCCTTAGCAGTTACGTCCTCGATCCCCACTGCTTTGTCCAAAGCTGAGAGGGCCACCAGGTAATAAACCTGGGCCTCCCGCAAGCCACTATGAGCAGCGGCCACCTTGTTGCGGGCTTCCGCGACATCGGCAATACTGGTTTTCTCATCGCGCAGGTGAATTTCCTGAATGGACAATTCCCGTTCCGCCAAGTCCGATTCCAACTGAGCGTTCTCCACCTGGGCCATGCCTTTTTGCACATTGTAAAAAGCTTCTTTCACATCCATGACCATGGTTTGATAAGCTTTTTCCCGGTTATACCGGGCTTGATGAAGCTGCCATTGAGCTTCTTTTTTCTCTGCCGCTGATTTATAGCCGTCCAAAATTCCAAAGGCGGCTGTAGCGGTATCGGCTTCTGTGCGCGTGGATTGGCCCAATTTGGGGCTGGTTTTTTGTTTAAATCCCGAAAGCGCCAGTGAATTCCAGGCAATATTCTGTGTAAGCTTGAGGCTGATGTTGTAATCTTCTTTTAGGTCAAAGTTTTCACTGTTATAGGCCCCGCCACTGCGCCCGTAAAAGCCGCTTAATTCCAATTTGGGCCAATCCTGGCTGTGTTTTATTTTATTTTCAAAAGCACTGGCTTCCCAGCTAAGTTGCTGGATTTGATAATCAGGATTATGGGTTTTGGCCAAGGTCAGGCAGTGATTTAGGTCTATATGCTTTTTCTCGAAAGGAAGACGGACAGGCATAGCCCAGGCTTCGGGATTCTCCAACCCCATGGCCGCAGCCAGATTCCATTTGAATTTTTCCATATCCGCCATAGTGGTTTGTTTTTGATAAAGGCTGTTATTTTTTTGGACTTCTGTGGCCAGCAAATACTTTTTATTAATGGTGCCATCTTGGTAGAGTTTTTTGGCCATACGCAGATAGCGCGTGCAATCTTCAACCGTCTTATCATAATCTTTGGCGTTGAGCGTCAGGCGCACCAGATTCCAGTAGGCTTCTTTTACCTGGTGTTGCATTTCCAGTTCCGCTTTAAGCACTTTAGTTTTGGCGATTTTTTCATTGATGGTTGCCTGTTGAAAAGTCGACCAAAGTTTTCCTCCCTGAAAAAGGGTTTGCGAGAGTTCCACGCCGTAGCTGGCTTCCTTGAATCCCGGCGTCCCCAGCTCCACAATAGCAGCGCCTTTGGTGGCCTCACCTTTTACACTCAGATTGGGCCAGAGCGCCCGCCCTGCTTCACCGGCTTTGGCTTTGCTGACCTCCACCTCTTCGACCGCTAATTGCAGTGGTTGATATTGGGCACCCGCTTGGGCAAGTGCTGCCCGCAGACTGAGCGCGGCCATTTCGGCGCCTGCTATTTTAACCAGCAGCAATGCTGCCAGCATGATGCCTATCCTTATTTTCATCTTAACTATTATCCCCTTTTACTGCTGAAGCTGGTTCAAGCGGTTAATGGCTTGAACTTGTCGCATTGTTTGTCCCGTATTTTGCAAACCAGGCAAAGTAGCGGAGGCGGGGCCTGTCTTCTGCCTGGCCGCCGGCAATATTAATCCAGTTTGAATATTGAGATCCGCCACTTCTTGGCGGCTTAATTGGCGTTGATTTTCCCCAGCTATCATTGCCGCGGAGGCTTGATGACAGGTCAGCATATACCCCATGACCACCGTGGCTGCAATCAACGTGATGCTAATGATCAGGACCATACCTTTAAACATTCACGCCTCCTTCAGTCGCGTTCTATCAGATCCCGTGCCTCCAAGATCCAGCTTGTTGGCTCGGATAACAGGGACTTTATTAGTTAAGGTAAGGGCACGGCCTAAGATGCCCTTACCCATTAAGTCCTGTATAAAAGATGTCTTTCCGCAATAAAGACCGCCTACTTATTTTCCTCAAACTTAAACTCGATTTTTTCATCACCGTTATCTTTGGAGGGATGATATTCCTTGGAGACCAACAGACGATCGCCATTGTAAATATTCAATTGCACCATGGAGTTTTTAACCAAATGAGCATGCTCCTTATTAAAGAAGGGATCCAGGCTAAGACGGTAACCCGTTTCCAAGGAAGCTGATTCCACACTTTCCGGATCGCGGTCCACAGTCTTGCGCCAGGGCAACTTCACATCATCCAGAGTTTCCGTATCAATGCCCAGGCCGGAAAGCCAGTAGGACAAATATTCCACTTCCTGCAGATAGGGCCTGCCTTCATGAATGGGCTTCACCAGCACTTCGAAGGTATAATTGCGGCTGTGTTGATGATGTTTACGATGATGGTGGGCAGGAGCCTGCTGCGATGTCCGGACCTGTTGTCCGTCTATTTCCACCGACCCTATGCTGGCCTCAGCTCCCGCCGTGGACACATTCACCATGTTGTTGGCACCAAAGGTCAAGGTAATCTGAGCATTCGGTGTTTGCGGGGACGGTTCGTAAACTTTTTTCTCCAGCAATTTATCGCCTCGGGATATCTTTAAAACAATGCGGGTGTTTTTCATTTTTTTAAAGTCTTTGCTGTGGGAAACAGCATCGACGGTCTTGTCATAGGTGACAATCAAATTGGCACTCATGATGCCCTGACCGCTGATGGTTTTAACCCAGGGCAATTCCTGATCAGTGACCATGGCCGTGCTGGTGCTCAGACCGGCCAGGGCGTAATGAATTTGATCCATGCGCTTAAGAAATGGCCGGCCTTTTTTAATAGGTCGGGCCAGCACTTCCAAAGTATAGGTCACTGCGTTTTCCGGATTGGTCCCTACATCAACCCCGGCTGTATAACTGCCGCCGGTTAGGTTGCTGTTGATGTTGACCATGCCTTGCACATCGGTTTTGACTTCATAGTTGGCGGCCTGACTTACAGTGGCCAAGGCCAGCAAACAAAGGGTAATAATCGTTTGTTTCATGGTGGTCCTCTCTAAAAATGAGGTGAGACAGCCCGAAGCTGTCTCACCTGAATGGGGATTGCTCAATCAACTATTGTACTGACCAAGAAATTTCACAGGAAGCATCATCCACCGAGGGGGTGAATTGATCTGAAGCTACCACGGTACCGTTCTTTTTGATGGAGAGTTTAACCCGCGTATTGGCAGCTTTATTTGTTCCATCGGGATGGGTAAGAATATTAAAGGTATCGGAATAAGTGACATTGATCTCAGCTGCTGCGCCCAAGGTCATGGAAGCCGTAGTTGAGAAAGGCAAGGCTTTATTGTAATAGGTCGCGGAACCGGCCCCTACACCACTGGCCACGTAGGTAAGAAGATCTGCGGTCTGTAAATAGGCCTGACCGGGCGTGATGGCTTCAGCAGTAACATCGAATTGCACATCCACATTCACCACAGGATCGGTTGGTTTTTCTCCACACCCACTCAAATTCAGGGCCAGTAAACCTGCAACGGCCAAAAGGCTGATTTTCCCTACTAATTTCTTCATATGATTTTCGTCTCCTTTTTTTAATGAATAATTGAAATTAATATAGTTAATTATCCACGACCTTCAAGCGACGATACCACCACCTCCATCTGAGTTATTCCCCCCAACGTTCCCAAGGCAACTTTCGGGAACCGCTTTAACTATTTGACTGGATAATCCAAAAATCCTTTCATTATTTTTTAAAAAAAAATAATGGCAGGGAAATAATTTTTTTTACCCCTGCAAAATACCCTTCACATAACAGATAAAACTGACGATTTTTCTTTTTCTTAGTTTCAGGCGCATCCTTGCAGCAAACAACCGCTACAATTCAGGAATGGGATAATTCCTTGAATATCAAGGAATTTTGAGGTATGGACTATTTCAAGTAGCTTTTAAGGTATACCAAAATAATTTACCAAATGCAAATGAGAGAAGCTTTTTATAGTTATTTCCTATACTAATCTTATAAAAAGCTGATATATCGCATCTTTCCTAGGAGTCTGTCGGACTTAAAATCATTAAAAACCTTATGTATGTTGCGTCTCCATTAATAACTGCACCTATATGCTTTTTCCCCCTTTTGCAAAGGGGGATACAGGGGGATTTGATTATACCTGAGATGATTTCAGCCCGTGCAGCCGCTTCATGTTCCGAGCCAGACAGACCAAAGTCCATTCGCTGCTGACAGCTTGCAAACCTCGCAGCATGAACTGGCGAAAGCCCATGGCAGATTTAATAATTCCAAATACCGGCTCAACCGTGCTTTTACGTCGGGCATACAGTTTTCGGCCAGCTGGCATTTGCAACCGCCGCTTCATTCTTTCCACCGCATCAGCACGTTCAGGCAACGGCGGTGGTCCTGAAAAACGTTTTTTTAGCGATGGGTAGTGTTGCTCCCGCCTGTTGGCAATATATGGTTTGATCCCCTTGGATTCGCAAAGTTTAACATTGCTTTGGCTAAAGTATCCGCTGTCTGCTACCAATGCTTTTGCCTTTCCCAGCTCTTCTGGAAGAGCGGTTAATTGCACAAGTGCAGGCTCAAGTTGTTCTTTATCATTGGTCGCTTGAGTAACATGCTCAGTGACTATCAACATCGTTTCCATGTCCACCCCGGCTTGCGCATTATAAGCTTGTTCGAACCCGCCACCGGAAACAGGCATGATGCGCGACTCGCCGTCGGTCAGGTTAACCTGATCTTTTGCTTGTGGGCCTTTATCGCTTGGCGGTTGTGGTTCTGGACCGCGGGATTTTTGACCTCTTTTATTTTCACGCTCACGACGCTCGGTCAGCTTCTGTTCATACTCTTTTTGGGCTTGTTGGTCACGTTCAACGGCTCGTTGCTTGATGGCTGCTTTGGCTTTGGCAATAGCAGCCAAGCGGTCTTCGCGACGAGCCAGCTCATCGGGCAGGTTCATCCCGTCAGGCTGGTCGGCCTCATCGGCTGCTTCGGCCAGTTGCAATAGGCGATTCACTTCCGCCCGGAGTTGCTTCTCTATCTTGTTGGCATATCCCCAGGAAAGGGCACGATGTTTTGATGCATTCGCATGAACCTTGCTCCCGTCCAAACTGATTTTACCGAGCTTCAATAGTTTCATGTCCTGAGCCAGGACCAGGACTTGTACGAATAATGATTCCAATTCGGGGAGAAATCGTTTGCGGAATTGGGCTATTGTATCATGATCGGGATGGGTGTTTGCCGCCGGATAACGAAAAGCTATCGAATCATAAGTGCTGCGTTCCAGCTGACGGCTCGAGAATAGGCCCGTGGCATATCCATACACCAGCACAGCCAGCAACATTTCAGGATGATAGGCCGACGATCCCCGCCCCGCATATGATTCTTTTAACTTCGTCAAGTCAAGTTGGGCGACAATTTCCGTTACAAACCGCGCCAAATGATTGACTGGGAGCCAATCATTCAACGATGGCGGCAGTAAAAAATCCGTATCACGATCGCAGGGAACAAAACTCATAATGCCTCCCTGCTTTGCAGGCAAGCTTGAGCCAGGATTTGCTTCAAGACGCCTTCCGTGTTTATGAACACGTCGCGATCGGAAAAACGCAATATCTGCAAGCCTTGCGTTTTCAAATAACGGTCACGTTCCGCATCGCGGAGGATTCCATCGTCGGTATAATGCTGACCGCCATCCAGTTCAATTACCAGGCTTGCTTTGGGACAGAAAAAATCCACGATGTAGTTGCCGATGATTTTTTGCCGATAGAATTGCAAGCCGCCAATTTGTTTTCCGCGAAGCCGTTTCCATAGATGTTTTTCAGCTTCGGTCATGTTATTCCTGAGAACCTGCGAGTTTCGTTTGAGGCCGCGATGGTAGGTTAAAATCATTTATCAAATCCCCCTTGATCCCCCTTTGCAAAAGGGGGGAACTTCGTTATTATACCATATCATCAAACGAAAAAGTCCGACAGGCTCCTAGGTGGAAGAAATTGGGAAATAGCCTTTCTTACTGGAGTGGATTTATTACTGGATTAAAAGCTTGCACTCGGTTTATCGCTATCTTTTTTTCAGCTAGCCTATCTTCATTAAATCTACTTGCCGGTCTTGGAATTAAACAATCCACTGCTATCGTCCGATCAACAGCGCTTCTGGCAGCATCTGGACGGCCATCGCTCTTTTTAATTTTGAGTTTATTATTTTTTACTTGCTATTATATTAGCTTAATCTTATATTTTTATTTGCTTATGTTTTAACCATTCCCAATTATGCACATACCTATTTTTCGGGATGGGTATTATCGGCCAAGCCGGAGGTTTCCATGGTTCCTCGTTCACGCTCTCAAAAACTTATTGCCGTTCGTCCGTATGTACAGTGGACGTCGACCATTTCATTTATTGTGGCCATGGGTTGGTTCCAATTAAATCTATGGTGGGTATTGCTTGCCGGCATTGCCACCGCACCTTTTGGCGGTAAATTTTTCTGTCGTTGGCTTTGCCCCATGGGATTGTTGATGGAGACCATGTCGCACAGTCTCGACGAAAAGTCCCGGGCTCAGCAGCATTATCACTATTACAAGCTTGGTTGTCCGATTGCCTGGGCAGGAGGCCTGTTTAATCGCTGGTCCTTATTTAAAATAAAATTCAACCCGGATAATTGCACGCATTGCGGTAAATGCGACAGCCATTGCTATCTGCCGGCCAATGCCCATCAAACCAGCCTACACCGGCCTAAGGCGCGCTTCGCCGCCCACACCTACCAATGCTCACGCTGTGGTGCTTGTGTTTCCGCTTGCTCCTCCCAGGCCCTTTCTCTTGGGATTGGATCCGACCGAACGATCAATACAAAGGAGATAAAATCATGAAGACCATTTTAGTTCTGGGCGGTGGGATCGCCGGTGTGGAAGCGGCTATTGCACTGAGTAATGAATTCAAGCATCGCGGCGGAGTTAATCTTAAGCTTATCTCCGACCGGGCTAATCTTTTTATCTATCCCCTTTCCATTTGGGTGGCTGCAGGTACGCGCTCTAGCGAGAGTATTTCCATGCCTTTGCACGATCTGTCTCAAAAGCGCCATTTTGCTTTTTATCAAGAAAAAGTTGAACGCATTGAAAGCAAACATAACCGGGTGATCACGGACAAACAAACCCACGCCTATGATTATCTGGTTGTGGCGTTGGGCGCCGATAAATTGAAACCTTCCGGAATCGAACATACGCTGTCCATTTGCGGCGGGCCACAGGAATCGGAAGTGATCCGTGACCGCTTCCGGAAGCTGCCGGAAGGCAGCACCATTGCCTGCGGGTTCTCGGGTAATCCCAAGGACAGCACGGGCGTGCGCGGCGGGCCGGTGTTTGAAATACTGTTTAATCTTGACCACTGGCTACGCCGTCAACAACGTCGCGACAAATACCGGCTGGTCTTTTTTAGCCCCGCCGCAGACGCAGGCAAGCGTTTGGGCGGCCCTGGCCTCAAAGCCTTGGAAAAATTGTTTGCCAAGCATGAAATTGAGCCAATGGTGGGTAAAAAAATCAAAGCTTTCCAAAATGACGGTATTGTCTGGGAGGATGGCCGTTTTTTGCCCACCCAGTTAACCCTGTTTACACCCGGTCTGCAAGGGCCGGCGATTCTTAAAAACACTGATTTGCCCCTTACCGATGCAGGCTTTGTACCAGTCAATAGTCATGCCCAAGTAGTTGCTCCAGCCGGTCAGGAGCCGGCTCCCGACAATTGTTATGTCATTGGTGACAGCGCTGCTTACGATGGTCCGCCTTGGCGGGCTAAACAAGGGCATTTTGCAGAAGTGATGGCCCATGTGGCGGCCAAGAATATTCGGCTCCGTGAAACCGGCAAACCACAAAGTGCTACCTTTAGCGGGCATTTTAATATTTTATGCATCATGGATCTCGGACGGGAGGCGGTCTTTGTTTACCGTGATGAGCACAAGGCTTTCGCCCCCAAGGGGATTTGGGCTCATTGGGCAAAAGTAGGCTGGGAATGGTATTACAAACTGAATAAAAAAGGGTTGGTGCCCCGCCTGCCGATGTAACGTTCACCTGGTTGTAATTTAAATATCCGCTTGACAGCAGTCTGACTATAAACATTATCCGCTTAATTTAAATTCTATTTTTTATTAGTGGCCACTATAGCCTCTCCGTCTCAGATTAATCTCTATTTTCCATTCATACTTCCCGCTTCATTTCCAATCTGGTAGAAACACTTAACCTCTGCTTTTCCATTATTAGTACAATAATTCTTCATGTCTTTTAAAATCTCCGATTTATCTTCAAGCCTGGTCTCTCCAGACAGCCATTCAACACCGTGCTACTGCACCCTGTTGCGCCATTGCCCGCCGTGACATCTTTTTGACAATAAATTGACGGACTATTGAATCTCTGTATCTACAATTATTTTAAACTTAAGTCAGATCATTTCATAACATGGGAAACCCCGGATTAAAGGAGATGGTGATGATGATCAATTTTCTCAGAAATGTAAATCAAGACCAAATCGCAAATGACATCCCAACTAACGACGAGTTGGTGGACGAACAACTCCTGGCGCAATGCCTTAAGGTAAACCCGGAAAATGCGCTTAACCTTTTCAATGCCCTTTACCGGGAACATCTCCAAAACCGTCAGGTTGCGAGTTTGGTGCTTTATTATTTGGGACTGGCTTATGAAGCGCGACAGGAAATCAGCACAGCTTTACGCTATTTCAATCATCTCTTGCTCAATTATGAAGATCAGCCCAAACTGCTGGCCAGAGCTGCTGCCAAACTACACTCACTGAGCCAACAATGACCAGGACGGTCTATTGTCCCACTGTGAGCAGCTTTTTTATTTTCAGTAAGCTTATAAGCTTACTCCGCCTCCCCATCACAAAAATTCAAGCTGATTTCTTTGAACCGAACCGAGAACCTAAACTGTTACCTACCCATTACCCTTTGCTCCTTGAGCCTGTCGAAGGGAGCAGATACATCAAGTAGCGTGGCTGGCACCGCATTCAATAATCGTATTATCTAACAACGTCCTCTATTTATTCGTTATTGTTGGAAAAAAGTCATCGGTTAATTACCACTTTTAAGCTTACTCCAGGATAGAGTGGCCCACACCGGGTTTCGACAACCTAATTCGATTTTTAGATGTGATTTTTCCCCACGCTAAAGTCGGAAAACCCAAACTTACTTGTAATTCACACTATAAATCGGTGACGGCACTGTCGGATAAGCCCGAAATATATGCAAAAACACATTCTCTGCTTTGGTTTTTACCTCTTCCTCATTATAAACATCAACGGGTAGGCCGGTTTCGTCCTGCCACAGAAAATCCTTTATTTCCAATCTAACCGCATCACGGGTTGATTCCCCCTCTTTCCAGTGGTCTATAGGTGCAATTTTTTCTTTTAAAAGTTCCAAAAGGCCAACGGCCACTTTTTTAATCTGTTTAATCTCATTTGGCTTTAAATTCGTCTTTTTTAATAAGTCAAAGATCGCCAGTGACTCTTCATCCAGGTCTTCTTTAACAGCTCTTGTTTTTTCTTCATCCAGTTCACGAATAAACTTCACCAAGGTTTCAAAGGTTTTTTCAATGGTAACTCTATCTTTTTCACGATTGTACTCGGCAATGATTTCTTCAAATCGCTGCTGATAATTAGTGCGCATCGGGTTTTGATCAAGCAAACGCTGTAATTTCATCTCAATAGCTTGCCTCAAGCTTTGAACTGTTGTATGTTTTTTTTGGCTTCGTTCAAATTCCTTTCGCAAGCGCTCAAAATCAATATTGCTGATGTCATAAACATCTTGAGTTTCTTTGACCCGATTTTCATCCACCTCTATAGCGTCATCTATCACTTCATGTAATTGTTTTATAATAGCTGAAATATCTGCATGTTCGCGATCTTCTTGTAGACATTTATAAATAAAATTAATGGCATCATAATCAGCACGGTATTGATTGATACCTTTATTATTAATACAGGCCTTGAATATTTTAAATACGCTGCGGCACATCACTTCAAATCGTTTACGTGACTCATCATTTTCATTGACTGCTTCTTTGATCAAATCAATCGCTTTGATACGCTCAAATCCTTCGGCTTTTTGCATAGCATCAAGCGATGCACCCTTATCTTTTAAAATTGCTTTGATATAGGAGATGGCTTCTGCCAGATCATCGAGCAAACGATCATCAGTCTCCAGCGGATCTTTTTTCCTGTCATCTCCCGGTTTACCCGTAAACGTTGCCAAGGCTTTTCTAAGATTCTTTAATATGCCGCAATAGTCAACGACCAAGCCATTATTTTTACCTTCATTCACACGATTGGCCCGGGCAATGGCTTGCATCAAGGTATGGGCTTTTAAGGGTTTATCCAGATACAGCGTCGAGAGGCTGGGTACATCAAAGCCGGTTAGCCACATCGCACAGACAATGACAATCCGAAAAGGATGTTCTTGTGCTTTAAAGGCATCGTCAAGAGGCATGCGCTGCTTATTGATATATTCCGGTTTTTGACGCATGCTTTCCGGCAATTCCATGCCCTCTTTAATTAACTTTCGATGAGGTATAATATCCAGATCCCATTTACGAAACTTGTCTACTTCCCCTTGTTCTTCACTGATCACCACCGCCATCTGTGTCTCAGCCATCCAGTTGATCCAGCGTTTTCTAAAAATATGTTCTTGTTCATCTTCATGCTTATTTTTATTGATTTGTAATGCTTTAATCCGTTCTTGCCAATAGAACTCAATCAATTTGTGCATACGCACACAGGTAATCTTATCAATGCAGACCAGCATGGCTTTGCCGGTCTCCCAGGCATTGGAATAATGCTCGACAAAATCACGGGCAATCTGATCAAGACGCTTTCCGGCTGTGATTACATGATAATCACGCATCAATTCTTTTTCTAAGCGCAGTTGTTCTTCAATGCCTTCTGCTTCCCACTCTTCCAGCTTTTCGGCAATACGCTCATTCATATCATCAATGGCAATACCGAGTTTCTCACCGCGTGCATCATAGTAAAGTGGTACGGTAGCCTTATCTTCAACAGCACGGCTAAAATCATAAGTGGACACATAATCCCCAAACACCCGGCGGGTAATCTGGTCATCATTAAACAGTGGTGTTCCGGTAAAACCGATAAAACTGGCATTTTTGAGCGCATTGCGCATATTAAGCGCCAAGGTGCCGTATTGAGTGCGATGAGCCTCGTCGGTAATGACAATCACATCATCCCGTTCCGTATAAGGCTGCTCTGGTTCTACTTTTTGATTGAATTTTTGAATCAGCGAAAAGATATAGGCTTTATGCTCTTGTAATAATTGGTTTAAATGCTTGCCGCTCGCTGCCCGGCAAGGCGATTTATCGTTATCAGCCAATCCGCAACCGGCGAAGGTTTTATAAATCTGCGTGTCCAGATCTTCACGGTCCGTTAATATTAAAAAGGTATAATTGCCGCCCAATTTGCGATGCACTTTTTGCGTAAAAAAAGCGATGGAATAACTTTTGCCGGCCCCTTGGGTATGCCAGAAAACCCCTAGTTTGCCCTGACGGTTTTTGCGATCTTTAACAGCCTCTATCGCCCGATTAACCCCCAGCACCTGATGATTACGGGCCACTATCTTTCTGGTCTCACCTGATGAATCATCAAAAATAATAAAGTTTTCCAGAATATCCAGAAAGTTGGCCTTACTGCAAACACCTTTGAGCAAGGTCTGCATATCCACCACACCTGGATCATCTTCATCCAAACGTTTCCACTCATGAAAATGAGCCCACTGGCTGCTGATTGAACCGATCTTGGCATTGATGCCATTGGCAAACATGACAATCGCATTGTGATGGAACAAATGCGGAATGGTATCTTTGTAATCGGAAAAATTCTTTTCAAAGGCAGTACGAAGGTTTTTATGGATGTTTTTACATTCTATAAAAAGCAAGGGCAATCCATTAACAAACCCGGCAATATCCACCCGACGACGATATAGATCGCCTTTTACCCACAGCTCACGAACACACAAAAAATGATTATTATCAGGGCGATTGAAATCAATGAGCATAAGCCGCTGCTTGTCCAGTTCACCCTTCGCATTGCGAAAAGTAACCTGCACACCCTCTTTAATGAGTTGATACTTTTCACGATTAGTCGCCAGCATGGTCTGGCTGGCCATGACAGTTGCCACCTGCCGCACTGCATCATCATAAGCACTAACAGGTAAACCGGGATTGATAACACTAAGCTGCTGACGCAGATAACGAACCAACACCACCTCTTTATCAGACATCCGGCCTAACAAACCATCAACACCAAAAGATTCGTTGTTATAAGCATAAGCCGAT
The DNA here is from genome assembly GCA_963710755.1 of uncultured bacterium. Lineage (GTDB taxonomy): Bacteria > Oederibacteriota > JAAXVQ01 > JAAXVQ01 > JAUVAV01 > CAVQBK01. The sequence continues at coordinate 30,113 of CAVQBK010000005.1, forward strand.
TCCCAGCCAAGCTGGTCAGCGAGGTAATTGGCAGTGGTTTGTTGGACTAAAGAGTCTTCGGTGTATTGGTTCATTCGGTTTCCCTATCTGTAGAAATAAGCTTCACCATGCCATCAAAATGGTTGCTATCAACTTTTTTCATCATTTCAACAATACATTTCATTACTTCTACTGTCTCACCTAGAATCGTCGGGTCATGCTCCGGTTCACTAACCCCTCCAGAATGTGAGTACGTATGTAACAATCTCAATATCTTAGTTTTCTTGTCCACATCGTAGTCAACACGCTCAAAGCGTTTTCTTAAATCACCGCAGCAATCTGGATATCGGTATGAAAAAAACGTTTCAAGCAACCGACGTGCAATATTAGGCATACCATAATATTGTGATAATTCAGATCCTGTCGGGTTGCTATTAGCTACATCATAGACATGTCTAAACAAAAAGTGATATTCTGATTCGAATTCTTCCAGTAATGGATCAATTGACGACAGTTTAGCGTTTCTTTGATCACCATCTTTTATAGCCAACAATGCATAGAAACGCCCAGGACGTTGTGTAATATCATTTTTCTTTTGTCCTGGCAAATGATGAAACCAATTTTTAATTTGACGAAAGAATGCAAAATTATGTGTCAGAACAAATAACTGTTGGCATTCTTTTGTCCGCTCTTTCATGTAGCCAAATGCGGCAAACAATGCATTTGCATCAAGGCTTGAGACAGGATCATCAATCACAACAACGCCATTTTTTATATCAAATTTCTTATCTTCCAATGATTTTAAAAAATAAAGAAATGTTATTGCTGTACGCTCACCCTCACTCAAGTCTTTTGCTGGAATTCCAGCACGAGTTAGCACATATCCTGTATCTTTGACTTGAAATTGTAATTCATCCCGCCCGAGATAATCTTTTAATTCTTTATTCAATTCTTCAGCGGGACGACGGTGTTCGATTATTTCACGCTCAACAACCTCAATCTGTTTACTTATTTCTTCAGGTTTGTTCTTAACATTGTCATATTCTCTTTGCCTCTCAATAACTGTTTTGCATAATTCATCATATTCAGTATATGTCTCAAGAACATAATCCTGCTCTAATAATTTATATGCCTCATCAATTTTATCATTTAAATTTTCTGTTATCTCGTTATGTTCATCAATGAAAGCATTCAGTGAATCAATTGCTTCCAAAAGGGATTGGGGTTCTCCTTTTTCAATTGTAACTACCTTAAATGGTGATGTCATTTTTTGTGACAAAGCATTTTTGTATTTACTAAGTTCATTATTAACATTTTTTATTATTTCTTTTGCTGCAGTAACAGCATTTTTATACTTCGCTGTTAGATTTTCATATAACCTTGACTCATCAGAAAACACCACATTTCCAATAACATCCATGTGTCCATTAATTTCAGTGATCAGATCTTCTATATCTTTTTGAAATTCATTAAAAGCATCATTGAAATGTCCTTCTAATTCTTCGCGACGCGCACCAGATATAACATTACCGCAAAACCTACATGTACCAGACTGATATTCACCCTCGTGTAATTCGAGACCCCTTTTCACCCATGAAGCGACATCCGCATCATTCGCTAAAGCTTCAATTACCTGTGAAGCAATCATGCGTTTAAGTAAATCCGATGTTTTTATATAAAGATCATTTAAATCCGGACAAGAAAAATTAATACGAGCAACATTATTTTTTGCCTGTAACTCTTTTTGTATTCTTAAGCTGTTTTTTTCTTCATCAGACAGTTTCGTAGGTCGTGGTACTTTTCCTTTAAGCTCTTTCGCAGCAGTATCATATCTCCTTTTATCATAAGTGGCATGTTGGGCAGAGCCAAGCAAGGCTTCTTTTATTAATTTAGCTTTGCCTATACAAAAATCATCCAATGCTTTATCTGCATTACGTTTATTATTATCTGTCTCATCCAACGTCTTATTAGCAGATTCAAGTTCTTTCTTTAATTGTTCGATTTCCTTTTGTTTGCCAATATTCTCTTCTCCGATAAAATAAATAGGCGTCACATTATCCTGATCAACGGATTCAATTGTTTTTTTAACGAATGACCGATTGAATACTCTAACGGCGGGTGTCGTTATTTTCGATAAGTTAGAACCAGATATTTTATTTCCATTATCCAATTCAAATGCAACTTCGCCTTCTGTAATATCACGTTTGTCTTGAACATGCTCAAACAGTGAAGAAACCGTTGTCTTCCCGGTTCCATTCCATCCGTAAATCACATTAAATTGAGCAAAAGAAGTCAAATCATCCGGCCAGCTAAATTCTCGGAATATCCGGTGGTTTTTAATTTTCGAAATACGAGAAATTTTCATACCACCAATTCTCCGTTCATCAGTTTGGGCAATAGTAAATCTCGGGCTTTAATAAGTTGTCTATTCATTGCTTGCAGGTTCTTTATTTTAGCGAGAAATGGGCCAACGTGATTCCGAAACATTTCCAGAATTACTTCATCCGGAAGAACCATTTCGTATTCGCGTATTACTTGCTGGCTGATATTTCTTTGAGCAGCGCCTTGGCCGAGATTGCGCAAGCCTTCTTTATTTGATAGAAAAAACATAAATGCATGTTCATAGCTTGTTCCTTTAAACTTCGGCATAACTGCGCAACATGCTTGATTACAGGTTGACTCATCAACTATTACACCAACTTGGCCAATTGTAGCTCCATACATTGCAATTAATACGGTATTGGCGGGCAGCAACTTTGCCGATGACATTTTTATTGCATTCTCAGTTATGTGTTCTTCTGTATCAAACAAGAAGCAATCCAACAATTCTTGAGTTTTCACCCACTTAATATCACCGCCATAGAATTCTTGATTCTTTCGGTTTGGAGTACCTCCCGATGTTGTATCATAAAAGTCCCTTACCACTCCTTTCTCCCACCCTTCCGGCACGCCGTTTTTTATTTTGACATGCTCATGTCCGGGAAAGCGGAAGTGGACGAACCATTCTTTGTACAAAAGCCTGGCTGATTGTTCGAGCAATTGTATTCTGCGGCGGTTGTTTTCGATCAGATCGTCGTAGGCGGAAAGGATGGAGGCGATTTTTCTCTGTTCTGACAGCCCGCAGTCAAGTATTTCTCCACGCAATACAGTCTCCGCATCTACCGCTGGATAGGATGTTCCTTTTGCATTATTTGCTAAATAATTTGTGAATTTCTGATCGGTAACCGCATAATATATAAAACGAGGCTCAGTATTATTCTTTGATCGTAATACTGCAAAACCAGTGGAAACGATCAAATTATTTTTAGGGTCTTTTAAAAATAAAAAAGAACGCAAATTAGGTCGCACCATAGAAAGAATAGTATCCCCATCTTTAACTTTTCTTTTTGCCCTACTTGGTGCTTCAGATAATTGTAGTAATTTTGGACTTTCAATTAACTGTCCCGTACCAACTGATGAAATATCAATATATTCGATTTCATTTTCAGCATATGATTTTGATATTGACTCGGGATTTATCTCAACAAATTTTTGCAAAGGTGTTGTTTTCTTACTCATGTTAATTCTCCAGCTACACATCATTTGATATTTAAAAATCCTTACCTTCCAACCGTTTCACTTCTTTGTCAAAATCAGAACTATAATTTTGATCCTGGATTTGACGGAAGGTTTGGTATTCCTGCTCGGCTTTGAGTTTGGCTTCCAGGGCTGTGATTTTGCCGCTGTCTTGCAGGATGGGATAATCAGAGAGTTTTAGGAAGTCATCTAAAAAGGTGCTCCACTCCTGCATTTTGGTAGCGATCTGGCGCTCGGCCCGGCTTTCTGCCAGATCGAGATAGGCCGATACGATGCGATTAAGCTCTTTGATATGCGCTTCATTAAGATAGTTTTTAGCGATGGTGACATCGGATTTTAAGATTTTGCCTTCCGGTGCTTGTTTCCAACTGGTCAATCCCATATAAAGCTTAGTCGCATCTGCTGAATGATAGATAATCTCTGCCGCGGTTTGGCCGGTGATAGCCCAATGCAGTTTGTTCTGCACTGTTGCGAAGAATGCTTTGGTCACAGGCGCGTTTTTATCATAATCAATGGCCAGGCTATAAATATCGGTAATCTTTTGATAAAAGCGGCGTTCACTAGCCCTGATCTCGCGTACGCGCTCTAATAATTCGCCAAAATAATCTTTGCCAAACTTTGGACCTTGTTTTAAGCGCTCATCATCCATGACAAAGCCTTTGATAATGTACTCTTTTAATGTTTTGGTAGCCCAGATGCGGAATTGGGTGGCTTCATAGGAGTTGACACGGTAACCTAGAGCTATAATGGCATCAAGATTGTAGAATTCTACATTGCGTTCAACCTGACGATTCCCTTCAGATTGAACTATCCGGAATTTCCGGATAGTTGCTTCTTTCTCTAATTCCTTATTTTTGAATATATTTTGTAGATGTTCGTTTACTGTTCGGACATCTACAGCAAACAATTCAGCCATTCTTTTTTGCGACAGCCAAAAGGTCTCATCTTGGTACATAACTTCAATATGGACTTTGCCCTGAGGCGTGGAATAGAAAATAATATTTGATTGTTCTATGGCGTTGTTGTCTTCCATTAGATACCCAGTTCCTCAAAGTTTTTCTTGATGATCTTGGCCAGTTTGTTAGCTTCCTGATTCAAGTCTTCCAATTCGACATGGATCTCGCGCATGGTCTCTTCAAAATCAAAGTTTTCATCTTCTTCCTCCGGCGCGACGCCAACATACCTGCCTGGTGTCAGACTCCAGTCATTGGATGCCAATGTTTTATGATCCACCAGCTTGACCAGACCTTCTACATCTTGCAGTTTGGCTTCCGGGAAACGACCAGTCAGCCAATGAGCCTGTTTCCAGAAATAGCGTACTTGTTTGAGCTGTTCCACCGCGATTTGGCGGTATTGGTCGATTTCTTTTAAGTTGCGCTGGCTGCTTCGTGAGGCCTGGCCTTCTGTATTGGATATTAATTTGTAAATCAAATCAGTCTGCTTGACCAGATCACGGCTGGTTTCACCTAATCCGCTTAGACGATCGACAGCTTGTTTTAAAGCGCCATTGCTCTTTTTCTGTGCTTGCCATAATTTTTTTTGCTCGTTAATGGTTTTATTAAATGCTTCACTATCTTTTTCAAAGGTTTTTAGATTATGGGTAATCTCTTTTTTGTTTTCACTATTTTCTGTCAATGTTGGCAGCAGCTCTTTCATCCCTGCTATAAATTGCGGGAGCGGTTGAATAGCCTGGCTATCATCATCTTTAGTTTTAAAACAGGCTTCTGCTTCTTGGATGATGTTATGACAATAATTGCCGACTACATCTAAATAGTAGCTGGTTTGTCCCTTATAGAGTGAGACAATGGCCAGTAAGTTATTTTCCTGCTCCGGACTAAAATCAAATATTTTACGGGTAACCTTGCGATAGATTTGACGGGCATCGATCATCAGGACTTTGTCTTTATGTTGTTTAGGTTTGTTACGGTCTAAAAACCATAGTTCACAAGGCACGGTTCGGGTATAGAAAAAGTTGGACCTGATGGCAATCATGATGTCCACACTGCCTGATTCAATCAGCTTTTGCCTGACCTTGGCTTCATCCCGGCCGGCACTGGAGGCCTGAGAGGACATGACAAATCCGGCTCTGCCCTGCTCATTTAAAAAACTGTAAAAGTAACTGATCCAGATATAATTGCCGTTACTGATTTTTTTCTTTTTATTCACCCCCGGCAGTCCAAAAGGCAGTCGCTCTTTATCATTTTTTACCTTGGCCTCGTCAATCTCATCGACATTAAAGGGCGGATTGGCCATGACAAAATCAGCTTTGCCGGTCAGGTGATGTGGTTCTTCATAATAGGTAATCGCTTTATTGATATTGCCTTCCAGGCCATGAACAGCCAGATTCATTTTGGCCAGACGGATGGTAGTGGCATTTTTTTCCAAGCCGTAAAAAGTCAATTTTTCCGAAGGATTTTGATGCCGGCTTTCTACTACCTTGGCGCTTTGGACAAACATACCACCTGACCCGCAAGCTGGATCAAGAATGATCCCCTTTTCCGGATTAATCACATGGGCGATTAATGAAACCAAAGAAACAGGCGTAAAAAACTCGCCGCCATCATGGGCTTTTTGATCGGCAAATTGAGTGAGAAAATATTCGTAAATGCGGCCAAAGACATCACCAGATACTTTTTTTAATTCTTCAGGATTGAGGGTGCGCAAGAGTTCGCCCAAGACTTCATTATCCAGTTCTTTATATTCATTTTTAGGCAAAACACCTTTTAGGTTTTCATAGTCTTTTTCTATGGATTCCATGGCATCAATAATCGCTTGCGCCCGGTCCTGATCTTCACTTAAAGCAACCAGATGATCAAACTGCGCTTGGGGCTGGAGATAGATGGCGCTTTCTCGGGAAAAATCTTCTTTGGTAAGCGGCCTGGTGTGACCGCCCCGCTTAGGCAGGTTGGGTTCTATTTTGGCTTTGATCGTCAAATAACGGCTATAGGCATGGCGTAAAAAAATCAAGCCCATGACGGGCAGAAAATATTCATTACTGGCATAATTGGAATTGGCTCTTAAGGTATCCGCAGCGCTCCAGAGTCGTTTTTCAATAGCTTCAATGTGTTCAAGTTGTGCCATGAGTCTCCTAATATAAAATCATTTTTAAAATTGCTGGTTTTAAAGATAATTCAAGAAATGCAATTCAGTTATTATATAGGCGCCCGAAAGTGTAGTCAATTAAACAGAAATCCGGATTTGCGATCAAGTAGTAACAACCAGGATAATCACAAAATTGTCACACATGGTTTTGGAGAGGAAATTAAATATTTTTACATCGGGCATACTAATCATGATGGTCGTATTTTAGCATCACCATCAACGCTACCTAATCCCCAATTACCCTCAATAGCGTTATCTAATTTAAAGAGGAGTTTTTTATTATGGCTAAAGTACCTGATAGAAGGGCCAAGAATTCCGGTGCCAGCCACATTTGCAATGTCCTGCTCCGTCAGGCAGCCTTCATTGAGCGCCTTGCAAAAATGACAATGAGCAATGAATCTGTTGGGTTTTATATTTTCCCCTCGCCTTTCCCGGAAAGATAAATTAAAATAACGTCAGGAGAAGTAATCATGACGTTTAGTTGCTCGACTTCAGCAAATTTGCTGAAGTCGAGTAGGTATTTAAAAACCCTCCCGATAGCTGCCCAGTCGGAAATTATTCATTGCGGGCGCTACCGGGCAAGTCAGCGATGACCGCTTAAACCGCGCCAAGTATAACCTTGTTTTATATTTGTCCATATCTGGGTTAGCTCCGGATGTTGCGCTGCGGATGCGTCCCAATGATATATATTTTTCCGGTCGGGATGGATAATCCGGATTTACAGCCTCTTATCCAGCTCTGCCGGACAGCCAAATCAGGATAGTTGAAGCCGGTGATTACCTTTTTCAAAGATCAATTTAACCGTTATATTCTTCCGATTGATACCCGTATTCTTTTGGGCATCACTTTTGCCGGCGTCCTATGTCTTCATTTTGGTTTATCAAATTCCGGTTGGGCTCTTGTGCTTGCCGCATTTGCGGTTCTTCTTTTCAAGAACCTTGACGTACAGCTCGCAAAACAATCTTCAATCTCTCCCCGGACTGAAATCATCGTCCTTATATTAATAATTGCTGTCGCGGCATTTTTCAGATGGTGGCAGCTATCCAAACTGCCGCCGGCTTGCTGGTATGACGAAGCGGAAAACGGCCTGGCTGTCCTAAAATTCATGCACGGGCAATGGTTTCTATTTACAGCCAACCGGCACGGTATTCTCCTGTACTTATGGGTCCTGCCGTTTTTTAAGTTCCTTGAGCCGACCATTTTCACTTTGCGTTTCGCCACTTCGGTATTGGGGCTGGCAACCATTCCCCTGGCATGGCTGCTTTTTCGGCAATGGACAACAAAAGAAAATGCCTTGATCGCCGGCTTTCTTCTTGCCACCGCATTTTGGCCTGTTTTATTAAGTCGCATTGCTTTTGTTGCCATTGCCACTCCGCTCTTTGACGCCCTCATGATATTTTTTCTATGGCAGTACTCCGAATCCCGCGCACTGAGATGGCTTATCTTGGCCGGATTCACCGCTGGTATGGCAAACTATGGCTATTCCGCCTCACGGCTCAGTTTGTTTCTGCTGATCATAGGAAGCTGGCTGTTTTCTCCCCATCTTAAAGGTCGTCTTTTTAAACGGCTGGCCATCGTCGGTCTTGGTCCCCTGGCCGCGGGCATAATCATGCTCCCGTTATTTTTTTACGCGCTTCACCATAGCCAACATTTCACCCAACGAAGCCATGAAGTTTCCGAGATTTCAGAAATCGTGTCAAATCGCACCTTAAAACCGTTTTTTAATAATCTGAGAGCTTATTTTCGAATGTTACATGAACGCGGCGACGGGAATCTTCGTCATAATATCCCGCATAGACCCATGCTCGATCCCATAACCGGATTCTTGTTTATAACCGGCATCATTGCAGGGATTAAGAACCGGCGGCTTCCACATATAAAATTCTTATGGTGGTGGTTGCTGATATATCCCGTGGCTGCGTCTTTCACCAAGTCCGCCCCTCATGCGCTGCGAACTTTTTCGATTATTATTCCCATCTGTTTTTTATGCAGCCTGGGGTTAAACTTTGTGCTTAATCGCTTTTATTTAACACATAAATTAAAACTGGCCGCAATTTTGACGGTATTAGCCTTGATCGGCAGTATAAATTTTTTCAATTATTTTAAGTCCTATGCGAATTATCACGGCTTAAGCAGTGAATTTTCACCCTTGGCCCATGCGGTCGGTTTGTATTTACAAGATTATCCATCCCAACATCGCATTATTTTGGATGCTTCCATAAGCTCCAGCGTAGTTCGATTTATTGCCAATCAAACCAAAGATGAAATCCTGGATATAAATAAACGAAAGCAACCCCATGCAAACGATGTCTATATTTTCCGGACTCTTGAAACCGCCAAACTCTTTATAAATATCAACCAATACCAATATCAGGAGATAAACCGAAACTTTGGCATGAGATTTTGGCTATTTGAGCCCATGCTTAAACACGGGTCCCCTATATCCCCATAATGGAGGAAACCGGTGGCTGGCACAGGTTTTCAGAAAAAAGATTTCCGATCTTTTACATGCCAGCGGCCATTGCCTTCCGCTATGTTGGCAACAATGGAAAATGTCGCACGGTTTAGTTGATCAACAAGATAAAATGTTCCTCTTGGAAAAGTCCCGGTTATTTTGGATATTTCGGCGGCAAAGGTTACGGATTTTTGGTAGACCAGAAAATTTGGAAAAACCTTTTATGGCCATTAGATAAAATTAATAAAAATCGAAAGGTGAAAGGCGATAGGAGATTGTGAGGCGAAAGGTGACCGCAGGGGATCGGCTTGCCGTTTCCCCTATCCCCTCTTCCCTGCTCCGTTTTTCGCGGAGCGAAAAACTGGCGTCCCAGCCAGGATTCGAACCCGGGGCCGACGGATTAGAAATCCGTTGCTCTATCCAGCTGAGCTACTGGGACGTTGACACCGGCTTTTGCCTTGCATAGCGCGCGGCAATGGTGAATTGATAGAAATAGTTGTTCCAAAATTCCGCGGTCATGCCCCATTCATTCCGGGCGGCAAAATAATCAGCAAAGGTTTCCCGGGCGCGGACGACTTCTTTTAAACGCATTTTATTTTTTTCATCTTCGAGAGTCAAATCAAACAATTCCAGCGCCCGGTCAAAGGCCTTTTGCGCCGAGACCGCGTTGCCCTTGGCGCGCCAGTTGATGGCTCGACCAACCTCACTGCCGATATTGGCCATTTGTTCCATCAGACTAAATTTTTTCCAGCGCCCGGCAGCCATAGAGCTATGCTGCATGTTAAAACACCACTACTTTGTCGATTAATTCCAATATCCTTGTGCGAATATGTTCATCTTCCACACCCCGGCTGCGGTTGTTCATGGAAGGACGTATATTGATCATGGAATCAAATTCCACAAAATCTTCCCGCGGGTTATCAGGGTACAAATTTATCCCCCAGAGATTTTTTGCTCCGATCCGTTTTGAATCAGCAGGGATTCCAAGCCGGCTTGCAATTCGGCATCCAGCGCAATCAGCTTTTTTTCCACATCTACCACCGCTTTCACCATGTCACCGAAATAATTGCCTGTCATGGCTTTGACTTCATGGATCGTGATCACCTCGCCAATGATTTGCATGCTCAGATGCCTCCACTTCAAATCAATTCCCCGGGCCCCTGATCAGACTGCTCCTACGCGGCCACTCAGAATCGGATCGGAGTTGTATCCTTTTCTTTGCAGGTGAGCCCATGTTCCATATTGCGCCTCATCATGGGGAAGGCGGAAGATGACTATGCGGTCGTACGGATAGGCTTGAACCATTTGGTTAAACCATGGCCGGTCGGGGCTGCGGAAGTCATCGAAGATGACTGCAGCGTCCCTTTTTGATAATATCCATTCCGGTCGGGGCTGCGGAAGTCATCGAAGATGGCTGCAGCGTCCCTTTTATATAATATCTATTCCGGTCGGGGCTGCCGAAGGCGTCCCTTTTATACAATATCCGAACCAGTCGGGGCTGCGGAAGTCATCGAAGATGACTGCAGCGTCCCTTTTATATAATATCTATTCTGCTCGGGGCTGCCGAAGGCGTCCCTTTTATACAATATCCGAACCAGTCGGGGCTGCCGAAGGCGTCCCTTTTTGATAATATCCATTCCGGTCGGGGCTGCGGAAGTCATCGAAGATGACTGAAGCGTCCCTTTTATATAATATCTATTCTGCTCGGGGCTGCCGAAGGCGTCCCTTTTATACAATATCCGAACTGGTCGGGGTGGAAGGATTCGAACCTTCGGCCCCCTGCTCCCAAAGCAGGTGCGCTAGCCACTGCGCTACACCCCGTACACGCAAAGAGTATCATATTTATATCTTTTCATCACTTTTTTCAAGTCATTTTTTGGATTTTACAATCCCTCTACCAATCATTGGCCCTTTATTTTTATTCACCTCTGTTACCTGAACAACGCAGCGCATCCATGGACTTGTAAAATATTTGTTCATCACAATAAATGTTTCTTAACCTTTTACCGTGGCTATGACCAGATAGGCACCAACAATGCTACAAAGAGGCTCTATTGTGAAACCTGCTGTCTTGGTACTGGGACTAGGAAATCCCCTGCTTAGCGATGACACCATTGGCCTGCATATTGTGGAAACAGCCTCCGAACAACTGGGCCCTGCTTTTCCCAATGTCGCTTTTAAGGTCAACTATTCGGGTAGTTTTGATTTGTTGGAAGACTTGGCCGGGTTTACCCACCTGTTGGTCATTGACAGTATTGATGCACCCAGCCAGCCACTGGGATCTGTTTTTGAGTATACCCTGGAGGATTTCCAGGAGCACACCCAGCAGGCTGTGCTCAACTGGCACAGTGTCAATATTCCTACCCTCATTGAGGTAGGGCGCAAATGTGCCTATGCTCTGCCGGAGACCATTATATTTTTTGGCATCGTGGGCCATCAGTTTATCGCCTTTTCCGAAGAACCGGCATCGGAGCTCAAGCTTATCATCAAGCAAACCGTAACTGATGTTAAGACCCAGTTAAATAGATGGTTAAATAAATGATGGTTTATTATTTTATTCAACTTCCTAAGTGGTGGACTGATGCCTAAATTAAAAACCGGTTTGGTCTTGTGTGCCTGTGGCAGCAATATATCCAATTTCATCGACCTTGACGCTATCAGCCAATGGGCCAAGGCCCAGCATAAAGTTGATTTTGTGGCAACCCACGAATTGCTTTGTTCTCCTGAAGGCAAGGCGTTTATCCGTACCGTTTTCCAAAAACAAAAACCTGACCGTCTTATTATCGCCGCCTGCTCCCCGCGGCAGCACGAAGCTACCTTTCAACGACTGGCTCAGGAGAGTGGGGCCAATTTGGCTGATGTACAGATGGCCAATATCCGTGAATTTTGTGCCTGGGTCACCCCCGACAAAGAAGAGGCCACCAAAAAAGCCATGGCCTTGATCAATGCAGCCATTACCCGCAGCCATGAGCATCAACAACTGACCAAACGCAGCATGCCTGTTAATACGGATGTGGTGGTGATTGGCGGCGGCTTGGCAGGCATGGAAGCGGCGCTGCTAGCTTCCCAGGCAGGCCGGCATGTCACCATTATCGAAAAAAACATCAGCCTCGGCGGCAGGATTATGCAAAGCGAAGACCTGGTGCCCACTCTGGAATGTGCACCCTGTTTGATTTCACCACGCTTATTTGCCGTTAAAGACGATCCCAACATCACCGTCTTGGCCAATGCGGAAGTTAAAGAAATAATGGGTTTTTATGGCAATTTCACGGTCCAAGGGGTGCGCCAAGCCCGCTTTGTCAACGAGTCTTGTATCGGCTGCGAAGCTTGTTTTGAGGCTTGCCCGGTCTCCGTGAAAAGCGATTTCCATCTTGGTCTGGGCAACCGCAAGGCTGTGTACACTCTTTTTCCCGGGGCTGTGCCGGCCACGGCTGCCATTGACCCGGAACATTGTCTTCATTTTCAAAATGGTGATTGTCAGGCTTGCGCTGAAGTCTGTCCCTTCTCTTCCATTGACTTCGAAGAAAAAGAACACCCCTTCAGCTTGACTGCAGGGGCGATCATTTTGGCCACAGGATTTGACAGCACCATAACCAAAGGCCTGGACCGTTTGGGCTATCACCTCAGCGAGCAGGTGGTCACCTTGCCTGAGTTTGAACGGCTAATTAATTCCAGCGGGCCCACCCAAGGACAACTTACCCTGGCCAATGGCCAGGCTCCCAAATCCATTGCAATTATTCACTGCGCTGGATCACTCAGCCAGGAGGGCCTTCCTTATTGTTCCGGTATTTGCTGCCAGTTGTCTCTGAAAGTGGATGAGTTGGCGCGAAAACAATTGCCCCACCTGCAAGTGGTTCATCTCCATGACAGGCTGGTCCTGGATAATGTACCTAGCCAGCAGTTTTATGAAACCCAGGTCAACCACGGGTCGCGTTTCATTAAAACCGCGCATTTGGATCAACTCCAAGTAAAATCCAAGGGCCGGGCCTTGAAGATTAGTGGTAAGGATTTTTCTTCGCTCACCGTGGATATGGTGGTTTTGGTTACAGGTATGATGCCCGGCAAAGATACGGCCGCGCTCGCCGACCTGGCCCATGTGGACCAAAACCAAGAAGGTTTTTTCAAGGCCGAGCAGTACTTCCTCAGGCAAAACAACACTACTGCTGATGGCATCTATGCGGTTGGCGGTTGCAGTGGTCCCTGCATGCTCACCCAGGCGGTGACCCAGGCCAAGGCTGCCGCCGGCGATATTGTCAGCCGGCTCGTGCCGGGCCGTCAGATCGAGCTGGAAACCATGACCGCTCATATCAACGCCGAGGTTTGCAGTGGCTGCAAGCTTTGTATTGCCTCCTGCCCTTACCGTGCCATCAAGTTCCATGATAAGGAGCATGTTTCAGAAGTGAATGAAGCCATTTGCCGCGGCTGCGGCACTTGCGCGGCCAATTGTCCCAGCGGAGCGGCGCAAGCGCGTCATTTTACCCATGAGCAATTGGAAGCTGAATTGAACGGGGTGCTGCATGAGTGAGTTTCAGCCAAAAATCATTGCCTTTTTATGCAATTGGTGCGCCTACGGCGGGGCCGATCAGGCCGGTGGTTCCAAACTAACCTATTCTGCCAACGTAACCCCCATTCGGGTCATGTGCAGCGGCCGGGTGGACCCGCAATTGGTCATGCAGGCTTATCAGAAAGGAGCAGACGCTGTTATGGTGCTCGGCTGCCATCCCGGCGACTGCCATTACCGCGATGGCAACCTAAAAGCCCGCAGGCGCTTTACCCTCTTTCAAAAAATGCTGCGCCAATTCGGCATCCACGAGGACCGGTTTTTGCTCGATTGGGTGGCTGCCTCGGAAGGTAAGAAGTTCCAGCGCTTGGCTAATGAAATCACGGAACGTATTAAAGTGCTTGGCCCCCTGGAATTAAAAGGCTGGGTGGACGAGGGGGCAGCCTAATGAAAAAAACAACTAAAAAAACCTCTTCTAAAAAAAGTGTGCATCCCAAAACGGCGGCCCGGCCTAAACCCAAAGCCGTTAAAAAAACCATGAAAAAACCGGTTGCCAAACCCAAAGTCGCTTTTTATTGGTGCTCTTCCTGCGGTGGCTGTGAAGAAACCATTGTGGATTTCAATGAAAAGCTGCTGGACGTGGTGGGACTGGTGGATATTGTGTTTTGGCCTTGTGCTCTGGATTTCAAAACCAGTGATGTGGAAGCCATGGCAGACCAAAGCCTGGCGGCAGCGTTTATCAATGGCGCCATCCGCACCTCCGAACAGGAGACCATGGTTCAATTGCTTAGAAAAAAAGCCAAGCTCGTGGTGGCCTTTGGCAGTTGCGCTTCTCAGGGTGGCCTACCGGCCCTGGCCAACCTCACCAATAAAGAGGCCATTTTAAACCGGGCGTATGTGGAGACGGAAACCACGGTTAATCCGGAAGGTGTGCTGCCCCAGGAAAAATGGACGGACAACGACGTCACCCTGACCTTGCCCCGCTTTTACGACAGTGTCTCCAAGTTGGATGATGTTATTAGGGTAGATTATTATCTTCCCGGCTGCCCGCCTACAGTCCGTTTAGTGGAAGGCGCCCTACAAGCCCTTTTAAGCGGCCAATTGCCGCCGGCCGGCACGGTGCTGGCCCCCAACCGCGCCTTGTGTTTCAGTTGTACCCGCAATAGCAGCAAACCTGACCATCTCACGATCAGTGAATTGAAGCGGGTTCATCAGGTCGAGCTTGATCCTGAGCGCTGTTTTTTAGCCCAAGGCGTATTGTGCATGGGACCGGCCACCCGTGATGGATGCGGCCAAATGTGCATCAACGGTCACATGCCCTGCACCGGTTGTTTTGGCCCGCTGGACAACATTGATCAAGGTGCCAAATTTTTAGCGGCCATTGGCGGCTTATATCAAGGTCAGGGCCAACCAGAAGCCCAGCGCCTGGCGAACAGCATCCCTGATCCAGCCGGGACCTTTTACCGCTACGGACTGGCCGGTGCCCTGCTGGGAAAAAGAAAACCAATTCCAAAAGAGTAGTCCCTTACTTCAAGGGGTCACACTGATCTCAGGAGTCAGATCATGCCAAAAAAAATTACCATTGATCCTGTCACCCGTTTGGAAGGCCACGGCAAAATAGAAATTTTTCTCAATGATGACGGCAATGTGGACAAAGCTTACTTTCAAATTCCTGAATTGCGCGGTTTTGAAAAATTCGTTGAAGGCCGTCCGGCGGAGGATATGCCACAGATCACCTCGCGTATTTGCGGGGTCTGCCCCAGTGCCCATCATATGGCCTCCACCAAAGCACTGGACAGCCTCTACGGCGTGGAGCCGCCCCTGACGGCCCGGTTAATCCGCCAGGTTTTTTATGATCTGTTTATGTATGAAGATCATTTACTGCATTTTTTCTTCCTTGGCGGACCGGATTTCATTGTTGGTCCCGATGCGCCCAAGGCCCAGCGTAACATCCTGGGTGTGATTGACAAGGTTGGCGTTGAGACGGGAAAAAAGGTCATTGCCACCCGCAGTCAAGCGCGGGCGTTGATGGAAGCACTGGGCGGCAAAGTCATTCATCCGGTATTGGGCTTGCCCGGAGGGGTGGCCAAGCCCATGAGCAAAGACGTACAGCAAGAGCTGAAACGCTTTGCCCGGGAAGCTGTGGGCTTTGCCCAGTTTGCCCTGCAAGCCTTTCATACCTTGGTAGTCGAAAATAAGAATTATGTAGAGATGATTCTTTCCGAGGGGTTCACCCAAAAAACCTATTATATGGGTCTGGTGGATGAGCGCAATCAGATTAACTTCTACGACGGCCATCTGCGTATCATGACCCCCGGCGGTCAGGAATGGAAAAAATTCCATCCTAAATATTATCAACAAGTGCTGAGTGAACATGTCGAACCTTGGTCTTATATCAAATTCCCTTATCTTAAAGACCTGGGATGGCATGGGTTCTTTGCTGATGACACCAACGGATTGTACCGGGTGGCTCCCCTAGCCCGTCTTAATGCCACGGAAGGCATGCCCACACCTCTGGCCCAGGCGGAGTATGAGCGCTTTTACGACACCCTGGGTGGCAAACCAATCCATCACACCCTGGCTATCCATTGGGCCCGCCTGATCGAAACGCTCTATGCCGCAGAACATTTGGTGATTCTCGCTGATCAGGCCGAGCTGCTTGGGGATCACATCCGCAATATGGACCTGCAACCGCCCCGTGAAGGTATCGGCGTGGTAGAAGCCCCCAGAGGCACCCTGATTCACCATTACACCACCGATGACCAAGGACTCATGAAAACAGCCAACTTAATCGTGGCCTCCCAGCATAATAGTGCCGCCATGTGCCTGGCAATCGAACAGTCGGCCCGGGCCCTGATTCATGATGGCGTGGTGAATGACGGCTTGCTCAACAAAATCGAGATGGCTTTTCGTGCCTTTGATCCCTGTTTTGGCTGCGCCACCCACTGCCTGCCCGGCAAACTCCCTTTGGCCGTGAGCATTAAAAACCACAGCGGGCAAAACCTCATGCGCCTGCTGCGTGATCATCAAGGGGTGGAAAGAACATTGACAGATAAAAGCTAGCGCCTTAAAATGCCTGCATGTTATTGAAGAGGATTTAAGCGATGGCTGTTATGTTGGATTGCAAAGCGTTATATTATCCCCGGCCTATTCTTAAAACCGCGCTGAAATTAAGAACCCTTCCCCAAGGCACCATGTTGGAAGTACATGCCGATGGCATAAGTTTTCCCGCCCAACGCCGGGAATGGTGCAAGGCCACGGGCCGGCCACTGATCAACCTTACCGAAGCTGATCGTCATGTCGTGGCCACACTGCGCAGTTGAAATCAGGTTGCCATGCATGAATTTTCTATTTGTGAAAATCTTGTTCAAACCATCCTGCAACAATTGCAACAACAGGATCCGCTGCCAACCAAAGTCCTCACCGTCAAGGTGGTTATCGGAAGGCTTCGCCAAGTAGTGCCGGATTATTTGGAGTTTGCCTACCAGACCCTTAGCCAAGACACGCTGCTGCAGGGCTCCATACTGGAGATCGAACAGTTGCCCATTCGCTTAAAATGCCGTCATTGCGGCGCCGAAAACGGAACCGACAGTCCTGTGTTTCAATGTCCACGCTGCGGATCCAGGGATTTGGAAACTGTGGCAGGCATGGAATTATATTTAGAATCTATCGAGGTGGAATCCAATTATGAGTCAAACCATTAAAATTTACAAAGATCTTATGGGGGCCAACGACGAATGGGCCGCCAAAACCCGCGCTGTATTGAAAGACAAAGCGCTGCCCATGGTCAATATCATCGGTTCGCCAGGTGCCGGCAAAACAGCCGTGCTCGAGAAAACCGCCCAACTTCTGAGCGGCCAATTCAAATTCGCTGTACTGGAAGGCGATGTGGAAACCACCAAGGACGCCGAGCGGATGGCTGCCTTGTCCATTCCAGTCAGTCAATTATTGACCGGCGGCGCCTGCCATCTGGAAGCCAAACTGGTCCACCATGCCTTGGTGGAGCTGCCGCTCGATAACCTTAACATGGTGGTGGTGGAAAACGTGGGCAACCTGGTTTGCCCCGCCGAATTTGACATCGGAGAATTGATGAAAATCGCCGTGCTCTCCGTGACGGAAGGCGAAGAAAAAGCCCTCAAGTATCCCTTGCTTTTCCGCGAAGCCAAGGCTATTGTGATCACCAAAATCGACCTATTACCTCATCTGCCGTTTAATCTTGACCGCTGTCTGGAAGCTATTCGTCAAATCAATCCCCACAGCCCAGTTTTTCAAGTATCCAGTTACAAGGGCACAGGCATGCAGGAATGGGCTTCATGGTTTTCCAAGCTGAGCCTCTCGGCCTGAAAAATGCCGGAACGTCTGCGTTTTAAAATTGCTGGCCGCGTGCAGGGCGTGGGCTTCCGCCCTGCCATTTACCGGTTGGCCACCAGCCTTGGTTTAACAGGATGGGTACGCAACACTGTCCAGGGCGTGGTGGTGGAAGTGGAAGGTGAAAATGCCGAATTGGACGAATTTAAAACCCGCCTTCCCCTCAGCTATCCTCCCATGGCCAAGGTTTCGGCCTTGGCGGTTGAAGCACTACCTGCAGAACATAGTCAGACCTTTACCGTAGATCCAAGCACCCGTTCCGGAGAGGTCTCAACCGGCATGCCTCCTGATATTGCCACCTGTCCCGATTGTATCAAGGAATTACGCGATCCCCAAAACAAGCGTTTTGCTTATCCCTTCATTAATTGCACCAACTGTGGTCCTCGTTTTACCATTATTTCTGCTCTACCCTACGATCGGCCCCTAACCTCCATGCACGACTTTGCGCTCTGCCCGGACTGCGCTCGTGACTACGCCGATCCCCTGGACCGCCGTTTTGAAGCCCAGCCCATTGCCTGCCCTGATTGTGGGCCGGTGTTGCAGCTTCTTGACGGCCATGGTGCGGTGATATCGCCTGCCGACCCCCTGGGCGGTTTGATCGCAGCCCTCAACCAAGGCCGCATTGCAGCCATTAAAGGCCTGGGCGGATTTCATTTATGCTGTGAGGCAGGCAATGAGCAAGCTATTACCCGCTTGCGAACGCGAAAGCACCGGCCGCACAAGGCTCTGGCCGTCATGTTTCGCTCCCTGGAGGAATTATTGACTTATTGCGAGGCCGGCCCTCTGGAACAAGAACTTCTAACCTCACCGGCAGCGCCTATCGTGCTCTTGCAGCGTGCACCTGGATGTCCTTTGCCTCAATCCATTGCCCCTGATACCAATACTATTGGCGCTTTTTTGCCTTACACACCTTTGCATCACCTGTTACTGTCTCAAATAAGCCCTTTGATCATGACCAGTGCCAATATCAGTGACGAGCCCATGGCCATGACAGAACCTGACCTGCACGGCCTGTTAGGACCGATCGCAGACCTGGCCCTCATCCATAACCGTCCCATTCTCAGACGGGCCGACGATTCGGTCATGGCGGTGAGAGGAAATGCACCGGTCATGCTCCGCCGCTCCCGGGGCATAGTCCCTGAGCCCTTGCTACTGCCCTTTTCCGGGCCCAGTGTTTTGGCCTGCGGCAGTGATATGAAAAACACCTTTGCCCTGACCAAGGCCAACCAGGTAGTGCTCTCCCAATATATCGGCGATCTCGCCGACCGCCATACCAAATTGTTCTATCAGCAGCAAATCGGGGATTTAAAACACCTGCTTCAGGTTACCCCGGCCTTGGTGGTGCATGATCTTCATCCTGGTTATGTTTCCAGTACTTTGGCTTCCACTTTGGCCGAAGCACCGCTGCTGGCGGTCCAGCATCATCACGCTCATCTGGCCGCCTGTATGGCGGAACACCAATTGACGCAACCGGTCATCGGCCTCATTCTCGATGGCACTGGTTATGGCAGCGACAGTCATCTCTGGGGCGGAGAAGTTTTGGTCGGTGATTATACCGGCTTCACACGACCGCTGCATTTCGAAGAAGTGCCCCTGCCTGGTCTGGAGCAAGCCATTCTCCACCCCAGCCGTATGGCCTATGCTTACCTTTTTTCGGTCTTTGGTCCTGAGGACGCGCTCAGCTATGGGCAGCACTGGTTGCCGGCTTTATCCAGTGAAGAGATGGACCTTCTCAATCAAATGCTGACCCATGGGGTGCGTAGTCCCTTGACCTCAAGTGCCGGCCGCCTCTTTGATGCTGTGGCGGCCTTACTGGGGTTTGACAATCCGGTCACCTATGAAGGCCAGGCCGCCGTTCGCCTGGAAGCTCTGGCCAAGTCCACGGTCTTGCAGGAACATTATACTTTCGAGCTCCATCATGACCGCATCAGTTTTAAAAGCATGCTGGCCGGCCTGGTATCGGATTTGCAACATCACCTGGCCAAAGAACGAATAGCCGCTAAATTTCACAGCACCGTGGTGCAGGCCTTGCTGGCTGCTGCCTTAAGGGTACGTGAGGAAACCGGGCTGGAAGATGTGATTCTCTCCGGTGGCGTCTTCCAAAACAAAGTGGTATTGGAGGCCGGCCTGAATACCCTGGGCCGAGCGGGATTTAAGGTTTATACGCACCATCAGGTACCCACCCATGATGGCGGCCTGGCCCTGGGACAGGCCGCCATTGGTATGGCCAAATTACAACCATAGGTCAGCAACCTGGGTCACAGACATGGTGGTGACCTAGAAGCCATTTAAGCCATTATCCAAAACCATGATTTATGATATACTTAGCCCCAATAGTCAATCTCTTAGTGGAGTGTAAACCTATGTGTTTAGCCGTACCTGTTAAAGTTATCGACGTCCACGACCAAACTGCGCTCATTGACATTGACGGCGTGCAGCGGGAAGTTAATGTGGCCTTGATTGACAAGGTTGCGCCCGGTGATTTTGTAATCATCCATGCCGGGTTTGCCATTCAAAAGTGGGACCAGGAAGATATTGAAGACTATGCCTCTATTATGGAGGCTATGAATGAGAGCGATCCGGCCCTATGACCACGCCGGTTAAAGACCATCTGGCCAATCTCAACCGATTAGCCGCCCGCCTGGAAAAGCCCATCAAACTAATGGAAGTTTGCGGCACCCATACCATGGCTGCTTTTCGCTCAGGCCTGCGTTCGGCCTTGCCCGATCAGATCCGATTAATCTCAGGCCCAGGTTGTCCGGTTTGTGTCACCCCGGTGGGTTATGTGGACCATGCCTTGGCCTTGGCTCAACTGCCGGAGGTGATCATCACCACTTTTGGCGATATGATCCGTGTACCCGGCTCAAGCCATGCCCTGGAAACCGCCCGGGCCCAGGGTGCTGATGTACGGGTTGTCTATGCACCTACTGATGCCCTGGCCTTGGCCCAGGCCCATCCTGAAAAAACCGTGGTCTTCCTGGGCGTGGGCTTTGAAACCACGGTCCCGGCCGTGGCCTGGACCATCAAGGAAGCCCAACATCTCAATGTGTCCAATTTCAAAGTCCTCTGCGCCCACAAAACCATGCCCCAAGCTATGGAGGCGCTGCTCAAAGATCAAACCATTGGGCTCAACGGGTTTGTTTGCCCCGGACATGTGAGTGTTGTTATCGGCGCCGACAGCTACCAGTTCATTGCCCGTGACTTCAAAATCCCGGCGGTGGTGACAGGGTTTGAACCCATCGATATGGTATTGGGCATTGAGATGCTGGTAAAACAGCTGCTGGAACACCGGGCCCAAGTAGAAATTCAATACACACGCAGCGTGGATTTCCAGGGGAATCAGGCTGCCCAACAATTAATCCATGAGGTTTTCGAGCCAGCGGACACCCAATGGCGGGGCCTGGGCACCATTGCCCAAAGCGGTCTGGCCATTCGTGCAGCTTACAGCAGCTTTGACGCGGCTGCCCATTTCCACAACATCACGGTGCCCGAACCTCAGGAACCCAAGGGCTGCTTATGCGGCCAAGTACTTCGCGGTGTGGCCATACCCCCTGATTGTCCTTTATACAAAACTCGTTGTACCCCGCGCACACCAGTAGGTGCTTGTATGGTTTCCGGCGAGGGAACTTGCGCGGCCTATTATAAATACGGTCTGTAGAGCCTGTTATGGTGATGTGTCCTTAAAAGTCGGGGCGTATTGCCCCCTTACACGGGGATCCATGACCCTATGCCCTTACACAGGCCCGGCATTAAAAAACGTCTTTCCATACCAGAAACCAATTAATTGATCATTTAGGAGCATGCCATGTCTTCCTTTCAGGAATCCCTTATATTACTTGCCCATGGCGGT
The DNA here is from genome assembly GCA_963710755.1 of uncultured bacterium. GTDB lineage: Bacteria > Oederibacteriota > JAAXVQ01 > JAAXVQ01 > JAUVAV01 > CAVQBK01. Next base: position 51,944 of record CAVQBK010000005.1, read on the forward strand.
GGTGGTGATCAGACCAACAGCCTTATCAAGGACCTGATCTTATCCAAATTTGCCAATCCTATTCTTGAGCAACTCGATGACAGTGCTTGCCTGACCCTGCCTTCCAACCAGGTGGTGTTCACGACGGATTCCTATGTGGTCAATCCCCTGTTTTTCCCTGGCGGTGACATCGGCAAATTGGCAGCCTGTGGCACTTTAAACGATTTGGCCATGCAAGGCGCCAAACCGCTTTACCTGAGTATGGGATTGATCCTGGAAGAAGGGTTGGAAATAAGTGCGCTGGACCGGATTTTAAAGAGCATGGCCGACGTGATCAATCCGCTCGGGGTCAAGGTTGTGACTGGTGACACCAAAGTAGTGCAGCGGGGTCACGGCCATGGGTGTTTCATCAACACGACCGGTTTGGGAGTGGCTTTGCCGGGTATTGATGTGCATGCGGGCAACGCCAAGCCCGGGGACAAAATTATCTTAACCGGCACCATGGGGGATCACGGCATGGCCATCATGTGCCAGCGGGAAGGCTTAAAATTGTCTTCCCCCTTGCTCAGCGATACCGCAGCCCTTTGGCCTATGATGGAATCACTTCTGAACGGTATTCCAGAGGTTTCAGTGCTGCGTGATCCTACCCGTGGCGGGGTGGCAGCTGCTTTAAACGATATTGCGCGGGCCTCAGGCTGCGGTATCAACATAATGGAATCACGCCTTCCGATACGGCCGGAAGTACGCGGCGCAGCCAGTCTCTTGGGTTTGGATCCCCTTGCCATTGCCAATGAAGGTAAGGCCATCGTGGTTTGCCCATCGGCCAAGGCGGACGATGCCCTTAAACTGATCCAATCATCACCTTTAGGACAGGACGCGGCCATCATTGGCGAGGTGGCCGCAGAACATCCCGACCAGGTCTTCCTGCAGACCACCCTTGCAGGCAGACGGTTGCTTGATTATCCCAGCGGGGAAATGTTGCCAAGGATTTGCTGAAGGTGTGGTTTATAACAAGGACCTAGTGGACTTCGGAACGGTAAAGATTATTGTCCTGAAGGAATTGTTTGAAGCGTGGTTGATGTTCTGCATCGATCTGACAGAATTTGACGCCAATACTATAATTGTTGCTCTCCGCTTCCCGGCACCATACCAATTCTGCCAACACCAGCACGGGCGTGCATTCCTCTTCCCCATAGCATTCTTTGGTAATTTCCATAGACCCGTTGCTTTCGTTGGGAATAAAAAGATTCATCATGATGTGCTGGCCGGTAGGTATGAAGCGATCCGAGGTGGCCCCCAAACCCATGGCGCCCAAATCTTTGCTGGTGGCTTCAAGAGCGTGGAAGACTTTGCCTTCTTCAAAATACTTGTAATGAACGGGCAATTCGATTTTGGTCCTTGGATAGGCACGCGTTTTTAACAGCTTGCGCGTTGTTTTCTCCATCTCGATCCCCTCCTTCCGACCTTCTCACCCGGTTCCAAGACAACTTTCCACAGTCAACTGATGCTGTTAGCATTTAATTGACACTTTCCTGGAGAACCATCCTACCTTGTTCTCCACTATTATTTTCACGCTGCCGGCTTAATCGCGCAAGGGTTTTATTGAGCTCCGCTTGGATTTTCAGAATCCCGGACGAGAAGTTGACGCACACCTTTTTCCGGTCGTTTTGGAAACCATAAATCGACGCTCAAGACCTAAAGTCTTTTTTTTATCACATCAACGATTTTAATCAGCGCCAGGGCACGATGAGAGATGGCGTTTTTTTCGCGGGGACTCATTTGCGCAAAGGTACGACACTCCCCGCGGGGAATAAATAAAGGATCATAACCAAAGCCAGCCTGCCCTTGCGGCGCCTCGGCAATGGAGCCCCAGATCTTCCCTAGGCGGGTAAAGCTTTTTTCACCGGGAAAGGCGAGCGCCATGACCGTGGCAAAATAGGCTCTGCGTTCCCGACCCTTAAACGGTTTCATGGCTCGCAACAATTTACGGTTGTTGGCTGACGTATCACAGGCCGGACCGGCATAGCGGGCAGATTTCACCCCTGGCTGATTGTCCAGGGCCGGGACGAATAAACCCGAATCATCCGCCAAGACGGGACGGTTGAAAGCCTTGGCCATGGTTTGGGCCTTTTTCAGAGCATTGGCCGTTAGGGTGTCGCCGTCCTCCTTGATATCCGGCAGGGGCGGGAAGGCAGACAGCGGTTTAATCTGATAGGCGCTGCCCCGTAGCATCTTTTTAATTTCCCTGACCTTATGCTCATTCTTGGTGGCCATAATGATAACTTTTTTCATGGGGTGTACCTCTTAGAGTCTCTGTCTGAATTATCTAGGCGGGACGCTTAGATAATTCAGACTAGAGCCTCTTATCCAGCTTCGCTGGGTTACGATAACAGCGCTTTTTGCTTGGCCAGTAACTGGTTAATGCCCTTTTCTGCCAAATCCAACATCCGGTCCAGGTCCTGCCTTGAAAAAGCTTCTTTTTCCGCCGTGCCCTGAATTTCGATCAACTTGCCCGAACCGGTCATGATCACATTCATATCCACATCAGCCTGGCTGTCTTCCTCGTAGCATAAATCCAGCAACAACTTCCCTTTGACCATTCCCAGGGAAACCGCGGCGACTTGGTCTTTCAGGGGAGATGTGGTCAGCTTGTTCTGGCTGAGCAGCACCTGCACGGCGTCAGCCAGGGCCACATAAGCGCCGGTAATACTGGCCGTGCGTGTACCACCGTCCGCCTGAATGACATCACAATCAAGAATGATGGTGCGCTCGCCCAATTTTTCCAAATCCACCACCGTACGCAAGACACGGCCAATCAAACGCTGGATTTCCTGGGTTCTGCCGCTTTTATGTCCTCCGGATTCCCGCTTAATGCGTGTGGGAGAGCTTCGCGGCAGCATGCCATATTCAGCCGTGACCCACCCCTGTTTTTTACCTTTCAAAAAGGGTGGTACATCCTCCAAAATGGTGGCTGTACACAATACTTTGGTATAGCCGGTTTCAATCAAAACCGCCCCCTCCACATCTTTTAAATAATTTTTGGTCATGTTCAAAGGACGTAATTCGTCGGCTTGACGTTGATCAATTCTCATGCATTCAGCTCCTGTTTGATAATTTGAAGGCAGCCCAAGGCCCCTGTATATTCCGGAAAAGACGGCACCATCACTTCATAGCCGGCCTTTTGCAAATAATGCACCAATGCCGTGTGATGGGCGCCACCGCCGGTAAAAACCAGTTTTTTTTCAGGCCAGTGGTCCAGCATGGGTCTGATCCTCATGAAGGTGGAATGGTTGACACCGGCACACAAGCGTGCCAGGGAAACGCCGTCGGCAATTTTCCCGATCAATTCCGATTCCGCATAGGTTGCACAAGTGGTGGATAAAGCCTCAGGATCCTGATAGTAACTGCCCAGCTCTTCCAGCGATATCTCCATGACCTGGGCCATGGCTTCCAGATAACGGCCGCTGCCGGCTGCACATTTGTCATTAATCTGAAAATCATCCACATGGCCGTCCTGAACCAGAATGACTTTGGTGTCTTGACCGCCCAGGTCGAGCAATAGAAATTCCTTCCACGGCACCTGGCCTGCGGCGCCCAAGGCATGCGCTTGGATTTCACTGATGACCCGCACCTGGTGAAAGTGGATGTTGTTGCGCCCATAGCCCGTGGCCACCATTTGATCGGGCACGGCAAGCTTCAAGGTGCCAAAATCAAAGCCCAACGACGCAGAATCATTGAGCTTTAAAACATCCTTGTAAAAACGGGTGGTGGGCCAGCACAGCCTTTGTTGTTGCCCGTTGGCTTCCCAGACCAGTTTAACTTGTCGTGATCCAATATCCATACCCAGCAGCATCATGATCTTATCCTTTGCTTATGACGGAGCATTTCCAAAAAAGCATCCAGCCTGGTTTTACTGCGGCCATCGAGCGCGCCCACGCGATCACCCTCCAGGGTTAAAACCGGTACGTTCAACTGCTTTTTAAAAACGGTGTCCTCCAACTGGTGATGACAAAAAGACTGCACATAATGAATACAGCCATCCAACTGCCTGAGCGCAATCTGACTTTTAATGTCCTCTAAGCGTCCGTAAACACTGTATGGGTAAGTATAGGTCAAATATTGATCAAGAAGATCCTTTTGGTAATTGGGCATGGCAAATTGCCGCGCCACTTCATGGTAAACCACCCTCGACCCCTGGGCTTCCAAATAGCCGTGGAGATTGGTGTAAACGCCGGGCACGCCCAGGAGTCCCAACCGCACCCCGGGGGCGGATGGATTCGCTGATGTCCCCTGCTCAAGCTTCTCAAGTTCCAGATAAAAACTGTCCGGATCAGATTTGAAATCAGAACAATTGATCAACGCTTCAAAATTATCCTGACCGCTGACATCCCCGTCGTGCCAAGTGCGGTAGTCCAGATGGTGAGCCAGCGTCCTGATTTGATTCAATCGTCCGTGGGCGTCCTCTACCGTGTCCCAACCAACCCCGAAGAGGGCCATCAGCTTCTGCATTTCCACCCGCAACTGTTCCCGCACCTTTCCATAGGGATAGGCAAAAGGAATGAATTCCACATCACTGGGAAGAAGGGTTTCCAGCATGGTCACCACATGAGCACAATCGCCCTGTACCACGCCGATAACTTTTTTGATCTTCTGTTTCAGAATGGCGCTGTATAGGCCTTTAACCCAGGTACAGGTAGACCGGGGCAATCCTGCCCGTTCAGCGGTTGCAATCAGGTCCAGGGGCGCTTCATCGGTGATAAACACATTATTCAGATCTACCGGCTGACGCCGGGCGGCATATATAATTTCCACGGGAATGGTGGAGGTTATACCTATTTTTTCCTGGTTCACGGTCATCTAAGCAATACCCATCAATTTATGAATTTGCGGCAATAGGCGAACACGCTGATGATGACGCCGGGCGGTTTTAAGCAAGGGATAGCAATAGGCCGATTGGGATAGCTTTAGCTTTTTGTCCGCCAATGGTTGCAGAATAAGTTCCCATTCCGGCGATAATTGCTGCATGAGCTTGGCGATGGTCACCATCTCCCGGCCTGTGGTTTGGGGACTGACCACGGCTTTGATCCAACCTGTTTTTTTTCCTGCCATTTTTAAAAAAGCGCGGTGCAGCTTGAAAGGCATCGGTTTACCAGTGGTGGATTTAAGTTTCATATCCATGGACACAGCATCCACATAAGGAAGAACCCGTCCCAATGCTTCCGCCCAAATTCCATTGGTTTCCAACATAACCGGCAAGGCCTGCGGCCATTTTTTCATAATCCGCAAAAAAGCTTCCAAAAAGTCAACCTGTTCCAACGGCTCCCCGCCGGTTATAGCCAGACTGTGAAAAGGTCCGCATTTGGACATCAACTTTTCGACCAAATAGGCCAGACCTTCGGGAGAAAAGGGATTGTTCAAGGACCAGTGTTTTTTGCCATTGGGCATGAAATAAACGCGCGCTTTTTTAGGGTTGTCTGATTGTGCCCAGGCCGTATCGCAATAGGCACAGTCAAAATGACAACCCGCCAGGCGCACAAACAACTGATACCTGCCCATCCACAGCCCTTCACCTTGCAAGCTGGGAAAAACTTCGGCCACGATGCCCGTCTTAAGGCTCATAATATCGAACAAAGGCGCGCGACGATTCCCAGACGATAACGGTCTTCATGCTCAGACGGGGAAAGGCTTTGATTTTCTCTCGGCATTCCCCATAAATGGTTTTCGCCAAATTTTCCGAAGTAGGATTGAGTTCCTTAAACGCCGGCAGCTCATTGAGCATGGTATGATCATAGGCTTCCAATATATCCTTCAATATTTTCTTCAAAATACCAAAGTCAACAGCCAAGCCACAATCATCCTGCTCTTCGGCGCTCACCTCGAGCCTTATTTTCCAGTTGTGCCCATGAAAATTCTCGCATTTGCCCTGATAGCCCCGCAATTGATGCGCTGACGCAATATCCTGTTCCACAACTACATCAAACATTATTTCCTTACCTCCGGTACAATCACCCGCTTAATAGAGGTGATTTTTCTGCCTATGATACGAGTCCCCACTTCTACAAACTGATCGGGAACATCGGTTACCAGATAATGTTGGACACCTTTTTTAACCGACGGTGTTAACAACTCATGGCTTCTTAAAACTTCAGTCAATTCCTTGGTCACCTCTTCCGCGGAATCAATAATGGCCACCTGCTTCCCGCAAACCTGGGCAATCAATTCTTTCAGAGCGGGATAATGGGTGCATCCTAAAATCAGATGGTCTATCTTCTTTTTCAGAAGGGGCGCCAAGTATTTGCCGATGATCATCTTAGTCTCCTCGGCCTCCAGCCATCCTTCCTCCACCAAAGGTACCAGTAAGGGACAAGGGGCGCCGACCACCTTTCGCCGGGGATCAAGTTGATGAATGATCTTGGTATAGGTCTGGGAGTGAATGGTTGCCCGGGTGCCTATAATTCCAACCGTACCCTGGTGTCCGTCTTTGAGTGCGGCCCGTGCGCCGGGGCCGATAACACCAAGGATAGGAAAAGAAAAATGTCGCTGCAAAGCGGGCAATGCGTAAGCCGAAGCCGTATTGCAGGCCACCACCAGCGCCTTGATGTGTTGGTCCGCCAGGACCTGCACACATTCCTGAGTGAATCGTTTTACCGTTTCCCCGGCTTTGGTCCCGTAGGGTGTCCGGGCCGTATCCCCCAGATAGATCAGCGACTCATGCGGCAATTGCCGGTGAATTTCCTTGGCCACAGTCAAGCCTCCCACCCCGGAATCAAAAATACCGATCGGGGCTTTGGCCTGTGGTATAAGTTTTCTTAGCGCCATTTTTTATCGTTTCTTAGTTTGTATTCGATGGCATCAATCAAAGCCTCCCATGATGCTTCGATGATATTGGTGGAAACACCGACGGTTCCCCATACGTTGCGTTCATCCTGACTTTCCACAAAAACCCGGACTTTGGCATCGGTGCCGGTCTTGGATTCCAACACCCGGACTTTGTAATCCACCAGCCGCATTTGCTTCAAGCTGCGGTAATAGGGCTCAAAAGCTTTTCTTAAGGCATTATCCATGGCATTAACCGGCCCGTCTCCTTCGGCGGCCGTGTAGATCAGCTCTCCTTTAATCCGGACTTTGACGGTGGCCTCTGACACCATGGTATTGCCCCGCTGTTCCACGATCACCCGGTACCCTTCCAAATCAAAAAAAGGATTGGAATGATTTAATTGGCGGTGAACCAGCAGGCGAAAACTGCCGTCTGCCCCCTCGAATTTATAGCCCAGATGCTCCAGTTCTTTGATCTTTTGAATAATGCTTTTAGCCTCCGTCGACCCGGGTTCAATGGCAAACCCCATTTGATCTGCCTTAAACAGGACCGATGCCACCCCGGCCTGTTCGGAAACAATGATTCTGCGTTCATTGCCGACCAATTCGGGGTTGATATGTTCATAGGATACAGGGTTCTTTCTCACCGCATCCACATGCAGACCACCTTTGTGGGCAAAGGCATTCATCCCCACATAGGGGCTTTGTTCCCGGGGGGTAACATTGGCGATTTCCGCCACTGTTCTTGAGAGTACCGTCAGCTTGCCCAGTTGTTTGGCATTCAGACAGGCCTGATGCATCTTCAGTTGCAGATTGGGAATGACGGAGCAGAGATTGGCATTACCGCACCGCTCACCATAGCCATTAATCGTGCCTTGTACCATGGTGGCACCACCGCGAACCGCAGCCAGAGAGTTGGCCACCGCCAGTTCGGTGTCATTGTGAGCATGAATGCCAACAGCGGTGGGAAAGCTCTCCACCACCAGCCGGGTAATCCGTTCAATGTCATTGGGCATAGTGCCCCCATTGGTGTCGCACAACACCAGCCAGTCCGCACCCGATTCAGAGGCTGCCTTTAACACTTTCATGGCATAGGTCTCGTTGGCGAAAAAAGCATCGTAAAAATGCTCAGCATCAAAAAAAACTTTTTTATGCTTGGACTTTAAATAGCTGACCGTATCTTTGATCATATTCAGGTTTTCTTCCAGGGTGGTGCGGATAACATCTTTCACATGCAAATCCCAGGTTTTACCCACCACCGCGATAACCGGTGCGGCGGTGTCCAACAAAGCCTGTACCGCCGGATCATCCTTTACTTTATATTTAGCGCGGCGTGTACTGCCAAACGCCACCACTTGGGCATGCTTAAAAGGTTGTTTTTGTATGGCTTTGTAAAATTCCAAATCTTTGGTATTGCTTGGTGCCGGATAGCCGCCTTCAATATAGGGAATACGCATGTCATCCAAATGACGGGCAATGGCCAGTTTATCTTCCAAGGTAAACTGAATTTCCTCTGCCTGAGAGCCGTCCCGCAAGGTGGTATCATAAATCATTATTTTGGACATTAGCTGTGTCCTCCTTTAATAAGCTTTCAAGTCCTTTAATTCCAATTGGACCGTGGTAGTGCCATTCCAACGGTTCTCACCGGGCGAGCCCACCATATCCAAGCTGCCGGCATTTTCAAGCTCCGGCAGTCGGTCACTCATACCAAATCCGATGACCTCCAATCGATGATTGCGGTCATCTCTCACTGCTAATTTTAAGTGCCTGTCCCCAACCACGCGCGGATAGCCGGCCAATTTTATCCCTCGAACCAACACCAAAGGTTTGTGATTCCCAAAACCAAAAGGTTCAAACCTGCTTAGTTCCCTGGTTAATTGATAATTGATTTGTCCCAGGTCTGCTTCCGCGTCGATAATCAGTTCGGGCTTAAGGCTGTCTTGGTCGAATATTTTATCTGCAAGCTCAGCCAAAGTCTGCTTAAAAATAGATAATTTTTCCCGATGCAAGGTGACGCCGGCCGCCATCTCATGGCCGCCCCATTTAAGCAGCAAAGGTGCCATCTCATCCAATATCTGATGCAAGGGAAATCCTTTAATGCTTCTGCCCGAGCCCTTGACGATGTTATCTTCAACGGAAAGGGCGAAACAGGGGCGATAGTATTTTTCACACAAACGGGCGGCCACCAACCCCACTACCCCATGGGGCCAATTCATCCCATAAACCGTAATCGCCGCGGGCAGGTGATCACGATCCAATTGCTGCTCGGCTTCCTGGAGTACTTTTTTTTGCACTAACTGGCGTTTGCTGTTTTCCTCATTAAGTTTGGCGGCCAAGCCATCCGCTTCCAAGGCATCTTTGGCCAACAATAAATTCAAACTGTGGTGGGCATCTCCCATTCTGCCGGCGGCATTGAGGCGCGGGGCAATTTTAAAAGCCAAATCCGTGGAATTCATCGGTTCCAACCCCAGCCCGGCCAACGTGGTCAGGGCTTTTAAACCCAAACGATGACCGCGATTGAGAACCGCCAGACCGGCTTTGGCCAAAAGACGGTTCTCCCCTATCAAGGGTACCACATCAGCGACCGTGCCCAAGGCTACCAAATCCAGATGCTGACGTAATTTTTCCGTATCTTTTTCACCCAAGGCCGCAGCTGTGGCCCGTATGACCTGCAACCCTACCCCCACGCCTGCCAAGAGCCGTAAGTCGTCGGGACCGGTTACTTTGGGATTGACCACCACATCCGCATTCGGCAAAACGGCACCGGGTTCATGATGATCCGTGACCAGGACGGTCATTCCCTTTTCTTTGGCCAGGGCGATTTCTTCAATAGCGGTAACCCCACAATCCACCGTCAGGAGTACTTGCGTTCCCTGGGCGGCGGCTTTCTCAACAAAGGCGCGGTTAAGACCATAACCTTCGCTATAGCGGTCAGGCAGATAAGGGACAATCTGACCGCCCCGGGCGAGAATGAATTCCACCATTACCGCCGACGCCGTCACGCCATCGACATCATAATCACCAAAGAGCATGATCTTGGCTTTGGTCCGGATGGCCTGCGCCAACAGCTCTCCCGCTGCGACCGCACCGGGCAGCAAACGAAAATCACTTAGCCGTTGGTTTTTGCTTTCCAGAAAACGTTGTATGGCCGGTGTCGTATCAAACCCGCGCCGGATTAAAATGGCAGCGGTCAGTGGTTGAATAGCCAACTGGCGGGCAAACTCGTCCGCCTGATTGACGTCCACCGGCGTGGGTAAAATCCAATGTTTTAAATTCACAAAGCGCCCCTTGGATGCGTAATAATCATTAGTATGGGTTTGTGCTGATGCCGAAGAATGGTAAAAGAAGGACGATTATACCTTAAAACCCTTATGTTGACTAGATATCAATTGGGGAATATGAACGATGGAAGAATGGTTTATAAAAGAGATAAGAAGGTAGGGGCTCAAGTTGTGGAACCCCTGCCGTAAAGGAGACCGCAAAAACAGACCAACTCTATTTTTGAAGTCTTTAACTTTTCGTTCTTTGCGGTTTGGCGTGAGCGCTAAAAACTGTTCCGCACCAACCGGTTTAGGAGGCCACCCGTAATAATTCTTCGTACGAGGTTTGCCCGGTTACCACTTTTTTCGCCACCAGGGCTTTTAAAGAAATGAACCCCGGCGTTTCCAATATAGCTTTACGCATCAGAGCAGCTGAGGTTTTGTTGATGATGGCTTCCCGCAAATTCTCTTTGATAGGAATGATTTCAAAAACAGCCTGACGCCCGCGATACCCTGTTTTGGAACAAGCTTCGCATCCTTTGCCCCGGTATAATTGCGCCTGTTTGCCGCTCATGCCCAAATATTTGGCAATGCCGGCCGGGGCCTCATAGGCCTCCTTGCACTTGGGACAGATGGACCGTACCAGCCGCTGATTGACAATAGCCGTCAAGGCCGAACCCAATAGGTAAGGCTCGATGCCCATGTTGATGAGGTACTGGATGGCAGACACCGGATCATTGCTATGCATGGTGGTGATGACCATATGACCAGTGGGTACGGCATCCAGGACTTGCCGGGTGGACTCCAGATCGTGCATCTCGCCCACCAGCAACACATCTGAATCCTGATCCAACATGGACCTTACACCATCGGCATAGCCAACGCCTTTATGTTCGTTGATCACCACTTGGTTGACGCCTGGTAGAGAATAGTCTACGGCTTCATCCACAGCACTGACGTTCTTGGTTGATTTGTTCAAAGCGTTAAGGGTGGCATAGGAGGTTATCGTTTTGCCACTGGCTTTAGGACCTACAATTAGAACCAGACCATAAGGCTGCTGGATAATTCTTCGATAAAGGTCATATTGGGCTGGTTCCATACCCAATTTGTCCAACTCCAGAATGGTATTTTCCACGTTGAGCAAATGCATAACCACCTTTTCACCCCACATGGTGGGAGCGATCAGAATAGAGAGCGAGACATCCTTACCCGGAATTTTAAGCCGCATACGTCCCCGTTGAGCCAGGCCTTTGACTTGTTGATCCATCTCGGCCATAACTTTTAACCGTCCGGCTAGGGCATTGGCCAAGGAACGGGGCGGTGACTGCACTTCTTGCAAAATACCGTCAATACGCCACCTTATCCGAAAACTCGTTTCATAGGGTTCAAAATGGATGTCGGTGGCGCCAACTTTATTGGCTTCCACCAGCACACTGGTTAAGAAATTAATCACCGGCGTGTCACCCCCGGCTCCGCCGGCTGAAATGGTGGGAATGGAAGAGGCCATGGAAACCGGAGTATCCTGGAACTTGGAGGCAGCAGCTTTGGCGGCAGCATCCATACTCGCGACTTTACTATAATCAGGTCCCGCCGCTGAGGCCGCAGGTGTGGGGGCGCTAAATCCACCACCACCACCCATGCCGCTGGGGGCCTCCCCAAAGGTATCATCAGCCTTGGAGGATTTAACCAACTCGCCTGTGTCTTCTTCCTTGAATCCAAAATAGTTATCCACTGCTTGCTTGATTTCCTTTTCCGAGGACAAGCGCAGCTCCAAATCACAGCGGGTGGCTAATTTAATATCATCGGTAACAAACACATTGGTGGGATCGGCCATGGCCAGAATAAGGGTATTGCCCTTTTTATCCACTGGAATGACATGCTGACTACGCATCAATTGTTCGGGAATGAGCTTCAACAGCGCTTTGGAAATAGCTTTCATTTCCGAGAGCGAGACATAGGGCACGCCCATCTGATTGCCTAAAAAAGCCATCAGCACTTCCAAGGTGACATAACCTTTGCGCACCAATACTTCCCCGACTTTTTCCCCTGTGACTTTTTGCTCTTGGAGACATTCTTCCAATTGCTCTTTAGTAATAATGTCTTCATCGAGAAGCATCTCACCAATGCGGTGCCCTTTACTCGTTGCCATGTGCTTTCCTCCTCTGTCGGCGGGGAAAATGAATGGTTTGTCCCAACTACTTTTCAGCATGGAGTCAAACCAATAGTTGACCTCTCATACACCAGACTCATAGGCCAAACGTTTGCCGGTAATACCAAAGAACCGGCCCGAAACTGGCCCCAGGTTATGTTCTAGCTGCCAAACAATCCAAACAGACCTTTTTTCTTATCCTGCTTTTTAACTTCGCCTTCGTCCGGGTGCTCGGGATTTTCCACTTCCTGATAATCCACGGACTGCCCTTTTTCAAAGGTTTTGTGCTTGGTGGGATCGTGGCGCTCCGGCATTTTCATTTCTGCTTGTTCTTTGGAACTGCGGTTGATCTCCGCTTCCGTCAAGCCTGAGTTGGGTGTGATTTTAATAGCCTGTTCCTTGCCAGTCCCCAGATCGGTAGCCGAAACCCGGACAATGCCATTGGCATCCACATCAAAAGCCACCTCAATTTGAGGAACTTCCCTGGGGGCCGGAGGAATGCCGACCAAGTCAAAGGTACCGATTAGTTTATTGTCGGCGGCCATGGGTTTTTCACCCTGGTAAACCTGAATACGCACAAAAGTTTGGTTATCTTTGGCTGTAGAAAATATTTCACTCTTGCGCACGGGGATGGTGGAATTTTTCTCTATGATTTTTGACATCATACCGCCTTCGGTCCTAATTCCGAGAGAGAAAGGGGTGACGTCAAGCAGGAGAATGTCGCGAATATTGCCTTTGAGCACTGAAGCCTGAATGGCCGCCCCGGCTGCAACAGTCTCATCCGGATTTACGCCGGGATAGGGATCCTTGCCGAATAATCGTTTGACCACTTCCTGAACCTTGAGCATGCGGGTGCTGCCGCCTACCAATACCACTTCATCGATATCATTGGGCCGCAAGCCGGCATCTTTTAGGGCTTCTTCACAAGGTGCAATGGTAGCCTGAACCAAATCCTTGGTCAGGTCCTCAAATTTGGCTCGCGTCAATTTGGCGTTCAAATGTTTGGGTCCGCCGCTGTCATTGGCAATAAACGGCAGCGTGATTTCCGTCACCGTCTTCTCCGACAATTCACACTTGGCTTTTTCCGCGGCTTCCTTGAGACGCTGCAGGGCAATACGATCTTCGCGCAAGTCCACTTTTTCCTGTTTTTTAAATTCCACGATCAGCCAATCAATGATTTTTTGATCAAAATCATCGCCACCGAGATGGGTGTCCCCGGAGGATGCTTTGACCTCAAATACGCCGTTGCCCAATTCCAATATACTGATATCAAAGGTACCGCCGCCAAGGTCATAAATGGCGATTTTGCGCTTGGTTTTCCGGTCAAACCCGGAAGCCAGAGACGCCGCTGTAGGTTCATTGATAATGCGCAGCACGTCCAGACCGGCAATTTTACCGGCATCCTTGGTTGCTTGACGCTGACTGTCATTGAAATAGGCAGGACAGGTGATGACAGCTTTTTCTATTTTTTCTCCCAGAAATTTTTCCGCGTCCTGCTTGATTTTCCGCAGGATCATGGCCGATATTTCGGGAGGTGAATAAACTTTTTCCCTCACGGTTACCCGCACGTCGCCATTAGAAGCTGCCGTCAATTGATAGGGCATCAATTCAATATCTTTTTGCACCACCGGGTCATCCAATTTCAACCCCATAAAGCGTTTGACGGAATAGACGGTGGATTCAGGATTGATCACCTCTTGTCTCTTGGCCTGTTCGCCCACCATCAATTCTCCGTCTTTCATGATACTGACCACCGACGGTGTAGTACGCATACCTTCCACATTGGGGATAATGATTAACTCATTATCCTGCATAATGGCCGCACAGGAATTGGTTGTTCCCAAATCAATACCGATGATCTTAGACATGCCTTCCGCCTTTCTATATCGACTTACTTTTTCAACAAATCAGCCAACCGGCGCAAAGTGCGCACAATCTCCTGATCTTTGGGAAGTAGTTCTTTCACTTTTTCAAATTGTTTTTTGGCTTCAGGAAATTTCCTCATATCCACAAAACACAACCCCATGTTGTAATGCGCCTCCGGAAATTTGGGATATTGGTTGAGGGCTTCCTGGAATTTTTCCAAGGCCTTGCCTTTTTGCTTGGCATAGAGGGCCACGCCTGCTCCAAAATACTGCCGGGCCAGTTCAAAGGCTTTTTTTTGTTTGCCCTGGAAAAACATGAATTTCCGCTCTACCGTCTTCTTTTTTAAAGGGCAATAAATCTGAAAGTTATGAATTTTCCTTTTCTCCGGATTTGACAACCATTGATAAGCTTCCACCACTTTAGACGTCATCTCATGGGCCCACTGAGCCCGGTCCGGATTGTGATCAGGGTGGTATTTATAGAGCAGCATACGGTAATTGGTCTCTATCTCCTCAGTCGTGGCGGCGGGATAGACCTCCAGGATTTCATAATAGTTTTGATCGCTCACTGTCCTTACCTCAACTTTATTAGATGGACCTTAGCTGCTGCTTCACTTCCAATATTATAATTTAAAACTTGGTCCCTGTGATTCTAAAGACCGTCAGGTTCTCACCGGTATTGGGCATCTGCAAGTCTTCGACTTTCTCCGCCCGAATCAAATTTTCAACCCGCCGGTAAATGTCCCCGGCCACCATAACCACGGAAAATGGTTGATTGCTCATTTTTTGCGTAAAGCCCAGATAATCGCGGATCACTTCCGAAGGACCCAGCCCTTTGGGAGTTACATGCGCACCGGCAGCTTCACCGGAAGCCACCCCCAAGGACACATAAATGGGAAATTCGTTGCGTGCCACCCTGGTTTTATTGATCTTGGCCAATTCCTTTTGCATCTGAACAGCCGTTAGAATGGCTCGCCGTTCTTCGTCATCGTGAGCACTATCCAGACCAAAGACCACCATAAACACATTGTTGTCAAATTTATAAACCTGACCTTCATACTCAAACAGGGTGGACACGAATTTCCGAAAATACATGATCAAGGCATCGGAAAAACTGGCCGCATCCTGGGTGGTGCTCAACTGGGCCACCTGGGTCAGATCGGCAAACACAATAGCCACAGGATGACGATTGGCCTGGTGCTCATGCTGCATCAAGGCACTGGTATCCACGAAGCGTTCCTGGGCTTCCCGGCAAACATAATTTTCAAAAGATTCCTTGATTTTTTCAACTTCCTTCAGTTCGTCGGCCACCACATCAAAGGCATCCTTAATGCGCACTTTTTCCTTCAGATCCTGCACCATCATATTGAAACTATTAGTTAACATCCCGATTTCATCGCGGCTCCTGGCCACAGCTGTAACGCCCAAATCCCCTTTGGCCACCTTGGCCATGGCTTCTGTCAATTCCCCAATAGGTTTGGTCACTGTCCGGGAAAGCCAGACGGCTCCACCGAATCCGAGGGCAATCATTACCAGAGTCAACAGGATATTGCGCATCTTGGCCAGCATAATCTCACGCTGCAAGGCCTTGAGGGAAAAACGCAGGTTGACCGTAGCCACCCGGGCATCGTCGACAATGATCTCGCCGGCAATGCGTGCCGTGTCTCCTGGCGTAAACGCGTGATTGGCAACCTTGACCAGGGATGCTTCCGATTCATCCAGACCTTCCAAGCTGGCATCGGTTTCCGCGATGCTGGCGGGATTCAAGGTGAAGGCTTTGATGCGGTCGGCATTATCAATAATGGAAATATAGAGAATATTGGCATCCAGATTACGAACGACTTTGATAAATTCTTTGAAGATAGGCCAATCCACCTGTTCTCCAGCCAGGGGTTCAATTAACTTAAGAGCTGCGATCATATTGGCCGTATCAGTCATGCGTTTATCCATTTCCGCATATTTCAACTGCTCTTCCTGGTAAATGGAAAAATAGCTGACCACACCCATGATGATGGCCACCAACGAGATGATTAATAGGGTAATCTTGGCGGCCAACCCGAACTGTGCTTTTTGTTTGGTCTTCTTGGTCATAGGCCTTCCCAAATTTATTGCAGCATTTTGAATGCATACAGACTGCGGTCACTGGACCCGATAAACAACAACCCATTTTCAATGATGGGCGAAGAATTGACAGCCGCTCCGGCTTCATATCTGAATTTTTCCGCGCCATCCTTGCTGCGCAAACCGATGACATTGGCACCCGAACCTACAAATACCATGCCTTCATAGGCCAGGGGCGATGACAGTATTTTCCCCTTCAGATTGACTTTCCAGCTCAAGGCGCCGGATTTGGCATTAAGGGCATACAAGTACTTGTCATTGGAGCCAATATACAAGCGTTTGCCGTCCACACATGGAGCCGAGGAAACCCAGCCATTGGTTGAAAATTTCCACACCAGCTCCCCGGAGTCACTTTTAAGGGCATAAACATTTTTATCATCAGAGCCAAAATAGACCAAGCCGCCCACAATGGCAGCGCTGGAAAAAATTTGTTTTTCTGCTTTAAAGCTCCAAACTTCACTGCCATCAGCGGCATTAAGGGCATAAAATGTGGAACCCAAGGAACCCACATAAATCACCCCTTTATCCACCTTGACACTGGCAGCAACCGATCCATCCAGACGTTTTTTCCAGAGCATTTTGCCAGAACCGGCATTAAGGGCATAAATCTGTTGATCCATACAACCAATATAGGCCACCCCGCCTACCACAGCCGGTGAGGAGAAATTAATCTGACCACCCAAGGTCGATCTCCAAACCCGGTCTCCAGATTTAGCATTAAAACAATAGATAAACCCATCGGTCGAACCAATATAGACTTTATTGGCCACCACAGCCGGCGAAGAAGTGATAGGACCGCCCGTGGCTTGTTCCCATAACTTCCGGCCATCTTTGGCGTTAAAGGCATAAACACTGCCATCTTGCGAACCCACAAAAATCATACCCCCGCCATACGCAGGTGAGCCTTCAATGCCTCCACCGGTTCTGGATTTCCATTCCAGATCCAAAGGTTCATGCAAAGCCGGGCCATCGGCAGGTTGATTGGCGGGATTTTTTCTAAACATAGCCCACCCGGAAGCCTTGCCCGTGGGGGCTGGTGCGGCTTTGGTTTCTTTGGGCGCGCTCTCTTTTTCGGGCGCTGCCTGGATTTTTTCCTGGACTGCAGCGATTTCTTTTTCTATCTGCGCCACTTTTTGCTTGGAGGCCCGTCCCCCTTTATTGGCATGGCGAAGCGCATCCCGCAGCTCCTCTAATTTACGTTGCTGATCGGCAATGATACGTTGTTGTTCAACGGCTTTTTGCTGGGATTGGGCATTACCGGAGACATTAAACTGGATTTTGATTTCTTTTTCTTTTGTTGGTTTGCCACAGCCATTTAAAAACCAGGAAAACGATGTAGCAAGGAGTAGCAGAGAAATCGCAGTATATCTGTGGAACATAGGGGCCTCCCCAAGGAGTTGATCTACTATAATTGCACAAAAATATTAAAAAATTTTATCACGGGTTAAAATATATTGTCAATGTTCCCGTAATCTATTACAACCCATTTCTTGTCATCTATTGACAAAATCTTGCTTCAAAACAGTTAACCATATTTTCGTCTTATTTTCTTGGAAATTAAGGAATTTTTCGGGGCTATGGCCAATAAACATCAATCTCCATCTTGACCATAGCCCCACACAGGCTAAAAACGGTAAGGACTATTCAGGCTGGCAGCAACAGAGTATTTAATTCAATGACGCATTCTCAGCAATAGCTGCCGATTCGGGTGGATTACTGGCGACTTCGTCCCCCTTGAATTTAACGGAGATTAGCTTGGAAACACCGGATTCCTGCATGGTAACCCCATAGAGCACTTGAGCCGTTTCCATGGTGATCTTGTTGTGGGTAATCACGATAAATTGTGATTTTTCAGCAAATTCCTGAAGAATCCTACAGAAGCGAGCTGTATTGGTATCATCCAAAGGTGCATCCATTTCATCAAAAATACAAAAAGGACTGGGCTTAATCAGGAAGATAGAAAACAACAGGGCAATAGCTGTCAAGGCCTTCTCCCCGCCGGAAAGGAGCGAGATGTTCTGTAACCTTTTCCCCGGAGGACGAGCGATGATTTCAATGCCCGTTTCCAGTAGATTGCTTTCATCCACCAAAATAAGGTCCGCGTCTCCGCCATTAAAGAGTCGACGGAATACTTCCTTAAATTCCTTGCGCACCAATTCAAAGGTTTCGGCAAATCGAGCCCGGCTTTCATGGTTGATTTTATTGATCAACCGTTGCAGCGTGTCCTTGGCCTCTTTTAAATCCTCCAACTGTTTGGATAAAAATTCATAGCGTTCCTGCAATTCATCATATTCTTCCATGGCGACCAAATTCACCGAACCCATGGCGCCCAATTTTTGTTTCAATTCTTTGATACGTTCCTGAATTTGTTGGGGATCTTCCGGTTCTTCATCCACAGCAGGTTCTTCATCCAGGCTGAGGTTCAATTTATATTCATCGACCAAATAATTTTCCAGGGATTCAAGATTAAGTTTGAGCTGCGTTTTTTGCAATTCCAACTGATGCAGGGTCTTGTGAACCGAATCCAGAGAAAGGCGAACATTTTTAATGGTTTGTTCATATTCCTGGCGCTTTTGCGCCAATTGTTGACGCTGCGCCTGCATGTCCTGAAGATTGTGCTCGCGCACAGCCTTTTGTTCCTGAAGCTGAACCAGGATTTCTTGTTTTTCTTGTACTTGGTGGGCCAGTTCCTCGAGTTTGCCCTGATCGCGGCCAATGCTTTCTTCTTTGTCCTGCAACTGTATTACCACATCTTCTAATTCCTGCTGTATGCGAGCGGTCTCAGCTTCCAGGGCCGTGGCTTGCTGCTCCAGGGAGGCTGCGGTTACTCTCAATTCTCCTGCTTGCAGGGAACGCTCATCATATTCACGCCGGCAGCTTTCAATGCCAAGTTGATTAACCGATAACTCTTCCTGGGTCTGCTTGTCCGTAAGTTCCAGATTACCCAATTGTTGCGCCACCTGATCATGCTGCGCCAGCGTTTGCTGCAGATCCTGCTGAAATTGTTCTTTTTCCTTTTGCGTTTCCTGCAACTGTCGCTCCACATCCTGTAATTGCAGAGTGATATTTTCGAGCATCTTTTCCATTTGAGCTTTTTTGATTTGTTGCTCATGCACGGCCGCCTGGTTAGCCTGCAGATTGCCGTTAATTTCATCCAATTGGTGCTTGCCTGTTTCTTCCTCGGATTGAGCCTGAGCCAGATTTTTTTCCAGCAAGGCAATTTCCGATTTCAATTCTTCGATTTCGCGATCCCGTCCCAGCAACCCATATTCTGAAAATTCCTTACTGCCGCCGGTAATCCACCCCTGGCTGGTTTCGATCTCTCCATCCAAAGTTACCAAAGTGCAGGTTGCACCGGCCTGGCGGCACTGTCGCAGAACTTGCACGTTGTCCACCAACACCACATTCTTCAGAAGATCTTCAAAAACAGCTCGGAATCGTTCATCTATTCTAACTAATTGGGAGGCCCACCCGAAAACCCCGGCTTGGTTAAACCAGTTGCCCGGCTCAGGCAGGGCTTGAGGTTGTGTGGGAGCACCGGTAAAAGCGGTCATGGGGATAAAAGTGGCCCGGCCCCGGTTATCCTGAGCCAGAAAAGCCATGGCCTTTCTGGCTTGCTCCGGTGTCTCCACCAGAATATGCTGCAGACGATGTCCTAAAAAAGCCTCCAGAGCCCGTTCATAAACTTGGTCGGTTCTGATAAAATTAACCAGCGGTCCAATAATACCCGGCAGTTCATCGGGATGAGCATGATGTTCCAACAAGATGGATTTGGCTCCCGATTCGTAACCATCAAGCGCATCCTTTAATTCTTCAATCCAGGTTAACCGTGACGACAACTTGGTCAGTGTCTTATTAAAATTATCGAGCATGTTGGCCAAGGTAGCCAGGGTGTTGGTCAGCTTCTCTTTTTCTTCACCCAGCAGCTGAGCTTCCTGGTTTAAGTCCTGCAGGCTGGCGGCAATGCCCGCCAAGCCTTCTTCGTGCTGATGCTTTTCATCAAAAGCATCTTTGTTTTGCTCCTGCAAGGTGGTCAGCTGCAAGGAGAGTTTGGCCATTTGCTGTTCTTTTTCACTGCGCCGTATTTCCAGATTTTTCAGGCTCCCCCGCAGGCTGGACATTTGATCAACAATCTTCAGCAACTGATTCTGCCGGTCCTGCACCTTGGCGGCTTTTTCCTTAAGTTCGTTCTCCAATTCATTAAGCCGTTCTTCTTTTTGGTTCAGCGCTTCTTTGACATTTTCCAGTTCCTGCTGCTTGTGCACTTTTTGCACTTCCGCCGTCGATTGTTTATCTGTCAGCGCATCGTTTTTCTGATGTAAGGCCATCTTTTCCGTCTGCAGCCGTTCCAGGCCGACAATCAAGTCCTGTCGGCGCAATTCAGAAGAGGATATAAAGTCCTCGGTTTTAATCATTTCCTCATGCAAGTGATGAACTGCGGATTGCATGTCTCCCAGTTCTGTTTCTACGGTCGACAAATCCTGTATCAAACTGTCCAATTCCGTCTCATAGCTCGACTGATATTTCTCAGACTCATCCAGCTGGGTTCTTTGCTCTTCCCATTGATGTTCGATCTTCCTGAGGGCCAGGCGGCGTTCATGCAAGTCGTGGCGGCCCTGCGAGACTTCCAAGGTGGTAAGCTCCTGTTTCAAGTTCTGATAACGCCGGGCTTTTTGGACCTGCCTCTCCAGGGAATTAATTTGCCGTTTTACTTCCGCAGCAATGTCATTGACGCGCAGAAAGTTCTGCTCTGTGGAATCAAGTTTGCGCAGCGATTCATCTTTGCGGGATTTATACTTGGAAATACCTGCGGCTTCTTCGAAGACAAAGCGGCGGTCTGAAGGTTTGGAGGATACGATGAGGTCAATTTTACCCTGCTCCAGAATGGAGTAGGCATTACGGCCGATGCCAGTATCCAAAAACAGCTCCTGAATATCACGTAACCGGCAGGTCGCCTTATTGATCAGATATTCGCTGTCTCCGGAGCGAAAGGTTCTGCGCGTAATAGTCACTTCATCCTGTTCAATGGGAAGCTGATGATCCTGATTGTCGATGGTAAGCGATACTTCCGCCATACCCACGGCCTTGCGCTGGTCCGTGCCATTGAAGATCACATCTTCCATTTTACCGCCGCGCAGGGCTTTGGCACTGGTTTCGCCCAAGACCCAACGTATGGAATCCACCACATTGGACTTACCACAACCATTGGGCCCGATGATGGAGGTTATGCCTTTTTCCAAATCAAGGGAACTGTAATCCACAAAAGATTTAAACCCCTGCAATTCCAATTTTTTAAAATACATGGTCCATTCCCCCTTATTGAACGCCCGGCCGCAGGGCCATAACCTAGTGAAGTGAGAAACGATCGGCATATTGAAAAATCGGTGGTGACTATACCACTTTGTTTTGGCTCCTGTCAACCTGGTTTTTTAACCAAAAACACTAAACTTAGGTGTTAAGGCAAACAGCACATACAATATAGTGTGGTATTTAGAGTGTGCGTCAGCAAAATCTACCCATTTTGCATTGATAGACTTCTTGCTTTATCCTCTAATTGGAAAGGGGTATAGTGGGATTTTAGAACTGGTCAATGTGACGTATCCAAGCCGATGCCTTTTCATCAGGTGGTGCGATCTTCCGAAAATCCCGCTCTCATACTCCTTAACCAAGGAAGACGATCACTGACTGCTCATTTCAAAACAAGTTATCGTGTGCTAACGTTATAGCGTGCTTGCCAGCAGAGGTTTTAAAAGTGGGTTTCAGAAGCTTATTACAGCGCCACCATGACAATTTTGGCCTGTCGGGCATCGGCCAAGGTTTTTTCTTTTTCCAATATCAAGGTTTTTCCTGCGTCAAAGGCGATTACAGACAATTTGGCACGGTGCATGGATCTGATGGTTCTGGGACCAATGACCGGCGTGTCGAAACGCATATCCTGGCTGGGTTTGGTGACTTTCACCACGGTGCCACCTTTTTTATTATATTTGCCGCTGCGTAAAATACAGGCATCAGTGCCTTCCATCGCTTCTATGGCGATCACCGCCTGGTCCTTGACCACAACGGTCTGGCCTATGTCCGCACCGGCAATATGCTTGGCAATTTTGTAACCAAAATCAATATCCGCTTGTTCTTTTGGAGTTGGTTTTTTATTGGTGAGTACACCCGGTCCGGGCAAATAGGGTTTCAGCATAGGCAAGGGTGAGATCAATTCAATATCTTCGGAAGCCAGTTTATTGGCCACTGCGCTCAGAATGGAATCAGCCCGTTTGTCCGCCAGATGAGTCAAAAGCTTTACAGCTTCCCAATCTATTTTCAATTTGGCAAAGAGTTGTTTATGCCGGATCATACCGGCCATCATAGCCTTTTTCACACCGGCTTTTTTAAAACTGCTGAGCAGCTTGCCCAACTGCCCAAGGCTGATCCAGTGCATTTCATCAACAAGCTCCGCCATACGCGGTTCGGTCTCTTCCGGAAACCCTACTGCCACCACCTGAAGCCCCATGGCCCGGGCTTCTTTGGCTACCAGGGCGGGGAATTCCCCCCAACCGGCGATGATGCCCAGTTTGTTATTTGGAAATGCCTCGTTCAGATTCTTTGACAAAGGCAATAAGGGGTTTGATGATTTCTTCATGGCCCATTTCTTCTTCGATTTTTTTTATGGCTTGGGAAATATTCAACTTGGAGCGGTACAACAAGCGATGGGCTCGGTCCACCACTTTGATTTGATCTTCCGTAAATCCTTTGCGTTGCAGTCCAATTTTATTGATACCCGCAATCCGCAGCGGTGAGCCGGCACACATAACATAAGGTGGCACATCTTTGGGAACCCGGGAGTGGCCGCCGATCATGGCATAGGAGCCGATCCGGATATATTGATGGAGCGCGCATAAGCCACCCACATTGGCATGATCCATAATGGTTACATGTCCCGCCATGGCAATGCTGTTGGCAATAATATTGTGATTGCCAATTTTACAATCATGGGCAATGTGAGCATAAGTCATGATAAGATTACCGTTACCAATAGAAGTCACATTGCCTTCGCCGGTTGCCCGGTTAATGGTGACAAACTCGCGGATGGTATTCTTGTCGCCGATGTTAACATAGGTCTTCTCACCATGGAATTTCAAATCCTGGCATTCGTTGCCGAGTACGGCATAGGGAAATATTCTGTTCTCTTGACCAATAGTTGTCCATATATCCACCATGGCGTAAGCGCCAATTTCCGTACGGTCCCCGATGACCGTCTCTTGATTGATAATGGCTCCTGGACCGATAGTGACATCTTCGCCCAATTGCGCTTGCGGGGAGACAATGGCCGTGGGATGAATTTTTACTGACACCGCTTTTGGCCTCCACTTTCCTAAGATTTCTCGTTCGTGCCTGATCTCCAAACCTGGTAATCTGAGTGAGCAGGCTTTCAGCACCCACGAGTTAGGGCGCCATAGGTTGACTTGCAAGGATGTTGACTAATAGTAAGCTTATTAATAAGGCAAGGCTTTGAGGAGACGCTTAGCGGTCCATAAGCGTGCACATCAGGTCCGCTTCACACACCAGTTTGTCTTCCACATAAGCCTGGCCGTGCATTTTTGCAATCTTGCCCTTGATCTTGCCCACCGATAATTCAAAGCGCAATTGGTCACCGGGAATGACCGGCTTGCGAAACTTGACATTGTCAATACTGATGAAATAAACCACTTTAGTTTCGGGATCGGGAATGCTTTTCATCAAAAGCACCCCGCCGCATTGGGCCATGGCTTCCACGATCAACACCCCGGGCATGATGGGATGACCAGGAAAGTGGCCCTGGAAAAAATGTTCGTTCATGGTAACATTTTTAATGCCTACCACTTTTTCACCTTCCACGAGGTCAATGACCCTGTCCACTAATAAAAATGGATAACGATGGGGCAATAATTTTTCGATATCTTTGGCTTCCACGATCACCTTATGTTCCCCCCCTTGTTCTTTATTGATTCTCGATTTAAGAAAATTGACCAGTTTCACATTCATACCATGGCCGGTCTTGGTAGCTACGAAATGCCCTTTGACTTCTCTGCCCAGCAGCGTTAAATCCCCCACCAGGTCCAGTATCTTATGAAGAACCAATTCATCCTCATGCCGTAAAGGACCATTTTTCACACCCGTAGCCGTCAGCACCAAGGCATTGTCAGCCGTACCGCCTTTCGCCAAGCCATGCGCCTTAAGCCATTCAATCTCATGTTCAAAACAAAACGTCCGCGCAAATCCTAATGAGGTTTTGAAGTGTTCCGGCGTAATATCCAACGTCAGACGCCGTTTGCTCAACCAGGTATTGGGGTAATCCATATTATAGGTAATACGCAGGCCGTCATAAGGCCACCCAACGATGCTCTTATCTCCTTCTTGAAACACAAAGGGCGAAGTGAGGCAATAAAGGTTGGTTTGCTCTTTGGCCTGCTCCACCACCTCCGCTGCTTCCAGAGCTTCGATAAAGGGTAAAGCTGAGCCGTCCATAATGGGCGGTTCTTCCGCCGATAGTTCCACCAGACAATTATCGATGCCCAAGCCATGGAGAGCGCTTAAAATGTGCTCCACTGTATTAAAGGTCTCCTGGCCTCGGGTCAGGGTGGTCCCCCGACTGGTATCGGTAACCAACCTGCTGTCCGGTTGAAAATGGTTTTCCAAATTATGGGATTTGGCTAAACGTAGACCGAAATCAACCTCTGCTGGATGAAAGGTCACTGTGGAAGACTGACCGGTATGTATTCCCACCCCAGAAAGGCTCACGGTTTTGGCAATGGTTTTTTGTTTATTGCTCATGATTTTCCAAGGCCTCTAAACGCTTTTCCAATGCATGGATTTTTTTTCGCAAATCGCTGAGTCGCCCCAGTTCCGCCTGCTCCCGCATATAGGTGCGAAACGGCTTAGCCGGCGTGCCATCGATGAATTGCCCTGCTGGAGTATCTTTGGTAACCCCCGATTGCCCACCGACCACCACACGATCCCCTATTTTCATATGGCCAGCAGTGCCCGCCTGGCCACCCATCATCACCTGATCACCTACTTTGGTGCTGCCGCTCAAGCCGGCTTGGCCGGCAATTACCGTATGGCGGCCAATAACCACATTATGGGCCACCATAACCAAATTATCAATTTTAGTGCCTTCCCCGATTCTGGTTTCATGGAGAGCAGCCCGGTCAATGGTGGTATTGGAACCGATTTCCACATCGTCTTCAATAACCACAATCCCGATTTGTGGAATTTTATGATACCGGCCTTCTGCCGGCGCAAAACCAAACCCATCCCCGCCGATGACCACGCCCGGGTTGAGGATAACGCGATGCCCCAGACGACACCGTTCCCTGAGAATCACCTGAGGATAAAGAATACATTGTTCCCCGAGAACGCACTCCTGGCCAATAAACGTTTGCGCCACCACCACTGAACCCCGCCCTATAACCACTTCGGGACCGATCACACAATAAGGTCCAATGGCTACATCTTCACCCAATTTCGCCGTCGGATCCACGATAGCCGTGGGATGAATGCCAGGACCTGGCAGGGGTATAGTCGGCGCGAACAGGCCGATGATCTTAACAAAATCAGCATAGGGATTATTACTAACCAATGCGGCTTTGGCCGTGGTCACCCCTACGGGAATAACCACGGCACTGGCCTGAGTTTTCTCCAGAAGCTTGGCATATTTTTTATTGGCTAAAAAACTAATATCACCTGGTTCCGCTTCCTCCAGGGAGTTCACCCCTGAAATCATCGTTTGGGAATCACCGTGCAGTGTCGTTCCCGTTAGCGCCGCCAGGCTGCTTAAGGACTTTTGCATCACTTGGCCTCAACTATTTATTGAGCGCGTCCAACACCTTGTAGGTAATATCATCGCCTTCATAGTAATAAACCGCATTTTTATCCAATACCATGTCGTACTTTTCTTTCTTGGCGATTTTTTGGACCACATTAATCACGTCGTTTTCCACATTTTCCAATAGCGTTTTTTGTTTTTTAACGATCGCTTGTTGCTCATTGCGATATTTATCCAGAAAAGCTTGCTGGTCTTTCTGGACCTGCTCTTCAAGCTTTGAGAATTTTTTCTCCGACAAAATACCTTTTTGCACGTCCAAATCATTTTTACGTTTGGCCAAATCCTTCTGCTCTTTTTCCAATTCCGTGCGAGTGTCTCCCACTTCCTTTTCCAGGCGTTCGGAAGCATCCTTGTACTTGCTGTATTCTTTCACCACCTTGCTGATGTCCAGCACCGCCACTTTGGTCGCGGCCATGGCCGCGGAGGTGAAAGCCACCAATAAAAACATTGCGATTGTGCTAAGCCAAAAACTTTTTCTCATCGTTCCATTCCCCTTTCAGTTTGTGTTTGACTATGAAGATCAACCTCTCCAGGCCATGCCCGGCAAGCCTGCCTGCCGACATGAACAAATGGGCTGAGACTCCCCGGTTAGAAAATATTGCCAATGCTAAAGTGGTAAACCAGGCCGGGCGAGGTTCCAGGCAAAGGATCCAAGGGATAACCAAAATCGAAACGAATCAAAATGACAGTACCGGGAATAGTCAACCGCACGCCGGTACCAACGCCTTTGCGTAAAGAAGGATCTTCTACGAAATCATTCCCTTCAGAATTTCTGAAATTGGACCATACATTCCCGGCATCGAAAAAGGCCACACCTTTAAGCGGACCGATGATGGGATAATGCAGTTCCACATTGGTCACCAATTTCAACTGCCCGCCATTACGTTTGGGATCGCCCTGGAGCGATCCGTCGCTGTAGCCGCGCACAGAATCAGTACCGCCGACACGATAGAGTTCACTGACCGGCACATCCGGTAAGTCCGGATTGCTGCGCACACCGTAATCGAACCCGTTGACATAACCAAATTCCCCATGCAAAGCAAGCACCAGTTTCCAGATCAAGGGGATATAATAACTGGTGTCAAATCCATACTTGAGAAAATTATTGTCTCCGCCCAATACGCCGCCGGCAAATTCTACGGATAGACGATGGTACATACCATAATTGGGGTCGAAAATGTTATCACGAGAATCATAGACCAAGGTGGGGGTCAGAGAGCTGGTGTCGGTACGGCCTTCGACGGCCAACAGGTCGGAGGTGGTGATGTCCGTATATTCATTGCTTTCCAGCTTATAAGTTAAATAACCTTTCCACACATCCGAAAATCGCCGGCCAAAACGGATATCTCCACCTTGAGAGAGTAGATTATAGCCTTGCCCGTTGTACCCGTTTTCCTTATTGATGTTCCATACATCCACACCAAAGGAAACGGGCGCATCAAAAAGCCAGGGTTCGGTAAATGACATCTGCCAACTCTGACGCAGACTACCCAATTCCCACTGCAGGCTGACCGACTGACCATTGCCGAATAAATTGGCCTGGGTCAGTTGTAAGTACCCCATAAGCTGATCCACCGAGGAATACCCTGCTCCCAGGCTAATAGTACCGGTCTGACGTTCTTCCACCTCAAACACCAGGACCTGCTCGGAAGGCGTGGACCCAGGTTCTGTACTAATGCGTACATCCTGGAAAAAACCCAAATTCATGATATCCTCTTGGGCCCGTTGAATTTTGCGGGAATCAAAAGGCTCCCCATCTTCAATGTTAATTTCCCGGCGAATGACCTTATCTTTGGTGATCGTATTGCCGCGGATCAGGATATGTTCCACCCTGGCGATGGTGCCTTCACGGATAATAATGGTAATGGTCACCAAGCCGGCTTCATCATTATAATCCAATTCCGGAGAAACATCGGCAAAGATATAACCTTTTTCAGAATAAGCGGAACGTATTTTTTGCATGTCCTGTTCAAAGGCAAGGCGGTCTAAAATTTCGCCTTTTTTCAAATCCATTCTGCCTAGCAATTCATCCTCGGAAAAAATGATATTGCCTTTAATATTGATGGCCGCGATTTTATACTGTATGCCCTCTTCAACATCCAAATGGATATTCATCTCTTTTTTGGCTGTGTCCACATGCACTGCTTCTTTCACCAGTTCTTCCTTGTGACCGTCAATATCCATCAATCCCATACCAAATATCTTGGCCTTAAGGTAGCCTTCGCGGGCATAGCTATAAAGTATTTTTTTCAAATCGGTGATAAAGGTCTCTTCCTTAAAAGTCCCCCCCACAAACCAGCCTGCCTCCTTGGTTTCCATAAATCCCTTGATTTTACCTTCGGAGAAAGCCTTGTTGCCCGATACGGTAATCTTGGTCACCTTGACTTTCATGCCCTCATCAACATCAAAAGTCAGATTAACTTTATCATTGTCCAGCTTTTGAACCACTGGCGTCACCACGACTTGATAAAATTCTTTTTCCCGATAGAAATCCGCGGTTTTTTCCGCCAGCTGTTCCGCTTGAAATTCATCATAAGGGGTGCCCGGTTTAATATCCAGTTTGTCCAACAAGTCCTTGGAGCTGATGGACTTATTACCCGAGAATTGGATACTGTTGATAATCGGTTTTTCTTTGACTGTTATGACCAAACGAACCTGGCCGTTGCTGAGGGGTACCAGGGAAGCCTGCACATCTTCAAATTTGCCGGTATCCCACAGAGCTTTTAAATCCCGGTCCACCACCATATTGACATCACTATAGACATCACCGGGTTTCACTTTCAGCCAGGAGAGAATGTCCTGGCCGGAAGTCAGTACATTACCTTCAACGGTAATTTCCGAAATGACTTTGTTTTCGAGGGCACGCGCTTGAACCAGCGCAGACAACGAGGAAAGAGTTACAAAGAGACAGGCCAACCGCAACAAATAATGCCTTATACTCACCAGATCCTCCATGGGTTTAAAAAATTTGCAAAATTGTAACAAAAGGTTAAAAGACCGTCAACAACTAACGCATTCATAAGGCTGGAAATGAATTTTTTGGACACCGTCAAATAAAATTCGGACTTCCAATATCAACGCCAACTTATGCAATCTAAGCTTCCGGTCTGTAAGTAAGTTTATCCCTGCGGCGAACGGATGCGTATTGATTTCAATTAATCCAAAGGAATAATGGTGGGCGTAGGGTTAACGGAGTGCGGGTTTTGCCGACGGTTTCCGTCATGTTCTTTGGGGGCCCAACTGTCGAAATGCACCCGCCCCTCAATACCCCAAAACAGTTCCTGGTCGGAATCAGTATCAAAATTTTTGTAAACTTTAATTTTACGCGAAGGATCTATATTATATTCCAAACCCAAATAGGACTGCCAGGTCAGGTTGCCCTGATCCGCCTCCCGTTCCTTCAATATCCCCCGATAATTCAGAAAAAGATCGTCTGTCAAATATTTGCCTACGTCAATTTGAGTGTCCTGCAGAAGGCTGGTGCCTGTCACCCCCCCGCCGGAACCAGTGCTGGCGTTGGTTGTATTGCTGCCGGACATTATCGATCCCGCCAGTTTTTCCATGCCCCCTAAGCGAATATCTATAACATCCAAATCAAGGGGCGTAATTTTCTTGATGCTTTTTTCAATCTCCCGTCCTATGAGATTTCCAGCCAATCGCCCCAAGACCCGAGCGCCGGCTGTCTGAATTTTTTGCTCCAGTTCCGCCTGGCTCCAATTGGAATAATCCTCCCCCAGCGTTAATAAGGACATAATCTGTGCTTGTGTCATCTCCGGGTCGGAAGATAATTTTAATTTAAGCGCACCCACCTGGCCTTCCACCCTTAGGTAGATGATGGCATCACGGCTATGGCCTTCATCCTTGATTTGAACATTTCTGATGGTGGTTTTGGTCAAGGCGCTAAGCCGGGGCAGATCTTTCCCTCGAAAAATTAGCTCTGTGGCTTCGTTGGGATCGAGGGTAAATTCGTTATTTAAATAAATCATACTGCCGCGGGCCACCACAATGTGCCCGTCCCCTCGAAATTGATATTTATCGCCATTCAAGACAACGCTTTGTTGTGGGGCCAACTGAGCACGGACCACATCCTTATAAAACCACAAATTTTTGAGACTGGTCAGCTTTAAATGGTCATAACTCACGGCACCCCCTTTCACATTTTTGGCAAAAGGGGTCAGGGGTATGGCAGGGAAGGTGAACTGCCCGTCGGACAAGGCCAAGTCCCCGCCCAGGACCGGATTCTCGAGGGTGCCGGTTATGGTCAGATCGACATCCGCCAAGGCGGATACAAATTCAAAATCCTCGGTGTTATCCAATTTGATGCGGCCGTCACGGGATTGCAAATGCAAATTCAATTCATGGGGAACCAAGCGCCTGAATTCGGTAAGCCATTTTTTCGTTTTCCCGGCTGAGATCACCAGCCGGCCTTCCCCAACCTTTCCTTCAAAACGCCTGGCCACCAGCTTATTGTCGTTGATCTGGAGGTCCGCAAATAAATGATCTATTTTAGGAGCATAATACCGGGGATATACCGTACCATTTTCGATGCGAATCGTCCCATTCAAACTGGGGTAGTCCATGGTTCCTTTGACCGTCAAAGCCAGCGCGCTCTTACCCGAGCCGGAGGCGATGTAGGGAATAAAACGCAAAAAATCCAAGTCGCCCTGGGGCATCGTGACCTGCACGTCCATCTCCTCGCCTTCCATGGCTTTGACTGCCTTCGCTGTTTGCGGCAGAGGTATTTTCCCCGAGAGCTTCAGATTGTATTTGCCGGTGCGCTGCAATAGACACCCCTCTTGGGGGCCTTTAAAATATAACCAGTCGTGATCGATTAAAATTTTCCCGCTGAAAATATCAAAGGGCAGGTCAATGACACTGCCATTTTCGATTTTCACCGCTATTTCAAAATGTGGTATCTTACTGGGATCGGTATAGTGAACGGAGCCAAAGGCACGTCCTGTCCACGCCTGCGGCCAGCCCAGGGTTTTAGCAATGATATCGGCGCCCACATCATTAATGTCAAAAAGGATATCCGACGTCCCCTGACCGTCAATGCGTCCCTTACCGCTGATCAATACTTTGCCAGCATGCTGCAGTTGCAATTGATTAAATATCAAAGCCCCGTCAGGCGGAGCGGTCAAAGCTGCTTCCAAATGATAACTCAAGTCGGGAGTGGTGCGAATTCTGACCTGTTTATCTTGATAATTGATAATAGCCTTTAGCAATCCGAACGATTGCAGATCAATGCCAAAATCCTGACTGGCCACCTCCAAGGTCATATCATAAACCGGTTTTAGTTTAATGTTGCCGGTAACGGCTAAATGACCATTAAACTTCCTCGACAAAAAATTAAAATGATCAGCTTCAAATCCGCTGTCAACCGTCCAATAATCCTTGGGGTTCCTTTGACAGGTCAACTTAACAGCCTTAATGGACCCTTGCGCTTGCCGTCCTTCCAGGTCATTGATGGTGAGCTGGTTTTTTTCCAGGTTCAGGTCAGCCTGTAAATGGGTGAAGTTCCAACTGCCGTGTTTAAACTGATCGGCACTCACCCTGCCTTTCAAGGTCTGCAACCGTCCTGACTTGCCGGAGAAGGTCAAATCACTGGTCAGATTCCCGCGGGGTGCCTTTTCATAGGTTTCTGCCAACAGCATATCCAATAACCAGGCCAGGGGCACAGCCTGGGTTTTTACGTGACCTTTAAATTTGATCGGTTGACCGCTGCCCAGGCCTTCTAGCGCCATGGTGGCCGAGAGCTGCCGGCTTTTATCCAGGGTTAAGGTGGTTGATAAAGTACTTTGAGCAGCCGACCAGTTGACCTGGCCTTCTCCGGAAACAGGTTGATGCAACGGTGGCCGGCCGGGTGCCAAAAGGCTGCGAAGGGTGGAGAGATCGGCTTTTTTTAAAGAAAAGTTTAGCTGTCCCTGTTTTCGAGGACCGGTCTGTACTTGTCCGTTCATGGTAATGGACCGGCCCCAGTTCAGATCTTTTAACCACAAAACCTGGCGGCCAAATTGAAACCGTCCTGCCAGCGCATCTAAATTACGGCCATCCATTTTGAAGCGGTTAAGGGTAATGGATCCGCGGTGCTGGGGTTGGCCGTCAACCACCTCATGTACTCCTTTGATTTTAAGGTCACCAGTCCAGGCCCGCTTAGCCACTTCAAAATGCTCCATCCACACCAGCAGATTGAAGTCTCCCTGATCAAAGTCCAAGCCTGTCTCCAACACCGCATTGAACACGCCCTGTTTTTGGCGCAAACGAAATTCCTTGAGCCAGAACTGGTCACCGCTGGAGGAAAAATTAACCACGCCGTCCCGCGCTTCCAAAGCACCCCAATGTACATTTGCCAGGGTCAAGGCCCCGGTGGATTTCAAACGCTTGGCGGGCCCGTTTAATTCCACTTGGCCGCGAAGACGTCCCGTAACGGAGGCCGCCTCCCGATAGCCTAGTAAACCGGCCAAATGATCAAGTCTCAAACCATTAAAGCGGGCGGCCACCGTCATGACGCGGCTGAATCCCATGTTCAAACTGCCGGTTAAATAAAGTTTTTTACCGTCAACCCATATATCCTTCAGCTCGATGCGATCTTTGGCGATGGACACTTTCCCGCGGGCATCGATAGCCGTATGGCCGATATAATGCAGCGCATCCGTATGAAACCGGCCTTGAAATACAGGCGAGGTCAACCGCCCGGTCCATTGCCCGTCAAAACTGATATGACCATTCAAATAGTTAAGGGCCGGCGGTAATACGGGAATAAGATTTAAAGGCAGACGATTGGCGTGGATATTGGCGGCAATCGTATCTTCCACCGGACCGGACCAAAACCCATCAGCTTTAACCAACCGTTTTTTGTTTTGTGAAAGCTCCAGTTGTTCAATTCTCCAGGAGGCATCGGGATGGCTGGCCACCACTTTGAGGGTGGCATTTTTGATGGGTCCCCAGTTGGTGGAGACCAGAAGAGCCATGTTTTTTTGCGTGGATGTAAAGGAACCATGCAGGCGTTTTAGAGTACTACCCCATAAGTCCACCTGCGTAGATTGCACCGTGGCGGTTAAGGTGGGGTCATTCAGGGACCCGTTCAATTTGACCAAGCCATTGACTTTTCCTTTGACGTGGGTCAGCCCGGCCCAACTCCCCAAATCAGTCAGCTCTAAATTCTGGGCTCGCCCTGTAAATTCTACCTGACCAGGATCATCTTGGCCTTCGGGAAGAATGATCTTGCCACTGCCCTCGATCCAACCCCGGGCTAGGACACCCTTGGCTTGGAGCAGGTTTAACTCGCCTGACTGATACTTGGATATACTTTCAAAATGACGAATTTTCACCTGGCCGATTTTGCCGGCATCCATCTTCAAATTCAACGTGGCGGCCACCTGCGGCAGTCTTCCGCTAATCCGCACTTGGGCTTGCGCAGCACCACTGGTGTTCAAACGCTGAAAACGGGGCAAGGACTTAGTCAAATCCGCCAGCTCTAATCGTTCACTTTTGACCTGTAAATCAAGCATGGGATTTTGCAAATCCCGCAACCATCCACTTCCGGTCCAGGAGGTTTTACCCAACAGGGCCTGCACGTTTTTAAAATTCAGATCACGGTTATCAATTGCCACCACGCCGTAGAGGTTGCGTATCATCTCTCCTGTTAAATTGGTTTTTACCGCAGCATCATACAATACTATCCGGCCTTTGAGTTCCGCTCCGGGAATCAAGTCCAGGGATCGTGGAGATCGGCTTCGGATTTTAAGATTCAAATCCGCCTCACCGGAGGCTAATTCAAAATCTTCGGAAACTTTAATGACCCGTTCGATGGGACGCAGCTTCATTTTCATGGCCTCTAAATTGAGGCGGTAGACATTGGCTGTCAGATCCATAATCCCGGAAAGCTTAATATTTTGCCGGCGGTGCTCATCGGTTTTACCGGAAAGATAAAGGCGCGCGGCCATGGGATCTTTTACATTGAGCATGCCCCGGATTTTCTTAATGCTGGTAGAGGCCTGCTGATTGAGCAGCCTCAATTCACCGTCGTAAAGCATGATTTTAATTTTGGGAAATGTAAAAGGCGCGGGTGCAGCCGGTCCGGCCACCAGGCGATGGGTGCGGGCAATTTGGAAAGAAGGCCCCTGCCATTTGCCTTCCGGGGAACGTTTGAATTCAATCAATGGTTTAATCAGTTGGATTTGATGCAGACTCTCGGCCAGGGGGCGTTTGCGCACCAGAATATCCCACAGCGAATATTGCACCACCACGCGGTCAATAGTAATCGCCAGCGAATCCTTTTGCTCCGGGCTGGAGATGGTAATGCCCTTTAAGACCACCCGGTCAAACAGGCCACCTTCAATTTTATCCACCGTGACGGTGCGGGACAACGCTTTGGACAATTCTACTTCCAACTGCGGTTTGAACCGTCTGGTTACTACGCCGCTGGAACTAAGAATCCATAAGCCAGCCACAATGCTCCCAATGATAAGACTGCTGATCATTAGGGCAAAGAGTGGATGGCGTGCTTTTTGTATTCTTTCGGGAGGCAATTGATGCGGCTGCCCTTGAGTACCCCGAGATGGGCTGGTCCTCGGGGTAGTGGCTTGGCCGCCCGATGTCACTGCTTGAGGGCGTTGCTTGTTTTTTCTTTTTAAGGATGGTCGTCGTGATTCGGCTTGCTTTTGCTCCCCTGGCCGGGGCTTTTTGGTCATGCGTTAGGTGGCCTCTACTTTCACTTCAAACTTGAGCTCATCATTACCCACCAGGGCATCTACATGCTGGCCTTCTTTGAGTGATCCTTTTAAAATCAATTCGGCCAAGGGATCTTCCAAATAACGCTGAATGGCCCGTTTCAGTGGTCGCGCACCCATTTGGGGATTATAACCTTTTTCGATCAGAAAATCTTTGACCTCCGTGGTCAGACTCACGCTTAAATCCTTGTCTTTCAACCGGCTCATCACATTGCTGGCCAACAGTTCCACTATTTTTTCCAAATGTTCCTTGCGCAAGCTATGGAACACAATGACTTCATCCACGCGGTTCAAGAACTCAGGATTAAATACTTTCTTCACCTCATTCATGACCCGGTCGCGGGTCAAATTATCCGCTTCCGAGGCGGAAGCCGCCTGAAATCCCAAAGCCCCGCCTTTATCCAACAGACGGGCGCCAATATTGCTGGTCATAATGACCACCGTATTTTTAAAATCAACCATGCGGCCGTTGTTGTCGGTCAAACGCCCGTCTTCCAGAACTTGCAACAAAATATTGAACACATCGGGATGAGCTTTTTCGATTTCATCAAACAAGATGACCGAATAAGGATTGCGCCGGACTTTTTCCGTTAATTGGCCGCCTTCGTCATGACCGATGTATCCCGGAGGCGCGCCCACCAGACGCGATACACTGAATTTTTCCATGTACTCGGACATGTCAATACGAATCAGCGTATTCTCGTCCTCAAACAAAAACGCCGCCAACGCCCTGGCCATTTCGGTTTTACCCACGCCCGTAGGCCCAAGAAAAATAAACGATCCAATAGGACGTTTGGGATCCGCCACCCCTGCCCGGGATCGTCTGACTGAACGCGAGATGGCGCTGATGGCTTCTTCCTGGCCAATGATGCGGTGATGCAGTTCATCTTCCATACGCAACAATTTGGCCGACTCTTTTTCCTCCAGTTTAAAGACCGGTACACCGGTCCATTTGCTGATTATCTGTGCAATTTCTTCGGCCGTGACGGTTAGAGTCTGTTTGTTGCGTGATTGTTCCCATTGCCGTTTTCGTTCTTCTTTTTTCTTCTTTAATTCCTTAATTTCATCGCGCAGACTGGCTGCTTTTTCAAATTCCTGCATTTTAATAGCCGATTCTTTTTCTTTGCTAACACTGTCAATCTCCGTATCCAGTTCTTTTAAATCAGGAGGCAGAATGGCAGATTTAAGCCGGGCGCGGGCACCGGCTTCATCCATAACATCAATAGCCTTATCCGGCAGCAGCCGACCTGTTATATACCTTTCCGATAACTTGACCGCCGCTTCCAAAGCACCGTCCGTGTATTTCACATGATGGTGGCTTTCATAGCGGTCGCGCAATCCGGTTAATATTTGAATAGCCTCCTCCACACTGGGGGCTTCCACCTTAATGGATTGAAAACGCCGTTCCAAGGCGCCGTCTTTTTCAATATGTTTGCGGTATTCATCCATGGTGGTGGCGCCAATACACTGCACTTCTCCCCGTGCCAGCGCCGGTTTGAGCATATTGGACGCATCAATGGCACCTTCCGCCGCTCCGGCACCCACCAGCGTATGCAATTCATCGATAAACAAGATTACCGTGGCGCTGGCCGCTTTAATTTCCTGCATGACGGTTTTAAGGCGTTCTTCAAATTCACCGCGGTATTTGGTGCCTGCCACCACTGCGGCCAAATCCAGGGTTACGATCCGCTTGTTGTACAACAACTCAGGCACATTATTTGAAATAATTTTTTGGGCCAGGCCTTCGGCGATGGCCGTTTTGCCCACGCCCGGTTCACCGATAAGCACAGGATTATTTTTAGTGCGGCGGCAGAGGATCTGGATCACCCGGTCAATTTCATTTTCACGGCCAATCACCGGATCCAACTTTCCTTCCCGGGCCAGCTGGGTTAAATCCCGGCCAAAGGCATCAAGCGTAGGGGTATTGGTTTTGACCTGCCCCTGCATGTATTTGGGCAGGTTCCCGCCCAACAGATAAATGGTCATCTCCCTGGCTTTTTCAATTCTAAGATTAAAATGTTCCAACACCTGGGCGGCGATACCATCCCCTTCCCGTATCAATCCCAGCAAAATGTGTTCCGTCCCAATATAGTTATGACCCAGGGCTTGGGCTTCTTCCAAAGCCAGCTCCAGAACCTTTTTAGCAGAGCTGGTAAACGGCACTTCCCCCAAAGTCAAGGTGCCGCCGCCCATGCTGATGGATTTTTCCACTTCCATTTTTAGCCGTTCCAAGTCAAGACCAAGGTTTTCAATCACCGCCGTGGCCACGCCACCGCCCTCCTTGATCAATCCCAACAGCAGATGTTCTGTTCCAATATAGTCATGTCCCAGACGAGCGGCTTCTTCTCTCGCCAAATTAATCACCTTTTTCGCTCGTTCCGTAAATTTATCAAACATAATCAAAACCCTCCTCGGTGGAGTATCATTTTTAATACGCTTTCATTCCTCCCCGGCCCTTGCCCTGGGAGGAATGAAATTCAAAAAATTACGATTCATCTCTTATCGATTTATCCCGCATCTTGCTCCAGCGTCATTTAATTTTTTAATTTTCTTTTGCACCAGGGATGCACGATACTGCAATTGCTCCTGTTCTTCCAAAACCCGCCCACGCAAGGATTGCAGGCTGGCCGGGCCGACTAATAATAACACTTCCAGGATCGCTTGACTAGTCATCCCCGCCAGCAAATTCATTTCTACACCCAGCATCAGTACTGAGAGCCAATCCAGAGCTTCCTGCGCCTCCATCAGCGAACAGGCCCTCACCAAGGCCAAGGTTCTTCCCACTTTATCCTCGAGCATAGCGAGGTTATTCTTTAACAACTCCTGGCGGCTTTTGGTCTCCCGCTCCGCGAGTTGTCCGGCCACACCGTTCAAATGGGCAATCAGTTCCTCTGCGCTTTTACCCAGGGTCACGCGGTTACTGATAATAATAAAGGGACTCTTCAGATGAAAGGGCTGGCCAAAAAAGTCCCGTACCGACAATTCCATGTGATGAAGTGTATGCAGCAGAGGGGCTATTTCCTGGGTCATCATCAAAGCGGGAAGATGGAGCAAAACAGAGGCACGCAGGCCAGTACCAACATTACCGGGAGAAGCTGTCAGATAACCCAGCTGCCGGTTTTGGGCCAGAACCTGTTCTCCTTCCAGACTCAGACCAATGGCCTTGGCTTGGGCCAGAGCAGTCTCAAGAGACAACCCGCCCGCGAGGACCTGTATACGTATATGATCCTCGTCATTGATCACCACCGATTGCGCACGACTACGGTCACTAAGCACCACCACATCGGTTTTTGCGTTCATGCCACTGACCCTGAGAAGCCGTTGTTCCACTAAAAGTTGTTTCTCACGTTGGTCTAAAAACCGCAACCGTTTTTCTACAAAAGGCATCTTCCCTGAAAAGCGAATGCGTGGGCGTACGGCATTTACCACCGCTTCCCGCTCCCGGCCATTGGCACGTGCGGGAAAGGCCAAGCCCTCCAGGTTGCGCAGCAGCCGCACCCGGGAAGATACCACTACCTGCTCCGGGCCATTCTGTGTTTCCAACCACGCCGCTGTTTTGATTTTAGTTCTAAAATTCATCACGACTCCAACTTCCGTAATTGATCTCGTATAGTCGCCGCTTCCTCATAGCGTTCACGAGCAATGGCATCGGCTAAGGCCGCCTTTAACCTAGTCCCCTCCGGGAGCTGCTGTTGGTGCCGGAAATTTGTCAAGGCTTTATCATGCTGGTCAAGGTGATGAAACTGGCGCAACCATGGCGATAGAATTTCCCAAAAATGGTCGTAACAAACGCTGCATCCCAGTTGCCCCGTTTTTTTAAATTGAGCAAAGGTCAGGCCGCAATGGGGACAGGCACCCACAATCGCATCCGGCTTCTCTTTTGACTCCCCATGCGTAAGCGATGCCCACAATTTCTGAATTATCTTGGCGGATTTATTTAATACTTCCTGGAGATGTTTTTGTTGCGCGCAATTTTCACACAGGTGAACGCTGTGATGTTCTTCCTGATTAATCTCTATAAAAAAAACCGTTGCTTCCTCTTCCTTGCATATTTGGCATAACATTTCGATCACCCTCATTCATCAATTTTGCCATCTTTCATGCTAATGATGCGATCGGCAAGATCAGCCAACTCAGGATTATGAGTCACTATTATAAGGGTTTGACCCCGTTTTTTGTTTAATGACAACAACAGGTCATGAATGTCTCTTGCTGTAGGCCCGTCCAGGTCTCCCGTCGGTTCATCAGCCAACAATAATTGTGGATCATTCAACAATGCCCTTGCGATGGCCACCCGTTGCTGCTCGCCTCCTGACAATTCACCGGGACGGTGATCCAGACGCTTGGCCAATCCAACTTCTTCCAACAAAGCCTTGGCCTTGTCCAGGCATTCGGTCTTGGGGCGTCCTCCAATTAATCCGGGCAGCGCCACATTTTCCTGAGCGGTGAATTCGGGCAGAAGCAAATGCAGTTGAAAAACAAACCCCACCAATTGATTGCGCAGCCGTGCCAATAGCTCATCACCCTGGTGGCCCAATTCCTGGTTCTGAATTTTTACAGACCCCGAGGTGGGCGACATTAAACCGCCGGCTATATTAAGCATGGTGGTTTTTCCGGCTCCCGAAGGGCCTACCACCGCCACCGCTTCCCCCTTGGTCACGGACAAATCAAGGTCTTTCAACACATGTAGGGCCTGACGGCCGACTTTGAATTCTTTATTGATCTTGGTTAACATTAAAATAGGTTCATTCATAGCGTATCGCTTCTACGGGATCTAATTTGGACGCTTGCCAAGCAGGATAAACCGTTGACAACAAACACACTGCAAACGTAATGGTGGCGATCATGATCACATCCTTGGGGTCCGTGGCCACCGGCAAAGTTTCAATATAGTAGACGCTGCCGCCCCCTGGAATTTTAAGCGGATAGAGTTTCAATAGCAGGCAGGTGATCAACCCGCCGGCCAAACCCAGGAGGGCGCCGCCTATACCAATAAGGCCACCTTCGAGCATGAAGAGGCGCCGGATGGAACGCTGATTTGCACCCATGGCCTTAAGGATACCTATATCCTTTTTCTTCTCCATCACGACCATTATTAAGGTAGAGGCAATGTTAAAAGCCGCCACCATGATGATCATAATCAAAATAATAAACATTACGATTTTTTCAGTGTGCAGGGCCGTGGCCAAATTCCGATTTAAGGCCATAAAATCCCGGGCCCAATAGCCAAAAGCGTGATCCTGCAATTCAGCCGCTACTTGACGGGCATTCTCCAGGTGGTCGACTTTAACGGCCATACCATTGACCGTATTGGGTTGTTCAAACAGCAGTTGAGAGGTGCTCAAAGAAACATAGGCAAAGGTAGCATCGTATTCGAACATCCCCATTTCAAAAATGCCGGTAACCTTCATGGTGGTCACTTTGGGAGTCATGCCAGCTGCGGTCATTTTGAACACCGGCGCCACCACGGTGATGGTATCCCCCGCCAGAACCCCCAATTTCCTGGCAACTTCCGCGCCTAGAATGATACTACGTCCCCGCAGGGGATTGTCCGGGTATTGGGGCGGAGCGTTCAAACTGCTCAGCTTCCCCACTTTCATATGCTTGTTCAGTTCCGTGACCCGGGCTTCCTTGACTGGATCAATCCCCCAGAGCAACACGCCTTCCACATGATGACCATTCTTCAGCATGACCTGATTGGCCAGATAGGGAGAAACCGCCACCACATGCTTGGTCTTGCGAACTTTGGTCAAAAGTTCCTGCCAATCCTTGATGCCGCCTTGATCATAACTGGCGATCATCACATGTGCTTGGGCGCCGATAATTTTTTCCTGAATATCCTTTCGAAAGCCATTCATAACGGACATGACCACAATCAGGGCCATGACCCCCAAGGCCACCCCGGCTATGGAAAGAATGGAAATAAGGGAGATAAAGCGCTCCTGACGCTTTGATTTTAAATAGCGTAATCCCACAAACAATTCAAAGGGCAGTTTCACACCCGCCACCTCACCGTGCGCTTATTTTGCAGGGCCTGCTTACTGGGCATGGTCGGCACTCTCTTCCTCATCCGTCTGCGGTAAAGATGTCAGCTGACGTAACTGGGGAAACAAAATGACATCGCGAATGGAAGCTGAATCAGTCAGCAACATGACCAGACGGTCAACACCAATGCCCAGCCCTCCGGCGGGCGGCATGCCGTATTCCATGGCGCGGATATAATCCTCGTCCATACGCTGGGCTTCATCATCACCCTGTTCCCGCTTTTTGAGCTGGTTCTCAAAACGCCGGCGCTGTTCCTGAGGATCATTCAGCTCGGAAAAACCATTGGCGTATTCATGGCCCGCGATATAAGGTTCGAAACGATCGGCCAGATGAGGCGCATCGGCTTTTTGTTTAGCCAGAGGCGACAGTTCAATGGGAAAATCCACCACAAAGGTAGGCTGGATCAGGTTGCTTTCAACCAATTCTTCAAACAGCAGTTCGATCAACTCCATTTTCCGGGCATGCTCGGGTATCTCCAGCTTATGGTTCCGGCACAATGTCCTTAGTGCCTCTTCATCCGCTTCCCAGGTGTTGAGGCCAACTGCTTCATTAACGGCTTCCACATAACCAAGCCGCTTCCAGGGCGGGGTAAGATCAATGGGTGTCCCTTGATACGTGATGTTTGTGGTTCCGTGAATGCGCTGGGCCAAATGGGCAATCAGGGACTCGGTGAGCTCCATCATGGCTTCACCGTCCACATAGGCTTGATAAATTTCGATCATGGTAAATTCCGGATTATGCATGGTGCTGATGCCTTCGTTGCGGAAGTTACGATTGAGTTCAAAAACTTTTTCAAAGCCGCCGATCAACAGGCGTTTCAAATAAAGTTCAGGTGCAATGCGCATGTACAAATCCCGGGACAAGGCATTATGATGGGTCATAAAGGGCTTGGCCGCCGCACCGCCGGGAATAGGTTGCATCATGGGTGTTTCCACTTCCATAAAGCCCCGTTGCTGCAGGTAATCACGGATTTCACGGATAATCTGAAAGCGGCTGCGGAAAGTTTTTTTGGAGTCCTCGTTGCTGAGCAAATCCAAATAACGCTGGCGGTAGCGGACTTCCACATCCTTAAGCCCGTGCCATTTTTCCGGCATGGGACGTACAGCCTTGGCCAACAGTTCGAAAGCTTCAACTTTGATGGTTAATTCCCCGGTTCTAGTTCTGAATACGGGCCCGGAAACACCGATAAAATCACCCACATCCAGGAGCTTAACCAGCTTGAATTGATCTTCCGTTAAATCATTAGCCCTAAAGTAAACCTGCAGTTTACCGCTGTCATCCAACATATGGGCAAAGACTGTTTTGCCATGCCCACGGTAAGCCAGCACCCGGCCGGCCACCGCAACTTTTTCATTCGAAAAGGTCTCTCCACTCAAGTCGGCAAATTTTTGGTTAACTTCCTGAGCGCTATTTTTCTGCGCATATTTATAAGCATAGGGCACGATCCCCTGGTCACGCAGCCCCTGGATTTTTTCCAAACGCTGTTCGATAAGTTCTTTTTCCGACACCTTGACTCTCCTTCGCTACTCTGATGCCAAGCCCTGGCGTGCCCCACACCGGGCTGCTCAGTATTCGTTCTTTTATCACCAATAAAAAAGAATGGCATAGTCTAACAATCTTTACTTGATCCTGTCAATGATTGGCTTGACGGACGGACTTAAGGGTTCTGGTTTTGACGAATATAGATCTGGGCGCCGGCTTCGTCTTTCCATAATTTAAAATGAGTATTAAATTTGATCCGATTCATGGCCTGCAAATACTGATTTCTGGAAAAAGGCCAAATATTGCCCTTGAGATGGAAAATGATGATATCCGGTTTTTCCTCGAAACTGTTCATGCCCAACACCCGCACCCGTTGGCTGTGACCAATGTGGGGGGCAATGTCCGCCTGGGCGTAAACCAGACCGTGCCCGGGCAATTTTGTCAGCAGGCTTGACAGTTGCCGATATTCGGGTTTAAGCGCAGGCCATGGCAACCAATGGACATTGAATACTATTAAAAATAGCGCGCTGCCCCAAAGCCAGGGTGCCCGCCGGTTATCCAGCCTGATCCAGGTAACCCATCGGCGCCAAGCATATATCAGGGCTACCATGGTCAAGGGAATCACCGGTGCGGCGTAATAGGTGTAAAGATGCTGCTGCATGATATTACCAGAGGTTAATTGAACCCATAGCGCCGGCAAGGAAGCCCAACCCCACAGGGTGAACAGCGGCAATCCCAACAAAGGCAGGTAAAATTTCCACAGCGCCGGCCTGAACAGAACACCCAAAGCCTGCAGGGGATGTGCGGCCATGCCCACGATTATTCCGAAAAGCCCATTGCCATAGTTGGCCCAGTTTTGGAACGGCTGATACCCCCCCTGGTTGGCTGGGAGCAAAATAACAAGAGACAGCACGCCGGCCGCAAAAGCAATGGCGGCTAAAAGCAGGCTACGTTTGCGTTCCCCTTTCAGACCAATAGCCATTAGGGCAAACCAGGCGGCCATATAAAACCCAATGTCTTCCTTAATCATCAGACAAGCCACCAGCCATCCCCACAAGGCCCAGCGGCGGTGGCTTAAAAACGCGTCCACCAGCATCAACATGAACAGCGGTGCAAACAACTCCACATGAAAGTCCGTCAACCCCAGACTACGGGTATAATAGAAATTAAGGTAGACGAAGATGATGAGCAACCGTGCCCAAGGTTCCAGGCCCGCCTGTTTGGCAATACGATGCAGCGGGAGCACAGGCAGCACCAACAGCAGGCTTTGCAGCAAAAACAGA
This sequence comes from uncultured bacterium, assembly GCA_963710755.1. Lineage (GTDB taxonomy): Bacteria > Oederibacteriota > JAAXVQ01 > JAAXVQ01 > JAUVAV01 > CAVQBK01. The sequence goes on from CAVQBK010000005.1 coordinate 95,532, forward strand.
AATCCGGGGTAATTGAACAGCTTGCCCAAAGGCACCAACACTAACAGAAGGGGGGAAAAATGATCGACCAGGAGGCTTCTTCCTAAAATCGGAGAATACAGGCGCCAACTGTCCAGCGCCTGGAGGTAGATGGTCAAGTCTTTGGCGTAGGTGTTGAAACTGCCCTGCTCAAAAAAAAGGCCAAAATAATAAAGCACACCATAACCGGCGGCCAGGCAAAAGAGGATCAACTTTTCATTATAGTCAGGCAGTTGAATCTGTTTTTTGGCCAAACGGCTGGCAGTGATAAATGCGGCCAGCCAGATGATGCTTTTGATAAGGACCTCCAAACCTGCCTCCCATGCTTGCCAACGTAGAATGGTCGTCCAATCGTACGGTTCAAGGTTCCCGGACCTCACCGTCGTCGGGTTGATGTCATTCCCAATACGCCAAATCCCATTCCCAGGCATCAAGACGTAAATTTTTATGCAAGACCAGATACCACGTCTTGGTTTGCCGGCGCCAGCCGGTAATTTTTAAAACCACGCGTCCTTGCCCGGTAGTATTCACAATTTCAACGGTAGGATCAGTAATGGTAGGGAGCTCTTGGGCCATGACCTTCAAGACCTCTTGATAGGGCACGGCATAACGTTCACTTCTGGTCCGGCCCAAGCCAAAGTCACGGGAAATCACCTTTTTCAAAGCCCCGCCATCCCTGGTTATTATCGCCTTTTCCACCCTTAAGATTAATTCATCCGCCGTCGGCGCCATCCAGCTTTTATCCCCTAAAATCCATTTCAGCCGGTTTTCAGCGTCCACCCCCAGCTGTTCTTTTTCATAGATCAAGGGATAGTCCACCAGCAACCTTAAGTATAACTTGGCGGCATCTTCCTGGCGGCCTAACTTTTCAAAAGCTTCCGCGATGGTAAACAAATAAATGGGCAAGGAGACCGTGCGATTGAAATAGCGGCTCTCCATGCGAACTGAATCCACACCCGCTTTTTCCAGCCTTAGATAATCCAAATATGCTCTCACGGCCTGCGTGGGTTTATCAAAGTCAACTTTGCGCTCAGGAATACCCGTGCTCGAGCATGCGCTGAGCATCAGCACCCCTAGCCAAAGCCCGCAGGCCAGTACCGACCTGAACACCGGGCTAATAAAAGTCAGTCTCTTACCCTTCAGTTTCATAAGTATAACCTATCTTTGTGATTAATTCAAAATCTTTGCCCTTCCGGTCGGGAATGCGTGGCAATGTTTTTTTCGTCATACCGGCTGAAGCCGTTATCCAGAGGCTTTGATTTCAAAGGCTTTTCCGCATCTCGTTTCGGAGCATAACGGGATGACGATCAAAAAAGACAATTATGACACCGTCTCGTAAGCAACGGCTGCGACCGGTGCTTACGGTGATTTTTTTCAATCTCTTGCCCTTGCCGCCATGTCATCAGTGGCGGCAAGGGCCGACAATAACCTAACCATAAAAAAAGCGCCATCCTCTTTCCGAAGATGGCGCTTTTACTCATGATCAGTTTAGCGTGGCAAGGGATCATGTTCATTCCATTCCACCAGAATATTGCTGGCCACAAAGATGGAGGAATAGGTTCCAACCATGATACCCAACAACATGGCCAGAGAAAAGGTGTGAATGACCTCGCCGCCCAGAACCAGCAAGGCAATAACCACTAATACGGTTGTCAAAGAGGTGATGATGGTACGGCTCAACGTCTCATTGATGCTGCTGTTAATCACCTTCTTGTAATCCTCTTTGCGGCGATGACGTAAATTTTCCCGGATACGGTCAAAGACCACAATGGTGTCATTCAGGGAATACCCGGCCACCGTCAGCAAAGCGGTGATCAGAATCCAGCTGATTTCATAATTGAAAAGCACAAAAATCCCAAGCACAGCCAGTACATCATGGAAGGTGGCAATGGTGGCCGCTACGGAATAACGAAAATCGAAACGCCACCAAATATAAATCAGGATCATGACCACCGCCCAGAACACGGCGTATAAAGCTTGTTGGCGAAGATGGGCGGATACCGTGGGACCCACGTCCTCCGAAGCCAGCAGGCTGACTTTGTTGTCTTTAATTTTTTCGGCCAGCAGGGCCATGACCCGGTCACTGACCTTGTCAGGCGGAAGCGCCGGCGCCATGACGCGCAGCATATATTTATACCGGCCGGTTTCATTGATGGACTGCTGACTCACACTCTGGAAATCCGGGTCACGCAGGGCTTCCCGCAAGACATCGGGAGAGACATTTTTTTCAAACTCAATTTCCAGATTAGTACCACCGGCAAAATCCACACCCATATTGGCTTTATTGGTGACCACTTCATAGATGGCAAACAGTCCGAGCAGAATCAAAATCCCGGATACGATGAAAAACCAACGTCGTGGTTTCATGAAATCAAAATTGGCGTTCTTGAATAAATGAAACATTGCGCTCTTGTCCTCCTGGGGCTTAGGCTTAGATCGAGAGTTTATTGTAATGCTTACGGGCATTGAATATCAGTTTGGTCACCACCAGGGCGGTAAACATGGAGATGGTAATACCGCACAACAAGGTAACGCCAAAGCCTTTAATCGGGCCGGTGCCAAACTGATAAAGTACAAAGGCGGTTATGATGGTCGTGACATTGGCATCCACGATCGTCCATAACGCTTTGCTGTAACCGGCATCGATGGACGCCCTCACGGTTTTGCCCAGCGCCAGTTCTTCCTTAATGCGTTCAAAAATAAGCACATTGGCATCCACCGACATCCCCATGGTCAGGATAATAGCCGCGATACCGGGCATGGTTAAAGTGGCCCCCACTGCGGTTAAGGCGGCCATCAGGAAAAGAAAGTTGAGAACCAAGGCGATATCGGCAATGATGCCTGAGGATTTATAATATACCACCATGAACACGATAACCAGCAGGATACCCACGATCCAGGAAATCTTGCCTTTTTCAATGGAATCTTGTCCCAAGGTCGGGCCCACCACATATTTGTTAATGATCTTGACCGGCGCCGGCAAGGCACCGGCCCTGAGCACCAAGGCTAAATCTCTGGCCTCATCAAGGGTAAATTGGCCTTCGATAATGCCGCTGCCCCCGGGAATTCTGGATTTGATCACCGGTGCGGAATAGACTTTGTTATCCAGGACAATCGCCAAGCGCCGATTGACATTGGCTCCTGTGACCTGACCAAAGACTTTGGCGCCTTCCGGGTCGAGTTTGAACGCCACTACCGGACGGCCATAACCATCCATTTGCACTTTGGCATCCACCAAATGGGCCCCGGTGAGCACTGGCTTGGCGTTTACTACGTAAAGATCTTCATTGCGGCCTTTGAGAATTTCTTTGCCGGCCGGAACTTTGGCTGCTTCCGTGTTACCACTGGCATCCATCATATCACTGACATTTTTTTGATCATCGACCAGCATGAATTGCAGCAAGGCTGTCTGGCCGATTACTTTTACCGCGCGCTGCGGGTCCTTAATTCCTGGCAGTTGCACCACAATCCAATCGGTGCCCTCCCTGGTGATCAGCGGCTCGGTCACACCCAGGCCGTCAACACGGTTGCGCAGAATTTCGATAGCCCGGTCCCTGGCCTCGTTTAAAGTAACATCAGGGGGTAAATCTTTGGACTCTACGGCTAGTTTCAAATACATTCCGCCTTGCAAATCCAGACCCAGCTTGATTTTTCCTGCCTGGACCACATGGCCATTGGCGTCCTTAACATCAAAGGGCGGATAAACAGCCCAAATGCTGGCAATCACCAGAGCCACGGTAAGGGCTGTCAACCATTGGCGTAAGCGCATCTTGTCATACTCCTCTCGGCATGATGGAATGGGGTATTATGAGACTAAAAAATTTTTGAAACTATACACCACTAATTTATGCACGTCAATCCTTTTTACCTTTTCCCGCTGTATTTTCAAGGCTAATCAGTCATGTTGCAAGATCCGGTTAAGGGTTTGACGAACAGGCACCGACGGTTCGCGTTTTAAATACCACTTTAGTTTTTGATAGATCACTTCATTCATATGCAATCCCAGACCTATCAGCGCCTCAGTGCGGATATCTTCGCTCTTCGATTCCAGGCCATCCCACAACAGCACTTCGTACTCAGGATGACCCAGGGACATCAAGCTGCTGGCGCAAAGAATGCGCACCAGGGGATCCTTGTCGTCATTGGCCGTAGCAGCCAGGGCCTGGATGGCATGTGGATCGGCAATGGCTTCCAAACCCAGGATGGCAAAGCGCCTGATTTGCGGATAACCGTGATCCAAAGCTTCCGTCAATAAGGGCAAGGCTTTTTTATCCCCCATGACGCCCAGGGCCACAGCTGCCACGAAGCGGGTGCTGAACTCCTTAGCCTCCAACCGGTTTAAAAATTCCTGATGATAGGCCGCACCATCGCTATTGGCCAAGGCAAGCGCATAAGTCAGATGTACACTGGTTTCCAGATCGGGGTTTTGCAGGGCTTTCCAGAAATAGGCACTGCCCTTTTTACTCTTCATGGTCATCAAGGCTTTGGCCACCGCCACCTTGACTTCTTCGCTTTCCTTGGGATCAGCCAGGTGCTGCACTAGCATATCCTCGGCAGGCAAAGCCTGCAATTCGCCCAAGACCGTAGCCGCCGTAGCCCTGACCATGCTGTGGGGATCATGCAAATGATCACTGATAAGCAGCACGGCCTCTTTGGCGTTCAAGGCCCCCAAGGTGGACATGGCCCAATGCAGGACCGTGGGGTTGCGGCTGCTGAGCAAACGCGTCACCTGGGGGATACTGCGCTGATCAGGGATTTCCGTCAGGGCATACAGGCAAGCCATAAGCACCTGCTCATCCTTGGCCTTGTCCATAACTGTCCAGACAGTTGGCAAAGCCTCGGTGGATTGGATTTGTGCCATTGCATAAAGGGCATGCATTTGCAGGGATTTATGATGGGATACTGCCGCTTTTTCCAGCAATGACAAAGGTTGTCTATAGCCGATATTGGCAAAAGCATCACATAGGAGAATTTTAGTTCGCACACTGCTTTGGTCCCAAATGGCCATCAGCGCGGGCAGCACGTCTGGCCGGGCCATGAGCGTTAACACAATGATGGCTGTATTCTTGATTTTTTGGTGTTTATTTTTCAGCCAGGGCAGCAGAACGCGTTCCACACCGGGACCAGGTTCAATATGAAAAGCCACCGTACGCATAGATTCCAATGTTAACAATACCTGCTTATTATCGCGGGGATATTGTTCCAGGCTTTTAATCAGCCAGGTGAAAGCCTGCGCATCGTTTATCCCGGACAAGGCATCCACCGCGGCCAGCCGTACCCTGCGGTTGTGATCGCTAATGCCTGCTTGCAAGGCCTTAAAGATCCGGTCATCATTCACATTGATCAGGGCGCGCTGAGCCGCGTGCCGTACGGCCTTGGCTTTGTCGTGGAGCATGGTGTTGATCAAGGCCGCCACAGCCGGCTTGGATTTAATCCGGCCCAGGGTCTGGACCACCAATATACGCTGGTATTGCAAGCCGCTGCCCAAGGCCGCAGTCAATTCATCGACTGACATTTCTATCAGAGGCTTGGCTTGACCGAGGCAGGTAAGCAAAATCAGACCCGTTATGATGCCTGCTATCTTTTGGGTTTTTGTGATGATATAGTGATTCATTGACTGCACTCCTATGATACTCGATTGGCTTCTTCCAGACCGTTTGTTCCCTTGGGCCCCCTGTCTTCCTTCTATATCTCTCTACCACCGCAAAGTTGGCAGGCCGGGAAGAAAATCAAAACCATTTCCGTATTTAACATCTTCATCATTCTCATCTTTATTCCCGTACGCCCCGCCTTCTGTAATTAATTTTTGTATACAGGTGATTTATAAAAAGACAATACTGTTAAGCCATAAGGTCGCTGTTCCTGCCGTTCCAACCCTGACCAGGTTGGCGGCAAAACCATCTTCCGGCTGTGTTGGACCACCACCACACCACTTGGCCTCAACAGCCTAGCCAAAAAATCGGTCTGTGCCCATTGATCAAAAACCGTCTGTTCATAAGGCGGATCCAAAAAAACAACATCAAAATGTTGTTTGCCTAGGTGCCTGCGTACATAGCTCAAGGCGTCTGCGCTGATCACTTGGAGAATAGCTTGGGAGGCCTTGATTTTTTTCACATTGCGTTCCAGACTGGCCAGAGCCTGCCGATGGTTTTCCACCAGGATCACCGGTTTGCTGCCCCGGCTGAAAGCTTCCAGGCCCACGCTGCCCGAGCCGGCATATAATTCCAGAAAGGAACCTGACAGGGGATAGCCCAAGATGTTGAAAAGGGACTCTCTGATGCGACTCAGGGTGGGGCGGGTATGAGCCCCCGCAGGGGTGACTAAGGATAATCCTTTGTAGCGGCCGGCAATGATCTGCATAGGTTATGATTCGTTATGATTATTTTTCAAGAAAGGTTTTAACCCGCTCTCTAAGTTTAACCGGTTCAAAAGGCTTAACAATGTAATCATCAGCCTTGACCTTATACCCTTCTTCAATTTCCCGTTTTTGACCAAAAGCAGTAAGCATGATAATGGGTATCATCGAAGTCTCCGGTGCATTCTTGAGTTCCCGGCAGATATCGTAGCCATTCATTTTAGGAAGCATTATGTCTAACAGGATCAGATCGGGTTTGAGTTGTCTGGATTTTTCCAATCCCGAGAGACCATCCATAGCAGGAATCAATTCATACAGGTCGTGACTCAGTGTCACCATGACCAGCTCCATGATGTCCGGCTCATCCTCAACAATAAGAATTCTCTTTTTGTTTTTGGTCATCCCATCCCCTCCCGACATTCTGTCGCGGCGCACGGTTATTATAGGTACTGCCCTTTGCCCTGGCAAGGATTAATTGCCTCTGCTCCGCGCCTACCCCGATGGCTTAAGCGGTCATGGCATGCTTTTCTTTTTGTTGGTAAAGCTCGTCATAGGCTCGGCGCAGGGCTTGGTGCTCTTGATGCTGCAGATGCGGGTCCTGGCTTAAAATCTGCTGGGCCAGGACCCGCATTTTTTCAATTTTATCAGCGTCACGAATTAAATTGGCCAGTTTAAGATCGGGCAGGCCGTGCTGACGAAGTCCGAAAAATTCCCCCGGCCCGCGCAGAGCCAGGTCTTGTTCGGAAAGGTTAAAGCCGTCGCTCACCTTGGCCATAATCTCAAGCCGGGCCCTTCCGTCATCGGTTTTAGGATCGGCAATCAAAAAACATGCCGAAGCGTGGGCGCCGCGGCCCACCCGCCCGCGTAGCTGATGCAGAGCCGCCAAGCCAAAGTGATCGGCATCTTCTATAACCATAACCGTGGCATTGGGCACATCCACGCCAACTTCCACCACCGTGGTGGACGCCAGTACCTGAATCGTGCCCTCCTTAAAAGCAGTCATTACGGCATCTTTTTCTTCGCTGCGCATGCGGCCATGGAGCAGTCCCAGGTTAAGACCGGGTAATACAAACTGTTGCAGCCGTTCGTATTCCACAGTCAGAGCACGCATCTCCAGTTTTTCCGATTCCTCGATCAAGGGAAAAATAATATAAGCCTGCCGGCCCTGGGCCACGGCCTGTTTAATCCACTCAAAGGCTTTTGAGCTCTGTTTGCGCTTCAACCAAGTGGTGGTGATCGGTGTGCGTCCCGGCGGCAACTCATCAATGGTGGTCACATCCAGGTCACCGTAAACTGTTAACGCTAAGGTCCTGGGAATAGGCGTGGCGGTCATCACCAACACGTGGGGCTGGTCGCCTTTGGAACGCAGCAGTTGACGCTGTTCCACCCCAAAGCGATGCTGTTCATCTATGACCACAACCGCCAGAGCGTCAAAAACCAATTTTTCCTGGGTCAACGCGTGGGTTCCCACAATGATTTGAATCTCACCACTGGCTACCTGCGCATAAATGTCGGCTCTGCTTTTGCCTTTTTGCGAGGAGGTTAACAGCTCGATTTTCAAGCCCAGGGGCGCCAGCATTTTTTTCAGGGAAACATAGTGCTGGTAAGCCAGAATTTCAGTGGGCGCCATCAGGGCGGCCTGCCGGCCTGAATCCACGGCCGCCAGGGCCGCTACCATAGCCAGAATGGTTTTACCTGAGCCGACATCCCCCTGGAGCAGGCGGTGCATGGGTTTGGTCCGTCCCAGATCTTGAAGTAAGGCCAGCTTGGCGCGCTCCTGGGCACCGGTCAACTCAAAAGGCAGGCTCTGTAGAAACTGATTCAAATAATGACCATTGGTGGCCAGGGCTTGGCTATGGCGCTGCTGATAGTGGCGGCGCAGGCGGGCAATGGCCAGTTGTTGCAGCAATAACTCTTCCACCACCAGGCGGTCATGAGCTTGGCTCAATTTGGTGTTGCTATCAGGGTAATGAATTTGCCGGATTGCGTCCTGGCCGGCGATTAACCCCATACTCTGCACCACCGTAGGCGGCAGGATTTCCGGATAATCTCCAGGCAAGGCTTGCAAGAGTTGATAGATCAGGGCACGCAGCATCCGTTGGGTCAGACCTTCCGTAAGGCTGTAAATGGGCACCAGGCGGTTGGTGTGCAGCTGGTCCTGATGATCATCGTCAAGTATTTCAACTTCAGGATGGGCAATTTGATAGCTTCGAAAAAATTCGATCCTGCCATAGGCAATGACCTTTTGCCCCACTTCAAAGCGGTCTTTAAGATAGGGTTGGTTAAACCAGGTGGCGTCAATCCTGCCGGTGTCATCGGCCAGAATGATCTTGGTTAAATTCAGGCCACGCTTAACCTTGAAGGTGCCCTTGGCCTGCACCACCCCACAGATCAAGGCCGCTTGTCCTGCTTGGACCTGGTTGATGGGTTGGATTTTGGAACGGTCCTGCCAATCGCGGGGATAAAAATGAAGCAGATCCGCCGCTGTCGCCAGCCCCAGTTTTTTCAACATGGCGGCTCGTTTGGGTCCCACGCCTTTAAAGTATTGCAACTCCATGGCCAAATCTTTGATGGGCGCCAAAGGACTGGATGCCTCAGCCGGGCTTGATGGGTTCGGCCTGGAAAGCTCGGCATGCGTGGGGTCTTGCAAGTGCTTGAACTGCCGACCCACCTCTCGGATCAACCTGCGGCGCTCTTCAGACGTGGCTTGATCATAAACATTCAGAGGTGCTATCAATAATTCGGCCTGTTGGTCGGTCAGGTCCGCTTGCATCACCAATTTGTCCTTTAGCCGCGGCAACCAGGCGCCCACCCCGCCGCTGACTGCCCGGTTATGATACCCGGAGGCAGCTTCCAGTTTCAAAGGCTTGAGCAACCAACCGGCAGCTTCCAAATTCGGTTCATTATTTTTAACTTTTTCACTTGCCAATGAAATGCCCTCATGATAAATTGATCGCCTTGATTTTAAGAAGAGGTGACCACTATTATGCCCGCAAAATGTGCTGTTTGCAACAAAACATCCCAGGTTGGTTATAAAGTATCGCACTCCATGCGCCACACCAAACGCACTTGGGAACCTAATTTCCAAAAAGTACGTGCCGAAATTAACGGCAGCGTTAAACGGGTGCAAGTCTGCACCCGTTGCCTGCGCTCCAACAAGGTTAAAAAAGTCGTTGCCTGATCTGTCCTTTAATCAGGAAACAAAGATCAAATTTAAGGGCGAATAATTAATCACCCTTATCTTTTCGAAAACCCTGAGTCCTCCGGGATTCAGGGTTTTTTTATGGCCCAAGCTTCGATCTCGACCTTGGCGCCGGCCGGCAAGGCGCTTACCTGCACGGCCGCCCGCGCGGGATAGGGCTCCTTGAAAAAACGTTGATACACTTCATTGACCACCGCAAATTGGGTAAGATCAGTCATAAACACCGTGGTTTTGACCACATGATTTAAGCCCAGCCCTGCGGCCTGCAGCACGGCACTGAGGTTTTGCAGCACTTGTTCCACCTGCTGTTTGAAATTACCGTCGACTATTTTCCCAAGTTTGGGATCGATCGGCACCTGGCCGGAACAAATTACCCACTCCCCCGCCCTCACGGCCTGAGAATAGGCCCCTATCGGCGCCGGGGCGTCAGTGCTCAGAATAATGTCCATGATGTACCCCTCTTATTAATCATAATAGTTATGTCAATCATGCCCCCTCTTGATGAACAGCTATGATACCGTAAATTACCGGCGGCTGGCAAAGGTTTTTAGCGACTCGACTTTGGCAAATTTGCCCCTACCGGTAAGGAGATTATGAGAAAGGGACGCCCTGGGCTGCTTTTTCGGGCCTTCAGGTCTGGATATATCAGTTGGTGCCAGCCACGGGAATCCATATTTAAAACCAAGGGTTTTTATCCCCTCACTGTGCAACCGGTAATATCTGCAGGACCATAATTCAACGAAAACGGACCGCGACCATTCGGAAAAAAACTGGCAGATGATGCTTGCTGGCCTGAAAAAGTTGCTGGAGAGCTGATGGTTAAAAAAGGTCTTGGAAACTATTTTATGTTGCGGCATATTGGTTAAGTTAAAGTATTTTATAGTCAGTTGCCGGACACCAATCAAAGTTAAGCCGATGATCGCAGGCGCTGAAGCCAATGGAGGGGCCGGCTTCTCTTTGGTTCTGAATCGTCAATGATTTCCAATTGGTAGAGTTGTTGGATGATCAACTGTTGCTTGGGTTGTCCCATGGGCATGGGGATGACTAATGTTGGGCCGTTTTTAAGCCTTACTTTTCTCTTGGGTAGTTGCCAAGAGGATAATTTACTAATTAAGCCCAAACGTGCCGCTACGGCCGGTTCATCCAATTGTTCCACGTTTGAATCGAGCAACAGGCATTGATAAATATCAAATAACAGTTGTGATGGCGGCTTCTTTTCCCCTCTCGGGTTGTTAAAAACCGTCTTTAATGCCTTATCAGCTGCTTGCACACGATTTAAATCATCCGACAGTTGGAATGACCGGACTATCCGCCGCCATCTTGGTTGCGGCTGTCCCAGCCAGGCATATAAGGTCTCCAGGCCACGGTCAAATAAGGTTGGCGCAAACCGCTGCTGGGCGCTTTTTAAAATGACCCATGCCAGCCATTGGCCTGTATGATAATGAATGAACCGGCCCATGATGGTATGCTGGTTGGTTGTGTTAACATATAATCCCGCCACGGATTGGGGCAAATAAATTGCCGGCCGGCCATGGGGTTGATACCGGCCCAAAAACAATTTGATGACAAATCCAAACAGATTGATCGTTTCGTAGTGGACAGTGTATTGTTGTGTTTTTCTTCCCGGCAATGATGCAAACGCCGCGGCGCCATGACGGAAATAATTAACCATTTCGCGGTCGATCAAAGCATTTAATTGCGGATGGTTCTCCAATGATTCAGCCGTGACAAAAGCTTTGTTGACAATCATCAACCATGCCGTTCTTGCCAAGTTAAGAAGATTTTTCGACATCGTGTTTTTCCGCAGCCCCGCGCGAAGAGAGGTATTGAAGCCGGGTTTTACTGAACTCAACTTCAAATCACGCGCCACCTCAAAGTCATGATGCCGGTTTTTCCAGTTGATCATTTCATGGATTCGATACGCCAAGGGAACGGCCAATACCAGGGGGCCCAAATGAGCGAATGCAATACCAAGGAAGATCCTCCAGGCTGCCCGGAGATTTTCTCTTGGTGTATTATTTTCAACGGGTGCGCCTTGATTAAACATTCTGCCGACATAGCCCTTCAGCCAATTGGGATTGCCGTGGCTTCCCACAAAAAACGCCAACCAGCTCACCAGGCCAATGCTTTTGATCCATCCGAATTTAAATCCTGTTAACTCTTTTCCGGCATTCATCAGCATAGAATAATCACCGGAACTCACGCCCCAGATCAGCGTACCTACGCCAAACATCGCGATCATATATATAATTATTTTCCAAAGGTAGCGGTTCTCCAGGGCATGGGCCTTGTTTTGATAGTCTTCCCAGCTCAGTGGCGTATGAAAATAATTGTGAATGGTATACCAGAGGCGGGAGGCACCTTGCCCGGTCGAAACAGGCGGGATAGACAGATTTAAATCTGCCCGAAAACCATCTGGTATAGGATAGTTAGCACCCGCGATCCCCTCTTTCTCAAATCTTATCTCAAATCCATCACGTTCAATAATGCCTCTGGCGGCATTCAAATCCGCTTGAGGCACCAAGAGCTCAGGATCATAGTGAAAAACAAATCCCCTATGATTATCTCCTGTAACATATAGATTGTTAAAAATTCGTATGCTTGGGTAGTCGGCTAGTTTCATAGCCAATCGCTGCAAATCATCTTCATCCGGCAAACCGCCTATCTTCACCAGCCGGACGCCTTCATTTATAAGTAGCCGTTCTTTTTTTCCCCAGTCAGGTATAGTGGTATCAGCAAATACCCTTATATCCTCATCAACCAAATTTTCCGACCGCCCTAAGGTACGTCCAATGGCCTTCAAGCTTTTTTGATCTTTAAAATCTTTCCTAAGTAGTAATTGTAGATATACATTTCGCAACAATTCATGAGCAAAGTGAAGGTAAACGATATTTTCCCGTTTAGGATGAGTACCAGGCTCGAGCCGCAAGCTGCGTATGGCCTCTGCCAACTTAACGCCTTGTCGGGGATCCCGGACGATGCTGTCTACACTTTCTTGAATCAACTTAAAAAGGGCGATGACATTTTTGTGCCCCACATAGCGGTAGGTTAATTGTTTTAAATCCCCCAATTTCAGGTCGGCATCAAGTGGCAAGTTTTTCACATATTCTTCTCTACTTTGTTCCAATGCCTCCTCAAGTCCGGCCTTGATCTTGTCTTCATTTTGGCCCAATACCCGGGCTTTTTCCAGCAGCAACACATGAAAGACATGCTTTCGCAAGTTGGCTTTTAGGGCCTCCGCCTCATTTCCGGATCGCTTATAGTTTATAAATTCAAGATCAGCGCGCTGGTTCAGCTCCACCAGGTCTTCCAATGTTATACTGGCATTGATTTGTCCGTTGGCATTGAGATAAGGCTGTTTGATCTCATCCAGATAGGCGGGTATGTCAATATTATAGCTGGCGTCCATAGTGGCTTTATCTTCAACCAGGTGATTGCCATTAGAACGGCCTGTGAATAGGTGATTGTCATGACCATCAAGAATAAGCTGATCGCCTTCATGGATTTCCATCCTCCCGCAATGGAGCACATGGGCTTTCAGGTCAAGCCGTGCATTAACAAGATTGATCAGCGACGGTATGCCGGCTGCACGGGTCACCACCGCTTCATGAGACGAAGCACTGCCATAGAGGGTAATTAATCCCACACGCGGAAAATCCGTAATATGACGTATGATGTCTTCACGATTTTCTTGATTGGCCACCAGGATAACCGGACCCGCTTTGACCCATGCGCTTGCTTTTTTAATATCAAAAGCCACTTTTCCAGCCATAGCGCCCGACGTGGCGGCCAAACCCCGCCCGGCCGGGGAAAGACCTTCCTTTGACGCCAATTTATACATCATTCTGGCAGCCCGCCGGTTTTGAAGCCGATCCAGAGCCAGCGTATATTCGCCGTCAGAAATTAGGCCCTGTGCCAGGGCTTGGCGATAAAAATTTAATTCCCCTTCCTGCGAAAACAAAATAGCTCTCGATGAAAACAACTGCAACTTGCCATCCACGATGCCAAATTCCAGTTCTTGAGGAAACCTTTTGGTTCGTTCCATCACAGTTGCAACTTCAGCCAAATACTGATAGGCCTCGGGAAAAAGAGATTTCAATGCTGTAATGGGCCGGCCCGCAACTCGTCCCGACACCAGATCCTCACCTTTGGCCTTTACCGCAAAGTTGCCGCATAGTCCCGGTTCACCTGTATCAGGATGGCTGGTAAAGGCCACACCATAGCCTGATTGTTCATTTTTATCGGTGGGCGCGTACGTTTCAATAATGACCCCCATACCGGAATCTTGAGGAATATCGTGATCCGCCCGGTATTTTCTTGCGCTTGGCTTATCCCAGGAAGCCAATACTTGCTTGATCGCGGCGGCAACGGAATCCGGATTGTTTGCAATACCTGCAACAGTAAGCAGTTGTCCTGGCATGGAATACTGCGGTGAAGAACGCACAACAAAGTCATCGCCGGCTTGAATCTTAACTTTTTCGGAGAGATCAGCAATTTTTTCCGCCACACTTCTGCTTAACACCACACCGCCCGGATAGGGGTATCGATAATCAGCAAAACCGGCAAAGCTTGCTGCTTTATTTCCGAATCGGGCCGCATCTACCGGCACCCCCAGCGGCACTATCCCCAATGCTTGTTGCATAGACCAATCTTGATCGCCAAACCATTGCTGGTCGCTCTCACTGGCCATTTGCGTTAACACATCAAGAAAAAACCGGAATCCCTCTCTGCGTACGGCTTTTCTTTTTTCCTCATTCGTTGCCTGCCTGCCAGGCACGGCAATAACAGCCTGCCCTAAACTCCGGGTATCCAGTCTTCTCCGTCGGCTTATATTTTGTATAAATAAAATACCATCTTCCCCTAAACTTAAAAACAGTGCCGCTTCATCAATATCATCGTAGGGTCGGGCAGATAACACTTCCACGCCGAAAACCTGCAACAAATTATCTTGTTCATTACGGCTATTCCCTTGTCGGGAAAGGGTATCAAGATTGCTTAATAAGGTCCGTCTTGCTTGTTCATCCAAATCCAGCAGTTCGGTCAGATGTTCCTTAATCACGCCATCGGATAAATGCTCTTTCAGATAATGGAAATACCCGTTGTTTCTCACCATTACGCCGCTTGCAAGATTGTAATGAGGCAGCATATGCATACTTAATCTTCTTAAATCTTCTGCTGAAGTCACATAAGGCTTCAAGGTGCATAATCCATCACTAAAAAATTGATCTACAGCACCTCCGGCAGACACACCCAGCTCGACAAATTCAGGCCAATACGTCCAAAATGACTCACCATAAGCCGCTTTTAATTGTTTGAGGCTGGCATATAAAAAACCGGGATGGACCTTAGTTGACAATAGATCCAATAAGCCGGAATAAAATGGTGCCCTCAATACTTCCTTGGGCGAAAAGGCTTCGGTCGGGAAATCACTGCGATCGGGTTTTGAATCAAATAAATCTTCAATATCACCAACAGCATCCCTTCCACCTGCCATAAACAGATGGGTTAATTTATCATCCAGATCAGCCTGATCACTTGCTTCTTCTTGCAAAAGCGCTTTGATCCTCGTTATTTCATAATGCTGTGCGAGTTCGGCTTGGCCGCGAGGATCTGCCCTAACCTTGGCGGTGTATTGTTCAAAGTGATCATACCCCACGCGTTTTAGTCTTTGGTCGCGCTTTTGTTGATCATGATACAAGGTATAGCTAAGGTCGCGAGTAAGCGGTTTTTCCAACAACGCCCTGGGATTATTGAAAAGATACCCTCTGTGAAATTGCCTTTGAACTCTGGCCCATGCCTTTTCGATCACGGCGGGCTTAATGCCGGATTGCAATAAAACAGGTGTGGGAATAATGCCCTTCTGATGCAAGGTCTTGGCTCGTGCCATGATGGATTGATTGTTTGCAAGCTGCTGATAAGGTACAAAGTACATCAAACTGTTAATGACAGCGCTATCGCATGGCGCTATGTGCAACGATTGATATAACGGAAGCCAAATCGTTTTAAATAATGCCTTGCCATCACTGTCTCCCACCGTGGCCAAGATCCGGGCAAGCTTAGGCATCCTCATTTGTAAAGTCCATATGAGACGTTTGTTTTCCCTCTGACGTTCAGAATAGGTTCTTAATTTTCCCCAGACTTGTGCGAGGAATTGACCGGATGGGTCCAATCTCAGGGCGGCTTCAGTAACCTTATCCAAATCACCACTTTCTATAAAATTCATCACCCCGATTGCACTCTGAGGCGCCGAGGTCAACAGCCATTCATAATAAGGCATCCAGATTTTTTCAATGAGCGCCTGCTTATCCGCAGCGCCATCCAAAAGCTGCTGACCGGACATCTCAAGCTTATCAATGGCTCGGGCCAGGCCACCCAAGCCTACAAAAGCGCCTTCCCGGGGCAAAGCCGGCATCAATTCCTGTTTCAGCCATTGCCCGCTGGGATCGGATATCACAAAAGCTTCCGCAAGATCACCAATATAGCGTTTAGGTATGGATTTTTCTTTTAACCGGGATTTCCAAAAGTTGTCATACCATACTCTGCTTGAATCATGCATGGCCAATGCTTTAGCCAAGTCACCCATAGCGTCTTGGGCTCCCTCTTGGACATGGTCATCAGCACTTGCCAAACATTTATCGTATAAAGCCATCAGCTTTTTTCTGGCACCATCGGCACCCAGTTTATAAGATCCTTTGGATTCAGCCATGGCCAGGGCTAATCCTCCCAGTGCGCGGGCGGCGGCCCTTTGTGTTTGCCAGAAGTTGTCATGCAATGCTTTTTCGTAAAGCGGCAACCATAAATCGTCCAACCAGGCGTCAGGTGAATCATGCTGTGCCAAAGCTTGGGCAACCGCCCCAAGGCTTTCTGCGGCCAATACGGTGTCAAATTTAAAAACGGTCTGATAAAGCGGAAGCCATGTTGCCTGAAACCAGCTTGCATCCTGATGGGTCCTGGCCATGGCTTGAGCCAATTGGCCCAAGGCATGACCCAAAGGATAAACTTTGTCTAGATCCCCGCTTTGAGCCCAAGCTTGCGCCACTGGCACAACCAGTTCCTGTAACAGGTCGCCGGAAGGATCTTTTTGAGCCAAAAGCATGGCAACTTTGCCCAGATCAACAGATGCAAAATTCCCGGGCGAGTTGAGGGCACTGATAATATAACGAAGCAAATAGTTCCAAGAATCTTCGGCATCATCAATATCCAGCAAACCATGCATTGTCTGGCGATCAATATGTAATTGCGCCATGGGTACGAGGGTATTCCATTTCTTATGGACCCGGACTGCAGATTGTTCATAGGCTGACTTGAGTTTCTCAAAGAACGATGCCGGTTTATAATAAACCATCGCCAACCCCATGGTTGCGGCCAGACCTTGAAAAACCACTTCCCAATGGCCCAAAATCATTGCCAGAGCCTGCAATGCCGCCATCACGGCAAGCGGCATCAGGCTGAACATTAATCCCAATCCAATCACTCTTAAGGGATATTGATACCATCGCGTATAGACATGCTTTTCAAACAGAAAAGTCAATGGTGTTCTGATAATTTCAAAAGGTTTTTCGACGTAAGGCGAAATATGAATTCCTTCCCATATCTCTATTTGCCTTTCTTTTGTTTCCTTAATGGCCTGTAGGGTTTGCTTGACTTGCTTCCATCCCATCTCCTCAAACACCATAAACCCAACATCATCAATACCCTTAAACCGCCCATACTTCTTAGCCTTACTTGAAAATAACCGCTTGTCGGCAATGACCACCGGCAGATTTTTACCCTCGCATGTCCTGGCCAGGTAAACCTCACCATCCTCCGAGGGGGCGATGCGAAAGTCCTTCAACCCTTCCGGCGTCATGGATTCCATTTCAACTATTTTTTGATGATCAGTTATATAGGCCATTAGTTGCCTATGTTTTTCCGGCGGCAGCTTGTTCAACAAGGCCTCTGCCAAGGCGCCTAAAGTGATGCCCACAGCGGACGCATAATAAGGCGTCTGCGGCCAGGAGCGGATGGCCAGGGTGGTCTGGTTTTTAGCCAGTAATTCTTCAATGGGCAAAAGTTTGCCCTGAAGCAGGGAAAAATAAGGATTAACCATATCCTGTTTGGTCATTTTGGGTTGGATGGCGATAACGCCTATGCCCCGGCTTTTGAGTTCCTGAAAAACAGTGTCCGTATGAAAACCGCCGGTGATCATGACGGCCAGACTTTTCTTTTTTTCTGTCATGCTATTTAAAAGATTGACGACAAAATGCCGGCTGCGCTGATCGGCCAGGTCATAAAATGTTTTAACTTGTTGCAGATAATGGTCAAGGCCAATGAGTTCATTCCCCAACCGGGATAATCGTTCCAATTGCAGCGACTTAACATGTTGAGCTCCCACGCCAAGGATAAATTGTATAAATCCCGCAACTTGATATTTATCATTGTTTTTTCTGAAATCTTCAACTTCTTTTTGATCAGCGGAAATATTGAGGAGTTTTTCAATGATATCCAGCCGGCGATAAGTTTGATCAAACGTGCGTTGTTGCTCGTTGCCATACAAGCCTTGGCGCAGGCGTTGATCCAAATGATCGAGTTCTTTAAACAAAGCCTCCACATTGACCTCATGGCCGGATGGATTCTTGAGATACCGATTAAGTTGCGGAAATGATTGAATAAGAATGCCTTGATGAGACGCTTGTTTTTTTAATTGTTTGGCATAGCCCAGCACATCCAATTTGCCATTGCGGTAATCAGTACGCGATTGATCAAAGGTCGACAAGGCCGGAGAATAGACATAAGCTTTTAGGCTGTCCATGGCCTCCCGCAAATCCATGCAATAGCCCATGCTCTCACTGTTTAAAAAACTTCTGACTATTTGCTCGCTGGCATCATACAGAGCCGGGGTCTCAATGCCCATCAGGTCTATCTTGCGTTCGCCGGTGGCTGCGTAAAATTCCGCGCCCGTGAGTTTTCCCTGTCTTAAGAAATCACCACTCACCTCTTGCCTGATTTTTCCAATGGGAAAACTGCGCATTTGGCTGGTATCCACCGTCCCGTTTGCGCCTTCTTCGCCCACCAGGTTAAGACCATGGTTTTTGACAAAGTACTGAATTATCCCCGCAATTTTTTTTTGCACTTCATAATGACAATGGAGATCTTGAATGAGAATAATAGTTTTATTGCGGCCTTGAAAGCATTGAGTAATACGGCCCATCTGTTTAGGCAGGAAGAATGATTTCCCGGCGTCATGGATTATTGGTTGATGATCAGCAAGCAACCCGCCATCAAATGCCCAGCTAATATGTGGCAGCAATAGGAGGATCGCCATCAACACGATTAGATTTTTACAGTATGTGGATCCGGGCTGGAAGGGTTTCATTACTTTTCCTTTATTTTATGCGGGTATTATACCCCTTCCGGAGTATCCAAAGAAATTTTATACCGTCGGACTTTTCCTTTATTTCCATCTATAACATATGTGCATATATTTATATCGGCTTATTAATCTCAATGCAATGTAATGTCTGCTAATTTAAAATTTAGTCAATAGTTGCTGAGACAGGTGTTTCACGATTAATCATTTAAAGGGTTGGATTTTTATAGTGCTGGAAAAAAGTCTATTTTTAGTGAAAAAGTGGCTGGGTAGATTCAAGTTTCGATATTTTATTTCCTGCTCACCCGCAGCACGCCTTTGATTTTCTGCAGGTTATTGATGATGTCGCGCAAGTGGTCCTGATTGCGGATTTCCAGAGTAAAAAGACCTTCCACCAGGTTGTTGGCTGTGGTTCTGGTATCCGTACCTTTGAGGATGGCCTTGTTGTCATAGATGACATGGAGCAGATCCGCCAGCAACCTTTCGCGGTCCTGGGCCAGTACAAAGAGGCGCATGGTGTGTACGGCATCCTGCATATCACCCCAAGATACTTCCACTTTCCTGCCCGGTTCATTGGTCATATGATTAAGGTTGGCGCAGTCGCTGCGATGAATGGAAATTCCCCGGCCCTGGGTGATGAAGCCCACGATGGCATCGCCGGGGATGGGGTGACAGCACTGGGCAAACCGGACCACCATGCCCGTCATGCCATGAACCCGGATACCTTTGTCCCCTTTGGTGCTGGGCTCGGAATGCACGGGCGGCGGGGCCAGCACAGGCGCCGGTTGGGCGGTGGGATTGGCAAAACCCAGTTTGGCCGCCACGGTGCGGGCCGATACATTGCCGTCGCCGATCTGAATCAGTAATTCCTCTACCTCTCTGAAATTCATGCCTTGAGCTGTGTGTAAAAGCCGCTCTTTCTTCAAGACTTCATTCAAACTGGACTCACAGCGTTTTAATTCCGTATCCAAAATAGTTTTGCCCTGCTCCAGTTTTTGATCCCGGTCCAATTGGCGAAAATAGTGACGGATGCGGTTTTTGGCTTTGGTGGTCTTGACGATTTTCAGCCAGTCCTGGGAGGGTTTGGCATCGCTGCGCGTAATGACCTCCACAATGTCGCCGTTCTTCAATTCATGTTTAAGTGGCACCAAACGGTTGTTAACTTTGGCGCCGATGATTTTGTCGCCCAGTCCGGAATGTATAAGATAGGCAAAATCAATGGGTGTGGAGCCACGCCGCAGAGATTTGACCTCGCCTTTGGGGGTGAATACAAACACCTCATCTTCAAAGAGATCGATCTTCAGGGCTTCCATGAATTCGCGGGAATCGCGCAAGTCCTGCTGCCAATCCAAGAATTGGCGAAACCAGGCCAGTTTAGTCTCGTATTTTTTATCCGCTGTATCCCCTTCCTTGTAGGACCAGTGGGCGGCAATGCCTTCCTCCGCCGTCTGATGCATTTCTTCGGTTCGGATCTGTATTTCCAAAGGTTCGCCGGAAGGGCTGATAATCGTGGTGTGAATGGACTGGTACATGTTGGATTTGGGCATGGCGATAAAATCCTTGAACCGCCGCGGCAGGGGCTTCCAATGGGCGTGCACAAGGCCCAAAACTGCGTAACAGTCCTTTAGATTTTCTGTGATGACCCGCAGCGCCATGATGTCGTAGATCTGATCGAGGTCCTTGTCCTGGAAACGCATTTTGTTCCAGATGCTGAGCATATGTTTCATGCGGCCGTTGATACGGGCATGAATATGGGCTTCCTTGATCCAGAGCTCCAGCTCCCTTTTGACCTGTTCAATAGTCTGCATGCGCTGCTCTTCCAAAGCTGCCAGACGGGAGCGGAGGTCCTCATATTCTTTGGGATGGAGGTATCTGAAACACAGGTCCTCCAATTCATTTTTCACACGGCCCATCCCCAGGCGGTGGGCCAGAGGCGCATAAATTTCCAAAGTTTCCCGGGACAACCGGATTTGTTTTTCCGGGGCCAGGTACATGAGGGTGCGCATATTGTGCAGACGGTCAGCCAGCTTGATGACAATGACCCGGATATCCTTTACCATGGCCAGCATAATCTTGCGCAGGTTTTCAGCCTTGCGTTCTTCAGAATCGCGAAACACTTTGGCGCTGATCTTGGTGACCCCTTCCACCAATTCGGCGATTTCCTTGCCGAACTTTCCTTCAATCTCTTCCTTGGTAGCCTCGGTGTCTTCAATGCAGTCATGGAGGATTCCCGCCATCAGCGTATCCGCATCACAATGGAGATCAAACAGATTCTGGGCAGTGCCTACCACATGGGTGATATAGGGATCCCCGGAAAGCCGTTTCTGGCCGGCATGATAGTGTTCGGCAAACCGATAGGCAGCCTCCATACGTTCCACTTCCTGGGGTCGGAAGATTTCCGTTAACTGGTTTTTTAAAGTCTGCCAGTCGGTGTTCACGCGGGTTGGGTATCCTTCGGATTGATTTTCCCAGCTAAACGGTCCAGAGCTTGGCGACGCAGGCGGGAGAGTGCATCTTGCAACTGTTGACGACAGGCCTCGCTCTGGCGGTCATCCATTCTTTTAGGAATGGTCATGGGCTCGCCGAAAACGATCACCGCCCGGCTGAATGGTTTGGGAATCTCAAATTGATCCCAACTTCGGTGAAGCCGCCACGTCTTTGCCACCGCACACCCAAAGGGCGCGATGCTGTGCCCGGACAAGGCTGCCAAAAAAACCGCGCCCGGCTGGGCTTGATAAATTGGCCCACGCGGTCCGTCGGGGGTAATGGCCGTATGGTGTCCTTGATGCAGAGACCGGGCCAACCCGCGCAAGGCATTGACCTTGCCCTGGCTGGTGGAGGAACGCACTGTGCCAAACCCAAAATGGTGCAACACGGCGGCAATATAATCACCGTCTTTGGAGCGCGAGACCAGCACGCGGATCCCGTGATTCCTGAAAAAATAGGTGGCCAGCAATTGCTGATTGTGCCAGAAGGCGTAGATCAAGGGTGATTTGGGCTTGGCCTGCGGTGCCAGCCCATGGGGGTCGATCAGTTTTACTCTCAGGGTCATCAACATGAGCCGGACCAGAAAACTGGCCACCGGCATAAGCATTAACAGAAGTCGATGTTTAACTGGTGGTTGGGAGGTATTGGGTTGCAAAATAATTCATCTGCTCCTTTGTCGTCATTCCTGTTGGGGAAAGACCGCTTATAGTGCAAGTCATTCAGGTTTGCTATCCACCCTAGGTGGTATTTAAAGAAAACGCATTCGTTGAGTACAGGCATGCCTGTACTCAATAGTGTAAACCATCGTCCTGCAAAGGGCGGGAACAAGACCTACTTAATCCGTAGCAAGAATTATTATCCTAAACCAAGCCACTTCAAGCCAGAATCGTCCCTTCCAGGCGTTGCAGCTGCAATTTCATCTCAGCCCCGCCGGAAAAACCGCCCAGGCGGCCTTTGGCTGCCACCACCCGGTGACACGGAACCAACAGAGGTAGCGGATTGGCATTAAGCGCCTGCCCAACAGCCCGTTTAGATTCCGGATCGCCCATCATCTCAGCGATCCAACCGTAGGTTCTGGTGGTGCCATAAGGGATGGTCCTGGCAACACACCACACCTGGCGTTGAAAGACCGTGGCCACATTGTAGTCTAATTTGAGATTAAAATCCACGGGACGGCCTTGGAAATAATGGCGTAACTGTACCTGCAGCTTTTTAAACAAGGGGTGCTTGTTGTCAGGAATCAGTTCTTCCCCACGGGTGGCGGCGCACAGAGCCTCAAAAGCCGCTTGTTTTTGTGACTTTGGTAAAATCACATGTCTGAGCCCGTGTTTGCTCAGGGCCAGGGCTATATAACCCCAATCAATCTTTATAATATCAAAGCGTAACTTTTCCATGTTGTTTCCTTCTTTGGCCAAACCGCCGACAACGGTGATGAGGCTTATTCAATCCAGCTTTCCTCGGCACCGGCCAAGCCGACTTTTTTCTTGATCAACTTCCAGACCTGTTTTTGTTCCGGCACTTGGAAAAACCAGCTAAAAGCAGCATAGGCGCCGATGCCAAAAATAATCAGCGCGATTACTTTCCAGGCCAGCTCCAACCTGGGTATGGATGCACCGGCATGAGCCAGCCAGCCTTGGCTGCCTTGATAAACAATAAACCCCATCCCCAAGCCCGCCGCCATGATTCTCAGCAAGGAATTAAGGATACGCTTACCGTCCAATTTCCCCACCAGCCGGTGAAGCATAATAATAAGGATTGTGAAGTTCACAAAGGCCGCCACGGAAGTGGCCAGGGCCAGACCTTTGTAGCCCATGGACTGCATGAGCAACAAATTTAATCCAATGTTGACCACCACCGCCACCACGGCTGCGATCACCGGAATCTTGGCGTTATTGAGGGCATAAAAAGTGGGCACCACCACTTTGACGCCGGCAAAGGCCAGCAAACCCAGGCTGTAATAAATGCTGGCCTGGGCCACGGCGCTGACGGCCTCGGGACTGAAACGGCCATATTGAAACAGCAGCCGGTTGATGGGTTCGGCCAGTACGATAATCCCCACCGCCGCAGGTACGATAATCATGAACAGAAGCCGAAAACCGAAGGACAGACTTTTAACCAACTGGTCATGCTGCCCTTGAGCAATATGTTTGGAGGTCACCGGCAGCAACGCCGTGGCAATGGCCACCCCAAAAACGCCCAAGGGCAGCTGCATCAAACGGTTACCGTAATAAAGATAAGTGACCGAGCCTTGCGGCAGAAAGGAGGCGATCACGGTATTGATGAACAAATTAATCTGGGTTACCGACAACCCTAATACCGCCGGGCCCATCAAGCGAATAATTTTTTTCAGACCCGGATCGTTCCATTTGATCAGGGGCCGCCAGCGGTAGCCTTGCTTGAGCACCGCCGGCAGCTGGATCAGCATTTGCATGGATCCGCCGATCATGGCGCCCCAGGCCCAGCCAATGACCTGTTGTTCCGGCCGCTGGCCGAAAAAGGGGCAAATAAAAATACCAAAGGCGATCATGGTCAGATTAAGCATGACCGGTGCAAAAGCCGGTATGGCGAATCGTTCCTTGGAATTGAGGATGCCCATCAGCACGGCTGCCAAGCTGATGAAACTCAAAAAAGGAATTAAAATCCTGGTCAGGTGAATGGTCAGGCGGAATTTTTCGGGGTTGTCGGCAAAACCAGGCACAATAACCGAAACAATCACCGGCGCCCCGGCTTCCCCCAGAATCACCAACCCCAGCATGACCAGCATGACGGCGTTGATCACAATGGACACCAGCTGCCAGGCCCTGGCTTGGCCTTCATCCACCATGGTCTTGGTAAAAGTCGGAATAAACGCCGAGGACAGCGCGCCTTCTGCGAACAGATCGCGCAGGAGATTGGGAATGCGAAATGCTGCCAGGTAAGCGTCATTAGCCAAGCCGGCGCCCAATAGCGCCCCGCCCACACCGTCACGGACGTAACCGAAGACGCGGGAGATCATGGTGAACAAGGAAATAATACCGGCGGTTTTGGCGAGTTGCTTGTCTTTGGCCACAAGGATGCTCCTAAAAAATGTGGAGCAGATTATAGCGCCATCGCGCCTGTTCATCAACAACTATGCAGCCATTATGAATAACAAAATATCCGATAATCCTCTTGACGGTTGAGCCAAAAAGGTGTTTGCTATAAGTTGTTCAGAGATAATAAATTTAAAAACTTATACGGTTAGCGATCAATTAGTTCCTGTTGCGAAAAAAACAATCTCCCTATTCCCTCTGGGTGCCCGCCGTAAGGATACCTCCCCAGAGAAGAGGGCTATTTTGTTAAGATTGAAAAGACCTTTTCCCGCAACAAGAATTCATTATGAAAACATAAGGAGCCTCCGCTGCCTATGCGCTACCTCGTTTTAAAAAAATCGGATCTCGATTCTTTCCTTCAGCATTTAGCCTCCAAACAGCGCCTGGTTGCCCCTCTTCCCAAAGGAGACGGTCAGTATGCCTTTGAGGATGTGAAGAGCGCGCATAAGGTAGCCATTCCTTATGTGCCGACCATTCTCCCGCCCAAGAAATATTTCATACCCCAACACGAAACATTACTCGAATATGACACCCACCACGGCCAGCATATGCAGGCGGTGGTGGACTATGAGTCCATGGTGATCTTTGGCATGCATACCTGCGACCTGGCCGGCGTCCAATGCTTGAACGCGGTTTTTTCCGATCGTCCCAAAGACCAAAACTATCTGATTCGTCGAACGAAAATCGCCATCATCGGTATGGAATGCAATCAATATTGTGATGAGCATGCCAGTTGCGCCTTGATGGGCAACCACCTGCCCAACGGCGGTTATGACCTTTTTTTCACCGACCTCGGCGACGACTTTATGGTCCATGTCAACACCTATACAGGTCTCCACTTGCTGGATGATACCAAGTTGTTCACCGAAGCTGGTGGCGGTCACCTAAGGGCTTTAAAAGAGCTGCGCGTTAAAAAACGTGACCTTTTTAAACCAGAAGTCCAAATTGATTTGCACGACCTGCCCCGGCTCTTCGATCAAAGCGTTCATAGCCGTGTGTGGGAAGATATTGGAGCCAGATGTCTGTCTTGTGGCAATTGCACCAATGTTTGTCCTACCTGCTATTGCTTTGATGTGGTCGATGAACCCAGCCTGGATTTAAAAACCGGCCGCCGTTTTCGGGTTTGGGACTCCTGCCAAAATGAGCGGTTTGCCAAAATCTCCGGGGGCGAAAGTTTTCGCAAAACCAGAGCCTCCAGAAAAAAACACCGCTTTTACCGGAAATTCCGTTATCCCATGGACCGATATGGAAAATATTTTTGCACCGGTTGCGGACGGTGCACCCGAACCTGTATGGCTAAAATCAATTTAAAAGAGACCTTAACTCTTTTGGCAAAGGAGCAGGCCCTATCGTGAAAGAACGCATGATTATCCAGGATTCGGAGTATAACATTAAAACCGGAAAGATTGTTCACGCGGAACAGTTAACGGCGGAGGAAAAATTTTTCAAGGTTGTTTTCCCCGGTGGCGCCACCCTCAATCATGATCCCGGTCAATTCGTGGAAGTTTCCTTGTTTGGCGTCGGTGAAGTGCCCATCTCTATCGCTTCTTCACCCACCCGTACTCACGGTTTCGACCTGTGCATCCGCAAAGCAGGCAAAGTGACCAACGCGATTCACAAGCTGGGGGTTGGTGACGAGATCGGTATCCGCGGCCCCTTTGGCCAGGGGTTTCCAATGCAATATTTGGAAGGATCCGACATTCTCATTGTGGCCGGCGGCCTGGGCATTGTGCCCTTGCGTTCCTTGATTCATTTTGTTATCGATAATCGCCGTGAATTCGGCAAAGTCGACATCTTATTGGGGTGCAAAACACCGCATAACTTACTCTTTGGCGAGGAAATCGAAATTTGGAGTGAGCGGCTGGATATTAATTTTGCCTGCACCGTTGACCGCAGTGATCCTGATTGGAAAGGCAATGTGGGCATCATCACCAACCTGATCCCCGACGTTGACCTTCGTCCGGATCACACCTATGCCGTGGTGGTTGGCCCGCCCATCATGTATAAATTTGTGATTCAAGAGCTTAAAAAGAAAGGCATTGCTGATAATCATATTGTTGTATCCCTCGAACGGCACATGAAATGCGGATTGGGCAAATGCGGTCATTGTCAGATCAATAAATATTATTGCTGCAAAGACGGACCTGTATTTTTTTATGACCAGATCATGCATCTCGAGGAGGCTTTTGCCTGATGGCCAATCCCAAAGTGGCGTTCTTTGATTTTACGTGTTGCGAGGGCTGCCAACTGCAAGTCGCCAATTTAGGAGAAGACTTGCTCAATATTTTAGGCGCCGTGGACGTGGTGGAATTTCGGGAAGTGCTCTCGGAGAAATGGCCGGGACAGCTGGACGTGGCCATTGTGGAAGGCAGCATCACCACGCCTCACGATGTAGAGCGCATCAAAACCATCCGTGAACGCAGCCGCGTCCTGATCGCTTACGGATCGTGCGCCACCATTGGCGGGATCAACGGCATCAAAAACAATTATAACCTTGATGAAATCAAGGGTTATGTTTACCAGCAGGACGCCAAGTATTTTGCCTCCATTGCCACCAGGCCCGTTCATGCCGTGGTCCCAGTGGACTATTATGTCCACGGCTGCCCCATCTATCCGCCGGAGTTCATTAACGTGCTTAAAAATGTCCTTATGGGACTGCCCTACGATGTGCCTGATCACGCGGTCTGCGTGGAATGTAAACTGAATGAGAATGTTTGCATGTATGAACGGGGCATCACCTGCATGGGACCGGTCACCCGGGCTGGCTGCAATTCGTGGTGTATCAACAATAACAATATTTGTTACGGTTGCCGCGGCATGGTCAGCAATCCCAATAAAAACGGATCCTCCGATGTGATTAAGCGCTACGGCCTTGATCTGCAACGGATGGCCAATAAAATGAATATGTATAATACCTATAGGGAGCAGCAGGAGCATGAGCAAACGGACGCTAAAGATTAATGTCAATTATCTGACCCGGGTCGAGGGGCATGGTAATATTGTTATTGATGTTAAAAACGGCATTCTGGAAACATGTCAATTGCAAATTGTGGAAGCCCCCCGGTTGTTTGAAGGCATGCTGCGGGGACGTTCCATCTTCGAGGCCCAGCACATCACGTCCCGTATCTGCGGTATTTGCGCTTGCGGCCATAGCCTGGCTTCCATTCAGGCCGCTGAATCGGCGATTAAATTCACCCCTTCGCGACAAACCGTTAAACTGCGTGAGTTTCTGATCGATATGGAAAATCTGGACAGCCATCTTTTGCACATCTACCTGTTGGTAGCTCCTGATCTCCTGGGTGTGCCCAGTTTCGTCCCCCTCATCAAATCGCATAATGATGTAGTGCGCCGGGCGCTGCGCATGAAAAAAGAGGTCAACGATATTTGTGACTTATTCGTAGGACGCCATGTGCATCCCATTGCTGCTATTGTCGGCGGTTTTACCAAACTGCCCAAAAAGGATACCCTGGCTACCATGATCAAGAAACTATATGCCATGCGCGAGGATATGGATGAAACCATTAAGCTGGCCAAGACCTTTGTTTTTCCCGACTTCACCCGCGATACGGAGTATGTAGCCCTGGTCGGGGATGATCAGGACTATCCCCTGCTTAGCGGTGATATCGGCTCGACCGATGGTAAGCGCTTATCCAAAGAGAATTACCGCCAAGTCACCAATGAATTTGTGGTGCCCCACTCCAGCGCCAAGCATGCCAAATGGAACCGTGATTCATACGCCGTAGGGGCTTTAGCCCGTTTTAATCTTAATTACGACAAATTGCACCCCAAAGCCAAAGCCGTGGCCGAGGCCATCAATTTCAAACCCAAAATCACCAATCCTTATTTAAACACGGTCGCCCAATTAATTGAATGTGTTCATTGCCTGGAACATGGGATTGGGCTTTTGGAGGGTTTGCAGAAAATAGGCATAGATTATTCGGAAGAAGTGATTGTAGGCATGAATGAGAAACATAACATTCCCGTCCAGGCCGGCAGCGGCGTAGGTGCCGTGGAAGTGCCGCGGGGAATCCTGTTCCATCATTACACCGTCAACGACCAAGGCATCATCACGGAAGCCAATTGTATCATCCCCACCGGTCAGAATATAGCCAACATCGAAAAGGACATGCAGGCTTTAGTTCCCCAGATCCTGGATAAGTCGGATGAAGAGATCACCCTTGGTTTGGAAATGCTGGTACGGGCCTATGATCCCTGCATTTCCTGTTCCGCCCATTTTCTGGATGTCAAATTTACTAACCGCTGAAGTCCAACAAGCCTTAGCCCCTCATCCTGAAGGCCTGACCCTGTATATCACATTGGGTAATGACCTGCGCGGCGATGATGCCATCGGTCCTTATCTTGCCGCCCATTGGCCCCTACTGTCCGATGATCAGAAGCACATCCATGGCGGCGAGCATCCGGAAAACATCATTGATAAGGCCATTACTCAGACCCCGAAAAAAGTAGTCTTCATTGATGCTGCTGATTTTGGCGCGGCCCCGGGGACCACCGCCTCTTTTCCTTTGGAAGCACTGCCGGAACATACCCTAAGCACCCACCGCTTCCCGGTGGCCGTCATCGCAAACCTCCTCCAGGAAGATTGCGGTTGCGAACTGTTTTTCATTGGAATTCAACTGGGGCAGGTGGATCTCAACGCCCCCCTTACGCCGGCGGTCTTGCGGGCTGGACGGGCAATTTTGGAATATTTTGAAGGTGGAACAAATGACCGTTCACCTAGCTAAGGTAATATTTAGCAGATAAGGCAAATAACGGGATGACCTCTAAGATATTCGCCTTATTTACGAGACACGACACTTGAACGAGAGATTCTATCCGAAGGTGATCCGGTTCAGAATATAATTGATGACGGACAGAATAATGCCAAACAGCAAAGCCCACCAGAAATTCCTAACCTGGAAACCCGACACGAAGTGCGCTCGCCAGTTGAACCATCAACGTGTTAATGACCAGCAGGAATAGGCCAAAAGTGAGTATGGTCAGCGGAAAAGTGAGAAGCACCAAGATCGGGCGCAGAAAAACATTGCATAGACCCAAGACCAAGGCCACCACGACCGCTGTACCAAAGCCCGCAATTTTGACCCCCGTCAGTAAATAGCCTGTAATGATAATGGCGACAGCATAAATCAGCCAATGAACCATAATAACCATGATGCCCCCCGCTAATGAACTTCTCGTTAAATGCTAAGCCCATGGAGGTCATAAGTCAAGGCGCTTGTTCCGGTTGGCAATATTTCGTTTGACAAGCGGTGAAGGATGATGTTAGATTGTTTCGTTTTTAAATAAGGCTTTCACCAGAATAGAAATAATCGAACTCGAGGGAGGAAGGATTTTACATATGCCAAGAATTAAATCTTCAATCAAAGATGTTAAAAAGAACAGGGCGCAGCGGGAAACCAACCGCCAGAGCCGTTCCCAGCTGAAAACCGCAATCCGTAAAGTTAAAGAAGCTGCCCCGGAAAGTCAAGCCGGAGCTTTGAGCAATGCTTATCATGTCATCGACAAAGCTGTTAAATCGGGCTTGATCAAGAAAAATAACGGCGCCCGTAAAAAATCGCGTTTAACCAAGGGCATTGCCAAGAAAGCAGCCTGAGCTGCTTGTTAAATACTGTTCTTCCTCGATCTCATTAAGCCCGGCTGCTTTGCGCCGGGCTTCTTTTTTGTCCACACCATTTCATGATAGTCAGTTGCAAGGCCATCAGCCAATGCTGATCCCCTGATTTGGCCCTCACATCGAGATCCAAAAGGCCGGTAAAAACCTGGTTAAATTCTTCCAACTTATACGCCTGAAGTTGCTGTTCCATTTCCTTTTTGGCCTGAGGATTGCGATAACCGGCCAGGACCTTGGCGGCCTCGTTACCACGGCTCAATTTGCTTTTCAACTGATACAAGTTGCGGAAGTGCCAGGTCAAAGACCCCAGTACCTGCAGCGGCGCCAAGCCTTCTTCCAGCACACGTTCCGCCAGATTAAAAGCCCTGGACAGATCCTTTAATCCGCAAGCCGTATTTAATGCATAGGTGGTCTCATGGCGCAGATCGCCGGCCGCTGCCTTAACATGGTCTTCAGTGATAATCATTTCCTGTCCTACATAATTGACCAGTTTGATGATTTCATTATCCAAGTCGCCCAGGTGCTGACCGACTTTTTCAATCAACAGAGGCAAGGCCTCGCGGCTGATACGCTTGCCATGGTCGGCAATACGCCGCTCCACCCAGGACGGTACTTGATTATCAAATAAGGGATAACATTCCACATGATAGGCTTTATCGGCCAACTTGTTCCAGGGTTGGGTTTTAAGCCGTTCTTCAGGCGAGGCCAAAATCACGACCGAGCTCTCGGCCGGCGACTGGGCATAATGAGTCATGGATTCCAAATCAGCGTTTTTCCACTTGTCCGCCTGGCGCACCACCAACACCCGCCGTTGTCCCAGAAAAGGCAGGGTTTGAGCCCGCTCCACCAGGGCTCGGCCCGTTACATCGGTGCCGGCATATAGGATTTCCAAATTCATCTGTCGTTCCGAGGGCTCCAAGGCTTTTTCAATGATAGCCTGAACGCCCTGTTCCTGCAGAAATGCTTCCGCGCCGGTAAATAGATAAACCGGTTTGAGGGGTTCCGCATCCAGGCTGCGGCGAAATTCATTGTAATAAATGCGCTTTTTGGCCACCCCTAAAATCCTTCCACCACACGTCTTAGGATACGCTGGCTGATTTGTTCAATCAAACGCTTGCGCGCAACAGACTCACTTTCCGGTGGAATCCCCATACTATTGGCCACATAATAAGTGGTGCTGTCTTGGAAGTCATCTTCCACCCACACATTTTGCCCGGCCTTGGTGTCCTTCAGAGTCAGGCGCAGCACCAACCGCATCTTGTACTGCTGTGGTGTATTGTGTACATCCAAAAGCAGAGGATCCAGGGAATAACGAACGATGGTGCCCTGCAGGATAGCTGTGGCCTTGTCAGGATCGACCAAAGTCATGCGCCCGTCAATTAAAAAATCCTGAACCACTTGCTGGGTCAATTCGGATGCCAGATTAGGCTGATTGGTCCGGTTTTGAAACGTGGGAATCGCCAAATTCACCATATAATCAGGCAAACCGGGACGCATGGTTACATCCGTGCAACCGGCGATCACCAACAGCCCAATGAACATAAGCGCCCAACGGATTTTTCCTTTTCCTAATAACATTCTGCTCCTCCCGAGAAATGTAATAAAGGGCGCAAGCAGGGTGGTTGTGCCCCTATCCTAAACCGGTCAAGCCGGAAAAAAGCTATTCCTCACGCCTACCCATACCGGCCACAAGCAGCCGCAAAGGACGCAAAGTCAAAGGCAATAGGGCTTGTCCTTTTTGGCGATAGTCTTTGATGGTAGAGGCTTAGTATGTTGAACCTCTAGCTCCACGATACTGGGTCGTAATTAGAG
This sequence comes from uncultured bacterium, assembly GCA_963710755.1. Classification (GTDB taxonomy): domain Bacteria; phylum Oederibacteriota; class JAAXVQ01; order JAAXVQ01; family JAUVAV01; genus CAVQBK01. The sequence goes on from CAVQBK010000005.1 coordinate 127,455, forward strand.
GTTTAAGACCGTCATCCCCTTATGCTCCCAAACGGTATCCAGAAAAGCTTTTAAACTGAAGGACACTGGATTCCGGCTTTCGCCGGAATGACGATAAAATAACATTGTGACACGGTCTCTACCACAGTCGGAATTACGCACAGCATCTATGCAAAAAACGTTATTCTGCCGATACAAATCCAAACATGCTGCTGTCGTTATTATAATACCATATTAACCAATTTGCCGGGCACCACAATGATTTTCTTCGGTGCCTGTCCTTGCAAAGCTTCCTTGATTTTCTCATCGGCCAGAGCCTGCCTCTGCATGTCCTCTTGGCCAATATCAGCGGCACACTGCATGCGGCTTCTGACCTTGCCATTAATCTGGATAACCACGGTCAGCGACTCTTCCGCTGCCGCCGCTTGGTCGGCCTCGGGCCAGGGTTGGTGAAATACCGTGGGCGCCTGGCCCAGGGCTTCCCAGAATTCCTCCGCCAAATGAGGAAAAAAAGGCGCGCATAATTTGGCCATGGTCTCGCCCGCTTCCCGCAGCACGGCCGCTGTGGCTGGTGCCACGGTTTCACCGGGCGTTAACTGGGCATTCAAGTCATTGAGCAGTTCCATCAAGGCCGCAATGGCGGTGTTGAATTTAAAATCATTATTGAGATCATCTGTGATTTTCCTGATGGTTTGATGCAATTTTCGGCGCATGGCCCGTTCCTTTGCCGGTAAATCCGAGGGCCGGCTGCTGCCAGCGCTCTTCATAACTTCCAACCATTGGCCGTAAAACGTCCACAACCGTTTCAGAAAACGATGAATGCCTTCAATGCCCTGGTCACTCCATTCCAGTTCCCTCTCCGGCGGAGCGGCAAAAAGAATAAACCCCCTGGTGGTATCAATACCGTATTTGGCCACCATGGCGTCCGCCGGCACGGTATTGCCTTTGGATTTGGACATGACCTCGCCGTCTTTCAAGACCATGCCTTGGGTAAACAGCGCTGTAAAGGGCTCATCAAAATTTAGCAGCTTCTGGTCATGTAAGAATTTGGTGAAGAAACGTGAGTAGAGCAGATGGAGGATAGCATGTTCAATGCCGCCAATGTACTGGTCCACGGGCATCCAGTACTTGAGGCTAGCCGGATCAAAGGCCTGGTGATCATCCTGGGGGGACACATAGCGCAGGTAATACCAGGAAGAATCAATAAAGGTATCCATGGTATCGGTTTCGCGGTGCGCACTTTGACCGCAGCGGGGGCAGGGCACGTTGACAAACCCGTCGGCGCTTTCCAGCATGCCTGCCGGCTGATAGGCCAGATCGAGAGGCAAGGTCACCGGCAGCTCATTTTCCGGCACCGGCACCAACCCGCATTGATCACAGTAAATCATGGGAATGGGGCAGCCCCAATAACGCTGCCGGGAAATAAGCCAGTCCCGCAAACGGTAATTGACCACTTTTTTACCAATGCCTTTTTCTTCCATCCAATCGGCAATGGCCCCCATAGCCTGTCTACGATTATGTTGGCCGTCAAAGGCTTGGCTGTTGACCAACACCCCGTCCTCCACGTAGGCTTCGGTCATGGTCTGGGGATTAAGAGACCTGTCCTGCGGTTGAATCACCACCTTAAGTGGCAGGTGGTGCCGCTTGGCAAATTCAAAATCCCGCTGATCATGAGCCGGCACAGCCATGATGGCTCCGGTGCCGTAATCCATCAACACATAGTCCGCGGCAAACAGGGGGATCTTATCACCATTAACGGGGTTGATCACCCTCAGGCCCGTATCCATGCCCTCTTTTGGTTTTTCAGTGGATGCCCGTTCGATCTCGGTCTGCATTTTTACTTTTTCCGCAAAAGCCAACACTTCCGCTTCCTGAGGCTTGCCTTGGAGCAGTTCCCTGAGCAGGGGGTGCTCGGGCGCAATTGACATGTAGGTGACCCCGAACACCGTATCTATACGGGTAGTGTAGACAGACAAGGTTTTGTCCGACCCGTCAACAGCCAGGTTGAATTCCACGCCTTCCGAACGGCCAATCCAATTTTCCTGCATCACCTTGACGCGATGCGGCCATCTGTCCAGCTTTTGCAGATCGTCGAGCAGGCGCTGAGCATAATCGGTGATTTTAAGGTACCATTGATCGAGGTCCTTTTTCTGAACCGGCTGTTTGCATCGCCAGCAAGCGCCGTCAATAACCTGTTCATTGGCCAGCACCGTATGGCAGGAGTCACACCAATTGACGGGATTTTTCTTTTTGTAGGCCAGGCCGGCCTCGTAAAATTTCAGGAAGATCCATTGAGTCCAACGATAATAAGCTTCGTCACAGGTGGCCAGTTCACGGTCCCAATCATAACTTAGATGCTGTTCTTTGAGTTGTTTGGTCATCACTGCAATATTGTTGCGGGTATAATCATTGGGATGAATGTTATTTTTTATGGCGGCGTTTTCCGCCGGCAGGCCAAAGGCGTCCCAGCCCATGGGATGAAGCACGTTATAGCCTTGCATCATTTTGTAGCGGGCAATGACATCACCGATGGTGTAATTGCGCACATGCCCCATATGCAGGTTGGAGCCCGAAGGATAGGGAAACATAACCAAACAATAGTATTTTTTTTTGGCCTCGTCGGCCGTGGCCTTGGCCAGTTTGATATTTTCCCAAAAAGCCCCCCATTTGTTTTCCAGGGCTGAAAAATGATAGTGCTGCTCCACGCCTGCTCCTCCGACTCATGAAAAGTGCTTGTAATTGCGCAGGATTATAGCATAGTTAAAAATGGAGGGCAAACGGATTATGGCGCGTATTGATAGAGCTCGTCTCCAAAAACACTGCCGGAGCAAGACGGTCGTTTATTGCCAAGCCAATTTCCAGCGCCAGCAATTGCTTTGGCTGCTGTCAATTTCCACAGTCACATTTTTTGCCCCAGCCATCTGCAATAATTGGACCGCATGGCCGGCAATGTAATGCAATGCCGGCAGTGGCAATTCGGGAATGTCCTTAAGAATAAAGTCCACGCCATTTTTCTTGATGTTTTCCAAAGCTCCGCTGCCCTGGTCATAATATGTCCCCCAAATGGCTGCGGCCTTGCTGATCACATAGCTTGGCGTGGGGATTTTAAGAAACAAGCGGTAGATGCCTGTATAACTGCGATTAGCCAGCTCCAGCCCCAACTGATATAGTGGATCCGCATCCCGGGGAAACAGCGTCTCCGCGGCAGCTACATAAAGTTGCGTCTGTTTTTCCACAGGCGTCATGGTGGTGGCAAAGGCGGTTTTGTAGATGCGTTCCAATTCAGGCGTTAATTTGGACAGAAACGGTTGTTCCCAGGTTTCGCCTTTTTCCTGAAAGAGTTTGCGCAAGGTTACGATGTTGGTCCCCTTTTGTTTGGCCATTCAAGTCCTCCTAAATTAATCACCACATTTGCATGGGCATGTTCTTTATGCACTGTTCATCGCCCGGACGGTGGTGTTCCCTCTTTTTCCAGCAGCTGCATGGGCATTTCGCATTGTGTTTTCAATGGCAGCCAAGGAAACAAGCCGGCCATCTTATATCCATTTCCACTTCCAATAAATACAAACCGGGTAGCAAGAACAAGGTTAAAGTGGAGGCAAAGAGAATGCCCCAACCAATGACCAGCACCATGGGGGCAATCGATTCCACATAGCCGCCCAGACCATAAGCCGTGGGCATCACCCCGGCCGCTGTGGTCACGGTCGTTAAGATAATCGGCCGCAGCCTGACCCCGGCACCTTCCACCACAGCGCTGATGTACTCTTCCAGAGAATGGCAACCCTTTTCGCGAATAAGGCGATTAATATAATCCACCATCACCAGACTGTCATTAACCACTACGCCTGATAATCCCACCACCCCGATTAAGGTGAGAAAGGAAAAAACATCGTGATGCAGATAGAGGGTCCAGATCACCCCCACAATGGCAAAGGGTATGGTGATCATTACTATAAACGGCTGGATAAAAGAATTAAACAACAAACTGAGTGTAAAATAAATGGCCAACATGGCCACGATAAAGGCGATAGCAATATTAACGATAAATTCCTGACTCGATTGAGCTTCTCCGCCAATCTCGTAGCTGAAATTAGGATAACCGGCCAGCATAGGGGGTAAAAACTGTTTTATCTTGGCCGTCACTTCCAAGGGCGTGATGATTTGCTTGTCCAAAATGGTGGAAATTTTAGTCACCCGGTCACCGTTAAGATGGTTAATCTTGGCCACGGTCTCTTTTTCCTTTAAGGTCACCACATTGGTCAACGGCACCAGATTGCGCTGACTGTTAGTCACATACAATTTTTTAATGGTGGCCAATTTCTGACGGTCTGCTCTTTTTAGCAGTACCCGGTAGTCCACCCTTTCCTCCGGGGTATAGGTTCGGCTCACCACCGTACCTTCCAAAGCCGTGCGCACAGCCAAGCCCACATCAAAGGCATTTAAACCAAAGCGGGCCAGCTTCTCAAAATCAAATTGCAAGGCCACCTCCGGTTTGCCGGGGTTGTCTGAACTTTCTATATTCCGGATGCCCTTGATCCCCTCTAAAAAAGACTTGGTCTGATCCACAATGGTTTTGCGAACCGTGTTGTCATTGCCAATAATATTGATTTCCACATCGCCGCCAACCGGGGGGCCTGCCTGGGCTTTTTCAAACCGGTATTTAACAATGGCCGGATTGGATTTGAGCGCTTTTTCAATAGCCGTAATTATTTTTTTCGGATCGAATTTTTGTTCGGCCGCCGGTGGAAAGTTAATCCTCAAGGTGGCATAATTTTCCGTCTCCGGCACATCCCACTGCCCCTGGGCAATTTGGGTGGTAAAAGAATCAACCGCTTTTGGGGGTTGGGCTTTCAAAATGGCCTCGATTTTTTCCATATAGCGGTTCATCTGCATGAGCGACGTTTCGCGCTTGGCTTCAACATAAAACGTACCTTGCTCAATACTGCGCTGCGGAAACATCACAAATTTGATATTGGTCAAAGCGAAGATAATGGAACCGACGAATACCAGGACAAACAGGCTAATCAGCAGCAGACGATGATGCAGGGCGCGATTGAGAATCCTGAGATAACCGCGCTGCAGCCCTGGGAACCATTTCTTCTCCTGCAGGATCTTGGGGTTGACCGCTTGGTCCCGGCCATGGGCGGTAAGATGATTGGGCAAAATGATATAGGATTCAAAGAGACTGGCCAAAAGGGCGAAGGTAATCACCAGGGGGATGGGCAGCACAAATTTACCGGCAATGCCCGGCAGAAAGTAGAGCGGCGAGAAAGCCAAAATGGTGGTGAGTACGGTGATGAATACCGGCAAAGCCACATCCTTCAACCCCTGTTTGGCTGCTTCCAGGCCACTATGGCCGGCTAGGCGGTAGCGGTAGATGCTCTCAGCCACTACAATGGCATCGTCCACCAGCATGCCCAGCACGATCACCATGCCCAACAGGGAATTGCCGTTCAACGAAACGTCGGTCAGGACCATGACGTACAAGGTGATAAATAAGGCCAGGGGAATCCCCATGGCGGTCCACATGGCGGTGCGGAAATTCAAAAAGACCAGCAGGGTGGCCACCACCAAAATCATGCCCAACAGGGCGTTGAGAACTACAATATCAAGAATGCTGCGGGTGGATTTGGAAAAATCATTGACGTATTCAATACGAACCTTGTCCCCCACCTCCTGTTTATAAGCTTCCACCGCGGCCTTTACCTGATCGACGGTGCGCAGCACATCGGCTTTGGTTTTCTTGAGTACATTGATGGTCACGCCGATATTGCCGTTCATTTTAATCAGATTTTTATATTCTTCAAACCCGTCTTCAACCTTGGCCACGTCCTTGATCTTTACTTGCTGGCCTTCAAAATTGGTGCGCAGGATCATATTTTTCACATCATCCAAGGTGCTGAACTTAGCTTCAGTCACCACACTTTTGGCTTCCTGGCGACTGCGCACCACCCCGGCTGGAATCCGTACATTGCGGCTGCGGATCAAATTAACGATTTCACTGAGCGAGAGGTAGTTGGCGGGCAGGGCGTCCAAGTCCACCAGAATCTGAATCTCCCGCTGTCTGAATCCCAGGGTTTCCGTGTTGGCCACATTGGAAAGCTTTTCTAATTTGCGCTTTAGGGTGCGGCCATAGCGGCGCAGCTCCTGTTCGCTGATCTTGTCCGAGGACATGGCCACCCGTATGACCTCAAAATTATCGGTTTTGAGTTCCCACACCACCGGCCGGTTCTCCACCTCTGTCGGCAGATCGGTCACCTGATCTACTGCTTTTTGGATATCATCTTTAATGGTGCGTTTGTCACGGGCATCCGGTTCCAGGGTAATCTGAATGCTGGAATAACCTTCCTGGCTGATGGACGTCACTTCCTTGATCCCAGAGACCCCCTTGATTTTCTCTTCAAGGGGAATAGTGACATTAAGTTCGACGTCTTCCGGAGCGGCGCCGGGATAAACGGTCAATACCAGCACCACATCAAAATCCACCCTGGGAAAGGCCTCCCGTTTGATCTTGATCACCGATATGAGTCCGATGACCAATATCCCAATGGTAATCATATTGACCAGCTTGGTACGGTTGGCAAAATAGTTGAGCAGTTTCAGCATGTTGATCCCTTTCGGTAATCATTATAAAACTGGCAAAGCGGGGACAAGATCTTTATCTCACGCCTACCCGTACCGGGCACAAGCCGCTGCACAGCTTGCAACGCTTAAGACCTTTGGCAATGATCAGGTACTGGTCTATCCTCTAGATATTAAGAAAAATGGGTACCTGCCGTAAGCGTATCTCCCAAGACGAGAGGAATGTTTAATTACGATCGAAAAGACCTCTTTCCGCAACAAAAACTATTAATGTAAAATACACAATCTAAAGGACCCAGCGTCTATTTTGCCTCTGGGCGAAGTTGAGCTTCCACCTGCGGAAACAATGGCAGGAGTTGGTCACTCAAGGCCAGATATTGCACCCTCAGTTTTTTTAATTGAATTTGGGTATTGACCAATTGCAGGCGGGCATTGGTCAGGGCATTTTGGGAATCGATTAAATAAAAAGTGTCGAGCCGGCCGATACGGTAATTTTTGGTATCAAGTGCCAGTTTTTCCCGGTCGTTCTGAAGCTGTTTTTCCTGAAGGCTCACAACAGCCCGCGTGCTTTGAATATTGTCCCACAGTTGGGTTAAATTCAAGCCCAAGGATCGGGCCGTGGCCTGGCGATTGGCGACCACTTCTGCGAGGCCCGTTCGGGCAGTGCCTAGGTCAGCTTGCGCCTGAGAGGCGCCCAAAGGGTAACTGGCTTGAAGCATAAGGGAATAATCTTTGAAGTCACCCAGGCGGGCATAGCCGCCGCGATCACTGTCTTCACGGCCCTTAAACCCCCACGAGCCCAGGAGATCAAGGCTGGGTAACCGACTGTTGTTCGCCACATCCAAATTTTCCTGCAATTGTTGCTTTACCAGATCCAGTTTATGCATTAGTCGCAGGTTACCCAGGCGGTTTACCGGCAATGGTCGCATGGCCAAGCTGCCGTCAGGTATGGCATTTTCCCTGTTTGGAATCAGCGTTGTCTTATCCCCTTCCAGCGGCATGGCTCCGGTCATCAGGTAAAGAATGGCCGTCTTGGTATTGGTCAGGTTGGTCTCAGCGCGGATCAATTGAGCCTGATACTGAAGCAAATTATCCCTGGTTCTGAGTAAATCGGTCCTTTCCGCTACGCCGGCTTTCACTTTTTCAGTGACCAGGCTTTCCAGCCGCTTCAATTCGTCCACAATTTGCTGCAGGGCGTTGCGGTTTTCATAGGCAGCCAGCCAGTTCAAATATTGTTGAATCAAGTCGGCAATCCGGTTTTCCCAGGCCTCCTGGGCATCCAAAGCGGCGCCCTGGGTCTGAAGCCAAGCCTGCCGTAAGGGAAACCGCTGGGCCAGGCCAAAAGCGTTTTTCAGAAGCGGTTGAAGGAAGGTAAGTGTTACCGAAGGTGTAGAGGTACTCGGAGACTGGTCAATCAGTTCCACTGGTCCAGCACCGAAATCCACTACCAGGGGAATGCCCTCCAGGAAATAGAAACGGTTAAGATTATTTTGATGACTAAGACTCAAACGGGTGCCGGTGGTTAAAAATAGTTTTTCAATGGAGAGCTGATATGTGGTCGTGTCCACTGAGGTCGGTTGAAATATGGAAGGTGTATCCGATTCATTGTGCACCAGACCCACACTGCCCTTCAGAGTCCAGTCTGCCACGGCTTCAGCGCTGAGGGTACTATAAGTGGTTTTAAGATAAGTTTGTAAGGCAACTTGAAAATCAGGATCTTGGGGCAAGGCTTTTTCAAGAAAGCGGGCGCAACTTAAAGGCTGTTCCGGTTGTGCCCAAGCACCTTGACAAAAGGTAGCCCAACCCAAACTCAGGGTCAGGATTAAAAAAAGTCGCTGATCCTTCATGGTCATATCCCCTTTGATTGGTCATAGGCCATGTCCGTCACTGCCAGCCCTTCTTGACTGATAGGGTAATCATAAAAAGGATTTCATGCAATCAAAAAGATCACTATGCCCTAATGCATGCCTCCAGCCTCAGGCCAGCAGATAGGTTGCCAGGGTTTTGACGGACTCAAAGCAGGCATCCGCTTCCCGGAGAAAACTGGCCGGCAGAGAGGTGGCTACCGCCAGACAAAGGCAACCGGCTTGTTTGGCGGCCCGGATGCCCAGGGGCGCATTTTCAACCACCACCACCTCTTCGGGCTTCAGGTTTAATTCCTGCAAAGCCCGCTGATAAGGTTCGGGATCAGGTTTGCCCTTGCAAACTTCATCGCCGGTCACAATAAATTCGAATTTTTCACGAATAACGTCGGGCAAACTGTGCATCAACTCATGGCGCGCCGTACCCGTTACCAAGGCCAATCGTTTCCCCCGGGCCTGCAATTGCTGCAACAGATCCTCAATGCCGTCAAAGGGCTTGGCTTGAACAATTTCCTTGAAAATAGTCTCCTTGCGACCGATCAGGCGCCGCAAGTCCTCTTCGCTCGGTTTAAGCCCCCGCTTTTCCAGAAACGCCGCTACGGCTGACAGCCCGGATTCACCTTCGCGCTCATAAACTTCTTGGGCGCTAATGGCGAGCCCGATCTCTTCAAAGGTTTTTTGCCAGGCCTGGGCATGAAAAGGCATGCCGTCAATAATCACGCCATCCATATCAAACAGTACGGCTTGCAGCCGCTCCATTAAGGTCACTTCCGTATTAACCACTGCGGTTCCACTTCCCTTCTTTATTTCAGCCATTGATCAAAAAATGCTGTTATTTTTTCTTCATAGACCTGCTGAGTCTGCTGATTCCTGTCTTGATGACCAGCATTGGGCATAACCCATAACTGCTTATTGTTAGACCCGCAGGCTGCATAAAGTTTTTCCGATTGCTGCAGGGGCACTTGTTTGTCTTTTTGTCCATGGATGAAGAGTACGGGTGTATGCACTTGCCCGACCGCGGCCAAGGCCGAAGCCTCATCAAAATCCACATTCAAGAACCAGCGGCAATACCATTTAGACAGCTGGATAAAAGGCCATTTGGCTGGTCCCGGCAGCCAGCGGTAGGCTTGTTCACTCATGGCCTGCATGCTCATAAAAGGCGAGTCCAGTACCATAGCCTTGACCATTTGGGGGTGAGCCTGGATAAACACCGCTGCTGAAAAGGAATAGCCCAGCATCCCTATGGGCTCGAAATGATAGTGTTGGTTAATATAACGCAACACGTCATCCACATCCTGTTTTTCCCGAATGCCAAAGGTGGTGACCCGGCCTTCACTCTGCCCAAAGGACCGAAAATCAAAGTAAACCAGATTGTACTTTTGGCTTAGAAAAATGGTTGATGACAGCCTACTGCCTTTATCATAAGGATAGCCGTGTCCAATGATCACCGCGGCCTTGGTCTTGGGGCATGGCACCAGCCAGCCGGCCAAGGCCAACCCGTCTTGGGTGACCATAGTCAGATTCTGAAATTTTTTCCCAAAATCAGCAGGCGTTAAGTTGGAATAGTGTTTGGGCGGCTCAATGGCCGCTACAAAAACCATGGCCGTGTAAACAGCCGCGAAAAAACCGATGACAAAAACAATTAGAAGCGCCCGCGTCATAGCCACCTTCATGCGTCCATTAAAAATCGGGCTGCATTCTAACACGGACAATATAAAATGACAACGGCGAGCGCCGTCTGCTATCTTTTTAATGGGTTCAGGTTGCGCAAAGAGGTATTCTCGATCTTAACAAAATAAACCTCTCCTCTTGGGCTCACCCTTACAACTGACACTAAGAGAGATCGAGGCAAGGATTATCTTTAAAAATAAGGTCTTTTACCCCTCATGCCAACCTTCCTCTAAATTTAAAGGAAAGGAAATAGGGAAATTTTCCTTTTACAACAGGAACTAATCAAATATTCGATCTAGTAAGGTTTTAGATTTGCGTCCCGGGCGGACTTTGCGCGAGAAATAGTTTTTATTCCAGTGCTGCCGGTTCGGGAAAAGAGAAACGTTCGTGAAGGTTAGTAAATGCCGGTGGTCACTTTGGTGAGCGCCTGACCTAGCGGTAAATGCAAGGTCATGGTGGTGCCGTTGCCCTGCTCGGAATCCACGCGAATGATGCCATTGTGGGCATCAATCACGGCTTTGACCAGGGAAAGTCCGATGCCAATGCCGCCACCGCCGAATTTATTATCACTGGTGGTATGCTGTTTGACATCGGCAATTTCATAAAAAGGTTCGAAGATTTTACTGTGCTCTTCCGGCGCGATGCCAATGCCGTTATCTTTAACCCAGATGGTCATCTCCTCCTGATTAGACTTGGCGCCTAGAATAACCTCCCCGCCATCGGGTGTATATTTCACAGCATTTTGCAGGATTTCCAATACTGCCTGGCGCAGGCGAATGGAATCAGCGTTGATGTCGCTCACACTTTCATCAATATTTAGACGCATGGTTAATTTGCGCTGGTTACTTGAGGCTTTGGTCTCAGCCAACACGTCGGTAAGCAGCTTTTTGGCATCCACGGTCTGCACGTGTAATTTGATCTCCCCCGAGCCGGCTTGGGTGATCAACTGAATGTTGTTCACGATATCGATTAATTGTTTGGTGGCCCGCAGCACAATGTTCACCAGATCAATTTGATCGTCTGACAACGAAGCCCCTTGTTTTTGTAAAATGGACAGGTAGCCGTAAATCAAGGTCAGGGGCGTACGCAGTTCATGGGAAACCAAGGTTAAAAATTTATCTTTCATTTCGTTGAGCACGCGCAACATGGTGTTTTCCTGGGACAATTCCTTTTTCTCTATGGTTTTTTTGACGGTTTCCAGAAGTTGCTTGCTTGAGCAAGGCTTGAGTAGAAAGTCATTGGCGCCGGCCCGTATACATGCAAGCACCATATCCAATGTTCCATGGGTCGTCATTACAATCACAGCGGATTGGGGTCTTATTTTCTTCAGATCGGCCACAATCAGACTGCCTTCGACATCAGGATTGAGCATATCGGTAATGACCAGATCATAATCTTTCTGCACCAGTCGCTGCCTGGCCATTTCTACCGTATAGGCATGATGAACTTCATAGCCTTCGTCAGTCAAAATGCGGGAGTTAACCGCCAAGGTGACTTTGTCTTCATCCACCAATAAAATATGATTCATTGGGCACCTTACTCAAATCCTTGGGATAATTATCTAAAAAAATGTGCAGTGCATTCTGGTTTAGGTCACGATTTCAGTATCGGCGGCATGGAATAATAATTAATCGAGAATTAATGAAATCGTGACAAGACGGCCTATAGCCGGCATTAGGCTTACAAGCTTTTAAATAAATCATCCAATTTGTTCATGGCTTTGGTTTGTTGGCCTGCTTTTTTCTGAATCTCTATGACGCGGATGGCAAAGGCCGGGCAGGCCTGGGCCTGATTTTTAAACCGGACGGGTTCCTGCAGCGGCTGGAGACAGTCAAATCGTGCCCCCGGGGCATAAAATCGGCAGTTAAAGCAGCAATGCACAGGTTTCTGGCAGTGAGGACAAAGACTGGCCTCGGTAATACCTTCTTTCAGCTCCATGGCTTTTTGACAGTTAAAACAGCGTTGCACGGGATCTCTCCTTATTTGAATTTAAAAGTTCAGCTCTGGATATTATTATATTGGGTTTAACCAAACGACTTTTCAAAGTATCGACATTTTTGGCCAACTATGGATAATGCTTGCTCAAATTCTTTTCCTCTTTTAAAATAAGCGTCATTGTGGTGTTGGGGTGAAATAATGGGTCTGAACATTCGTCAGAAAATTCTTTTAGCCTTTCTCTTCGTGATCATGGTCTCAGCGGGTGCGGTGTATATGATCTACAGCAACAGTGCCCGCATTACGGAGTTGACCAATGAAATCATCAATGAAGATTTGAAAAATATTATCAATGCCGAAAAGATGCACCAGCAGTTGTTACTGGCTGATTGGGCGCTGTCTAAATATCAATTAACCCGGATTCCATCGTGGCGCAATACCATTTACAAAGCTCAACGGGAATTTAAAAAATATTATTTTGAAACCAAAAAAAACACGGTTCGGGAACGGGAATTAACCAAGATCGGCAACATCCGTGTCTATCATCGCCGCTATACTGCTCAGATCAACAATCAAATCAAACGCTTTGAACAAGGGCTCATCGATACGGACATGCAGCAATATCTCCGCAATCAGGAAAGCCTGGTCAGTGACATTGTAGACGAAATCGAACAATTGGTGGCTATCAATGTAGGCCACCTGGAAGAACGGCTGGAACAGGCCAAGTTGCTTAAGCACCTTAATCAACGGCTCAGTATCGGTGTGGTGATCTTGGTCACCTTTATCTCCGCCATTCTGGTGATTGTGCTTAACCGCAATATCATCCTACCCATCAATCAACTTATGACCGGCGTCAGGAAGTTCGCTGATGGCAATTTCACCACCCAGGTGCCGGTGACCTCCCAGGACGAGATCGGGGTGCTTTCCCAGGCTTTTAATGTCATGGCGCTCAATATCAAACAGGACAGGCAAAAATTGACAGCCTTGACTATTTTGGATGAAAAAACAGGATTGTTTAATTTCCGCCACTTCAAACAGGCCATTAATGAGGAAATGAAGCGTGCCGAGCGCTATGCCCGTCATCTGGGGCTGATCATGATCGACATTGATTACTTTAAGCATTATAATGATACCAATGGACACCAAATGGGTGACCTGCTTTTAAAGGAATTGTCGGTCATTCTCAGAGAATCGGTGCGCGAAACGGATATGGTGGCGCGCTTTGGGGGAGAAGAATTCATCATTCTTTTACCGGAAACCTCCAAAGCCCAAACCAGGAGTCTGGCGGAAAATCTCCGCCTTCAGATTCAAAACCATATCTTCCCCCTGGAAGAAAAACAGCCCAACAAAGATTTAACAGTAAGTATTGGGATCGCCTCTTATCCGTCTCGATCCATCGTATCTCCGGAAACGCTCCTGGAAAAAGCGGATCAAGCCCTGTATAAGGCAAAAAACAAGGGCCGCAACCGGGTCTGCGGGTAGGACCCCGCCGACCTAAAAAATAACGGTTTTTAGAATATTTTTTAAAAGAAATTTGAAAATAGTTGGTCTAAAGGTATAAGACAGATTGTATCTTTATCTAGCAACTTAACCGTGAGGCCAAGCCGGAATAATTTAGCATTTCGAGCTTTTTGGCCAGTGGTATGACAAAATGTAATTCACGGAGGACAAAATGCACCCCGGCAACCATGCCCAACATCACCAGCCTTTTTCCCAGGCCAATGGTCGCAAACGTTTGCAGCATTTGATCGAGCATCTGCAATCCTTATCCTTGCCGGTGGCCGATGAATTGCAGGCTTACGCTTTAACCATTTCCCAGGATCTCAGCAAGGCTTACGCGGAAAAACAATTGGGGCAAAAGAAACGGCTTTATCAAGACGTGTTGTCCAAAGTAAGGGAAAGCCAGCATTTTCTGCTTCATCATTTCGACGAAGAAGTGATCAGTCCTTATCATTGTCAAATCATCGCCGAAGACTTGAAAAGTCTGGCCGATGAGCTGGAAGCCCTGCTGACCCTATTGACCGACTGCAGCGCTTTGCTTAACCAAAAAGTAAAACCTTGATCTTGCATCCACCTTGGCCCGCAGCTATAATAATAATCCAATGCCATCCTGCTCCTTAATGACGTTACCCAAGAGGGATTTCTCTTGAACAGAAAAACTGCATTTCTCAAAAAGGCTAAGATAGGTCTGGCGCTGGGTGGAGGTGGGGCGCGGGGATTGGCTCACATCGGCGTCCTGGATGTGCTTGAAAAAAACGGCATTATTCCCAGCGTGATTATTGGTACCTCCATGGGCTCCATCATCGGAGGACTCTATGCCTATCTGCAGGATGCCACTTTGCTGGCCACCAAGCTGCTGGCTCATTTAAAAAGTGAAAAACTGGCTAGACTGGGCCTGGATCGCTTTGACCAGCAAACGATCGATAATAATTCCTTCCGCCGCAACTTCCAGGTTGCCGTCGGTCATTTGACCACCATGTTTATGCTAACCTCAGCGGCGACCAAGACTCATGTGATCGAGGAAGAAAAATTCCGCAACATCATTCAGCTGTTGCTTCCCGACGTGGACATCCAACAATTGCCCATCACTTTCGGGGCCGTGGCTGCAGATCTCAAAAGCGGTAAACCCTACCTATTCAAAGACGGTTCCCTGCAGCAGGCCACCCGCGCATCCGCTGCTATTCCCGGTATCTTTCCGCCGGTGTCCATTGACGACATGCTGCTCATCGACGGTGCCTGTCTGGCCCTGGTCCCGGTGGAACAATTGTCGCAATACCAAGTGGATTTTATCATTGCCGTGGATGTATCCCCGCCGATTAGCAGCGACAAGACCTTCAAAAGCGGTATTGAAATTTGGTTGCGCGCTGATCAGATCACCTGCATGAGTCTGCGCAACTATGCGCTGGAACTGGCGGACATCCCCATAACCTTTGAAAATCTGGAATTCCCCTGGCAGGCCTTCAATCAGGCCGAAGAAATCATTGAACAAGGACGCCAGGTGACCCTTGAAAAGCTGCCGCAGCTGATGGATCTTCTGCGTAATAAATTCCACAAGCCATGGTGGCGGCGATGGCTGGGAAGCTGATTGCCTTTTGCTTGACAGGGCTAAGCAGACAATTTTATAGTGAACCCTATCCGGCAACCATGCTGTTGCCAACTAATCCATGTGTGTGAGGTGAATTAATGAAACAGGTCAGGCTCCTTTTACCGGGTACCATTCTGCTGCTGCTTTTAGCCACTCCGGTTTTCGCCGGAACGTTCGGCACGGCCGGCCTGTTAAGACCTGGGCATTTGGCTTTGGGCGTGGAGCCGAGTTTTGCCTTTTCCCCTTCCACGTTTATGCTTTACCTTCATGGCGGTCTGGGTTTAACTCCCGGTGCTGATCTGGACGTGCAATTGGGCTTGGGGTCAGAGACTTACTTCGGAGCCGACGTGGAATTCGGTCTGATTCGCGACACCCGCAGAACCCCGGGGTTGTCCCTGTCCGTGGGCGCCCATGGCACGTCCAACTTGGGGCTGGACGGCACCCTGCTACTGTCAAACCGATTTTCCACCTTCAGTTTATACGGCGCCTTGGATATGGACATGGAATTTGTCAACACCGGCACGGACAACAGCGAGGTGCTGGTGCCCCTTTATTTCAACTTGGGCGTGGCCATTCCCATTGGGCGTCAGCTTGACTTCTTGCTCGAAGGGGATATTGGCCTGACCGATGTTGCCAACAGCGGTCTGTCGGGCGGGCTGATGTTTTATTTTTAATATGCATTCGCCTCATCCCCAGGTTGAAACCCCGGGAAATTGAATTTGCACCGGCAAACTTTTTTTGAACTTTGGCCTCTTCAGTAGGATACAAGCATGCCCGTACCCTGCTCCAAGATTGCGCAATTGAAACATCGCGCACCCTCTGCATGAGGGGCCCATGCCATTAGTTTTTCTTACTTCTCAGGAATCCTAGTTGGGCTAATCCCTAAGTTTCATAAGATTCATGGACTACCCAGAATCATGCCGACTGGCTGAAATCTAATCGCCGGCGCCAATGCGGCAAACGATGTCTCTCGTTCAGATTAAAAATGCGTTGCTCCAACAGGCGGGCTGCAGCAATCAATGCTGTCAGCACGTCGGAAAGTGCGGCCGTCAAATGGTTGAGCACCGGCCCCAGCCACTGGATTTCTTCGAATCCCAGCAGCCGCACCACCCATTGTTCAGCTGCTTCATGAAGTTCAAACCAGGCCCGGGTAAATTCATTTGCATATGGAATCAGGTCGGGATTCCAACCACTGTGGACATTGGCCGCCATGCCGCCCGTGGCCCGGATCCAGGCCCAGAGCGAAACCGCCCCGGGTCCCTGTTCCGCTTGATAGCGTTGGTAAATGCGGATGATCAGCCATAGCTGCGCGCCGTAAAGGATGCCGGCTGCGGCGAAAAGCTTCCATTCTCCGGCAAAAGCAGCCACACTACCCCAAACTGCCAAGGACAGTGCCGCGCTGGCCATGGACATGGCGGCCAGGGAGCGGAAGCCATTGGCAAACATTTGAACCAGTGTCAGCGATTTTGGGGTGCGCTCGTCCGAGAATTGGGGCAGCGTCGAGAATGCCTGCAGCTTCCGTATCACGGACTCCACGGAACGTTCTTGGAGCATGGCACGGGCTTTTTCAAGCATGGCATCAGAATAACCTTCAATTCGTTTTTGGCGGACCAAGTTGGCAATCTCGGTTTCCCGGAACAGGGCGCCAAGGCCTTGTTCTCGGACCTGCCGGGTTGGCATGCTGCTCCAAACCGCAGTGGGAGAAAATTTTACTGAATTGTTGTAATCAGAATTCGCGCGTTTTTCCAAAAAGTTGATCAAAAAAGCCACCGCTGCCTCGGGACCGCCGCTTTGGGCCCGGATTTTTTGAAGAAACGGCGCTTCCCAGGCAGGACCATTGAGAAAAAACTGGGGTGCGAGAATCATCTCGTCGCCTGCGGTATAATGAACTAAATTATTCAGAATGGAAAAATTGTAAAGCCGGCGGCCATTTTCTTCGGCCACCTGATAATCAGCCATTGTGGCTTGAGCCTTCTGCAGCATCTCGGCTTTTGTAAACTTGTTCCCGGAATTTCCACCGCCCTTCCCATTTGCCCAATTCATCAAGCTCTTCAAGGCCGGGCTCACAAAGTGCCCATAGTAGCGTCCTTCCAATTCCATCAGGTAGGTTTGATCCGGCATGACCACGACCATCTGGATTTTATCCGGTCCTGCGCTGGACGGCGCCCGTGCAACAAATACCTGGGGATCAAAAGTACGCTGCTCTTGAAGCACTTCCAGAGTCTCAGTCACGCTTTGCCGCAATCCCGGGTTGCTCAGTGCCCATGACACCAAGCCGTCGTAGAGCGGATGGCCCTGGTTGTCCTTAAGCAGACGGTTATCCTCGTATTTTTTGAGTTCGGACATGATGAGGGCTTTCAGACGGGGATCCAGAATGCTAGGCCCGGTACTGGATACTTTGGAGGGCAAAGGGCTTTTCAGATCATCGCCGGCCACGGCATTCTTTCCAGGAACCTGCTTGGCCCGGTGCAGAAAATCGGAAGCCATTTTTTCCGTGATATCAATCCACTGGATCACGGCCGCGCGGGTTAAGTGCTGTTGACGGCGTTTTTGCTGAAGCGCATTCATCTCTTCTCGAGGAAATGCCCGGGTGGATTTGGCAAAGCCAGCGGAAATCGTAGGACTGGGCCACAGGGCTCCGACAGCCAGAGCTTCCAGGTCATCCGGCCTTAAGCGGGCAAATGCTTCCAGGCTCATGCGTTTGCGCACTTCGGGCATTAAATCCAAAGGCACCAAGTGGCCCAGACCGGCTTGCGCGATTCTTCTTTTCAAGGCCGCGAGTTGCGCTTCCGGAATATACTTCGCATCTCCCAGCCGCCATAATAATTGCGTGCCGTAAGTCGGATCAATGACAGTGCGCAGCATAAAAGGCCGTCCGGCGTTCATTTGCAAACAGATGGCTTCCAGCGCGGCGCGATTTTGGGGTGTGTCGGAAAACCCGTCAAGATCGAGAATTCGGTAGCCATTGCGGAATTGATCGCGGACCGTCCGGCGCATGGTATCCGCAATCCTTCGCACTTGAACCGGCGTCAGGTTTCCATTCAGCAAAGTCGAGGCTTCATCCCCGCTGTCGAGAATGCTGACCGCGCTTCTGGTCAGCCGGCGGATTTCAGGCTGGTTGAGACCTTCCACGCGAAACCGGTTGATGTCGGCCAGCACTAAATTGATCAACGGCTTGCGATAGATCTGGTTGAGCGCCTTAAGGTTATCCACATCGGACTTTACGATCCAAACGGCCTTCCGGTTTTCAAACCATTGCCGTTTGACGACCTCGCCTTCCGCCCGGTCCAGCATCCGGAGGGTTCGTTTAAAAGTTCGTTGCCACCATTCGCGAACCGGGTACCACCGGGAGGATCGTTCCGCCAGTATGGACCTTGCCTTGGTAATGGCTTCCCCACGCGCCATGCGGGTGGTGTCGATCAACACGGCATCAGCATAGGGTTTATCCGTGACGGTCCGGGCCGGACTCTCCTGCATCCCATTTCGCTTGATGGCGTCCACTACTTGCTCCAAATCCCTTTGGGTGGGGGGATGGGGCAAGTTTATTTTCAACACATGTTCTGTCCGCGCCTTCAGATCGCCGGACACATAAAATTTGGCCCGCACACGGCGGCCAAGAAGGTTCCCCGTGTTTTGGCCCACCACCACCAGCGGCCCCCGGTCGGCCAATTGGAGTAGTCTCTGCTTAACCTGCTGTTCCATCTGCGGCATTCTGCCCAATTGCGAGGCTATGGCGTGCAATCGCTTCAAATCCAGTCCGCGAAAGGACGCCTGCACCTTGTCGGAAATATCCTTGCCGTCCATTAAAATTTTCTGCCGGCCGGTTTGGTAATCCACCGGGCCGAAGTGGAGGCTGGTTTTGCGCAGGGTTTCGAACATTTGCCGTGAATTTACATCCAGATTTTTTCGTAAAACTTTCAAAGCCAGGGCGCGGTAAATAAGCGCCGCATCCACGAAGGCACAGCCATATTGCCGGGATAGGGCCATGCCAATTTCCCGCTTGCCGGCCTGGTCTGATCCATCCAAAGTAATCAAAAGGTTTTGTGTTAAGAGTCGATAAATTTTCCCTGCGAAGTAGACCAAACCAAGCACCAGTGAAAGCATCAAAAAGTTCTTGAGTAGAAAGACCGCACCGAGCCACGACACCGGCTGCGATCCCGGCATTGGATTGAGGAAAGGAATTTTGTGAAGTGTTCCCTCTTGGCTGATCGCATTTCGGCCCGCTGCGCGCGCCCAAGCCATGGCGGCTGGCGCGATCGTGGTACTTCGTCGCGCCAATGACAGAGCTCCTTGCCAAACCCTGGCTCGGATTTCCGCAAACAGCCAGCCAGCCTTGGCCGGCAGATTCCGGACGAGGTATTTCGCCTGGTTGGCACGGGCCATCTCATTGGACATAAGGAAAGCTTCGAACTTTCCGCAGTGGATGGCGGCGTGCTTGGCCGACGCCGCCGAAGCAGGACGGATCAGTGCAGTGACGCCCAGATCGTGAAAGGGCAGCAGGAAAATGCCGTGGGCCTCGTTGGAGCGGGCCTGTTGCCAATCGATCTTAATTTTCGGATCATTTTCGGGATAGTTGGCAATGGTTTGAATCCAGGCTGCCTGCATCCGGGCCAGCGTCATACGGCCGGATGCATCCAGACTGGCGGGTAGCGTTTCTTTGAGAGAAATGTCCAACGCCTCGCGAAGGTCCTCCACCTGGTTTGAATCCGGCCGACTGTCGGAAGGGAAATTAATGGGTAGGGCCAGAAGCGTTTGGCGGTTGGTCAGCAGTTTTTCCAGGGCTGTTTTGCGCCCCATCATCAGTGAAAAATAGGGATTGTCGACCTGGGCGTGCGTCATATGCGGTTTCACCATCAGGCAGGAGGCTCCCCTTTGCCGCAATTGGGATATAATTTCCTTGCCGTGGTATCCGCCGGTGACCAATACAGCCAATCGCGTTTCCTTGCGCGCCATGCTTTGCAAAATATGGTGCACAAAATTGCGGCTGCGCTGGTCCGCCAACCGGTAGAATTCCAAGGCAGCCGGAAGATAGGCGTCCAGCCGAAAACACTCATCCAGGAAAATGTCAGCCCCAGAGCTTCGGGTTCGCAGGAACGTCATAAAAGCTTTAACCTCGAATAAGTCCGGATGCCGTCGATATTCGGCCACTTCTCCTGGCAAGGCGGAAATGCACAGTATATGCTCCACAATGCTTAAGCGCCGCAGCCGCTCGTCAATCACCAGTTTCTCCGAACTGAAGCGGAGGTTCACGCGCAGGCTTTCCAGAGCTTGCCGGAGATCCCATATCAACCCCAGACTCTCGTTATTCAAAAATCGCCGCACGCACTGCAAACTAGCTTGATAATCCGCGTCGGTTTCCATACCCACAAGCGCGATGGGCGGGTTGAGGACCGCCGCGTAATATTCAGGCCCCGTAATCCTGCCTTCCTGGAGAAAATACTGCCCCACCGCTTTTCTGACGGCCGGTACTGGAAACGTGGCCAACTTGGAAACATTGACGGCTCCTTGCGCGCCTTCCACCCCCACCAATCCCAGCCCATAGCGCCGCACCAGATAATCCATCAAGCCCGCAATGTTTTGCTGGACCTCTAAATTGCAGTGCAGGTCCTGAATGCATATAACTAAACGGTTATCGCCCTGCCAAAAGCTGCTGACGGAACCCAGGGCACGAGGAATGATAACTGGCTGCTGGTTAAATACCAGGCTGCGGTTGACGGTAGCGTAATTGGCGGGATCCAAAGTCCAAGAGATAGGGGGAAAAATAAACAGAAATGCAAGCAGGAAGGTTAGCAGCTGGACCCAAACCCGGCTGCAGGGCTTATGAAGAGATCCGAACCACCCTCGGTAAG
This sequence comes from uncultured bacterium, assembly GCA_963710755.1. Lineage (GTDB taxonomy): Bacteria > Oederibacteriota > JAAXVQ01 > JAAXVQ01 > JAUVAV01 > CAVQBK01. The sequence goes on from CAVQBK010000005.1 coordinate 148,418, forward strand.
GTTGGCGCTTTTTTGCCGTATTGGTCCCACGTTTAAGAGAAGACATGGTTCACCTTTTACATTCGAAAAATAAAAAATGATAAAAATGCAAAGGTAAAAAACAACTCTAATTTCAGGCTGGCTCAGGCTGGCTTGTAAAATTGTTGCAACTAAACAAGAAAGACCGATGATATGGTTTGTGATTTTTTTATATAAATTATATCAACTAACTTATATTATCAAGAAAACATGAGAAAAAATAGAATTAATCAAAATTTGTAGAACCCCATGCACCTCATCCCCCTTTGCCTCTAAGGTGCTTTGGATATGGAATTCATCGATGCGGCCCGGGGAGCAGCGAAGTACTGGAACCGCTTTATTTTGATTTGGGCATGATGATGCCCCTTGCTAATAGGATTTTCTGCTCAAAGGAGATATTGGATAAACGTCCTGCGCCAACAATGCCTGTCAAGAATACTCATGATCTATTTCTAATTCGCCTCAGCTTGGCTATTCACAAACTTTGACTTCATGGCAGAATGCAGGCAACCTGGCCTGCGTATGCCGGGAGGCCTGTACCCTGCTTCATCTCTTCACTTTAGTATCCTCTCCTGATTTCTTTAGCGAACCTGGTTTCTCTTCAACCCCTGCACCGCGGCAATGGCGAGCAGGTTGATCAGGATAAAAAGATTGGCCGCAATGATGATCCCATCATGCAGATGAATGCCGTAGCCGGTCCAGAACAGGGCGCCCAGGGAAAATTGAAAGAGGGTCAGGTAACTGACACGGGCGTGACCGGGATTTTTCAAAAGCAGAAACAATTGAGGAACAAATGAGGTTGAGGTTAGCAGCGCCGCGCCCAGCCCGACAAACGACCAAAAGGATAGCACCATGTTTTCTCCCGGTTCACTCCAACGTCGGCCCGAATTTTCGCAGCCAGCCTTTGGCTTTAATCACATTCTTATGTTTATCCTTCACAATTTTCCAAAACCCGCTGGAATGGTTGAATTCCTCCAAATGGGCCAGCTCGTGAATAATCAAATAATCAATGACCACCTCAGGCATCATGGCCAATTTCCAATTAAAACAAAGGGTGCCATTTTGGGAACAGCTTCCCCAGCGTGACCTTTGGCCGCGCACCGTCACTTTATAAGGCTTGGTGGTGATGCCCACGGCCAAGCGATCGATTCTTTCTTCAATGATGCGGTGCGCTTCTTGGCGGAACCATTGTTCCAGCAGATGGCGCAACTCGGTCTGAGCAGTGCTGTTGGTCTGGCAAATCAAGGCATCCTTAGTACGGCTTACGTCCGGCTGGCCGTCCTTGGCAGGCAGCACACACAGGGTAAGATGCTGTCCCAAATACGGAACAGGCGTGCCATTAGTCAGAATGCGCCGGCTGAACCCAACCGAGGTGGTTTGCAAACGCTGCATTTCCGATTCGATCCATACGGAATGATCCACAATGGTCTCGATCACCCGCTTACGTGCCACATGCGGCGGATAGGTTACTTTAACCACATAAGCCCTGCCCGGCTTGTATTCAGGAAACAACATCTCCTGATTGATGTCATGTTCGGTTTTTTTTGCCTGAGGGCCATGATGAAAACGTTCGTCATCCGTGGGTTCCACCCGGATGTGAATGGATTTATTCCGTGTGTCCGGGATCAATTCACAGGTGTAAACACCGTTTTTATGCTCTAGTTTAAAGGTTTTATTTTTGTCGGTCATGTCGGCCAATTAAGTAGATTTTGATTACCCAAGAATTTTAGGGTATTTTATCAAATTTTACAATGCTGCATATTACTTTTATTGGTCGCCACAGGTCATAAGCATGGCCATTGTGCTCAAGCCGGTAGGCCGGGTTGATAGCCAAACCAATCCACCCAAGCTGTGGCTTGGTGACAAAAAAGGCCGATCATGACACCTGTAAAACCTCCGGCCACTTCCGAAGAAAAATATTTGGTTTCCATTTGTCCCAGCAAATGGCAACCGGCGCTGCTATCTTTTACATAAAAATAATAATGGGCACTGGTCGCCCGCAGCAGCAAGGTGGCTTCTTCATCTTCCAGTTCCAGTTGTCCCAGTTGGTGGATAATATCTCCTATCACCACCGTACAGGTATAATATCCCTCCCGGCCTGTTATGGCCAGCCGGAGTTGATGGCGTTCATCCATGATCACCAGCAGCCCGGCCTCGCCGTGACTACCCGCATGGACGAGGTTTAGCTTTGTCTCCACTTGTAAATCAAAATGGCTTTGGCGAACCGCCAGTACCACCGGCTTAGAAGAGGCTTGCAATTGCAGCCGTCCCGGCTGCTTGACCAAAGACCAGCTACCCGGTTGGGGATTGCGAAGAAATTGCCAGCGCAGGTCCAATTCCGGCTGATTAAAACGATCATACCAGCCGGCGTTATTGGAATAAGAAAGCTGCGGTCCGCGTGCCTGCATGGTCAATTCCAAGCCCCGCTGTTCATTCACCACGGGCCAATCTTCTTTTGTCCAACGCACTGGTGCCAGAAATGTTTCCCTGCCCAGATGATGGTAGTCACCATGTACCGGACGAAAAGCGAGGCACACCAGCCACCAATGTCCTTGGCCATCTTCCACCAAATCACCATGTCCAGTGCCCTGGATAGGATGAGGCGCCTTGTCGCGATGAGTCAAAATGGGATTATGGGGACAGGTTTCAAAAGGTCCCCAGGGAGAGGCCGAACGGGCGATGGTGATCATATGGCCGTATTCCGTGCCCCCTTCGGCCAGCATTAAATAATAAATTCCTTCAATTTTGTACAAATGGGGCCCTTCCGGATAGCGGCCGCCCGACCCTTTCCAAATTAAACGCGGCTGGTTGCAATACCCCGTGCCCAAATCCAGCTCAGCCTGGATGATCCCCTGGCCGTCTCCGGTGGTCTGGACCAGGACTTGGTCGCCTTCAAAAAACAAGGACGGATCAATGCCGGGAAGGGGTATGACCAAAGGGTCGGACCACGGCCCTTGGGGTTGATTCGCCCAGAGGAGAATATTGCCCCGGCCGCCAAAGTCCGTAGTGATCATGTAAAACCGGTTATGATAATAGCGCAGAGTGGGTGCAAAGATACCCCAAGAAGCTTTCCTTGAGGTCAAATCCAGCTGAGCATCACGGTTAAGGCAAAACCCTAGCTGGTGCCAATTAATTAAATCGCGGCTGTGAAAGAGGGGGACACCAGGAAACCATTGGAAGGAACTGGTCACCAGATAAAAGTCGTTTTGGACTCTGCAAATACTGGGGTCAGGATAAAAGCCGGGGATAATGGGGTTGTCATAGTTCATGAAGCCTCCACCCGTTTGCGGCGATCAAGCTCCGTCCAAACACGGCGACTTAAAAATAGAGATCCCTTATGCCTGCTTTTACCTTCTCAAGGCGTTCTATAGTTTTGGTTTGCATCTCCGGACTTAATTGCAGCAGCTGGCGGGCAATCACTGCCTCACCTTTGACCCGCGTATCGAGTTGGGCATAATCGATCAGATATTCCTGAAAAGTTAAGATGGCATTGGGAAGGCAATAATTTTTAATGGTCCCAGGTTTTAACAGGTCCATGATGACTTCCCCGGTTCGGCCCGTGCGGTAACAGGCCGTGCAAAAGGACGACAGGTTGCCGCTCTCAATCACATCATTAACCACTTGTTCCAAGGAACGGGTATCTTCGATTTCGAACTGATGGTCCTTTGCTTCTGGTGTGGCGCTGTAGCCACCCACATCAGTGTGGCTCCCGGCTGAAACCTGGGAGACGCCGGCATTCATCAATTCGTGGCGCAAGGCCGCGGATTCGCGGGTGCTTAGGATCAAGCCCGTGTACGGCAGGGCCAGACGGATGGCCGCCACTACCAGTTTAAATTGTTGATCATTAAGTAAATAGCGGTTGCTTTGCAGGGCATCATCCTCGCACAAGGGTGTGCCATGTGCCACTTTTAACCGGGGCACGGACACCGCATGGGGACCGACACCGTATCGCTGATCCAAATACTGACCGTGAATGATCAACGCGGTTACATCAAAGCGAAAATCGTAAAGGCCCAGCAAGACCCCGGTGCTGACATCATCCACCCCGGCCTGGATGGCCCGGTCCATGACCGTCAGCCGCCAGTCAAAATCTGCCTTGGGTCCGCTGGGATGCATGCGCTGGTAGGTGTCTTCATGATAGGTTTCCTGAAAGCATTGGTAGGTGCCAATGCCGGCTGCTTTCAGCGCCTCAAACTGTTCCACTGTCGGTGGGGCAATATTCACATTAGCCCGCCGGATTTCGCCTTTATCCTTGCGGGTTTGATAAACCACCTTTAATGCCTGGAGGATTTGATCAAAATGCTGATCTTCACCAGCCACCAGTAGCAGGCGCTTGTGCCCCAGGTCCTCTAGGATGCGTACTTGCTGTGCAATTTCTTCAGCACTCAGGGTCTTGCGTACCAGATTGGTGTTGTCCCGGCGATAGGCGCAATATAAGCAATTGTTCACGCAGTGGTTGGACAGGTAAAGCGGTGCAAAAAACACAATGCGCTTGCCGTAAACCGCTTCCTTAATAAGACGTGCTGATTCCAATATCTGCGAAAGCCAGGGTTCGTGGTCGCCGTGACAGAGCAGGACGGCCGTCTCGAAAGGTGTCAAACCTTGCCGCTTCTTGGCCTTGTTTAAAATTTCCGGCAAGGTGTGATCAGGATTGACGGCCGAGGCCTGTCTGAGCATGTCTTCAATGGCAGGAGCATTCACGATAGGCTGCATACTCCAGGCTTTATGACCGCCCGGTTTAGTCTGGTCCAAGCTTTGCATAATCTTCACCTTCATTCTTTTGGCGCCCGTGGCCATTGCAGGGTCATTTGAAACCCCACCTTGACTTGACTCTCCCAAAACCAATCACCGCCGCTGGCCTTTAGCCATTTCCAAACCGTCCCCAGTCCGGTGGTCAGCTTTCCTTGTTCCGCCTGCTGTTTTAGTTGTTTTAACGGCCCTGGCAGCATGCCCACTCCGGTATCGGCAATCATCACGCCTTCTTTGCCCGGTGATTGGACACGCCACAGGTAGAGTTTGCCGCCGGCACGATTAAACCGCACGGCGTTATTAATCAGAGCCGAACAGGCCCGCAAGGTTTCCTCTTCCCCGGCGATAATTTCCAGGGCACTTAACCCTAAGGCCTCCTCCACCACCACACCCCGCCGTTCCATAGCTGCGGCCTCTTGGGCCAAGGCCTTTTTAAGTTGGGCAATCAAATCCATGACGTCCTCCGCTGGATGCGGTTGAGCTGGTCGGACATCGTTCTTGGTAACAAAGGCTAAGGCATGGGTTCCGGTCCCGGTACCACGGCTTCTGTTTTCCAAGGCAGATCGACCAAACGGTGCCTGGTCATATCCTTAAGCAGCAGCCGGCCTTTCACCGTCCCCGTTTTGGCTTGAAAGCCCGCCCACAGAGGCGGATGAAGGAATATTGCGCCTGGCTCCATTTCCAGGTTTTCCGCTTTCCATGGGCCCAATTGAAACCCGGCCAGCTTTAAATCAGGCGAGGTTTTAAGAACTTCCAACCGGAACATATAACCGCCTTCCGCCAAGCCGTCCTGCTGACGCTTGCCGCGAAGCGCGGTGGTGAGTTTTAAGGTGATCTCCAAAACCGGTTTACGCGGCCCAAAATGATGGCTAAGTGCTTGCTCCACTTCCACGGCTTGGCGATACTTTTTTTGTTTAAGTTGTTGTGAACTCTCGGCCACAGGCATGGCCGGCTGGTCTCTAATGTCGTTTTCAAACACCGGGGGTTGAACATCTTTCTCAGGTGCTGGTGACAATTTGTTTTTTAACAAGCGGGAGTGTTTTGTCCTGGAGCGGGCGTCCCCTTTGATTAATCGATTTTGCACTGCCATTGTTCCCCCTGATTAATGTTATATTCCATGGTGGGTACTGCGCTTTACTCTCCGTCAAGACCATTATTGTCGGTTAATTAAGGGTTAACCCCCTGGCCCAGTCCGCAAACCGGCCGGTACGAGCACTGGCCACAGCCCGCCGGCAGGCTGCCATTTCTTCATCCACTGTCAACACCGCTTCGCGTACTTTTTCGCCGTGTTCCTGCATAAGTTTTTCCAGTAGCTCCAAAGCGCGGCTATCAGAAACATCGACATGCAAGGCTTTAATCCAGATCTGGGCGGCTTCTGCATAACGCCCCAAAGCCGCCAGACTGACGCCGAAGTTTTTATACACATTGGCCCGGCTCTGGTCATAATGGATGGCCGCTTCACAAAAGGTAATGGCTTCTTCATGAGCGCCCAGTTGGTTGCAGCAATAAGCCAAATTGTTATTTAAGAAATAGCTGATCAACTTATTGGCATGCTTGTAGGTCAATCCCTGTTTGTAAAACACCATCGCCTCTTGGTAGTGGCCAATCTGTTCGGCTAGTTGACCGCTCATGAGCATGCTTTCGGCCAGTTCTTCCTTGGTTTTGGCATGTTTCATCCACAATTTTAAAAACTGGTAAGCTTTTTCCTGGTCACCTACGCGGCTGTAAAAAATAGCCAAGGGCTTGAGGGTCTGAGCTCGCGGACCTTTGGCTTTGTAACGGGCAAGCAATTCCTGTTCACTGTGATGGGCTTCAGCACTGGTTATCTGCGGACCATCTGGAATTTTAATATAAAACGATTGGTTATGGGACGGTTTTTTGGGACTGTTTTTATTCATGCACCTGGCTCCTATAAAAGCTGATGGTCACTGACCATGAAATTCTCGCATGAAACCGGCGTAAAGTTCCCGAGCTTGTTCTTCCTGCGCTTTATCCACTATTACGGTTCCCCAATAGCCTTGAACCTCATTGAGCACAGTACCGTAAAAACTGGCGGTCATGTTTCGTATCCCCACATCAACCCCGCCATCAAGCAGAAAGGACTTCAAGGCCATGGCCGTAATTTCATCGGGTACTTTGCACAACTCCACGGTTTCAAACAGTTCCCCTTGATTGGGATCAGGGGGCAGGTGATTGACCAGCGGCACTTGGCAGTCAGCACAGAGCCTGATGCCCGGATTATATTCACAGCCGCATTTAGGACAAAAAGGCATAGATGATCTCCTAACTTTTCATATCAAAGAATAGCCGAGCAAGTCTGGACACGCCCCGGCTGCTATCTTCCTTGGCTAATAGTCTGCTTCGAAAATGTCTTTCGACTCAAGCCCATCGGCCCACCACTTTGCTGGAGGGGTATCACCAAGGCTTTAAAAGGTCCTCGTCAATTCCCTGCATTTCGAAACCGTGCCACAACGCTTAATAATCCCTACCCCCTCTGACGAGAGGAAAAGGTTCCGGATGAGGGCTTACAATAGTGTTTGTTTTAAAAACCTATTATATGGACCCCTCTCCCCGCGAAAGCGGGCAGAAGGGATCTTGACCTCACAATACAGTCTCTCCCACGAGGGGATGAAGCGACCATAAGATGATGATCTTTTCCCTTTTGTATCATTCCCCCTGCAATTCATTTTGGAAGGGTTTTAATTCCACCAAATAACCATCGGGATCGCTGATGAATACAATGGATTTACCTTCCCGTTCCAATATTCGGCAAGGCCATGGTTCTTTTTCGAGACGCTTCAAGAGCTGGTCTCGATCTTGCACCAGCAGACAAAAATGGTGACCCGCACCATGGGTGACCGACAACCCGGGCCATGAAAACAACTCCAGGCAAGGTTCATCTCCACAGCCATAGGTCACAAAATGACAATCCTGATTGATACCATAAACCGATGCTGCATCATCGGCTTTTAAAATAAAACGCCATAGCTGCTTGAGGCCCAGCAGATCTCCATAAAAATGATGGGCCTGGTTCAGGTCGGTGACAGGCAAAGCCACATGGTGGAGCCTCACGATAGGCTTAAATGACATAATGGCTTACGTTACATGCTCCTTGCCATGATGTCAAGTGGCTTTCCATCATACGCCTGTAACGCATCAGCCCTGGACCGGAAAGGACGGATGAGTTACTCCTTTTCCCGCTAGTGCTGGCTATTTAATCCAACTCAGGCTATAATGGCCCATGCGTCTCCGGATACTTTTGTCTTCACTATCACCTGCACTGTTTATCCTATGCTTGCTGCTGTCCGATGCCTGGCTATGGAGTTGGCTGCAGCATCAGGCCGTGGCCCTGGGGCCATCGATGGACGAGCGTGGCCCGCTTTTATTGTGGTCGTTCTCCTTTGTGCCTGGTTTGGCGGCGTTGATCACCTTGGCCTTAACCAGACCTTTCGAACCCGGCTTATCTCTTTTAAAAATACGAACCCCTTTAACCTGGGGCTTTGCGTTTATCCTCTTTCCTTTGCTGGCCATTGCGGCCGCAGCCCTCACGGTGTTATTCAACTTGGCGGACTGGGATTGGCATCGGCTCAATTTTGCCTTTGATTTTTTAGTCCGGTTCCGGGCCGGCAGTTCCCATCTTAATCCAGGATTGCCGGGCCTGGGACGGCTTTTACGCCATTTCCTGATTTATTCTCCGTTATTGATGCTGCTGCCCAGTGTGTTGGAAGCTTTGGCGTGGCAGGGTTTTTGGTATCGCTTAACCCAATCCCGCGGATTTTGGTTTGTGGCCCTCACCTCAGGCAGCTTGTGGTGGCTGTGGCAGGTTCCCTTGCTGCTTCATGGTTATCCTTATGGTCAACCCGCCTGGTTGGCACTACCGATTGGCCTGCTTTTTGGTTTGGTCCATCAAGGATTACTCACCTGGCTGCGCGCTCAGTTTCAAAATCTATGGCCAGTCATCGTGGCCCGCGCTACTCTGGGGGGGGCGGTCATGCTGCCTGTGGTGTTTACCACCTCTTATGATCCGCGCTGGGCGCATCTGCATGGACTGGTGGGCATAGTGCTGATGGCAGGCCTGTTGGGGTTGTTGGCTGGATTTAAGTTAATACCGCAGAAGGGCAACAGTCATTAAGCGGACAGAGGGGACATTTGGGCCTTCTGGCAATGCAGATTTCCCGGCCCAGCAGAATCAGGCGGTGCGGGAATCCAATCCATTCCTTCCTTGGCAGCAGCAGCATAAGGTCCTTTTCAATTTGAGGAGGCTGGGTGGATTGGGTCAGGTCCAAAAGACGGCTGATTCTTTTGACGTGAGTATCCACAACGATACCTTCAGCCTGACCAAACCAATCCCCTAGTACCACATTGGCTGTTTTACGGGCCACGCCGGGGAGACTAAGCAAGGCCTCCATGTTATCAGGCACCTGCCCCTTAAAGTCAGCCACCAGCCGAGTAGCCATGGCCTTAAGATTTTTGGATTTGTTATGATAAAACCCAGTGGAACGGACCATGCTTTCCAGGTGAACCGGATTGGCATGAGCCAAGGCTTGGGGTGTTGGATAGCGTTTAAACAACGCCGGGGTAACCTTGTTGACCTGAATATCCGTGCACTGGGCTGATAAAATAGTGGCGACCAGAAGTTCGAAAGCATTGTGATGGGTCAAGGCACAACTCACTTGGGGATAACGTTTTTTTAAACGGTTAAGAATAAGCTTTAAACGCTCTTTTATAGACAAGGACATCTTGGCAGCCTTTGAAATTATTTACTTTAAAATATGGTGAATTATGAAACGAGTTGCGCTGATGGTCAAGGTCAAAAGAGGCTAAAACCCAATTCTAATGCAAGGTCGCTTTGCAATCCGACCAGCCATATGCTATTATAATAAAGTAAAAGATCAACATAATTACTTTCTTTGTAATTTATTTTTTAAATTTATGGTGAGGTTTTCCCTTTGTCAAATTTCCCATCATTTTAAAATCAAAAGGAGTTCCGGTATGAAGCATTGGGTCAAATGGCGTACGGTGTTGGTATTTCTCGGGTTAGCAATCCTAGGGCTGGGATCGTGGGCCACTGCTGATGTTGATAGTGTGTCTGTCAGCTTAGGCAATTCCACGGTCAATACAAATTCCAGTTATACCATTTCCTTTAATACGGGCAGCAGTGGCGCTTTATCCAAAAACAGCAATGACACCATTGTCATCACCTTCCCTGACAACACCATTGTTCCCAGTACCATCATCGCCGGCTCTCAAATCAAAGTGAATAACACCAACATCACTACCAATGCCTCCGGCTCAGGTCAAACCCTGACCATCACTACGCCGGTTAATGTTAATGACTCTTCATCTGTTACGGTTGTTATTAATACAGGTACAAGTAATCTGCGCAACCCCAGCATCCCTGGCACCTACTCAGTACAGCTCCATACCAGCACTGAAGCCAATGATGTCAGCTCTTCCGGTTATAATATCAATGCTTCCTCCACAGCGCTCAATGTAGGCAGTCTTACCTTGGGCACCAACACCATCGGCAATTCCACTACGGCCAGTTTCACGATTTTCTTGGGCAGTGCCGGCGCACTCTGGGGCCAACATAGCCAAATTGTCATTACCTTCCCCAGTGACACCTTAGTTCAAAATGGCACCATTTCTTCAACGGTCTCCGTTAGCGGCACGTCGGCTTATTCGGCTGTTGGCAACAGTTCTCTTCGCACCATCACCATCGTGCCTGATCAAAATATCAATAATAGTGGCATAGCCACCATTAGCTTGCCCAAAGTGGCTATCCGCAATCCCACCACCACCGGCAGCAGTTACACGCTGGCCATATCCACCAGTGCTCAGAGCGCGGGCACCAGCAGCACTTACACCATCACCACCTCGGCCTTTCCGGTTGGCATTGGAGGGGTTACGCCCAGTCCCAGTGTGATCGGGCAAGCTTCCCAATACACCATCGATTTTAGCACGGGCAATTCAGGCGCCCTGGTGGGTGCTGTCAGCACCATTACCATTGCCTTTGATTCAACCTATACTATCACCAATGGCAACCTCAGCGGCGTAACCGTGGAAGGCGTGGCTGCTACCTCGGCCACGGGCAGCAGCAGCGGCCATTCCATTACGGTCGTGCCCGCCCAGGATATCGCTGCCTCCACTTCCAATGTCACCGTCGTGCTGCCTTCAACCGCCATCATCAATTCTTATACCACTAACAACTATATCCTGGATGTTTCCACCTCCGTCCAACCCAATGCCGCCACCAGCGCGCCCTTCAGCTTGTCCAAATCATCGACTGCCGTTAATATTGACAGCGTGACTTTGGGTAACAATGTCATCGGCAACACTAGTTCCTATAATATTCAGATTGATCTGGCCTCCGATGGCGCGCTCTACGGCAATGCCGCCATTATAGTGACTTTTCCTGTGAATACCACTATTCCTGATGGCGCTCTTTCCGGTGTCCGCGTGGAAGGTGTCCTGGCCACCTCGGCTACCGGTGATAGTAGCAACCGAAAAATCACCATTAACCCCGGCCAAAATCCTTTATCCGGTACCAACCGCAACATTGTTATTCCCAGTGGCCTTATTCGCAACCCCACCACCACCAGCACTACCTATCAATTGCAGGTGGAAACTGATATACAACCGGGTGCCAACAGTCCTAATTATGCCATCACCACATCCGTCACTCCCATAACCGTTACCTCCGTGGTACCCAATCCTGCCACAATCACCAAGCCAGCCCAGTATACCATCAACTTTAATACCGCCAGCGACGGCGCATTAGCAGGAAAGATCAGCGGCATTTTCATTACCTTTCCCTCCGGCACAACCGTCAAGAATGGTGATCTAAGTGGAGACGGCATCACCGTGGAAGGTGTTGCCGCGTATACAGCCTCCGGTAACAGCACCAGCCGTATCGTGACTATTGTGCCCAACCAGGATATCAACGCCAGCACCAATAATGTAACCGTGGTGATTCCCAACACGCCCAGTACGGTCATCACCAATCCTTCCTTAGCAACCGACTATGCCCTGAACGTGGCCACCTCCCCTCAGCCCAATGCCGGCACCAGCCCCAATTACACCATTGGGAAATCCTCCACCCCGGTTAATATCGATTCCGTCACCGTATCCCCGGCCACTATTGGCAACCAGGCCCAATATACTATCCAGATGGATTTAAGTTCCGATGGCGGTCTTTCCGGATCAGATACCATCACTTTAACTTTTCCCAATAATACGGAAGTGCTGACCGATGGGGCCATCAGCGGTGTGAAAGTCAACGGCACTGCCGTCACTTCAGCCATTGGCAGCACAGCTGCAGATACCATTGTGATCGATCCGTCTCAACCCTTGGCCAATGGCACCAACAATATTCAAATTGTTATTCCCAGCAGCGCCGTGCGTAACCCCACCACCATCAATAGCTATAACCTGAAGGTGGAAACTTCCCTGCAACCAGAGGGAACCAGTCCTAATTATGCCATTGGTCAGTCTTCCACACAGCTTAGTGTGGGTAATGTGTCAGTGTCCCCCAATGTGGTGGGCAACCAGGGGGCCTATACCATTCAATTCACCACCAGCGATGATGGCGCCCTAATCGGCAATACCAGCACTTTGGTGGTCACCTTCCCAGCCACATCCAAAGTGGCCAGCGGTTCCATTAGCGGCGTCATGGTTGATGGCGTGTCTGACGCCTCTTCCACCGGCGACGGGGTGAATACCATTACCATCGTGATCGGTACCGACATTGCCAAAAACACGAGCAGCACGATTTATATCCCTGCCGCAGCAGTACGCAACCCCACCAGTACAGGGACCGGTTACACCTTAAACGTACGTTCCAGCGTACAGCCTGCCGGCACCAGCAATACCTTCACCATCGAACAATCTTCAACAGCCTTATCGGTGGGCAATGTATCCCTAAGCCGCACGACTATCGGCAACCTGGCCAATGTCACCATTGCGGTCACTACCAGTAGTGATGGTGCCTTGGTGGGCGGCAGTGGTACCTTTGTGGTAACCTTCCCCAGTGATACGGCTGTGCCCAATGGCGCTATTGCCAATGTGACCGTTGATGGAACCGCCGCAGCTTCGGCCAATGGCAACAGCAGTGCCAGAACGGTCACCATTGTTCCCCAGCAGGGGATCGCCGTGTCCCACTCATTGAATATTGTCATCGGCGGCAACCAGATCACCAACCCCACCACCAGCAACAGTTATCAACTACAGGTGTCCAGCACGGCTCAACCGTTAGGCACCAGCAACAGCTACTCCATTGGCACCTCCAGTACCCAATTGGATTTAAATAATGTTCTTGTTTCGCCCAATACGATTGGCAACCAGGGCCAATACACCATCGCTATTACCCTGGCCAGCGACGGCCGTTTAATCGGAGGCAGCAGTACAATCACATTAACATTTCCCAATGACTCGTCCATCACCAATGGGACTCTGGCCGGGGTTAAAGTGGACGGTACGGATGCGGCTTCAGCTACAGGCAACCATGCCACTTCCACCATCACCATCACCCCTCAACAAACCATTGCCCAGGGCAGCAGTATCACGGTAAGCATTCCCGCAACCGCCGTGCGCAATCCCACCACCATTGGCTCTAGCTATACCATTAGTGGTCACACAAATGTCCAACTCATTGATGGCGACAGTAATTCATACAGCATTGGCCAGTCCCCCACCCAGGTGGTGGTGACCAGTGTGACGCCTACCCCCAACACTGTCGGCAACCCGGCCACGTATGCCATCGGCTTTTCCACCAGCAGCGATGGCGCGCTTTTAAACGGCATCAGCACCATCACGGTTACCTTCCCCAGTGGCACCTCAGTAAAAGATTTCAGCAACGCCAGCGCCGTGCAAATCAATGGCAGTAATGCCTCGGCTGTCGGCAGCAGCAGTGCCAGAACCGTGACCATCACGGTCAACCAAGCCATTGCCGCCAGTACGGCCGTGGCCTTAAGCATTTCCTCTTCCGCCATCACCAACCCAACGACCCAAAACAATTATCAATTATATGTGGCCACATCGGTTCAGCCGCAGGGATCAAGTCCGCAATATTATATTGGCACCTCTTCCAATCCGGTGACCATCAATAGCGTTACCCCCAGCCCAAGCACGGTCGGCAATAACGCGGCTTATACGATTTCCATCACCACCAGCTCCGATGGCGCTTTGGTGGCCGGTACCAGCAATATCATCATCACCTTCCCTGCTGACACCTTGGTGCCTGATGGCGCCCTGCCGGGGATCATGCTCAACGGCATCAATGGCGATAACCCCACCGGAAGCAGTTTGGGACGCACTATCACCATTGTGACTCATACCGACATCGCCGGCAATTCCACCGTTGCCATTGCCATTCCTCTGTCCGTAGGCCTGCGCAACCCCACCACCACTGGCAACAAAACCCTTGCGGTCGGTACCAGCGCCCAGCCGGCAGGCAGTAAATCTTTTACTATCGGGCAATCAAGTACCACCTTGTCTGTCAATAGTGTCACGCCATCACCCGCCACGGTGGGCAGTGACGCCGGCTATAACATCACTTTCTCCACCAGCAGCGATGGCGTGCTCATCGGGGGCACCAGCCAGATTGTTATCACCTTCCCGGTGGATACGGTGGTTACGAATGGTACGCTCGGTGGTATTACCGTAGCTTCCCAAGCAGCCTTTTCCGCCTTGGGCAGCGGCCGCACCATCACCATTGTGCCCCAGCAGGATATTGCCGGCAACCCCAGTAATATTATCACGGTCGATATTCCCAGCGGCATCGTGGAGAATCCCACCAATGCCGGTAATTACAGCCTTTCCGTGGGCACCACGCCCCAGCCCGCGGGCAATAAGTCTTACGACATCTTCACCAGCAGCACGGCAATTAATGTGGACAGTGTCAGTGTGTCCGACCCGCGCATCAATTTTCCCTCCGGCTATTCGGTCCCAATTTCCACCGACACAGTTATCCGCAGCCAGCGGGGCTCATTCTTTATAATCTTTCCCAACAATACCTTGATTTCCTCGGGCGCCATCAGCAGTGTGACCATCGGCGGCGCGGCAGCCTTCAGCGCCACCGGCAACCAAACCAGCCGCACGGTTACCATTGTGCCCAATTCGGACGTTGATCCCAGCCCTTCCATTAACATCTCCATTCCTGCCACGGCCATTACCAATGCCAGCATTCCCACAGTACCTCTTTACCTGGGCGTCAGCACCACCGCCCAGCCGGAAGGCACCGGCAGTTTTACCCTCATCCCTTCCACTACTTCCATGGGAACCCCCTTCCCGGTCACCCCTACACCTTCCCAAGCCGGCCTAGTGGCGGAGTACAAGATGACCTTGACCACTGGTTCCAATGGCCGTATGGGACCAGGCAATAAAGTCACTGTCGTATTTCCCGCAGGAACCATTATCCCGGCCAGCATGGCTTCCGGCACCATTACTGTTGACGGTGTGGGCACCACGGGCACCACTTATGCCAATGGCCAGCAGGTGACGGTCATGATTCCCAATGGTGTCAGCATTAATGCCGATTCGGCCTTTACCCTGGACTTTTTGTCTTCGGCCGGCATTAAAAATCCTTCGGCTTTTCGTTACCAGCTCAGTGTCCATAGTGACGCAGAGCCTACGCCGGTAGACTCTGCTATCTACTGGATCAGCACTGATTCCACCATCAATACCCCGGCTGTTACCGTTGATCCTGATTCCATTTTCGTCAATCCTCAAATAACCGTATCCTTTGATCTGGGCCCATCGGGCAGCTTGGACCCGGCGATGGATATTTATTTTGCTTTCCCCGCTGAGTTCACCCTGCCCACCTCCTTCTCCCCCTCCCTCATCACCGTCAACGGTGTGCCCACCACCATGGCCTCGCTCAACACTGGCAATATTATGCGCGTACGCTCGCCTCTTACCCTGGATGCCGGCGCCAGCGACAAGACCGTCACCGTCGTGTTCTCATCTGCTTTGGGCATCACCAACCCTTCGGTGCCGGCCACTTTCACCCTCCAGGCCTACACTTCCCTGGAAGCCACGCCCGTCACCTCGCAGTCCTTTGACATCACGGCGGCCAGCACCACCGTCACCCAGCCGCAGGTCGATCTTATCCCCACCTTTACCAGTTCCAAGAGCCGCATGACTATTAAGTTTAACGTGGGGGCGTACGGCAAATTAACCCATGATTTCAGCACCATCACCATCACATTCCCCCAAGGCTTTCACCTGCCCGGCACTTCTTTCCCTGCCGGCGCCCTGTCGGTTAACAATGCACCTACCAAGGCCGCCGCCACCATCAGCAATCAAAAACTCACTTTGACTGTTCCCATAGAAATAAACTTTGGCGGCCCGGTGTCCATTGAGCTGCCCAGCAGTCTGGGGATTTATAACCCCAGTACCGTGGGCACTTACAGCTTTATCGTCTCCACCAGTACGGAGCCAACGGAAGTGACGTCCAACACCATCACCATTACCAAAGCGTCCTGGGATGATGTGGTCTCTTACCCCAACCCCATCAACAAGCCTGAAATGCCCAACCCGGTCATGACCTGGCTTTACGTGCCTGATCAAAAAGCCACCTTGCGGCTCTACACCCTGGACGGCCGCTTGGTCAAAACCATTGTAAAGGACGACGGTTCTGATCGCATGGTCTGGAATCTGCACAATGAACAAGGCTCGGAAATCGCCAGTGGGGTTTACATTTACATCATCAAAGGAAGTAGTGGTGAAAAACGGGGCAAGGTGGCCTATAAAAAATAATTTTTTCTGGCGCAGGTGGGGGCGAACTATTTTTCGCCCCTTTGGAAAAGCATGGCATACTCTGAACAAAATTGAAAAAGTCTGCTTTGCCCCAGCTCGCAAGCTTACAGCCTGCAATATCAAGAAAGGGGCTAAAATGTCTTGAGAGCCTTTTTCAAAGCTTGATGTCCGTTTTGGTCACTTATTCATAAAATTCCGCACCGCTGAAATCGGATGCTATTGTTAAGGAGCTCGGGTATGAAGCATTGTGTCAAATGGCGTCTGATGTTGACATTTCTTGGATTTTCTATTCTGGGGCTAAGTTCGTGGATCTATGCTGATGTCAATAATGCGACAGTAAGTTTAGATAATTCTATGGTCAATACCTATTCATCCACGCCTGTCAATATTGATTCCGTGACCGCATCCCCGGCCACCGTGTCTAATAAGGCCCAATACACCATCCAGATTGATTTAAGTGCCGACGGTGGGCTCTCCGGTTCAAACATCATTACCGTGGCCTTCCCCGATGACACCGCAGTGCTTGTGAATGGCAGCATCAGCAATGTCACGGTCAACGGTACGACTGCCACTTCAGCCATAGGAAGTACCGCGTCTGCCACCATTGTCATTGATCCGGCCCAATCCCTGGCCAATGGCACCAGCAATATTCAAATCGTGATTCCGTCCAGTGCCGTACGAAACCCCACGGCTGTCAACAGCTATGCCTTGCATGTGGAGACTTCCATGCAACCATGGGGCGCCAGTCCTGATTATGCCATCGGCTTATCCTCCATGCCATTAACAGTGGGCAATGTGACACCGTCGCCCAATGTAATAAATTACCAAGCGTCCTATACCATCAACTTCACCACCAGCAGTGACGGTGCTTTAACCGGCAACTCCAGCCAACTGGTGGTGACTTTCCCGGCCGACACCAAAGTGGCAAGCGGTAACATTAGTGGCGTCCTGGTGAACGGCATGTCTGATGATTATTCCACCGGCGACGGTGTAAACACCATTACCATTGTGGTGGGCACTGATATTGCCGGCGGCTCCAACGGCAGCATCTATATTCCTGCGGCTGCGGTGCGCAACCCCACGACCGCCAACAGCTATTCCTTACATGTGGAGACCTCCATGCAACCATGGGGCGCCAGTCCTGATTATGCTATCGGTTTATCTTCTACGCCATTAACAGTGGGCAATGTGACGCTTAGCCGCAGCACCATCGGCAATCTGGCCAATTATACCATTGCCGTCACCACCAGCTCCGACGGCGCTCTGGTGGGCGGCAGCGATTCCCTTGTGATCACCTTTCCCGGCGATACTTCCGTACCGGCTGGTGCCATCTCCAATGTAACCGTAGACGGCACTGCCGCAGCTTCGGCCAATGGCGACAGTGGGGCCAGAACGGTGACTATTGTTCCTCAGCAGGATATTGGCGTGTCTTCAAGCTTTAATATTGTGATCAGCGGCAATCAGATCGCCAACCCCACCACCAGCAACAGTTATCAACTGCAGGTGTCCAGCACGGCTCAACCATTAGGTAGCAGCAACAGCTACTCCATTGGCACCTCCAGCACGCAATTGGATTTAAATAATGTTCTTGTTTCGCCCAACACGATTGGTAATCAAGGACAGTATACGATTGCCATCATTTTGGCCAATGACGGCCGCTTGGTTGGCGGGAGCAGCACCATTGTGTTGACCTTTCCCAACGATACCCGGATAACCGACGGCAGCCTCACAGGAGTTAAAGTGGACGGCATGGCTGCTTCTTCGGCCACAGGCAACCAATCGGCATCCACCATTACCATCATACCTCAGCAGACCATTGCCCAGGACAGCACTTTCAATGTAACCATTCCGGCAACAGCAGTGCGCAACCCCACGACTATTGGGTCCACCTACACCATCAGCGGTCATACCAGCGTGCAGCCAATTGACGGGTTCAACAATCAATACAGCATCGGCCAGTCCTCCACCCAGGTGGTGGTGGCCACACCCACACCCACGCCCAACACGGTAGGCAACCCCGCCACCTATGCCATCGGCTTTTCCACCAGCAGCGACGGCGCGCTTTTAAATGGCATCAGTACCATCACGGTTACCTTCCCCGGCGGCACCTCAGTAAAAGATTTCAGCAACTCCAGCGCCGTGCAAATCAACGGCAGCAATGCCTCGGCTGTCGGAAGCAGCAGCGCCAGGACGGTCACCATCACGGTCAACCAAGCTATTGCCGCCGGCGCGAATGTATCCCTAAGTATCGCCTCTTCCGTCATCACCAATCCAACGGCCCAAAACAATTATCAGTTATATGTGGCCACATCGGTTCAACCGCAAGGATCAAGTCCGCAATATTATATTGGCGCCTCTTCCAATCCGGTGACCATCAATAGCGTTACCCCCAGCCCAAGCACGGTCGGCAATAACGCGGCTTATACGATTTCCATCACCACCAGTTCCGACGGTGTTTTGGTGGCTGATATCGGCAATATCATCATCACCTTCCCTGCCGACACTTTGGTGCCTGACTGGCGAGCCTGGCTAATATCATGCTCAACGGCATCAATGACGAAACCTCCACGGGTAGTCATTTGAACGAACCATCACCATTAGGGCCTGTATGACATCGCAGGCAACTCCACCGTTGCCATTGCCATTCCTCTGTCTGTTGGTCTGCGCAACCCCACCATCACAGGCGCCAAAACATTATCTGCAGGCACAAGCGCTCAGTCGGCAGGTACCAGCCCGGCCTACATTATCGGACAATCGAGCACATATTTAGATGTCAAGAAACCCCAGATTTTACCCGCCACGATAGGCAGCGACGCTGTCTATCAGGTGCTCTTTTCCACCAGCAGTGATGGGACGCTCATCGGCGGTTCCAGCCAAATCATCATCACCTTCCCAATGGATACGGTGGTTCAGAACGGGCCGCTGGCCGATATTACGGTGAATTCTAAGACCGCCTTTTCCGCGTCAGGCAGTGCCCTCACCATCACCATTGTACCCCAGCAGGA
>CAVQBK010000006.1:0-208976 GCA_963710755.1 uncultured bacterium
TACAACGATTCAAAGACTAGTACATTAATTGATGGCTCCCAAATTCGCGGATAAGTTTTATTGTAAATATTCTCGGAAGGTAATCCTCCAAATAAACACAGCTCTCCCGCAAAAAGCGGGGGCTGGGTGACTATTTTTTATT
Source organism: uncultured bacterium (assembly GCA_963710755.1). Taxonomy (GTDB): domain Bacteria; phylum Oederibacteriota; class JAAXVQ01; order JAAXVQ01; family JAUVAV01; genus CAVQBK01. The sequence goes on from CAVQBK010000006.1 coordinate 143, forward strand.
TTATTATTCTAACCGAGGCACTTAATTCAATACAGCATGGCTGCTTTTATCGGATTCCCTATCTTGGTTATCCATGGAATCGATTTGATTGATAAAATAGTCACATACGGTTTTGATGACTTTGAAATCAAATGAGGGGCACTCTCTTAGATGGTGTGCCTCTACAACGGAAGAGGTTAAGTCACGATCAAAATCATTAAAAGAGTTGAGATAAGGGATATAATTCCTTATCCCTTTTAAGAAGAGGCGCTCCATCTTTGTCTCATTTGGTATTTCATCTTTGGATTGCATTTTAATATGGCGGATTCTAAACTGCTGAGTTGTCCAGTTAATGACATCTGTTGTTGATACATTAGCTTTATTGGTCAAATTATAAGTCGCATTCTGAAGTTCCGGTGTGGCCGAACACTTGAGCATAAAATCCGCAATAAATTCAGTATCCACAAAATTGAGCAGCCCATTGTCGCATTCAGGAATATTAATCGGTATGTGAATAATGGGAAAGTTTAAAAGCAACTTATTTTTTTTGGCTTCCTCCGGCGCTTTTTTCGCCATTCTCATAGCCAAAGTCTTGATAATCGAAAAGGCTCTTAAAAATCCATAATAGCCGATTTGTTCCGTAATCAGCCGTTTAATTCTAAAATCGACGATAATACTTGGTCTGTAGATGGTTATTTTTAAATTATGCTCTTTTCTTCCCCTGGTCATAATGCTTTCGGCATGGAATTTTGATTCTTCATAGCCATTTTTAAAATTCTGACTGGCATCCAATTCGGATGGCTTAAACATTCTCCATTCACAACCACTGACATAAGCGGTGCTAACGTAATGAATGGTGCTGCATTTGATGGCCTCGGCAAAATCAATAATATTTTTGGCCCCTTCAATATTGACTTTTCTCGTCATGGAATCTTTGGCTTGATCAAAGGATACCATACCACTACAATGCCAGATTTCATCCACTTTCCCTTTTAACGATTCCAGTTGCTCCTGGTTAAGTCCTAGGTTGAGGTGCGTCACATCTCCAAAAAAAGCGTCAACTTCGGTAAAATGGTGAGCGGCATTGATTTTGGTCATCGCCTCCATTGCTCTTTGGTGCGCGCTTAAATGACCTTTTTTCCTGACAATAAAAATCATCTTATGCCCATTGACAAGGTTACGGTGAGCCAGATAGGACCCTAGAAATCCGGTCCCCCCTGTTAGTAAAATAACTTTAGGTTTTGCCATTGTCCCCCCTCTATCTTTTAGCGTTTGCGCTTAAAATAATTAAGATATATATAAATGAAACGGACCTTACCCTCTGTCTGGACCACTTCATAATAAATCTTACATCTTCACACGTTCCTATTTTCCTAATCAAAAAACGGTTGCGAATATTATATCAAATATATAAATCATTTTTTCCGTCATATTTTTATGTTCTATTTAATTTTTTATCTCAGTTGATCGAGGAAACTCCTATATTTAATATAGTTTGATCGATTTTTTTCAAATTTCCTTCGATTTTTTTTTATTAAAACTATTTTACCAGCTGCTGGCCAACATGCTTAAATGACCACGCCGCTTAGGGCTAGCAAGGCTGAAGATGGATCCGTAAAGGAGGAAAAACATGCGGAAATAGGGCTCAACTTCAGGCCTAGGGACGTTATGGCTTGGCCAAAGGCGGGAATTTTACATTTTTTTATCTTTTGTTCCCCCTTGCCCCATGGCCTTGTCCAGCAGGTGTTGGTCCTCCGGGGTATTGTTAACACCTGTTTTTTCCAGAATCGTGGGGATGATGAAAATCACCACATCATTGCGTACTCTGATTTCCTTGCGGCTGGAAAAGAAGAAGTCGATCAGCGGAATGTAGCCCAGGACAGGCACGCGGTCCACTTGGGTTACGGTGGTTTCCTTTTTCAGCCCGCCCATGACAAAGACTTCCCCGCTTTTAATGGTGACCGTGCTGTTGGCCGATCGGCTGGAGACAATGGGACTATTGGTCGGCGACCAGCCGGTTAAATTGTTTAAATGAGCGTTCAGATCGAGGGTTACAAAATCCTGGGAGACAATGTGAGGAATGACCGATAAGGAGAAACCGGCATTGACCCAGGTGGTGGATTGCGAAGTATCCATATTTTGGGTGATACTGTCAGTACTATTGTTGTCATAAGACTTGCTGATATTGGTGCTTGGGATCTCATTCTCCATTCTTGCGCTTACCGATCCATATTCATGAGGATAATTCGAGGAATAATTGCCAGTATAATAGTGGCGACCAAGGTTCTCATAATAAATACGATCGCCGTCGCTAATATAGGCACGCTTGTTGTTGGAGGCCACGATCCTGGGGCTGGAGAGCACCTGGCCCCGACCATTGCTGACCAACAGGCCAATTAGAGAATCCAAGCCCTGAATACTCATGCTGCCTTTATAACCATAGCCGATGTTGGTATATTGTGCTTTGCTGTCCAGGCTGTTTTTTTGAACATTGGGACTGTCCACATCGGCCGTAAAGGGCTGGCTTTGGCGGGTGCTCAGCGAGTTGATGGTGGCCTGGGCGGACTTGAGGATGGAGCGCCAATCAAAGCCCAATTTGGAATCACTACCGTTATTTAGCTCCACCACTTTCATCTCAATGCTGACTTGCTTGACCGGCACATCGAGCTTGGCGACAAATGCTTTGGCATTGTCGATTTTGCTTTTGAGGTCGGTGATGATCAAGGCATTGAGATCGCCATCAACTCGGACAATGGCCGAAGAGGACAATTTATCGCGGATGAGGTTGATCAGTTTATAAGCCTGGGTGTTTTTGATGGACAGGACCACTGTGTCCAGGCGGAGATAGTCTTTTAGCTTGGGGGAATCCAGTTTTTTCACTATTTTGATGAGATCTTTGACCTTGTTGTCCATGTCGGTGATGATGAGCATGTTTAGGGCGTCATTAACTTGGACCGTGCCGTAGCGGGATAACCGAGCTTTGATGAAAGGTTCCACTTCCGAGGCTTGGATGTGCTTCAATTCTACTGTATCGGTCACGGTGTCCGTACCGGCCGGATCGGCCAATTCCAAGTTGAGCTGCATGGAGCCCTTTTGTACCGGGTCCACAGCAAAAAGTGTGGTGTTCAAAAAGGCAAATAAAATAGTTCCTAATAACATGATCTTAGTTAACTTCATTATTCCCTCCAAAAGCTTGGTTTTATAGATTTGACTAAAAACTCTAAAAATCCTTTCATGTTTTTTTAAATAAAATAGATTAATTCATCCCCATCGCATGATGAGCTTCGCTCATTAACCCTCAGCCAATATTGATAAAGTTTATTCTTTTCAATCTGCGCCATCTGCGCCATCTGCGGACAATTGCATTTGTCTTGAAGGCCTTGATAATGTATTTATCCCCATCGCGAGATGAGCTTCGCTCGTTAACCTTCAGCCAATATTGATAAAGTTTATTCTTTTCAATCTGCGCCATCTGCGTAATCTGCGGATAGACGTCTTTATCCTTTATATCCAAATCTTCACCCCGGCCCGGAAGAGGAGGCCTTCGTAGTTGACCTGCAGGGGCCGGTTGTCAATCACGATCTTTTCGCCCCGGTCATAGACATCGGTCATAAAAGCCTGGCGATAGCCCATGTCGAAAGCCATGGCCACATTCTCGGACCAGAAGAAATCCAGCCCCATGGTGGCGCGATACCCCATAGTCTCGCCAATAAAATCCATTACGCCGTAACTTCTCCGTTCATGATCGATTACTGTTTCCTGATAATAACCCCCATCAAGGCTAATATATTCCAGCCCGCCGCCAAGCGTAAACAGCAACCGCTCCCCCAGGGGAACGGCCAATTTGACATGGGCTTCATAGATTCTGGTGGGCAGATCAAGGCGGGCATTGAATTCATGGAGCACCCCAGTATCAGGATTGATCAGACTCCCTGAGCCTTCCACATGAACATACAGCTCATTGTACTCGCCACCCACGATCAGCCAGTCGGTCAGACCATAATCAGCGCCCACGCCCCAGCTATATCCCCTTTTTACCTCAGGCATTTTGGAACTATCAGCACCATATAAATTGGCCGCAATTTCCAATTCGTCATTGACGTACTGCACATAAATGCGGTTAAAATCTGTAAAAACAAATTGATTTTCCGCGCCAGTGCCATAAATACACTTCCTGCCGGCCACGGAATTCATTTTCCGGGGTTGAAGCGGTTTTTGGTAAGTGCTTTGAAAAGCGGCTGTTTGTTTTACCGGTGCCGTGGATTGGGGAGCGGCTGCCGTCTGTGCGGGTTGGCTGACGGCGGCGGTTGCCTTAGGTGTGGCTGCGGGTGCTGCGGCAGCATAGGCCTGGTCGTACACATTGGTCTTGTTTTTAAAGTCATATTTGGCGATGTTGTCCCTGATCCAGCTATCGAACCGGATCAAGGCATCCTCAGTGGCTTCCATGCATAAGGGCTGCAATTGGCTGGCATCAAAGACCCCGCCCAAAGAGAAGCGGAGGCTGTTTTTCGATTCCCCGAAAATAACCACGCTGGTGATGTCTTCCTGTTGGCGGTTGCGCAGGACAATGGTCAGGTAGGTGGCCATTTTGGCGGTGCCGAAACCGAGAAACTCGCCCTGTTTTTTCAATTTAAATTCCGATTGTACCACCAGGCCCGCATCCGCGCCGGGGATGTCCTGCAGTAACTTGGTCATCATGGTGGCGTCATCGTAAAAAATGGTGGTATACCGGGGTGCATCATTGTATCTGAGGAAATCGACCACCCGCGATTGCACGGTGGCTTTCAACTGCTGATAGCGGGGTGAGTTAAGAATCTGCTCCTCAGGAATAAATTTAAAAGGAAACGCCGCCTGATAGCGGCTGAAAAGGCTGTCCTTGATTTTTGCAGCCACTGGCTTTAGATCAAACTTATCGTTTTGCACCAACTTGCTCACTACGCTGGCCAAGCCGGTGAAATCGGTCATGTCAATGGACTTGCTGGCATAAACGGACAGAATTGCCGTATTTTTAACATGAGACAATTTTTCCACATCCACCGTGGCGCATGATGACAGCATCAACATCGCCACTAACCCAACCACTAGCCTGCTTTTGTTCATTCCCTCAGTCCCCTTTACAGCTAATAGCCCCTTTATCTTGGGCTTGTATTAGAATTAGACCGGCAAATGTAAAAAAACTTCCCTTTTTTTTGATATTTTTACCAATGTCAATTTCGGTTAAATGCATGATTTAATTTAATCTTGATTTTAAGGACATTATTTGACATTTGATCTGGATGGCTTACTGAAGGTGAGATTGATCAATCTTTATTAAAATAGTCTGAAGATTTCAATGGGCAATATCAATGAATTTAAAAATGGAATCCCGCAATCCTTTAAATCGTCATTTTTATTATTTATACTCGTAAGCATAATACAGAAACAGCCTTATAAACACGACTTCACCAAAGAAAACCTACACCGCCCCGGCCAATCGCTGTACCCGCCATAATAAAGGCCGGGGGAGCAGCGGCGCTTCCACTTGCGGATAAAGCCGATGGAACTGGTTATAAAGCCGCTGCTCTTCAAAGAGCAGTTTTGGCAGTTTCACAGGCCGCACTTGACCGTCCATCAGCAGCGAAACCTTGGTCCCCTTAACCAACATAAGTTGATGCAGCAATGCGGACTCCAGTTTATTGTCTGCTGTCCGGCCTCGAAGCTCACTAATCTCACGCAGCAGCATGGAACCCCAATAGATGTTGATTTGCTCCGGCGATTGGGCAGCCATCAAAGTTACTAAAACCTTGTCAAGACGCTGCCAAGCTTTTTCCTGGTGATGGTAATAAGGCCGCAATACGGGATCAGCCAGCAATTGCTGCGTCAACGTTACTACCAAAGACGGTTGCTCGAGGCCTTCCACTGCATGACTACGATCTTCCTGTTCAAAAAGCATCTCCATGGCCAAGCCGGTCAGGGGTGATGGCGACTTGCCTGCTCTTGGCATCAGCACTTGCGGCAGATAGAAGGTCACCTGATTCCCTTCCTTCCGCCAGGCCCGGCCTTGGACCCATTGCCAAAGCTGGGACCATCTGTTGCCGGGCAAATCGCCGAGGGGTTTAATGCGGGGTGTAAAGACAGCGCCCGTATCCAGGAATTGCCTGAGCCCAACTGATCCTTGCCAGCGCAATAAATCAACTTTGGAAAATGGTGACTGCTCTGGCTCAGGGTTTATTCTCATCCCCATCAGGGCGGCCCAGAGAAGAAGCCTAACCATGGTCACAGGCCTATTCAACAGACCGGGAAGCGTTTGGCCTAATTTCACGTTCTTGAATGAGGGGCCCTTAAACAGCAAGGCTTTCACCAGCGTGCGTTGCCAGTGCCTGAGAGGAGCATAACTTAGTGATTCCCCCGCGGCCAATGGCTGATCGATTTGCTGTCCTTGGCCGAGCAGATTGACCATGAAATGATTGAATGAAAAGACTGCTATATAAACCCACCAAGGACTGAGGGGGTAAAAGATGCTGATAAGCACCATGGCGCCGGCAGTCAGGGCTGATAGGATAAGCAGGTGGCGCCGGGTGGTCTCGCGCCAGGCTTGTTTCAGCCCGCGCCAATGCCGCCAGTCGATATGCAGCACTTGCCATATCAGTTGCAGCCCCCACCACGGCAGCCCGGTGCCCCAGGCTAAAAACAGCAGCACCGCGCCTTCGGTGATCACCGGCGCCGCTACCCGGCTCATAAGGCTGCCATAAACCGTCCTCATTGGGGCAGGCAACAGCTGCTCCCAAGAGGCATAAAAAGCGTTGAGCCAGGGCCATTGGCCACCATTTTCCGTTTTTTTGAAACCTCTTTTAATCAACACCCGGGCATTAAATTCAGGATCATTGGGAATATTCAGCTTTTCCGATTGTTTGGCCAGTATGTGCATGCCATCGTCCCAGGATTGCTCTCGGGAATTGAGAAAAGGATTTTCTTGTAAAAATCTCCTTTTGTCTTGCCCAGAAAATGATGGCTTCTTTTCCTTAACCGTGGCCGGCCTTCCTGTTTTCAGTATTTTCTGAACCTCACTAGGATCATTAACATTTCCGAATTTTTCTAAAAGTTCTTCACGACTAGGTATTTCAAGTGGTAATTTAATAAATAACTCCAGGAGGACTTGCTGATTTTCCAGATGAGGAGCAAGGTTTAAAAGCGTTGTCATCGATTGCTGATCACGGGAAGTAAAGACGCACCTGACAATGACATCAGGTAAAAATGTAATGCTGGAGGTCGAGGTCCATTCCAGCTTGCGCACTTCTTCGAGAAAGGCCAGGTTTTTCAAATATGAATCTCGAATGTAGTACTCTCTCTCATCCAAAAGACGTTGACCAGGTTGGCTCTGAAGATGATTTAAAATGATATTGAACGCCTTTTTTTTAGCTCTACTGCTACTCTGCTTAAAATCATCCCGCAGCTTCCGACTATCATCTATCCAGCCATAGGTCTCCAATTGTCCGACCATGGTTTGATACGCTGCTGGAACATCGTCATAATCCGAGTTCAGATATGCCGAAACCATGAGATACCGTATTTGCCCAGGCAGTTCCCTGAGGTGGGCCAATTCCGGATCATCCTTGCCTGCCCCTTGGCTCCAGAGTTTGTCCATGACAGGGCTTAATGCCTCACGGTTAAGGTTAGGAGCTGTCTGCTTAACGGCCTGCTTTTGTTCTTCTATCCCACCTGTGACTGCAGCCACCTGTTGACACCATTGCCCAAAGGAAGTGATGGGTTGAGCCGGCGTTCCGGCTTCAGGCTGTTGCTGTTCTGGTTCAACAATAGTTCCTTCCACTTCTTCTTGACTCAATATTTCCCTGACCTCATCCGGTTCTGTAGCCGATTTGAGTTGGTCCCAATATTTTTTAATTTTGGTCATACCATAGGGTAGCTGAATTAATTTCTCGAGAACTTTTTGGTTTTTCAACTCTGGCGAAAGATTTAAAAGTTCTTTCAAAAATGTCTCGTCATGAGTCGTAAACAGCATTTGGCCAACAACAGCTGCTGAGAATGAAATATCTAAGGTCCATTCCAGCTTACGCACCTCTTCGAGAAAAGCGAGGTTTTCTTTAAATCGCCCACCAATTTTATACGCTATCTTGCGAGGCAGATGTTTCTTGGATCGGCTCTGGATGTGTCTTAATATGATCTCCCAGCCCTGATCCGAAGAAGTCTCCGGGTTAAAATCATCGCGCAGCTTCCGGCTGTCATCTATCCAGCCGTAGCTCTCCAATTGTCCGACAAGGGATTGATACGCTTCGGGGATAGCCTCCTGATACTTTTCAGGGGCAACATTTGGCCCCAGCAAGTACACTGATATCATCAGGCACCGTATTTCCCCGGGCAGTCTCCGTAATTGATCCAATTCCGGATCACGCTCGCCTGCCCCTTGGCTCCAGAGTTTATCCATGACAGGACGTAATGCCTTACGGTTAAGTTTATTGGCGGTCTGCAAAAGAACCTGCTTTTGCCCTTCTATCCCATCTTTAGCTTCAGCAACTTGTTGGTGCCATTGACGCAAGGAAGTGATAGACTCGGCCGGCGTTTCCGCTTCAACGCCCTTTCCCGATTCGATCGGGCCTTCCTCAGCAGGGGCTTTTTCCTTCACCGGCTGTGTTTCAGCCGCTGGTGCTTCTGGCTTTTCAGCGGCAGCAAAAGCAGGCGGTGACACTAGTGGCTGGATAATGCCTTCCATCCCAGCGTCTTTTAAAATTGTTTGCATAGTCTCAGGATCCCAGTTCCACTCAAACCGGAACCTGCTCCGATTCTTATCAACCCAAATTACTTTTAAATTATTTCGGGCATGTAATTTTGCAATAAAAGCAGGATCAACCAAGACCCGGGCCTCTTTCCTATCCATGACAACCGTCTTGTGCTGCTTTTCCATCACGATTTGGAGGACAGCAAGAAATAATTGTGGTTTAACCGCTGCATCTTTATATTCAGGCATGATGTAGGCAAAGGTAATCATGCCGGCTTTATCAACAGCCACTGTGCCCACCAAATTTTGCTGACCATCATAAGCCATTATTTTGTAGGCATCGGTCCAAAATCCCGCCATTCCCGGCGTCCATTCTTTTTTTCGTTTATTAAACAAGTTGGTTTTCTTTAATTGCCGTATTCCTGGATCGTCATCTGCGATTTCATGTTCATAGATTTTAATTTCCTTGATAGGCGTTTTCGCCATGTCCGAAGGAACCGGTTCAGCCCCGGGTTTTTCCTCGGGCTTTTCTTGCGCTTGACGTTGAGCGCCTACCCGAGCCATCAAGGCACGTAGTTCCTCAAGGCTTTCCTCGACCGGCGGGTTATCTTTTGCAAGCTCTAAGCTTCCATAAGATTTTCAGCGTCCATTCTTGAATTAGCCCATTGTGAAAGCAAAACTCTCTGCCAGTCTCTTGGAAGAGCTGTCAGTCCCCGGCTTACTTCCGGGGAGAGAGGGTTAAGGTTCTGCAATTGGGCTATCGTTATTTTTTTATTGGCGACCATCGAGGCAAGGCTCTGCTGCTGAAAGGAAGTCAAATTTTCAGATAGCCGATGTAGTTTCTGCAACTCCTGCAATCCAATGGTTTTCGCAATGCGCGCCATCAACAGGGGTTCCTGGCATGGTTCAGGCAGGCCGTCAATGATTTTAATGTCCGCTTTGTCCATAGTGGTTTTTTCATATTGATCACTTTCAAGGCGCCCTGCAAGCAGGGCGTTGAGCACAATCCATGCCATGGACGGGGGTAATTGATCCAATTTTTCATAGACTTGGGCATTTAGCCCAGCCGCTGTTTTCAAGTCGTCTTTTTTCAACTCTTTTTTATAAACAGCAGAGAGCAGCGGCCAGCGGTATGGTGCGGGCAACTGGAGCAAGGCCTCACTATTCTTTTGGGCGAGGTCAATGAGGCCGCGCAGATCATTCCTGGTATAACCGGCATCCTCCCAATGAGGAATAATGATACCCGCCAAGGCAGGATTTAGGCCGGACCAAAATCCAGCCATTGCGAGAATCCTTTTTCCCCAAAAGTGTATGAAGGGATACAGGACAGCCATTAATTGGTTTTCATCAGGCCTTTCATGGCCATCATAGACTACCATAGCCTTGGCGGACGTTTTCACAGTGTCTGAAGGGACTGTTTTGGTCATGAGTTCTGCCGCGGCAGACTCTTCCGCAGTGCGCAAAGCGTGAGCCTGGGCCATCAAGGCACGCAGGCTGGTAATGCTTTCATCAGATGGCGGGTTGTCCCGAACAAGTTCGGCTGCATTCTTTAGGTCTTTAAGATCCAGTCTTTTATTGGCCCAATCTAAAAGCAAAGCTTCCTGCCAAGCCATGGGAAAAGCAGCCAGCTCCAGGCTTGCTGCTAACGCGAGGGGGGAAAGCTTGTCTAATTGGCTAACGTTTATTTTCACCTGGGCGACCATCAAGGCAAGGCTCTGTTGCTGATAAGAGGTCAAGTTCTTAAATAATTGGCTTTGATTCCTATACGCATGTTGTAATTGTTGCAAGCCAAGCAATCTGACAGTTTCGGCAATGCGCGCCACCAGCAGGGATTCATGCCATGACTCAGGCAGGCCGGCAATGATATCGATATCCGCTTTCGTCATGGTGGTTTGCCGATACTGGAGGCGCTTAAGGCTCTTAGTAAGCAGGGCGTTGAGCACGATCCAACGCATGGCCGGAGGCAATTCACCCAATTTGGTATAGACGTCTTCTTTAAACCCGGCTGCTGTCGACAGGCTGTCCGCGGGCAACGCATTTTTGTAAACAGCAGAGAGCAGAGGCCAACGGTATGGTTGGGGCAATTTGAGCAAGGCCACACTGTTGTCTTTGGCAATATTAATTAAAAAAGGCAGGTCCTCCTTGGTATAACCGCCATCTTTCCAATGCGAAATGATGTCATCAGCCAGGGCTGGTTTCAATTGCTCCCCAATATAATCAGTGTATTGCGGCCTTTGACTTAAAATGGTCTGGATTTTCTCCAGTTGGTCCTTGGTTTGAACCGGAATTGGTGTTGCTAAATAATTTTCTATTTCGTCCGGTAGCAGGGCACTGGTAATAAGGCGGGATTGAATGGTGGGCGAAAGACCTTTTTCTCTAAATCGTTTTAAAAGCACAACCAATTCCCGAGGAGGCCGGGAAGTTCTGAGCATGGCTAAGGCCAGCACTTCAGGTGCACCATATTGTTGCATCAGATCCAGCAGCTTCCATAGGTTGGAGACATCGTCATCAGTTGTTAAGATCGTGGCAATGACTTCAGGTGTGCACAGATAATCTTTGTGTCCGGATAATTTCATCCGTAAATAGCCGTGGTTCCACAAGGACAAGTGCCCCGTAAATTGCACCCATCCGTCTTTGACAATAGCCGTAACCTGAGCATTCCTCGTAAATAAAGGGTGCCCCCCGCGCTCCATACTTTCCACCAAACAATAAAAGGTAAACTCATTCCACTGATCGTCGGCAATTTGTTTAAACGTCGCGGCTGTTATTGGGGACAACCATTGGCGTTTCTCCATGGTGTCCACCACTTCTCGAAAAGACCGTAAGGGCTGGATCGCCATGTCTTTTTTGGAAGCCTTACGGCGGGGGCTTGTGGAGAAGGGGTGGGCCGGCCGGGCCTTAGCCAAGGCTGCGCGAAAAGTTCTTAAATCCAAGTTCCGGCTGACAATTTCTTCCAGGGTTTTCCCGGGCAACGGAGAAGCCAGCAATCTGGGGATCATGGCTTGTTGGGCTCCAAGTTTTATAAACTTGGGAATAATTTCATTTAATTCTTCGGTGGTTTTTTTGGACGTGATCACGGCAGCTGCAGCCGATGCCGTTAAACCATGATTTCTGATTAATTCAATCCTTGCCAAAAGATCTTCTTGAGACAACGGGCTAAGCAACATGTCCTTCAGCACGGCGGAGGTGCAACTGTATTGGTTAGTAGCTTCAAGTTTTTCCCTCAAGTAAGGGTGATCCCACAAGAAAGCTTTGCTTTCAAATTGATCCCAGCCCGCTTTTACCAAAGCCGTCATTTGATCGCGTGCCAGCCATTGAGATCGCTCGCGGCGAATATTAGTCAACAACTGTTCAAGTACCTGATCTTTGGTACGGGCACTGATCACCATCTGAGACAGGCTATTCTCCAAAGACGCCAATGTGTTCGGTGCCAGCCATTGTTGACGCTCCATTTTGGAGATCACCTGCTTACATTCAGGCGGCAGGACAACAGCCTCCTCGGGCGACACGATGGCGGCTTTGATCCGGCCCAGCTCTTCAACACTCAAACGATGGCCTAAAAACAGATTAATAACCATTAATTGATAACGATAGCTGGGTTTGCCCAACAAGCAAACTCGCCCTTGATCAAGTTGGCGCAGGGTTTGTTTGATGGTTTCACTGTCCCAGTCTTGCCCAGGTTCTTTTCTAAAAAGACTTAGTAGTTGGTTTTGAATGTCCATTCTGATGTTCTGAGACATGCTCTGTGCCATCCAGGCACCCCATTGACTTTCCTGCCATAAGGCCTCAGCAGATTGATGTTGGAGAATCAAAACCCAATCATCCAGTGTGGCCTGACGGCGGCATAGCCTAATTAATACGGGCCCTCTGGGTCTGGTCTCCATGCCGGCAAGTAAATCCAAATAGTCCTGCAACAAGTCCACGCCGACACCGCTAAAAAGAACCTCCTCCTGGGCACGGGCGCTGATCTCAGCCTTTGCCATCATTCCCAAGAGCCTATTGAGTTCTTCCCAGGGCCAGGCACATTCAATGGCCCTCCGTAAAATATTAGCTTCACTGCTGTTCCAGGTTTCCAAAATGGCTAAAATTTCATCGTCATTTCTGGTGGAATGCATGGCCGATTCCAAAACGACCTCCGGCAGATCCATATGGGTTTTCTTTTCCCACTGAAGTATTTTCTTGAGGCGCTCCGGTTTTTGATAAAACAATTCAATAGGAATCTTATGTAGCGGGCTGGTTCCGGATTTCAACCGGGGGGCCCGATCCAACATATGCGAAAAAAAGACTTTAGCTTGGTCTGCCGTATCCAGTGGCTCTCTTTTTAAAAGCTCATCCACCACCGCCCCCTCTATCAGGCCTGATTCAGCCCATTGCCGTGCCACTGATCGAACCTGTTCTGTCAGGCTGGGCGGTGCGTCGAGTTTTTTGAAAAAGGGCTTCATGGTTGGCCATGATTTATTTTGAGGCAGGTGGGAAAGCGCCTTTTCAATTTGTCCGGCATTTAAGCTGGTATTTAATATATTAAACATCACATACGGTCTCAGATCCAACTTCTGCATGCGGTCGATCAAGGTCTTCAGCTCCTCAGGCGCACGCCGTTTGTAGATCATATCGCGGGCATAGCTAAGGGAAAAGCCGTTCTCTCTAAGCACATTAAAATAATCCCTAAAATAAGCCGCATCCTTATCATCTACGGAAATCAAGCGGTATATGCATGTATGGGTCATGGTGGCATCTTTAGGACTCATATACTGGTCATGATAGGCTTTTTCCACTTCCACTATCAAAGGCCAGATGTCTTTCCTGGCCAGCAAGACCTTGAGGCCGCGGTTCTTCAGATTACTCATCTGTTGCTGGTCAAAAATGGGACTGTTTTTTTCCGCCAGCACCACCGGCCACTCATACTGCGGATGGCGAATGCGGCTCAGGATAATATCGAGGATTTTATCTTCATCAAGATCGATAATAGGTATCGCTTCCAGCGCTGATGATGTTTCTGCTTTATTGATCCAATGAACTTGATCCAATTGATCCACCAACTGCAGGGCTTCGTTATACAACTGTGAGGACGGCTGTTGCTGATAAGCCGTCTTCTTCAAATCAACGATGGCCTGCTCAATATCACGGGCCGCATAATTATCCAGTAAAAATGTATAAATATCAGTTTCGTCAGCTTCAAGAATGGTCTCACCACGTTGATTAAGCCAGCGTTGCAGGGCTTGGCGGGCAGAAGGTCCTGGTTGGCCACCATTGCCGCCCGACCCATTATTAGGTGATTCATGCCTTTCAAGCCACTGGAAAGGCTGGTCTCCCAACACAGGTACTGCCAAGCCCTGGCCCCATGGTTTGGTAAAAGTCAGGCCGGCCAACACCAAGGCTGTGGTCATTAACGCGAGTATGCTTGGTGCGGGATACTGCCCCAACAGCATAAGCAGTTCACGATGACTGTCTATTCCTGTCAGGCGATAAAGACCAAGTAGGCTATTGACTATGGGTGACACCATGGTCTGAATCAAGGTATTCATGGTTTCCGGACGCAGCATGAGCCCTGCAGCCCAAAGGCCTGTTCCAACGACAGGCACCACCGCATGGGCACGTCCGGTCTGTTGCAGGGCAAGTGCCCAAACCTGGCCGGCGTCCGCCCGTACGGCCTGGAGGCCGCGCCTTATCAATGTGTAAGCCTGGCCGGGCAACCGCTTTACCACACCCCAGGAGGTCCATGATCGCCACGGGTTCCGCGCCACGCTGCCCGGTTGCATGGCCTCGGCCCTGGTGGGCAGATTATCGGCCACTTGATTTTCCCGGCAGGTGACCAGCTCCCACTGGCCGGGCAAAGGCATGATGCCCAGGTTTGGCGTTTTCCTCCGAAGGCTGCGCCTGAGGATGGCCTTTAAATCCAAAAGACGGCCGTCCTGGAGAACCGGGATGATTATGGCGCTGCTTTCAGGCGCACGCCGGGCTTGGGCAAAATCCAATTGCACCCCCCCATCTTCAGCATACCGAGCTTGCAGAGCCTGATAGGTATTGCTTAAACTCACCAAACTATGTCCGGTTTCAAGCTGATCAAAAGCCCAAACACTTTTCAGCAACAGTTCCAGCGAGCGCATCACGCCCCGTATTGGCATGGCCAGGTTGGCTAATGTTTTTGAAGCACCGTGGTCCATCAGCGGAAAATTGGTAGGCAAAGCGAAATGGATTTGATTTTGGCCCAACAATTGTTCCAAGGGGGTCATTTTCCTGGTAAGCAATTGAAAATAAGGATTAACCATGTCCATCTTGGTCATTTGAGGCTGCAGCGCAATATAATTCATGCCGGCTGTTTTCATATCCTGCAGAATATCGTTGGTATGAAAGCCGCCGGTAATCAGGACCGCCAGAGGCACTGATTTTTGCTTGATGACCGCAATGGCTTTAGCCGCCAGAACATGGCTGCGCTGGTCAGCCTGCTTGTAAAAAATTCTGGCCTGGTCAATATAATCCCACAGCTTGGCCCAGCTCAACGGCTCCATCATGTCCTGTCCTTGCTGGCCGCGCAGAAACGCTTTGAAAGATTGGGCTGTATAATGTTCGGGATAGAGACGTAAAGCCTGCCACTCCTGCGGGTTCAAGGAAATGTTAAGCAGCCGCTCCAGGAGGCGGGCCCTCCCAATGAATTGGTCCAATCGAGTGGCATTTTCATTACGATACAGCCGCCGGCGCAGGGCTTGATCAAGGTGATCCATAGCAGCCAGAAGCGCATCCGGATCCTGACCCTGCAAAGAGGCATCGCTGCTTTTGAGATAGGTCAGGATCTGCGGAAAGGCCTGCAAGGTCATCCCCTGCCGGCGTGCCGCCTGAGCCAAAAAGTAGGCATATTGCCTGAGACTGGTTTGGCCTTTTTGGTAATTTTCCCGACCTTGATCAAAGGCCGCAAGTTCAGGAGAGTAAAGGGCGGGTTTGAGCTGTTCCAAACGGTCGAGCAAGTCTTTAACCAAACCTTGGGCCTCATAATTAAAAAAGCCTTCCAAGGCCGCCTGGCTTTGATCATAGAGTGCCTGGTCTTCAACCCCTTCCAGCACCAGGGGCGAGGAACTCATGGCAGCGCTGTATTCGGCACCCGTAATTTTGCCTTGGCGCATCAAGTAGCGGCCGACCAATCTCTTGGCTTGCCGGTCTGGAAAACTGCCCAATTTCCCCACGTCAATCGCTTGGGAGGCCCCTTCCACCATCACCAGCGACAGATGATGGTTGGCCTTCAGATAGTCCAACAATTGACTGATATGCTGTTGAACTTCATACTGGCAATGCACATCGGCAATGTGAATAATGGTGGTCGGTCCTTGACCTTGGTGCACCGCGGTAATGCGGGCCATGGAGGCTGGAATCTTAAGAGGGGACCCTTGTATAACCGACGCTTGGAAGCCCGCCGATGGCATGGTGGTCAAAGACCAGGAAAAGTGAGGCATCAGCAACATTAGGGTATTGAACAACACCAGGACGTTGGCCATGCGCCGCGTTAATCGTTTCATTTTTCCCTGCCTTTTTGATTTTTTCGAAGCGATGGCGCAATGGGTTTGGGATGGAAAAACGGCTAAAATTGTAAAAAACCTGATGTTTTTGAATGGTTATGGGAAGCGATACGTTTTATTGTTTGACAACTTTCAGATCACTCAATACCACGGCACTGCTGATGGTCCCGCCGGGGGTAATAATGCGCGCAAAGATTTTTTTAGGCACTGCCACTTGATTAATGGTTTCATAGCCCAATTTCAATTCCATGGCCGGCATGGATTCAACGGCCACAAAATTAATTTTGGTTACCAGTTTCTGATCAGGATCATAAAGAAATTCCACGGCCAAAGGGTTGCGCGCTGTGGATGAATCCGCTTTTTGGCCTTCTTTGTTCTTGTAATAGCCTTTGACTTTGATCAGGTTCCCTGCTTGCTTTTCCGAATGGTCTCTCTCCAGCCAAAATTGATTAAGAAAATGGTAATAAAAAAGGTCGCTGTTCATACCAGCCGAAGCTTCCCGGAGGGGGACGGTTTGAAAAGGCCCGCCATTGAGGCTGACCTTTACGTCATTGCCATTAATCCTGACTTCTTGGGGAGCCGGATCAGTGAGGCTCATGGTCACCTGATCAGGCGCGCTGTAATGATAGGACCCTGACTGGGTAATGGTCTGGCCGCCCACACCAAAGATGGACATTTGTAAATTGGCCTCAATGGAGCTCACCTGATCCTGATGAGCTTTTAAAGCGTTTAAAAGGGATTGCGGAGTTGTATCCACCGCCACGACCAGAGGGACCAGGCTAAAATTTAAAAATATAAGGAATATCCATTTCAGTGTTTTCATAATTTCTCCTCACCTATGCCGCCATGTCTTGGACCCGAACATGTTTTTGGCGTTGTATCTCATTGATTGAATACCCATCCCTATTGACGCCAAAAGGTATAATCCGATAATATTGACGACATAAGGTTGAAAAGCATAGACTGCCTAGTCTCCTACTTGGTTGAAGAACTATATCATACCGTGAGGCTGCTTTCAATTCAACAGCACATTTTGATGAGCACCGGGAAAAGTTGAGGGCAAAGCAAAAAAATAGGCACGAACCGCCAGGTCCATGCCTATTTCTCATGTTATTATTTAATTTAACTATTGTCTTTAATTTATTTATTTAGAATTAATTATTTAAAAAACTAAAGTGAATTTTGAATCTGCGGCCAGCCCGACATACGTGCCGACGCCGGCAAAATTAATATTAGGGTAGTCAATAAATTCCTCTTCCTTAAAGCCCATCAAATCCATGCTCATGGTGCAAATATGGAGTCTCACGCCCAATTCCCCGGCGGTTTGGATCAGCTTTTCCAAGGACATGACGTTTTTCTGTTTCATCAGTCCCCGGATCATTTTGGAGCCCATACCCGCCATCTCCATTTGGGACAGTTTTAATTTTTTGGAACCCGTAGGCAGCATCCAGCCGAACATGGTGCTGATCAGGTTTTTACTGACATGTTTCTTGGGATCGCGGAATACGGAAATACCCCAGAACGTGACGAAGATGTCCACTTCCATGTCCGAGGCTGCGGCGCCATTGGCAATGATAAATGTGGCAATGGCCTTGTCCAGATCACCGCTAAAAAGCAATAAGGTCAGCCGGTCGGTTACCCCTTCCCCGGTTTTGTTGTTGGTTGCGGCTTTAATTTCAGCGAGCTGTTTTTCCAGATCGTCAATCTTTTTTTCCAGATCGGGCATAGTGGGTTCTCCTTCTTGTCTCAGAGGCTGTTTTTCAAAGCATGTACGGCCAGGGCTACCGGCCGGTAAACCGCATGGGCAAATTTTGTAAATGGCAGCAAAACAAGGAGGTCCAGGGCCAGCACGACATGGGTCAAAAACGCGGCATAAGCCCAGGGCCCTACCAAGGGCAAATAGTCTGCAACCTCCAAAGTAAAACCGGTAAAGACCGTGAAGAAAAAGATCCATAAAAACATCCAGTCCGAAAAACGGCCTGAACTGTAAACTGTCTCCAATTTGAGCAAACGACGCAGAATGGTCATACCGGAACCATAAATCGCTGCCAGGCCGCCCAGGGTACCCAGTAAGCGGGCCGGATAGAGCAAGCTTACGGCACTGCCCGGGGTTTTAAAAAGAAAATCCCAGGTGGTGGCCAGGCCCATCACGATAAAGCCCCACATCATGGCCATATGCAGCACCCGCCTGGAAACAAACCAGGTCACCGGTTTTTTATCCTCGTCGCATTCGGCAAACCGTCTTTGCACGCCGATTTCCCGGGCCACGGCAATCATTTCAGGCACCAGGGTTTTAAGGGAGAATTTAAACTTAGGCACACTAGGCTGACCCGGTAATTGCACCTGCCAATTCTGGAATACGGTGCGCAAGGCATTAATAACCAATACCAGTCCCAGAAAACCAATCGCCGCCACACCCATATTATGGATTAATTCAAAAGGAATGAATTTAAATAATTGTAATGGACCTTGCGGCATAGGCCCGCGATGGGCCATGAGGAAGATTGCAAAAAAGGCCGAGATAGCCAGGTAAAATACCATGGCCCCCAGTCCGCCACGGTGCAGCAATCCGGCGATGCCCGTAAAATCGACTTTACTGATGGCAAAACTGCGGGCTGCTGCCATAAAGGTACCGGGTTTGGCATCACGCGGACAGGTATCGGAACAGGCGCCGCAATAATAACAGAGCCAGACTTCAGGCGCTGCAGCTACTTTCTTGTCCAGGCCAAGCTGGGCCAACCGGATCAGACGCCTGGGAAAAGTATTATATTCTTTGGACAAAGGGCATACAGCGGAACAGTTGCCGCAATGATAGCAGGCACTAATGTCCTTAGCCCCGAATTTTTTCAGCTTGTTGATAAGCTTGGGTTCAGTGGATATTAGCATGCATTCTTATCCTCACAAAAAGAGTAGGTAAAATAATCCCCCTCCTGCGCACTCTCCTTGATTTGACCATATTTGCGCATGGAGGCCAGGTGCCATAAGACCTCAGCCGTGGGCAGTTGGCAATGATCAGCCAACGCCGGCACAGTGGACGGGCCCGAAGCTTTGAGTTGGTTCACGATTTTTTGACGCGTCTGTCTGGTTTGTTTCATATAAGCCTGGGCCTGACTGACCGAGGCCTGTTTTTCCTGGCGCAGGGTTTTTAAGTCGTTAACCTTGTTGTCTTCCATAAATAACTCCTTCGGCTTCTGGTTGCCTCGCGAACCCTTGCAGGGAAGGGTCGCGACCCTTCCCTAAAATATTAAATCCCCATGGTCTGATGATTATCGTAAGGACGACATATTTATCGCCCCTGCCCGCCAATTCCTGGTGCTCCTCACGGCGCTGCTAAAATCGCTTCTACCATGGCGTCATATTGATCCAATTCCCAGCCATCCACGCTAATAGCTCTCTCCGGGCAAACAGCGCCGCAAGCACCGCAGCCTTTGCAAATGGCCTCATTGATCACAGCCTGCTTCACTTTTTTGCCGTTCACTTCCTTTTCTTCCATGACAATGGCGCCTTCATAGCCGCAGTGGTCCACGCATAACCCATGGCCTTGGCAGCGGCTGTGATCCACCCTGGCTACAAAAGGCGGCAGTTCCACAAAGCCTTTGGCAAGAATAGCCGAAGCTTTGACTGCGGCGGCCGACGCTGCGGAAGAAGCCTCGATGATGTCCATCGGAGCCTGAGCCGTCCCGGCCAGCAAAAGCCCCGGTTTGGGCAGTTCCACTGGTTTTAACTTGGGATGGCCTTCCTGCAGAAAGCCGTCACTGCTTCTGGGCAATTTTAACTGGTCCACCAAATCATCAATACTTGCCGGTTCCATGCCCGTGACCAAGACCACCAGATCCACTTCCAATTCCAGCAATTCATTAAAAGTCAATTTGTCTTGTACTTCCAGCACCACGCCAGTGGCCGTATTTTTAACTTGAGGCATGCTCTGCCCGTCCACTTTAAAAAAGAGGGTGCCCTGGCGGGCGGCTTTTTCGTACAAGGCTTCATGCCCACGACCGTAGGTGCGAATATCCTGGTAAACATGGAACAATTGCAGCTGCGGATCGCGATCCTTCACCATGGTTGACCAATTCAAGGCCGTGGTGCAGCATACCCGGGAACAATATTCGTTGCAAGCCTTGCCTTCCGGTGGATTGAACACGCCCGGAATCTGCCTGCTGCCTACGCAGTGAATAACGCCTATCTTCTTAACCGGCCTGCCCTTCCATACCATACGTCCCTGATCAAACAGGGCTGCTCCGCTTTCCATAAGTTCGGGCAAGGTCGCCACCTGAGGCCATTGACCATAGCCCAGCTCGCCCGGGGCGGGACGATAGGGTTGAAAACCAGTGGCCATGATAATCACGCCGGCTTCCAACAGTTCTTCCTGGCCCTGCTGCATAAGCGTTGCTGAAAAATTCCCCACAAAACCATTTACTTTTTTCAGTTCTGTATTGGTGCTGACTGTAATTCCTGTTGTCCGGTTAACCCGGCTTACAAGGTCTTCCACCAAGGTGCGCCCGTCAATGCCTTGGGGATATATATGGTTTAGTTGACGAGTAAATCCGCCTAAGTTGTCCTGCTTTTCGATCAAACGCACCTGTAAGCCGCGCTTGGCGAGATCGAGGGCAGCTTTCAAGCCGGCCACGCCGCCGCCGATGATCAGAGCTCTTTTTTTGGCTTCCACAGTGATCGGTTCCAGCGGTTTTAAGAGTTTCGCTTTGGCTACTCCGCCCGCCACCAAGGCCTCGGCTTTGGCAGTGGCTTCCTTCTGGCGGTGATGGACCCAACTGACTTGCTCCCGGATGTTAACGTGTTCGTAGAGGTAAGGATTTAATTCAGCACGTTTTAAGGCACGGCGGAAGGTGGTTTCATGCAAATGAGGAGCGCAAGCCGCAATCACCACACGGTCAAGTTTTTCCGCTTTAATGTCATCTTCAACCTGTTTCTGGCCCAGAGCGGAACACATGAACATATTGGTCCGGCTGCAAACCACCTGGTCAATGCCGCCGGCTTGGCGGGCCACCTCGGCCACATCCACCACATCGGAGATGTTACCTCCGCAATGACAAATATAGACGCCAACCCGATGAGTTGTCGCAGGTTGGCTGGTTTTAGAATCATCCATGGTTAACGGTCTCCATTTGCAATACTGAACTTTGCTGTTGCAGGTAAGTGGAAGCTTCCATGGCCGCAGCCCCGGCTTCCACGATGGTATCGACGATGTCCTTAGGCCCCGTGGCCATACCGCATAAAAACAACCCCGGCACAGCACTGATGGTAGGTGCGATCATGCTCTTGCCCTGCTGGTAAAAACCATCATCTGCATCCGCAAGAGCCGTAATCGTCAAAGTCTTAGGCGACGGCACAATCCCCAAGGAAAGCACGGTCATGTCGTGGCTGATTTCTTCCACCCGGCCGTCTTCATCAATGTGCTCAATGCGCAGCACCGTGTTTTGCTGATCATCTTCTTTGATCCTGCCCACCTTGGCCTTTACAAACTGGATACCCATAGCCTGGGCATTTTGGAAAAACTGTTCGTAGTTCTTGCCAAAAGCGCGGATGTCCATGTAATAAATGGTGATATCGGCCAGAGGCAAGGAGCCGCTGAGCAGCATGGCCTGCTTGATGGAATACATACAGCACACGCGGGAGCAATGGGCCACCCCGCATTGCTGATCCCTGGACCCGGCGCACAGCACATAAGCAATGCTATCGGGCACCTTACCATCCGAAGGCCGGATGACCCGGCCATAGGGCCCGTGAGGCGCGAGCAGGCGTTCCATTTGCAGGCTGGTGATAACGTTGTCAATTTCAGCGCCGTGGTATTCGGCCTTATAGTCAAGCGGCAGCAGTTCGTAACCGGTCGCCATAATCACGGTCTTGGCTTGAACTTCAACAGTCTCGTCTTTTTGCCAGTAATCAATGGCATCAGTAGGACAAGCTTTGGCGCAAAGCCCGCAGAGGGTGCAGTGATCCATGTCGATCATGGCCAACTGGGGCATGGCATTGGTAAAAGGAATATAGGCCGCCCGGCGCGCGCCCAGCGTGCCTTCGAATTCATCGCGCACATCCACCGGGCAGGCATATTCGCAGAGCCGGCAGCTGATGCATTTTTCCTGGTCCACATAACGGGCCTTTTTGGTGATATCCAGATGAAAACGGTCGGCTTCTTTTTGCACGGCTGTTACATCACTGTAGGTCCAATAGGTAATATTTTCATGATGGGCCACGGCCGCCATTTTAGGGGTGGTGATGCAACTGGAACAATCGAGGGTGGGAAAGACCTTGCTGAGACCGATCATCTTACCGCCAATGCTGGGCTGTTTTTCCACCACCAGGACTTTGAAGCCCTGATCGGCCAAATCAAGCGCGCTTTGCATACCGGCAATACCACCGCCGATGACGGCTGCATCGTAGAGGATGGGAGTTTGTGCTGTCATGACTTGCTGCTATCCTTTCCTGCCAAAACCTCCTGGCGCATCTGCTCCAGCGTATCTTCCATCATTTTAATTTCATTAAGAAAAGCCTTGATGCAGACCGTGCAAATAGAGGTCAGCCGTAAACGGCGTGTGTCGAGACCACGGGTTTTCATATCGGCCGTCACCTTGTCAATGCGTTTGGCCAGCCGTTCGTAAGCCCCGGTATAAGGGCATTCATGGCCTCCGGACATGAGAATAATGGCGGCCGCGCCTTTTTCAAAACACTGAAAATAAAATTCTTCCGGAAAAAGCACGGGCGACGGCACGCGCATAATATAGGCGTTTTCCGAATACTGCTGATGGGCTTGGCCGGCGGCATTGGCGCCGGGGTAACCGCAGGATTCGGTGGCAAAAATCAGAATCTTTTTTTGATTGATCAGATCTGCGTTCATGGTCAAGTTACTTTTTGCGGGTCAGAAAATGGCGGTCATAATTATCGACTTCCAAATAGCCCATATATTCATGACCGACTTTTTTCGCCCACGCCGGCAAATCAGAGCGGGTTCCCTTGTCATTGGAGACCACTTCCAAAATGCCGCCTACATTGACTTTACCAATGCCCTTCTTGGCTTCCAACAAAGGTCCGGGGCAGGCTGACCCACGTGCGTCCACCACGCTATCGGCTTTTACTGTATTCAGTTCCATGATGTTGAATCCTCCTCTTAAGCATAAACTGTTAATTATTGACCACGCTTTATTTCATTAAAATGATTTAAGCTGTAAAGATCCTCTAACCGTTTGCACTTACCCACTGAGTAGATACGGCTATCTTAAACTAAGACTAACCACCAGGTTTGATGAAAATTGAAAGATGGATTTAAAAAGGTTGGATAACCTATGGTTACTACTATTAAGATTGATTCCTACTTTACATGATCATCCTTCATCTTTCAATAATTTATTATAAAAAGTCGTAAAAATCATCATCCTTTCAAACAATCACTTTTAATATAAACTTTCCTCCATTTAAAAAATTATCGTCAAGTTACCCCCATCAATTAACTTACCTTTCCATTCTTTTTAGCTTATTTTAAATGGAAAGATCGATTGTCCTTTGTAAAATGTTAAAATTTAGATATAATAAGGAAAAGTTTTTTTGTAATTATTTTGTATATTTCAAACAGATAACTACCGATACTTATTTCAAGCATGAAGCACATAATACAAGGCGTTTTGTTCAAAGTTAGTAACTAACTGGTTGATGCTTACTCCTTTAAACTTAGCTTTTTTCATTGCTGGAGGATGAATGAAACTTTCCAACAAAATAATGCGTTCCCTCCTGTCTTTTTGCCTCTTCATCCTTGTCATTTTTGTTTCTTTTTCTTCTGCTTCCGCATTGATCAAACGCTATGTTATGCCCGGCGGCTGGGATGGCGCTAGTGGCAATTCCGTGCTAACAGCCTACGGCAGCATTACCAAAATCGTGCAAGACCTCAGCAGTGGCAGTTTGGCTGCTTCCGCCGATGCCATCGAAATCTATATTGCGGCCGGGACATACGCCACTGACAATTTCAACTTGAACGCTCTTAATCAATTTTCTTCCATCAGATTCATTGGTGATCCCAGCGCCCAAGTGTTTACAACGCCGGGTGATGTAAACCTGAACTTCAATGCCACCAGTGCGCTTTACGGCCTATCCATTGTGAATCAGCAAAGTCCTCTTGCTTTTGAAAGTCTGGCCTTCAGCAATCCCAACCAGGCTATGGTCTCCATTCAGGCCTCCTCGCAGATCACTTTCTCTCAATGCAGTTTCACCGGTGATGGCCAAGCCTTCAATGGCCTTAAAGTGGATGCCGCCTCCAATACCATCGTGGTGGACAGTTGTACCATCAGTCAAACCAATGTTGGCCTCTTATTGGACCACAGTGATAGGGTCATCCTGCAAAACTGCTTTGTGACAAACAACAATATCGGCATTCAATGGGTTAATACCCAAAACTGTGCGCTTATCAACAATTACATTACCAAACAACTACAATACGGTCTGCGTATCGAAAGCGAGAATTTGAGTAGTGTCATATTCAACAACATCATTACCGACAATGCCACCCAGATCTACACGAATTACCCAAATACCTATGTCTATCGCCAAACGGGCACGGACAGCGAAGGCAATCCTATTTATTCCAATTTGCGGACCTGGAGCAGTTCTGGCAATGTGATCACCCCCAACAACAGTACCCAGATCTTTGCGGATGTCAACGGTACTTTAATTTTCAATCAAAAACAATGGCAGGAAGCCGCCAACCGTGACTTTTGGCCGCAAAGCCTTAGCTATACGATGAGTTTCAACTCTCCCTTAACGGCCGCTAGTGCCAATAGCGACATCATCTTTGGCCATGGGCTAAGCTCCTTTAACGGGTTTACGGCGCCTGCCTACGACGCCAAGGGCACGGCTCGCCCGTTGCATGGCTTGGATGCCGGCTGCATCGAGATCAGTGAAAACAGCATGGCCCACCACTATACCCTTTCCGCCAGCAGCAGCCATCAACCGCCGGGTACTACCATGACCATTACTTCGGGCTTAAAGGACAGTATTAATCAAGCTATCAATATTCATACCCTGGCGCGGCCATTATATATTTTCCTGGCCCCTTCCAGCGTCTCCACCACCGTTGATTCCCTAGGGGTGTTTTCAGACAATACCGGTCAGCTGCAAGCCACAAGCATCAATGGTCTTTATGTGGTCTCCAGTGGGACCATCATGTCCCCCTATCAACTCGAAGTTAAGCGTACCCAAACCACCAACAACGGCACCCGTTATTATGTGCGCACCATCGAATGGGATGATTGGACCGCAAACAATACCATCGCCTACGGCGGCATTGGCAATGGTAACAATGTCGGTCTTTTCTGGACCAATCCGCCTGATGCTGATCTTTGCCAGGTGACCGCCACGCCCTCTCTTCTGGCCTCGGGCCTTCGCCGCCATCATGCCGAAATCACCGTTCGCGTCGTGGACAGCACCGGCGCTGTCATTCCCAATTTATACAACGGTGATTTCTCCTTTTCGATCAATGGCGCTAGCGTAAATTGGTACAGTTTTGATGAACTTTCCTCCAGCCCCGGTACTTATCATATCTTCTTTGATACTGCCCAGGTCGGCACCCGCACCATCACCATTACGGTGTTGGGCCAAGTCTTGAACACCACGCCGGTAGTGGAAGCTTATCCCGGACTATATGGTACCATTACCTCCTCCGATGGTGCCCAGGCAGCAGCTGATGCTCAAGTCACTGTCATGGCCAACGATTATACGGTACTCGGCAGCACAACCGCGGATAGTAGCGGCCAGTATGCGGTGATGGTACCTTCGGCCAACGGCAGTGAGTATATTGTGCGCATCATCGATCCCCATGGCCATTTCCCGCAAAAAGATATGGTGGTAGCCATTCCCGGTGACACGGCCATGGAATATAACATCACCCTCGAACCTATACCGGCCCATGCCACGCTGGAAGCACACGCTTTTCCCAATCCCGCACACCAAGGACAGATACTGACTGTGCCCTACAACCTGCCCCAGGCCGGGCATTTCAAACTAAAGATTTATGATCTTAGGGGCAGACTAGTGATGACCCTTTTTGACGGGCCTGCGGCCGCCGGGCAAGGCCAATTTAACTGGCCCGGAGTGAATGAAACCGGCAAATCATTAGCTCCTGGTACCTATCGGCTGGTGATGACCTTGGACAAAGCCATTGCCACCGCAAGAATCGTGATCGTGCCATAGTATCAACCCATTCCTGCAAAGCGCCAAAGGTGAGGATGGGATTATGGACTATTTTTAATTTCCGATTACTCGGGTGCCCGAGCAATCAATTGCTCAAGATCCTAGGGGAGGTGGCTGAATGCATCGTCTTTCAGCCTGGCTGTTAACGATCATTTTACTTTTACCTGTCATAGTCATGGGCTTTGGCAGTGATGAGGCCGGAACATCGGCCGGCGTGCTGCTGGGCCAACCTGCTTCCGCACGTCTGCTGGCCATGGGCGGTGCCGGTACGGCCGCCAGCCAAGGTGCCGAAGCTATGGGCTGGAATCCTGCTAATCTGACGACGCTTTCAACATTTAACAGCCAATTTTCCTTTCGTCGCCACTTTATGGACACAGAACTTGGCTATATCACGGCAGCCTTGCCGACCGCTTTGGGCGTACCTGCACTGGCCTTCACTTATGCCCGTTCTACTAATATTACAGGTTATGACAGCAGCGGCCTGGCCACCGGTACTTTTGCCACCCAGGACATGGACTTGCAGGCCGGATGGGCCATAAAGTGGGATCAGTGGAGTGTGGGATTAGCCGGTCATTATTTTTATCAAGATCTTTACACAGCCAAAATCCATGGCTGGGGTGTGGATGTGGGCGGAACATATGAAATTTTACCCTGGTTAAAAACCGGTTTGTCTGTATTGAGGCTCGGCAAGACCGAGCATGGCGATCCTTTCGGTACGGAACTAAGAGGCGGCATGGCGGCTTCGGTGTTATCCAATTTAACCCTGGCCGCCGATATCGCATTTCCCCGCGACAGCAACCACTATTTTGCCTCAGGTATCGAATGGACTCTTTTTCACATGCTTTCTTTGCGTGCAGGATGGTCCAATGGGCCGGCTGATAAAAGCCAATGGACTAATTTAGGCTGGTTAAGCGCTGGTCTGGGCTTAAAGTGGCAAGAATTCACTCTCGATTATTTATACGAACCGGCCGGATTTGTGGAAGATGTACATCAAATAACCTTGGGTTATCAGTATCATTTTAATCCACCTTCGCAGGCTTCCCCGGTCCTGGCTACGCAGGAGAATCAGTCCTGGCAGCCCCGGCCTTTAGCCACAACCGCGGCCGGGGGTATGCGTATGCAATTCATGCCCAGAACTTTGAACCGCAACTATCAAGTGAAAGAAATGACTTTTAATATTAGCGGTCCTGACGGCCAGGTCATCCGTACCTATCACTTCATTGGCCAGGACAATGTTCCTAGAACCATTTCCTGGGATGGCCGCGACAACCAAGGTCACTTGGTAACCGGTGGGCCCTATACTTTTCAAGTTAAGTATTTAACCAATCGCGGGCCTTTGGACTATACGGAGCAGTGGCCTCTGGTTTCTGTAACAGGCAAACTGCAATTTCTGGACAAGGGTGCGGGCATTGCTCCGCAAGCTCAGGTTAATGCCCAGGGAGCATTGAGCCAAGTTCAGGCCTGGACGCTGTCCATATATAAAGAGCAGGAAGCCATGCCAATACGGGCTATAACCGGCCAAGGCGCCCTGCCGGAGCAATTGATCTGGGACGGTAAAACTGATCGCGGAGAATGGGCTGATCCCCAAGCCCGCTATCGACTCCTGCTCCATCTGACCAATAAAAACGGGGCTCAAACCGCCATAGAAGAAACGTTACCGCCCGTGCCTGCGCAAGTCATGGAAGATAAAAAAGAATCAGTACGGTTTAAATTAATTGAAATCGAATTCGCTTTTCGCAGCAACAAGATTACCCCTGGAATTCTGCCCCAACTGGACAAGGCTGTTGAAATTTTCAAACATTATCAATCCAGGATTACAACGATTCGCATTGAAGGCCACGCTGATGAGGTTGGTTCAGAGCGGGTGAATACTAATGTCAGCCGCCGGCGGGCACTGGAAGTCCGGTATTATATGTATCACCATGGCGTGCCTTCCAGTTTTCCCATCCAGGTTAAGTGGTTCGGTAAAAAACACCTTTATTCCAAATCAGGAACTGAAGAAGGACGTGCCAAAAATCGGCGGGTTGAAATTGTATTTGAAATGGAAAAATAACTTGCAAAAGCTATCGTAGAGAAACGTGAAACAGCACCAACGAAAAACGGTCACGTCCAAACCACCTTCCACTTCCAGGCCTGGGAATTACTAAAATCGCTTTGTACAGCCGTGACTTTTAATCTGATGATCCCTAAAAAACCCTCCAGCCAGCCGCACATATAGATTCTCATATATTCCGGAAATTGGGGATAATCTCGAATGACAAAAGTGCCTTCCTTGCCGCCCGCATAAATCATTTCTGCGGCACCGGTGTCGTAAAAGGCGCGCCAGAGTTGAGGTAATTTCTTAAACACAAATTCCTTGGTAGGAATGGATAAAAAGATTTGATAAAAGAGTGGAGCTTTCCTGGCCATCACCAGCCCCAGGTTGGACAGGCTTTTAGCCTCCGGTCCCGGAAAAAGCAGCTGGGCGGCCTCATAGATGGGCGATCCTTTCTTTGCCAAGGGGATGTCCACCCAGGAAACCGCCAATTTGTTGAAGATCACTTGGGATTCGGGCGTGATTCGGGGCAGGTAGTCCTTGGCAAAATCAAACGACCGTTCTTCGATCACCTTTCTTATAATGACCAATCCGCTGCCTTTAACTTTGTTCATGGCCGCCTCTTTTCATGCACGCTGGTTTAACCTTTGGCCTTTATTTTAAAATCAAGGCAATACCATACTCAACGCCATTGGCGAAAAACTTACGCTGATACAAATAATAAATCTTCAAGCCCAAACCATTGTCCATTTCCAGGCCTGAGGATCACTGGCGTCAGCTTTTACAGAGGTTATCTTCAATTTGATGATGCTAAAAAAACCTTCCAACCAGCCACACATATACCATTGCATATACCGCGGAAAATCAGGGTAATCTTTAATAACTAACGTGCATTCCTTACCGCCTCCATAAAGTACTTCCACTAATCCAGTATCATAAAACGAGCGGTATAATTGAGGCAGTTTCTTAAACACAAACTCTTTGGTGGGAATGGATAAAAAGATTTGATAGAAGATGGGGG
The DNA here is from genome assembly GCA_963710755.1 of uncultured bacterium. Classification (GTDB taxonomy): domain Bacteria; phylum Oederibacteriota; class JAAXVQ01; order JAAXVQ01; family JAUVAV01; genus CAVQBK01. The sequence continues at coordinate 29,590 of CAVQBK010000006.1, forward strand.
CTTTCTTGGCCATCAGCAGGCCCAGGTTGGTAAGACCTTTTTCTTCCGGTCCTGGAAAGAGTAATTGGGCTGCTTCATAGAGAGTCGATCCTTTCTTTTCCAAGGGGATGTCCACCCAGGAGACCGCCAATTTGTTGAAGATCGCTTGCGATTCTGGTGAGAGCCTGGGCACGAAATCTTTAGCAACGTCAATGGCACGTTCTTCCAACACTTTTTTCAAAATAACATTACCGCTGCCTTTGACCTTGTTCATGGCCGCTCCTTGTCATGCCCATGTTTAACGCGCTGGTATCACCCTAATATATTTTCCAGCCTTAATGTGCATCATCTCACGCGCGTTGCGTTTCTTTTTTATTATCGAGCGACAGAAAGGTTTACTTTACTGAAGTATCTATATATCCATTTTCGTTCCATATCATTTTTTCCAACCATTCAACGCCAGCTGGGCACCACATGATCATAACGGCTATGCGTAATATTACGGACATGACTGCCGTCGGCGTTCATGACATAAATATTCCAGGCATTGTTCCATTTGGCGATATAAGCGATCATCTTGCCATCGGGCGAGAAAATGGGATCATCTTTGTCCTGCTGATCCTTGGTAATACGGTAATACGTCTTGGATGCTTCGTTGTATAAATAAAGCTGCCGGCAATGATGATTGACCGAATCCGAAGTAAACACCATGACATTTTCTTTGGGTGAGAATACAGGGTCGCCAACATCGATAAGTCCGTCATAGTCCACCACAGGATAACTCTGCTTTTTTTCCATATCATAAAAGAATATTTCGTGGCGATCACGGTTAATAGCTTCGTAGGATATTTTGGAACCATCCAAGGAAAAGCCATAGCCGTAATGATGGCCTCCAGGCTGTGTAATTACTTGTTGTTTTTGGCCATCGCCATTCATCACCATCAAATAGCTGGAAGCGCCGCGATGTACGGTATACAATATTTTTTTATTGTCCGGACTCCATATGGGATTGGTCTTGTCTTCCTCCCCCCTGGTCAACTGAACAATCGATTTGTCATCGAGTGTCATTTTATAAATCTGATAATTGCCCTGCCGGTTGGAGGAAAAAATCACCCATTGGCCGTTGTAAGAAACATGAGGATCGCGATCAAAAGCTTCACTGTAGGTTAGACGTTCCAGATGCTCACCATTGCTATCGATCATATACAACTGATAAAAACGGGAATCACGGTTGGAGGCAAAAACAATACGTTTTAAAACACCACCACCGGGAAGTTCCGGTGCCACTACCTTTGGTTTGGAAGCAACTGGCGGTAGCGGCGGCGGTACGGCCTTGGCTAAGCGGCGTACCACAGGTGGCGTTGCCGGGTCGACGGCCATGGTATGGATGGCTTGAGATACCACCGGGCCAACGGAAAGTGATACGGGAATGTATCCCGGGTTGCCGGGCAAGTGCATGCCCACCCAAAATATAATTAAAATGTTCACCATTGAAAGTCCTATCAATGTTCTCAAAAACCCGCCGTCATCATCATGCATCAATGTTCTTAGGTTGCGGAACATGTTTGGGCCTCCATAATATTATATTATTATATATTATCTTATTATATCCAAATGATGTCAACCTTTAATAACTTCCCCCTCATCCCCAGCTTTCTTACCCTGGAGAATGATGGGGATTTAATCAACTAACTATCTACTCCTGTCAAATCCCTTGCGCTTTGTTGCCGAAGACAGTCCCGTTAAGTTGGCGTTTATGAATGGCCGAGGACGTAGGATGATTTAATAAAAGGGTGGAGGAGATTTAAATAAACATTTTTTCCAACGCGAAGACATGTTGCGGACGACTGGATTTAATATTGGTGCGGGACAATATCAATTTGAAAGGTAGATGGTCATGGCAATAAAATCTAATGTAGTGATACGGCTTATAAACTATAGATCCTCGGGCACGCGAGGCTTCTCTTCCCTCTTCCCCATGAAAATCAAGCAACCACTTTAATTAACCAGAAAGATCGTTTGTCGTCTGCCCGGTTCAACCAAATCATATAAATGTATCATTAAGGCTAAATTCGGTTTATCTCTGCCTTAATTTGGCCAGCAGCCTAAGAATTTCGAGGTAGAGCCATACCAACGTGACCATCAGCGCAAAGGCACCATACCATTCCATGTACTTGGGAGCACCTTGTTGGGATCCCTGCTCAATAAAGTCAAAATCCAGCACCAGGTTAAGGGCCGCAATGGTAACCACAAACAAGCTGAAAAGAATACCAAAAAGACCGCCTGAATTAATCAAGGGGACTTGAATGCCAAAAAATCCAAGAATGATGGAGATAAAATAAAACACGGCAATCCCGGCAGTGGCGGCCACCACCCCTAGCTTGAAATTTTCGCTGGCTTTGATCAAGCCCGTACGGTAGGCCACCAACATGGCTAGCAACGTGGCAAAAGTAAGCCCCACGGCAGGCAGAACAATCCCCGGATATTGCGCTTCCATGATGGCCGAAATGCCGCCTAAGAACAACCCTTCCAGCAGGGCATAAATCGGCGCCAACACCGGTGCCCAGGTCTTTTTAAAAATCACCACCATAGCCAGTACAAAGCCACCAATCAACCCGGCCCATATCATAGGTCCCACCGCAGCGGTTTGGCCGCTAAAGTAACTGGTCCAGGGCCAGAGCGCGGCCAACAACAATAGAGCCAAAAGGAAAAACGATTTATTGACCGTTCCCTGAACAGTCATTCCGGCCTGGCCGGTCATGGTCAGTGTTTGGTTAAAGACTTGCCCCTGTAAGGCCGGATTACCAGTGCGCATGATGAGTTCGCCTCCAAAGTCGTATTCAGATCAACAGACTGATTCGAATGGTTATCATAACAAAGGCTCAAAGCAAGGTCAATGTGTTTGAATTGTTCATTCTTTGGTTTTCATTTAAATGAATTTATTATAGAATCCTTTGGCTGTTGCCAAGCACACGGCGGCACTAGTGATTCTTTTAAGGAGATTAGTAATGTCATTATCCATAGGTATCGTGGGCCTGCCCAATGTGGGCAAATCCACCTTATTCAACGCCATCACCAATGCCCAGGCCGAAGCCCAAAATTATCCCTTTTGTACGATCGAACCCAATACGGGCATTGTGCCTATTCCCGACGCCCGGTTGGCCGTGCTGGCCGGTATGAGTCAAAGCAAAAAAACCATCCCCGCCACCATTACCTTCACTGATATTGCCGGTTTGGTCAAAGGCGCCAGTCAAGGCGAAGGCTTGGGTAACAAATTTCTCTCCCACATCCGGGAAGTCTCCGCCATAGCCCATGTGGTGCGCTGCTTTGAAGATGATAATATCACCCATGTCAGCGGCCATATCAATCCTATGGAAGACATTGACATCATCAATACGGAATTGATTATTGCTGATTTGGAAATGGCTGAAAAAATGCACGGCAACATGGAAAAACAGGCCAAACGTGCTAAAGACCAGGACAGTCTGGAACGATTCGCCCTCCTGACCAAGGTTAAGGAAGCCCTGGGCCAGAATCTGCCGGTGCGTTCCCTGACCCTGACCGAGCAGGAAGCGGCCTTGGTCAAGTCCATGAATTTCCTTTCCTATAAGAAGGTTATTTATTTGGCCAATATCAGTGAAGCCTTGATCGGTCAGCCCAATCCCTTGGCCGACCAGGTCCAGGCTCACGCCCAAGCCGGGCAAGATGAGTTTGCCATAATCTGCGGCAAGGTGGAGGAAGAATTATCCAAGCTGTCCGAGGAGGAAAAAGACGAATTTTTAAAAGCTTTGGGCATTGCCGAATCAGGCTTGGATGTGGTGGCCGGAAAATGTTTTCACCTATTGGGCCTGCAAACCTATCTTACCACCGGTGAAAAAGAAACTCGCGCCTGGACCATCCACAAAGGCGACACTGCCCCGCAGGCCGCCGGCGTGATTCATAGTGATTTTGAACGGGGATTCATCAGGGCCAACATTGTCGGTTATGACGACTTTGTCAAGCTGGGCGGTTGGAAGGAAGCCCGGGAAAAAGGGGCTCTCCGCCAGGAAGGTAAAGATTATATTATGCAAGACGGCGATGTGGTTGAATTTTTATTTAATGTTTAACTGGACAAGGACAGCCCGACCAAACTGTTCCTGACCAAAGCCGGTAAAATAAAAAAGGGATAAGCGGATAAACCGCTTATCCCTTTTTTCATTAGGTGCGTTTAGGCGTCCTGTTCGCCGGTTTCCTTCAAGGCATCCTTGTAGGAAAGTTTTACCCGGCCATTGCCTTCGATATCAATTACTTTAACAGGAATTTCCTGACCTTCTTTAAGAACATCCGTGACGTTCTTGACCCTATAATCAGCGAGCTGGGAAATATGCACCAAGCCATCTTTCCCCGGCACAATTTCCACAAAAGCCCCAAAATCCATGATCTTTCTAACTGTGCCCTGGTAGATTTCGCCAATTTCCACTTTCGGGGCCAATTTTCTTATCCAGTCCATAGCCTTTTGCATAGCAGCCGGATCTTTAGCCGCCACGTTGATTTTACCCGTATCCTCGATGTCAATCTTGGTGCCCGTTTCCTCGGTGATCTGTTTGATCATTTTGCCACCGGGACCAATGATGTCCTTGATGAATTCCGGATCAATCTGAATGGATTCAATACGCGGAGCATACTGGGAGATTTGCGAATTGGGTTGCGAAATGGTATTGTTCATGGATTCGAGGATATGCATACGGGCATCGCGCGCTTGCTCCAATGCCTGCTGCATAATATCGTGACTTAAGCCGGTAATCTTGATATCCATCTGAATGGCGGTAATGCCATCCTTGGTGCCGGCCACTTTAAAATCCATATCCCCGAAATGATCTTCCAAGCCCTGGATATCTGTCAAAACCGTGTAATTTTCTTCATGCTTAATCAAGCCCATGGCAATACCTGCTACATGCTGGCTCAAAGGCACGCCGGCGTCCATTAAGGATAAAGAAGCGCCGCAAACCGTGGCCATGGAAGAGGATCCATTGGATTCCAGAATATCCGAAGTAACTTGAATGGTGTAATTAAATTTTTCTTTCTCCGGGATAAGCGGTGCCAATGCCCGCTCGGCCAGCATTCCATGGCCGATTTCCCTGCGCCCAGGGCCGCGTACCGGCCGAGCTTCCCCAACGGAAAAGGAAGGGAAATTATAATAAAGCATGAAATTTTTCTTATATTCACGCTCTAATTCTTCCATCAATTGTTCATCCCCGGCCGTACCCAGGGTGGTCACCACCAGGGCTTGCGTCTGACCGCGCGTAAAAATGGCCGAGCCATGAGGACGGGGCAACACACTGACTTCTGATGACAGCGCGCGAATATCTTTCAATCCCCGACCGTCGGGACGAATATGGCGCAAGGCAATATCTTCACGAACCGTCTGCACTTCCAGATCATCCAAAATTTTCTTAACGTCTTTTTCCATAGCTGCAAAAGCTTCATCATCCTTGGTCTGTTCGGCCAATTGTGCCAGAGCCTTTTTCTTGGCCTCAGCCACGGCATTGGCCCGGGCTTGTTTGTCCACTGTGCGAACAGCGTCTGCTATCGACGCCCCTGCCAATGACCTGACTTTTTCCACCAAGGCTTCGTCTATGGTCTTGATCTCGATGACCCTTTTAGGCTTACCCACCTTGGCTGCTAATTCTTCCTGCATTTCCACCAAGGTCTTGATGTATTGCTGGGCCAGTTTAAAGGCATCAAGCATCACGTTTTCCGGCACTTGTTCAGCCTCGCCTTCCACCATGACAATGTTATCCTTACTACCGGCCACCACAATATCCAGATCTGCTTGGGTCACCTGATCAAAAGTAGGATTGATGATGAACTCTCCATCAATCCTACCGATGCGTACAGCACCCAATAAATTTTGATAGGGAATATCGGAGATGGCCATGGCGGCCGAGGCGCCAATCAAGGCCGGGATATCGGAATTATTTTCCAAATCCGAGGAGATGACCAAGGTATAGACTTGCAACTCATTGTGCATGCCCTTGGGCACCTGAGGCCTGATGGCCCGGTCAATAAGACGGGCGGTTAATATTTCCTTTTCTCCCGGTCTCCCTCCCCGTTTAAAAAAACCACCGGGGATTTTTCCTGCAGCATAGGTACGTTCACGGTATTCCACGGTCAAAGGAAGAAAATCAATGCCTTCTCTAGCTTCATCAGCACATACCGCAGTTGCCAGAATGACCGTGCCCCCATATTGAATGGTCACTGCCCCATGGGCTTGTTTAGCAACATGTCCCGTGGTAATGGTTAATGTTCTTCCAGCCAACTCGCGACTGACTGATGTTGATCCTTCCAAAATAGTGCCTCCTTAGCTTACGCAGGAAAAGTGGATCTTCATTTTTTAAGCTTTAGCTTATTTACGAAGATTGAGTTTAGCAATGATTGCTTTATAGCGGTTTGCGTGATGCTTCTTGAGGTAATCAAGAAGACGACGGCGTTTACTAACTAACATTAGCAAGCCAGTACGGGAATGGTGATCTTTGGAGTGAACTTTGAAATGATCGGTTAACTCTTTGATGCGTTCCGACAGTATAGCGATTTGCACTTCCGGTGAACCCGTATCTGATTCATGAACCTTGTTATCTTCGATGATTAGTTTTTTACGCTCTTTGACTATGGTCATCCTCATGCACCTCCTCTCCATAGTATTTTTAAAGAATAAACACTGCTTACCTTACAATTGTATGGAAAATTTTTATATCATATTGACCCTTTCCTGTCAACAGAATAGTCATTTTTGACCTTATTTTCTTCTTTTTACATTAATTTCCCTTTTTAGCTTTTTCTTATTTTTTTTAGATGCTTTTCGTTCGATTTTGATCGCGATTAGATTATTTTTATATTGTTTTAAATCGATCAGTGTGTCAAAAGACTGGCGATGTCCATTTATGGTTAATTGGGGGGCCTTACCTAAGTCTGGTTCAATAGCCAAAGAAAGCAGTTTATGCTGAACCGGCAAGTTGTCTATATGCAAAGCTTGGCCAGCCAGGGGGCGTGTGACCACAATCCCTCGGGGGGTTATTTTTAATCCACCCAGACCTCGCAAGATTAACGGAATATAAGTAAACGCAGAAACGGACAATCCCCGGGCGGTCATGCCACTGTCCCCCGGAAGACCACATTGTTTGGGATTTAGGAGCATTTGCTTGCTGGTTACCTTGAATTGTTGCAGAGCCTCTTGCGCGGTAACCGGGGTAATCAGCCCAGCGAGCAGCACGCGATAGGTATAGCCGATGTCATAACTATTTTCATTAACCGGCAGAATAGTATTGGGCGAAAGCTCGTCCTTTAAAAAGGACCGGTAAAATCCCTGGTCAGTACGCCAAAGCGGGTTGGTCCAGCACTCATGAAACACGGCTGCTTGCAGGGCAGGCGGGCCAATATTGAGTATATAAGCATTTATAGCGCTGATATGGGCGATGTCCAGTATTATATCGCGGTCATCAAGGCGTCCGTAGGCATAAAACCCTTTTTCACCCAATTGATTGGTCCAATAATTTTCCGCTAAAACCGTTTCGGCTTTTTTATTTTTTTCATCGAGGACCGCCAACAGGTGTTTATACTCAGGGTTGGCCAAAAGCTCATAAAGTTCATGAAGATACCGGTAGGCCAGAATGGACGCCATGCTATATTGGGAAAGCTGAAGGTCAGTGTCCTGGACACGATAGACCGGTTCGTCCGGTTCTACCGCACCCTTGGGTTCAAGCGCTATCCTGAAATTAGGCAGGCTATCCTGATCATCATCGAGGCTGTCAATATAGTTCATCAGCTCCTGGATTCGAAAGGCATTTCCCCGCAACCAGGTAAAATCTGCGCTAAAAGCGATATAATCATAAATCATGTGGATCAAGTAAACCGAATCGACCGACTCCTGTCGTTGATCCAGCCATTGGTTGAGATATTGTTTTACATATTGGCTGTAACCCAGTGCTAAGAGACCGCGCAACCCCATGGCCAGCATTTCGGGATGGGCATTGACATTACTTGCCATCGTGGGATAAATAACGGTCCGATGCTGCTGCTCGTCCATCTGCCAAGGTGCCCACCCTTTGAGCACCCTAAAAAAATAATCGATGGTGGGATCCCCGCTGGCCACCACCAGCCCTTTGGCCTCCAAAGCCTCCTGCCTGGCATTCCATGCCGAATAATCGGAGGTGGCACGCAAGTGTGCCACCTGTTCAATAACACTTTGACGGTCCAGTCCCCAAGTTTGTATAAATTCAAATATCCGGGGCTGCTGCGGTTCCAGGTCCATGGCCGGGGTTTCCAAAGTCAGGCTGCTCATCGTCATGGTAGAGGACGGCCTGTGCTCCCCATAGGGTCCTCCTGCCTCCGATCTAATCAACCCCCCGGCCGGTGACCAGGCCAAAGCCATCCAGGCTTCATTGCCTTGGGTGGCACGATGCCCATAGACAGCGCCGGTCCTAAAATCATTTTCCCACTCGCCGTCAAGTGGTGATTCTTCCGGCGGCCCCAGTAGTTGGGGTTGGATCAGATTGGCATTTACCCGGAATCCGGAAAGTTTGCGGCTGCCGCGGTTAACCACCATAAAGCGGGTCACCACGGCAGGTATGCTTTGCGCCTGATAATAGGATCGTATCACCCGTACATCATTGGCAAATTGCCAAGTTTCTTGCAAGCGCCCCGGGCTTATGGCTAGACGTAGTTTACAATCCGACTGTGCAGGATGAAAAGGAATATCTTTTTTGATAGTACTATAGGAGAAAGTCAGCCCAGCCTGAAATTGCTGGCCTTGTGGCAACAAGAGCGTGCCTTCCGGACCGGCCTGGTCGGGACTATAGACCAATAGTTGCACCATGGGATGCTGGTATCGAACAGCCAGAAAGATTTCCGGACCGGCGTTTTCAGGCCAGCTTCGGATGAGCGATTGGATTTTACCGGCGGGGGTTAATCTGAATTCCAGGTAAGAAACCTGCCGGGGATCAGCATCCCGAGGAGGTTGCCCCCATGCTGATCCCCAAACAGTACTAATGCCAAAGGTAATTAACAACCAGCCCCAACGGACTGTTAAGGCGCGGGGCATGGCGCGCACTCCTCAATTGTTTTTAAACTGCTTGATCAACTCCGGCACCACCTCATTGACATCACCCACAATGCCATAGGTAGCAATCTTGAAAATTTCAGCGTCAGGATCTTTGTTAATGGCAATAATAGTATCCGAAGACTGCATGCCAGCCAAATGTTGAATGGCCCCGGAAACACCCAAAGCAAAATAAACTTTGGGGCAAACGGTTTTTCCAGTTTGACCCACTTGATGGGAATAAGGAATCCAGCCGGCGTCCACCACGGCCCGGGAGGCGCCAACAGCGCCACCGACTACGGAGGCCAATTCACGTACCAGATGGAAATTTTCCTGGCTGCCCATGCCGCGACCGCCGGTTACAATTATATCGGCTTCCGCAATATTGCAAGTCTCTTCTATTTCCTTAACTACTTCCACCACCTTGGCACGAATGGTGTAATCTGATTCGGCTTTATTGATTACATGCACTTGGCCCGTACGGGCGGCGTCTTTTTCCAACGGTTTCATGACCTTGTGCCTCACGGTGGCCATTTGTGGCCGTTTCTCAGGACAAATAATAGTGGCCATGATATTCCCGCCGTAAGCCGGACGGGTACCAAGCAGCATTTTTTTGGCCGGATCAATTTCCAAAGCCGTGCAGTCTGCCGTCAAACCAGTTTGCATATTGGCTGCTACTCGCGGCAGGAAGGAACGGCCAATGGCTGTGGCACCGGCCAGTACTATGGCCGGTTTATGTTCCTGGGCCAGGTCGGTCAGGGCTTGGGCATAGGGTTCATCCTGAAATTTTTCGAATACCGGGCTCTCTACATAGTAGACTTCGTCAGCGCCATAGGCGATCAACTCATCAGCAGCAGCGCGCATATTATGGCCCAACAATACGGCAACCAGTTTTTGATTGAGATCATCGGCTAATTTCCGCCCCGCACCCAGCAGTTCCAGGGCTACACTATGCAATTGTCCATCCCGTTGTTCGGCATAGATCCAAACATCTTTAAAATCTTCGACAGTCATCTTTAACTATTCCTCCTATGATGCATCCTCACATACAAAATTGCAGGATTTACTTCACCGCGGCCTTCAAATGGCCTCCAAATGGAGTTATCCGCACTCAGGTGCCAACCAAACCCTTGGTTACAGAATGCTGGCAGCTTTGAGTTTTTCTCTCAACTGTTTAGCCACCGCCGGGGCTTCTCCATTTAAAATTTCGCCATTGTAAGTTCTCTTCGGAGTAAACGATTTTGCAACTTGGGTGGGCGAACCTTTAAGCCCCACCTGGTTTACGTCAAAGTCCGGCATATCCGCCACTGCCCAAACGGTGGGTTCGAATTTTTTAGCGCGCATTTTTCCTTTGAGCGATTCCAAACGGGGCTCGTTGATTTCCTTGACTACACTGATAATGGCCGGCAAAGGACTTTCCACTACATCATAACCGTCTTCCATCAGCCGTTCGGCGCGTATCTTGCTTTCCGTAATTTCTTCAATTTTTCTCACCCAAGAAATGGTGGGCAGATCGAGAATTGCTGCCACTTCCGGTCCAACCTGGGCGGTATCACCGTCCACAGCCTGCTTGCCGGTAATCACCACATGGTAATCCCCTATTTTCTTGAGCGCTTGTGCCAAGGTATAGGAAGTGGCCCAAGTATCGGAGCCGGCAATTGCGCGGTCGCTGACCAGGATGCCATCATCCACACCCATGCCAATACATTTTTGAATGGCTGATTTGGCCTGGGGCGGACCCATGGTCACCACGGTGACTTTGCCTCCCATTTTTTCCTTAAGCCGCAACCCTTCTTCCACGGCGTATTCATCAAAGGGGTTGAGGATACTCTCCACGCCGTCACGCATCAGCGTACCCGTGTCGGGATTAATTTTAACATTGGTAGTGGCCACTACCTGTTTAATCAAAACCACGATATTCATTCCAAACCTCCTGCTGGGATTGCTCACCTGCCGGTTTTCATCAGGTTCCGGCTTGTTTATTTACTTTTAGCAGCTTCCTTGATCAATTGAAGTGCAATTTCATTTCGTTGGATCTGACTGGTGCCTTCATAAATCTGGGTGATTTTGGCATCACGCATCATTTTTTCCACCGGGTATTCCTTCATATAGCCGTAACCGCCGAGGATTTGAACGGCATCAGTGGTTACTTTCATGGCCACTTCGGAAGCGTATAATTTGGACATGGCTGAGATTTTAGCAAACGATTTCTCACCAGCGTCAATCGTGCGCGCGGCCTGGTACAACAAAGCCCGGGCCGCTTCCACTTCCGTGGCCATATTGGCAAGCATATGCTGCACGGCTTGAATGCCGGCAATGGGTTGGCCGAATTGCACGCGCTGACGGGCATAGTGCAAGGCTTCCTTCAAAGCACCGGCGGCGATGCCCAGCGCTTGTGAGGCCACACCGGGCCGGGAGGTGTTGAGGGTGTTAACCGCCACGATAAAGCCCATGCCTTCTTTTCCCAAAATGTTTTTGGCAGGTACACGGCAATTATTGAATACCAATTCGCGGGTGGCAGATGCTCGAATACCCATCTTGTTTTCTTTTTTACCAAAGTCAAACCCAGGTGTGCCTTTTTCCACAATAAACGCGGTGGCGCCGCGGGTGCCCTTGGCTTTGTTGGTCATGGCAATGACTGTGTAGGTCTCCGCTTCTCCGGCGTTGGTAATCCACTGTTTGGTGCCGTTGAGGATATAATCATCACCATCTTTGACTGCCGTGGTCTGCATGTTACCGGCATCGGACCCGGCTCCGGCTTCTGTCAGTCCAAAAGCCGCTAATTTTTTACCGGCTGCAATATCGGGCAAGTATTTCTTTTTCTGCTCTTCATTGCCAAAAAGCAGAATCGGAAAAGTACCCAAGGCCGTAGCTGCCATGGCCAACGATATACCGCCGCAGACTTTCGAAAGTTCTTCCACAGCCAGACAGAGGGAAAATATACCGCCACCAAAACCGCCGTATTCCTCGGGGATATAGAGCCCCATCAGATCCGCTTCCGACATGGCCTTCACAATATCCCATGGAAAAATGCCCTCTTCATCGTACTTTTCCCGAACAGGTTTTATCTTGGTTTCCGCCAGTTCCCGGCAGGTATCGACAATCATCTTTTGTTCTTCGCTTAAAAAATAGTTCATGGTTCCTCCCTCGCTTCGGTTATGGTTTAGCAATGCTCCTGCGGCTGGTCAGCCGCCTTGGTCTTGATGAGATTGACGCTTTTTTATTTTTTCCAGGGTCTGGGCGGCGGCGCGCTGTTCGGCTTCTTTTTTGCTGGCACCGATACCAACACCATACGTCTCAGATCCCACCATCACCTTGACTTCATATTGCGGTTGATGATCAGGTCCGCTGATACGGACCACGTTGTAATCCGGCAGTTGTCCGAAATATTTTTGCGTCAGCTCCTGTAAACTGGTTTTATAATCTGTGGAGGCCTGTCCCGATTGTACCTGGTCCAGCAGCACACGCCACTGACTAAGGATGAAACGTTTGGCCTGATTGATGCCCAAGGCCATATAAATGGCACCGATCACCGCTTCCATGGCATCAGCTAAATTGGAAGCACGCTTTCTGCCGCCGGTTTTAATTTCGCCCTGTCCCAGCAATAAACCTTCACCCAGGTCAAGGTCTTGGGCTCTTTTCGCCAAAACCGGGGTGGACACTAAAAATGACTTGAATTTGGAAAGTTGACCTTCATCCGCCTGCGTCAGCCCTTTTATTAAAGCTTCTGTAATTACCAGTCCCAGCACGGCATCCCCCAAAAATTCCAGACGTTCATTGGAGTGATGCCATTGCCGTGGTTGGCGCGCTTGATGTTCATTGATCCAAGAACGGTGCACCAAGGCCTGATGAAGCAAGGGTTCCAATTCGTCCTTCCGGGAAAATCGGGAAAGTAAACCATGAACAATGTCATCATGCTTAGACTGGCTCATACAGAGGCTAAATCAGGGTTGAAACCGTTTCACCAGAATGGAGACATTGTGCCCACCAAAGCCAAAGGAATTGGAAAGTACATTGGTCACCGTGGTTTTCCGCGGCCCTTCCTTAATATAATCCAGATCACATTCCGGATCCTGATGCTCAAGATTAATGGTTGAATGTAAAATTTGTTCTTCCAGGGACTTGACCACAGCCACGAACTCCACACCGCCGGCAGCGCCAAGGGCATGGCCGATCATGGATTTGGTGGAGGAGATTGCCAGTTTGTAAGCATGATCGCCAAACACACGCTTGATGGCTCGAGTCTCACCGATATCGCCCAAAGGGGTGGAGGTGCCGTGGGCATTAATATAATCAATATCTTCCGGCTTTAACCCGGCATCCAAAATAGCCAATTCCATGGCCCGGGCTCCGCCCCGTCCGTCTTCCCAGGGGGCTGTCATGTGATAGGCATCATCCGACATACCGCAGCCCGCCATTTCAGCTAAAATCGTGGCGCCCCGGCCCTGCGCATGTTCCAGGGATTCCAGTACTGCCAACCCGGCACCCTCACCAATCAGAAAGCCATCGCGATCTTTGTCAAAAGGACGGCTGGCACGCGCGGGATCATCATTACGGGTGGTCAACGCCTTGGCACTGCAAAATCCGGCTACTGATAATTGAGTAATAGCTGATTCGGTGCCACCGGCAATAACCACATCCGCATCACCCCGTTCGATAATGCGGGTCGCGTCGGCCAGAGCATTGTTACCGGACGCGCAGGCCGTGACGACCGCCATATTGGGTCCGCAAAATCCATATTTGATAGCAATTTGACCGGGGGACGCATTGGGGATCATCATGGGAACAAGAAAAGGAGATACGCGGCCAGGACCTTTTTCGTATAAATTTACTTTTTGCGTTTCCGCCACGCCGATACCGCCGATACCACAGCCAACAATGACACCCACCCGTTCCTTGTTCAGGTTATCCAAATCCAATCGGGCATGCTTAATGGCTTCATCGGCCGCGACCATGGAATATTGCACGAACAAATCCATACGTTTGATCTCTTTACGGTCAATGACCGAGCTGGGATCAAAGTCCTTAATTTCAGCGGCAATTTTCGTCGTAAATTGTTCAGGATCAAAGTGGGTAATCGGTCCGGCGCCAGATTTTCCGGCCAGCAAATTTTTCCAATAGGTTTCTACATTGTTCCCAAGCGGTGTAACCGCACCCAAGCCGGTTACGACAACCCTTCGTGACATAGGTCCTCCTGCGGTGTTTTGTTCTGCTGCTATGGAACCCCGCGGGCTTAGCCGTTGTGGTACCACTTCTAATTTTCACCAGCTGTACATTCCAGCCGGGCCATTGCCCGGGAAACGTCAAACCGGTGTTTTTTCCGGGCATACCCGGGCGTGCACTCATTCCTCAGGTTTGGATAATAAAATATCCACCTGTCCGCTACAGCGCACAGAGAATCCCTAACAGTTATTATTCATCCCGGTTGGTTAACCGTTAACTGTGTTGATCCAGATGATGACTTGGCCTCCTGGGACTTACAACCTGGAGGCCAAGTCGTACTAACCGAAGAATGAGATCAAAAGAGTTGACTTATGACTGAGCAACGTTGGCGTGAGATTTGATATAATCAATAGCATCGCCTACAGTTTTGATTTTTTCCGCTTCTTCATCAGGAATTTCCATGTTGAATTCTTCTTCCAAAGCCATAACCAATTCAACCGTATCCAATGAATCGGCGCCCAAATCTTCAATAAAAGATGCTTCAGGCGTTACCTCATCGGCGTCAACACCCAATTGATCCACAATAATTTCTTTTACTTTTTCTTCTAAAGCCACGCTCGTATGTCCTCCTTGTATAATTTTGTGTTTATTATAGTTTCACTATATTCCCTGGATTTTATGTTGGCTTGGTTAAGTTCTAATGCATCACCATCCCGCCGTCAACGGCCAAAACTTGTCCTGTGACATAGGTCGCATCATCCGACGCTAGAAAGCACACAGTTTTCGCAACATCCTCCGCTTCACCAAATCGACCCAGAGGGATAAGATTTTGCATGGCCTGTTTCACATCTTCGCTCAATTTGTCGGTCATGGCGGTCTTAATGAATCCTGGCGCCACAGCATTAACCGTCACCCCGCGGGAAGCCAATTCCTTGGCAGCGGTTTTAGTTAATCCGATCACACCGGCTTTACTGGCGGAGTAATTAGCCTGCCCGGCATTCCCCATCAATCCCACCACGGATGCGATATTAACAATGCGTCCGTAGCGCTGCTTCATCATCGGTCTGGTAGCCGCTTTGATGCAATTAAAAGTCCCTTTAAGGTTGATCGCGATAACCAAATCCCAGTCGGCTTCACTCATGCGCATCATCAGACCGTCGCGCGTGACGCCTGCGTTATTGATCAATACATCGAGGCGAGTATATTTGTCAATGATTTTTTTAATTCCCGCTTCAACATCTTCCGGCGAGGAAACATCCATTTTCAAAGCCATCATTTCCCGGCCGCTTTGACTGCCAAGCGTCCGGGCGGCTTCTTGAGCCTTTTCCAAATTCACATCAGCAATCACCAAGGTGGCTCCGGCCGTGTTTAAGGTGTTGGCAATGGCATACCCAATACCCTGAGCGCCTCCGGTCACCAAAGCAATTTTACCTTCTAATGTCATCTCTTTCCTCCCTTTTCACGATCAGCGATTAGTCGTCAGGCTCACCAGGTAGCCCGGATGCTCAAGCCAGCACGGCCGCCTGCTCCCAAACTTTTTTAATCTCTTCGGGGTTAAAGGCACTATAGACGGGAATAGTTTTATCTATCTTCTTCATCAATCCCCTCAAAACCTTGCCCGGACCGATTTCCACCATCGTATCCACCCCTTGGGCCAGCATATAACGGATACTGTCCGTCCAACGAACGGTCCCGCATACCTGCTCCACCAAACGTTGTTTGATTTCATCGGCATCGCTAACCGGTGAAGCCGTCACATTGGCTACCACCGTATAACGGGGTTGCGTAAACGGTGCCGTCTGCAGAGCTGGTGTCAGCACTTCGGCAGCGGACTTCATAAAAGATGAGTGAAAGGGACCTGATACTGCCAGAGGCATGACCCGAATGCTTTTAGCCTGCGCCAAGGTAGTAAAGCGTTCCAAAGCCTGTAGACTGCCGGAAATGACCGTCTGACCGGGGCAATTCAAATTGGCAATTTGAACCTGACCGTCCTGATCGGCTTCCCTGCAAAGCTCGGCCACTTCTTGTTCTTCCGGACCTATTACTGCGGCCATCCCCCCCTGGGCTTGGGCCGCTGCCGCCTGCATGGCTTGCCCCCGCTGCCGAACCAAGCGGAGCGCGGATTCAAAATCAATGGCGCCGGCCGCCACTAAAGCACTGTATTCTCCCAGGGAATGGCCGGCACAGATCACTTGTTCCGGCTTGGGCGTCCATTTGGTCTGCAAAACCTGCCATGCCGCCACACTGGCAGTGAGCAAAGCCGGTTGCGCAATAGCCGTGTCTTTCAACTTTTCTTCAGGACCTTCCAGCATTACCTGGCTAAGGTTAAACCCCAAAGTTTTATCAGCCAAGGCATATACCGCTTGTGCTGACGGCAGGGTCTCGATTAAGTCCCTGCCCATGCCAACAACTTGGGCGCCTTGCCCGGGAAATAGCAACCCTATTTTCGCCATGAGATACTTCCTTTCCAACTGGATTTAAGCCCGCCTCCGAACTGATCTGGGTTGGTTTTTACCATTTAATAATAAGGGATCCCCAGGTCAGGCCTGCCCCAAAAGCCACCAGGGCGATAGTCATGTCTTTTTTAATTCGTCCAGATTGCTTGGCTTCGGCCAAGGCAATAGGCACGGAGGCGGCCGAGGTGTTGCTGTAACGGTCGATGTTCACCACCACTTTATCCATAGGCAGATTAAACCGTTTGGCGGAAGACTGGATAATGCGGATATTGGCTTGATGAGGGATTAACAAATCCAGATCACTATCCTGCAGGCCGGCTTTCTTTAAAGCTTCACTAACGGTTTCGCCCACAATTTTAATGGCGAATCTGTAAATTTCAGGTCCGTTCATTTTCATATAGTGTAATTTTTGATCAATGGTTTCATGAGTGGTCGGTGTTCTGGATCCCCCGGCGGGAATCATCAACTCTTCCAAGCCTTCGCTATTGGCACCCAGTACCGAAGACAGGATCTCCCCTTGCGGACTGTCGTTGGTCAACACCACTGCTCCGGCACCATCCCCCATCAGTACGCTGGTGGAACGATCATCCCAGTCCAGCAAACTGGAAAACTTTTCCGTGGCCACGACCAAAACCTTGTTGGCTTGGCCTGAGGCCACCATCTGGGCACCTGTGATCATGGCATAGACAAAGCCAGAACAAACGGCGCTGAGATCGCAAGCCCCGGCGTTGACCGCGCCGATTTTATCCTGGATCAGACAAGCCGTGGCGGGAAATACCATATCGGGAGAGGCGGTGGCGGTCAGGACCAGATCGATCTCCGCGGCAGGGATACCGGCATCGTCCAAAGCTCGCTTGGCGGCAATGACACCCAGATCGGAAGCCGCCTGGTCCGGGCCGGCAATTCGCCTTTCCTTGATTCCCGTTCTGCTCTGGATCCATTCATCGGAAGTATCCATTTTTTTAGCCAACTCGTCATTGGTCACCACCTGCTCGGGCACATAGAACCCCACACCGGCGATCCCGACTTTTTGTTTCTGCCTCAACACTCTGCCACTCCATTCTCAACCAAAGAGGCTTCTATTTTATGATTAATATTCACTTCTGCGAAACGAGCTGTTTGTAATAGAGCGTTTTTAATGGCCTTGCTGTTGGACTTGCCGTGACCAATCAAGGAAATACCATTTACCCCCAACAAAGGGGCCCCACCGTATTCCTTATAATCCATTTTACGATAGATACGTCGCATAATGGGCATCATGGCCGCCGCGGCTATTTTGTTGAGCCATCCGCTTCTCATCATTTCCCGCTTCAAAATATCACCAAAAAACCGGAAAGAGCCCTCGGCGAATTTAAGGGTGATATTGCCAATAAACCCGTCACAGACCACCACATCGGCTTTGCCGGTCATGACATCCTGCCCCTCAATATTACCTATATAATTTATGTTTTTAAGATTTTTAAAAATTTCCTGGCTTTCACGAATTAATTCATTGCCCTTGGATTCTTCCTCCCCCACGGACAATAAACCAACTTTGGGATTATCGGTTTTGACGATATGCTGGACAAAAAGAGAACCCATCACTGCAAATTGAGCCAGCATCTTGGGTTTGCTATCTACATTGGCCCCCGCATCCAATAAAGAAGTGCCGGTACCGTCGTTCAGGGATGGAAAATTAATCAACAGCGCCGGCCGAATAACGCCGGGGATTCTGCCCAAAGTCAACAAAGACACACCCATGGCTGCGCCTGTATTGCCGGCTGTAAAAACCGCCTGGGCCTCTCCCTCTTTCACTAATTGATTGGCAAGATGCAAGGAGGAATTCCGCTTCTTCCTGGCCGCGGTAGCGGGAGAGTCATCCATCTGGATTACATCGGGAGCATGAACAACTTTAATGATCTCGGGGTTGTATTTTTGTTTGCCTAGTTCGGCTTTCAAAACTGTTTCGTCACCCACTAATAAAACAGTTAGGTCATCATTTTCACGAGTGGCATCAATAGCCCCAATCACATTAGTCAAGGGACCTTTGTCGCCACCCATGGCATCCAGTGCAACTCTCACCTCACGGCACCTCTCAGTAATTATTCGTTGTCGGTGTTGATAATTTCCTTACCTCGATAATAACCGCAATTCGGGCACAAACGGTGGGGTTGTTTGGGTTGATGGCACTGGGCACACAGCGCCATACTGACATTTTCAATTTTCCAATTGGCGCGATGACTGTGGGTACGCGCTTTAGACCATTTTCTTTTCGGATTGGGCATTTTATTTTGTTCCTCCTGCAATAATCCCGTTGCTTTATTTTTTTTCAAACGGCCAGTTTTTCAAAGCCGAAAAAGGTGTCGCCCGGACGCTGGGGGAACAGCGGCAGGAACCACGATTCAACTCAGCACCGCAGTGCGAACAAAGCCCTTTGCATGCCTCCGTACAGAGCGGTCTCATGGGCAGAGCTAATAAAAGGGCGCTGCGAATTTCCGGTATCAGGTCCAATTGGTCTCCCGGGCAAATAATCAATCCGGGATCTTGATCCTGGACGGACTCCTCTCGCGAATGCTTGAACTCCGGGGGCGTCGGCTGAATAATAAACAACAGCTCTGCGCTCAGGTCATGGCTAAATTCCGTCAAACATCGGCTGCACGACAACTCCACTTGCGTTGTTGCCCGGCCGCGAATCACCACTTGTTCGCCGGTACGATAGAGCTCCAGATCAATCATCACCGGGTGGTCAAAGATCTCTTCCTCAGGAAGATTGAAGAAATGGCCCGCAAGTTCTGTTCTGAAAAACTGGGAATCGTTTTTTATGGAATTCAGATTGATGGTCAGCATCTTTTGCAACCATTTTCCAGTAGCCAAGCGTCCAGCTCAGCGTTGCCAAAAGCATTTAAATAGGCAACTTATTAAAAAAACTCAAAAAGAGGTGCAATTATAGCCACCCACCTTGGGGTTGTCAATCATAAAACGGCAATAACTGTGGCCCTGGACACTCATTTCCAACCGGGCCCTATAGCACCCCGTCACAGGATACATTTTTTTATTTTTGCGGATTTGCCGTATCCGTCTGGCCGGCAGCATTGTCGGCCGCACTGCCGGGATTGGATTGTGTCGATTGATCAGGCAACTTTTCCGGGACAGCTTGATTGTTTTCCGTAGGTAATTGTTGCATAACGCCCCGGTAATTTTTCACGCTCTTGGAGGACATTACGGACAGCGTGATGGAGGTCACCATAAATCCAATGGCCAATCCTGCGGTAACACGGGCAAAGAAGTTCTTACCTCCTGATGACCCAAACACCGTCTGGGAGGCTCCGCCCCCGAAGGAAAATCCGGCGCTGGCACCTTTCCCTGCCTGAAGTAATACCACAACAATCAGCACCACGCAAATAATAACATGGAGCACCCATAATAGATCTAGCAGCATGCTCGTCCTCCCTTGAAATTTTAATACGTCTTCGCCAATTCCCCGCATTTCGAAACGGTGTCACAACGCACCGAAACTCATACCACTTCCCCCTCTTTTCTATTTTCAGGAGGTAGGGTGATGGTTATCCGGCATTTTTTCAATTACGACATAATCGCTTATTGCGGAATATTTTTGTCCCTTCCGGGCCAACCACCTGAAGCTGATCAGGGTCAGGCTTTAAAGTTGACCAAGGCTGCGAAGGAATCCGCTTTTAAACTGGCGCCTCCCACCAAGGCCCCGTCGATATCTTCCTTGGACATCAATTCCTTGACATTATCCGGCTTGACACTGCCACCGTATTGAATTCTGATTACGTCGGCTGTTGCTTTTCCGGCCAGTTGACCCAGTTGAGCCCGAATGAAAGCATGTACTTCCTGGGCTTGTTCCGGGGTGGCGGTTTTGCCGGTACCGATGGCCCATACCGGTTCGTAGGCAATAATAATTTTCGCAAAATCCTCGTCACTCAGGCCAGTCAATCCACCCCTTAATTGGCTGCCAACCACAGCCTCCACTTTGCCCGCTTCTCGTTCTTCCAGAGTCTCCCCCACACAGACAATTGGCACCAGGCCTGCAGCCAGGGCGGCTTTGAGTTTTTTATTAACCGTTTCATCGGTTTCCCCGAAATACTGCCGCCGTTCGGAATGACCAATGATAACATAAGTACAGCCCGCATCCTTTAATAAACTCGAAGAAACTTCGCCGGTAAACGCACCGGATTCTTCCCAAAAGACATTTTGCGCACCCAGTTTCACTTGGCTGCCGGTCAGGACCTGGCCTACAGTTTCCAGTGCCGTATACACCGGGCATAAAACAATATCCACGCCTTGGCTGTCTTGGGTCTGTTCCACAATGCCTTTGGCCAAGGCCTGGGCTTCCATTCTGGTTTTATTGAGTTTCCAATTTCCTGCTATGATCGGGGTGCGCATGACGGGTCATCCTTTCAAATAAAATTATTTATTGGTTAGGGCTTCCACCCCGGGCAGCACTTTGCCTTCCAAAAATTCCAGCGAGGCGCCGCCGCCGGTAGACACATGGCTCATTTTGTCTGCCATTCCCATTTGGGTAACCGCCGCCACGGAATCGCCTCCGCCCACAATGGTGGTGGCCTGCGATTCGGACAGCACCTTGGCAATAGCCAAGGTCCCTTTAGCAAAGGGTTCCATCTCAAACACCCCCATGGGGCCGTTCCACACAATGGTTTTGGCGGGGCGCAGGGCAGCGGAAAATTTTTCAATAGTATAAGGGCCGATATCCATGCCTTCCCAGCCCTCCTCAATCGTACCGCGGGCTACATGCTTGATATTAGCAGTGGCACTAAAATCATCGGCTACGATATGGTCAATAGGCAGCAGGAAGGTTTTGCTCAACTCTAAAGCCTGCTTCAAAATTTCTCGGGCCGTGGGTACCAAGTCATCCTCGCAGAGGGATTTGCCGATGCCAACACCCTTGGCTTTCAAAAAAGTATAAGCCATGCCCCCGCCGATGATCAAGCCATCCACCTTGGGCAGTAAATTTTTAATTACTTCCAATTTGCCCGAGACCTTGGCTCCGCCCAAAATAGCCACAAAGGGTCTGGCTGGATCGGAGATGGCCTGACCCAAATAATCAATTTCCTTTTCCATTAAAAAGCCGGCGGCCGCCTGCTTAACCAGATGGGCTACGCCTTCCGTGGAACAATGAGCGCGATGAGCTGATCCAAAAGCGTCATTGACATATAGGTCGGCCAAAGCCGCCAGTTGTTTGGAAAATTCCGGGTCATTCTTGGTCTCCCCTTTGACAAAGCGGACATTTTCCAACATCATCACATCACCACTTTGTAATTTTCCGGCCATGGCGGTAACCTGTTCCCCTATAACTTCGGGAGCCATTTTAACGTCACAATGGAGGAGTTCACCCAAGCGCTTGGCTACAGGTGCCAGAGAATAGTTTTCCTTATCCGAGGGGTCGCCTTTGGGTCTTCCCAGATGAGAGCAGAGGATCAACTTGGCGCCCGCCTCGTGCAAATAACTTATGGTCTGGAGCGCCTTTTGAATCCTGGTATCATCGGTGATGTTGTGATTGTCATCCATAGGCACATTGAAATCCACCCGTACCAACACCCGCTGGTCTTTCACTTGCAAATCTTTAACTGTTAACTTGTTCATAGGAGCCCCCCTCTTGAAGAGCATGGTTGATTGCAAAACAATAGCGCGATACGTTAAATGCTGATTCGGTACTACCGTTCATAACAAAGGCAGCGGGAACGGTATTGACCACCCCCGCTGCCCTGCCATGTTAAAAATTCCTGATTTATTTCGTGATGAGTTTCATTAAATCCACTACGCGGTTGGAATAACCCCACTCATTATCATACCAAGCCATAACCTTAACTAAATCGTTGATGACATAAGTAGAAGCGGCATCGACGATGGAGGAAGCAGGATTACCGTTGAAATCACGGGACACCAACGGTTCATCAGAATACTTCAAGTAAGGATTGGAGGCCGTGGCTTCCTTCATAAAAGCGTTAACTTCCTCTTTGGTGGTCGCTTTTTCAACTTTGACAACCAGATCCACCAAGGAAACATTGGGGGTAGGCACACGGATAGCCAAGCCATCCAATTTACCTTTCAGTTCAGGAATCACCAAGCCAATGGCTTTCGCAGCACCGGTGGTGGTTGGAATCATGGACATGGCCGCAGCCCGGGCCCGGCGCAGATCCTTGTGCGGGGCATCCAGAATGACCTGGTCATTGGTATAGGAATGAATAGTGGTCATCATGCCTGAAATAATACCCAATTTTTCTTTCAACACCTTGGCCACCGGGGCCAAGCAGTTGGTGGTGCAGGAGGCGTTGGATACAACATGATGTTTGCTGCTGTCAAATTGGTTGTCATTGACCCCCATGACAATGGTAATGTCCTCATTTTTAGCAGGCGCACTGATAATAACTTTCTTGGCACCGGCAGTAATGTGGGCTTTGGCTTTGGTAGCATCGGTAAAACGACCGGTGGATTCCACCACCACTTCAACCCCCATGCTGCCCCAAGGCAGTTTTTCCGGATCTCTTTCGGCCACCACTTTAACACTTTTGCCGTCGATAACGATTTCGCCGTCACCGGCTTTTACCTCTCCGGGATAGACGCCAAAGACCGAATCATATTTAAACAAGTGGGCCAAAGTGGCGGCATCGGTCAAGTCGTTAACCGCCACCACATCCACGTCCGCCTTGCTGGTTAAAATGGCCCGCATTACACCCCGGCCAATACGCCCGAATCCATTAATGCCTGCTTTAATGCTCATTTTTATATATCCTCCTTTTGATTTCCTGGTGTTTATTATATTAAATAAACGGCGGGTATTTTGTCATATGCCGATTTATTCGTCAATCACTTTTTAAATTTCAGCATGGTTTTTTCAGGAAAAATCAGGACTAGATCCATTTTCTCTTTTTCAGAAAGATGATCATGCCCGAAATGGCCACCACCAACAAACCCATTACAAAGTAATAGCCCTTGATCCCCCAGGTAAACTCCGGCATTTTAACATTCATACCGTAAAAACTGGTGATCAACGTCATCGGCATCATGATGGTGGTGATGATGGTCAGGGTTTTCATAATGGCGTTCAGACGGTGGGACACCATGGACAAATAAGCATCCATAGTGGAATTAAGAATATCACGGTAGGTGTCCAGCAAGTTACTGACGCGTTCAATATGGTCATAAACATCGCGAAAATAAGCCCCCAGGGATCGCTTGATCAAGGGGTTGTTGGCCCGGCCTAAAATCCCCACAATGCGCCGCTGGGGCACAATAAAATTGCGCATGGTCAGAATGCTTTTTTTAAGATCCACAATGGTTTCCAGGAGCTGCTCATCGGCACCGGCCAATACCTGATCTTCCACATTTTCTACATCATTTTCCAATTGATCCATCACTGGAAAATAACCGTCCACCACATTGTCGATGATGGCATGCAGTAAAAAACCGGGTCCCTGCTGCATGGATTGTAACTTGTTGTTTAAACACATCTGGAACAAACGGGATACAGAAGGCAAAGGATCGGTGTGAATGGTTAGAACATAATTTTTCCCCAGGAAAATATTAACTTCCCTGGCTTTAATCTCCTGGTCCTTGTTGCGGGGATAACTCATTTCATGAACAACGACAAAGAGGTAATCCGTATAATCATCGATTTTGGGCTGATTCTGCGGAAATATGGCATCTTCAATAGCCAGTTGGTGGAATTTAAAAATATCCACCATAAGGTCGATGTCATCTTCGGAAGGATTGGTAATGTCCACCCAAAGCAGATTGCTGCTGTTTTTCAACAAGGGGACAATCTTTTTAGGCTGGTCTATTTTCACCAGCCCTTTTTCTTTATTATAATTCAACGCTTGCAGCATGGCCGACGCTCTCCAATCCTCCCTGGGAGGATTTTAGTATTCATTCACCTTGGGGGTTTTTTCCTGCGCCGCCTGACAATTAATGCACAGTTTGGCAAAAGGCAAAGCTTCCAAACGGGGAACGGCAATCAAGCCGCCACAAGACTCGCATTTGCCGTAGGAGCCGTCCTCGATCCTATCCAAAGCATCTTCCACATGTTTGAGTTTCAAGCGATCTGATTCGGAAAGACCGATGGCCAATTCCCGTTCATAATATTCAGTGGCAATATCCACCGAATCACGTACCTCATCATTTTTTTCCTGAATATTAGAATCATTATTTTTTACGTTTCTGAGTAAATCATCCTTATACTGAAGCAATTGTTTCTTGAGAACGTCCATTTGTTTCTTGCGCATGGTTAAGCACCAACCTTAGCTAGTTTTCCCAGGCCTCACCCTGGTTTTGTGGTCTAACATATTCCCTGCCGCCACTGCGGCGAGAGAGACATTATCGCGACTTTGTTCTATTAAATTGCCCCCCACCTTGCGGATGGGTAATCTAATTTTCGTCCACAACTTTGATGGTCTTCAGCTCCACATCGGAATTCCCCTGGATTCTATTACCTTGATGGTAAAGGTCTTTTAGGTAGTGGACAATCTCCTTAGTTAGACGTTCACCAGGATTTAATACAGGAATGCCCGGCGGATAAGGCGAAAATGTTTCAGCACTAATCATGCCCACAGCACTGTCAATGGCCATGGCTTTGGTCTTGGAGAAAACCGCTTCCCTGGGCGACATCACCAATTCCGGCAACTCCATGGGGAAGGAACTAATTTTGTAGCCATTCTGTCTTTTATGGATAGCCGGAACAATTTGTTCCAGAGCTTTAATCAGCCGGGAGATGTCTTTAATACGATTACCCACTGAAACGATTAATAATATCGTATCACTATTGGCGAATTCAACCTGTATTTTAAATTTTTGATTCAAGATTCTGGCCACTTCATAGCCCGTGGTTTCCAGCGCCCCAAAAGAGATCACCAATTTCGTTGGATCTAAATCATCGGCGCCCTCTTGATTGAGCAATTCCCTGCCAAAACAGCGCAGGCCGTCAATAGCATTAATTTTCTTTCTGGCTTTTTGGGCCAAGGCAATGGTGGTATCCAGCAGTTCTTTGCCGCGCGTGGCCATCTGCATGCGGGCCACATCCAATGAGGCCATAAGAATATAGGAAGGACTGGTGGTCATGAGCAGATTCAACACGCGCTTGAGTCGGAGAATGTCGACCGTCTTCCTGGCCAGGAGCATGGAGGCTTGCGTCATGCTGCTGATAATTTTATGGCTGCTTTGGACGCACAAGTCGGCATCGCACGACATGGCATCAGCCGGCAGGTCAGGATGAAAGTGCAGATGGGGCCCATGAGCCTCGTCCACCAGGAACAGCATCCCCGCTGCATGAGCCAATTGGGCGATGGCCTTGGTATTGGCGGTGACACCGGCATAAGTCGGACTCGTTACCAGCACGGCTTTGGCATCGTTATGTTGAGCAATGGCCGAGCGCACCGCGGCAACGGAAATGTTGAGCCACTGCCCGGTTTTGGTATCTTGCTCGGGCACCACGTAAACCGGCACAGCCCCCGATAAAATAATGCCGGCCAAAACCGATTGATGGGCATTGCGCGGCACAATAATCTTGTCCCCCGGATTGCAGGCGGTCAACACCATGGCCTGGTTGCCGCCGGAAGTGCCGTTGACCAGAAAATAGGCATAATCCGCACCATAAGCATGCGCGGCCAGACGCTGGGCCTCCTTGATCACACCCCGGGGATCATGCAGGGAGTCCACTTCTTCCAATAGGGTAAGGTCACAATCAAAAATGTGTTCCCCTACGAAATTTATGAATTCCTGAGGGATGGAAACCCCATGCTTATGCCCGGGCGTGTGAAAGGATATTTTCTGCTCCTTGGCATAATTAATAACTGCTGCAAACAAGGGGGTGACTTGCTGTTCGGTAAGGTCCATCTTTTTTACCCTCACGGTTAATGGTTATAAAGGCGTAAACAGGGGATGATCATCCAGGATCACCCTGCCCTGCATGGCCAACATGGTACGCAAGGCTTTGGTCATATGAAACAAACCTGCATGCGTCTCGCCGTCATAAGCTTTCAATACTTCCCGGAGTTCTCCCAAGCGCTCATTGATGTGTGCGGCTGAGGCCTTCATGGGATCGGCCTCGTCAGAAGCCATCAAAATTCCCCAGGGCATGTCAAATGAAGGGATCGCCACTTCAAAGCCATGCACCTGTGCGAACACGGTTGCCAGGGTATGATAAATGCTGGCCATGATCCGGCCATCCACAATACTGCTGGTCCCGGCCTGCACGGCCACGATTCCGCCGGGATTTAACCGCCGGCGCACGAGCCGGTAAAATTGCTGGGTATAGAGTAAATAAGCAGGCCCCTCATCGCCCGGATCGGAAATGTCCAGAATAATGACATCGTAGCGCTTATCGTGCTGTTCCAAGTGACGCCTGCCATCGGCTACGATCAACCGAACCCGGGGATCATCAAACGCACCTTGATGCCATTGCTGCAAATGGGTTTTGGCAAAGTTCAAAACTTCCCCGTCGATTTCGATCATATCACAGCTTTCCACAACGGGATGTTTAAGCACCTCGCGCAACGTGGCCCCTTCGCCGCCGCCCACAATCAGGACGTTCCGGGGTAAACGGTGCGTGCACAGGGCCGGATGCACCAGCATCTCATGGTAAAGGAATTCATCTTTTTCACTGGATTGCATCATGCCATCGAGCAACAAACAGCGGCCATATTCATGGGTATCCACAATCGCCAGCTGCTGAAAGGCGGTCTGAACCGTGACCAGCACTTGCTTGAAGCCATGCAAATGGCCCTCATGCTTAGTATACATTTCCACAAAAAAGTCTTTTTTATAAATTTCCATAATTGCCCTTCATCTAAAAAAAAGAATGCAGAATTCATCCCTCGGAATTCTGCATTCTTCATTTAACCATCCATCAGTTTACAGTTTATGTTTTAAAACCGGAAGATCAAAAGTGCCTCTTTTCATTTCCACCGATTTTTTTCTTTTTGCTTTAAGCCGTTGCGCAACCAAATGGTGTGCCACCCAGGGATCAACTTCATCGCCGCAAGTAAAAAAGTCCAATGCCGCATAGCCGTATTCCGGCCATGTATGTATCGTCAAATGAGATTCAGCAATGACCACGACGCCACTGACCCCGTACGGATTGAAATGATGAAAAACCGATTTTACGATTGTGGCCCTAGCTGCCAAGGCAGCTTCTTCCATAATTTTTTGGATCTCAACAGGATCCTTCAATAATTCGCTGTCGCATTCGTGAAGCTCCAGCAGGATATGGCGACCCAGAGCTTTCAACCTAATCTCACCTCCCTTAAGTTTTAAAAAACGAGGCCTTAAAATATAAAATTTTAATTCAACTGTCAATAAAATTTTATTTACCGGTCCCACCATAGCGATAGTGGCGTGCCAGCCAGAATGGCTTCGTTAAAGAACCGTAGGGAGAAGAGCGTTTATACCTGATTCGCCATTCGGCGGCTTTTCAGCAATGGTCCGGGCTGAAATGCGGAGAAATGGCAAAAATATATTAAAAATAGATCCTGCCGCCGATGGACAAAGACATGCTGAACTCCAACACCGGCGCCACAAAAAACTTGGGGGCCAATTCAAAAAAGATGTCAAAAGGGTCTTCGAATAAATAGGTAATGCCAAAAACCGCACGGGCTCCCGTAGAAAAGGTTGAACTAGAGCCCCCCAAAAATAATCCCCCGCCCACATAAACCGGCGCTTCCGGCGCTTCTTGAAAAGGCCTGAGATGAAAGAGATAATCGGCATTGATCCCAATACCACCCGATCCCAATTGGGACCCCACGGAAAAATCAAAAGCCCGGTCATAACTTTGCCAATATTTAAGGGTAAGCCCAGATGGATCTCCCAGGATCAAGCCCACTCCCCACTTATCCGTGCGGTCAATAGGGTTATAAGAAGCTGTAGGATTAACCACCACCTTGCTTCTGCGGGTGGTTTTGCTGAAGACCGGTTCCGGTATAAGCGTCAACAGCGGAAGCAAGAGTACCGTCAGGGTTAAGATAAGCGTTTTCTTCATCAAGTTTGGTCCTTTTAACTAATTGGTCGTCAAGAAACGCAACTTATTAGGGCAAACTTCAACTGTCGAATGACCGGAGAGGTCTGCAAATCTGATTTTTTTTGGAGCGGGAGACGGGGATCGAACCCGCGACGTTCAGCTTGGGAAGCTGACATTCTACCACTGAATTACCCCCGCTTAAGGGTTAACACTGGGCGTAGTTTGCAGACTGGGCGTAGGCGCCGGAGGTGCGAGGATTGGAATCCCCGAGGCCAGCATGCCCGCACGAATGGCTGCAATTTCATTGCGGTCTAAGCGGCCATCTTTTAATCCCGTTTGAAACAAGCTGAAGACTTGAGCCACCTTGCCCATGCTTTCCTTGGTTCTGCCTGCTTGAGCCACATAGGCTTTGATGGATTTTAAATAATTGCTCATCTCGTAATATTGGGCGTCCGTCAGGGTCCGTTCCACGTCCAATTTTTTTTGCATATTGTTGACGCTTACATCCACACCATATTGATAGACCGTGTTAATCCGCAGCATCACGACTAAGGCAATCACCAGGGCCGCAAACACCAACACGCCACAGCCCACCCCGGTTGCTCTCAGACAGCCTTGCTTGTCACTCAATGGTTTGGGGATGTTGGCCACCGGTTTATTCATCTCGTCCTTTCATTTAAAAACCATACCCGCAGGTATGGCTTAGTGTGTTTAACATCTTTTATAAATCTTCCTGAGTGAACGGCCGGGTGATATCCACATGCCCAATCAGGGTATCGGTTTCCTGCCCCCCCACCAATAACCTTACTGATTTCACTTCCGGTCTATATTCCATCAAGGTTTTAACAATAGATTTAACCAGTAAAAATTCTTCAAAGGCACCGATGCGGTGATTATACTGAACCTGTTTCTCAAAGTCAAGAATGACGCTACCGTTTTTTTGTTGGTAGACACTGCGCACGACCAGGCTTTCCGGCCACCAGGACCATTCCTTCTTAGTTAAGGCCGCACGGTTCATTTTCGCGACCAGGTCCGGCAGCGCCTCCTGCAAGGGCATATCTTTGATTAAACGGATGTCTTTAGTGGCATAACCGCCACCCGCTACATCTTCGGCAAAATAAACTTTTACGTTAATGGAGGGATTTGCGGATTGAAGTACATCTTCCCCGCCATTGGGATTGAGGAGAAAATGCCAAGCCAAAAATCCTAAACCCAACAGCAGCAGCAGACTGATCAAACTCAAAAGCATCGGATTAGCAGTTGTCTTATCACCCATTGGCTTCATTCCACCTTAATAGATCCTCGCGAATCTCCCGTAGTTCAATGCGGGGATAAAGCGACCACAAACGCAACGATCTTCTTCCTTGCGTATTAAGATACCCTGCAATTTTTTTAATATAAAAACCCCATGATCCCGGAAGCAAGTTTCTCACCCACCTGATCAAGCGCTTGGTCCCTTTTTTGGGGATCAAAAAATCCGGCTGAAACATTGAGTTCAACGAGCACAGCCGGCGCATGGATACCGTCAAGGACAGCCAACGGCAGTGTATAAAATCCGCCTTCCTGGTTATCGTCACGGCGGCCCCATTGGGTTAATAACCTCTCTGCCAATATACGGCTCTTTTTAAGCATGCCATTTTGTGCCAAAGCCCAGGGTAAAGCCCGCACGCCCTGGGTTAAATTCTCGTCCACGGCGTGGGATAGCAAAGCGTCTTTGAGGTAACGGTTGACATAGACCACAACGGCATTCTTGGTATGGGCTTTGAGGCTATTGCCCATACAGTGCAGGCTCACAAACACATCCGCCTTCTTGCGGTTGCCTACCATGGTGCGTTCCAGATTATCATGATATTTATCATTATCCCTGGTCAGCACCACCACGATATCCTTATCCCGGCCCAGTGCCTTTTTAACGGCCAGAGCCAAGCTCAAATCTAGGTCCTTTTCCATCAAGCCTGGGGCAAGGCTAATCCCATGATCCTGGCCGCCATGACCGGGATCGAGAACCACCACTTTTTTTGACCTTACCACCAAAGCTTCGTCATCGTTGGCAGGGGCCGTCGACAAGGCGGTACCATCATCCTGCATAGCCCTTGCCAAATGGCCGGTCCATGCCAAGCTGCCAAACAGCAGCACCAAAAGTAAACTCAGGGATTTGTTAAAAGCAAGGCACTTCATGTATTAATCCTCAACAATTGTGTCAGACCGGATTCGTGATCTTTCGCCTTTTATCATGGCCCCCTAGGCCGTAAAAAGAAGCGGCCTGCGAAGAACCCAACCTGTTAGGTCTCCGGGAAACAAACCATCAATTTCTCTTTCTTTATTTCCCGGACACATGGCCCGGTTGTTCAACCTCGCCAACATCGCTGTCAGACGCCTGCGTTGGTGGCGGTGTGGGCATGACCGTTTCATACTGTCCGATGGAACGGAATTTTTGATACCGTTGTTCCAACAGAGCGTCCTCGTCCATGGCCTCCAGTTCCGCCAAATGCCGTTTGATAGCAGCTTTGACCTTTTCCAAGGTCGCTTGGCGATCACGGTGAGCCCCACCAAAAGGTTCCTCAATAATGTCATCAATCACTTTCAGCTCGATCAAATCTCGTGCTGTTATTTTTAGAATTTCAGAAGCCTTAGGAGCCTCAGCACGATCTTTCCATAATATGGCTGCACAGCCTTCGGGCGTGATCACGGTATAGGAAGCGTGCGACAACATCAAGACGCGATTACCCACGCCAATGCCCAAGGCTCCACCACTGCCGCCTTCACCAATGATGACCACAATGACCGGCACCGTAAGCTGCGACATTTCCCGTAAATTACGGGCAATGGCTTCCGCCACTCCCCTTTCCTCGCCTTCCAGACCGGGAAAAGCGCCGGCCGTGTCCACAAAGGTAATGATGGGCATACTGAATTTTTCGGCAAATTTCATAAGCCGCAGGGCTTTACGGTAGCCTTCCGGCAGGGGCAGTCCAAAATTATGAACAAGGTTTTCCTTAGTGTCCTTCCCTTTTTGAGTGCCTACCACCATGACCGGCCGTCCGTCCAGCCAGGCTACCCCTCCCACCATGGCGCGGTCGTCAATGAAGGCGCGGTCTCCGTGCATTTCCAAAAAATCCTCAAAACAACCATGGATATAGTCCAGGGTATGCGGACGCAGCGGATGGCGACTGATTTGAATGATTTGCCAGGGCGTAAGGTTGGTATAAATTTCCTGTCTCAAGCTCTCTGCTTTTTGCTCCAATTGCTCAATCTCTTCACTCATGTTCATGGATTTACCATGGGTGAAATGCTTTAATTCATCGATCTTTTTTTCCAGTTCAACCAAAGATCTTTCAAATTCAAGACTTATTTCTTGTGCCATTATCCACTCCTCAAAAATCCTTTATCAACGTACTGATGCCCCACCCCAAGCCGGCACAGCGGCCAGCCTTGTTTTTTGGCAGTGACCAAACAGAGTCATTAAACAAAGATTATACCTTCTTGGGCGGGTCTCGGGCAAGTGTTTATATCAAGGACCTACTTTGGGTAGCACGATGGTAATCTCCACCCGCCGGTTATGGGTCCGTGCCAAAGGACTATTATTATTGGTCAGGGGCTGGCTCTTACCATAGCCTTTCATGACAATCACGGAAGATGGAATCCCTTCCTCTTCCACCAGGTAGCGCATAACCATCTGGGCCCGTTTTTGCGACAATTCCAGGTTAAATCGGTCCGACCCCACATCATCCGTATGACCTTCAATGTGTAGTTTAACCTTATTTTCACCGTACGCCTTCACAATATCGGCGGTTTTGCGCAATTTCTCGTGCATTTCACTTTTCAATTCAGCTTTATTGAAATCAAAGAGAATTTGTTCAATTTTAATGGTAGTGCCATCCTTGCCCCTGTCCAGCACTTTGACATCGGTCTCCCGCAAGGGCTCTGCCTGCCGCCAGATGTTGCCCAGGGCGTCCTGGAGTCGCAGCACATAACTATAGGTCTTGGTACTGGGTACAACCCGGCCTTGATTGTCGCGGGCATCCCACATAATTTGTTCCGGCAAAGGCCCCTCCCCATGGAGATTGCGCACCACTTGTCCTGTATCACTTTCGATAATGTCCAAAGCCCAGCTTTTAATGGGAGAGGCTGACGAGAACTGAAATCTAAACGGCACTTCTTCCGGCAGCGGTAGCTCCGCACTGGTTTTGGCTTTGCTGCCTGCATTGACCACAACAATGGGCGCTACACTCTTAATTTCATTATTATGCTCATCCGTTAACTGCAGAATAAATTGATAACCTTTCTTCAGCGCCACCTGACGGTTCTGCTCATCTTTGCCGTCCCAGGCAAAGTCCTTGGGAATAATCCCCTTGCCTTGATATTTTTTCAAGACACGACCGTCATCGCTGACAATGGTGATCGTCCAGGTCTTGATCTTGCGTTTATCACTGGTACTAAAACTCACTTGTCCGGCAAAAATATCCCGGGGCAGGGCTTTAAGCTTGGGCAATTTGGTGATGGAGACCGGAAGAATTTCACCTCTTTGTTCGGCGGTATAGCCCAGCTTATCAATAATTTCAAAAGTATAACGGTAAAATTCCTCCACATTGGTTTGCTTGCCCGCGCTGTCCAAACCGTCCCAGACCACTTCCAAGGGCAGTTTATTTTCTCCCTCATAACGACGTACAACCTTGCCTTGCCGGTCGGCAATGGTGACCTGCCATTTTTTGAGTCCGGCCGCTACTTGTGTTTTTGGGATCAAATGAATTTCCTGGCCGGGCACACCGCCGGGATTGACAAATTGCTTCGTGACCAGGGTGACCTCAAGCTTGGGGCGGGCAACACGGCGTTGGCTTCCGAAATTATATTTCAAGGAGACCTGATGCGTCATACCGAGTGTGCCCAACGGAGACACCGCATAATCAAGCATGACGTTCTGCCATTTAAATCCCAGTCCCAGAACCAGCCAATTGCCGCTGTCGGCTTGGCTCTGCCAGCCCGTGCGGATAAACAAATCATTCCAAACTTTGCCTTCCACGGCCAGGGCCAGGTGCACCTGGTCTGCAAAGGGTTGTGTAAGCTGGGTTAAGAAAGTAAGACTGTTGGGATCATCGGGCCAAAATTGATAGGCTGCCCCCAATCGGACTTGCATGGGCGGTAAATCCGCTTTTTGAACGAAAGGCGTGGCAAACCCGAGGTTGCTCAAGACCAGACCCAAGGTGAGATGATCATTGAGCATATAGTACTGAGCGCCCAAATCCATGGTCAAGGCAAAGGCTTGCTGCGCGTCCAGGTCTTGCCAGGCTAAATTGATTTTCCCACCCACCGCCAGTGACCGTATAAGTTTATAGGCATAGGCGCCTCCCAAACGCAGCATCCAGGCTTGGCTGTTTTCCAACTCAGGATTGTCCGTACTGTTAAAAGGCTCGACCCGTAAAAAATTGAGGGTGGCCCCCGCACTGGCCTTTGGTCCCAGCGGTTGAATCCCCCACAACGCTTGATAGGAGACACCTTCCCACCAGGCAAGATGACTAAGCCCTATTTGCGGGTTGATCAAGGTCACCAGCCCGGACGGATTGGCAAACAACAACTCCGAATCCTGAGTCATAGCCACAGCCGCATCCCCAAGCCCGGCCATGCGCGCCCCGGGAAGCATGGTTTCAAAATCATTGCTCGTACCGGCACCGCCCCAGCTCAGGCGGGGCAGGATAAAAACTGCCAGGGCCAAAACCATCATCACGGCCAAAGGGCCAAGCCACAGGGTGGTGGGCCTTGCTTTTAGCCCGGCCATTATTTAATCACCAAAACTTTCTTAACGACTTTTCGCCGGGCACTTTCCAGTACCACATAATAAAGCCCGGACGCCACGGTTTCATTGCTCCGGTTTCGCCCGTCCCAGGTCAGATCAACCCGCCTAGCCGCCACGGTTGATTCTTCATAACTCGTAATCTTTCTACCTTTCAAAGAATAAATGATGACGTTGGCATTTTCCATGGGTAACAATTCCAAATGAATCTGCAGGATTTCGACAGTGGGATTAAAGCGGTTCTTATCAAGATAAAAAACCGGTGCCGGTGTGGGGGTAGTGGTGGGGGGCACAGTCAAGGTAATGGTAGGTGATAAGGTAATACTGGGGGTTATGGTCACTGTGGCTGATTGGGTCAGCGTGGGGGTCCGGGTGGGTGTTGGTGAAACCGTGGAGGTTTTGGTATATGAGGCTGATGGTGTTAAAGTGGCGCTGATGGTAGCAGTAGGTGTGGCCGTGGGGCTCGGTGTCGGCGACAGCACGGGTGTGGGCGTGCTGCTGTGTATGGGGGTTTCGCTTTGGGTAGACGTTGGGGTTGGCGAAGGTGACGGGGTCATCGGGGTTAACGTAGGTGTAATGGTTTGGGTATACGTAGCCGAAATGGTGGGCGACTTGGTAAAGGTGGGTGTCAGCGACAATGTGTAGGTGGCTGTCACGGTTTTGCTGGGCGAGTCTGTAGGTGTATGGGTAAATGTCGGTGTTTCCAAAGGTGTGTTGGTAGTGGTGATAGTTGGCGTGTAGGTATCGGAAGGAAGCGGTGTTGGTGTAAGGGTAAACGTTGGCGTTGGCGAAGCCGTATCCACCGGAGTAGGCGTAGCTGTGTCCGTCTCCTGTAAGTTAATATCGGCCACTTCCCAACGCATCTGCCCGGTAGGATTGGAAGCACCCGTGCTTTCCCAAAACCAGACGGTAATGGTTTTTGTGCCCGGCCCGGAAGTCAACTCGGCAGGAATAATCAAAGGGTCGGCACGAAGGCTAGGCGTGTTGGTCCAAGTATCGCCACCGCAAGATAGCCATTGATCGAAAGTGCTGTTGGCTGTGCTGGTGTTGGGAAAGTTGAAGGACACCAGATCAGAATTGCTCTCCACCCTGACAAACTGGGCATTGGGCAGGGCCCATTCCAAATTTACGGCAGTGGAGGTGGTATTAGCGGCACCGCCGTTAATGCGCAGAGGTGGCATGGCGGCATCGGACAAAGAATAGTATTGGGCGTCGGTGTATGCGGCGGTATACAGACGCTGTTTATTGGCATCCAGGGCCATTGCCGTAAACTGAGCCCCGGTGTTGCTAAGGCTGCCGGATGGTGAACCGGGCAGACTGCCATCGGCATTCAAGTTAAACCAATATACGTAAGCGCCGCTGCCCACATAAAGAATACGTCGTGCCGCATCCAGGGTCAGGCTAAAGACAAAATTGCTTCCACCTAGATTCACCGTGGCCAGGTTGCCAAGTACACCATTGGCATCCAGATCAAAAACATAAATAATGCTGCCGGAGTCACTGCCTGCGTACAATTTTCTTCTCACCGTATCCACGGCCAGCGTGGTGATCAAGCTCGTCCCGGCCGGTGAGTCAACTGTACTGCCTAAAGGTAAGCCGCTTGCATTCAAATCAAACCTTTGAATCTTGCCATTCCCGCCCATATACAATTTCCGGCGGCTCAGGTCCATGGCCAGAGCGCCGACTTGACTATTGGTGGTATAGGTGCTGGCTGCCCCACTGGGCAGGCCGGTGCCTGGATCCAAAGGATAAACAGCCAAACCGTTGACAGGGGCGGTCATCCCAACATACAAATAATGATCAAGAGGATTAAGCGCCAGGCATTTAGCATTGTTGCTTAAATCATTGTAGTTATTAACCGTTGTCGTCGTATTGCCCGAGCTGTCCAGGGAAATAACCGCTAAGGCATTATTTCCTACTGTGGAGTTGGCCAAATATAATTTTCCTCTTTCACTATCCAAAGCCAACCCATAGGTTGCATTGCTGATGGTAATGGCCGGCAGGGCGACTGTTGGCGGATCGCCGGCGCTGTTAAGATCAAATACGTAAAGATTATTACTGGTACTGGTGGCATAATATAATTTCTGATGGGTAGGATCAAGAGCCAAGGCCGTGCCTTGGTTGAAGCTGGAAAAATAGGTTTGTCCTGACTGGAGCGCAGACCAGCATACTTGGGGTAAGAAGAGGAGCAATAGCAATATTGGTAGCTTATGATTCTTCATGCCAGCCCTTTATGGTTTTCCTTGAAATTTCCCGCGTCAAAAATCCCGCAAAAAATTGGCCTCAGATCACTTGTGATCCGAGGCCAATCAATTTTTAACACCCCATGATTAATCCTACCTTGCTATTGACAACGGGACTACCAGCGGGCCGGATGTTTTCTGCCGTCGTTACGCGTCCAATATCCCCTGCCCCGTGCATCCAGTACATAAACAT
This sequence comes from uncultured bacterium, assembly GCA_963710755.1. GTDB lineage: Bacteria > Oederibacteriota > JAAXVQ01 > JAAXVQ01 > JAUVAV01 > CAVQBK01. The sequence continues at coordinate 66,450 of CAVQBK010000006.1, forward strand.
AGTGGTCCATGGTGCCGCGATGATTCAAAATATCCAAGGTCCCGCCGCCGGCACCGGTGCTATCAAATTGCAAAATCAAATCCAGGGTCCCATCACTACGATAGATGCGGTAGTAACCGCTCTTGTCCAAGACACTGATCCAAAAATCAAGCTGGGTTTGAACACCTTCCGGATCAAAGAATAACCCTTTAAGCGTTTTTAAATGGTTGCCCATGTCCCCGGATAAGTTGATACTGGCACTGGTTAAGGGCCCGGTAGGAGTCTTATAAAATAAACGCCATTGAAAATTAAGCATATCGGTTAGGTTTTTATAGACATCCACATAAAAAGATTGGGTATAGATGGCAAGCACATCCTGGTCCACGCTGGTCTGGTCAAACGTATAGCCGTCCGTGCCATAACTGGGTGTGGCCACCCACCCCGGATTCAATGCACCGTAAAAGCCTCTATTGGGACGCCATTGGAACGGCACCAACGTTACTTCAGGGTCAAAGCCGGACGGATCGGTGCCTTCACCGGGCGCCCAGGTTTGGGTGACAATATCAGCTGCGGTTTGCATGACCACTCTATCCAAGTGATGGCGCAACACAACTTTGAGAAACAGCGGATGAGCAGTGAGTATATCATTGAGCGTGTCGTTACCGACAAACATGCCCACCCACTTGCCTGCATAAGAAGTATAATATCGGTGCATCCAAAAACCCAGGCGTTGCTGCAAATGGGATTTTAACCGCATCAGGTAATTTTTATATTTGTTTTTATAAAATTTGGCTTTAAATTTGTTTTTGAAATTTTTGGTACCCTTGCTGTAGTCATGACCGCCAAAACAGCTGGCATTAACCTGGTTGTCCGTAGACGTTGACTGAGTTAAGTCTGAGGTGGTGTCCATGGTGATAGGTGTGGTGGGATTGGTAATATCCGGTGCTGTTGGTCCTACGACATTTTGTCCACATCCTGAAATAACCAGTGCACTTGCAATAACGGCCATCCCCAAAATCTTATTAAGTCCCATCATTGTTTATCCCCCATCCTGATCGAGTCCCTTACAAAAATCATTATACCATTGCTCTAGCAGGAAAACAACTATGTTTGTATTTTTTTTGTAATATTTAATGATATTAATTTTTGCAATATAATTGTTTCATTCTGCACCATTCTTACTACTTGCCTTGGCCTCACTTGTCAGACTATTTATTGGCCTTATAAACACTCTCGTCCTCCAGAAAATCATAGGGACTGGCTATTTCGTTGTTTATATTGACCTGAAAATGCAAATGGTTGCCCGTCGAGGAGCCGGTAGTACCAACCTTACCTATGATCTGGCCTTTTTTGACCTTATCCCCTTTTTCCACCAGCCGTTCTTTTTGATGCAAGTAGGTGGTGGTTAAACCAAACCCATGATCAATCACAATAGTATTGCCATGGGCTTTAAAGCTTTTCGAGAGAATAACCACACCATCCGCCGGAGCATGAATAGGGGTGCCACCAGGCGCCGCAATATCCAGACCACCATGGTACCAGGAATCAGCACCCTTATTATAAATACGCTTTACGCCAAACTGTTCCGTAATCCGACCGTGAATGGGCCAGCTCAAGCTGTGAACCAAGTGGCCGGGAAGATAGTCGGCTCCGAGGCGGGCTTGGGCCATTAATCGGGATTCAGGCGCAAATTTATAATTGGAAAATCCTTTTATCCAAAGATGGATCGTTTTAAAAGGAGATCGAGGCACCACTTTCAGCGCTTGGGTTTTGGTCACCACGTCACCCTTCTCCGGCAAGGACATGGTCAAGGTCAGCGGGTATTCACCAGGTGCTAAATCAAGGGGCACCGAAAGATAACGGGCATAATGGCCGGATTGACTGGCTACAGGATACAGGTCCAAGGGCGTTGGCCACCATCCACTTATGGTCGGTTGCCAAGGATCGGTACTGGAGTTGGTGGCCTCAACTTCAACGACATGGCCTGGTTCCAATGCTGTTGTTGAGAGCGTAAGGTTTAGGGTAGGTGGCTGAGGTGGTGCGGTCATTTTAACCGAAGGGGCACAAGCACTAATCAAAAACATCAGGGTTACGGGGACGAGGACTTCTTTTTTCAAATCGGACTCCTTGGATTTATTTGGCCAGCAGCAGGACCTCGGCGCGCCGGTTTTTAGCCCGTTGCTGATCATTACCGCTGGTCACCATCAGTTGATCAATGCCTTTGCCAGCAACTTGTATATAATTAGCCGGGATTTTCTCCTGGCGAATGAGGTAATCCGCCACATGCTGAGCCCGCAAGCGGGATAATTCCATGGCTTGGTCCTTTCCTTCGCGGGAATCGCAGTGTCCGGTTATCTGCAATTGATACTCCATATTATACTTGGTGACCGTCGCGGCTGCTGATTTCAAAGCTGACTTGGCTTGCTCGGTCAACTGGCTTTGATCCTTTTGAAATAGAACCCTAACCAAGTTCATGGCGAGCGCTTTTCCCCCGCCGTAAGCCGCCAAGTCACTCTGCACCACCTGACTGTCCGTGGCGGATTTGGCGCCCATGGTGGTGAGTACCAACAGACGGGCCAGAAAACGATGGCCCCCGGGAACAGGTTTCCCGTTCTGATCCATGCCGTCCCAGGCAATGGTCCCCGGCACTTCCCCCTGCCCGCCGAGGGCGCGAACCTGGGCTTTACTATCCTGGTCAAGGATGATCATTTTCCAGTTCTTTATTTTGGCCGTGCCCTTTAGATTAAAAGAAAAGGTCAGCCCCTGGCCTCCCTCAGATACAGGCTTAAAGGTAGAAGCCGAGGCCGTTAAGTCAGTCTTCAATTCTGCATAATTGATTACAAAAGTAGTTTCCGTCCTGGTCCGCAGACCTACGTCATCGCGATAACGCAACACGGCACGATAGGTACCGGCTGCCGGTGGTCGACTGGACAGGTTTGGTTTCCAAACGACTTTTTCAGGCATGCTGCTGTTACCATTGCGTTCAAATACCCGTTTGTCAGCAGGATTGTAAATCATGAAACGCCATTCGCTGCTGCCTAATACTTTGGGTATCGTGAAGTTCAGCGCTTGTTTCCCTCTCGGACCTCCCAAGGTCACCTTACCGGGACCTTCCATATCAACCGGCTTGGACTTGGTTCTTATTTCCAGCATTTCCGTTGCCGCCGCCAGTTCCAACCCATTTTTATCGAGCACTCTTAAAATAGCGCTGTACTCGCCGTCCGGCAATCGTCTGCCTTTTTCATCCTTGCCGTCCCATTCCAAGTTTCGGGGTAACCCGCTTCCGCCTTTATAAAGGCGGACTACTTCACTGCCTCGCAAAATATAGAGCCGCCAGCTGCTTACGCGCAGGCGGTCATTAACCAGGCGACCGACAAATATGGTTTTATCCCGTTTGCCATCATTATTGGGTGAAAAAGGATTGATCACCGCATGCAGGCGAACATCTTCATGGGCAATCGAAAATTGCTGGCCGCTATTACTAAAATATCCTGAAAAAGAAGCCGGCATCTCCGGATCCACCACCAAGTCCGCATGCTCTTGTCCTGCCGGTCCTTCCGGTACGGGCAGGCTGTAGGTCGAGGTTTGGGTCGCATCCGTGGATTCTTGATCCGAAGCCTGGTCAGCTTGGTAATCGCTTGTTTTAGGCGAGCTATATTCCAAAAAATCATCAGTGGCATCAGCTGCGGAGTCTAAAGCTGAAAAGAAAGACCGTTGGTCTTCATCGATTTTTTCTTTGGCGTGATGATCTTCAGGCGACGCTTTTTCAGATTCCTTGAGAACAGTGGGAAGACCATGGCCGGGGCGGCCATAGGCCCAGGTAAGCGCCAATTCATGACGGCTGTTGTAAAACGAAGTTGGACACTGGAAAGCATAATCGAGGTGCCAATCGAGGAAGCCAAGGCCTAATCCGGCGGTAAGAACACCCGATTGGCCGGCTCGTTGAAAATAACCCAGGCGGGCTGCCAATCCCTTAGTGGAAGGCAAGGCCAATGTATGTTCCAGACCCATACGAACAACGCTGAAGGAATCGAGGCCGGGAAGCTGGCTATTTTGAGTATCCAGTTCCACAGTGGCCATCCATGCTTGGGCAAGTTGCCAAGACAAGCCGTAGCGAAAAACCATAGGCAAGGTATAACCTTTCCCATCCAGCTTGACAATAGACTGCGCATCTTGCATGACCACGCCCAATCGCAGAACATTTTCGTTTTCACCCCGCCAAAGGGTAAGCAGCATCCCCAGGTCCACCCCTCCTCCAGCGGGCATACCTTCCACCTGAGGCAGGACCGTTTGAACAAACTTACCGGTGATCCCAGCCAGCAATTGACCGTTGGGCGAAAGCGGAAAGCCCAGGGCTAATTCGTAATTATTTTGGAGTGATTGAGTCAAACGGGGATTGCTGAGAGAAAGCGCATGGAACTGGGTGACCAGGCGAGGAATAAGCGGCATGGCGGCATTGAGATACCAGCCTTGTTCATCACCCAAATCCTGGTGGGCAAAACCAGCCGACAACTCGGGCCAGTTAATGAATACCAAATTGGCGGGATTAATGGTACCGCTGGAAGCACTGCCGGGCAGGGCCGCTCCGCTTCCGCCCATGGCGGAAGCGCGCGGATCGCTAAGGCCGGTGGCGCCCAAGGGATCAACACCGGCCAACACTAATTGGCTCATTCCAGCAATGGTAAAACCTGCAATGACAACCGCCTTGATAAGGCGCACAGCTATCCTCCGCCCTGCTTCCCGGAAATCAACCTTTCTTTCCCTGGTTAAGTCACGAAAAGGAAGCAGGCATAATAATCATCCATTGTGCGCCTGGCTTTATTAAGCTGACCCACATGGACTGCCTATCTCATTTTTCAGCATAGCACAGGCAAGGACGAGTTATCAATGGACGAAATGGTTTCCATGATGGATGACCTTACCCTATACCCTCTTGCCACCATCGCTATAGGAAAGCTCCAGTTGAACCTGCTTAGGGGTTTCTGGGATGGCATGATGGCTGCGGCCTTTTCCAGGGCGTGGGCAGGACTGCTTATTTTTTCAAATGACGATATTTACGACGATGTTTTTTACGCTTGTGCGTTTTAATCTTCTTTAAATGGCGTTTTTTACCGCAACCCACTGGTCGTCCTCCTTGATCTGATCGGATGAAATTTTCCCAAATCCACCCGGCATTTTACTGACGCAGAATTTTAACAAAAAAGTCTGGAAAAACAAGGAAAATATTTAGGAATTAGCTGATTTCCAATCGACTTTCATGCACTTGGCATGAGCCGTGGCCAGCACCCGGCCGTTTTCCAGGCAAACCTGACCGTTGATGGAAAACAATCGGTTTTGTTTGGTTTCTTCCAGAGTGGCTGTGATAATGAGCTTTTTCCCAACCGGCGCCGGTTCGCGAAGCCGCATCTCGAATTTAGCGGTCACTACGGGCTGGTTCCATAAAACAATGGGTACATTGGCCATCGTCTCATCAAGCAGTAATCCAATAATCCCGCCGTGCACCACATCTTTATAACCTTGAAAAACCTTCTGCGCTGTGAATTCGGTTCGAATACTATCCTCATTCACCCGGGCGAAGGTTAGGTGCAAGCCAATAGGATTGTTTTCGCCGCAGGCAAAACACATACGGTCATCATCCCATCCGGCCGGTGTCTGCGGTGACAGTGTATCCCCCACGGTTCAGCCCAACGTAGAAAACAGATTATTTAAATTTTGGTCATAAGGCGCGCGAATAATGCCCAAATCCGTGATCAGGGCACTGATGTATTTATGTTCGGTTTTATCAAACGCAGGTGCGATCACCTTGGCCCCGGGAATGGAAATAGCTTTGTTCTGCCATTTCAGGATACTTTCCGGACTGTGTTCTTGCAAGAGTACCGGTTCCGCTGAGACTAAAGTCCTGTCGAAGGTGGTGGTCGGGGCAATGATATATACTGGAATTTGGTGATGGTAAGCCAGCATGGCCAGACTGTAGGTGCCCACAGGCGCCACGACATCGCCATTCATGGCAATGCGGTAGGCACCGACCATGACGATATTGATTTGGCCTGATTTCATGAGATGACCCAGGGCATTATCACTCACCAGATAAAAAGGAACCTTGGACTGCTTGAGCTCCAGTGCGGTTAACCGCGATCCCTCCAGCAACGGCCGGGTTTCAGGCACGATCACCGTTACATTTTTGGAGCTTTTCGCTTTAGCAATGACCGCCAAGGCGCTGCCGGCACCAATCGAGGAAAAACTGCCCGCATGGCCGTAGGTCAGGATGGTATCGCCTTCCCGGATCAGTTCTTGGCCGTTGTCCACAATGCTTTTACCGGCATCCTCAAAATCTTTTAAAACTTTTACGGCCTCCCGAAGCACCAGATCCCGAAGGGTGTTGAGCTTATGATCACGGTTATTGAGAACGCACCGTTTCATTCGCTCCAAAGCCCATTCCAAGTCCCTGGACATGGGACTCAATTTCAAGAATTGATTACTGACTTTTTCCACTTCCTGGCGCAGTTTATCAAAGGTCTTGGCCAAAGGGGGTTGCTTGACCGCGTAATAAATTCCAAAAGCCGCCAACGCGCCTACCAGAGCATTGCCGCTGACTTTTTTCAGCTTGATCGCATCCAGGATCTGGCTCAGAGAGCGCAATTGCACTTTGATAACGGTGGCAGGCAATTTGGATTGATCCAGGATGAAAAGCTTTTGCTGCTTCCACTCCAGGGCTTTAGGCATTAAAGTCCTCCTCTATTTTAAATGATGGATGATGGCTTTGGTCAAACGGGTCAAACGCGGCTGAGCTCCCATGGCGGCCTTGATAATTTCCGGCACACTGGCAGGACCCAGCTGATCAGGCACGCAGCGGTCGGTGACCACGGCTATACCCAGAACCTTCATGCCGCTGTGGCGGGCCACAATCACTTCCGGCACGGTGGACATCCCCACGCAATCAGCACCAATGGTCTGCAGAAAGCGATACTCGGCCGCTGTTTCCAGACAGGGCCCTGACAAGGCTGCGTATACGCCTTGATGCAATTTAATTTTAAGATCCCGGGCTGTTTCCATGAGCAGGTTTTGAAACCCCTGATCATAGGCATTGTACATATCGGGAAAACGAGGACCGAGGCGATCGTCATTGGGGCCAATCAAGGGATTATCGCCGAGCAAATTGATGTGATCACTGATCATCACCAGATCGCCGGGATAAAATGCGCGGTTAATGCCTCCGCAGGCCGAAAACACGGCCAGGGTTTTAGCGCCCATGGCATGCATAACGCGAAGAGGAAAGGTGATTTGTTGCAGCGAATAGCCTTCATAGCGGTGAAACCGGCCCTGCATGGCCACCACCGTTTTACCCATCAAGGTGCCCACCAATAACTTGCCGGCATGGGATTCCACTGTGCTCAGAGGAAAATAAGGAATGGTTTCATAAGGGATAACGACTTTATTTTTGATCTCTCCTGCCAAGGCCCCCAGACCTGTGCCCAGCACCATAGCCACGGCAGGTTTGGCCTTGGTTTTCTGCCGGATTACGGCCAAGGCTTCTTTCACCTGATCAACCAATTCTGTCATAGGTCCCCCTTTTTTCATCGCCATTACAGGACAGCCCTGCTTGCTGCACGCTTACCTGACCGCCACCGGCAACTACGCCGCAGCCAGGACTTCCAGTTTTTGAGACAGGCTGGTTTTATCCATGCCCGTGACCTCGATAAGCTTCTCCTTGTGATGCAACCCCTGGACAATGGATAGCTGTTGCTGCGCTATGCCCAGCGTTTTCGCCAAAAATTGCAGACAGGCCTTGTTGGCTGCGCCCCCTTCAGGTTTTTTGGCGATCTTTATTTTCAAAGCCTGCTGCCAAGCACCGGCCATGGCCGTTTGTCCGGCACCGGCCTGGACTTTTATCATAAACCGAAGACCGTTTTTATGTTCCCTGACCAGTATCATGGCTGCTTATTGATGGAGCATGCCCCAATAAATAACCGCACGAAAAACAAAAGTCTTCAATATAATTAGTCCCAAAAGGGTGATCCACGGGGAGAAATCAATATCACGATAAACCGTAGGCAAAAGTCGCCGCATCATATTCACCGGCGGCAAGGCCAACCGGTTGATGAAGGCCACCGCCCAGCCGGGCTGGGATTGGAGTGAAGGTATTAAGTTCAGGACCAAGTCCACCAGAATAAGACCGAGCCAGAAAAAACAGGCTGCATAGCCCAACCAACCGATGGTAATGAACAATTCAGCCATGGCTAAGACTCCTTTTTTACCGGGCTTAAAGCGCGCCCTCTATCGCGGGCCGCGGTTAAGGCTTCATGAAAAATATCCTGGAACCGGCGCTTTTCCAGTACCCCTAAAGCAGCTTCCGTGGTGCCGCCGGGAGAGGTTACTGCTTTTCTCAAAGCCTCCGGACTTTGTTCCCCTTGTTTTAATAATTGTGCTGCCCCCCAAATAGTTTCAATGGCCAGGGCTTGTGCTTCCTGTTGGCCTAACCCCAGGGTGAGCGCGCTTTGAATCAGTGTTTCACATAAATAAAAAACATAAGCCGGACCAGAACCTGACAAGGCGGTCACCGCATCCATCAGCGATTCCTCCACCGGCATTATGAGACCTACAGCTTGAAAAAGTACGGTGGTTAATTGAGCCTCTGCTGCCGTGGCCTGGGTACCCAAACAGTAAGCCGACGCACCGGCTTGGATTCGGGCCGGTGTATTGGGCATCACCCGCACCACTTTGATCGCTTTTTCCACACATGCTTCCAAAAAGGTGGTGGTAAGCCCGGCGGCAATGGAAATAAGCACATGCCGGTTGGTATCCAGAGCAGGCGCGATTTGGGCAAGCAGATCCGGAGCTTGTTGCGGTTTTACGGACAGCACCAGCACCTGGGCCTGGTCAACCAGTTGCAGGTTATCAGAAATAGGTTGAATGTGATAAGCTTGCTGGAGGGTTTGCAAACGTTCCCTGTTGACATCAGCGCACAAGATACGGTCAGCTGTTAAAACCCCTTTGTCCATCAGGCCTTTAATGAGCGCTTCCGCCATGTTGCCGCTGCCTAAAAATCCTAATGTGCTGTTAATCACTAACCTCTCCTCAGGGATCTTGGGGTACAGGCTACTTGGCCGGTCCCTGCGCGATGTCTGTACCCTACAGCCCCGCAATACCAGCTTGGCCGGCTTTTGATCTTCCCTTAAACCGTCATTAACCGGCAAATAAGCTGGTGCCGATCCGCACCATGGTCGCCCCTTCTTCTATAGCAATTTCATAATCATTGGACATACCCATGGAAAGCGTGTCCCATTGTGTACCCAAATTCATTTCGATTTTTATTTCTTGAAAGAGATCAGACAGCGCCTTGAAATAAGGCCGGACCAACTCCTGGTTTTCCACATAGGGGGCCATGGTCATCAGTCCTTTGATATGGAGATGTTCTTTTTGGGCCACCAAATCCACCAATTGCTTGGTTTCCTCCGGTTTGATGCCGAACTTGGATTCTTCCTGACTGATATTGACTTCGACCAGCACATCCAAACAGCGGTCAAGCCGCCCGGCTTCCCTGTCCAAGGCGTCGGCAATACGTTTGGAATCAATGGAATGGATCATTTTAAAGATCGACGCTGCTTGCCGCGCTTTATTGGTTTGGAGATGGCCGATCAAATGCCAGTCCACTACAGGACCGAGCTGATAAAATTTTTGCTTGGCATCCTGGATTTTGCTTTCCCCTACCGCCCGGATACCGGCATCAATGGCATAACGCATGTCCTCCAGAGACACAACCTTGGTTACAGCCAATAGAGTGATGGCCTTGGCCGGGCGCCCACTTTTTTCAGCAGCTTTTTTGATACGCTGTTGAATATTTTGGATGTTTCTCTTGATTATTTCTTTGCGCTCTGTCATTAGCTTGCATTATACGTTTATTTATTTTATTGACAATAAAAAATTATTATGTTCCAGTAAAAAAAATAAATATGACAAAATAATTAACGCAATTTTTCTCAATTGCAAAAACAACTTATTGAGTACGGTCGCGCCCGTTCTTTATAGACAATCATTAATCATGTGCCAATTTGAATCATGGAAAGCATGCGTCCTGTTTGGCCTTGATCGCGGCGATAGGAAAAATAATCCTTCTCTTTATCAAAGGTGCAATCAGGAACCCTTATAATATTATCTTCCTGCAACCCTTGCTCTTTGAGCTGCCTGACCGCTGCTTGCTGGAGGTCAACATAACCATAATGGTCCTGAATCCTGATAATGTCAGGAGACAACGCCATGAAAACATCAAATAATTCGGCGGTTACCATAAAATGGTCCGGCCCAATGCATGGCCCCAATACAGCCAACAATGGTTGAGCTGCAAGAGGCCCAATTGCCCGGAGCTTTTTCACGCCCTCTGCAATAATGCCCTTCACCAAGCCTTTCCATCCGGCATGAACAATAGCCACAGCTTTGGCTTGAGGATGAATCAAGACTACCGGCAGACAATCAGCGGTTTTTATAGCAAGCGGCAAACCGGGAGTGGTGGTGATCAAGCCGTCTGCCTCAGGCAGGTTCTCTTCGTCGCTTATCCACCCCTGTCCGGCCTGGGCCTCTTCTACCGGCAAGATGGTCCGGCCATGGACTTGCCGGACCAGGACCGGGGCCAAAGGGCCAAAGCCGCCTGCCGCCAGGGCACGCTGACGATTGGAGATCACCCGCTGGAATTGGTCGCCACAGTTAAATCCGCAATTGAGGCTTGCCCAGGAACCAAGACTTATGCCGCCATGGCGCTGAAAAAAAGCCACTCTGATTCCCAGGGACTCCACGGTGGGGACCCGCCAAAAGGCTACCTTATCATTCCGTTCTAAAACCAGGCCGCTCATTTTGATCGCTTCTTTTTCAATACCATGGGCGGGCTCCAATTTTCATTAACTTTTTTCAAAGCCACCTTAGCCCAATTGGATGGCCCGGCCAGCGGTAATTGTATATAAAAGCAGGAGCCTTGTTGTTTATGGCTGGTAAGCCAAAGCCGGCCGCTATGCAATTCCACCAAATCTTTGACTATGGCCAGCCCCAACCCAATGCCCCCCGCCTGGCGGGTTAAGGTATAATTGCCTTGATGAAATTTATCGAAAACATGTTTTTGCTCCTCTTCATCCATACCGGGCCCTGTGTCGGCAACCGACAGTTCCATGACCTCTTCCTTGACGTGCATGGCCACGTTAATGGTGCCGCCCTCTGGGGTGAACTTCAAGGCGTTGGAAATCAAGTTGTTGAGCATTTGCTTGATCCGGCCGCTGTCCCCCATCAGGTGTGGCGAGTGGTCGACCAGGGTGCTGTGCAAGGTCAGCCCTTTTTTCACAGCTTCGTCACGAAATTCCTCCAGACATTCCCGAATCAGCCGGACCATATCCACCTGCACGAGATCCAATTTCAACTGGCCGAATTCCAAGCGTGAGAGATCAAGTAAATCATCGAGCAGTAAAATAAGCCGTTCCGTGTTCTTTTGGGCCATTTTCATATATTTATCATAGCGCTCCGGGCCCATTTGGTCTTTTTCAGTATCTATCAAATTCAAAGCGCCTTTGATGATGGTTAAAGGCGTTCTTAATTCGTGGGAAGTAATGGATAAAAAATAAGACTTCATGACATCCAGTTCTTTGAGCTGTTGCAGGGAGCGTTCCAATTCACTGTTGCGGCTCCTCACTTTTTCCTCCAGCTCCTGGGTCAAAGCACGATTGGCGACTAGCAATTCCTGCAATTTTTGATTAACATGGTGTAATTGCTGGTTCTGGTTGTCAATGATTTCATAATCCTCGATCAGGCGGGTGCGGTAATCGGTCAACATTTTGGAGGTCCAAGGCAACTTGGTGAGCAAGGTGGACCAAAATTTTTTAGGGCTGATCCAGCGCAGGTGATAGACACAACGTTGGGTACCGTAAAGTGTACCTTCGTAAAAATAGGTTCCATGACTATCCAAAACCCCGCAATCGGTCCATTCCTTACTGATCAGATCTTCCTTCCACAACCTGCCCCGACGATAGTGAAAACGGCAATGATCAATGACGCCTTTTTCCCAAATAGGTACGGCGCATTCGCTCTCCTGGATGTCAAGCCAGGTCAGCGCCTTTTTTTGCAGCAGCCCTGCATACATCCCTTTAATCAGATCACAGGCTTGGCGCGTTTTGATGTAACCGGGAAGCATCTTCACTTCCACCGTGCCGTGCTGCCGGGAATGGTCCCGCAGATGAATGGTGGAAATTTTGGTTAAAAGCGAGGAATAGTTGACACTAAGGGCCACAATCTTGGCTGGTTCAAGAATAAGATTGACGATGTTGTCCAATATACCCAGTTTGTCAAGCATCTGGGCTTGCCGGCCAATGGCCACCATAATATGGTCATCATCAAATAGTTCTTCCACTTTACGGAAAAGGAGGTTGGCCGTCTGATAGCTTATCCATTGATGTTCATCTTTGCAAAAATGGTTTTCTTGTTCCTCCAGGAAAGCCGGCAGTATCTCGGGCCTGCGTTTTTTAATATAATCAACAATTAAATTGAGGGTTCGGCAACTAACTTCATTGAAATACACGGTGCGTCCGTCCTTTGCGGGCTAGGTAGGAAGCAGTCGCGACCGTTCCTTGCCTAATCCTATTCATGGGAAAAGCAGGGGCGATAGTTCCGCCCCTACAATTAATGAAGATCACAATGCGCGCTTGAAAGAGGAAAAGAATTGAAAAGCTTTGCCGGCTCTGAAAATTATAAGGCGAATTTTGATGCAAAGCCAAACCAGTTTGACAGCTGCATTAGTTTTCCCGTCACCAGTAAAATCCCCAACACGATCAACAGCGCACCCGCTCCCCTTTCCACCCAAGGCAAGAAGCGCTTGAAGCCTTTCAACCAATTGAGAAAGGGATTGATCAGCGCCGCCGTCAGGATAAAGGGAATGCCCAGACCCAGGGAGTAGACGGTCAGCAGCAGCACCCCCTGGCCCACGGAATCCTTGGTGCTGGCCAAGGCCAGTATACCCGCCAACAACGGACCTACGCACGGTGACCATCCGAAAGCAAAAGCCGCGCCCACCAAAAAAGCACTCACCAAGCCGGCCTTGGCGTTGAGCGGACGATAGCGTTGTTCACGCATCAACAAAGGAATGCGCACCAGCCCGGTCATATGGATCCCCAGCACTATGATCATCACCCCGGCCACCTTGGTGATCCAGGTCATACTTTGGCTCAGCCATTGCCCGACCAGCGTGGCCGATGCCCCCAGCAATACAAAGATCAAGCTAAACCCCAGAACAAAACTCACCGCCAAGCTGATGGTGCGGCTCTGCATCTTCCGGTCCTGGCCATGGCTAAGCTGTTCCAGGTCATAGCCGGTGATAAATGAAATGTACGCCGGCACCAGGGGCAGCACGCAAGGGGATAAAAAAGAAACCACACCGGCCAAAAAGGCACTAAGCAGGGAAATGGAATCGTTCATGTCAACACTCCTTGGTCGTTGTTGAGATTAATAACTGGTCGGGGATAATAACATCAAATTGGCTGCCCTCATTGAGCCGGCTTTTTACCTGCAACCGGCCGTGATGGAATTCCACAATGCGTTTGGCAATCGTCAAGCCCAGACCGGCACCGCCGGCCTTGCGGGTGAGGGTATTTTCGGCTTGATAAAATTTCTCGAAAATCATCTGGCAGGTTTCCGGGGTCATGCCGATGCCCGAGTCAATGACACTGATGATGATTTCATTTTGGTTTTGATCATGGCGAGCACGGGCAATGATTCGGCCCGGTTTTTCGGTAAACTTGATGGCATTGGTAATCAGATTGACCAACACCCGTTCAAACTGCTCCCGGTCCACCAACACGGCCGGGAACTTGGGCGGCAGATCGATCTTCAGTTTTTGTTTTTTGGACTGCAGTTGCGGACTGAGGTCCATGGCCAAATCTTCCAGCATGTCTTTCAGATTCACCGGTTCCACCCGCAGGCGCAGACTGCCTGAATCCAGTTTTTGCAGGGCCAGGAGGTCTTCAATCATGATGGCCAATTTCTGAGCGTTTTCCAGACCGATGGTAATATAGCGCCGGATTTTTTTCATGCCCGCGGTATTGAACTCCATCAGGGCGAAACTTAAAAACCCGATGATGGAGGTGAGCGGCGTGCGTAATTCATGGGAAATGGTGGCAATAAACTCCGATTTGATCCGGTCCACTTCCTTAAGCTTTTCAATATCCCGTTGCACCTGTTCATAAAGCCGGGCATTTTCAATAGCCCCGGCCACCTGGATACCAATGGCCAGCAGCATATCCCGTTCTTCATCCTGAATCTCGCGCGGGGTCATGGCCAGCAAGCTCATCACTCCGCATATTTGCCCCTTGATGCGCAGGGGGATGGCCACCGCCAGCCTTAGGGAAGAATCGAGACGGCCCAGCTCTTCTGCCTTGGTAGCCCATTGCAGGAAACCACTCTCCGCAGCGCGGCCGATCACGCTTTGCGGGTCTGTCAGCGAGCATAACTTGTGCTGTATGGCCGCAGAAAGGTTCTTCTCCGCCTCCAACTTCATCCTGCCTTGGTCGTCAAGCAGACAGACCGCGCCCATGGGAAATCCGGTCAATTCCAGCACCAGTTCCAGAATATTATTCAGCAATTGTACCAGGTCCTGGCTTTGCCCGGACACCGCGGAGATTTGGTTCATAACCATAAAGGATTGGGACAGGGCTTCCAAATCCTGGGTACGTTTGCGCACCGTGCCTTCCAGCCTTTCATAGGCCTCACTCAGTGCATGTTCCAATTTCACTTCCCTGGTGATATCTTTGGAGATGGTTACCGTGCCCACCGGCCGGCCATGGCTCCCTTTCTCCCGCAGCAGGGAGATCGACATCAGCAGCTCCGCTGCTTCACCATCCTTTTTTTTGACCATGGTGCGGATATTGCGAAGATTGCCCTGGCCTTCCAGAGTATTGAGAAGTTGAAAATAATGTTGTTCATGATTAAACAATTCAGCCAGGGAATGGCCCATGACCTCATGTGCCAGGTAACCGGTGATTTCCTCCGCCATCTTATTAAAGCGGATGACTCTTTGTTCAGGATCGAGCACCCAGATGGCATCAGGGGAATAATTAAGTAAATCGGCTAAAAATTCACTGGTCTGCAGCAGTTCCTGACGGGCCTCTTCCAAAGCACGATTTTTGTCTTCCAGAGCCAGATTGGCATCAATCAGCAATACTTCCCGCTCTTTAAGCAATTTGGAAATATGATCCAACTTCTCATAAGTCCAGGAGATCTCGTCTTGTTTGGAAAAGCCTTTATTGTCCTCGGTCATGGTTTTAACTCCGGATGTTTGGTATTCTCACGGATCGGGCTGTCTCTAAATATTTTCGGCTACTTCCCAACTCCCGGAAAGCCTAATCCACAACCTTTTCCAAGGAGATGACGCCTTCATATTTGTTGCGAATCAGACCCTCGCCGTTTAATTCCAAAATGGTGGGAATGCCCTTGATCAAATCAGGATAACGGTTCAGAAGTTGGGAAGCCATGAATAACCGGTTCCCATCCGGCTTGGCCGCAGGTCCTGAAAGAGCAGGATCCTCGTTGTCCTCGTAGAGATCAATCACGATGATGCTTTCCAGCTCGTGATTAATCAGGGGCTGGAGTCGCTGGGCTTCCTCCAGCAAGGGCCGGCAATGACCGCACCACGTCGTGGTTAGAATCAAAAACGTTTTCGGCCGGAGGATCTCCCGCGAATCGACCCATTGCAGCTGGGTGTTGCGAAGCGAAAAGCTGATTTTTTGCTGATCCACCTCAAAGCGTTCGGTGGCCGGATGGATTTCCTTGATCTCGATATCAGGATCGCGGCGCTGTAAGCCCAACAATACCAGTGCGCTCACCAGCAGAACGGCCATGACGATAACCCCGGTGCGCCGTATCACTGGGCCTGCGTTCTTTGGGTGCGTTGGAACAGCCAGGTCAAGCGCATGCCTTCAAGCACCAAGTTAGGATTGATGGCCTCGATAGAGGGACATAACGGGCTCAGCATAGGGGCCCACCCCCCGGTGGCCACAACTTTGGCCGGTAAGTTGATTTGCGTTTTAATATGCTGAACCAGATATTCCACAGCGCCGGCCGCGCCCAACAGGATACCGCAGCGCATGCTCTCGTCCGTATCCCGGCCAAAAGCGTCTTGCGGCATTTTCAACTCCACCCGGGGCAATAGCGAGGTACCCTTGGCCAAAGCTTCGGCCGAGAGCAACACCCCGGGCATGATGGCGCCTCCCAGATAGGCGCGGTCAGCACCCACCACATCAATGGTAGTGGCCGTGCCGAAATCCACCATAATGACCGGTGCACCATAGGCTTCCACTGCCGCCACTGCGCTCATCAGGCGGTCAGCACCCACATTGTGCGGGGCGTGATAGTGATTTTTAATGGGTAAAGGCAGGTTGGATTTGATGGTAAGGACCGAGACCTTGAGAACTTGCCTGGCGGCCAAGGCCATGTTGGCGTCCAGTTCGGGCACCACACTGGAAATAACGACGCCTTCCCAAACAGGCGTCCCGGGCAGACCCCGGAAAAGACCATCGAGCACCAAGCCCAGCTCATCCGCCGTGGCACGACGGTTGGTGGCCACGCGGAATTGCTTGATCAGGGCGGGCCCGTCAAAAAGACCTAAACAGCAATGGGTATTGCCAATATCAATCGTCACCAGCACGACAGACTCCTTAAGGGGCAATATGGCATTACTATACCAGGTCCGGATGCTTATGAAAACAGGTGATTTTTATTTTTAAGACCGCCTGCTCGCGGCCATCTCCCCGCTGCTGATGGTCTCGATCAGGCCGTCCTCGGTTCTTAAAAGCAGACACCCTTGTTCGTCAATGCCCATGACCATGCCTTCCACTTCCCGGTAACCTTGTTCGATTTTGGCGATAGTACCGGTCATGGGGGCCCGCTGTTGCCAAGCGGCCATAATATGGGTCATGCCGTTATTTTTCACATTCAGGTAATGATGCTCCGTTTTTTCCAGAATCATTCTGAGCAATTGCACCCGGTCCAGGGCGCGATTTAATTCTTTGGCCAGGCTGGTGGCGGCATAGCGGGTGTTTTTCGGCGCCGGTCCATTGACATTGATGCCGGCGCCAACGGCCACATAATCCACCATGTCCGCCTGACCCTGCATCTCGGTAAGAATACCGGCCACTTTTTTTTGATTAATCATCAGATCATTGGGCCATTTGACACTTACCGATAGGCCGCTTAGGCTCTCTATGGCTTCGGCCATGCTGATGGCCAAAACCTGGGTGAGACGGGGCGCCCAAGCCACGGACCAGGGCGGCCGAAAGATAATCGTGAAGAGCAGATGCCGGCCTTCCGCAGCCAGCCAGACCCGCTCGCGCCGACCCCGGCCGTGGGATTGATACTCGGTGACCACCAGCGTACCTTCCGGCGCCCCGGCCCGCGCCAATTCAATGGCCCGGTCATTGGTGGAGGTGGTGGCCTTAAAGGCATAAATCTTACGGCCGATCTTTTTGGTGTTTAATTGATAGTCGATTTCGTCAGGAAGCAGACGATCAGGAATGCCGACCAGGCGGTAACCGCTGTGCGGAACGGCTTCAATGGTATAACCTTCCGCCTCCAAATGCTGCATGTGTTTCCAAACCGCGGCCCGCGAGATACCCAGGTGCTGGGACAGCTCTTCGCCTGAACACCAAGCGGTTCCATGACGTCGCAGCAGGGCCAGTACATCACTGGTGCTGGCCATGGGGCTATTCAAACTCCAGATGCAGCGCGAGCCAGGGCACGCTATGGGTAATAGCGCCCACGCTGATGCGATCCACGCCCAAGCGGGCATAAGCTTTCAATTTGGCCAGGGTTACGCCGCCGGAAATTTCGGTTTGGGCCTTGCGGCCGATGATGGTCAGCGCCTGCCGGAGCCTGGGCACGGAAAAATTATCGAGCAAAATAATATCCGCCTTATTGGCCAGGGCTTCTTTAACTTCCGCCAAGGTCTCCACTTCCACTTCAATGGGTCTTTGTTTACGGCCTGGTCGTCGCATCGCGGTAATAGCCGCGGTGATGGAGCCGGCCATTTTGATATGATTGTCCTTGATCAAAATGCCGTCAAACAACCCCAGGCGATGATTGGTGCCCCCGCCGGCCCGAACGGCATATTTTACCAATGCCCGTAAGCCGGGAATGGTTTTGCGCGTATCAAAAATGCGGGTGCCCGTGGATTTTACCACCTCCACATAACGGGACGTTTCCGTGGCAATACCGGAGAGCATGCCCAGGAAATTAAGGGCCGTGCGCTCACCGGTCAGAAGAGCTTGAGCTGGTCCACTAAGCGTGCATAGGGCATCTCCTTTTTTCAGCACATCCCCGTCCTGATGATGCCAGGCAATCTTCACCTGTTGGTTTAATTGGCGGTAAACTTCATTGACCAGCGCACGCCCGGCCAGCACGCCCGGTGCCTGGGCGTAAATTTTGCCCTTTATTTTCGCGGCCTTGGGCGCAAGCCCCAGACTGGTAATATCACCGGCCCCCACATCTTCGGCCAGGGCCCGCCGGACCGCTTCTTGGACCATTGCTTGCTTAATGCTTGATGCCATCTTAACTCCTTTTACTTTCTTCCTGCCGGTCATCACCCTAATTTTTCCAGATTGGCAGTAAGCTGGGTAATTTTTTGCTGATAATCCTGTTGTTTGTTCTTCTCATTATCAATCACCTGCGCCGGCGCACGGGATACAAACTTCTCATTGGCCAGTTTGGTATTGATGTTGTTTAATAATTGCTGCAGTTGGCTGATCTCTTTACCGAGCCGGGCGCGCTCCTTGTCCAGGTCAATCAATCCGGCCAGAGGCACAAAAAGCTCCGCCTCCTCCGTTACGGCTACGGCTGATAAGGTCGGTTTTTCATGAGTGCTGTCGATGACCAGGCTCTCCAGCTTGGCCAATGCCCTGATGATGGCCTGCTGCTCATCATCAAAGGCCAGCGTCGTATTGAGCGGCCGAATAATGAGCTCCACTTTTTTTCCGGGCGCCACGTTCATCTCTCCCCGGATATTGCGCACGGCATAAATCACCGCCATGACGCGCTTCATCTGCTCTTCCACCTGAGGCTTACGCCGGTCGGCCACCATCACAGGCCATGCCGCCTGCATGATCGTTCCCTGGGTGCCGGGCAGATGGGACCAAAGTTCTTCGCTGATAAAAGGCATGAAAGGATGAATCAAACGCAGCATCTCGGCCAAGGTGGCCAGCAGCCAATATTGGGTGGCTTGCTTGGTCTCCGGGGTTTTGAACAATTTAACCTTGACCATTTCCAGATACCAGTCACAGAACTCATGCCAAACAAAATCGTAAATGGCCTGGGCTGCTTCAGCAAAACGGTACTGGGCCAGGGCCTGATTAACGTTGTTCACGGCTTGGTCAAGCCGTGACTGGATCCACTGCTCCAGGAAGGTTTGCGCCGGCACGGTAGGGCCGGGACGGTACTCTTCCAGGTTCATCAAGGCAAAGCGCGAGGCATTCCATATTTTGTTTACAAAATTACGGCACGACTCCAGCCGGTCCGGGGTAAAGGCCACATAGCGGCTTTGGGTTTCTATCATGGCCATGGTAAAGCGCAGGCCGTCGGCACTGGTATGACCAATCAGGTCCAGGGGATCCACGGTGTTGCCCTTGGACTTGCTCATTTTCTTGCCTTCTTCATCACCTACCAAAGAGTTAATGCACACTTCATGAAAAGGCACTTGTCCCATGAATTTCAAACCCATCATGGTCATGCGCGCCACCCAGAAGAAGATAATATCCCACGAGGTCACCAGCACGCTGGTGGGATAATAGGCCTTCAGGTCTTCGGTCTGGGCCGGCCAGCCCAAGGTGCTGAAAGGCCAGAGACCGCTGGAAAACCAGGTATCGAGCACATCGGTCTCCTGCTTCAGATCCTTGCTGCCGCAGGCACACGCCGTGGGGGCTTCCTTGGCCACGATCAGTTCACCGCAGCTTTCGCAGGTCCAGGCCGGGATGCGATGGCCCCACCAGATCTGGCGGGAGATGCACCAGTCACGGATATTTTCCAGCCATTCCAAATAGTGTTTGGCCCAGTGGCTGGGCGTGAAGCGGATCTTGCCTTCCTGCACCGCCTTGATGGCCGGTTCCGCCAAGGGCTGCATTTTGACAAACCATTGCCTGGATAAGTAGGGCTCCACCACGGTATGGCAGCGGTAACAATGGCCCACCGCGTGTTCATGTTCATCGACTTTGATGAGCAAGCCCTGGGCTTCCAGATCCGCCACCACTTTTTTCCGGCATTCAAAACGGTCCATGCCCTGATAAGGCCCGGCGGCTTCGCTCATGGTGGCGTCGGGATTCATCACATTGATACGTTCCAGGTTATGGCGCTGCCCCACCAGAAAATCATTGGGATCATGAGCCGGTGTGATCTTGACCGCACCGGATCCAAAAGATCGGTCCACATAGGTATCGGCAATAATGGGAATGGCGCGGTTCATGAGCGGCAGGATGACCTTTTTACCAATCAGAGGCTGATAGCGCTCATCGTCGGGATGGACCGCCACGGCTGTATCGCCCAGCATGGTTTCAGGCCTGGTGGTGGCCACGATGATGTCGCCGCTGCCGTCTTCCAGGGGATAACGGATATGCCAGAAATGACCCTGCACATCCTGGTGCTCACTTTCGATATCCGAAAGCGCGGTCTGACAGCGGGGGCACCAATTGATAATATAATCGCCGCGGTAAATCAGGCCTTCCTGATAAAGGCGGACAAACACTTCCTTGACGGCCTCACTGAGGCCTGCGTCCATGGTAAAGCGCTCCCGGGTCCAGTCGCAGGAGGCGCCCAGGCGGCGCAATTGCTTCATTATAGTGCCGCCGTACTGCTCTTTCCAGGACCAGACTCTTTCTATAAAAGCTTCCCGGCCCAGATCGTAGCGGCTCTTGCCCTCTTTTTTCAATTCCCGCTCCACCACATTTTGCGTGGCAATACCGGCATGGTCACAGCCCGGCACCCATAGCACGTCAAAGCCCTGCATACGTTTTTGACGGGATAGAATGTCCTGCAAAGTGTTATTCAGGGCATGGCCGATGTGCAGCGAGCCGGTCACATTGGGCGGTGGAATGACAATGGAAAAACGGGGTTTATCCGATTCCGGATGAGCCGTAAAATAACCGGACTGCTCCCAATGCTCATACCACTTCCCCTCAATTTCCTGGGGATCGTATTTGGTGGACAGGGTGGTCCTGTCTTCCGAACTAAGGTCTTCTGTAGCCATAACTTCCCTTTCCCATGAATCTAAATAGGTTAAATAGGCTAAATAATATGCGACATATATACCACGGCAGGCCTTTGGCTGCAATAATGAATTGGTAGGAGGACAATGGGGGTACAGGGTGATGACGGCTGGTTAACCAGGACTTTTCCGGTTGTCGCAGGGGCGAAAGATCATTAGCCCCTGCGACAAATGCAGGATGATTTCGGCAAGGTGCAGCTAGTAGTGACAACTAAAAGTTTTTATAAAGAGAACTTGGCACCAAGCCTTGTAACTAAAGTGAACCCAATTAGAAAGACAGGGTTATCTGAGCATCCTGAATTTCGCTCATATAGGTGGTCGCGCCTACCAATTCCACACCTTCTCTTAAATCCTCTTTTTTTATACCCTTCACTTCCAAAGCTAATTCGCACAAATATATTTTTCCCTTCAAATCCAGGACTGCTTGATACAATTCCAGAATATCGGGCATGCCTTTGACATCTATTTTCTCAAGTGCCCCTTTCTTCAAGCTTTCCGATGCGGAAACACTGAAAAACAAGATCACGTCGTTCCCCAAAGCCGCTGCCGAAGAACCTAAAATCAAGGTTGCATAAAGACTCTTCGACTCTGTACTGTTACACACTATGGTGGTTTTTGTAGCCATACAGCTCCTTCCTTAATCTTTTTATCGACAAGTCATCCGCTATGAGTATCGTCAGGTTGGCTTTCCACCCCAAGTAGCATTGTGATTGAGATTCATGACGCACGCTCTTCGCCCCTGCCTTATCGGCATTACCTGATTATCCTGGATTATTTCGCTTTGTGGCACAATTTTTGGTCGCCCGAGTCACTATTGACACCTTTGGCCATTTCAGACCTTGCTTAATATCCAAGAATCATTTCCCAATTATTTAATTATTATCGGATGGCTTTTATAGGGATTGAATGAGATGAATATTTTGATGATTTTCGGGTACCCATAAAGGGCACCCTACCGTGGAAGGATAGTTGATGCGTCCATTTTTTCAGGGGAACTCTACTCCGGCCCCCATCACCATACTAATGGCGGTCTGTTCATTTTTAGCCGCGATCAAAACAGTTACACGCACGGCCATCCTCTTTCATGGAATGGCGTTTCGGGAAAATGATCGTCGCAAAACCAGCCTTGCAGGCGGCATGGTCTTTAACAACAATGGTGGATATTAAAATAACGGGTTTAATTTTCCAAGGTGAAAGATGAATCACCTTTTCCCCGCACTGTTAACAACAGTTCGGATTTCGGCGGCCGGCCCCGTTTTTTTTCTTCGACGAGCAGCCGCACGTCGGCGCAGTACCCTTTAACGCCCCCTGGATCATTGCAGCCGCGCAGCCTACGCCGGTGGCCACTTGAATGGCGTCTGCGGGGCAATTACGCTGGCAGGCGCCGCATTCCATGCAACGCTGAAGGGCCTGGATGCCGGCCTTGTGTCCCATCATGGTAAAAACCGCATGTGGACAAACATCCACGCACATGCCGCATCCCGTGCATTTTTCCTTGTCCAGCCTCAAAGTCCCGCTTTGATAGGTCATTAAAAAAACCTCCCCACGCCAACATAAATCCAGAGCGCCACCGCCAACCCGGCAACGCTGATGATGACCGGCAGCATCCTGGACATCTCTTTTTTCACGCCATTGACCGAGGTATAGGTGGTGGAACCGGTAAAATTTAAAGCCAGATAGGCCGAAACAGCAACAACTGACAGGGCCAGAGCCGCCCAGATCATCGCCGGCAAGGAAACCAGCATGACAGCCGCCAATAAGGCGAGGAAGGCCCAAACCATGCCCTTGATGGACAGCCATTTCCCAGGCAGCCAATCGTGGCAAATCGGAACCATGACAGGTGTTGACAATCCAATGGTGAAAAATACCATTCCTGCCCGTACCCCTGCAGCCAAGCTGATGCCAACGGCTATGCCTAGCAAAGGAAAAAGTGAGGGAATAAGCTCCATAGGAATGACCGTCATTCTTTCGGGCAGCCGGAAGGTTACCCGCCTCATTTCCGGGGTGGCCTTTCCGGTATCAAGGAAAGCGGGTAAATCAGCCGCACGCACCGGGCCGTAAACCACCGTGAACCCCGTCTTTTTTCTGACCAAATGTGCCGCCACGCCCGGCGCGCCAAGCTGGGGAACGATCAACCGGCGGTGATTCACAAAGGTCTTCAGCCCATGCCGGGAAACCCGCTTGGCCAATTCGTCGGTTCCAAAGGTTCCTTTACCCGCAGCACACCAAACATTGATGCCTTTGGTATCTATCACCAATATCCAGGCGTCGCGGCCCGTCAAAACCGACCGCAATTTATCGAAGCTCATCCTGTAATTTGCTGAAACCAGCACCGGCGATTGCGCCCCCGGATTTCCCACCCGGTACATACCCGGCGTGACCATGGCATGCATCCGCCCAATGCCCCAGCGGTAACCCCAATGCCGCAGCCGGTCACGCCATGTCAACATGGTGCCTATTTTATCATTATCGATTGTATGGGATATTTCCATTTTAAGCCGCTCCTGATCCCTTTTACGCCCTCATTCATGGCTTGCCGTGATTTACAATCCGGTGCTATGCTCTCTAAATACGCAGATTGGTCTTTTCATACACCCAAGTCGGTTAACTGCGCTCTTGGTTTCTTCTTTATCCGGCAACATCCCATTACGATTCTTATGGCCTTTACGTTGACCAGTGCATCCGTCACTTTTTTATGGCCCGAGGTTATGATGCGCGAAATGGTAGACTGGTGAATTTTCATTTTCCTCGCGATCTGCGCTTGTTCCAGACCTTCCAGGTGGGCAAGCCGCAGGGCTTCAAACTCATCCAAGGTTAAAATGACCCCTTCCATCTCATCAAGGGATTTACAATTCGGCCGGAAACAACGCTCTTCCGGCTGGCAGGCTACCCAACGCATTTACTTTGGCCGCATCTTTGCTCCGTTTTTTGCATATATATGCATTATCTCGCGGGCATAAAAGTTGTCAAGAAAATCGAAATATTCCTGCAACCATATCACTGGTTTTCGTTGTAGGATATTCAGGGACGTAGTTTGATAATTAGATATTGCTTTTCTCAGTGTTTCCGGGACGGCGTCAAATTGTCAAGTTAAGCTGATTTTGTTTTACATAATTTTCTCCCAGCCGTACCGCAGTGCCGGCTCCTTGCTTGCTAATTTCCAAATATCCGCCAAGTTCTGCACAACTAAATCCGAGTTCTCTGTCTGATAAAGGCAGCCTAACAACTGCCCTAGCTACAGGCGGGTGTCAGGTGAATACCGTTTCTGTACATATAATAGTTATTAAATTATAGGTGTCCCCCTATTCCCAGACTTTTTCTTTTTTCATTTCACTTTTTTACAAAAAAAGGACATGCCTATAGTTTCAAGTTAGACATGTCCCCTAATCTTTTCTCACAGCAGCTGCACCCACTGCGGCAGCTGCGGCACGGTCTGCCCCATGAGCCTGAATGTCCGCCGGGCCCTTGAACAAGGACGATTGGAAAAGGAGTCCGAGTGCATCCTCTGCGGCAATTGTGCGGACCATTGCCCTCAGGCTGCCATCCGCTTCCGTTTCGGCGCGGGCCGGTTGGAGGGATGAATCTCAGGGGACGTTGGTGCTTAGCGCGCATTAGCTCGTTACACTTTCTAATCGTGATAAAACCCGATTAATACCGGAGGTGCGTACTCCAAGGTAACTAGCTATTTCCGCCCCCGATGATCCTAATTCTTTTTGCCCCCGAGTGGCTACTCTGGCGCGGACTTCACTTACAGGTCCACGTCTACTCCCTAGCTAATTGGGACGCCTGGAGCCTCCCGGTTTTGCTTTACTTCTTCCTCTATCCGGAATATTTCACCTACTCTTTTCGAGTAAAGCGGTGGCTGGCGCCGATCTCTCAGGAAAAGCTGGCAGAATTGGCAGGTGTTCATAGGAATTATATTGGCCTAATCGAGAGAGCCGAATTAGATCCTGCTATATCTTATATAGATAAAATCGCCAAAGCATTGAAAATCAAAATTAGTGATTTAATGGAAAGGTAGATATTTAACTAACTCTTCTCAGGGGAAAATTTCTTAAATCATCAAAAAGTAATTAAGTAAGCCCGTCCCCTTTGACGTCAATTGGAGTTTTTGCTGGAAGGCGATATCGCCTTGACCTCGCCTGCCAACAGCGGCTTGTCAGGCGGGCTGATGATTTATTTTTAAAAACTCGATTTCCGGGGATACCTACCAAAATGACACTATCTTGTGAGCTTATATTCTAACTTAAAAATCGACCCTCTATCAGGCCTATGTTGTTAACACCAACGTTTTGGCTGGGGTCCTGTTTTCTTTCGGTTTATTTTTACGGTTATCTTTAGTTCAATATTTTTATAAATTCCCGGGCTCCCAAAGAACAGCCTGTTTTTTCATGACTCCCAATGATTCCTGGCATTTTTTTTAACCTGTCCTTATAAAAACCTTGATATTTATTCAGACCGATTAATCAGGATTTTCATTCACTTTAGTCTCTAAAAATCTCAGGTTTAAAAAACACCTTCATTTAGGCAGGTGTCCCCGGAATTCATTGGATTTAACGCGGCTCATTTTCCGGTTCTTTTGCTGAGTATAAACTTCTGAGAAGGGCTTAATGCCTTATCCTTCCGGTGAGCGCAGCCAAACCAACAGCAAGGGCGGCGCATCCCTTCCTTAAGTTCCGAGACCACCCTGTCAACATGCTCCCGCCTCTTCTCCGGGGTTTTAACGGAGATGGTCCAACAAATCCACTCGTTGCGGGAAAGCGGCGTGAGATCTTCCCAAACCGCCAGCGCTTTAGGATCAGACGACAATGCTTTACGCAAGTCAGCCGGCAGCTCATGCACGACGCCACTGGATATTTTTCTACTCATAAATTTATTTTACCTCAATGGATGGAAATTTACTTTTTCATAAAAAGTGTAGCACCGGCTTTTTCCAGCCGTCAACCGCTGATTTCGGGATTTCCGGGGACAGCTACCTAAATGACACTATCTTGTGAGCTTTTATTCTAAATTGATAAATCGACCCTCTATCAGGCCTATGTTGTTAACACCAACGTTTTGGCTGGGGTCCTGTTTTCTTTCGGTTTATTTTTACGGTTATCTTTAGTTCAATATTTTTCTATAAATTCCCGATCTCCCAAAGGACGACCTGTTTTTTCATGACTCCCAATGATTCATGGCATTTTTTTAACCTGTCCTTAGGAAAACGTTGATATTTATTCAGACAGATTAATTAGGACTTTCATTTACTTTAGTCTCTAAAAATCTCAGGTTTACAAAACACCTTCATTTAGGTAGGTGTCCCCGGAATTCCCGGAATTAGCCTGCTTTCTATTACTTCAAATCCCCTGCTATTGCCGCGAATTGGCCTAAAGCTGATTCCAAATCTTCGACAATCTCCAATGCCAGGATATCAGGATCAGGCAGATTGGCTGCATCTTCCAGAGAGTCGTCTTTTAGCCAGAATATATCGAGATTAACCTTATCTCTTTTCATTAGTTCGTCGTATTCGAATGCCTTGAATCGCTCGGATTCTTTGCGTTTGTTTCTGTTTTTGGGATTAAAGCACTTAACAAAATCATCAAGATCGGTGCGTTTTAGGCAATTTTCTTTGAGGGTAAAATGCATATTGGTGCGAAGATCATAGATCCATAGTTTATTGGTCCATGGTTTTTCACTGGCAGGTTTGCGGTCAAAGAACAGGACATTTGCCTTTACGCCCTGGGCATAAAAAATGCCGGTTGGCAGTCGTAAAAGCGTATGGACGTCTGCCTGTTTTAACAGCGCCCGGCGAATTGTTTCGCCTGCACCACCTTCGAAAAGTACATTATCCGGCAACACCACAGCCGCTTTACCGTGTTGTTCTAAAATTGTAAAGATATGCTGAAGGAAATTAAGTTGTTTATTACTGGTACTGGCCCAGAAATCCTGGCGATTAATAACCAGCGAATCTTTCTCTGCTTCCCCCTCGGCATTAATAATGGTCACACTGCTCTTTTTACCAAAAGGAGGATTAGCCAGGACCATTTTATACTCGCCATGTTTATCAGCTAAGGCATCACGGGTTTGGACAGGCAACTCTTCGTCAGTATCCCCGCCAATACCATGGAGAAGCATATTCATCGCACATAGACGGGTTACCCCATCAACCAATTCAAAACCAAACAAAGTTCCTGATCTAAGTTTCTTTTTTTGAGCCCGATCCATATCTTTATAATGATGCATCAAGTAATCATGAGCAGCCAACAAAAAGCCGCCCGTACCGCAGGCAGGATCACAGATAGTCAAGCCCGGTTCCGGTGCCATAGAATCCACAATCGCTTTGATAAGCGCGCGCGGCGTAAAATATTGACCGGCCCCGCCTTTGACATCCGCAGCATTCTTCTCTAACAAGCCCTCGTAGGCATCGCCTTTCACATCGGCCTCAATGGTTGTCCATTGCTCCTTGTCGATCAAATCAACAATCAGACGCCGCAGCTTAGCCGGGTCCTGGATCTTGTTTTGGGCTTTGCGAAAAATAAGGCCCAACATGCCGTTACGTTTACCTAATTCTTCAAGTGTGTGCCGGTAATGGTTCTCCAGATCATCACCATCGAGCTTGACCAGCACATCCCAGCCAAAGCCTTTGGGAATCTTGGACTCCTTTTTAAACGGCGGCTTACTCTGCTCATCAGCCATTTTGAGAAACAGCAGATAAGTCAATTGTTCCACATAATCACCGTATGACAACCCGTCATCCCGGAGGACATTACAATAATTCCATAATTTTTGTACTAATTGTGAAGGGGACATTATTACTCCTAAATATCAATTGATTTTTATACCAAATGCCGCATAAGCCTCTTTCGTATAATAATTCAGACTTGTTTTTGGTTTGTTGGTTAGATTAAATTGAACAACTGCATCCTTCAATGGTTCCTTTTTAAAAGGGATGTGAATAGCCTTCACCGATTTATTTTCGATCCTAGCTTTTAGTGCTGCGGGCCACTTATATGACAAAGCTGAAGGATTCAAAATATAATCAGAATCAATATACACTACAACGAGGGGTAAACCACATGTATCAACTGCATACTCAATTTCAAAGGGAACCCAATCTTTGTCATTTTTGGTTGTATCACCAATAATAAGTATCATGTTTTTTGAATTTTTTAACCTATCCTTCAATCGCTCTCTTAAAGTAGCTTTTAAACTACTATCTCTTACAGCACAAGTTTTTTCATGGCTATCAATTATTGAAAAATCATCATCTTCTTTAGCAGTCCAAGCTTTTATCAAATTGTAATATTTAATGTCCGAATCAATTGGTATATTTGTCCCGTCAGCATGAAATGAGATATAAGTACCATTTCTGTACGCCATTAGTGCCTCCAGTATTCTAATATTTTTGTCAAATCAACATCTTCAAATACAGAATCATGTAAGATAATATTGATTTTGCTGGTAATTTCATTCTTTTTAGTTTCATTTAATATCGATATCAATATCAATTCAATTAATCGCATTGGCGGGAGTCCGGTTTTAGCAAGTCCAGAACCTATCAGAGGAATACTTACTTGTTGGCCATTACAATCACAACGAACTTTTTCCCACAATCCGCATAAACCCGTTAATATTAAATCCGGAGTTGTATAAGCTACATAATTTGCATTTGTTTTAGTTAATGCAAAAAGAAAATACTTTTTTTTCCCGAAATCGCCAACGGCTGTTGTTCCAATTTTATATTTGTTATGCTTGCCTTCTGAACGCGAAACGGTTTCGGAGTCTACCCCCCTCAAGGAATCTCTAATCATATCGTCGAATATTTGTGATTTACCACCTAGTGTTTTATTTATAAACATTCCATGTAAAGATTTTACGGAGACAGGTTTGCCGATTTCACTATCAAAGTATTCATTCACACTTATTGCCAAGCATTCATCTTCTTCAAACAGGTCACCAAATTTAATCTTTATTTTCGTATTGGTGTTTTTAAGCTTTATTTCAATCTGTTTTTTCGGATAAACATTCCATATAGCAATTACACAAGCAACTATTGAAAACATTAATAATTTCCAGCTCCCCTTTACATCCCATTCGGTGAATGCCACAATCGGTTCAATAACTGACCAAAGCAGTGCAACTGATGATATCAATAAAAAGCCGGCCTTCTTATAATCACGTTTAATGCCTAAAAATACATTCCTAAGCATCTTCATTTCACCAACTCCCCTTCAAAGGCTTTTTTAAGAATTGCCTGCCGTAGCCGTTCGGCTCGCTTGAGATTTGCATCGACAAGCGTTTCCAGCTCTTCAACCACACTTAATCGGCGTTCGACTTCGTCGACAATAAGCTTTTGTTCAGCTAAAGACGGCAGTGGAATAGGTAGATTCTTTATTTCTTCTAAGCTAAAATTAGCTCTAGCCACATCAACTTTTCTTAAATTAATTTGTTTCTGTGCATTGTATGACAAAATCCAAATTAGCGAATAACGGTTAAGAATCGTTTTTTCGATCAATCTGATCACAGCAACTGCTTGATTAACATTTCCATTTTCAATTTCAGGCCCAGCAATTGCTGCTCTCCCGATCGAGGCTCCTACAATATTTAGAAGAACATCGCCATTGAGTAATATTGATTTATTTTCCTTTTCATTGAATTTATAAGGAAGACGTGAAATCGTACTCAAATCTAAATATCCCCAACGGACATTTTCGCTTCTAATGAAGACAATGCCTTCCTCTGCATACTCAAATCCCTGCCAACGTGGTGACGAACCTTTTGTAATCAAACTACTTATTTGTTCTATAATTCCCCACGTCCACCCTTCCGACAACTCTGGCAGGTCGGTTGTATCGGGCACTTTGGGTTCGACATACTTTTTATTCTTTCCGGTTTTCTTCTGCTGCTCTTCAAAAGCTTTTTTGCGTTCTATCAGGATTCGTTTTAGCAATTCTTCGCCTGTTTCGTACGTCCTGCCTTCTTTCTTAGCCAGTTCTGCTTCTGTCGGCACCAGCTTCCCTTCGCAGGCTGCTTTGAGGACTGAGGCGCGGTAGCGTTTGAGTTTGGTCTGAATACTCTTTAGGGCTGCCACCCCGGCATCCAGACGAGTGAATTGCTTTTCGATTTCTTCGACAATGCGGTGTTGTTCTGGGAGAGGTGGAACAGGCATAGGAATAGTACTTAAGTTTTTTCTAGAAATTCTTTTTCGTGTCGAGCCAGATTGACGAGATTCAATTACGGTTCTAAATGGCAATGCGTTCACAATGTGTGATAACCATTTGTTATTAATTTTTGTTTTATTAGGCCGAACTATACATACATCAACTACAGTTACTGCTTCTTTTTCATCACCTGGAAAAACACATGATCTGCCTAACGGTTCTGGCATCCGAGCAATTAATACATCACCAGGTTTAATAAATGTACACCTTAACTCTTCAGCCTTACCTCTAGTCAAAAACCTTGATGATTTATCTCTATAAGTTCCATCACCAATATCCGCCAACTGTATTAATCTTACATCACCATTGGGATCTTGGTCTTTAGATTCAACCCAATCACCATCACAAAAAACACCATCATCTCCAATTATTTCTGGCAATGAGCTCCAACTCCAATTTTCAGGCAATTTATATTCACCAAAATTTTTCACGCCACCAGCACCTCATTCAATTCTTCCAATAAACTATCTTATTTTTCCCAAAACCAGCTTGAAACCCTGACCATTTTGTTAACATCAACAAACATGAATGTTCAAGGAAACCACAGGTTTCCCTGACGCAAACGCCAATGCGTTTTGCTTCTCTTCCTATCTTCGTCGGGGTGCTTCGCCCCCAAGCCCCCGCCTCATATTCTAGGATGAGGCATGGTATTTCTTGATCATGTTGTTGAAACCAACACGATTATCATTTTATAATAATTTGACATTGGTCTATTTACTCTCTCTGTTTTCTTTTTTTCCTTCGAGCTTTTTTATGCCCTGGTGATCGCTTAAGAGTCTCATCTGTTGAATTGCTATCCGGTTTAGTTTCACAAGTCTCTCGCTCTGCGGCAACCCCTCGCTGATAAAATGCGCATTGAGATTTTCCAGATTTGATAGACATACTAACTGAGACATGTCTGCGTCATCACGGATATTCCCCTGCTTAGCCGGATTCACATCGCGCCATTGTTTGGCAGTTTTTCCAAACAAAGCAATATTAAGCACATCTGCTTCAGAGGCATATAGTTGATTAATTTGCCGTTTTGAAAGCTCATCAGGAATCAGATTCCCTTTAATCGCATCCGTATGGATACGGTAATTGATTTTTGCCAAATTTCTTTTGATATCCCACCCGAGTTGCTTTCGTTCCTCCTCTTTTAAACGTTGGAATTCCTTAATTAGATACAGTTTGAATTCCGGAGAAATCCACGAGGCAAATTCAAACGCAATATCCTTATGTGCGTATGTTCCGCCGTATCTGCCTGCTTTTGCCACAATTCCCCTGGAATGTGTCTTTTCTACCCATTGTTTTACGGATAGAACAAACCGGTTTAAACCTGCCTGGTTTTTAATTCCCTCGAATTCGGGGGAATTAAAATCAGGGTTATACATTTCTTCCCAAATACCTAAAAACTCTATCGTGTTTTTATTCCTAAGCCATTTTTCAATCAGCGCAAGACCGTTCTCAACATCCTTGACCATATCCGTAAGCGAAATAAAATCCTCTTCATTTTTAGAAATAATGGTTATTTCTTTCCCTTGGACATCAATTTTTCCAGTCATTTTCTCTCCTCACGCCACTAGCACCTCATTCAATTCTTCCAATATCCTATCCAATCCATCACCAAACACCTGATGGGCTTTGCCTAATCCGCCTTGCTGGCTGAATGGTGCATAATCAAAGTCATCGGTCTCGATAGTCAACGTTGTTGCGATATGCTCTTTGATCAGGTTTAACCATGCTAGCTGTTCTTGGGTAAAGGTTACTCCTTCTTTGGCTTTGTCCATCATCCACTCGTTAAACCGCTCGGTGACGGACTCGGCAAAGGGTCGAAGTATTGGCTGCCGGGCTAATGAAAAGCGTATGATAGAAACCAGATCAGCAAAGCGTCCTACCTGGGATTTGCCGTTTACTTTTTCAGGCATAATGATGCCAAAAGCATTCCAGATATTTTCTTCGTTCCAGGTAGTATTGCTTTCTTTCAGCTTTGCTTCCAGTTCTTTTAACATGGTTTCTGTAAGCCGCTGGCTATAGGGCCGGCTGTACAGAATTTGCAAGGCCGTGATTTCTTCTTTGTGCTCTTCGATATATTCTTTGAAGGAGCTGATCATATTCTCTGCTTTTTCTCTGGCTGCTGCGTCAAAGCCTTGCTCCAATACGACATCAGCAGTTACTGTATCAATGGTTTGTTCTAACTGCTTTTTCATATTAATCAGCTTGTCCCTGAGCACAGGATCATCAAAAGCTTTGCAAGCTTCTGCTATTAATGCCTGCTTGGCTTTTTCGTAATCTTCATCACCAACTTCAGATCTGGAAGCATCTTTTTTTCCGGTTGCTTTCTCGACGATGCTATCCGATTCCAGGGCATTTAATAAATCCCCTGATAATTGCGCCAGACTCTTTCCTTTGGATACCTGATGCAAGTCTTCCCGCTGTTTGGGACTTATTTCCCGATCCAGTTTGGCCAGCCTTCCGGCTAATGATAGCAAAGTATCTTCATCGCGTTTGCCAAAGGCCACACCCAACAAAAGCTTATCAAAGGCTACACTGCGTTTTCTTTCCAATGGTCTGGAATCGGTTTTGTCACTCTCACAAACACCTATGGCATCAACAATATAAAACTGGGTTTTAGCTCTGGCATCCGCACCACTGACCGCCTGCAATTCGGTTGATGATACCACACGGGTTCCGCGGCCTTTCATTTGTTCAAAGTACACCCGGCTTTTGACATCACGCATAAAGATCAAGACTTCCAGGGGTTTGATATCTGTGCCGGTGGCAATCATATCTACCGTCACAGCAATTCGTAATTGCGGTGATGTCCGAAATTCCTGGATAAGGTGTTCTGATTTTTCATAACGTCCGGTTTCAGGATTATAGGTTTTGTAGGTGATCTTTTTGCAAAAGTCATTGCCTTTGCCAAAAACTTCGCGACAGATCTGTACAATATCTTCAGCATGGGAATCATCTTTGGCAAAAATCAAAGTCTTGGGCAGCATGGTCCGATGCGGGAAAAGCTCGGTAAACACCGCCTCTTTGTAGGCTTGCAAAATGGTTCGGATTTGAGATGGCACCACCACTGAGCGATCCACTTCTTTTTCCGAATAAGCCAAGTCCTCGTCCAGTTGTTCCCAGCGCCTGGAGCGATCGAGCTTGCTCCGCTTATCAACATAAAAACCTTTTTCAACCGAACCGCCTTGCTCGGTTACCTGGGTTTTAATACGATAGACCTCATAACCGACATTAACCCCATCCGCTACGGCACGCTCATGGCTGTATTCGGTTACCAAATTTTGATTAAAATAACCAATGGTCTGCCTGGACGGTGTGGCTGTTAAGCCAACAATGAAGGCGTCAAAATATTCCAGCACCTGTCGCCATAGGTTATAGATTGAGCGATGGCATTCATCAGTAATAATAAAATCAAAGGTTTCAATCGGGATTTCCGGATTATAGACTACTTCCTTGGGCCGGTTATCAGCAATGCTGATTTCAGCAGCAGAGATATCATCCAGGTCCTCTTCCAGCTCTTCTCCACGAAGCATGGAATATAGCCGCTGGATAGTACATATGGTCACCTTACAGACTTTATCCAGTTGATTGGACTTCACATGCTGTACATTATAAAGTTCGGTAAATTTACGGTTGTTGTCGGGGGTGACATATAAATCAAACTCGCCTTTAGCCTGTTTGCCCAGATTGGAACGATCTACCAGAAATAAGATCCGTGTAGCATTAGCGTGCTTGATTAAGCGATAGACTAATGAACAGGCTGTATAGGTCTTGCCGCTACCTGTGGCCATTTGTAGTAAAGCTTTAGGGTGGTTATATTTAAAGGATTGTTCCAGATTTTTAATGGCATCTATCTGGCATTGACGCATGCCTGTTGTGTTTAAAGGATGTTTATCAAGCATTTGGTTGAGTAGATTACGAAGGGTAGTATCTTCCGTCAGCCATTCTACCAATGTTTCCGGCCGGTGAAAGCTATATACTCGTCTGGAACGGGCATCCCGATCTCTTTCATCACGAAAAAAGGTCTCTACACCGGTTGACTCGTAAAAAAAAGGCATTTGCCCTAAGTTCTTCAGAAAATCGGGTAATTGTTTGCCGTAATAGGCGGATTGTTCTGCCACCCCGGATAGGGTTTGACCTACTTTTTTGGCTTCAATGACACCCACAGGCTTACGGTCAACGATGAGCAGATAATCGCATACGCCGGACGCCAACGGTACTTCACGGAGTACAATGCCCAAGAGGCACCAAGATTCATGTCTTTGTAATCCTGAACCTGCCATCCAGCCTGGGTTAGCATCTTATCGATTTGTTCTCTAGCTTCCTGCTCTGGTTGTTGGTTAGGCGTCATTAGTTGTTCTTTCGTTTGTTTTGTCACTGCTTATTTATGAAGATAATACAAAAAATAACTTCCGCATATTATATCGAGTAGCTACTTGTTCTACTACTGCTTTTTCCCCTCCAGCAGACCAAGAATTTCAGTTTTGTATTGGGGACGTGTATTGTGGACGGGGTCAACTAACTCAACATCTGTTGGTCGCCGGAGTCACTTTGACACCTTTGGCCATTTCAGACCTTGCTCAATATCTAAGAATCATTTTCTAATTATTTAATTATTATCGGATGGTTTTTGTAGGGATTGAGTGAGATGAATATTTTTGATGATTTTCGGGTACTCATAAAGGGCACCCCTACCGTGGACGGATAGTTGATGTATCCACTTTTTGGAGAACTCCGGTTAATTGCCTTCTTGCCATCGACCCTCAACACTAAAAGTATCAAAGTACCGCCGGGCCCCATCATGTGAACATTTCCACTCCAACTTATTCTTCTCCGAAATAATCTGTATCAATACGTTTAATTTCGTAGGTCATTGCTGTTGCTACACCGAGACTATAATCTATCATTAGATTTGCTAGTGTTCGACCATCAATTAAGATCACTTTAGGATCAATTGTATTTACATAATCAAGTGCATCTTCTGAAAAACGTCCAGTTGTAATAAAAACTCCTTTTTTGGCTCGTTTCCCATGTAATGCTCCAACAAATTTTTGAATTTCAGGTCGGCCGACTGTTCCTTCCCATCTTTTTGCCTGTAAATAAATAATATCAAGCCCAAGCTTATCTTCTTTTATAATACCATCGATACCCTCATCGCTAGATTTCCCTATCGCTTTACCTGCATCACTATGGGAACCACCGTAACCCATTGCCACCATTAGATCAACTACCAGCGTTTCAAAAAAAGAAGGCGAGTTGGACTTAACTATCGATAATATTTCAGCAGCTAATTCACTTCTTATACTACCATATGCTTTTTGCAGCACCTCTTCAGGTGTTTCCGTGGAATGGACTTCTTCAACTTTATCTACTTCAGTTCCATTTTTACCAGCGGTGTGAAACTCAACAAATTCAGGATATTGCTCGAGGACTTTTATATCTATTCTATCATGCCCCTAGACAGCAATTCTTGACCACGTTTGGTTATTTGAAAACAACCTCTACGGGTTGCTGCCAAAACTTTTGCCTGTATAAAATAACTCTTTGCCCAGGCAGCACGATTACCAAATTTGGTTTGTGTCCCGCTTGGCAAGCGCTCTGATATAGTTTCTTGATCAAGATTCATTTTTTCAGCAATTACTTTTCTGGCTTCTCCAATTGAATGTTCACCATTATCAGCTGCAAGTTCAAGTAGCGGTTTAAAGAAGGACTGGAAATCAGGTACTTTCATTTTTATTTCTCCCATTAAAGTTATTAACCGTCAACTCGACGATATACTTTTTTTAAAGTTACACTACTCCCCATTGACTAATGGGGGGCATTACAAATATTTTGATGATTTTCGGGTACTCATAAAGGGCACTCCTACCGTGGTCGGATAGTTGATGTGTCCACTTTTCGTAGGAAGATCACTCCGGCCCCTATCAAAGAACGTGGCAGGCTTCTTCTTTACTATTTTTTCATTTTGTCAATATCTTAGTCCCCCATTTCCTTACAGTGACGATCTAGCTGCAGCTCTATACGACTCAGGTTCATCTTTTATCAACTCAATTAAATAACGACGTCTATCCAGAACTTCCAACAATCCCATAATTTGTTTATCTTCTACCACCAATTTTCCGTCCACTGGTTTCAGCTCGACCTTAGTTTTTGCGCAAAGCTGCTCAAGCTTTTTTTTATCGATGTCTTTCAATCTTTTTCTTGTACGAATCGAGGCCAAATATCTGGCTGCCCGTGGGTGTTCTAATGCATAGGATTGAATATTTTCAAAATCAATAAAATTAATTTCTTTTTTAATTTTTATGATATTTTTAGGAACTGCCGCTTTGATTGCTTCTTGAAGTTGCCCAATAAATTCAAATCCGCTGGGCCTTAAAATATATACATTTTCTTTGTCTACAATCAAATCAAAATCCGCATCCAGTTTAAAAACATTATCCTCAATTATTTTTAAAGCATCTGATAAAAGTTTAATTAATTTATTCTTAAGAATCCCTTTAAATTGAGCTGCCCTTCTAACAGCAGTAAGACGATTTCTTTTTCTATCTATGAATCTAACAAAATAACAAAACATATCATCAGTTTCATTCAATACATTAGAATTATTTGTTAAATTATTAGCATGGTGTAATTGTTTGAACCAACTGGCATGCTCATCATTAATCGGTAAATAAACGTATTCAGCACTTCCATACTTTTCAGAGGGGTCATATACCGCAGGTTCGGAGTCGTTCGTATTCATATTCTCCCAAGTGGTTATAGCCATTTCTTCCAAAGCTTCTTGAACACTCTTATCTGTTACAACACCATAAATTGTTCGCCCATCTCCATCATCTTGACCAATACCAAACTCCGTAGTCACAATGTTGCTGAAGTCGAAATGCAATTTCATTGTTTCACCTCCAAAGCTACAGTATCGCTCAAGCGATAAACTGTTACGCTGTCGCCCTCAGTCAAATAAGAACGTTTAGTGATAAGAACCTGGCTTCCTTTCCCAGTTAATGGATTTCCATCTTGTGGCGCTCGAATTGTGAAAACACGATATTTAAAAACTGCAAAGATTAAGTTCATATAATGTAAATTTAGATGCCAAAACAAGAATAATATAAAAGCAAGTGCAGTCAATGCTGCTGAAAAATCACGCCAATTGTTGAAATCTGCAGCATAAAAAGGCAAAAGCATTGCAAATAAATAAACCAGTAAATGTTCCCGGTGATCCTCAGCTTTGCCGATTACTAACTGTTTTGTTTCATTATTTTTTTTTGCCACCAAATATCTTGCCCACAGGAACAAATTAGGCAATATTACCAATCCAGTACAGAAACCCAAAAACCAACAATCGGGAATTAAATTGTTTCCACGGATAGCCCAAATAATGAACAAGGGTGATATGCTACTTAACACCATTAAGAATCTAGCTATTTTTAACCCTTCAACATGTTGTTTCTTGCCCATTTAACTCCCCCCAACTGGTCGGCCTCTTTGGGCGTTCGGTCTTTCAGTGTGTATTGGGGACGGGGTCAACCAATTCAACATATGTTAGTCGCCGGAGTCACTTTGACACCTTTAGCCATTTACACTGCTCCCCAAGGAACATGCATATTGTATAGGAACGGCATCATTGGATTAAAAGATAACAATGGTGAGCCTGCTCTTATGTTTCTATATTGAAGTAAGGCGACTTGGTTTGGCCACAATGATTTAATAAAATGCCGTAACGGCGATGGCCCTTTATCCCTCAATGACGGTTTCACCTGATTATCCTGGATTATTTCGCTTGGTAATATTATGATGGCCGCCATTAATTTATGAAAGCAGGGCGGGTTTATGCCGGTTCACCGGAC
Source organism: uncultured bacterium (assembly GCA_963710755.1). Classification (GTDB taxonomy): domain Bacteria; phylum Oederibacteriota; class JAAXVQ01; order JAAXVQ01; family JAUVAV01; genus CAVQBK01. The sequence goes on from CAVQBK010000006.1 coordinate 104,735, forward strand.
GGTTGCAGCCAACATTTGGAAGTCCTATCTCATCCGCATGCTCTTCTGGATGCATTTTGTGGCTGCGGTCATTGTGCCTTTTTACACCCAATGGGGCCATCTGCCCTTTTCCCGGATTTTGCTTATCAATGCCTGGTTTATGCTGTGGATGTTTATGTTTGAGGTGCCCACCGGCACTGTTGCCGACGTTCTGGGGCGCAAGCCGTCCCTGTTCATGGGCGCGGTCATTTCCATTTTGGGCACTTTGGTCTATGTCAGCCGTCCCAGCTTTTATATTTTCCTGCTGGCCGAGTTGATATTGGCCTGCGGTTATTCCCTGATATCCGGTGCCGAAGAAGCCTTGGCCTACGATTCCCTGCTGATGCTTAATCGTGAGGCTGAGTCCAAAAAAGTCCTGGCCCGCATGGAATCTTTTAAGCTGACCGGGATTATCATCGGTGCCCTGGCAGGCGGGGTGATCGCCAAATACTTTGGCCTGCGCATGCCCATGCTTATGCAAGCCGTGCCGCTGCTGGCTGCGGCTTTACTGATTCTCAGCCTGAAAGAACCGGTCCGTCATGATGGCCATAAAAAACCTCCTTACCTCGACCTCTTAAAAGCCGGGTGGCGACAGTTCCGGTCCAACCGGGTCATCCGGATTTTGATGCTGGATATGGTGGCGGTCGGCGCCTGGGTTTGGCTGATCATCTGGTTTTACCAGCAACTCTTGAAGCTGGCCCATGTGGATATTGTTTGGTTTGGATTGGTGCATACCCTGATGTGCGTGGCTCAGATCATGGTCCTGGAAAGTGTTCGTAAGCTGGAAACTTTTTTAGGCGGCAAGCGCTCGCTGCTCATGGTCCTGGCTTTGGTGTCCGGGGTAGGCTTTATTCTTCTCGGATTTCTGAAAAACCCCTGGCTGATAGCCGCGGTTATTGTGGTAACGTCCGGTTTCGGACTGGCCCGGGGGCCGCTTTTTATCAATTATCTGAATAAATTCATCTCATCCGATAAGCGGGCAATCATGCTCTCCATGGTGTCCATGCTGCGCACCCTGACCATTGTGATGGTCAATATCCTGGCTGGTCTGGCCGCGGATCATTCCATCACGCTGACCATGGTGGGCGTTGGGGTCGCGATCATTGTTCTGGTGACTGTTTCCAAAGTGAGAGAAGATCATTTGTTGGATTAGGGGCACGGAGCCTGTGACCATGGGAGGGGCGACTGTTTTTGAACCAGCTTTCCCTGTATCCGCCTGCTTGCGGGAACTGTTCTTCCCGTGGGCGCAGTTGCCGGTCCAGGAGGCCGTTGGTGGGGTGAGTCAGGCTGATGGCAGGGCTGGCCGGAGATGTGCGGGAGCGATTAATTCTCCCCCGTCAATTTACGGATGGCTTCCAGTTTGATGCGGGCCCGTTTGATGTTGACCTTGGCATCGTCATTGTCCGGATCAAGTTTGACCACTTTTTCCCACTCCGCAATGGCTTCCTCGATTTTGCCGTTCACGTAATAGTCCACCCCTTGATAGTAGGTGGCTTTAATGCGCTCCGCGGCCACCTTGGCTTGCGAACTGGCGCCGGTCAGTTTCATAATGTACTGGTTGGCTTCCCGCTGTTGCGGATCATAATCCAGCACCCTATCAAAGTATTGCTTGGCCTCGGCCGTATTGCCCTGATTAAAGGCTTTTTTACCTCGTGTCAGGTTGATGTCAATAGCGTCCTTGCGGCCGGCATTGGCCTTGGTCAAGAGCAGGAGCACCGATTTTTCTTGCCGTTTATTGTTAATCTTTTGGGCCAGCGTCAATAGCTGGCTCAGATTTTTCACGGCCCGGTTATAAGCGTGTTGGGCAATATCCGCCCTGGCCTTGGCCTTATCTCTGGCCATCTTTCTGGCCAGCACTTTTCCCAAATTGGCCATGGCGGTCTTGGCCGGAGTATAACCGGCTTTCAGCTTGAGGGCCCGGTCATAATAATCAATGGCTTCAAAATAATCCCCGTTGGCCTGCGCAGCTTTGCCGGCCTTAACTTGTTTGGCCAAAAATCCGGCCATCTTGGCTTTGGTTTTCTCCAAGCCCTGTTTAGCCCTCAAAGAGGTCACGTTCAATTGCAGGGCCTGTTCATATAGCTGATAGGCATTTTCCAACATTCCTTTTTTGGAAAACCTGTCCGCTTCATCCAGATATTGAACGAGCAATTTGGCTTGTTTCTGTTTCGAATCCTGCAAATAAACCTGCGCCTTATGCTGCGTGGGATCAATAGCCAATACCTTTTCAAATTCAGCCATCGCTTCCGAGAGTTTCTCCTGGGCCAGATAAGTGGTGCCCTGCTGCAAATGGGTTTCAATGCCCAGTTGCTGTGATTGGCCCAACAGATTGAAGGCTTCCCCGTCTTTGGGATTTAATTCAATTACTTTTTTCAGGGAAGCAATGGCTAAATCGTAACGGGTTTGCAGGAAGTAGGCCATGCCCAGATTAAAATGTGCTTCCGCCAGATCAGGTTTAACGGCAATGGCGCGCTTATAAGCGGCTTCCATTTTATCGTACTGCTTTTTCTTGAAATAATTCAGTCCCAAAAGGTAATTGGCTTGAAAGTGATCCGGATCAAGCTTGACCAGTTTTTCCAGATAAGTAATAGCATGATCCGCATCATTCTGCTGATGGTAAATGAGGGCAATATTGGCCAGGGCATCCTCGCCTTGAGGATTGATGGCCAAGGCTTGTTGATAGGCGGCCACGGCATCATCATTTTTTTTAGTCTGGGCATACAACCGCCCCAGCTGCAGGTAGGTATCGTAAAGGTTGTCACGCTGATTGGGTTTGTTTTTGCCGGCTTCGGCGGCCAGGGCCAGGGTCTCGATGGCTTTGTCTTCGCGACGATCGTCCCTATAAGCCGTGCCCAGCAAATAAAGCGTTTCAAAATCATTGGGCATGACCTTGATGCTTTTCTCAAAGGCATTGATCGCCTTGCCGGGGTCGTGCAGGCTAGAGAGATAAAGGCTGCCCAAAATCTGATACGCCAGACCATCTACTTGGCCATGGGCCGCCCGGTCCCCGCGGTTGAGGTTGACACTTTTTTCCAGCATTTGCCTGGCTTCGTCCAGATGGCCTTGTTGATAAAGGGAGAGTCCCAGATTGTAGTGGGCAATCACATCATTGGGATTGGCGGCCACGGCCTGACGATACGATTTAATGATAGGGTTTTCATCAGCTTTAAGCCCAGCCGGCAGAGCCAGCAGGGTGGCCACAATCAAGACATACCAGGATAACAGCGGTTTCATGTGAGATAACTCCTATCTTATAGTGAGCCCGGCTTTGTGCTTGCCGTGATCAGTGGATAAAACCAGGTCATAGCGGCCCGGTTGGGGCTGCTTGCCCATCAGGCCTTGGCCGCTCCAGGCAACCGTATTGAGCCCTGCTGAAAAATAACCTTTGCTGACAATGTCAAACAAGGTTTGACGATGACTGACCACTGATAACTCCACCTTCCCTGCCTGGGGCAAGGTGAAGTAAATGATTAGATGATCATCCTTGCCTGGTGTATACACTTTGGCGGCAGGCAGCAGCACCGTGTCCTGGGGCGGCAGAGGTAAATAGCTGAGCTTCAGATCATCCAGATAGGCCTGGGTTTTATAAGTAAATACCCCTATTTTCCCGGCGCCCATTCCCGCATCATTGGTCACCCGTACTTCCTTGCCATTAAGCCCTACCGTTATGCGATCCCCATAGCACCCAATGCTCAGGGTATGCCATTGATCGGGCTTGGAGCCTATGGGCAGAATGAACAGAACCTCTTCCCCGGCAGGGGGACGTTTGCCTGTGACGCCGGCCACGCTCACCGGTGGCGCTTTCCCGGAGACAGACGGACGGGCGTCGTAACGGATGAGCGCAATATTGGCCGCGGTCAGCCGGCATTTATAATAATGCTGATCATCACGACGGCGAAAAATCACGCCCATCTGCCAATTTTTAGTTTTGTGATCAAAGGTGTCGGCCCTCAGACGCACCGAAAATTCAAAATTGGCGTAGTCCGCCCGGCTGAGCAGCATTTGGGTGCTGCGGCGCAGCTCTTTTTGCCGGAGGACTTTATTGACCGGCTGTTGCGGTTCTTTGGTGATCTGCCAGTCTCCGCTTGCGGATTGCCAACCCATGGGCAATGCTTTGCCCTCCAGACGTTGCATGGTCCATTTTTTCCGGATAGGGTTGGTTAGATCATGACCCGGCTTGGACCCTTTTTGGGCGTGCGTTTCCTGTATCCACAATCCCGTGCTCACGGCCATCAAGGTCAAAACCAATAAATATTTTCCTGCCAGCTTCATAATTCACTCCTATGGTGACATTGGTTGCGTTAGTGGTGCCTTCCCAGGTGACGGCTTCACCGGGCGGCTTTTATTTGATCCGGTTGCGCCGGTAATTCATAATATCCGCACCATAGCCGGACCAGGGCTTGCCCAATAACCGTCCGGCAAATTGGAAGTCTTGTATGGCCTGGGCGTATTCCCCGTTTTTCTCCCTTAAGATGCCCAGATTGGCCACCGCCTCCGGACGGTTGCGGTCAAGATTGAACGCCTCCAGCCACCATTGTCCGGCCGCCTTCAGATCGCCTTTGGCCGCTGCGTCATTGCCCTGGCGTATTAACTGGTCGTATTTGGCCGGGCCCGTGGCCATGGCCAGTTGCCGGTCACGCAGGACGGTGTCCTGGAACAGGGGTTGAAACAGGCTCTGCGCCAATGTGTCCAGGGCCAGCTGGGAAGCTTGCTGATCATTCATCCAATAGCCCTGCGCACCTTGCTCCTCGTCCCATTGGCCATGGTAAGCGCGGGCCAGACTCGCCTCTCTTTCCCATAAGAGGGCTCCAGTGCGGGCATCCACAATACGGGCTTTGACCCGGACCTGCACCTGGCGGGAAACCGTGGTCACTGGAATCTGTTGATAGACAGGTTCATAGGTGACCACAACGCGGGTATTGCCGGCGCTGTCCACCAGCTTTTGTTCCACCGACTTTTCCCCGATTTTGCGGCGGCGATAGCTATAACGGGTATCTTTATCCATCTTCAGGTCACTGAGGTCACCGAAACAGAAAGCATCCGTATGGATATGATCGGCAACGAATTGCAATGTCCTTAAGTCCTGGAACTGGCTTGGTCTTAGCCGGGCTTCGCGGATGAACATGCGGACAGATTCCGGGTCATTGAGGGCATACTGGCCGTCCTTTTCAAAAAGACGGCGGGCAGCCTGGGTAAACACCACACCCGTGTTGCGCTCACCCAGTTCCGTAGTGAAATCGAGAATGGCTATTTTTTGAATGTCCTTTAATTCCACCTGGCTGGGTCGCGGCTGCTGCAAACGCATCACCACCGTGGTCATACTGCATCCGGCCAGAGGCACGACCAGGGCCAGAGCAAGCCTGACTAATCCTTTTTGAAAGCTAAAACGTAGCATAAAAATACCTTGACCCGTGTTATCCAAATAAAAGTATGGTACATAAAAATAAATTTTACTTGTAGGGGCTCAACCGGTGGAGTCCCTGCAGAATCTCCGGCTCAGGATAGGACTTTTTTTAAATGCCGGTGGATAGCCAGTGCCAAGGCTTTATCTATACCGGCAATAGTTTGCAAGCCTTCAATACTGGTATTCAATATGGCTTCCACGCTGCCGCATTGCTGCAAGAGTCTGCGTTTTTTAACCGGGCCCAGACCTTCGATCTGGTCCAGAACCGAAGCCTGCAACCGTTTGGATCTTAATTTGCGGTGATAGGTGATGGCAAAGCGGTGGGCTTCATCACGCAGCCTGGTCAGCAAGCCGATCGTGGGCGAGGTCATGGCCAGTTGCAGGGGCTCCATTTGCCCGGGCTGATAGATCTCTTCGTGTTTTTTGGCCAGGCCGATCATGGAAATATGGGTTAAGCCCAATTCCTGCAGCACCTGCAACCCGGCGGAAAGTTGACCTGCACCACCGTCCACCACCACCAGATCAGGGACCTTGGCCCCTTCTTCCTGCAGGCGTTTAAAGCGCCGGAAGAGCATCTCCTGCATCATGGCAAAGTCGTTGGGTCCGCTAATGGAGTTGATTTTATAACGCCGGTATTCCTGCTTGTCGGGCAAGCCGTTGGTAAACACCACCCTTGATCCGACGGCATCCTGACCGCTAATGTTGGAGATGTCATAGCCTTCAATACGCACCGGCAGTTGCTCCAGAGAGAGTCGTTTTTTTACATCCTCCAGCACCTGACGCGATTCCTCGCTCAACCCTTCACTCCAGGTCTCATCCTGGTGTTTGAGATAGAGCCAGGCATTGGTATCCGCCATGGCCAGCAGCCGCTGTTCCTCGTCATTTTCCGGTTGCCGTATAACCACCGGGCTTTCCTTCTTGGTCTCCAGCCATTTTAAGAGCAGCGGTTTATCGGCCGGGTCGCCGCGCAGGATGATCGTGGCTGGAATGTCCACGGGTTGGGCATAATATTGGGTGATCACCTGTGCATGCAGTTCGCTCTCCGAACTGAGCCCCACATGCTGCAGGCTGAAATTGCGGCGCCCTTCCAGATTACCCGCCCGTACATGGAACAACTCCACTGCGGCATGCTGCCCGCTTCGGGCCAGCGCCAGGAAATCTTTATTCTGAAAATCAGCGGACCGTACGGAAGGCAGGTTGCGGACTCTGGCAAAATGCTCCAATTGATCGCGGTAAGCAGCTGCAGCTTCAAAGTCTTCCCGGGCGGCCGCCTCGTTCATCTTGCGCTTCAGCTTCGGGGTGATGGAATCTTTGCGGCCTTCCATAAAATCCATTAAGCCCCGGATCTGTTTACGGTAATCCTGGAGGGAAACCAATCCCAAACAGGCCCCGGTGCAGCGTTTCATTTGATAATAAAGGCAGGCTCGTTTATTTTTCGGCGGTCCCTGCAGCGGTATCTTCTTGGGACAAAGGCCAAAAGCCAGGACCAGTTCGCGCGCCACCAACTTGGCCGGCAGGCCCACATAGGGGCCGTAATAATGGCCCTGGTCCACATAGGGTTTTCTGGTCACCACCAGCCGTGGATAGTACTCATCTTGCGTAATTTTAAGATAGGGGTAACTTTTATCATCACGCATGAGTACGTTGTATTTGGGCCGGTGCTTTTTAATCAGGGTATATTCCAGCATGAGCGCTTCGATTTCCGAATCCGTCACCATGAATTCAACCCTGGCTATTTTGGTGACCATGGCCCTGGTTTTGGGATCCAGACTGTCCAGAGGCCGTCGATAGGAGCTAAGCCGGTTTTTGAGGGTAATGGCCTTACCCACATAAATGATTTCATCTTTGGCGTCGTGCATCAGGTAAACGCCCGGTGCTTCCGGCGGATTGGAAGCCTTTATGATCGCATCTGCAGGATTAATCATTCCCTTCCCATTCTGCGTGCCACCCGTTTCTCCACGCTCCTGGAAACCTTACGCCGCGGTTTCTTCCTGCTCTTGATCTCCGGCATGGTTGCACGCCCCGGGTTTAGACCGCGCAGATAATGGAGTTGATCGCGCAGCTCGGCCGCTTTTTCAAAATCCAGGTCCTTGGCGGCCTGCTTCATGGCCCGCTCTAAAGCCATAATACGGCGAGGCACTTCTTCGGGCAGGAGGTATTCGCCCTGCGCCTCGGCCGCGGTGGGAATGGTGAAGTAGTCGTGTTCGTAGATGCTCTCCAGCACCGGTTTGATGTCCTTTTTGATGCTTTCCGGCGTGATATGATGGGCCTGATTATAAGCTAATTGATGTTCCCGGCGACGGTTGGTCTCGGAAATGGCGTATTCCAGGGATTTGGTCATATGATCAGCGTAAAGAATTACCTGGCCGTTGACATGACGGGCCGCACGGCCAATGGTCTGGATTAGCGACGTGTTGGAGCGCAAAAACCCTTCTTTGTCCGCGTCCAGAATAGTCACCAGCGAGACTTCCGGTAAATCCAGGCCCTCCCGCAGCAGGTTAATGCCCACCAGGCAGTCAATCTCCCCCTCACGCAGGGACCGGATGATTTGAATCCGCTGCAGCGTGTCAATATCGGAGTGCATATAACCCACTTTAATGCCCACTTCAGCCAGATATTTGCTTAAATCTTCGGCCATGCGTTTGGTCAGGGTGGTGACCAGTACCCGTTCCTGCAGGGCCACCCTTTTTTTGATCTCACCAATGAGGTGGTCCACCTGGCTTTTGGCCGGTTGAACGATGATTTCCGGATCAATTAAACCGGTAGGCCGGATGAGTTGTTCCACCACCTGATGCCGGCAGCGGGCTAACTCATAAGGTCCGGGCGTGGCGGAGACATAGAGCACTTGCTTAACCCGCTGTTCAAATTCGTCAAAATTGAGAGGCCGGTTGTCATACGCCGAGGGCAACCGGAAACCGTAATTGATCAGATTTTTTTTGCGGGCCCGATCACCATTGTACATGGCCCGCAGTTGCGGTATGGTGACATGGGATTCATCAATGACCACCAAGCTGTCCTGGGGAAAGTAATCGAGCAGGGTGTAGGGTGGTTCGCCGGGTTTGCGCCCTTCCATATGGCGCGAATAATTTTCAATGCCCTGACAATAGCCCAGTTCCTGGATCATTTCGATGTCAAAAGCCGTTCGCCGTCTTAACCTTTCGGCTTCCAACACCTGCCCCGATTTTTCCATGACCGGAATCACGTCCTCCAATTCTTTACGGATGGAGGCTATGGCCAGCGTGAGTTTGTCCTGGGGCACAACATAATGCCGGGCCGGATAAATGTTAAGTCGATCCAGTTGGGCCTTGACTTTGCCGGTGATATTATCAATACGGGCGATTTTTTCCAGGGTGTTGCCAAAGAAATCCAGGCGGTAGGCATCCTCTTCATAAGCCGGATGAATTTCGATAACATCGCCTTTGACCCGAAAGCGGCCGCGGAAGAAATCCACATCGCCCCGTTCATACTGCATTTCCACCAACTGGGCCAGCAAGGCGTCCTGGCTCCAATCGCGGCCTGTTTCCAAGGCCAGGTACATGCCCTTGAAATTTTCAGGCGATCCCAAGCCATAGATACAAGAGACGGAGGCCACGACAATAGTGTCGCGCCGTTCCATCAGCGCATAAGTGGCTTCCAAGCGCAGACGGTCCAGTTCCTCATTGATGGAAGCGTCCTTCTCAATGTAGGTGTCCGGACCGGGCAGATAAGCCTCCGGTTGGTAATAGTCATAGTAAGAAACAAAGTAACGGACAGCATTATTGGGAAAAAATTCCTTAAATTCCCCGTAGAGCTGGGCTGCCAGGGTTTTATTATGAGAGATCACCAAGGTAGGCCGCTGCAGCTCCTGAATCAGATTGGCGATGGTAAACGTTTTGCCCGAGCCTGTGACCCCGAGCAAGGTAGAGGCCCGCTCCCCGCTTTTAATGCGGTCCGCCAGCGCGTGGATAGCCTGGGGCTGGTCACCATTGGGTTTAAAGGTAGAGTTCAGTTCAAAATTCATAATTAGCCAATATTTTTCTTGTCATAAATTTTCTTTAATAATTTTCGCACTTCTTTATGCACGGGATCAATTTCCAAGACCCGTTGGCAGATGCGCAAGGCTTCCACCAGCATATGCTGGTTAATATACATTTGGGCCTGAGTCATTAGTATTTGCAGATCCTTTTCCTCATCTTCCTGCGGCCCGGAAGGCATGCGCTCAACCGTTTCTTGGTTGTGCTCACTATTTTGAGACCCCAGTTTTTCCCGTTCGCGCCGGTCCTGAACCGCCTGTCGCAGGCGCGCTTCGGCCCGGCGCCGCAGCTCTTCCATCTCATTGAAGGTGGTGCTCAAATCCGTTTTGGGTATTTCTTTTTTGACACTTGCAGGTTGGCTGGGGGCAAAGGGCCCGGCCGGCGTCGAGGCCGCCTGCGGCGGGGCCGGTGACGCTGACTCAGCCGTCGTTTCACGGGTTAGTTCGCGATATAGAGCGTTGAGTTTGTTTTTGATGCGCTGATCATCGGGCTGGAAACGCAGAATGGTCAGATAGGTTTCAATAGCTTCGTCCCAGGATCGTTGGGTTTCGTACCGCTCCGCCATGCGGGCTAAATTACCGACCAATTCTTCATTGCTCTGCGGTTCGACAGACTCCGTTTTTTTTATAGCCACGAATCCTCTGGGCTGTGGTTTTTGATTATCCAAGGGTTGACTGCGCACCAGCAGTTCGATTTCTTCCAGTTTGCTTTCCACTGATTCCATTTCCGGAACTTTAAAGGATAATTTCCGGCAATAATCAAGTGCGGTTTCCAGATCCCCACTGTGGATCAGGCCTTCTATGGTTTCCAGCCTTATGTCCACCAACTCGCCGATTTTCAGTTTGGCCTCGCCATGGTTCTGGTTTTGCTTTAAGACTTGTTTGTAAGCATGAATGGCTTTTTCGATGTTGTTGGTGGCGTAGAGCAAATTGGCGGCTTTCAAATATTCACTCACCGCCTTGCTTTTATCCCCTTTACGCAGATAAATTTCCGCCATCATGTTGTGCACCAGGAAATCCATGGGATCGATCAAGGCCAGTTTTTCATACTCCGAAAGGGCCAGATCCCACTTGCCGTCCTGGAAATAATTGTAGGCCACTTTGACAATAATGCGCTTTTCATCTTGGTCGGACATGGAGGTCACATTTTCCTTTTAAATTAAACCAGCAGTTTATTCTCTGAACATGGGATATGGGGCTTTTTTCCTTTGGGTGGCGCGATGTCCCTAGTGTACTGCCAATATAAGGAGATTGCAATTTTTTTATGACCTGCACCTGAGATGCGTCAAGCGGGCCTGCTCAGCCATTGCCCAAACGCTTTTACCCTATCCGGACCAGGCGACTGCTTGACAGTCCCGGTTTTGAAGGGTACCATAAAGCAAATTCAGAACAAAGGACAGTGCATGAACAGCCTGGATGTGGTTATTATCATTGCCTTGATCTTCAGTTTCTTTCTGGGATGGAAACTACGGGCCCTACATTTGCTGGGCATGCTTTTGTCTCTGGTGGTGGGCATTTGGGCGGCCAATCACTATCACCACTATGCCCAGGGGTTGGTCGCGGCTTTGGGCCCCACGTTCACCCCCATGGCCGCTTGGCTCCTGACCTTTTTGGCTGCCGCCATCGCGGTCTCCCTGGTGGTGACCGTGGTAGCGAAAACCTTTGATTTGATCCGCCTGCAGTGGCTGGACCGGTTATTGGGTGCCGGGTTATCCATGGTATTCATGCTGGGGCTGCTTTCGATTCTGTTGATCATGATCAATGTTATGGCCCAGGCCAACCACTGGGTTATTATGGATAAAAGCCTTTTGGCCAAACCGCTTTTAAATATCACCAAGCCTCTGTTACAAAAAAAATTAAAGCAATACCCCTCAACACGCCAAGTCGTGCTGTGACGCGGCCTCCCGACCTCTTCTGCCAGCTTCAATAACCAAGGGGAAAGAAGAACAAGCCACAGCTCACACTGATTAAGCTACCAACAGCGTTATGCTATTGACTATTTCTATTCGTTCCCATGCCGAAGGCATAGAATCGAGATCGCTTTGTGCCGTATCGGGCAACAGCAGGACTTTTTTTTGTTCCAACAGGAATTGAGTTTTGGGATTTCTTCAGGAAGTAAGGTTTTTAAAATTGCTCCAAAAAGCGTAAGTCATTCTCAAAAAAGTAGCGCATATGGTCAATGCCATACTTTAGGATGGTGATGCGTTCCACGCCCATGCCAAAAGCAAACCCAGTATAACGTTCCGGGTCAATGTTTCCTGATTTGAGCACATTGGGATGGACCATGCCCGCTCCCAAAATCTCCATCCACCCTGTGCCTTTGCACAGGTTACACCCTTTGCCACCACAGTTGACACAGCTAATATCAATCTCCGCCGAGGGTTCGGTAAAAGGGAAAAATGCCGGCCGAAAGCGCAGGGACAACTTTTCTCCGAACATGGCCTTCACAAATTGAGTCAGCACTGATTTTAAATCGGAAAAGGACACCGCTTCATCGATCATCAGGCCTTCCACCTGGTGAAACATGGGTGAATGGGAGGCATCGTCATCGCAACGGTAGGTTTTTCCCGGCATGATGGCCCGGATGGGAGGACTGGTTTTTTCCATCAGCCGCACCTGTACCGGAGAAGTATGGGTACGAAGCAGGATTTTGTCGGTAATAAAAAAAGTATCATGTTCATCCCGCGAAGGGTGATCGGCAGGAAAATTCATGGCTTCAAAATTATAGTAGTCACTCTCTACTTCCGGCCCTTCCACGGTCATGAAGCCCATGGAGGTGAAGATGTCTTTGATCTCGTCAATGGTCTGATTGAGAATATGCAGGTGTCCGGTGGATGAAGGCCGGCCCGGCAAAGTCGGATCAGGCTGCAGGTCGCGATCAGCCATCCATTGCTGTTTTTTAAGGGTTTCCGTCTGTTGTTCCAGGAGGATGGTTAACTTATCCTTGATTTCATTGGCCCGCTGGCCTACCATGGGCCTTTCCTCGGGGGTCAAGTCTTTTAACCCATGGAGCACTTTGGTCAAGGCACCTTTTCGCCCCAGCACAGCAATACGCAAGTCCTCCAACTGCTTCAACTCCCGGGACGCTTCCACCGTGCTTTTGGTATCTTGGTAAAGTTTGTCCAACTGTTCCAATATCACTGATAGCTCCTCCGCTTGCCCGCACTGAGACGACGCTGACGCACGGCCTCAAAAATCATTACTGCCCCGGCGGTGGCCACATTAAGCGATTCCATTTTCCCAGGCATGGGAATGGAGGCAGCCTGGGTGCATTTGTCCACCACGTGGGCCGGCAACCCTTGACCCTCCCCGCCCAGAACCAGCATGGTCGGTTTGGTAAAATCAATGGCGGTGTAAGGCCGTCCCTGCCTGGGAACGGCAGCTATGGTTTGCAGCTCCTTTTTGTGGGCTGATTCGATAACTCGGAGAGGATCTTTTTGTTCGAAGACCGGACATTTATAGAATGCTCCTGCAGATGCCCGGACCGTCTTGGGCGCTGTTGCTTCGGCACAGTCAGGATCCAGCCAGCAGCCACGTCCATTGGCAGCGGCCAACGTTCTGAGAAGCGTGCCCACATTGCCCGGATCCTGTACCCCTACGGCCAACATGCCGAAAAAGGCTTGTTCCGGATTATGCCGCCACACCACGTTTTCATGCCATTGTGGTTTGGCCACCACCGCCAGGACGCCTGCGGGGGTGTCGGTCTTGGACAGCATTTTCAATTGTACTGCATTGGCCAAGGCGGTATGAATCCCGGCCGACCCGCACAAAGCCAGCCAATCGCCGCGCTTTTGCCAAAAACCGGCAGTGGCCACAATCGTCTCAATTTTTTGCCCGTTGTGCAGCGCTTCTTGAATAAAACGTTCGCCTTCCAGCAGGGTTAAATTGGTGGCCAGCCGCTCTTTTTTTGTTTGTAAGGCTTTGATTTTCCCGAATTTATTTTTTGATATCGCGGACAGGGTAGACAGGATAAACGCTCCTTATGCTGCCAAAGCCTGTTTGGCAATATTGGCAATTTCCGTGAAGGCTTGGCTGTTGTTGACTGCCAATTCCGCCAGCATTTTCCGGTCAATATCCACCAAAGCGGTTTTAAGTCCTTTGATAAATTGGGAGTAACTCATCCCGTTATCTCGGGCAGCAGCATTGATGCGCACGATCCAGATCCCGCGAAATTCCCTTTTTCTTTGTTTCCGGTCGCGGGTGGCATATTTCAGGCTGTGCCGAACCTGTTCCTGGGCCAACTGAAATTGGTTTTTCTTGGCGCCCCAATAGCCTTTAGCGGCTTTAAAGACTTTCTTTTTACGTGCCCTTGTGGTCACGCCACCTTTTACTCTAGGCATGGTAATCTTCCTCCTGTATTAATTCAACCTGCATATGGAAATCACGGTTTACAAATAAGGCAAAACCGTTTTAACATTGCGCGCTACATTACCTTCCAGCTCTACGGTACCGCGCATTTGCCGCTTTCTTTTAGGATTTTTATCCCCCAGCAGATGCCGTCTTCCGGTGGCCATGGCCAACACTTTTCCGTTTTTCGTCACCCGGAACCGCTTGGCCGCTTTTTTCTTGGTTTTCAATTTAGGCATGGTTAACTCCTCTCTCAACTAAACCGCTGCTGTCCATTTGTTTGATTTAGGAATGTGATGGCTGCTTAAGCGGTGGCTTTTTCCAATTTCTTGGGGGCGATCATCATCACCATATTTCGGCCTTCCACTTTGGGCATGGATTCCACCAGAATGTCATCGGTCAATTCCTGGATCAGACGGTCCAGCAAAGCCCGGCCTAATTCCAGATGGTCCATTTCCCTTCCTCGGTACATGATGGTAACCTTGACCTTGTTGCCCCCGTGGATAAACCGCTCGATATGGCCCTTTTTGGTATTAAAGTCATGATCGTCTATTTTAGGCCTGAATTTTATTTCTTTAACGTGGATCACGTGTTGTCGCTTGCGCGCTTCCTTTTCACGCTTTCCTTGGTCAAATTTATATTTGCCATAGTCAAATATCTTGCATACCGGTGGCCGGGCATCAGGGGAAACTTCGACCAGGTCCTGATTCTGACTCTCTGCCATAGCCAACGCTTCTGCCAATGGCATGACGCCCAACTGTTCGCCATCTGCACTGATCACTCTGACTTCGCGGGCTTTAATTTGCTCATTGATCCGTTGTTCTTGAATAATATCACCTCCAAAAATAAAAAAAGCGGATGACATAGATCACCCGCTTAAAATCACACCCTGTGACAGCCCCACCAGTGGAGCTTAAAACCTAAGCGAACAGCTCAATGGCGTTGCTTGGTGAGAAGCGGATGCTTCTACTTTAACGCTATTTAATTGTGGTAAGACTATACGGCTGCGCAATAATAAAGTCAAGATAAAAATATAAAACCAACTAGAAGGGCCAATGGTGACCTATTCAGTCCCTGCATCAAAATTAGAAACACCAACTCCACGGCTGTCCCCTCAATCTCGGGCCGGCTCGAAAACAGTTAGCGGTATTTTTTTCCTCAAATCCAACCGCATTTCACCTCTTCTAGGAGTCTGTCGGACTTAAAATCATTAAAAACCTTATGTATGTTGCGTCTCCATTAATAACTGCATCTATATGCTTTTTCCCCCTTTTGCAAAGGGGGATCAAGGGGGATTTGATTATACCTGAGATGATTTCAGCCCGTGCAGCCGCTTCATGTTCCAAGCCAGACAGACCAAAGTCCATTCGCTGCTGACAGCTTGCAAACCTCGCAGCATGAACTGGCGAAAGCCCATGGCAGATTTAATAATTCCAAATACCGGCTCAACCGTGCTTTTACGTCGGGCATACAGTTTTCGGCCAGCTGGCATTTGCAACCGCCGCTTCATTCTTTCCACCGCATCAGCACGTTCAGGCAACGGCGGTGGTCCTGAAAAACGTTTTTTTAGCGATGGGTAGTGTTGCTCCCGCCTGTTGGCAATATATGGTTTGATCCCCTTGGATTCGCAAAGTTTAACATTGCTTTGGCTAAAGTATCCGCTGTCTGCCACCAATGCTTTTGCCTTTCCCAGCTCTTCTGGAAGAGCGGTTAATTGCACAAGTGCAGGCTCAAGTTGTTCTTTATCATTGGTCGCTTGAGTAACATGCTCAGTGACTATCAACATCGTTTCCATGTCCACCCCGGCTTGCGCATTATAAGCTTGTTCGAACCCGCCACCGGAAACAGGCATGATGCGCGACTCGCCGTCGGTCAGGTTAACCTGATCTTTTGCTTGTGGGCCTTTATCGCTTGGCGGTTGTGGTTCTGGACCGCGGGATTTTTGACCTCTTTTATTTTCACGCTCACGACGCTCGGTCAGCTTCTGTTCATACTCTTTTTGGGCTTGTTGGTCACGTTCAACGGCTCGTTGCTTGATGGCTGCTTTGGTTTTGGCAATAGCAGCCAAGCGATCTTCGCGACGAGCCAGCTCATCGGGCAGGTTCATCCCGTCAGGCTGGTCGGCCTCATCGGCTGCTTCGGCCAGTTGCAATAGGCGATTCACTTCCGCCCGGAGTTGCTTCTCTATCTTGTTGGCATGTCCCCAGGAAAGGGCACGATGTTTTGATGCATTCGCATGAACCTTGCTCCCGTCCAAACTGATTTTACCGAGCTTCAATAGTTTCATGTCCTGAGCCAGGACCAGGACTTGTACGAATAATGATTCCAATTCGGGGAGAAATCGTTTGCGGAATTGGGCTATTGTATCATGATCGGGATGGGTGTTTGCCGCCAGATAACGAAAAGCTATCGAATCATAAGTGCTGCGTTCCAGCTGACGGCTCGAGAATAGGCCCGTGGCATATCCATACACCAGCACAGCCAGCAACATTTCAGGATGATAGGCCGACGATTCCCGCCCCGCATATGATTCTTTTAACTTCGTCAAGTCAAGTTGGGCGACAATTTCCGTTACAAACCGCGCCAAATGATTGACTGGGAGCCAATCATTCAACGATGGCGGCAGTAAAAAATCCGTATCACGATCGCAGGGAACAAAACTCATAATGCCTCCCTGCTTTGCAGGCAAGCTTGAGCCAGGATTTGCTTCAAGACGCCTTCCGTGTTTATGAACACGTCGCGATCGGAAAAACGCAATATCTGCAAGCCTTGCGTTTTCAAATAACGGTCACGTTCCGCATCGCGGAGGATTCCATCGTCGGTATAATGCTGACCGCCATCCAGTTCAATTACCAGGCTTGCTTTGGGACAGAAAAAATCCACGATGTAGTTGCCGATGATTTTTTGCCGAATTGCAAACCGCCAATTTGTTTTCCGCGAAGCCGTTTCCATAGATGTTTTTCAGCTTCGGTCATGTTATTCCTGAGAACCTGCGAGTTTCGTTTGAGGCCGCGATGGTAGGTTAAAATCATTTATCAAATCCCCCTTGATCCCCCTTTGCAAAAGGGGGGGACTTCGTTATTATACCATATCATCAAACGAAAAAGTCCGACAGGCTCCTAGGCCTGCAATTGATCCAAAATACCGTTTACAAAGGCGCCGGCCTCTTCATTGCTATATTTCTTAGCAATTTCAATGGCCTCGTTGATCACCACATTTTTTGGTACATCAGGACAACGCAATAATTCATAGGCCGCGATTCTTAAAATATTACGCTCAATGGCCGCAATACGCTCCATTTTCCAATGATGCGCCTTCTTGGAAATGAGCTGATCAAACATACTCTGCTCCTTAAGCACACCCATGGTAATCGATTTGGCGTAATCTTTGACTTCATCAGCGGCGTTCTGGTTTTCAAGGAAATAGGCTACCACCGGTTTGGGGTCCAGTTTACCCACGTCCATTTGGAATAACATTTTCAGAGCAAATTCCCTCGACTGCCTGCGTGGACTCATTCTTAGCCTCTGCTTAGGGCATCGTTGAGGTTAACCATTTCAATGGCGGCCAAGGCGGCATTGAATCCTTTGTTGCCAGCTTTGGTGCCGGCGCGCTCAATAGCCTGCTCCAAGGTATCGGTGGTAATAATGCCATTGATAATAGGGACGCCTGTTTCCAGAGAAGCCTGCGCCACTCCTTTGGCGGATTCGGCGGCCACAATATCAAAATGTGGCGTTCCGCCGCGGATGACTGCACCCAAACACACAATGGCATCCGGTTTTTTAGACTGGGCAATTCGTTTGGCAATAAAGGGAATCTCAAAAGCCCCGGGAACCCAGGCGACTTCCACATCCTCTTCCTTGGCTCCATGACGCAGCAAGGCATCTTTGGCTCCTTCCAGCAGCTGATGGGAAATAAAGTCATTGAACCGGCTGACCACTAAAACAAACTTCTTGTTGTTGGCAAGCAATTGGCCCTCATAAGTTTTCATACGTGCCTCCTTTGATATAATCATTAAATTCCTGGTTGAATAACTTTCGTTTTTCTGATGGTGTATTTTCCCCCGCCCGGAGCGTACCTTCTGCCCGCGCCGTCATTTGATGTCCGGCTCAACCGGTTTAGAGATTCAACAGGTGACCGAGCTTCTGTTTCTTGGTGCGAATATAATGCTCGTTGCATTCATTGGTCTGCATCTGAATGGAAACACGTTCAGCTATAGTCAATCCATAACCTTCAAGTCCCACAATTTTTCTGGGATTATTAGTCAATAAGCGTATTTTTTTCAACCCCAGATCCGCTAAAATTTGGGCGCCTGTACCATAGTCCCGCAGGTCCGCCTTGAATCCCAGGCTTTCGTTGGCCTCCACTGTGTCCATGCCTTGATCCTGCAGGTGATAAGCCTTGATCTTATTGGCTAGACCAATCCCGCGTCCTTCCTGGCGCATGTACAACAGCACCCCATAGCCATAGGCTTCAATCTGGCTAAGAGCGCTGTGCAATTGATCGCCGCAATCACAGCGCAAGGACCCCAACACATCTCCGGTCAGGCATTCGGAATGGACGCGGACTAAAGGCAGCTTTTTTTTATTCTCGCCGATGGTACCTTTAACCAGGGCCAGATGTGGTCCTGGTTCTCCCATGGCCTCATAAGCAATCAAGCGAAAGGTACCATAAACAGAGGAAAAGTTTGCTTCCGCCACCCTCTCGATCAAACGTTCATGGCGGCGGCGATATTTTATCAAATCCGCAATAGAGATTATTTTTAAGTCGTGGTTTTTGGCAAAAACCCGCAATTGCGGCAGCCTGGCCATAGTGCCGTCATCATTCATGATCTCGCAGATCACCCCTGCCGGCGGCAGATTGGCCAGTTTGGCCAGATCCACGGCCGCTTCTGTATGGCCGGCTCGATGCAACACTCCGCCTTCATTGGCCCGTAGAGGGAAAACATGTCCGGGCCGCAATAAATCCAAAGGTTGGGCATCAGGGTTTATCAAGGTTTTAACGGTTTGAGCCCGGTCCTGAGCTGAGATGCCGGTGGTCACCCCTTCCCGGGCATCCACGGAAACCGTAAAGGCCGTGCGCAGACGATCCGTATTTTCCTGTACCATGTGACCCAATTTCAAATGGTCCAACTGAGCACCGGTCATGGGAACACAAATCAAGCCCCGGCCATGTTTGGCCATAAAATTGATGGACTTGGCCGTGGCCCGTGAAGCCGCCATCAATAAATCGCCTTCATTTTCACGGTCCGCATCGTCCACCACGACGATCATTTTACCTTTTTTAATGTCTTTGATGGCGTCTTCTATTTTATCCATGACTATTCAGTCTCGCTTTCTTCGCTCATTCAGGTTCACGGGCATTTTTAGCAGCTTGACAAGGTGATGACAGGCCTTTGTATTATTGAAAAAGCGCTTTGGTAGGATACAGGCATGCCCGGCCCCGCGAGGGTCAACACCCTTTCCGCCGCGGCAGCTCATTAATAACCATATCTATTCAACAAAGCCTTACTCAGTCCTTGTCCCGCACTGCCCCCCTGTAATTGCTCCAAATATCTGGCCAAAATATCCACTTCCAAATGAACGGACTGACCAGGTTGCCATGCCTGGGCAATGGTATGCTGATAAGTATGTGGAATCATGGCTACTGCAAACTGTCCCAAACCGGTTTTTTGGGCCACGGTTAGACTAATACCATCGAGCGCTACTGATCCTTTTTCTGCGATGTATTTATCAAACTCAGCCGGTACGCTGAGCACAATCCGGTAAGCATCACCTTTGGCTTCCAATAATTCAATTCGGGCCAATCCATCTACATGGCCGGTCACCAAATGGCCATCTAAAAGGGTATTCAAGGTCAGCGGCCTCTCCAAATTGACTTTTTTCCCTGGCTGCCATTGCTCAATGGTTGACCGTGCCAGGGTCTCAAAGACGGCTTGTACAGAAAAAACCTTATTACCCACAGCCGTAATGGTCAGGCATAGACCGTTTACCGCCATAGACTCTCCCAGCTTGACCTCTTCCTCGGTTAACAGGTCGCTTTCAATAGAAATGGTGCTTACATTGCCCTGACGTTCTATTTTTTTGACTGTGCCCAATGCCTTGATCAAACCGGTAAACATGGCATCACCTCATCATCCGCCCTTGAATAAGCCAATCTTTTCCTACCGGAGTAATCGAACAAATGTCAACGCCCCTGGCGGCTTGGGGAGAGGCTGCACCCAAACCGGCCACCACGCTCAAGGCCTTGACACCACCCATGATTTTTGGTGCCATGAACCACATGATTTCATCAACCAAGTTTTGTGTCCCCTTGTCCTGCAAACCAAGAAATCCGGCTTGCAGTTGGGCGCCCCCTTCCACCATCACACAATAATTCCCCTCTTCATACAGCTTGCGCAGGGCTGCCACAAGATCCACCTGGTGGTGACCAGCCCGGCAGGTCCACAACGCCACGCCCTCATAGCCGGCCAAGGGATGATACTTGACTGGCCGCGGGGTAATCACGGCTAAGGGAAAATCTTTGGCCGTTTTAACCAAACGGCTGTTACAAGGCAGGGGGCGTTGTCCTTCAATCACAACGCGCAACGGCTGACGGCCGCTTTTGGGGTTGAGATGACGTACCGTCAATAAGGGATCGTCCACCAGGGCTGTACCGCCACCAATGATAACGGCCTGACAAAGACCTCGATGATAATGGGTTAACCGCCTGGCCGCCTGGCCGGTGATCCATTGGGAACAGCCATCCGCCGCCGCAATTTTCCCGTCCAAGGTCATTGCCGCCTTGCTGATCACATAGGGCAGACCGGTGGTGATGTTTTTAATGAATACCCGGTTCAACCGTCGGGCTTCCCGGGCCATCAATCCCGTTTTTACCACCAGTCCTGCCTGTCGACATTTTTTAAAACCCCTGCCCGCAACTTTGGGATTGGGATCTTTCATTGCCGCGATCACCGTTTTAATGCCTGCAGCAATAATGGCCTCGGCACAAGGCGGCGTCTTGCCATGATGACTACAAGGCTCCAAGGTCACATACAGGGTAGCGCCTTTAGCCCTTGTCCCCGCTGTTCGTAAAGCATGGATTTCCGCATGGGGCCCGCCCCAGCGTTTGTGCCATCCTTGCCCAATGATTTTACCTGCTTTGACAATAACCGCGCCTACCATAGGATTGGGCCAAGTCTGCCCTTCGGCCTTGGCAGCCAACCGCAGCGCCAGAGTCATGATATCCTGGTCTTGTTGTGTCCACATAAAAAAACACCCCAAAGGAGACCTTCGGGGTGTTTTAAATTAACATAACTTGTCAATTAACCTTCTCTCATCCCGACTTTAACGGTCGGTTTCGGAATTTCACCGAATCAGTCTTCTTAACCTGCAAGAAGAGTCGCGGACTTTGACCGCCGGTGGGGATTTGCACCCCGCCCCGAAGGTGATATTAATAATGATAATTTATTTTCTTATTTTAAAAACTACTTTTTCCAAACGTGCTTTCTTAGGCACTACTTTAAACTGCTCGGTAGGGAATGTCAAGTTTTCCGCCAGCTTTTTCTGAATAATTTCACCTTTGTAACTGGCGTCATCAACATCCTTCCCATAACTTTCGATCAAAAGCGGGAATTTCTGGTAACCCATCAGGAGATCGGCGATTTCTTTCAAATACAGTTCGCCCTTTTTGCTAATGCCGGTACGACGGCCCTTCTTTTCAAATAGAGCATCATAAATCACACTGGCCAAAATTACATTATTCTTTTCATACATTAGTGATTCCAGCACAATGGGTTTGCCCATTTGGCTGGTGGGATTGGAGGCCACGTCCACAATGGAAAAAATATAAGAATAGGACGTCCCCACATCAATCATTTTACTCCTATCGTTGTTAAGACCATCCCACACAATTTGCTGCGGCAGGCTGCCACTGCCTGAAAAATCCTTAAACACATTGCCAAACCCGTCGGTGATACGCAGACGCCATTTGGCGATGGCCACATGGCTTTTGTATTTAGGATTCAAAGTCAGGAAAGGGGCTGTTTTAAACAACTTAATATAAGGCGCTGCCGCTTCATCGCTATTTAGGGTTTTCGGCACGGATACAGCCGGTTGATCCAGAGAAGCAGGCGCCATATCGAGAATGCTGTTCTCGGTTTTAACATAATCCACGGCAATTTCATCCACATCAAACTTCAGATCCGGGTCAGGTTTCTCCGCCTTAACTTTTAAACGCAGCTTACCTTTGACCACCACTTCCTTGGAGGAATCCTCTTTCTGCGGCTTTTTTTCCGGTGGACCCGCCGGCTCATCGGCTGCATTTGCCGCCCATGGCAGAATAGTAGCCATGACCACCATGGCTGCCACGACGATCATTGAAAAACGTTTGACCATTATCTCACCTCGAAAGTCTGAAATAAAATGCGATGGTGCCCTCTTGTTCCACCTGCCGCTCGCTGGGCATAAGAGGGGCGAATTTAAATCGTTTCAATGCTTCCATGGCAAGATTGTCAATCTCACCGTAGCCGGAGCCTTGCTCCACATATAAGTTGTTTTTAACATCCCCGCTGGGCATTACAAACAAGTGGATACTAACGGTACATTCTATTCCTTGTTCTTCTGCCCATCGCGGATAGCGGGGCATAAACATTTTCAACACTTTACGATTGGCAATTTCTCCAAAAACCTGAAACGTATTCTGTTCCCGGTTCATGGTCAGACCCGCACCGGAAAGGTCTACTTTTTTTTCGACTTTTTTCTTTTTGATGGTCGGCATGTCCATCAAAGAACCACCGCGGGTTTGTAAATTGGCCCGTTTGGCAAACCGCTGAGTGTTGAGTACGGGCGCTTGGCGGGCAGAAGCAAAGGAACTTTTCTTGCCCAATTTGATACCCGTTGGTAAATTGGCGGTCTTTGCCAAAGAAGTATTTTTCTTATTCATTTGCAAAGGATTAATATCCATGCCCGCCGGCGCCCGAACCGCTTTTTTACCTACCAAATCAAGAGGCTGGTTAGCCATGGACGGCTTATCCAAGTCCTTTTTCGAACCTAATTTCAAGGCATCGGGCATTGCCGACAGTTTGGGGGCATCTGCTTTTTTCGGCAGCTCCATAGGCAGTTGTGATGCCAATTCAGGCGCCTTTTTCAAAGGAATAGCCTGTTTCAGAAAGTCCCAAACATTGGTTTCTTCTTTGGGCATGGGGATGGGCGGTGGTGGTGGTGCTTGTTCTTCCGGGATAGGAATAATTTGCTCCACCATAGTTATTTCGGTTAGCATTAAATCATTTTTGGCTTGTTGATGGCTGAAAAAAGCAATCAGGAACAAAATCGAGCCATGCAACAGCAAAGATGTAAGGCTGCCTTTAATCAAGCCGGGCGGGTCAAAATCACCGGCAAATTTACGGTCTTCTTCGATGATAATTCTAAAACTCATGGTTGGCTTCCTTATTTTTTATGTTCGGTGGCGAACACCAGCTTTTTGGCGCCTAACTCTTTCGCTAAATCAAGTACTTTGACCACTATGCCATGGTTGGTCAGTTTATCAGCTCGGATAATGACGTATTTGTCGCTACTTTCCTGAAGTTTCAGTTTAAGTTCAGCTTTTAGTTCATCTTCAGAAACTTCCTTGGAATTGACCGCCATTTTATCGTCAGGATCTATGGTGATGGTGATATTTTCTGCTGATTCCCCTTCATCGGTGACGGCCTTGGGCAATTCCACCTCCATGATGGGCTGACTAAACAACGGTGCTGTAACCATGAAAATAATAACCAACACCAGGCACACATCCACCAAAGGCGTTACATTGATATCGGATATGGCTTCATCATTGCTACCGCTTGCACCCATTTAACCTGCCTCCAGAATTAACGCTTGTGCCTACCTTTTTTCTTGGCTAGTTTTCCCATTTTTGGTTTACGCATGATGGACAAGCCTTCCGCCCCGCTTTGTTTGGCAATGTCCAGAACTTGAACCACCAATCCATGCTTGACATCATCATCACTGCTAATCGTCACCACTTTGTTTTTATTTACTTTTAATTTAGCGGTCATCAGCGCCGGCAGCGCTTCAATGGAGACGGCTTTATCATTAAGGTAGATATTATCTTTGGTCAGGCGTACGGCCACGGATTCATTTTGCGAAACTTTTCCTTCCGCGGCGTCAACCTTACTGCTACCGACAATAATCCCCGCTTGCATGGTCAGAGGTGCCGTCACCATAAAGATGATGACCAATACCAAACACACATCGACCAACGGTGTAACATTTATTTCCGAGATGGCATCTTTTCCACCGCCACCGCCCATACCCATAGTGGTAACGCCTCCTTCTTGTGCTTGCATCCATCAAACCGGCAGCGCCGGAATAAATACTATTTTTCACGCAACCTCGGCAAAATCCACACCTTCATAACGACAGATTATTCTTACTTACGCCTGGTTATCGTCCTTTGTGTAAGTGAATGAACGCCTGTCTATACATAGTTCGGTTAACCTTAATTCCAAAACCACGCGCAGTTAACTTTTCAATTGCTGCTAATGCGTCGTCACGTCGTTCACGAAATCCTTAAACGGCTTTCCTTTTGCCGGCTTGTACTTCCCTGTTTTTCAAAATAGTCAAAAAGCGTTTTTGTACGGCTTCCATTTCCGTATTCATGGTCTTGACCTTGCGCATGAAGAAGTTAAAGACCACCACGCAGGGAATGGCCACGGCCAAGCCTGCCGCCGTGGCGACCAAAGCTTCGGCAATACCTGCCGCCACCACGGTGGGACCGCCTGATCCGGAAGCTGCCAAATCATGAAAGGCTTTAATAATCCCGACCACCGTCCCAAACAAGCCGATAAAGGGAGATGAACTGCCCAGGGTGCCCAGCACGCCCAAATATCTTTCCAATTTGACATGTTCCTCTTCCCGGGTAGCTGTCATCAATTCATCCAACTGGTGATAATCGAGTTCGCGGTTTAATAGGCCGACGCGAAGTACAGCGGCAACACCACTGCGATCGCGTTCACAAGCCGCAATGGCTTCCTGATAATTTTCATTTTCCAAAGACATTTTTATCCGGGATAAAAACCGGGTGGAATCCACCCTGGCGCGACGGTAAAAAAGAAACCGCTCCACCATGAAAGCCACGGCTAGAATGGAACATACCGATAGAATCATGAGGGTAAACGAACTTTTAAAAATTTCTACAAAATCCAGATTTCCGAGATCCATGTGTGACGCCCCCTTGCTTATTATTTCTTTTTGGATTTTTTACTATTTTTTTTCTTACTGCTGCTTTTTTGGGTAGCTTTTGTTGGTTTGTTTTTTTGAGCAGCCGCTGTGGTTTTTGGTGCTTTATGTTTCATAAAGTCATCCACCTCGGCAGCATGCTCCGCTCTAATCACCGCCATTCTGGCTTTGGCCGCTTGTTGCCATTGGGGTTGTGCCCCGGAGCTGGCCAAATCCTGATAAACATCAAAGGCCGGGCCCCATTTTTCCAATTCCTCATACAGGCTGCCAAGTTTGGCCAAACCTGTCAATCGATAAATATCATTAGCCGGTCTGATGGAACGCACATCCTCCAGGGCCTTGGCCGCATTTTCTTTGTCCTCCATATTCATGTAGGCATCCGCAATGGAGTAAAGAATCTCATTTTTCTGATCCGCAAAATCCTTGTTACCTACCATTTCCCGGTAAATTTTAATGGCCGATGGATATCGTTTCTCGTCACGATAAGTATTGGCGATCTGCAACAAGGATTCTTTGGCCTTGGGATCGTCGGGAAATTTTTTATAGAATTCGGTATATTTTTCGATGGCCTGACGCCATTTTTTCATTTTTTTATAACACAAGGCGATGTTATACAGAGCATTGGGCGCATAATCCGTTTTGGCGTGAAGATCCACAATTTCCTGGTAAACCTCGATGGCCTTATCATATTCTTCCTTGGCAAAGTAACCTGTGGCCAGACGAAAACGCACATCCACCACCAGCTCATGATCAGGGAAGTTACGGATGAACGCCTGATAGCTGCGCAAGGCTTTGTCCTTGTCTCCGGCGGTATCATCACAAATAGCAATATAATATTGGGCATTAGGCAGCAGAGAACTTTCAGGATAATCGGCAATCAGTTGCTGAAATGCTGCCACGCATTGTTTTAAATTTTTCTCCTGATAATAAATTTCACCGACGCGGTAAAGCGCGTCAATGGCCAGGCGGCTATTGGGAAAGTTGGTTACAAATTCCATCAGCTGGGGCACGGCATCAGCACTGGCGCCTTTGCGGTAATAGCTGAGTTGAATGCCCTCGATCGCTTCCTTGACTTTGGGATCTTCCGGATATTCGTTAATGAATTTCTTGTAAGCCGCGATAGCCTTGTCATCCATTTTTGCATTGTAATAACATTGGGCCACATGGAGCTGGATTTCCTTGCGGTAGGGATTTTCCTCTTCCGGCCATTGTTTCAGCATTTCATATGCCGCAATGGCTTTGTCATACTGCTGAGCTTTAAAGAACGTGTCGGCCATCTTATAGGCTGCTTCCGGCGCTTTCTCACTTTGCTTGTAATAAGTGACCACTCTATTCCAAGCATCAATAGCATTTGCATAGTATTCCAATTGATAATAAGCCTGGCCGGCGTAGAAATAAGCATCGCCGGCTTCTTTCATTTTGGGGTTGCCTCGGGCAAATTCTTCATATTTGACTATGGCGTCTTCATATTTGCGGTTGTTGAACAGGCTGTGAGCTTCCATGAGGGTCGCATAAGTTACCAATTTTGGTTCAACGTCTTCCGCGCCAGCCAAGTCCTTAGCCGTGCGTTTAGCTTTGTTGTAATCGCCTAATTCAAAATAACTGTAACTCAATCCCAGCTTGGCCCAATTGAGTACGGGAGAATCGGAAAAATTATCGGTGATTTTTTTGTACTGATCGGCGGCTTGAGAGAACATGCCCATATGGTAATAGGCTTCGGCCAAATAAAAATAGGACAATGAACGCCAGATACTTTTAGATGGCGGGAAATTGGCGGCCAACACTTTTAAAATATAATGGGTAGTGGAAATTAATTGTTCATATTGTTTGGGAATATAATAGGCCATCTGCAAAGCCGCCAAGGCAGCGTCGGAAACATCAGAATATTTGTATTTCATCAAGATATTTTGGTATATGGGTATGGCCTGTACATAAATCTCCTGCTTGAAGTAACTGTTGGCGAGTAAATAGGTGGCCAACTGAACATTTTCATGAACCGGATAGGTGGAAAGGAATTGCTTGAAGGTGTTTAAGGCTTCTTTGGACTTATTGGTCCGGAGCATGACCCAGCCCGATTTAAATTTCGCACTGCCCGCCACATAGGTATTGGGGAATTGCTGGCCCACTTTGGTATAAACGGCAATGGCTTCTTCATAGCGCTTCAGATTTCTCAGACATTCCCCTTTCAGATACATGGCATTGGCCATGATATCCGAGTCCTGACCGCCGGCATTGAGCAGTTTCTCAAAATCAACCAGTGCTTTTTCAAATGCCTCCTGGCGTATTTCCGAGACCCCCAGTTTATAGAGTGCATAGGTGCGGTATTTAGATTGAGGATATTTCTTTAAAAAAGTGTTGAATTCCGTGACTGCAACCGGATAGTTTTCACCTTTGTAGTAGGAATCAGCTTTATTAAATGCGGCATCCAGGGCATAGATAGAATCGGGAAAATTTTCAACCACTTTTTTATAACTGGCCGCAGCAGGCAGGAAACGATTTAACTTGTCCAGACATTGTCCAACATAGTACGTGGCCATATCGCCATCAATGCTTTGGAAATACTGAAGAGCCTGGGCATATTGCTTATTGTGATAGTAAACCAGCCCTAATGGCATTTTTACTTTTTTCTCTTTTCGGTAATAGGGATAGCGCTCGGTCAGTTCCCCGATTTTAGCGGAAGCTTCCCGCCATTTCTTCAGGGCAATATAACTTAATATCTGGCCGTATAAGGCTTCAGCACGGTAAAAGGTGCCCGAATATTTCTGCAGAAGCTCCGTCCATTTGGCGATCGCCGTTTTATATTCCTTTTGATTGTAATAACATTCCCCGATACGATAAAAGGCGGAATCAGAAAACAATTCCCGCGGGTATTTCTTGCCAAATTCTTCAAAGGCATTGGCTGCTTTATTATAAAATCCCTGCTGGTAGAGCGTTTCTCCCACCATGTAGGCAGCCCTGGCAGCTTCCGGCAAACGGTTGAATTTGTTGGCAAAATCCTTCCATTCCTTGGTCAGCTCTTCATTTTTAATATCCACCACCGTGCCGTCAAAAAGCTGCTGCCAACTTTCTTCCGCTTGTTTTACCAACTCCTGATCATCAGCCCGCACCGCCTGTACCATCACGGATGAAAAAATCGCCATACTTACCAGGATAGTAAAGAAGCCTTTTCCTTTACTTGACATGGTATACCCCTTTTGATTGTAATGATTTACTATTGTTCCGGGAAAGAGCCTGATCAATCCAAAGACAACCCTGTATCCCCACCCAGAGGCACTGCGCTCTGTATTTTCACTGTTTCAATGTTGGATTTGATCACCTTGCCGTTACTATCGGTGGTGATTAATTGAGCCGAAAAATTTCCATCAGGAGCCGGTAATCCACGATCATCCTTACCGGTCCATACAATCTGGTTTGGCGGATTTTCTTCGCCGGACCAGGATTTTACAATATCGCCATTTTGATCTTTAATATTAAATTCCCAATCACGAATAGGATACTTTGACACCGCCGTAAGGGCAAAGGTGGTGGTTTTTTTGATACCCACAGGAGAAAATATTTTCGGATTGGCCTTGACCGTAATTTCAAATCCACCAAAAGAGTAACCTGCTGAAATCTTGTGAGAAATTCCCAAAGGTTCAATCCCGGCAGCATAATCAAGGGTAATATTCATGTATTTGGCGCCCACGCCTGCCGAGACCCGCATTTCATCATCCAGCCCGGCCCGGACAAAAGCCATGTCCTCATACACATCCAATTCACCGCCGACCTTCCATTTGATCGAAGGCTGGGGGCCAAAAGATTTACTCACATCCACATCCAGAAGTAAATCGTCATTGAACAGCATACCCCCAATGCCCAGGACAGCCTTGCCGAAGTAGGTATCGCCCAACACTTGTGGGGTCAGAGCATTTTGCAGGTATAGGCCAATCTGCATTTCCGGTATGGGCCGGTAAGTCCCACCCACATCAATACCCACACCCGTGCCGGTATGACCAAAGAAGTTGTCATAGGCCACTTTAACACTGGCACCGGCGGAAATATTAGACATCAAATCGCGGGCATAACTTAGATAGAAAGACCCTTGCATCATGGAACTGGAAAAATCGCTGCTGACGTTATAATTTTCATCACGAACATCGAAGCCGGGGGACGTCAAGGCGATAATCCCCACCCCGATATTACCCACTTCCCTAATCGGCATGGCAAACCCCAGGAAGTCAAACATGGTGTTTTCAAACAAAATGACATGCTGCACGCCGATCTGGATTGGATTTTGATTAGCCAAGCCGGCAGGATTATAAAAAATAGCGCTTACATCATCGGCCAACCCGGCCATAGCACCGGCCATACCGGATGCTCTGGCACCAATATCATAACTCTGATATTCCCCGGGCAGACCGCTGTCGCCGGTGACGGCTGCAGCCGGTGTACTCCAAGGAATTAATGTCATCATTGCCAAACAGACCATCAAGAGCATTTTTTTCATCAGTTGGTCACCTGCTTTCTTGACGATTAATATTTTTTAACACCATCCTAAACTTCTTTATCCTTTTGCGTCGGGAAAATTAATTCCCTTTATAAACACCCAGTTTAAAGCGTTTGCGTTCCTTGCCATTGACCTTGACGAGCACGATATAGCCGCCGTTGGCGATGGTAACACCACTATCGTTTTTGCCCAACCAGCTCACTGAGTTGACGCCTCGTTTGGCTCCAGGCTGATCGGAGGGGATGGATTTGGTCCATACCAGATTACCCAACAAGGTGTAGATTTCAATCTTCACGTCAGCCGGTTCGTCCAGCTTGTAATCAATGTGCGCAACCTGACCCAGGAGAGGATTGAAGGGGTTGGGATAGACGCCGCCTTCGCCCGTGACCGTCACATTCATGGTCAGTATTCCCGTGGCGCTGCCCGCATGGGCGGTAATGGTATGTTGCAAGTTTTCCGCCCGGGCGATAAAGGTCGTTTGTGCCGTGCCATTGGTGGAGTTGGTTGCGGTCTGGGTCAAGCTCAACGTACTGGTCGTGGCACCATTGGCCGTCAGGTCAAAAGTAACCGGTGAATCAACGACATAGTTATTATTCACATCCAGCACCTGGGCATAGATAGGCACGTTGTGGTTGGCCTCGACTTGATAAGTGGTGCCTTCCACTAAATTATCGGGATCACTGGACATCAGGATCCGTGATGGTGCCGAAGCGCTAACATCAATGCGCGGCGAATAACCTGGAGCCACTGGATAAAGATCCCCGGCATCAAGATCATGAGCCCGTATGTAAATCGTCTGGGCCACGTCATAGGTCTCATTGGGAATGTCGCAGACACCATTCAGGATTTGACTTGTATTGATGGACAAGTTTCCGGAAGCCGGTGTCAGCGGAGAAATGCTGCTGTAAACATCGAGTACAAATTGTTTGGTTAGCGAAACAATCTGATGGAGCGTGTCATGGACCACTTCCACCCTCACATTAAAGGTACTGGGATGGGCTTCCACCAAAACAGTTTGGTTATCCGACACGCGGATGCCATTAATAACCAATTCATAATGGAACAAGCCTGTCTGAGATATCTGAAGATAAGCGACCGTTTTAGATTCAGCACCATCGATAATACTGCCATTGGTCAGGTCATAAGGGGTCAATGTCCTCAAGCCATTGCTACGCAATTGGGCATTGAACCAGGCCCGGCCGCCACTTAAGGTATCATTCAGGAACGCCCCGGAATTGGGTTCCGCTCCGCTATTGGGATCATCAGAACGTAGTTCAATGGAATTAGTCGGCGCGCTGCTGCCTACAAAGTTACCGAACAAGTCCACCGCCTGAACCGTGACGGCAAAGTAAATCCCTTCCACTTCAATGTTACCCTCATAAGTAGTGCCGGTTAGGCCTGAAACACCGCTATACCAACTATTAGCCGGCAGACCCTGCACAGCCCCGGTGGCCAGGCCGGAATTACCGCTGCCTTCCACGGCGGTCAAGCCGGGCACCAATATCTGAAGTCCATAATAAGCACCGGGATTAACGGTAATATTGGGCGTCGTTCCATCCGTCGCTGTCACGGTCGTCGGACTAAAAGTAATGGTTTGCGTTCCCTTGGTATGGAATCTGAAGGTATTGGTAAAGTCCGCATAACCATTGATATTATCCACCTGTTTATTGATCGGTGGCGGTGAGTAAGGGTCGGATGTATCAAGGGACACATTAAAAGACGGCGTGCCCTTCACAATATTGCCGTAGATGTCGCAGGTATAGGCCCGCAGGGCCGAAGCATGAATCCCGGCTGTTTCCGCCGAAGGATTACCGAAGTTGTTAAATACATTTACTGACGCAGGTGGCGGTGTGGAAGGATAAAGCGCGCCCGTGGGATCCACATAAGTACCACCGGCACCCAAATCATCGGGAATACTCATGCCTGTGGTATAGGCCACCACCCGGGCAAAAGAATTATTAAGGACATTGAAATTTTGGGATACGCCGGTACGGCCTCCGGCGCCAAAATCATAAGCCGCGGTCAGAAATTCCCCGCCACCGGTAACCTTTTTGTATACATAAATCCAGGGATAGGAAATACCTTCGGTCCACTTGGTAGCATCAAGCGTACCCATTTTGGTAGGCCACATGCTCTTATTGCTGATATCCGTATTGGCGCTCAAATTAACACTGGTATAGGTCCCAAAGGCCACGCCGCCATTGAGTGAGTTGAGGGTGTTGCCGTAACAATCCACAGCTGCCACGGTGACGGCAAAGGGTGCACCCGCTACCGCTGCACCGCTGCTGAAAGCGGCCTGGCTGGTATTGATGATAAAGTTAAACCTTCTGGTCCTGCTGTCATAAGGTGAAACAATATCCAGATTGGCTGCCGCATGTTTGACGGGCACGGCGTTTTTATTGGTGCCAAGAACATAAGTGGTATAGCCGCCTAAATTCACACCGATCTGCTGGCCTGTACTGCCATTAACCTTGTAGAGCACAAAGCTGTTGTTGGCTTGATAAACACCATTGCTCAGATTCACGGACAAGGTACCACCGCTGAATTGACCCACCCCCAGGATTTGAGCCGGGAAAGGATCAGTACAGGTAATGGTGATGACTTTATTGGCATCTTGCGCAGGCGTGGTGACGGTGTTCCAGTAGTCATCGCAGAGATAGAAATCTATCTTGGTAATGGGGCTACCGGCAATCTGGATCGCCGGCTGGCCCTGGATGGATAACTCGCCTGTGGGGTCCACGTCAGGATTGAGGCCATTGAATAATTCCATGCCCCCTTCTTCCACAATCAGCATTTTGGTGGGCACATTATGGCAAATCCTAATGGTGGCTGAGTTGTTCTGGGTCGACCCCAAAGATACGGTAATATTATTGTTTTCAGTAGGTGTCCGGTTGGCCCTGAACACGGTGACTTGCCCATTCCACACGCCGTTGGTAAAGGTAATGGAGGTGGGACGAATGACCTTCATGGTGGGACTGTGATCAAGGGTGCAGCTTAGATCAGAGGTGCCATTAAAGGTGGTGGCCACATGGGTGGCATCGGACCAGGCGGTAATGGACACATTGACCGGCACGCCGGCCACCCATTGCGACGGCCATGCGCCACCGCTAACCAGTTCCAGGTCAAAGTGGTTCACAGTGAAGGAGGTGATGGTATAGGGCGTCACATAGGTATTGACGCCAGGCGATGGATTGTCAATGGTAATCGAGTAATCGGAATCAGCATTAAAGGTCACATCCAATTGGCGCAAGCCATTGAACAAGGAATTGGTTACGTTATGGATGTCCGACGTATTGGGTGACGTGGTGGTGGTAAAGTTGTCATTGGCATCGGTTCGGATATTCCAGTACAAGTCCGTGGCATAGATGGTGACGGAAAAAGCGTTGCCTTGTTGCTGTGTCAAGGGTATCCCATTGTACCCTACGCCTGCAAAATAAGTGTTGCCGCTCGAATCGGCACCAGGACGGTAACTAAGGCCCGGTACAATGGCAAACATGGTCCTGTAGGTGTTGGGATTAACGGTCATACCCACAGTCTGACCGATATGACCGGTATGGCTGACAGGTGTATCCGTAGCAATGTCGGAAACAAACAGATAAGCTGTGCCCGTCGCAGTAGTGGCACGATAAATCCTGGTGCCCATGTTGGCCACGCCGGCAGAGAAAGAAGCACCAGGCACGCGCCAATTGGCGGTCGAAGAACCGGCCGTATAATTGGAGGTAGCCCCATTGATCTGAATAACACTTTGAGTCGGGCCAAAATAATCAAGGGGCGGGCAGGTCACGTATACCGTGTTGCTATAAGATTGTACGTCATTTTCATATTGGTCCTTGGCTCGTATGGACATGGTGAATTGGTTACCAGCCGTCTGAGTAGCCCCGGCGCTCACTGTTAAATGGTCAAAAGTGGTATTCACTACCGTAAACTGACCTGAGGCTTGATCAAAAGGCGGATTGCCGGCAGGCATATGGATATTCTGGTTGGTCGTGGCCACGGTCAGCGTAATTTGCGCTGTTCCCTGTCCAGCACTTATACTAATGGGATCAGGGTTGCTGCTGGCAAGGGCATCAGTCACATCGAGATGACTGGCTGGATTCCAATCCAAATTAGCACTTTGAGTCACAACCTGATTCCCATAGCCATCAGTAATGTAAACATTAATGCTGACCGGGTTGCCGGCGGTCACGTTGTTGGGGGTTCCTGTTCTGCCCCAGGTCCCGCTATGGCGCTCACCAGGCGTGTAAGTCTGGCCGGGCATGACCGTCAAATACCAGAAAGCAGTATTAGCGGTCACATTAAAGCTTGATGACACTTCATCTGTTACACCGCTTGTTGTATTGCTGATAGTCACTGTATAATTGCTGGCTGCTCTTTTAATATTCAAATTCCCAGTATACACACCATTGCTGAAGGCTGAGGAATTAAAGGTTGGCGAAATGGCCCAAGATTCATAAGTATTACTTAAGGTGGTCGTGCCGTATTTGACGGTCATAGTGGTCGTTCCCGTAATGGTGTCTACGGCATTGCCCCAAGCATCAACGCCTTTAATGCTCAGCGCAATATTGGATCCGGCTGTATAACTGGAAGCAAAGGAATTGGAGAATTCAAAACCACCCAAGCTATTTGGGTTAAGAGGAACAATAGTGGAATCAGCTGTGGCCGCACCACTGTGGTTGGCCGTCACCGTGATGTTGCCGTCTCCCACGGTGTGAAGAACTACGCTGCCAAAGGTGGCCACGCCGGAACTAAAGGCGATGGCTCCGCCACCGCTGATGGTGGGATCTTCAGAAGATAGGCTGACAGTACCCGTGGCACTGGGCACGGTGTTCCAGTAAGCATCCACCCCGTAAGCGGTCATGGTATAGGCCACGCCTGCGGTTTGGGCGCTGGGCGTGCCGCTCTGGCCGTCACCGCCAAGAGTACCGGCATAGTGGGTTTCACCGGGCGCCAACAGCAGAAGTTTGGTAAATGAATTGGGATTAATGGTAAAGGTACCTGTCAGCATATTCACTGCCGGGCTATTGCTTTTGTTTACCCTAAAATCAGCTGAGCTGGTGGCATAGTAAAGGGTGACATAGCCCATGTACTTGCCATTGGTAAAATTAATGGTTCCCAAACCTTGACTAGAGGCACTGGTGTCAGATCCGTTGGCACCACCACCAACAGCTGTCAATGTTGCGGAACCATGAAAGGCATCGCAGAGTTGGCTGGCATCGCGGGCTTCAATGGTCACTGCAAAAGGCACGCCGGCTGTGATGGTTCCGGGCTTGGTCACTACAAAATTGGTAATGCGTTGAACATATATGGTATCCGTGTCCCCGCCAATACCGCCCCCGGTCGCAAGGGTAACGCCTACATTGCCGGAAGCTGCTGGGATAAGATTCGCGGTCACAGGATTAATGGTTCCGCGGTGACAAGCCGACACCCCAGCAAAGCTCTCCGGAAAATTGAAACTAACACTGGGCGAAAAAGTCGCCGAACCGGTGGTTACACCAAGACTGGACGTTTGCGCACCTTGAGGTTGCGGCAGATAGGTGCTATCATCATAAATATAGAGATTGAGGCTGAAAGTCTCCCCGGCCACTTGACTATTAGGGCTTCCAAGATTGGGTGCAGAAGACCCGCTGTAAGATTGACCTGGCGCAATGATTAAAAATTTTGTGGCTGCCCATGATGCTGGTGAAATTAGAATTAAAAAAGAAAGAAAGAAAAGGTAGGATCTTAGACCTTGAAAGGAGCCCAGTTTTTTATGCATTAGCCTCATTCCTTTCAAATTATTTAACATTCTTTTGTAAGCATTATTTACACAACTTGTGCATTATACAAAAACCTTACAAAATATGTCAATTGCTATTTAACTCCATTGTTCTAATAACGGCATATTTTTTAAAAAATTAACCCCTATTTTTAATCTTGTAATCACCAATAAATAAGCTGAAAAAGATTCTTCTGAGCAGGGTTATGAGATTACGGCACCGATATTTTGTCACGATGACGTGCCTATTTTTGTTCCATTATTTTTTTTCATCCCCCTCAAAAGCTATTTAACAATAAACAGCTTTCCTATTTTTCTCTCGCCATTGGCCGGCGTGACAACATACAAATATACCCCAGGCACTACCGGCGAACCCTGCAAATTAAAACCATTCCAAGTTTCCCGGGTTTGCTGACTAACAGCTTTATAAACCAACTCCCCGGTGACCGTGTAGACGGCAATTTGAGTGTTAAGTGGCAATTGATCGAATTTCACTACCCCACCGACAGCCTTGTTGGGGTTGAAGGGATTGGGATAAACCACGATCTCCGTGTTGAAGGGCGTGGCCGTGGGGGTCGGCGTGGTGGTGAGGGTAATGGTGGCTGTCACCGTAGGCGTGGCTGTATTAACGGGTGTATTGGTAGGCGTATAGGTCAAGGTAATGGTTGGGGTCGGTGTGTTGGTGGGTGTGGTTGTATCTGTGGGCGTAAAAGTCGAGGTCATGGTAATGGTCGGCGTATGGGTGCTGGTTGAGGTCATGGTAAAAGTCGGCGTCATGGTTGGGGTTATGGTCGAGGTATAAGTGGGTGTCATGGTATAGGTCGGCGTCATTGTCGGCGTGTAAGTCGAGGTAGGTGTCACCGTGGGTGTCTGCGTAAAGGTCGGTGTCATGGTCGGCGTCATGGTATTGGTGGAGGTCGGTGAATGAGTAGACGTAGGCGTGGCGGTGTTGGTATTGGTCGGTGTCGGTGATGAAGTCAGGGTCACGGTGGGCGTGGCCGTGGGTGTGGACGTCACGGTGGGGGTATGGGTAGCCGTGGCCGTAAAAGTCGGTGTATGAGTGGGCGTCGCGGTAGAGGTCGGGGTGTTCGTCATCGTCGGTGTGGCCGTTGGCGTCACCGTCGCAGTATTGGTCAGGGTAATGGTGGGTGTATGGGTCAAGGTGGCTGTGGGGGTGGTGGTATAAGTGGGGGTGGTGGTAATGGTGGATGTCGGAGAATGAGTCGAGGTGGCGGTTGGCGACGCGGTGCTGGTGCTGGTGCCCGTCGGTGTGTTGGTTGGCGTGGACGTAGGTGTATTGGTCGGTGTATGGGTAGCTGTACCGGTGGATGTTAAAGTGGGTGTCCTGGTCATGGTGGAGGTGGGTGTAATAGTGGAGGTCGCTGTATCCGTCATGGTCGAAGTTGGCGTAATGGTGGGTGTAAAGGTTAGGGTAATGGTCGGTGTCGGCGATACGGTAAAGGTCACGGTGCCCGTAGTGGTTGGCGTAGCCGTGTAAGTCTGTGTCACAGTCGGTGTATTGGTCAAAGTGATGGTGGGCGTGGGCGTGGCGGTCAGGGTTACAGTGAATGTACCCGTAGGCGTACACGTCGAGGTTTCGGTAAAGGTTGACGTCGGGGTAACCGTGCTGGTGAAGGTAGGCGTGCTGGTTGACGTCGGCGTGGCGGTGGATGTCAGGGTGGGCGTGGCAGTGGACGTATGCGTTCCCGTAGGCGTACTACTGGGCGTACTGGTTGGCGTCGTAGTAGGTGTAAAGGTGGCGGTGGGCGTAGCCGTCTGCGTGGGGGTGCCCGTATGGGTTGACGTCGGCGTTTCGGTTGAGGTGGCCGTGTAAGTAATGGTGGACGTGGGACTGTTGGTGGACGTGGCAGTAGGCGTAACCGTGAACGTCGGCGTCCAGGTTTGGGTGAAAGTACCGGTGGCTGTTGGTGAAGCCGTGAAAGTCGGTGTCACGGTCGGGGTCTGACTGGGCGTGGCGGTACGGGTATGAGTATAGGTGGCTGTAGGCGTCACGGTCGGTGTATGGGTTGAGGTATACGTTGCCGTCGGCGGAATACCAACAATAACATTATTGGAAGTACCGGTAATGGTGCTCTCGCTGGTATCCGTGCCGGTAATGGTATAGGTCCCTTGGGTGTTCATAGTAGCGCTGAAGGTCTTGATCCCGGCATCGCTTAATTGGAAAGTATAATTTGACGGCAGATTGGCTGTCCCGTCCGTAGAACTAAAGGTAATGATGCCGGTGTAATTCCCCACCGTGGTACCAAAGCCGTCACGCACGCGGACCTGGAAGTTAAAGGGCCAGCCCTGCATGGCATTGGCGGGACCGGTAATGGTATAGGAAATATTGGGTATGGTGGTGATTGCCGCCGAACTGCCGCTGGCCGTGGGATTGTTGGAGGTCACGGTCACCACATGGGAAACGCCGTTTTGTAACAAGGTGGTGAGCGTGGTAACGGCCTGTCCATTGGCATCGGTAGAGGCCGTCAAAGGCGCCAGGGAGCCGTTGGTGGTGGAGAAGCTCACGGCCACGCCGGAGGTGGTAATGGAATTGCCGTCCTGGTCAATAAGCTGGGCGGTCACGCTCACCGTATTGCCCGAGTAAACATCCTGAGCATCCACAGGATAGACCCTGAAGAAATAACCAGTGGACACCGTAACGGCATCAGTGTCATCCACCAAAGTGGCTGAGTGGCCGGTCACGGTATAGGTTTGCGGATAATGATTGCGGATCAGCACTTCTGCATAACCGCCGGCATCTAAAGTGGCGGTCACGCTATGGTACCAGTTGCTGCCACCATCGATGGAAAATTCCATGGTCTCCCCTTGCGTGGAATGCTGGGTGGAATAGAGCAGCACATCCTCCGAACCCGATGGCGGCGGTGCGTAATAGGTTTGGGAACCTGACGTATAAATGGAACGCACATAGAGCGTGCTAGGTTGATCAGCGGCAATGGACTTGGGATTGGGCAGCAGCAGTACTTCATCGGCCTGGTTGGATCCGGACACGGTCACGGTGAAAGATTGCAGGCCCGTGGAGCTGGCAATGGCATAATTATTCCCTGCCTGAGTGCTGGTGATTAGGTAAGAAATGGCCAACCCGCTGCCATCGGTCAGACTGCTGGCAGGGCTCATGCTCGCACTGCCATTTTGCGCCGTGGCACTCCAGGTAACGGTCACATTGTCAACTGGATTACCATAGGCATCGGTGACTTTGGCGGTGATGGTGGTGGAGGCGCCTGCCGGAGAAACGGAACTCAAGGCCGACCATGCAGTTAGAATCGCCTGGGCGGCTGGTACAATAGTGGCGTACCCTACCCCATTGGTCATGCCGGTAGTATTGTCATGGGCCGTGATGGTCACACCGGAAGCCGCCATGGTATCGTAGTACCAAATATAGGCGTGCCCATTGGTCAGGTTAAAGGACGTAGAGCTATACCAGTGCGCCCCTTCGTCCTTGGAGAAACGCATGGTGGTTGATGCCGAAGAAATGGACACATTGGCTGTGGAATAAGTATTGTCGTCACTGCTGTCTCTGGCCTGGATGGTCAGGACGCTGTGTACTCCTGCGGTAACGGTCTCCGACGGCGGTTGGACAGACAGGTGATCACCGGGCGTGTTGTTCACCTGGGCATGACTGATATCATCGGTCAGGCCGTCCGAATCGGCTGTAATGGTCACATAACCGGCTGAACTATCCTTGAAAAGCAGATTAACCGGCGCCAGCGGTGTAATCAAAATCTGACTGTACCAATTACTGCCATCGGTGGAGAAGGCACCAGTGCCGGAGGAAGCCGTCAGGGTAACACCCCGGGCATCGGACACAAAGTTGTTGTTGCTATCCTCATATTGAATAGTGAGCAGGGCGCTCTGATTGGTAAGCACGCTGAAATCTTCCGGATCGATAGCCACGTGATTGGCCCCGCTGGCATCAAAGTTGACATTAAGATATTTGATGAAAGGACCGGCTTGGTATTGGACCTGGGTGGAACCAGCAGCCGTGGATTTGACCGCGGCGCCCGTCACACCGCTCGTGTTGGTCTTGGGCACCAGTTCAGGCGTAATAATGCCCCAATCCACCGTGTCCTGCAGACGGCTGGTGGAAAAATCGACCAAGGCATAACGTACGGCCGTACTGTTATCAGCAGCTGTCATGGTTACCGACAGATAAGACTTGCTGCTGTTGTCGGCCGGAATGCCGCTGTCGGGAATAGCGGAAACATCGAAATTTTTCGTAACAAATACCCAGTTATTGGTGGGCGTCACCGAACCGCCGGCCCAGGATGTGCCGGTCTTGCTCCCACCATTGCATTGGGCGGATATACCGCCGCGCGGCAAGGCATCATCATCGGCAAAGACATTCTGCAAAGTTGCCCCTGACGAATTGGTAAAACGGATATTGTCGTAATAAGCATTGAAGGTGCCCTGGCGGTTGGAGGGCGCACCGTTCCATCCCCTGTTGCCTGTATCCTGCGATAGGTAAATGAAACGATAAGTCGGATAATCGGCCACCATGGAGCCGATGTCAAATTTCCTGTGATACCAACGGCCGTTGGCATAATCGCCTACATAGAAGGACGGATGAGCCCGGATGCCGTTCTGGTCCACAATATAGGTTTGGGTGCTCTCACCATAATCGCGCATGGTAAAGCCATTCCCTACAATATCCAGACCAGTATAGAAAGACGCCGACTGAGAAGGTATATACACATCGTATTCCAGATAAGCCGTACCCACGGGATAGGAAATATTGGAACCACCATTGCCTTCGATCTCCACATAAACATAGCTGTATTCCAAAGCCGTGGGCAGATAGGAAGTCAGCAGCAAGGGTTGGGAATACAAGGAAGCGCCGGAAAGCACGTTCACATCCGCGCTGCCGGTAATGGTGTTGGCCGAGGCATCCTTGACCCAAATGGTTTGATCAGTACCTGTCGGTGTACCTGTATTCAGGGTCAACGAGAAAATACGGGTGCCGTAATCAGTAACCTGATAAGTATAATTGGACGGCAGGGCCGCTGCGCCGTCGGAAGCCGTAAACGTCACGGTACCGTAATAGTTGGTCACTGTATTGTTGAACTGATCCTTGGCCGTCACCTGCACGGTAAAGGGCTGGCCGGCATTGGCATTGGCCGGGGCTTGAATGTCAAAATGATCGATGCTGTTGCTGCGAACCGTAATATTATTGGACGTGCCATTGACATTGGAGTCCACGGTATCTGTGGCCGTGACGCTCTGGGTACCGGTGGTGTTCATGGTCACATTAAAGGTGGCCACGCCCTGGTCGGAAGGCGTGAAGGTGTAGTCACTGGGCAGATCGGCCATCACGTCGGTGGCGGTAAAATAAATGGTGCCCGTATAACTGCTGGCCACATTAAACCATTGGTCAATGGCCGTCACGTCTACTGTAAAATTTTGTCCTGCCCAAGCCTGGGCCGGCGCGGCGATGGTAAAGGCGATGGGTGTACCGCCGGCCACATTGGTGTTGTCCGAGCCATTCAAGCTACCCGTAACCGTATCAGTGGCCGTCACGCTCTGTACACCGGCCGTCCTAAAGGTCAAGCCGGTAAAGAAATGGCTGCCGTTGTCCAGGGCGGTAAACGTGTAATCCACGGGCACGGTGCTCTGGCTGTCTCCGGAAGTAAACGTAATGGTGCCGCGATAAGCCGAAGAAGGACTGCCCCATTGATTGAACACGGTCACCGTGACACCAGTGGCAATGCCCGCCACGGCCGCATCGGGCGCGTCCACCACCATACTGACAACTGCTTCCGTCGGTGTTGCCGTGGGGGTGGCCGTAGAAGTTGAGGTCGGCGTGGTCGTAAAAGTACCGGTTGCCGTGGCGGTTAATGTAGGCGTATGGCTAGGCGTGGGTGTATGGGTGCTGGTCGCCGTGGGCGTAATAGTCGAGGTAAAGGTGCCGGTTGGCGTTATGGTGGAGGTCGGTGTTCTGGTCGGTGTGTGAGTGGCGGTAAATGTTCCCGTAGGTGTGGTGGTGTTGGTCGGTGAATGAGACGGCGTACCCGTGGACGTTTGGGTGGCCGTGGGCGTTACCGTGGCGGTCGGTGTATGGGTAGGTGTACTTGTATAAGTCGGTGAATTGGTGGGGGTGGCGGTTGGGGTGGACGTCAAAGTCACCGTAAACGTCGGCGTGGCTGTACGGGTGGACGTGGGTGTGATCGTGGGCGTCACCGTAGGGGTAAAGGTAGGTGTGAACGTCGGTGTATTGGAGGCCGTGCCCGTGGGACTGATGGTGGATGTAGGTGAAGCGGTCCCGGTAAAGGTACTGGTAAACGTCGGCGTGACCGTAGGTGTAGGGGAATGCGTTTTTGTAACCGTAGGCGTTACGGTGGGGCTGAAAGTAGACGTCGGTGTTATGGTAAACGTCGGGGTGTTGGTTGCCGTATGGGTTGGCGTATGGCTGCTGGTAGGCGTGGCGGTATTTGTCGGCGAATGGGTCGGTGTGGGCGTACACGTCTGCGTGGCTGTCTTGGTAATCGTCGATGTGGGTGTTGCCGTAGGCGTGGCGGTAAAGCTGGGTGTGGCGGTGGACGATGAAGTAGGCGTGCCGGTTAGGGTCGCCGTATTGGTCGGTGTATGGGTATAAGTAAAAGTCGGAGTAATCGTGGGTGTGGCCGTCGGTGTATTGGTGCTGGTGGGTGTTGGCGTCGCGGTTAAGGTAATGGTAGGTGTAGCGGTTGGTGAAAAAGTGGACGTCGGCGAATGAGTGGAAGTGGAGGTCGGCGAACGTGTGCTGGTATGGGTCGGGGTCACGCTGGGCGTGGGTGTAAAAGTCGACGTCGGCGTGGCTGTTGACGTAAAGGTTTGTGTGATTGTTGGTGTATAAGTTGGCGTCATGGTGGGTGTGGGCGTATTCGTACAAGTATAGGTGGGCGTCATCGTATAGGTGGGTGTCATACTGGGCGTATCGGTAAAGGTGGGCGTGGCCGTATTGGTGGGGGTCATGGTATAGGTAAACGTCGGGGTGACTGTTGGCGTCGGCGGCATAAAATATTCCAAGGTTAATTGCTGTAGCCTTGGTGAAAAATCAACATTAAAAGAATTCAGGACAGCCTTCCAGCGCAGGTCATTTCCCCGGTCGACGCCATTGAAAATAGTGGCACTGCCGATATTAGCCGATTTCCAGGTGCTGCCGCCATTGGCTGACAAATAGTAATCAATCTGCTGACCGTTGAGCATTTCAATGGGTGTCAAAGTGACGGAATAAAAAAAGCTTTGCGTGGTGGCCAGGGTGGTGGACTGGGCAGTCCCTGGCGAAAGGTAAGCAGGACCGTATTTATTAACCCGGCCTTCACTGCCTCCCATCAACCAATATTCACTGTTCCAGGCCATACCGCTGATGGACGATGTGCCATAGGCCACCAGGCTGTTGGACCAATCCTGAGCCAGGCTCCAATTGTAACTGTTTAATTTGGCATGACTGCCGGCGATGAACCAATACTGGTTGCTTTGGTCATAGGTCACGGCATTGACGATTTCACCGGCGAACCCGCTTAGGTTGACCAGAAAGAGCCATCCCATATCTTTGTCATAAATACGAAC
The DNA here is from genome assembly GCA_963710755.1 of uncultured bacterium. Classification (GTDB taxonomy): domain Bacteria; phylum Oederibacteriota; class JAAXVQ01; order JAAXVQ01; family JAUVAV01; genus CAVQBK01. The sequence continues at coordinate 147,533 of CAVQBK010000006.1, forward strand.
ACGTTGCGGCGTGGAGGAACCGCCGATCATGAAGCGATGGAATCCCCCTACTGACGCATAATCAATGGCATTGATGTCGGAAAAATAGGACGATTGATCCAAATTGACAAAAGTGGATCCATCGTACTGCACCAGTTTGCCGCTGCCACCGCCGATCATCCACACACCGCCGCCACTGGAGATGGCTTTGACATCATCGGAAGATCCAAAATAAGATGAAAGGTTAAGATTGTTAAAACTGGAACCATTATAGGATGCCAATTGCCGATCCGTACCGCCGATCAACCAACCGGTGCCATCCCAGTGAATGGACAGGATGCTGCCGGAGAACCCCAGGCTGGAACTCAAATCGGTCATGGTGGTGCCATTATAAGAAACCAGTTTGCCGTTGCTGCCGCCAATCAGCCAAATAGAACCATTACCGTCAATGGCCTTGACATTGGCTGTTCCCCAACTGGTGCTGCCGAAAGCGGTACTCTTATCAATAAATGACACACCGTCATAAATATTCAAGGTAGCGCTGTCTCCGCCCAGAACCACTTCATTATTGTCATTAACGGCAATGGCATTAATCAGCCTGGTACCCATATCTTTAAGATTGTTCGATTCGTCAGCATAGCTGGTACTGTTCACCGAACCACTACGGCTGTTAAGGCGTGCCTGTTCCCCGCCCAACAACCAGCCGCTGCCGCTGTCGCCATAGGCTGTTATATAAAGTGGTTGATCGCTTTTAAAGCCCACCAGACTGCCGGACTGGTTATACCAGGTGCTGCTGCCGTCATAGGTATAAACAATGGGCGCCAAGCCGGTGCCATTGCCCACAATCATCCAAAAATGGTTGTCCGGATCATAATCAAGCGAAAAGATGGTGGTAAGTTGGCTAACATGGGAGGACAAGTCCGTAATGGTACTGGCACCGTCGAAGCTTACCAATTTACCACCAGTACCGCCGACCAGCCAGCGGCTGCCGTCCCACTCTAAGGTGCGTACGATATTAGTTCCAAAAGCACTGGCCCGCACCAGGGAGCTCAAATCCGTAAACGCCCCGCCCTGGTATTTGACCAATCCGCCATTGTCAGCACCAATGAGCCAATAAGTACCATTATAACCAATGGCATAGGCGTTGGTGGTGTTGGCAAAATAATTGGCGCTGCCCGCCAAACTGGTAAAGCTGCCGTCATACCGGTTAATCTTGCCGCCGTTTCCCACAATGAGCCAGAAATCTTCGGTGCCATCACCATGGCGGATGGCATTAATATCTTCACTGACCCAGTTGACCAGGCCTGAAGAAAGATCGGTAAAGGTGCTGCCATTGTAGGCGTTTAATTTCTTTCCGCTTCCTCCAATCAGCCATGTGCCGCTGTTGTACCAAATAGAGGTAATCAAGCTGGTGGTAAAACCCGAAAGGTCCGGCGATAAGTTGGTCCAGGTGGTGCCGTTATAGCTGTTGAGCTTGGCGCCGGCGCCGCCGATAAGCCACTGGCTGCCATTGTAATGAATGGCCCGTATTTGCCCGCCCCAATTATTCAGACCACCGGGCTGGGAAAACTGATAATGGGCATCCAGCCGTACTTCCCCCAAAGCTGTATCCCAGTTGGCATCCGTATTGAGGGTATCTTCAAAATTGTTGTTGCTGAAAGTTTCGGTATGGACAAAAGCCCAACTTGGTAGGGCAGCGACGAAGGTCAGCATGAACATCATCAAAAACAGTTTTGTTTTTTTCATGGATGTCATCCTCTTTTTGTGCCTCTCCCCCGCTTAGTAAGTTCTTGTTACCGACCGGTTGTTAAACCAAACCCCACAGGCGGCTTTGAAAAAGCTACTTGCTTGGTACCGACATGCCTTTACCCGCCTCGACAAACCAGCAGACGCCCAAGGGGTTGCCCGGCCGCTTGTTAGTGTCGGCTGCCGGGGAACCAGGGTTTATAGCTTCATCTTGAAAAAGTCGTCATCCGCGGGACGTATACGCGCCCCGGCGTGTTTTATTTTTCCAAAACCACCTCAATATCAATGGAGGAATTCTTCGTCTCCTTGCCCGCCTCCCCAACCTTGGTTTCCAAACGATTGGCATCAAAACGGAAACTCATTTTCAGATACCGCTCCACCGCTTTGGCCCGTGCTTCAGCCAGATCTTTCTTGGCTCCTGCAAAACCCACAATCACCACTTTTCCATAGTCATAACGTTCCAATTGTTTGCCGATTTGTCCCAGACCACGTTGTGCTGTTTTGGTTAGTGCAGCTGTGCCTCTGTCAAAGTTAATGCCGGGCAGCATGCCCGCCTTGATGCTCCCCATGATGCGATTCAGAGCGCTTCGAAGTTTTTTAGACTCTTCACCTTTATCAACTTCAGGCTCTTTTGTAGGCGCCGGGGTGGCCTCAACCTGCGGTGCTTTGTTTTCTTTGGCAGGTTCTGTTTTTGGCGGTTCTTTTTTCTCAGTACTTTTTACTTGTTGATCTGTTTTCTTGTCTGCCTGCGGGGGTGTCTTGGCTTCTTTACGGGCTTGGGGTTTAGACATCGGCACAACTGATGGCATGGCCGACGGCACCGGCACTTGGGCTGCCAGCGGCGTTACGGCATTTTTCCCGGTCAAAAACTCCAAGGTCAAGGAAATACGCTGGGTTGTGCCCAAGTCGCCATAGGGCACAAACGCATAATCCAACTGGTAGCGAATACCCGAAATTAAAATGGCAAATCCGGCACCGGCCGTCAGTCCGGCCATGCTGTCCAGGTCCTGAATCTCATTGCCAATTTTATAGCCGACGCGGGCCGCCACTTTGGAACTGGGACCCACCAGCGCGTATTCCGTTCCCAGCGATATTTTAAAATTATTGTCCACCGGAATTAAGGCGTCGGCTGCAAAAGTAAAGCGGCCATTGTCTGTGAGCGCATCATTAATGATGTAGCCGCCGCCTAGTCTGAAATTAATGGGCATCATCTGGTCTGTGGTGACGCCCAGATTCTGAGCCACAAACCCAATCCGCCAACCGGCATCTCTTATAGTCGGTGCCACATCCGAAGCCTTCTGTCTCAGCGCATTGAGTGTAGTGACTTCCCTGGGTTTAATTTCTTCAGTCTGCCGCCAGAGCGCGCCAATGTCCAGACCACCGCCGAAAATACTGGCTTCAGCCACACTCTCGGAAACCACCCTGAGCGATGCACCGACCAAGGTATTTTTAACAAAGGGATCATCACTGGGAATAAGACGATTAAGCTTTTGGGCATAGGTCCCAATAAAGGCCAGACTCATGGCCGAGACGTCACCGGCTGTGCCCACATAATTGCCTGATGAATCTTCCAGGGTTTGTGTAATCGTCCCTGCATTCATCAGCGTGATGCCACCGCCTATGGCACCAAGAGGACCAAGGGGCGTACCAAAGGCCAAATACTCGGTACCAATTTCTTCCATCCAGAAACTGTGAGTAAAAGCAGCTTGCACGGTTTTGAGTTGAGAAAGTCCGGCAGGATTCCAGTACAAGGTATCCAGGTCATCGCCAAGCGCTACGTAGGTCTCACCCATGGCCACTGCCCGAACACCCTGTCCGGCTTTCAGGAAATTGGCATTGGTTGTACCCGGACCACCGGCGTGACCAAGGGATATCAATAATATTAAGCCCATCATGAAGAATAGTGTTCTTTTAAACATAAAATCACCTCAGCGGATGACTGCTTAACTTATTGATCATTATCGTTATTATAATTTTTATATAAATATATTTTGTAATTATTTCGTTATTTATTTTATATCAGTTGCATATTTTTATCAACATATTTTTTTATTTATCATTTTATTTATCATATTATTTGCAATTTTATCTTTCTATTGATAATAGTCTTACCAAATACAAACAACCCATATCCTTTATTTTACTTCAAACAAGGCCAATGCAGAAAAACCACTTCAACAAAGTATCGGTTTAAAAGAAAATTTATTAAATGGTTTTTGGGAATTTAAGCTGAACCAAGGTTGATGGGGCCTGGCGATAAAACTGCAAAATAAAAAAAGAGGCACCTCACTGTGCCCCTTTAGGTCGTTCTTGTTGCAGATAGCAATCGTTGTTGTTTCTAGTTTCCGTTACCTCGGCTTGGTTTTAGCCGGGGTTCAGGATGAATAAAAATTTCTTGCTCCTTATGCCAGCCTAACTTGGTCCGGGTGATTTTCCAGATTTTGGCTAAGGCCTGCCGGACTACGAATCCAACCAGGTGTCCTTGTCTTATCAAAACTAGTTAAGAGGCGTTGTGCCTAAAGTTGACTTTAAATCAATCTTATCTGATGACAATTAGTTTACCCGTATAAGTACGGCCATTTTCTTTTTTCAAAATCCAGAAATATAATCCCGAAGCCACATCAGATCCTGATTGATTTTTCCCCTTCCATTCATAGCGGTTGCTCATCCCGGTCACTTCGATAACCTTTTCCCCGGATACCGTAAATATTCTTAAATGATCTCCCGGTTCCACACCTGTAAATTTACAGGTGCCATTGAAAGCCCGTTTGGGGTGATAAGGATTAGGATAGACTCTGACCTCGGTTATGGGGGTGGACGTGGACGTAGGCGTCGAGGTGGTGGTAGGGGTTGTAGTCAGCGATGCAAAAGGCGTTGCAGTCAAGGTGACCGTCGGTGAAATGGTCAGGGTGACGGTTATAGTCGGCGTCCAGGTAAAGGTGCTGGTGACCGTAAAAGTTGCTGTAGGTGTGGGGCTGACAGAAATCGTCGCCGTGGCCGTGGCCGTATAAGTCATGGTTATCGTCGGGGTAATGGTGTGTGTGCCCGTTGGCGAAGCAGTCCGCGTAGCTGTAAACGTCGGTGTGGTGGTGGGCGAATGCGTAAAGGTTGCCGACGGTGTAAAGGTCACCGTCTGAGTGGGGGTGTCCGTTATGGTTGGCGTGGCGGTGGCTGTAGCCGAGGCCGTGGCTGTACGCGTAAAGGTATAGGTTGGCGTTACGGTGGAGGTAGGTGTAAAGGTGGGGGTCACAGTGGGCGTATGGGTAAAGGTAGGCGTAGCCGTACGTGTGGGTGTGGCGGTGCGTGTGGCCGATGGCGTGAACGTAGCGGAATGGGTAGACGTGGGTGTAAACGTCGGCGTGGCCGTATAGGTGCTGGAATGAGTAAAGGTTGGTGTGGCGGTAGGCGTGTCGGTGGACGTCATTGTAAAAGTTGATGTCGGTGTCCAGGTGGGCGTGGTGGTGGGTGTAGGTGAATGAGTACTGGTGTAAGTCGGCGTGACGCTGGGTGTTGCTGTAAATGTGGGAGTAGCGGTACTGGTTGGTGTCCAGGTCGGCGTATAAGTCGATGTCGGCGTCCAGGTCGGCGTGACCGTGGACGTCGGTGAATGAGTTGAGGTAAAGGTGGGGGTCGCGGTATTGGTAGGCGTAAAGGTGGGGGTCGTGGTGCTGGTTGCGGTTACGGTTCGTGTGTGAGTGGACGTTGGCGTCCAGGTCGGTGTGACCGTGAACGTCGGTGAATAGGTGGAGGTAAAAGTGGGTGTCGCGGTATTGGTAGGCGTAAAGGTTGGCGTAGTGGTACTGGTTGCGGTTATGGTTCGTGTATGAGTGGATGTTGGCGTCCAGGTCGGTGTGACCGTGAACGTCGGTGAATGGGTGGACGTCGGCGTCCACGTAAAGCTGGGCGTTGCCGTAGGTGAATGGGTGCTGGTAAAGGTTGGGGTTACGGTCGGTGTGGCTGTCCCGGTGGGTGTATGGGTTGATGTAGGTGTATGGGTAAACGTTGGCGTTGTGGTAAACGTGGCCGTGACGGTAGGTGTTGCGGTTTTGGTTATGGTAAAAGTAGGCGTCGCCGTGGGGGTATTGGTTGGGGTAAAGGTCGGTGTCGATGTGGGCGAATGGGTGGAGGTAGGACTCCAGGTCGGGGTATGAGTAAAAGTCGGTGTGTGAGTAAAGGTTGATGAATAAGCCGGGGTTGGGGTCGGCGTATCGGTCGGCGTATGGGTTGAGGTTGGCGAAAAAGTTGATGTCGGTGTGGCCGTAAAGCTTGGGGTATAGGTGGGGCTGATGGTCATGGTGCCCGTCGGCGAATGGGTAGATGTGGGCGTACCGGTAAAACTGGGCGTCGCCGTCGGCGTATGCGTAAAGGTAGGCGTCGCCGTGGGTGTAAAGGTGGCTGTCGGCGTGTGAGTGGAGGTGGGTGTAAAGGTGGGTGTAATCGTAGAAGTCGGCGTGGGTTCCACGTAATTAATGTTCAAGGAACTGATATAAGGAGAAATTTCGACATTGGTGGTCTGCAAATCCGCCCGCCAGCGCAGATCATTGCCGCTGTTGATAAAGGTCCAGTTGCTACCAGGTGTTACCGGCCCTTCCCAGTGCGTGCCACCGTCCGCGGTAAGATAATAATCAATGGATTGACCATTCAAGGTTTGATTGACGGTTAACAAAGCGCTGATAAAATAACTGCCCGTGCTGGCCACGTTAAGGGAATAACCGCTGCCCAAGGTACTATATTCAGGACCGTATTTATTGATCCGCGCCTCACTGCCCCCGATCATCCAGTAGGTGCCGTTCCAGCACAGCGTATTGATGGCCGAGTTACCGTAAGCCACCAGATTAGCGGAAACATCGGAGATGGAGGACCAATCATAGGTATTGATTTTGGCGTGGTCTCCGGCAATAAACCAGTAGCTGTCCTGCGGGTTGTAACCTACCGCATAGACGGCGTCGCTGGAAAAGCCCGATAGGGTTTCCCAATTGGTCACCCCGAAATCGGGGTTATAGAGACAAACTTTTTGGGGAGAGCTGACACCGCCGATCATAAACCAATCAAATCCGCCGTGATACGTATAGGCAATATCATTAATGTCTGTAAAACCGCTAACCGCAGCGACCGGGGAAACCGTACTGCCGTCATAGATGGCCAAACTACCAGATCCGCCGCCAATCAGCCACTGCCCGCCCCCATAGGCCAAAGCTTTAACATCATCAGAAACACCAAACACGGCCGCCAGACTTACCGGTGTAAAGGTTGACCCATTGTAGCGCACCAACTGCCTGCCGGTACCACCTATCAGCCAATAACTCCCGTTCCAGCGAATGCTGGTGATGCTTCCCGCAAAACCCAAAGAAGCCGTTAGATCTGTTGCTGTGCCACCTGCATACCGCACCAACTTACCCGAGCTTCCGCCAATCAACCAATAACTGCTGTTGCCATCCGCGGCCAGCACATTGGCCGTACCCCAGCCGGCGGCGGCCAGGTCACCGCTGATATCCTGGAAGGTCAGGCCATCGTAGGCATTCAAACGGCTATTGTTGCCCCCCAGAATGACATCACCGTTATCGTTATCAGCGGCAAAGTTGATGTTGTAGATACCCATATCTTTCAAATCAGAGGTAAAATCAGTAAAACTGGGCAGGTTCAATGATCCGACACGCTTATTCAGACGAGCTTGTTCCCCGCCGATCAGCCATTCGTCCGAACCAGTGGTGCTGTTGTATTCAATACAGTAGATAGGATTACCAGACCCAAAGCCTGTGAGTTGCGATGATTGATTAAGCCAAGTACTACCACCGTCCCATGCATACAACACAGGAGCCAAGCCTGTCCCATTGCCGCCAATCAGCCAAAAACCGCTGGCCGTATTGTAGTCGATGGAAAAAATATTATTCATGCCCGTAACGTTGGCCGATAAATCCGTAAAAGTGGTTGTGCCGTTGAAGGAGACCAATTTCCCGCCACTGCCGCCAATCAACCATTTGGTGCCGTCCCAGGCGAGAGAACGTACAGTGTTGTTGCCAAAAGTGGTACGGAATTGGGCACTTAAATCATAAAAGACGCCGCCTTGGTATTTGCTCAAGCAGCCGCCATCGCCGCCCAGCAGCCAATAAGAACCGTTAAAAGCCACCGCATAACCATTGGTGGTGTTGGCAAAAAAACCTGCCCTGCCCGACATATCGGTAAAGGTAGAACCATCATAACTGTTCAGGCGCCCATTATTGCCCACTATCAGCCAAACCGAATCCGTGGGGCTGCCGCCGCCATAACGCACGGCATTAATATCCTGACTCACCCAATTAATCAGCCCACCTGAAAGATCGGTAAAAGTTGTACCATCATAACTGTTTAGCTTTTTACCAGTGCCGCCGATCAGCCAGGTGCCACTCTGGTGCCAAATGGACATGATTGTGCTGGTACTATAATTGTCCAGGTCGGGAGAGAGATTGGTCCAACTGGTCCCGTCATAGCTGTTGAGCTTGGCGCCGGCGCCGCCAATAAGCCACCGCCCGCCTGGTTGCCCATTGTGGTGAATGGCGCGAATCTGGCCACCCCAATTGATTAATCCGCCTGGTTGGGAGAAGCTGTAGGAAGAGGTCAGAAGCAGCTGCCGTTTGATGGTATTCCAATCGGCCGTGGTTGCCGGATCTTTGTAAGTGGTGGTGGCAAAATTTTCAGTATAACTGCCCGCCCAGCTCAGCGCCGCCATCTGCCAAAGCCATAACGCGCTGAATAGAACCATCCCTCGTCTTTTCCAGTGCATAAAGCGTCCCCTCTACAGCTTTTAATTTGGTAAGGAATTAGATATTAAACTCTTTACAGACTTCCCCACTATTGTCCTGTATGTATTTGACAGATTCCATAATTTTATCTTTTTCCGCCTTGCCCACGGTAGCTTTGTTAATATTATCAGCGATGGCTTTGACCGAGGTCTGGATCCCGGCAATCACCTCGCGGTCACGACGCACATATCCCCGCAGCCGTTCCGTCATCTCATTAAAAGATTCTTCCAATTCCCGTAATTCATCACCTTTTCTCAGATTAACTTGAATTTTAAGATTGCCATTAGCCACTTCCCGGGCACACATGACAAACCGGTACAACGGACCGGCCACTTTGTGGGAGAGGTAAACGCCGACTGTAATATTACAAATGGTCAGGAACAAAATAACAGCCAGAACAGCTTTATAGATGAAATAAATGTTGGTTCCCGGGATTTCCGGTTTGGGTTGATTAAGCACAAAAAAAGTGGCAATGCCTACAATGATAATCTCTACGATCATGGTAAAAATCAAAATCAGGGAATACTTAAACTGCAAATCCATATTGATGTAGATTTGTTTGCGTTTAAATGTCTCAGCCACTTAGGTCACCTCGTATAATTTTTTACAGCTTTTCTATTTTAATAAAATACGCACATTCCTCTACGGTTTATGAATTCCATCCGTTCGCGAATAATGGCCTTTGTAGGGAACGGTCACGACCGTTTCCTATAACGACCTTTTGCAAGAAACTGTCTTCACTCCCCTGAATCCGCCAGCCGACGCCGCGTCCCTACCCAAAGAAGGGCCGGAAGTAAATAACGCCATCCTCAAAAGCAAATCGTGTTGATAAAGAGTTTATCAAGCTGTCGCCCAATGGTCAAACCGTGCCCATGGCCTTATTCAAATTCAAGAGGCGACACCCCCAGGGGGAGCACACTTTGAATCGTCACATAGGTGAGCGGAGCTTGTTTTACATCGCCGGCGGCATCTTCAATGGTAAAGACCACTTTATATTTCCCATCGGGCATGGGATTTAAAGTATCCTCCATCCCATCCCAAACGATGTGTTCCGGCGGCGAGCCTTCACCGGAATATTTTTTGACCAAGGTATTGGATTCATTAAAAAGCTGGACCGACCAAACCCTAACCTGTAATTTTGTCTGGCAAAGTAGTTTGATAATAGTGACTTTATTGATGCCTACCGGAGAGAATTTATCCGGCTCCGGCCGTGCCTCCAAAATAAACCCTCCAAAGTAATAAGAAAGATCCACCCGGTGCAGCAGGCTTTCATCTTCCGTTAAAAAGCCGATGGCATAGTCCAATTGTATATCACTATAGCGGTAGCCCAAACCGCCGGTGAATTCCTGTAAATCATAGCCCGCCCGGACAAAGACATTGTGCATTGGCGAGCCTTCCAGTCCGAAACGAACCTTCAGCTGATCCTGATCCATGTTTTTAGCCAAATCCACATCCGCTTTGAGCCTGTCCCCCCACAACTTCGTGGCAATACCAAGCGTCATGTTCATGGGATAAACGTCGGCTACCTCTTTTAATTTAATAGAAGGCGCCAACAGATTTTGGAAACTCAAGCCCAGGTTAAGGAAAGGAAAGGGATGGTACATTAGGCCCAAATCAAAGCCGAAACCGGTAGCAGATAAGGACATCATGGTTTGATTAACGATTTTCAAGGTCCCGCCACCGGCCAGCTGTGGCGTAATATCCATGCCGAAGGCGCCGAGAAAGGCGAATTGGTTGTTGGAGAAACTTTCAGTGACTTCATTAAATGTATCGCGGCCTTCGGCTGTGCCCTGATTCAGAAAAGTCAGTCCAACCCCCAGAGTGCCGACATAAGGTATAATATGAGAATATCCTAAATACTGGAAATTATCACCGTCCAGCAATGTCATGTATTGCAACAGCACTTGATTCTGCGAAACACTGGTCAAGCCGCCGGGATTCCAATAAGCAGCAGTAGCATCATCGGCAATACCTACAAAAGCGCGTCCCATGCCAATAGCCCTGGAACCGGCCCCGTAAGTTAAAAAAGTGCCCGCCTGACCGGCATCAGTATCAATGGCTAAACCCTGGATGGGCATGCCGACCAGCACGGCTGCTAATAAAATAAATGTAATTTTTCGCATGTTTAAGGTCATTATTTTATTACCCCCACCCGTCGTTTAAATTCCTGCGTTTTACCAGAACTCTGAGCCCTGACTTTGACCAGATAGATCCCGTTGGCCACGGTTCTACCCTCCCCATTCTTACCATCCCACATCCAGGCAGCGCCGCCCTTGGAGGTGGCGCTTAAGCTGATGGGATCAGTGCTGTCCTTGTCAAAGTTTTTAGCCACCACCACCCGGCCATAGGGATCGTAAATGCGTAGTTCCACATTACTGTTGTCTTCAAGATAGTAGTTGATGGAAGTGGTTTCATTGCGTCCAGGATCAAAAGGATTGGGGTAATTGACGATGGCCCCGGCCTCCACAGGCGCTACCGAAACCTTCACCGTCACACTCTGGTAAGCGTAAACCGTGGAGGAGACATTATCGAGCACGGCCACGTCCAACACCACCGCTTCATTGATCGTGCCGGCTGTATAGGTACTTGTGGCCACACCTTCATTGGTTGAATTGTCACTGCCGGTGGTGGTGGCTGTCACCGACAAATAACCATTGGTGCTGGTGTTATGGAAGGTCACATGAAAATCATGGATATTGGAAGAAGTTTTATTGCCGTATTGGTCGTAAACCGTGGCTGAAACAATGGATTGATGATTGGACTGGACTTCGCTGGGGCTAAGGCTAAGCGACACACTGGCAGGAATGTTGGGGAGGATGGTTATGGGCGCTGAACTGACAGCATAAACGGTGGTACCATTAATGGTCAGTTGATGGGCTTGCAAATAAATCTGCGTAGCTTCCCGGAAATAGCGGTCATTAAAATATTTCACACCATTTTGCACAGTGAAATTAGCCAAATTATCTCGATTGGGATTGTTGGCCAATTCTTCGTTGTTCGACAAATAAAATTTCTTAAATTCAAAGTAATCATTATTGTTGGTCAAAATGCCACCAGGCGCATTAGGATCAGAGGATGCTTTGATGGAAACGGATACATAAAAATCCTCTCCTGCATAGACCTGGGAAGGTGTGCTGATATGGGCAAACCCGGCAGTAGAGGAAAAGGAGGTGAGGTAGACAGGCGTGAAGGTCAGCCCTGGTGTGGACCCAAATCCTACGGTAACCAGGCTTCCTGTCAAGGAACCGGTCGTGGTTTCGATAGTGGAATAGCCTATCCCAGCATTTATAGGTATGGTAGAAGAAGGATGATAACTCATTCCTACTTCATTGGCCATTACCGTATCGGTGTAGGAATTAACTCGGTTATAATAAGCATCTGTGGCCAACAGGGTCACACCGTAATAAACGCCTTGAATGACGTCAGGATAATCACCACCTTGAACCACCGGAGTTACACCCGAATTCACTCCTGGAGTATGAGTCTGTCCTGGAAGTATGATCAATAATTGACTGACAACATTAGCTGCAACCGCTACTTGCGTATTACCGTTTGCACTACCATCGGTGCAGGAAATTTCATTGGCGCCTGCAGCTTTCAATCGAACAAAGCCCTTCCAAACACCGGCAGTAAAATTTTCGGATGTATTAGGGCTGATTGTATCCGGATAAGTATTATTGGTTAAATCAACAGTGCCAGAGAAGGTCGTGGACGGGATACCAGGAGCATCGTAGGCTGTAATAGTGATAGGGGTATATTCCCCAGCCGTAGGATTTGTTGCTGGATTAATTTCTAAAAGGAAATGAGATAAAGAATAACTTTGTAATGGAAGAAAGAATAGTGCGGAGATAATCAAGAAAGTTGCTTTTCTCAAGATAATCCCTCCTTGGGTGAGTTGCGATCTCTGACATTATATAAATATTTTGTCATATTACAAAGCAAATTATTCATTAAATTGTCATTGGATTTATAATCAAAAATTAAGCAGGTAAATAAAAGGGAAAACAGACTACAAATTAGATTAAATAAATCTCGGAAATCGAACTCTTCCAAGTCCATGCACATTAAAATGTGCTGCATCTTGGTCAGCAATATCCCTCATCGCTCAATTGTCCCTACCGTAGGGGTTCAACATGTTGAACCCCTACATTTCAAAATATTTCCAGTTGCTGGTCACCTCACCCCAAATCCCAACTTAATCCCCTCTATAGCCATACCCGCGCCCATGACCGCCAGGATGAGTCCCATGATTTTGCCGATGACCATAATTATATTCTTGCCCAGCTTGTTCACGATATAATCGCCAAAGATAAAAGCCCAATAGGTTAACAGAATCATAAGTCCGAAAATGGCCATCACCATACCCATACGCAGCAAGCCTGCATTGGTCACATTATTCATGGCGGTTACAATAGTGCCCGGTCCGGCTAAAATGGGAATGGCTAAAGGTGAAACGGCAATACTATCCGTATCCGGATCTTCCTGATGATGGATAGTGGATTTTTTGGACTGGAGCATTTCAAAGCCCACATAAAAGACGATCAATCCCCCGGTGATTTTAAAGGCGGGGATGGTGAGACCAAACAAGTCAAAGATAGCTTTGCCCATCACCACAAAACATAGAACTATTAAAAAAGCCGTAATAGTGGCCGTTTTGGCAATCCGTTTTCTGGTGGCTGCATCCCTGTCTTCCACCAAGGCCAGAAAGATAGGGCTGTTGGCAATGGGATTCATAATCGCAAAAAAGCCCATAAACACGGACAATGAAAAAGTTAAAAGATGGTCAGGCATTGGCTGATCCTTAAACGATGATCCTTACCCTAGCAAATATTTCATCCCCCTGCAACTCCAATCACCGCCCTCTTAGTAAGACATTAGTCCCGGCAACGTGATGGGTTACCCTCCCCATCCTGCCACGACGGACCTACAGGCCTAAAAATATCCAGCCGATAATAAAACAAAGGCAGAAGATCCAGACATTTGTCGGACAACTATAAGTCCCGTTAAACATGAGTTCCCGTCATCTATTGGGAAAAAGTATAAATCCGACCAACTCAACCAGCAAAGGAAGTGGCCAACATGGCAACCGTAAGAATGGGCAGTGTTTTTATAATTCTCATAATCCTGGGATTAATCACCCCCAGCCTCGGACAAGCGTCTAAAAATATTGTTTACACTTACACCGCCATGATCAATGGCACCCCCCGAGCCGTCACTCTAACCGTGGAAGAAGCCCAGCATTTGACCACGGTTTCTTATTATAATGAATTCGGTGAAAAAGAAACGAGCACGTTTACCGATCAAACCAAACTTCAGAGTGCCAAATATTTTGATGCAGAGGGCAAAGAAATGGTGGGGGTTAATTATGATTATGAGCATAATAAAATTGAAATTAGCGGCGTTTGCCCTGCCCATTATCCCTATCGCCAACCCACCTATGACAACAATGGTGCTTTGTTTTATCTGCTGACCCTGCTCCAGCCCAAACCCGGCCAACGCTATACTTTTTATATGTGCCAAAGTAATCTGACTCATATCGAAGATGACTTTTCCAGAGGGCTGATCACTAATTGGGTTGGGCCTGTAGAGATGTATTTTAAATATGTAAGTGATGAAGACATAACGGTGGGAAACAAAACATATAGTACCAGAAAATATGAGATGGGTGTCAATGTTCCCACCATCGCTCTTTTCTGGCCCAATAAATATTATTTTTGGATTTCACAACAGGACCAGTTACTGGTTCAATTCCAGGGCCCCAACAACAAGAACCATATTGACACCTATCAGCTTGCCACGCAAACAGCCTTGGACAATAATGTACCCGTAGTGTCGTCGCTGCCGGAATCACCGGCCGGGGTCTTGTCTCAAGAGGTTTTAAAGACTGCCCAACCCTGAACGATATTGCCTCATTTGGTCTGCTAGTACTGCGGCTCTCATGGGCAGCATGCTGTCCGGGATTTTAATCGGGCCATGACCCACTTTTAAATTCAAATTCATCATAGTGCGCTGTAAGCCTTTGGCCTTGGTTATATAGGCCTGCACATTCTCCAATTCAATACTGACGAACCGTTCCCGTCCTGCTGACCGGGCCTCTATTTCCTTAATGTCCTCCCAAGGAATAAAGCCCACGGCAAATATCGAGGATTGATCCATCACCCCCTGATCACTAAGGACAAGCAAGGGTTTGGGCAGCACTAAACGGAATAGGGTGTGCCCCAATAGCCATAGGAAAAGAACAAGCATCATATAAGCCAGGCCTAACCCCGCCGTTCGGAAAGCGCCTAAACTGGTTGGATGTATAATCAGCCCTCCCGCCGCTGCTGATAACAACGCCGAACCGATTAGGCTTCTTAGCATTTTGGAGGTAGGAGGGTATATTTTTGTAGTCTGGGCCATGATAGTCTTCCCTTTCAGACTAATATAATAAAATTATATTTTCTCCAATGGCCCAGGGGATGTCAACCATCCGGGAAGTCATTGTGACTTAGATTTTATCCTTGATTAAGTTGATTAAAAATTTTACATTACATCATCGTTCTTTCCCGGCGGCCTTGCATGATTTTGTCTGTTTTATCCCTGATGGTTTTTCCCCTCAAGGCCACGCCCACCAACTAAGGAGAAAACTCATGTTCACGATCAACCACAAAGTACATCTTGGTGACACGGACGCTACCGGGCAAGTCTATTATGCCAAACCATTGGAATGGCTGGAGTGGTGCCGGGTAGATTGGTTCGAATCCCTTTATGGTAATTTTTTAACTTATGTCCAAAAATATCAACTCACCTACTTCCCCGCCAAAATACAAGTGGATTATAAAAAACCTATTTTTTGCGGAGACAACTTATCCATCCGCATGCATACCGCCGACCTTAAAAAAGTGTCTTGCCAGTTTAACTACGTGGTTGAACGTCAGGGCGAAACCGTGCTGACCGCAGAAGTCACCATGGTATGCTACCACCATGGGGAGAAGCGCTTGGCGCGCATTCCCGATCATATGATTGAAAGCATTAATTCGCTGGTACCGATTCACGGATAATGATCACCTAGTGTAGTCACTTTCATTCCGAATTAAGAAACAAGGAGGTTTAGGCTATGACCACGTTCACTGTTTCAGTTAAAGAAAAGTTCCCAACGGTCCAAGAACCTCCAGGCAGCTATCATAACAATGAATTATTGGTGCTCAGAACGCAACTCATGCATGCCGCCATAAAAGTTCAGCGGCATATGGGCTTGGGTGTGTCTCCCGCCACCTTTCGTTTGGCTCTGGCCAAAGAATTGCAGGCTCTGGGATTGATCTGTCAAACTCAGGTAATGGTTCCTATCCCTTATAAAACACACCTTTTACACGACTGTGAGTATTTGGATTTGGTAGTCCTCGACACTTTGGGACTATTGATTTCAGAAGGCATGCAACCCGATGAACTCCAGCATCAAAAAGCCAGATTTCTTTTAAAGCATTGTTCCTTGGCCGGGTTACTGCTGATGGATATCGCCTATCCCTTATTTGAAAAGTCTATTATATTCATGACATCAAAAGAAGAATAATCTGACCCGCCAAGGTCAGCCCGCCACGGAGCTGGTATCCTTTCTTGCAAGGTTCTCCGAAACCCTGCTGAGAAAGGCCGCCATCTGATTTTCATCCTCAAGAGACAGAAGGGTTTTTAAAACACTGGGATTTAAAAACAAGGTCGCCAATTTGGAGAATAGTCCGAGATGACTAACCTCGGCCTTGAGCGGCAACAGCAACAAAAAAACAACGTGGGTTCTGGAATTATCAAGAGCGCCAAATTCCAATCCCCTCTTCGAGACCGCTACCAACAGGGTTGTTTTTTTAATAAAGGCCGCACGGGCATGGGGAAAAGCCACGCCTCTGCCCACCGCCGTGGACCCCAGGCGCTCCCTTTCCCAAACAGCCTTCAAAATTTTATCTTTCAGGGCACCTTGCTGATCCATTTTGCAAGAACCGATCATGGTCCTGAGAACCTCCGCCTTATCCAACCCTTCTACATCCCGTATAATACAATCCGGTCTCAACAGCTGCTGCAGTTCCATAATGGTCTCCTTCAGGTGCTAACCCCAACATTTTCTCTCTATGTATTAAGACACACCAAAAGAAACTTTATTCCATTTTTATTAAAATTATTTTATGGCAGGGGCATCAATTGTATCTTAAGAGGAGATTATTCAGTAGCGGCAATCAATAACATAACACCTAAGGGAACGATCAGCGTCCTTAATTTCAGCAATCAGCAAGGCATATTTATTCCGGAACAGGTGTTTGATTTTGGCTTCCGCCCGGTTGGGGAAGACATTTTGTACGCGAAAACGGCCTATGGGCAATTTATTTTTGCCTAAATCATAAATAATACCTTCATCGCCCCTGTGCACGCCCTGATTGTAACCACGATTGAACAGTAATTTATTAAGACGATTAATATGTTTAGGCTTAATTTTGCTGTAATCATTAAAGGCTACTGGGGCCATAGGCAGCGGTGGTAAAGTGGCACAGCCGTTCAAAATTAAAACCAACACAATAAAAAGGCAGGGAAAGATTCTGGACATTCATGTCTCCGCTCTCCCCCTGCGCTTTTTAAACTATCGGCCACCAAGTGAATTTCTTTAATTCTAAATATTAACCGGATTTTTTCTGTTATCGCCCGGCTCTTCTGATATCATTGGTTCACCTTGTTGCTTGCAAAAACCGGCTGACCTTTCCCGCCGCTTCACGGCCACGGTTAATAGCCCGCACCACCAAGGACGCTCCGGTCTCCGCATCGCCGGCGGCAAAAACACCTTCCTGCGAAGTGCGATAGTGGTCATCCACCTTGATATTGCCCCGGCCATCGGTTTCGAGTTTCAGCTCCGAGACCAAGCCCTTGGGATCGGCGTGCAAAAACCCCATGGCCAAGAGCACAAGGTCGGCCTTCAAATCAAAAGCTGATCCTGGTATTTCCTTGAAACTGGGCCGGCCTCCTTCGGGAAAAGTCCATTCCAGTTTGACCGCTTTGAGTGCGGTAACCTGGCCATCTTTGCCGATCATTTCCTTGGTATTGATATCCCACATGCGTTCGCACCCTTCTTCATGGGAGCTAGAAGTGCGCAAAATAGTCGGCCAGTAAGGCCAGGGATTGTTAGCCGCCCGTGCTTGCGGCGGCTGGGAGAGCAATTCAATCTGAGTTACTTTAACCGCCCCCTGGCGAATGCTGGTGCCAATGCAGTCGGATCCTGTATCTCCACCGCCAACCACCACCACATGCTTGCCTTTGGCGCTAAGACGTTGATCTTCAGGAATAGGATCACCGGCATTGAGCATGTTCTGTTGGGTCAAAAACTCCAGCGCAAAATGAACACCCTTTAATTCCCGCCCCGGTACCGTCAAATCACGGGGCACGCCGGCACCGATGGTGAGCAGCGTAGCGTCAAACTCTTTTTGCAGGCTTTCCGCCGTGACTTGTGTATTGGTTTTAAAGACCACGCCTTCCGCTTCCATCTGCCGCATGCGACGGTCAATAACATTTTTATCCAGTTTGTAATCAGGGATGCCGTAGCGTAAATAACCGCCGATACGGCCGGCTTTTTCAAAAAGTGTGACCTCATGTCCTTCGCGCGCCAACTGTTGCGCAGCAGACAAGCCGGCTGGTCCGGAACCCACCACGGCCACTTTCTTTCCGGTTCTTCTTTTGGCCAGCTGAGGCTTGATCCAGCCTTCCTTGAATCCTTTTTCCACAATCTGCAATTCGATTTGGCGAATGGTTACGGGTTTGCCGTCCAACTCCAGGGTGCAGGCAGCTTCACAGGGTGCCGGACAGATGCGGCCGGTCATTTCGGGAAGGTTGTTGGTGCTATGCAGCATGGCGCAGGCTTTTTCCCATTGATTACGGTAAATCAGATCATTCCAATCAGGAATCAAATTTTTAACAGGACAACCAAAGGCATGGCAGGTGGGAATACCGCAATCCATGCAGCGGGCCGCCTGTTCATGCAACTTGGCAGGATCAAGGAGCTGTTCAATCTCGGCAAAATCCTTAACCCTTTCCTCCACTTTGCGTTTTGGTGGATTCTGCCGCTCATATTCGAGAAAACCGGTTGGTTTGGCCATTATAAAATTCCTCCAGAAAAAATTAATACCCTAAGCCGGCAAAGCCGGAAGTCAAGTTGCCCACAGTGGAGATTTTCTCCCGCTGTGGGGGCGTATAGGACAATAGGTTCCAACAGATATACTAAGTTTTTTCTTCCCCTACTTCCCGTCTTCCTGTAATTAGTTGTTTATGAATGTGTAGGGGTGTACTGCATTTCGCCTCTACCGTCTACGGTTAATCACACAATCGCCTTGCCGTCTTCGTAGGCTTCCTCCGTGGCGGAAATGGTTTCACCGTCCCTCACTTCTTCTTCTGCCATGCGCTCCAGCACCAGCTTGTAATCAATAGGCATCACCTTCACGAAGAACGGCAACTGGGTCTGCCAATTATCGAGAATAAATTTGGCCCTTACACTGCCGGTATGGCGAAAATGACTTTCAATCAGCTGCTGCAATTCCTTGACATCCTTGGGCTCGACCACGCTTTCCAGATCCACCATGTCCAAGTTGCATTTGGTATCAAAGAGCTCATTCTCATCATAGACATAGGCCACGCCGCCCGACATACCGGCCGCAAAGTTAACGCCCGTTTGCCCCAAAATGACGGCCACACCGCCGGTCATATATTCGCAACCATGATCGCCCACGCCTTCCACCACAGCTTTGGCCCCGCTGTTGCGCACGCAAAACCGCTCAGCCACCACGCCGTTGATGTAAATTTCACCTTCCGTGGCCCCGTAAAGCAGCACATTACCGGCGATCATATTCTCATGAGCTACGATGTTGGCTTCCTGGGGCGGCTTGACGATAATTTTACCGCCCGACAATCCTTTGCCCAGGTAGTCATTGGCATCGCCGATCACCTTGATGGTAATCCCCTTGGCCAGAAAGGCGCCCAAACTCTGACCGGCCGAACCGGTAAAATTAATAGTGATGGTGTCCGCCGGAAGGCCTTCCTCGCCGTAGATTTTGGAAACTTCGTGACTGAGCATGGTGCCCACCGTGCGATTGATGTTTCTGATGGGCATATCAATCTCTATTTTTTTCTTGTCCTTCAACGCCGGCTGGGCTTGTTGAATTAAATCGTTATCCAGTACTTTATCCAATTCATGATTCTGGCTGCCGGTGCAACGCAAGGTGTCGGACTGTATTTTGGTCAGAATATGGGAAAAGTCCAGCCCGTGCGCTTTCCAATGGTCCTGATCAGGCGCAAATTCCAGCATTTCCACATGGCCGATCATGTCATCCAGGGTTTTGAAACCCAACTCCGCCATGATCTCGCGCAGCTCCTGAGCCATAAATTTCAAGAAACGCTCCGGATACTCCGGCTTGCCCGAATAACGTTTCCTCAACTCTTCCCGTTGCGTGGCCACGCCCACCGGGCAATTATTGAGATGGCATTTGCGCATCATAATGCAGCCCAGGGTTACCAGGACGGTGGTGCCGAAACCATATTCATCCGCCCCCAGCAAGGCCGCAATGGCCAAATCCCGTCCGGTTTTCAGTTGGCCGTCGGTCTGCACCCGGATACGGTCGCGCAGACGATTGCTGATAAGGGAGTGCTGAGTCTCGGCCAGCCCCAATTCCCAGGGCAGGCCTGCATGTTTAATAGACGTCATGGGCGATGCCCCGGTCCCACCGTCAAATCCGGAGATCAGCACGCTATCTGCTTTGGCTTTGGCCACACCCGAGGCAATGGTGCCTACGCCCACCTCGGATACCAATTTCACCGAAACCCTGGCTCGGGGATTGGCGTTTTTCAAGTCAAAAATCAGTTGGGCCAAGTCTTCGATGGAATAAATGTCATGATGCGGAGGCGGTGAAATCAGAGTAACGCCCGGTGTCGTATGGCGCACGCGGGCGATTTCTTTGCTGACTTTATGTCCCGGTAACTGCCCGCCTTCACCTGGTTTGGCGCCCTGGGCCATTTTGATCTGCAGCTCATCGGCATTGGCCAGGTAGTTGGACGTGACCCCAAAACGTCCTGAAGCCACCTGCTTGGTGCGGGAACATTTGCTGTCGCCGTTGGCGAGAGGGCTAAAGCGAACCGGATCCTCCCCGCCTTCACCGGAATTGCTGCGGCCGCCAATACGATTGAGGGCAATGGCCAAATCTTCGTGAGCTTCCTTACTGATGGACCCATAGGACATGGCCGCGGTCACAAAACGCTTGGTAATAGCTTCCACCGGCTCCACGTCATCAATGGGAATGGGATGACCTTTTTTAAATTTCAGAAGACTGCGCAAGGTAACATGGGCTTTGGATTGGTCATCGATGATCCGGGTATAATCCTTGAAGCGCTCATAACTGTTTTGGCGCACAGACTCCTGCAAAGCAGATACCGACTCTGGCGTCCAAAGGTGTTTTTCTCCACTCAGACGAACGTGATACTCACCACCTGCATCCAGCACCGGCGACAGTTCGATGTTCTCGGGATACGCTTGTTTAAACCGGGTAATGGTTTCCCGGGCCAGGTCCTGAAGATTCATGCCGCCGATACGGGAAGCCGTGTAGGTGAAATAGGTGTCGATTAATTCCGCACCCAGGCCAACGGCTTCGAATATTTGAGCCCCGAAGAAGCTGCGGATGGTGGAAATCCCCATGCGGCTGAAGGTTTTAAGCAAGCCTTTTTTTACGGCAATGATATAGGCGTCCATAGCTTCGGCTGCGGTTTTTTTCGTCTCCAAATAACCGGTCTCCGCCAGTTCCTTGACCGTGGAGAAAGCCACATAAGGACAAATGGCATTGACGCCAAACCCGATTAATTGGGCAAAATGAATGACTTCCCGTGCTTCCCCGGTTTCAATCACAATTCCGGTTTGGGTGCGCAGACCCTGGCGGATAAGGTAGTGGTGCAACCCGGCGCCGGCCAGCAAGGCCGGAATAGGAGCGCGTTGTTCATTAAAGTTCTTGTCCGTGAGCACAATCACGGTGGCACCCTTGCGGATGGCTTCAGCAGCTTGTTGAAACAGATTATCCAACGCTGTTTTTAAGCCCTCTCCTTCCCTGGCCACGTCAAAGAGCATGTCAAATTCCTTGACCACAATGTCCGGATGATGGCTGCAACGCAAACGCTGCAGATCATCGGTGGTGAGGATGGGCTGGCTCAGCTTCAGCATAGAGGCATGTTCCGGGGTTTCGTCAAGCAAGTTGCGTTCCTTGCCAAGCATGCTCATTAAGGACATGACCAGTTCCTCCCGCAAAGGATCAATGGGCGGATTGGTGACCTGGGCAAACAACTGATGGAAATAATCATACAACAAATGGGGACGATTGGAGAGCACAGCCAGAGCTGCGTCCGTGCCCATCGAGCCCGTGGGCTCCTGGCCATTGGCCGCCATGGGCGACAGGATCATTTTCAAGTCTTCTTCCGTATACCCAAAAGCATGTTGCTGGCGGCGCAGCGTGTCGGGATCCACCTGTGGTGCCTCGGCCGGGGCAAAAAGTCCGCGCAGCGCGATCTGATGTTGTTTGACCCACTTGCGGTAGGGTTTCTGACGCACAATGTTGGCTTTGACCTCGCGGTCAGGAATAATACGATGCTGCTCCAAATCACATAAGAAGATCTTGCCCGGTTGCAGCCGGCCTTTAACTTTGACCTTTTCCGGGGCAATATCGAGGACACCGGTTTCCGAACCAGCTACCACCAGACCATCCGTGGTCACCAAATAACGGTTGGGGCGCAGGCCGTTACGGTCCAGCGTGCCGCCAATATACCGGCCGTCGGTAAATACCAAGCCCGCCGGACCATCCCAGGGCTCCATCATGGCGGCATGATATTCATAGAAAGCACGTTTGTCGCGGCTCATAATATATTTATCTCCAAAAGCTTCGGGCACCATCATCATGATGGCATGGGGTAACGACCGGCCGGCAGCCACTAGCAGTTCCAGGCCGTTGTCTAGAATGGCCGAGTCGCTCTGGCCTTCAATGATAACAGGTTTTAATTTTTCCAGGTCCTCGCCCAACAAGGCCGAGGTCATGACCGCTTCGCGGGCCCGCATACGGTTGATGTTGCCGCGCAAGGTATTGATTTCCCCATTGTGGGCCAGGTAACGAAAAGGTTGAGCCAAGCACCACTGGGGCAGCGTGTTGGTGCTGAAGCGCTGGTGCACCAGGCCAAAAGCCGTGGCAAACTCGGGATCATTGAGGTCCGGATAAAAGGTGGCCAACTGCGTGCCGGTCAGCATGCCTTTATAATTGACAGTCTTGCTGGAAAGGCTGACCGGATAGAATTGGCTGTAATCACCATCCGTAAATGACGCTACTTTTTTCTCAATCAGACGGCGTACGATATAAAGTTTAAGCTCAAATTTTTCCGGGCTGACACTGCCCGGGGCGAGGAAATACTGCATACTGGCGGGCATGGTGGACAAGCTGAATTCACCCAACCCTTGACTATCCACCGGCACTGGCCGCGCTCCCAGCCAAGCCAGGCCTTCCTGAGTCACAATCTTCTGAAACGCTTTTTCACAGTTGGCGAAAAGCGCCTTGTCGGTGGGCATGAACATCATGGCCACGGCATAGCGGTGCAAAGCAGGCAACTCGAAGCCCAAGGCCTTGGCCTGTTTGCGCATAAAAGCATCAGGCATGCCCAACAGGACACCGGCTCCGTCACCGGTGGCATTGTCGCCGCCCAGCGCTCCCCGGTGTTCCAAGTTAATTAAAATTTTGACCGCATCCTGAACAATGCTGTGCCTGGGCATGCCATCCAGATGGGCCAAAAAGCCGATGCCGCAGCTGTCTTTGTCATAGGCAGGATCTGCTAATCCCTGGGCTTGCGGAAAGCCGGCGGCATTGAGGGTTTTAAAATTGGTAAATTGGGAAAACTCTTTTTTTGCCATTATGCGTGCCTTTCTTCTGTATTTATTTCCAATAATCTAAACTAATTTTCACAGGACGTTTGGAAGGCTGGAAAGAAGATCCAAACAGTATTCAAGCTGATTATCCCGCACTTGTCTTATCTTGCCTTCCCGAACTCCCCGGCGTCCCGTCAAGCTTTCTGTTTCATCTGCTCATACCATTCCTGCAGGGGCTTGACCGTGAGCGGGATTTGGCGCCTCACACTGAGGCCGTTGACCGCCGCCTGGGCACCTTGCATGGTGGTGATGCAGGGAATGCCATGAGCCACGGCCAGCGTGCCGATGGGCCGTACATGTTCCCTGCTCAGCGGGCCGGAAGGTGTATTGATGATCAATTGGATTTTACCTTCCTTGATTAGATCAAGCACGCTTTTATCGCCCCGTCCGATCTTGCCTATTGGTTCCACGGGGATGCTGTTCGATTTCAACACCTTGCTCGTGCCTGGCGTGGCCACCAGGCCATAGCCCATTTGATGCAGTTCCCTGGCCAAAAACACCACGTCGCGCTTGTCATCGTCTTTAACACTGATGAACACATTGCCTTGCTGGGGCAGTTGCTGGCCGGCGGCCATTTGCGATTTGATAAAAGCCATGCCAAAACTGGCGTCCATGCCCATCACTTCCCCGGTGGATTTCATTTCCGGGCCGAGATAAATGTCCACCCCGGCAAAGCGGGAAAATGGCAGCACCGATTCCTTGACACTGAAGTAATCAGGCACCGGACGGCCGACGATGCCCAGCTCATCCAAGGTCAACCCGGACATCACTTTGGAGGCGATCTTCGCCCAGGGAATGCCTTTGGCCTTGCTTACAAAGGGCACGGTCCGCGAGGCCCGGGGGTTGACTTCAATCACATAAATGTTGCCCCGCCGCACGGCATATTGAATATTGATCAAGCCGCGCACGCCCAGGGCTTCAGCAATTTTGTGGGTATTGGCATCAATGCGCTCCACCAGCTGGTCGCTGAGGGTGTGCGGCGGCAGCACGCAAGCCGAATCGCCGGAATGAATGCCTGCTTCCTCAATATGTTCCATGATGCCGGCCACGACAGTACGCTTACCGTCACAGACCGCATCCACGTCCACCTCAATGGCATCTTCCAGAAAACGGTCTATAAGCACGGGCTGGCCTTCAGCCGCCTCAAAAGCTTCTTCCACGAATTCCATTAGGGCTTTTTGATCATAAACAATGCGCATGGCCCGTCCGCCGAGAACAAAAGAAGGACGTACCAGCACAGGGTACCCGATGGAAGCCGCTTTTTCCACCACCTCGTCCACCGATCTGGCAATGGCATTCTCCGGCTGGGCCATGTCCAGCTCGGTCATGAGCTGGGCAAATTGGTCGCGGTCTTCCGCCCGTTCAATAGCCGCCACAGGCGTCCCCAGTATGGGGGCGCCGGCATCGGACAATCGACGCGCCAGGTTGAGCGGTGTCTGACCGCCAAACTGCACGATCACGCCGGCCGGTTTTTCCAGTTCAATAATGTTCATGATATCTTCAAAGGTCAAAGGTTCAAAATAAAGTTTGTCCGAGGTGTCATAGTCCGTGGAAACCGTTTCCGGATTGGAATTGACCATGATGGTTTCATAGCCCAACTCCTGGAGAGCAAAGGAGGCATGACAGCAGCAGTAATCGAATTCAATTCCCTGGCCGATGCGGTTGGGCCCGGCCCCAAGAATCACGATTTTTTTCTTGTCCGTTGTCCCGTTCATTTCGTTTTCTTCTTCATAGGTAGAGTAACAATAGGGGGTGTAGGACTCAAACTCCGCGCCGCAGGTATCCACCAGTTTGTAAGTTGGTACCACGCCCAAGGCTTGGCGCCGCCGGCGCACCTCCAGCTCGGTGCACCCGATCCATTTGGCAATCTGGACATCGCTGAAGCCTTCCTGTTTAATCTCTTTGAGCCATTCCGAGGTAATGGTGTCCAGCTGATGCTTGGCTTCTTTTTCGTGCAGATCACGGTTCACAATCATTTTTAATTGATGCAGAAACCAGGGATCAATGCCCGTGGCCTGCTGCACATCTTCCACACTGAGGCCCTGTTTAAAGCTTTCCCGAATAGTGAAGAGCCGCTCGGCATGCGGTTTGGCCAGCCTCTCCAGCAATACGTCCCGGGACAAGTTGGTGCCGATTTTTTCATAGTCTTCATAGCCAAAGCGTTTGATTTCCAAACCGCGCAGCCCCTTCTGTAAGGCTTCCCGGAAGGTGCGGCCAATAGCCATGGTTTCGCCCACGGACTTCATGGACACGCCCAGTTTGGGATCAGCACCGGGAAATTTTTCAAAGGCAAAGCGGGGAATCTTAACCACCGTATAATCAATGGTGGGTTCAAAACAGGCCATGGTTTTTTTGGTAATATCATTGGGAATTTCATCGAGCGTATAGCCCACGGCAAGCAGCGCCGCAATCTTGGCGATGGGAAAGCCCGTGGCCTTGCTGGCCAGGGCCGAAGAGCGCGACACGCGGGGATTCATTTCAATGACCACCAAACGCCCGTCTTTGGGATTAACCGCGAACTGAATGTTGGAGCCGCCGGTTTCTACGCCGATAGCGCGGATAATGGCAATGGCTGCATTGCGCATGTGCTGGTATTCCACGTCGGTCAAGGTCTGGGCCGGCGCCACAGTAATGCTGTCGCCTGTATGCACACCCATGGGGTCAAGGTTCTCAATGGAGCAGATAATCACCACATTGTCGGCTTTGTCGCGCATGACCTCCAGTTCGAATTCCTTCCAACCGGTGACGGATTCCTCGATCAAAATTTCATGGATCAGGCTGTTCTCCAGGCCCAATGCTGCGATTTTCCTGAATTCTTCTTCATCGTTGGCCACACCTCCACCGGTGCCTCCCAGGGTGAAGGCCGGACGGATGATGACCGGATAGCCGATCTCCTGGGCCACGTTTACGGCTTCTTCCAATTCCCGGCCCAGACCGCTTTTAGGTAAGTCCAGCCCCAAGCCTTGAATCACCTGCTTGAATTTATCCCGGTCTTCGCCGCGATGAATGGCTTCGATATTCAGGCCGATCATCTCTACTTTATATTTATCAAATACACCCCGCTTGGCTGTTTCCACAGCCGTATTCAAGCCGGTCTGACCGCCCAAAGTGGGCAGAACAGCGTCAGGCCGTTCTTTTTCTATGATGCGCTCCATGACTTCCGGCGTGATCGGCTCAATATAAGTACGGTCCGCCATCTCCGGGTCGGTCATGATGGTGGCGGGATTGGAATTCACCAGCACCACTTCGTAGCCTTCGGCTTTGAGGGCCTTGCAAGCCTGGGTGCCCGAATAATCAAATTCGCAAGCCTGGCCGATGACAATGGGGCCCGATCCGATTATCATTATTTTTTTAATATCTGTGCGCTTGGGCATATGAACTCCATTCAGATTCTATGTCTCTAACGTCTATACTTTTTGAGCAGGGTGCAGGCATGCCCGTACCCGGCAATACCTCCGCAAAACAATCGCTTAATATCCGGTTCTGCGGCTTATTTTATTTTAGGATCTGCCATCAGCTTCACAAAACGGTCGAAGAGCACGGCGGCATCATGCGGTCCGGGACAGGCTTCCGGATGATGTTGGACTGAGAAAATGGGGAGTTTTTTGTGGCGTAGTCCTTCTACAGTGCGATCGTTCATGTTGATATGCGTCACCTCAACCTCTGGCGGCAAACTATCGGCTTCCACACAGAACCCGTGATTTTGCGAGGTAATGGCCACCCTGCCTGTGGCTTCTTCCCTGACCGGATGATTCACGCCGCGGTGGCCGAATTTCATTTTAACCGTCCGCCCGCCAAAGGCATGACCAAGCAATTGGTGGCCCAGGCAAATGCCGAAGATGGGCAGTTTGTCCAGCAGCGCCTGCACCGTATCTATCACATAGGTCACCGCTGCCGGATCTCCGGGACCATTGGTAAGCATCAACCCATCGGGACGAAGGGCCAAAATAGCCTCAGCCGGGGTTAAGGCCGGCACGACGGTCACCTTGCAACCGCGCTTGCTCAAGGCTCTCAGGATATTGGTTTTGACGCCGCAATCAATGACCACCACATGAAAACGGTCCTCCGGGGATTGCGAAAAAACGAAGGCTTCCTGGCAGGTCACCTGTTTGACCAGGTCAAGCCCGGCCATTTTGGGGGCAGCCTGGGCTTTTTTAAGCAGGCTGGAGAGATCCTGATCGATGGTTGAGAGTACGCCGTTCATGCTGCCGGCTTCCCGGATATGACGTGTCAGCGCACGTGTGTCAATACCTTGCAGGCCAACGATATTATTTTTTTTCAACCACTCGTCCAGGGTGCCGGTGGCTCGAAAATTGGAAGACCATTCACAAAGTTCGCGCACCACAAACCCAGCCACCTGAATTTTACCGGATTCCATATCTTCATGATTAATACCGTAATTGCCAATCAAAGGATAGGTCATGTTCACGATCTGGCCACTATAGGAAGGATCTGTCAGCAACTCCTGATAACCGGCCATACCCGTATTAAAAACCACTTCCGCCGCCACTTCCCCTTGGGCACCAAAGGCGCGGCCTTTAAAGGTTCTGCCATCTTCCAGTACTAAAAAGGCGTCCACAAAACACTCCTGTTAACAGTTAATATATAATTATGAAGAAAACCGGAAAAACGTCCCAGGGGGTGATATTTTTCACAAAATTCTTGATAATATAGCATAAAACCATTTTATTGCAATCATTATTTGCGCCTATTGCTCATCTTCCCCGGCGCGGGTTTTAGGAATTTTTAAGGGAAAGCGTGATTGACAAAGACCTTCCCCTTATAGTCTTTGTGGTAACCTGTTGGGATGGCCTTACCGGCAAAAGAGCCTATGCCAGAATGGGATTTTTTCATCATACGGTGAAACAGGCGGTCTCACAATGTTGATTTTTATCTTTGAACGTCACCCCGGTGCAAACCAAGGTCCAGAAAAGCCTTTGAAATCAAGATCACCAGCTTCCGGCTTCCACCGGAAAGATGAACAAGATATTTGTTTTTGTATTGTAACACCGCTTGTTTCGCCGTATGACCACCATGGTCCCAAATCCGTGTTACCATACCGTCTTTTGAAGGAAAAAAGGCTGGTCAAGGCCAGAGACACGGGCAGCCGCAAGGGCGCCTAACCATTTTCAGCAGACCTCATATCCTCAACATGGTGCCCTCGTCTGCTGAAAGCTTCTAATCCTTTTCCAACAACAATTTCGAATAGTAACTTCTAACCCTTTGAGAACGATGGTGCAAATCGTTTAAGAAATGATCCACACTGCCCTCATGGCCCAAGGTTCGCCTGGCCAATATCTTGAGCGCTTCCCCGGTGGCCGGCAGGGTATGCACCTGGCGGTCTTCGTAAATTTGAAGAAAATGTTCCAGGCGCCGCAAATAAACGTAATCCTCGCTGAGCCGGCTGTAGGCCGGCCCGTCGATGAGGTGACTTTTAAATAATTTGGCCAATGCCTTCAGGGTATGGCCTTCAAAGATATGGGGGTGGTCATGGCCATAAATCAACTGCAGGCCCTGGATGAGGAATTCAATATCCCGAATGCCGCCCATGCCGCTTTTAATGTCCATGCTGTGCTGCCCGGCTTGATCGAGTTTTTTCAAGGCTTGGTTGCGCATGTGTTCGATCGATGACTTCACTTGGCTGCGCTCAAAACCCCGGGTCAGCAGCCCCTGTACTTCTCCGATAAAGGCGGCGCCCAACTCCAGATTGCCGGCCACCGGCCGGATTTTTATCAGCGATTGCAGTTCACTCAATTCAGCCTGGTGGCGATAATACTCCACCATGGAGGTATAGGACGGTACCAAGGCACCGGCAATGCCATAAGGCCGCAGCCGGAAATCCACTCGATAGACCATACCCTCATCAGTATAAGAGGACAGGGCGGCACGACTGTTTTCAGTGACCAAGGTAAAAGGATCTTCATTAAAAGCCTCTCCTGTATAAAGCAACCTGTCCACAACCCGGTCATCATAGAGGGCCACCAGATCAATATCGGAACTATAGTTAAGCTCCTGCCCGCCCAACTTGCCAAAAGCCAACAGGCAATAGTGCTGGTGCGGGGCTGCCCACGGGACCGGCGGTAATTGATTGGCCTCGGTCAAGGCCTGCCAACTGTGCTGCAAAGCTGCTCCCACCAAAGCATCGGCCAAATTGGACAGCTCCAGGGTAATGTCTTCCAGAGAAGCTTTCAGACAAATATCACGAATGCCAATACGAACAAATTCACGGCGCCGGA
This sequence comes from uncultured bacterium, assembly GCA_963710755.1. Classification (GTDB taxonomy): domain Bacteria; phylum Oederibacteriota; class JAAXVQ01; order JAAXVQ01; family JAUVAV01; genus CAVQBK01. The sequence continues at coordinate 177,214 of CAVQBK010000006.1, forward strand.
AAAGCCGTATCGCTTTCAGCCATTCTGCCTCGCGCAGTTGGGACTGGTTCTTAAGCTCGCCGTTGTAGTCTTCCCGGCTTTTCACATTTCTGAGCAATTGCGGGTCTGTGGCCCATTCCAAATAATCAGGATGATGGATGAGGGCTTCGGCCAGAAACTGGCTGGTGGAAAAAATATCGAGCAATATCTTTAGCCGCATGGGCTGGGCCAGCATGGCTTCAAAATGAGCCTTGGGTTGATCAAGCTGATGGACAAAGCGTTCCCAGTTGTTGAGGGCCATATCGGGATCGGCTTTCTGACCGAGCATATCCACGGCCAGGACCGCCAGTTTGGCCATTTTTTCTTTTTGTAAAGGCTCGGCCCCGGCCAGATGACGCAAATTAACCTCCGCACGTTGAGGATTGGTAAACCCAGCCTGGGTGAGAATAACCATACGGTTCTCAACCGTCAGGGTTTCGGACAGGATCAAATCAGCCACATTGCCCGGCCGCTGCCCGGGCAAAGAATCACGGCCAAAATGTTTTTCCACAAAGGCGCGCACGGCCGCACTGTGCGTTTCAAAATCCACAAACAATTGTTTGGCCGGATCCAGACCCTGCCTGACCGCGTACCCCAGCCGTCTGGCTAAATGGCTGTATTCCAAAGCTTCCGGTGCAGGCATAAATAAATCTTGGGCCGACCCACGCAGAATCCGCAGCCCGTTGATAAGATTACGAAAAAAGCCATAAGCACCAATCAATATTTCCGCCTCTTCATGGCTGATCACACCCACTTCATACAGACCCTTAAGCGCCAGCTGTATCCTGGGTGTTCGCAGCACCGGATAATCCCGGCCGTAGATAACCTGCAACAACTGGACATCGTATTCCAGATCCACCAAGGCTCCCGGGCTGAACTTGGCATTGATGCCGCCACCCCTGGTTTTTTCCTCAAATTGTTTCTGCCGCAGTTCACGGACCGCTTTTAGATCCAGGTCGCGGCTGGCATAAATGAATTCATCGCGCAGGCGCTCCAGTTGGGCGCCCAGATCCGGATCTCCGGCTACAGGACGCATGCGCACCAAGGCCAGCTTCTCCACGGCATGGGCAGCACCGCCCTGACCAAAATAATCGCAGAACAGGGCCAAGCTTGACGCCAGCGGACCGTCACTGCCAAAGGGACGCAGCCTTAAATCCAGGTTAAAAATGCCTTCCCGTTTGGCCCGGATAAAGCGCACGGTTTCCTTGACCAGGAGATCAAAAAACTCGGCATTGGTGATGATCTTGCCGCCGTCGGTCTCTCCGGTATCGCTATAGACCATCATGATCTCAATATCCGACGCATAGCCCAAGGCGGCGCCGCCAAGTTTGCCCAAACCCAACACCGCATAATTGGCGCGCAGTCCGGCTACAGTCCGGGGATGTCCGTACTGACCGGCCAAATGCAGGTACACCATTTGCGTGGTTTTTTTTAGGATGACTTCCGCTAAAAAGGTCAGTTGTTCACTAAGTTTTTTGAAATCCGATTGGGGACTGAGGATATGATCGAGGTCAAATAAAAATATTTCCCGATCCTTGAAGTCGTTAAGCACCTCCTGTTGTTCTTCATAGCTGCCGGCTTTTTCCAGAGCCGCCTCCAAGCGATCGGGTAAGGTGGCCGTGGTCTCCACGATAGGCCGGCCTTCCACATGAGGACGTAACATGGGTAAAAGGGTTTCGTATTGCTGGCGGATCATGTCTTCCCAGAGATAATCACTGGTCCCCAAAAGTTTGGCCAGTTCCTGCATTAATTTGGGCGAACTCATAAATTCCACCCATTTCCCCTGCTGATGTTTTTGAATGATGTCTTCCACCAGGTATTCAAAGCGGGACAAGGCGGCATAGGGATCAGGCGCCTGGCTTAAAAAATAGGTAAACTGTTTGGTAAGCAGCACGGCCAGTTTGATTCTTTCCAAAACCTGGTCATCCTCGATTTTGTGACCACTTTGATCAACCACGTCAATCAGATCTTCAACCCGTTTGTCATTGGTGGTGATGGCCACATGCTCAATGGCCAGCTCGTGCAGGCTCAGAGCATTACTCAGGGAATATAAAAACACGGGCGTGTCTTCCGAGGTTACGGCCAAACGCGTAAAGTCTCCTGCCTGATTGTCGATCGCAATACTTACCGGCAGTAAGTGCAGACCGCCCCCGGCCTGCAAGGTGCGCAGCCGGTTGGCCACTTGTTCATTGACCAGATGTTTGGCTTTACTGCGGTCCTGATCACGGCCGCTTTCAAGCAGGATAATCACTTGTTCCATTTGCTGACGCAGACGATCGGACCATGTTTGCAAGGGTTGCTCAACAGCCAGTGTGCCGGTGAAATGATCGATAATTTTACGTCGCGCCCAGGGCGGCAGATTCATCTTACCGGCATAGGTTTTGAATCGACGCCCCCCGGCCATGGACGGGGGTTGGCGTTTATAAGTGTGACTACCGCCGCTTAAAATCTCAAAGCCCATACCACTGAGCACCCCTGCAATTAGGGAGAAAACCGCCGGATAATCAAAAGAAAACAAGGTGACCGAAAGGCCCCCTTGCACCGAGGGTTGAACATCAATGGCCACGGGATGGCTGGACGACAGATGAGCCATTAGATTCAAGTGATGGGCTATGGTGGTATGCCCATAACTGTTGAAATAGCGGTCGTCCAGACGGTCCAAGTGTTGAACGATCCAGGCCTCGTTCAGATCAGGACAAAGGGCCTGCAGTTGAGCCAGCGTTGGTTTCATTTTATTATCCTTTTAGACATTTTAAGAATTGTAACCAATCCCCGGTCAGGCGCAAACAAAAAATCTTAATTAAAATAGGGTAGAAATTTGTTAGCCTCAATTTTACATGATATATTTTGTACAGTTCTAATTTGAAACATATTCCTTAAAAGGCCTTTTATGCAAAGCACTTTTCATAAAATAATAACTCTGCTGACAACCTTAACATTCCTATCCCCTATTTTGGGCTGGTCCTTTGAACCAGGTCATTATACCGTACACGCTGGAAGCTTGTTCGAATTTCAATGGCGAGGGAAAGCCATCACCTTGCCTCAACCATGGGGGGAAATTGAGAAAAGGTTTTCCGGCCAAGATAAGCTTATTATTCATATTCAGGATTTACACTGCAATCATGAAGTGCAAAAGAATATTGCGGAAATCATAGGCCATCTGGCCCAAAGTGTAGGGGCTAAAAAAGGTTCGCCCCTGCTGGTGGGAGAGGAAGGGTCCTTTAATACCGTTAATGTCGATCCCATCCGCAGCTTCCCCATCCCGGAAATCCGCGAAGCTGTCAGTGATTATTTTGTTAAGCAAGGCAAGCTGACCGGTGCGGAATATTATGCCGCCACCGGTAAATATCCCGTCCGTCTGGAAGGCATCGAAACGCCCAAGCTCTATAACGACAGCCTGGCTGCAGTCCGTTCTTTCCTGAATCCCGAGAGCCAAGGCTATATGATGGATTTACGGGAAATGTTGAACAGCTTGAAACCAAGCATCTACAACCAGGAATTATCGGCCCTGGACCGGGCCCGCACCGACTACCGCGAGGGCAAGCTGGATGTTCTGGCCTATGCCACACGATTGACGAAATTCGCCTATCGCATTGTAGGGGCACGGCATGCCGTGCCCCTACGGCAATACCCCAATCTGGAAAATTACCTGAATCTGGGCCATAAGCTGTTCGGTCCGGGTGTGGAGCCGGATCAATTATTCCATGAGATGGATGCATTGGATCAAGCTTTGCGGGAGAAGTTTTATACCAGCAACCTGCAGCATGAATTGGACGCCCAAACCCATCGCCTGGATGTGATTGAAAAATTGTTGAACATCTCCGCCACGCCGGAGGAATTACAGGAATTCAGGAACGGGCGGGAACAATTCCGGGTTGGGAAATTCGTGGAATTTTTTCAAACCGTAGGGAACGGTCCCCGGATGCTCGGGGCGCAGCGCGACCGTTCCCTAATTGATTCCGGCATCTATGCCCTTGACCATTATCTCACCGAGGTGGAAATATTTTACCGCCTCTCCGACCTCCGCAGTCATTCTTTTGTCACCAATTTACTAAATAAAATGAATGCCGGCCACCAAACTGTGGCTGTCATCATCACCGGCGGTTTTCATACGGACGGCCTGCTGGCCGGGCTCCATAAACAAGGCTTCGAATGTCTTTCCATCAAGCCGCGCCTGACCAAACAGGATGTGGCCAATCCCTATTTCTCTATTTTACAAGGCAAGAAACTGCCCCTGGAGAAACTGCTGGCCAAAAATCAAACCCTGCTGGCGCCGAGGGTATGGATGGAAAATGGGAATAATGGATTTGGACAAGTAGCTACAATATTACAAGCAGCACTAGCAATGGCCGAAGGCATGCAAAAGCTGACACGCCCCTATCAAAAGCGACTAAAGATTTGGACTAAAAAACATAATTTGAAAAACACATTGCAGTTTTGGACGCCTGACCAAATAAAAAAACTGGGAATTAAGATGCCCAAAAATTGCACCCTATATATTGCACGGAGTTCGGCAAACAAAGTAAGACCCATAATTGTTGCTGAATACCATACCCTGGCCGGTGGGATTAAAATTGCCAAGCAGGCTTCTTCTGCCAACGCCCGGAAAGCAAAACGTAACCTGGTAAAATTCAAAACCATGGCCATCACTGTTGCGGAGGACATGCCCCAAGCTTATTTGCTGTTGCGCAGCATGCAGCGCTATGAACGAGGTGTGACATTCTCCCCCTTGCTTGAGGCGCCGTTTGAGATGTTTAAAAGTGCGATTAAAAACCCAGTAGTCTATTTTACGCAATTCCATCAAGCTGATACAGGCAAGTGGTGGCTCAGAACATTAGGTCTATCTCTCATGATGAGTCTGGCCCTGGTGCTGGTTGTAGTCGGCGCCTTTATCATGGGAGGCAAGTCAATCCGTCCAGCCTCTCAAAGGCGCTCGGCCAAGCAGACATTGGACTGGATCGAACAGACTTTAAAAAACATTCATACTCTATGGAACCGTTATGTGCCTGCAGGCCAATTGCAAGAAAACCAAAATGCGACAATAATTTCAATTTCTCGCTTAGTCGATCAGGGGAAATTGGATGAAGCAAATGAAGAAATCAAGCTAGTGGTAGAGCAAGAGATGGATTTTGTCAAGTATTGTCATCCCGCCACATCAAGATACAAGCTTCCCATACCATGGTTGAAAGAATTCGGACTTAAGCATGTTTTTGATGAATCTCATCTTCGTAGGAACAATATCTATTATTCCGAAGACGAGCTGCGGAAAATCCTGACGGCCAGTTTATATCTCGTTTCCGGTTATTATCTCAAAAGCGGGCCCGATATCTCGCACGTACAACCCAATAGTTATGGACAAATCACTCAGCCTATTTCTCTTAAGAATTTAAAAGAAGTTCAAGCGTTTCACACGGCTGCAAAGGCAACAAAGTATGTTGATCCAAGTCCAACTTCTGGCAAAGTTTATATTGGTAAATTTCCGGTTGGTGGTATTGCGAATGAGTTGCTTGGCCAAGGTTGGTTTCACCTGTTGGGTTTTTCAACAGTCGATATGAAATATTTACCTGATTCTTCATCTCTCATATCCGAATGGGTCGAAAACACCGTCACACTTCAAGCTTATATCACAAAGACTTTGGTAAATTCTTTTTTGTTCAAACCTGAAATAATTGCGTCAAACCTACTGCCCGATTCATTCCGCAAGGTTATTGAGGAATCAAAACTGGCTGATGTTGTCATTCAGCTCACGGATGATCATCTTCAAAATATATTACTTAAAGTTGATCACCATGGGCAGTTGTTACCCTTCCCGCCAATTTTTTTAGACCGGGGAAATTGTTTTGGTTTTCATGTTGATCCGTTAACAGGAGAATCTCTGGTTCAAGGAACGTATAGAGGCGCCTTTGAAGAAGAAAGTCTAACCAGCGGTATGGATACTGGACATTACTTAAGAGGCGAGCAAACATTTCATCTTTTTGCGAGACGGGAAAACATGCAGGAAATGGCGGATCGTATTGCCCAAGTTACAGAAGAGCAAATCGCCAATCTGATCGCCGGTGTCATGAGAGAGATGGGGACTGACTATCCCTCCGATCCACAGTTCCAGCCCGAAACACTAAAAACAAACTGGATGGATGCTATAGCCACTGTAAAAAAAGTATTTGATATCGACACAACACCAGTCGTCGAAAACCCTTACGGCAAAAAGTCAGTCACCTACACTCGAAATCATGCTCCCAAGCCTCCATCATCCGGTGCCTTCAAGTTCTGGGAAAAGGTCGGCCTATCCCAGGCCTGGGCCGGGAGGATTGAAGGGTTTACGGGCGCTCTGGGGTTCCTGCTCTGGCTCGTCCATGCCGGGCTTACCACCGCCCCGCCGGACTGGCTTGCCTGGATGAATCCCTTGGCCTACCATTTGCTCATCCCTACGGCTGTGGTTTGGCTGGCTTTTTATCTGGGCCATCTTATCTTTGGCATTTACGGCGAGAACCCCGCTGACTTACAAGCAAGCGCCCTCAATGCCTGGAAAGCCACCAACCTGGCTGCCGGGGCTACTTTGCTCTTCCCTGCCGTGGTGGCTGGTCTCATGGCTTCGCAGTGGCTGGCACCGCTCGGACTAGCTCTAAGTGCGGCTATTATTCTCGCTGCCCTGGCCAGCGGCTGGCTGCATGGAGAAGTTAATCAACCATCATTGCAACTCTCCCACTGGCTAGGTAATTATCATGAAAAACTTAAGAAATATTCTGTACTTCATAAAACTGTTCCCAACACGAATAGGAGGGTGTCCGGCTCTAATTCCGCTGAACCTCCGACTACGCTGGAGGCTATCTACAAGCGTATCTTAGCAGTAAACGTTAACATCTCCAAAGACCAAAAAGAAAAAAAGGATAAATCGGCAATCCTCTGGTTGGCGTACAACAGGCTACGAGACGGTAAAATCATGAGTGCGTTGGCGAGTAAATTCAACCAAGATCCTAATCCTGACTACTTGATTGAATATATTGAGGATCAAGAGCATATCCAGGGCTATGTGGTATTCTCCCAGGACCAGCCAGGCCAGGCAAGGGATACCCGTTCAGTCTACGTAGAATTATTGGCTATCGACCCCCGTGATTTTGGCACAGGGGTTTCACAAAATTTAATGCAGCGAGTTATAGACTATGCAAGACGTCATCATTTTAAAACGGTGATCGTACGCACCCTGAAGATAAATGAAAAACTTAATCGTTTTTATAAAGGACTTGACCAAAAAATATCTAATATCAGCGTAGACGGACCCCGGGATGCCTTTGACGACCCTAATGCAGTGCAATATACCTATTTTTTATCGGACAAAAGTAGTTCCGATACCTTGCATAGCAAATTACTAAGAAATAGGTCCGTGATAGTTTCAAAGGGACTGGCACCTGTTAAACTGGCTTTCAGCATAGCCATCTTACTTGCCCCCCTGGCCAGCGGCTGGCTGCATGGAAAATCGAATGAGCTGTTATCCTCCAAAAAAATGTTCCGATGGATAGCACCAATTGGCTTAAGGTCGACCCTAGAGGACTTGGCCATGTTAAGACCTATTGCCGGATTAGCAAAGTTTTTGTCAGCATGGAAAAATCTTGTCTATTTATTTTTTCCGGAAACTATAAAAATCAAGAACCCTAAGCTTGTCGAGCTTTATTTGAGATGCCTGCCTGAAGCCACACCCTATTCAGTACAATTTTCGGAAGATCATTCCTGGCAAGTGTCACTTTATAAAAGCATTGCTTCCTGGCGAACGGACAGGCGGTATTTAGCTTTTAAGCGAGAAAGTGCCGGGGGTGTTTACTGGCATGACATCGACGAGCGTACAACATCAGCCAATCCGGAAAGGGCACGTTTAACAATTAAAAACAAACGGCGAGCACAAAGAGAGGCAGTTGATTTTTTTTCAAGAAAAGCCAAAAACACTATTTCGGAAAGAAATGAGCGAACAAGGGCGTTGGTGCTTGGACCAGGCCGCAGCCTGACTGAGCCGCTTGCATTATTAGAGGAATTTCCGGAAATAAGCGAAATGATTTTGATCGATTATGCTGACATCAATATCCTTCCGCTTTATCAGGAATTAAGCGCGCTACCTGAAGAAACGCGCAGGAAATTCCGCCTTGAACATACACCATTTTTAAACAACGCTTTGCCCACTGGATTTTTCGACTTGATCTATTCTCGGGACACCCTCCGTAGTGACATGTTTTATAATGAATTGCCCAGTGTTTGGCATGAAATCAACCGTTTGCTGAAAGAAGCGGGATTATTTTTCGGAACTGGAGATGCACCTGCGTTCGATAATTCACTTTTACCAAATTATGGTCTTAACGTTCTTTTTGAAGTTGAAGGATCACCGTGGCTGGTGTTGGAGAAACCGAAGGGGAAAATCCCCAATACTGAAAAGCCGGTAACTGTCACCGAATCCCAACCATTAAATCTGCCAGGCGCGGCCGCGGCCGCGCTTTTGTCCGGATTGTTGGCCATGCTGGCGCTCTCAATCCCAGGATTGAATATGGCGCTAAGCGGATTTTTCTTGTGGAACCTGGTAAAAGCCGGATGGATGGCAGGGCAATTGGCAAAACGGCATGGCTGGAACATGTTCCGCCACCTTGGCCAGAATGTGGGCGCCTACAACCCGCTACTAAGCGTCATGGTGGATCCGGAACATCCCAGCGAGGCCATTATGGAAGCGCCGTTCTTTGTGCGAGCCCATGAGCAAGTCGCGCACCGCTGGGCGCAGATCATAGTGGATTGGATTCTGAAGCAGAGCAACGGCCAATCCTTGTCTCACTATGCCGAGGTCGCGCAAGCCGCCCAAGTCCAAGGCCAACGTGGGCCTTGGCAATATTACTTGTGGAATGTTTTGCTTGGCGAAATCCTGGCTCACGGCCTTGACAGCGTGGGGGCAATGGTTATGGGGTTGCGTGGGAAGATGCCAGACACCCTATTGACCCATATCCCCCCTACTGATATTTCTTTTCATTTTTCCAAACTGCCCGCTCCTCCGGAAATAAAATCCGCTGTGGCTGTCCGTGTCGACGGCGCCAGGAAAGCCGCAGGCCGGGTGCTGCGGGTTGATCCGGCCCAGGCCGTGCTTGAGCTATGGCATGACCCCGGCATGCTCGGGTATGACTTCACTAAATATTCAGCCGGAACTCCCTCACCTGGCTCGGAGGTTAGTTTTCGCCGTGCCTCCGGCAAGACCATTCAAGAGATCATGGAATCAGAACCTGAGGCGATTGCCGCCGTCAACGGTCAAACCGATAATATGTGGTGCACCAACAGCCTGATGGTCGTGAACGGCGAAGTCATCGAGCGTTCTGCTCCAGGGGTCAGAACTGATAGGTTCATTGAACCTGAAGGTATTTTTTCATTTTTCGTCTTAGACCCGGGTCAAGTCGGGATTCAGGAAGTGGAATTCAAGAATGGACGGCCGGTTAAGCCACTGACATTTAGAAATGGTTTAGCTTGCCCGCCCTTGATTCAGAATCACGAGTTGCAAAAGAAGATCCGGCAAAGTCAACCCAACACGCGTCCCAATGAAGTGCTTTGGGACCCAGAGAGAACCCAATTTTCCGCTTCTGCTATTGGCAAGGATGACCATGGCAATGTTTGCCTCATCACTCTGCTGGGTGATCCTGATCAGGGAAATGAAATCCGTTTACAAGATGTAATCGACTTGGGGCAACAAATGAACCTTGCGGACATGTCGATTTTAGGAGTCAGCGGTGATGCCCAGCAGTCCTTGGTTGGCGTGGAAAATCCTAACTTAATCGCCAGGGCCCGTGCCGGATCTTCCATGGCCGTTTATGTGAATGGCCGGCCATTGAGCAGTGCAATTTTGGTAAAAAGCAGGAGAACAATTTTTAACTCTGATCAATTGAGTAGAAAAAGCGAGGAAGGCCATGGGTCTAAAGCGAAAGTACCAACCGCCGAATCTGCTCAAGTTGCCACCTACCGCATCGCCTTTGCCGATGGACAAGCCGAGATCACGGTGGAAAATGATCCCTTCCACGGCGCTTTGAATGCTCTGCTCCGCGAATCCATGCCGGGCTATTTTAGTCGGGACCGGGCCGAGGCTGCAGCTATTGGCCGCGAAGACCGGCCGCAGCAATTTGACCTCGCCTGGGATTCTCATTTGGGCGTGATTCATTTCCTTTTCAATTTGTTTTCGGGTAACTTTATAACGTCGGACCAAGAACCAACCATTCATTTGCCTGCCAACCTGGTTGACTGGTATACCCGGCCGGGATGGAAACACAGGTTAGCAAAAATCTTGCTCAAGGCGATTATTGCATTCAGCGGTTGGCAGCGGTATGAGGTCATGGCCCGCTGGAAGAGAATCATTAACCGCCACCAGCAAGCGGGCGATGACATGAAAATTGCGGCCCAACTCCTGAAGCGGCAGGTGTTCACTCATGTCGGCCTATCGACATCAGCGCTTTTGCTGGCAAGCTATGAAGCTTTGGTTGTATCCCCAACGGATGAAAAGGAATTGATGGCACGGCTGAAACTACTGCATGAGATGAAGCCGTTCGGTTTTAAGACCATTCGAGTCGCCCTACCCTCAGGTCAACTTCTGGCCTTGCCTGTGCCGGCAAAGGTTGATTTGATGCAGGCGATTATTCGACAATTAAGAAGCAGTGGAATAAAGGCCTTTGATCACCAGCCTGCACGGCCAATACGACGATTGCATCGTTTCCTGTCCTCGGCATAGTCATGGCACGCTAATCCCGCGGGATCAAAAAAAAGGCTTCCCGGCTAAAACCGGAAAGCCTTTTTTATTTAACGATTTAGAAAGAATGATGTCCTGATTAAATATCGAAGTAAAGGGCAAATTCCCAGGGATGAGGCCGCAGGTCCATGGCCGCAGCTTCATTGTCGGTCTTATAGTCAATCCAGTTATCCACCACGTCCTGGGTGAAGACATCACCTTTGGTCAAATAGCCGTGATCGCCGGACAGGGCACCCAAAGCTTCGCGCAAGGAACCGGGAGTCTTGGGAACCTGGGCTGCTTCTTCGGCCGGCAGATCATAAATATTTTTATCCAAAGGCTGGCCAGGATGAATCTTGTTTTGGATACCATCGGCTGCTGCCATGGCAATGGCCGCAAAAGCCAGGTAAGGATTACAGCTGGGATCAGGACAGCGGAATTCAATGCGTTTGGCTTTGGGAGAGTTGCTGTACATGGGGATACGCACGGCCGCGCTGCGGTTGCGGCTGGAATAAGCCAGATTCACGGGCGCTTCGAACCCGGGCACCAGGCGTTTATAGGAGTTGGTGGTGGGATTGGTGAAGGCCAGGAGTGAAGGCGCGTGTTTCAGGATACCGCCAATAGCATAGAGTGCGGTTTCGGAGAGGCCGGCATAACCGTCGCCGGCAAAGAGGTTCTTGCCGTCTTTCCACAGGGAGAAGTGGCAATGCATGCCGGAACCGTTGTCGCCAAAGAGCGGCTTGGGCATGAAGGTCACGGTCTTGCAGAATTCGCGGGCCGTGTTTTTAACCACGTATTTGAATTTGAGCAGGTTGTCGGCACACTGCACCAATTCACTAAACTTGGTGCCGATTTCGCACTGGCCGCCGGTGGCCACTTCATGATGGTGCAGTTCCACTTCAATACCGACTTTTTCCAGCTTCTCGGAAATTTCACTGCGCAGGTTGTGCATGGTGTCCATGGGCGGTACCGGGAAATAGCCTTCTTTATGGCGGATCTTATAGCCCAGGTTCGGACCTTCATCGGTTCCGGTGTTCCACTTACCTTCCACTGAGTCAATGGAGTAATAACCTTCATGGGCATTTTGGTCAAAGCGGACATCATCAAAAACAAAGAATTCCGGTTCAGGGCCGAAGAAGACCTGATCAGCCACACCAATGGATTTAAGGTAATTTACGGCCTTGATGGCCACATGGCGGGGATCACGGGTATAATCTTCACCGGTAATAGGATCACAGATGTTGCAGACCATCACCAAGGTTTTATGTGCCATGAAGGGGTCAATAAATGCCGATGACGGAACAGGTTTGATAAGCATATCTGATTCATTAATGGCCTGCCAGCCGCGAATACTGGAACCATCGAACCCCTTGCCCTTTTCAAAGGTTTCTTCCTCAATGGCCGATGCCGGGTAGGTACAATGCTGCCATACGCCGGGAAAGTCCATGAAACGCAGGTCCACAAATTTAACTTCTTCTTTTTTAATCAAATCCAAAACATCTTTGGCTGTTTTAATCTCACTCATTGATCAGACCTCCTTGATTTAGTAATAAAATTCAACGCTGAGCACTTTACCACAAAACTTTTTAAATGGATATGTCATTCCGTTTTTTTTCTATAATCGCGCCACCTCGTTTCGAACCCCCATGAATAAATTTAGGATAATAATTTGCAATTGTCATGCCACTCCGGAAAATCGAGTCCCCTAAAGTAAACGTTGTCCATTTAGGCTTGATAATCAAGTAAATTGTGAGGAAAAGGCTTGTTGAAACAATCAGGTTTCGCTAGACTTTTTCAGCATTTATTACGTTTGTGTAATACAAAGCCCGACATAATTACAATTGTGTGTCCGATAAATAATACGGTTACGGAGGCCGTAATCGCCGGTGACGCTGGCCCTGGCCGAAGCCAGGACTAGGATTTGTAATATTTGGGCAGAATATTATATTTTCTAATCTTATAATTGAAAATACGCTCTGTCAATCCCAGGAGCATGCTGGCGTTTTTTTGATGGCCATTGGTTTTTTTCAAGGCATCAATAATTAACTCTTTTTCCTTGTTGGCCATGATTTCATCAAAGGACCCCGGTGACGGCCCGGTCTCTTTTTTGTCAGCCATGCGCAACGACGGCGGCAGATGCTCGGAACGGATCACGCCTTCCTGACACAGGAGCACCGCCCGCTCCAGGCAGTTTTCCAGTTCGCGCACATTACCCGGCCAATGATAGCTGGTTAACATCTCAATCGCCGGGGTGCTGATGCGCTTGATCTGCACATTGTTTTCCTTGCTGTATTTTTCCAAAAAATGGTCGGCCAACAGCATGATGTCATCCTTACGCTCCCGCAGTGGTGGCAAATAAATGGGAAAAACATTGATGCGGTAATACAAATCCTCCCGGAAGCTCTGGGCAGCAATAGCTTCTTCCAGGTTTTTATTAGTGGCGGCCACCAGCCGCACATTGACTTTGATGGTCTGCCTGCCTCCCAGACGTTCAAATTCACGGGTCTGCAAAACCCTCAGCAGTTTCACCTGCAGGCTGGGTGGAAAATCCCCGATTTCATCCAAAAACAACGTGCCGCCCTGAGCCCATTCAAAGCGGCCGATTTTCCGGTCTACTGCGCCCGTAAAAGCGCCCTTCTCATGACCGAACAGTTCACTTTCCAGCAGGGTTTCAGGAAAAGCGTTACAGTTGACTTTAATAAACGGTTTCTGTGCCCGGGCGCTCAGGTAATGCAGGGCATGGGCCACCAATTCCTTGCCCGTGCCGCTTTCTCCACGAATCAGGACCGTGGTCATGGAATCCGCAGCTTGTTCGATAAGACGGTAAACTTCCTGCATGGCATTGGAGGTGCCGATCATGTTGGTCACATTGAAGCGCTGTTTTAAATCCAGTTTGAGCCGTAAATTTTCATCAGTCAGATTTTTTTTATCCAATTCCAGGCGACGGTTAAGTCGAATGGCCTGGGCAATCATGGGACTCATGATCTTCAAAAAACGGGCATCATTTTCCTGATGCCAACCCCCGCTAATTTCTTTGTCTACGCTCAGCGCGCCAATGGTTTTACCTTCCAGTTTAATCGGGACACAGATAAATGCCACTTGATGATTGCCTAAATTAGCCCGGGCACCGGTCCGGTCAAGAAAGCGTGGATCCTTACGGATGTCAGGGATAATTACAGACCGGCCGGTCTGCACCACTTTACCCGTAATCCCTTCACCGATCTGATATTTTCCCTGCTCCTGAGCCTTTTTGGAAAGGCCGTGGGCAAAGGAAATGGAAATCTTTTCCGTTTGTTCATCGAGCAAGGTGACTGTACCACGATGCAATTTCAACTTTTCCGATAAAATTTTTAAAATAGACCGGATGATTTCATTAAGATCCGTATGATCAGCCAAAATCTTGGCGGTCGTGTGCAGCATCTCGATTTGATCTTCATGAATACTGGTGGCCATAACTACTCCTAATCTATTTTACATTTTTGTATTTTACTAATACAAAAATACCATTTTGTCAACAAATGCTTTATCGGGATCATCTCCTTTCCAGCCTGTGCGCACTGACCTTCGTTGGTAAAAGCGTGGCTATTAAACCCTTTTTCCGTTTTTTAACGCCAATTTTCAGATCAACTTTTTTTTGGCATTTTTCTTGCAAAGACTATATCTGTTTCCCCCAATTCATCATAATCTATTTTTTTCCGGAGAGGAGCGGTCTGTCTTTATGTTTAATCATTTCAAAACAAGTTTTAAAAAATGGGGTTTAAAAGTTATAGCTTTGGTCCTGCTTGGTCTGCCGGTGGTGGCTCAAGCTGCCGACGGTCATGCTATCAGCGCCGGTGACACCACTTTTATTATGATATCCTCAGCCCTGGTCATGCTGATGACGCCGGGATTGGGACTATTTTACGGTGGCATGGTGCGCCAGAAAAATGTGCTGGCCACCATCTTACAAAGTTTTGTGGTGTTGGGCCTGATCAGCATACAATGGGCACTGTTTGGGTATTCCCTTGCTTTCGGGCAGGATATGCACGGCCTGATCGGCGGGCTCAATTTTGTTTTTCTCAATGGTGTAGGCCAGACACCCAATGCAACCTATGCTCCCACTATTCCTCACGAAGCCTTTATGATTTTCCAGGCCATGTTTGCGGTCATTACGCCGGCACTGATCACCGGTGCTTTTGCCGAACGTTTCAAATTCAAGACCTATTTGGTATTCATGCTTTTATGGGCCACCTTGATCTATGATCCCATTGCCCACTGGGTCTGGGGCAACAATGGCTGGTTACGCAATCTGGGCGTCCTTGATTTCGCCGGAGGTATTGTGGTGCATATCTCGGCAGGCTTTGCCGCCCTGGTGGTTTCCCTTATGATCGGCCGGCGCCGCGGTTATCCGCAAGCCAGCATTCTTCCCCACAACCTGACCATGGTGCTGCTGGGCACGGCTTTGTTGTGGTTCGGTTGGTTCGGGTTCAATGCCGGTTCGGCTTTAGCCGCCAACGGCCTGGCCATTTCCGCGTTCATTGCCACCAACTTCGCCGGGTCCGCGGCCATGCTGGTATGGCTGTTGGTGGAATGGCTGGTCCGCGGCAAGCCCACCGCTCTGGGCGCGGCTTCGGGTGCCATTGCCGGGTTGGCGGCTGTAACCCCGGCTTCAGGATTTGTTGGTCCCATGGCTGCCCTGGCCATTGGCGCCGTGGCGTCCATTATCTGTTTTGGCGCCATTCAATTAAAGAACAAGTTTGGCTATGATGACAGTCTGGATGCTTTTGGTGTTCACGGTGTAGGCGGTATGTGGGGTGTGCTGGCCACGGGCTTATTCGCCAGTCTGGCCGTCAATCCCAACGGCGCCAACGGCCTGCTGCACGGCAACGCTCACCTTTTCCTGATTCAGGCCTTGGCCGTTGTGGTCGTCGCTGCTTATTCGGTTGTGGGTACCTTTGTGCTTATTAAGGTTCTTGACCTGACCATGGGCATACGCGTGGCGGACCATGAAGAAGTCATTGGTTTGGATTTGACCCAACACGGCGAAGCCGGTTATCATAATATGTAACTATGCCTGCGGGGACGAACCGTTGTTCGTCCCCTCTCAACCTGGAGGATTAAATTATGAAAAAGATCGAAGCTTTTATTCAACCGGAGCAGTTCGACAATGTGAAGAAGGAATTATTCAAAGCTGATATTCACAAGATGAGCGTTTCCCAGGTCAAAGGCTGCGGCCAGCAGAAAGGCTATACCGAGAGTTTCCGCGGCAATGTGGTGGAAATCAACCTGCTGCCCAAGACCAAAATTGAGATTGCCGTTAATGACCATTTTGTCAAAGCCACAGTAGACGCCATCATCAAGGGTGCCCGCACCGGTAATATTGGCGATGGAAAAATATTTGTTCTTGATTTACCCGAATGCATCCGGGTACGCACCGGCGAAACCGGCGAAGACGCCATCGGTTAGATTAACCTGCGGCTTGCCGCCTATCTCGTCGCCGCAGGCACGACTAATTATAACTCCTAAACGTCAGATTAGCATTTATCCCTTAAACACCAACCCTCTTCTCGCAGGAGAAGCCCGGGATGAGCTTGGACCCCCATGTCCTTCATCCCGGCGGTGGCCTCCCGGACCAGGTGTCCGGGAGGCCATAAATCTGCCTGCCTGGTTATGTGTGCTCCCAACCTCGTCTTTTTGCCCAATGTCATCGTCTCATACCGAACTTCCACCTATCGTGATGACTTACCCTTTATATTACAATTTTGTTTTTCATTACATTATAATTTCTTTATTGTAATTTTTGTCACTGTCCTTAATGACGTCTTCGTCTTTTTCCATTCTTATAAAAACCCTTTTTTTGTTAATCTTTTTTATGTTTTTGTACTGCCGATTAACCCTTACCTATCTTTGGCACTCTATTTGCATAATACACATGCAAATCCTCATTACCATTTTGGCATCAACAAAGAGCAAAGGAGAATCACGTAAATGAAATCAAAATTATTAAGCTTTACCAAATCCTGGGGTTTAAAACTGTTAGCCCTGGGATTACTGGGCTATCCTTCCGTGGCCAAGGCAGCAGACGGCATGCAAATCAGTGCCGGCGATACAACATTTGTCATGATCTCAGCAGCCCTGGTCATGCTCATGACCCCTGGTCTGGGTCTCTTTTATGGTGGCATGGTGAGGACAAAAAATGTATTGGGCACCATTATGCAAAGTTTTGCGGTGCTGGGCATTATCACCCTGCAATGGTCGCTATGGGGCTACACTTTGGCCTTTGGCGGTGACATCGCCGGGCTGGTGGGCAACTTCCACTTCTTAGGCTTAACCGGCGTTGGCCAAGCCCCCAACCCTACTTATGCGGCCACAATTCCTCATCTGGCCTTCATGGTCTTCCAGGCTATGTTTGCCGTGATTACGCCGGCTCTGATTGCCGGCGCCTTGGCGGAACGTATTAAATTCTCCAGCTTCCTGGTCTTCGTCTTACTCTGGTCTACCTTGGTGTATGATCCCATTGCCCATTGGGTCTGGGGTGGCGGCTGGCTGGGTAAATTAGGAGCCTTGGACTTTGCCGGCGGTACCGTGGTCCATATTGCCTCCGGAGCTTCCGCCCTGGTATTGGCCTTGATCCTGGGCAAACGCCGCAGTTTGGCTACCGGGAACATCCTGCCCCACAATTTGACGATGGTACTCATCGGTACGGCCTTGCTGTGGTTCGGCTGGTTCGGGTTTAACGCCGGTTCAGCCCTGGCGGCTAATGGGTTGGCGGTTTCCGCTTTTGTGGTCACCAATATATCAGCAGCAGCGGGCATGGTCTCTTGGGGCGTTCTGGAATGGATGCTGCGGGGCAAGCCCACGGCTCTGGGTGCAGCCTCTGGGGCAGTTGCCGGTCTGGTGGCCATTACGCCGGCCGCGGGATTTGTGGGACCGCTCTCAGCTATCATCATTGGTCTGGTGGTTTCCCCTATTTGTTTTGGTGCCATCCAGCTTAAACATAAATTGGGCTATGACGACTCCCTGGATGCCTTTGGCGTTCATGGTGTGGGCGGAACCTGGGGGGCCTTGGCCACCGGTCTGTTTGCCTCGGTGGCCGTCAACAGCAACGGCGCCAACGGCTTGTTTTTCGGCAATCCCAAACAATTATGGATCCAACTCATTGCCGCTCTGGCCACGGCGGCTTATGCCATGGTGGGCACCTTTATAATCGCCAAAATCGTGGATAAGGTCATGGGGTTGCGCGTAGCAGAACACGAAGAATTAGTCGGGCTGGATTTAACCCAACACGGTGAAGCCGGCTATCATCAAATGCAATAATGCTTGTAGGGACGAACGACCTTTCGCTCCTACTCAACCTGGAGGATTAATTCATGAAAAAAATCGAAGCTTTTATTCAACCGGAACAGTTTGAAAATGTGAAGAAGGAATTATTCAAAGCTGATATTCACAAGATGAGCGTTTCCCAGGTCAAAGGCTGCGGCCAGCAGAAAGGCTATACCGAAAGTTTCCGCGGTAATGTGGTGGAAATCAACCTGCTGCCCAAGACCAAAATTGAGATCGCCGTCAATGACAATTTTGTCAAGGCCACCGTGGACGCCATCATCAAAGGTGCCCGCACCGGCCATATCGGTGATGGAAAAATATTTGTTCTTGATTTGCCCGACTGCATCCGGGTACGCACCGGCGAAACCGGCGAGGATGCGATTGGTTAACGTTTTTATCAACTGCTTACGACCCGCCTTATTGCCTTCACCCGCAGCGTCTTCTCCACCATGAGAAGGCCGGGATGATCTTGGACCCCCATTCCATCCATCCCGGTAAAGGGGCGCTCTCTGAGCGCCCCTTTTTTCTATGTCGCCTTATATATAAGCCGGTCGAACCCTGCCGCCTAGGATCAAGCCCAGGCGGACCAACAGACGCAACGCCGTGGCTGGATCCATTCCCAACCATCATATCCGGTTACGATCTATGTTAATTACAATGATGATCTTTAAGGGAAGATAAAATGCCCCACATGGATGAGCCTTGTCACAATATAACCAAGGCTGACCAACCATCACAAGTCCCTCACCCTATGAAAATGGAGTGAAGGGATTGGCGGTTAGGACACAGCCTCGAACGCGGAGAATTTACCATGACTTATTAAAAATCGGTGGGAAAATTATAGGACATGAAAAGCCCGGAGCGGTTATCGTCATTGTAACGGGCGCAGTAGGTAAACCCGTTTTTTTCACAAAACATCAGGGCTGGTTTATTGTTGGGACTGGTGGAGAGCAAGATTTCCATGTACTCCTGTTCGCGGCCGAATTGGAACACCTGGTTAAGCAGCGCTTGGCCAATACCTTGGCCGCGATGCTCGGTCAGGACATAAAGCCGTTTTAATTCACAAGTACGATGGGCCAAGGGCCTCACCGCTGCCAGACCCACTGCTTTGCTGTCTGCTTGCGGCCGGGCCAGCCAGACACCGCCCCTGGGCGCGGCATAAGTTTTTAAAGGGGCCGTCACATCCTGGTCGTGGCGGTAAAATTCGGGAGCAATATTAAATTCTGTAAAAAAGGCCTTAATGAGGGCGCTAAACTCGGTCAGGTTGGACTTGGACAAAGGCTCGATTAACTGTTCCACTGATGACGACACCTGGCTCTTTCTCCTCTACTGCTCTTGGGCCGATGCTTCGGTTCCTGCGAAGGCCTTGGTAAAAGCACCTCACTGCCAACATGTGCTTAAACAAAGTATCGGCGCTCAGGCTCATCCGATTAGCAGTCTGATTAAAAAATGGTTCCCGCGCTTATTTAAGGCTGATGGTTTGGCGCACACCTTCCGTAAACATGACCACCTGGTCCTTGATCAAAATGGGCAAGGTGGACGGTGGCCGCAGGGATTTGGCCCGCCGTTTGTGCACCAACAGCGTGAGACTGTCCTGGGTGAGATTGATTTCCAGCCAGCGGTAATTATAGAGAATGAAAAAATCCACCTGTTTGAGAAATTCCGGCAATTGAGGGGCAAAACAAATCCTGTCTTCCAAGATACGCATGCCCCCAATAATTTGATAGAAAAGGCCGATGGACCCGCCCATGGCCCCCACATGGATGCCTTCTGCCGTGGTACCGCCCTGTACATCCTCAAAGTCCGCTTTCAGGCCTTGACGGAAAAATTCCAAGGCTGCTTCTTTTTCCCCCACCAAGTGCGCTACATGAGCATGGACCACAAAACTCAAAGTGGACCCATGACTGGTGCGCTCAAGGTAATATTCATAATTTTTCTTGAGGTATTCCTTTTTGAAGTTGTAACCCAGATTCTTAAAGAGCGTCACCACTTCGTCCAAAGGCAGCATGTAGAAGATCATGAGCACATCGGCCTGTTTGGAAACTTTATAATCGTCAGGTGACTGACCTTCTGATTTTAAAATTCTGTCCATCCGGTGAATATCCACGTACTTATCGCGATACTCATCCCAATCCAGTTCCTTCAACTCCATGTAACCTTCAAACTGATGGATCAACCCGTCATCGTCCATGGGGATAAACATCTTATGGGTAATATTTTCCCAACGGTTCAGTTCTTCATTGCTCAGTCCAATTTTGGTTTTCAAGGCCAAGGACTCCTGCTCTTCCATGCGTTTCAGCAGGTCCATGGCTTTGGTCAGCACCCAGACCACCATCACATTGGTATAGGCATTGTTGGACAAGCCTCCCTCTTCCTGACCGGGCAATTTTTCATGAAACTCATCCGGTCCCATAACCCCATGGATCTCAAAGCGGTCCCGGCCGGGATTATAAACGGTAATACTATTCCAAAAACGGGCGATTTCCAGCACGACCTCGGCGCCGTAGCGGTCCATGAAATCTTCGTCCAAGGTGATGCGGTAATAATTGATAATATTATAGGCAATAGCAATGGATACGTGCCGCTGCAGGGCGCTGAAATCTGGCCCCCACTCCTTGGACAAGGGATTGAGATGAAGAACCTGGCTTTCCTCATAACCGCTGCTGCCGCTTTGCCAGGGATACATGGCCCCTTCATACTGGTGCTGGTGAGCATATTCACGGGCCGGATTAAGGCGACGGTAACGGTACATGAGCAGCCCGCGGGTGATCTCCGGGGCGTGCAGCGTGTAAAAAGGTAATGAATACAGTTCATCCCAGAAAATGTGACCACGGTAGGCTTCTCCATGGAGACCGCGGGCCGGCAGCCCGGCATCATTGTCATCATTGTAGGTGGAAGCCGTCTGGAGCAGATGAAAAATATTGAAACGCAGCAACCGCTGCAAGTAAGGATCGCCTTGTACTTCAATGTCGAAATGTTTCCACAAAGCCTGCCATTTGGTCACATGGGGACTGTAAATATCCTGAAAGCGGTTGATTTTTTTAAGAGCTTCCTGGGCGGCCACCACGTTGTCCGTCACGCCCTGATCACGGGAAGTGTAAACACTCATCAACTTTTCCAGCACGACTTCCTGGCCTTGCTTAACCTCGAAGGTGAATTCCTGAAAGATTTTCTCCTTGCCTTGGGACACGGTCTTGCGTTCCACCGGCACCAGTTCATTTTGGCAGAAGAGATTGATCTTTATGGCTTCCGAAATTTCAATCCTTGATTGATTGGTACGCATCTGCAGATAAATGGCGCCGTCTTCAAAACTGCCGTAGGCCCTCGGCTCCAGATGTTTGGAGTTAAGCTGGCGATAGCGTTCCACATTGGCGTTGATGACCGAACCGTCAATGCCGCTGCGAAGGGTAAATTTGCCGCTGTAATTTTTAGGCACAATACTGTAGCGTTGGGCGCCATAGTGGGGATCAGCCATGCTGACAATGCGTTGGTTGACCAACTCGGTGATCTTGCCCTGGTCATCCTGCCAGCGCAGCACCCGCTTAAGAATACCTTTTTTCATATCCAATTCGCGGTTGTATTTGAGAATTTTTACTTTTTGCCGGTCAAACCATTGCCCGCCGTTGATTTTATAGGTTTGAAAGAGCCAGTTGGGACAGTTGACCAAATCTTCATTGGTAACGGTCTTGCCGGCAATCAGCGTGTCCAGCTTGTTATAAACACCGGCTATATAGGTGCCCGGATAATGCACCTTGGAGCCTTTGGATTCGAGCATGGCCCCGCGGGTGCCGAAGTAGCCGTTGCCCAGGGTGAACAAAGCTTCATAGATGCTTTCCTTGTCCAAATCCAATTGTCTAACTGATATTTTCCAGGTACTCAAAACGGCCTCCCTTTGCATGTGGGGCGGACACTTTCCCAAAAACGTAACCCTATTAACAACCAACTCATGCTTGTGGTGAATAGTTCTTTAGTAATTCAATTGAACAAAGCCACGATGGACTGCATTATATTTCGGACAGCATTTCTTGATGAACGCCACACTTAGATAGGACTCCTTGACCGGGTCAGTTATTGTACCTTTTTTATTAAGCCATTGCAAGGTGTGGACTTATTTTATGATAGTTTCATTTCATCCAATGCCTGCAGCCGTTTCACGACCGGCGGGTGGGAATAGTGCACCGCTGCATACCAGGGATGAGGGTGGAGATTGGATAAATTGTCCTTGGAAAGTTTGACGAGCGCCGAGCGCAAGGCGTCTGCATCCCCGCAGAGCTGCACGGCCATAGCATCGGCCTGGCGTTCATGGCCGCGGGAAAACCAGTTTGCCAGCGGTTGCAGCGGTGCCATGATCAGGCCGCCCAGAAAAATCAAAAGCAGCATTTTAACCATTAGGGAATCATGGCTGAGATGGAACCACTGCGGCAGCAACGCTGAGCGCACCAACATAAAAGCCACGTAGGCTGAAATCAAGGCCACTATTTCCGTGACCACCAGCCGTTTGACCACATGTTTCTTTTTCCAATGCCCCAGTTCATGGGCCAGCACGGCCACTATCTCATCCTCACTCATTTGGGCCAGCAGCGTATCAAAGAGCACAATCCGTTTGACCTTGCCGATGCCTGTAAAATAAGCGTTGCTGTGGCGGCTGCGCTTGGAGGCATCCATCTTGAAGATGCGGCTGACATGCACACCTGCTTTTTGTGCCATCTGCTTGATGCGTTCCGCCAGGGGTCCTTCCTCTAAAGGCGTGTATTTATTAAATAAGGGTTCAAGCACATAAGGCGTGATGATCATGAGCAACAGGCTGAAGACCAGAAAAAAGCCCCATACCACCAGCCACCAAAAATTCGGGAAAATTTGAATCAACCAAAAGCTGATTGCAATGAGCACGCCCAGCAGCAATGTGGACAATACCAGGGATTTGAACAAATCCGCCAACCACAAGCCCGTGGTGGTGGTATTGAAACCAAACTTTTTTTCCAACTTAAAGGTTTGTATCAAACCGAAGGGCAAATTAAGGATGGTCTGAGCATAAACCAGCAGCAGAAAGAAAACCAGCGCACCTACGATATAGGACAGATGCAGCCCCAGCACCCAATTATGGTAGCGGTTCAGCCAATCTCCGAAAAAGAACCATAACACCACCACCTGTCCGGTCAAGGACGACCAAAAAGCCAGCCTGGCTTTATCCCGGGTGTAGGCACTGGTCTGCCGCAGCAGGTCCTGGTTGATCACCCCCTGAAAAGGTCCTGGCACTTGGTCACCTTTCTGTTGCAAATGCCTGATGTTGAGCCAATCAAGGCCGTGTTCCAGAAGAATGATTAGGATATAAGCACCCAGGATAATGGTCTTGGCCATTTATGCTTTCCTTTCTTGTTTATTTCGCGAAAAATATTTCAATTTTAAAAACAGCACTATCTTTTTACAGATGTTGTCACAATCGCATCAAACTATCGCCACCCCTCCTATATCGAAATACTGTAAGAGAGGCTTTGGGTATTATTCAACAGGTCTAGGAATGGTGGTACCGTCTGCTTTTCCGGTATGATAGTCAAAAACGCGTGCCGCTTTTGCAGCGCGGCTTATGACCCCGACTCGTATTCCACTTTAAGCCAGCGTCCCAACCGTTCAAAAGAAGTCAACCATTTTTGCGCGGTTTGGTTCTTGTCCAGGCTGGCCCGTTTGAATTGCAAATAATATTGTTTGAGCAAGGCATAATAAATATTCTGCGCTTCCCACATATCCAATTCCAGATTCAACTCGCCCAGTAATTCCAGGGCGCCTTCCACCCGTTTAAGCAGTTTGATATCGGTGACTTGTTTCTGGAATCCTTCCATCATTTGGTGCACAGCCTTGCTGGCCACATAATTGAGGGTGGTCTTGTCGCGCCGGAAATCCCATTTTTTCATTTCATGCACCTGATGACGCAGCTGCTCCAGTTCGAAGGCCTCATTTTCTAAAATGGCGGCAAAGTCTGTATTGAGTACGAATTCCACGGTGGTCGACAAAATAGTGGGCAACGGCACCTTGGATTTGCTCATCAACCGGATAATGGGATAATGATGCTGGTAAATGCGCCGGTAATAGGCCTCGGTTTCATCCATGGCCGAATTGAGGATGTAATTGAAAATACGGCGCTGCTCATCCTTAAACAAATGCCACAGCGAATAATTGTGGTCTCCGCAATGCTCCACCATGAGCTGCATGCTGCCCGGGATGTCCCCTTTTTCAAAAGCCTGATCGATCTCTTTTTTCATAAGCTCAAAAGCTTCGTCACTGATAAAGCTCCGCACCCCGCCGGCCAGGTAATGGCCGCCCATGTGCAGCACCACATAGACCAGATCCACATCATCCAGGGTAATCAGAGAGCGGACATTGATCTTGCCGATAGCCAGCTTTTCCTCGCCCCGTTGGCGGTGGATGTGATTTTCCGGCATCGCCTGATAACAATAAAGGTCCTGTTCCTGCGATAAGGTGTTGTCAAAGAGTCCGGTAATAGCGCAATCCGCGCCCACCTTGGCCAGATCGGTGACATTGGGCTTAACCGATTCCTCCCACACCCCTACTCCGTTGCCATAGTCCAAAATATTGCTGGGCGCTTTTTCCAGGAGCTCCAGAAAAGGGCCTTCCAGATCGATCTCAAATAGTTCATGGGCCAACTGAATTACCCGGGCAGCATACTGCAATACCTGTACGGTTTCAATACCGGAGAGTTCGTCAAAAAACCAGCCGCAACTGGTATACATAAGCATGGCATGGCGCTGCACTTCCAGCATTTTTAAAAGCCGGGTTTTATCTTTGGCCATGACCACCTGGGGAAAATGCTGGGTAAGAAAATGGTTCAGCGTCTTTTCCGACCGGTCCAGCACCACGTCGATGTAATGATTACGAACCATCCAGGGGTCATCAATGTAGGTGCTCATGGTTTTTTCATACCAGGGATTGATGTCATCGCGCAAAAAATCAAGGGCTTCCCGCAGGGGGGCGCGCCATTTTTGTGACCAGCCGGCGGGCTGCATGCCTGAATTGCACCCGCAATCACTACGCCAGCGCTCCACGCCATGGAAACAACTCCAACTGGTATTCTCAAAGAGCTTGACTTCGTCTTCGGGCGGAAATTTCTCCATATATTCACCGTAGATGGTGATATGGGCCAGCTGATTATCCTCAATGTAATCGAGACAGTAAGCCAGGGCCATCTCGCCATAGCGGTGATGGTGACCATAGGTCTCACCATCCGTGGCAATGTGCACCAGTTGGGCGGGCGTGCGGTGGTCCTCAGTGAAGGGCTGCATCAAACGGCCGGCAAAAGCTTCGCCGCTGTTAAGCACACCACTGAAGGCCACATCCCGGGCAATGGGGCCGTCATAAAAAAAGATTACAATGGACAGGCCATTGGGCAGTTGGCAAAGATAGGGCTTGCGGGGATCAATCTTGCTGCCTGTCACATCATGCCAGGTCTTATCCCCTATCTTTTTGGCTTTGTGCGCCTGATGGCTGTCGAGAATAGTGAACTTAATCTGGTGCTCGGCCAGCAATTCCAAAGTTTCCAGGTCCACTGCCGTCTCCGCCAGCCACATGCCTTCCGGCGGACGCTGGAAGCGGTGTTCAAAATCCCGGATACCCCAAATGATCTGGGTCTCTTTGTCCCGTCGGTTGGCCAGGGGCATAATGATGTGGTTGTAAACCTGGGCAATGGCCGAGCCATGGCCGGAAAAGCGGTCCCGGCTTAATCGATCGGCTTCCAGAATCTGCTGATACACTTGTGGTTGATGCCGCTCCATCCAGGAAAGCAACGTGGGACCAAAATTGAAGCTGATTTTGGCGTAATTGTTGACAATATTGTCGATGCGCCCTTTTTTATTCAGAATACGGGCACTGGTGTTGGGGCCGTAGCATTCCAAAGTGATGCGTTCATTCCAGTCATGATAAGGATAAGCCGACTCCTGCATTTCCACTTCCTCCAGCCAGGGATTTTCCCGGGGAGGCTGGTAGAAATGACCATGTACACAAATAAATTTTTCCATTAAGGGTGCTCCCTTTTGGTATAGACAGTGACCGAGGCACCGGGCCAGGTTACCTCCCGGCCGGCCTCCAACATGCCGGGCAGCACGATTTGACTGCCGCCAAATTCAGACGCATTGCTGTCCAATAGTTTTTCCCATCTGCCCCGCGGCCAGGGTGCCGCCCAGGCCACATCGCTGACACCGGCGTTTAGGACCATGGCCAGTGTTCCTGCCGGGCCCTGCTGGACAACGCTGATTAGAGGTGCCTCAGGGCAAGCCTGCACTTGGCGGTCATGCAAATTTTTAAGTTCCTGTAATCTATACTGTTTCCTCAGAGAAATCAATTGCTTATAAAACTGAAACAACCCCTGATGCCCGGTTTGGGTCAATTTGGACCAATCCAGCTTGGAGGCTGCAAAGGTCTCCTGGTCATAAGGATCGGGTGGTTCGCCATTCCAATTGAATGCCATAAATTCCCGGCGGCGCCCATCCCTGACCGCCTGGCGCAGCCAGGGGCTTTGATGATCCACAAAATACAAAAAGGGATTGGTCTCACCATACTCTTCCCCCATGAAAAGCAAGGGTAAAAAAGGCGAAAGCAGCGTCACCGCAGCCAATACATGGAGCCAGGGCCAAGCCACCAGTTTGCTCAGGCGCTCGCCTTGCACGCGGTTGCCCACCAGATCATGGTTCTGGCTATAAATCACCAACTCCTGCGGGTTCAGGGGATGCGTAAAATCACCAAGTGCTTTCTGACGATAATGGCAAAATTGCCCCTGAAACCAAAATCCCTGGGTTAAGGTGACCACGACCTGGTCCCAGGCACCGAAATCCTGGTAGTAACCGGTTTTTTCTTGGGTCAAATAAGCATGCCAGGCATGATGATGATCATCGCACCAGGCAGCGCCCAGGCCCCAGCCCCCGGCCTGCCTGGACCTGGTGATGATAGCCGCATTGAGATCACTTTCAGCGATCACATGCACCCGCCGGTGGTGGTCAATGGCAAACCGGGTCAATACATCGTCCATTTCCGCTAAGATAGGATAATCACTTTGATCAAAAATGGCCTGTACCGCATCGAGGCGCAAGGCATCCACATGAAAGTGACGCGCCCAATAGAGCGCGTTCTCTTTGACCAGGTTCCTGGCCCCCTGCGCATCTTGGTCGTCGAAATTAACCGCTTTGCCCCAATAGGAAGGATATTTGGCAGTGAAATAAGGGCCGAAGGCTTCGAGAATATTGCCTTCCGGGCCAAAATGATTATAGATCACATCCAGAATGACCGCCAGACCATGCTGGTGACAGGCATTGATAAAGGTTTTCAGACCTTGCGGGCCCCCGTAATCTTGGTGCACAGCAAAAGGAAAAACCGCGTCATAGCCCCAGTTATAGCGGCCGGAAAAGGCGGCCACAGGCATTAGTTCAATGGCCGTGATGCCCAAATCTTTGAGATAAGGAAGGTTGGTTAAGGCGCTCTGAAAAGTGCCTTGGGCGGAGAATGTCCCTATATGGCATTCGTAAATAATATAATCTTTAAGAGGAGGATTACACCAGGCCTGATCCGTCCAGGCAAAGTCATGATCCACTACAGCTGATGGTCCGAAGACCCCTTGCGGTTGCCAGGCTGAGGCCGGGTCCGGATAGGTTTCCTGACCA
The DNA here is from genome assembly GCA_963710755.1 of uncultured bacterium. Classification (GTDB taxonomy): domain Bacteria; phylum Oederibacteriota; class JAAXVQ01; order JAAXVQ01; family JAUVAV01; genus CAVQBK01. The sequence continues at coordinate 204,925 of CAVQBK010000006.1, forward strand.
TCAAGCACCAGCTCATAAAGCGCACCCGGCTTGACAGGACTTATTTCACCAGACCAATAGCCCCGGTCATCCCTGGTCAAAGGCCATAGGCGGCCCGGTGATTCTAAAAGCCGGACCGCCGTCTGCTTACGGTAAGGGGCCCATACCCTAAATAAGCATCGATCTTGGCCAAGGTAGGTTGCTCCTAATGTCATTCAATCTCCTGGATACTAAGATTCGTAAAAGTGGTAACGCGCTGTAGTACCCTTAATTGGCCGGTGCTGGTGCAGGCTGACGTTTGGCCATTTCTTGATCGAGCATAAACAAGCCGCCCGGGGAGTCTTTGGCCATTTTGAGCCGTTCTACCACGGCCTTGGCATTGGCTTCTTCCTCCACCTGTTCATTGATAAACCATTGAATATGAATCTGGGCAGCATGGTCTTTTTCCTGTTTGGCTTTTTCCATAAAGTCGTTGTATATGGCCGTGATTTTTTCTTCATGGGCCAAAGCTTGCTCAAATACAGCCAGCACGGAGGGCCAATCATTGGGCACAGCGGCAATGGCCTGGAACTGCACCGTACCGCCCCGTTCCAGTACATAGTGATAATTTTTCATGGCATGCATCATTTCTTCCCCTGCCTGCAGGGTCATCCAATTGGTGAACCCCGGCAGATTCTTGCTTTCAAAATAAGCGGCCATGGCCATGTATAAATACCATGAATATAATTCATCATTAATGCGCTGGTTCAATTCCGTCTCCAACAATGCTTTCAACATGCGATCATCTCCTTTAATCAAAGTGAAATCAACGTTCCGGATACCTATTATGGCTAAGCTGCCTTTAAATTCAAGTGAAAAGAATGCTACTCCTCCATCGCCCACATTGCCATTGCATCCGGACTTTGTTTGCTATATAGTCATGCTGCGGCCCGCAACCGGACCTTGCTTTCAAGGTGGATCTTTTTTCAAGGCGGATATTATTTATGAGTAATCAGTCGCAGGATCATCAGGAATTGTTAGATCCCCAGATCTGGGTGGACCGCTATGGCGATCTGCTGTACCGCTATGCCCTGTTGCGCTTGCGTGATAAAACCGCGGCAGAAGATATTGTACAGGAAACCTTTCTCGGCGCCCTTCGCAACCAAAACACTTATAACCGCCAATCCACCATCCAAAACTGGCTGTTTGGCATTCTCAAGCATAAAATTATCGATCATTTCCGTCATCTGAGCCGTGAAAAACCCAGCGAAGATCCGGAGCTGGATGCCCAACTGCAGGCTTCGGGGTTTGATGACAAAGGCCAATGGCTTCAGGGTCCGGCCCCATGGCACTGGAATCCGTCGCAAGCCCTGGAAGAGCAGGAATTTCGAGGTGTTTTTGAAAATTGCCTTCAGGCCCTGCCCCAGCGTACGGCCGAGGCTTTCCTTTTACGGGAAATGGACGGTCTTAAAGGTGAAGAGATCTGTCAGGTTTTGAAGATTAGTCCGAATAATTATTGGGTAATGCTCTACCGGGCCAGGACACAGCTGCGGTCCTGTCTGGAAACTAAATGGTTGGGAAAGGTTCAAGGATGATGATCAGTTGCCAAAAAGCCTCACAATTACAGTCGTTGGCCATGGATCGCCATCTGGCCATAAAAGACCGGTTGGCGCTGATCTACCATCATTGGATGTGTACCAGCTGCCGCCGCTTTGGCAGGCAGCTCAATTGGATGCGCAAGGCTCTGCGGCAGGAACCACTGACCTTCCTGGATACTGGGCGTGGCGAGGGGTTGTCGGAAGCAAGAAAAAAAGCGATAAAAAGTAAGCTCCATCAGGACCTTACTCATTAGATGATAGGCCACAAATTATTTAATTCCTCTTTTGATTTTTCGCTTGATTTTTTTTAAAAAAACCCTATATTGGTTTCTCGGTTTACTTGATTTGACACCATTCCTCGGTAGCTCAATGGTGGAGCGAGCGGCTGTTAACCGCTAGGTTGCTGGTTCGAGTCCAGCCCGGGGAGCCAATCTATCCTATCCACTGCGATTACGCCCTTGCGGTTAATCTCCTTGGATTTTACCAATACATCCAATACGGGCCTCGTATAGAGGCCCAGCTTTATCTTCTTCCGGCGTCCAGATGACCCGGTGGATGAAGATGTCAAACAAGTCCTTTTTCTTCCTAGGCTCCGCGAATTCCCACATATCCCTCAAGAGGCTAACCCGTCCCGGATCGATTCCGCGTTTAACACCCGGTTTCTGCATTCCTGCAACTCCAGCTCAATGCGCTCCAGTTCGTCCACAATCTCTTTTTTCCGGCCTTCCAGGTCTTCCAGCTCCTGGGACATGGAAGGGGTGGCATTGCCCTCCTTAACGTACTGCACGATGTTTCTAATGCCCTGATCCAAGGTGGCCAGCACCTTTTCTTGGTCCTTTTTGAATTCGTTCAGCTCCCTGACCTGTTTTTTGGAAATGGTATTGGCTTCCTTGATGATATCCTCCAGAAGCTTTTTGTCCTGGCTCATGGCAACCAGGCGCCTGTAAATCACATCTTCCAGGGCTTCGGCGCTGACACGCTTCATCTTGCATTCATCGGCGCCGCTGGTCGCGCCGGTGCACTGGTAATAAAAATAGGTGTTGCTCCTGCCTCCTGAATAGGTGGGGCTCATAAAATTGCCGCACCACCCGCAGCGCACCAGCCCCGCCAGAAGGAAAGTATGCATTTTTTGTTCCCGTGGTTTTTTTCCGCTTGCCGTGTTGGATTTCAGAATGATATTGGCCGCCTCCTCCCACATCTCGTTGGAAATTATAGCATCATGCCGTCCATCAAACAAACTCCCTTTATGGACCACCTTACCGGTATAGACCGGATTTTTCAGGCAGATGACAATCGAGTTTTTATTGAACTTCCTGTTTCCTCGGGCATGGCCACGCCGTGATTGATAAAACTTGGTTCTGTACCCCAGCCTATTGATGGCCTTGGCGGTTTCCCGGTGCGAGCGGAGCTTAAGGTAGGTCTCGAAAATAAGCTGAACCACCTTGGCTTCCTTGGCGTTGACCTTGAGCACCCCTTTTTCCTCCGGATCAATGTCATAGCCCAGGATCTGGCCACCGTTCCATAACCCCTCCTCGGCGCGCCAGCGCATTTTCTCCTTGGTCCGCTGCGAGGTCTGCTCCCGCTCTAGCTCGGCCACAGCCAGGGTCAATTTCAGCCCAAAACGGCCCATGGGGGTAGAGGTGTCCCATTGTTCGGACAGGGAGACAAAAGTGACATTGTATGCGTCCATCAATTCGTGAAGTTTATAGAAATCCACCAGGGAACGGTGCACCCGGTCGATCTTGGTGCACAGCAGGACGTTGAGGCGGTTTTTTTTGATATCATCGAGCATACGCTGGTACTCCGGCCGGTCCGTGTTCTTGCCGGACTTCCCTTCTTCCCGGTAGATTTGGGACACCACCCACTCCTCGTCCGTATTGAGAGTCTTGATTTCCGTATACTTGGTCAGCGCGCTGAGCTGGGTGTCCAGAGAACCTTCCTTCACCATGGCCTGCATTTCGGTTGAGACGCGCAGGTAAAGGCCACAGTCCATACGCTTCTGCACCCTGCCGGAGGACTCATCACTTGATTTTTTATGGTTTTTCATTATGTGCTCCTGTTGATTTGATTTAAAGACCGTTCTTCCCCAATTACTCGCGCCCTAAAATCAGGCGTTTGTTGCATGAAAAAATGGGGTTTACCCGATCATCCGGACATTAGCTCTGTACCGGGAAGAAAGCAAGTTGATTTTAGGGGCTGAAATCAAAGGGATGAAAGCCGACCGGGTGATAATAAATTATCCGATTTCATTTCCAGGGTTTGTAGTGCGCATTACGAGGAAATCCAAAAACTAGCCGGTTTTGGGGTTAAAAAAAGGGCTGGTCTTCTCACATATGGGTACGAGCAGTATAAAAGTCCAAATAAAGGCCTCTAGAACCCCAAATTCGGGCTATATGGGAATGTTCTCAACCTCTGATGGAAACGGTATATAGAAACGGCGAACTGATCGGATGTGCGAAGACCTTGAGGAAACTAAAGGTATAGAATTGTACACTG
>CAVQBK010000007.1:0-140795 GCA_963710755.1 uncultured bacterium
TCCACCAGCCCGTAGGTCATGCCCGCACGGATGCGGAGGTCGACGCCGCGCACGGCGCGTGACCAGTGCCGACCACGCCGGTAGGCGACGGTGACGCCGTCGAACTCGACCAGGGGGGTGTCAGCGGCGCCGCTCACGGCCCGGCTCCGACCTGCAGGACGCGCTTGAGCCCGTCCGCCAGGAGGTTGACGCCGATCACCAGCAGCGAGATCGCCAGCGCCGGAAAGGTCAGCGTCCAGGGCGTGATGTAGACGAAGTCCCGCGCCTCGCTGACCATGAGACCCCAGTAGGGGTTGGGGGGCTGCACCCGAGCCCCAGGAACCCCAGCGACGCGACCAGGAAGATGGCGTAGGAGAAGCGAAGGGCCGACTCGACCGCCAGCGCGGGCAGCACACTGGGCAGGATCTCACGTCCCAGGACGAAGGCCGTGCTCTCCCCCTGCATCCGCGCGGCGAGCACGTACTCCTTGGTCTTGGTGTCGAGCACCACGCTCCGCACAACGCGCGCGACGATCGGGGTATACGCCACCGCGATGACCGCCAGCACACTGCTGCGCGACGGCCCCAGCGAGCCCAGCAGCAGCAGCGCCAGCAGCAGCGCGGGAACCGCCAGCAGGCTGTCGAAGAAGCGGTAGGTGATCTCATCGGCCCAACCGCCGCGGTAGGTGGCGAACAACCCCAGCAGCGTTCCCACCGTTCTGCTGACCTTCAACGGTGACATTGAAGTGCTCGGTGATGCGCCTGTGAAGGGTGATGTTATTGCCAACGGGCTGACCCAACTGCCGTGGCGGGAAAAGATCGTCGATTATTCAGAACCCACCTTCCCGACGCAAGTGTGGTTGATGGCTAAAAAAGGCACCATCAAACCTCTTAATTTGACCGGTAATATCGACAAGGACATTCCCATGGTGAAAAAGACCATGGAAGGTCTGGCCGTGCTGACCAAGGAAAAAACCTGCCTGGCCCCTTCGCTGTATCAATTGGATAAAACCGGCGCCAAATTGAAAGAATTTGATTCCGGCTTGCACATGATGGCCGGCGATGTGATGGCCGGCAATGCCGATGCCACCATTCTCGATGTGCCCGATGCCTTGGTGGCGCTCAATACCTGGCCCGGCAAGATTGAGGTTATCGGCCCGGTGTCGGAGCTGCAGAATATGGGGGTGGGCTTTGCCAAGGACGCACCCAAGCTGCGTGCTGAATTCAATAAATTCTATGCGGAACTGAAAAAAACGGGGACTTATAAAAAGATGGTCAAGAAATATTATCCGGCTGTCTTTTCCTTTTATCCCGATTTCTTCAAGGATAAGAAAAATTGAAATAAAGGTTAGTCTTTGTTATGCTGTGATTTTGATAAATACCATGATGCTGCAGTAATAATGAAGACGGGCCTTGGATTTCCAGGGCCCGTCTTCGAGCATGGATTGCACACAGCGCGTCAAATCCACTTCGATGCAGGGCGGGGACAATGCTGGAAAAGTTAAAAGCCTTTTTACTCAACCTGAAAATTGTCCACAAAATATATTTGTTTATGGCAGTAGTTGTTTTTTGCCTACTGCTTTTCGGCACCTTTTATTTCAGTACTATCACCGTCCTCCTGCAGAGTATTGAATCCAAGGAAAAAGCTTTTTCCATCAAGGAATATTTCTATGAGATTACCAGGGATCTCGATAACTACACCCGCAGCCAGGATCCTCAATACCTTAATAAGATCGACAAGACCTTTGTCCTGTTGGAAAAGGATGTAGCCTGGCTGGCCAAAAACGTGAAACAAAAAGGACAATTTAAGGATCTCAATCTGGAGACGATTCAAAACGCCCAGGAGGAGTACCAAGCGTTTATTCATAAATTCGACGAAGTAAATAAAATCATCCAGCAGTATAAAAAACAACTGCAGCAATTGACGGAGGATGTGGAAAACAAAGTCATTAAGAAGACCGTGGAGGCGGAAACACAATTTTTTATTGTCAACACCATGCGCAAATATTTAAATCAGTCCATTGATCTGAAAGAACTGCAAATTGTGGGCTTTTTCAGGAATGCAGGGGTGGATATGAAAACCACCCTGGAAGAAATGGGGCGGGACACCTTCAATCTGACCGGGCAATTTCAAAAACAAAGCCTGGAAAATTTACGTAAGAAAAACAACGAAGAATTGACCAAGCTGAGAGATGAGTTTAATTACTTGAAACAACTGCTTGATGAACATGGTAATTCGGAAAGCGACTTGTTGGAAGTATTATTGGAAGAGAGCCGGAGTTTTGTAGAAAGTCTCAAACAAAATTTACAGGAAATGGATAACACCTATTCGCAAATTATTTCGCAACTGGAGGACAATCGTCAGCTCTTTGCCAAACTTCCGGAAACAGCCGCACATGTGGCCCAGATCACCGATCATTTTTATAAAACCAATCAATTTTATGCGGAAACCATTAAACAGAGCTCGCAAAAAGTTATGGGCGTGGTTTTTATTCTGACTTTGGCGGTTTTGATCTTCTTTGGCATATTGATTACGAACAGCGTGATTGGCCCGGTCAAAGTGCTTATCCGAAAAGTCAAAGAAATCTCGGAAGGAGAAGGGGACCTCACCAACTATTTGGAGGTTAACAGCCGCGATGAAATTGGTGAATTGTGCCGTTATTTTAACCGTTTCCTGGAAGCACTGAAGTTCATCATCAGCTCCATTTCCGCCAATACCACCCAAAGTGCCAATATTTCGCGCAATCTTTCCGGGGTCTCGGAAGAAATCAGCAGTTCCACCAAGGAGATGAGTTATACCATCCGGCAAGTCAACAGCCAGGCTAAAAATTTATCAAGCCTCACCACGGCCAACAAGGGAAAGGTTAACCAATTGCATGGCTATATTCAGGCGGTGGCTGCAGCCCAGGAGAATATCAATCAAAATCTTCAGGATGTCAAAGAGGGCATAAAAGACGGCATGGCCATCAGCCAGCAAACCGGGCAGGCTATCGGCGAGATCCGAAACAGCGTGACCGCCTCCCGGGAAATCGTGGAAGAACTTCTGGGCAAGAGCCGGCAAATCTCGGAAATTATGGAGGTCATCAAAGGCCTGGCTAAGCAGACCAACCTGCTGGCCATCAACTCTTCCATAGAAGCTGCGCGCGTAGGCGAGGAGGGCAAAGGATTCAGTGTTATTGCCAATGAGATACGGGAATTTTCCAACCGCACCCATCAGGCCACCGGCAATATCGAAGAGATACTCAATGAAATCAGTCAGGGCACCAATGAAGTTATGGAAAGTATGAACAATAGTGCTGTTGTGGTCAATGAGGGTACCAAAGTGGTTGATAAGACTCTGGCCATTTTTTCCACCATTGGGAATGGCATCAATGCCCTTATTCCCAAACTGCAGGAAATAGAAAAATCCAGCCAGGAACAACTGGGCATTTCCAAATACATCCAGGAAGAAGTCACTGAAGAAGCTGAATTTATTAATCAGAACACCAAAGTTACCGAGGAAGTCACGGAAAGCATCATCCAGGTTGATCAAGCCATTCAAAGCATTGCCCAGACTTCTCATGATCTGCTTGAAAATTCGGAAAATTTGATCGAAATGGTGAAAAAGTTCAAGGTTTAATACCCGCTTGTCCAGGTCTCCCGCCTAATAAAACTCCTTTTCGGAACACCTTTATCCAGCCACCATTGTTAGGATGACCATCAAATTTAAATGACCGCTGATGGGCATTGCATCCTTTATGTCCCTTTCCCGATACATTCTCCCGGGTGATCCCTCTTTGTTTTAGCTTGACTTTTTTTAAAGATTGAAGCACTTTATTAGGCTCTTAACTGCGACCAGACCCTTTTGGTTTGGAGTTGAGGTTGATTATCGTCAATTATGGTGGAGAAAGAACAACCTATGTTTTTTTCTAAAAAAGCCTTAATCCTGACCAGGCGGCTGTTGCTTATCAAAGTTATTGCGATCATTCTGATCAGCCTTTTTTTTGTGTTTTGGCCTGATATTAAGCAGAATATGGCCAGTTTGATCACCATGCCCGCCGGGCCGGTGGCTGTTCCCAGTGCCTTGGCCGTGGATGCAACACCCGATTATGTCACCATAAACCGGTTTATCGAGCATGCCCCCACCTTGTTGCCCAAGAACCTGATCAAAGCCATTGCCTGGTGCGAAAGTGAATGGAAACATTATGATGATCAGGGGGAGCCCTTAATGGGCGTTAATCTGGTCCAAGGCCCCTGGGGCCGTGATTATACCTATGATTGGGGTCTGATGCAAATTAATGACGGTACGGTCTGCCTTGATCCCAGAGTATGGGATCAAGGCAGAATAAAAACCGATCCCCAGTACAATATTCTGGCCGGGATCGCCGTACTGGAACAAAAAATGGATTATATCGAATTTTTAAAGCACCGTCCCAATTGGCCGGACGTGGTCAGGCGTTATCATTTATACGGCCGCGACGATATGGATATTTTGATCAAAGCTTATAATGGTTTTCAACCTTCCTGGGCTTACGTCGATCGTGTCAGAACCCTCATGGGGGAACGGCCGTGGGAAAAATTGATGGCCGCCCAATTAAATCATACTTATCCCGGTACGCGTGTCACGATTCAAGCTATTTCTTCCGGAGCGGGCCGCCTGCTTCAAACTGCTTCCAGCTATGCATCGGATCAGGTGGTCCTGAGGGTGATGCCCCATCACCGTTTTCCTTTTTATGCCTTGATCACGCCCCAGCCCAAACAGCGCCAATAAAGCTCCTCTTCTTATCGGTCAGTCCGGAAAGAATATCGCAACCAATGCAAAAATTATCTTGTTCATCCAAGCGACTTGACAAATGAAAGCGGACAAGTTATCGTTTGCTCCCCCTAAATCCAACAATTAACGTGAGGTCGTTGTGAATCCAGCATTTATAAACCAACTTCAGTCGGAATTAGCCATCAGGCCCGACCAAATTAAGGCCACCTTATTCTTGCTCAACGATGGCGCTACCGTGCCCTTTATCGCCCGTTATCGCAAGGAGGCCACCGGCGGACTGGATGAAGTGGCTATTGCGGCTGTTCGTGACCGTTTTACGCAACTTGTAGACCTGGAAAAACGACGGGAGGCCATTATAAAATCCATTGCCGATCAACAGAAACTGACCCCGGCGTTGGAACAAAAAATCAACCAAGCCACCACCATGACCATTCTGGAAGATCTGTATCTACCCTACAAACCCAAGCGTAAGACCAGGGCCGGTACGGCCAAAGCCAAAGGCCTGGAACCCTTGGCCTTGGCCTTGCTCAGCCAGGACGATCAGGATCCGGCGCAACTGGCCCAGACTTTCGTAAATCCGGAGCTGGAGGTCCATTCCATTGCCGACGCCCTGGCCGGGGCCAGGGATATCATCGCTGAAATCATCAACGAGAACGCTGATATTCGTAGCGCCTGCCGTCGCCTGTTTATGGAAGAAGGACGCCTGCACGCCCGCGTGATCAAAGGCAAGGAAGAGGAGGGGATCAAGTATAAGGATTACTTTGAATGGGAAGAAAGTCTGGCTAAAATGCCCTCTCACCGTTTCCTGGCCATCCGCCGGGGAAGGGATGAAGGCGTGTTGTTGGTCAAGATAACCGGCGTGGAAGAAGCTGCACTAACGGTGATGCGCGAAGCGGTGATCACCAATCCTTTAAGTCCAGCGGCCGTGGAAGTGCAAAAAGCATTGGAAGATGGTTATCACCGTTTGTTGGCCCTGTCCTTGCAGGTGGAGACCATGATTGCGTACAAGCAAAAAGCTGATACCCAGGCCATCCAGGTGTTTTCCGAAAATTTGAGAGCCTTGCTGCTGGCCCCGCCTTTGGGCGGCAAACGCGTTCTGGCTATTGATCCCGGGTTCAGAACCGGCTGCAAAGTGGTTTGTCTGGATGCGCAAGGTCAGCTTCAATTTCACGGTGCGATTTTTCCTACGCTGGGAATGGCCCAACAAGCAGAAGCCGCCAAGGTGGTCAAAGCTTTGGTGGCGCAATATGAGATTGAATTTATAGCGTTGGGCAACGGTACGGCCAGCCGGGAAACAGAATTGTTTTTAAAATCATTGAATATGGATTTGCCGGTTATTCAGGTCAATGAGAGCGGGGCTTCCATCTATTCCGCGTCCGAGGTGGCCCGGGAAGAAATGCCGGACAAGGACATTACGGTCCGGGGGGCGGTGTCCATTGGCAGGCGGCTCATGGATCCTTTGGCCGAATTGGTCAAGATAGATCCCAAATCCATTGGGGTGGGGCAGTATCAGCATGATGTGGATCAAAAAGCCCTTAAGCAAAATCTGGACGACGTGGTGATGAGCTGTGTGAACAGTGTTGGGGTGGAACTCAATACGGCCAGCAAACAATTGCTGACCTATGTTTCCGGCCTGGGCCCCAAATTGGCGGCCAACATAGTAGCTTACCGGCATGGCAAAGGTCCTTTCTCTTCCCGTCAGGAGCTTAGGCAGGTGCCTCTGTTGGGCGAAAAGGCTTTTGAACAAGCGGCCGGATTTTTGCGGATCTCGGCTTCCGCCAACCCCTTGGACAGGACCGCCGTGCATCCTGAACGGTACGGTCTGGTGGAACAGATGGCCCTTGATCAGGGGTGCGATATTGAAACCTTGCTGGCTAAAAAAGAAATGCGCACCAAAATAAATTTGCAGGCCTATGTTTCCCAGGAGGTGGGTCTACCCACACTTACCGATATTTTGGCAGAATTGGAGAAACCCGGCCGCGACCCCAGGGAAGCTTTTGAAGTGTTTGCCTTTGCCGATGGTATTCACAGTTTGGCGGATTTGAAGCCGGGTATGCAACTGCCGGGACTGGTGACCAATGTGACCAATTTCGGAGCCTTTGTAGATATCGGCGTGCATCAGGACGGTCTGGTCCATGTCAGTGAACTGTCTGATCAGTTTATTCCTGATCCCAAAGTGTTCCTTAAGGTGCAGCAGCGTGTTAAGGTCAAGGTGATGGAGGTGGACAACCAGCGCCGACGTATCGCTTTGTCCATGAAAGGGCTGCTGCAACCGGATGGTCTGAACCTGCCCGCTCCCGTAAAGCGGGTTCAACACCCCGCCCGGCCTTCGGCCCCCGCCCGCACCGGCGGGGATGACTGGAAGAGTGCCTTGTCCCGCATGAAAAGACACCTGAAAGCGTAAACCTAACATAGGCGGTCAATGCGGCCGCCATTCCTACCGATAATAAGCCTAAGCGGGCTAACCTGCCAACAGGCCATTCAAGGGAGAAGTTAAAAATGGTGATCGCCCATTTGGCGGATCTGCATGTATCCAAATACGGCGCCAAAATGACGGCTATTAAAAATGGCCGAATCAAAATAGCCTCCGGTGCTGGCTGGAAAATCTGTTGGCTCGACGAGGGATGGCATATTGACCGGCGCAAAGCTACGGGCAGGATGCGTTTTTTAGATGCTTACCGCCTGGTGGATGAAGAAGGCCGTGTGCATCAGGTGATCAAACGCCGCCCCGCCATGACAGAGAAAAGTGTTCTGGACCACCTTATCCAATTAAAGCATGTCAGGGATAAAACCTCTAGTCAGACTTTGGCCAGACATTTTCCCAAACCTTCGCAGGTGCGCGCCATGTTGGCCGAGGATCCCGATAATGGCAATCTCAGATTTTGCGCCGTGGCCGAGGCCCTGCAAAAGCATCAGCCCGATTGGGTGATTATTACCGGGGATTTGACCGATGACGGCGTGGGCTACGATCTGATCCAAAAGGGGCTGAAATCATTTATTAAAGCCAAACGGTTAATTTGCATTCCTGGCAACCATGATTTATATGCCACTCCGCCTATCTGGACGGATCATGGGTTGCGCAAGAGCAAGGCGGAAAAGCAGCGGCTATGGTCGGCATTCGTTCGTAAATTGGGATTGCCGGCCCAAGGGAGTTATGTGCGGTCCCTGGATGACCAGGTGTTGTTGGCCTACTTTGACAGCTGCTATCCATCCCGTCTGCCCGGCAGTTCCTCAGGGCATATTCCGGTAAAGGATCTGGAACGCCTGAAAGGGGAAATGGATAAATTAAATCCTTATGCCGTTAAATTGGCCTGCCTCCATCATCCGGTTCTGAACCTGACCATCAAGGAAATGGGCCTGCTCAATATGCAGCCGGGCATGCGTCTGCGCAATGGTAAAAAAGTTCTGGAAACCATCAAGTCCATGGGATTCGAACTGGTCATGAAAGGCCATCGTCATCTGGGGTATAAATATCATCTCCAGAACGGGCCGGTGTTTTTAAGCGCCCCCTCCACCACCTATGGCTGCCGGTCCGGGGCCACCCCTTTTTATTGGGCCGTGGAAATCGAAGACCGTAAACTCAAAACCATTAGAAAACAGCCCGTCACCATGCTGGGCGAAGAAGTAAGCCGCTGAGCTTTCACCAATGATCTCAAAAAGCTTGAAGTGATAATGGCGTTAATCGATCCCGTCAACAACAACAGGACAAGCAGTCTTGAATTGATCTCATTGGAAAGATATTCATATACCAACAGGCCCCCGTCATGGCAGAGCATGACGGCTGAGTTACAGCGGGATTAGCATTGGCGAAATAGCAGGAATCGAGTAGAATAAGATCACAATCGCCGAACAACGGTGAATTACATCTGGGCCGTTAAGGTCATCAAGAATGAAGGAGTAAGCCTATGCCGTTATGGATTAAGATGCCAAAAGTTGATCTGGTCAAATGGCCGCAAGCTTTTAAGGTGGATGATGAAATTAGCGTACTCCTGCCGACAGACGATCAGCCCAAAAAATTGAAAGGGAAAATTGCCGGGCATGATAACCAGGAACTGTTATTGCAAATTGTGGATCGTGAACCGCAAACCCTGAACTTGAAACCGCCGTTTATGGTTCATCTGATGAATCACCATCAAGACAAGCTTTTGTATACAGAAGGGCAGGTGCAGCGGATGACGCCGGGCCGGCCCCTGGCCCTGGCCATTATTCCTCAACCCACAGCGTTGCGGGCGGAACAACGCCTATTTTACCGGTTTGATATCCGGCGTTATTTCAAACTGGAGCATTTACACTATCCCGACGGAACCACTCACCCGGTCATGAAAGCAGTTTGCCTGGACATGAGTCCCACGGGTATTGGGTTTAAAAGCAAACAAAAAATTCCGCGTGGGGCTATGTTTACACCGGGCAGTTTGTTCCATCCTGTGATCCCTGATTTGGCCAAGCTGGATTATCGTCTGGAAGTGTTATGGTCAAAAGGCAGCCGCTGGTTAGGTTACCGTAACGGCGCCATCTTTAAGTTTTCCAGTCCTGAGGAACAGGAACGATTCAACCGGGTCTTGGATCAGCTGCAGATCAACCGTTTATCCTGGCATTATCATAATTTGGAAAAACCCGAACCTGCCCAAGGATAATTAGGATGCAAACTCAAACGCCGGCACCGTGGCTGAAGGAATTCACCGATTACTTGTCTGCGGAAAAAGGGCTGTCGTCACTGACCGTAACGGCTTACCTGCAGGATATCAGGGGCTACCTGACTTATCTTGAGGGCCAGGGGCTGGACTTCCGGGCGGACGTTCCCCCTGACAGGGAAGTGCTACAAAGCTATTTGGGCCGGCTGCAACAGTCGGCCAAAGCTTCGGCCACGGTGGTGCGGGCGCTGGTTTCCCTACGCAGCCTGCATCGCTTTCTTAAAAATGAACAATGGAGCACCTACGATCCCACCGAAGATTTTGAGTCCTACAAATTATGGAAAAAACTGCCTGATGTGCTTACGCCCGATGAAGTGGGCCGCTTGCTGCGCGCTCCGGACATGAACAAAAAACAGGGTTTACGGGACCGGGCCATGCTGGAATTGCTCTATGCCACCGGTTTGCGGGTATCGGAGTTAATCAGTCTTACGGCCGGTCAGATCCATTGGGAAGAAGGGTACCTTTTGGTCAAGGGCAAAGGCCAGCGGGAACGTCTGGTGCCCGTTGGATCTACAGCTCTGCTCATTTGCAAACGCTATCTCAAATCCCGTCCTGGTGGAGATAACCAAGGTCCCTTATTTTTGGCCAGGGGCAGCAGCGGGTTTTCAAGAGTGGGCTTCTGGAAAATGATCAAGCGCTATGCCCGGGCCGCAGGCCTGGAGAAGGTGATTTCTCCCCACACCCTAAGACATTCTTTTGCCACCCATCTCCTGGCAGGCGGTGCTGATCTTAGGATTGTGCAGGAGATGCTGGGTCATGTGGATATAGGGACTACCCAAATTTATACTCATATTGACCGCAGTCGCCTTCAGGAAATTCATAAACGCTTTCATCCCCGGGCCTAGGAGTCTGAACCATTAGTTGCTCAGCCTCCCGGGCAATCGGGAATCGAGATTCGAAAATTGATCCATTGTTGCAAATGCGGTTGATTGCTTGCCCCGTCGTTGTTGACGGGATCCATTCTAGATTTTCAAAAAATCGAATAATTACTCAGCCTCCTGTACGCTCTTAGAAGCTGACGGCATGCATGCTCCTGGGAAAAGCGGGCGCTTGACCTGAGCTAGGTTGCCCAAAAGTGAAGGCGCTCTACTGCTAAAGGCCGGTGAACCATGGAATTAATCATACCTCACATCAATACTGATTTTGATGCCCTGGCCTCAGCTTTGGCTGCGTCCAAACTCTTTCCCCAAGCCAAATTATTTTTCCCAGGTGCCCAGGAACATAATGTCCGCGATTATCTGACCCGTTTCGGGGGACTTTTTCCGGAAATTATCAAAGCTAAAAAACTGCGGGCTCGCCATCTTACCAAAGTAATCCTCGTGGATGTCAGCCATGCCGAACGACTGGGGGAATTCAGTAACCTGTTGGACCAGCCGGGGTTAACTATTCTTCGCTTTGATCATCATCCCGGGCCTTCGCACCTTAAAAACGAATTTCACCATCAACAGGCCGGTGCCAATGTAAGCTTAATGATTCGTTTGCTCCAGGCCAAGCATCTGGAGGTTACGCCCGATGAGGCTACCCTGTTGGCCCTGGGTATTTACGAAGAAACCGGACATTTTACTTACACGTCCACTACAGCGGTTGATTTTGAGGCCGCAGCCTGGTGCCGCCGGCAAGGGGCTGATTTGACGGTAGTTATGGATTTTTTAAAACATATTTTCAGTACCCTTCAACAAGCCTTGCTCGATGATTTGGTTAAATCGCGGGAAACAGTCACTGTAAGAGGAGTGCCGATCAGCCTGGCCATAGCTGAACGGGACAGTTTTGTTGAGGACTTGGCGGTCATTGCATCCCGACTCAAAGCCATGGAAAACCTGCCGGTGCTTATGGTGTTTTGCCGTATGGGCACCAGAATTTACCTGGTGGCCAGAAGCAGCCGCGTTGAAGTGGCGGCCGACCAGATGGTAAGCCTGCTGGGCAGCGGTGGCGGGCATCATACGGCAGCTTCGGGGTTGGTTAAAGACCATTCGCTGGTTGAACTTAAGGAACGCTTTTTAAAAGGACTTGACCGGGTGGTTCAGGCCATTGCAGAGGTGGCCGGCATTATGAGTCATCCCGTAATGACCGTGACCAGGGAAACCACCGTGGCGCAGACCCAGGCACTTATGAGCCGCAGCGGACACAGCGGTTTGCCGGTAGTAGAACAAAGCCGCCTACAGGGTTTGGTGACCCGCCAGGATATCGAAAAAGCCCTCCAACACGGCTTGGGGTCCTCTTTGGTGGGTGACTATATGAATACCCAGATAAAGAGCCTGTCCCCACGGACGCCCTTAACCGAAGTACAGGATCTTTTCCTGAGTCAGCATTTTGATTACCTGCCTGTGGTTGAGAAGGAAAAACTGATTGGCATGGTCACCCGGTCTGATGTATTTCGCATCATGGTAGAACGCAAGAATATGATTCAGCTGGGTGAAAAAATAGAGGGAAGCAATCCTTTTTTTTTCGAGCCCCATCATCGGCTTAAAGACTTGGTCAACGAGCGCCTTCCCCGCAGGCTCCAGGATATTCTGCATACAGCCGGCCTGTTGGCCGATCAATTGGGCATGAACGCTTTTGTGGTCGGCGGTTTTGTAAGGGATTTAATCGTGGGCCACGAAAATTGGGATATTGATATTGTCATTGAAGGCAATGGATTGGCTTTTGCCCAAGAGTTGGGAAGAAAATACAAAGGTAAAACCAAAACCCATGAACGGTTCCGGACCGCGGTGGTCAATCTTCCCAATGGGCACAAGATCGACGTGGTCACGTCCAGAACTGAATTTTATGACCGGCCGGCGGCGTTGCCGCGGGTGCAGCAGGCCAGCCTTAAGTATGACCTTTATCGCCGTGACTTTACCATCAATACCCTGGCCATGCAGCTTAATCACGACCGCTTTGGCCGCCTGCTGGATTACTTCGGCGGAGTGCAGGATTTAAGAGACGGTCTTATCCGGGTCCTCTATGCCGTCAGCTTTGTCGATGATCCCACCCGCATATTCAGAGCGGTCCGTTTTGAACAGCGTCTTAATTTTAAGATTGATCCGGATACGCGGCGATATATGGACCATGCCTTGCGCTTGGACTTGGTCAGGAAATTAAGCATGCCCAGAATTTTTGATGAACTGATGCTTATTCTGGCGGAGGATCAACCGGAGAAAGCCATTGCCCAACTGGGCGCCATGGGCGTGCTCGGCTGGATTCATCCCCAACTAAAGACCACGTCCCTGGTGCTGCAATATTTTGATCTTGCCTGGGAATGCCTGGCGTTTGCCATTGTGTATTTGCAACAGGCGGTGGATAAACGCACTATTTACCTGATGGCCTTACTGGACGGGTTGAATACTAAGGACGTCTTGAACCTGGCCGGGCGGTCTCAATTTCCCAAAGCCCTGAAGGAACTTTTACATCTGCAAAAAATTAAAGGGGACCAGGCCCGCCGCCGCTTGGAATTGATGGACAGCTACCGGCCCTCCCAGGTGGTGCGCCTGTTACGACCGCTGCCGCTGGAGGTGCTGCTTTATGAAATGGCCCGCAGCAGCAAAAAAGAGACTGCCCAAGCTTTTCGCCAGTATTTATTGCATTGGCGTCACGTGCATCCGATCTTGTCGGGCAGGGATCTTAGAAAATTGGGTTATCCGCCCGGCCCGGTGTATGAAAAGATGTTAACCAAATTGCGCAATGGCCGTCTGGATGGGAAAATCGCCAGCCGACGCGATGAAATCAATTGTTTGCAGCACTATTATCCTCTGCCGGAAACAAGACCATGACCAGGAAGAAGATGGAACAACTGCAGAAGGCCCTGCTAAACTGGTATGACCATTGCAACCGTCATTTACCTTGGCGTCGGCATCCCACCCCTTATGCCGTGTGGATCTCGGAAATCATGCTGCAGCAGACCCAGGTGGATACGGTACTTCCTTATTTTCAACGCTTTCTAAAAAAGTTTCCCAACCTCAAAACCCTGGCAACGGCCCATGAGGATGAAGTCCTCAAGGCCTGGGAAGGCCTGGGCTACTATCGCAGGGCCCGGCATCTGCTGGCTGCAGCCAAGGTTCTGCAATCAAAGTGGCAGGGACGGTTTCCCCGGCATGCCCGGGAATGGCGGGACCTGCCCGGGATCGGCCGGTACACCGCCTGTGCTATTGCCAGCATTGCTTTTCAGGAACCGGTAGCCGTGCTGGATGGCAATGTCAAGCGGGTCTTGGCCAGACTTACCTGTTTTGACAAACCCGTTGATCAGCCACTTCAGGAAAAGGCCTTATGGTCCATGGCCGAAGCTTTTCTTTTCAAGACCCGGCCCGGAGACTACAACCAAGCTTTGATGGAACTGGGCGCGCTGATTTGCAGGGAGAAAAATCCGTCATGTCCCGATTGTCCTCTGGCGTCTTATTGCCAGGCTTTTAAGACTAAGCAGGTGGCCCATTTGCCCATGAGAAGCAAGCGCCGGCGTGTCCCTCACCATCAGGTGGTGGTAGCGCTCATGGCTGACGCCCGCGGACACTGGCTTGTCGGCAAACGGCCGGCCCGGAGCATGCTCGGTGGTTTATGGGAATTTCCCGGGGGAAAGGTTCACCCTGGGGAAACATTAAAGGCAGCTTTGGCAAGAGAGCTGCAGGAGGAGTTGGGGGTCAAAGTAACCATAGGCAGGACGGGCCCGGTTATCCGGCATGCGTATACCCATTTTAAAATAACCTTGCACGCTTTTTATTGCCGGCTGCCCAAAGGTCAAAAAGTGACGCCCCTTTATCATCAGCAGTTGTTGTGGGTTGAAGCGGCACAGTTCAAGGCCTATGCCTTTCCCGGTGCTAATAAAAAAATTATTGCCATGCTGAAAGACACGGCGAGCTAAGCAAGTCGGGTGAAACCAGACTCAGTCAAAGGCGAGTGAGGGCGCATCCATTTTTTTCTGGGTTTTGCGGTTCTCGATATAAAGATCGTAGTTTTCAGGATTGGGTAATATGATTTTGAAACAGGTGCCTGTTTCCGGAGATGAAGTCACGGTAATAGTGCCGCCGTGTTCGGTAATGATTTTTTTTGTGATGGCCAAGCCCAGTCCAGTACCCTTGCCTACCGGTTTGGTAGTGAAAAAGGGACTCCACAAATCCTCCAGATGTTCCGAATTTATGCCCGGGCCGTTATCCTGTACTGTGATTTCGAAATGATGGTTGCGGCCGGTCAAGGTCGCACAAATTTCAGGATCTTTTTGGCCGGCCAAGGCATCGGCCGCATTGGCGATTAGATTGACCAAAGCCTGGGTGATTTGCACAGGATTGCCTTTGGATAAAAAATCCACCTTTGCCACTTCGGTCTTTACGCCGCCCAGATGTTTGACTTTGGGCATGCAAATTTGGATGGCGTCTTCAATGCATTGGGCAGGAGCGTATTCTTCGACAGTGCCGCCTTGGCCGTGGGAAAAAGACCGCATGCCGTCAATGATATTTCTGATACGTTTAACCGATCCCGATGCCGTCAGAATCATTTCCAACACCTCGTCCGGCTGATGGTAAAAAGCGGAATCGTCGGTCGCAATGGCGCTTAGATACTGACGGTAAGCTTTCTCGCCATTGGCTTTCCAAAACCCTTTGATGAGGCCCAAATTACCATGGATCACCGTCAACGGATTATTGATTTCGTGAGCAATACCCGCTGCCATGGTGCCCAGGGTGATCATGCGGTCGGCCTGCACCAATTGTTGTGCCCGGGTCTGGGCCAACTGTTCCATTTCCGAGGAAAATCGGGACAACTCTTCGTTTTTAACTTTGAGAGACAGTTCATAATCCACAACCCGGCAGCCCACATCAATGCGGCTTTTTAACTCTTCCTTGTTGAAAGGTTTGGTAATATAGTCGTTGGCCCCGGCATCCAGGCCGGCGGTGATGTCTTCGGGCATGTTATTGGATGTGACCAGGATAATATAAACAAAACTGGGATCCTGGCCTTGTCTGAGTTTTTTAATGATCTCCAAGCCGTCCAGCCCGGGCATCATCCAGTCCAGCAGGGCAATATCGGGCCGTGGGCTTTGTTGTAACCGCGTCCAGGCTTCATCGCCGTCATTAGCCAGGATCAGTTCATGCTCGGTTTTCTTGAGCAAGTTTTCCAAGAGACGAAGGCTGATGCTGTCATCATCCGCCAAAAGTATACGCATGGCATCCTCTTTATGATAGTTGGTCTCAATTAAAGTATCGGCCACTTTAAGGACAAGATTACTTAAAAACGCATTAATTTTATGGCCGGCTGCAGGGAGGCTGCCGGGCCGCAGGGGGGTGCGGCGCTAGGGTAATTTTGGAAAAACAGAGTCGTCGCTGGGAATGGTGTTTTTTAAGATAAGTGGTTGAGTTGCCTCTGGTTTACGGTATAATACGACCCATCTGTAGCAAAGTGACGTCGTCATCCACGGATGTCAACCCCAGGAGGACCTTCATCAGTGAAAGGTATTAATTACTTAAGAGGATTGATCATTGGTATTGCCAACATTATCCCCGGTGTTTCAGGAGGCACCCTTGCTCTGGTGCTGGGCATTTATGAACGGCTCATTGATGCCATCCACCGAATTTCCCTGCAAACCCTCAAAGCCTGCTTAGGGCTGTTTCGCTTCAACCGGGAGGGATGGTTGGCCTTTAAACAGGAAATGAGTCGCATTGATGCCTTGTTTCTGATCTCCATTCAACTGGGCGCCATGACCTCCATCGTAGCATTGGCCAAACTTATGACGTACTTACTGGAGCATTTTCATGACCCTACCTACGGATTTTTCTGGGGACTGGTGTTGGTCTCCGCCTGGGTGCCTTTTAAATTAATTAAACGTCATTCCTGGAAAACCGTGGTGGCCGCCGTCCTGGCGCTCATGGCGGTTGTCGCCATGAATACTACTATTAGTGATGAAAGCAAGTTGGCCAAAGCTCAGGCTAAATACGAACTGAAGATGGAGAAAGGCCAAAGTACCCAGCCAGCGCAGCGGGAGAAGCTTGATCATTCTCCGGGCCAACTGCTCTACATGGTATTGGTGGGCGCTCTGGGAATCGCGGCCATGATTTTGCCGGGCATCAGTGGGTCCTTCTTACTCCTGCTGCTGGGCGTCTATTTTATTGTCTTGAAATCGATTATTTATCTCGATTTAATCATTATTGCCTCTTTTTCCTTGGGCAATATTATTGGCCTCTTGACCTTCAGCCGTTTTCTCAACTATGCGCTTAGCCATTGGTACGATGTCACCATGAGCTTTTTGATGGGGCTGGTGATTGGCTCCTTGACCGCTATTTGGCCCTTTAAACATACCGCCCAAGTGGGTGCGGAGACCATCTATTTGTCGGACCGATGGCCGCAGGCACTGGGGGGGAATGAACTGATGACCCTGGTTACCGCGGTCTTGGGGGCCTTGATTGTGGTGTTGTTTATTTATCTGGAACAGCGGAATAAAAATCAAATGCCGGAGAACGGCGTCTAATAGTTTAATGTATTCCTCAAATTACGCGGGCCTGTCCCGGGGATGAAGGGGAAATAATAAATTAAAATTCCAACAGACTCCAAGACACTGCGGCTGGCTAAAGGATAAATTAACTTGATAATTCCGCAGCAGCTTGCTGTGGGGAAATTCATTGTTTTTTGCAATAGATAATAGCCAACGTGCTCAATAGGAAGGTGATCAAGATGTGGGATTATACGGATAAAGTTAAAGATCATTTCGCCCATCCCCATAATGTGGGCGTAGTGGCTGATGCCAATGCCGTGGGAGAAGTGGGATCGCTGGTTTGCGGTGATGCTTTAAAGCTGACACTGAAGGTTGATCCAGCCACGGAAAAAATAGTGGAAGCCAAATTTCAGACCTTTGGCTGCGGCAGTGCCATCGCCTCCTCCAGTGTGCTGACCGATATGGTTATTGGCAAGACGTTGGAGGAAGTAACCAACATTACCAATCGTGATATTGCTCAGGAGCTGGGCGGCTTGCCCCAGGAAAAAATGCATTGTTCGGTAATGGGTATGGAAGCCCTGGAAGCTGCGATCGCCAACTATCGTGGCGAAACACTAAATACTGTAACCGCGGAAGAAGAAGGGCAGATTGTCTGCAAATGTTTCGGGGTAACGGATAAAAAGATCGAACGGGCAGTGAAAGAGAATAATTTGAAAACCATAGAAGAGGTCACCAATTACACGAAAGCCGGCGGAGCTTGTGCTTCCTGCCATTGGAAAATCGAAGAAATTATCCGCCGGGTTCAAATGGAAATGGGGCATGAAGGTTCCGATAAAGAATGCAAGCCCTTGACCAATTTGCAGCGCATGAAACTGGTCCAGGAAACGTTGGACCGCGAGGTTAGGCCTGAATTGAAAAAGGATGGCGGCGATCTGGAACTGGTGGATGTTGACGGCAAAACCGTTAAAGTGCGACTCCTGGGTATGTGTTCCGGTTGTCAAGTAGCCAACTTTACGCTCAAAGACTTGGTGGGGGCTAAATTACGCGAGTTCGTAGAGCCCGATATTCAGGTGGAGGAGATTAAATAATGAGCCAGCAGGTTATTTATTTGGATAATAACGCTACTACCGCAGTAGCCCCGGAAGTATTGGAAGCTCTGCTGCCTTATTACAAGGAGGCCTATGGCAATCCCTCGAGCATGCATACCTTTGGCGGAGCGCTGCACAAGCATGTGGACCAGGCCCGCAGCCAGGTCGCGGGCCTTTTTCATGCTCGGGATACGGAGATTCTGTTTACCAGTTGCGGCACCGAATCGGACAATGCCGCCATTCGTGGTATTCTGGAAGCTCACCCGGACAAACGCCACATTGTGACTACCCGGGTTGAGCATCCGGCGGTACTTAGTCTTTGTCAACATCTGGAGCACCGCGGCTACCAGGTCACTTATCTGGCGGTCGACCAGCAGGGCCAGTTGGACTTAGAGGCGCTCAAGGAAGCCATCAGGCCTGATACGGCCCTGGTTTCCATTATGTATGCCAATAACGAGACAGGCACCTTGTTTCCGGTGGACAAAATCGGCGAGATCGTGAAGGAACGAGGTGTGGTGTTTCATTGTGATGCGGTTCAGGCTCCGGGGAAGGTTTCTTTGGATGTCAATAAAATTCCGGCAGATTTGATCTCAATCTCGGGCCATAAACTGCACGCCCCCAAGGGTGTGGGTGCTTTGTTCATCCGGCGGGGAACCAGATTTGTGCCGTTTATTATCGGCGGACATCAAGAACATGGACGACGCGGTGGCACGGAAAATGTCGCCGGCATTGTGGGTTTGGGCCGGGCTTGTCACCTGATCGCGGAGCACGGTGACGGGGAAGCGCCGATTATCGCCCGTATGCGGAACCGTCTGGAAGAAGGAATTTTAAAATCCATACCTGAAACGTCAGTCAACGGCGATGTAAGGCACCGCCTGCCCACGACCAGCAATATCAGTTTTGCCTATATCGAAGGCGAAGCGATTCTCCTAAAATTGAACGACCATGGGATCTGTGCCTCATCCGGATCAGCCTGCACCTCCGGTTCTTTGGAGCCCAGTCATGTATTGCGGGCCATGGGTGTGCCGTTTACCAGGATTCACGGTTCCATTAGGTTTAGTTTTTCACGTTATAACACTGAAGCCGAGGTGGATAAGGTGTTGGAAATCTTACCGCCACTAATTCAAAATTTGCGTGATATGTCTCCTTTTTGGGCCAACCGTGAGAAAATTAAGCAAGCCACCTTCTGAACCAAAGCAACATCCGGCACGACCGCAGTGGAAAACCTTTTGCCATGAAAACTTTAAATACCTTGCCAAGGCGAAGGAGGCGGGATGATGGAAACAACAAAAACCTTGGGATTATTCTTGGGGTCAGGATTTAACCAAGCTTTATTTGGTATGCCCTCAGGCGAGGATCTGGCAGCGCTTTTTGTGGAAGATCATCAGAGTGGGCATTGGGTACATTCTTTCAAGGAAGAAGTTCGACGTTTTGGACGGTTGGAAAAACTAGCCGGCCAATATGCCATGCTCAGCCAGTCTTCCACCACAAAAGTCGAGAAACTCGTCTATCGGGAACGGCTGAAAAAAATCATGATTGCCTACAGCTCCTTTCTCTTTCGTCGTTATTTCCTGCATCCCCACTATTATCTGCATGAAGCCAAAGCCTTGTTGAAGACCTACCTGCAAGCGATTAAACCGGGAACCGCCCTTTCCGATGCGGATCTGCTCGATCTTTTGGAGAATGATGTTTTTATTATCACCACTGACAATGATCTATGCATTGAAGTCATTCTTACCGATTTGGCTGCTGAAGCTGGGCGCCAATTTCATTTTCATTATCCCGGTATGAATTGGGCGGAGCCGGCAACAGGTGCTATCCCGGTGTACAAACTACGCGGGTCCATCAATTGGTTTGTCAGTCTGGAGGAGGAAGAGAAGGAGGGTCATCATGTGCGACAGGATTTATGGTTGACCAAAGAGACCCGAATTGAAGATAAGGACGGCCGGCTCCAATTGACCTGCCAAGGCCGGTCTTATTTGCCGGCTTTTTTAATATGCTACAATACCCCCGCTTATCACGAGCCTCATCCTGTCATTGGAAAAATTTGCCAGAGAGTGCAGCAAGCGGCAAACTTGATGCTGGAACAAGCCGAGTTATTAGTATTTATCGGCAGCGGCATGCCACCGGCTGATTATAAAGTATTTACCTTTTTGTATGAACGTCATCCCGAACCCAGCGGACCGCAGATGAAAATTGTGGATATCAAGACTTCGGTTTACCTGGAAAACAATTTAAAGCAGGCCTGTGATCTCTCGGCCAACCAGTTAAATCTCAATGTTTTCTTAAATGATCCGCGTCATTTGCTTCAAGTTAATTGCCTGGAAAAGAGATTGCCCCTCGATCATAGCCTTAGGATATTCTGATCCCCGCCGAAGGGTTTAATCCATTCATAATATTCTTCGTAACTGAAGTGGAATCAAATGAAATTCCCCCCCATTCATTTCAAGCAGAATACCTTCTTATTATTTCCTGGATTTTCAGGTAAGCATTGGGTAGAATGTCGCCCAAATTACAGCCGCTATGCCTGAATCAGCATGGCGTTTGAGGAGGCCGTGAGTATGAATACATCCATTAGCGAGGCCAATGCCGCATTGGCGGACAAGTTGACCAGCCTGGAAAAAAATCATTCTATGTTTGAAAACGAGGTGCGCAAATTAACCATTCCAGTGGCCAAGGTTTTTAATCACCAGGGACAGGTCGGTGCCTGTAGTTTTGAACCAGCGGCTGTCAAGCTCCCCCAACAGTCAGGGGAAGCGGCGGTCACGGAGGCCTTTAAAAATCTTTATCCGGTGAACAAAGATGTGGTGCTCCAAGCCGTGGTTAAACAGCCGGCTGAGGTTAAAGGCTTGCGGGTGGCGGTGTTGTTTTCCGGAGGACCGGCAGCGGGCGGGCATAATGTGCTGGTAGGCTTGAAAAAAGCTCTGGGCGCGGATAATCACCTGTTGGGGGTCAAGAGCGGGCCCAAAGGCTTGCTGGAAGGACAATTGTTCGAAATCACCGACCAAGCGCTGGCTTCGGTGGTCAATACAGGCGGGTTTGATTTTTTAGGTTCCGACCGAACTAAGATCAAGACAGAGGAACAGTTTGACCAAGTGAAAAAAACCTGCCGCAACCATCGTCTCAATGCCCTGGTGGTCATTGGCGGTGATGATTCCAACACCAATGCAGCCATGCTGGCCGAAATTCTTTACAGCCAGATTCATGCGGATGGCCGTGGGGTGCAGGTTATCGGTGTGCCCAAGACCATCGACGGTGATTTGCAGGTGGGCACGCTGCTGCCGATCTCCTTTGGGTTTGATACGGCCACTAAAATCTATGCCGAGATGGTGGGAAATATTCTGCAGGATACGCCTTCGTCGAGGAAGTACTGGCATTTCATCAAATTAATGGGACGCAGTGCCAGTCACGTTGCCTTGGAAGTGGCTCTGCAAACCAGGCCGGCCGTCACCCTGATTTCCGAAGAAGTGGAAGCACGAGGCATGTCATTGGCGCAGGTGGTGGACATTATTTGCCAGGCCGTGGTACAGCGTGCGGCCAAAGGGATCAACCACGGCGTGGTGCTGATTCCCGAAGGCCTGATTGAATTCATTCCGGAAATGAAAGGCTTAATCGCAGAATTGAATGAAGTCATGGCTGACCATAAAAAGGCCTTGGAAAATTATGCCTTGCTTAAAGAGAAGAAAGATTTTATTTACGGAAAGATTTCTGCGGCTGCGGCCAAATTGATGGCATCACTGCCCGACGAGTTTGAAGA
This sequence comes from uncultured bacterium, assembly GCA_963710755.1. Taxonomy (GTDB): domain Bacteria; phylum Oederibacteriota; class JAAXVQ01; order JAAXVQ01; family JAUVAV01; genus CAVQBK01. The sequence goes on from CAVQBK010000007.1 coordinate 21,658, forward strand.
AATGTTGTTGCTGGACCGCGATTCGCACGGTAATCTACAGGTATCTCAGATTCCCACGGAAAAATTGCTAATAGAAATGACCAAGAACCGATTGAAGGAAATGCGCACCGAACCGGAGGTCTTTTTTGGCACCGATAAAATTAATTTATCGGACGATGAAATTGCCCGCTTTGTTAAATCTAAATTTTCCTCCAACAATCACTTTTTCGGATACGAGGGGCGTTGCGGCGCGCCCAGCCGTTTTGACGGCAGCTTTACCTACAATTTAGGGTTAGCGGCCGGTTCCATTATCCTGAGCGGCAAAACCGGATATATGGTTACTGTCACCGACTTTCAAAACGGCGGGGAAGCCTATGCCATCCCTCTGACCGGATTGATCAACAGCGAACGCCGGCACGGCAAAGATGAATTGGTGATCGAGAAAGCTTTGGTCAAAATCGATTCCCCGGCGTTTAAATATTTTGAAGAAAACCGGGGGCGTTGGGCTCAGGAAGATTGTTTCTCATCCCCTGGGCCAAGACAATTTTGGGGCCCAACGGCCAATCAAATGCCCATGTTGGTGGCGTTGAACCAGGGCTATGAAACCTTGAATTTTAATTTGGGGTAAGTCTTTATGGCTCGATATTGGCTTTGGCGGTATGAAGGTGGAAGTGCTGTTCCAAATAATCCGCCAAATGCTCAAATTCTTTCTTGGTGATCAGAAAGGCCTCTGTCAGTTCCATGAGGCTCGCCTCTTTTTTGGCTTGACCTTCAAGCACCCCGGCCGCCTCATGCAGGCGTTCGCAGGAAAGATTGGCGGAGGTCCCTTTGAGAGTGTGCGCTTCTTTGGAGATGGCCGGGTAATTTCCGTCTTTTAAATTATTCTCCAACTGATCCAAGCTCAATTTACCTTGTGCGATAAAAGAGGTCAGGAGATCAAAGAGCAAGGCTTGATTCCCGTCTACACGATCGAGGGCGCTGTCTTGGTTCAATATAGCGGGTCCGGGTGTATCGGGCGAATCCTCTTGAGATTCTCCGGCAAGGGGGCGAGGTTGACCCTCTCCGGGATCAGAAGACTTTTTTGCTTCCAGACCAGGTTCGGCGATGACCTCATCCTGATCGGGCTCTTGCAGAACTTCCGGCTTGTTACTTATACCTACATTTTGGCCGTCCAGGCTGTATGAACTAAGTAAATTAAACAGATCCTGACGGTTGATGGGTTTGGACAGGTAGTTGTCCATGCCGGCCTTTAAACACCGTTCACGATCGCCTTTCAAAGCATGGGCGGTCATGGCGATGATAGGCGTATGTTGCCCAGTGGACTCCTCCCTTTGTCTGATGCGACGGGTGGCTTCAAGACCATCGAGCACGGGCATTTGCACATCCATGAGGATGATGTCATATTTTTTTTGCGCCGACATCTGCAGTGCTTCCTCGCCATCCTGGGCCTCGTCGACCATAGCTCCCCGTTTGGCCAGCAGGGCCAGAATTAATTGGCGGTTAATGGCGTTGTCCTCCACCACCAGCAGGGAGAGGGGATGGTGATCCATACTATCCTGGAAGGTCTGATCCTCGGGCGGGGTGAGATTGGGAATACCGGATTTTTCCCCCTTCAGGGCCGCAGTCAACACATCATGAAGATTGTTTTTCCGTATGGGTTTGGTCAGGATGCCGCTTATACCCAGATCCTGATGATTGATATCCTCCAAACGCCGAATGCTCGAGGTGGCAAAAACAATTTTGGGTGGATGAAGCAGGCGCTTTTCTTTGAGCGCGCGCGCCACTTGGATCCCGTCCATGTCGGGCATCAGCACATCGAGCAGGATGATGTCAAAATAGAGTTCTTTACGTAAGTCTGCCTCGATCTGATTGAGCGCTTCCGGACCATTTTTAGCCTCCACAACTTCCATATCCCAACCGCTCAGGCGTTCCATTAATATTTGCCGATTGACCTCGTTGTCGTCGACAATTAGAGCCCGGCGATGTTTTAAGATTGGATCCACCTCATAAGGGGTGACCAGGGCAGTCTCCCTTAAGGTGAAGGGCAGGGAAAATTTAAAGGTCGACCCATGGTTGATCTGGCTGGTAACGGTGATTTGTCCCCCCATTAATTCCACCAGCTGTTTGGTAATGGAGAGGCCCAGCCCTGTGCCACCATAGCGGCGCGTGGTAGAGGAATCTGCTTGCCGGAAAGATTCAAAGATAACATTATACTTATCTTCAGGAATGCCAATGCCCGAATCATTGACCGCGAAACTAAGAATGGCTTTGTTTTTATCCTGAACCTCGTCTTCCACCATCACGACGATTTGTCCTTCGGGTGTAAATTTAATGGCATTGCCGATCAGATTGACCAGAATTTGGCGCAAACGGCTGGGGTCGCCGATGACATTGTTAGGCACGGTGGGGCTGACACGGCAAATCAACTCCAGATTTTTTTCGGCGGCTTTGGTGGCCAGGGTTTCCACCGAGGTTTCGACCACCGTAGCCAGATCAAAATCAATGTCATCCAAAGCAAAATGACCGGCTTCGATTTTGGAGAAATCAAGAATGTCATTGATTAAGCTCAGCAGGGATTCTGCGGCGGTCAGGGATTTGTTCAGGTAATCCCGCTGTTCCGGGGCGAGCGTGGTGTCGAGTACCAGTTGCACCATGCCGATCACGGCATTCATGGGGGTGCGGATTTCGTGGCTCATGTTGGCCAGAAATTCAGTCTTGGCCAGGCTGGCCTGTTCGGCCATCACGGCCAATTCATTGGCTTGACGGACGGCTTCTGCCAGCAGTTTATTGGCCCGCTCTGCTTCTTGTCGGGTTTCATAGAGCTCGGATGTGTCCACAAAAGCTTCCAGCAGGACTTCCTCATCATTGAGCCGGATCGGCAATACCGTTTTCAGGATCGGCAGCTGGCGGCCGGTGGTTTGTTTAAGGAAACACTCTTTGGTAAACAGTTTGCTGCTTGTTCCCAAGATAGGACAGCTGTCTTTGGGGCAGCTATCGAAAATTTCATGACACTTAAGATGCTGGATTTCTTCCAGGGACTGGGCACCCAACATGGCCATAGCCGCTGCATTGACCTGCTGGATTTTATGGTCGCGGTTCACGATGATAATTCCGAAAGGTAATTTCTCCAAAATGGTCTTGGGCGTGTCGAGGGCTATTTTTAACTGTTCTTCGGTGTTTTTCCGCTGTATGGCATTGGCAATATTGCCGGCCAGGGAGATAAGGAGGGTTTCTTCGTTTTTAGACCATTGATGCATGGCGTGGCAGTCATCGAATGCAATGAATCCCCAAAAATGGTTTTCCACGTGGATGGGCATGACCAGCATGGAATTGATGTTCTGTGCCAGTAGCGTGGTTTGCTCCGACGCGGGAAAGTCCCGCACTATGCCATGTATGATGTTTCCTGATAACAAAGCGTAGTACCAACGGCTGAAATTAGGCAGATAGGGTGTTAATTTGGAATCATGATAACTTATGGGCGGCGTGATGCTTTCGTGATGCCACTCGAAAATCCGGCTGAAGTAGGTCTCTCCACTCTCAGGATCGGTGATGTTCTGACAAATATAAGTACGGTCAAATCCGGTAATTCTGCCAATGGTGGCAATAATTTCGCTGATGGCCGTCAAATAGTCTTCATTGTTAAAAACGGTCAGCAAGCGATTGCGTGCTTCCATGATCCCCTGCAACAAAGCGTCTTGGCGGCGACGCTCACGGTCGATCTCGATATTGTCGGCGATCTCTTTTTTCATGATGGCCCGCAGCGAAGCGAAGTTCTCATTCAATTCATTTTGAAAATCAAGCAGTAGCTGATGATCCTGTTTAGGATCATCGGCCGGGCTTTGTCGCTTGCGATAAAGCAGCAGAGCATTCAGGGAAAAAAGAATGCTTACACCCAGACAGGCGATGCTAATGACCAAAAATAAAGCATCCATAGAACGTGTTATCCTCATAATTCATTAGTGAACAGCTGTAGTAATAGTCTCGGGCAAAGTCTCTAAAACGTGATAGCTGAGAGACAAAAAAAGCCGCGACCGATACCGCGGAAACGATAAAAAGACCTTGCATTCCAAAGGGAGGGACGCTAAAATACCCGCGGTTTTAAAAGGAAAAATAAAGGCCATGCAGTTCCAGGCATATACAGATCTGCAGATTAATCATTTCGGGGAGGGTTGTTAAATGGCAACTTCAATTAAAAGCGTTAAAGCAATGGAAATATTGGATTCCCGCGGTAATCCCACCGTGCGCGTGATGGTGACGCTCGACAATGGTATCGTGGGTAAAGCCTCGGTGCCTTCCGGCGCTTCCACCGGGGAGCATGAAGCCGTGGAATTGCGTGATGGCGATAAATCACGTTATGGAGGCAAAGGCGTTACCAAGGCGGTAGCCAATGTCAATGGGCCCATCGCAGAAGCCATTATAGGCAAGGATGCGCTTGATTTCAAAGCCATTGACAAGATCATGATCGATCTGGATGGCACGGCCAACAAGGGCAAGCTGGGCGCCAATGCCATCCTCGGCGTCTCCATGGCCGTGGTCGCAGCTGGAGCGCAATCCAAAGGCTTGCCTATCTATAAATATCTCGGTGGGGAAAGCGCTTGTATTCTTCCGGCGCCGATGATGAACATTATCAACGGTGGTCAGCATGCCGACAACAGCGTGGATTTTCAGGAATTCATGGCCATGCCGCTGGGCCTGCCCAGCTTTAAAGAAGCCCTCCGGGCTGGGGCGGAAACCTTTCATGCTTTGGCCAAAATCTTGAAAAAGAAAGGTTATTCCACCTCGGTTGGCGATGAAGGCGGCTTTGCCCCCAACCTCAAGAGTAATGAGGAAGCCTGCGAAGTGATTATTGAAGCCATTACTGCGGCCGGGTATCAACCGGGTAAGGATATTTTTATTGCGCTTGATCCGGCCAGCTCGTCTTTTTTCGAAAACGGGCATTATAATTTGAAAGATTCCGGCACGGGTATCAAGACCACCGATGAAATGATCGCCCTATGGAAAGAATGGGTGGATAAATACCCCATTGTGTCCATTGAAGATGCCCTGGATGAAAATGATTGGGAGGGATTTCAAAAATTCACGGCTGAAGTGGGGGATAAAATTCAGAGCGTGGGGGATGATCTTTTTGTCACCAATCCGATTTTTGTTAAAAAGGGTATTGAAAAGAAGGCGGCCAATGCTGTTCTAATCAAAGTCAACCAGATTGGGACGGTTTCGGAAACGATGGATACCATAGCGCTTTGCAAGCAAGCCGGGTGGAATTATGTCATCTCTCATCGTTCCGGTGAAACGGAAGATACCTTTATCGCTGATTTGGCTGTGGCCATGGGCGGAGCTGAAATCAAAACCGGGTCGGCCAGCCGCAGTGATCGCATTGCCAAATACAACCGTTTGCTGGAAATTGAAGCAGAGCTGGGCGACAAAGCAGTTTATAAAAATGTAGTCAGCAAATAAATAATTTACCACACCGCAGCTTGGTGTGGGGGCGGTGCGCGCGATAAGCAAGGGCGGGAGAACGTTCTCCCGCCCTTTTTTTATTTGGAAAAACACGTGGGGAAGACGGCAACGTTGTACGTTCTATTTTATCGGCAGGCTTCTTTCCATTGCCGAAGGAAGTTTAACAACTCTTCCGGTGGTTTGAGCCAAAATTGTGCTTTGGTTTCACGCCATTGTTTGCGCACCAGTATGCCCGTGCCAATGCCATCCAGAGCCGCAAAGGCGTCTTCGTCGGTGCGATCGTCTCCCAAATAAACGGCTTTGCTTTTTTCTGGAGCTTCCTGCAAAATGGCTTTTACCGAGGTGCCTTTATCGCGTCCCTTAACACGCAGTTCCAAACCACCATCAAAGTTCTGCAATTCCAAGACTTCATGCTGTGCATAAGGCGCACATACCCGGCGGGCATGCTCCTGATAGACTGCTTTGGTTTCGTCGCTTAATCCCCGCCAATGCACCGCAATGGATGCTGACTTGATATCCAATTTTTCGGCTGGGATTTTAGACTTGAACTGTTGTTCCACGTTTTTCAAGATCTGAGCCGTATCGCCTGGCAAAGGAAAGGTTTCGGTCTTGCCTTCAAGCGTTAATCGTTCCCATCCGTGGGCTCCCCAAATCTCCGGGGGTGACGGCATGTCCAGGAGGGGGAGGATTTCCTGGAGAGGCCGTCCGGTAATAATGATCACCTTGCCCTGCGGACAAGCCATAATCTCTTTCAAGAGGTCCGTTACCCCGGGGTAAGGATAGGCCTGAAAGCGATCCTCTACAAAAGGGGAAAGGGTTCCATCAAAGTCCAGTAGCAGCAGCTTGTAGGGCGCTGCTGTCAGATCCTGGAAAAAGATGGAATCGGGATAGGTCAACGTGTTTTCCTGATGGGTCATGAGGCCTCCTCGTAGTAGCAGGTTATAAATATTATGGGTTGCCTGACACTTTAACTGGTGAAAAGGCTTGATTGATCAATGTTGCCCTTAAGCGCGAACATCAAGGTCATGTACTCGCGCAAATGACGGGTTAGCAGAAAGTTATCACGCACAAATTCCCTGCAGGTAAGACCCATTTTTTGAATCAACTCAGGCTGGCTGAGCAAATACCGGATACGATGGGCCGCACCTTCCGGGGTATTGACCAGAAACCCGGTATGATGATTGAACACCTGCAGTTTGATACCGCCTGTATCACCACCGATAACCGGACACTGCTTCCACATCGCTTCCGTAACCGTCAATCCAAAACCCTCCTTGAGGGACTTTTGCAGGACAATATCTGCCAGTCGCTGCAAGGCATTAATGGTGACATGGGCGTCACTGGGAAGCAGCAATACATGAATATCAGGATCATTGGCAGCTGCGGCCTGTACTTCCTGAAGGACCACCATACCTTCGGGATCATCGGTGGCACCACCACCGGCCAGCACCAGTTGGACCGGCACGTAAGGCTTAACCAGGCGATAGGCCTGGATCACGCCAATGGGATCCTTAAAACGGTCAAAACGGGATACCTGCACCAGCACGGGACGATTAGGATCAAGATTAAAACGTTGGCGCACACTTTCCCGTTCCTCTATGGATAAATCACGGTTTTTGTCACTAAGCGGATTGATACTGGGGGCGATGATAAACTGCGGATGGGGAAGCATCTGTGCGAATTGAGGCATGGAAAAGATGCTGACATCATAAGATGAGGCCAAGCCCCGCAGATATTTCCAGAGCAGACGGGAAGGATGAGATACATCAATGTGGCAGCGCCATATCCATTTGCCCTTGCGACGGGGGCAAAGATCAAGCAGTTTCAACGGTTGCGGATCGTGGATAAAAACAAAGTCAGCTTTCTCTAAATCATTCCGCAATCGTTCAGCATTATGGGCTTGCGTGTCTTCATAAACTTTTTGCTCCATGGCGGTTAAATCACTATGATACCCCTGCAAGCCGTTATGGATTTTTTTAGTTACATTGAAAAAGGACTCGTGGCCTTCGATGATTTCCCAACTGGCCTGGATGCCCAGCTCTTGCATGAGCGGTACCAACCAATCCAGAATTTCAGCCACCCCCCCGCCTATGCGTGTGGAATTGACATGCACCACGCGGGCCCCGGCGAGATTGTTGGCCAGCTGATGGAGCTGGTCCATGACGGCCCGCCCCACGATTTTTTCGAGGGAGTCCAGCGATATGCTCATACAGGGCCTCCTTCCAGCAGGACATGGGAGATGCCTTTGATCAGATGCTGCTGCAAATCGCGTAAACTCATGAAATTAAAATCAAGCTGCTTTAAATATTGGATGACCCTTGAGCTTTTTGCATCGTCAAACTGTCCCAGCCACGCTGTGAAATCATCGAGTCCTTTGGGATCCCGACGCCGGGCCTCTAAAAAATGATAATACAGGCTGCTGGTAGTCATGCGCTTGATGGCACGAGGTATTTCTTCCACCTTTTTAATTTTTATGTTGGTGTTAAAGACAATGGTTACGGCCTGTTGGAAACGGAATTCAAACCCCCGTCGGACCCAGGGAATATATTCCACCTCATGCAGGCGTTCGTCGATGATGTCCAGGACTTCCATGCGCAATTCATCAATGTTGGTGAAATCATAAGGATTGATTAGGCCCAGACGTTCAGCCAGAGATGAGTCGTGGAGGTTGTGGTTGGCCCAGACGGCAATGTCGTTTCGGTATTCAGGATCATCAAAGGTGGCGCGCAGCAAGGTTTCATAGAAATGATGGTAAAGGGATTCGTTGGAACAGTGGGCCAGGCCCTCCCGTAATTCCCGCAAATTCATGGAGGGCATCTGATCGCCCATGCGAACAATCAGGGCACAATCTTTGACAGCGAATGTTTTCATTGTGGGCACTCCTGTCCGCCTGACGTTAGACGTACTATACAATTAACGGCAAATCCTGTCGAGCTTAAATAGAGTTGTCGGTAAGCCACATTTAATGTGTCTGGCTTTATTCCCTCATTTCAATACGGGGATGAAGCGGAAAAATAAACATCATTTTTCTTGCGTACCCCATGTCCAGAATCCCTGGCCGGGTATTTTCTGATTTTTCAAAATCAAGCGGAAAGGGGCATTTCCTGGATGTGAGCATGGGCAATCACCATCATCTGTTGTATATGCTGATCATGGAGATGATAAAAGATAGTTTTACCCTGGCGCCGGCGCGAAACCAGCCGGGCCAAACGTAGTTGCCGCAGCTGATGGGACACAGCAGAAACGCTGTTGTTGACAGCCTGGGCCAGTGCTCCAACGCAACACTCTTTTTCCACCAGACAGCACATGATGGCCAACCGGTGCGGATCGCTCATGGCTTTGAATAAGGCTGCCATGTCATCAATGCGGCCACTGTTCTGGACTAACCGGCTTAACTTCATTCTATCACCTCGCCTTGATAACCGGCATGGGCGATGGCGGCTAAGGCGTGTTCCAGATTGATCTGCCGGCCGTAGAGTTTTACTTCGCCCGACTCGAGTTCGATATCCACTTTTTGTACGCCTTTGATATTTTCCAGAGCATGGCGGACATGACCGACGCAATTATTACAACTCATGCCTGTGACTTTTAAAACGGCCGCCAAGGTGACCACGGTTCGTGATTGTAGCAAGCGTTTAATCAACCCGCTTAAATCACGGAAGCCCCAATTGAGAATGAGAAAAAGCAGTGCCAGTGCGGCCACGGTGTCCAGTATTTGACGCCACCAAGCGTGCTGGATGTGTTGGTAGTTTAATAAAGGATTGAGGTTGCCCAGCCAATGTTGAAAGAGCAGGCCAAAGGCCACGGCGCCTATCACGACGGTTCCCAGATAAATGAAAGTGATTTTTTTCCCAAAACTTTTATACACGGCGCCTAAGGTGGCCGCATTGGTGGCAGGCCCGGCCATTAAAAAAACCAGAGCCGAGCCCATAGGCAGTCCGGCATGGATCAAGGAGGCGGCAATGGGTACGGATCCGGTGGTACAAATATAAAGAGGCGTGGCAATGATCAGCATAATGAACATCCCCAAAGGACCCTTGAGGGCAGGGTATTGCGCCAAAAGATGGCTGGGAAAGAAAACCGAGATCAAAGTGGCCAGTAAGATTCCTATGACCAGGTAAAGGTAAACGCCGCCAATGAGTTCCTCAATACTGTAATTGTAAAAAGCACGCCACTTGGATGGGGACGGGGCTGTGCTGGCGCAGGCCATACCGGGTGTACATTGATTTTCACCGGGTTGTGTTGCAGAAGTAAGAGATGTGGCGGCAATAACCTGGTGCCGTTCGCTGAATTGGGTCAAAAGTCCACTGATCACCCCGGTGACCAAGGCGGCTAATACCTTGAACAAGGCCAAGGGCCAGCCCAAAAAGGAGGCGGTCACTAAAATGGAATCAACCCCTGTTTGGGGTGTGCTGATCAAGAAACTGACGGCTGCACCATTGTTGGCGCCGCTCTTTTTTAAACTGATGGCTGTAGGTAACACCCCGCAGGAGCAGAGTGGCAGAGGTACACCCAGGAGAGAAGTTTTAAAAATGCTGGAAAAAGACGGCTTGCCCATATGATTAACTATGAAATTTTCGGGCAGCCACAATTTTAACAGCCCGGCAATAGCTGCACCTACAAATAACCAAAGTGATAAAGCCAAGAGAACAGACCAACAAGCGGCTATAAGTTGGGTTATCATAATCACACCTCGCGGAATAGTTGAACAACTGATCAAATAATAAAATATGACCGCCGACTTGTCAAGTTGGTTTTTGAAAAGCTACCTTTGGACCTGGGGTATGGGATGCTCAGACCCGGGAAATTAAAAAAAATGGCGAATGCTAACCAACAGAGTGGGAAAAGGACTTGAAAAGCTTTTTTACGCTGGCAGTCCCGACAGATAGATAGTGTTCTCAATATGCTAGCGGGTGACTTTGGCCTGCAAATGCTCGAATTTGTCAAAAGGACGCTTGTCGGTGGAAATACGGCCGTAGGTCTTAAGAATATACTGTTCTTCCGGTGTCGGTTCCAGTAAATAGGAGGTGGGGGTGAACTGGGTCAAGGAATGACCGGCTTTTCGTAATAAATCAGTGTGTGCGCACAGCCGGGCATAAGAGAATTTTTGGAGAGATACCATACGGTAGGTCCAACCCATTCCAAAAGAGGGCATATCCACGCGGGCGGTCATCACTTGCGGAAAAACGGCAGTAATGGTTTTGTAAATGGTGGCAAAAGATTTGGGGAAAAGATTGTAATTATCGGTATGAATGGAAAGAATGCCTTTGGGTGTTAGTCGCCGCCGGCAAAGTTGATAAAATTCCTTGGTGTAAAGCATTTTTGATGGGCCGTGCGGTTCAGTCAGATCCACGATCAGCACATCAAATCGCTCGTCATGTGTTTCCAGCCATTGGCGGGCATCATTATAAACGATTTCAATACGCGGATCACGGCGGACTTTTTTAATAACCGGATAATGACGGGTGCAAAAATCAACTACCCCCTGATCGATCTCGACCATAACAATGCGTTTTAATGACGAATGTTTGACAGCCTCTTCCAAAGCGAAACAATCGCCGCCGCCGATGACGCAAAGACTGGCAGGCCCGGGATGAGCCAGCAGGGGCGCATCTACCAGATACTGGTGGTAGCGGTCTTCGTCTTTTTGGGATACCTGGATTTTGCCGTCAAGAAATAACATGGTTCCGAAAGTTTGGTTTTGAAAGAGTTCCATTTTTTGAAAGGGGGATTTGCCCTGGTAGAGACGCTCACCCAGATATATGTGTCCGAAATCATTGTTGACCCATTCCGTCTTTTTTACAGGATCTTTGGCCATGATAATCTCCTTGAAAAGAATGGCGATATTATGCCACAACCGTAAATAATCAGCTAATTTTTTCACGATCAGACTAAAAAAAAAATCTCCTTTGCGACCAATTCTGTAATAGAACTTTTAGGGGGTCATGGGGTCATAAAACCCTCGTTGTAGACTGAAAAAAGTAAGGGTAAGGGAGGATTATTTTTACTTGTATTCAACCAGTAAGGCGGATACAATGAAACCGCTTTTGTTGGAATTAATGAAATTAGAATAGGGAGGAATTATGGGGAAAAAAAGTAAGATCGTAGGGATATCGTTATTCTTGATCTCGTCCTTTCTTGTGGGCATTTCCGCCCAGGCCCGTGTTACTGAAAAAGTTGATGCCATGATTGCCGAAAATTCACCTTTAAAAGTCAATGATAATGACCTCTGGATCCAAGTGGGTGGACCGCTGGTTTTAGGTGTGCAGTATGATAAATTTGCCACTGCCAATGTAGCCCTTGGTGGCGGGATAGGCTCTTACCTTAATGGTACCTCTTTGGATTTATCCATTAAATTTTTCCTTACGCCCGGACGCTTCTCGCCTTTCATTAGCGCCGGCCCGGTATTGTATTACTCCTCAGCCGAAAAAAATACCTTTGGTGTTTTTGGTTCAGCCGGGTTAAGTTATTATTTTGCCGACGGCCTGGGGATCTCTGCCGCTTTTTGCTATGTTAAATCCTTGACCGAAAGTCTGAAACCTTTTAGTTACTATCAAATAAGTGATGAAATCAACTGGCCATCCATCCAATTTGGTTTGCATTGGAATTATTGAACGACCAAAACAAAAGGACCGTTGGGGCAAGTGCCCGACCATGGTCTTTAAAAATCAAGGAGGGAATGATGAGAAAAATAATGCAAGTAGTCTTGTCCGCAGTAATGATTGCAGCCTTGGCAGGTTGTGCTGGAAGCGTTAAGCGTATCTCCAGCGATGAAGTGGTTGATTTGTCGGGCCGCTGGAATGATACCGACTCCCAGCTGGTAGCCGAAGAAATGGTTAAAGACTCGCTTTCCAAACCCTGGTTATCGCGATTCATGAAAAAGGCGGGAAAAAATCCCACCGTCATTGTGGGCACCATTAAAAATAAAACCGACGAGCACATCGCAGTGGATACCTTTAAAAATGATATTGAACGGGAGCTGATTAATAGCGGCATGGTGGAATTTGTATCTTCCAAAGGGGAACGGGAGGAGTTGCGCGCCGAACGTGAAGACCAGCAACTTAATGCCTCGGAAGCCACCAAAAAAGAAATGTATGCAGAAACTGGTGCCGACTATATGCTCCAGGGTACCATCTCCAAAATCACGGACGCTGCTTATGGTAAAAAAACCTTTTACTATCAAGTTGACATGACCATGACCGATTTGAAAACCGGAAAAAAAGTCTGGATTGGCGACAAGAAAATCAAGAAGTTCATCCAACGGCCGGGCGCGCGGTTCTAAGTTATGAGGCAGGCTGGGTTTTATCGCTACTATGGAGCGGCCATGGTTACAGGCGTTCTCTTGCTTGCTGGTTGTGCCGGTACACCGGTCACTATGCAAGTGGAACGCCAAACCGCTCAGGGCGATTACCAACAAGCTTTATCTTTAGTCACGCCCAAGCAAACCGCCTATAAGGGCGCCAATATCCTTTTGTATTATTTAGACAAAGGTGCTTTGCTGCAACGATTGGGAGAATATCCGGTTAGCAATCAAGAACTGGATGAAGCTGAACGGCTGATGGAGGAATTTTCCACCACCAGTGTTACCCAGGCGGCGGCCTCTTTCCTGGTTAACGACATGACCATGGATTACAGCGGTGAAGATTTTGAGCAGGTGATGGTGAATGCCATCAAGGCTCTTAACTATCTCTATGCCGGAGACTTTTCAGGAGCCGGGGTGGAAGCCCGTAAGGTTAATACCCGCCTGCTGGAACTGGATGACAAGTATCAGGGCAAGGCTATCTATAGTGAAGACGCCTTTGCCCGCTACTTGGCAGCATTTGTCTACGAAGCGCAAGGCGAATATAACAATGCCTATATCGACTATAAAAAAGCCTATAAGGGATTTATCCATTATAACCGCCAGTTCAATATGCCCATGCCGGAGGTGATCAAGCAAGACCTGCTCCGGCTTTCACGCTGGATGGGATTTGATGATGAATTCCGACGCTGGCGCCGGACTTTTAAGGATCAGCCTTTACCCTCCATGCGTCCTAAGAAACAAAGTGAAGTCTTGCTGGTGATTTACGATGGCTTGATCCCCAGCAAAAGAACGACTTATACCGCGGTTCCGATCAGGACGGCGGATCATGAGCCCTATGTGTTAAAGGTTGCCTTTCCGGAATTTTCCCCCCGGGAACCGGTAATTGGCCAGGTGCGGGTGGGTACCGCCGGGGGTGAAATTTTCACCAGCCAGGTGGTGGAACCGCTGAGCATGATTGCCTACAAAAATCTGGGACAACGACTGGGGTTAATCAGTGCCAAAGCCATTGCCCGGGCTACAGCCAAGTATATTGCCGCTTATAATGTCAGAAAAGCAACGCACAGCAAAAACGCAGGGGTTAATATGCTGGTCGGCTTGGCCACCAATGTGTTTACCTATGCCACCGAGCAAGCTGACACCAGATCATGGCGGACGCTGCCCAACCGTTTTCATCTGGTACGCTGTCCGGTGGCTGCAGGCAAGCAGGAGTTGGAGATCCGGGTAGAAGGCTTGCAAGGCGAGCCGAGAGAAGGATTCCCCTTAAGTGTGGAACTTAAGGAAGGACAGAAACTGGTTGTACCCCTGTACTATCCTAATTAAGCCTGACCTGTGATCAGTTATGCCTGGTAAAAGGCCCGGCAAGAGGGATGGCAAGAACTGCCTGTGGGAATGACCGTGGAAAAAGCATTCCAGGTCTGGTTCTCATTAAAATAATGAAGGAGTCCTATCATTGATGTTGAACGCCATCGCTATTCCAGGCATTAAGTTAATTAAACAAGGCAAGGTAAGGGACATCTATGATTTGGGCGAGGAATTATTGTTGGTTGCTTCCGACCGTCTCTCGGCCTTTGATGTAGTGCTGCCCACTCCTATTCCCGGCAAAGGGGAAGTCTTGACCAGGCTCTCCAAATTCTGGTTTGATTCCTTTAAAAATAGCATTCCCAATCATTTGTCTTCTCACCCCCTGGACGAGGCCATTAAGGACCGGCAGTTGCTGCAAGCGTTGGCATCCAGAACCATGCGGGTTAAGAAAGCCAAGCCCGTGATGGTGGAGGCGATCGTGCGGGGTTATATTACCGGTTCAGGATGGAAGGAGTACCAAAAAAGCGGCACAGTTTGCGGCATCTCCTTGCCCGGCGGTTTGCAGGAATCAGCTCAGCTGCCGGAGCCTATTTTTACCCCTTCCACCAAAGCTGAGGTGGGTGACCATGATGAAAATATCAGTTTCGAGGAAGCAGCTTCCATCGTGGGCCAGGAAACAGCTCAAGCTGTCAAGACTCTGAGTCTTGACATATACAGCCGGGCTGCGGCTTATGCCCGGCAACGGGGAATTATCATTGCCGATACCAAGTTTGAGTTCGGGATGATCGATGGCCGGTTGTGCCTGATTGACGAGGTCTTGACCCCTGACTCCTCCCGTTTCTGGCCCATGGACAGTTACCGGCCGGGTCAGTCCCAACCGTCCTATGACAAGCAATATGTCCGGGATTGGTTGCTTAGTTCAGGATGGGACAAAACGCCGCCAGGCCCGGTATTGCCTGACGATGTGGTAAAACGAACTTCGGAAAAATATTGGGAGGCGTATAAACGCCTAACTGCTGCTTGAATTGCAGTAATCAAATAACGTAATTAGGAGGGTGAAATGACTAGAGCAAGGATAATAGGGATAATGGCAGGGCTCGTGGTGGGGTTGAGTGTACTGGCCCATGCCGGACCGCATCAATATAAATGGATACAAGATAAAACTGTTTCTTCCGATGAAGTGTTGAGGAAATCCCAGGCCCAGCGGGTGTTGCCCATTAATGAATCAGAGACACTGGAGGCGGTTAAACAGGTCATGACCGATGATTTGTTCATGGCTTTGGCTCAATACCATAAATCACGTCACCGCCAGGACGGGGAGACGACGCCGGAAACGGTTTTGCCGGAAGAGATTGTCAAGCAACATGAGGTGGAGTTGATTGATGAGGATTACCGGTTTCTTTTGGAGGTTTCTTTGAAAAAATATGGTGCCCGCACTCGGGTTATCGCCAAAGCAGTTCCTGTCTATAGGGTTCGTGATCTGGATGCGGAAGCGGCCCAGGGCGATAATAATGAAGGCACCAGTGTGGAAGTAAAGGTTAAATCAGATCAAGGTGGTGCGGTTGCCATGGGCCCCATCTTTGTGGCACCGACTTATGGTATGCCTGGGGACTTTGGCATTTCGCCTCTGCCGGATGCTGCCGAACGAGGCGGACTGCTGGTAAGATCATTCATGTACTTTCTCGAAAAACGGGTGGCTGCAAAGGATATGAACGGTCAGGTAAACGGAAGTGATGTTCAGATGGCAGCAGAACAACAACCTAATGAGGCGCCCACCGGCGTGACGGAAGTTAACATTAAAGTAAAGTCAGGCAAGTAGTCGACATTGACTTTAGTACGTGGAAAAGGTTGAAAGCGTCTATTTTTTAACCATTGTTTGAAAATCCCTTTGCCTGGCATGGCCTGGGCAAAGGGATTTTTTTGCCACCATCGATTCATAGGTAAAACATCCCAATTATCCGCCATCCTCTTGTGTTTTTATCGAGTCATAACTTATTTTATTCCAGAGGTCTTGACCGACTTTTTGTCATCGGTTTTCGTAGAATGACCGGGGAGCCGCAGATTCTTTTCATAATGGAAATATTGGGCCGCTTCTCTTCCTGACGTTGCATTACCGTATCTAGCGTTTGACGTTGATCACTTCCGGTCTGCAGCCCCTCCTTTCCTGTGGTTTACTCTTAAACTGAATTTTTAAAAGTTCTTCTTAAATGGACAGGTTGGCTTGACGCCGGCAGTCCTTCTTTGCTATCTGCTGTGGTATTGATGTAAAAAGGCAGTTCCAGCCCTTTTAATAATTGAATACCACTGTTTGGGGACCACGGTATGGGATTGGAAAAGAAGCTTCCTAAACCGGGAAGCCCAAAACCAAGAAAGAAACTTATTAAAACTAATGTGGAAAGATGACCCGTTATTTTTTCCATCGGATCTTCCTCCTTTTCGCTCATTTTCTTCCTGCGCCATGGACCCCATAGCGAGGGCATAGTTCCGCCAAGGGGCATTAAGTTTTCGTAAAAATGAGACGACACTATAGATGAAGACAAAAAAGGAGGTTCGCCTTATGGATCCGAAGCCTTTTGAAAAAGAGCAGTCAGACGGTCTGGATATTATTCAGGAACTAACCTTGGAAAGCTTCAAAGAATATAAAGAAAATAAAAGAAATATTGAGGATTTTATCCAGTTTTTGGAGGCCTTGCACTATTGCGAGGATCCTGATGAGCTTATTGAATATGAGATGCCCTTTAGTTTGAATTAACCAAGCCGGCCCATACTTGAAGACGGCTTGGTTAATTCAATTAAGCCTTAGCCAATGGCTTTTTTACCTTTTTCCCGGGTCCGTATCCGGTAGCACTCCACCAGATCAATGACAAAAATTTTGCCATCGCCGATAGTATCAGTGCCGGCCGCATTCATAATGGTTTCCACGGTTTTTTCAAGAAATTCGTCATTGACGCCTATGTCCAGACGTACCTTTTTCAATAAATTAACACTTAGTTTAACCCCGCGATAGCTTTCTTCATAACCCATCTGTTGACCGCATCCCAAAGCATTGGTGACCGACATCTTGCCCACCCCGGCGGCAGCAAGGGCATCTTTAACTTCTGTCAGACGTTGCGGTTGAATATAAGCGATAATTAGTTTCATGATACCATCCTCCTATTCCGTGGTGAAAATTTGGAATCCGCTATAAGATTCCATGCCGTGTTCGGTGATGTCCAATCCGCGGCGTTCCTCCTCAGCGCTGACACGCAAACCAATCGTGACTTTGATAAGACCGAAGAGAACGAAGCCGGTAGCCAGACACCAGGCCAGGACCGATAGAATGCCGATCAATTGGCTGCCCAACTGTCCAGCACCTCCACCATAGAATAGTCCTGATACACCGCCGAAATCTTTGGAAGCGAACAAGCCTACGGCCAAAGTGCCCCAAGCACCGCAAACGCCATGCACGCTGATGGCACCCACAGGATCGTCGATCCTCAGAACTTTATCGATGAATTCCACGGAGAGCACCACAATAACGCCGGCGATCAAGCCAATAATAATGGCTCCGCCTGGGGAGACATTGGCACAGCCGGCGGTTATTCCCACCAACCCTGCCAATACCCCGTTGAAAGTCATGGAGGTGTCCGGTTTCTTATTTTTAATCCAGACCGTAACCATGGCGCCAATTGCGCCGGCGGCTGCGGCCAGATTGGTGGTCACGGCAATCAGACCGATGTTGAGCGACGCTTGCGTAGTGCTGCCGGCATTAAAACCGAACCATCCGAACCACAGAATAAATACCCCCAAGGCTGCCAGGGGCATATTGTGACCGAGAATGGCCTTAGATTCACCCTTGGGTCCGTACTTGCCGAGCCTGGGGCCAAGAACGATCGCCCCGGTCAAGGCTAGCCAGCCCCCCACGGAATGGACCACCGTGGAACCGGCGAAGTCGATCATAGGGATTTTGAGGGTACTCAACCAGCCGCCACCCCAAATCCAATGGCCCACCACCGGATAAATGAAGAGGCTGATAAATAAGCTGTAAAGCAAATAACCTACAAATTTTGTTCTCTCGGCCATGGCGCCGGAGACAATGGTGGCTGCTGTGGCGGCAAAGACTACCTGGAACATCCAATAGGCATATTGCCACAACCCTTCACTGCCGGCTGTATTGCCTGTGCTCAGAAAAAAACCACTGGTGCCGAAAAGGCCTAGCTTATCTGCGCCGAACATGATCCCAAACCCAATGGCCCAGAAGGCAATCGACCCAACCGCAAAATCCATGAGGTTTTTCATCATGATATTGCCCGCGTTCTTGGCCCTGGTTAGTCCGGTTTCCACCATGGCAAAACCAGGCTGCATAAACATAACCAGGACGGCGGCCACCACAATCCAAACCCAATTAGCTGAATCTTGGGCGTTTTTGGCAGCAGCGGTGTTTTCTTTGACCAGCGGCGCCAGATCGGGAGCGGGGGTGCTCGGTGCGGTGGTCATGGCCATCGCTACGTTGGGTGCGGTATCCTGCGGGGTCTCCGCCCAGCCGGCGGTGACCATGAGGCTTAAACCCAAAGCTATTAAACTTCCCAAAATGAACTTATTGATGCCTTTCATGATGCACCTCCTCCTATAAGGACAGACTGGCGCCGATGGAAAAGTAGAGATAGCCAGTCTTGTCCAGCAATGTGCTGATTTCATTATCCAGTAAATAACTGTAATGAACAGCCGGGGTCACGCCGACGGTGCCGAAGCTGAAGGGCAGACTTAAGCCCAGGACTAAATCCACCGGGGCGGCTTTATCGAGCCCGAAATAACCGCGGTTGTAGGAAGCGCTACCATAACCGGCGGAGGCGCTAAGGTCCAGACTGTTCAGGGGGCCCGTTTTGAGTTCAAAGCTGTGACTTAGACCGAGCAGGAAATAAGAGCCCTTAATTTCATCCACATCGGAATAGACGGCCAGCGATGGGGAAGTCGGTACGTCGGCGGAAAAGGAAGCAAAAAGTTCATGGGTGGTGGCCGCCACGCCTGGAAACATATAGGAAATGATCCCTACATCCGCCGTGATTGGGCCGAAGGATTTGCTGTAATCCAAGGTTAGGTCGATCTCAGTAAATTCGCCGCTGCGGTTGCCATAGCCGGCTTCTTCGCCGTAACCGGATAAATCCATATTGCCCCAGAAGTTAAAACCCAGGTCATAGCCGAGGGGAACGGTCAAAGACGGTTGAAACACAGCCTCCTTGTTTACTTCTAGACCGCGCCACACATAGCTGCTGACTACGGGTAAATCCAGACCAACTTCCGCTGCTATGCCGGCCGTCGGGGCCGACAGTACTGTCAGACCACAGAGCAGAATCAAAGCTGAAAATTTAAATCGGTTCTTCATGGTAATCCTCCTTAAATAAGTGTATTGGTTGGTATTGGTTGGCAATTGAAGTTTAATGATCTTTACAAGCAGAGAAATGTTCATTACCCGACATACGCACCTCCTTCTCGCTGCTGCCTGCATCAATAGGATGGTTAGGTATTTCGCATAATTTGTGCCAAGAATTAAAACAGCGTAAGAAGACGTTTAGGCTTTAAAATAAGCCGTACGTCAAAAATGAGAAAAATGGGAGGGCTACAATTAAATACAAAAATGAAATTAAATAAAAAACAAATACAAAAAAGTAATTAAAAAACCATTGCGAAAGTATAGCGCCATAGTGGGGATAGGTCTATGTTGGGGTTGAAACAAACGTTGGATCAGTCGAAATCTACGTAGAGTTTTCTGAAATCAATGCCACCGATCGTTTGAAATTCGTTTTGGTAAGCAAAATTGATCTTGTGTTTAGCCTCGAACAAATCAGGGTTGGAACTGCCATTGCTGATGGCCAGATAGGCTTCGATATAGGCGCCCAGCAAATCAGCGGCCTTGACCAGATGACCATCACGGGGACAGTAGCGATCGTCATTATAATTTTGGTTGATCTCATCACAGGTCAGGTCTTTGACGATTTGATTATTGAGAATATTGGCGAATTCATATTCCGTGAACAGCCGGAATTCATCGTGCCAGGCAAGGGGGAGCAAGCTGTACACGTCTTTGTTCATGAGTTCTATTTCATAAGCCTTTAACAAAGTGTCGAGACCCTCCACAGAACGCTTGATGGGGGAGATGATGTCGCGGGTCAATACTTCGGGTAAGTCATGGAAAAGTCCGGTAAAATAGTTGTTGACCATGCGGCAACGGCAGGCGCCGATTTCCATACTGAAAAGGTAGGAAACAATGGCCACGAACAGCATGTGTCCCATAACTGAGGTTTGGGGGATGCGGTGCAGGTTGGACCAACGTTTTTGGAATCGCAACTGTCCACAAAGGTCAAGAAACTTTTTATAACGAAGGTTTTCCATCAAGGCTTTAATGCCGTTCAAATCGGAGTATTTTTCCTGCTTTTGTTTGAGATCTTGGAGTATATCCTCATTTTCGTAGCCATCAGGATTAAAGCGTTCAATAATGTTGAATTCGAATTTGGTGGCATAAAAGTGAGCCGCACTTAGAATCCGGCGATTGATGTTGTCTTCGGAAGCTGAAAAATAGTTGGCGAAGCGTTCCACAAAGGGTTCTCCTAAATCGCCGAGCACAGGGCTTAATTCATTGGCAACCCATTGATTTAGTTGTTGGTAGCGATGGGGATCGGTTTTGATTTTATAAATAATTGGAGGTTTTAAGTCGGTCAGTACGATGCGCTGCAACAGTTCGAAAATGCCGCCTTCGATAATTTTGATCCAATCAAAATCAGGATGGTTTTCTTCGAATTTGCCCAGAAAATAAGCGATCACCATTTTATGGGCTTGTTTGTCCAATTCGGTGAATTCCATGGGCCTGACCTTATCATTCCAGCGTTGAATTGTAGCAGCGTTGAATAGTTTTAACAGAAAGGGCTTGCGAACCATGGCGGCCTCCTGGCATGAAGAGGAGTAAAGGCGTTACTCTGAATAAGAGCTAAAACCGAGCTATCAACGTCGACGAAAGCAGAACATTTAGGTAACCGTCTGGAAAGGGATCGGTCAAAAGCACTGGTCTTTTTATATGGTGTACGTTATCATAAGCTCACGTAAAGCACCAGAATAAAAACATAATTGGAGAGCACCTATGGATGGACATCAGCTGGATAAGGTGGTTATCGAGACACGGTCAAATGATTATGGGATAGAGACCTTGATTTTAAACCGCTGGTCACCTCGCGCCTTTCTGGATAAAAAAGTACCCGACGAAGAATGGCGGGCCGTGCTCGATGCTGCACATTGGGCGCCTTCCAGTAACAATGAGCAACCCTGGCGGTTCCTGGTGGCCAGTCAGCCAGAGACTTTAAAGAAAGTGCAGGCTTGTCTCACCGAAAGGAATCAGCGCTGGGCCAATCGCGCTCCGATTTTGATAGTGGTCTTGTCCAAACCGGTTTACAGCCGTGACGGCTCTAAGAATCATTGGCACAGTTTTGACGCCGGAGCAGCCTGGGGCTATTTGGCCCTGGAGGCCAAACACCGGGGCATGATCGCCCATGCCATGGCCGGTTTTTCTCGGGAGAAAGTGATGGAGGCGTGCCGTGTACCCCAAGACTGGGGTCTTCATGCAGTGGTGGCGCTGGGCTACCAGGCGCCGGCTGACCACTTGCCTGAAGATTTGAAAAAACGGGAAAATCCCAGTTTACGCAAACCCTTGGAAAGCTTGTGGCGTGAGGGTGAGTTTGATTTTGACCGCTGAATCTTAGATCGTACTTATTCCTGAAGCGCTTGTTCCAAAGAGGATTGCAGTTCCTCCAAGCCCTTCATTTGATCTTTGGAAATGTGGCCGTATATAGAGAGCAACATTAATTCCCATTTGGCTTTGGCGAGGGCATGCTGGCAAAGACTGCGGTATTGTTTCTGATCAGACGCCTGTTGACAGTGCTGCATTAACCGGTAATAACGGACCACCTGACTGATCAAATCCAGCCATTCTTCCGTATGTTCTTTCGGTAAAATACAAGCGGTCATACTGCAATTGTGCCACCATTTATCAATGATCGCCGCGGTATTCTGTGGTAATATGGCCATGCTTTGCATTCCCTTATGCCCTCCAAGCCCAATGATATTAACGACCAAATTAAGTTTTCGGCAGGGCGCGGTGCTTTCTTAAGGAAAAATGTGAAAAAAACGGGAAAAGATGTTGATAGTTTGTTGAAAACTGTGGATAAATCAGGGTGGCCATTACCCAGCAAAAATAAATTTACTTAAAAGGCTTAAATTTAGGGATGAAATGAGAATAGATCCATCGCTGCTCAATAATGACCGTGGGGAAAAAAACACCTCTGAACCGGAGTTGCCGCTCATCGTTCTGGCGGCCCTGGGCTTTTTGTGCGTGCTGTTTATAGCGGGTATCGGCTACTTATGGATGACCAGCCCGCTGGTCGGCATCCGCAGTATACGCCCAGCCGCTTTACCTGTGGTTCAAATAGCAGTGGTTCCATACCAAGGACCGCTGTGGGAATTGGAGAAAAAACGCGTTCAGGTGAAGGATCGGCTTCAAAACTTGGGTTTGGTTTTGGGGGAGCCCTTCACGATCTATTCCGGCAGTCCCATGCATCTGCGCCCTCTGGAAGTAAAAGCTCAAGTCGGTTACCTTTTGGCGATAGGCATTGCCGGACGTCAACCGGTTGCGGGGCTCACCATCAAAGCCATCGATCCCGGCCGACGGTTGGTCGTGACAGTTGATGGTCATGGCGATTTTACAGGAATAAAAGCCTACAGAGCAGCGCAACGCTATTTGGCTCCCCAGGGTTTGAAACCGGGGGAAGGGGAACGGTATGAAGTGAAGCGCATTGAACCCGATGGACGCTCCTGCGTGGAGCACTGGATACCGGTGCGCTAGCGAAAGTGATAGGGTCTGGCCAAAATATTGGCGTTGACTTAACCGGAAACCTGGTAACCCTTGGCTAATAACATGGGTCTGATTTTTTCACGGAAGTCGCCTTGGATTTCTAAATGATGATCTTTGACGGTGCCACCAGTACCGCATTTTGATTTGATTTCCTTACCCAACTCTTTCAGGCTCTCGTCGGAGAGTGCCAATCGTTCGATCACCGTTACCATTTTCCCGCCCCGGCCTTTTTTTTCTATACGCATCAGGGCTTTGCCGCGGCCTGGTGCTTTTTTTTGCGCTTGCTGTTTGGGGTTGCTCGGATCGCTGTAGACTAAACGGTGGTTTGTGTCCATGAAGATCACCTCGTTGATAAACTATAATCGTTCCCATTCATGGTCAGAGCTTGTCCCGGCCATGAATGGGAACGTATTAAAAGATCTCAAAATATATGATCATAATCAACTATTATAAAAAAGAATCATAAACTATTAAAAAAATATTGACACATTAAAAATAATAAATTATAAAAATCATGATATTTGTATAAGTATACCTCACTATAAAGGATAAAAAAATGAGAATATCTACCAAAGGACGTTATGCAGTCAGAGCATTGGTTGAATTGGCTACCCAGGAAATGGACAAACCCATTATGTTGTCCCAGATCGCCCACAACCAGGATATTCCCCAACGTTATCTGATCCAGATTTTCAGCTCTCTGCGTAAAAGCGGGCTGGTTAACAGCATACGCGGGGCCAAGGGTGGCTTTCAGCTGGGTAAAAAAGCTTCGGACATCACCTTGGAGGACATCATTGCTTCCGCAGAAGGCCCGATTGAATTGGTGGCTTGTGTACCGGAGAAAGAGGAGGATTGTGGCCGCATTGCCGAGTGTTCCACCCGCAGTATCTGGCAACGCGTCAACAATGATGTCAAAGCCGTATTCCGAAAAATTACTTTGGATGAAATGGTCACCCTTCAGCTGGATGTCACCACATGCCGTGATAGTAATTATCAGATTTGACAAGGGGAGGTAGGCAATGAGTATCAAAAACACTATATTGGAATTGATCGGCAATACCCCTATGGTACGGCTTGGGAAGATCGCGATGGACAGCCAGGCAGAGGTGGTGGTTAAGCTTGAATCTTTTAATCCCTGTTCCAGCGTAAAGGATCGCATTACCAGTGCCATGATCGAAGCGGCAGAACGCTTGGGACAATTGAAACCTGGGGGCACAGTCATTGAGCCTACCAGTGGTAATACGGGCATTGGTTTGGCCATGGTTTGCGCGATCAAAGGGTATCGCTTAATTCTGACCATGCCCGACACCATGAGCATTGAACGCCGCCAAATTCTGAGTACTTTGGGGGCTCAGTTAATTTTAACCCCCGGGTCGGAAGGCATGAAAGGCGCTGTGAAAAAAGCGGAAGAATTACTCCGCACTCAATCAGGTGCCATCATGCCTCAGCAATTTATTAATCCCGCCAATCCCGAAGTTCATCGCAAGACCACGGCTGAGGAAATCTGGCAGGACTGCGAAGGCAGGGTGGATGTGGTGGTGGTTGGCGTGGGCACGGGCGGCACTTTGACAGGTGTGGGGGAGGCTCTGAAAAAACGTAATCCAGCACTGACAATTGTTGCCGTGGAGCCGGCTTCTTCGTCAGTACTCTCCGGTGGGCAGCCCGGTCCGCATAAGATTCAAGGCATAGGCGCCGGGTTTGTGCCCAAAGTGTTGAACCAGGACATTATTGATGAAATCATCAAGGTGCAAGATGAGGATGCTGGGGAAACAGCCCGGCGCCTGGCCAGAGAAGAAGGTATCTTGGGCGGCATTTCCTCGGGCGCCAATGTCTGGGCTGCTTTGCAGGTGGCCGGACGTCCTGAAAATAAGGGCAAACGGGTGGTGACCTTTATTTGTGATACCGGCGAACGTTATTTGTCCACTTGGGCCTTCAGGCAGCCGGCCTAAAGCAATTGCCTCAGAGAAGCACGGCAAGATTCAGCCAGTAAAAAGGAGAACCAATCATGTCCACTTATCGCTTTGAAACAAAAGTGTTGCATGCCGGGCAAGAACCAGATGTCCTCACCAGTTCCAGGGCAGTACCCATTTATCGTACCAGCAGTTATACGTTTCGTGATACCAAGCACGCCTCCGACCTCTTTGCGCTTAAAGAGCTGGGCAACATTTATACGCGCCTCATGAATCCCACTCAGGATGTTCTGGAAAAACGGTTGGCCGAATTGGAAGGCGGGGCCGCAGCCCTGGCCTTGAGTTCCGGTACGGCGGCTATTTTCAATGCGGTGATTAATGTGGCTTCCGCAGGGGATGAAATCGTATCCTCCAGCTACCTTTATGGCGGCACCTTCACCATGTTCGATTCCATTTTGCCACAGTTGGGCATTAACGTCAAAATGGTGGATCCGAAAAATCCTGATCAGTTTAAAGCCGCCATAACTGATAAAACCAAGGCGATCTTTGTGGAGACTATCGGCAATCCTACTTTGGAAGTGGTGGATTTGGAAGCGGTCTCAGCCATTGCCCGCGCGGCCCATGTGCCCTTAATAGTGGATTCTACCTTTACCACGCCCTATTTGCTGCGCCCCCTGGAACATGGCGCGGACATTGTTATCCACTCCCTGACCAAATGGATTGGCGGACACGGCACCGGCTTGGGCGGAATAGTGGTGGACAGTGGTAAGTTTGATTGGACCGATCCCAAGTTCAAACTCTACAATGAACCCGATGGTGGTTATCATGGCTTGCGTTTTGCCACTGATTTGGGTCCGCTCTCCCCGCTGGCCTATATTTTAAGAATGCGGCTGGTCCCGTTGCGGAATCTCGGGGCCTGTATTTCGCCGGACAATGCCTGGCTCTTTATCCAAGGGTTGGAAACTCTGCCGCTGCGTATGGCCCGCCATTGTGAGAATAGTCTGGCCGTCGCCAAGCATTTAGAAAATCATCCCGCGGTGAGTTGGGTCCGTTATCCCGGGCTGCCTGCCGATCCGACCCATGACAATGCCCGCAAATACCTCAAACAAGGTTATGGCAGTGTGGTGGTGTTTGGCATTAAAGGCGGATCCGCGGCCGGACAAAAATTTATCGAGGCCTTAAAACTCTTCTCCCATCTGGCCAATGTGGGTGATGCCAAGAGCCTGGCTATCCATCCAGCTTCCACGACCCACAGCCAATTAACGGAAGAACAGCAAAGCAGCAGTGGCATCACGCCGGATCTAATCCGACTCTCGGTGGGTATCGAACACCTTGATGATATCGTGGAAGATATTGACCAAGCTCTGAAAGTGGCTGGTGCCTAAAAGCGCGTTGGGGTGAAGTTGGTACCCAAGCCCGGAAAAAGTTACTCGGAAGTTGGGAAACATTAACATGAAAGCCATTGCCTTATATTCGGGTGGATTGGACAGTACCCTGGCCATTGCTTTAATAGAACGGCTGGGGATAGAGGTGCAACCCATCATCTATACGTCACCCTTCGGAGACCGTCACGGTCCGGAAGGATGGCAAAAAAAAGCGGATCAAGTACGCCGGGAATTCCAGAAAGAGCTGCTGATGATTCCATTTGACGAGGAACTCATCGGCTTGGTAAAGCAGCCTCATTTTGGGTGGGGTAAACATCTGAATCCCTGCATTGATTGTCATCTGCAGATGCTCAGGAAGTCCCGGCAGGTCTTAAAGGAGCAGGGGGCGGATTTTGTGATTACCGGCGAAGTGCTGGGTCAACGGCCTATGAGTCAGAACAAAGCAGCCTTGGAATTGATCGACCGGGAATGCGGTTTGGAAGGATTACTGCTCAGACCGTTGTCCGCCAAAGTACTGTCACCCACTATTCCAGAGCAAAAAGGCTGGGTGGACCGGACCCAATTGCTGGATTTGCAAGGCCGAAGCCGCAAACCGCAGCTGGCCCTTGCCCGCGCCTGGGGTCTGCAGCATTATGGATCCCCGGCTGGCGGATGCTTATTGACGGATGAGCATTTTTCCAAAAAAGTTAAAAACCTCATGGAAGCCGACATGCTGGAGCCGTCCAATGTTTGGTGGATTCAGCCCGGCCGTTACTTTAATTTAAACGAGCAGTGCAAGCTTATGGTTGCCCGCAATGAAGATGAATGCCGGCGACTGGAAGAATTAGTACATCCTCAGGATATCGTACTCAAGCCTAAAAGCGTGCCTGGCCCCACCGCTGTACTGCGCGGCTCCGGGTGCAGGGCTTTTGTTCAGCAAGCAGGTGATATTGTCGGTTATTTTTCAAAAACCTCCGAAGGCTGTGATGTCTTGGTGACCTTTCCGGGAGAAGTCGAAGAGGTGACCATCATCACCCGCGCTATGGATGAAGCCCAACTGCATGCTTATATGATTGCTTAAAAGTGATTATTTTCTGTTTTGTCCTTCTTCCATTGGCCTGTCATCCTACCAGCGTTTCTGTATATGGGTAATGAAAATGGTGCCCTCCATCCAGTATCGTGCCTGGCAAATAAGGTGAATATCTTGGCGGTCATCACGCGGAGAGTCTAAAAGGGATCCTGAGTTTTTAATCCAAGGGCTGCTGGTTTCCGGCTAAAACCGAGCCGGAATAACCAACATGGTTATTCATAGTATTAATGAGCCATGACACTTGGTGTTAACAAAATACAAAACCGCAGTCCGGGCAGGCAACCGGTGCTGGGAGGGAGGGGTTGGCCATGGCGCTTAGTGATCAACAATTGGAACGTTATGCCCGCCAGATTATCCTGAAAGGGTTTGGCATCGAAGGCCAACAACGATTGTTAGCATCCTCCGTGCTGATCATAGGTGCCGGTGGCTTGGGTTCGGCCATGGCCCAATATTTGGCAGCGGCCGGCATTGGCCGCATTGGCTTGGTGGACAAGGATGTGGTGGAATTGTCCAACCTGCAGCGCCAAATTCTTCATTACACTCCTGATGTGGGACAGCGTAAAGTTGATTCAGCTTCGAAAAAAATCAAGCAGCTCAATCCCGATGTTCATGTCGACCTTTATCCAGTTTGTGTCAGGGCGGACAACATTCTGGGGATCATCAAGCCCTATGATTTTATCCTTGATGCGGTGGATAATTTTGCCGGAAAATTTTTGATCAATGATGCTTGCGTGCTGGCGGGTAAACCCTTTTGTCATGCCGGTATTTCCGGTTGGGACGGGCAGTTATTTACCTATTTGCCCGACGGCCATAGCGCCTGCTATCGCTGTTTGTTCAAAGCGCCGCCAATACAGGATGTAGGCCCAGACTGTAAACCCAATAGTGTGCTGGGTGCAGTAGCCGGGGTGATCGGACTGCTGCAGGCCGAAGAAGCGATAAAATATTTCTTACAACAAGGAACTCTGCTGACCAACCGGCTTTTAATCCATCAAGGGCAGCAAGCCCGTTTTCGCGAAATGGCCTTCCAGCGTCAGGCTGACTGCCCGATCTGTGGTGGTCATCCCACTATTTTAGAAGTGCAGGACGAAGGACCGGTTCCAGCCGGTTAGATTATATTATAAAAGGGACGCCTTTGCCCTGAGCCATCCTGAGTAGAGTCTGCGGCTTGACCATAGAAGACGTTTTTCTTTTTATTTTGCGTTGGACACGAACGGCTACTTAAGGATAAAATCAATTATCAACCTGGGGGAACATGATGATGCGTGAACCTTATACGCTGGACGTCAAACCCGTTGGCGAAGATAAAAAACATGCCCGCTATTTATTGTGGTCAGGGCTGACTATTCTTGCGGCGGGAATTATCATTCTCCTCGCTCCGGAAGCCTTGAATTGGATATTGGCCGTTCTGATTGTGCTTTTTGGGTTATTGCAATTGCTGATCATCCGCTGGCAGGGACCTCTTTTTAATCAGACTACCGGCTGGCTGACTATAGGCTTCGGCCTGCTGGTGTTTTTATTTCCTCAAATGCTCAATTACCTTATCATAATTGCTTTCATAGGTTTGACTCTGCTTTTTACCTTTTTATTATTGGCCGTTAATGCGTCTTTATGGACAGGCGTGCTGCTGGTGCTGGCGCTGGTAGGTGGATTGATGATGTGGATGTTTCCTTTGTCGCTTAACATTGTTTTTGCAGTTTATTTGGTGGTGGCGGGGGTGGAGCAGCTTTTAATGAGTTGGCGCACCTATTACCGTTGGCAATGGCAGGGACGCTGAGAAAGGGAGATGATCCAATTGGACCAACAGGAAAAAAGGTCTTACCGGCGGCTGCCGTTGAAATTGGCAGCCTATTGCCAGGAATTGATCAAGGGTGGTCACGGCCGGGAAAGCCGGACCTTTACCAGCGATATCAGTGCCGGCGGTGTTGGGCTGACCTTAAATAAGAAAATCAGTGCCCAGCAACTGGTGCTTTTAAAAGTAGGGTTGCCGGCCGGAAACAAGAAAGGTTATCAACTGTCGGCAGAGCCTAATCAGGAGTCGTCCAGTGCGGAAGCCACCTTCTTGTCCCGCGTGGTTTGGACTGAGATGCTCTCAGAAAACGAGTATCGCTATGGGCTGGTCTTTTTAGATATTACCCTGGACGGCCGCTATTATTTCGAAAAATTTTTACAGGATTATGAATTGGAATGGCAGTATTGTCCCTTGTGCAATGATAGCAGCCTGCCGTTGACGTAAACACGGCGATTTTCGGCATTTCAATTGCGCTCTTAAGCACCATCTCCGACTGGCTGGGGATGGTATTTTGTTAACCAGGTGAAGAGCCTGGGGCTCCCGGCTGGACGTGGCCCAAGTTAAGGCGAACAGGACTATACATTGAAATGCCTAAATTAATGTGCTACACTTAGGAAAGGTCAATAGGAGGTCAGCGGTAGCATGGATACAAACAAAGATGTTGAGTATAGTGAAAAACGCAGATTTCCGAGAGAAGATTTAAAGCTGTGGGTTCATTTTAAAACGATCAGCCACGGTAAAATTTCAGCACCGCTGGAAAGTTTGAGCGCCAACATCGGCTCCGGCGGGGTGGGATTGATCACGGACCAGGAACTTGAAATTGGCCAGATGTTAATGCTGACCTTGTATCTGCCACCGGAAGAAAGCAGAAAAACGGCGGAGGATACTTTGATTTTTGAAGAAAATATGTGTATTCCCATTTCTGTGTTGGCCAAAGTGGCTTGGTGTAAAAAAACAGGTGATGATGAATACCGTTTTGGTGTGCAGTTTGTGGAACTCGATGATTATAGCCGTTCCCTTTTGAAATTATATTTAAAACATTACAATTTATACTCTGAAAATTCTCCGTTGTTTTAATCATTTCCCGGGGACTTGCCCCATGTGACGTGAAAGGATTGGAAAAGCATCCGTCTTCAGGGTGTTTTTTTATTTGGTAAAGGTTAATAGCCCGCCTCGGCGGGAACAATTCATTCCCTCCCAACCGACAACAATTCAAAGGCAATAGTAAAACCTCCTCAGGAGGATGTGATGTGCGGCCGCTTCTGGTTGAAGAAAAAGGGCGTGGGTCTGGAATCCCTCTTGGGTTCCGAAACAGGTCCGCCTTTGCAGGAAAGTTTTAATATTGCACCCGGCCATTGGGCCAGTGTCATTATTGGCCTGGAACATCCGCAACTGCGCTTGTTGAAATGGGGCTTGATCCCTGCCTGGGCATCCAAACCGGATAGCGGTTACAAAATGATCAATGCCCGGGCTGAGACGATTAGCGAGAGAGTCAGCTACCGCAACCTGTTGAGCGCCCATCGTTGTCTGGTGCCATGTAATGGTTTTTATGAATGGCAGCAAAGGGGATCACAAAGGCAACCTTATAATATTCAAAGGAAGGATCGCAGGCTCTTTACGCTGGCAGGCTTGTGGACCACTTGGAAATCGCCTGCCCTGCAAGAGATCCAATCCTTTACCATCATTACTACTGCGGCCAATCAACTGCTTGAGCCTATTCACGACCGTATGCCTGTCATTATTCCCGAGTCGCGTCGTTTGAGTTGGCTACTGAGTCGGGATGTTAAAGAGATGCTGAGCTTTTTGGAATCTTACTCACAGGATGATATGGAATGTTATGCGGTCTCTCCCTACGTCAATAACCCCGACCATAATGATGAGCAGTGCCTGGCGCCTTTGGCGGTCTGATCCGGGCAGCTTGTTATTTTGGGAGTTGGTCCGGCTAAGCATTGCGCTGTTGGGAATTTTGTTGCCAGGGGCAAAAGCTGGGATTAAACTCAAGCTAATTAGTTCCGGTTGGGGAAAGGGCAATTTTCCTATGCCCTTTCCTCAAATTTGGGGTGAGGGTCAAAGACTTTATTTTTAAAGATAATCCCTCACCTCGATCCTCTCCCAAGAGGAGAGGAATATTTTGTTAAGATAGAAAATACCTTTTTCTGCAACAAGAACTAATTACTACTGTGAATGGGTGCATCACCGTGGTGGTCAATCGGCAAAAATGGTCTTTCCACAAAAATAACAAGCTGGACCCAAGAAGAGGTGAACAATCATGCTGTCTTTAGGTGATCAGAAACGTTATGCCAGCCAGTTGATGCTTGATGGGATCGGGGAAGCAGGCCAAAAAAAACTATTTCATTCTTCAGTGCTGATCATTGGGGTGGGCGGTCTGGGTTCAGCCGCGGCCTTTTACCTGGCAGCAGCCGGTGTTGGCAGGATTAGTTTGCTTGATCACGATATTGTGGACTTGCCCAATCTGCAACGTCAGATTCTGCATGGACACAAGGATTTGAATCATCTGAAAGTGGTTTCGGCCCAGCGCACGCTTTTGGGGTTTAACCCTGGCTGCCGCATTGATACCCATGCCGTGCGTCTCGATACACGCAACGTGGACCGCTATGTTCAAAATCATGACTTCATTGTCTCGGCGGTGGATAATTTTGAGACCAAATATCTGATTAACGACAGCTGCGTGCGCCTGCAAAAACCCTTCAGCCATGGCGGTATATACGGCTTTGAAGGTCAAACGTTTACGTATGTCCCCGGTCGGGAAAATGGATGCCTGCGTTGCTTGTTGCCGGAAGCACCTGAAACCGGCAAAGCCCATACCTCCTATCCTGTTCTCGGCTCCTGCGCCGGGACCATTGGCTCAATCCAAGCTTCGGAAGCTATTAAAGTGCTGCTGAGCCTGGGTCAGACTCTTTGTAACCGCCTGCTGGTCCACGATATGAAGGCCATGACGTTTAAAGAGATGCCTTTCCAGGCAGAACCTCAGTGTCCGCTTCACCATTCTTAACTAATCTCATTGATACAAAAATGGATGTAAAAAATAATCTAAATACAATATTGTAATTATAAAAACAGTAACAGCATAGGTGCCCGCCAATAATCCTTTTATACCTTCCCATTCATCACCTCGGCAAACCCTTGTGATGTATGGGAAATAATAAGATAAAATTTCATTCGCCTCAAATACCTGCGCTTGCCGCAGGGTATTGGAGTCGACGATACCACCCCACTATCTTGGGCACGATTTTTGCTTTGTTTATTAATGCCGAGTTTACAGCCATGCAGCAGGACAAGTTCCGCAAACAGAAATGGTGGCCATGATGACAAACAGCTCCGAATTTCAACCGCATCGTTATCTGCAACTGTTAACCAAGATTGCCTTTGCGCTTAATCAGCAGCAATCCCTGGACAAGACACTCGACAATAGTTTGTCCTTGATGGGGCATTACATGTCCCTGGAGCATTGCTCCATTACCTTGCTCAACCGCGAGAACAACCAAATCAGTATTGAAAAAGCCTATGGCTTATCGGCTCAGGAAAAAACGCGGGGCAAATACCAACTGGGCGAGGGTATCACCGGCACGGTGGTGAAGAACGGGCAGACGGTCATTGTGCCCAATATTTGGGAGGAACCTAAGTTTTTGGGCAAAACTCACGATCGCGCCAGCAAAGAGCCGGTATCCTTCATTTGCGTACCCATCATCTACCGCCATGAGGTTATTGGTACCTTAAGCGCCGAGCAGGTATTCCGGCCCAACGTTTATTTGGAAGAATATGCGGAAATTCTTACGGTTATTGCTTTTATGATATCAGAAGCCGTCAGCATTCTCAGGCTGGAGCAGGAAAAGGAGCATGAAGACAATATCAGGCTTAAAGAAGAAAACGACAAACTTAAGCAAGCGTTGCGTCTGAAAGAGTTGTCTACGGATATGGTGGGGACCTCCAGCGTCATGCAACAAATGATGACCTTGATTGGCAAGGCAGCCCAAAGCCATGTGACCGTATTCATTTTGGGAGAGAGCGGTGTGGGCAAGGAATTGGTGGCCAATGCCATCCACTACAACAGTGAACGCAAGGACAAGCCTTTCATCAAGTTTAATTGTGCCGCGTTGCCGGAAAGCGTGATCGAGAGCGAGTTGTTCGGGCATGAACGGGGAGCTTTTACAGGCGCGGTGATGTCCAGAAAAGGGCGATTTGAAATGGCTGATGGGGGCACTATTTTCATCGATGAAATCGGGGAAATCAGCCCGGTGGTGCAGACCAAATTGTTGCGGGTGATCCAGGAACGGGAAGTGGAGCGTCTGGGCAGCGCCAATCCCATCAAAATCAATGTGCGCATCATTACGGCCACCAACAAAAATCTGGAGGCCTTAATGGCGGCCGGGAAATTCCGGGAAGATCTGTTTTACCGGCTGAATGTGTTTCCAATTATGGTGCCGCCTCTGCGGGAACGTAAAACCGATATACCCCTGCTGACCGACTATTTCATCGAACGCTATGCCCGGGAAATGAATGTGGCTATCAAACGCATATCCACTCCGGCCATTGACATGCTCATGGCTTACCACTGGCCTGGTAATGTGAGGGAGCTGCAGAATTGCATTGAACGGGCCGTACTGCTCAGCCATGACGGCGTTATCCGCGGCTATCATCTGCCGCCGACCTTGCAAAGCAGCATAGCCAGCGGTACGGTCTACCAGGGAACCCTGGAGGAAGCCGTAAGCAGTCTGGAAAAAGAAATAATCGTCGATGCCCTTAAGGAAAGCCATGGCAACGTATCTCTAGCGTCGCAGAAGCTGGGATTGACCGAAAGGGTCATGGGCCTGCGGTTGAAAAAATACGATATTAATTATAAAGCCTTCCGCCATGTGGGCGACAAATCCCATTTTGCCGTTAATCAAGACCCACCCGCCAGTTACTGAACCAGTAAAGCCGGGAAAAATTGTCTCACTGCAATTTGCAAAGTAGGGGCTCGAAATTTTGAGCCCCTGCACGATATGGATTAGGCTTTCAGGTGCATGTTTTGTCTAGCGCAGGGGCGCGGCATCCCCCTTCGCTAAAGCTTCGGAGGACTAGTGCCGTGCCCCTACCTCTCTCGCCAAATCGGAAAAATTATCTGAGCCAAAAACATAGATCTTGAAGATGCAGCAGCTAATTCTACCAAAGGGTAACATGTTGTATAGCAATCTACGTCAAGGTCATTTTCCCGACCACCAATGGTCGTTCCTTTTCCTTTGAAGCCCGTCTGAAAAAACAAACTTTGGCTTTTAAATCGAACCTTTTTCGTCCTGGAAATACTGAAGGTTCAATCCCGTAAAACTTGGCATACTTCCTGCTCTATACAAGGTCAGCAATCGTAATCGGTCCGGAGAACTAAATATACGGGCTAAGTGAGGAGGCGTCAGAAATGAGAAAAATTGCCATTTATGGGAAAGGCGGTATCGGCAAATCCACAACCACCCAGAATACGGTGGCAGGTTTGGCTGAGATGGGCAAAAAGATCATGGTGGTGGGTTGTGACCCCAAGGCCGATTCCACACGGCTGTTGTTGGGTGGTTTATCGCAGGCCACGGTCTTGGACACACTGCGCAACGAAGGCGAGGATGTGGAGTTGGAGGATATTGTTAAGGAAGGCTATGGCAAGATTATTTGCGTGGAATCGGGCGGACCGGAACCAGGGGTTGGTTGCGCCGGACGCGGTATCATCACGTCCATTAATTTGCTCGAGCAACTGGGGGCCTATTCCGATTCCAAACAACTGGATTATGTGTTTTACGATGTATTGGGCGACGTGGTGTGCGGGGGATTTGCCATGCCCATCCGCGAGGGTAAAGCCCAGGAGATTTATATCGTGGTCTCCGGGGAAATGATGGCTATGTATGCGGCCAATAATATATGCAAAGGGATTGTTAAATTCTCCGAGGCCGGAGGTGTGCGCTTGGGAGGCATTATCTGCAATAGCCGCAAGGTGGACAACGAGAAAGAGATGATCCAGGCCTTTGCTGAAAAATTGGGAACCCAGATGATTCATTTTGTGCCGCGTGACAACATGGTGCAACGGGCTGAAATCAACCGCAAAACGGTGATCGATTACGATGACAGCCATGTCCAAGCCGAGGAATACCGATCGCTGGCCAAGGCTATTGATCAAAACACAATGTTGGTCATTCCCAAACCCATGCATACCGATGAGCTGGAAAAACTGCTGATTGAGTACGGCATCGCCAATTAACTTATCCTGCGGTTTACCGCAGAATAAATAAAAGCAAAAGGAAATTAATATTAAAGCTCATTCATTCCGGGGCAGGCTCCGGGGAATTCCGGAAACGACTTACGCCGGTAAAAAAGGAGGAAAAAGGTCATGTTGATGATTCGCTCGATAGTGAGGCCGGAAAAAGTGGACGAAGTGCTGGCCGCCTTGATGGAGGCCGGATTTCCGGCGGTAACCAAATTGAATGTGGTGGGCCGGGGTAAACAGCGGGGGATCAAAATTGGCAATGTCACTTATGATGAGATTCCCAAAGAATTGTTAATTACGGTAGTGAACTCGAAGGACAAGCAATTTGTAATCGACACCATTATGAAGGCCGCCCGTAGCAGCAGCGGTGGCTCCTTTGGCGACGGCAAAATATTCGTATCACCTGTGGAGGAAGTTTATACCATCAGCTCCGGCATCAAGGAAACAGAGGAAGTGGGGGTGGCGTCATGAAAGAAGTCCTGGCATTTATCCGGCCCAATAAAATCAACCCCACCAAACGGGCTCTAGCCGATGCCGGTATTTCCTCCCTTCATGCCAAGGAATGTCTGGGCCGGGGTAAAGGGTTGGTGGATTTCACCATCCTTAAAGGTGCGGAAAAAGGCTATGAAGAAGCTATTGCGCAGCTGGGGCAATCACAGCGCCTCATCCCTAAGCGCATGCTCAGCGTGGTGGTGCCCGACAAATTAACGGAAACCGTGATCAGCACGCTGATCGATATAAATCAGACCGGAAAATCAGGAGATGGCAAGATTTTTGTCCTGCCCGTATCTGAGGCCATTCGCATTCGCACCGGGGAAGACGGCGATGCGGTATTAGACGAGTAAAGGAGCAGGCATCATGAATAAGCGCAGATTAATGGAACCACAAGAAGTCAAACAGGAATTGTTGAAGCGCTATCCGCCCAAAGTCGCCCGCAAGCGCGATAAACAAATTGTGGTCAACGAAAATGACGAGCAACAAAAAAGTCCTGAAATTAAGGCCAATACCCGTACTATCCCGGGAATCCTGACCATGCGCGGGTGCGCTTATGCGGGATGCAAAGGGGTGGTGTTGGGCCCAACCCGGGATATCGTGCATATTGTGCACGGGCCCATTGGGTGCAGCTTTTACGCCTGGCTTACCAGGCGCAATCAAACCAAGCCTAAATCAGACTCGGCAGAAAATTTTATGACCTACGCGCTGTCCACGGATATGCAGGAAGAAAATATCATTTTCGGCGGCGAGAAAAAACTTAAAAAGGCCATCGAGGAGGCCATTGACCTCTTTCATCCCAAAGCCATCGGCATTTATGCCACTTGTCCGGTGGGCCTGATCGGTGATGATGTGCATGCCGTAGCCCGGGAGATGGAAGAAAAATATCCGACGGTTAATATTTTTGGGTTCAGCTGCGAAGGGTACAAAGGGGTCAGCCAATCCGCGGGTCATCATATTGCCAACAACAAGGTCTTTACCGATGTGGTAGGGCTCAATCACACCCGCAAAGAGGGCAAGTACGTGGTGAATCTGCTGGGAGAATACAACATCGGCGGCGATGCTTTTGAAATCGAGCGGCTGTTTGAAAAATGCGGCATCACCTTGCATGCCACCTTCAGCGGCAATTCGGAATATGATGAATTCACCAGCGCTCATACAGCGGATCTTAATTTGGTGATGTGCCACCGCTCCATTAATTACATGGCGGAAATGATGGAAAAAAAATACGGCATCCCCTGGTTCAAAGTCAATTTTATCGGCGCCGAGGCCTCGGCCAAATCGTTGCGTAAAATCGCGGAATATTATGGGGACCAGGAATTAATCGACCGGGTGGACATGGTTTTAAAGGAAGAACTGCCGGCCGTGGAATCGGTGCAGCAGGAAATTAAAGCCCGCTGCCAAGGTAAGACCGCCATGCTCTTTGTGGGCGGTTCGCGCGCTCATCATTACCAGGAACTATTTCACGAAATCGGCATGAAAACCATCTCTGCAGGCTATGAGTTTGCCCACCGAGACGACTATGAAGGCCGGAAAGTTTTGCCGGAAATTAAGGTGGACGCCGATTCCCGCAATATCGAGGAACTATCGGTTGAACCTGATCCTGAACGATATCAAGCCAGACTGAGTGAGGCTAAAAGAAAAGTACTGGAGAAAAAAGGTCTGGCCTTATCTGACTACGAAGGCATGATGCCCTCCATGGACCGGCAAGCCTTGGTGATCGATGACCTCAATCATCACGAAGCCGACACCCTGATCGAGCTGTACAAACCCGATATTTTTTGCGCCGGCATCAAGGAAAAATACGTGGTGCAAAAATACGGTCTGCCTTTGAAGCAACTGCACAGTTATGATTACAGCGGTCCCTATGCCGGATTCAAAGGGGCAATCAATTTTTTTCATGAAATTGACCGGATGGTGAACAGCAAGGTCTGGGGCATGATTCCTGCGCCTTGGGACAAGGAACCGGAAGTGGTCGGACGCTACGGTTGGGAAGCTTAAACTTTCTCCGGACCGGTGCATCGACTCATTGGAGAGAAATAGCGGTTATTGATCCTGTCGAAATGACCGCAAGCAGTTACCTTCGCTTGCACCTTTACGCCGACAAACTTAGCGAGCGGTGCAGGGAGGATCCTAGGAGGTTTTCATCATGTTATTAAGACATACACCCGAAAAAATAAATGAACGAGAAGCACTCACCGTCAATCCCGCCAAAACCTGCCAGCCTGTTGGTGCTATGTATGCAGCTCTCGGTATCCACAGGTGCATGCCTCACAGTCACGGTTCTCAGGGC
Organism: uncultured bacterium; assembly: GCA_963710755.1. Classification (GTDB taxonomy): domain Bacteria; phylum Oederibacteriota; class JAAXVQ01; order JAAXVQ01; family JAUVAV01; genus CAVQBK01. The sequence continues at coordinate 59,756 of CAVQBK010000007.1, forward strand.
TGCTGCGCGTACCATCGCAGCGCCCTGACCCGCCACTACAAGGAGCCGGTGATGGCGGCTACCAGCTCTTTCACGGAAGGTTCTTCCGTGTTCGGCGGGCAGGCCAATCTTCTCGAAGCTATTAATAATATCTTTGCCATCTACGGACCGGATATCATCGCCGTGCACACCACATGTTTGTCCGAGACTATCGGCGATGATGTGCCTCAGATTATTTCCAAAGCCTTGGGTGAGAAAAAAATCCCGGAAGGCAAACTGGTCATCAGCGCCAGTACCCCCAGCTATGTGGGCAGCCATGTCACTGGGTTTTCCAACATGGTTAAAAGCATGGTGGCCAATCTATCCGCAGTGAGTGACATCCGGCTCGATCAGATAAATGTCATTCCCGGATTTGTTGAGCCCTCGGATATGGCAGAACTCAAACGGCTGCTCAAGGAAATGGGTGTGGGCAACGTTCTTTTTCCAGACACCTCCAATGTGCTCAATTCTCCGCAAACAGGAAAATATGAGATGTACCCCAAAGGGGGTACCACCATTAAAGCCCTGCGCTCCACCGGTCAGAGCCGCCATACCGTGGCTCTGGGAAAATTAGCCAGCTCGGCCGCCGGCAAGCTGTTGGATACCAAATGCAAAGTGCCCTTTACCCAGCTGGATTTGCCCATCGGGCTGCGGCTAACCGATATCTTTCTTGATAAAGTACGTCAGGTTACAGGCTTGTCTATTCCTGAGTCCATCCGGCTGGAACGGGGGCAGGTGCTGGATGTTATTACCGATATGCATCAATATTTCTACGGTAAAACTGCGGCCTTGGTTGGAGATCCTGATCACCTGGTGGCCTTGACTCAGTTTCTGAAGGATTTGGATATCAAGGTTCGTCATGTGGTGACCGGAACACCAGGCAAGAAATTTGTAACCCGGATCAAGGAGATTGCCGGTGACGAGGTTAATGCCTTCCAGGCCAAAGATATGCTCTACTTCCATCAGTTGATTAAAAACGAACCGGTGGATTTGATTTTCGGGAACACCTACTGCAAATATATCAGCCGAGACGAGGATATTCCCTTAATAAGATTCGGGTTTCCCATTTACGACCGCGTTGGCCATCAATATATGCCCCTCCTGGGTTACCGCGGCGCCATGCGGCTGTTGGAAAAAATATTAAATGCCTTGTTGGATCGGCAGGACCGGGATGCACCGGAAGAGAGCTTTGAATTGGTGATGTGAGGGAAAAGAAAAGAGGCCTGGCCATGGTGGATTTACTGGATGGCAGAAAAAAACAGGTAGTCGTAAAAGGTCGGGACAGCTTCAACCTGGTCTGTGACAAGCAAAGTCTGGCCGGTTCGGTCAGCCAGCGGGCCTGTGTGTTCTGCGGCTCACGAGTGGTGCTTTATCCCATCAGTGATGCTCTGCACCTCATTCATGGGCCCGTTGGTTGCGCCGCTTATACTTGGGATATCCGGGGCGCTCTCTCTTCCGGTCCCCAGCTGCACCGGCTGAGTTTTTCCACCGATTTGCAGGAAACGGATGTCATCTACGGAGGGGAGAAAAAACTGGAAAGCGCTTTGAACGAACTTATCGATACGTATCATCCCAGCGCGGCCTTTGTCTATGCCACCTGCATCGTGGGCCTCATCGGCGACGATGTGGCGCGCATTTGCCGCCAGGTAAGCCGGGAAAAAAATCTGCCTGTGATCCCCGTGCATTCGGAAGGTTTTAAAGGCACCAAAAAGGACGGCTACAAGGCGGCTTGCGAAAGTTTGATGATCCTCGTGGGCACCGGCTCCACCGAAGAAATCACGCCGGTTAGCATCAATATTCTGGGCGAATTTAATCTGGCCGGGGAATCGTGGATCATTAAGGAATATTACCGGCGTATGGGTGTGGAGGTGGTCTCCATCATGACCGGGGACAGCAGGGTGGCGGAACTCCGCAAAGCCCATGGCGCGGCTCTGAACGTGGTGCAATGCTCGGGCTCCATGACCAGCTTGGCCAAGATGATGAATGAAAAATATGGCATTCCTTTCATACGTGTCTCTTATTTCGGATTGGAAGACACTGCCCAGGCTTTGTATGACGTGGCCGCCCATTTTGACAAATACCCATTGGTTATGGAAAAAACCAAGGTCCTGGTGGCTGCAGAGATCAACCGCCTAATCCCGCAGCTCAAGTACTATCGCCAACAACTGCAGGGGCGCAAAGCCGCTATTTATGTGGGCGGTGCGTTTAAACTTTTTTCACTGCTCAAAGCTCTGCGGCTGCTGGGGATGCAAACTGTGGTGGCCGGGTCTCAGACCGGCAGTGCCGAGGACTATGAACGGCTTAAGGAAAGTTGCGATGAAGGCACCATTATTGTCGATGATTCCAATCCTCTGGAATTATCCAAATTTGTAATGGAGAAAAAAGCGGATTTGTTTATCGGCGGGGTTAAGGAACGGCCCATTGCCTACAAGCTGGGCATCGGCTTTTGCGACCATAACCATGAGCGCAAGCAAGCTTTAGCGGGATTCGAAGGCATGCTTAATTTCGCCAAAGAAGTTTACGCTTCGGTCATGAGCCCCGTATGGGACATGATCCGAAGCCGGTATTAGCATCCGGCGGGCGTTTGTTCGAAAAGTAGGGAACAGGCCACTTGCCCGGCTCATGCTGGATGCCTGTACCCTGCAAAAAATGGAGTTCATCCCGTTTTTCCCGAAGGCTTGCGATTGACTTTCTTTTATTAACAAGCAGGCAGGGATCAGGGGAAAAAAATAATCCGGTGAGTGCTATGGAAACGTTGGCGAAGAAAAAAGAGAATTTTACCAGCACCCGCAATGCCTGCAAGCTGTGCGCGCCCTTGGGGGCCAGCCTGGTTTTTCGGGGCCTGGAAAAATGCATTCCTCTGTTGCATGGCTCTCAAGGCTGCGCCACCTATATCCGGCGGTACATGATCAGCCATTTCAAGGAACCCATTGATATTTCTTCTTCCAATTTTTCCGAGCAATCGGCCATTTTTGGCGGTGGCCAAAATTTAAAGCAGGCGCTTGAAAATGTGACCACCCAATACCAGCCCGATGTGATAGGCATTGCCTCCACCTGTCTGAGTGAAACCATCGGGGATGATGTGCCGGCCATTCTGAAATCTTTCATAGCCGACCATGCAGACCGGCCTCTGCCGGGGTTGGTTCAGGTGAGTACACCCAGTTACCAAGGCAGCCACCGGCAAGGGTATTATAAGGCCGTTCAAGCCGTGGTGAGGGACCTGACTGTAGCCGGCGGGCAAAAACAAAACGTGGTGAATGTGATTCCGGGCATGATGTCGCCCGAAGATCTTCGTTATTTGAAAAGCGTTTTCCAGGCCATGGAGCAAGCGCTGATCCTGCTGCCCGATTATTCGGAAACCCTCGACGGTCCCTCCTGGGATCATTACCAAGCCATTCCAGCGGGAGGCACACCCTTGGAAAAGATCAAAATCATGAGCGCCTCCAGGGCCACCGTGGAATTGGGCCTGGCTGAGTCCAAAGACAGTGCCGGTGCTTTTCTGGAAAGCGTTTTTGGCGTGCCCCATTATCCTTTGGAGTGGCCCGTGGGGGTTAAAGCCAGCGACGTATTTTTTAAAACCCTGGAGCACCTGACCTCCAAACCAATAGCTCCATCCTTCCTGCAGGCACGAGGGCGTTTGCTGGACAGTTATGCTGATGCTCATAAGCATACCTTCAATGTCAACACCGTGCTCTACGGGGAAGAGGATTTGGTGGTGGCCATGGCGGGGTTTGTCAGGGAGTTTGGATTAGTGCCCGTGTGCTGCGCTTCCGGGGAAGCGGGTGCTACCATGGAAGCACGGCTGCGCAAGCTTATCCCTGAGTATGACGCCTTGGGCATTAAGACCATGGTCAACGCAGATTTTATAGAAATTGAAGAGTACAGCCGCAGCCGCCAGCCGGCCTTGATGATCGGCAATAGTAAAGGCTTCAAAACAGCCAAAGCGCTGGGGATTCCCTTGGTGCGGGTGGGATTCCCCATCCATGATCGTATCGGCGGCCAGCGGGTGCTGCATTTGGGTTATGAAGGCGCCCAACAGCTTTTCGACCGCATTGTCAACACCCTGATCGAACGAAAGCAGGAAGCTTCGGACATTGGGTATACCTATATGTAAGAGAATGAAAAGAGGTGACGGACGATGAGCTTAGAATTGAAAAATCATCCTTGTTTTAATGAAACCGTCAGACACAGTGTGGGCCGGGTACATTTGCCGGTGGCGCCACGTTGCAATGTACAGTGCAATTTCTGCAACCGTTCTTTTGACTGTGTCAATGAAAGCCGGCCCGGTGTGACCAGCTCCCTGCTTTCTCCGGAGCAGGCGCTGGCCTATCTGGATTATATGCTGGCAAAAAAACCAAACATTACGGTTGTGGGTATCGCCGGTCCCGGTGATCCCTTTGCCAATCCGGTGGAAACATTGGAGACTTTAAAACTGGTGCGTGCCCGTTATCCTCAAATGCTGTTGTGTCTGGCCAGCAATGGCTTGAATGTGCCTGATTTTGTGGATGACTTGGCCAAACTGCAGGTGGCCCATGTAAGTCTGACGGTCAATACCCTGCGGGTGGCCACGGCTGCCAAAATCTATTCCTGGGTGCGTTTCGGCAAAAGGGTTTTCACCCAGGAAGAAGGCGCTGCCATTTTGCTTAAAAACCAGGAAGAAACCATTAAACGCCTAAAAGCGCATAATATTATTGTGAAAATCAATACGGTGGTAATTGAAGGCATTAATGATCAGGAGGTGCCTGAAATTGCAGAACAGATGCATGCCTTGGGCGTGGACATTATGAACCCCATGCCCATGGTGGCCAATCAACTGGCAGCTTTCGGACCAGCCCAAGTACCCTCGGCGACGACCATGCAACGTGTGCGTCAGGCCATCAGTGCTGAACTGCCGCTTATGTCGCATTGCGCCCGATGCCGTGCTGATGCCGCCGGGCTGATCGGGGAATCCATGACCGCAGAGGAGTTGGAGACCATTAAAACCTTTTCCAAAGGGTCGTCCCTGGAAAAAAAAGGCGGGGACGCTGTCATTGGCAAGCGCCCTTATGTGGCCGTGGCCAGCAGGGAAGGTGTGCTCATCAATCAGCATTTGGGAGAGGCAGAGCAACTTTTGATTTATGAAAAAAACGGTCAGGGCGTGCGGCTGGTTCAAACGCTCAAGACTCCGGCGTCAGGTCTGGGCGATGAGCGGTGGCAGCAATTGGGTGCTCAACTGCGGAAATGCTCCACCTTGTTGGTAAGCGGTATCGGGCAGCGGCCCATGGCGGTATTAAAAGAAAGCGGCTTGAATGTCTTGAGGGTGGAAGGGTTGATTGAAGAGATGGTGGGTCAGCTGTTAAAAGGAAAAGATGTATCCCGACTGCAAATTCCCGCCAAGAAATGCGGCGAAGCCTGCGCGGGAACCGGTATGGGCTGTTGTTGACGGGCGGGCCAGTTCCTGCCCATAAATTGTATTAATTCCAAGAAGGAGATGCACTATGGAAAAGCCGAATAAACACATTTTAGTCTGTGCCAGTTTCCGGGCCGGCGGGGAACCTCAGGGCGTATGCCATAAAAAAGGTTCGTTGCAGCTGTTGCCCTATTTGGAAGGTGAATTGTCTGACCGGGACATGGAAGGGGTTACTATTTCCATTACCGGTTGTTTGAAAGCCTGTGACCGTGGACCCATTATGGTGATTCATCCGGACAATACCTGGTATGGGAAAATTGAAAGCGAAGCGGATCTTGATCAGATATTGGATGCTTTGGAAGCCGGGACTGTAGCGGAAGAATATGTTTTGAAATAACGCTGAAAACCGGAAGATACAAAAATTAGCTAGTGGCTGTGGCCGTAAAAGGAGACAATGAAAGGGATCACCATGCGGGGGCATGAAGTTGATGTGATCTGCTTTTATCTGCCTGCGCTTGCGGCCGCTTCTTTGTTTAGCAGGCATCCTTGCGCTGTGTCATCATACCCAGATTAAATGTGCTCAATATAGAGGGGAGTGGCCATGAACATTGTCATTCAGCCGGCAGTCATTGAAGACCTGGAAGCCATGAGTGGGTTGTTGGATCAGCTCTTTGCGATTGAGCGCGATTTCAAACCTGATCGGGCCAAACAGAGAAAAGGTTTAGCCATGTTACTTTGCAATAAAACCAGCGTGCTTTTGGTGGCCCGTTCGGAAGGGACCGTGGTGGGCATGGCGACCATGCAAGAGTTGATTTCCACGGCTGAAGGAGGTCCGGTAGGCCTGGTGGAGGACGTGGTGGTGGACCAAGCCCGGCGCGGCCAGGGCATTGGACGCCGCTTATTACTGGCGCTGGAACAGGAAGCGCAAGTCCGGGGCTGGCTGCGGCTGCAGTTGTTGGCGGATTTGAATAATCAACCGGCTCTTGCCTTTTATCGACAACTGAACTGGCAGACTACCCAATTAATCGCTCTGCGCCAGACCAAGCTGGTTTAAAAGTGGCCGGATGTGGTCCTGGCAGCCTCCCAGTCTCGGGAGTTATAATCTCTGCAGCCCTGGGGCTATGGAACCAAGTAGTGGCAGCACGGGTCAATTAAGTGATTTTGGATCCAGGTTAAAAGGAGGCTAATAAAATGATGAATATAACTGTCACCACCCCGACCGGAAAGATAGGAAGGGTCGTTGTTAAAGGGTTGTTGAAGGAAAGCGTTCAGTTAACCTTGGTGGCCAGGTATCCGGAAAAACTCAAACAAGCAACGGAGCAAGGCGCTCGGGTGATTCAAGGCAGCAGTGATGATCCGGAGGTATTGAAACGGGCCACAAAAAACGCAGATGCTTTTTTCGTATTGACCCCGCCAGATATGGCCATGACAGACATTAGAGCACACTACCGTCGTTTTGGCGAGGCAGCAGCTCAAGCCATCACAGAGAATAACATTCCTTACGCAGTTCACCTGTCCAGTATTGGCGCGGAACTGGAGTCAGGCAATGGCCCGGTGGCCGGCTTGCATATCAATGAAGAAATCCTAAGGGCAGCCTGCCCGAATGTTGTTCAACTCCGAGCCGGTTATTTTATGGAAAACACCCTGGGTCAATTGCAGAGCATTCTTTCTTCATCCAGTTTGTACACCACGTTGCCGCAGGGCACCAAACTTTCTATGGTTGCCACTGAGGATATCGGCCAAAAAGCGGTGGAACTTTTAAAAAAAATGAATTGGAAGGGCGAAGAAATTGTGGAATTGGTCGGTCCTCACGAAATTAGCTACGAAGAGGTTGCCCGTATTTTATCCAAAGTGCTGGGCAAAGAAATAAAGCACATCACCATTTCAGAGGAACAATTTATTGAAGCCATGACCAAAATGGGTGCTTCCCGTGTAATAGCCGAAAGCTTTGCCGAAATGAGCAGGGCTCAGGCTTCACGAAAAATGACGGCTCATCATCCGGAAAAAGGCCGGATTTCTTATGAAACCTTTGCGAAGCAAGTTTTTAAACCAGCTTTTGAAGCTATGGCGCTGGCCAAAACCAGGTAAGACTGTCTTTAACAGACATCAACCCCTGTTTTCAGGAGAATCCTGAGAACGGGGGTTTTTTATTGCATCGAGTTCCGTCAGCAATGACATGAGGCCGCCCAGCAATAGGTGGGGGGACTGATCCAAGCCTTTGGCATGGGCACCGGTCAAAGAGACAAGGGTTTTGTTGCCACGCGGCAAGTCAACTAGCTGCCTGGCTACATCAAAGGGAATGACTTCATCTTCAGTGCTGTGTGCGATGACCACGGGAATGGACAGGTTGCGCAAGCAGGCGGCGGTATTAAACCGTTCCGTAGTCATCCATCCGGTAGGCAGCCAGGGCACCACCCTGTGGGCGACATAGGCTACGGAGGGAAAAGCACCTTCCACGATCAGAGCAGCCGGTTGAAAAGTTAACGCCGACCAAGCAGCCAAAGCACTGCCAATGGATTGACCATAGAAGAGAATATGTTTGGGATCCAGCCTGCGTCTCTGTATCAGGAATTCCCAAACCGCCCGGCAATCCTGGCGCAGCCCCTTTTCAGTGGGCCTGCGGTGGGTGCTTTTTCCAAAACCCCGATAACTAAAGAGGACCAAATCAAAACCAGCCTCGTGCAGCACTTTTAGGCTTGGTAAAAATTTGGATAAAGTGCCTTCGTTGCCCGGAAAAAACACCAAGGTCATGCCGCAGGCTGGTTTTTGACCGCTGGTCAAAGAACGTGGAATCAACCAGAGCTGCAGGCGTACGTGATCCGCTGTTTGAAGGAAAAGCTCTTCGTAGACCATGCCTAGGTCAGTGGGCAGGCGGCTCATCGCGCGGGAAGGAAAGAAAATAAAAAAACGGTGGAATACAAGATAACCAAGACTGATACCCACATAGGTAGCCACCAATGCGAGTGCGACCGATAGCAGAGGATGGGAAGACAACCATGATAGCATGAGGCCTCCTTTGGGTAAGTAGCCCGGAATTATTTTAAAAGCCAGGCATAAATACTTTTTAGCCATCCGACACCGATGCGGTAGGGCGGCAACATAAGACGTCTTTTATTGTTGGACCGCTGGACCAGCACCGCCCGATAATGAGTAAAACAATCAAATCCGGCCCGGCCGTGATATTGGCCCATACCGCTTGCGCCTCGTCCACCCAATGGCAAATAAGGTGTACTGATTTGATTGATGGTGTCGTTAATGGCCGCTGTGCCCGAGGGCAGGCTTTCCAGCACGGTTCTAGACAACCGTGGATTTGCGGTGAACAGGTAAAGCGCCAGGGGTATGGGTTTCGACTTGAGGTCTGCAAGCAATTGGCCCAGGTCATGATAGGGCACGATGGGCAGGATGGGTCCGAATATCTCCTCTTTCAATAGCCGGCTATCAGGGTGAATATTGGTCATGATCGTGGGTGCCAGGTAATTATCCAGCTCATCCCACTGTCCGCCCCACAGGATATTGCCTTCCTGCAAAAAAGCACGCAGCCGCGTCAGATGCTGCCGGTTGATGATGCGGCTGTAATCCGCACTGGCCTTGGGCTCAGGGCCGTAAAATCGGGTGATGGCTTTAATCAGCTCCTGCTCCAGAGTGTTCTGGAATTGTGCGGGTACATAAACCATGTCCGGGGCAACGCAAGTTTGACCGGCATTTAAAAACTTGCCCCATACGATGCGTAGGGCGGCAGAGGGCAAATGGGCGTCGTCCATGAGGAGGCAGGGATTTTTCCCTCCCAATTCCAGAGTTACCGGAATAAGCTGCCGGGCTGCGGCGGCCATGACCAGCCTGCCTATGTGCGTGCTGCCGGTGAAAAAAATATGATCCCAGTGCTGTTCGAGCAGGGCTTCTGCGGTTTTAGCGTCACCCAGTTGAACATGGCAAACAGTGTCGGGAAGACAGTCAGCCAGCATGGTCTTCAACCTATTACCGCTCTGTGGCGCCATTTCAGAAGGCTTGACAACAACGCTATTGCCGGCCGCCAAAGCACTAATTAAAGGTGTGAGCGTAAGCCCCAAGGGATAATTCCAAGGGCTGATTATGAGCACCACCCCTTTGGGCTCGGGAATTACCAGGCTGTGACCGGGGAAAAGCATAGGGGGCGTGTGTTTTTTTTGCGGTCTCATCCAACGACCAAGATGGTCCAAGGCATAACTCAGCTCGCGATGCACCAACCCCAATTCCGAGGTATAAGCTTCCACTGCATTTTTTCCCAAGTCCTGACGCAACGCCGAGAGCAGGGCCTGTTCATGGGTGAACAGGCCCTGGCGCAAGCTGAGCAGTTGCCGGCGCCGAAATCCATAGGTGCGGGTTTGGCCATTGGCCATAAAGGCTTTCTGATTTTTTACCACATCATCAATGAACATGGTTATTATTTATCACATTTATGATAATATTGCACTGGTCATTTCTGCAGCGGCACAGGCTGTGATCCGAAAGGAGCTGTCGAGCATGCTGAAACCAGTCATAATATTTTTATTATTGGCGGGGTGGAGTTGGCCTGCGCGAGGGGGACCTCCATCGGAAGAAACCATTGTGAACCAAGGCATCAGGCAGTTGCAGCAGGCTATCAACCATTGGCAGGCCGACGCCTTTGATCAGGCGGCAAAGCTGTTCAATGAAGCTGCGAGCACCTCTGATCAGGACAGCCGCGTTTATTATTGGCTGGGGGTGACCTATTATTATAAGGCGTCCTACTACCTTTACGCGCGGCCGCAAGACCGGGTTGAAGCCGAAGGCAAACAGGCTGTTAACCTGGGCATAGAAGCTTTGAAAAAAGCCGTTCACTTGGCGCCCGACGAATCAGAAACCCATGCCTTGCTGGGCGTGCTCCAGGGCATGATGATCCAAATGAATCCCTGGTCAGCCCTAAGCGCCGGTCCGCAAGTGGAACAGCACCGCAAGCAAGCCTTGCACCTTAATCCCGACAATCCCAGAGTGCATTATTTAACCGGCCTAAGTTTGTACATGACTCCTCAGCTGTTCGGCGGCAGCCGTGATCTCGCACTTCAGCATTTATTGACTGCTCAGACTTTATTCGAAAAAGAACGGACAAATTCTCCCGAACCGCTGGAACCGCGCTGGGGTTATGATATGGACCTGGCCTTTATTGGTGAAATTTATTATAAGCAAAATCAAATTAAAGAAGCCTACCGTTATTACCAAAAAGCCTTACTGGTGAATCCTCACAATTTAAAAGCCTTACAAGGGCTGGAGCAACTTCACTTCGAAAAATAATGTGGTACGAAAAGGAGACGGCCATGACCAACAAGCAACGTGGGAAAGTGGTGGTGATCGGCGCCGGCCTGGGAGGACTTTCGGCCGCCATCTCGCTGGCCACCATAGGTTATGAGGTGGAGATCTTTGAAAAAAATGACAAAGTGGGCGGAAAACTCAACGTGATGAAAAAAGAAGGCTTTTCCTTTGATCTGGGTCCGTCCATTCTTACCCTGCCCCATTTTTTTCGCCGCTTGTGGGAGCGGGCCGGAAGACGCATGGAAGACGATGTACCCCTACAGCGTGTCAGCCCGCATTGGCGAAATATTTTTGAAGACGGCCGTGTGATCGACTTGTATTTCGAACCGGAAAAAATGGAAACGGAATTGCTCAAACTTGGCGATCGCCGTTTGGTCCGTCAATTCCGAGCATTTCTTGACTATGCTGGCGGGCAGTATGATTTGATTAATAGGGGATACTTTGAGCAGGGGTTGGACACCACCGCTGATTTTTCCTCTTACTACGATTTTAAATCCCTGCTGACCATGGATTATTGGCACAGTATGCACGGCAGCGTGCGCCGTTTTTTCAAAAATCCCTACCTGGTGGATATTTTTGATTATTTTATTAAATACGTCGGCTCTTCCGCTTACCGGGCGCCGGGGTTCATGAACCTCATGCCTGTTATTCAATTTCGCTATGATCTGTGGTATGTCCAAGGCGGCATGTACAATCTGGCCCGCGGTCTGGAACGCCTGGCCCGCAGCCTGGGGGTGACTATTCACCTCAACAGTGAAGTCGTTAAAATTAACAAACAACCGGGCCGGGTGACCGGTCTGACCTTGGCCGACGGTGGGATCATAGAGGCTGGTATTATTGTTTCCAATATGGAAGTCCTTCCAGCTTGCCGTGCCTTGCTGGATGAAGATCAGGCCTTCTTGAAAAAATTAAATAAATTTGAGCCGGCCTGTTCAGGGTTGGTGCTGCATTTGGGGACAGATAAAGTTTACCCGCAATTGGCCCATCACAATTTCATTTATTCCCGCAATCAAAGAGAGCATTTTAAAACTGTCTTCCAAAAGCATCGCATTCCCCAGGACCCTACCCTGTATGTGGTGGCCCCGTCGCGCACCGATTCCACGGTCTGTCCGCAAGGGGGTGACAACATCAAAGTACTGCCTCATATTCCTCATCTTGACCCCAATCACCCTACGACAGTCCAGGACTATCTTGAGCTGAAGGAAAGGGTATTGGATAAATTGGAGCGGATCGGCCTTAAGGATCTGAGACGTCATATCGTAGTGGAAGATATGTGGACACCCTATGATATTGAAAAAAACTACTATTCCAATCACGGCGCTATTTATGGGGTGGTTTCGGACCGCTTTAAAAACTTCGCCCTCAAAGCGCCCAAACAGAGCACGCGTTACAGCAATTTATATTTCGTGGGGGGCTCGGTCAATCCCGGCGGCGGTATGCCTATGGTTGTTTTATGCGGACAGAATGTGGCCAAGGACATCGCCGCCCATAGTTAAACTTCCAGGAAAAAGGAGCCTGACCTATGGATGGCTATGATCTTTTGATACTGGTCGTGACCGGGACGGTGCTGGGACGCTTCTTAGTCCATATCATTGGCTTGCGGCAGCGTGGACTTAAAATCAATCATCTGGGCTATAAGAAACAAGGCCTGCCGCGCCTGGTGGAAATCGCGATTCTACCCTTGGCGATGCTGATGCTCATTGAGGTTGTCGCGCATGCCCTGTACCCTGATGTTCGCCAGGCCGGTTTATGGCCACTCGGGTCCTGGCACCAGGCAGCGGGTGCAGTGCTGTTGGTCGCGGCCTTGATACTCTTGTGGTTGACGCTGCGCCATTTCGGTCCCTCTTACCGACTGGGTGTAGACCATACCAACCCCGGCGCCTTGGTACGAAAGGGCGTTTTTGCCTATTCCCGGAATCCCATCTACCTCGGTTTGGACAGCTTGTTTGCAGGCTGCTTTCTGATTTACCCCAATTGGTTTTTCTTTTTCATGATGATCGGCGCCTGCTTGACCATGCATTTCATGATCTTAAGTGAAGAACGGGCCTTGAAGGTGCTTTATGGCCAGGCTTATTTGGATTACCAAAAAGCGGTTCCCCGCTATCTGGGGTTGACCCTATTAAAAAAAGGGGGCCGGCCATGAGCATGCTTATCGTGGTGGGCGCGGTGCTTTGGATTTTGGGCTGGTTGGTCCTTTGGAAACTGCCCGCTTGTCCCCGTACAATCCTGTCCTCAACACCGCCGGCGTTGTCCGTGATCATTCCCGCCCGCGATGAAGAGCGCAACTTGCAGCAGTTGCTGCCGTCCCTGTTTGGCCAGGGATTCCCTGCCCTGGAGGTGGTGGTGGTTGATGACGGCTCCGTAGATCGCACGGCCGTGGTTGCTGCTGGTCTGGGGGCCAAGGTGATTATTGCCAAACCTTTACCCTCCGGTTGGACCGGAAAAGCCTGGTCTTGTCAGCAGGGAGCCGACCAGGCCAAAGGAGAGGTGCTGCTCTTCTTAGATGCTGATACGCAGGTGGAAGCAGGTGGTTTGGCCCGTATGGTGGCCGCGCTGCAGGCTCGACCGGAGTTGGTGTCGATTGCGCCCTATCAGTTGGTGCCTACCTGGACAGAACAGGGGTCGGTTTTTTTTAATTTCATGCAGCTGGCTGGGATGCAAGCCTTTACGCTCTTGGGCCATCGGCTTAAGCCGGCAGGCATGTTTGGGCCTTGTTTTTTAGCCACCAAGGAAGATTACCAAAGGGCAGGCGGCCATAAGGCCGCTGCCGGAGAGGTTCTGGAAAATTACGCCTTGGCGCGCGCGGCCATGTCCAAGGGCGTGGCCGTACGCTTGCTGGGCGGTCAGGGGGTACTGTCGGTGCGCCTCTATGGGACGGGGATCAAAGCCCTAGTCGCCGGCTGGACCAAATCTTTTTTAAACGGGGCCAACCGGACCCCACCGCTGATCATGGCCATGCTTTGCTTATGGATATCGGGTATGATCATTGCACTAACCAGCTTGATGGTGGCGCTGCTGACCGGTTATGGTGCCGAAAACGCACTGATCCTTTATGCGCTTTACACGGGGCAATTGCTTTGGCAATTCAAGCGTCTCGGTTCTTATCGGGCCGTCACCGCTTTGTTCTATCCGGTGCCATTGCTGTTCTTTTTGGCGCTCTTTGCCAGGGCGGCATTATTGAAAAGGATGGGCAGGGCGGCAACATGGAAAGGAAGGGAGGTTGGGCTATAGAGATGATGATGAACAAAAAATAAAAAAACGGAGGGTCACATGCGCAACCTAATGATGATGATGCTGATTTTGGCGGCAGTACTGATATGGAATAATCAAGCTGTCCGAGCCTTAGAAAATGAGGCTGCAAGCAGCACGGACGCCCTGTCTTGGCCAACTTTACGGGGAACCGTGGAAACAGGCTTTCTGGCCGTGCTGGACCATCGTATTCAATTTGGCCAGGATGGGACCTATTTTTCTTATACCCGTGACGGCGGGCAGGATGTACTTTTTCCCTTTACACGACTCAGCCTGGATCTGCGGTTAAGTCCGAGAGATACGGTAGTGTTGCTCTATCAACCGCTCGATTTAATTACCCGTACCACCTTGCGGGAATCGATCGTGGTGGATAAGACAACGTTTACTGCAGGCACACCCATGGAATTTCGTTATAGCTTTCCTTTTTACCGCATCAGCTATTTGTATGATTTTATTGCTGAAGAAGCCGATGAGTTGGCCTTGGGGTTATCGCTGCAGATCCGCAATACCAGTATTGAATTTTTAGCGCTCAATGGTGATCGCTTGGTGCGTAAATCCAATATCGGGCCTGTGCCGGTTATAAAAGTCCGGGGCCGTCATCAGTATGCTAACGGTACCTGGGTGGCCATGGAAGCCGATGGCTTTTACGCGCCCATTAGTTACCTCAATGGCAGTGATAATGAAGTGGTGGGGGCAATTTTGGACGCCAGTGTGCGCTACGGCTGGACCTTTGGCCGGGACGCCCAAGCGTTTATTAATTTGCGCTACCTGGGCGGCGGAGCAGTGGGGACCAGCACCAACGAACCGGCACCAAGTGACGGTTATACCAAGAATTGGTTGCATTTTCTGACGCTCAGTGTAGGCTTTAATTATACCTTGCGGCCATAAGCACGGTGGGGAGGGCTGTTACACTTTCAGGTTGTTGGTGAAAAACTGCACTTTATATTTTTTAGAGATAAGATTGGCGGTGATGCGGCCTGACTCATAAATGGTGGGCAGGCCGCTGCCGGGATGAGTGCCGCCACCGACCAAATAACAATGGTTCAATTCCTCAAATTGGTTACGCGGTCTTAAGTAAAGCAGCTGGCTCAGTTGATGTCCCAGGTTGAACGTGGCACCTTTGTATATCCCATAAGTATCTTCCCAGTCCTGAGGCGTGATGATGATCTCCGCCTTAATATGCTGCTTAATATCCTTCATCACCGTGCGCTCCGCAATGGTGCTGAGCACCAATTCACGGTACTCTTCCTTTTCTTTGGCCCAGTCTACCGGGGCAAAGCGATTGGGAGTGGGCACCAAAATATACACGGCCGATTGACCCTTAGGGGCCAGGGTGGGATCGGTAACACTGGCATTGCGGATATAGATGCTCATGTCTTTTGACAGCACTTTGTTTTTAAAGATATCATCCACATTTTGTCGGTACTTTTTGGAAAAACTGATGGTGTGGTGGGGCAGGTCGTAAAGTTTGTCCAATCCCAGGTAAAGCATGAAAGTGGAACAGGAAAAATGCTTTTTTTCCAACTTGGGTTTGCTCCATCTCGACAGAATTCCATCGGGAACCAACGTGGTCATGGCATGAGCAAAGTCGGCGTTGATAATCACTTCATCAGCGGTAATAGTCTCGCCGTTTTCCAACACCACGCCCTTCACCTTCCTGCCTTGCAGCTGCAAGGTTTTTACCGGTGTATTCAGATGAATCTCAGCGCCCTGGCTTTGAGCCACTTTGGCCATGGCGTCTGAAATGGCACTCAAGCCGCCTTCGGTATGATAAATGCCGTAAGCATGTTCAATTATGGACAGCATGGCAAACAATCCCGGACAATCCCAGGGCGACATGCCCAAATATTTAGCCTGGAAGGTAAAGGCAATGCGTAATTTTTCAGGCAGGAAATAATCACCGAGTACGTTGATCAAACTGCGGCCGGCCGCCAAATAGGGAATAGCTTTGAGAAGATCGCGGGAAAACATTTTGGAAATAGTTGCATAGTCTTTTTGCAGACAGGGGTAGAGTTTTTCAAAACGGATCATCTCTTTGCGGTAATAATTATGCAGCCCTTTTTCTTCGCCCGGGAAATGGCGGGCAATTTGACTGGCCATTTGTTGCTGGTCCGTGGTGGGCTCGATGGTCATATCGTCAAATTGCAGACGGTACATGGGGTCGAGCCGGGTAAACTTAAGGTAGTCTTCACTTTTGCTGCCGGCTTCGATAAACACTTCATCCAAGATCTGCCTCAGCATTAAAAAGGTGGGCCCTGTATCGAATTTGAAGCCATTCACCTCAAGGGCGGCATTACGCCCGCCAACTCGGTCTTTTTTTTCAAACACCGTGACTTTGAAACCCCGTTTGGCCAGAAGCATGGCGCTGGTCAGCCCACCGGGACCGGCGCCGATGACCACGATATGTTTGGAAGAAGAGTATCTGTTCAAACTGTCACCGCCTTGGATAGAGGTGAAGCGCAGCTTGCCTTCGCTCCTTTAAAGACGCTTTATCATAGCAAAAACGGAACAAATACCCAACCTCAAGTTGATGAAGACGCCGAAAATCTAAATGCCTTTGTAAGCAGCCAAAGCTTCCTGGCGGGCTTGTTGATGATCAACCACCGGCCGGGGATAATGCTTGCCCAGCACCACCCCGGCCTGATGCAGGACGGACGCTGGAGCGCGCCAGGGATGGTGCAGCCAAGGCAGAGGCAGCCTTTCCAACTCCGGCAGCCATCGCCGGATATAGGTGCCATGGGGGTCGAATTTTTGGCTCTGGGTGGCGGGATTGAATATCCTGAAAAAGGGCGCTGCATCAGGCCCACATCCTGCCGTCCATTGCCATCCCAGGGTATTGTTGGGCAGATCAGCATCTACCAGATGCTGCCAGAACCAGCGGGCACCGGCCTGCCAGGGTTGCATGAGATCCTTGGTTAAAAAGGAGGCTACCACCAACCGTACCCGGTTATGCATGAAGCCTGTGGCCAACAGTTCTCTCATGCCCGCATCCACCAAAGGATAGCCGGTTTGGCCCTGCTGCCAGGCCTGTAAAAAACGGTTGTTATTCTTCCATGGGAAAGCCCGGAAACGAGGATTGAGTGCTTGGTCACTGGTGTGGGGAAAAGCATGGAGCAGGTGATAGGCGAAGTCCCGCCAGTATAGCTGGCGGGAAAACGCGTTGATGCTATCGCCCACGTTGACGGAAGTCTGGGGTTTTTCTTGGTTAGCCACCTCATGCCAGAGGCTGCGCATGCTGATCTCGCCGAAATGCAAATGGGGTGACAAGCGTGAGGTGGCCAAAATGGATGGGAAATCATGATCTTTGGCGTAAAGACACAGGCCTTGCCGGAGGAAACGGTTCAATTGCTTTCGGGCGCCGCGGCTGCCTGGCATCCAGTACGGCTGCAGACTGGGCCCCCTGGAAGGGGTCAACAGCCTAAGTTGGTCCAACTTGAGCCCCGAGGGCCAGCGCCCGGGTGCAGTCAGTATCCTTGGTTTGGGTGAGGGCTGAGGCAGAGATCCAAGGGCCAGGGCTTTGCGCCAAAAAGGGGTAAAGACTTTAAAGGGTGTGCCTTGAGCGGTGCTCAAGCTTTTCGGAGGGTGAAACAAGACATCATGAAAGCCCTGACACTGCCAGCCGGAAGCGCGCAAGCTTGTGACGAGCCGTTCATCAGCCTGTTGATCCAGCGGGTGGTAACGGTAGGTGAATAAAAGTGTTTTGCTGCCGGTGTTGGTGGATAGGGTTTTTAGAATTTTTAAAGGCTGGCCTTGAAACAGAAGCAGCCGCGAACCCATGGCTAAAAGGTCCTCAGCCAAAGCCTGCAGGCTATGGTGGAGCCACCAGCGCGAGGCCGGACCAGGTGACCAGGGATCATGACCATTGACCGTCCAAATGAAAAGCGGGATCACCGGCCGGCCCGTAGCCCGGCTGGCCAGCAAAGCCTGATGGTCGCTGACCCTCAGATCCTGGCGAAACCATAATAACGCAGGGGTCTTGTCAGCCATGGTTACGTAACATCAATTCTTTAGGATGAGGGTTTAAATAGGACTGATCCAGTAAATAAGTAACTTCGTATTTCTGAAGATAATGTTTGAGCAATGTCAAGGGGACTACTAAGGGAATCAGCTGCTGGTGATAATCATCGATGACCGCCAATAGTGAGGCCTTGTCATCAGCAGATAACTCTTTTTTTAGATAACCCAGCATATGGGTGAGTACATTGGTGTGTTTTTTGACGGTGGCTTTTAGCTCCAAGGCTTCCATAAAGAGGCTGCTATAGGCGGTTTGGAAGGTCTGGGGCGTATGCGTTTTAACGGACGCCACCAGGCTGCCCAATTTTTGATAATGGCTGGGACTGTGGCTCATGAGCAGAAGTTTTTGGCGGGTATGAAAGGCCACAACCACGCCGCGGGTGAAGGGCTGGTGCCATAACTGTTGCAAACGGTGATAGGCAAAGATGCGCTCGATGAAATTTTCCCTTAAGACCGGATCATGGAGGCGGCCTTCGTCCTCCACCGGGATCAGAGGAAAGCGTTCCATGAATTGGCGGGCAAACAGACCGGGGCCTTTGGCCGCCACCTGGCCGGCGTTATTATAGATCTTGACCCGGTCCATGCCCGAACTGGGCGACTTGCTCTTGAAGATAAACCCGTCCAGGTTGACCAGACCATCTAGTCGTCGGGTGGCGTAAGCCAGCATGGCGTCAGTCCAATCGTGGCCGCTGCGAATGCCTTTCAGCCGGGAATGGTCGGCGGCGCCCACCAGACGTACCGCCTCCCTGGGGATGCCCATACCCACTTCCACTTCCGGGCAAACGGGTACCCAGTCCACATAGGGACCCAACGTATCAGTGAGATAAGGATCCCACTTATGGCCGCCGTCATAGCGGACCTTTTCACCCAGCAGACAGGCACTGATGCCGAGCGTGATTTTTTCGGAAACAGCATCACCAAGACCGTTCATGACTAATCCTCCTGGAGTCAGTCATCACGATGGCCACATTATGAGCTAAGGCCTGGTCAAAGGCAATAGGCAGTATGCAATTGACACCCGGGAAGGGTAATGGTAATTTCAACTGAGCCGGGAAGAAGTGGACGATAAGCATGACATGACCAAAAAAATCAAATGGGCATACCCGGGCCTTATGCCTACCCTTTGAAGGACAAGGGGTAGGCAGTTGTTGCCCGCGAGACGGCCGAGGCGGAGTAGAGGTGGAAAAAATCTTTATTGTCAAACCAGTTAATTTAAGCTAAAACCTTAAAGAAATAAAATTGAGGAGGATGATCATGAGTGAAGCCTTTATAGTCGATGCTTTGAAAACTGCTCTGGATTTCGAAGAAAAAGGCCGTAATTTTTATACCAAGACCGCGGCAACGGTGACCGATCCGCTGAGTCAAAAGTTGTTTCAGACGCTGGCCTCCGATGAAGTCAAACATGCTGAAAAAATTAATGCCATTTATCAAGCTTTGTCCAAAGATCAACCGCTGCCCGAGGGCAATCCCGTACATCAAGCCCATTTGGAAGAACATGTGAAAGCCTTTTTTGAAGACCACAAAAGCGCCTTGAGCAAAGGCGCAAGCAATCTGGAAGGCTACGAGTTTGCCATGGAAATGGAAAAAACCGGTATTGACATGTATGAGAAATTTGCCGGCCAAACAGAGCATGAAGGCGAACGGACCTTTTACCAATTCCTAATTAAAGAAGAACGGGAACATCTGGAAGCTCTGAAAAATGTTTATTTTTTCCTTACCGATTCGGGAGACTGGTTGCAGGAAGACGAAAGCAAGCACTGGAATTGGATGAACCTTTAATTTCAATCATGATCTGCTATCAACATCGATGCTGTTTACCAAAAATCAGAGGACTGTATGCCTGAACCGGGAAGACCGAAAAAACAAACCATCTATACTGTGGGGCACGGGGAGCGTTCCTATAGTGAATTGCTCTCGCTCCTGCGCAAAGAGGGCATACAAATTTTAGCGGACATCCGGTCCGTGGTGCGGGTGAAAAATGCGACCCATTTCAGCAAGGATTACTTGGCTGACAAATTGCCCACCAGCGGCATTACTTATCACCACTTGAAGGATTTGGGCGCCCGGGGCCGCAAAAGTCTGCGCCGATCTCCCAACACCGGGCTATCCAAAGCTCAGCAAGGCTATGCGGACTATATGCTGACCGAGGAATTTGAACGTGCCCTGATGCAGCTGCTGGCCCTGTCTTCCATTGGCCTGGTGGCGATACTCAGCGCTGAAAAGGACCCCGGTTCCGGGCATCAGCGTTTTCTGTCAGACGCCTTGGCTGCCCGGGGGGTCAAGGTGATCCACCTTATTGACATGGATACCAAACTTGAACATCATCTCCCGGCCAGGATTGAAATAAAAAAAAATAAAATCATCTATCCCGCCCCAGGGGAGCAACTAAGCCTGTTCGATTAACATTGTCCTTTTTAATTTTCACTCAACTTTGCCGGTGCAAGCCGCCGGCGTCCAGTCCCAAAGGAGCGCGTTGCCGATGCCCGAGGAGATGGTATTTAATATCGAGTTGCAGCTTCAGACCCTAACCGATCTGTTGGAGAAAAATGACGGCAAGGCCATTCATCGTCTCCTGGCGGCCATGGATCCTACCGATGCCGCCGGTCTGGCCGGCCTTTTAAAGGACCACGATCAGCTAAAACTATTTGAACTGCTTAAAAGTGATCAGGCTGCTGAGATTGTGGAGGTCATGCTGTCCCACGATCAAACCTCCTTGGTGGCCGGTCTGCGTCCTGAAATTGCCTCCGACATAATTGAAAAGATGGACTCCGACGATGCGGCCGACGTGCTGGGGGATTTGCCGGCCGACAAGCGGGATGCCATTTATGCGGAGATGAAACCCGCTCATGCTGACAAGACCAGGACCCTGGTGGCTTACGCTCAGGATACGGCCGGCGGGATGATGGCCACGGAGTTTATCGCCCTTAAGGAAACGCTGACCGTGCAAAGGGCATTGCAAGTTTTACGGGCTGAATATAAACGCCTGGGCGATGAGCGGGCTACCTATGTTTATACGGTAGACCAGCAAGGCGTGCTGACCGGCGTGCTGCAATTGCGTCATCTGGTGACCCATCCCTCCACCGAGCGAATCAATCAAATTAAGGTTCCGGAGGTTAAATTTGTAACCACCAATGTGAGTAAATACGAAGTGGCCAAACTATTCCGGCGCTATAAATATTTGGCCCTGCCGGTCGTGGACGGCTTCATGAAATTGGTGGGGGTCATCACCGCCGATGACGTGGTGGATTTGATTACCGAATTGTCCACTGAAGAAATGCTCAAAATTCAAGGAGTAAGCACAGAGGAATCGCGTACACAACCGGTCATCAAAATGGCCAGACGCCGTGTGTCCTGGCTTTCCATTAACATTTTTCTTAATGTGCTGGCGGCGTCAGTCATTGCTTTTTATTCGGACACACTCAAGGCGGTGATTGCCTTGGCCGCTTTTCTCCCCATCATTTCTGATATGAGCGGTGTGTCGGGCATGCAGGCCGTGGCGGTTTCTATACGTGATCTGGCCCTGGATCGAACCAATCCAAAGGAGTTGTGGAAGGTACTGTGGAAGGAAAGCCGAATCGGCCTGCTCAATGGATTTATCCTGGGCATTGAGGTGGGGGTTATTGCTTATTTGTGGAAAGGCATGCCTTATCTGGGGTTGATTGTAGCGGTGAGTCTCTGGTTTAATACCATCTTGGCCGTTTGTTTGGGCAGCAGTTTACCCCTTCTTCTGAAGCGGTTTAATATGGATCCGGCCATTGCCTCCGGTCCGATTTTAACCACGGTCACCGATTTGATGGGCTTTTTCATTGTCTTAACGACCGCCACGCACATGTTGCCTCTGTTGACCACCTCGCCTTAGGATGAGGGGGTGCAATGCTTAGCTGCGGTGAAAAACCGCTAAGAACCCTCCCGTTACTGAAAGGGAGACGATTGGATTTTATTAACCGGCGTATTGGAGAACTGTTCCAGGAGCGAATATGTCCCGCGATGAACGGCAAAAAAAAATAAACACCGTTACTCTTGTCGGTTCCGGTATAAATATTGGGCTGGCCATACTCAAGGGTATTTTTGGCTTCCTGATCGGTTCCGTCGGGTTGGTGGCCGATGCTTTCCACTCCCTCAGCGACTTGGCCACAGATATTGTGGTATTGATAGGCACCAAACTTGGAGCCCGGCCGGCGGATAAAAATCATCCTTTTGGCCACGGAAAATTGGAAACGTTTAGTACCATGATCGTAGCTTTGGTGCTGATAGCCGTGGGTGTGGTCCTGGTGCTGGAAGGATACAAACGTTTAAGTATTCCCCATGAAGCCCAAAGCGGCCAATGGTTTATTTTGGCAGTTGCCGGGTTTTCGGTATTGATGAAAGAATGGCTTTATCAGCGGACCATGACCATTTCCCGGATTACCCACAGCACGGCTCTGGTGGCCAATGCCTGGCATCACCGCAGCGATGCGCTGTCCTCAGTGGCCGTCATGCTGGGCGCGGTGGCCATGGCTCTGGGGTGGCCTTACGGAGACCAAAGTGCCGGTATCATTGTGGGACTCATGGTGAGTTATGCGGGCCTTAAAATATTATACAATGTGGTCAATGAATTGGGGGAATCGGCGGTGGACGATAAAACCCGCCAACGTATTGAGGATATCCTGGCCGAACAAAAAGAAGTGCATTCCTACCATCGTCTGCGTACCCGCCGCAGCGGGCATGTGGTCATGATGGATATTCACATCCTGGTCGATCCCCGCCTTTCCCTGATTGAAAGCCATAATATTTCCAAACGGCTCGAACAAGCCATGAATCAGCGCCTCGATTTTCCCGTCAATATCACGGTGCATGTGGAACCGGATATTCCTTCCGAAAAAAACAAACCTAATTAGGTCTAGTTACATAAATACAGTAAAAGGGACTGTAACAATATAAGCCGCAGATGGGGTGTCGGCATGCAACTATTCACATCACGGTATAAATTGTATTTTCCATTGGAGGATGAGCTTGTTAAAGAATTAAAGCGTGAACGTTTTTTGCTGCAATCGACCTTATAAACCAACACCAGCTCCGGTCGACATTTCGGAGCGCCCTTCGCAGGTACCCGAAAACCAAGGCGTTGATAGTTTCATGCCTGGCAGGTCTTTTTTACTCTGGAGATTCGGTGATTCTATTTTTTATCCCGACTGACATACCAGATCCGTTTTTGATTATTGCTGAAATCAGTATTAACCTTGATGTTTTTAACACCTGTCAAATCCAATAGGCCGACTAAATAAGCTGATACCATAGGCAAGAATGACTTAGGGATATGGGGATAATCCAATAAAATAAATTCAGCAGAAAATTTATCCCGATGCTCAATGCACTGGACATGACCAACGGAATGGATGGTGCTCCACACTTTGGCTGCCTGACTGATCACGAATTCAGGGGTGGCAAAACGCAAAATGACTTTATACACCCCATTCATTTGATCTTGTGCCATATCATAATTATATTGCCATAGGGCCTTTTCAAGTGACAATTTTGGGTATAACAAAGGTGCAGCGGAATGCACCAGTTTGATGGCAAAGTCGATAGGGATTTTTGAAATATGAATAACACGATTAAACCGTTTTTGTTCATCCGGCGACAATTGTTTTAAAAAGGTGGCCAAAATATCGGGTCCTTTGGCCTTTAATTGACTGCGCAAATAAACAACACCGGTGCCTTTAACCTCACCCATGATTGGCCTCCTGACGGTCTGCTCACGGCATGGGTATAGTTTCGGATTGATTTTGATGGATTGAAGGCGGTGGCAAATGAAAAAAACGCCCATAATGCTTGCGGATGAGAGCAATCCCCGGGAGTTAACCAACGAAGGTAGGAAGCTATGATCATCAATGACGGATGGTTAGCTTCAGACCCTTTTTAACGTTCACATCAAGCTGGCCGGATTTTTCGGTGACCAAGCCTTTTAACTGAAAACGCGCCTTTACATTGAGGGTATTACCCTCCACAGTGCTACTGGTGGTGCCGGTTAATGCTAATTTGGGAAAGCCGAAACCATGATATTGAGCCTGCAGGACCAGGGCTTCCTGTTGGTCGGCGTGGGTTATCTTTATCGGTTCTTGCGCAGCCCCCAGGTCGAGGCGGACAAAAGCGATGGCGCCCGGATCGGGGATTTTTTTCTTGATCACTTTAAAGTAGGGTGTGGCCAGAAGGAAAAAAACAGTTAACAGCAACAGCGAAAGTCCCAGTATGAAAAAAGCCATCATTCGTTTAAATGGCGAGACAACAGGACCAGGCTTGCCCGGTGAGGTGTTGGGGAGCAGGCGGTCCAGGACCAGGGCCGGCAGATAAGTTAAGCCGCCGGCCCATAGCACATCGGAAGCAAAATGGGCGCCTTGCGCCATGCGGGCGATGCCCATCAACGTGCCAAAACCAAAGCCGGTCACCAACCAGAAGGTTTTTCTTTTTTTGTCCGTTAAGGCCAGGGCCACCAGCAGGAATCCTACGGAAGCGTGACCACAGGGGAAGCTCTTTCCCCGGCCGGGCAGACCGGGCTGATAGATACGGTGAAAAGTCTGCTGACCTCCGAATTGCGTCACATCACGGGGCCGGGGCCGGCCCCAATAGCCTTTGCCCAGGACATTGATCAACAAGCCAGGACCCACCAGCAGGGTTAGAAGGATCAAGGCTGCTGCCCGGCGCCGGGGAATGAAGCGCGGCCAAATCCAGGAACCAAGGAATACCACCAGGCCGCCTATGCCCAGCAGCAAGCCGGGAAGAGTGCCGTAGTGATACAACCAGGACCAGGGTGGCTGGTCGCCGTAGGGCCAACCGTTGTGGTAAAACCAGGACGCCATGGTGAGATCGAGGTTGGTGATCGCAAAAGGTACGGTAAACACCAGCAACAGGAGTGAAGGTAACCAAAGCGATTTTAAGATGGATTTAAGCTGCATATAGCCTGCCTGGGAAAGGAATTGAGCAAGATCATAATCGAGTTTGACTGTGGGATCAATTAAAAAGTCCCGGCATTAAGATCTCGGACGCAATCGGTTGCGTCCTTCTTAAAAATGAAACCGGCCTTTAAGAAACACCTGGTCATTATTTTTCAACAGGAAAGCGTCGGCTTCTTCCGGGGCCATGATGTAAAACCATCCCAGTTCAAAATCGAGACTGCCCGATTGGTGCCAGATAAATTCCGGCCGCAGTACCAGGGCATTGTCTTCCAAGTTGTAGGCGGCGTTCATCTTCATGGTATAACTGTCGCGCAGAATGTCCCAGGAAATACTGCCGGCCACATCCTGCTGTGCATCTTTTGCCGCCACCAGCGGTTGGTCGTTGTCCAGAATGATAGCGTGGGAAAATAAAAGATTAATATAAAAATTTTCCCATACGTGATAATCAGCACCAACCACATACTGAACTTCGTTTTTAGACACCACCGCTAAGTCTGCCTGTTGCTGGAAATGACGGTTCTCAAAATAGGCTACTTCTGCCCTTAGCCCCACGCTACCAACTGCGGCTTCCATGTCCAGGCCGTACAATTTAAACCGATGGTAAGTGAGGTCATAGGTGAGGTCACTGCCATTGAGGGTGTCGAAAAAAGCAGGCGTCACGGTGGCGAGTAAAAGCGGTAATTGCCTGGGATCGAGCAATACCGGCAACACAGCGGCACCGTTGGGCGTGCGTGGTTGAAGCAAGGGGATTTTATCATACCCATAGTAATAACACAGGCCAACATCGAAACCGGGGAAACTTTTAGTGAGGCGCAGTCCGCTGTCACCTTTATCCCAAAAACTGCCGGCCGGTTCCTGCTGCATGAAAGACAATCTTTCTAATGGGGCACCGTGCGGTGCCAACTGTCCGATCAGATGGTCAACGGCATGATCGGTCAGGGCCCAGTCGGAATCGCGGTAAATAATGAGCGAGGGTATGAACCAGGGCGCATAAATGCCTTCCAGATTGAAAAAATCATTGAACCAGGTAACGCGCACCAGGGGAATAGGTATTTTGCGTTCCGGCCGGTCATTGAGCAGATACTCCGTCAAATCTTCGGGGTTGATGACATCGAGCGGAGATATTTCATCGGTCCGTCCCCAACGCACCGTCTGATAACCCACCCCTACCCGCAGGAAATCACCGACCAGGTTAAGGTAGCTCTCGGCCGGGCGCATATCGGAGAGCGTATACAGGCCGGGATCGTATTCCTCAATGTAGCGAAAGCGCACCCCCGCCTTGATGAAATTTTGCATGCCCCAGCCGTATTTTGCCCCCACCACCATCAGGGTGCGAATGTCGCGGGAAGACTCGAAAGCATTGTCTTTGCTGACATCACGGGCATATTTAATGGTCAGATCGGTTTTGAATTGTAAATGATCCACCAAATGATTCAGCGTCTGTGCAAATACCACCCCCGGTTTGGGGGCCACCACGATGGTGTTGTCTTCGGTGAAAACTTTGTAGGATGACGCCTGGGCCTCGCTGAAATTGACGATAACCTTGACCTTGCTTCTGGTCCGTTGCAGCTGAACGCTGTCCAGGACATCATCCTGAATGCTGAGGTTGGGTTTGACCTGCCGTGAGAGCCTGATATTGGGAAGTTCAATCACCATGCGGTTGCGATCAGGGGCATAAAAAAGTTTGAGGTTTCGGACTGGAGCCAGGCACTGAATAGTCAGCAAAGCGGACAGGGTATTGGTGACGGTCAAACCGGTGATTAGATTGCGCTGCACTGACGGGGTGGTGGGCTGCCAGGAAATGATCAGTCGCGAGCCCCGGGGGCGGGCTGAAAAGTGAATTGTCTGGCCGGTATGAACCGTCAAATCCAGTACGGTGGTGTTGCCGCGGGAGACAAGCGTCAGCTGTTGCAGAACCTTGTCCTTGAAGTAATGGGGCAGTGTGATTTTAGAGGAATGCCCTATTTTATCAAGGATGAGACGAAAGTGACGGCCCCCTTGCTCCTGCCGGGCATGCAACAAGTTGACAGGCCGACGGGTGTAGATTACCAGATAGTTTTGCCCGGGGGTGAACTGAATACGGCGGATGAGATTGCGTGGTTGTGCACCCGCAGCCGGAGCGGGCATTATCAGATGAAACAGGATCGCCATCAGCAGCATTGATCCGGCCAAGCGGCTGACAAAGGTGTGCTGGTGTAAAATGACGTTGGCGGTCAGGTTGCGCAAGGCCTGCTCCGCTTAATAGCTTTCCAGGGCGGTTTTGGTGAAATAAGCATTGGCTAGCGGCTTGTTGTAACTCACTTTGCTCAAGCTGACCACGGTTTGATGGTGCCGCTTGAGATCATGGAAGGTCATTTTCATAACGGTCCAGATGCCATTGATCTTTTCAATCCGGTTGGCTTCGAAAGTTTTAACCAGTTTGCCGTGCTTGTCATAAAATTCGCCTTTAAGGGCCAAATAATCCAAGTCCTTGGCAAGCCAGCTTTTTCGGTAGCGGTACTGGGAATCCTGGGGTTTTTTGGGCGTGCTTTTAAGGATGTAGACCACCGGGTGGCCTTTGAAGGAGACCGTGCTGAGGAGCTCATGACGGTCGAGGTTGACCTCGCGACGTTCCATGTCTTCGTAGGTAATGTCGGAATTGACAAATTGTCCGTCTTTTTGAGTAGTCACAATACGGCGTACCCGTTTTAAAGCCGGCAGGTATATGAATTGATCGTCCGTGCCCTCATTGTCCCAGGATAAAAAACTGGTACCGGCAATGTCGGCCGGTGCACTGAACCGGATCAGGGTTTTGATCCGCTGGCCATAATCCTTGCTGTAGGAGGTGTAGGTTCTGGTTTTTTCTTTGCCGTGGCGGTCGACCAGCGTCATGGTGCCTTGAGCTTGAAAGGTTTTGCCGTCGTCGCGGTCGTAAGCGTGTTGAGCAATCGCCGCACCCGTAGGGGCGGCCGAACTTAAACCCGTTCCCGAACAAAGCAGGGACAGGGCCCCGGCAATAACCATCAGCTCTTGTTTTCTGAAATTCATCATTGTCCTCCCTCGATTGCTTTGGCCTCGAGTCTGACCCCGGACCTATTGGGCAGCAGGTTTAAAACCGCGGGCATAAATAAAAGATCTCCCATCAATGCAGTGACCATGATGAGGGAGGTTAAAATACCAAATTGCACCACCGGCATCATAGTACCCATTACCGCCACCGCAAAGCCGCAGAAGAGTACCACCGACGTGGTGACCACGGCCGGGCCTTTGACCATCATGGCCCGCTGAATGGCCTCGGTCGCGGGGATTCCGGCCTTACGTTCAGCTTGATAATGATATAACAAGTGGATGGTATCATCAACCACTATGCCGAAGACCGTGGCCGAGATTAAAGCGGTGCCCGTGTTGAGGGGGATCTTAAGAAGGCCCATGATGCCGAAATTCAGCACCACCGGAAAGATATTGGGGATCAAACTGATGAAGCCGAGCTTCCATGAAAGAAACACCAAAAACAACAAAATCGAGATGGATACCACAGTCAGAATCAGGGTGATGATTTGATTGCTCACCAATTCCTTGGCGATTTGAATGACTTCCGTGCCGGCATCGGTGACATGCACTTGGAGGTCCGGTGGCGGCGGATTTTTTTTCAAATAATCTTGCATGGAGGCCACCTGCAGCCCAAGATCATGGCTGCCGTGGTAAATGGTGCGCATCAACAGGCGGGCTCGGCTGTAATCGGAGGTAATGTACTCGTCAATATCATCGGAATCGTACAAAAGCATATATTGGGCCACCAGGGCCCGGCTTTCGGGGATGCGGTAATAGGCCGGATCTTCGCCGTGAAAAGACTGATTCATGTCCTTAATGAAATCGGCAAAAGACAACGTCTTTTTAATGTCAGGACGGGTGCGCATATAGGCCTGGACCCGGTCGAGATAATTTAAATTGACTGGTTCTTTAAACGCATCCTCCGGACCACTCAGGTCCAGGGACAGGGTGGAGACCGGTACCAGCTGACGGTCAATGAAGTCTGTGGCCGTGCGCACATCGGTGCCGGGTTTGAACCAGTCCACCAAATTGGTATCAATTGGAATACGCGGGATCAGTGCCAACGACAGGACCATGGCCGCCAGGTGCGCCCAAAACACGGGACGGGCATGACGTTGTAAAAAGGCACCGAGCTTGATCATCCAGGACCTGAGCCGGTGATGGAGGTCTTCGCGCGGTGGGAAGGGCCGGCGCAACACCAGACTCATCATGGCAGGTGCAAAACTGAAGGTGATGATAAAAATGAAGGCAATGCCTACGGCGGCTACGGCCCCGAATTCCCGGATCGGCGGGATATGACTGATGGTCAGGGAGGAAAAACCGATGCCTGTGGTCAGCACCGTAAACAGGGAAGGCCGGTAAGTTTCCATGAGCGCCGCGATCATGGCCTCCCGCGGAGGTTGTGAGTGCTGGTAATGCTTGTAATGAGAAAAAATGTGGATCACGCTGGCCAGGCTGATGGCCATAATAATGGTCGGCGCCAGCCCGGTGAAATTGTTCATGGTGATATGGGCCAGACTCATGAACCCAAAGGTGCATACCATGGCCACACCCATGTTCAGGAAGGAGAGAAAGGCAATGCGCAAATTGAGAAAAATGAGCGCTGCAATAATGACCATGGCCACAAAGGAAACGGGGATGAAATGCTCCATATCCCGTACAATGGATTCGCCCAGACGGAGGTTGATGAAGCTCGGTCCGGCGATATAAAAGTGAACTTTGTCCTGCGTCTGATAGGGTGCCAGCAAAGCGTTAACTTTTTTAAAAAGGTCGACTCGAAAATCCTCGTTTTGTTCGTTTATCACCGGTTCCACCACGATGGCAGCTGTGCGGCCATCCTTGGAAATCAGGAGATTGCGGTACAGCGGATTGGCCAGGGCCACGGCCTTTTTTTCGGACAAGCTGTTGGGGTGGCTAGGTACTTGCTCCAGAAATTTTTTAACTTCAAAATAATCCCTGCCACCAATAATATCATCCACATTGGTCAGGCTATGCACTTGATCCACAGTATCCCAGGAGGACAATTCGTCGGTCAACTGTTGGATCATAGTTAACCAGCGGGGCTGAAAAATGTCCTGTTCCTTGAAAACAATGACGAACATTTCTTCCACGCCGAATACTTTTTTAAAGTGTTTATAAAAGGTGATTTCCGCGTTGTTGTCCACCGTGACAAAGTCGATGTTGTTGGCGGTTTTAAGCTGGGGCAGGGCCAGCAGAAAGGGGAAGCTCAGCAGTAGGACAGCTGCGAGGGTCAGCAGAGGATGATATACAAAAAAGGTGAAAAGCTTCTTCATGGGCTAAGCGGCGCATCCTTCACGAAATCGGTAGTGTGATTATAGCCTAATAAGTATCGGCTGAAAACGGGAAAAATTGTTTCTTTTCATTTCGGTTGATCAATCGGGCTGATCATGAGACATTAGAAAAGTTGGCCATAAAATGTACAAGGAGGCCTTGCCATGAGCGAATTAAAAGTCGGCGATAAAGCCCCGGAGTTCACGCTTAATGACCAGGACAACCAAAAGGTGCGCCTCAAGGATTTTAAAGGCAAGTTTGTGGTACTCTATTTTTATCCCAAAGATGACACCCCGGGTTGCACTCAAGAAGCCTGTGATTTTCGCGACTATACCAAAGATTTTACCCGCCTGGATGTGGTGATTTTCGGGATCTCCAAGGATCCGGAAGCCAGTCATGTTAAATTTATCGAAAAATACGGTCTGCCTTTCAGCCTTCTCTCCGACCATGATACCAAAGTCATGCAGCAATACGGCGTCTGGAGGGAGAAAAACATGATGGGCAAAGTGTCCATGGGCGTTGTACGCTCCACCTTTATCATCAATCCTCTGGGCCGGATCATAAAAATCTATGACAAAGTCAAAGTGGCCGGTCATGTGGCCAAGGTGTTGCAGGAATTGAAGGAGGAACTGCGCTGATGTTGCGTGAAATGATTGAAAAACTGGTCAGGCTTCAGGATCTGGGTCAGGACGATGCCCGCCGGGCCATGGAGACCATTATGGCCGGCAAGGCAACGGACGCTCAGATTGCTGCCTTTATCACGGCCCTGCGTATGAAAGGCGAGAGCATTGATGAAATTACAGGCGCGGTCCTGGCCATGCGTGCCGCCGCCGCGACCATCAAGGTCAAAGGTACGCTGGTGGAGATCAGCCAGGACGATGCGGTTCAGGCCATGGAAACCATTGTAGATACATGCGGCACAGGCGGAGATTGCACCAATACATTTAATATTTCTACAGCCGTGGCCCTGGTGGTGGCTGGGTGCGGCTTGACCGTGGCCAAGCACGGTAACCGTTCCGTGTCGTCCAAATCGGGCAGTGCCGATGTGTTGGAAGCCTGCGGTGTGGCCATCAATCTCTCGCCTTTGCAGGTCCAAACGTGCATTCAGGAGATCGGTCTGGGTTTTATGTTTGCCCCCACTTTTCATCCGGCCATGAAATATGCCATTGGTGTGCGCCGGGAGATCGGCATTCGCACCATCTTTAATATTCTTGGGCCGCTGTGCAATCCGGCCAATGCCAATGTCCATATTCTGGGTGTCTATGACGAAGCCTTGACCGAACCATTGGCCATGGTGTTGAGCCGCGTTGGCGTGAAACGTGCCCTGGTGGTGCACGGAACGGGCGGACTGGATGAATTCTCTCTGTTGGGGCCCACCAAGGTGAGCCGCATTAACCCTGATGGAGACGGGGTCAGCACCTTTTCCATCACGCCCGAGGAAGTCGGATTACAGACTTGTGAACTCAAAGCTCTGCAGGGCGGCAATGCCGCCGAGAATGCAGCCATTATCAATGCTATTTTGGACGGCCAACCAGGAGCAAAAACCGACGCCGTGCTGCTCAATGCCGGAGCGGTACTGTGGGTGGCCGGCAGGACCAGTACTCTGGCTGAAGGCGTCAGCTATGCCCGCCAAGGATTGGGCAGCGGTCAGGCCAAGGCCAAGCTGGAACAACTGGTGGCCTTAACCAACCGCCTGGCCCACCCTGAAGAAGGGTGAGCTTAAGTCTTTGACGGCCGACGTCGCCAATAAGCCTGTATTGTATTGCCGGATTTGCCTTGCCAGAAGCCGGAACCTTATCTTTTACCCCATAATGTAAGGAGACGACCAATGAAATTTCTGAAGACCTACAATGTAGTTCCGACCCTTCCGGAAAAACTGAATGCACTCAAAACCTTAGCCTACAATTATTGGTGGTGCTGGAATGCCCAAGGCTTCAATATTTTCCGCCACATGGCCCCGGAGCTTTGGACCCAATGCGAACACAATCCCGCACTCTTTCTTAGCCGCATCTCGCAAGAGCGATTGGAAGAGTTGACCAGTGATGAAGGCTTTTTGTACAACCTGGAAATGGTGATCAAAGACTTGCAGACTTACTTGCAGCGTAAAAGCTGGTTTGAATCCATATGGGAAAAAGACAAACATTTCCAAGTGGCTTATTTTTCAGCGGAATTCGGTATCAGCGAAGGCCTGCCTATTTATTCCGGCGGCTTGGGGGTGCTTGCTGGTGACCACTTAAAATCGGCCAGTGATTTGGGTATTCCTCTGGTAGGCATGGGCTTGGCGTACCGGCAGGGCTATTTCCGGCAATACCTGAATCAGGACGGGCTGCAGCAGGAACGGTATGTGGAAAATGACTTTTACAACATGCCTCTAATCCTGGTCACTGATGACAGCAACCAAGCCATCAAAGTCACCCTGCAGCTGCCGGGGCGGGAATTGACCGTGCAAATCTGGAAAGTGCTGGTGGGACGGGTGCCGTTGTATTTGCTGGATACCAATTTGCCGGAGAATACGCCCGATGACCGGGGTATCACCAGCCAGTTGTACGGCGGGGACAAGGAAATGCGTATCAAACAGGAAATGGTGTTGGGCGTCGGCGGTATCAGAGCCTTGGAAAAGTTGGGTCTGCTTCCCTGCGTCACCCACATGAACGAAGGGCACAGCGCCTTCCTGGGATTGGAACGCATACGTTATCATATGAAACAGGACCAGCTCTCCTATTCGGAAGCCAGGGAACTGGTAGCCGGCAGCACCATCTTTACCACGCATACGCCTGTGCCTGCGGGCATTGACCTGTTTGCACCGGAGATGCTCAAAGCCTATTTGTCACCACTGCAGACGGAACTGGGGATTGATGACAAAACCCTGCTCGGTCTGGGCAGAGGCAACATCGAAGATATGCACGAGCCTTTTTCCATGGCCATTCTAGCCTTGAACCTTTCCACCAAAGCCAATGCGGTGGCCAAATTACACGGGGTGGTATCCCGGAAAATGTGGGGGCACTTGTGGCCCACTTTGCCGGAGGAAGAGATTCCCATTACCCACATCACCAATGGCGTGCATGCCAATTCCTGGATCTCTCTGGAAATGTCCGAATTGTTTCAACGCTATCTGGGACCGCGGTGGGTGGAGGAACCGGGGGATCAGCGTATTTGGGAACGGGTGCTGGCCATTCCTTCGGCGGAATTATGGCGCACCCATGAACGCCGCCGGGAACGGCTGGTGGGTTATGTGCGCCGCCGGCTCAAAGAGCAGTTGAAGTCACGGGGCGTGGCGGAACATGAAATGGAGATCGCCTCTCAGGTACTCGATCCGGAAGCCCTGACCATTGGCTTTGCGCGGCGTTTTGCCACCTATAAACGGGCCACGTTAATTTTCCGGGATATCGAACGCTTT
This sequence comes from uncultured bacterium, assembly GCA_963710755.1. GTDB lineage: Bacteria > Oederibacteriota > JAAXVQ01 > JAAXVQ01 > JAUVAV01 > CAVQBK01. Next base: position 93,381 of record CAVQBK010000007.1, read on the forward strand.
ATTAATCTGGTCACCAATAAAAACCGTCCCGTGCAGTTCCTCTTTGCCGGCAAAGCCCATCCTCACGATGAACCGGGTAAGCGCTTGATCCAGGAGATTGTCCACTTCGCTCGCCGGCCGGAATTAAGACGGCATGTGGTGTTTGTCGAGGATTATGATCTTAATTGTGCCCATTATCTGCTGCAGGGGGTGGACGTCTGGCTCAACAATCCGCGCCGTCCTCTGGAGGCTTCGGGTACCTCAGGTATGAAAGCCATCTTTAACGGCGGCCTTAACTGTTCGATTCTTGATGGCTGGTGGGACGAAGGCTACAACGGCGAGAACGGTTGGGCCATCGGCCGCGGCGAAGAATACGACGATTTGGAATACCAGAACAAGGTGGAAAGCGCTTCGCTCTATCAGATTCTGGAGAATGAAATCATTCCGCTTTTTTATGACCGCGGGCCCGACAATATTCCCGAGAATTGGATTAAAAAAATAAAAAAATCCATGACCTCCCTGGGGCCGGTGTTCAATACCAACCGTATGGTCTCGGAGTACACGGAAAATCTTTACATCGAACAGATGGAACGGCTGCACAAACTAAAAGCCGATAATTGCAGTGCTGTCAAATTCTATGCCGCCTGGAAGGATAAGGTCTATAAATCATGGGACAAAGTGGCTGTGGAAAAAGTGACGGCCGAGGATTCCAAGGAATTTGAAGTGGGCAGTACGGTCAAGGTTAATGCCACGGTGGTACTGGGTCAGCTCACACCGGAAGATGTACAGGTGGAAATTGTCTTTGGCCGGGTGGATGGTAATTATAATATGGTGAACACCGATACAGTCACCATGCAACCCGTTGGCAAAGTCGAGGGCAAGCGTCTTAATTATGAAGGTATGATTCCCTGCGATTACAGTGGTAATTTCGGGTTAACCGTCAGGATCCTGCCCAAGAACGAGTTGCAGTCGCACCGCTTTGAAACCAGCCTGATTACATGGGGGCAGTAAGTCGGAGAAAGCCCTGGCTTGTGGAAACCGGGTGAACACATCTTTGGCGTAGGGAACGGTTGCGACCGTTCCCTACCAGCCGGTTTATAATCCTGTCCTGTTATCCCAGGCGTTCAAGAAACCGCAATAGTTTTAAAAGAATCTGATTCTCGCGGTGGCTCAGAGTCCGTTTCTCAAAGAGATATTTGACCTTGCGGGTGAAGTCAGGCAACCTGGCCGGCGGTTGATAATCACATTTTTGCAGCAATTGATCAAGCAGATCAAAGGTCACCTGTTTTTCCTGGAAAGTGGCCAGATGCGCCCATTCCGGGGAAGGAATGAGGTCGTCGCGATGCTCAGCTTGAAACCATTCATAGAGATAAAGTAATACCGCCTGTCCCAGGTTAAGACTGCCTTCTTGGGCTGTGGGAATAGTGGAGGCCGTATCACACAGGAAAATTTCTTCATTGGTCAAACCGGCCCGTTCAGCACCAAAAACCAAGGCGCAGGGCTGTTGGGTGCCCAGGGTCACCAGTTTTTCCGCAGCCTGTTGCGGGGACAAGGGTGGAAGTTTGACCCGTCGCACGCGCCGGGAAGTGGCCACGGCAAACACGCAGTCCGCCAAGGCTTCACGCAAGGTGTTATAAACACGCAGCTGATCCAGCACCGGCCTGCCATGGCAAGCTACCTTGGCGGCGATGGTAGGGTCATAGTCTTGGGGAGCAACCAAGCGCAGCTGAGTCAGCCCGAAATTGGCCATGGCTCTGGCCGCAGCCCCGATGTTTTCCGCAATTTGCGGTCTAACCAAAACAACATTTAAAGATGATGATGACATGGGATGGTCTCGCCTGTAATTAAGTTGGTCTTATTGTACATGATGCCAAGCAGAAAGCCAAACCCGATCATGAAGTTTTTGCTGCAGCTTATACCAAGGCGCAAAATCTGGTAGGGATTCAACACGTTAAAGCCCGGTGAAAAGGATGGAGTTATTTTCGGCTAAAGAGTACAGGTATGGTGGTGCCCTATAGAAGCAATTTCTTTCATGCCTTAAAAAGCCATAAAAATTATGGCAACTTTAGGCGCTCTTGGTTACAATAAGAATATGACCGATAGCATTCTTAAAACCCTCAGAAATGGTTTCCCGCAATGCCCGCAATCTCCCGGGCCGTTCACAACCCAACATGGTTACTATCCGGCACAACCCTTAAAAGAGCATGGTAATCGCAACCCCATTCAGTGCCGGGTGGTACACTAGAATGCAAAGGAGGAACAACGATGGAGAAGTATCAAATTGACCAGAGTTTCCGATTGGAGCCAACCTTTGGCCTGGAAGATTGGAAAGCCTTTCTCGCCTCGGTTATTGACCAGATGGCTTACGATGAAGATACATTGTTTGAGATGGTGACGGAAGACAGTCAATTAAGGCGTCGGTTAGATGAAGTGCCCTGGGGCGAATTATCCGGTTATCTGACCCCGGCGCTGTGGGATAGCTTCCATCAAATGGTGCTCAGCAATCACTGGATTAAAGGCATGAACATCAAATTCCATCTGGTTAAAAGGCCGGATCACCTTAACCTGAGCATCAAGTGCGGCTTGGATGACATGGCCCAACGGCAGATGCTGGAAGATAAAATTCAATATTTGCTGATAGCGGCGCAATCTCCCAAAGGTATGTCCGGGCCCACGGTGGAGGATTTGGAAGCTTTATTCGGAGCTATGCTGCTCACCGAATCAGTGGCCGCCAAAACTAAAAATTCCTTTATGAAGGGGGACATGCAGAGCTGCCTTAAAGCAGCCAAGGACATAATTCTGGACGCGTTGTTTAGCAAGACCGGCATAAGCCGTGGGCGTACTTTTGAGGTGATAAACCTCTTTACCCAGCAAACACCCTATCTGCTCCTGCCCAACTTATCCGGCCCTCGTCTGCGCGACGAGTTGGAAGGTCTGGCTCATTTGCTGGTGGGTACAGTGTCGGTAATGAAGGCTATCCTTGATTACAAGGATCATGTTCTCAAGGAACCGCCTCAAATATTGAAGTATCTGGTGCTGACCAGCATGATCATGGATCGTTTTGAAAATACGGTCAAAAACCCGGCTTATCATGAAGCTGAGCAGGAGGCTGTGGTCATGACCCCTGCACCGGTGAAAAAGAAAACAGTAGTAAAGAAGAAAACCAAGGTCACGAAAAAAAGCAAGCCCCTTAGCCGGACCGGTAAAAAGACTTTGGCTCCCAAACCCAAAGGTGCGGTCAAAAAAGCGGCTGTCAAAAAAAAGACCAAGACAATAAAATCAGCTGCTAAAGCAGGATTGAAAAAAAGCACCAAAACCAGCCGTAAGCCAAAAGCGGTATCACGCCGAACCAGGTCGTCCAAACGGGCCTAAAAACTACCGGCTTATGACCGGCACTGTACTTTGCTTGAGCAGACCCTGAGGCCGGGCATGGCCGTAGCCAGAGGGCTTTGCCCCGAGCCCGGGGGACTTTTATTGAGGGAAGACGTTGCTGCAATTTAAAAATGGAAAATTAGTACTGGTGAAGCACAAACCAGTTCATGTGCTCGCGGGGCCGATTTCCGACGGCCCTGTAGCCCATCCTGTTGGTCAATCAATGATGACACCCCTGCAGATTCGTTTGATCGGATTGCTGGTGGTGTTGCTGTTGCTCGCCAATTATTGCTGGCTCTATGTTGACCGGAAGCCATTTGCCTGGGATGAATCCATCCACTACCTCGGCGCTATGGGCTATTACCAGGCCTGGTTAGGCCAGGGATTGCAGGGGTTGCGCCATTTTTTCACCCAATCAGACTTTTATCCTCCTCTGACGGAATGGTTAACCGGTTTGATCTTCCGTCTGACCGGTCCGCGACCGGATACGGCCTCGTTTTTAAATCTGTTTTATCTAACGGCCATTTTAGGTCTTTTAATCAGTCTTGGCCGGCGCTGGAAGAGCATGGATGCGGCCATCATGGCCGGCTATTTGTTTTTGACCTCGGCCTTGGTTAGCTTGCAGTCCAAGTTGTTTATGCTCGACATCCCCCTGACCTTTTATGTGCTGCTGGCTGTCTGGAGCTTTGACCGGAGCCGGCATTTTCGAAAACGTAGCTGGTCTCTGGTTTACGGCTTGGCGTTTGGGTTGGCCATGCTGACCAAATGGAGTGCGCTCTTTTTTCTCGCCTTGCCGCCGGTGATCTCCGTGGTCATCACAAGTTGGAAAACCTCCAAGCACCGCGGTGATCGTTGGCTTAATCTGACACTGGCCTATACGGTTGCCTTGGTGATTGCTTTTCCCTGGTATGCTCTGCACTTAATCAAACTGGTTAAAAACACCTCGGGTTATCTGTATGAACGTGGAGCTTTGGAAAATGATCCGTCTTTGGCCACAGTGCAGGCTTGGCTCTATTATCCCTTGGCCATTTTAAGGCAATTGTCCTTGCCTGCGGGGTTGCTGGCGCTGGGTGGATTTGGGTGGGCCCTGGTTAAAAAGAAAGCGGTCATGCCGGCCTGGCTATGGGTAATTCTGCCTTGCCTGATCCTGACGCTGATTCGCAGCAAGGATACCCATTATACCATGCCACTGTTGCCTGTCTGTGGATTGATCGCTTTGCTCTGGATACAGGGACTTCGGCAGGAGCTGCGCGCTCGCCTGATGGTCGTCATGGCCGTACTTTTGAGCGGTCAGATGATCTACAGCCATTTGGGAACCTATGCCGGTCCTATTTATAGAATGTTCAACCACACCTGGGAAGGGTTGCCGGTAGTGGAATCCCAAGCCCCTGATCACCGGCACTGGCCGTTGACAGAGATTCTGGCCGATGTTGAGCAGGCGGGCCGGGCGCTGGGACGTACGCCATTATTACGGGTGATACCCGGCGCTGCATCCTTCAGCCGTGTGACCTTTGCGGTGGAACAGGCACGCCATCCCTATAACGTGCAATTATCCTCCATTACCAATTGGCCGGCTTTTACTGATTTTGCGGTGACCAAGACCGGGAGCCTTGGTCTGCCTTTTTTAATTAAAAACCAAACTGCCATTACGGAGGCCTTATTCAACACGACCAGTGCCGAAGCCAGGGTTTTCCAATTGATCCGTCAATATAAACTGCCCGATGGCAGTCAGGCCCGTTTATACCAACGGGTGGCGCAACCCTTGCCAGAACTGGAGGCACCGGCCGTGATGACGATGCTACATCAGCATTTGGAAGGTCTGCTGGAAGATTATATTCACAACGCCAAGGATCTGAGCATTACGGTGGAATCCTATGATTCCGGCCAGACGAGGTTGGGCAGATTTAAGAGTATCAGAATCAGTGCCGGCCAGGGGTTGGTCGGCGACTTCAAGCGCCAAGCGCTGGCTGTGCCATTTAATAAAATCGACGTGATACTGGAAGACGTGACTCTGGATTTGAAGGCCCTCACTTCCGGCCGCTTGCTGCCCTATGCCTTGAAGAGTCTTGAAGTTAAGAACCTGACCATGGAGGCCAACGCCTTGAATAATACTTTGGCAGCTGCGCAAGGCGAGCTCAGGCAATGCCGGGTTAGCATGGATCAGGGTCGATTACGATTGCGTTACCTGGGGAAGTATCCGTTGGAAGTAACTCTGGGCCTGCAGGTTCAGACCGACTTGCATGATCAGCGTTCGGACAACCTTTATGCCCATCTCCTGGAAATCGCCACATCCTGGGGCAGACTGCCGGCCGGGGTAGTGCAACTGATACTCAATGATTTCAACCCTTTGCTCAAGTTGTCCGGATTTCCGGTCAGCGTGCGCTTAGGGAAGTGCAGGATCAGTCCACAGCAACTGCTGATCGGAACTTCCGTAGCGGAACCTGGCCAGACCGGTCAACCTTAATAACGGTGTAGGCGCAATGGGGGGATAAAAAAGCCCGACCCAGTTGCCTGCCAATGATCACTATCACAATACGGTTCTTAGGCTAGAAAGATATTTTTGTACGATATAATGTATATGGGACACGGCGTGCCGAGTCCTTACAGGTTTCCCTGTGGGCAAAAGACGTCTTTGCGCAACAGAAACTAACTTAAAGAGGAGTACACTGCCGCCAATGCCCTTCCAGGAGAGAAGCTACAGATTTTTACCGGTAGTGCTGATTACCAGCTTGACCCAAGCCGCGCTGGCTTGGATCATGGCGATCTGGAGTTTGGTATATGCTCCTGCCCCCATGCTGGCCGCAGCCGTGGTGGGTGCCCTGTTGTTGAAAAACGAAGAACGCTACGCCTCCCTGTTGGGGGCAATGGCAGGCTTAGTCGGCGGCGCTTTGGCAGAGATCGCCTATCATGGGGTGCGTATGAAAAAAGTAGTCTCCTGGATTCAATTAACGCCTTGGGAACAGGTGCTCTTGGCTGCGGCGGAAACCGTGCTGTATGCAGCCTTGCTCAGTTTTTTTATGGGTTTCTTCAGTGGCTTATTTAGAAAATCTTTGTTCACTGGCCATGATAAATGACCTGTGCTTGGCAGAGCGGACAAAGTCAGGAACTAAAGGGATATAAAGGAATTAACAGCCGGCTTGATTTCAGTTGGAATTACGCCGGAAAGGAAATTGATCAGGATGGCAAAAATAAAGCAGAACAAGACGAACAAGACGACCTTGTTAACAAGTCGCAGCCAGTTGATCACCATTTGTTGTCGCAGCACGGCCGCAAAGCTGATCCAATAACTGAACAAAATGATAATGCCCGCCAATCCCGCCAACCCGCCTATTATGGCCTCGGTCTTGTCGAACATGAAATCATTGATGAGCAGGAAATAAATCAAAGGCGAGAGGATCGTGAAAAAGACCATAACCAACAAAAGGGCATAACTGCTGAAGCCTTGGAAAGGGTCCTCTTCCGTCCAGGCTTCCCGAAGCGCGAGCAGTGATTGCTTTTGAATCAGACGGCCCATGAGCAAAGCCAAAAGTAACTGCACCATAAAGGTGAAAAAAGAGACAAAGCCGATTAAATGAAAATTATTGTTGAAGTTAAAGGCATTATTTACAGTCAACAAGAAATAAACACTGCCCAGATGTCCCAGGCAGGTTAAAAAGGAAAGGAAAAAGAGGTGAAGGGCCGGTTGTTTGAGCGTTAGATCCGCGTTCTGCATGTTTGTCCTTAGTTGGTTTCTATTGCGGAATAAATTATTTTTCAGTTAAGGCTATAAGTAGCTTGTTTTTATATCATCAATCGCTTCTAATCAAAGGGCGTAGGGGCACGGTATGCCGCGCCCCTACTCACAGTCCTGAATGGAAAAACTTATTTCGTAACAAGAACCAGAAAAAGTTAAACTTATTATTGCCCAGGGAGGGCTATTTGGCAATGGGTAATCACCGGGCTCATCAGCGCGCTTGCAGCTGATGCTTAAGTTCCGTGAGGAAGACCAGATCGGCCGTGAATTTGGCCGCCCACTGCCGGTATAGATGAACGTCTTGGGAGGTGGGCTGTTTCAACCGGCGTTGTATATAAGCGATCGTGGTCTGGAGTTCATGGATGTGATGGTTTAAAAGATGGAAGCGTGCCCGGTACAATTCCGGGTCAGTGTCCGGACTTATTTGGGTGCGAAACTCCTGCAAATTCAAATGCGCTACCATGCGTTCAAACAGCCATTGGTCTGCCTCCACCCACAGACGCCGTTTGTCCGGACTAAGCAGGAGGGTCTGACTGCAATAAGCACGGTAGTTTTCAAGATGTTGCTGCAACTCCGGTTGCTGATTCTGCAACTGCTGATCAAGATGTTGCGCCTGCAGGATAAGCTGGTTGAGTTGTTGCAAATGCCGTTCCTGGCTGGAACGCCAAAATGGATTCCACGAATAACGATCCTCCTCATTGGCATTGCCCATGACATCCATGGTTTTGATGGTCTTTTTCAATTCTTCCAATTCCCGGGTGCGCGTCTCCCACTGATGCAACTGCGATCTGATCAGCGCCACGTCCGGGGCAGGTGCCGACCCCAGGGCTGCTGTGGATTGCAGTAAAGCCAGCAACAATAGAATTATTAAGCCTGGATAAAAAGGGCGCATATTACCTTTCAGAAATCAAATTATATTTATTAAGTTTATATTGCAAGGTGCTGCGTTGAATCCCCAGTAGTTTGGCCGCTTGCGCTTGATTGCCGCCGGAATGCCCCAAAGCCTCCTGAATCAATTTTTTTTCAATCTCTTCCAGAATTTGATTGATGTTTTTCTGGCCCAAGGTCACTTCCTGACTCGGCCGAGTCAGAGCTGCATCCACACGCAGCGACTCCTGGGTGGATAGGATAACTGCACGTTCAATGATGTTTTCCAATTCTCTCACATTGCCGGGCCAGCTATAATCCAGCAAAATACGTTCGGAAAATTTGGTGAGCTTCAACTGTTTGCCCGGAGCTTTGGTGGCCATGAAATGGTGGGCCAACAAAATGATGTCATCCTTGCGTTCCCGCAGGGGAGGCAGTTCGATGGGGAACACGTTCATACGCCAATAGAGGTCTTCGCGGAATTTGCCGGCTTTGATCATCTCTTTCAAATCCCGATGGGTGGCGGCAATGATACGCACATCTACTTTGATGGGCTGGTTCGAGCCGACCCGTTCAAAGACCTTGTTTTCCAGGAATTTAAGCAGTTTGACCTGAATTTCCAAGGGGATTTCACCCAATTCATCCAAAAATAAAGTGCCGCCGTCGGATATTTCCAGCCGGCCCTTGCGCAATCCGGTGGCCCCGGTGAAGGCACCTTTTTCATGTCCGAACAGTTCGCTTTCGATCAAATTTTGGCTGTAAGCGGCGCAGTGTACGGTGATGAACGGACCCGAAGCTCGGTGGCTTTTTTGGTGCAAGGTGCGTGCCACCATTTCCTTGCCCGTACCCGACTCGCCGGTGATCAACACGGTGGATTCGGTGCTGGCCACCTTTTCGATTAAATGATAAATGGTTTGCATGGCCTCCGACTGTCCGATAAGCTGTCCGAATTTCAAATTGTTTTCATGGCTCAAGTAGGTATTTTGTTCCTGTAGTTGTTTGGACTTAAGCAGGCGTGTGACTTTATGTTCAATCTCTTCCACCCGGAAAGGTTTAACCACATAATCATCGGCGCCGGCTTTGATGGCTTCCACGGCGTTCTCGATGGAACCGTAGGCCGTCATCATCATGATGGGCATTTCCGGATACTGTTCTTTGATCTCTCTCAACAAATCCAAGCCGGAGCCGTCAGGCAGCCTCTGATCGGTAATCACCAGATCAAGCAGGTTTTTCATCACCTGATCTCTGGCCTGTTCCAAATTCATGGAGGTTAGAACCGTATGACCATGGGAAGCCAGGATACGGCGAAGGACGTCGAGGATGTTAAATTCGTCTTCAATCAATAACAAGGTGGCCATGAGGCAACTCCTTAGGGAGATGAAATATAAGGATGAAAAGCGATCCTCGGGAACTGCTACGGTAGGCAATCCGGCCATGATGGGCACTGATGATGTTTTTAGCGATGGCCAGGCCCAGGCCGGAGCCACGGGCTTTACTGGAATTAAAAGGGGTAAAAAGTTTTTTTCGTGCTTCCGGTGGAATGCCTGGGCCCTTATCCTTTACATAAATATACAGACGATGTTTGCCTGTCCGTGCTCCGATCACAATAGGGTCTTCTGGCCCGCTGGCTTCGCGGGCATTGATGACGAAATTGCGCAGCACCGTACGGAGAGCGTTGCGGTCAAGCATCATCGCCGGCAGGGGCGGCACAACCTGCAGCAGGCAGTGGTGATCTTCCTTGCGCACGTCTTGCAGCAAGTCCAGGATATCGATTTTCTCCAACTGGAGATTGGGCTGACGGGCATAATCCATCATATACTGGATAATGCTGTTCATGCGGTTGATCTCCTGTCGGATACGATCCAATAATTCCATCGTGCTTTCCAGACGGCCGGCCCGCTGCTCACGATCGATCAAGTCAATCATACCGCTGATGCCGGTCAGGGGATTGCGGATCTCGTGGGCTACGCCGGCGGCTAAAATCTTCATGTTGGACAGGCGGTTTTCATGCTCTCTGGTAATCTGTTCCTGGCGTTGTTTGAGTTTTTCCACGGTCTCGTTGAAAGCGCGCAGCAGATAAGCGATTTCGTCGCGCCCTCTGACCTTGATCAGAGGACGGTCGTAACCGGATTGCAATAGGAGAAACCCACGAGTTAATTTAGACAAACGCCGGGACAAGAGTCCTATAAAAAACCAGCTGGCAGCCATGGCGAGCAGTCCGCCTAACAAAAGCGTGGTGTTTTGTCGGTGACGGACTTTTTTGATAACCGCGTACATCTGGCTACCTGCGGATAAATGTAATCGGTAGCCGTGAGGCAGGGTAAGATTATAAGCCTTATGCCATTCGCCGTACTGACTGCGATAAAGGATGGCGCCCTGTGAAGTAGGCTGGTTATTACCGGGGGACATAAACAACGCTCCCGGCGGCAATTGACGACTGTCCAGACAAACACGGCCTTCCGGGTTAGTCAGGCAGAGCCGGTCCAATTGATGATGTTTAACAAAAGCTCGAACCCGCGTACGGTCTTTTTGGAATATTAAGGTGGTCACATCAGCGCGGCTGTAACTAAGCAGCCTTTCCATGGGCATGGTGGCCTGGAATTGGTCACCCAAAAGGGCTAAGCGTTCATCAAATTGACGATCCAGAGCCGCCAAAAAATGACTTTCTGCGATCCAGCCATAAAGGAGCAGGCTGGGGGTTATGGTCATGAGGATGATGAGAAACAACTTTTGCTTTAGTGACCAGAATAAGAATGTTTTCATGCGGACTTCATCCCCTCGCCGGTTTCAATGGCATTATGAAAACCAGCCTCACGGTACTATTGCCAAGAGGCTGAGATAAAGAACCGAATTTAAAATTTAACGGCCATCCCCAGGGTAAATGTACGATAGGTAAAGTTGTTTAACACTGTGGCCGGGGCTGTGGAATTGGAAGCCTGACTGATGACATGCACACTAAGAAATACATGGGCCCAGGAAACCCACAAAGCTTGCTTCAAGGTAAGGCCCAGATCATGACTGAGCTCCCAATGGGGTGAATCAAAGAAATAGGCTGTCTGCGTGGCGCCGGCATCGATAAAGCGATAGGCCGGACGGTGGGGAAACTGTTTGGATTGAAGGGTATACAGCAACGCTCCTTTGGGGGTTTGTCCGGCCACCTTGAAGGCAAAGGTGAAACTATAAAGCAGGCGGAGTCGATATTGATAGTAGTCAAAATAAGCAGGCAGGTAAACATCCTGCTGAGGATCATAAAAATGCTGATTGGAATGGCGAGCCCTAAAACCACCATCCAGTTCCAACTGATGATAGCTATTAATCAGAAAGGGGAACTCCACAAAGATGTCCAGGTATTGGTCCTGACGCTGTTGTGGGCTTATGACCGGGCCAGGCAGAATTATCGGTTGCTCATGGTAGTTCACCCATTTTCCTCTTAATTCCACGTTGGTCAGTACGGCCTGGCGATCCCAGGTCATTTCCTGCCTGAGCCAGCCTTCGTGAACACCAATATCCAGATCATGCAACCCTGCCGGCAACCCGGCAGTGGTGAGGCCGGCCAGTTCATAGGCTGCGATCTGCTCTGCATTGGTGGCATGAGGATATTTACGCTCATAACTTTTATATCCCCATTTGGTGCGCATGGGCCAACTCCCGGCGGTATAAGCGGCGCGCATCTCCGCCCAAAAACCCAGATCATAAAAACTGAATAAGCCACCGGCCAGGGTTTCATCTTCCGGCCGTTGATTCAAGTCTATATTATAAAACCCTTTCAATTTAAATTGCCAGGTTTTGCCCAATTGGTAATTACCGCCCAACAGGGTGTTACAACGGAAGGTTTTCTTAAAAACAAAGGATTCATCTTCGATGTTGAGCACATTGTCCGTGCCAAAATACTCGACTTCCACGGAGGGCGTGATCCACAAATTGGACCAGTCTGTAAATCCCAGGTTGGGGGCTGCCAACAGATAAAAATTATCGGCAAGCGATTGCTGATTAAGCGTGTAAGCACCCGACGCCGGGGTGGTGCTGATGGTGGCGGAACTTAAGGCCAAACTGGATTCGAGTATGGGCGCCAGGACGACCTTGGCTGCGGCCTGACTTTGACTTGCCCCCAGGCAACCCAGGATTATGAATACTATCATTGGACTATGCCGATGTTTCATGGCCGGCTCCTTTGGCGTATGAATATTCGTCACATGGGTTCATAAAAAAAGCCCTTCCTGAAAATAATGGGATAAAAGTCCCTTCCAGGTATTGGCTGGTACTCCTTGTTGGTTTGTAATTGGCCAACAATACTTCCTTTTTACCTTCTTCACTTAAAAAAAATACGACTGAAGAAAGTCCAATGCGGCTAAGGTCTCTTGCCATGATAATGATCAAGGCTGCAGCCACGGTGGAGATGCAACCCCGTGATCACCGTGGCTAGGGCCAGATCATGATTCCATTGCAATTGAAATTGATCCTGGTAACCATCCCAGCGTAATAATTCCTTTGTGGTTAAACCTCGGGATGTGCTCTCGGCTTTAGCGCCAAGAGCTTGGTTTGCAGAAACAAGCAGCATATGATCGGCGTTTAACTTTTCCTCTATGGTTTCTCTTATGCGATCTATATTGCGATAATCATCAATGGGACGCAAGGCCCAGCTTGAGCTCAACTGCAAGGCCAGTGTGGCTGCCAGGAAGATAATTATTTTCATTGAAAAACACCTCCTCCCTACAGAACGTACATATATTAGTATGCAAATTTGATTCCAATTTCAAATGTTCTCCGGACTTTATCAAGACCTTTAATCTCCTAAACAAGGCGGGCAACTGCTTTATCAACAATGAAATTTCAGGCTTGCCCACCGTGAAAGCTTAGCATGAAAAAAAATAAATTAATCGAGTGACTGAAAATCATACGAACGCCCAAAAACCGTCGCTGTATAGTTAACCGCATTTTGCCGTTACTACCACTAATGGCCTGACGTCCAGTTGTTTGTATATAACCAGGGTCATTCCATATCCAGGGACACGTTCTGTCCAACCTAGGTTAGGAAGCGTAATGATGATCTTTAGATCTATTGTAATCAACCTGGTGCTATTAACGCAATGCTTAATTGTCCCCATGGCAGGGCATGCGGTTGCCCGCACCCCCGGCGAAGAATTGATCGCCGTGCAATTGCACCGGTGGCTTGATACACCCGGAACAGGCGCGGGTATCCGGGTTGGCGGCGTGGCCCTGCATACCTTTGGTTTGATTAAAGCCATGTACATGAAACGCCACTATCTGCCCTTGTGGAGTGCCAAGGAGCAGCTCAAACCGCAAGTTAACCAATTGATCGAGGTCATTAAATCCGTTGAAAATGAAGGCCTCAATCCTTTTGACTATCATCTTTTTAAAATCGTGAAATTGTTAAATGAAATTACCCGGGAAAGTCAGGAACATTTTCAGCCCTTGAAAGTCGCAGCTTTGGATTTACTCTTAAGTGATGCTTTTTTAACCATCACCGCTGATTTGGCCTATGGCCGGGTCAGCCTGGATACCAATATTCGGGCTCCCTATCAGTTTGGGGAACATTACGATTTGATCACCATGCTGGAACAAGCTGTGAAAGAGGAAAAATTACAGGATGTCATTAAAACCCTGCGGCCACCCAATGAAGGGTTTACTAAAATGCGGGCTTATTTGGCCAAGTACCGCCGGCTGGAAAAGGAAGAGGTCTGGCCGCCTCTGCTTAACCGGACACCTTTGCGACTGGGCATGGACAATCAGGTGGGTGTTAAAAGCCTGCGATACAAATTGCGCTTGCTCGGTGATTTGCAGGAGACCTCCACGGGTTCCGATATATTTGACAAGTCAGTGGAAGAAGCGGTCAAACGCTATCAGAGCCGCCATGGCTTGATGCTCACCGGCATTGTGGATGAACAAACCAAAGCCTGGTTAAATACCCCCTTGAAAGTATTGATTAAAACCATGGAAATCAACATGGAACGTTGGCGCTGGTTGCCTCGCGATCTGGGGGATCAATATCTGCTGATCAATATTCCTGATTTCACTTTAAAAGTCATTCATCATGGCAAGGTGGATTTGGCTATGAAAGTGGTGGTGGGTAAGGAATACTCCAAAACCCCCATCTTTAGCGACCGGCTGCGCTATATCGTGATCAACCCCGATTGGACCATCCCTCCCAACCTGGTGATCAAGATGAAACTGCATAAAATTCGTCGCGACCCCAATTATTTAAAGTCTCATTCCATTGCCGTACTCAAAGGCTGGGGGGAGAATACTCGGGAAATTGATCCAGCCGCTGTGGATTGGAAAAAAGTGGGCATCAACGAGTTTTACGAAACTTACCGGTTGGTGCAGGCGCCGGGGGATAACAATCCCTTGGGCAAATTGAAATTCATGTTTCCCAATGAATATAATGTGTATCTTCACGGTACCAATCAACCGGAATTGTTCCGTAAGGAGACCAGGAGCTACAGTTCGGGCTGTATCCGCCTGTCCGAACCGGTCAAACTGGCAACTTATTGTCTGAAAAGCCAGACGGTATGGTCAAAGGAACGTATTGAGAGCGCCATCCATTCAGGATACCAACAAAAAATAAAGTTGACTTATCCCTTACCGATCCATATTCTCTATTGGACTGCCTGGGTAGGAGAAGACGGGGTGTTGAATTTCCGGACCGATATCTATAACCGCGATGAAGCGATCGCAAAGGCGTTTTACCAACCGGCACTTAATCAATAATTCTTTCCCGCAGATTTTAACCGAACGGTGAATTATGAAGTTACATCACATCACAACTATTTTGATCGGTGCCCTTCTTTTGGCGGCTTGGGGGCCAGCTACTGTTAAAGCACGGGAGTCACTGGTGGCGGTGAAGGTTAATCATCACCGCCAGGCCATCCTAATGCCAATTCAGAGCCTGATGGTGTTTCCTGCCGATGTTATCACCGTGACCTTTAAAACTAAAGGCCTCCAGCTGGCTTCACAAGGGTCCTTACATGCTGAAGATTTGCCGGCCCCTGTCCCTAAACACTGGTCTTGGCGCGCGCCCCAAAAGCCCGGTGTATACACACTGGTACTGCGTCAATCGTCTTGGCAGCAACAACTCAATTTTGTTGTGCAAGTGCCTTACAACCAAATGAAACGGGTGGAGCTTAATGGTTACCGCATCGGTGGTTACCCTCAAAAAAGAAAAATCAAAAATGCTCTCTATCAACACCCGGAAGGATTCATTGAAGTCACTGCAGAGAATGAAACGGTAAACCTCAGTCCCCACTTTCAGTTAAAACAATTTTTATGCAAGCAGCATGACGCTTATCCCAAATATATTACCATTAAGGAAGGGCTGCTGACCAAACTGGAGGCTCTGATCCGCCTGATTCATCAGCAGGGCATAAAATGCACTTCCCTGGTAGTCTTGAGTGGTTACCGGACACCCTATTACAACCAATTGCTGGGGAACGTTCCTTATAGCGCCCATTTATATGGCAAGGCGGCGGATATCTACATAGATGAAGATCACAACGGCCTCATGGATGACCTGAATCATGACGGCAGTCTGGATTATCGTGACGCTAAAATCCTTTACCAGTTGGTGGAACGACTGGAGAGAACGCCGATGGGGCGCAAGTTGAAGGGTGGTCTGGGACTTTATGGCCGCACCACAACTCATTCTCCTTTTGTACATATGGATATCCGGGGCTATCAGGCCCGCTGGGGGATAGACCGTCCGGTGGAACAAGCCCGGCGGAAATTTGGCTCCAACCGGAAAACCGATTAACTCAGAAAACCTTTTTCGCATAGGCGGACATTGGGCAAGGAGGTGAGATCACTTTTTGGAACCAGCACGTTAAATAAAATTCGGCCTATGATTAGGAACAAGGTGAAAACCCTTGGCTGCCCGGCAACTGTGAGCAGGACGAAAACCGTGAATACCACTGGCCAACGCTGGGAAGGTACGGTGAGTAGAATGAATGCGAGCCAGGAAACAACATAAGGCCCAAATCTCCAGGGGGAATTTATGCGTCAGTTTTTGGTTAAGTCCTTGTGCTTTAGTTTGTTTCTCGTTCCAATGACCGTCTTCGGTGTTCAGGCGGACCAGCCGCAGCCGGTTTGGCCTGCCCAGAATGGGCTCTTGCAGCCTCTGCTCATGAATCCAGAACTTGCCGACCATCTTAAGCTCACACCCGAACCGTCCTCAAACTCAATGCCGCTTTCCGATCCTTTAGTGACCTCCGCAGCGACCATGGCCTTGCCTGTAACCGAAGCTGCCAGTTCGATAACGGTCCTTACTCGCCGGGATATTGAAGCCAACCGGGTTTTTTACCTGGACGATTTGCTGCGTCTGGTGCCGGGCTTGGATGTCATTTCCAGCGGCGGTCCCGGCAAATTAACATCCGTGTTTATACGAGGCGCTGCTTCGGAGCGCACCCTGATCATGGTGGATAATATTCCAATCAATGATCCCGCCAGTCCGGCACGTACGACCGACCTCTCCAAAATCGCCTTGGCCAATGTGGAACGCATTGAGATTGTGCGCGGCCCGCAAAGTCTGGCCTTTGGTGCCGGCGCTATGGGCGGGGTGATCAATATCATTACCCGCCGCGGTACGGCCTCCTGGTCCGGTGATCTGAGCGCAGCCGTGGGGCGTTATCAAACCTATCTGAGCCAGGTGACCGCCCGGGGGCCACTGGGCCCGTGGCGACTGGCTGCAGCCGGTGCATGGCTTTACAGCGAGGGCTTCTCAGCTGCCAAACGTTCCCAGGAAGCGGATGATGCGGCGCTCCATCCTTTGCCCGCTATGGATCAGGATGGAGCCAAGCTCCTGAATGTGGATTTGGATTTAAATGGGCCGCTGGCCCGGGGATTGACCCTGACTTTGCAAAATCATTATCACCAAAGCCGCAATGAATTGGACAATGGCGCCGGTGATTGGGCTGATGATCCCAACGCCAGCGATGAGACCATAGCCCAGCTTCACCGCCTGGCCTTGGTGTATAAACCGGTTAAAACCTGGCGCCAGACCCTGAGTGTGGGGTTCAATCAGCTTGACCGCCATAACGACAATCCGGAAGATCCCATGCATGTGGGTTCCGTATCCCGCAGCGCCTGGTGGGGACAGCATCTGGTGGTGGATTGGCGCCATCAATTGACCTTGGCCAGGAACAGCACATTGGTGATCGGTGTGGGCTATCAGCAGGAAAAAGCGCAAGGCCTGGAATATGTGGGCTATGATGATTGGGGAGGCGGTCATGTGACCATGGAAAACCAGTTTCCATTGCGCTCGTCTCATCTGGTGAATGGCTATATTGAAGACCAGGTAATCACAGGGCCGTTCGTTACCCGAGTGGGGGTGCGCTATGACCAACACGATCAATTCGGCGGCTTGCTTTCCTATCGTGCCAGTGAAACTTACCAGTTACCGGCCTTTCACAGCCGCCTAAGGGGAAGTTACGGTACGGCTTTTAATCCGCCCTCCCTTTATCAACTTTATGTGCAGGATGCCTACTCCCAAGGCAATGCGCACCTAAAACCGGAAGAATCCAAGGGATGGGAACTGGGCTACGAACAGGACTTGTGGGGCACTCTTTTAACCCTGTCTTTGGATTACTTTGTGACCCATTATGAAAATCAGATTGATGCACCCTTTGATCCGGCCAGTTTAAAATATGTTTATCAAAATCTGGCCAAGGTGGCTATCCAAGGCGGGGAGATAGGTATGACCCTGCGCCTTCAACCAAAGTGGCAGCTGTCAGCCACTTATACCAAATTAACGGCCAATGATATTACCCGGGAAGCCTCGGTGGGCAAAGACCCGCTCATCCGTCGCGCTGACCATCAACTGGGCCTGGAGGCGGTTTATCATGGGGCTCCGTTAACCGTATCCGCTGAGCTCAAGTATATTGGCCCCCGTTGGGACAAGGTCTATGATCCTGCACTGGGTCAAGTGGCCCAAACCGCCTTGGCTCCGTACACCCTGATCAATGTGGCCATTAGTTATCGGATTTGGGACCGGGTCACGGGCTTTATTCGGCTCCACAATCTTTTGGATCAGGATTATGTGGATGTTTCGGGTTATAATACCTCTCGTTTCAATCCCCAGCTTGGGGTCAGTATTAACCTGTAAACTAATTAGTTTTTGTTGTGGATCGATGGTGGTGCCTCCATAGGCGGTCGGCGGTTTGCAGGGCAAAACGCCTTAGAGAAAAAAATTTCGTTGAAGCGGTTTTTTCAATGTCACCCAAAGGAAGCACCAACACCGGGCAGCAATAGTTCTGGCTTCAAACTTAAGTCACCGCAGCATGATTTTAACCGGGTCCACCATAAAGCTTTGAACTATCTGGATTCGGGCTAAAAGTATGCCGGAATGACGATAGGGTTTAATCTGCACGGCGTGAAAAGATGTTTCCACAACCAGAACTAATAAAAACGCCACGGCTTGGGAGGCGGCAAAAATGCAACCACCATCACTCCTAAAAATAATCGCAGGGTTGACCGCGATTCTGGTACTGTGCGGATTCTTGCTGCCCCAGGCCGGTGCTCCTGGCAGTCTGCCGGTGCCGCTGCCCGTGGCCAACGCCGACACTCCGCAGCGGCTGGTGTCCTTGGCGCCGGGGATCACGGAAATTCTCTTTGGCTTGGCCGCCGGTGACCTGGTTAAAGGAGTTACCAAGTATTGTGCTTTTCCTAAAGCCGCCGGCCGTTTGCCCAAGGTGGGCGGTTATTATGATCTTAATTATGAAGCCG
Source organism: uncultured bacterium (assembly GCA_963710755.1). Classification (GTDB taxonomy): domain Bacteria; phylum Oederibacteriota; class JAAXVQ01; order JAAXVQ01; family JAUVAV01; genus CAVQBK01. The sequence goes on from CAVQBK010000007.1 coordinate 112,066, forward strand.
TGCTGGCGCTGAGACCGGATCTGGTCATTCTCTTGCCTGCCCAGCAGGAACAGCGTCTCCGGCTGCAACGCATGGGGCTTCATACTTATACGGTGGATTTGAACACCCTGAGCAGTATTATGAGTTCCGTGCTAATGCTCGGCCTGATTTGCCATCAGGAAAGCCAGGCTGCAATCATGATCCGGCAATTCGAGCAGAATATAATGGCCGCGGCTGTGCCGGCCGGCCGGAAGCGTTCCCGCGTCATGGTCGTGATTGACCGAGACTATGACCAGTCCGGTCTCCATGGGGTAACCATTGTGGGCCAAGGGGATTTCTATGGCGACCTGCTGAAATTGGCCGGCGGAGAAAATGTTTTTCGCCAGGATTATCCGCGATACCCGCAACTCTCCCTAGAAGGCATACGTGTCCTCAATCCGGACGTCATCATTGAATTAATAGCTGAACCGGAAAAAATCAAACGGTCCCAGGCCCAACTGCTTCATGACTGGGCCGCTGTGCCCGGCCTCAAGGCTTATCAAAACGGTCAGATCCATCTTTTAACCGGCGATTATACGGTTATTCCCGGCCCCAGGTTAATCCAGTTGTTCAACGATCTCAAGAAAGCCGTCCCTTCAGGAGCAAGCCGGTGAATTTGCTGACTATCAAGCATTATGGCTGTCAGGTGGATCAAAAATGGCTGCTTGATAGTATTAATCTGAGTGTGTCGCCGGGCGAACGTTTGGCCGTCATCGGGCCCAATGGCGCCGGCAAATCCACGCTGCTCAAAAGTCTGATGGGACTGCTGCCTCACAGCCACGGTGACCTGCTGCTTAACGACCGGAGTTTAAAAACCTATACCCAAAAAGAACGGGCCCGTTGGCTGTCCTATGTACCTCAATACCTGTCGCATCAGGAGCTCTTTACAGTGCGCGAATTTATGCTCATGGGGCGATTTCCTCATTTGTCGGTATTTTCCAATATCACGGCCGAGGACCAGGAGGCTTTGCGGCGGGCCCTCAAATTGATTGCAATGACTGATCAAGCCCTTCGGCCCATGCACACCCTATCCGGCGGAGAACAGCAAAAGGTGTTGGTGGGTGCGGCACTGGTGCAGGAAGCGCCCATCATGCTGCTCGATGAACCGGCCACCTTTCTTGATCCCCGAGAACAGGACAATCTTTACCAGTTGTTGCAGAATCTTCACCGTCGCCTGGGGCTGACCTTTTTGGAAGTCACCCATGATATTAACCGGGCTTTGGCTCATGACCGGGTGGTGGCCTTGAAACAAGGCCGTTTGGTGTTTGACGGCACCCCTGCCGAGCTGGTGCATGAAGGCGTTTTGGCCGGCATTTACCAAAAACCATTTGCTTTTTTCAACCATCCACGCACCGGCCAGACCTTGGTGTTGCCAGGAGGGTGGGAAGACCATGATGGGTAAGCCAATAACCCTATGGATCCTATTGGGCTTGAGTCTGGTCCTGTTGGCACTGCTGCCTTTTGTGGGTATGGAGATGATCAACCCCTGGACTTTTCTAAGCAATCCCAACGTGGAGATGCAACAATTGTTTTGGCAATTGCGCTTACCTCGAATATTGGCGGGCATGCTGGCTGGCGCCGGGCTGGCCACAGCCGGCGTGACTTACCAGGCCATGTTTCAAAATCCTCTGGCCACGCCCTTTACCCTGGGGACCGCTTCCGGTGCCAGCCTGGGTGCCAGTATCTATATTTGGAGCGGGCTGAGCTTTGCCTTGCTGGGGATTCCGGGATTAATGCTCTTTGCCTTTTTGGGAGCCTTGCTGGCCATGGCCTTGGTTTATCTTATTGCCCGCCTTAAAGACGGATTGACCGGCATGACCATGCTCTTAGCCGGCGTTGCGCTCAGTATTACTTTTTCCAGTTTTATTCTCTTGTTTCAATATTTGTCCGATCAGGCCCATAGTCTGCGTATCTTGCGCTGGTTAATGGGCGGGCTGGACGTGGTGGGTTATCAGCAGCTGCTGCAGACCGTTCCCTTTGTGATGCAAGGCTTGGTGGCCATGTTGATGATGACCATGCCACTCAATCTTCTGGCCACCGGCCCGACCTTGGCTGCAGCCCGAGGCCTGGATGTGGGAAGAGTTAAGCTCATTATTCTGCTCACCACCGGCGTGATGGTGGGCGCCGTGGTTTCCGTGGCTGGTCCGGTGGGATTTCTGGGCTTGATGGTGCCTCACATCGGCCGCCGTTTGATCGGTCCTGATCACAGGCTGTTGCTGCCGGTCAGCCTAATCGGTGGAGCGGTACTGTTACCGGTCTGCGATACCATAGCCCGCGTGATTATTGCGCCCGCGGAATTGCCGGTGGGTATTGTGACAGCCCTTATTGGGGGGCCCTTTTTTATCTGGGTGTTGATCAGGAGGTGACCATGGGAAAAAGCGCATGGACCAAAGCGCGTGGCGCGGTTCACATCTACACCGGCGAGGGTAAAGGCAAAACCACCGCTGCCTTGGGTCTGGCTCTGCGGGCTGCCGGGGCAGGCTGGCAGGTATGCTTTGTTCAGTTTATGAAGGCCGGCCATTATGCGGAACATGCTTCTTTGGCCAAACTGAAGGCCATCACTGTACGGCAATTTGGCGGCAAAGGGTTTATCCGGCAGCAGCCCACAGCTCAAGACCGCCAAGAAGCCCAGCGTGCCTGGGAAACTGTCCGGCTGGCGAGCCAGAATCCTGATTATGGCCTAGTGGTGGCTGATGAAATCCTGGTGGCGCAGAGCATGGGCTTGCTCCAGGAAAAGCAAGTACTGGAGCTGATGACGCATAAATTAAAAAGTGTGGAGCTCGTGCTAACCGGACGGGGGGCCACTAAAAGGGAAATGGCTCGGGCCGATCTGGTAACAGAGATGAACGCATACAAACATTATCATACCCAGGGCAGGCCGGCTAAAAAAGGGGTGGAATTTTAAGTTGTCTTTTTCCATGACCCGTCCGGGTTAGGGGAATTTAATCAGCGTGGAAGATGCTGTAGACGGGCGGGCCCACCATAAACTCCTGAAACGGCAGCTGATGAAGTCTGAAGTGCTTTTGCATGGCTTGGTTGCATTCGGCCAGGCATTTGAGGTTGTCATATTCCGCATAAACCAGAATGGCTTGCTGATCCAGGTAGGGCAGAGATGGATCATCCACCACCGGATTGACCGCGGCTGTTCGGCAGCCAGGCCGGGTGCGTTTAAAAGCCGCATAATCCCTGAACAGTTGGTAAGCTTCTTCCTTGATCTCCGATTTTAATTTGAAAATTGCCACTTCCCGAACCATGATCTCCTCCTGCTGTTTTTAACAGCTGCTATCATATCCAAGGGTGTGTTCTTGGTCAAGCGCATTGCGTGTTGCTGCTTCTATTAAAGCACCGCCAAGCGAGGTGGAAGCAGCGCGGAGGGCGCTAAATATTGACCGCCCCTGTCCGATGCTATAGTTAGGGTTTTCTGGGTGCCTTAGGTCAGCAGAAAGCTCATCTCGGGATGTCCCGGACGAAAACTAATGAGATGTGGTGTGCTATTGAACCAGTCCGATGAAAGTCAACAACACCCCATGATGGGACCGCAAAAAACCTTGATTATTTGCCACAGTCCCAGGGAATATGATCCGATTGCAAGGGAATTCGGACACCATCCGGCCTATCGCGTGATTTGGGATACGGAAAATTTCACCCAAATCTTGCAGGAGGTGGATTTTTCCGAGGTGGTGCTTATGATTAAGGACAAGATTTGTGCCCGCCAGGTGGAATCCAAGCTGTGCCGGATCAAAAAACATCTTACCATTTTCGATGTCTCCCAGGAGGATCAGTTGCCGCCGGGGGTAAGGCGGGATTTTTTTAATGCCAATTATCAGTTTGTAATTGGGTGGTTACGCAATATTGGTCACTTGCGGGCCGTGAAAAGGGAAATCATTGATCAGATCATGCAGCGTGGATTTTAAGCAATAATGATTAACCATTGAGGGTATCATGAACTCAAAACTATCTATTCAATCGGCGGTAAGCAGCTATAATGACCAGGTGATGGTCCTCAAAGTGGCCGGAAATATTGATGCCACTTCGTCGGAAGATTTGAAAAATGCCATCGAGACTAATTATCAGAACCATCATCTGTTGCTTTTAATTGATATGCAAGCCGTGGATTATATCAGTTCCGCGGGCATGGGCACCATTATCAGCATGCTTAAAAAAATCAGGGATCATGGGCAGGGGGACATCAAACTGTGTAGTCCGAAAGAGCAGGTTTACCGTGTACTGGAAAGTGTGGGTCTCCATCTGATCATGGAAATTCTGGAGGATGAGTCACGGGTCAGGGAATGGGTTTCCCGGCATCTTGACCAGCCGCTGGCAGGGTTCTCGTTTATGCCCTTGACCACGCCGGTTTGCGGCCAGCCATTCAAGGTTAAAATCACGGCCCGCAACCGCGATCAGAGCCTGGCCGCAGCCTACATGGGCGCACCCTTTTTAAGCGTGGATAAGGGACTGGTCCTGCCCAATCAGATTCCCAACATGGAAAACGGTGAATGGGAAGGCACGTTGACAACCATTGATGCGGGCAGTCTGGTGCTTACCATCAGCGACGGCAAAATTCAAAATAGTTTTGACCTTTTCGTACAAGAAAAAGATCAACGTTTGAAAGTGACCTTTCCCTGTGATGTCCATTGTCCTCATTGCCAGAAACATTCCCGCATTAGGGGCGCCAATATTTATCAATGCAAGCAATGCCAGACGATTTTTTATATTGATGCCTGGGCACAGGTGATCATGCTGAAAAAAGGCAGCATGATACATCGTAAACAATATAAGTTGAAAGGCACGGAGATAAAAATCAGCAGCAATGTCAATTATCTGCCGGCCTTGCGGGAGTACCTTATGGGTTTGGCGCAAGCGGAAAACATTGCCGAGCCGGTGGTACATGATTTGATTCTCGTGACCGAGGAAGTGGTGATGAATATTATCGAGCATGCCTATGATTTTGATCCCCATCAAATCATTGTGCTGCGTATTCATTTTCATCCGGAAAAAATCCAACTGGACATTTTTGACTATGGGTTGCCTTTTGATATTACCAAGCAAAAGGGCTCGGTGGTAAAAAGTTTGATGAAGGGCCGGGAAGGCGGGGTAGGCAGCATTTTAATTAATCAACTCATGGATGAAGTCACCTACACCTCGACCGGCAGAATGAACCAATTGAGCCTGAGCAAACGGCTGGACTAAAGACGCTCAGGCTTCCTCCCGCTTCAACACAATCATGGTCATGTCGTCATTTTGCGCACTGGTTCCTACGAAGACTTTTAAGGTATGATCAATGTGCTCGATAATGCCGGCTGCCGGGAGATGGGCGCAGGCAAGGATGGCGGCTTTCAGGCGTTCCAACCCGAACAATTCACTTTGAGCATTACAGGCCTCGTCAATGCCGTCGGTATAAAGAAAGATGAAGTCGCCCGGGTGTAATTCCAGGCACTCCTCGGCCAGTACTTTGGTGAAGATGTCCGCGTCTGCGGCACCGATGGCAATGCCTACCGGTTTGAACGCTTCCAAGGTTTTCGTGGCCTGGCGAAATACCAGCAGAGGCACATGGCCGGCACGTGCGAAAGCCAGCGTATGTTGCTTGGCATTGAGTACGGCGTAAGTGGCGGTAATAAACATATTTTCCTGGATGTCATCTTGCATATGCCGGCTGACCGTACTTAAGGTTTTGCCAGGAGCCAGGCTGCTCTGGGCCAGAAGGCTGAGGAGGGAACGGGTCTGGGTCATCACCAGTCCCCCGGGCAGGCCTTTGCCGGATACATCGGCCACGATCATGCCCCAATGACCTTTACCCAGATCAAAAAAGTCCAGGTAATCACCGCTGAGCTCCTGGGCAGACCGGTAAAGCATGCCCACATTATACCCGGCAATGGCAGGGGTTTTTTTAGGGATCAATAAATTCTGGATCTCCTTGGCAATCAGCATTTCTTTTTCCAGCCGTTCCTTAATCAGCATTTCCTGCTGAGCTTCTTTTAAATTTAAAGTCATGGCATTCAAGGTGTGGGAAAGCTGACCGATCTCATCGCGCGATTTGACTTGAAAGGTGTAATCCAAATTACCGCCACCCACGATTTGCGCCGCTTGTGACAGCTGGCTAATGGGATGGGTGATGCGGTTGACCACAATCAAGGTGAGCAGGATGGCAAAGGCCAGGCTGACTGCGGTGATGGTAAAAATCATGGTCAGTGTTTGTTCCACGGTTTTTTCAATAGGCGCAAGGGAATAGACCAGGTGGGCAATACCCAGGGACTTGTGGATGTTATCTTTCTGAACATGGAAAATAATGGGAAACCCGAAGTCCAAACAAGGCTCGTCCCGGAGGGTACAAGTGGAAATAGTGGCGTTTTGAACCTGTGCATAGAGTCCGGTAGGATGGACATTATAGGGTGCCCCTTCCAGCTCCGGTTGGCTATGGGCAATGATGTGCTGATCAGAGGCCACTAAGGCAGCCTGGACGATGCCTTTTTCCTGTTTGACGGCCTGATCGACCAGTTCATTTATGACCATCTGATCGTTAATGGCCAAAGCCTCAGCGGCGTTATTAGCCAGACCACGGGTCAAGGCAATACCTTTATTGATCATTTGGTCCATCAGGCTGGTTTCCACTTGGCGACGGATGACCAGGGTGACTGCGGTCATGATAATGATGATCAGCAGGCTGATAATAATGGTGAATTTTAATTTCAGACCCGGACCTTTTTTGAAAGCAGGTACAGCCAGCGGAGGGTAGGCATCAGACATGGGCTAACCCTTAAATGCTGCGGTGGCCTCGGCCACGCTGCTATAAATTTTAAATATCTGGGTAAACCCAAATGTATCGAAGATTTCAAAGACCGCCGGCATCATGCCTGCGATTTTGATGTCTCCCTGGCGGCGCTGGACATTTTTGATAGCGCCCATGATGGCCCCCAAACCGGCGGAAGAGATATAGTTCAAGGCGCTGAAATCCAGAATGATTTTGGTCTGACCGCTTTCAATCAACGAGGTCAAGGTGTTTTCAAAACTAAACACCTCCGTCATGCTCATGAAGCCATCGGTTTTGAGAATGGCAATATCGTCTTGTTGTGAAACATTAATGTTGATTTGAGTCATGGTGTTTTCCCGTATGGGTGATAATCACGCCAGTCAACGCTCAGCTTAATTCTCGGTCATCCCGGTTAAAACATAAAGGCAGGCGGGTAAAAAGATCAGCGTCGAAAGACGGTACGGTTTATTTCCATTTTACCAGATTGGCCTTTTTGTTTTGAGCCCGTTTGAGGTAGGTTTGGATAAGGTTGTTTTCCTGATCCATCTGCCGGGCAGCTTCCCAATAAGCAATGGCTTTGTCCAAAGCATCACGGCGATAATTGAGCACCCCGGCACTGATATAGGCCTGAATGATCAGGTCCTGGATACGGTTATCCTGGTCGATGGCCAGACTCTGACGGAAGTAATCAATGCAAATGTCCAATTCTTTCTTCTGGTAAGCCTGCACCCCTCGCTCGCGCAAGAGCGCTGCTTTGGCCAGTCGCTGCTTGAGGCTGACTTTCAAGGCCATCAACTTTTGATTGAGCGCATTTTTCTGATCCAATAAGGTCAGCAGAGAAAGAGCCTGGCTCAAACGATGTTTGGTGACCAGAGAGTCGATCATTCTTATAGCACCGTCAGAGCTTTTAATTCGATTGTAATCACGAGTAATCAGGGGAAGATAGTTGTCCAGATTCCGGTAATGTGGTGACACTGCTTTGAGTCGCTTGCCGAGCGTGAGGGCTTTGGAAAAATTGCGGGCCTTATAACTCTGTACCATGTCGCTGTAAAGGCGATCCATGTCTTTGCTCATGGCGGCTTGACATTGCTGTTTAAGAACCAGGGCCGAGCTATAACCGGGCGATAGTTTGAGAATGGTGTTGAACAATTTGACGGCCTGCCAATAGTCGAAGCGCTGCATGGCTTTAACGGCTTCGGCGAAATAGCCATCGAGCCGTCCCTGAATCCGCTTAGTGATATCTTGGATGTGTGTCAGAGCCGTCTGGTTTTCCGGATCTATAATCAGCAGTTCTTCCCATTGCTGCAAGGCATCCACCCAGTTGCCGTTCTGCTCCTGAGCCAGCGCTTGATCCTGGTGAGTTTTAATAATGCGGGCAATGTCAATCTGCTGTTCTTCCTGGGCATAAAAGCGGACGCGGTCAATGGCCATAAGATACTCTTGGTTGGTCATCGCCATGGCGGAACTTTGTTTGAGTGTTTCGAAAGCATCGTCAAACGCTTTGATGCTCACGTAGGCTTTAGCCTTAAGCAACAGATTATCGAGTTGATGTCGGACGTCCCGCTGAGATTTCCAATACAGTAGCTTGGCTTGTTCCTGATCAGGGTCAAGCAGCAGGATGTCCCGGCTCTGCTTCATGGCCAAGGAATAGTCTCCAGCTTGATAAGCCTTGACCGCCTGATCGAATTTATGGTCGATTTGTTGCAAAGTATGGGTGTTGTCTTGGAGCGGCACTTCCCATTTTAAGGACAACCAATGCAGGGTTTGGGCAGCACGCAGGTCAATGCTGTAGTCAAGCTGCCAGGCCTGAAACCGTGTCCCCACGCCGGCGGCCAAATGCTGGGGCGATGCCCCGGCACGTAGTTTGAAGGGGAGATCAGGCAAGGTGTATTCGAGGCCGGCATTCCAATGACGCCAAAAACCGTTGGCGGAGTTCAGGGAATCCTGTAATTTCAAGGCCTCCAAACTGAAATAAAAATCCAGGCCTGAAAACCAAGGGTTGTCAAATCCAGGATTCCAATGCCCACCGAGGCGGGCATTGAAGTCCATGATATCGGCAGGCACTTGGCCGACGCCGCGAATACCCCAGTAAGGGTCACCGGCATAGCCTACCGCATTTTGAAGAGCCAGTGCAGCACCCCAATGTTCGCCTTCCACGATCATGCCTGCATCCAAGGCGAGGCTGTTTTCATGGTAGGACGCCAATTCCTGATCAAGGTATTTCAGGGTCGCGCCGATGCGGAGAAAGGGTGAGAGTTTTAATCCCATGCCAAGGGCCACGTTATTGCTTAAGTGATTAAATCGACCCAAGTAATTATCGCTGTCATCGCGGGCTTCAAAGCCCATAGAGGCCAATTGACCCCAACCCCAGCCTAGAGCCAAGCGTTCGTTGATAGGAAAGTGAAATCCTAGAAAATGATAGCGCGTGTTCTCGGCAAGGTTGACATAAGTAGCCTGCACATCGGCCTGCCAGCCTGCGCTCAATCCGGCCGGGTTGAGGTAAAGCGCCTCCGTACCATTACTGTCCGTAAGATCGGCAGTCCCCAATACAGCCGAACGGCTGGATACCGGGAAATTGGTGAGCCGGTCGCCCTGGGTGTTGACCGTGTCACTCAGGTCAAACCAGGATGCACTGACCCCGGTCCCTAAGGTCAACAAAGCGAGCATGGTCATGATGGCTTTTAGGCAACTATGCATCCCGTCACGCTTCTTTATTTATTGAGTGGTGGTTGTTGTTCTTCACCACGGACTTGATTTCCAAGCAGCGTTTTCATGACGACACGACGGTTTTTGGCACGGCCGGTCGCGGTATGGTTAGTGGCCAAGGGCTTCCGCGCGCCGAAGCCCATACAGATGATGCGCTCGCCGGAAATATGGTAATCCTGCTCTATATGCTGTCCCACGGACTGGGCGCGTTTGACGGATAGGGTCTGGTTGGACATTTTCCGGTGATGGCGATATGGGCGATTATCGGCATGACCTTCAATCACCAGCAAGACATCAGGATGAGCTTCCAGGAATTGTGCTGTTTCTTCCAGGACCTTGTGATAGCGTTTGGTCACGATCCATTGCCCACTGGCGAAATAGATGTTTTCCGGCTGTGTTTGCCACTTGGGTGGATGCGGTGCCGGCGTGGTGTCATCATCGGGCTTGAGTAGAATCATGGATTCAGCGTTGCTCTTGAAACGATAACCTGAGGGGTCTTCCACTTCCAGCTGGGCCACCAGAAATTTTGTGACCGGCGGCAATTCCCGATGCCATTCTTCCCAAGGCCAAAGCACGCTGGTGGGAAGATGATCCCGGCCGGAAAAGGTATGCACGATTTTTTTATCCCGATCCATGACGGTCAGCGTCCATTGGTTTATCTGCTTTAGGTTCTCGCTGCCTACATTGAATTCAATAGCCTGGTCATGGTGCAGATAAAGGGGACGGTCGGTACTGAGATGCAGAACCGGAGAGGAGAAAACCTGGAAATAAAAATAAAAAGTCTTAACCGCATTGGATTTGGTCATAGCTTTAAAGGCGAGCACACGATCATCCAGGGTGAGGTTGATACGGAACGTGAATTGGTCATGCTCGGGGTCGAGTTGAACAGGGATGCTTTTATCCAACAGCTCAATAGTTTTAAATTGAGCTGAAGGATAGCTGCCGGTGATCATATTGTCTCCCTCGCGGAAGGTCGTATTTTCAATTTTAATCAATGCCGCATTGTCCTGCTGAATGATGGTGAATTCTTCACCTACTTCAAAGCCTGTTTGGTCGCCGACCTGAACACGAATTAAATATTGACCTTTGGGCAAGCCGCTCAGCTGATAGGTGAATTGGTAATGCAGGTTATCCTTGGTCGTTATCTCTCCTTCCAAAGGAAACCAGGAAGCTTCATAATTCAGGTTTTTAAAATAGGTCTTGAAGGTCTTGGGATCCTGACCGGAAATGACGGCCGGGAAGGTGAGTGTGGGGGATTGGAGATGACGCTGCCGGGGGAAATCCAGTTGGCAAGTGAGCGGTGCCTGCCAGGAGCCCCGATACCATTGGCCCGAGGAGGACCCCAGCACGGCTTGGCGGTTGCCGAGGAGAATGGTGGTCAACTCCTGATCCAAGAAAAGTTCACTGCGCAAGGTGATTAATTGCTGAGTTGTGGTTCGGAATAGGGCCACGGCATCGTGCGTGCCGATCCATAAGTCGCTGCCGTTATGAGCCAGGCTAAAAGCATAAGGCACCATATGTTCGCGCTTCAAGGTTTTCCATTCCTGCAAGGCAATGTTATAGCCGATCAGGCCGCTGCCGGCCGTAGCAAACCATAGGTAGTCTCCCTGGGCCATCATGGCTTTAACGGGGGCCTGGAGTTCGTTGAATTCCAGGTTGATCTCTTTGGCTTGCGCGGTGGAGGGATCGAAAAAATAGATCTGCTGGCTGGCGTTGCGGATGATTATCCCTGTGGGAATAGACAGGCATTGCTCAATAACGCCTTGGGGAACAGCTTTCACTGGTTGCAGGGTCTGGGTACCCTGCCGATTCTCCAGCAGCCCTTGAGTGGTGCCGAGATAAATTTTGTCCTTGGTCATGGCCAGACAGCGTATCCCGGATCGCCGGATCAGCATGGTTAGTGCCATGTCAGGTGGGGTGACAGTGGCCAATCCCTGTTCATTAATAATATAGATCCTGTCCCTATCCTGATTTATGGCCAGCACCGGTACCGGTGAAAGTAGCTGGAGAGAAGGTTTACCGCTTGTTTGCAAATCAACGGCCAGCAGTCCTTTGCCGGTACCCAGCAGCAGGATTTGGTCCTGGAGCAGGGAAGCCGTGACTTTGCCATAAGCGGTTAAATCAGATGCGCTTAGCAAAGGGGCCCAATTCAAGGCTTTAAATTGGCCGGCAGCCATTGATTTTGCAGGTAGGCCAACTAAGGCCCACCAACCCATGGTCATGATCATAATGTTTTTTATTAAAAGATTGCCTGACCGCCGAGTTGAGGCGGGCAGACGGTTGCTGGTCATCTTGGTTTGATATGCATGAGATTGTGGGATAATAGTCATATTATTCTCACCTCTGCCGCAAGTATGTAACCTCATCTATATTATCGGTCGTTACCACTTTTTCCTTTTACGGTAAATCTTAGGTACGTTCCTATTTATTCTCGGGTTGCCCCGGAGCCATTTCACTTAACAAGTGAAATGAAGAATTACCTGAATGCCGTTAACGCCTATCATTGCTTGCAATTTGCAGCCGAAGGCGTCCCTTTCATAATAATGTCCCCTCCGGTCGGGGCAGCCGAAGGCGTCCCTTTCATAATAATGTCCCCTCCGGTCGGGGCAGCCGAAGGCGTCCCTTTCGTAGTAATGTCCTAACCGGTCGGGGCAGCCGAAGGCGTCCCTTTCATAATAATGTCCTCTCCGGTCGGGGCAGCCGAAGGCGTCCCTTTCGTAGTAATGTCCCCTCCGGTCGGGGCAGCCGAAGGCGTCCCTTTCGTAGTAATGTCCTAACCGGTCGGGGCAGCCGAAGGCGTCCCTTTCATAATAATGTCCCCTCCGGTCGGGGCAGCCGAAGGCGTCCCTTTCGTAGTAATGTCCTAACCGGTCGGGGCAGCCGAAGGCGTCCCTTTCGTAGTAATGTCCCCTCCGGTCGGGGCAGCCGAAGGCGTCCCTTTCGTAGTAATGTCCCCTCCGGTCGGGGCAGCCGAAGGCGTCCCTTTCGTAGTAATGTCCTAACCGGTCGGGGCAGCCGAAGGCGTCCCTTTCGTAGTAATGTCCTAACCGGTCGGGGCAGCCCAGAAATTTAATCACAAAAAAATAAACAAAGTGCCAAAAAATATAGGCCGTATTAATTAATTATATCATCGGCATAAAAATTGTAAAATAAATAGTTAATTAATTTGTCATATATTTATTGGTAGGGATTATTTTAAATACATTTCCAGAATTCATAAGGGGGTGATTGGAAAATTACTAAATATGGCTATCTCCAAACTGAGTGGATAAATAGTGGAGTTATTTTTTGTCGTCATGCTGACGAATTCTGAAAACCCATCAACTCAGAATTTCATATAGATCTTTCCAGTCTGGAGTTGCGGTTTCAATCGACTCCAATTTTCATTTCCGCTTCCATTTTATTTGCAGCTTGAGACAAAGTAATTTAATCTTGTTTACGCCTGAAATCTATTCGAATTTCTAGTGATAAGGACGAATTTAAAAATTAATCCCTTGAAAAACCAAGTTGGCCAAAGACCCTCATTTCCAACCGGGATAGGTTAGGGAAGGATGACAAGGACGTGAGCGAAGGTAAAAGTGGAGGTTTTTCAAAAAAGATCTGGTAAGTTTTCATTTCCTTCTTATAATACTGAATTAAATCGGAAAGGTGTGTTCAATGAAAATTAACATCAATCAAAAAACATTGATGCTGCAAGTTGGGGACATTACCAAACATAGCGGAGAGGCCATTGTCAATGCAGCTAATCCTTATTTGGCAGGCGGGGGTGGTGTGGATGGCGCCATTCATCGTGCCGGCGGTCCTTTCCTATTAAAAGCTTGTCAGGAAATAATTCGTGAAATTAAACGTCTGCCCAACGGCAAAGCCGTGATCACCGCGGGCGGGGCCTTGCCGGCTCGCAATGTTATTCATGCCGTCGGGCCAATTTACAGCCATAACCCGCAAGCTGCACCGGCCATTTTAAAATCTGCCTATTGGGAAAGCCTACACTTGGCGGATAAAATGGTCCTGAAAGATATTGCGTTTCCTTCCATTGGGACCGGCAGCTATGGCTATCCCATTGGAGAAGCCGCGGCCATTGCCATGAAAACGATCGTCGACTATTTGCATGGAACCACCAGCCTGGAAAAAGTGTTTTTTTACCTTTTCACCAACCATGACTATCAGATTTATGTGCAAGCCTTGAAACAGGTGGTAGGGGAATAAATGAACAACTCCTTGCCCGTTATTCCGCAGAATATGAAGGGTAAAAAGTATCAGGCCATTTTTTTCGATGCCGGTAACACCTTGTTTTACGCCTTCCCATCAGTGGGCGCTATTTATGCACAGACTGCAGCTGGTTATGGTTATCAAGCTGATGCCGAATACATTAACCGTATTTTTAAAGATATCTGGATCCGGTGGAGCTCGCTCCACGCCTTCCCCGTGGGCCGCTCGCAGGCAGAAGAACAGTCGTGGTGGTATGGCCTGGTTAAAGAGCTCATGAGCCACGGTCAGGGATTCCGTGATTTTGATGGTTTTTTTAAAGATGTTTATCAGCGCTTTAAGCAAGCATCGGTTTGGCGGCTTTATCCGGAAGTCGTAAAAGTCTTAACCTATTGCCGCAAACGTGGTACAATTCTGGGCATTATTTCCAATTGGGATTCCCGTTTGCCGGAAGTCTGTCAAGCTTTAGGACTGACCAGGTATTTTGATTTCATCATAGCATCCGCGCAGGCTGGTGTTTCCAAACCTCACCCGGATATTTTTCAACTGGCTTTGAGTCAAGCCGGGGTTCCGGCCACCAGGGCCCTGCATATCGGTGATTCCCTGCAGGACGACATTGAAGGAGCCCAACGTGTGGGTCTGGATACTTTGTGGATCGAACGTGATCAGGTTCGTGGAGGTCATGCACATTTGGCTAAAACCAATACCTTGGAAACAGTCATGTCATTTTGTTAGGAGGAATTATGCGCCGTGGCTTTTTTATGCTTTTAATCATGCTTGGCAGTTGGGCGGGCGTCATGATGATGGCCTGGAGCGCCGACGCAGTTGGCCACCAGATTCAACCCAAATTGGTGCTGGTCGTATTTGATCATTGGAAAACCAGATTTTTTGGATTACCCACCGAATTGCCGGTCCTGCTGAAACCAGGAGAACATTTTGATCCCAAGCAAGGACGTTATGATTTTGCGCAGGGCCTGCAAGCCATGGACATTTACATCCATCTGAAGCCCAATACCAAGCTGGCCAAGAGTTACCGACGCTTCATAGATAAGTGGCCCCTTTACCAGGAATTTTTCAAATCCGTGGATCAGGAAAATTATGGTGAAGCCCAGAGCCTGCTTCAGCAAATTTTGAAAATTGATAAAAAAGACCCAGCTGTGCATTTTTATTTGGGAAGTTTGAACACTCATTTGAAAAATTATGCGGCGGCAGAAGCCCATTATCGTGATTGCCTGACCTATTACCCTGGTTACGGACCAGCTTATATCCATCTGGCCCGTTTGGCCAAGGCTCGAGGAGATGAACGCGTTGCCAAGGCTTATCTGCAAGATGCCGTCAAACGGGTTGGTCCTAATGAACAGGAAGGCGCCGGAGCTCTGGCGCGTAAAATGCTCGAAACGCTAAAATAAATGGATGAACTGCTTTGAAGCCCATGGTTTGAGAGTCAGTCAAGGATGTTGAATTGCAGGATTTTTAACGCTTGAATTGCCAATTGCGGCTGCAGTGACATCCAGGCGAGGAGGAAGCTATGCCAGTGATTAAAAAATTGGAACCAGGCAAATTACTGTGTTTGGAAGGACAGGGGGGGGAGGATGCGATCCGAGCCGCCAGGAGCCAGTTGCTTGAATTTGTTGCAGAGGAAGGTGTTCCCGTGTTGGGCGAGCCGTTTATGCTATACTATGACGACTTGAATCAGTTGGATTTCCAGCAGGCCCATTTTGCAGTGGCCTTGGCGCTGGCCGGGGAAACCTTTGGTGACGGGGAAATCGTTGTGGTAACCCAGACGGTGATGAAAGTGGCCAGTGCCTCCCACACCGGAGATCAACAGGCTCTGAATTCAGTGCTCAAGGACCTGCAGGCTTGGGTACAGGAACATCAGTTTAAGCCTCAGGGACCGTTGCGGCTTTATTACCGGCCCGGCGCGTCGGAACAAACTGACAGCGCCTGGCTCGACCGGGTGGCGGAAGTGCAACTACCGGTTGTCAAAACCGCCTGAGGGCCACAGTGGACTTGATTCCAATCGGTGATGGCGTTTTGGATAAATGGCGCCAGCACTATAAAGCCAGTCTGGGGTGTCCGGTCATCACCGATGTTCATGACGCGCTGTGCCAAATGGGCCATAGCTATGCGCTGGAGGCTTTGGGCAATACGGTGGGTTATGCAGTAGTTAACAATGAAAATAACCTGGGGCTGACGGCGCCCGTGGTAAGTGAAGTTTTTTTTAATGTGGCTAAAAGTCGGGTGATCCGTCAATTATTAACCGAGTTGATAGAACGATGTGCTCCCGCAACTATTCTGGCTCGGTCGGATGAGGCCGTGATTTTTCCTATGTTAATGGAAATGCGCATGCCCAACCAAGTTTACACCACACTCTATCAGTTGGATCAAGCGCCGGCCTGGACAGAAGATTCATCCTTGGTTATTGTGGCCAGCACTATGGATGAAGCTCAGGACCTGTTGCCCTATTATGCCAGGGTGTCACCATTACTGGGCGGTATTCCCGAGGAAAGGGCGCTGCTCAAGAGCTTGGCAGCCTGGGAGCATTATCGTTTATTGGCGGACGGCCGTATTGTGGGGGTAGCTTATGCCGTGCCCCAGGGAGACCGATATGTTTCCATCATGACGTTGATTGAGCCGCAAGCGCAAGGGCAGGGGTTTGGTAAGTATCTGACAGGGTTCCTGGCAGGTAAATTAATCCGCAATCAAAAAATTGTCCTTGCAGCCTTGCCCTATGACCAGGAACCGGGCAAGTTCTTGCTTGAATCCTTGGGCAGCCGGCTGGCTGGCCATGACTTGATTTTTAAACCGCGCCTAGCGGATCATTAAATATAGGCTATACTTTAATTTGAGAAAAAACATAGGCAAGGCAGCCCATTTATAACGATTCCC
This sequence comes from uncultured bacterium, assembly GCA_963710755.1. Classification (GTDB taxonomy): domain Bacteria; phylum Oederibacteriota; class JAAXVQ01; order JAAXVQ01; family JAUVAV01; genus CAVQBK01. The sequence continues at coordinate 128,633 of CAVQBK010000007.1, forward strand.
GGCGACTTCATCAGGCGCAAACCGCTTGGGCTGTAATTCCGGCAACACCGACTATAGGCCGAGAGCCATGGAGGCAATGGTATGGCAAAAAAATTTTTTGTATTGCAGCATGTGGCATGTGAACCTCTGGGGATCTGGGAGGAAGAATTAAACCGCTGGCATGCGCGCTTTGAGACCGTTAAATTGTGGGAAGGCGATAAAGTACCTGTTGCCTCGGAAACGTTGGCGGCCATTGTGTTGGGCGGGCCTATGAATGTGGATGAAACCGATCAGTTTCCCTTTTTAGAAGATGAAGTGGCCTATATCAAGGCGCTGATTGAAGCGGATATACACGTGCTGGGTGTATGCCTGGGTTCGCAATTAATGGCGAAAGCCTTGGGGGGAAGAGTCAGCAAGGGCCCTAAAAGCGAGATCGGTTATAGTAATGTGACGCTGACTCCCAATGGGGCGGACAATCGCTTGTTCCGCGGGTTTCCCATGACTTTGCCTGTATTTCAATGGCATAGTCAGGGGTTTGAATTGCCACAAGGGGTGGAGCATCTGGCCACCAGCGAAGATTTTCCCAATCAAGCGTTTGCTTTCCAACATGCCTGGGGCCTGCAATTTCACGCAGAAGTTACGTCGGAACAGGTAGAGTCCATGGCCAAGGCTTATGAGGAAGAATTAGCAGTCCAACCGGGGGTGACTAGAACCAAATTGAAGGAACAAGCCCTGGCTCAGGGACAAATGGTGGCCCTTTACGGACGTCAAATTATAAGAAGGTTTTGGGATTCTGTTACGGAAATTTAACAATCCATCTAAGCCGACCTGGCAGTCCGCTGTAGCCACGGCGGCGGGGTTGGCGCTTGCGCTTTACTGGCTGACCTACGGCTACTTGTCCCTGTGGCAAGCGAAGGACCTGCTGTGGCATCGTCTGTTACCTAATCTCTTGCCGGGGGTGGGTTTGCTGTTTTTGGCAATGATGGCCAGACGCCATCCTGTTCCTTATGGCAGCGCCTTGGTGGTTGTCGCAGTCTTGCTCGGTGTGATTGCGGTGGTTCGGAATTGGACCCTTGGCCATGCCTTGGTTATCACCGGTCCGGTCCTGGCGGTGGGACTGTTGTTTTTGATCTGGAGATCTGCCATGGTCGTGAAAGTTAAATGATACTTGCCGGGCGGTGGGCAAAAGTTAAGTCCGGATTTTGTATTGCCCGACGCGGTGAATGATCATCAACTCTAAGGCTAATTAACGGAGAGCAATCAATGAAATCATGCGTACTTGTTCTGGATGTGGATATTGAGATTTGTCGTGTTGTGGCCATGACACCTGATTTTGAAAAGATCGCACAAAAACAGGAAGTATGGCATCCCGGGAGCGAGGAAGTTTTTGGCGGGCAAGCGGCCCAGACGCTTTGGGAAAAGGTGCATGCTTTGATTAAAGGCATGGTGGAGGAGTTGGACGGCTGGACGATTTTGGCCCTGAGCTTGACCGGCATGCCGGGAGGAACGGTGGTCTGGAACCGAGAAACTTTCGCGCCCCTGGCTTGCATCTTTGATCCCCGGGACCAGCGCGTCAAGGAACTGGTGACCAGTATGAAGGAGGAGCGCCGGGAACCGATGGTGCATTTCCGTACTGGTCTTTACCTTGATGCCCGTTGGCCGGGGACCCAACTGGCTTGGTTACTGAACGAAGCCAAAGGCTTAAGAAACGGCGCTCTGGATGGCCAGTTGGCCTTTGGATCAGCTTTGTCCTGGATCTTATGGCAGCTGACCGGTGGCAGCGTGCATGCCATGGACGCTGCCGCCGCTTCTCAGACACTGCTTTTCGATTTAAGCACCTACCAATGGGAAAGTCAGTTGCTGGCAACGTTTGATATTCCCAGTAAGCTGATGCCGCGTATCGGACAGAGCAATGATTATTATGGGGAAACGGTGTCCCAACTCTTTGGCCGCCCTCTTCCAATTGTCGGATTGAGCAACCACGCCTCAGCGCAGTTGTACACTTTGGCGGAAAAGGAACCCGATCATTTTATGGTCTGCTATGATCATGAACTGCACATGCAGGTACCCAGAGGCTATGCACCTTCCATTGTGAGCAATATGATGTCCAGCATGGCCTGGGTGATGGACGGACATCCCTTTTTCAAGTTGAGTTGCCAGTTGGCGGGATTTGCGGAAGGTGTCCGCTGGCTGGCCCGTCATATGGAGCTGCCCATGACTCTGAGCGGGTTGGATCAAGCGGCGGCTCAGGCCAATGCCAAGTCCCAGGTTGTGCTGGTACCGGCCTTTGAAGGATATGGCCCGCCCTTTTTTGATCCCCATGCCCAGGCGGCTATTCTGGGCTTGTCCGCCGACACCTCGGCGGAAGACCTGGCCAAGGCGCTGTTGGAATCCCAGACTTTTCAATGTGACCAAATTGTGCACTTGGTGGAACGCATCACCAAAAAACAAGTGAAAACCATTGTAGCCGACAGCCGCCAGCAGTCCTGTGACGGATTAATGCAGATGCAAGCTGACATTGCAGCCAAGGATGTGGTTTATTATCCAACCTTGTCCCTGTCCTGTCTGGGTGCGACAGCCTTGACGTTGAGTAAACTGTCAGATCAGGATGTTAGGGACAGACTCCAAACCAAACTGGCACAAGAGCGACGGCACTTTGCGCCGCAGATGGATGAATTCATGAGTCAGAAGCGGCGCCATCTCTGGCATGAGGCCTTTGAAAGGGCCAGAAGCTGGAGCCTTCCTTAGTTATCAAGAAGCGCTAACAATTCTCAGGGTTTCCCGGAGTTTATATCGAGCCCTTTTAGTTATGAAGCGAAAAGGGACAATAATCATTGAATCCTTTAGTATCAACGGCGTTGCAGTTAGCCACAGGGTAATTTTAAAAAAATGAGCAGCATGAGGGGGAAGGGCCGACATTGATTAAAAAGCTTTTGAATTCATTGCAGGAAAGTATGGAGAAGGTACAAATAAGCGCCATCAGCAAATGGTTGTTTTTTGGTATCCTAATAGGCCTTGTCGCCGGTTTGGGGGCCTGGGTCTTCATGTTGTTGCTCAAAGGATTCCAACACATATTTGCCGAAAAAATGCTTTACCATATGGCACCGGCCACAGCGCATATGACGGGGGAGGTGTTTACCCTGTTAGGGGTGAAATGGTGGTGGCTGATCCCCTTGATTCCCGCCGTGGGCGGACTAATTTCAGGGCTGCTGGTGTTTATCTGGGCACCGGAAGCGGAAGGGCACGGGACGGACGGGGTCATCGCCAGTTTTCATCATGGCCGCGGCATGATCCGCAGCCGCGTGCCCCTCATTAAAACCCTGGCTTCGGCAGCTTTGATCGGCAGCGGCGGTTCGGCCGGCCGTGAGGGCCCTATTGCCCAAATCGGGGCGGGGTTTGGTTCTTTTCTGGGGCGGGTGATGAATGTGACCGTCAAAGACAGACGTTTGATGGTTCTGGCCGGTGCGGCCGCCGGAATTTCCGCCATTTTCCAAGCTCCCTTGGGCGGCGCTATCTTCATCACCGAAGTGTTGTACCGCAACCATGAACTGGAAACCGAGGCACTCATACCGGCAATCATCGCTTCTTTAACAGCCTATTCCGTGTATACCCGGCTGGTGGGACGGGAATTGCTGTTTAGCATTCCGCCGGCCCTGCGTTTCGAGAAAGCTGAAGAATTGATTGCTTACCTGCTTCTGGGGTTGGTTTGTTCTGTGGTGGGCATTTTTTATGTTAAAGTCTTTTATGGCATGCGGGATCATTTTTTCAAACGCATAAAAATGCCTTTGGTATTAAAACCAGCCCTGGGCGGCTTTTTGCTGGGCTTGTTGCTCCTGGTGCTGCCGCATGTCTGGGGTGGCGGCTATGATGTCATGCAGCTGGCCATGGCTCAAAAAATGGGCGCGGTATTAATGCTGCTGCTGGTGGTGGGCAAAATCCTGGCCACCTCTTTTTCCATCAGCTCGGGCGGATCGGGCGGTGTGTTTGCGCCCTCGCTGTTTATTGGCGCCATGCTGGGCGGCGGCATAGGCGCCCTATTTCATCAGTGGTTGCCTGCCAGTTTTATGCCCGACCCCACGGCCATGGTGGTGGTGGGCATGGGTGGTTTTTTTGCGGGCATTGCCAAGGTGCCGATTGCCAGTATTATTATGGTCTCCGAAATGACAGGAGGGTACGGCTTGCTGGTGCCCATGATGCTAGTGTCCACTATTACCGTATTATTTACCCGTCATTACAGCCTTTATGAAAAGCAAGTAGCTCACACCATCGACTCACCGGCACACAAGGGTGATTTTATCACGGACTTGCTGGCTGGCCTGACCGTGGCCGACACCCAGGCATTGCTCGCTCAGCCCGTCACCTTGAAGGCTACCGACCCGCTCTCGTCCATTTTTAGGGTATTCAGTGAGCGCAAGCAAAACTTTGTGCCCGTGGTGGACCAGGAAAACATGGTGCAAGGCATCGTCTACTTCGATGATCTCCGCGATATTTTATTTGAAAATGAGTTGGATCTGAAATTAATCATTGCGGCGGATGTGGCCAAGACCGAATTTCCGTATATTACTCCCCAGGAAAATCTGCACAATGTTATCACTAAATTTGCCTTGCACAAAATAAATGAGCTGCCCGTGTTAATGGAAGAGCATGGCCAGTTAAAAGGAATGTTGACCGAACAGGAAGTCATTTTGACCTATAACAAAAAACTGGAGGCCATGAAGGCCACGGAGATTGAATTGATGGCCAGCCGGGGAGGATTTATTTAGGGGCTTCGATCCGGGGCCTGGTAACAAATTAAAAAAAGATTGATTGCCCGAACAATTCCCCCTAGAATTGAAGGACTTGTCTGGACAGATGCTTAAGGAGGGCTTGCATGCACAAAGTGAAAGAATTGTGGAACCGCATTCTTTTTCGAGAACCGGTGGATCCGGAATCGGTCTTTGAAAATCGTCTGTCGCAGACGGAAGTCAAGGACGGTTATTTGAATCTCTCCAATATGAATATTCCATCCCGTTATTTTGTTGATGAGGAAACCATTAACGTGGTGATGATCAATGTGAGCGGCAGCGAAGAGAAACCGGTTACCTTTCGCTGCCGGCAACGCAAAGCCGAAGGGAAGAAGGGCAAAATATTCAAGCGTCAGCGTTTTTGGCCCATCAATTTTGGACTGAAGGAATGGTTTCAAAAGCAGAAAATCAGTGAAGGGGATTTGGTCTTGATGGCCATTGCCCTGAAAAGTAATTATTTGATCTTTCGGACCATTCGTCCCAAGACCTTGCTCATGCTCCATGACCGGCGCAGCACGGAACGACGGGCTTTGGAGCGTCGTTTCGACGACGACCGCCGCAAAACCCTGGTGCATGTGGCAGTTGATCGCCGGCAAAAAGATCGTCGTCGCAAAGACCGGCGGGCAACCGAACGGCGGCTTAAATAGCCACCGGCGCTGAGGTGCCACCTGATAGATCAGTCTGTGGGGTACAGGCCCCCTTGGTTAATGTTTTGCGGACAACGGTCTTTATCCTGGGTACGCGGATGGAGATAACATCCAATCCGGAAAAAGAAATAGTTACAAGCGAGGAATAGGGTATGTGGTGGATAACTGGGTTGGCCTTGATCGGCCTGAGTGCAGGTATATTGAGCGGCATATTTGGCATTGGCGGCGGCATTTTGGTTATTCCGGCTCTCATTTTTTTCTATGGTATGGAGCAGAAGCTGGCGCAAGGCACCACACTTTTAATGATGGTGCCGCCAATAGGGCTGTTGGCGGCCTTGGAATACTTGAAGCGGGGCCAGGCCAACTGGCAGGCCGCCCTTTGGATTTGTCTCGGATTCGTAGTCGGCGGGTATCTGGGCTCAAAATGGGTAGGTGCAGTGCCCAGCCTTTATTTGAAAAAAACATTTGCTCTCCTGATGATCGGCGTTGGCATCAGGATGTTTTTTAAGTAAACCCGGGACATGATTTTTTAATAGCCTCAAGGCATGTTCTGTCGTACAATCACCAGCAATCGAAGCTAGATCATGGAGGAGGAGAATGAAGAACAGTATGGAAGGATATAAGGAAATTCTGATAGTTCCCATCGGGAAAGTGATGGTCGATATTCTAAACGAGATTACCGTGGCACTGAGAAAAACCTATCAATGCCATGTCAAATTAGGACGCTCCGAGGAACCGCCCACCGATTGTTATTCTGATGAACGCCGGCAATTTGATGCGGAAAAGTTAGCCCTGATGCTGGAACAACGCAGGCATTCCAAACTTATGGCCGTACTGGGGATTGTGGATGGCGACATTTTTTATGGCGACAAGGCCTTTGCCTTCTGTATGAACAAACCCCATCTGGCACTGGCGGTGATCGGCCTCAGCCGGCTCCGTCCGGAATTTTATGGTAAACCCGCTGATATTGAAACCTTGATGCAGCGTGCCGTTAAGGAAGCCATTTACCAGGCGGCTATGGCCGCAGGACTGGCACCGTGCAATCAAAAAAAGTGCTTGCTGTCGCCATCTGCATCTTTGTGGCGGCTTGATGAAAAATCACCGCGTGTGTGTGAGTCATGCCAGGTGAAGTTGGCGGCCCTCTTGCCCAAAACCAGGAAAGCACAAGAGGCCGAAAACGTTAATGAAGAAGGGCCGGATGGTCAGCCGCAATTTATGGAAGATAATCAACCTAAAAGTCATGACCGTGGTGATGATGAATCGGAAATTTCTGCGGAAATAATGGAGCCGGAAACACCGGCGACCTCGGAAGAAGAAGCCCTGCACGCCGAAGATCAGGAACTGGATGAACCCATGGATGCCGAATCCAGGGCTGACTAGCTCTGGTATGGCTGTCTCACCTATACGTAATCTGCAAATGATTTCCTCCCCTGGTGTTGGTGGCCGGGAAATTGATGTACCTGTATTGGCCCGTAAACTTCTGGCGCAAGGGCATCCCACTTGGGTAATGTGCCGTCCGGGCACATTGGTGGAGGAGCTCTCACAGCAATGGGACATTCCCACCGTGGCCACAGGGGTGACCTGGTATTTCAATCCTCTGGAAGTCATTAAAATCGCTCGCTTCCTAAAGCAGAAAAAAATCCAGATCATTCACGCCCATTGGTCCAAAGACCTGTCCAATCTAATTCTTGCCGCTCGTTTGGCCGGGGGAGTGCCCCTGGTGCTGACCAAGCATGTTTATGCCACCGAGCCTAAACGTGATCCATTTCATGATTGGGTTTACCGCAAGGTGGATTTGGTTATTGCCATATCCCGGTTGGTGGAAAAAAACATCCTAGAAACGGTCAGGATAAAAAAAGAAAAAATCCTTACCCTGTACAATGGCATTGAATTGCAAACCTATTGGAATCCGAGCTTATCCTCTCTGGGAGATCTAAGAACGGATTTGGGCCTGGCCGAGGACACACCCTTATTGGGCTATGTAGGCCGACTCAATCATGGCAAACAACCCCATTTGATTCTGGAAGCGTTCCAGCGTCTGGCAGCTAAGTTTCCAGCCTGGCATTTGGTGCTGGTGGGCAAAGCTGTGGGAGAGAGGGAGGAGGCCTACGCCATGGGGTTGAAACAGCGGGCGGTGGAGGCGGGTTTGCAGGACCGCATACACTTTGCCGGTTATCGCACCAATATGCCGGTGGTGATGAATTCTTTTGATGTGGTGGCCTGCGCTTCCCGATTCGAGTCTCTGGGCATGGTGGTGGTGGAAGCCATGGCCATGGAAAAAGCCGTGCTCGGTCCCGACAGCGGTGGCGTGCCGGAAATCATTGCAGACGGCCGCTGCGGCTATTTGTTTGCCGCCGACCGTGCTGATGATCTGGAAAAAAAGATGGCACGGTTGATGGCCGATCCACAAAAAGCCCGCACTATGGGCAAGGAAGGCAGAAAGATCGTGCTGGATAAGTTCAATCTCGATCTGATGGCCAGCCGGGTAGCTGAAATTTTTGAAATGCTTATCAAATCAAGAAAGAGGAAAAACTGATCTGATGTTTTTGAAACGACTCGTTGTGATCTTGGGGTTGGCCCTCTTGGTGCTGACCGGTTTTCTTTACGTCTGGCGCTTTGAGCGCTTTATGGTCGCTTCCCCTCTGCGGGGTGAATTTATGACCGTGGATAATCAATCCTTATATATTACCGACCAGGGCAGCGGTAAACCGGTAGTTTTTTTGCCGGGGTTTATTTTCCATAGCGACACTTTTTTCAATATAGTGAAAAACCCACCCAAAGGTTATCGTTACATCACCCTCGATTGGCCCGGCCAGGGCTATTCCAAAAAAAACGGCACGACGCCGTCTACTCCAGTAGAACTGGCGCTGCTGGTCAAGCTGTTAATGGATAAAATGGAGTTGAAGTCTATTACCTTGGTGGGGTTTGACTTGGGTGGTGGTGTGGCCATGGTGGCGGCGGCCCGCAATCCGCACTTGGTGCGGGGCCTGTTTTTAATCGCTCCCGATTCTTCGGAAGGGACAGCCGCCTCGGCGATGGGGCCCTGGTGGCACTGGCCGGTCATTAATGTACTTTGGGCTACTTACCGGCTTGACCGGGGATTTATGCGTGATATGGTTCGAGCAGCTTGGTCCCGCGATAATGACCAATGGGGTGGGTTTGTGGAGCGCTACTATCAGCCCTTGAATTTTGAAAAGGGAAGAAGTAATTTTCTGGCCAGTCACCTTGCTCGCCGGCAATTTTATTACCTCCCTTATGAGGAACGGTTGAATACCAAGACAACGATCCTTTGGGGCGATGAGGATGTAATCAATCCACCGGAGCATGGCCGAGCCCTGGCCAAGCTTATGGCCAATAGCACTTTTGTGTCTGTGCCCCAAGCCGGCCATCTGGTCCAGGAACAGCAACCGAAGACGGTTGGGAAGCAGCTATTGGATTTTTTAAACACCGTGGATTACAGTCCGCGATCCACAGATCATGACTAAACGCATCGCCAACGACGCTCAAACTCAGGCTTGGCGTAAAGAATACACCCAAGCACATTCAATTGATTCGACCAATACTAACCGGGCGGAATCATGTGTTGCCTGGTTCCGCCAATGGTTAAGCAGCCAGGATGTCAGGCCAGGCCGTCTTCTGGACGTGGGTTGCGGTTTGGGCCGGAACAGCCTGCCTTTTTTAAAACAGGGCTGGCGCGTATGGGGTCAGGACGTGGTGCCTGAAGCTTTGCAGGGGTACGGCCAACGTGCCCCGCGTTATCAAGCCCAATTGACTCTGGTCGAACGATCCCTGGCCTTGGCCCTGCCTTATAAAAATGCTTTTTTTGATGCAGCTCTGGAAATTACCGTAGCCGATAATTTGCATGATCCTACCGGGCCGCGGCGGTTATGGCGCGAATTGAGCCGGGTGATCAAACCAGGCGGTTATTTGCTGACCTATTACTTCACCGAAGAGGATGGGTTTTACGGACGCCTGCTGAGGAAAACAAAGCCCGCTAGCAGATCAGAAGCGGTCGTGCTTGACCGGAAGGGGCAGATGCAGTTTAGATTTTACAATGCCGCTGAGATCGTGCGTGATTCGCAAGGTCGGTTTCAAGTGTGGCAGGCAAAACATTACCGCTACCCGGGGCCTATGCATGGACGGCGCTACACCCGGGATTTAGTGGCGGTTGTGTTAAAGCGCATGAAAGGAGCAGGCACGCATGCAGAACTTAAAAGATAAAACCATTATCATTACCGGTGCCAGTGGTGGTATTGGAGCGGCGTGTACCGGTCTTTGCCTTGACGCCGGCGCCCGGGTCGTGGCGGTGGCCAGGAGTCTGGACTCGCTGGAAGAATTACAGGAGCAGTATGAACAGGCAGGCGATCGCCTGCTCTTGTCTCCCTGCGATATGAGCCAGGAGCAGGAAGTGGAACTCCTGTTTGAGACGGTGCTGAAGAGAACGGGAGCGTTTCATGGATTGGTGCAGAGCGCGGCGAGTTTTGAGAATGCGCCGCTGGAGGCCATGAGCATGACCCTATGGCAGCAAGTCCTGGCGGTTAATCTTACCGGCGTTTTTTTAGGCCTGCGCGCTGGCTTGCGCCGCATGGATCATCATGGCTCCATCGTTAATCTGGGTTCTCTTTCCGGAGTGGCAGGTGTCCAAAAATTCAAAGGGTTTGGGGCCTATAATACCAGCAAATACGGGGTGTGGGCACTGACAGAAATTGCCGCTCTAGAGGGCAAAGAAAAGGGGATTCGTGTCAATTGTGTGGCGCCGGGCGCGGTGGATACGAGCATGCTAAAAAAAGCCGCACCCGAATTGGCGCCGGCCATGAGCCCCGAAGAAGTGGCAAAGGTGGTGTGTTTTTTATTAAGCGATGACAGCCGGGCTATTAATGGGGAGCAGCTGGTGCTCTTCGGCCACCCGGAAGGCCCCATGAAACGAGGTGCATGAATATGATCCTGCTCACCAAGCGGGTTGAATTTTGCGCTGCTCACCGGTTGTTGATCGATGAGAAAAGCGTAGAGGAAAACAAACGTCTTTTTGGTAAATGTTATCAGCCACCCGGACACGGCCACAATTATGTTCTGGAGGTGACCATTGGCGGGGAAATCAACAAGGAAACAGGTATGGTCTTTGATCTCAAGATTTTAAAAGATATTATCAAACGGGAGATTGTGGACAAACTGGATCATTCTAATTTAAATGATCGCGGAAGTTTGCTGCAGGGGCTCAATCCTACCACGGAAAACTTGGCCGTGGTGATTTGGAACCGGCTGGCACCGCACTTGAGTCCGGCACGTTTGATGGAGGTCAAACTGTGGGAAACTGAAAACAATTTGGTAACCTATCGAGGTGAGCCGTAATGGAAGATGTACAAAGCCAGCCTGATCACAGGCGATTAGATATTGATAAAGTCGGCATCAGAAATATCCGCTATCCCATTAGCGTGCTGGACAAAGCTTATCAGGCTCAGCACACGGTGGCGGACATCAATCTTTATGTCCACCTGCCGCAACATTTCCGTGGTACGCATATGAGCCGGTTTGTGGAGATCCTCAACCGGTATCAACGGGAGATCGACGTCAACAAACTGGATGAATTGTTGCTGGACATCCGTGAAACCCTGCAATCGGAAGCCGCTTATCTGGAGATGTCATTTCCGTATTTTATTGAGAAAGAAGCGCCTGTTTCCAGAGCCAAAAGCCTTATGGAATATCAGGTAATCATGGTGGCCAGTCTGCATCGTAACGGCAAGCGGGACAAGGTGATCACCGTCAAGGTGCCTATCACCACGCTGTGCCCCTGTTCCAAGGAAATCAGCGATCGCGGCGCCCATAATCAGCGGTCTATGGTCACGGTGTCGGTGAGGATGAAAACCCTGGTATGGTTCGAAGAGCTGATCTCCCTGGTGGAAAAAACCGCAGTTACGGATTTGTATGCCCTGCTGAAAAGGGAAGACGAGAAATACGTCACGGAGCGGGCCTATGACCACCCTGCGTTTGTGGAAGATATTGTCAGGGAAATTGCGCAGGCCTTGAAAAAGGATGACCGTCTGACCTGGTTTACCGTGGAAAGCGAGAACATGGAAAGCATCCATAATCATAATGCTTACGCCTTTATTGAAAACGGACAGCATTCCGGTTGAGGATGTATTGACACCATGGGGACTTGAGCTCCTTTTCCATCAACACCGTACCCCATAGTCGGCGGTAGCTGGTTAACCTTAAATAGGGAAGTGCCGTTGCTTATAGGGCTGACGGCGGAAAGACTTTTCCGTTGCTGGCACCGGGGAGCTGGGTTATAATCAAGGTTAATCACCATCACCTGGAAGAACACCGCATAGGAGGCTGACCGGATGAGTTGGATGGGTGGCGACAAAATTAAAGAGAAAAAATTTCTGGTGGATTTGGAACGGCATACCTATATCAGTGAAAAATCCCATCAGGAAATCATCGATATGGCAGGGCTTAAACCCTCCGGTTATGACAACTATTTAAAGGGTTGGATCAAATCAGACGGCACTATTAAAGTGTGGGTGGAAAGCCTGGAAGACATTGTTTTCCGCTATTGGGATCAACTTAAATTGGCGTTTAAAATCCTGATCAAAGAGGATTTGACCAAAAAAAATGCCAAAACTTTTGCCATTGTCAACCGCATCGAACGATTTGCCGGTGTGGTCAAGGACTTCCTGGAACATAAAAATAAAGACGCTTTTTACGAGCAAAAAATAGGATATGCCGTTCAGTTTTATGGTCAGCCGGTTATGG
>CAVQBK010000008.1:0-19058 GCA_963710755.1 uncultured bacterium
ATCATGGGTTCCATTTTTGTTTACCCAACTGTTGGTATCATGGGCGCGGATTTTCTAGGGTACAGGCTACTTGTCCGGCGAATGCTGGATGCCTTTACCCTGCAAAGGCCTATGCTTTTAAAATTACGATTTCTATGCTAATCTTATGCCATGTTAACTTAGGGAGGGATCTATGAAGTTATGGTCATATTCCATTTTGCTCTTTTTAGGCCTCAATTATATGGCTTTTGCAGATTCTCAAATCATTACCACCAAATCTGATTTTGAAAAAGGCAATATCAGCGATACATTGTTTTACCCTCAATGATGACGGCGAGGCTGTGCAGGATCCCGGCATGGTGCCTGATATTGCCTCACGCGCCACCCTGACGTTGCCCAAACGCCTGTTTGATCATGCCATGGTGTTGATCGGCAATAGCATTATTATTGCCGGAGGCGTGGATGAGAGCAGCTACAGCGCTGATGTTTATATTAATACCATTGACAACAATACCCTGGGAACCTGGCAGAATGGCCCTCCCATACCAGCCGGCATCCGGGGGCATCAAATGGTACGGTCCGGGCCTTATGTTTATTGCCTGGGCGGCAGAACCACCAGCGGCCTGACCGGGAACATTTATAGGGCTGCCTTTGATTTTGACCAAAATACCCTGTCCGACTGGAATCAGGTTGGTTCCATGCCGGAACCACTTGAAAACTATGGAGCCGTTACGTATGCAGGCAAGATTTATATCTTAGGCGGCAGCTCCACGGTTGACACCAATGCTGTTTATTATGCTGACATCAATCCTGATAGTTCTTTGAGCTCCTGGCAAAGCACGTCAAGCCTTCCTGTTAATCTCAGCGATATGGCGGCAGTTGTTTACGGTAATAGGATTTTTGTGCTCGGCGGCACCAGCAGTGGCTCAGGATCAGCAGCCATGTATTCGGCAGCCATCAATGACGACGGCACTCTGGCCGCCTGGGAAACGGAAAAACCCTTCCCCACCACCATCAGCAGAAATGTCCTGGTCACAACCAGCAGCGGCATGATCAGTGTCGGCGGGTATGACAGTTCTATCAGCCATTATAAAAATACGGTTGACTATACCTTTCTTCAAGACGCTCACGGCGGGCCTGATTCCTGGTCAGGTGAAATACTTTATAACCTGGCTGACTGCACGGCCTGCGTCTATAACCAGCATCTTTTTATTTTTGGCGGGCGGGATGGGAGTGGACTAAAAGATAATGTTGAGATAATCCCGCTTTCATGCCTTTTTCGCCGTGGAAACCGAGTACAAAGATGACGGATACGCTTAAAGGCGCAGAATATCTAATTGGGATATATGATTATATTTATTTCTTTGGAGGAATATAATCCTCAGGAAACAACACAGCCAATGTTTATCGATCACGATTTAATCCTCAAGGCAATGGTGTGGGTACCTGGGCTCTTGATACCGCCATGCCGTCAACACTCATACAGTCCAGGAGTAAGTGCATATAGATGATCGAATTTATATCCTGGGAGGAAAATTACCGGATTCCAGGAGTGATACCTCGACCGTCTATTTTTCCAATCAGATCAATCCCAACGACGGCCATATTTCGTAGCATGGACTGAATACAACACCTCTGCCGCATCCAATGGCCAATCCCACGAGCATTGCTTATAATGGTAAAATATATATTTTTGAAGGTGCTTCAGTTTATTATAATAGTATCTTACTCAGATGGCACCTTGGACTGGTCTTGGCCACAGACAGCCGGTCTACCCGATGCAAATTCATCCTTCTACAAAGCCATTTATTTTAACGATAAAATTTACGTTTTGACTTATGACACAAAATTCATTTATATTATGCCAACATTAAAACTAATGGGTTATTTGATCCCTGGCAGGAAACCACAGCTCCCGCCTCAGGCCAATATATTTCATTTATACATTAAGAATAATATTACTATATGGCGTCCAGCTTTTCGTGGTGCTTCTATAAATCAGGATGGATCCAGTCAAGATTTGGCATAAAGTGCGATTATAATAGTGAACATTGGTGGGCGGGCATTGATGTTATCAATGATTATATTAAATATTTATGATTCCCTAAATACTATTGACCCTGCCTACACCAAACTCACCTGCTACCGTTCCACCTACTTTTACCCTTTCTACTTCAACGGCGCTTATAAAAACCTAATCAGCCTTGCCTGGGACAGCAAGTTATGCTGCCAATGAGTACGCAGTCTTAAATATAGAATCTATGACCAGGGCTGGGGAGCATGGACAGCGGCGGATAGTGCGCAAAGCATAGCGGCTATCAATAAAAAAGGGCACGTCCATTCAAGTCATGGTCAGCGTCAATACTTACAAGCAGAACAACGGCAACCTTGCCGGGCTGACGCTCAATTATGACAACAACGTCATCACGCCCTCCCCCACGCCTCTGGCCACCGCCACTCCCCTGCCCACGGCCACACCGGTCAAGGTGCCCGCAGGGTTTGACGGCAAACTGATCAGCAAAAAGACAACCTACGCCTTCCCCAACCCCGCCCAGGGCACGCCCATCACCAAATTTAACATTTTCACCAAGGAATCGTCGCACCTGACCTTGAAGATTTATACCTCTTCGCATCGATTCGTTTATTCTAAGGAATTGGACAGCTCTGAGGTGGGATGGAATTTAATGGAATGGGAGCATGGCCATATGGCCAACGGCGTGTATATCTACATGATCCAAGCCACCGGTTTGCAGACGGGGTATAAGGAAAAGGTGATCAATTATCTAGCGATCATAAAATGATCGGCGGGTTTTAAGCTTAACTTAGGAATGGAAAATTTTGCGACTTTACGAGGAAAACTGGTGCCTAGCACCAATTTCACCGTTTGCCCCGCAGCTATCGAACGATGACCAGCTTGCGCCAACCGCTTTTCCGCGGCTGGCTATGATCGTCAGGCAGAACCGTCATCTGGTATAAATAAATCCCCGGTGCAACTCCGCTGATATCCCAAGTCAGGCGCTGATACCCGGACTCCATGAACGTGCCGTGTAATTCCGCGCAGGCTTGTCCCAGCATATCCAGGATATTAATCCTGACCGAAGCCGGACCGTCGGTATGGATATAAAACCATTGCGTGGAGCCCCGGCCCGGTTGAGGATAAGCCAAAACCTGGTCTTGGTTCGAAGAGAAACTAAACAAATTGGGGGTGACGCTTGGGCTCGGCGTAAACGTCGTGGTCCTGGTCGCTGTCGGAGTAATGGTGGGCGTCACGCTGCAGGTGGGGCTGATGGTGGATGTCTTCGTTATGGTGGGGGTAGGGGTGGTGGTAAGCGTGAAGGTGTAAGTTGCGGTAAATGTGTTTGTGGGCGTGTAGGTCACGGATCGGGTGCTTGTAGGCGTAATGGTAGGGGTATCCGTATAAGTTGCGGATTGCGTGCTCGTACGCGTGATGGTAGGCGTGTCCGTGTAGGTGGCTGATTGGGTACTCGTGGGGGTTTTGGTGGGCGTGAACGTAGCGGTCGGAGAGGGCGTGCGTGTAGGCGTGAACGTCGGCGTCCGGGTAGGCGTTGGCGTATCGGTGGGTCCAGGCAAGTCCTGATAATCCACGACCACCTGACTGTTTTCGGTCCAGGCTGCATACATCCGGCTGCCCGTAATAGCCAGGCTAGGTGAGCTGCGGCATTATGGCTGGGATCGCGGTTAGCCAGACCCGTATCCTGAATCCAGCTCCCGCCATCCAAATACTTCATGACAATCTGCGTGGCCGTGTCGTTTGATTCCAACCAGACCGCATAGGCCGTGGTGCCGTGAAATATAAGCCACGGGGACAATGCGTTTTGGTTGGCATTGACATTCAAGCC
Organism: uncultured bacterium; assembly: GCA_963710755.1. Classification (GTDB taxonomy): domain Bacteria; phylum Oederibacteriota; class JAAXVQ01; order JAAXVQ01; family JAUVAV01; genus CAVQBK01. The sequence goes on from CAVQBK010000008.1 coordinate 3,840, forward strand.
GCTGCCCACGCCGTCGGCCATGATCCAACTGCCGCCGCTGTAATACTTCACGTAAATGTGGTATTTGCCCGTGCTGTCCGCTTCGCTCCATATCACATAGGGCGTGGTGCCGGAAAAGGCAAGGCGCGCGCTGGAGCAGCCTTTGGAAGTATCGTTGTTGATAGCGTTACCCAAAGGAACCCAACTGCCGTTCCAATAGGACGCAAATAAATAAGTCGCACCGCTGGCGCCTTCCACCCAAAGCACATAGGGCTGGGTGCCGCTAATTTTAATATCTTGCGTGGTTGCAGATGATTGCGCATAACGGTTGAGCCGGCTCCCCAAAGTGCTCCACGATCCGGTATATTTTTTAACATAAATATCATAAGCATAAGCGGGTGTGTTTTCATACCAGGCAATGTACGCCGTGCCATTGCTGGCCGCCACCACCGGCTGCCAGGCATCCGACCCCTGGCCACCATTGCCGTTTACATTCAAATAGTTGCCGGTGCTGGTCCAACTGCCAGAGTTGTAATAAGTCATCCAGACTTGATAGAGGAACGGCGTACTGCTAGTTCTTACATATTGATACCCCACATAAGGCACCTGGCCGCCCATGGCAAATCCCGAGGTCATAGTATAACCGTTTATATTAGAAATCGCGCCGCCGATTTGTTGCCAGGTGTTGTTGATTCGGGCTTTAACAATGCCGCCGGAATTTTCCGACCAGCACGCGTAGGGGGTGTTGCCGTTGCCGTCCACGTCCATGAGCACGCTGTTGGCCGCTAAAGTGTTGGCATTTAAAGAATTGCCATCCTGGACCCACGTACCGGCCCAGCAGGACAACCCCAGCATCAAACAGCCTGCACCTGTGATCCATCCGCTTAAAACTGCTGTTCCACTGCGCATGAAAAAATAACATCCTTTCTTGTCTGAAAATGACGTAGGTATTAAATTATCCCAAACCTAAGCTAAAACCGCTATTACAAAATAGCCGGAGAGGAGCTGCCTGCTGCGCGCAGTGATTTAGTCCGTCTTGAAACAGCCACTTTTTTAATTCGATAAGAATCGATGCCTGCCACCCATTGATGAGATCACAAAAAAAGGCGCCGGTCAGAGTGCCCGGCGCCTTTTGAATGAATCCATCCGCTTATTTAAAGCGCAGTAAAATGGAAAGCCTATGCTGGTTGGCCGACAAATCGCTGAGATCATAATGAAAGGAATAATCAATCTCGTAAAATTCAGGACGGTAGGAAGCACCAGCCGTGATTTCCTGGCCGTTATATCCGGCACGAACGGCAATGCTGCGAATCGGCCAGTATTCCGCACCCACATGGTAGAAAAAGTGATTGTATTCTTCGATATCCACATCAGCTGTGGTGATCAACTTGTTGTAGTACAACTCTTCGTCGGAAGGGAAAAATTTCAGGGCCACACCCAGTTTGACATTGATCAGGGATCGGTCAATGCTGTTCTCCCAGTACAATTGTTGAAACAGGTTTTGTACATTGATGCCGATGGTATGGTCCCAGTAGAGCACAGGCTGCCAGAGGGCGGCCAGGTCCAGGCCATGACCAAAGGCCTGGGCATCACCAAGTCCCTGTTGCAGCACCTTCAAGTTGGCGCCTACGCGCAAGCCCTTGACCAAGTCATAGACTTTGCGGCCATAGCTGAAGATAAAAGCGTTTTCCGAACTGTTAAAATTGCCGAGGTCCGCACCGGTTTCATCGCGTTTGTCCAAATCCAGAATGGAATGGTTGATCCAGGATACGGAAAATACGCCCGTGTTGGGCACCTGAAAAGCATAAGACAAATAACTTAAAGAAGATTCGTTGCTGAGAAAGGCAAATTGGCTGCCCACCAAATAATTATACAACTCCATCTGGGTAAGGCCGGCAGGATTCCAATAGCCGGCGGTAGCATCATCCGCCAGCGCCACAAAGGCACCACCCAAGCCGGACGCCCGGGCGCCCACACCTTGGTTGAGGTAACTGGCAGCGCCAAAATTGTTGCCTTCCGCGGTTGCGGCCACAGTCAGCATTAATCCCAAACCCAGTAGTAGTATTTTTTTCATCCCCGTCCCCCTGGCTCCTATAAATGATATTGCTGGAGTATAGCATGAAAAAATAAAATCGCCAAGCCGTGAAGTTGACTAAAATACCTCGCCGGCAAGAGACTGTGTTCCAACCGCAAGATCCCCTCACCCCGCTTTCGCGGGTAGAGAAGTGATTATTAAGCGTTGGCGCACAGTCTCGATTTGCCTGGAATTTGCGAGGACATATTAATAACGGATTTCCAAGGATGCAGCCTTTTTGTCCAAGGTGATGGTGTTCCCCGTAAACTGCGACCAGGGCCGGCCATTCATCCGCACAGCTTTTATGGGGCGCCCTGCATAAGGATTGTGAATAATAATGCCTCCCCGGGGCAACCGCTGCACCCGCACGGTCATGGCCAGCTGGTCTCGTTTTGCGGTCATGCGGTAATGCACTTGCCCAAAATAACTGGGGGCTTGAATATCCACCGGTGCTTGCAACCAGGCTTCATCCACGCCTGCTCCCAAATGCAAGGTCGCTCCTGATTCATAGAGAAACAAATTTCTGAAGGTATTAATGTAAATGGCGCCAATCCAGCTGTGGGGCATGTCCCCAATATAGGCCGGTGCCTGGGCATCAGCATGCACCACTTCCGCCCAATGATGCCAGGCCGAAGGACGTTGATCCCGAATAAAGGCGCGCACCATGGTCAAGGCCTTTTCTTTTTGTCCCAATAACAGGTAGGCGTTGGCGATCCTGATTTCGTAGGGCGTGTAGGACGATTTCAGTCCCTCCCTGAGACGCGGTAAAAAGGTATGTTGGTAATAATTGTCCAGGGTGTCCATCAGACTGGCTCGATCCAAGAATGACGCTTCGGCCGTCGGAAAAACCGCGATGGCTGTGGAGGTGGGATCAAAATCAGCCAGCCCGATACTGGCAGGGATGGTCTTCAGGTGTTTGGCCTGCTGCACTTGCTTAATGGATCTTTGCAGGGCTGATCTTAAGCCCTGCTCTTCTGTTTGCATCCAGTGCTGGTCATCGCCCTGGTTAACAACGGCGGCTAGATAACGACCATCCTTAAACCCTTTTAATGCCCAGAAATCATCCCACAAACTTTGTTGTGGATTGCCGATATAGCCTTCGTGACTCTCCGACTTGGGCAGCAGGCCAAAACCGGGCTTGCCCAGCCAATCTTTGGTCATGGTCTTGGCTCGTAACGTTTTCAGATACTGCAGTGCTTTTTGCACATGCGGATACAAGGCCTGCACCGTGGCTCGGTCGTGGGTAAAGCGGTAATAATCAGCCACGGCAAACACAAAGGCCCCCTGGCCATCATACTCTTTCCAGTCCTTGGCAAAACTAACCAGCCGCCCGGTTTTGGCATCCACAATGCAAGGCATCTCCCCGTCGCTTAGCTGGGCCTGGGCAACCCATTGCAAGTAAGCCTTGGTAACAGGCGCCAGGCCGCTGCGCAGTAAGGCTGCGGCCATGATGGCGCCGTCACGAATCCAGGAAGCATCGTAACTGCGTGCCCCCGGCTGCAGCGCCGGACCGTCCTTATTAATCAGAATATAGGCCACATTGCTGCGCATGATGTCATCCCATTTTTTTTGGTTGAAATCAAAAGTGACCTGATTTAACCGCTCTGTCCAGGACTGTGCGTTCTGCGTCATCCAGCCCGCGATCTGTCCCGAAGTCACGGGCTTGAGGTCCTGCACCGGCTGATCCAGTGACAGCATTACCTCATAAGTCTTACTCTCGCCGGCCTGAAGTTGAAAATGATACCGCAGCAGACTTTCGGCATGACCCATGGGATCATGGACCGTCGGTTGTTCTTGCATCTGCATCCGGGTCAGATACTGGGCCAGATCCCCTTGGCTGAAGCTCAGGCATTGCACTTGATCAGGCGCAGTGGTGGTCATAAACCCGAGCTGCTTATTAACGGTCATCGTGTCTGTGGCACGGTCAAATGCCAAGGAAGTAATGGCACTCAACCCGCCATGCTGCCAGGGCGGATTAACCAGCATAGGCCTTACGGCCAGATAAAAATCTCCGGTTTGCGCGGCCTGGCCGGTATTGGTGAGCCTATAAGTGACCAGGGTATAGGCATGACCATCGAGTTCCTTGGCCGCCAGGTGCTGGTCCATGGTCATGCCGGTCATGGTCCAGGTTACCCAGGGCAGAGGAAGATAATCTTGTTGAAGGCCAACTGTTCTGGTAACGTCTTGATACGTCACAATCTGACCGGCCCATTGAATAAAAGGCAGCAGGGAATAACCATGGGCAGCGCTGCCGAGCATACCGGTTTCTGTGATTAAGCTTTCCTGACTACTGTTGGCGGTGCCCACCACCGTCCAGTAATCCTGCTTGCCGCTGAGCCATTTGGGGAAAAACCCGGATGGAAAAATAGCCGCCAACAGCTGGTAATAGTCCCTGGCCTTAAGCTCGCCGTTCATACGCAACGTTTTCAAGATGGTTTTATTTTTAAGCAGCAGTAAGTTAATCTTCTGATCGGCCTTTAGCGCTGCGCTATGCAGTTGCAGCTGATTGGGCCCGTTAAAACGGAGTTTCCCTTTTAAAGCATAGGCCGGACGACCCAGCACCAGTTCCTTGGCCCGGGTTAAGGGATGGTGATTGAGGGTTACCGCGAGTTGCGGATTATCGCGACTGAGCAGAAGCCAACTTGCTTCTTTTTTCCATGCCTGCGGAACAACCAAATCCGACTGGACCGCTTGTCCCAATGGCCGTTCTTTTTTCAGGATATAATCGGGTACCGGTTGGCCTACGCCAAAAGGAAAACGGCTGGTCTTGGGAATAATTTCATACAAGGAGTACCCCCAACCTGTGCCCCGTTTTTGAAAAAGCACTCTCAGATAACGGGCCTTGGTGGCTTTAAAATCGATATCCTCCTTCCCCCCGCTGCCATTGGCAATGCTGTAAACCGGCTGCCACTTCCGACCATCCTGGGATAATTCAATGGTGTAAGCCTTGCCAAAGGCTGCCTCCCAATCGAGGATCACACCCAACCAGTCCAAAGAACGGCCATAGTCCAATTCAATCCACTGGTGATCGGAAAAAGCGCTGCTCCAGCGGGTACCCTTGTTGCCGTCGGCAGCATAGGCTGCCTGCACCTCCGGGCCCTGTTGGGAGGAAGCGGTCACCTTGGCTTTTAAGGCCGGAGCAACTTCGGTTTGGGGACGCAGGCTCAATTGGTCCAAAGCCAACGTGCCCTCTCCCGGCTGGCCCAAGGTCACCGCCAGTTCAATACGGCTGATTTCCTGCAGCGGCTGCTCGGGATGAGGACCCCATCCAAAGGTAATGGTATCACTGGGAATGTTAATTTTACGCCAACCGCCACTGTCGCCAGGCAACGTGAGTTTGCTGATGTAGGTGTTGCCTTGGTTCCCGATGAGTTTGAACTCCAATTGATTGAGCGGGCCCTGATGGTGGAGCCAAAAAGTAAACACAAAGGCTTGGGGTAATTTTAGGGAGATGGGTTTGATAAAGACGATAAAGGGGGTGCTTTCACTGAGGCGATAAGTAGAGCTAAGAGCCTGCTGGTCCTTGCCCGGAACAACCTTCAGCTCGGTATTGGGTCCTGTCACTTGCCATTGGCCGATCTCATCCATGGCATCAATCAGGTGATCCGTTCCAGCCCAACCCCATCCCGCCGTACCCAGACAGGCCAACAATAAAATCCAACTGCGCAATCGCATGCACACCTCCAGGGGTATTTATGGTTTAGACCAACGAGACGGGGACTTTTTACGTTTTTTTTAGAAAGTGACGCCCTATTCCTCTTCCTCGGGTTTTCTGGCGCGATGCATGCTGGCCACACCCAGGCCTAAATCCTGATACTCCACATTGTCATAGCCAACGCGTACCAGCATGCGTCCCATTTTTTCAGGATCAGGAAAATGAACCAGGCTGTCATGCAGATGATGGGCCATAGGTGCAGGCAGGCCGAATTTAAGCCTGGCCCATAGCGGAAACCAGTATTCCCGCAGGACGTGGGTCAGCAAGCGCATAACCGGATTTTTCGGTCTGGCCAGTTCAAGCAGGATAATACTGCCGCCGGGGCGGATAACGCGGTAACATTCCTTGAACACCGTACGGATATCGGAGACAAAGCGCAGTCCAAATCCCAGAAATACGGCATCAAAAAAATTTTCAGGAAAGGGAAGAATCTCGGCGTTTTCCGTTTTCACTTCCACCCGGCGATGCAGGTGAAGGGCACGAATTTTATTTTTGGCAGCGTTAACCATGGCCGGACTCAAGTCTACACCAATCACATGACAGGAAGGGCCCAACTGTTGGGCTAAAAGTATAGCCAGTTGCCCGGTGCCGCAACAGGCATCGAGCACCCGCTTGGGTTTATCCAGCTTAGCCGCCGTTACCGCGGCTGCACGCCATTTATCCGCCCTGCCCCAGTATAAGCCTTTCTCCAAAGCCGGGTAGATCGGCGTAATCTTATTGAAAAATTGCCGGATATACTTATTTTTAGATACGGAACGAACCATGCCTGCCTCGATAGCCACCCACGGCTTAGTCACCATAAGGGTTGGATCTTACCCCCAGCCGCAAAGTTATAAGCTTTCAATAATTAGTTGCAGAAAACAATAGTTGTCATTTCAAGATTCCGTCACCCCGGCATGGTTTTAACCGGGTTCGTGAATGAACCTTTAAAAACACTTGGATTCCGGCTAAGGGCTTGCCGGAATGACGAAGTTGGCCAGATATCATTTTCTAATAAAATCTTTCCCTGACAGAACCTAATTATCCTGCGTCTTGGCGTGAGTAACTTTTTTCCAGTTATTTCAAACCTTTCCATTTTTAAAAAGAGTATCCCCCTTTGTCCGGGGCGCCTTTAGCGCAAACGATGATAGAGGCGGAACAATTCCTTAAAAGCTCTTAAAATAACCTTAAGATTGGCCCCGGTCTGCTGGCCGGCCTTTCGAGGGAAATGATGCACCCCTTGTTGGTGAAAGGTATAACCCATTTTTTTGGCCTGGGCCAGTAGTTCGGTGGAGATCATGGCGCCGCTAGCCTGAAACTCATAGTGGTCGCAAATGCGTCGCTGAAACAGCTTGAACGCACAATCAATATCACGGACCTTGCCAAATAGTCCGAAGAGTAGCTTGACCAGCAGCCCCCACGCAAAAGCATTGAGCCAACGCATCATATTATCCTGCCGTTTGATACGGTATCCGGCAATAAAATCGGCCTGCGCTGTATGCGGTAGCAATAATCGCAATTCCCCTGTGTCGAATTGCCCGTCACCGTCAGTGAAAAAAACCCAATCTAACTTGGCCGATTTCAGTCCCGTGCGCACCGCGCCGCCATAACCTTGATTGACCTGGTGACGAATATAGCGCACGCCGGGATAAGTTGTGACCAGTTGCTCCGCCACCTGCGGCGTATCATCCTTGGACCCGTCGTCCACAATGATAACTTCCCACTGGCCTGCCACTTCTTGCAAGGTCTCCACGGTGCGTTTGGTCAGGGCTTCCAGGTTGGCCCCTTCATTGTAGGCCGGAAAAAAAACAGAAATATTCAATTTTGGCAAAGACACGAAACAACTCCTTACGGTTATTTTGAGCCGTCATTATAGCCCATTCCAGAATAAATGAATAAGGGTTTTTCCGGCTAAAACAGGACGCGACAGGGTCGGGTTATTTTTCACCCCTTACGGTTTTATGACCTCAAGCATAATGTCTGCCGCCTGCTCGCCCAAACGCAGACTATAGCTCATGCCCCGGTCTTCCGGATAGACCTGAGCCATGTTGGCCACATACAGACCTTTAACCGGGGTGGCAATGGGATTGATCATTTCTCCGTAACCAGTGCGCATGATGGGTTGGGCATAGGGCGTGCGGAACAGTCGATAGGCCATCACATCGTCCTCGTTAAAATGCGGCAGGATTTTTTTCAAATACGCATAAAATTCCCGGAGTACCGTTTGGTCGTCCGCCTGATAGCGGGGATGGTCTACGGACAGGTAAGAGGAAAGATACAGCACATGTTTGCCCTGATAAGCGTCAGGACTAATGAAATTGGTATGCTCGATCACCGCAATAAAGGGGCTTTTGAGATCAGGAATATTCATCCAGTAAATGGGGGTCAACGATCGCCTCAGGGTGAGAATGGCACAGACATTGCCGTAATAATCGACCGCTTTCAATTGGTCCCAATAAGATCCCTGACAATCAGCGGGCAGCACCTTGGCAATAATTTGGGGTGCCATGGTGAGCAGCACTGCATCAAAATGCTCTTCCCCGTCCGCCGTACGCCAGCCCTTGATTTGCCCGTCTTTGACCAGTACTCCTTTAACCTCGGTCTGAAAGCGAAAGGTGCCGCCCTGCGCTTCAATAACCCGGCGCAAGGCGTCATGCATGACCTGAAAGCTGCCTTCTACATAACCCAGGCTCTCCTTGGTCATGCCCTGGGCCCGGCTGCCGGCGCGGGTATGGATGCGCGAATAAAACCAGGGCATGCCGATCTCTTCGGCATGGTCTCCGAATTTACTATGCAACAGCGGTCCCCACACCACGTCCCAGGCCTGTTGACCGTACCATTTCCGGATCCATTGGCCTGCCGGCTGATGCTCGTATTTTTTCCAGTTTTTCACCCGCGAAAGCCATAAGGTCACCACGCCGAAGCGCAGACGGTTGAACAGAGACAAGGGCTTGAAACGCAGCAGGTCCATGGGCGTGGAAAACTTATATAACCGTCCCTGCGTGTACACGCCCATGGGGGTTTCCTTCCAAATCATCTTGTCTTCCAACCCCAGGGCTTTGAGCAAGCCCACGGTATTTAAATCGGTGGTGAAATAATGATGGTAAAATTTTTCCAGACGGGTGCCTTCAAAGACAAAAGTGCCCGCCAAGCCACCCGGTTCCTCCATCTTTTCACAAATGGTCACTTCATGGCCGGCGGCCGTTAAAAGCCGCGCTGCAGCCATGCCGGCCAGGCCAGCACCAACAATGCCAATTTTCATGTTACACTCCTTGCGGTTATGTGTGGTGTCTCACCGTGTTTGAAGTTTAAAAAAGTTATTGCCAGGAGCCGCTTTTGCGACGAAGCCATCGGGGTTTAACTTAAACCGCGTGAAACAACGAGATGGCTTCACTTTGCTCGCCATGACAAATGTTCTATCCATTAAGAGGCATTCCAGCACCTCACCTTGCCGGCTAATCCAGGCTGAGTGAGGGTTGCGATTTTTCCTTGGTCTCTTCAATTTCCTTGAATGACAATTTGAATGTCCACATGTAATAAAATCCCCAGAGGGTGATGGGCAGCCAAACCAGGGCATGAATAATCAAAACCGCCGGCAAGGACAAACTTTTTTCCACGCCGAATAGCAGCAGCGTGCCCACGCCGAAAAATTCAAAAGGCCCGATATACCCCGGCGAGGAAGGCAACATAATGCCCAGGTTGACGATGGCCATCATCATCACCGCGCCGTAGACCGGCAGATGGATGGCAAATGCCTTGAGCACAAAATAATAGGCCGCACTTTCGCCGAACCAGGCCAGAAGAGTAAATAGAAAGGCCAGTAGGCTGTCCCGGTGGTTCTTCATGCCCGCAAAACCGTCGATAAAGGAATGAGCCAATTTTTCAGCTATGGGTCTGATGCCTTTGGGCAGCCAGCCCACCACTTTGTTCAGGAGCGGCAGCCATTTTTCTTTCCACGTAATCATTCCAAAAAGGACTATAAAAAGAACAACAAAGAGCACGGCGGTGATATTCAGGACCGTGTTCATCATCGTTACAAAAGCCGTGTTGTCCGCAGTTTGCGGAATCTGGTAAAACCAAAGCACCACCGTGGCCAGCAGCACCATGACCAAGCCGTCATAGAGCCGCTGCATCACCACCGTGGCAAAAACAGCGGTTTTGGAAATAGCTTCCCGCCGGCCCACCAAATAAGCCCGCACCACTTCCCCGGCCCTGGCGGGCAACACGTTATTGACCATAAACCCCATGATCAGTGGCGGAAAGAGGCGCTGCCAGGAAAGGGGCTTCACCGCCTTCATGAGATAGGCCCAGCGAATGGCTCTCAGCCAGTAGCCCGTCAAATACACCGCCAGTGCCGGCAGCAGCCAGCGGTAGTCCGCGCGAGCCAAGGCGCTGGTCAGCTCTTGAAAATTGACCTGACGGAAAACCAGATAGAGAAAAAGGACCGTAATGGCCAGTCCCACCCAGAATCGTTTTTGACTAAAAATATTTTTAGTGTTCATAAAGGTCCTTTAAATCAATTATTCAAACACCCGATAGCTTGAATGCTATAGGAGCAGGATCGCCGTTTTTATTTTGGCGTAGATACCGGGTCTCTTGTGGATTGAGGCAGGGACAGGTGGCGTCGCCGTTTTTCTTTCCCCTTTGCTTACCCTTGGTTTGTTACTCCGGCGTCAAAGCTGTAAAAGGTACTTTGCTTTGCACCTGGCCTGGCCTGGTCCAATAGAACACCAGCCGGGGATAAGCGCCTATTCTTTTTTTAAACTCAATGCGAATGGAATGTTCGCCTTTTCTCAGAAAAACCTCGTCCTGCTGCATCGTATCAGCCTTGGTATTGGCCACCACCACTTCCCGGTCAATGGACAGCCAGGCCTCCTGATTTTGCAATAACCCAAAAGCGTATTTCCCGGTTTCCGGTATCATGATCTTGCCGGTCCAGGTGGCGCAAAAGGGTGCTGCCATGGGGAAATCCGCGCCCAGCATGGACATGAGCGGATCAATGCGTTCATAGTCCGGTTTACCCTGGGGTTCGGTTTTGTTCCAATACGTGCCTTTCAGCCCATGCACCTCGGTTTGGGGCAGACAAGCACGACCAGGCACTACCACACTGGTGGTGGCATCGGCCGGCATCCAGCGTATCTGCACCGGAGCCTGAGTTTGGGTAATCTGCCCTTTTATTTCCAACAAGTGTTGACCTTGAGCCAAAATGACCCCGCCCTGCCCTACTGGCTGATGGTCTATCCGAAGCATGGCCTGGTCCAAGCCCATAATCTGCCAGCTGTAGGACCCCCAATGCGGGATAATAATAGAGCCCTGCCATTGAGCCGTAACCGGCAATTGCAAACCCAGCTCTTTAATATCAAAATTAAGCCACTCACGGCCGGCCTGTTGGTGGATAACTTTGCCGGTGCGGTCCTGATAGCGGGCCAGCAAGCCCCGTGTTTTTTGTACTTCCTCGTGGCTGACCAGATAGGACGTAAACAAGTCAAAATCATAAGGCGAATGATGAACCTCTTCCTTGCCGCCCGGGTAATAATAGCGCAACAGGGGCAAGGCGCCATCATGAATGGGTAACAGTAGGTAAGCCAAATTTTTATCGCCTGCGTAATTACTGGGAATGGCCCGGGTCATCATAAAGGGCTCTGCCTCCATGTCCGGATACCCCAGGTAGCGGATGGTGGGATAATTAAAGGAAGCAGCAGAGATATACGTATGATAATCAGAGCCTAGGGTTTTAATCAATTGCCCCATGCCATATTCACGCGCAGAAAATTCAGACCAACAAGCACGCTGGGTGGCTTGTTGGGTAAAATAAGCCTGCGTATTGGCCACGCCGACCCACCCCAACAATAGTATCAGGCCCCAGCTGGTCCAGGCCTGCACTTTGGTGCCCCGGCTTAAATCCTGTAAAGCGCTCCAGAGAAAGTTCAGCCCCAGACCCATGAGCATCACCACGGGAATAATGGCGCCAATGCAGCGGTAACCTTGAGGGGCTTCAATGGTAATAAATCCGGGGACCAAGGCCACCAGCCACCAGAAAAGCGCCAAAAAGGCATGTTTGCGGCGCAAATGAGCCAGTGCCCAGATCACGCCCAAGCCCAGCAATACGCCCGATACCATGTCCAACATGGGCATTTCCGGAATGTTGTGGCGGCCGTTAGTATCTCCGAAATAATTAAACATTAAAAGAGTGGACTTGACATTCGTCCATAAGACATTTAAGGCCGGCTGACCACCGAGATGATTGAAAAGAAGTACCTGGCCGTTGCGGGCCGTGAACTCATGCAGATGGGTCAGCGCATAATAGCCCAGAGGCGCAAACACCAGTAGGGACACGCCCAAAAACACCAGCAGGTTGCGCCAGTGGGTCTTAAGAAAATCCTTTTCCCAGAACAGTTGCAATGCCATGTAGGGACCGAGTACCAAAGGAACAAGATTGGAAGCATAATAGGTATAAAGACCCATGGCCACGGCCAGACCTGAAAGGGCCATGGCCCAACGATTCTTGGTTTCCAGACCGCGCAACAAAAAGTAAGCCGCCGCGGCCGCGAACAGCGGCGTGGCAATACCAATAAAGTTGATTCTGGAGAAATTGATATGCCAGCGCATAAAAACCAACAGGAAGGTTGAGGCCAAGGCCACGGGCCAGGCCACTATGCGGCGCATTAAAAAATAAACCATGGGAATGGTAAGGGTACCCAGCAGCACTGGCACCATTTTGGTGGCGCTAATGTGGGCCCCGCCAAAATATTGCATCAACGCATTAAGATAGTGATAGAGCGTAGGCGCCGGCGCATCGGGAGGTCCGAAGATCGGCAGGTAGCTGTGGTTCACCAGCATCTGCAGGCCAATAAGAGCATTGGTGGCTTCATCAAAAAAATAACCATGGGGAAGGACGGTCACGTTGTAGACACGAACCACAAACCCCAGAATAATGGCCAGTGACAGAGCGCCTGCTTCCAACAAACGCTGGTTGCCCTCCGGCCGCGGGGACGGAGCCAGCATGGGATTACGGTAAAAGGTCAGAAGTCCTACCACCGCAGCCGCAACCCACAACCACAAGCCGGCACCTAAGTGCCGCCCCCACAACTGCTCTTGTCCCAGCCAAGCCAAGGCCACCATAAGCGCCACCAAGGCCGGTCGAATAAGCACCAGGTTCTGCAACCATTGCCCCCATTTGCCAAAAAAGGGCGCCGGGCGGGCGGGTTGTTTGGTGATGCGCGATTTGGTCACTTTTTTTTTGGACGTAGCGTTCATTTGGTCGCCGTCACCATTAATTCCATGCCCAGCATGGCCTTGATTAGTTTGACCATTTTTACATGCGCTTCCAGATCCTTGCTCAGAGATTTGGGGGTATAGCGCTGAGGATGGACTTCCGGCATATAGGGTTTGCAGGGCCCGCCAAAAAATCGGTACCAGGTCTGCTCCAAAATAAGCCAAAAAAGGTTGGCACAGTTTTCCGTGGTGATAAATATGGTCCCGCCCGGTTTCAAAACACGGGTCAGCTCTTTCAGCGCAGGATGAGGATTTTCCAAATGTTCAATGGCATTGGTAAAGAGAATTAAGTCAAATTGGTCATCTTCAAAAGGCAGCGTTTCCAGGGGAGAACAGATAAAAGTGCCCTGACGATGCTTTTGACAATAAGCCACGGACTCCGCTTCGATGTCCACGCCGGTTAACTCCAGTCTGGGCGCCATGCCTGCGCTCACAATGCCGGCACCGCAGCCGGCATCCAAAACTTGGGCATGATCAGGAAGAGCGGCCGCCAGCTTGGCCGCGGTTTGGAGTTTGGGCGCATGAAAGATATTGCGGGGAAAGGTCAAACTGCCGGTAATGTAATCCAAATAATATTCGTCATTGGCCCCGCGGCCCATGCGTTGTGTTTTGGGTTTGGTTTTTGACGGCATCGTTCCTCCCGGATGGAAACATCTCTGTCATTATCTAAGCCGGCCGAACCGGATAAAATGATTCACCACTAAGACAACAAAACACAAAGAAAAATTTAATTTCTTTCGCCCTTTTCATGCGGCTTTGAAAAATTGCTTAATGCCTGCAATCACCCGGCGTACATCCTGATCGCTAATCTCAGGCGCAATAGGCAGGCAGAGCACCTGGTGCGCCACCGCATTGGCCACGGGATAGGCTTTTTGGGCTGAAGCCAACATGCTGAAAGCCGGTTGACGGTGCAAGGGCAGGGGGTAATGAACGGCCGTGCTGATCTGCCGGCCTTTTAAAAACAGCTGCAGCCGGTCGCGGCCTGCCGTTAAGATGGCATATTGATGAAACACGTGGGTAGCACCCGGTTGCACCTGGGGTACTTGCACCAGTTCTTTCAAGCCCGCACTGTACGCTGCTGCCATGGATTGGCGCCGCTCATTCCACCAGGGCAGATAGGGCAGCTTGACCATGAGCGCCGCAGCCTGCAGAGTGTCGAGACGACTGTTGTAACCCACTTCTTCATGAATATATTTGTGGTGGGCACCATGTTGGCGCAGCCGAACTGCCCGCTGGGCCAGCTTGGCCTTTTGGGTCAGCAGCATGCCTCCGTCGCCCAGACCGCCCAGATTTTTAGTTGGAAAAAAAGACAAGCAGCCGAAGTCCCCAAAGGTGCCTGCCGCCTTGCCTTTCCAGGTGGCACCCAAGGCCTGAGCCGCATCTTCGATCACCAGCAACTTGGCCTGTTTGGCAAAGGCCATCAAGGCCGTCATATTGGCCGCCTGGCCGTATAAATGGACAGGAATAATGGCCTTGGTTTTTTTAGTCAGCTTTTTTTCAGCAGCCGTCAGATCGAGCATAAAGGTCTCAGGTTCGATATCCACCATCACCGGTGTAGCCCCGGCCAGCATCACGGCCGAGGCCGTAGCCATAAAGGAAAAGTCAGGCACCAGCACTTCATCCCCCGGCCCCAGATCCAGGGCCTTGAGGGCAATCAGCAGCGCATCGGTCCCGGAATTAACGCCGATGGCTGCTTTGGAATGGGTCATCCGGGCAATTTCCTTTTCCAGAGCACCAACTTCGGGGCCAAGGATGAACTGGCTGCTGTCCACCACTTGGGCCATGGCGGCCAGCATGGCTTTTTTCAAGGCCCGGTTCTGGGCCTGAATGTCGAGAAATTTAACTTCCGCGGAGGCGTTTTTTTTTGTCATATGTTGATTCACCTTTTGCTGTTCCTAAAATAAGAAAACCCGCAGGGGTTCAAGTTGTTGTGCCCCTGCAATTTTTTCAGCGCTGCTCAGCGCCGGTTTTCCATCCTGACATAAATATCTCCAAAAATCGTTTTATCCGGCAAGGTTTGCAGATAGGTAGCCATGGCGTCTGCACGGTACCAGGACGGTAACGCCCAAGTCATGCTCTCTCCTTGGGAAAAATTAAATGTTACCTTGCCCAGACGATCGAGGTAGCCAAGGCATTGCAGGGCTGCCTCGGCGTAAGCAATACCTTAATGAGTCAATAAGTTATGAATACATAACAC
>CAVQBK010000009.1:0-5362 GCA_963710755.1 uncultured bacterium
AACTCCCGATGACCGTGCAGCCAGGATCGGGCTTGCCGAATCGGTGCCGGGGAACGATGCTTCAGCCGGTCCGTCCATGCTTCCACCCCAGCCGTGAGCAGCAGCAATGGCCACAGTTTGCGCCTGGTAGGAAGAGAATAAAAAGTAAGTTGGTTTAATCGCCGGTTGCGCTCCATAAAATAGCGATTCCGCTCTCCCCTGGTTTTGAGCGTGGCTTCTCCCAGATGCAACACCGTCACTTCCGGCACCCGTTGTACACCAAGCCCCATCAATCTGGCCTTCCACGACAGAAATACATCTTCATGGAAAAACTGGTAATCCGCGTCAAAGGGCAAGCCCAGACGGCTGCGGTCAAAAAGCACGGCACAGCCGCTGATGCCAAAAGCCAGGGTAGGATCACGGAAGACGTTCTGGATCATGGCCCCTGTCAAACTCATGGTGCCGCTTCGCGGATAGCGGTCCATATCCATGTTAAGATTTTTAATAGCCGGTCCCAGCACAGCGATGTCGGGATTTTCCAATGCTTTCCTGATCAGGACCGTCACTGTGGATGGCGGCAATTGAATATCATTATTCAGTAATAAAATCCAGTCATACTGTGCTTTGGCCACAGCGGCATTGTTGGCACCGGCATAGCCTTTGTTTTCCGGCAAGACGATCAGTTTAATTTGCGGGTAGTGTTGCGTGATCTTTTCTGCCGACTCATCGGTGGAAGCGTCATCAACCACCATAATCTCCAGGGGGGTATAGGTCTGATGCACCACCGTGGGCAGCGCCTGCTCTAACAGGGCCCAGCCATTGTAATTGGAAAGGATCACCGATACCCCCGGTGCGCTTGTGGTCATGAATCCCCCGGCCTCCCGCTTATTCCGTCACTTTCATTTTGCCCTGGGAATTGGGTTTGATGATACGGCCAAACAATTCCCGGTCAATCTCGTAAACCCGCCCAGGAGTAACAGGCCCACACTGTACACCAGGGCTCCCAAAACAATTTGAAATCCTAAATCCCAGGTCTTTATAAAATACAGCACAGTGACCATCACCAATCCCGCCAAGGCAGGCTTCACGAAATAACGAAGTAGTTTTAAATTCAAGGCCAATGGTTTGGCCAACACCACAACATACAAGATAATGTTGATGATCTCAGACGCCAATGTAACCCAGGCGGCGCCCAAAGCACCGTAAGTGGGTATGAAAATGGCATTGAGCCCAAGGTTGAACAGCATCATCACCAAAGTAAAGACCGTCACCACCCTTTGCTTTTCCATGACAATCAAATAAGGGACGCTCACGGCATTGAGCGCAATGATCAAGAGAGACCACATCAGCACGGATAAGAGTTGCACACTTTGAACATAAGCCAGTCCATAAAGCACGCGGATTAATTTCGGCCCCAGCATGGTTACCCCCAGAGCCATGGGCAAAGCCATAATCCACATATACTTGAGGGACCGTCGGTAGATAAGCAAAAACCGCTGGGTATTGGCTTTAAAGCTGGAAGCAATGACCGGAAAAATAGCCCCGCCGTAATAAGCCGGAAAGATAAGCGTGAATTCCAGTAAACGATAAGCAGCGTTGTAAATGCCGACCGAGGTCTGGTTTTTCATCATGCCCAACATGACCGTATCCACCCGGAAATAAACCACCGAGAAAAGATTGGCCAAGGCAAGGGGATAGGCTTTTTTTAACAATGATTTGGAAAAAGCCCAATCCAAAGAAAAAGACGGACGGATAAATTGGCGCAGGGTAAAAAAGATAATTACAAATTGCAGCGCCGAAATAGCCGAATGGATCCAAATCAAAATATCCACGCCCGCGCCACCAGCCAAAGCACCCAAAGACGTGGTAATGCGCAGCGTGGTGGCAATAACCGCGATGGTTGCAGGAATCTCCATGCGTTGGTGGGCATTGAAGAGTGCGCTGCAGCTGTCCACATTGCTGTTGAAAAACAGGGACAAGGCCACAATAGCCGAGAGCTGCAGGATAAGCGGAGGCTGCCTCAAGACCCAGACGGCACCGATCAGTCCTATGGCTGCGATGAGCGACAACACCAAACGTAAAATTAAAATATTGCCCAGATAAACCGACTCGCGGCTGCTGTCCTGGGCCACGTCACGGGTGGTAATGGTGCCCAAACCAAAGTCAGTGACAATGAAAAAAATGGCATACAAGGAGAGTACATAGGAATAGGTGCCGAACCCATCGGCCCCCAATTGCCGGGCCGCATAGATGACCAGCAATACGCCCAGCAGTTTGTTGATTACCCCGGCGATTAACTGGACCAGGGAATTTTTGGCGATTTTAGCCGTTGGGTTGATTTCTGCCATGATCATGGTCTCTTTCTCAACTGTGTCCAAAATAGCATTAACAAGCCTCTGCAATGGAGATCACTTTACTCGAAATCATACATTGGCGCAAGCAAGAGCGCTATGGTTTTAAAAATTCATTACCCCGTTTTCCGCTAAACCCCTTCGACCGGTCTTGGCCATGGTTATGGCCGTAAAGGCTGTTGAAGACCAGTACGCCCTATAAGGGGCTTTCCGGTCATTAGCAAAGTGAAGCCGAAACACTTTGACCGGTCCGTCGGCAAACACGGCTTGCCCATACTTGGCCAACATCTTTTTCATCAGGGTTTTTACCGGCGCACTATAATAACTCTCCTGGTACAAGTCCTCCCGGTACAGGACCCAGGTGATGCCCTGCTTTTCCAGTGCTTGAGCCAGAGCCATGGGGGACTTCAGCCTTCTATAATCAATGACCTGCTGGAGCATGGGGTCTCCCCACCTATAGGCAGGGGTTAGATAAAATCCGCGGTTTTCCCCAAAGAGCAGCACCATTTCACCGTGCGTCACGACCCGATTTAGAACCAGGCAGGCACGGTAATGTTTCAAATTGGCGGCACAGTACTGTTGGGGCGGCTCCAGGCCCAGCAGGACCTTCATTTGCTCCCCCGTATTGTGATGAAAAGGCGGATGGATGGTCACCAGCAGCAGCGCCACGGCCACGGCGGACAACCGGTAGATTTTATTTTTAGTCGCCCAAAGATGTTTTAATCCCAAGGTCATGCCCACAGCCCAGAGTGGCAGCAGCGGAAGTAAAAACCTGAATTGAGGTGACGTAAAATGCCAAAACACGACATAACCTAAAGCTAACAGAATCATGGCTCCACCCCATTTGCTTGAGATTGCAGGGCGCTGTTCTCCTGTTTTTGTTATCTTGTGGAAAATAAGCAGGCCCAGCAGCACTACACTGGCTGACAGAGGCCATTTAAATTCTTTGGCCCCCACACTAAAAGCCTCGCCATGAGCCCACATATCATAAGGCAGGCGCCATAATCCGCTCCAGCCATGCTTCCAGCCTGCGTAGGTATTGTGCAGGTAGACCAGTTGTTTGGCCAGGCCTGCATCCCAGTTTAAGCCGCCGAACCAATGATAAGCCAGAGGCCAGACCGGGTTACCGGCCATGGTTAGATTACGCACCATATAAGGCACAACCGGCAGGAGCCCAACCACACCCATCAGCATGGGCCGCCACCAGTCCTGCCGCCATTTAAAAGACGGCCGGTAAAGAACCAGGGTAAACACTATGGCCAGCCAGCCCGGGCCAGGATAACCGCCCCATGCCATTTAATGGCTGCCGTGATCCCAAAAAACATTATGGCCAAAAGAGGCCAGAGATTTTCCTGAGGTTGTTGTTTAACCTTCATCAAGGTCAGCATGCCCAAGAGCGCAAAAAAAGTATATCCCAGCTCGATAAAACTGGTCCCTGATTCCATATGGACAATGTATTGCATGTAAAACAAGAGCATGCCCACCATGGCCCACCGGGCGTGTGCGGATATTTTTCTTATTAATACAAATACTGCCAAGGCCGAGACTACCCCGAATTCAAAGTGAATTATTTTAGCGGCCTGTCCAAAAGGCGTGAGCAAACCAAAGCTATAAAGCATCTCCATGAATTGAGGAAATAAGTTGTGGAAAATATCAGGCCGGAACACAAAACCATGATGTTGCAGATAGAGCTTGGGAAGAGCCAAATGATAAGCCAGACCATCCCAATCCACGGAAGGCATTAAAGCCGGCAATAAATTAAACGCCATCATTATTAGGAACAACCACACGCCCCACCAAATCTGTGGCCATAGCAAATCCAAACGGTTCCCCCAGCAGCTCAACTCGCGACGGTGACGCCATAGCAACCAAGCACCCGCCATCAAGGCCAACCCGCCTATCACCATCAGGCTCGCCTGCGTAAACTGCCGGGCTGCCATCACCCCAAAGATCAGGTAAGACATCAGGCTTGAGCCAATACCCAACCCCAGCAACCATGTTTCCAGAGTCAACGGGCAGTCCCGCCGAAAAGCTCTCAGCAGTCTCCACCCGATCAAGCCACAAGCCATCATTATGCTTTCCACGGCTGCAATCGTCACCATGGCATGTACTAAATAGTTGAACAAGGGTCATTCTCCTATGGCGGTTAAATCCATGGTACTTTTATGGACCGGTAGCAGTAACCCCTCGGGCCGACTACACGAACCTAACGCTCATCTGCTTTAAGAGCAGCTAACATGCCTGTCGTGATAACCGTCAACATCGCCAAACTCCAAACCAACTCCCCGCTGGTCATACCGTCAGCCAAACTCGGAAATACACTGGGACTAAAGCCAAACAGATGATACAGTTTTATTTTGGGTGACAAGTACCGTAGCTCCGGCCAGGCATTGCACAACCATACCTGCATCATGGTCCAGGCCGTCAAGGTCAGCGCCAGAGCTTGTTTCCAGCCCCCTGCCCGCCACCACCCAAACACCCCCACAGCGGCTGGAATAAGCAGCATCAGCGCAGCCGGTAAAAAATGCCTGGAGCTTACAGCCGCGCTACCGGTGAAATCATCAAAAAGACTGTACAATACAAACTCGATCACCCCCACGGCCAGGATAATCCAAAAAGCCGATGGTCTGAAAACCTTTAGCCGCTTAAGCCCCACCCCGGCCAGCACCATCATGGGCGCCGAAGAGAACAGGCCAAAATCACGATCCACCAGCAGGCCCAGGCTATTGCCCAGACCGCGCCAGGAAAACAAGGAATGAAAAGAGCCGTATGGGTTCTGCCCCAGGCTCAATCCGTAATAATGCCGGTAAAAAGCCAGATAACCCAACCCTATGGCCACAGCTATGATCAGCATGCTTCCCAACCGCCCGGGCTGCTTGCCCAGGTGTATCACCAGCAACGCGCCCAGGACAAGCGACAAAGGAATATATTTGGGATAAGCCAGGGCAACAAGCAAGCTGCGGCCAGCAACAGCCATGCCTGTTTACCATCACTCTTAAAGTAAGCCAGCAGGCCTGCCAAAAAAACGACCA
>CAVQBK010000010.1:0-10859 GCA_963710755.1 uncultured bacterium
AGCAGCCGGTGGCTGCTGACCCAAGTTTTAGCCTGCCTGAGCGGGCCCGGTTTGCGCCCCTTCATCCGCTCCGCCCACCACTCGGCCAAGCCGGCCAGCGCCAGCAAAGGTTTGAGCTTCCATGCGGTGGCCTGGGAAAAAAAGAGCAGCCGGTTCAAGCGGCGATTGCGCTCTATAAGAAAGCGGTTGCGCTCTTTTTTCCCCTGCACGGTGGCGCCCCCTAAATGGCGCACCATGACCGCTGGCACTTGTGCGACCTCCTGTCCCATCAGCCGCGCTTTCCATGATAAATAGGTGTCCTCATGAAAAAATTGATAATCCTCGTCAAAGGGCACCCCTAAGCGCTGCCGGTCGAAAAGCACGGCGCAGCCGCTGATGCCAAAGACCATGCGGGGATCATCAAAAACGTTATCAATCATGGCCCCGGTCAAACTCAAGGTGCCGTTGCGGGGATAACGGCTCGTATCCATATTGAGGTTGTGGATCACCGGTCCCAAGACCGCAAGCGAAGGCGCGGCCATGGCCTGCGCCATCAGGGTGGTGATGACCGACGGCGGCAAGTGCACGTCATTGTTCATTAAAAATATCCAGTCATGTTCAGCGGCAGCGGCAGCGGTATTATTAGCGCCGACAAAGCCTTTGTTGCTTTCCAGCACCATCAGCCGGACCTGCGGAAAATGGCGCCGCACCTGCTGCGCCGAGTCATCGGTGGAGGCGTCGTCGACCACGATGATTTCCATGGGCGCGTAATCCTGGGCCAACGCCGTGGGCAGCGCTTGCGCCAGCAAGGGCCAGCCATTGTAATTGGAGATAATGATCGTCACGCCGCGTTGGTTATTGGTCATGCGCTTTTAATCCGTCACCTTCATGGTCCCGGCTGCGTTGGGTTTGAGGATGCGGCTGAAGAGTTCATGGTCAATTTCATCAAACCCGCCCAGCGCCAGCAAACTGATGCCGTAGACCGCCGCGCCCAGCACAATCTGAAAACCCATGTCCCAGGCCCCGATAAAATAAAGAAGAACCACCATGATCAGGCCGGCCAGGGCTGGTTTGACAAAATAACGCAACAACCCCAAGTTCAAGCTCAGCGGTTTGGCCAGCACGATCACATAAAGCAGGCTGTTGATCACCTCTGAACCCAGGGTTACCCCGGCCGCTCCCAACGCGCCATAAGCGGGAATAAAGACCGCATTCAAGACCATGTTAAAGAGCATCATGACCAAGGCAAAGACCGTCACGATGCGCTGCTTCTCCATCACAATGAGGTAAGGCGCGCTCACCGAGTTAAGGGCGATTATTAAAAGCGACCACATCAGCACCGACAGCAGCTGCACGCTCTGAATATAGGCTTGGCCATAAAGAACACGGATTATTGTAGGACCCAGCATGGTCACCCCCAAGGCCATGGGCAAGGTTATGATCCACATGTATTTAAGGGAGCGGCGGTAGATGAGCAGAAAGCGTTGCTGGTTAACTTTGAAGCTAGAGGCAATCACCGGGAAAATAGCCCCGCCGTAGTAGGCCGGAAAGATCAGGGTAAACTCAAGCAGACGGTAGGCCGCGTTGTAAATCCCCACCGATGATTGATCTTTCATGACGCCCAGCATGACTGTGTCCACCCGGAAATAGACCACCGAGAATAAATTGGCTAAAGCCAGTGGATAGGCTTGCCGCAGCAAATGTTTGGCGAAAGACCAGTCCATGTGGAAGTTGGGGCGCACAAATTGGCGGAGGGTAATAAAGATAATGATGAACTGCACCGCGGACATTACGGATTGAATCCAAATCAGTGTCACCACGCCCGCCCCACCGGCCAGTGCTCCCAAAGAAGCCGTGATCCGCAACGTGGCGGCTATGACCGCGATGGCCGAAGGAATCTCCATGCGTTGGTGGGCGTTGAATAAGGCGCTGCAACTGTCAACGGCGCTGGTGAAGAAGAGTGACAAGGCCACGATGGCCGAGATTTTTATTAACAAGGCCGGTTGCCTCAGCGCCCAGACCGTGAGGATCAAGC
The DNA here is from genome assembly GCA_963710755.1 of uncultured bacterium. Classification (GTDB taxonomy): domain Bacteria; phylum Oederibacteriota; class JAAXVQ01; order JAAXVQ01; family JAUVAV01; genus CAVQBK01. The sequence continues at coordinate 2,015 of CAVQBK010000010.1, forward strand.
CCAAAGCCGCCACCAAGGAAAGAAAAAAACGCAGGATTAAGGTGTGCCCCAAATAAACCGACTCCCTGCTGCTGTCCTGGGCCACGTCCCGGGTGGTGATGGTACCCAACCCAAAATCAGTAATAATATAAAAAATAGCGTATAAGGAGAGCACGTAGGAGTAAGTACCAAACCCCACGGTGCCCAATTGGCGGGCCGCGTAAATCACCAGCAAGACGCCCAGTAGTTTGTTGATGATGCCCGCCACCAGTTGGACCAAGGAATTTTTGGCAATTTTAGCCGTTGGATTAAGTTCAGCCATCATGGCCTCTTTTTCTGTCATTTGAACCGGCAACGCCGGAACTGATTCGTGCCTAAAACGGTGGTGGCTACGTTTTTGTCACTGGATCCCGGATGACATTAGCGTCTGTAATGGGATTATCTACGCTTTTGCGTAGATAATCCGGATTTAAAGAATTTTATCCAGCTCCGCCGGGTTAGTCACTATTTGATCAAGGCTATTTTCTTAACCAGCCTTTCTTTGGTTCCCTGCCCATTGTCCGCCTTCACCAGGAACAGATATACCCCATTGGCCAGGTTGCCCATGTAGACTTGTTTATGATAGAGCCCCGCGCCTGGGCAATCGAGGTTAAAGGTCATGACCTTGCCATGGGTGGAGGTGAAGACTTGAACCTCAAGACTGCAAGCTGCCTGGGTATAAACCGTGAAGTTGGCATTGCTACCTCTCACCGGATTGGGCGCGGTGTAGACATAGTGCTCAGAAATCAATTTTCCTTTAAAATCAGCGATAGCCGTGGGGGTGGGTAAAGGCGTCGGGGTTTGGGGATGGGCGGCGAACTGGTAAACCTGGTGATCATCACCGATGGCGTATACTTCATATTGGTGGTTGTTATTACCGTCTCCGATAGCCAGGCGGCGAAGAAGTTGACCCACAGCCCCAATCTCCTGCTGATCCCACTGTGACCCCACACGGCGCAGTTGCAGTACTTTCCCACTGTTGGTGGCCACATAGACCTCATCACTGCCATCATTGTCGCCATCGTTGACCAGCACATCATTAAGCGGTTCACCCCCGTCCACCACTGTGCTGGTTTCCCAATTGGAGGTCATCCACTTATACTGGTATAGTTTGCCGTCTTTGTTGGCCCCATAAATCTCGATCTGTTGATCATGATTACCATCACCAATGCTGACTGCGGTCATTTCCCCGGTACCCGAGCCCACCACACTCATGGTCCAACTGGCGCCCACTTTTTGGTATTCATGTATTTGACCAGCGGCATCGGGCGGATTGGCGGTATTGGCGCTATAAAGCGCGAAATATTGGCCGCCACGAGCGCTCCCGATAGCCAAGTCCACTATACGGGATCCATCGTTGGCAATGATTTGATCTTGCCAAGGCGCGCCATAACTTATTTGGTGAATCTGCCCGTCCTCGCCCGCGCAATACAGTTCATTGACCCCGTCATTATCCGCGTCACCATAAACCATGGCATAGTATTTGTCGCTGCCATGCGCGATGACCGTGCCGCTGCTGCCGATCGCTTTGAACTGTATTAGGTCATAATTTCCATTTAAAGCGGTGGCGTAGATTTCAGGAACATTATTGCCATCCATATCAGCAACCAAGACCGTGGCCAGATAGCTGGATGTCGGTGAGGAAGGTATGCTTGTTTTTTCCCAACCATTGGAAATCCAATTGAAAGTTGACAATTGCGTATTGCGATCCGCCACCAGCACTGCATTTTTACCGTTGTTATCATTATCGCTTACCGTAATCGCCCAATAAGCTCCGGCCAGGGATGGAATGCCCGTACTGCCAAGGGTAGACGATCTCCATGTCACCGGCTGGACGGTGGATTGGAGAAGGGTGAAGCGCTTCCCGAAATTAAATTGCTCCGCCCCCATCATCAGCATGATGCCATATTCCCCGGTACCCGAGGGCAGGTTAAACGCACAAGTGAGTTGATTTTCATTTATCACATCGAGATTACTTCCGGTGATCACCTGGCCCCCTTTGACCAGGCTGACGCCGGTAACCTGCGCAAGATTACTGCCATACAGGGTCATGGCCAGCGTCCGGCCACCGATGCCGTGATCAGGCGCATTGATCATCACCTTAGGCGCATCATCGAAGATGAGCACGCGATTATTGTACCGGTCGGTCACAAATAGTTTTTTATTCTCCACGCAGATGGCGTTGGGACCGTTAAACTTCTTGTCCGAACATCCGGAAGAGGACCCCGTCATGTCCGTCTGGCCGATCACAATGTCTGCCGAAGCATTCGCCACGGTGGGCAATTGGTTGTAAATGAGAATGCGGTTATTACCTGTATCGGCAATATAGAGACGAGTACCGTCGCAGCAAACATCACCTGGTCCATTTAAACTGTTCGCCGCCGGGGCTGACCCTCCTTTATTGGGGCTGTTGCTGATCATATCGGATTGGCCAATAACAATATCTGCGGAGGTATTATCTGCGACAGGTATCGAGTTGAAAATCAACACGCGGTTATTGGTACTATCGGCGATTATGAATTTATTATCGTAGGTGCACATACCACCAGGAAAGTAAAGTGTATTTGCAGCCACACCACTGCCTTGATTGAAATCATGACTGGTCATGTTTGGCTGGCCAACCACAATATCCGCGGTTGCATTATTTGTTGTTGGAATTACGTTATAAATCAAAATCCTGTGATTATGCTGGTCATTGACAAATAAATGAGTGCCTTCACTAAAAACTTGAATCGAATTCCGATAATTGTTAGGTGAACAAGACCAAACCGAGCTAGTCATATCAGCCTGCCCAACAACGTACTGGGCGGGAGCTCCATTCTGAAAAGGGATGGTATCATAAATCAGCACCCGGTTATATTGCCAATCAACAATAAAAATATAGTCATTGATACTAGCCACCCCTGTCGGATCAGAGCAACCCGCACTTGTTAGCGCAGCAGCGCTGCTGTTCATATCAGTCTGCCCGACAACAACATCAGCATCAATATTATTTGCTTGCGGGATAGAATTGAAAACCAGTGTCCGTCGATTTCCACTGTCGCTGATGAATACTTTGCTTCCATTAACCGCTATGCCTTGGGGGTTATTTAGCGTATGCGCATTCAACGTTGTTCCCTGGTTGGGCATGTCGTCTATCATCGTATTTTGCCCAATGACTACGTTGGCAGATTGATTAGTTTCAAAAGCTTGTGTCGCAGGTATCAAATACAAACCGATATTTAAAATCAACAGCAAAATTTTTACCAAATTTATCATCACGCTTTTTGTCCCACCTTTGATGTTTTCTCCAGATATTTCCATAAATTCCACACAACATTAATTACTTTTTCTCAAAGACAACAATCACATTATCACCTTCACCTTCGTCATTAAGTTTTGCGGCTTTTTTTTGATAGGCACTTATCATTTGCGAAGTGAATAGTGATTTCTCGGGATTTTTAGCATACGATTTTTCCGAGATCAACGCAATATCCTGCCGGTACTGTTCGCTTCCCCAAAATTGAAAAGCTGTTGAATTATAAAAGAAATCAATAATTTTCATTCCGGCTTGATTGCCCAGTATTTCCAGACTCTTTTTGGAATGTAAGAAAAAATGCCGTGGCGCGTCTAATTGTACCCAATCTGCTCCATAGGTTTTCCATGCAAACGAGGATGATAAAGGAAGGCTCATTAAGCAGCGTCCTTTCTCAAATAATCTTTCCGCGACTTGCTGCATGATTTGACGGGGATCGGACATATGCTCAAATGAATCCTGAAACATAATGACATCCCAACTTGCCTTCACTTGAAATAATTCTTGTTTCTTTATTTCAAGCCCATTTGAATAACGAATATCCTGGCGAATAAATGGATCGATCCCAAGCAAATGACGCAACCCAATATTTCTAAGTTGATATAAATGAAAACCTGCGCCGCACCCGACATCCAGCACTCTGCTCTCTGTCGTAAGATTAAGCGCCTTTGTTTTTAAAGCCAAATCAGGGTTTTTAAATTTTTCGTTCAACCAGCTTCCGATCAGACCTTTTTTAAAAACTATATATTGGTCACGCCATCGACGAATCATGTTGCTGATGGGATTTCTAAAATAGCGCTCGATGTTTGGTTCAAAACTATAGTATTCGTCAGGATAATAGGGAGACATATCTTTGGGAATTTCTGCTATTTGCAGGCAATGACAGGCACTGCATAAAAAATAGGTGAATTCTTTTCTTGACCCAAATAACATCTCTCGAACTTGATATGTTTGATGATTTTTATCATTTCCGCATATTTTGCATTTCATACCCTTCCTCCACCTTGCGTCTTCGTAAAAAAGCCAGCCGCCAGTTAACTAAAGGCAAAATAACGCCCTGCCGGTCTTTTTTTCTATTGATCATCATTTCATCCTGAAAATTTCTTTGTCGATACGCTATTTTCAAGCACAACTATAGACGAATTGTAATTTTACCTCAAGATCATAGTTCAGAAATAACCCTATCTTGTTTTCCTATAAAACCACCGCTGATTGGCTAATGCCCCAGCGGCTGCCGGGGGGGGATAAACGGCAAAATGCCTGGATTGACCCTCATAGAGGTGATAGACCTTGACCGGTCCGTCGCTATAAACAACTTCTCCCTCCTGGACCAGCAGAGCTTTCATAAGCGCCTTGGCTTGAGGCGCGTAATAATCCTTGGTATAGAGATCCTCGCGGTATAGCACCCAGGCAATGTGATGGTCGCGCAGGGTTGCGGCCAGCTCAGGTTTTGTTTTCAAGGTTCTGAAATTAATGACTTTTTGCATCAGCGGATCGCCCCAAAGATAAGGCTTGTCCAGATAAAATCCCCGGTTTTCGCCGAAGAGCAAGACCTTTTCTCCCGGCCCCATGGCTTGGTTCAGAAAACGGCAGGCTTGATAGTGTTCCAGATGGCGGCTCAAGTAGGTTGCGGGGCTGACCGCTCCGAATAATATTTTTAACTGCAGCGGTGTATCCCAGTGGATTGGAGGATGAAAAGCCACCAGGCCCAAGGGCAGCGCCAGCAAAGACCACCGCCGCCAACCAGCAAGCGCCTGCCACAGCTGCTTTAAACCACCCATGGCGGCCAAGGCCCATAGGGGAAGCAAGGGCAATAAAAACCGGAATTGCGGTGAGCTGAGAAACCAAAAAACGAGGTAGCTTGCTATCAAGACCCCCATGGCGATCGCCCATAAGGAGTCGCGGTGCTGAGACGCTCGGGCTGGGGGTTGCCTGTGCCGCGCCAGCCAGACGCCTAAGGCAATCACCAAACTGGCCATAAGGGGCCAGCGAAAGGCTTCAGCGCCGATACTGAAGGCCGAGGTATGCGCCAGAAAGTCCCAGGGCAGACGCCATAGCCCTGACCACCCCTGCACCCAGCCCGCGTAGTGGCGGCTCATATCAACCACCGCCCTGCCAATGGCGCTGTCCCAATAGGGCCCTCCAAACAGGCCATAAGCCAGGGGCCATAAAGGATTGCCCGTAAAGATTAGATTGCGGATCATATAAGGCGCGATGGGCAATACCCCGAGCGCGCCCCATGCGATGAGTTTTCCCACCACTTTGGGCCAAGGAGGTCTCCCGGCGCTGGTCACCAAGGTCACGGCCACAGCCAGCCAGCCCAGGGCAAGAATAACCAGGCCATGCCATTTACTGGCAGCGGTCATGCCAAAAAAGAACAGGGCCAGCGGCGGCCATAGCCCCACACCCCCATCTTTAGCCATGTTAAGCAAGGCCATTAACGCCAGCACCACATAAAAGGTGAGGCCCAGTTCAATAAAGGTCGTCCCAGACTCAAGATGAACAATGTATTGCGCGTAAAACAACACCCCCGCGCCAGCGGCCCAGCGCCGGTCCAGTTTGAGTTTGCGCCCCAGCACATAAACCGCCACAGCGCACAGCAGGGCCAGTTCCACATTAAGCACTTTGGCCGCCTGACCGGCGGGGCTGGCCAAGCCCAAGGCAAATAACATGTCCATGGCTTGGGGAAAAAGATTATGAAAAATATCGGGACGAAAGATAAAACCGCCGTGCTGAAGATAAATCTTGAGCAAGGCCAAATGATAAGCCAGACCATCCCAATCAGTGGAGGGCATCAAGGCCGGCAGCAGATTAAGCAAGGCCAGCATTAAGCCCGCCAGGGCTAGCCCCCAAAAGCCCTGGCCGCGCCGCGCCAGCCCTTCCAAAAAAATCCAAAGCTGTTGACGCCCTTGCCAGGCCAAGGCCAAGCCAAACAGATACCACAAAACAAGCAAGATTGCCAAAGCGGTCAGAGAAAATTGCCGGGCTGCCATTAAGGCGAAAACCGTAAAGGAAAAAAGGGCCAGACCCAAGCCCGTACCGGTTAAAAGGGCTTCCAAATCAAGGGTCTGCCCGCGCCCCAGGCTTTTTAAGCAAGTCCATCCCATGATGGCCGCTGCCAGAACAACCGCTTCAACTGCCGCCACCGTGATCAAAGAAAATAATAAATACATATGCCCTGTCCTGTCTGTAAAGAATTTATCCCATCCGCCGCGATTAACCCCGGCGCATGGCCATCCCCTCATTTCAAGGCGCCATCAGGATCCAATGATAAAAACGCTTGGCCAAATATTTCAAATGCTTCAGCGATTTGATCTTGGAAATATTTTTCAGAAACACCTTGGGCCTTAAATAAAATTTCAGAAAAGCCTTGCGTTGCAGTTGTTTTAATTCCGCACGCGTCATGCCTTCCGGCGCGTAGGACGCGGAGGTAAAATTGGCGCTGCCCGGCGCCAGTGCCTGCAGTTCACCCCGTTTTCGGAGGTCTTCAAAAACCGGTGTGCCCGGAAGAGGCAGAAAATCAAAATAATTGGCGCGGATTAGGGGCAGCTCGAGAGAAAAAGCAATGGTCTGTTCAATTTCCGCGCGCTGTTCCCCGGGATAGCCGATGACAAAAAAACCGGCCATATCAATGCGGTGACGATGAATCAAGCCGATCTTCTCCCGGATTTGAGCAATGGCCAGATGTTTGTCGATTAATTTCAATACCCGGTCGGTGCCGGCCTCGATCCCCAGGGAAATGAGGTACACCCCGCTATGACTCATCAGGTCCAGCAGCTCGTCGTCCACGGTTTCGATCCTGATGCCATTGGGAAAAGCCAGGCTGAGATCCAGTTTCAAGTCAATAATGGCTTGCAGCACTTTTTTGGCATGCACTTTTTTGATGGAAAAATTGTCGTCCACAATATGAAATTCCCGGATGCCCCGTTCGCGGTAAAGCAGCAGGATTTCCCGGATAATGTTTTCCTGGCTGCGGGTCCTCACTTTTTTCCCGCTTAATACCGGGGCTGAACAGAAGCGGCAGCCGTAAGGGCAGCCGCGGGTGGTGATCATAGGCGCGATGGGATACTTTTCAAAAAACGCGCCGTGCTGGGCCGGCGGATAGGTTTCCGGCTTCAGTAAATGCCAGGCCGGCAGGGGCAGGTCATCCAAGTTGTCCACCAAAGCCGGTTCCATACCCTGCACCACTTCCCCTGCCCTACGCCAGATCAGGCCGGGGATGCTCTCCAGCCGGGGCTGTGGCTTTTGCAATTCATTCACCAGCTGAAGCAAGCTGTATTCCGCTTCCCCCCTTAAGACAAAATCAATCAGCGGGCTTAGGCCCGCTGTTTCCAAAGGCAGCATGGTGGGATGAGGTCCGCCTACCACGGTGATGATACGGTCCTCATAACGTTTGATTTCTTCGACCAAATTTTTCACCTGGTTCAGGTCCTGGGTATAGCATTGCAAGCCGATCACGTCATAGTGTCTGCCCTTAAGATAGGGCGTGATCCGGGACTGGTGCGCTTTCATCATATCCAGGATCTCCACATGATGGGCCGGCGCCAGCATGGCCGCCAGATAGGCCAGGCCAATAGGGGGCTGGATGTGATCGCTCATGAGGTTGAGAGGTTTGACCAGTAAAATGTCCATCGGTTGGTTTAAAAGCAAAGACCCTAAGGTCTTGCTCAGCTTTTAAGCTCCTTTCGGGAAGACGCTCTTTCCGACAGGCTGATGGCCAGAATCAGGGTCACCACCAGACCCACGGCCCATACCATTTCTCCCATGGTCATGCCATCGCCCAGACTGGGAAAAAGACTGGGACTAAAACCGATCATAGTATACAGTTTGATCTTGGGTGCAAGATAGCGCAGCATGGGCCAGGCCGCACAGAGCCACACCTGGGCAATGGTTAAAAACAGGAGGATCAGGCTTGCTGTTTTCTTCCATCCGCCCAGCTGCCACCACTGTTTGATCCCCATCACTGCGGGAATCAGGAGCATCACCGGCACAGGCATAAAATTTCGTGAACAGATGGCCGCACTGCCTGTAAAATCATCGAAAAGACTATACAACAAAAACTCGGATGCGCCCACGGCCAAAATGATCCAAAAGGCCGATGCCTTTAAACTTTTAAGCTGCCTCAGGCCCGCCACGGAGAGCACCAGCATGGGCGCCGAGGGCACCAAGCCGAAATCGCGGTCCACCAGCAGTCCCAGGGCATTGCCTAATCCGCGCCAGGATAACAGAGGATGAAAAGCGCCATATGGATTTTGACTCACCGTCAGGCCGTAGAAGTGCTGGTAAAAAATGGTGTAGGCCGCGGCCGTAAGCACGGTCGGCGCCATCATGATGACCAATTGCCAAGGGTGCTTTCTCAGGCTCACCACCAGCAAGATCCCCAGTACCAAAGACAAAGGGATGTACTTGGGATAAAACCACGGCAGCAGACAAGCTGCGGCCAGCAGCAGCCAGGACCACCTCCCCCGGCCTTTATAAAAAGCCAGCAAGCCGGTTAAAAAAACCGCCATGGCCGGCAGCTCCGTAAAAACC
>CAVQBK010000011.1:0-8801 GCA_963710755.1 uncultured bacterium
GTAGCGGGTTTTTCCCCTAGAAGTAAGTCTAACCCATAGGGAACCTGAATCATAAATTGCACATCCTTTGATTCCAGGGTTTTGCCTAAAGATATCTCGCCCACTCTTTGATGGCCCATCACCTTAAAAGTCGGACCGGTACGAAAGACAATATTATTTTTACGCAAAGCGTTAACAGTATCAGGCCCAAAAATGCCTTTACCGTATTTTAAGAGCAGGGCCGCAAGCGGATGGTTAAAGGCCGCTTCGCCCGGTTCCTTATTTTTAAGAGCTTCTCCAGAGAAACTTCAGTAGCTGATTTGACCTTGGCCGTGGTCATTAGGTTGGCCACGCCATGAGTGACCAGCCACCCGCCCAGCAGCACCACTGCTGCAAAGGCCGGTGCCAGGCCTAGCAGTTGAGCCACGGTAGCCAGTACAAAGAAACCGCTGTTGACCATCACCAAGCCTTTGGCCATGGCCTGCCGGCCTTGAAAAGTCTGGGTATCCACATTATTAGCGGACCATTGATGGATCTGGCTGAAGAGCCCCCAGCGCGGCATGGTGTAGAGCCCAAAGACCGCCTGCACACCGTAGGTGCCCAGCCAATCGCCGCTGGCCAGACCATAGATCACATAGGCCAAAATGGGCAGGCTCTCCACAATAACAGCACCATAACGGGCATAGCTGCGGTCCGAGATGTTCAGCTTCGTAAGCACGGGCTGCAGAAATTCCTGTATCCTGCTGCTGACGCCACCGACTTGTTGGTAGGCTGTATTGTTTGCTTCAACCAATGCCTTTGACAGGCCCATCATCCTGCCACTGATTCTCAAAATCTCGGCCTCATCATTTTCATCACGGGCAATGGCCATTTGGTCACTCAATTCATTATACTTTCTGATCAGAGAATCAAACCGGCTTTTTTGGTCAGCATCCGCGCTTGAGTGGGCCGTTAGTACCAAATGGAAAATATAACTTACTAAATAACCGCCGCGCTGGTAAGGTTTTTTGGGATCAGTAAGAAAGCCCTTATTGTCCGTCGCTTTGGCGTTAAATAACATGGATGCACGCCTAAATCCCGGTCCCCGCGTTTGACCCATTTCACCATCGCTTTGCACCACGCCTGTCAAAGTTTTTGTTTGGGCAATAACCGGATTAGGCATATCGTTGGAAGTCTTCCAGCTAAACGGTTCAGGGCCTTCTATTTGCATTAACCGGCTTAGGCCTTCCGCTCCGAGATCCTCAATAATAGGTGCCGCTTCCTCTGCTCCCCTTTCTTCACCCTTCGTCAATTCATCCTTGACTTGGCCGGCCGTCTTCGTGGTGACCGGTATTTTTTCGGTCTTACTCATGGCCTCAATGAGCAGATTCAAAGTACTGATCAGGGCACCCAAGCGATGGACAGGAGTTAGGCGGGTATTGGATAAAACCGGCGTTAATTGCTCAATCAGCCCCTGGTAAACTCTATTGACGGTCATACTTTCCAGCCGTCCCATAAGATAGCCTTCTTTTAGATGATCCGCGATCACTGCTCCAATATGCGCGTTTTTCCCAGTAACGATGTCGAAATAAGCTTTCTCTAACATATCTTTGAATCCGATAATACCATTGCTACGGGTGCTATAGCCGTTCAGATGATATGGATTTGGAATATGGGTTCCATGGAGTACCTGATCCGCCACTGTCTGATGATTGGGATCATTATTGATTTTTTCCATGGCTGCAGGCAGAGCCTCGGCAATCGGGCTTGGCTGATAAGGATAGGCCTTTTCCACCGCCTGCTGATAAATCCCATTCATCCTTGCTTCCACTTGCTTCATCAGGTTCATGAAGAGATCAAATTTTTCCCGCTGGCCGAACATTTTATTGTCTGCTTCCAATTGCTTTATCCATTCGGCCATATCGCCGAACAACTGCTCACCAAATATCTCGGTAAAACGTTGGCGAAAGCCGCCATGGTTCAGGTGGTCGAAAAGCGCATTGATTTGACCGGGAAAATGTTGGCCGTGATAGTCACCACCATAGCTGATAGCTTTGATGAGACCAAAGAAATCATCAAAGCCTTTGGAATATGGCGTCCTGCCACTAGGAGCATCATAAGTGCGGATACTTTTTGTATTAAAGTGATAGTCCACCATGCCGTTGCCATCATGGATACCTCGATTCTTAATCTCCTCCAATCCTGCGATTTTATCGTGATCGGTTTTGAATTCCTCATCTACTTTCGCGGCAAAATCCTGCACCAACGCGGCAATTTTTTGTTTTGCCTCGTCGTAGGCCGTAATTTTCTCATCAATATACATCAATGTTTCGGCAGCGGTCACCCAGGCACTGCCCACCGGTTCCCCGGCAATATGATTGATGACCGGTCGCATCAGATTGAGGTCGTCAATGGTTGTTTCATCATAATCCCGGCTCAAATCCTGATTATAGTCGTCCTGCACCTTCATCACGGCGTCAATAAATTCTTTGGGATTGTCTTCACCATTGCCCGGAGATAGTACCACATCAAAATCACGGGCCCCCTCAAAATGCAGCTGTCCGTCTTTGACCATGGCGGGTTTTGCATAACTGACGGCTAGAGCGCCCTCGCCGCGTAGTTCATAAACCGGCACCGGCTCTTTATTATCACCCAGGAAACCATAGGCCATGTTGATCTTCCCGTTTTTCCGGTTTTCCGTGGTTACGTTCAGGGCCAAAAGACCTTTGGCTTCCATGATTTCATTGGTTCCTGTGGCCCAATAGGAAGGGGTTGCGCCATCGGCAGCACCCAAAAACGCCAATAATTTCAATCGCGGCGTATAGGCAGATACAAAAGCCACGCCACCGGGCATATTTTGAGTGGCCTTCACGACCGCTCTTAACTTATCTCCCAAATGAGCATGGGAGGTTTGTTTCCGGGCCAGAGCCACGAATTGATCACCATCCTGGGCCAGACGGAGCAACTGCGCAATAACGCCGGGGCCAAATTTCTCATCCACCAAACGGCCGGGATAAACACTGTAAGGTTTCAAAGGATCGATATAATAACCCAATGGTTTTAACAATTTTTTCCTTTGCTCCGGCGACAAACTGTTACAAAAAGCCTCTGCAGCATGGCCGGCGTACCAGGCCAAGTTATCCGGATCGCGGGGATCAATTGGCCTTGTTGCTCTATGCTCTTCGATAAAGGCGTTTACTTCGCTGGCCAGTTGATGCCGCAGATCTTGATCTTCAATCAGCCCCCGCATGGCGCCGGATAGACTTTCCGTTGCCCACCCCTCCCTGGCCACATCTTGGCCGGCCGACTTAATTGAGCTTCCAGGGCGAAACCAATGCGCTTAATCCCTTCGTTGTCCAATTCTTCTGCAAAATTAAAGCGGCCAAAATCATTGAGCAGCACGATTTCCTGCCAGGTCAGAGTTTCCGGTTCAAAAAGATTTAGTTCATCTTTTTTAATATAGTTGTTTAAAACCCCTTTGACCTTGTTGACTTCCATTTTGAAGAGGTGAGCCTTCAAAGCGATGCTTTGATTATAGTAGAATTCTTCGGCCAGGGTTTTAATGCGTGGCGCCAATACCTTGATCTCATCATTGCCATTGGCCATGGACAGCAGCGTATCAAATTCCTCACTCATGGTGAGCCGTTGTTGACCTGCTTTGAACCCAAGTACCAGCTTATCAAGCGCATTATACCGTTGCGCTGAAGGCAGGCACGCAAGTTCTTGATCCAGCGCTGCCATTCAAAGCCGATTTGCTTGACAGCCTGGTGTTCGATAAAACGCATTTGGACTTTGCCTCTATTTTCCAATTTTTCAAGCAGGGTTTCAGGCTTGTCCGAGTCAAGAAGGTGGCCATTTATCCAGTCTCTGAGTTGTTGCAAGGTGCGATAAGCCTCTTGCACGGGTTCAAAGGTGGTCTCCACATCATCGCCGTTGCCAATGGAAGTAACAATACTTTCCGTATCACGGATGTAGCCCCTTGCCGGTTCATGCTGCAGGAAGTTATTCTGATTCTGGCTGACATATTCAGCGCCACTGGGCGTATCGGGCATGGTGGAAGACAGGCCAAAACCGCTAAAATCCGTACTGTAGTTATTGTAAATCGCCTGGGCGGCAATAGGCTCAGGAATGCCGGCATCCTGGCAATACATCTTGAATAGTTCGATATCGGTGTTGGTATTTTGACGGTTGGGAATGGTGTGGCTGGTTTCCCCGGCGAAAGCCACCGGAAAACGAGGATACCCGCCCATCAGTGCGGTTTGGCCATCATTGGCCAGGACTACCCGGGTTTTAAAGTTGTCGCCCAACTGGACCTTGCGCCTTATATCATCCCTTTTCATGGCCTCTTTCATGGCTTTGTAAAGGAAAAAGTTGCTTTCGATTTCGTTACGAGGATTATGTTTGCTTTCGTAAGAATAGAGCACTGGTAAAAATTTCGGTTGTTTAATGAACCGGACGCGGGTATTTTTCATCAATATACCCTTCGAATATTTCGACCTTAAAAGGGTTTTGCTCATTGGGCATGGTGATAAAAAATTCATCTATTTTTTGCGGTTCATCAACCCACTTATAGTGGCCCTCTTCTTGCACAATACCCTGCATGCCCAGCTTGTTCATTTTGTTGGCTTCCAGATTGCCGTCCGTCTTCACCTGGTTGGGGTAATAAACTGTCCATATCGTCAAGGGGGAATTAAAGGGATCGTGTGGATCTCGATCGGGGCGTCAAAATTTGCCTTCGTTTGCATGTCATTCTCAAACCCATCGGCAATGGTTTTAATGACATGCGCCAGTCCGCCGCCGGTGGGCCAACCTTCAGCGGTGGGCAAATCAATGGGCCGTCCTTGCAATGATTTCGAACTTTTATACCATTGGGGCGGCACTATTCTATGTATCAATAAGGTCTTGAGGGGCAGGGTTTATCCGAAAGCGGTCAAATTGACGTTGACATATTTTTAGCAGCATTTTATGCATTTCCGGACCGTCTCGGGTATAAGACGAAGTCTGCGCACAGCGTGTAAAAAAGCATTATAAGGTTCTATACGGTCATGAGGAAAAACCTTTCTGATAGCAGCACCCATATCGCTCATAAATTGAATCAAGTCGTCTGTCGCGACGTCCTCGTCCTGGAATTTCGTTGTCCTAATCTTTTGCAGCCGTTCTACTAATTCCTGCTGATATATGGACCAATCATTGGCTTGGATAATCGCTTCAAACTTGTCCTGTTCTTGCCTGCTTAATCGTCAGTAAGGGAGTATATCCGCTCGGCGCCGGGTAGGCATGGTTTCAACCATCCCTACCATCCCGGCCGTGATGATGGTTTCACCGAGGCTCCGCCCAAAGCCGCGTCCACAATAGCCACCAGGATCACCAGGGCTGCTTTTCCCCAGGGCGAAGCTTGCATCGCTTGTAAAGCCGGTTTGGGCTGGTGATACCAGGATGAAATGCTTTCGGACAAATCCTGCCAGGAGCCGGTGAATTGTGTTTGCAGGTTTTGGAAGACACGGCTGGCTCGCTGGGCGACCGGCTGCCACAGGCTGCGGGCTATGGTCTGCAGATTAATGCGGCTTAGCAGGTCCTGGACATAGGCAAGCACGGTGACGCTGGGCTTCACGGCATTGAGGGCCTGCACCGATCGCGGTTGTTGGCCAGTACCACCACCTGCATGCCATTGTTCAGAGACGCGTCCACACTGGCCGGAGAGATACTGGTTGCTTTCAGGGCATGCTCCCTATCCACCACCAGGGCCATCATGCCGCTCTTGGTTTCCTGCACCACGGTCACCCCCCCGGGATGGCCATATTGGCGTTGGTTTGCTTATTGGTGACCCTGGTCACTTTTTTCCAGACCATATCCGTGTAGGTGTCAAAATAAGCCGTGGTTGCTTGGTGGTCTTTATTGGTCAAATTTTCCAGCATGGCCAGGCCCGCCGGATCGGTCAAACTTTCTACCATTCTGTTCATCGGGGCCTGTTCCGCCGGCAATACGGGCGGCGCAAAGATGGTCTGGTTTTGCGCCAACAGGCGCTCGAGCGGGCTTTTCTGGCCCTGCAAGAGATCAAAGTAGGGGTTGACGATGTCCTGCCTGGTGACTTTGGGCTTGATGGATACATAGGAGACGTCGCGTTTCTTTAATTCCTGCAAGATCTTCTCAATATGAAAGCCGCCATTGACCATGAGGGCAATGGACTCTTTTTTTTCTTTCATCTTGGCCAGCAGGTTGTCCACAAAAGCTTGGCTGCGCCGGTCGGCCAAATCATAAAAGGATTCGACTTTTTTCAATTTGTCATCAAGGGAATAAAGGTCCGTATCAAAATATTCCACGGCCGAACGGTCCTGGGCTTTGATGAAGTCCGTGAAAGCTTTAATGGTGTAATTTTGCCGGTGGGTGCGGAACTCATTCAACTCTTCCTGGGTTACTGAGATATTGAGCAGTTTTTCCATTATATCCAGTTGCCCCATCAGCTGATCCAGTTTCTGCTGATTGGGGTTGTTGTAGAGCTGGCCGCGGATATCCTGATCCAGCTGGGTGATGTCCTGCATAAGCCGGCTGGAGTCCATCTCACCAGAAAAATAATTCTGATGAACCCTGAGGAACTGGGCCAGCGTGGCATACGCTTGGGTGTCCACGTGATATTTCCGGGCTGCCTTTTTAAGACTCACGGCATAGTTGAGCAAATCCATTTCGCCGTTGCGGTAGGCCGTGCGCTTTTGATCATATTCATAGAGCGCGGGATTGTAGAGGGTAGGTTTCAATTCTTCCAAGGCATCGCGCAGGTCATAACACTGTCCTTGGGTTTCGGCATTGAGGAAACTCTGGATGTCCGCATAACTCTGATCATAAAGGGCTTTGTTCTCCACGCCTTCCAGATCGATCTTATCCTTGGTGTTACTGGTGAACTGCTCCGCGCCGGTCAGGCGCCCCTCTTTGACAAAATAATCGGCCACGCCTTCCTTGATGTCCTGGAGAGGAAATTTTTTAAGCACCGACATGTCCAGATGGCCTGCGCCGCCTTCTTCACCAATTAATTTAAGGTGATGCTGTTGATGAAGGTGACTGATAATGTGGCTGAAGTTTTTCTGGACTTCATATTGACAGTGGAGGTCTTGGATACAAAGGATGGTTTGATTTGAACCCTGGAAGCTTGCTTCGATGGTACCGTATTTCTCTGGGATGGTAATCGGCTTCCCCTCATACGTCACGGCTTTGAGGAAGCCTGCGGTGCCCGGCGATTCAAACGCCCAGGTAACATAAGGTAAGATAAAACTGAGCGTCATCATGAGGGCGATGGTGCCCAGCAAGTGTTTAAATTTTTGGTGCCGTAAGGGTAGGAAAATCCGGACTTCAGCATGTGATGGGTCTCCTTTGCAGTTAATACATGGGACTGGTTTAAGCTCAACATTTTTAAGTATAGCGTGACATCTCTGTATCTCAAAATCAGATGGCATTTTTTTTAAAATTTTTAAATTAAACTCCAGTGCCTGTTTCATAATGGCACTGAAGATAGCTGGAATATTTAATGTGGAAATAATGGTTGGAACTGGTTGTTGGGTATTAATTTTTGATATGAGGGTGTTTTTAGAGATAGTGAATGGATGGTTTTTTTTGCACATAATCCAAGGCAACAGCATTAAATACAAACCTCTTTTAAGGCTGAATAAAAGTACCGCACTCTTTAAATGTTCAAATTAATTTTCAAAAAAAATTATCACTTTAATTAATTATTGGCAAGACAAATTTTCTCAAAAATAAGCCAATTTTGTAAAATGTATAAAATTAAAGGATAAAATAATCTATCTATTAATCCTTGGATTACCCTTTATAAGCATAAAAGGAAAGGTAATTGTCGTAACCGATATCACGTTCATGTGCCTAAAATTTTTTATCAGGCGTAGGTGATGGATTGAACGCCCAAGCCAAAGCAGGACCACCTACCATGAGATAAATTAAAAAAATACAACAATCATACTGCCCCTGCCCAATTTATTGCACCGCGAGATTTAACTATGGGTGATAAAAAATCTCAAGAAAGTCAGTAATAAAGGAGTCTTGTTATGCCTGCATATGGGATTGATTAAAAAGCCGTTATTTTTAATGGAAGCCGAGGGGATGAAAAAGAAGACCGCAAGGAGGGTCAAAATGATTTGTGCCAACAATATTTTTTGATAGAATCGAGAAGATCATTATTTTTATCTAAAGGAGGACCATCACATGATCAAAATTTACGTTTGTCAGGTTTGCGGCCACATTGAATTTGGCGCAGCACCGGAAACTTGTCCGGTTTGCTGGGCCGAGAAGGAAAAATTCGAAAACAATGATAATGCCATCCATCCCGCTGCCCACGAAGGCAATGAAAAACATGTGCCTGTTCTGGCCAAAAGCGATGCCTGCGGCTTGATCCCCGATGTGTGCAAGGACTTGCATGTGAAGGTCGGCTCCGTGCCTCATCCCATGGAAGCTGATCATTTCATAGAATGGATTGATGTCTATCTGGATCACGTGTTCATCAGCCGTGCCCAATTAACGCCCGCGGCCTTGCAGGCTGCCGTGGGCCTGCATTTGAAAAAAGATCAGCAAGGCACCATCACGGCCATTGGCCATTGCAACAAACACGGCTATTGGACGGCCGACCTCAGCCTGTAAGCCAAGATTCATTAATCGCACCCTGTGCCTGGTCTTCCACGGTCAGGCACAGGCAAGGGCTAGTGCGGAAAGGCTTTCCAAATCTCATCCAGCACCGCCGCCGCTTTGCCGGGAATGCGGATGTCCGCCAAATCGGAAACACTCGTCCCGGCCGGATTGATTTCCACAATGGGGGCGCCCCTTTGATTGGCATCGATCACAGG
>CAVQBK010000012.1:0-9291 GCA_963710755.1 uncultured bacterium
GTCAGGCTGGTTGGTTTCTTTTCCAGCAACCGACGGAAACCATAGGGGATCTGAAGAACAAAGGACGTGTCCCCTTCCACCAGCGTTTTGCCTAAAGGTTGCACCCCGTTTAATTCATGACCTGAAACCCGGAAAGCTGACCCCAACCGGATCTTGACTTGGTTTTTCAGGATGGCCTCAACCGTTTCACCAAAAATGCCCTGCCGGTTTTTATAGAGTGCTTCCGCGATAGGATTGTCCTTAAAGGCCGCTTCGCCCGGAGTATTGGTTAGAAGGTTGCCCAGATCAATGGTCCTCACTTCTCCTCTTTGCCGGTTGAATGTTCTTACGATCTTATAAATCGCCAACACCGCCAGCACTAACAGGCCCGCAGGCCAAACACCCAAATGAAACAAACCCGGCGTCTGGGCCACTGCTGTGGCTATTTCGGTTGCTGCATAAGTCGGATTGGTCAGGGCATCTACTATCGCAAAAAGCAAACCTGCCAAGGGCATCAGAAGAATAGCGCTCACTCGTGAAGTTAATAGCCCTGACATAGTCGAGGACTTATTTTGGGCATGATCCAAAGCTTTCAAGAGCCCCATAAGCTGCCCGCTGATATTTAGCATCTCGGATTCATTAGTCGCCTCACGGGCATGTACCATGTCATCACTGAGCCGGTTAAGGTAGTTGAGCAAAGAATCATAATTGCTGCTGGCTGCCGGTGTTGCGCTTAATTTAGCCGTTTGGACTAGGCTTAGGACATAACTGAGTAAATAACCACCTCGCTGAAAGGGTCGGCCTGTATCCGTAAGAAACCCTTCATTCCCCTCGGCCTTGGCATTAAAGATCATGCTCCCATATTCAAAGCCTTCGCCGCGGTGTTTTAGTGGCCCTGCAAAACTTTGAACCAGGCCGGACAAGGTTCTGTCCAACGCCACCACAGGATCTGACTGGTCGTCCCTATCCTTCCACGCAAAAGGTTCGCCATCCTGCAAACTCATCAGCTGACCCAAGCTTGGCTGACCCAAGTCGGCAATAATTGCACCAGCCTTGCCCGCCCCAATGGTTTCACCTGTTTCAAAATCATTGGGTTCTGTGCTTCCTGTACTGGCTTTAAAAGGGATTTCTTCGATATTATTCATCTGTGGGATGAGCAGATCCAGTGTACTGATCAGGGCACCCATGCGGTCGATGGTCGAGCCTTGCGAGGTTTTTAAAGCTTGATCCAATTGCTGGATCAAGGCCTGATAATCTTGGTTGACACTCAGACTTCTCAAGCGTTCCGTAAGATATCCTCGCTCTATATGTTCCGCAATTACCCCTTCAATATTGCTGTTTTGGCCTGTGACGATATCAAAATAAACCTTTTTTAACATCACATTGAGGCCGATGATGCCGTTGCTGGTAGTATGATAGCCATTCAGACGATAGGCGTCGGGTATAGTGCGTGCATGAAGCACTTGTTCTGCTACTGTCCGGTGATTGGGGTTGGCTTTGATTTTCCCCATCGTGTTGGGCACGTTTTCAACTACCGGACTTGGCTGATAAGGATGTTCTTTTTGTACTGCTTGTTGGTAAATCCCATTCATCCTTGCTTCCACTTGCTTCATCAGGTTCATGAAGAGATCAAATTTTTCCCGCTGGCCGAACATTTTATTGTCTGCTTCCAATTGTTTCAGCCACTCGGCCATCTCACCGTATAAGTCTTTGCCTATAATCTGAGTCAGCCGCTGGCGCACGCCACCGTGCTCTATGTGTTCAAAAAGTGCGTTGATCTGACCCGGTAAGTGCAGACCATTATAATCACCGCCATAGGCAATAGCTTTGATCAATCCGAAAAAGTCGTCAAAGCCATCGGTGGCCGGGGCCATATGATCGGAGGTGGCATAAGTAGGCAGATGCTTGATGTTAAAATAGTATTTCCCTATGCCAGCAAAACTCTGGGCTCCATGTTTTTTGATTCTGCTTAAACCCGCGATTAGTTGCTTGTTGTTTATAAATTTCTCCTTTAACTTGCCGGCAAAGTCATCCACCATTTCGGCAATGTTTTGCTTGGCTGTTTCATAGGCAGTGATTTTTTCATTGTAAAACAGCAGGCTTTCGGCCGCGGTCACCCAGGCACTACTCACAGGTTCTCCGGCAATGTGATTAATAATCGGCCTGACCAGATTAAGATCGTCTATGGTGGCCGTATCAAAATCGCGGCTCAAATCTTGATTATATGCCTCCATCACAGTCATGACGCCGTCCATGAATTGGTCGGCATTATTTTCAGCATTTCCGGGCGTGAGCACAACATCATAATCATGCTTGCCTTGATCCTCGATTTTTCCGTTTTGAGCCATGGCCGGTTGCGCGTAGGCTTCGGCCAGTGAGCCTTCGCCGGGCAGCGGATAGACCGGCACCTCTTCTTTGCTGTCGCCCAAGAAGCCGTGGGCCATGTTGATCTGACCATTCATCCTGTTTTCCGTCGTCATGTTCAGGGCCAATATCCCTTTGGCTTCCATAATTTCACTGGTCCCCGTACCCCACGTCGAAGGTGTAATACCTGGGAAAGCACCATCAAAGGCCTCTTGTTTCAACTTTGGTGTGTAGGCTGAAACAAACGCTACGGACCCTGCCATATCCTTGCTTTCGTGCACAGCCTTGGCCATCTGTTCACCCAAGTGAGCATGGGAAGTTTGCACCCGGGCGAGGGCAACAAATTGATACCCCTTGCTTGCCAACCAGGTCAGCAGCGCAATGACTGCGGGTCCGAATTTCTCATCCACCAACCGGCCTGGAAAAACAGCGTAAGGCTTCAATGGGTCGATATAATAGCCCAATGGCTTTAAAAGCTTTTTCCGCTGCTCAAAAGACAAGCTGTCACAAAAAGCTTCAGCAGCCTGCTGGGCATACCAAATCAAATCCTCATCCTGCTTTGGATCCAAACGATGCTGTTCGATATTGTCTTTTATAAACTTATCCACCGTATCAGCCAGTTGTTGACGCAAATCTTTATCCTCAATCAGACCTCTTAAGGCACTGACCAGATTTTCTTGGGCCCATCCCTCCCTGGGAACATCATTGCGGGCTTCTTTAAATTGGGCTTCCAGAGCAAAGCCAATGCGCTTGATTCCTTCATTGTCCAGGGCTTCGGCAAAATTGAAGCGGCCAAAATCATTGAGCAGCACGATCTCCTGCCAGGTCAATTTTTCAGGTTTATGCAGGTCAAGCGGCCCGTTTTTAATGTACCTGTCCAGCACCGCCGTGACCTTAGCCATTTTTTTTTGGGCAAGCGCCACCCTCATGGAAGCGCTTTGATTATAATAAAATTCTTCCGCCAGAGCCTTGATCCGGGGTGCCAAAGTTTTCATCGCTTCGTTTCCATTGGCCATTTCAAACAGGACATCCGACTCCTTGCCCATGTCGAGACGTAGTTGCCGTCCTTTGAAGGCGAGGACCAATTGATGGCGTTTCTCATCGCGCTCGTCTTGCGGCAGCCGGCGCAACTCGTCAACCCAGTGCTGCCACTCAAAGCCAATCTGCTTGACAGCCTCGTATTCTACAAAACGCATTTCTACGGTTCGGAAATAACCCTTAAGTTCAGGTTTAGTGAGGTCATTGATTGTTTCATGCCCTGCCGTGGACAGCAGACCTCTATTTAACCATTGTTTTATATTCTGTAAGGATTGATACACCTCTTGTACAGGTTTAAAGGTAACCTCCAAATCATCGCCATTGCCGATTGAGGAACTAATACTTTCCGTATCGCGGATGGAGAGCATTTTCTGTATGAATTTTAAAAAATTGCGCTGGTTTTGGCTGACATTGGTTGAGGCCGTAGGCGTATCTTCCATGGTGGCCGAAAGACCAAAACCGCTGAAATCAGCCCGGTCATTATTGTATATGGCTTGGGCGGCAATATTTTCGGGAATACCGGCATCATGACAGTACATCTTGAACTTTTCCAAGTCAAAGTTCATAAACTGCCGGTTCCAGAACGTATGGCTCACATAAGCTGTTAAGGCCACCTCAAACCCGGGATAACCGCCTAGGAGGCCAGTCTGCCCATCATTGCCAATGGTTACGGGAGCTTTGTATTGATCACCCAGTTTTACTTTAAGTTCTTTGTTGCGTCGCTTCATGGCTTCGCGCATGGCTTTGTAAAGGAAGAAATTGCTTTCCATTTCGCCATGAGGATTGTGGTGGCTTTCATACGCATAAAGTACTGGTAAAAAATCAGGTTGTTTGATGAAGCGGACACGGATGCCCTTTTCTTCGACATAGCCCTCCAACACTTCCACATGAAAAGGTTCCGCGTATCCGGGCATGGTAATCAAAAAGTCATCCACCACCTGCGGTTCCCTAACCCATTCGTTACTGCCATCAGGGCTCTGGGCAATACCGCGCAAGCCCAAACTGTCCAATTTATTGGCTTCCAGATTGCCGTCAGTCTTGACCCGGTTGGGATAATAAACCGTCCAAATGGTTTGCTGCGAACCAAAGGGGTCATGAGGATCCTTGATTGGCGCGTTGAAGTCGACCTTGGTACCCATGAGTTTTTCAAAACCGGCGGAAATGGTTTTAATCACATGGGACAGGCCTCCACCGGTAGGGTAGACTTCTGCAGTGATCAAGTCAATCGGCCGACCTTGCAGGGCTTTTAAGCTCTTGAACCATTGGGGCGGGATTTTCTCATGAATCAGCAAGGTCTTAAGCGCGAGGGTGTTATCGGCAAAGCGGTCGAAATTTTCTTCCGTCACCTGAAGGAGCATCTCATGCAGATGGGGACCAATTTCAGGAATCAGGCGCAGCCGGCGTACGGCATGTAGGAAAGGATAGTAGGGCTCCACGCGGTCATGAGGAAATACTTTTCTAATGGCCGCTCCCATATCACTCATAAATTGCACTAAGTCCGTAACCGCTACTGTATGATCCCGGAAGTGAGCGTTTTCAATAGCCTGCAATCGTTTAACCAGCTCCTGCTGATAGCGGCGCCAATCCTTAGCCTTGATCAAATCTTCAAAGTGATCCCGTTCCTCTTGGGTCAGCCGTGCATAAGACTTAGCATCTTCACTGCGCCGGTGCTTCCCGTTATTGAAGCTGGTAGTGGGAAAAATGGCCATTGAAATCGACTCGATAGGGCTCAAGCCTTGCATTAGTGCCACAGTGAAGATCATGAGCGTCAGGGCGGCAAGACTAATCGGGTTGGTTAGCACCAGTTGAAGCGCCACCGTAGGCTGATGGGGAAAGGACAGGATAGTATTGCCCAAATTGGACCAGGATAGGCTGAACTGTGAGGGCAGGTTTTGCAGCATTTGGCTAACTTGCTCAGCACTTTGACGGACCCTCCGGGCCAGTGGCTGCCACATACTGCGGGCAATGGCTTGAAGATTATAACGTCTCAGCAGATTATTGACCCGGGCCGCCACGGTGACGCTGGGCTTCACGGCATTGAGGGCCTGCACCAGATCGCGGTTGTTGGCCAGTACCACCACATGCATGCCATTGTTCAGAGGCGCGTCCACACTGGCTGGAGAAATCATCCCTTCCAGGGAAGCTTTTTTAGCCACCAGAGCCATCATGCCGCTCTTGGTTTCCTGCACCACGGTCACCCCCCCGGGGATGGCCATATTGGCGTTGGTTTGCTTATTGGTGACCCTGGTCACTTTTTCCCAGACCAAATCCTTGTAGGTGTCAAAATAAGCCGTGGTTGCTTGGTGGGCTTCATTGGTCAAATTTTCCAGCATGGCCAGGCCCGCAGGCTCGGTCAAACTTTCTACCATTCTGTGCATCCGGGCCTGTTCCGTCGGTAATACAGGCGGCGCAAAAATGGTTTGGTTTTGCGCCAACAAGCGCTCGAGCGGGCTCTTCTGACCTTGCAGCAGATCAAAATAAGGATTAACAATATCCTGCCTGGTGACTTTGGGCTTGATGGACACATAAGAAACATCCCGTTTTTTTAATTCCTGCAGTATTTTCTCAATATGAAAGCCGCCATTGACCATCAAGGCAATGGATTGCTTCTTTTCCTTCATGCTGGCCAGTATGTTGTCCACAAAGGCCTGGCTGCGTTGATCCGCCATGGCGTAAAAAGCTTCCACTTTTTTCAGTTTGTCGTCAAGTGAATAGAGTTCTGTGTCAAAATACTGCACCGCCGAACGGTCCTGGCCTTTGATAAAATCGGTAAAGGCCTTAATGGTATAGTCCTGACGATGAGTGCGGAATTCGTTTAATTCCTCCTGCGTCACGGAAATATTCAGGAGTTTTTCCATGATGTCCAACCGTCCCATCAGGCTGTCCAGTTTTTGCTGATTGGGATTATTATAGAGTTGGCTGCGGATATCCTTATCCAGTTGGTCGATTTCCCGCATAAGGCGGCTGGAATCCAAGTCCCCGGAAAAATAATTATGACGTAGTTTGAGGAATTGCGCCAAGGCCGGAAAAGCTTGGCTATCGACCCGGTACTTTTGGGCGGCTTTTCTGAGGCTCACGGCATAGTTCAATAAATCCATCTCGCCATTGCGGTAGGCCGTGCGTTTTTGATCATAATCATAGAGCGCAGGATTGTAGAGGGTGGGTTTCAATTCATCCAGGACATCGCGCAGATCGTAACATTGGCCCTGGGTCTCGGCATTAAGAAAACTCTGAATGGCAGCATAACTTTTTTCATAAAGGGGTTTATTCTCCACACCCTCCAGATAAAGGTTACCCTTGTTATTAGCAATAAACTGCTCTGCCCCGGTCAAGCGGCCTTGCTTGACAAAATAGTCGCTGACCCCTTCCCTGATGTCTTGCAGGGGGAAAGTTTTAAGCACGTCCAAGTTCAAGGGACCGGCGCCGCCTTCTTCGCCGATTAATTTAAGATGATGCTGTTTGTACAGATGACTGATGATGTGAGTGATATTTTTCTGAACTTCATATTGGCAATGGAGGTCTTGCACGCAGAGTACGGTTTGATGGGAGCCTTGGAAGGTTTCTTCAATAGTGCCGTATTTCTCGGGAATGGTAATGGGCTTGCCGTGATAGGTTACTACAATGGGAGAACCTATGCTGCCTGGGGACTCAAAGGCCCAGGTGACATAGGGAAATATGAAGCTGAGAGTAATGATCAAGGTGATGGTACTCAGAAAGTGCTTAAATTTTTGGTGCCTTAAGGGTAGGAAAAATCCGGACTTCAGCATGCGATGGGTCTCCTTTGTAGTTAATACTTAGGATTTGTTTTGGCTGAACTGTTTAAGTATAACGTGGTCCTTCTGTCATCTCAAAACCAGATGAATTTTTTTTAAAAGTTTTCAAATTAAACTCCAGCGTCTGTTTCACAATGATACAAAACATGCTGTAAATATTTGCTGCGAAAAAATGGTTGGACTTGTTGGTTTAGTATTAACTTTCGATAGGGATGTGTTTTTAAAGATAATGAAAGAAGGGATTTTTGTGCACATAATCCAAGGCAACAGCATTAAAGCAAAACCTCTTGTAAGGTTAAATGGAAATCCAAGCACTCTTTAAATGTTCAAATTAATTTTCAAAAAAATTATCACTTTAATTAAACATTGGCAAGTTAAATTTTCTCCAAAATAAGCCAATATTATAAAATGTATAAAATTAAAGGATAAAATAATCTATCTATTAATCATAGGATTAACCTTTATAAGCATAAAGGAAAGGTAATTGTCGTAACCGCTATCACGTTCATGTGCCTAAAATTTTTATCAGGCGCAGGTGATGGATTGAACGCCCAAGCCAAAGCAGGACCACCTACCATGAGATAAATTAAAAAAAATACGCCAATAATACTGCCCCTGCCCAATTTATTGCGCCTGGAGATTTAACTATGGGTGATAAAAAAATCTCAAGAAAGTCATTAATATAGGAGTCTTGTTATGCCTGAATATGAGGTTGAATAAAAAACCGTTATTTTTAGTAGAATCGGAACAGCTGAAAAAGAGGACCCTAAGGAGGTTCAAAATGATTTGTGCCAACAATATTTTTTGATAGAATCGAGAAGATCATTATTTTTATCTAAAGGAGGACCATCGGCATGAACAAAATTTACGTTTGTCAGGTTTGCGGCCACATTGAATTTGGCGCAGCACCGGAAACTTGTCCGGTTTGCTGGGCCGAGAAGGAAAAATTCGAAAACAATGACAATGCCATCCATTCCGCGGCCCACGAAGGCAATGAAAAACATGTGCCTGTTCTGGCCAAAAGCGATACGTGCGGCTTGATCCCCGATGTGTGCAAAGACTTGCATGTGAAGGTAGGCTCCGTGCCTCATCCCATGGAAGCTGATCATTTCATAGAATGGATTGATGTCTATCTGGATCACGTATTCATCAGCCGTGCCCAATTAACGCCCGCGGCCTTGCAGGCTGCTGTAGGCCTGCATTTGAAAAAAGATCAGCAAGGCACCATCACGGCCATTGGCCATTGCAACAAACACGGCTATTGGACGGCCGATCTCGGCCTGTAAATCAAGATTCTTTAATTGTGACCTGTGCCTGGTCTTTTGCGGACAGGCACAGGTCATAACCACCGTTTTTTCGGTTTTTAATTAAACAGGTCAACGATGACGATGTTCCAGACCGGATTCGGGATGGATGTGCTTTCTCAGGTACTGCCCCAGAGACATGTCAAAACGCCCGATATGATCGATCAGCCAGGTAGCTAGATATTGCTGTAAATTAGTGGCCAGCTGAAGCGATGGACTTTCACTGTTATAAATCGATTCCCATTTATTAAATTGATCAACAAAGGTCTGGTGAGCCATTTGATGATGGCGAAAGGCCGCTTCCGGGTATTGGTAGAGATCCATGTAGGTTTCTTCCATGGCAAAGTGCTTGGTAAGGTAGCCCCTTAAAAAGGCCGCCCATTCGGGCAAAGTAGTTTTGCCTTCCCCCTGGCGCAAGTCGTTCATCAATCGGTTGATTCTGGCAAAAACTTCCTGATGCTGACGATCAATTTCAGGCACCCCCACTTCCACTGCCCTAGTCCAATGGACCGGAGTCAGCCAGGGGTCACCTGTTTCCCTTTCTTGCATCGCCGGTAGCTCCTTTTAGACATGATACGCAGGTCACCCTGCCTCTATTAGGATCGGCAAAGCTGCTGGGAAGGAAAAGGGATGAAAAGGCTTTCACTTTTTCCCAAGGATCAGGCTTGTCTTCAGCGCAAGCCAGCTGGGCGCTGCAAAAAGGCTTGCCATATTTCATCCAACACAATGGCCGCCTTACCGGGAATGCGGATATCCGCCAAATCGGAAACACTCGTCTCGGACAGATTGATTTCCACAATGGGGTCGCCCGATTGTTTGGCTGAGTGCACGGG
>CAVQBK010000013.1:0-530999 GCA_963710755.1 uncultured bacterium
CAATAAATCGCCACCACCAAACAATTTGGTTTCATAAAGAACGATGTTTCCAATATTTTCCTGTGTAATTTGATAAACCCCCGTCTCATAATAGCCTCCTATTTTTTTTGTTTTTAGAAAGCTCTTCATTTTTGTGCCATACATAGAGAAGCTCAAACATATGCAATAACGAAACGTTATTTGCTTGTCCAATCTTTGCTTTAGCTTTGATTTTCCCAACTTCTTTTCGTAAATGGTTTTGCATTATCCTCACCACATCGGCACATTTTTATTAGAGCCTTCTTAAATCACCCTCACTAGTTATACGCATGGGGTGGTCAAACAGTGCAAACCATTATCAATTTTCTTCTGGGGTGAATGCTATACATCACATGGTGTAACTCAATTGATTCAATTTGACTTTCAATTATTTTTCGGTAGGTTAGTCACATCTCAGTATTTTTCTCACGATATCTGGCAGTACTTCTACGGGATTGTTCCCTGGCTTTCACCATATTTTTTGAATACCACTTTTGTGTTTACTTCTTCCAACACGTCGCGCTTCTTCCTCATCAAGGTGATATTTCTCTTTGATATATTCATTAAAGCATTTCTTGCAAATACTTTTTCTTCCATCTTCAGTAGAAATATCCTTCACAAACTCCTTGCGCTTATACCTGTTGCCACAAATAACACAATTCCTTGATTTAATATAATTCGCAGCGATTTTTATATCCATAGGTTCTTTGTTTACTGCTCGGTTCAATAACATCATCAAGAGTTCTATATCTGCATCATTCAAATAAATCATGTCATCTTTTAAGAACTCCTTAGGTGTAAGCCTCTTTTGGCTTAATTGCCCCTTACC
Organism: uncultured bacterium; assembly: GCA_963710755.1. Lineage (GTDB taxonomy): Bacteria > Oederibacteriota > JAAXVQ01 > JAAXVQ01 > JAUVAV01 > CAVQBK01. Next base: position 848 of record CAVQBK010000013.1, read on the forward strand.
TTGCTCTTGGTTGATTTCATAATCCGGATTAAATGCTTTAACCATAAATAAAAACGGCTCCATAATGGGTCGGATTTCTTCAGTCATTTTTATCTCAATCATGTTCATCTCCCGAATGTTATTTTTAGTTGCTCATTGAGCACAGCTTCTACCTAGTGGATAACCAGGTCTCCGATCACATCAGACGGCTCCTGTTAACATTCAGCTAAATACTGCCTGAATTTGAGTGTTTTTGATTTATATTCAGATCATTTCTTATTTGACAGGATGTTTAAATGCAGTGTGATTAATTTATTGTTGTAATCGTAGTTTTTGTGCTAGGGAGTAAACTGACAGAAGTTATTGCGACCGTTCTTCTTGCGCTCCGACTTCCCAAAAATACATATCCAATATTTTCATATCCGTATATTCAACTCCGTTTTCTTTCGTAATCATTTTAATTTTTATAATATCCTCCAAATGCTCTTTACCAAATTCAATGATTTCTAATAATGATTTTTTAGTAAAACTAAATCGCTTTAAACCACAGGACTTCAAACCCGCCCTGACCAACCTATCATAGGCCGGTACACAACCTAATGTCCCGAGTATAATTTTACTTAGCAGAGTATCTGTAGGTTGCTTGCCGTTTCCTAAGCCAGCAACTTCAACAATTGCTTGTGCTAATTTTGATTTTATCTCAAGTATATCTTCAATTTCCGACTCACTTCCTGAAAGCGTGAATTTTCTGAGATGTGCATAATTTTTCATCAAACCCACAATTGGCTTGAATATTTTGTAGTCCTTCCATAGCAAATAACTTGATCCCCGGTACATACCCCAACTGGCTAAGTAAAACGCCAAATGCAAGCTGGCCGTATCTACATCATCTATTTTTCCAAAATAATCAAAGCAATGTTCCCATGATTTATAGCGGTGATGTTTGTCTTGTCTGGTTTCTTGGTAGAATTGATTGACCAACTTGAAAAGAGGTAAGCGGAGCATGTTCTATTCCATTTGCATTTTTTTTGAGTATTCGATATTCCTACAAATCTGATTACCGTTAAGCTCAAAGATTCTTTTTGTAGTATCCAACCCTTCATCGTGACAAATCTTATAAAGGGTTCCCCATTGAATTATTCCAACTTTATCGAGAGAATCAAATTTATAACCCTTTTCATTAACATTCTTAAGCTTATGCCAAAATTCAGTTTCTCTCGCAATATATTCTTTAGGCACTAAAGCTACATAGAAAACCTGACCTTTCCCTTTTATTGGATATAAACATTTGCAGATATTTTGAACTGCTAGATGAACTACTGGATTCTTGCCGATTTTACGTGTCTCTCCAACCATCTTTTTTAAAGCATCAGGTACATTATTTGATTCTATTGTTCTTATTTCTTCAACACTCATATTTCTTTTTAGTTCCTTAACCATCAAATATTTTAAAAATAACTGTCTATATAAACTCGGCACATTTTTTTTGTTGTATTTTACTGAAGGCATTTTAAAAGACTTGGTTTTCACAGAAGCTTGTACTTTTGCTTCAATAAAGACTACTTGATTGCTGCCATTTTTTCCTTTTATTAATAAAACAACATCTGCATCACCAAAATCCGAAAATGACTGTTCCATCATAATTTCAATTTCAATTGGTTTAAAACTCACATCACTCTTGAATTTAATTTCGCTTAAAATATCTCCAAGAATCCTAAGTCCTTGTGGATGATATTTAATTTCATGAAAAAGTGAAAACAGGACCCCCCGTTCAGAATAGCCATTTATCTCAACAGTCATTGTTTATCCTTTTTAAGCCATCTTCTAATGCATTAGACAATGGCGCCAGCCACCTTTTTCCAAAGATAAAAATATTTCCTCGTGTAGTGCCTGACACCGTTTTCATCAATCTTCTCTGTATTTCCTAAAACTTTTCTCCAACTCAGCAAATGATTGTGGACTATATTTATTAAATCCCTCTTCTTCCACGAAAACAAAACCAAACTGAATATCCTTTTGAAGCGAATTAATATCTTCACACCATTGTTTTAAGCGCGCCATTTTCAATGGTACATCGAGGTCTTCCAATCCTTTTGTTTCAACAATATAGAGTTTTCCTGCCTCTGTTTTTACAATAAAATCAGGATAATAATCAGATGGGCTGCCATCAGAACGAATATAATCCAATTTAAAGTGAACTGCAAAAAAGTTCTTTGCATAGGCTACCACATCAGGACTTTTTTCAAGAAAAGATGCAAACAGCAATTCAAGATGGCTGTCACCGATAATTTTATTAAAAACGCTTTTTTGTGGTACCAAAAATCCTTGATCCTTGACCACAAACGGCCTCGTCTGCCTAAGTTTAATCCTATCCTTAATTTCCGCACTGCCTTTATCCTTCACCGTTAGTGCATTAATCTGTTGTTTGAAAGTCTCGACAATGGTTTTAGTAGCTTCTAGATCAGACAAATTTCTCAATGTGTTCAGATCATCTATATCTACTTTAATATCAAATAGATGTTCGGAGATAAATTCTTTCACTTTTCCATATAAAACATCATACCCGCTGACCAGACGTAAATCTTTCATGATAACTTGAGAAAAATATCCAATAACACTACGACAATCCACAGAAGTCCCTGTTTCTAGCAGGGTGATATGATTGACTTCTCCAGTGGTTATGTCTTTAAAAACAATTTCGCGTTTTTCTTCTTCTGTATATTGATTGTACTTTACTTTTGGAGTTCCAAACTTACTAGGATCGATTTCTTCCAGGCTTTTATACTCCCGATGAATACGCGGTGTTAAGATGGGTATTTCAATATCCAGCTTATCTATATCCTTCTTGGTGTTTTCAACATCAACCTCAATAATTATCGGAGCTTTGGGTTGAGTACCCTCCCCCATGGGTTTATGCTCTAGTTCCACACCCTCGCTTTTGATCGACTCAACAAAATCCATAAACGCATCTGTTCCAACCACGCTGACATATTCTGTGGCATCTGTGCCTAAATACATACGTCGCAATCCACGACCTAGGGTTTGTTCTGGCAATATATTACTTTTGGCAGCATAGGCACGCAATCCTACAATTGTAGTCACATTACGCACATCCCAGCCTTCTTTGAGCATAAGAACTGAGACGATTACTTTATAGGGATTATCCCAACTATCAATTTGATTGGCTAATTTCCTGAGTTTTTCCAACTCTTCTTTGCTTTTCTTACTATCAGCTTCAGAGATTTCACCATTATTGTTGGTATGAATTGTAAGAATCGCGTTCTTAAATTCGGGAAAGGTTTCTTCTAGGTATTCAGTCACATCATCACAATTTTTTGTATCATCGGTCATGATAAAAAGCACTGCCTTCTTACCGAGTTTCTCGTGTTCAGCTGAAGCCTTGCGCCACTCCTCTACTCCTAGGGCCATATAATCCGCATACTTTTCCGTATACTTCGAACTTTGACGTTCAGAAAGTTTTGCCCGGCTGGCAGAATCCGGCAGCACTGGATGCTTCACCACATTTTGTGTAATCGCCTCTACCAAAGGATAGTCACAAACTGTTTGAACAAAAATCCCTCCATTATTGTGCTTGGGCGTCGCTGTTAGATCTACCTGCAAAGACAGAAAATGATCCTTTTGTTTTAATCGGTTATGAATATCTGCAATTGATCGAAACCAGGCCAAACGGCTGTCATGTATATGGTGCGCTTCATCATTAATCACTACCAATTCATCAATTTCGCGTACAATCACACCCAGGTCAACCTTGCTGTCGTTTGTCTTGCCAACCGGCCGTTGCCCTAAAAAATAGTTTTCAAGATTAGCATCATCCATCCCCGGTTCGCTCTCATCACCTGCATAAACTCTGTGAATATTTGTCAGAAAAATATTCCCGCTTTTCCTGATAATATTGACATCATCCTGAATGTGAAGTGTAACTTGAAAATCATCCTGCCAATTCTGACCAGCATAACCGTTTTCTGGCAACAAGGGGTCCTGGTAAAATATTTTCAATCCGTCAAAATCAGCCCGTAACCGATCCAATACAATTATATTTGGCGCGATCATTAAAAAATTAGTCGCCAGGGTTGAATCAGGTTCATAGAGTTTATGAAAATAGCACCAAGTCACCACCATACTCATAACCTTGGTTTTACCACTACCTGTGGCCATCTTAACTACCAGACGTAACCAATCTTCTTCAAACATACCGGTTGAAATTACACCAGATGAGTCATAACGCATCAGATCATATTTATCCTTAACCTTATCCACCTCAAAAAGATAAATCAGGGTTTCAATAGCTTCCTGTTGGGCAAAATAATATTTAAACTCTTCATAACCAGAACCGGACTTTTGTATAGTGTGTTTTTTAGAAAACCACCATTTGAGCAAACTTCGACTGGTTTCTGACGCATTGATGTAATCTTTCCTCCGCCAATCCGAGACTGCTTGACGAATTTTATGCACCAATGGAGGAATCAGCTTATCATAGCTGGTCTCTCGCATAGCCTCATCTGCCGGAAACCAACGAACATCCGGTTTTAACTCGTCATATGGAGAGGTTGGAAAAGATGGATGAATTGCCATTATCGTACCTCTTATCTTTATTTCTTATCCCATTATCTTGAATAACTTATTAATAAAATAATATAAAACATTGTATCTGTTACATATAATATCCAGTATTTAAATCTTTTTTTATAATTCCCCCCCCAACAATTACATCGGGCTACATACATCTCATGCCCAATATGGCAAATAAGTAGCATCCTTTTCTTTAATTTCATTGAGTATTTTTATAACATCAAAACGGGTCACGAGGTTGCTCCTGTAATTTTAATTACTTTTTACCCTCTTTCCATTTATCGCAGATTTGCTTGTAATTGGGAAAATCTTTTTGTTCTTCCAGCCATTTTCCAACAAAGTGCGGATTATCACTGTTAGGCTTTGGCTCAACATTGTTAATTCTTACTTGTACAGGTGTTCGCACACAATCTCCCATTATTGTAGCGTGTTGCTGCGGCAAAATTGGCAGTTGGTCCAAAATATCACTATTCGCGCTAGATACTAAACCGCGAATATATTTCTGGTCATCTGGATTTTGTAACCGATGTACAATAAAGGAGTTGCATTGAGAAAGAACCGTCTTGGATAATTCAGCCGGTCTTTGACTAGAAATGATTAAAGAAATTCCATATTTGCGTCCTTCACGCGCAATTCGTTCAAATACTTTTTTGGCAATAGACTCACGATCTTTTCTGCTTTTTTCAGGAATGTAGTTTTGAGCTTCTTCAAGTACTAATACAATTGGGTATTCACCTCTGTTTTCAGGTTTAAAATGAGAGACAAATTCTATAATTAATCTTCCTATAAGGCCTGTTATATTTTCTAATACATCAAAAGGAATGAGCGCCAAATCAAGAATAGTTATTTGATTTACTCTCTTTTCATCAAAACTCTCAGTTGAAACATTAGCGTAGTATGCTGAAAATATATCATTTTCACTTTCTTTAAATCGGTTGAAATCTCCCAAAACAAAAGAAAGGAATTTTGCTAAAGAATCATTGAATTCTTTCTCAGTTCCCATCATTAACGGTTCAGCGATACGTTGATCATTTAAAAAACTTTCCAGACGCAATCGTAAAGTTGATAAATATTCGGAAATGCGGGAATTTGAGCCTTCATGTTCTTCAATGGCAGCATTAATAAACTTGGTTATCAATTCTTGATAGTTGAACCATGTAGGAAGGTCAATATTTTTATCATTTATTATCTGTTTTTGTCGAGCAACTTCAATGTACTTGGTAAACAAATTATGAATTACGCCTATTTTCTCATTCTGAATATTTGCATTATTAAAGTTTTTTTCTTGTCCTAACGCTTCTATCTCCAATGCAATTTTTTTTATTTCAACAATATCAATATTTTTCAATGCCTCAGCTAAGTTCAGCATTTCATTTTTATCTTTCCACTTCCATTTACCGTAATCACTAATCCCTGTCTTCTTTTTTATATCATCCGGAGAACTATCAATTATCGAAATGATTCCCTTTTTAAGAAAATTTGATAAAGAGTTTATGCTCTCGGTTTCATCTTTATTCTTGGCGAGCCCAACTGCCCTCTTCAATATCGGCGCTTGCGTCCCTGGTCCCGGTTCAAATAAATAGTCAAAATCATCCCAATTCATAAACCAGTAGGGTACTTTAAGACCTTTATTATTTATGTAAAAAGCATTTATTCTTTCGAATATTTTACCCTCTGCAATTAAAGCATTTTTATATTCACCGTTTGTATCAAAAATTACAAAATGAGCATTTTTTAAATATTTTTCATCCGACTGTTTAGAACCACTTTCTTTCTTTACGTTGAACTTAAAATCAAACAGCGAGTGAAGTATTGCTGTTAATGTGCAGGATTTACCAGAACCTGTATTACCCAATATTGCGGCATGTTTTACAAAAAATTGGTCAGGACATATCTTGACATCATAATCAGGAAAAGCAGGTGATTTTCCAATCGGAAGATAATAATCTTTTGTGTAATCAACTTCCGTATTTTCTTTATAATCAAATATTTTATCCAAATCTTTGGCAGTTACGTACCAAACCGGATTATCCAATACAGGAAAGTTGTAAACGCCCTGTATGAATTGTTCAGCATTTTCTCTGACTTCGATAGTGCCCAGCATAGTTGCCGTAACATACCGGGAAGAAGACGGCAAAGATATGGATTGATTTTTCTTATCAAATTCCGTTTCTTCCTGCATCTTCACTCTTGTAATCAACGCAACAATTCTCTCCGCCCCAACCGGAATAACAAGATATGAATTTATCCTTGCAACCTCATAAATATCGTGCAGACCACTTTTATGGGTACTTGTCAACTTATCATCAAGACGGATAAAAACCCGGAAATTATCAACCGAGACAACTCGACCTATCTGTTTCTCAGACATCCGTGGCCTCCGGTTCATTGTCTTTGTCACGATCGGGAAATAACACCTTAATTGTTTCCAGTACTTTCATCGCATCTTTCTCTTCATATAAATCAGGCATAATTTCGGTTACAAAGTTTATAAATTTAGCAGATTCACCTTCAATTATAATAATACGCGGATCATTTAATAATTTGAGTTTTTCGATATTCGTGTTTTTTGAACCGTTATAGTCAACAATAAACAAAGTAAAAGAAGGAATAGAGAGTGCCTGATGAATAATATCGTTGATGTGTTCATCATTAAATGAATATCCAACACAAAATAGAACAGACTGGCTCTGTTTAATTGAATGCGAAAAATATCGAAAAAGTTCGGAATATGGCAAATCCAGAGCAAATGTCTTTTTGGTGGCACACGGATAAATCACTAATTCATTATCCGGCTTTGCATTTTCAATAGAAACATCTTCAATACCATATGAATTACCTGCATCAGGTTCTTTATATACCCATGATAAGGACCCGTGCAATTTATAGTATCTTATTACCTTTTCAGCACGATGTACTTTACCACTGGTTGTCTGTCCGGGATAATAAACATCATAGTCATAGGTTTCCGGACGAAAACATCGTCGTTGAAAGCCGGAAAAACCATTTATACAATGAATACCCACGTTATCAAAGGCATACTCAAAGGCGAGATCATAATTTGTAGTAAAAAGATTTATCCGTCTAAGATTAATAGGCCGCTGAAGCAATTTCTTTAATATTTTTTCATGATAATGATATCTGTTCCTCTGCAAGTGTTCATCATCTTTATAATCTCCTTGAACTATTGTACACTGTGTATTACATAATTTGAAAAGTTCATTTTGAATTTCTTTAATTAATTCATTGATTTTTTCCACTTTCTGATTTGCCTTTTCCAGGGTGAATCTCTTAGCCTGCAAATAATTAAGAAAATCCTCTAAAGAAATATCATTAAAGCTTTGGCCTTTTTTTAAAATAGCATTAATTCTTTTCTCATATTCTTCTTTTAACTCACTATTTTTTGATAGTGCACCATTTATTTCTTTTGGTATTGTTCTGATTATTGGTGCTCCGAGATGGAAACTGGTGCCCGCTCCTGCCAGAACACTTACATTATCCAGTTCTAGATAATTTTTAATCCGCAAGCGTATTTTATTTTTATCATTTTCTTCCCTATTGCCAATGAAACAAGTAAAACCAGAAGAAGCAGATTTCCCAACTCTCATACCCTCACCTCAATAATCTTCATAGTATCATTGCCAAAAATATCCACAACCTTGACCGCAATTTTTTGTCGCTTCTTCGAACAGGGGTAATAGGCAGATTTAAATTCCAAAGAACGGTCTTTCTTGGTTCGAAAGCTCTGCCACTCATTCTCAAAAACAAAATCACCGGTCCAGACTTCTTCAATTTTTCCAGTAGCTTCATTTTTTTCTCGAACAATCTCCCGCTTGCTTTCAAAATCAAAATCCACGCTCCAGTAGTCAATCCAGTCTGTCCACTTCTTGGTTAAAACCTCTTTTTTGACAATACCAGCTTTATCTTTGGATACCTTAATGATCTTCCCATTTTCCACCACAATTTTATTCGCTCTGTCTTTCATGCTTGCAGCTGCATGGTCAACACTATCTTGAGAATAATAGACAGAAAAATCAGTTAATTCCACAGCAATAGTTCCCTTTTTCTCATGTGGCTTTACTTCAATATAGGACACATCATGAAATACAACCTGGTTCTTTTCAATTGCTCGTTTATCAAATACTTCTCTGGGAATATACTTCAATACCAGGTCAATACCTTTAGCCTTTGCCTCTTCTTGGATATTTGGAAAAAGTCCCATTTCAAATTCAAATGCTAAAATATCCACCCGCGAAACACGCTTGGCCCGACACTCAAGAATTACTTCTTCAGCAAAGAGACGTGTGACCGGAAGATTAATCGGTCCGATGGTCACCATACGCCCGGTTTTTTTACCATGAAAACATTTAAAATTATCTGTACTTTGTGCCTTGTATGCTTTAAGGATCAGGTTAATGAATTCCTTTTCCTTCTGTTCAAGCTGTTTTTGACGTTCTTCCTCGCGAAGATTCATATTAACACCAATATAATGTGCCCGTTCGTATTTACCGAGATTAAGAATCTCAAAAGCGCGGAAGTCTTTCCCTTCATTTTTAAGTTGGCGTTGTACCTGAATCATACGCTTACGCGTGGTGTGAATAGCGAACTTACCAAGATCAGATCCGATCCACTTGCGTCCTAATTTTTCAGCCACTGACATAGTTGTCCCAGAGCCGCAGAAAAAGTCAGCTATAATGTCGTTCTCATTAGACGAAGCTTTTATGATGCGTTCAAGAAGCGCTTCAGGTTTTTGGGTGGGATAATCTACTCGCTCTTTTGCAACAGGATTTACAGCAGGAATATCTGTCCATAGATCCTGAAGTTTTATCCCCTTCATTTCTTCAATATACTGTTTATACTGAATTCGGCCAGTCTTCTCCTTCGGAAATATAAGTCGACCTTCTTTGTCTAAATGGGCCATCTTTTCCCGCGTCCATTTATATCCATTTGAATGTGGCCAGTAACCTTTATATTCATAATAGAGATTTGGTCTAATGCCAGGATTACCAGTTGGTATTGGAATATATTCTCGTCCATTCTCGTCTTTCCTTACTCGTTCAAGATATTTTTCTTCATAGTCATGATACTGCATATTAAAGATATAACTCAACGATCTACCATACCAATAAATAGTATCATGTAATACGCCACATCTTTTACTTGCAAGTCCTGTAGAAGTTGATCGTTTCCAAATTATTTCATTAATAAACTGATCTTTACCAAATACTTCGTCGAGTACCAATCTTATAAATCCACTTACACGATTATCACAGTGAACGTATATATTTCCATTTTCAGCCAGCAGATCACGCATGAGAACCAGACGTTCATAAATCATGGCAATAAAGCTATCTGCACCTTTTCCCCAGGTGTCACGGTAGGCAAGTTCCTCAAGAACATTCGGCTTTTTTGTAAAAGTTTCTTCTCCAATTTCAATATCCATGGAAAAATCTGCACCAACATCAAAAGGAGGGTCTATATAGATTAGTTTAATACCACCTTGCGCTTCAATCTCTTCACGCAAAGGTCCATTTTTTAAGCTTGAAAGAATGAGTTTGTTGTCTCCCCAGATCAGCTTATTTGTCCAGCCAGATTTCTGTCTTCCTCTCTCGTCAAACAACGAAAACTGCGGAGCTGTATCTTCTGGCTTTTCTGCACGAGGTTCATCAACATTTTCGATCACTTGAAAAGGCAGGACGATATTACAGACTTCATTAGTCTTACCATTCCAAACCAACTCCACTTCCCGTTTATCATCAAACAATAAAAAACGATATTTGTCTGGCAATGGCTTCCCTGCTTCGATGAGCTTCAATATTTCTCGTTTTTCATTATCGGTCAGATTTAATGGCATAATAGCTTTCCTTATTTTTTCTTTTTTTCCTCTTTTACAGTATATGCTTTCAACGACTTAATAGCATCTATCAGTTTCTTCGAGGATTTCAATTTCCGTATTTTTCCGTTTTTTTCAAATTCTTCTGGCGGAATATTTTCAAAAAGCTCACTGTCATTAGAGATTGTATCAATTCTAGCTGACAGGTATCCTACAAGGTCAGCATAGAGTATCCCAATAGTATTAAAATCAGAATCCGTCATGACAACATTTTCCAATAATGTGTACTTTCTTTTTTTCAATACAGGTTTAAGGACATTCTGGATTTCAGAAGGAAACATATCAGTTCTATTGTCGCAGTAAACAGCAATAATATCTTTACCACCAGCTTTTTTTGCCGGAGGCAGTATCTTGTCCACTAATTTTGGCAAATATAAAAGATAATCTTGTTTATGATCTTGGCTGTCTTTATGAAAATATGCAAATTTAATCCTCGCATTTATTTTAGAAGTATTTAAATCAAGCAATTTCGATGCAATTTCCACACGCTTCTCAATAGAAATATTTCTACACCCGCTTTTTGCAGAAAATAAATATGACCCCTTAAACTCAACTGCTGTATCCCAGCCAGCATCAGTTAATATTTTATGAAATCCTGTTTTGAGAGTCTGATAAAAATTGCTGTTTATAACTGCAATTGATAATCCGAAATATTCTTTAAATTTTGTATCACCTGTTTCGTCAATAAATAGAAGTATCATATTTTTCCTTATTAAAGTCATTTTCATTTTTATTGAAAATAGTTAATATAATTGACAATTATAGAACTGCATATTTTATTTGGCAAGAAACATCTTAGGAATTGATAAGATTAAAATTCGGAGGTATTTATAACCAAATACTCTTAAGCAGTCTGGCCTACTAATATGCCATGCATTGTCCTGAAATCCAGGTCAAAAACAGTTCGGAAATTGTCCAATAGGGGGAGCCAGATTTTCGCTCCGCGAAAATCAGAGCAGTCGAGCATTTGAACAGTTGAACAGTAGAAGAGCATTTGAACAGTTGGACAATAGAACTGTCTCGCTTTGCTCGACTGCGGTCTACTGCTCTACTGCTCCACTGTTCATGATTTGCGGTTTATTCTATAAAAAAGCCTGTTCCGCAAGGAATAGGCTTTTTTTGTTATCTGATTCTTGATGTTAAGGGCTCGAACCAGCGGGAGGGTTGGAGGGGATACCCTCCATTTAATCGGGGGTGACAGTGAGCCTGATCGGTTTCCTCCTCTTCAGGCGAACGCCCTTAGGGGGCTGGCCCCCTAGGGAGAGCGAAGCGATGGGATGCAGTCCAGCCCGGGGAGCCAAAAAAATCCTGTGCTAACCGAAGCACAGTTTGGTTTACAGAAAGCCCTGGCGGGCTTACCACCGGGGCTTTCGTTTATAAGGGCCAGGAATCACGGCCTTTTGCGCTCACCGCTGCACGAGAGCACCGCCCTCCTGGCTCTCGAAGCTCGACCGCAGAGATCACTCTTCGAGGCGCTCGGCACCCTTCTCAGCCCCGATCGTGCTCTCTGAGGCAGAGAGCGGGGACAGAGCACGGCCCGTTGGTTTACACAACTCGGGCTGGCCGATGGCTGGTTTACACAGAGGTCGGGCCGGGGGTACGACGATAGACGATCAGGAGGTCGATGATGGCTGAACCAACAGAGCGCATGGAGAAGCTCTTCTTCGAGGTCTTCGAGCCCCTGCCCCGGCAGGGACCTGGTAGTCGCTCGAGCGCCAAGCGGGCCCTGGAACTCTGCGCCGGTCTGCCAGCCTCGCCAGCGGTCCTGGACCTTGGCTCTGGCGCGGGCGCGCAGACGTTTCACCTGGCCGAGCTCACGACGGGCACCATCACCGCCATCGACAACCACGCGCCCAACATCGAGCGGCTCCGGGCCGAGGTCACCGAGCGGGGTCTCGGCGAGCGGATTCGGCCGCTGGTCGGCGACATCGGCAAGCCGGACCACGAGTCCGACAGCTTCGATCTCGTCTGGTCCGAGGGTGCCCTGTACAACATCGGCATCGAGGTGGCGTTGCGCCTCTACCACCCGGTCGTCAAGCCCGGTGGTTACTTCGCCTTCACCGAGGCGGTCTGGCGCAAGGAAGACCCTCCCGAGGAGGTGAAAGCGGCCTTCGAGGACTACGCGGGCATGGGCTCGGCGCGAGACGTACTGGCCAAGATCGAGGCGAGCGACTTCTCCCTCGTGGATCACTTCACGCTGCCGTACGAAGACTGGTGGGACGACTTCTACACGCCCATGCAGCGCCGCATTGAGGAGCTGCGCGGCAAGTACGCGGGCGATGTCGAGGCGCTGGCCGCGCTCGACGAGATCGCCCGCGAGCCCGAGATGCATCAACGCCACTCGGACTACTACGGCTACGAGTTCTTCGTCGTGCGCAAGAATTGATCGGCTTGCGTAGAGTTCACCGAATCACGCTGAACCCACCAAAATGTCCTCGGTCGTTTCCCAAAGCTTCTTGGCGAGCGCTTCATCCTGGGCCAGCTTGCTCGGCGCCTTCTCTCTGCATTTTTCGAAGTACCTCCCGCTGACTGATTCCAGCTCGGGGGCGGTCGCCACGTAGATCGAGGTCTGTGCCCCAGCCTCGGGTCCGGGGAGGAACCACTTCATGATGCGGAACATGAGCGCGTTGAACCCGCTGAGGTCACCGTCACCGCCGAACTCTGTGGCGATCACACCTGGATGCAGCGAGTTGGCAGTGACGCCCATGCCTTTCATGCGGCGGGCCAGCTCGTTCGAGAACAGGATGCCAGCGAGCTTGGCGCGGTTGTATGCCGCGTCCCACTTGAAGCGCTTGGTGCTCTGCAGAGCTTCGAGGTCGAGCGACTTGACCGAGGCGTGCAATGCAGAGGAGACCGTCACCACCCGCGACGGCGCAGAGGTTTTCAAGAGCGGCAAGAGCTCCGTGGTCAGCACGAAGGGCGCGAGGTAGTTGACAGCGAAGATCAGCTCGAAGCCATCTGCGGTCTCGATCCTGCGGTCCACGCCGACGCCCGCGTTGTTGATCAGCACATCGAGCCGGTCGGTGCGCTCCGCAATCGCCGTGGCCAAGCGACGGACCTCGGCAACGCTCGACAGGTCGGCGACGAAGGTCTCCACACGGTTGTTCCCCGTGGCTGCACGGATGGAATCGGCTGCCGCTTCGAGCTTGGCGCTGTTTCGCCCACAGGCGAGCACCTTCGCGCCCATGCGGGCCAGCGCCTCAGCGGTTGCGCGACCGATGCCCGCGTTGGCGCCGGTGATGGCGACAACCTTGCCGGTCATGTCGGTTTCTGGTGCCTTCTTCATGGGCTAACTCCTCGTCGTTAGGGGACGTCCTCGTCGTTAGGGGACGGGGTCAACTAATTCAACATACGTCCCTCTGCCAATTTCCGCCCTCGCTCTCTCGCCTTGCTTGCTGCAGATACACTCATGCGGGTCGCGCCAGCCATATATTTCACAGTCTTCCCGAAATATTCCACTCCTGTATAAATCAACACTGCCTTTGCCTTTGAGACACTATCTGTCCGGCCTTTTTGGTATAAAGCTTCTTCTGCAATATTAAATCTCCGGGCAATTTTGGCTGCTGCTTCTGGCATACTGCCCTGCTTTTTATATTGTCTTTTTATTTTTTCATCTTCCTCAACTGCTGCAAGCGTTTTTTCAACAAAATCCCCGCTCCCCAAAATCCTGGCGTCCGCCTGTTGCCGATCCCCGCCCTTACGGGATTCAGATGGATATAGCGGACCAGCTCCAATAAATAGGTTTCCTCCTCACAGACAATTACACTGCTCAACCCTCGGCATCAAACAGATTTTCACTTCTTGGTCTAACCCAAAAGGCAATTCCGATACCGAAAGAGTCATGCGTACCATCAAAGAAGATCTCGTTTGGCCTTTTGAATGGGATAACCCTTTTGATTTCCAAATTGCTTTATCCCAATGGATTGATAACTACAACAACGATTTTCCTCATCAATCCTTAAACAACAAAACGCCTAACGAATTCTTTAGTTGTTTTATTGACAAGCCTGCTCAGCAGGTCCAAAACCACGAGCTGGTATTATCTTAAATTAGCCTTGACTAATGGGGGGCATTACAATACCGCATGGCACACTTTTTTTAAAAAAGATAACGTAGGCGTCCTACTATCTGCCGCAACACCATATGTACCTATATCGCCAATGGAAACCCTCATATTCCTATTTGTTTTTTGTAACACTCGTGTAGCAAGTATTTTATCCATCACAGGTGGCCCATAACACCCTCCTAACGAAGGATGATCCGAATTAAATAGAAATGTGTAATATGACGGTATTTACCTGACAGTTTGGCCACAAACTGTCTTTTATAGCAGTGGTCATACCGCCTTTAGCTGGGGTATATTAGGTTTGCCAACACTAATCCTCAGAAAAGGAGAACCGATATGACCACCAGCACCAAAATAGCACGAAGGAAGCTCTCTTTGCTACAATTAGCTACTGATTTAAACAATGTTTCTAAAGCCTGCAAAATCATCGGCTATTCGCGTCAACAATTCTATGAAATCCGCAGAAACTACCAGACTTTTGGATCCCAGGGCCTTCTGGACCGTCTCCCAGGACCAAAGAACCCACACCCCAATAGGGTTGCCCCAGAAATCGAGAAAGCTATACTTGATTATTCCCTGGACGAACCCACCCACGGCCCTGTCCGGGTTGCCCAACAACTCGCCCTAAAAAACATCGTCGTATCTTCTTCTGGCGTTAAAGGGGTCTGGTCTAGGCATAATCTGCTCTCCAAACATGACCGCCTGCTCCGCCTGGAAAAATCAGTTCATAAACAGGCCTTCAAACTTTCCGATAAACAAATCCGTATGCTCGAACGCTTTGATCCCGAATTCCGCGAGCGCCATATTCATGCTGATTTCCCAGGCCATTTGGTCGCCGTCGATACCTTTCTCGTGGGCGCCCTTAAAGGTGTGGGCCGGGTTTATCTCCAAGCCGCGCTTGATTGCTATTCCCGCTTTGTTTGGGGCAGGCTTTACAACTCCAAACTTCCCGTCACCGCTGTTCACGTCCTCAATAATGAAGCCATTCCCTTCTTTGAAAAACACCAGGCTTCAATCCGTACCATTCTCTCTGACAACGGACGTGAGTACTGTGGCAGGAACGACAACCATCCCTACGAGATTTTCCTGCAACTCGAAGACATCGAACATCGCACTACCAAGGTCAGGCGGCCTCAAAGCAATGGCTTTATCGAACGCTTTCACCGCACTGTTCTTGATGAGCATTTCCGTATCCAAGGACGTAAAAAGTTTTATGAATCTATCGATCAGATGCAGAAAGACCTTGATGTTTATCTGCATCGCTACAATTATGAACGTACACATCAAGGCCGCAATATGAAGGGTAGAACGCCTTATCAAGTCTTCAAGGAGGGATTGCCAAAGATTACAAAACCTGCTAAAACATCCAAGCAAGAGGCAGCCTAATAACTGCCCCAGCTACAGGCGGGTGTCAGGTGAATACCGTTTCTGTACAGATTATTACAATTAATTCCAACAATCTAACGCCGCCACCACATCCCTTATCGACTTGGCTTAAACATCCATTTTTTTATCGTTGAACTTTCTGAATGTGTATAGTATTAATTTAAGTATTTCCGGAAAATGTTTATTTGGAGGAGACCATGAACATCAAGTCCGAAAATTCAATATGGCTTTTTATTATTTATTTCAGCATTGCGATAATTAACAATATAGTAAATATAATCACAAAAGCAAATGTCGGAAAAATAGATATCCTTGCCATTATTGCTCTTCCCCTATGCATAGGATTGATATATGGATTTATCAAACGGTCTCCCAGATGGCGCACTTTTTCTTTTTTATGGTTTTCCATTCAGATTGCTTTGATTAGCATTATGCTTTTGGCATTTGTATTTAATAATTTTCTCAAAGGCCAAGCCGGCTTTGCAATAACCTCACCTTTGATACATTCTGGCTCAGCCGGGAATTTGGGTCCAGCCCAATTCTGGACATTTGTTTGGCTTTTAGTTCTTTGGGGATTGCATATTTATCTAATTATTTTACTGAGAACCCCTAAAATCAAAACATTATTTTTACCAGGTAAAAATTAACCTGCAAAATGAATTTGTCCTGGTAATAGTCAGAGCCATTTGTTCCTAACCCCATCGAATTCGATGGGGTTTATTGTTTCCCCTTCCCTTCCAAACTTTTTATCTCATAATTCTCGGTAAGGACCCGGAGTTCCGGAAACTCAATACTCAATTATTTTTTAGGCCCCGGCTTCTTCTTCGGCAATTTTTCTCCCGGCATAGTTTCTAACTTTTTCTTAAACTCCAGCGATCCCAATGGTCCCCCGATACATTAGTTGGAGAGATCGGTGCCAGCCACTTTTTACCAAAATGTCAATCAGTAATTATGGGAAATCCGTGTTTTTTTACCTGTCCATTTTGCCAAAATTAATTTTTGTCAAAAATTTGTAAAATGAAATTCCGTCTGCTATATTTTAATCGCTCGCGCTGCCGGGGAGAGCTATACGCGTTAGTCGTTAGGGGACGGGGTCAACTAATTCAACATACGTCCCTCTGCCAATTTCCGCCCTCGCTCTCTCGCCTTGCTTGCTGCAGATACACTCATGCGGGTCGCGCCAGCCATATATTTCACAGTCTTCCCGAAATATTCCACTCCTGTATAAATCAACACTGCCTTTGCCTTTGAGACACCATCAGTCCGGCCTTTTTGGTATAAAGCTTCTTCTGCAATATTAAATCTCCGGGCAATTTTGGCTGCTGCTTCTGGCATACTGCCCTGCTTTTTAAATTGTCTTTTTATTTTTTCATCTTCCTCAACTGCTGCAAGCGTTTTTTCAACAAAATCCCCGCTCCCCAAAATCCTGGCGTACGCCTGTTGCCGATCCCCGCCCTTCTTCAGGCTTAACACATTTTCCCATCCGCCGGCGCTCCGCAGCAATCCCCCGCCTGTCAAATCCCTGCGTTTTTTCTCTCCCCAGCTTTCAAAAAGAAATTCTGCATATTTTTTTTGCGCCTGGGAAAGCTTCGGCCCAAATCGTGACAAAATCTCATCGGTTTCCTGCCACACGCGCGAAATTTTCCCCATCAGGGCCGAGTGCCCCGTATAGGGATAATCATTCAAATCATCCATACTTTTCACCAACCCCGCCCTTACGGGATTCAGATGGATATAGCGGACCAGCTCCAATAAATAGGTTTCCTCCTCACAGACAATGGACTTATACCGGTTTTGAAAGAGATACCCACTCCGCTTATGACGGTGATTGAAACCCACGGCATATCCGGTCATAAAGCGGCGCATAAAACCGGATAGGCCGCCGCTCCCTGATCGTACCAGTAGATGCAGATGATTGGGCATGAGCGCCCAAGCGAGAATTTGATTGGGGGATTTGGAAAGAGCGGAAGGCAGCCTTTCGAGAAAGTCGCGATAATCGCTGCTATTGCGGAAAATAGTCCTGCGCTCAATGCCGCGCGCAATAACGTGATGAAGCAGACCCGGAGAATCAATTCGAGCTTGTCCAGGCATGCTGAAATCTTATCCCTGTATTGTCAAGAATTAGTTGATTAGATGACTCCGTCCCCTTTATTATGCCAAAACCTGCTAAAACATCCAAGCAAGAGGCAGCCTAACAACTGCCCCAGCTACAGGCGGGTGTCAGGTGAATACCGTCTCTGTACACATATTCAATACATATGTTCCCCGTTTTTTTTATCTCTCTTACTCTTACCCATTATTATTTCCACTCCTCCAATCCCTAAAACCAACACGACAATAGACCATAGTATTATAAATCCCCTTAGTGGGATATCAAACGGATGAACAAGCAGCCATATCACTAGTGTTATTGCACCTGCGAGGTTAATAGCAATAGCACCTTCAACACCTAGCCCACTTATATTTTTACTTTTGTTAAAGCATTCCAGCAATAGCGCAATCCCGATACCAAAAAGCACTGCACCTAAAATACTTGGATAAAAAGCGGTGTTTACGTGTGGCACTCCCAATACTGTATCCATACCCAGGGGAAACAAAAGCAGCAATATGCCCAACAGCAAGTTGATGATGCCGTCTATTACTAAAAGTGTGCTTCGAGTTCTATTCATTTTATCCTTCCCAAGTTTTTTCTAACCATATTTTAAATAACGATATTCATTAAACCTGCAAC
This sequence comes from uncultured bacterium, assembly GCA_963710755.1. Lineage (GTDB taxonomy): Bacteria > Oederibacteriota > JAAXVQ01 > JAAXVQ01 > JAUVAV01 > CAVQBK01. Next base: position 19,493 of record CAVQBK010000013.1, read on the forward strand.
GATTATTGTTGTTGAAAGCATGATTAAACTCGACTTTAACATACCTACAATACCTAGTTCCTTAATGAGCACAGCAAATGTTGCAGTACATGGAATATACATGGTCAACTCCATTTAATCGGGGTGACAGTGAGCCTGATCGGTTTCCTCCTCTTCAGGCGAACGCCCTTAGGGGGCTGGCCCCTAGGGAGAACGAAGCGATGGGACGCAGTCCAGCTCGCTGTATTTTTATCATTTCGAAAATATCTTATTATCTAACTACGTGCCCCATTTCCCTTTTGTTGCACCAGGAACAATATAAAGTTCTTTGGGCCCGGCGGCCTGCTTGTAAGTATCTTCCGTAAAATAGTGACGAAAAAAGTGGCTGCACCGGTTTTCGCGGGATTGAAACCGACCTTAAGCCTATGGCCGCTGCTTTTGTCCCCTTCTTTTAGGACCCGCCAATGCCTGCTTAATGAAGCTGATTGCGTTTCTGATGGCTTGCCATGAAATGCAATAGGCCGCCAGTTCTTCTTTGGCATAGTTGATGGTTTGACTGAAAAAGTTTTCCCATTTTTGATAAAGCGACTGTATTTTGCCCCCCAGCATTCTGGTATCGAGCGCCAACAGGGGATGGCTTTTAATAAATACGAACACCTTCGCCGGATCTTGGATGAGCCGCAATTTGCTTTTCATATCATTGATTTTCACGGGATCACTGGGTTGAAATTGCTGATTGGGTCTGTTTAATACCATGTTTTTCAAATCCATAACCTCTTTGGCCGCCTGATTGGTAAAGGCATTTTTGGCCGTGGCGCTGTGATGACCTTCATGCAGTAACGCCGCCCATTCATAAAACGGGTTTTTTAACGGCCGCGGTGTTATTTCTCCAATGGTGGCCCAATCCATCCAGGCATAACGGCCGCTACCTGATAAGAACATTCTGGTTTCAGCGCCGATGTTTTTTTGGGGAGCTTTGGAAAAACCAAAAACATAGCGGCTGAGATCCTGCCAGGTGCTTTGGGGCTTAACTTTTAATACCTTATTAATAAACCGTTGATGCCTGATCACTGTTTTCCGCTGGAAAGGTTCTTCAACTTTTACCAAATTATTCAAGTGCCGCCTGGGTTGCTTGATTTCCTGTTGATTCCGGTTGTCCATGATAACCGTTTTTTTACCCAGCCAGGCTCGAAACGGACCTAAAACAAGCTGATCTATTTGCAAAGTCTTCAATAATTGAGCATCCAATTTCGGATAATTGAAAATTTGACTGATAATAAACAGCGGTATGCCTAATAATGCAGGTATGACCCGTGAGAAAGTCACTTTGGGCGGGCTGGGCTGAGGATTGACTTGCTTGACGATTTGACTGGCAGCTTTGACCGTATATTGCCGCTGAATTAAACGCGAGGACCGAGCCGAACCGCCTTGTTGAATTACATGGGCGATTTCATGCGCCAGTAAACGGCGGCCGCCGGTTGTATGCGGTGCATATTGATTTTGGTCGAAAACAATGTGTTGGCCAATCGTGTAGGCGTCGGCTTGTTGCTGCTTGGCCAAAAAGGCGGCCTGGCTGTTGTCATGAATACGCACATGAGCCAGTGAATGTTGGAATTTTTCTTCAAAAAAATCTCTTGTATCTTTTGGCAGCGGATTTCCCGCACCTGCGGGTTTAAACGCCTCCGGTGTTTGTGTTGTTTCCATCCTATCGGCATGCTGCCGATCATTGCCATCCTGGTTGAAACCGGGCATAACCAATGCCGACCGGGGAGCCTGCATGTGAATGGGAATGGGTTGGTTGGCCGCAATGGCCCTTGCAGCTTGATCGGCTTCGGTCTCGCATTGACGATAACCGGCCGGCGGCCGGGGGTCAGTGAATTGAGGACTGCAGTTCGGACATGAGCCATCACATGGACAGCACGATGCCCGCGAAAGATAGGCTATCGGCTTAACCGCTTCTGCTGATTTCTTTTGCAATACGACCGGATGGGGTGTCAAATTGCGGCGAATTGATTCGAGCTTAACTTTCGCAATCATCATCCCTCCTTGCTGAAGCTTTTTTGCCCAAAGTCGTGCTTGGAATTATTATAACAAAGGATAACTTGCTCCACTTGCTTTATTCTCGCTTCGTTAAAAACATTTCAAGATGTTGAGAGTGGGTCACACCCTAGAGAAGTGCTGATTGCTTTGAGACATCTCCATAAAAAGAGCGCCCTGCGGCACGTAGGTTGATATTGCGATATTCAACATCCAACATCAAGTGATGTCCCATACCGCGCGGAATAATATTTCAAAATAAAATCACTGCTTTTTCAGATAATCTTCGACAATCTTTGCAACAATCCCGGACACGGAGCGTTCTTCCCTGTCCGCGATTTTTCGGAGGGCTTTTTTGGTGTCTTCAGAAACCCGAACACCAATAAGTAATGTTCCCTATCCATCATATTGCATCTTAAGCACCCACATCCCTTCTACTGCTGCACCGATGACTCCACGAGCGCCTTGACGACCCTGAGCATCTTTCGCTCCATCACAAACGACAAGGGTTCCATCAGCAGTGCACCGCCCATGATCTTGGAGCGGCTATCATTACCGTAATGATAGCGAGTTCGAGAGATTAATCTTGTGGTCCCGTCCGGCCGTTGGAGAAGCAAAAAGGCCCAAGTGGTTGACAATGTTGCGCTGTCGTCCGCCTTCGCGGGCTTGCCGTACAACACGAGCGTGGAAGGCTCGTCAACAAGGGTCACGGTCAGCGGTGGTGCCTCCACGTGCAACTTGATCAGGTCGCCTACCCGAAGAAGTTGATGTTCTTCGAGGATACGGGCAGTATTTTCAATCTTGCAACCGGCGAGATTCTCCAACTTTTCATAGCTGTAAAATCCGCCGCGGCCCTGGCCGATTTGCGCAATCCAAGGCCAGACTTGCTGCGGCGTTGCATCGATCGAAATGACGTGATTTGCCATCCATTTCGGATCAGGGATGATATGGTCACCGGCATAGGGTGTTTCAAGTTCGTCATCAGTCGCTCCCCATCTCCGGCGCCGGGACCGGAAAAAGGGCGTGGCAAAAGCACCCATGATCTCGAGAATGCCCCACAGCGCTTCCATCCATGAAGTACCTATCGAGGTCATCGTGGTTTCCTCCTATCCGAAGATTCCAATTCCGTAATCTTAATCTTTATAGTTCGATATTCAAGCATGGCTGTAATCTTATCCGGCGCTAGTGATGCACTTCATTCCGTCTTATATCACCTGCCAAAGCGCAAACAAAGGCGCCGTTGGCAAGTACCGCGGTCAACAGCACAAAACCCAAAGTAATATTCAGCAGTATTTCCGGGTCTTTTTGCCTTGGGAAATAGCCAAATATTCCCAGTTCCATCACCGTCACCCAGGATAAAGCCGTCAGCAACAGGATTGGCTTCCAGAGTGTGGCCAGGACGTTCCTCGCGCCCGTCGACAAGACCTTTCTCCACCAGGTTAAGGGTTTATCAATCCGGGTCGCATACCCCCAGGTAGTCAGAGAAAGGATGATATGCCCGACACCACCGCCGACCAGCGTCAGGGCCAGCAGAAACAAAAGAAACATTGTGGCCCCATGCTTTCTTTGAATAAAGTTCAGAGACCAAATAATGATAGCCAGACCGACCAGCAAAACAGCGATGCCGGAAAGTAAAAAATTGGGAATAACCGTAACAGCGCCTTCCGTCCCATATATCCAAAATCGATGAGCTTCGCCGATCGCTTCAATAAAAAAACCTTTGGTCGCCGTACTGCCTTGCATGATTTCAAAAATGCCGTGGTTAATGATTCCGGCCAGACCCAGCAAGGTCCCGAGCGTAGCAGCTGTTAGTCGTGTTTTGCGGTTGTCGTAGGTCATAGCTTCCTCCTTTAATAAACATCCCTCATGAAACTTCCTATGCGGAGTTTGTGAAGCTACTGCTCCCATTCCATACATGCCTTTTTCTCTGCTAAATCATCCTTTCCGATAACACAACCGCCTTGACCATATTTCCGTAAGACTCCATCTATCTTCAAATATAGTGTTCCCCTACTATTGATCCATTATTGGGAAGGCATACAATCTTTAGTGCTGTTGCAGCGACATAGGCGCCTTCTTTCGTCCTAAAACCCCACTTATCCCGACGGCTACCCACAGCACGGCTGTCCAGGAGAGGATATAGGTAATCAGGGCTGCACCCTCGAGGGCCGGCTCTATGGCCATCATGCAAACCACCAGACTCATATGCATGAGAATAACCGCTGACAGGCTTTTCGTTCTGCTGTATAACCAGACCATCATGATGCGGAAGGCGACAATCCAGGAGAAAAGGCGTACCAGCAACAGGAGCAGCGGTATTGCCGCGGCAAAGCTATCCTTTTGCCAAAAAGGCGGGAAATGCCACAGGCCCCACAGCAGGCCCGTAAGGACACCGCTTTTCAGGATACTATGGGTGGCTAGCAAGCGAGGCACTGCGAAGCCCGTCCATCCAAGCTCCTCAAAAATCGCAATAAAAAAACCGGCCCCAATACCTGTTAACAACAGCATAGCTTTGCTATCCGCAACAAGTATCTTTGGTATAAACTGTTCGTCAAACAAGGCTAGGACAAGTAATGTGCCCATCGCCGAGACCGGCGCCGTCAGCAGTGCAATAGCATAATAGCGGCCCCCGAAACGCCAGTGCTTCAGGTGGCCCCACAGGCTGTAAAAACCATCTCTACCCTGAGTCAGGGCCATTACGATCAGCATGGCGCCGGCTGGGCCAAGCAGCAGGGCCATACCCATCGTCCGGGCTTGGTCCGCAGTTGCCGGCAATCCACGGGGGCCGAAGAAGATCAGGATTGCTCCCCAGGAAATAAGGAATGCAAGGGTGAAATAAGCAATTAGTTGGTGCCGCTGCAAATAAGATATGATTTTTATCATGACAGCCTCGTTCTGTTTTCCACTAGGATCATCACGCGGCCAAGGTAACCAAGGTGTTTTCAGGGAATCGCAACGACGGGCATTCGAGGTCAGTGACGCGCGAAGCTCGAAAAGCTGAGGAATTTGGCAAAATTTTCTTCTACACAGGACTATAGCAATGGTGCCAAAAAGCGTCAATTTGTAATAATCCAAACTTAATCGCACCATCATGGCCAGATCGGCATGATCACGGGGTAGGTGATGGCATTAAGTCTTAAGACTTATCTTTTTTGTTTTGAAAATCACCCCGTCAGGTCGATGGAGAAAGTATTTGCGAAAAGGACTATTTTTTTCACCTTTTCGCAAGCTAAGGCTGCCCTTCTTCGGCAGCCGTCTTTCGCAATGGACCTAACAAAAAATAAGCAACGTAAAAAGCTCATCCTGCAGCCGCAATGTTTTTCAAAAGTGCCGGCAGTACTGGTCAGATCAAGTTGGAGCTATTACTTTTAAGGATCGGCAGGGGTTTAAATTAATCAGTAACCTCAGATACCGACTAATGGCCTTTACCTGTATCGTGTCACCGGATTTGCAATTGGTATGATCAGTTTACATCCTCTTTGTTTTTTCCATCATTTGGATTTATTCCATCATCTTGTTGGGCACTGACTTTTTCGTCTTTTTTTCCTTAATTTCAATGATATGGTCTACTTCCGGCTGATAAAAAGCATGCAACGCGCCAAGGGCATTACCTAAACCACTACTGCTTGATCTCTTTTTTCTCCAATAGATATAACCCTTTTTTTCCGCCCACAGACCAATACGATCCAAACCAAATATGATAATTAGGGCTAAAAATATTTTTATCACTATAGCCATCTGAACCTGCCTAGTTTAGAATAAGTACAATAATTACCTCAGTTTCCCGGTTGCAGATCAAGACACCAAATACGGCAACCATATGTTAAACGCCTACATCAAATATGAAAATCATAACGATCAATAAGGATCAACCCCATGCGCCTATTTATGGATGCTGATGCTTGTCCCAACGCAATAAAAAATATTGTCTATCGCGCCATTGAGCGAACCAAATGCCCGTTGGTTATGGTCACCAATCAAGCTTTGCGCATACCTGATTCTTCATTAATCACCCTTATAATTGTCGCCACCGGCATGGACGGTGCTGATAATAAAATTGTCGAAATGATAGCACCTGGTGATCTGGTTATAACAGCTGATATACCTTTGGCCGATCGTATCTTAAGCAAAGAGGGGCATGCTCTAGATCCGCGCGGCATATTATACACTCAAGAAACCATTAAACAACGCCTTGCCGTCAGAAACCTCATGGATCATTTGAGAAGCCAGGGCATCATGACCGGCGGACCTGCAACATTCAATCATAAAAACCGCAAAGCCTTTTCAGATAATCTGGATATGTTTCTCGCCCAACATAAATAGATTTTAACGGTTAACAGTGCCGGCGTTAACCGTTAATTAGGAATATTTTAACTTGAATAAAACCTTCCTTAAGCCATTAATACCGGCTATGGTTCAGGGATAAAAACACCGCTTAGGATAGTGTTCAGGAAAACTCCAGTTCATCCCTAATAACTCAAGGTCTTATACTTATCAAAAAATCAGGTATTATTGGGCATTAGCCGTTGACGGGTATGACATAATATGATTATTTATCAAAATACTTTGAAATACATCCTGCCTCGCATCAAATTCCATGGGCTTTAACTAATCTATTATCGGAAGGTCAACTTCATGCACATTATTGATTATATTATTTTTGGTTTATATTTATGCGGGGTGGTTAGTGTCGGTCTGTATTTTTATAGGAAAAACGAAACAACGGAAGATTATTATGTTGGCAGCCGTTCTGTCAAAGCCCACCACGTAGGCTTGTCAATTGTCGCAACCGATGTAGGCGGCGGTTTTTCCATTGGCTTGGGCGGACTGGGATTTGTCATGGGATTATCCGGTTCCTGGCTTTTGTTTACCGGTCTGGTAGGGGCCTGGGTTTCCGCTGTACTGATCATTCCCAAAATTAAAAAAGTTGATGCGCAGCATAACATGCTCACCTACCCTGATTTTCTTCGTTTTCGATTCAATAGTAAAGTTGCTTTAGTCGCGGCCATTATTTCCGGAATTGGTTACCTGGGATTCACAGGCGCGCAAATATTAGCCGGAGCCAAATTGGCTGCCGCGACCATGATCACCCGGGCTCCCTTTGGTATTACGCCACTTCAATTTTCTGTTTATACGATTGCATTAATTACCATCCTGTATACTGTGGCCGGTGGATTAAAAGCCGTTATTTATACGGATACCATTCAATGGATCATCCTGCTTTTCGGATTGATTTTCATTACCATTCCAGTAGCCTTATGGAAACTAGGCGGCTGGCACGTCTTGGTATCTTCCCTGCCTCCCAATTTCTTTTCCCTTTTCAACTTAAGTTGGATAAAATTCATCAACTGGATGATTACAATTATACCCATATGGTTGATTGGCATGACCTTGTACCAAAGAATTTATGCCTGCAAAAATGAAAAGGAAGCCAAAAGAGCCTGGTTTATAGCGGGTATTTTCGAGTATCCCGTCATGGCCGTATCCGGCGTTTTTCTCGGCATGTGCGCACGGGTGATCTTTCCAGGAGCGGAAGCCGAAATGGGATTGCCGCTTCTGATCAAAAATGTCTTGCCCCTTGGTGTCACCGGTATCGTTATTGCGTCTTATTTTTCCGCCATCATGTCCACGGCGGACAGTTGTTTGATGGCGTCTTCCGGCAACATCGTCAATGACATTATTCATAAACATTTTATTCCTCAGGCTTCCAAAAATTCATTGATTCGTCTATCTCAAATCACCACATTAATTATTGGCTTATTGGCCGTCATTATTGCCATCCATTTCAAAACCGTGCTTGATGCCATTTTATATGCCTATGCCTTTATGGTTTCAGGATTATTTATTCCTACCCTTGGTGCCTACTTTTGGAAAAAAAGCAGTTCCACCGGAGCCTTATTTGGCATGTTGGCGGGCGGGGGTGTGACCTTGCTGCTTCTGACCAAAATTGTTTCATTGCCGTCATTTTTAACTAAAACCGGTCTCGATCCGTCAGTTTATGGCATACTCTGTTCAGCAATCACCTTCATTGCCTTATCTATTTTATTTCCAGATAAAGCCAAGACATAAGCGATGTGTTGAAAGCAGGATCATTGCTGCATTTTTTCGACATCCAACATCCACGACGATTCAGGGGGAGTGATATTCGTTTAGAATTCCCCTGGTAAGCTTTTTGTATTTCCAGCCAAATGGGGATAGCCTCATATCCCTGTTGCTTTGCTGGGATGTTTTTTTATAGCACCATTTATCCATAAATAAGACAGGCTGCCTGATAAAAATGCCGACAAGGCTGCCGCAGCAAATATCCCTTTCACACCCCACCATATCGAGGCGGCCAATCCTAATGGAATGTAAAAGACAAACATGCGCAGTAAATTAACCAAGGCCGCTTGGATCGGCCGGTTAATGGCATTGAAGACCGAGGCATTAATGACCAGCATTCCCTGAAAACCATAACCCAGCGATGTAATTATGAGATAAGCTACAACAACACTTATGACTTGAGGGTCTTTATTAAATAATCGGGCAATGCCTGGGCCGGCACTTAAAAATATTAGAAAGGTGAATCCGCCCCAACCCAGTGAGGACATTTGACCAAAGCGTATCCCTTGCGTAACGCGCTTTATTAAACCAGCGCCTCTGTTTTGTCCCACAAAAGGAATCATGACCGAACCAAGCGCCATTATTGGTGATAAGGCCAGCATTTCAATACGAGTACTGACGCCAATAGCCGCAACTGCTGTTTTCCCAAAGGTGGCCACCATTCGGAAGACCACGGCCATGCCGACAGGTAGAATCAACTGGGTTATTGCCGCGGGGACCGCTATGGTTAAAATGCGTTTCCAAGAATCCATCATTCGGTGTATGGTGGGCCATTTGATTGTAAGCATCCGGAATTTGAAATGAAGAAAAGCAAGCGACATCATCAATGTTCCGGCCCGGGCGATAACAGTGGCCAAGGCGGCGCCTTTGAGGGTCAGCCTGGGAAAGGGTCCCCAGCCAAATATTAAAAGGGGATCGAGGATAAGATTGATCACGACGGCGGTTAGCATGATCATACTGGGAATAAAGGTGTTGCCGGCGGCACGAATGGCATTATTGCCCACCATAGGTATGACCACGAAAGGAACACCCATATATAAAATAAACATATAGTCACGGATAAGTTTCAGTTCATTGCCCGTGGCGCCTAATAATCTAAAAACAGGATTGATCGTAAGCAGGCCTATGACAACCGCCAAGGTAACCAGCCCTACTGACAGCAACAAACTATCAGTGGTGAGACGCTTAACCTGTTCATGTTTTTGACCGCCAATGGCGACCGATATAACTGCCGCGGCACCCACGCCCAGTCCCATGGAAATACTCCCTTGTAGCAAAACCACCGGAAATGTAAAACTCATCGCCGCCAATTCTTCTGTCCCGAGCCAACCGACAAACATAGTATCCATTAAATTAAAGATGACCATACCCATCATGCCGATCAGCATAGGGCCGGCCAAATTGATCAAGGTTTTCCCAACAGGTCCTTCCGTAAGCTTTGGTTTGAGATGCATTCAATCAATTCTTTCTGGTTTGCAAACCACCTTTTTGTCGCGGTTATTATATAGAAGGACCGGCTCAAGAATAAAGAAATTAATTCCCAATAATTTCGAACAAAAAGAAGAATAGCCCTCTTTTATCGCATTTTACAAAAGGTTAATAAACCTAAACATTGTTGCGTCTTTCCTATTCCCTGTACTTCAGCTTAGGGGATTGGGGGTTCCACACCATCTCTATCAACATGGGCAAATAGCGGCGTACCGGTGCAGGGACGCCATGAAGATGCACATGAGTATGGAACAAATCCTCCCCTTTATCTCAACCCCATGCGGCACGCCCACAAACTCCACCGATCCGCCGGGCCGTGTGGAACTGATAGCCTGCGTCATAGCCTCCTGCGTGCCCACACACTCCAACGCCGCATCGGCGTCAATGCCCTTGGTCATCTCCATAATACAAGCCACCCCCTTATCTCCACGTTCAGACACAATGTCGGTGGCTCCGAATTTGTGGGCTAGTTTTTGCCGCGATTCATGGCGGCTCATGGCAATTATTCGTGTGTCCCCCATCTGGCGGGCCGAAAGAACACCCAGTAAGCCGACCACCCCGTCGCCAACCACCACCACGGTCATTCAGGGTTTCACGTTGGCCGCCTCGGCCGCAAACCAGCCGGTGCCTAAAACATCGGAAGTCGTTAGCAGGCTTGGGAGCAACTCTTCCGTCGGTATGGAGGGCGTAGCCACCAGTGTGCCATCCGCCAAGGGTACGCGCAATCGTGGTGCCTGCGCTCCGCTCATCAATTTCTTGTGCCGGCAGGACGACTGGTAACCTGCTTGGCAATGGGGACAACTATTATCGAGGAGAAAAAATAGCCAATCACAAACTGCCCCGGTTTGATTGAAACAACCTCCTTACCTACTTCCTCCACCAGGCCACAATATTCGTGACCCATGGGGATTGACTTGGTCACTGGGTTAATACCTCGATAAGGCTATAAATCAGACCCGCACACTCAAGTAGCCGAAACCTTTATAACTGCATCGGTTGGTTTAATTATGGCCGGACCTTCCCGCTCCTCAAAACGCACATTTCGTGGTCCCTAAAGTAGGGTACCTTTCATCTTTTTCTCCTTTCAGCCTTTGGCTTTTCCTTTTCCTCATTTAATCTCTTAGACAACCGATCTCTCTTGCCCGCATGACATTTAGTTATGATGACACCAACAACTCCTTGGTGTCTATGAAGTGTAAGCTCGTTGTACACATTAATCTTAAAAGATGGTTCCGAAGTAAAGTTAGGAGCCAAAGAGAGGAGGAAAAGAAATGAGTGTACAAACAATGACTCAGGAGAGGCAGGAAAGAACGGCCACAATGGCCGTGAGATCATCCTGGGCGGAAAGACTTCTTGGTTTGGGAGGCGCGGTATTGGCAATTTTAGGATTGAGTGGCGTGTTAACCGAGACATTCCTTCCCATTGCTGCCTTAGTGCTGGGTGTATCCCTATTGTTTGAAGGAGCTGCAGTGACCAACCGTTTCCTAAGATATTTGGAAATTGCCAGCGAAAAGCGTGTTGAGACTACCATTTTGAATGGCGGCGCCTCGGTGGAATCGCTGGCTGGGTTGGGTGGCGTGACCTTAGCTATATTAGCCTTGCTCAATATCAACCCGATTTTGGTACCTATAGCAGCTATTGTTTATGGTACGGCACTCATGGTGGGCGGCGGTGTAACCTCCAGCCTTAACCACCAGCTTTTACGAGTGACCGGGGAATCGGACGCCTTCCGTTTCATGGCCGGACGGATGATGTCCGCTTCCTCAAACTTCGAAGTGCTGGTGGGCATTGGCGTCGTAGCTTTGGGCATTTTGTCCATTATCGGAATCAATGCCACGGTCCTTACCTTAGTGGCTTTTCTGGCGGTAGGGTTTATTAATTTTGTGAAGGCTACCACTATTGGCCACCGTTTAACCAGGTTCCTGCATTATCACGCTTAATGTGTTATTTAGGCTGAAAGATCCCCCCGGCAGCACCTGGCAATGAAAAGGAGCTGGCCGGGGGATTTTTTTTGTATGGGGCATCGATACCTTCTAACCAATTTTTAACATTCATTTCTTCTGTCTTTATGTTATCTTACCATTTCGAACATATGTTCATAACCAGGAGTACCCTATGCGTCCCAAAAAAACCAGACTAGTCCGTTGTTCTCCGGAAGAGCGGATTTTCATCCCCAAATGCAAGACTTCCCTGGATAACAGCCAGGTGCACCTGACGCTGGACGAATTTGAAGCGCTTAGGCTTTGCGACTGCGAGGGATTGGAACAAACCAAAGCCGCGGAAAACATGCAAATATCACGTCCCACCTTTTCCAGAATCCTGTCGTCGGCTCGCAAGAAAGTTTCGGACGGCCTGGTTAATTTAAAGGAAATCCGCATTGAAGGCGGTTGCTGCCAAATCAATTATCCTTTCAAGCGTATAAAAAATACCAAACGCGCCAAAGAAGCCCGGGGGATATAAGATGGCCACATCGTTAACACGAAGATTATCATTTTTAGACCGTTACCTTACGCTTTGGATATTTGCGGCCATGCTATTGGGGGTGGGACTGGGCTACGGGGTTCCGCAACTAGCCCGCTTCTGGGGCAGTTTTCAGGTGGGCACCACCAATCTCCCCATTGCCATCGGTTTGATTTTGATGATGTACCCCCCTCTGGCCAAAGTCAAATATGAGGAATTGCGCGATGTTTTCAGTAATAAAAAGATCCTGGTTCTCTCATTGCTTCAAAACTGGATTATTGGTCCCATCCTGATGTTCCTGCTGGCCATCATTTTTCTGCACGGCTATCCACAATATATGTTCGGCTTGATCATGATCGGTTTGGCCCGGTGCATTGCCATGGTGATTGTCTGGAATGAATTGGCCAAAGGCGATACGGACTATTGCGCGGGACTAGTGGCCTTTAATTCCATTTTCCAGGTACTCTTCTATTCGCTTTATGCCTGGATCTTCATCACCATTATTCCCAATTGGTTCGGCCTGCATGGGATGGCGGTCCATATCACTATTGCCCAAATTGCCAAGAGCGTCTTGATCTATTTGGGTATCCCCTTTCTGGCCGGCATGATCACCAGGTTTTCTTTAATCCACTTCAAAGGCAAAGATTGGTATCAACATAAGTTTCTCCCTTTGATCAGCCCGCTCACGCTGATAGCACTATTGTTTACCATCGTGGTCATGTTCTCTCTCAAAGGAGACTATATTGTTAAACTGCCGCTCGACGTAGTCAGAATCGCCATTCCCCTGCTGATCTATTTCGTGGTGATGTTTTTTATTTCGTTTTATATGGGCAAGAAGGCCGGGGCGGATTACAGTAAAACCGTCACCCTGTCGTTTACCGCGGCTAGCAATAATTTCGAACTGGCTATTGCCGTGGCGGTGGCGGTATTCGGCATCAACTCCGGGGCGGCTTTCGCCGCGGTTATTGGCCCCTTGGTGGAAGTGCCGGTCCTGATCGGTTTGGTTAATGTGGCCTTAAGATTACAAAGGAGGTACTGGCATGACTAAGGTGCTGTTTGTATGTGTTCACAATTCCGCCCGCAGCCAAATGGCGGAAGCTTTTTTAAACCAATACGGTGCCGGCCGCTTTGAGGCGGAAAGCGCCGGTCTGGAGCCGGGAAAACTCAACCCCTTGGTGGTGGAGGTCATGCAGGAAGCGGGCATTGATATTTCGATGAATCGAACCAAGAGTGTTTATGATTTTTATAATCAGGGCAAAACTTATAAGTACATCATCACGGTCTGCGCTGAAGGCGAGAACAATTGCCCCTTCTTCCCCGGTGGCGCCCAACATCTGCATTGGACTTTTGATGACCCGTCACGCTTCACCGGTACCGTGGAAGATAAGTTGGCCAAGACGCGGGTAATTAGAGATCGGATTGAAGCCAAAATTAAAGACTGGATGAACACCATTGGGGCCTGAGGTGCAATAGCTCAAATTTGATCTGACCATACTTGTCAGATCAAATTTGAGCTATCACACCTAAATATGGTTTTGGAGTGCTTGAAAATTTCCCTCAATAGGGCTGTCCAACCTGCCTTGGCGTTCGTTTCACAACTTGATTTAATAGTTTCTCATCCCCGTTAGATACATTTCTGTCATTAATTTTGCGTTTATACATTTCGGAAAGAATTATGCAGCGCGATTTTAATATAAATCCTGGAAATATAACTTCATTGCCATTGCGACTTTTGGCCTGGATTTTGCTCTCTATAATCACCAATAACTTAGGGGCTTCGGCCGGAAAGGACAACATAATGTGTGACGGTCAGCAATGCTGCAAATGCGGTTCCATGCGGAATAATTGGGAAAAGGTTCTGGAATATGCTTCAAGTCCTATCCATGGAACCATGTCGCGCAAACTGAGAAAAGGAGTGAAGCTTCAGGTCAACAACAATGTTATTTATTCGGAAGCTTCCATTTTCATTAATGACAATTTTTTGCGTTTTGTGGTCAAGGGCGACCATAACGAAATGGTCAACACCTACTATGATCTGCGAAAAATAAGTTCGCTGGCCACCATCAGCGAAGAAAAAGAATCCGGAGATTAGTCATGGCTTATGAAGAGGACCCGCCCAACTGGAAGATCTGGCTCGACAATGGCATCGGGTATGAAGGGTCGGCCCGGGGCAAGAACGGAAAACCCAGTATGTTTTCCACCACCATCCAATATAATCTCATTGCCCTGGCCTTGGAAAGTTATGTCATGGCCATGGTCAATTACCATGGCCAGTTGCCGGAAAATCATACCTTTACTGATCTTATACGGGCTTGGGAGGCCATCAGGCCTCTTGATCCTGGCTTGAAGGCCACCATATTGAAATACGAGGATATGCAAGCGCTTTGTTCCATTGAGCATTACAACCGCTATGTACCCACTGCAGCGGATATTGAGGAACTGTCACAAGCCGTCTCAAAGCTAGGGGCTGTAGCCAAGGCTACTTGTCTGGGAACTACCGCCCCTTCTGTGGCCCCGAGCTCGCCATGATTGCCAAAAATCCTTTGGGAATGATCATGAACATGGTTGAAGCCATGGGACTGGAAGTCACCTATGCTTATGATGATTTGGTGTTTGTGGCTCACAATGCTTTTTTGCTGCAGATGACACAGACGCCTCGGGAGGTCAACTTTTATTTTAATCAGCAGACCGATCCCAACATGAGAGATACCCTTGCCCGCAAATTAAGCGATCACGGACAAGAAAAGGGGTTATTACTTATTAATAAGGGTTTTTTCACCTTGGAATCAGCGGACGGGAACGAAGAATTCAAAGTAATTTTTTCCTCAAGTGATCAACCGTAAACAACGCAACCTGCTGCCGGCACGGTCATTAGCACGGTTTTGCCGTTTTTGGCTTCAACCGGCAGTTCCCGGCCTATTAATTGATCATCAGTGGAAAATAAGCACTTGACCTTATTCCCTTCTACATTCAGATCATGGTCAACCGTCACCCAAGCCGTCAAGGCATGATCAGGATCCGTATTGATGGCCACCACCAATTCCTGGTTGTTGAACAGCCTTGACCAGGCAATGATTGAATTAATACGGCCGCCCCATGATATGGGCAGGCCAAAATCAACACCATTACCTGAAATAGGCCTCAGGTATTGCCGCCCGCGGCGCAGTTCTATGCGCTCTTGTCTAAGCACCAGCAATTGAAATATCTTTTTATAGAGCGTGGTCTCTTCATCAATAAAATGGCGATTTTGGCTTTCAAAAGCGCCAAAACTGCCGCCGAACATGGCTTCGCGCAAGTAACGGTCACTATCACCGTGGCCGTTAAAAGCCTGCTCCGTGCCATAGTAAATGCAGGGAATGCCCAAGGTGGTGGCCATTAGGGCGACAACATTGAAGACCAATTTTTCATTTTGCTGTCCAGGGCTTTCATCATAACAGAATCTGGCTTTGTGCTGCCCTTTGCGCACCTGATCATGATCGTCAAAAGTGGTGACCACTTTATTCTTGAACCACACATGCGATTCCTTTTGCACCAGCAAGGAGTTGCGTCGTTAGGGGACGGGGTCAACTAATTCAACATAGGTCCCTCTGCCAATTTCCGCCCTCGCTCTTTCGCCTTGCTTGCTGCAGATACACTCATGCGGGTCGCGCCAGCCATATATTTCACAGTTTTCCCGAAATAATCCACTCCTGTATAAATCAACACTGCCTTTGCCTTTGAGACACTATCCGTCCGGCCTTTTTGGTATAAAGCTTCTTCTGCAATATTAAATCTCCGGGCAATTTTGGCTGCTGCTTCTGGCAAACTGCCCTGCTTTTTAAATTGTCTTTTTATTTTTTCATCTTCCTCAACTGCTGCAAGCGTTTTTCCAACAAAATCCCCGCTCCCCAAAATCCTGGCGTCCGCCTGTTGCCGATCCCCGCCCTTCTTCAGGCTTAACACATTTTCCCATCCGCCGGCGCTCCGCAGCAATCCCCCGCCTGTCAAATCCCTGCGTTTTTTCTCTCCCCAGCTTTCAAAAAGAAATTCTGCATATTTTTTTTGCGCCTGGGAAAGCTTCGGCCCAAATCGTGACAAAATCTCATCGGTTTCCTGCCACACGCGCGAAATTTTCCCCATCAGGGCCGAGTGCCCCGTATAGGGATAATCATTCAAATCATCCATACTTTTCACCAACCCCGCCCTTACGGGATTCAGATGGATATAGCGGACCAGCTCCAATAAATAGGTTTCCTCCTCACAGACAATGGACTTATACCGGTTTTGAAAGAGATACCCACTCCGCTTATGACGGTGATTGAAAGCCACGGCATATCCGGTCATAAGGCGGCGCATAAAACCGGACAGGCCGCCGCTCCCTGATCGTACCAGTAGATGCAGATGATTGGGCATGAGCGCCCAAGCGTAAATTTGATTGGGGGATTTGGAAAGAGCGGAAGGCAGCCTTTCGAGAAAGTCGCGATAATCGCTGCTATTACGGAAAATAGTCCTGCGCTCAATGCCGCGCGCAATAACGTGATGAAGCAGACCCGGAGAATCAATTCGAGCTTGTCTAGGCATGCTGAAATCTTATCCCTGTATTGTCAAGAATTAGTTGATTAGATGACTCCGTCCCCTTTATCCAATTTCTTGAATTTTCCAGTTTCCCTGGCGCTTAAGACCAGGTCTTTAATGTCCTTTGGCAGTTGTTGATCCTGCCACTGCCGTTCCTGCTCCGTTGACTGTCCCGCTTGTTTGACGGCTTTTAAAGCATACCATGCCGGCCCTAAGGCATGATCAGCCATGTGAGCCGTGGCCACGGCATGCCCTACGGCACGTGCCACTGCACAGGCCACCGCATCAGACGCTTCCCTGGCAGCTGCATGGGCCTGTACCGCTGCTTTTCTAGCATCACCCACCGTGGCGTTTCCTTCTTGCCAAGCCCGGGCCACTTGCAAGGCCTGGATAAGACGTTCATCCATAGTCTTGCCAAACAGCGGCAACACATGCCCGGCACACGCACAGGCCCATTGCATCAACTGACGATGCTGTTCTTTTTGCAGCGGTCCACCGCGATGGGCGGCTATAAAACGCTTGTCACGCATTGGGGTTCACCTCATTTTTTTACTTTAAATTATAACCATAGCCGTTTTTCTGTATAGGCTGTTGACCGTTTTTAATCGACTTTTTCAGCTACCCAATAGTGGTGTTGATTTTGATTAACTTTCCCCAATAAAATTATGGCCGCGGGGTCCAACAAGCGGTTGAAAAATATTAGGCAAAGGAGATGAGGATCATGGCTGAGAAAAATCCTGTAACGCATTTCGAAATGCCTTATGAAGACAAAGATCGTTTGGTCAATTTTTACTCGTCTGTTTTTGGCTGGGACATGCAGGCCATGGGTGAAGACATGGGTTATTATGTGACTGCCGCCACCACCGAGACCGACGAAAACAGAATGGTTAAGACACCGGGCACGATCAATGGCGGCTTTTTTCCCAAAAATGCCCAAACCGAAGGCCTGGCCCCTTCGGTGGTCATCGCCGTTAAGGACATCAAAGAGGCTATGAAAAATATATCTTCCTCCGGCGGAACAGTCTTGGGTGAGCCTATGGAGATTCCGGGCATTGGTCAGTATGTTTCCTTTACCGACACCGAGGGCAACCGGGTAAGTATTTTAGAACCTAAAAACAAGTGACCACGCCGTTTATTTATGTCTTTCCTGCAATACAGCAGCGGCGACACCTTTAACCCGGGACGTGCCGGGGAGGGTTCGGTAGAAAGAATATTTTTTCTCGAGGCTGGCCAACTGGAGAGGATCATTGGCAGCCTGAACGAGGGAAAGAAAGTAGGCTTTTTGTTCTTCCAAAGCGTCAAGATCAGAGAGGGGCCCATGACCGGGCACCACCGTCTTAGCAGGATAAGTTTGGATAAGATGGTCCAGAGCTTTGATCCATTGCCGGATGCTCCCGCTACCCTCCTTACCCACCACCGGGACCCAGTGATGGAATACCAGATCGCCGGTCATAAGCAGTTGGCGCTTGGCAAAATAAACGGCTAAGTCATTGCCAGAATGCGCCGGGCCGGTATTGTAAAGTTTTATAATTTCATCGCCAAAGGTAAGCTCTCTTTCTTTACCCGGTGGCACTGTGTTGGCATCCGTCTCCTGGCCTCCTGTGATAATCCTTGCATTGGAGAACAACTTGTTCCCACCTATATGGTCGATGTGAGCATGGGTATTAACAATGGTAATCCTATAATCTCTTGCAGCCCGGACTTGCCTTTTTATTTTCCTGGCGCCTAATCCAAACTTGGTATCCACAATTAGGAACTGTTTGGTTTGGGCGGATTTGAGAATGACCGAATTTCCTCCGCCGCCAAGCATAATTGTCAGGTCCGGATCAAGGGATATAGTGGAAGTGCGCAGGAAAACCCACAGTAAAGGACCTGCATATAAAACCAATGCCGCGAAGAGGGCACCCAGCCCTGCCAGCACCCAAAGTAAAATTGTTAACATCATGTCTCCCATCAGTGCTGAATCATAAAAACAAATCGATTATAAAATAACCTTGCACCTTAAACAAGCTGCAGATGATCCTACTACCAAGTGCTGGTGCAATGCTATAATCAAAATCACCAAAATTTTTCCAAACCCTCTGCATCTATCACCAGGGTCTCTTTGGTGGCGATAAAGTGCGAATAGTGTATCCATTGGCCGCCGCCCTATCGTCGGACAAAATTTCCAAAGGAGGCTTATCCTCATGAAAATATGGCCTGGTCAACCGTACCCCCTGGGTGCGGTGTACGATGGTTCCGGTACCAACTTCTCGTTGTTTTCACAGGTCGCCGAAAAAGTTGAACTGTGCTTGTTTGATGACCAAGGTCGCGAGACGCGTGTGGAATTGCCGGAAGTAACCGGTTATTGCCATCATGGGTACCTGCCCGAAGTGGAACCTGGACAACGCTATGGATTTCGCGTCCATGGCCCCTGGGATCCGGCCAATGGCCATCGTTGTAATCCGGCCAAACTACTGCTCGATCCCTATGCCAAGGCTTTTGACGGTGAAGTGCAATGGAACGAAGCGGTTTTTCCCTACTATTTCAATAATCCCGAATCCAGCAAAAACGATCTCGACAGTGCAGCTTTCATGCCGCGCAGTGTGGTCCATCAGCCTTATTTCGATTGGAACGGGGATCGTCGCCTGCAATTACCCTGGCACGAAACGGTCATTTATGAAGCCCATGTGAAAGGTCTCACGGCAACCCATCCGGCTATCCCGGCCGCGTTGCGCGGCACCTATGCCGGACTGGCCCAACCGGCTGTCATTGATTACTTAAAAGATCTTGGCATCACAGCTATTGAGCTCATGCCGGTTCATCATTTCATCCAGGACAAGACCCTGCTGGAAAAAGGCTTGCACAACTATTGGGGATATAATTCCATCGGCTACTTGGCACCGCACCAAGCCTATGCGGCCGACAAACGTCCCGAAGGGGCCGTGGCGGAATTCAAACATATGGTCAGAACCCTGCATCAAGCCGGTATCGAGGTTATCCTGGACGTGGTCTACAACCACACTGCCGAGGGCAATCATCTGGGACCCATGCTCAGCTTCAAAGGTATTGACAATGCTTATTATTACCGGCTGGGCGAAGACAAGCGTTATTACACGGATTACACCGGCACCGGCAACAGCATGAATATGCGCAATCCGCACGTCCTGCAACTGATCATGGATTCCCTGCGTTATTGGATTCTGGAGATGCATGTGGATGGCTTCCGTTTTGATCTGGCCGCTACCTTGGCCCGTGAATTACATGATGTGGACAAACTGTCCGCCTTTTTTGACATCATTCAGCAGGATCCGGTAATCAGCCAGGTCAAACTCATTGCCGAGCCATGGGATGTGGGCAAAGGCGGTTATCAGGTAGGCAATTTCCCGCCCGTGTGGACCGAATGGAACGGCAAATACCGGGACTGTGTGCGCGATTTCTGGCATAGCCGGGATCAGACTTTGGGAGAATTTGCATTTCGCCTAACAGGCAGTTCTGATTTGTATGAAAATACTTCTCGTCTGCCCTACGCCAGCATCAATTTCATCACCGCCCATGACGGGTTTACGCTTAATGATCTGGTATCCTACAATAAAAAGCATAACCTGGCCAACAAGGAAAACAATCGAGACGGTTCTGATGACAACCGTTCCTGGAATTGCGGCGCCGAAGGCCCCAGTGATGCGCCCGCCATTCTGGTCTTGCGCGCCAGGCAAAAGCGTAATTTCCTTACCACCCTCATGCTATCCCAAGGCGTCCCCATGCTGCTCGGCGGCGATGAATTTGGCCGCACTCAACAAGGCAACAACAATGCCTACTGTCAGGACAATGACCTCTCCTGGTTCCACTGGGACAAAGTGGATGATGAGTTGTTGTCGTTCACCCAAGAGCTGATCCGCTTTCGTCGCAATCACCCAGTATTCAGGCGGCGCGGCTGGTTTCAGGGCAGGACCATACATGGAAGTGATATCAGTGACATCGCCTGGTTCACCATGGACGGTGAAAAAATGGCTGAAGAAAATTGGGAAGAGGGTTTTGCCAAATCGCTTGGTGTCTTTCTCAATGGCACGGCCATCCCCAATCCCAATTCCTTTGGCGAGCCGGTTAAGGATGACGATTTTTATCTCATCTTCAATGCCAGTGAATTGCCGCTAACGTTTATCCTGCCAGGCTCGGACTGGGGTGAAAAGTGGCTCAAGGAGCTGGATACACAGACCGGCTGGCTGGACGGGAAGACGATTCTTAACGCCGGCAACCGGATTGAGGTTGAAGCCCGATCGGTGGTGATATTGCGCCGTATCGATTAAGATTTAATAGCTCAAACTTAATCTGACCAATAATGTCATCACCGTTGAGAAAACAGTGCCGTAGTAGGATGAGCTTTTCAGGTTAATTTAATTTTGTTAGGTCTATTTCGAAAGCCGACTGCCGAATGTGGGCAGCCTTAGCTTGCGAAAAGGTGGTAAAACTAATCCTTTTCGCAAATACTTTCTCAAAAGACCTAACGAAGTAGATTTTAAAACAAAATAAAAAGTCTCAGAACTTAATGTCTCAAGTAATAAGCACGATGTGATGATAATGCAGAACGGACAATGAGGGTAAGATTAAGTTTGGATTATGACAATTAAAAATACTGTACGTTACGCAAAGGTGACACTTAAAACTAAAAAACACCGCGCCATTATTTGCGAGGTGTTTTCAAAAGAGCTTTTGTCCACGGGCTCTGGTTAAAGTCCTCCAGCACTAAACGGCGGACTTGTAGGTGTTGTTTGCTAATCCCTGCTTTTTCAGTCCGTCCAGGTCACATGCCAACGGCGGGCCTGAAGATCACGATTGTCGATTTTTATTTCGATATTGATTTTGCCGGTAATTTCGAACATCCCTTCAATATATCCCGCGATAAAATCCAGGTTGACCGAGGTCAGTTCCGGATCGCCCATGACACAAAACACGAATTTACGGTTTTGTTCGTCGCACATCTCCATCACCGGCTTGCCGGTATCATAAAAAGTCTCCCAAATTTTGGTGCCTTGGGAAAAAATGCCACGCACTGAGGGGTCCTTGAAGAGCATGGCGTAAATACCTTCATCCTTCAAATTGTCATGAGCACATTCCCGTCCCATTTCCCAAACTCCATTGTAATGGTCGGGATACAGCACCTGGCCGGCCGCAGCCATGATGGCCGCAGCCACTTTGACCGGCACCCAGGAAACGGACAAGGTGTTTTTATAAATAGAAAAGTCTTCGGGACTCAACTTACTTTTCAATGCTGCTTCTTTGTTGGCGCCCGCATTTTTAAATAAGGACCGGATAGTGGTGATATCGGTACCTTTCAATTTGGACATGGTAATCCTCCATGCTTTTTACCCTTGACCCGAACTTTTCACCAATTAATATCGGGATTATTTAACCATGACTTTAAGTACTTTAATAGGGTGAAGCCGTTCTGCAGTCAGGCCTCATGCCGGCGGAGGGCACAACCAAGCTGGTTGGAAAGTGATCACAGCCTGATTTTCAATTGCCATGACCAAGCAGTAATTAACCAAAACAAGCCCCCTTCCCATTGGTCCGAACAACCCGTTATGCCTGGGGAAAGTCCTTTTAATAGGCCAGGATACTCATTGATACGTTGACTTGAATTTGGAGAGCTAGTAGAATAAAAAAAGTTTACAACCTTGTAGTTGCAAAGGACATTATGACGACTCCTCTATTTAATCCCATTGTGTTGGGTGGTATTCGGTTAAACAACCGCATTATCCGCTCCGCCACCCATGAAGGGTTGGCGGACGAGCGCGGATGGCCAACCCAGGCTTTAGTCCAGAAATATATTCATCTGGCCAAGGGCGGGGCCGGTGCCATTATTACCGGCTATGCCGGTATTCAAGCAGATGGCAAATCCACCGGTCTCAACATGAATATGATGGACGATGACGAAGCCATTGCCAAGTACCGCGCTGTAACCGACGCTGTCCATGCCTGCCAAACACCCATTATTTTGCAACTGGCCCATTGCGGACGCCAGACCAGATCTAAAAAAACCGGTTTTCCCACCGTGGCCCCCTCCGCGATTCGCGACAACTATTCAGGGGAAAAACCCATGACTTTAAGCGAAGCCGGGATTAACACGATCATTGATAATTTTGTCCAGGCTATTGACCGGGCCAAACAAGCCGGTTTTGACGGCGTGCAATTGCATGCAGCTCATGGCTATCTGCTGGCTCAATTCTTATCAGCTTATAGCAACCACCGCAAAGACCGTTGGGGCGGCAGCCTGGAAAACCGTTTCCGTATCTTAAAGGAAATCATTAGCCTCGCCCGCGACCGGGTGGATGATTTTCCCATCTGGGTCAAGTTAAATGCCTACGACCATCGCCCGGGTGGTATGCGGGTGGACAAAGCTGTACAGATCGCTCAACTGCTGGAAGCCAGCGGGGTTCAGGCTTTGGAAATCTCGTCAGGCACCTTCGAGGAAAACCTTTCCAGCATCCGTAATGCGGTTCTGCCCACAGAAGCAGTTTACAAATATGTATTGCATATGGGACAAGTCCCCCGCTGGTTGAAATTTCTCCTTTATCCTTTTGTGTATGCCAAAATCAAGCCCATCCTGCCTTTAGAAAATTATAATGTTTCGGCAGCCGCCCAAATCAAAGCCGGCGTTTCCATTCCGGTTATTGTGGTGGGGGGGATCAAGCGCCTGGAGGATATCACGCGGATTATCTCGGACCGTTCGGCGGATGCGGTTTCCCTGTGCCGGCCTTTCATCATAGAGCCTAATATTGTGAAAAAATTCCAAGCCGGTCAGCAAGCCACCAAATGTATTTATTGTTCCATTTGTGCTATTGCCTTTGAAGTCAATTCCCTGCGCTGTTACCACGGCAAAACCCCCGCCGCCTAGAACGCTGAGCAATTACTTGTTCCGCCTCCCGAGCAATCGAGCATCGACAATCAAAAATTGACGACCATGCCGGGGACATGATCCATTCGTTCAAATGCCCCTTTTTCGTTGACCTTTTCCCGGGGTGCGCTTATCATAATTCATCTCGCCGGAAGGAGTTTGGATCATGTTCGGACTGGGATTTCAGGAAATTCTGCTCATTCTATTACTGGCGTTGTTGCTTTTCGGCGCCAAGAAGTTGCCTGCCGTAGGCCGGGCCATCGGGCAGTCTATCCGCGAATTTAAAAAAGCTTTTCAAGGTGAAGAAGGACAGCCGGAGGAACCTTCCCATGACGAAAACGGGGATTCCACCAAGTCATGAAATGACCGTGATTGACCATCTTGAGGAACTGCGGTCACGTCTTTTAAAAAGCGTGGGCTTTTTGTTGATCACCACCCTTACCGGGTTTGTTTTTGCCAAACCTCTGGTCGCGGTACTTAAATTACCAAGCCATCATGTGGTGGATCATTTCATCCTCGTCAAACCCACTGAAATCATTGCCGTTTATTTTAAAATCGCCCTGTATGTGGGCTTTCTGCTGGCCTTACCTTATATCCTTTTTCAGCTTTGGCGTTTTATCAAGCCGGCCCTGGAAAAACGTCCTTCTTTACACCTTGTGGTCTGGGGTCTTGCTGCGGTGCTATT
Source organism: uncultured bacterium (assembly GCA_963710755.1). GTDB lineage: Bacteria > Oederibacteriota > JAAXVQ01 > JAAXVQ01 > JAUVAV01 > CAVQBK01. The sequence goes on from CAVQBK010000013.1 coordinate 43,672, forward strand.
GTTTGCCGGAGGAACGGCTTTTGTATTCTTTTTTGCCGCCCCGGAAGCCTTAAACTTTCTCATGCGGCTTTCCAAAGACAGCGCCCTGCCCATGCTGACGCTCAATTTTTATACCTCTTTCATACTTTCCTTGCTCGTTCTGGGTGGCTTTATTTTTGAAATCCCGGTAGTTACCGGATTGCTGACCAGCATCGGTCTGCTCAATCCCCGCATCTTGAGGCAAAACCGCAAAATCGTTGTTTTCGTACTTTTTATTATTGCCGCTGTTATGACCCCCACCACGGATGTATTCAATATGCTTCTTTTTGCCCTTCCCATGATCGTACTCTTCGAAATCGCCATTTTATTGTCGTCCTTGATTTTTAAGGCCAAACTAAAAAAAGACCCGGTAGGTGAAGCTTATGAAACCGAGCATTAACTCTCTTTTTAATTTCAAAAAGTTCAAGGACTTTATTCAAACACCTTTTTCCAGAGGACATTTCCTGAAATTGCTGGGCCTATTTTCTTTAACCGCCCTGTTCACTACCAAAACCACCGGCAGCCTTATGGCCCGCAATAGTAAAGCCATCAGCCCGCGTCGCGGTAAAAAAATCATTACCCCCGTGCCTCTGGCTGTGGTACAGGGTAAAGATCCTGTAATCAACACCCGTAAGGCCGTGGACCTTCTGGGCGGCATGGATAAGTTCGTACGCTCCGGGGACACCGTGGTGATCAAACCCAATATCGGCTGGAACCGCGCGCCCGAATATGCGGCCAATACCAATCCTTTGGTGGTGGCCACGCTGGTGGCCATGGCCAAAGAAGCCGGCGCCAAAAGAGTGAGGGTCTTTGACAATACCTGTAATGATCCCAGAATGTGTTACGACCACAGCGGTATCAAAGAAGCGGTCAAAAAAAGCGGCGGTATGATTTACCATGTGAGTGAGCTCAAATGGCGGCCTGGCCGTTTTCCTGCCGGTGCGGCCATGACGGATTGGCTCATGTACCAGGATGCCGTGGAGTGCGATACCTTCATCAATGTGCCTGTGGCCAAGCATCACGGGCTTTCCAAGCTGACTCTGTCGATTAAAAATTTGATGGGCGTCTGCGGCGGCCGCCGCGGCGCCATGCATTGGAACTTGGATGAGAAGCTGGCTGAGGTGTTGGCCTTTATCCGGCCCGAGCTCACCGTAGTGGATGGCACTCGTATTTTATTGCGCCACGGTCCCACCGGCGGCAACCTGGAAGATGTAGCCCAGCGTGATACTATCATTGCCAGCCATGATCCCGTGCTGGCCGATGCTTATGCTACCACCTTGTTCGGCATGAAACCGGAGGATATTGGTTATATTCAAGCCTCCGCCAAGGCCGGGTTGGGAAGCATGGATATTCATCAACCGGGCATCAGGAAAATCCAGGCATGAATTGGAGCCTTACCCGAAAAATCGTGCAGGGCCTTTTTTTCGCTTTATTTGTATACATCATCTGGATGACCCGTTATCCTCTGTCGGCCGCCTTGAATCCCGCCTTTTTATTTCATCTTGATCCTTTGGTAATGCTGATGACTTCCGTGGCCGAACGTCTGCTCATCCCCGGGCTGGTGCTCACCGTACTGACGCTGGCCTTAACCTTGGTCTTTGGCCGCGTTTTTTGCGGCTGGTTTTGCCCCTTGGGTACCACCATGGACATCATGGCCTGGCTGCGAAAAAAATGGCACCGCTATAAAGAAGGTGAACCATCACCCTGGCTGAATGCCAAAACCGGAATTTTGGTCCTACTTTTTTTAGCGGCGCTGGGCGGCTTGCAGGCCATATGGTTCTTTGATCCCCTCACCATTTTTGTGCGCACTTTTTCATTTAACATTCATCCCTGGGTGAATGGGGGGGTGGACCGTCTGCTGGCGCAACTGCTGGCGTGGTTTCCTGACTGGACCGGTCTGGAGAGTGCTTACTATTGGTTAAAGGATGCCGTGCTCGATGTAGCAGTACCTCATTTTCCCACTACCGAGGCTATCCTGCTGATTTTTTTGGCCATCCTAGGGGCCGTGCTATTTCAACGCCGTTTCTGGTGTCGTTACCTTTGCCCCCTGGGCGCTTTGCTTGGGACCTGCTCCAGAGCGGCCTGGTTAAAACGCCAGGTGGATGATTGCACCAGTAATTGCGGTATGTGCCGCCATAGTTGCCCCACCAATGCCATCAAAGGGAATACTTCTTACTTGCCCCAGGAGTGCATTATGTGCATGGACTGCACCCGGGCTTGTCCTACTTCAAAAAACACGTTTCGTTTCCAGCCTCTGCGTTTGAAATCAAAGAAACAAGTCTTGTCATCCCCTCTTGAGAAACCGGCCGCCAAAGGCATGTCGCGGGCTGACTTTTTGCTTTTGATGGGATCCTCGCTGGTCCTAAGTGCCTGCGCTCCAGGCAAGCCGTCTGCCCAGGCCCATGGCCTGCGCCCGCCCGGGGCTTTGCCGGAAAACCATTTTGTAGACCGTTGTGTACGCTGTGGTAATTGCATGAAGATATGCCCCACCAACGTATTGCAGCCGAGCATGCTGGAATCAGGCCTGGAAGGTATCTGGTCACCCAAAATGAATTTTCCGGCCAGTTATTGCGAATTGGAGTGTACCCTGTGCGGTCAGGTTTGCCCCACTGAAGCCATCCGGCCTTTGACCGTGCAGCGTAAACGGCTCACGAAAATTGGATTGGCCAAGGTTGACCATCAGCTGTGCGTGCCCTGGAAGGAAGATACCCCCTGCCTGGTGTGTGAAGAACATTGCCCGGTGGCCCAAAAGGCTATTAAGATCACCTACAAGACCGGTGCCAACGGCAAGCTCATCGGACGTCCTGTAGTTGATCCCACCTTATGCATTGGTTGCGGCATATGCGAGAATAAATGTCCGGTCAGGCCCAAGCGGGCGATTGTGGTCAAGCCGTTGCAAGTCTGAGCCTGCTTAAATGGACATACCAATGGCTATGCCGTAACGATAAGGGCCTTCCACAAACTCCCCGGTTGGATCTTCGTAGGTCCATCCCTGTTGAAAAAGATTTTCAAGCCTGGGATTAGCCACGGCCGTGGCAAAATCCCCAAAGAACCGTATGACAAAATCATCCATCACCAAATCAATCCCTACCTGAAGGGACGTGGAAAAGGCAGTGCCCGAGGTATCGCTGTATTTTTTCTCTTCCTCCCGGTTGCCAATGGTGACCTGCCAGGCATAGAGCCCTGCCGATACACCCACCCAAGGCTGAAACAGGCCCGTCATAGGATAATATTTGGTCCCCAGGCGCAGGATAGTGGTATCCATATAATAGCGCACATCCATGGGAAAAGGCCCGATCCTGGCATCATTGTAACCACTCTGTTCCCAAACCCAGAACCCAATGCCATAGCCGTCTTTTTTAGCCAATAATTTATCCCAACTGCTGAAGCCGGCGTCCAGGTTAAAGGAGAGAAAATCCGCCATGCGCCATTCCATGCTCATGCCCGCTCCCCAGGAGGAATCATAAGGCTCCATGCCATTGTTAAAATAGGGATTACCTGGAATATAAGATGAACTATCCCAAGGTTCACAGGGCATATGTCCTGTCAGACCTGATTGCATGGTCCCGTAAATATATAGAAAAGACTGTTTGAGGGTGGTCGCGGTTTGCGCAGAACCTGGTCCTGTCGACGCCGGCGGGGTGGCGACCGGGATTAAAGGTTGGGGTCCGGCGGCGCTGATTTTTTCACCAGTAGCGGCATCAAAGATATCATTGACCTCGCTCCATTTGAGCTGCCGCGCCTTGTGGTCATCACCCTGTAAGTAGACCACCTGGTCATTGGCGCCAATCATGTCACCTTTGAGCAAGGTACCATCATGGAGGATGATATTGACATTTCTCGCCAAACTCAACGAAGTCCCGGCCGCCAGCATGCAAAGGATCAAGAGCATTTTTTTCATGACACACTCCTTGAAGGTGCCTTCTCACAGGAAGGATTAGGATGACTTATGACCTTTTAAGTATCGGCAGATGTCATGATATTTACTAGCGTATATGAATTATTAACCTGGGCTCCAAGCTTCACTCCGGGAGGACATCCCCTGCCCCCGGGAAGGGACGATTAGCGTTGTTCCCTCCGTGCAAGTATCCTATAATACCCCGGTAACGACATGCCCGTCGCAGGTCATTACTATCACAGCAGAAAAAGGAGGGTTCCCCATGATGCCTGTCGGTCCTTTGATGATTGAGCACCGGTTAATTGAGCGCATGATTAAGCTTATCAAAAAAGAGGTGGGCGCCGCCCGCCTACAACGAACCATTAGCCCTAATTTCATTATGACGGCCGTTGATTTTATCCGGACTTATGCGGATAAATTACATCACGGCAAAGAAGAAGATATTCTCTTTCGCAGTCTGGCCGAGAAACCTCTCTCGCCCGAGCATAAACGCATCATGGATGAATTGGTGGCCGAACATGAACAGGGCCGGTCCACGGTGGGTCGGATTATAGAAACCCATAACCTTTACCAGCAGGGTCATAAGCAAGCGTTACAAGAGCTTTTGGAAAATCTGGACTATTTGGCAGATTTTTACCCCAAGCATATCGAGAAAGAAGACAAGCATTTTTTCCTGCCGATTATGAATTATTTCAATGCCGATGAGCAGGCCGCTATGCTTAATGAGTTTTATTTATTCGACCGTCAATTCATTCATGCGAAGTATAAAGAGGTGGTGGCCAAATTACAGGCGGATTAGGATAAAAATTTTTTCATTTTCCTAATTTACCGTCAAATTGTAATTGACTTTAAAATCACCCATTGAGATAATCTGCCGATTTCCTTCACAGGCTATCATCGCTTTCATTCTGAGGCTTTCTGGTCAACGTAAAATGAAGAAGCTGGCAATTATTCTCCTGGCATTTTTCTCCCTGGCTCACTATTGGCCGGGGGCATCCTACCATAGGTTGGGCAATAGCGACAGCAGCCGAAGTCTGTCCGGCCAATTGGCAACTTTGGATTTTATCGAGCTTTCTCAAGAAGGCCTCAAAAACATCCATACCTCAGCGAATATTAGAAAATCTCACCACTACCATTTTAATCTTGGAAGTACACCTTCGTTTTCCTTTCCCTGCCTTGGCCAGCCCCTGGTCACACGCGTGCCCGATCATTATTATCCCAGTTACTTAACCCTTACACTGCACTCATTGCCGCCGCCATGCGCCTAACCGTCATTAACGCTTAATTATTTTCTTTGGAAGCATTTCGCAGCCAATCTCCTGGCTTCTAAAGCAGCCTCTGTCAGATCGTGGCACCACGTCTGCTTACGCTGACGTTATCGCCTTACCCGGCTGCGTCATATAACTTGATCAACGCTTGCGTTTAACTTTGGTATGAAAGGAGGTGAATGACAATGAAAAAATTCTCTTTGCTGTTTGTCATGCTCTTGACGTTGGGCATGGTATTAACTTCAGGTTGCCATAAAAATACGGCAGCACAACCACAGGCCGGCCAGGCTGTCACCCAGCCCGAACAGGCAGCTACCCCGGAAACCGGCATGCAGGCTACGCCTGAAGCTGGCGCAGAAGCGCAGCCGACAACCGAAACTGCTCAATAATTGTATTTTCGAAAGCAATTCATCACTGGAAGAGACCGGCCATGGTTGGCCGGTCTCTAATCTTTGCACAAGAGGATAGCCATGACCACTACAACGGAAATACCCGAAGGTTATACTACACCTGCCACCCTGGGATTTGGCTGGCTGCTTTTTTGTTTTACCTTAATTCCCATTCTTCTGGGTTTTACAGACGGAAAACCGGTTTTGTTAATCGTAGGATCTATCGGACTGGCAGTAAGCCTGGTGCTCATTTTTTTAGGATCTGCCCAGAGGAAAAAAGTGATTGCCAACCTTCAGAAAGAAAAGCAAACCCCATCAGTTTAACCGCCCCGGCGGGCTGCTCCGAAACCTGTGAAGCGTGCCTCATGTCATAACCCGTTTATGGTTCTCTGCGGGCACGCGACCAGGGGTTATTATTTATCGGCACCAATATCAATCACCGTAATTTCGGGTGGCGCCAGCAGACGCATGGGTGGGCCCCAGGTTCCGGTGCCCCGGCTTACATACAGCCATTGTTGCGGCCGCAGCTTAAATAACCCGCTGTGATAGGGAAAAGCTAATTTGGTAAAAAGATGAAAAGGAAACAACTGACCCTTGTGGGTATGGCCGGAAAGCTGCAGATCAAACAAGCCCAGGCTTTCCGGATCCACCACAGGCCGATGTTTTAATAATATTCTCAAACCATGATGCCCGTCTTCACTAAGCAGGGTCTTTTCCGGCGGCATGGCAAAATGTTTGAAATATTTCCCGCTGGGATCATCCACCCCGGCCAGCACCAGACCATTGCTGAGCGTCCTTGTCTCTCCCTGCAACAGATCAAACCCGGCAGCTTTTAAAAAATCCACGCTCGACTGATACCCGGCAATATATTCATGATTACCCATGATGGCATATTTGCCCAAGGGCGCTTGGAGCTGCTTGAACATATTAGCCAATGCGCCCCCGGCCTCCAACGGGGCATCTACTAAATCCCCAGTGCACACAATTAAATCCGGTTTCTGGGCATTGATTTGCTTAATGATTTTATGCAGATAATCTTCCCGGATAAGGGTTCCTAAATGAAGATCGGAAATTTGCACCAGCCGTAGAGTTTGGGAAAGGGATTGTTGTTGGGCCGTATTAATCTTGAGATGCTCAACTTTGACTTGTGAGGCTTCGTAAAAGGCCATCAGCGTGCCCGCAGCCACCAAGAGCAAGGTGAGATTCATTTTTAAGGTGGACGTCATTATCCAGGAAGACCCATGCGCGCCGGTCCATGGTTGAATCAGGTACAACCCGCCCTGGAGCATGCTAAACGTCACAAACCCTGCCAGCATAAGAAAAATAATGCCCATCCAGGTAAAGGCCAACCAGGATACAGGCCGGGTCAGCCAAAAAACCAGGTGCTTTCTTTCCAGAATGGCCAGCAGCATAGGCAGGGCCACCATCAGTACCATAAAAGCTATCAAGGCCATCCTAGCGGTATAAGAAAAGGGATAAGCCTGCATAAGACTGGTGGTCATCCAATAATGCAAACCACCATAAACCAGCAGGTAGATCCCAATAAAGATCAACATGGCCAGGTCCTTTCAGATACGGTTAACGCCATCTCCTGGCTACCGTAACGGTGTGACGGTTTCTTAAAGTCATGGGAACAACCGGCTTGTCTATTTTAACAGGCAGCGCCGAGTTGTCCGTCAACCCTTCCATTTCTTCCCTGGGGATCGGCTTGCCCAGCAAACGCTCGATATTTTTGACCACATCGGCATCTTCCCAGGTGGCCAAGGTAAAAGCATCGCCGGTTCGCGCTGCCCGGCCGGTACGACCGATGCGATGGATATAGGTGGTCGCCGTATCGGGCATGTCGTAATTGATAACGTGGGAAATACTGGCTATGTCCAATCCACGGGCGGCAATATCAGTAGCCACCAAAATGGAGAGTTTCCCTGATTTTAATTGGGCCAGGGCTTGCTGGCGCTGACCTTGCGTTTTGTTGCCATGCAGGGCCGCGGCCTTGTGCCCAGCCCGTTTAATTACATCCACCACCCGGTCGGCACGGTGTTTGGTGCGGGTAAAAACCAGGATGGTTTGAGCCATGGTTTGCTTGATCAATTCCAGAAGCAGACTGCTCTTCATATTTTGCGCCACTGGATAAAGGGTATGAGAAACCGTATCGGCCGGGGCTTCAATATCCATGTCGAAACGTTGGGGGTGGCGCAGACTGTTTTTAATCAACCTCTCCATGGCCGGATCAAATGTCGCCGAGAACAGCATGGTTTGTCTTTCTTTGGGCAATAGCCGAATGATCTTTTGAATGGATGGTAAAAAACCCATATCCAGCATACGGTCTGCCTCATCCAATACTAGAATTTCCACCTTATCCAGCCGGGCGTGGCCTTGACCGACATGGTCCAGCAGCCGTCCGGGACAGGCCACGATGATTTCAACTCCGTGACGCAACGCATTGATCTGAGGTTGCATGCCCACACCGCCATAAACCGTGGCGGATTTGAGGAACGTGTATTTGCCCAGGACTTTTACAACATCCTGGATTTGCTCAGCCAACTCCCGGGTAGGGGTGACGATTAAGGCACGTGTCTTTCCCTTGACCGGTTGTTGCATCAGGCGGTGCAGGATAGGCAGTACAAAAGCAGCCGTTTTGCCGGTGCCGGTCTGGGCTGTTCCAATCAGGTCCTGGCCGCTCCTGGCCGTGGGGATCACGGCTTCCTGGATGGGCGTCGCCTCCTGGTAACCCGCATCTTTAATGCCACGGATAATTTTTTCTTCCAGATTTAATTCTTCAAATTTCATTGTTTTTCCTTTTTGTTTGCAAGCAAACGGAGATTTAACCCCGTCCAAGCTATGCTTGGAATGACTTGGGCGCAGGCATATCGGGCACGCCTGTACTGCTGAGTCATTTCAAAACAATAGGCTGACTGCAGGGTTTTCATAAATGAGCGGTTTTTCTGCCGATGATTCTTTAGGGTATTAGGAAAAAACGGAAGGTTGTTTTTGCTCGTCATGAAGTCAATAGTATACGCTTTTTCCTTAAAAAGGCAATTAAAACCTTTGCTCAAATCAAATTATTTTTTGCCACAAGTTTGGTGATCTCATGGCCAAGCTGAGATGGTAAGGCCGCCGTTCATCGCTTGAGTCCAACTTCAACCATTGTAAATCCATGCCCTTCAGAGTACAGTCATTACTGTCACAAGTACCACCAAACCATTGACTAAGAGCTAGTGTCAAAAAAGCAGAGATTAAAGCTGGTATGAATCAAACATCAGAGTAATAAGAGGAGGCTTCCATGACAAAAAACGTTCTGGTTTTTCTAGGTCATCCTAATAAAGACAGTTTTGACGGCGCACTGGCAGAAGCTTATGCTCAAGGTGCCCGGAGTGCCGGCGCCAATGTAAAAGTAATGAAAATTGGTGACATAAAATTTGATCCTATTTTATGGAAAGGGTACAATGCCATCCAGGAATTGGAACCCGATCTTAAAGAAGCGCAAAACAACATTAAATGGGCGCACCATATTGTTTTTGTTTATCCCACCTGGTGGTCTACCATGCCGGCGTTGTTGAAGGGCTTTTTTGACCGTATCTGGCTTCCCGGATTTGCCTTTCATTATGAAAACGGTAATTTAAGACCCAAAAAAAAGTTAACCAACCGGTCCGCCCACTTAATTTTCACCATGGATTCACCCCCCTGGTATTACGGCTTATTCATGCACGCACCCGGTCATACCATGATGAAAAAGGGCCTTCTTCACTTCAGCGGCATCCGGCCGGTACGGACCACTGAGATTGGATCCATCAAAACCTCCTCCAAGGAAAAACGGCAGCATTGGCTGGAGATGGTTAACCGTCTCGGCAGCAAATTAAAATAAAGGTCTGCTCCCACGGTGATGGTGGTGGTCCCAATTAAAAATGAGGCCCGGGAAATATGATCAAATTAAGCTTGATCGTTATAGACCGACCGGTTTGGGGCCGTGGTGTTTCTGGCCTTTGGCAATGCCTAAATATAAGGCGCTGTTGATTAATCCAATATGGCTGAAAGCTTGGGGGAAATTGCCAATCAATTTACGGGTGGCTCCATCCACTTCCTCCGACAGCAGTCCCAAAGAACTGATATAGCTGAGCACCTGTTTGAACAAGTGCTCAGCTTCGTCGATCTTCCCGACTAAAGAAAGAGCCTTTACCAGCCAAAATGAACATAGTAAGAAGCTCCCTTCCTGTCCAGGCAACCCGTCAGCGCTTTGGTAGCGCAGCACCAGACCATGGCCAACCAAAAGATGCTTCTTAACCGCCTCAATAGTTCCCAAGACGCGTTCATCCGTGGGGGGCAGAAAATTAACAAAAGGGATCAATAGGTTGGTGGCATCCAGAATTTCACTGTCAAAGGACTGGACAAAGCTGTTCAATTCAGGATTGAATCCGCGGGATAGAATGGACTCTTTAATCTCGGCCGCGACCTTTTTCCATTCGGCCAGCGGGGCCTGAAAAGATTTTGCTTGAGCCATTTTAATCCCCCGGTCCAGCGCCACCCAGCACATCAGTTTGGAATAGACAAAATGATTGGGTCCGCTGCGCATTTCCCATATACCTGAATCCGGTTCTTTCCAAATTTGAATGACATAATTAACCAAGTCCCTGATCTTCTCCCAATCTCTCTGGTTCAGGGTTTCTCCATACCGGGTGGTTTCATAGAGGGCATTTATCAATTCCCCAAAGATATCATGCTGGTGTTGATCGGCGGCGGCATTGCCAATGCGCACCGGGCTGGAATCCTTATAGCCTGATAAATGTTGAAGCACTTTCTCTTCCAGATCGGCTTCCCCATGCAAACCGTACATAATCTTCAGGTGTTCCGGGTCCTTGGCTTGCTGGAGAACCCCTTTAATCCAACGGCGAAAGGCGCGGGCTTCTTCCTCGTGTCCAAGATGAAAAAGAGCCTGAACCGTAAAAGCCGAATCTCTTATCCAGGCGTAACGATAATCCCAGTTGCGCAGGCCGCCGATGCGTTCTGGTAATGATGTGGTGGCAGCCGCGGCAATGGCGCCATTATCAGGATTGGCCAGTAATTTCAAAACCAATCCCGAACGAATAACCAATTCCTGCCAAGGCGCGTTCACCATGGATAAGGAAGGGCTGGTATGACGGGCCCAATGTTGCCAATAGTGTTTGGTCTGTTGTAAATATTCTGCACAGCGTTGGGGATCAAGGGGATGGTCATCATTGTAGGACATAATAGTCCAGGCTTGATCGCCGGCTTTGCCCTGTATGATCCCCTCGGCCTGCTGTTCATTCAATTCAAGCTTTACCGAGATCTGCAGAAATATGAAATGATCACTTCCCGGCTCAGCGGCTTTAAGCCCCTGCTCCAGAGCAGTCCACTTCGGTGGAAAGGCTCCATAGGACCAGCGCGGTTTAAAGTGGACCCCTAATTCCACCGTGCCCTTCTCCCAACTGATTTTTCGAAAAAGGGCGCGTCTATACTGATGATGCCCTCTTTTATCCACAGGCATAAAGTCAGTGATGCTTACGATGCCCAGCGGTGTGGTAAAGGTGGTCTTAAGAATATTGGTATCGTCCTCATAAACCTGGATGGATTTATATTTAGTTACCGGCCGCAAGGAAAATTGCCCGCCCCCTTGTGTATCCAATAAGGCGGCAAATTGCGCCGGTGATTCCAGATAGGGGAAACACAACCAGTCCACCGACCCATCGCGGCCGATGAGGCCGCAGGTCTCCAAATTGCCCACAATGCCATAATCTTCAATATCTTTAAATACATGCTCCATCCACCCTCACCTCCCATGCACTAGGGCTCTATTAAGAGCCTCCCATGGCGCGAGGATGCTTGCCTGCTTGCCAATGGGCTTCAATCTGTTCCAAACTGCGTCCTTTGGTTTCAGGCACCAGGAAAAAGGAAAAGAACCATGAGCCCAGCCCAACGGCAGCATAAATCCAAAACGTGCCCGGCCTGCCCACAGCCTGAACCAAGGTTAAAAAGGTAAGCGCCACAATCAGATTGGCGCCCCAGTTGGTCACGGTGGCTGCACTCATGGCCAAACCACGTACTTTCAAAGGATAGATTTCCGAAATTAACAGCCAGAACACAGGCCCCAAGCCAATGGCAAAAGAGGCTACATAAACCATCAAGCTGGCCGTGGCCAATGTACCCATGGCCGGCAAGGTTCCGGCCCATTGAAAACAAGCCCCCAAAGCGACTAGACTCAAGACCATTCCCGCCGAGCCGATGAGCAGCAAAGGCCGTCTGCCCACCCGGTCCAAAAGCAACAGAGACACCAATGTAAATATCATGTTGACCACACCCACCCCCACGGTGGCAAAGATGGCGGCTGCCGACGATTTAATCCCGGCAAATTGAAAAATCATGGGTGCATAATAAATAACCGTATTAATGCCCGTCACCTGTTGCAGCACGGCCAAGCCCATGCCCACGATCAGGGCCGGACGCAGGCTGGCTTGGAGCAATTCCTTCCAGCCATGGCCGGCTTGTTTGGACAAGCTGCGTTGGATTTCCCGGACTTCTCCCTCCACATCAAAGCCTTTGGGCCGGATGCGTTTTAAAACAGCTTTGGCTTTATCAGCTTGTTGACGGCTTGTCAGCCAGCGCGGACTTTTAGGCATAAAGAGCATACCCACCGCCAGTACTAATGCCGGAATGGCGGCCAGGGCAAACATACCGCGCCAGTCCTGTTTTCCTGCCAGCATATAACCGATCAGGTAAGAAACCACAATCCCAACCGTAATGGCCAATTGATTAAGCGAAACCAGACTGCCCCTCACCCGCTCCGGTGAAACTTCAGAAATATACATGGGCGCTGTAAAGGAGGCCACGCCAATCGCCATGCCTACCACCACCCGCCCAGTAATTAACCAGAACACCGTGGGCACCACGGCCGTGCCTATGGCGCCAAAGGCAAAGACAAAGCCTGCCACAATAATCACCTTGCGCCGGCCCCAGCTATCAGCCAACTTACCGCCCAACGCAGCACCCGCGACCGCGCCCAGGAGCACTGCACTCACCACGATTTCCTGAAGGGTGGAAGAAAGTGAAAACGCTTTGGCAATAAATAAAATGGCACCGGAAATGACTCCCGTATCATAACCGAACAACATGCCGCTCAACGCGGACAGCGCTGCGGCGACATAAATAAAAAATGGATTTTTTCCCGACGTCTTATCTTTGTCATCATCCATAAAGCTATCTCCCCTCTTTGCCGCAACCACCCCTGCCTTCTGCGCTCCAATCTGGGTTCTGTGCTTATGCGGCCTAGGTCTTATTTGGACAATAGTTTTACAGCTTGCCTGATCATTTGATTGGCATAGCCCCACTCATTGTCATACCAGCTCATGACTTTGACCAAATCCTTGTCAATCACTTGCGTCATGTTTAAATCAACAATGGAACCATGTGGATCCTGAACAATATCAGAGGATACAAGTTCATCTTCCGTCACAGCCAAGGCTTCGCGATAGCGTTCACTGTTGGCCTCTTCGCGAAAAATCCGGTTCACTTCTTCCACACTGGTTTCTTTGCCGACCAACATGGTGATATCGGCCAAGGAGCCTACAGGTACCGGGGCCCTTACGGCCACGCCATTAAATCGGCCTTCCAATTCCGGCAAGACTTTGGTGGTGGCAATAGCCGCGCCTGTGCTGGCCGGCACGAGATTGGCGGCCGCTGCCCGACCGCGCCGCAATCTTTTGGCCGGACCATCTACCAGTGATTGGGTAGATGTATAAGCGTGAATAGTGGTCAGTCCTGCTTTTTTAATGCCCAAATGCCGGTTGATAATTTCCACGACCGGTGTGATGCAATTGGTAGTGCAACTGGCGCAGGAAATGATTTGTGTGTCTTCGCTCACCTCCGGTCCGGTGCCAAAAACCACCGTGGCCAGCTCAGGGCTTTTGGTTGGAGCCGATAAAATCACCTGTTTGGCGCCTGCCTTAAGGTGTTTCTGCAGATCTTCGGCCTTGGTAAAATGACCGGTACATTCCAATACCAGATCCACTTCCAGGTCTTTCCAGGGCAATTTTTCCGGATCTTTTTCACTAAAAAAAGCAATGTCCTTATCCTTGATATGGAGCACTTTATCCTTGGCTTGGGCCCGATAATCATACCGGCCATGGACCGTGTCATAATTGATTAAATAGGCCACATTCTCTATTGGCACCAAATCATTGACCGCCACCAACTCCAAGTCTTCCCGCTTCAGGATAATCTTCAACGCTGCCCTGCCTATTCTACCCATGCCATTAATTGCAACTTTGGCCATCATGCACCTCCTCTTTTTTTCTGCTATTTTGACCCAGCGGAGGAGAAGCTGCCAGCGGGATTGGCCACTATTTATTGATGCCATTCCCCTTGGGCTAATTTTCCCGTAGGATTCTCGATATAAATTAAGGGTGGGATGAGATAAATTCCGGGATAAAGACAAGCAGATGCTGGTTTTTTAAACAGCTGAACCAGGACGTAAAAATCGTTGTTGACGGCCCTTGATTTTTCGTTCTCTTTCGAACAGGTTCCGCGGCGTATGCCCCAAGCTCTTAAAAGCTGCGTTCAGGTTGATTCGCAAGGACCACCTTAGAAAACCATGCCAGAGCCTGGTCCAACCTAGGTTGGACCAGGACGCGTCCGCTTTCACCAACGGGCGGTAGATGTTGGGCAGGGCCACCACAAAGCGTCTTTCGCCTTTCACCATTTCCCAACCCACGTGGAAGTGTTGGCCTGGTCCGCAGATGATGAGGATGTCCAGTACCATCTCAGGTTTTTCAAACAAGCCGGCAGCAGCCTTCTCCAGCAGGCTGGCGATGGGGTTGGCGGCATAGGGATTTTGGCCATAACTTTCTTGAGGATGTTCCAGCGCATGCTTTACGCCCGGAAGATCGCGTACTGTGATGGCGATGGTGTCATCAGTCTGTGATTTTATTCTTATTGCTCTGATCCCTTGCCAGAGAACGCCTAAGGTTCCGGCCATCACCACTGCAACCGGCACCAGGGTGGAATCCCCAAGAGAAAGCAAGCCCTGCAGCCAAACCGGATTGGCCCAAAAAGTGCCGGCCTCAGAGGACGTACTGTACGCTAACATCAGCATGAAGGCCAAGGCTCGCACCCTCTTGAAGCGCCCCAAAACAGCCATAGTTCGATCCAAATGCCCGGACCAGAAAGGCTGGAAAATTTCCTCCATAACAAACTTAAAATTAAAAACCGCTTGGTCCCATAGATTAACCTTGGGTTCACTCCAGCGGTCCAAGGCTGATCGAATCTGAACAAGCGAATCCTGCAGAGTTGGTTTAATGAAATTGATCAATTCTCCGGACAGCCAAAACAAAATGAACCCTTTAAGCAGTTCATCGGTGGCTTGCCGCACGCCCCCGGCTTTGGCTTCCAGCTTGGTGATAAATCGTTGCAACCACACTTGGTCCTGTGTTCCCAGCAGGGTTAAAAAAGTGAGCAGCAAATATTTGATGGACAGATCGGCTGTATGAAAATGAGTTTTGGCAAAGCGGCGGGCTGCCCGGGCCATCATCATTTTTTTCCACCACGGCGCGTACAAAAGCTCAGCCATTTTGTCGGCCACGAGCTTACTGAACACACCGGCGTCAGGGACAGGGTCCACGATAAACCCGCTTCGGTTTTGCTGCACCTGGGCCGGCATGCCGCCTGCATTACGCACGATTGGTGGGATACCCTGGAGCATGGCCTCCACAATGTTAAACTCGAAGCCTTCCCGGTGGCTCAGTTGCAGGTAAACCATGGGCACATGAAATAATTTCTTCAGAAAAAATAAGGAATTGAGCAGTTGATCGTCACGGGGCATGCGCACAATTTTGATATCGTCCACCAGCGAAGCCATGGCCGCACGCACCCGGGGATCATCGTCATAAAACAAGTTGATCCAGGCTTTTGAGAGCGGCCGATCAAATTTAAAATCCTGTCCAAAATACTGTTGGGCGAAGTCATTCAGCTTCGCCGGGTCCGTATAATACTCATAGCTCATGCCTTGCGCTTTTAGCTGGCAGAGCGTGTAAATGGCATATACATCAGGATCGTCATTAGCCACATTGCCTTCCAGGACCAGCTGCGGATTAAGCTGATTGATTTCCCGTTGCAAAGCGGCTATATGCCTGCGTTCAAGCCAACGTGGATTGGGCCGCGCCTGAAGGCGTTCCAGTTCAGCTTCCAACTTTTGCCGTTGAGGTTGCAATTGCTTTTGCAGTAAATAAAAGGCATTAATAGCATCCTCATAGGCTTTGGCAGGATCAAAACGTGCCTTCTGCAAAATGATGGGACGTTGCAGGGAGAGAGCTGTTTGCCCGCCCTGGTCCTGCAAAATGCGGTTAAAGCGTTGCCCGTAATATGCGGCCAGAGCTTTGGTTCGTGGTTTATTCAGACCAAACCAGTCTCGGGCAGGATACATTTGCAGCATGCGGCCCTTGAATTTATCAAAAACCTTCGGGGTACCCTCTTTTTCCTGAAACACCATGAGTCCGGCGTTGCTCACGGCATCGGCCAAAAATTCACCATAGCGGGCATTGGGCTGGTCGGGGTCATCCATTTTGGCACTGTCCAGCTGGATATGGGACCGCCAAAGGATGGGCATATGGAGGCGGGCTAAAAACGGTACTAGCAACGAGGGCTGGGGATCATCGACATAAAAGAAAAGATGCTTGTCCTGGTGCTCTTGAATAAATCTTTTCACGCGGGGCTCATTGAAGGCATTAAAGTCGACCAAGGTGGCTTTATTCTGCTCGGTCAGTTCTTCCTGGCTGACCCCTTGCAGGTTGTTGTGAAATTGCTTGGTGACCAAATAAGGATTGGTGCGCGGTCGGGGTTGAATGACCAGCCAGTGCACATCCACGCCCAACATGCGTAAAAAACGCAGGTTCTCATGGCGCATGATGGCCACACCGCCGGCAAAGGTGGCCGTATTGACAAACACCAAGGATAAGTTCAGTTTAATATAAAGCGCGGCGATAGCCTTTAATGCCCAGTAGCGAAACCAGCCCAGGGCTTTACGATAATCCGCCTTGTCGGCCAGGGGGTGAATATAGATTTCATCAGTTTGGGGGTTGATATAGCCTTCTTCAGCAGCCACGTACAGGGCCCGGCCAGCCGCCTGGGCGGCGTCTTGTGCAGTTTGAGCATGAGAAAAAGGATTGGTGGAAGGTTCGCCCGGCATCGCATAGTCAGGCAAATCATTGGGATAAAACAGGACCGTGTCTGTCCGCCACAGGGCCGCCCGCAAGGCCCCCGTTTTGCCGCTGAGCGGGGCATGCAACAACCCTGCTGCATCGATACGTACCTGCAAATTCAATTCGCGCCCCAGCACGGTGCGCACTTGTTTCATTTCCCCAAGCATAACCTTCTGCAACGCACCCGGCGGCGGCAAAGCAGTTTCCCAAGTCACCAGACGGTGCTGCGGTGCCCGAGTAGGATCACTCTCATCAACGCACTCCAGTGCAAACTGAAGTTTATGCATCTCGCGGTTATAATTGATCCCCAAATTTAACTTGAACTTATTCAAATCATCATGAGGTGTAAAAACCAACGGCGCCAGTACCTCATCCAGATCCTGTTTTAACCTGGCGCCTGCATTAATTCTTGCCCGCCACCAAACCCAGGGCCTGCGCAGAACCATCAGCCGTGTCCATAAGCCTTGGCTGAAACGATAGGCACCCAACTCCTGATTGTGAATCAATTCAACGGCTTTTTCGGCTTGTTCAATGCCATTCTTGCCGCCAAACCAGGCCATCCAGTATTTGCCAGCCAGGTTGGTGACCACCCTGTCATAGCTACTTTGAATTGACCCGAGCGCCTGCCTCCCTACCATCACTAACAAGGGCGGACCATTCCCCTTTTCAGAATAAAGTTTATATTCTGACGGCAGCTGACCCGCCCCCGCCTCCACCAGCAACGGTTGGGGCAAGCTCAATCCCAGATTGGCTAGGGTTGGCAGATAATCGTGGAGATCCACCTTTTCAAATCTGGCTAGGGTGGCCAGATAAAGCGCAAAAGTACGCAGGGTGTTGCCGCTCTTTTGCATGCTGTTCCTGACGGCCAGAACGGTCTGATTTTTTTCCAGCAGCTTTTCAACCGGCATGGAGCGGTTCTGAAGAATGTCAAAATAGGGATTAACCACACTGGTGCTGTTGAATCGCGGACGAATGGAAATAAAAGAAATATTTCTTGCTTTGAGGACAGCTTCTATCGCTTGGTTGTGAAAACCGCCGTTAATCATGACTGCGCTTTGCTGGCCGGTTTTAGCCATCCAGGCTTCCAGATTGTCCACAAAGCAGCGGCTGCGTTCATCAGCCAGCCGGTAAAAAGCCTCCACTTGATCGAGATAGCGCTCCAGGGCCAGGGTATCGTCCAGCGCGATCATGTGCTGGGAGGAATCAAATTTTTCAAGAAATGTCAGGCATGATCTTAGCCGAAAATCCTGACGATGACTTCTGAACTGAGTCACTTCCTGCGGGGTGGCGGATATATTAAACATCTTCGTCAGAAGTTCGAGCCGCTGGTCCCATTGATCTGCCTCCCTTTGGGAAGCCCTGGTGTATAAGCGCTCCCGTACACGGCTTTCCAATCGGCGTAAGGCAAGGGACCATTTCTCATGGGTCGTCAGGTCGGTTAATTTCTGAGGCGAACGGTGTATCCATTGATCAATGACTTCTAAATCGCGCTTATCCAGTCCAAGGCGTCGGCCAGTTTTTTGAAGAAACGCAGCATAAGCATAAATATCCGTCTTACCTTGCCGAAAATGCTGCGCCTGCTCTTCCAAAGTCTTGAGGGGCCCCTGGAAAAGCGTGTTTTTAACCTCCCGCAACCGCTCCTGTAGATCCATGATCAGCCCCTGGGGCTCAGCGTTTAAAAACGCTTGTACGGACTGCAAACTTTTCCTGTAAAGCGGCGCCGACTCCACACCCACCGTGATCAGGGACTCGTTGCTGTTGGCAGCAAAAACATCGGCGCCTGTCATCCGGCCTTGTTTCATAAAAAAATCAGTGACCACTTCCCTGATAGCTCTATCATGGAAATCACGAAATACATCATAATTAATAGATCCCCAGGCGCCTTCCTGGCCCAGTAATTTAAACCCATAATGGCGATGGAGATAGTTGAGCATATGGAGGATATTGTTTTGAACTTCATAATTACAATGCAGATCCTGGATAAGCACCACGGTTTTGGAACTGCCTTGAAAGGACGATTGGACGGTGCCCCATTTATTGGGCATAAGAAGACGG
Organism: uncultured bacterium; assembly: GCA_963710755.1. Taxonomy (GTDB): domain Bacteria; phylum Oederibacteriota; class JAAXVQ01; order JAAXVQ01; family JAUVAV01; genus CAVQBK01. The sequence goes on from CAVQBK010000013.1 coordinate 62,504, forward strand.
TCACCATGAACTATTATGGAATGACCATTGGGTATGGTCTCAGAAACAGTGGGAAGGTTAAAAGACCAAACAAAAGTTGGCAAAAGCAACGCCAAGGTCAGGCCTAATGCCATAATTCTTTTAAATGCAATCAATAACAACACCCCCACAGCAACCACTACAATCACTGAAATACTATACTATATACCTAAACAAATTAAATTAATTTGTCAAATTAATTCGCAGTTTTTTTGATAGAATTATTATTTTTATGAAGGATAATGTTTTATTTTAATACAGTGTAGAGTATTCAAATAATAAGCTTTATTTTCAAGCAAAAATTAATGTTATCAAAGTTGGTCAATTTGCAAAATAGTTTTGTCATTGCATCACCTAGTTGGACGGAAGCTGGAGTTTGTAAAATCGCAAAATTTGGAACTGGAACTTGCCGATTGAATGACCAATAATACACCTGGTCGTCCAAACAACTTTTTACATCCGGTTTAATAATAATTGATGACCCTTTCCCTCCAGTCATCCAAAGGTGTCCAAATAATGTTTTACTATCCAGCCTGCCCATGATGAACACACTGAAATACTCCATCAAGAGTACGGCTAAAAAAACTTTAAAAGGAGGTTTTTAAATGAAGACACGTCAATTGGGCAAACAAGGATTAACCGTTTCAGCCATTGGTCTGGGATGTATGGGTATGTCCGATTTTTACGGTTCCAAGGATGATCAGGAATCAGAGGCCACGATTAAACGTGCATTGGAGCTGGGCATAAATTTTCTCGACACTTCCGATATGTATGGACCCCATACCAACGAACAATTGGTGGGCCGTGCTATTCGTGGACGCAGACAAGAAGTCGTTTTGGCGACCAAATTCGGCATTGTACGTTCTGCCACCGATCCCAATGTGCGCGGTGTGAATGGCCGGCCCGAATACGTACGCTCTTCCTGCGATGGCTCGCTGAAGCGATTGGGCGTGGATTATATTGACTTGTACTACCTGCATCGGGTGGATCCCAAGGTCCCTATTGAAGAAACCGTGGGCGCCATGTCGGAATTGGTACAAGCCGGCAAAGTCCGCTACCTGGGATTGTCGGAAGCAGCACCCCAGACCATTCGCCGGGCTCATAAGGTTCATCCCCTTTCCGCGCTCCAGACCGAATACTCTCTATGGAGCCGCGATCCGGAAAAGGAAATCCTCAGCACAGTACGGGAATTAGGTATTGGGTTTGTGGCCTACAGTCCCCTGGGTCGCGGTTTTTTGACCGGCCGGTTTAAGAAACCCGATGATTTGGAGACCCATGATTTCCGGCGTGCTACTCCAAGATTTCAGGATGAAAATTTCAATAAAAATCGAAAACTGGTGGAAGCACTGGAAAAAATCGCCGAGACCAAAGGCATTACCTCCGGGCAGTTGGCTCTGACCTGGGTTCTGTCCCAGGGTAACGATATTGTGCCTATTCCTGGAACCAGGCGGCGTACCCATTTAGAAGAAAACGCTGCCTGCGCTGACATAACGCTTACCGAAGATGAACGTCGTCAAATTGAGGCTATCATGACCCCGGAAGCAGTGGCTGGTGCCCGTTACCCTGAAGCAGGCATGCGAACCGTGAATTTGTAATTTCCAGTCCATTTCAGCGGTCATCAAGTAAAAGCCCGAGCCTACCCTGGCTCAGGCTTTTTTTTATTTTTTCCCAACCTTTTTTACCTGATTCGGTCGAAACTAAACCTATGAGCCCCTCTCTTTCGGCAAATATTTTGTCAATAAAAGAGGAATGCCACGGCCATGGAAACCACGCCTTCCACGTCGCGCTGGTTTCCATGGCCATGGTGGTTTTTAACCTTGCTGTGATCGCCATGTCACCGTTGTGGGCCGGAGAAGTTTGGCAAAACAATGGCGTCGTAGTGGTCAATGCCTCGGCAGACCAACTCTATGGTAAAGCCGCCTATGATGGCAGTGGCGGCGCGGCCATTGCATGGGAAGATAAACGCAATGGCCAATCTGATCTGTATGTTCAGCGCTTGGACACTAATGGCCAGGCCCAATGGACAAGTAATGGTGTATTGGTATGCAACGTTATCAATGATATAAACATAGGCTTCAACCTGACCTATGATGCCGGCAATGGCGCCTATTTGGTTTGGGAAGACCAAAGATCGGATGCAAACATCTATGCCCAACGGGTTGACAAAAATGGTAATGTGAGATGGGGCGCCAATGGCCTTGCCATTTGCACGGTGGCTAATAATCAATTGGAACCCGTCATGGTTTCCGACGGTAATGGCGGCGCCATCATGGCCTGGACTGATTATCGCGCCACCAATCCCGGCATCTACGGGCAGCGCGTTAATAGCAATGGCGTAGCCCAATGGGGAGCCAATGGAATTGCCCTGGCCCAGAACTTCCTTTACAACACACCCAAAATGGTCTCCAACGGGAGTGGTGGTGCCTTCCTCTGCTGGCAGGACAACACCGTCGATGGTGATATTCGGGCACAGCAAATCGACAGCAATGGCAATCCTCAGTGGGGTGCTTCGGGCATTGTTGTTTGCAATGCCAGCGGGGGCCAGGGTTCGCCGTCCATTATCTCTGATGATAGTGGGGGTGTGATCATTGCCTGGGCTGATAACCGTGACGGCACGGGGGACTATTATGCCCAACGTGTGGCGGCCGGCGGCTCCGTGGTATGGGCGGCCAACGGCGTACCCGTCTCCAAGACCCCTTGGTCAATTTTAGATCCTGTCTTAACACCAGATGGCGCGGGCGGTGCTTTTTTTGCATGGCTCGAAAACCGGGTAGGTGTTTACAATGCTTATGCCCAGCACATCTCACATAATGGCACCGTGCAATGGCCCACGTTCGGTACCGGCCTCTGTGATGATCCGGCCGGCCAAGTCCGCTTGGCCATTGCGCCTGACAGCAATGGCGGTGCTTTTTATGCCTGGTCTGATTACCGGGGAAGCGGCGGTTATTCCGATATTTATATGCAGGAACTCGACGCCGGCGGCACGCCCTTGCTCCCCCATAACGGCGCCGTGCTATGCAACGCCGTCAATAATCAGCCTTGTGAGATGATGGTCGCCGCTGATCCGGGAGCGGCTATTGTGGTCTATCATGACCAGCGTAACGTGGCCGTTTCCGGCTATGATATTTATGCTCAAAAAATCGACTGCTGGCCGACCTTAACCCCCACCAACACGCCCGTGACTACCAGCACATGGAATACCTTCCAGGGTGGCACTATGAATGATACAGGTTATAGCATTGCAAAAGACAGCAGTGGCAATAGTTATGTTTGCGGAACTTCTGAAGGCACCTGGGGAACTCCTCTGCGTCCCTATACTTCCGGCACCGATACTTTTGTAGCCAAACTTGATAGTGAGGGTACCCTGCTCTGGAACACCTTTTTAGGCGGCAGCAGCACCGATTTGGGCCGTGCCATTGCCGTAGACAGCAGCGGCAATGTTTATATTTCCGGATCTTCCGATGCTACCTGGGGTTCTCCACTCAATCCTTTTTCATCATTTTCTGAAGGATTCCTAGCCAAATTGGACACAAATGGCAACTTGCTTTGGAACACCTTTTTCGGTGGCACTGGAGTCGATTCAATTTCCGGGATTGGCCTTGATACAAACAATAATATTTATGTAGGCGGTATTTCCAATGCCACCTGGGGAACTCCTGTTCGCGCCTTTGGTGGTAATAATGACCTTGTTGTCGCTAAATTCGCCAATAACGGTTCTTTATCTTGGAACACCTTCCTGGGATCAGCGCTTGGCAACGACATTTTTTCAGCAATGGATGTGGATGGTAGCGGTAATGTATACATCGTTGGATTCGGGTTTTTCAGCTGGGGGACCCCGGTACGCGCTTACAGCAGCGGTACCGACTTTATAGCGGCCAAAGTGGATACGAACGGTTCGTTAACATGGAATACTTTTTTAGGAGGATCTTCAGCAGATTACGGTTATGGCATTGCCGCGGATACGAATGGCAATGTTTATGTGACCGGACGTTGTTCCGGAACCTGGGGTACACCTATCAACCCTTGGGTCTCCGCTTATGATGGTTCGATCACCAAGTTAGATAATAATGGAGCCTTGTTATGGAATACATTTTTGGGTGGCGGTCTTGTGGATAGCTGTAATGATATTACCGTTGATACTGGCGGAAATATTTATGTGGCCGGTGTTTCTGGTGCATCCTGGGGATCACCGTTAAATCCCTATGTTTCTATGGATGACGCCTTTGTGGCCAAACTTTCCACTGATGGCAATCTCACCTGGAATACTTTTATGGGTGGTGCGTCAGATGATTCGGGCTCCTCCATTACCATTGATGACAGCAATAATATCTTTATTGCCGGTTATTCAAATGCTAGTTGGGGTTCTCCAGTTCGCGCTTTTTCTTCAAACAAGGACGCTTTTGCGGCCAAACTTGTTGATTCCGCAGGAGCAACGGCTACCTATACCCCCACCCACTCTCCGACCTATACTTATACGCCTACGCCTACGTTCACGCACACCTTTACCCCAACGTCCACTTTTACGCCAACAACCTCCCCCACACCCACTCAGTCTCCAACCATTACCCCAACCTTTACAGATACCGCTACTCATACACCCACTGCTTCACCGACAAATACACATTCACCCACCGCCACGCCCACCTCCACTCATTCTCCGACTGAGACCATTACCGCCTCACCTACCTCTACTCATTCACCCACCGCCACGCCCACTTTCACTCAGTCCGTCACCCATACGCCTACCTCTTCGCCCACTTTTACTCATTCTCCGACTGAGACCATTACCGCCTCACCTACCTCTACTCATTCGCCCACCGCCACGCCCACTTTCACTCAGTCCGTCACCCATACGCCTACTTCTTCGCCCACCTTCACTCATTCTCCGACTGAGACCATTACCGCCTCACCTACCTCTACTCATTCGCCCACCGCCACGCCCACTTTCACTCAGTCCGTTACCCATACGCCTACTTCTTCGCCCACCTTCACTCATTCTCCGACTGAGACCATTACCGCCTCACCTACCTCTACTCATTCACCCACCGCCACGCCCACTTTCACTCAGTCCGTTACCCATACGCCTACTTCTTCGCCCACCTTCACTCATTCTCCGACTGAGACCATTACCGCCTCACCTACCTCTACTCATTCGCCCACCGCCACACCGTCCTTCACTCAGTCCGTTACCCATACGCCTACTTCTTCGCCCACTTTTACTCATTCTCCGACTGAGACCATTACCGCCTCACCTACCTCTACTCATTCGCCCACTGCCACACCGTCCTTCACTCAGTCCGTTACCCATACGCCTACTTCTTCGCCCACTTTTACTCATTCTCCGACTGAGACCATTACCGCCTCACCTACCTCTACTCATTCGCCCACTGCCACACCGTCCTTCACTCAGTCCGTTACCCATACGCCTACTTCTTCGCCCACCTTCACTCATTCACCGACTGAGACCATTACCGCTTCACCTACCTCTACTCATTCACCTACTGCCACGCCCACTTTCACTCAGTCCGTCACCCATACGCCTACTTCTTCGCCCACTTTCACCCATTCTCCGACTGAGACCATTACCGCCTCACCTACCTCTACTCATTCACCCACTGCCACGCCCACTTTCACTCAGTCCGTTACCCATACGCCTACCTCTTCGCCCACTTTCACCCATTCTCCGACTGAGACCATTACCGCCTCACCTACCTCTACTCATTCACCCACCGCCACGCCCACTTTCACTCAGTCCGTTACCCATACGCCTACCTCTTCGCCCACTTTCACTCATTCTCCGACTGAGACCATTACCGTCTCACCTACCTCCACTCATTCACCTACCCAATCCACAACCTATACTTCCACACCCACCTTCACACCAACAGCTTCAGCTTCCTGTACGGCCACGGTGTCAGTCACCCTAACGGGCTCCCCAACTATCACCTATTCTCCAACGTCTTCATCCACTTTTACCGTAACACCATCTTTCACAGCTTCTGCTTCTCCCACAGCAACGCCAACCCCTTTAAATAGCCTCACCCCTTCACCGACGTCCACCGTCACCGCCATTTCCACCTTAACGCCAACACGCACAGCGGACTTCACCCGTACACCTACGCCCAGCATAACCGCAATTGTTTCCGCTACGGCCAGTCCCACTATTACCCTCACACCTTTGCCGCCTAAGCCCAACACCTTGGCGCAGGTTCATGTCTACCCAAATCCTTGCACGATCCCCGGACAATCGGCCACGATCGGCTATATTCTTTATGAAGACGCGAATGTGGAATTAATTATTTACAATTATTTGGGCAATACCATAAGACGGCAATCGTGGCCCAATCAGTCCGGAAACCCGGCAGGTGTCCGTCACAATTGGGCGTGGGATGGTAAGGACAGTATGGGTAACCAAGTTATTACCAGTGGTTATATTGCCAAAATCCATGCTCATGGCCAAGTAACAGGCCACGTGGAACAGGCTTCAGTTAAAATTGGTATCATCAGCAAGTAACTTTTATTCGCTGCACTCCATCCAGGTGGGTCATCGAGAAGCTTCTCTTAGGGCAAGATGTTCATGGGAAAGTTGTTTATAATATGAAGAAACAGCCGTGAAGTAAGTTATTAATTATTTACGTAGGATAAACCTGATGAAATTGTACAAGGGTTATGTACAACTTGTTTTTCTCGCGGTGATTTGGTTTAGCGTCAATACGGCCACAGCCGTTGGTGCGGTTTTAAGTACCGTTGAAATCAATCAGAGCACTTTGGACGGCCCGGCCTTAACCAATGGCGACAACTATGGTGTGAGTCTCGTATCCTTGGGCTTCCTGGATGGGGATTCGGTTCCCGATTTGGCAGTCGGCGCTTACTATGATGATGCCGGCGGGACCGAACGCGGCACAGTTCATATCCATTTTATGAATAATGATGGGAGTATAAAATCGTCGGTGGAGATTAATAGTCTCACCCCCAACGGTCCCCTTCTTAATGATGGCGACTATTATGGGTCATGTGTGGCCAACCTGGGATTGCTGGATGGCGATGGCGTCAATGACTTAGCTGTCGGCGCTTATGGTGATGATGCCGGCGGCAGCGGGTGCGGGGCACTTCATATCCATTTCCTTAACAACGACGGTAGCGTCAAATCATCGACCGAGATTAATGCCACCACAACCAACGGACCTACTTTAGCCGCAGGAGCGGAGTATGGGACCTCTGCTGCCGGTCTTGGTCTTTTTGATGGCGATGGGACGGTTGATTTGGCTGTTGGTGCTCCCCGTTTGGGTATAGGTGGCGCTTTGTTTATACATTTTTTAAATAACGACGGCAGTGTCAAAACTACCGTCAAAATCGACGGAAACACCGCCAACGGCCCGGTCTTGGCTTCCGGCGATGGTTATGGCCGTAGTGTTTGCAGCCTTGGTGATCTCGATGGTGATGGTGTCACTGATATTGCCGTAGGTGCCTATGGTGATGATACAGGGGGATCCGGCCGCGGAGCCGTGTACATTCATTTTATGAACAATGACGGGAGCATCAAATCAACCGTTAAAATTGACAGCACCACGCCCAATGGTCCTGTATTGAGTGATGGTGACAAATACGGCAATGCGGTGACCAATGTTGGTGACATCGACAAAGATGGTATTATAGATATTGCTGTTGGCGCGCATGCTTCTGATATTGGCGGTGTTGATCGCGGCGCTGTTTACATCCATTATCTGAACAGTGACGGCAGTGTAAAAGGCACTGATGAAATTAACAGTACCACCCTCAATGGCCCAATTATCGAAGATGGTGATTGTTACGGCCGGGGCCTATGCGCTCTTGGAGATCTGGATAAGAATTTGGCTCCCGATATTGCCGTAGGCGCCTATTATGGCGACACGGGCAGCGAAGGCAAAGTTTATCTCCATTTCTTAGCCCCACTAAATACACCAACCGTCAGTCCAACGCCAACCTTCACCCCCACTTTTACGGCCACGCCCACAAACAGTATTACCATTTCACCAACCTTTACACCCTCACCTACCTTCACTGCTTCTGCCTCGCCTTCGGCAACCCCAACCCCATTGCATACAGCTACCCTCACAGCAACCTATACCTGTAGCTTTACGCCCACGACTTCACCCACCTTCTCTGCTTCTGCCTCGCCTTCGCCAACGCCGACATCCTCACCAATAGTCACCTTTACCCCCACCGCCACCAGGACCGCGGCTGTCTCCACGACGCCTACGCCTACCATCACCTTGACCCCAATGCCTCTCAGATCCAACATGCTATCTCAGGCTCATGCCTATCCCAATCCCTGTGATCTCAAACTATCTCAAGTCACGATAGCTTACACACTTTATGAAGATGCTGACGTGGATATAAGCATCTATAATTATTTAGGAAATGTGGTGAACCGGCAACGCTGGCAAAATCAATCCGGTAATCCGGCCGGTATCCGTCACACTTGGACTTGGAATGGCAAAGACAGTAAGGGCTACCACGTTAAAACCAGCGGTTATATAGTTCAGATTAACGCTCATAACCTGATCACGAGCCGCGAGGAGCAGGCGAGATTCAAATTGGCTATTATTGACAAGTGAACTTTCAACTTATTCACCTTTTCGATTTCCAGGCCGCTGCCGGCACTATTTATCAGCCCTTGGTTTTTTCACTCAGCATGGCCTCTTGTTTTCTGTTGACCCCAATTAAGTTGCATGAAGGGAGGCCGGAAATAAAAAAGGCATGGCCAAATACAGGGCCATGCCTTTTGTGAAAACCAAAACTACTTCTTTGAATTATTCAATTTCACCAATAGTCTTTCTCAAATTGACCACCAATCTGGTCGAGGTCTCATCAATCAAAGCATGTAAGGCTTTGGTCGCCTCACCCTTGGGATCTTTCAAATCAATTTCATTGGTTGTAACCACATCCCGTAATTTCAAATGCCGATGATGGGTCCTTTTATCCTTGGGCACGACGATAAACATGGGAATGCTCATTTTGGTTGGTGACAAATCATCCAAAACCGGCCAGCCCAAATCCACCACCACCTGACCGTTTTTGTCCACCAGCAACAAGGTAGGGTTGAGCCGGATACTGCCGTTGGTGCGCATCATTCTCATGTTTACCACGTTCACACCTTTGACCGTCTTAAACGCCAGGGCTTTATTCCAAATCACCATCATGCCGTCCAATCCGGCATCTTTGCAAGCTTGGGCCACACTGTCGAGCATGACTTTTTTTATTTTATTTTCACTGCTTTGACTGGCATTACCATAGGAAACTTTATGTTGGACCACGCCTTCCTGGCTATCTTTAAACAGACGATAGGGCACATCAGGACAGGTATTGGCGGCCAATTCATTTTCCGCCACCTGGTCATAGTCTTTCTGGAAGGAATCGGCAATCACTTCTTCACTGCTGCCGCCCTGACCCTTACCCATCAGTTTCATCATCAGGGCTGCGGCCGCAGCTTGGCCCTTATTATTCTTCATCATGGTCTTTATCACGGTATTGTTTTTAAAATCCGTCATGGTCCTTAAACCGTTAACGCTCTGATAGCGGGCCCGGGGTACATAGGTAAAGCTGGTCACCCCTTTCAAAACTTGATCGTAACGCTTTAATGCATAATCCGCCGCTTCTTGCGTTACCGCCAAATTGTTACTGCTTGGCTGCCCCAATTTGTCCAGAGTAACCGTGCACAGCCCGACTTTTTTCATCGCCACCAAGGCTTCCTTGTTAACCTGAGTTCCGGAGCAACCACTCAGCAAGATTGCTCCTGCCAACAGCACTCCCATTGATTTTAAATAACGATAATATTGCATTGGTCCCTCCTTTTATAATCCATCTCAACTATAGTTACGGATTGATAATCATTTTGGTTACATTTTTTTTAACGGTTTGGAAATTAAAAACGATGGATTGGACGGCGTTTGCCCATCAAAATCAACCTGGCCGGAAAAGTTTGGCCCACAACAATGTCCATGTTGTCGTTCCCGCGGGGCAGCATGTGGATCAATTCCTTTGGAACCAAAGCATTTCTTACGGAACGTTCACCGTCTATGGTCGCAAAACTGTGACGAAAAAATATCCGGCTGAAAAGTGAAAACCCCCAAAATGCCCAGCGGGAACGGTGGATGTCATTGAACAAAAAACCTTGGCGTGCATGACACACAAGGCCAAGAAGCTTTTTGATCTCTTCATCCGTCAGATGATGAAGCAAATGGTTGGAAAAAATATAATCGGCTGGAAGGTATTGACCAAGATTAAAGATAGAATCGCAAACCACGGTCAATTCAGGATAGGGCCGGCATTTATTTTGGGCATAGCCGGCGATCAGTGGATTACTATCAAGACAAGTAATTGTCACTGAAAGGTTATACCGACGGCATTGCTTTATAAACCAGATGTCCAGATCACACCCTCCTGCCCCCAAGTCAAGCAGATGGTAGTCCTGACGGGGATTCATGCGCATCTTCTTGAGAAAATGGTTTATTAACAAGGCCTTGGAGGAAGTGAAGAGTGCATTAATGATGCGAAATTGTTCGACTGTATTAATTAGCCGTTTGCTATCAGCATCCGGCAGATCCATCAGTTCCGCCACCCGGGCGCGCTTGCTCAGATCAGGCCAGAGTGTTTTTGTCACAAGCCTTTTTCCATTACCGCGGCTTCCACGGTCAAGCCGGGTCCGAACCCGGCGCTGATGATTTTTCCGTTTTCTTTTGAAGCCAATACCTGTTCCAAGACAAACATAATGGTGGAAGAACTCATGTTGCCATAGTCCCTTAATATTTGATAAGGGATGGCCAGATCTTCCTTGCTTAACTCCAAGGTGTCAGCCAGTTTTTCCAGAATCGCCTTGCCGCCCGGATGAATGGCCCAAAAACTGATATCCTGGGGCGTGACTTGAGCTTGGGCATAAAGCTTATCCATGATGGGATTAATATGGCTTTTTAGCAATCTGGGCACATAGGCGGATAGTTTCATGTCAAAGCCATGGCTGCCAATCTTCCAGGCCATGTCCTCTTCGCTGCCTTGCAGATAGGTGGTCAAAAAATGGTGGAGCGCAATTTTGGGGCCTTCACTGTCTTCCCTGACTGCTGAGATCAAGGCGGCCGAGACACCGTCCGCAAACAGAGCGTTAGCCACCATAATATCCGGTTCCTGACTCTGCTGAAAATGAAGGGAACATAGTTCCACATTCACCACCAGCACCCGTGCCTGAGGATCGGACTGGCAGAAAGACTTGGCCATCTTCATGGCCGGAAAGGCGGCATAGCACCCCATGAAGCCCAGATGAAAGCGGTTGATATGCGGGGAAAGTTTTAATTCCCTGGTCAGCGTCAGATCAAAACCAGGTGCGGAAAAGCCGGTGCAACTGACCGTGATCAGGTGGGTGATGCGGCTTATGTCGAAATGATTTAATTTTTCCAGCAAACGCTTAACGGCGTGCAGGGCCAACCGGCTGGCTTCTTTGATGTACAGGTCATTGCGCGTTTCCGTATCCGGTTCCGGCAACATCTTGCTGTTTTTGGGATAGAATTGATAGTCCTGTGGATTTTTGCCATAATCGGAAATGACCGTATGCCGTTTTTCAATAGCAGTTGATTGATAAACTTTGGTGAAAAAGGATCGTTTAGCCGGGGTATCACCCATCAATTCCAATATCAGTTGCAGTGCATAGGCCTGAGTATAATAGTGCTCCGGTACGGCAGTGGCAATCTCATGCAGATAGACTTCCTGGGAAGAAACCATTTTATGCCCCCTGTCCTTTAAGTTGACAAATGCTTTGGAATTACTGATTATAGCTCCAAGAGGCCTTTCAAGAAACCAAAAAGGAGCCTGACCATGGAACTGAGAAAGCGCCACCTCAAACTCAAGCAGTTGAATTTTTCAGATCCCAGGGACAAAAAATTTTACAATGAGGTCATGTTTACGGACATTGCGCCCACTTATGACCGCCTGACCACCTTTTTATCTTTTGGCCAGGACCAGACCTGGAAAAATTACCTGCTGGCCAGTTTGCCTACTCTGGATCAGCCTGAGTGTTTGGACTTGGCCTGCGGCACCGGTGATCTGACCTTTGCGCTAAAAAAGCGCTACCCGCAAGGACACATCATCGGCTTCGATCTCAACGAACGCATGCTGGCCCTGGCCGCCCGACGGGCCGTGGGCCAGGACATCACTTTTCTCAAAGGGGATATGAATGCCACCGGCCTGGAAGCGAACCGCTTTGATTTAATTACCGGCAGCTATGCCCTTAGAAATGCACCTGATCTGAAAAGCACGTTGCAGGAGATCCATCGCCTGCTTAAACCGGGCGGCACGGCCGCATTTCTTGATTTTTCCAGGAACAAAGGTTGGCTACAGAAAATCCAGCTGGCCTTGCTGACCATTTGGGGTGGCCTGTGGGGCTTGATTCTCCATCGCCATACTGATCCCTATATCTATATTGCCAAGAGTCTCCGTCATTATCCTGACCGACAAAGTTTCCATGCGCTTTTACAAACATCGGGCTTCACCATCGGGCTGGCTAAATTGTTTTTCTTTGGCTATGTAGAAGTAACCGTGGTCACCAAATAACTATTACCGCTCATCCCGATAGCGGGGAATGGTCTGCATGGCGTAGTGGGCTGCCAAACGGCCCGAGCCCCAACGCACAGCAGCTTTAATCAAGGGGGCGCGCAGACGGGCCACCAGCTTGTTTTTAATACTCCCCCAATAGGTGTTAAACGCCGATTCCCGGATGGCCGCCTTGGCGGCCTTTTGGCCGCAACGTTCATAGGTTTTCAATGCCCTTGCCAATAAGCCTTGCCGCGGCTGGGCCTGGGCCAGAAGTCCTGCGCAGGCGGCGGCATCCATCATGCCCACATTCATGCCCAACCCGCCGATGGGCGACATGATATGCGCCGCATCGCCGCATAACAGCACCCTCCCTTTTCCGTACTGTCTGGCCAAATAATGCTGCACTCCAAAGGCTGTTTCCCAAACCTTGTCCGCGCGGCTAAGGCTCACGCCCGTTCGGGCCTGTACCTGCTTTTCCAGATATCCTGGCTCCGCATTTTCCATAAACCAAGGCGTATCAATAAGCCACCGCCTCAGCTCCCCGGGCAGGGGAAATGTTTCCACTGGTCCCTGATCAGTAAAATAAAACCGGGCTTTGGAGCCCAGATCGCCATTGTCTTTGAAATCAGCCATCAGGTAAGTCTGGGGATAGGGTGCGCCTATAAAAGGAATGGCCAGTTGTTGCCGGATAAAACTGTTTTTTCCATCACAGGCGCATAAAAATTCCGCATCATAGGCCACTTCTTTGGAATGATCAGGACTCACCGCCTTGAGAACAACGCGCTCGCGATAGTCCACCAGTGCCGTGACCTCCACGCCTCTTTTCAAAGTCACGCAAGGGTAGTGGTCGAGGTGTTCTTCCAGCAGGGCTTCGCTTTGGCGCTGGGGCAAAGTTAAAATAAAAGGATACGGCCCTTTAACGCGGTTCAGGGGCACTGTACCCAGACATGCCTGAGATCCGAAAACCTCGGCTTCCTCGACCTTGACCCCGTCCGCAATGAAACGCTGATCCAACTTGAGCTGAGCCAACAATTCCAGGGTGGGCGGGGTGATGCCAATGGCACGGGAACCAATTTTACGCTGGCGCTGCTTTTCCAACACCACGGTGGTAATCCCGCGGTGGCCCAATAAATTGGCGAGCGTCAGGCCCACAGCGCCTGCGCCTACGATGATCACTTTTGGTGTCGATTGATCCATGGTCCGGTCCTTGGCAACAATGTGGTTCTTTCAGCCCTGGTAATGCTGCGGCTGGCAGCTTAACGGCAGCGTTTAAATATCCAGGTCATGATGACCGTGATAAAGCTCATCGCGAAGTTTCTGAATATCGGGATTTTCCAGGTACTCGTCAAAGCTGCTGACCCGGTCGATAATGCCACCCGGCAGGATTTCGACGATACGGTTGGCCACGGTATTGACAAACTGATGGTCATGGGAGGTAAAGAGCACCACCTCGGGGAATTTGATCACCGCGTCATTGAGGGCGGAAATGGATTCCAGATCCAGGTGATTGGTCGGTTCATCCAGAATCAGCACATTGCCTTCCATGAGCATCATGCGCGCCAGCATGCAGCGCGCCTTTTCCCCTCCCGAGAGCACACTGATGTCCTTCTGGATCTCATCCCCGGAAAAAAGCATGCGCCCCAGAAAACCGCGGATATAATTGTCATCATCACTCTTGGTATATTGGTGGAGCCAGTCAATCACGCTGAGCCGGGATGTAAAGAAGGCGCTGTTGTCCTTGGGCCCATAGGCCCAGGTAATGGTTTGTCCCCACTTGAACTCACCTTTATCCGGTTTGATCTCGCCGGTAAGGATCTGAAACAAGATGGTTTTGGCCACATTATGGCTGCCTACAAAAGCAATTTTATCGCCCTTGTTGACCGTCAGGTTAAAGTCCTTGAGCACGTCCACCCCGTCCAGGGTCTTGCCCAGGCCTTCCAGTTCCAATATCCGGTCACCGCATGACCTTTCCGGTTTGAATTGAATAAAGGGTGTACGCCGCGACGAAGTGGGCATTTCCTCGGGAGTTAATTTTTCAATTAATTTTTTCCGGGCACTGGCTTGTTTGGATTTGGAAGCATTGGCGCTGAAGCGCTGGACAAAAGCCTTGAGTTCCTCAATTTTTTCCAGTTGTCTTTTGGTGGCGTCTTTCTTCTGTTGCATGGCCAATTGACTGGCCTCGTACCAAAAATCATAATTCCCCGTGTAAAGTGAGATCTTATTAAAATCCAGGTCCGCGATGTGGGTGCAAACCTTGTTGAGAAAGTGGCGGTCATGGGAAACCACGACCACCGTATTTTTGAAGTTATATAAAAACCCTTCCAACCAGGTAATGGTTTTAAGGTCAAGGTGGTTGGTCGGTTCGTCCAGTAACAACACTTCCGGGTTGCCGAACAAGGCCTGGGCCAGGAGCACGCGGATTTTCTTACCTGCCTCCAGGCTTTTCATGGGCGCCTCCAGCCATTCTTTGGCTACACCCACCCGGTCCAGAAGGGTGGCGGCATCAGCTTCCGCATCATAGCCGTTCATCTCCGCAAATTCCCCTTCCAGTTCGCCGGCGCGCATACCTTCTTCATCGCTCATCTGCGGTTTGGCGTACAAGGCATCCCGTTCCTGTATAACGGCATAAAGCTTTTGGTGCCCCATGATCACTGTCTGCAAAGGGGTATAGTCGTCAAAGGCAAATTGGTCCTGCCTCAATATGGCCACTCGCTGGCCTTTGCCCACCACCACCTCACCACTGTCCGGCTCAATCTGGCCGGCCAGGATTTTGAGGAAGGTGGATTTGCCGGAACCATTGGCCCCGATCAGGCCATAACAATTGCCATCCGTAAATTGCACGGAAACGCCGCTGAATAATTTCTGGCCGCCAAAGGCCAGGCTTACGGAACTGGTACTGATCATGGATATCCTGCTTTCATTTCATTAAAAATGCCCCATGGCAAGTCACGGGAATGCTTATTTCCATTTCGAGGGTGGATCATACCTGGTTTTTGTAGTTCGTCATTCCGTTATGTTCATAAATGGGATCCAGAAGAGCCTTTAAATTTAAGGATTCTGGATGTCGGCTTTCGCTGGCATGACGATAAAAACCTATTCTGCCACATTTACTTCAGGGTAAAAATTTCATTAATGCTCCACACTGTACTGGATAAAATTCACTGACCTAATGTTAGAAACATGAGGTAAAACATTACAACGGCGGCATGCAAATGTAAAGACGAGAATCGTGGGGCAAGAAGATAGAATAAGGGGCCCATGCTCTTTATTTTTCTTCCCGTCGCACCGTCAATAAAAACAGCATTAGTTGTACTAAGATGGTCACTTATTAATCAGGAGGACATCATGTCTTTACGCGGACGCACATCATGCTTTTTAATGCTTATCAGTTTGGTGGGTCTGCCCATCGTCGCTCAAAGTTTGAATTTTCCTGACTGGCAATTTTCTGTAAGCGGTTGGTGGGCCGACGGTTCCAAATTCGATGAGCAACCAGGGCCGGCGGCCAGCGGTCACGTATGGGGTGATTTTCCCTCTGCTTATGGCCAGCTGCGGGTGGCCAAAAAAGTGTTCGATCGCTTCCAAGTCGCCCTGGCCTGGGATCAGGTGGCGATTCTGCCCAGTTGGATGTATCTGCATAGCGATACGGTTTACACGGCTTTCGAGGGGAACGGTTATAACCTCTCCGCCAACCTGGCCTACCGTTTGCCGCTATTGGACGATCTGGCCCTGGACGTGGAAACCGGCTATAACTATACTTACGCCGTCAAACGTTTCTCCGATTATACGGAAAATGGGGTGATCCTCATGCCCGGTAACTGGGGGGACTACACCATCAGCTATCAGGGCCCCACCTTTGCCGCTGGTCTGCATTACTGGTTTATCCCGTCACTGGAGTTTTTCGGCAGAATCCAGGGCGCGCCCATGGTCAGCAACCATACCCGGGTCACAGGCTATGGCCTTCCCCAGGAAGAGGATGCGCAAGGCCTGGCTTACCGCTGGGAAGGCGGGTTTACCTACCATCTGCTCAACACGATCAGTTTCAGCCTTGGCTACCGCTTTGAAGACATTTATTTCCATCCACCGGCCGATGACAGTTTTTCTTTGAGCATAGTTTACCGGGGCCTGATGATCAGCACCAGCTATTATTTCTGATCAGCAGGCTGACTCAGTGCTGATGGCCTTGCACGCAGGCGTCCTGAATGGTCAATTCGAGCAGGCTGCTTTCCTTGAACTGGCCGATCATAGCTTCCACGGAGCCGGGATTGGCCTTAAATACTTTGATGCCTGAATTGTTCAGCCGCTGAATTGCCCGCGCGCCCATACCGCCGCATACCACGGCGTCCACTTCATGGCCTTCCAGTGCACCGGCAGGATGGCACATGCCATGAGCATGGTGCTGATTGCTGTTGGCAATCACCGTGACCTTCTGGCTTTCCGTGTCCACGATGGTAAAAAAGGGTGCACTGCCGAAATGCGCAAATACCTTTGCCGACAAGCCGTTGTCTGTCATAGTGGGCATACATAATTTCATGTTATTCTTCTCCTTTGGATATGGTTTCTTTTGTTTCTTGAGGCCAGCGGCTGCCTTCGATTTTCAGGGCCTGACCGTCGACCAGCGCACAAGCAACTTTATGCCGGGCTGAGGCAATAATATTGCCAAACGTTTGCCGCGAAACGTCCATCTGCCGGGCCGCATCTTCCTGATACAACCCTTCCTTGTCGGCCAGACGAAGCGCTTCCACTTCATCCAGGGTAAGCAGCACCTCCTCCAGACGGTGCATGGGAATCCCACGGGGCTTAAAATAAAGCGCCTGCGGGCAGACTTCAATACAACGCTTTTTAAACGGACGCGGCATAAGGCCTCTCTAAGTTATTGGCATATGCCAATTATAGAGAATAAGGCCTTTTTGTCAATAGGATTTAATATTTTCATTTGACATGAGCTTGTTCTCATGGTGGATAGCGTTTGGTTTAATTAATAGGTCAACGTGGGGAACAGGCCTCCCCTCTCGCTAAAGTTGCGGAGGACAAGTACCGGTTCCCTACGGATAAGGTTTTTCAGTAATCAAGGGTTGGGCCACAGAAACAGAATAGCCATCATTGAAACGTGGCGGCCTTTAATAGCGGCCATTAAAAATAAAGCTTAGCGGCCATGAACAGCAAGGTGGGATAAAGACCGAATTCACTGGTTGGTTCCAGATGAGGCAGACCGGTGGATGTCACCAATTGGGCCTTGGAACCAAAGGACAGGAACGCACCTGCTTCCCAGGTCACGTTGTCGGCAAAACTGTAGTCCAGCGTAGGGCTCAGAAAAACAGAGCCATCCTCCAGATTGGCCAGCACTTGCATGGCTCCCGACAACAAAGGTGAAAGTTGCCAGGTGAAGCCCGGGCACAAGTAATGTCTGCCCAGTAAAAAATCAGCACCCTTGGTGTAGGCCACGTGAGTAGCCAAGTTGGGATAGTCGGCCGGTTTGAGGCT
Organism: uncultured bacterium; assembly: GCA_963710755.1. GTDB lineage: Bacteria > Oederibacteriota > JAAXVQ01 > JAAXVQ01 > JAUVAV01 > CAVQBK01. The sequence continues at coordinate 80,564 of CAVQBK010000013.1, forward strand.
TCCGGGACTGTTGTAATGATATTCCACGTAACCATACCAGGTGCTGGTAAAATTGTAATCAGCACCTACGGAGAGGCGCCAGTAATCCTCCTCAGGGGTACGCTGACCCAGGGCATTGGCAAAGGTATAGGCTGCTTCCAGCCACGTGCCTGCGCCTCCGATGGAGCGGGCCAGATCCAGGCCTGCCATCACCTGTTCCTGAAAAGCCATGAGCAATACAATCACATCCGTGTCCCACCAGTAAAAACGGGGTTTCACAAAAGCAGCACTGTCCTGCCAGCGACCGTCTTTGCCTGCCACCCAGCCGGCGTTGAATTCCCCCATGGCGCTGGTAGGCAGGCGCACCTGCACGGCATCCACACCCACCCGTTCTTCCTTGTCCAGACTCTGAAATGTGAACGGCGCCAGCACATCGGTGGGATTGATCACATGGGCCGAGCCAAAAGCCAGGGGCTGGCGGCCAATCAGGATATCACCAAAGGCAGGTGACCAGGTCAGAAGCATGCGATCCAGGTTTTGATTAACCGTGAGATTGTCGGCAGCCTTGCCTGGCGCCGGGTAAAGACGCTGATCGAGATCAGCCAGGCGATAACTGCTTGAAGTAGGCTGGGCCCAAAATTGGCTGAGACTGGCCGTGCTGCCTGCTTGCGGAGTAAGTTCGTAAGCCGCAGCCAGGGTCACCTGGCTGCTAAGAGGAAAATCGAATTTCAAGCGCAGGCTGTTGAGCACCAGCGCCTGGGCCGGCTGGTCTTGACTAGCGGCCAGGCCCGTTATTTCCGGTTGTTGCAGTGCCGTGAAAAAGTTTTTGTAATAACCATGCACAGTCCAGCTGCGCTCCCCTTGGCTGCTGTCGTCGGCCCGGACCGTCGCAGCGGCGCAGGCCAGGACCAGACCCAGCACGGTAACAATCAGGGGATAATGGCTATTGTTCACGTACTTCATCCTTGTCAATATGACCGTCCTTGAGCACCACCAAACGCTTGGCTCGCTGCATGATCAGATTGTCATGGGTGGAAAATACAAAGGTCATATTCCTTTTTTCATTGAGCTCGCGCATCATGTCCAGCAGTGCCGAACCAGTGGCGGAATCCAGGTTGGCAGTGGGTTCATCAGCCAGAATGATGTCCGGTTCGGAGACCATGGCCCTGGCCACAGCCACCCGTTGCTGCTGCCCGCCCGACAGTTGAGCCGGCCGGCGGTCTTCCATGCCCTGCATGCCCACGTCCTTTAAAATGGACGTTACCCGCCGTGCCCGTTCTTCAGCCGGGACGCCCTGCAACAACATGATGTACTCGATATTCTCCCGGGCGGAAAGCACGGGAATGAGATTGTATGATTGGAAAATGAACCCGATGTGATCGCGGCGGAAATCGGAGAGTTCGGACCCGCTCATGGACGTGATGTTCTTGCTGTCCAAAAACACATGGCCTGTGGAGGTGCCGTCCAGGCCGCTGATGATGTTGAGCAACGACGTCTTGCCTGATCCCGACGGTCCGGCGATGGCTGTGAATTCCCCGCGCTTGATGGTTAAGGTCACATCCTGCAAAGCCTTCACCTCAATTTCACCATTGCGGTAGACCTTACTGATGTGCTCCACCCGGATCACATCCTCGGTTTTTTCTGCCTGTGGTGCAACGCCTGAAGTCATGGCCAGCTCCTTTGTTGAAATGATCATTGACTGATATTAAAGCAACGCAACTCTTCCCTTTGGAATAATGTCATTAAGTTTTTTGTCGTCATACCGGTGAAGGCCGGTATCCGGAGGTTTTGATTTTTAAATCTTTTCCGAATCCCCTTTAAGAGCACAACGGGATGACGATCTATGAAATCCAATAGCAGCAGAAGCACGCAGACTAAAACCCCAATAGTTACAAACTCTTTTTCATGGCCTTGGCCGGGGTCAGCCGGGCGGCATAGATAGCCGGATAAAGCCCCACCAGCGCTGTGAACACAAACAACCAGATAGGATAAACCACATACTGGTAGCTGCGCATTACCGGATAGAGCAGGCTCTTAATGGTCACGCCCGTAAATTCCAGGCCGCGGTAATCAATGCCCACCACCTGATAGTAGCGGGTCAATCCATAACCCAGCACAATGCCGATAATGATGCTGATCACGGCCAAGCTGCACGCTTCCAAAAGAATCATCAGGGCCATGCGCCCCGGCCGGGTGCCAATGGCCCGCATCACCCCGAATTCAAACATCCGCTCATAGAGGGACATAAACAGGGTGTTCATGATGCCAAAGGACACCACCCCAAAGAGGATCAGCGCTGTGATGAACATGGCAAACGAAGACATGTCGGCAAAAGCCTTCAGATCAGGAAACAACTGGCCCCAGCCCATGGCTTCGTTGCCATCCTGGGAATAGTGCTTCCAAAAAGGCAGGTTCTTGTCGGACGCCAATTTCAAATTGGTAAAATCAAGAGCAATCTCATGAAAATGATCGTCCAGCATCAGCAATTGCTGGGCCTTGGTCAGATTGATAAAAGCCACGCTGCTATCCAAATCACGCTGGGAAAATTTGAATATACCGCCGACGCGGAACATTTCCTGGGAAAGTTCACCGGTATGCGCCTGAGCCACGGTGATCACTACCCTGTCGTCCAAGCTCAGGCTTAGGTTTTTGGCCAGTTGCTCACCCACCAGAATCTGGTTGGGATGATCAGAGCTTAAATAAGACCCAGATTGAATGACCTCTTTCAGATTGGAGACCGTGGCTTCCTTGGCCGGGTCCACGCCGTAGAGCAAAATGGAGCTTACATCCGCCGGCGAAGTGAGCATGCCGTAGCTGAGGACGCGGGGCGCAAAGCTTTTAACAATAGGTTCTTTGGCCAGCGAGGTGAGGATGTCCTGGCCATGACTGACCGTCAGCTCCACATCCATGGACTTGCGGAAGCCCTCATGGTGAATCTGGGCTTCCCCGGGCAAAGTAGCAGTGGCGGTCTGCACCATGCCATTGATCATGCCCTGCATATAGCCGTCACCGAAAATCAAGGCCGCCAGGCCCACGCCAATGGCCAGACCTGAAAGCAGCGTGCGGCGCGTATTGCGAAAGAGATTTCGCCAAGCCAATTTAAGCAGCAGCCACATAAGAACGCTCCTTCATACGATGCTCTTCCGCCTTCCTATGATTAAGCCCTTTAGGAACAGGAAGGTTATAAACGAATCGCTCGCACTGGTTTAATATGCACGGCCCTAAGCGCCGGAATAATGCTGACCAAAACAGAGGTAAAAAAGGTCACCACAGCCGGAATGAGCAGACAGCGCACATTGATCACACCCTGCATGGTGGTAATCACAATGCCCCCCATGTCCATACCCTCAGGATAGGCAATGCCATGAATGGACATGTAATAATTGATACCCAAACTGAGGATAGTACCAATGATCACCGCCAGACCGGCCAAAAAACTGGTTTCCAGCAGGATGAGTTTGAACAGGGCCCAGGGCCTGGTTCCCAAGGCTTTGAGCACCCCGTACTCACGGGTACGCTCCAAGATAGACATGAGCACTGTATTGAGCACCCCAATAGCCACGATGACAATTATAATCATCAGCGATATCCACATGCCTTCCTTATCAGCCATCATGGCCCGGTAAAAAGGCCTCTCCACCTCCTGCCAGGGCATGACTTCCAGTTGAGGATCATTAAGTTTGGCGCTGATGGTCTTGGCGGCTTGACGCGATTCCTTAAAATTATTGAGCACCACCACCATCTCGTGCACCCGACCGGGCAATACCAGGAAATCCTGAGCGGTTTGCAGCTGCAGGTAGCAGTTGCGGCTTTCGGCCGTATTGATGCCGCCTTTGAGAATAGCCACGATTTTGAACAGGTCATTGGCAATGGACCCGTCCGCACCCTGGGCAATCAATACCAGGTCATCGCCCACTTTGGCATTGAGGACTTCCGCCAATCCTCCGCCGATCATGGCTTCCTTAGCCGGGGTTTTGCCCAGCATGTGACCCTGCCCGATTTTGTCAACGAAGTGAGTGGTTTGGGGCTCTCGCACCGGATCAATGCCCACGATTCGGGCGGCCGTGGTTTTGCTGCCGATAAAGGACAGGGCCGGCGAGAACACCCGGGGCGTCCACGATTCCACGTCCTTGACCTCCATGACTTTGCGGCCGATGGCGTCCACATCGTCAAAGTTATTAAACAAGGTAGGTTTTTCCAGGTAGCCCTTGCGATGAATCTGCACATGGCCGGTAGAAGATAAGGTAAAGGCCTCGATGGCCCGGTCATAAGTGCCGTCGGAAATGGAAATGGACAAGGAAAGTAATACAAAACCGCCCACCATGGTCAATCCCGTCAACAGGGAGCGTCGTTTTTGACGCAGCACATTTCGGTAGGCTATTTTGGTTAAAAACATGGCATGGCTCCTTCCCAGTTATGGTTTGCCCTGGGCGCAAGCCCCGCAAACCAGGCGGATAAGAAGTTTGGCAAACGTCAAATTTTCTTCTGCAAATTGCGCAAGCTAAAGGTTGATGCCGGCACACCTTGGTCGAACACGGCCTTTTGATACTCAATCACCGTGGTGTTGCCCGGCTTGTTCAGGGGTTTGACTTCCATAATGGTGGGAATAAGACGGCCGCCCATTTTTTTAATCCCCTTGAAATCAATGCGCCGCATTTTCTTGCCTTTTTCATCGTAGTAGTCTTCACTGACAGGGATATAATCGGACTTGCGTACCACAGAGATGATCTTGCCCCATACGGTGGCGCTCTGGGCTTTGGGGATTAGTTCAATATAATAATAGTCGGGATTGGCGTCCGCCGGCGGAGCCAGGCGGGCGTTGTAATCATCGAGTAAGGTGGTTTCCTTGACCAGGTCATCATTGGTAAAGTCCGATCCCATCCAGGAGCTCATCATCATGGACGGCGGCACTTTCATGACTTTGTCGATTTTGGGAAAGTAATTCCACATTTCCTTGTCCACCCGCAGCGTGGCCACGCCGCGGTCTTTGGCCGGTTCCAGGATACGGATGAAGGTTTTTTTCATGCCTTGGGACCAGATGTCCATGGTCAGGGTGCGTTGGTAATGGGGATTGACAATGCGCATTACCATGCGGGCGTAGCTGTTGTCGGCACGGTAGAGTTTGTCGACTTTTTTGACAATGGCATCGACTTCAGCGCTGGTTTCGGCAATAGTGATAGCGCTGAGACTGAGCAGGCAGAGGGATACGGCTAAAGCGCTTACGATTCGTTTCATGAGGAGCACCTCCCGCAGGGTATGAAAAACAGGACAGCTTGAGTTGCAAATCAGTATGCCATTATTGGCTGAAGGCGTCAAATTTTTATTGGCGAGTGATGGGACTTATGGTGAGGCATTACATGGCTGTCGGGTGAATACCGTTTCTGTGCAGATCATCACTATAGCTTAACCGATTAAAGCAGCAGACCAATCATAAACTTTATTAGCCAACTCAATCGCCTTTTTATACTCCTCTGCATTAACCTTTTCCCATTCGCCAGGATAGCGAGCGGTAATGGCATAGTCCGTTAAATGGAAGCAGCGTTGATTTCAGGCGGAATAATAAGCTGACTACTTAAAGTTTCCATCAGTAGTTTAATATTGTGAGTTTTAGGGACTTCCAGATGATACTTCACTAACAAAGCTTTAATTGATTTTTCAGCCGCTTGTTGTGCATGATAACAAAGCGTATCCAACAATATTTCTTCCGAAGTTCGGTTGGAAGCAATAAGCAAATCGCTTTTGGCATGTTTTAGCCAAGCTTTAGGTTCACCAGCTTGCGGTTCAGGCATTATAAAGGGGCTTCCCTTCTTCGAGAACAGACTTGTATATCAAACTGGAATTATCCTTGTTTTTTTCCATGTCCTGTTCTGTGGCAACCACAATTTCATAAGGAATCTTTATACCTTCAATATGCTGGTACAAATGTTGTGCCGTGTGCCGGCGATGGGTGCCTTCCGGCATGACAACCATAATATCAAGATCGCTGTCAGCGTGCATCTCCCCTCTTGCGGCCGATCCGAAAAGGATAATCTTCAACGGATGGACAAGCTCAATGATCTTACACTTTAATTGTTCCAAAACTTGATAATCAGGACTCATATTAGCCTCTGAGATGTAATAAATCGCGGATTTATTATACATCGATTTATTAGATGATGGGATGAATTTTTCTTCTTTGTCTTCATGACTTTATAACGACTTTATTCACCGGATAGTTAATCAGGTATCCACCAGATGACGGAATTAAAATAGATATTTCTTGCTTCCCATCCTCACCTCTTCCACCACCGCCAGTTCAATCACCCCTCTCAAACACCACATCAGCTCCTGCAGCATCCCCATATCCATATCTTCCGGGAAGACGGCCACGGGGTTTCGCTCCATTAAAACTGTATAAGCCCCCCAATGAACGACAGGAATCTCATTGAGCAGGATACGGTTATCAATAGTCACCCGGGCAACGCCGGCAATGGCCTATAGATGAGAATGACTGGGGTGGATGGTGATGGAGAGGTTGGGGGTATAGGTCATGGAATGACTCCAATCAATGCGTTTTGTCATTCGTGAGTATGCTCATGTTGTTAGAGATCGGTGCCAGCCACCTTTTCAAGCAAGTAATATGGGAAGTCATTTCAGCGGATAATAGCCAGCTTGGTGGACGCCCGTTCACAGCGGCCATCCTTGGTCCGCGTATCAATATAAAGGATATACCCCCCCGGGCGCAGCCGATTGCCCTGACTGTCGCGGCAGTCAAAGGCCCATTGATACTGCTGGCCGAAAGCCTGTCCAATCTGCTCTCCACAATCATGCCTCAATAGTATATCTCCCAAATAGTTATATATTGATATTTTGACCGATGCATTTTCATAGAGACAGTAGTAGACATTTAACTGAGGCTTGCTCAAGGCGCAAGGATTGGGATAGACATGCACATTCGCAAGGGTTTGGGACGGTGCGGGTACGGAAGTATGACTGGGGATAGGTGTAACGGACGAGGTCAGCGTGGGGATGGGCGAAAAGACCATGGTCTGGGTAGGAGAAACCGTCAGGGTTGGTGAAGGGGTGGAAGTTAGCGTTGCTGTTCCTGTGTCAATAGGCGAAGCCGTTACGGTCCCGGTCGGTGAAGGAGTAAGTGTAGGTGAACCGATAGGCGTTTCCGTGACCGATGGGGTGAACGTAGGCGTGGCGGTGGGCGATGGCGTAAAGCTTGGTGAAAAGGTAATGGTCGCAGTGGGTGTTGCCGTGGGGGTAATGGTGCAGGTTTCGGTGACGGTAGCCGTTAGGAATGATTCGTTGATGGTAACAATAGAACAATCAGTGCCTGAAACAAAAGCATTAAGCGGAGTGCCCCAAGTGGCGCTGCTCGACCCGGTGACAATGACATGACCAAGTCCATCCAAGGCAATACCAGTTCCGAAATCATCGCCGCTTCCCCCTAAAAACATATGCCAGTTATAAATACCGGCGCTGGTTAATTTGATCACCAGTATATCTTCACCAGCCGTATAGGCTCTGTCAGGAACTCCCCAATCAGCTGTGCTTTTACCTTCCAAATAAATCGCCGGCTCACCCTCTTCATAAATCATGCCGTCCACGTCGTCAGAGCCCGTCCCTCCAATAAAGGTATGCCATTGTAGTGCCCCGGCTGGATTCAATTTTGCAATAAAGCCATCCAACCCGCCGTGATGGCCTTCGATGGGTGTTCCCCAGGTGGCCCCGGAAGTGCCAAGGGCATAAACATTTCCCGCACTATCTGTTTTTAAAGTAGTTCCATAATCATTGCCAGCGCCCGGACCAGGTCCGCCCAGAAACGTATTCCAAACATAAAATCCATTATGATCAATTTTGGCAGCATAAGCATCATAGGCACTTCCCGAATAAGCACGAACGGGGGTGCCCCAAGTACCATTACTAAAGCCGATAATATGTGAATTGGCACTGCCATCCAAACTGATGCCACCCACACTATTATCCGCCCCATTACCGGCAGTAAAGGTACTCCAAATTAACGACCCACTGTTGTTCAATCTCGCAATAAAAATATTGACGCCGGTTGTAAACGGTTGCACCGGTGTCCCCCAGGTGGTATCACTATCACCGGTAATAAAAATATCACCGGTGCTTGGATCAATATCCAATCCCCGGCCGCGGTCGCGGCCGGGGCCACCGATAAAGGTATGCCAAATCAGGTTCCCATTCAAATCAAGTTTGGCCACAAAAGCATCGAAATTGCCACCATAGGCTTGCAAAGGTGTTCCCCAACTGGCATTACACATCCCGGTAATATAGATATGATTATCAAAATTTGAATAAGCGATACCAGTAGAATAATCCGTTCCCGTACCGCCTAAAAAAGTATGCCAAATCAGCGTACCGTCAGGTGTTAGTTTTGAGACCGACAAATCAGCACCACCACTGTAAGGCAGAATAGGCGTTCCCCAATCAGCATCGCAATAGGCCGTTATATAGATATTTTTACTGGTATCCAACGTGACGTCATCAGCGCCATCGCCGCCAGAGCCGCCTAAAAAAGTATTCCAAGATATTGTGACAGCACCTGAATCAATAGGATTAATAGAACCTATTAAAGCGATTAAAAGCAAGCTGGTGCAAATCTGTTTAATCTTTACTGCTAATTTTGGCACCATAATGATTCCTAAACACTGGTTATTTGGTTGGGTTTAGTGTAGTGCCTCCAACGCTTTTTTACGTTTTCGTTCATGCCTCACCTGTTACCCCGCCACACTTGCAGCCCGAGCCCGGGAATTTTTATCATCGCCAAGTGCGTTTTCTGGTCCCGGCTACAAGCATGTTGGGATGAAGTAAGTCAATTAATTTATGAGGTACTGCACCAAGTTATCAACCCCATCTTGCTTTCCCTAATGTCCGCATCTTATGAAATATCACGAAGGATATTCCTTTTTATGGTCATCGCGAGGTTACACCCTATTGTCTTCAAGACCGAAAACAACACCGCTATTGATTCCCTCTGTATTTTTATTCTCGGCCTGTTCCCATGGGTATATAACCAATTATCCCGATCTTTTTCGTCCCTTTTTCAGGCAACAACGCCCCGCTATAATAGCCCTAATGCGACGAGTACAACACGGCCTCATAGGCGAGCTGAAAGAGGTATAGAAACACCTCTAGACGGGGTGTTTCTATACGGACGAAAAAAGTCATTAAAAAGAAGAATTAGCTCAGGACATAAGGAGCAAAAAGGTTACTAATATAATGGTGGATCAAAACAAAGTAATTGCGAAGGGAAAGGGTCTTTATTACCTTTTGAGAGGGGGGGTATGATGAGACTCAGAATAAATCTGATAAAACGAAAAGCGTATTATCTAGAAGCCATGCTGATTTTGTTTTTGCTGGGAGGTCCAAGTTTCCAAGGTTATATGACAATGCCCAAAACCAACCAATCCTTATGGCCCACCACAGAAGTGAAGCCAAAGGCAGACATGTCCTCGCCCCATCAACAGATGCTCCAGGCTTTCAAAAGCAATAACTATGTGGTGATCAACAATATTTTCGATAATCTGCACAGCGACTGGCCTATTGATTACATTAAAGCCGTGGCCTGGGTGGAGAGCGGTTGGAAACAATTCGACCGTAGGGGTCGGCCCATGGTGAGTTATGTCAGAACCAATCCTGCTGATTATCCGCATGACGGCGGTGACTGGGGCATCATGCAGATTAATCTGGGCAGAGGTGGGTTGAACAGAAACAACTGGAATATTGACAAGGTGAAACAAGATCCCCTGTACAACATCAAAGCCGGTATGTCTGTTTTGGACAGCAAGAAGAAATATCTGTGGCGGTTGAAGCAGCGTGATGATTGGCAGGACCTGCAGTCCCGGTATAATCTCCATGGACGCAGCCATATGGCCATGGTGCTCAAAGCTTACAATGGTATGCAGCCCTCATGGTCTTACGTGCTGCGCGTGGAAGAGGCCCTGAAAACCAAACCCTGGATGGCGGCCATCAAGCGCCAAGCCGCCCTGAATCCTGTGCGTGTCACCCTGCTGACCGAAACCACACCGACCGACCATGCCCGTCAATCCCGAGGACTCATGCCCAGACAGTGGTTTATTTTCCCCAATACCATTGCCGGTCATGAGCGTGAGCAGTATATGGCTATTAGTAATGCCATTCAAAGCAACCACTATTTTGTCATTCACATTCAGGACAAACCCCTGGCCAAGCACCCTGGCCGCAAACAGGTTCCTCATCACAAGGTGCATAACCATACCCGCTATGCGGAACGGTGAGGATAAGTGCCGATATTCCTAGGCTTTTTGCTTAGCCGTTTCTTTGACCATCGTCATTAATAGCACCATGGAGATCAAGGCCACCAAAGCGCCAAAACCAAAGGCCACCAAGCCGCCGTAACCTGGATAAAGATGATCAAAGAAACTGTATAAGAATCCAAAAATCAGGCTGGCCGGCAGGGCGCCCAGTCCAATGGCGAAATTGTACATGCCAAAGGCACTGCCCCGTCGTTGTTCCCCCACCATATCGGCGACAAAAGCTTTTTCCGCGCCTTCCGTAAAAGCATAGTACAGGGCGTAAACCGCAAAGAGGATAAACGTGGCCAATACCTGCCAATGGGACGGTAAAAAAATCAACAAGGCGAAGGCACTATACACCAAAGCATAGACCGCCCAGCCGATGTTAATCACAATTTTGCGGCCAATGCGATCGGAGAGTGCGCCAAAGGGCGTGGAAAAAATCACTTTGATCACATGAAAAAAGGCCCAGATGAGGGGCAAAAACAGAATATTGATGACCTCGGCTTGGGTTTTAACATTTCCAAACCCGGCCACCAATTGTTGCAGCATGGGGATGGAATCCACCAATTTGACCACTGCCCCGCTTCTGTGGATGGCTTCTTCCACCCGAAACAGCAAAAAAGCATCCGACGAATTGCCCAAGGTAAACAGAGTCACCACCATCAGATAATGAAGGAAGTTCCTGTCGAATTGTTTGAGTGAAAATTTAAAGACTTTTGCTTTACCCGCGGCGGGAGCGGTTTCACGGACAAAAAAGATAATGGTCATAATCGCCAACAGGCCCGGTATAAGGGATAGGAAAAAGGTCCAGCGCAACGTCAGCAGCACGTTGTGCATATGAAACCCCACCAACAGTACCAGCAACACGGCAATGGCCATGAAAGGACCAATCACCGCCCCGGCGTGATCCATGGCCCGGTGAAATCCATAGGATTTGCCGCGGCTATCTTCGCTGACCACGGAAGCAATTAGAGCATCACGGGGCGCTGTGCGGATGCCTTTGCCCACCCGGTCGAGCATGCGCACAAAAATAATCTGCCAGGCAGCCGACACCAGACCGGTCAAAGGCCTGATCAAGGAAGACAAACCGTATCCAATCAGCACCAACAGTTTTCTTTTGGCCAATTTGTCCGATAAAACACCCCCCGCCAGCTTAAGCATGGCAGCCGTGGTCTCGGCCACGCCTTCGATCACGCCAAGGATGATAGCGCCTGCGCCCAGCCCGGCCACGTAAATGGGAATGAGCGGATAGATCATCTCCGTGGCTGCATCGGTAAACAAACTCACCAAACCCAGCATGACCACGGTAAAGGGAATGGTTTTTTTTACTTGATTATTCATTGAAAACGCCCCTTTTTGAATTGATCCTGCTGTTCCTTAATCAATACCCGGGGGATACATTACCCAGACCGATAAAGGAACTAGATGATGTGATGGTCGCAAACTTATAGTCCTATATAGCTTGCCCCAAAAACTGGGCCTGATAAAGCTCAGCGTAGAACCCTTTTTTATCGAGTAATTCCTGATGAGAACCGGTTTCCACAATCTTACCTTCATTCATGACCAGAATGGTCTGGGCATCGCGGATAGTGGAAAGCCGGTGGGCAATGACAAAAGAGGTCCTGCCCTCCATCAAGGTCTGCATAGCCTGTTGGATGAGCAGTTCGGTGCGCGTATCCACATTGGACGTGGCCTCATCCAGAATTAGGATCTTGGGATCCGCCAGCAGGGCCCGAGCCAGGGTAATCAACTGTTTTTCCCCGGCTGATATATTGGCCGCCTCTTCATTTAATAAGGTCTGATAACCGTCGGGAAGGGCTCGGATAAAGTGGTCAGCATGAGCGGCCTGGGCCGCGGCCACGATGGCTTCCTGGGTGGCACCGGGCCGGCCATAGGCAATGTTGTCACCAATAGTGCCCTGAAAAAGCCAGGAATCTTGCAATACCATGCCAAAATGACGGCGCAAGACACTGCGGCGATAGTCCTGGATATTGTGATCATTGACCTCGATGACGCCACCCCCAATGTCATAAAAGCGCATGAGCAGATTGACCAAGGTGGTTTTGCCGGCACCTGTAGGCCCTACAATGGCCACGGTCTGGCCGGGCTTCACGGCCAGGTTAAGATTTTCAAACAAAGGCTTTTCCGGCAGGTAGCCAAAGCGCACCTTATCCAAGAGCACCCCGCCCTCCCCTTCTATCTGCGTCAGGGTATCGCCTGCATCAGCCGGTTCTTCCTGCTCGTCGAGGATCTGGAAGATACGCTCACCCGAGGCCACGGCGGACTGGAGCAAATTGATCATAGCCGCGCTCTGAGCCACGGGTTGGGTGAACATGCGGATATATTGAATAAACGCCTGCACATCCCCCAAGGTGAGGGTGCGCTTGGCCACCATCATGCCCCCGGCCACGCACACGGCCACATAGCCCAGGTTGCTGATAAAATTCATGAGTGGAAATATAAAACCCGAAATGAACTGCGCCTTCCAACCGGCATCGTAAAGGCGCTGATTGATATCCTCGAAGCGCGCCAGGGATTGGGCTTCATAGCCAAAGGCCTTGACCACGCCATGGCCGCTGAGCATTTCCTCCACATGGCCGTTAAGCTCGCCCAGGGACCGCTGCTGGGCAATGAAATAACGCTGCGAGGTACGGGCAATAAGCATGGTGGCCAGAAAGGACAGAGGCAGGGTAATGATGGTGATTAAAAACAACATGGGACTGATAATGAGCATCATGGTCGAAGCGCCCAGAATACCGATCGCCGACGAGATCAACTGCGGCAGACCTTGCTGCAGGATATTGTTGATGTTATCCACATCATTGGTGGCCCGGCTCATAATGTCACCGTGGCTGTGTCCGTCGTAAAACTTAAGCGGCAGGCGGGCCAGTTTTTCATCGATGTGCTTGCGCAGGAGATATACGGTTTTTTGCGCGATCACCGCCAGGGAACGCTGCACAATATAAGTAAAAGAGGCACTAAGCGTATACAAGCCCACCAAAGCCAACAACACGCGGATCAGGTAATGATGGTCAATCCTGGCCCCGGCCACATGGCCCAGCAGGTCCGTGGTTTCCTTGAAAAGCCGGGTAATGGCCAGACCAAGCACTTTGGGCGCCACCGTGGTCAGCAGGGTGCTGATGACCATGAGTCCAAAAAGCAGCAGCAACTGCCCGGCATAGGGGCGCAGATAAGCAGCCAGCCGTTTGACCGTGCCTTTAAAATCCTTGGCTTTTTCCGCGGGCCTGCCCAAGGTACGCATATGCCCGCCGCCACCTGGTCCGGCCCCGCCGAACATACCCCGGCCCTGAGGGGACGAAGACGATGGTTTGTTACCTCCTGAGGAAGGCGGTTGGGGGCTCATGCCAATTCCTCCTGGGAAAGCTGGGAGTAAACAATTTCCTTGTATACCGGACAGGTGGCCATCAGTTCCTGATGGCGGCCTTGGCCGACCACGCGGCCTTCATCGAGTACCAGGATCTGCTCGGCATTCATGACCGTCGTGACCCGCTGGGCCACCATGAGCACTGCGGTGCTGGTCAGCTCCCGGCGCAAGGCCTGGCGCAAAGCAGCATCGGTTTTAAAATCAAGCGCGGAAAAACAATCGTCAAAAATATAAATTTCCGGCCGGCGCACCAAGGCCCGGGCAATGGCGAGGCGCTGTTTCTGGCCGCCCGATAGGTTGGCCCCGCCGCGGACCAGCAGAGCGTCAAGACCCCCGTCCATAGCCTCAATAAAAGCCCAGGCCTGGGCGGTCTTGGCTGCTGCCATCAGTTCTTCATCCGTGGCCTCTTCCCGGCCGAAGCGCAGATTGTCTCGCACCGTGCCTGTAAAAAGCGTGGCTTTTTGAGGTACATAACCAATTTTGCGGCGAAGCTGTTCCAGATTCAGCTCCCGCACATCCACACCGTCCAGATGAATGGCACCGCTGCTGACATCATAAAAACGGGGCAACAGGCTGACCAAGGTGGATTTGCCTGAACCCGTACTGCCGATGATAGCCGTAATCTGGCCGGCACCGGCGCTGAAGGAAATGTTCTCCAAAGCCGGCTCTTCCGCCCCGGGATAATGGAAGAAAACCTTGTCAAAAACAACGGTTTCTTTTGCCAAGGCAGGCGTTTTGACTGTAGGCGGGCTTATAATTTCAGGCTGCAGGTCAAGCACTTCATTGATTCTTCCAGCAGAGACCTGAGCACGGGGAATCATGATAAACAGCATAGACACCATCATCAGGGCAAAGAGGATTTGCAAAGCATACTGAATAAAGGCCATGATATCGCCCACGTGCATCTGTCCGGCTTCGGCCCGCAGGCTGCCGAACCAGACAATGGCAATGACCGTAAAATTCATAATCACCATCATGACCGGCATAAGCACGGTCATTAGTCTGGCCAGGGAAAGCCCGGTGGTCGTAAGATCGGCGTTGGCGGTGTCAAAGCGCTCTTGTTCAAAACCCACACGGTCAAAGGCCCGCACCACGCGTACACCGGACAGCTTTTCCCGAATAACCAGATTGAGACGGTCTAGTTTTTTTTGCATAGCCCGGAAAAGGGGTACGCCCCGGCTGGCAATGAAAAACAAAACACCGGCCAGGACAGGGATGGCCACAAAGAATACCAGGGCCAGTGTGCGGTCATGGAGAAAGGCCATGACAATGCCACCGATGCCCATGATGGGCGCGCGCACGAAAATGCCTAGCATCATGGTCACGGTTTGCTGTACTTGATTGACATCATTGGTGGTTCTCGTAATCAGGGAGGCCGCGCCTATGCGGTCGAACTCCTTGAAGGAGT
Source organism: uncultured bacterium (assembly GCA_963710755.1). Taxonomy (GTDB): domain Bacteria; phylum Oederibacteriota; class JAAXVQ01; order JAAXVQ01; family JAUVAV01; genus CAVQBK01. The sequence goes on from CAVQBK010000013.1 coordinate 95,628, forward strand.
AGCCTTCCACCCGTCTGAACAGATGGAGCCGCAGGGTGCGGCTGAACCCGAGGGCCACACGGGAGGAATTATAGCTGCCGATGAACGCGCAGGTAATGCCGCCCATGGCCACGGCCAGCATAAGCATGCCGGTTCTAAGGATATAGGCCATATCGGCCTGCACAATGCCGATATTGACTATATTAGCCATCAGGGCAGGCAGATAGAGGTCGGCCATGGCCGATGTGAACAACATGACAAAGATCAACAGCATGTTGGGCAGGTAAGGTTTTAATTGTCGAAACAACTTCAGCATGGAAGTGCAGGCCTTTCAGGTTGGCTGATGAACTAGGGCTATATCTCGCAAATGAGGTGAATAGTTTGGTTGCCATCCCGTTATGAGTTCATACGGATTCCAAAGGTTTTCGTAAGATGTTAATTTTAAAGATCACTGGATTCCGGCTAAAACCGTGCCGGAAGGACGACCATCGTTGTTCATTTATTTAAGAGATATGACACTAGTTATAGCAGACATGGATAATGCCATATCAAGGCAAGAAAGGCAATGGTTTATGTCTGACCAATATAAGCAGGGGCTCATAATTTCGATCCCTTACCTCAAACCCTATTCTTGCTGTTAATGATGCTATAGTGTTTGCATGGCCAGCAACCTCCTTACCTCCTGATCGTTGACCTGGGCAAAATCATCGTACCATTGGCCTATACTGGAAAAATAGCCGGGCGTTGACAAACAGACCACCTTCTCTACCTGAGATCCGAGCAGACGTACACTCTCCGCGCTGGCAACCGGCACAGCCACCACCAGATGTCCCGCTTGCCATTGCCGGAGCATGTGGACGGCCACCTGCATGCTGGCGCCAGTGGCCATGCCGTCATCCACCAGAATAATAGTACGCCCTTTGATTTCAGGATAAGGCCGTTTTCCCCGCAGCCGGATAGCCTGTTCTTTCAGAATTTTCTCCTCCCGCTGCCTGATACTGGCCGCCTCAGCTTCCGAAAGTCCGGCCTGGCGCATGACCAGCGGGTTGTGCACATATCCGCCGCCGGAAGCCACGGCGCCAAAAGCAAGCTCTTCGTCACTGGGCACGCCCAATTTTCGCACCATCAATAAATCCCAGGGCAGATCAAGGATCATGGCGGCTTCCGCTGCCACCACAGCCCCGCCCCGGGGCAAAGCCAGTATCAGCCCTTGGGGCCAAGGCCCCGCCTCCTTTAAAGCAACACCTAACTGCACACCTGCATCTTGCCGGTCTGCAAACATCATAATCCCCCCTTTTGCGGTTGAAAACGCCGGCCTACCCCAGCGGAGCTGGATAAGATTCTGTATATCCGGATTATCTATCCCAAGCGGATAAATATATAATTGGGACGCATCGGCAGCGCAAAAACCGTAGATAATCCAGATACAGACTCTAAGGTTTTCGCAACAAGGCGTGTAAATCCTCCAGGCTTCGTGTGTTGACAATATCCCCTTTTTCCAGCCAGCCCCGCCTGGCCTGGCCAATGCCAAAGCGCATGTGTCCATATCCTGCCGGAGAATGGGCATCTGTGCTAATCGCGATTTTAACCCCTTTGTCTTTGGCCATGCGGCAGTGCTGATCGTTCAAATCGAGCCGCTCCGGATGGGCATCCAGTTCCAGCCAACAGCCCCGCTCGGCTGCCGCTTGAATGAAACGCTCCATGTGAATCTCATAGGGCCGGCGTTCATTAATCAGCCTGCCTGTGGGATGGCCAATAATAGTGACATAAGGATTATCCATGGCTCGAATGAGGCGTTCCGTTTGCTGGTCTGCCTTGAGGTTGAATTTATAATGGACGGAGGCAATGACAAAATCCAGGTCCCTAAGACTGGCATCCGGCAGATCCAGACTTCCGTCTTCCAGGATATCCACCTCAATGCCCTTAAGCACCACCAGATCTGTTAATTTAGCGTTGAGGTGGTCTATGACCTGCAGATGCTTGCTTAGGGTCTTGGGGTTCAAGCCATGAGCCACCGCGAGGCGCTGAGAATGTTCTGTATTGCCCACATAGCGATAGCCCAGCTTCCGGGCCGCGTCCACCATGTCCCCCAGGCTGGATTGGCCGTCAGTGGCGCGGGTATGCATATGCAAGTCACCGCGGATGTCCTTTAAGCTCACCAACCGGGGCAAGCGTTTTCGGGTCACGGCTTCCAATTCCCCCTGGTCTTCTCGCAGCTCAGGTGGGATATAATCGAGCCCCACGGCACGGTAAACGTCCTTTTCCGTTTTACCGGCAATAGTCTCATCACCGCGGAAAACACCGTATTCATTAATTTTTAGTTTTTGCTCCTGCGCCATTTTGCGCAAATGAATATTATGGGCTTTGGAACCCGTGAAATAAACCATGGCCGCGCCAAAGCTTTCCGAAGCCACGACCCGCAAGTCCACCTGCACGCCTGACTGGAGCATGACGCTGGTCTTGGTGGGCCCTTTGGCCAGCACCCGCGTCACTTGATCATAGCGTTCGAAATGAGCCGTTAGACCCTGTAAACGTTGTCCGGCAGCCAGAATATCGAGGTCACCAATTGTCTCACATTGCCGTCTAAAACTACCGGCCACTTCCAGAGACGGAATGGGGCCAAAGGTCCTTAAATAATCAAGCACCCTCTGCGCCGTGGCATCCGCCATATCCAGCCGTAGGCGTTTAGGTCCTTGGGCCAGTTTCTGTTTAATCTCTTCGAGAATATTCTTTTCCAGTTTGGGACCAAACCCGCTTAATTGACTGATCAGACCCTTCTGGGCCGCAGCCAGAAGATCATTCAAATTTTTAATACCCAACTGCTGATAAAGTAGATGCACCCGCTTGCCCCCCAAGCCCGGAAGCTCGATCAGCTCCAGCAATCCCGAAGGTAATTCCTTTTCCAGGGAAGATAAAAGCGGTATCCGGCCGGTACGCACCAGATCCTTGATTTTTTTATCCAGTTCTTTACCAATACCTTTGATGGTGGTGAAGTCAAACTCCTGATCCACCAGCTCACTGATGGATTGAGGCAGGTTTTCCAATAGGCGGGCAACATTGCGGTAGGATTGAATGCGAAAGTTATTATCTCCCTTGATTTCCAGCAAATCCGCAATCCGGCTGAACTTCCCTGCAATCTCAACGTTTTGCAAGGCCATGATTATTTCTCCTTAGTTCTTTCGGCCACGCTTCCCGATCATACCAGCAGACTCCAGAGCACCATTGGCTGTGATGGCAGACGGACTTTTCGATTGGATCAATGCGGATAGCAGGCTCTGAAACAGGGCGCCCGGCCCACATCGGCCGGACGCCCCGGGAAAAATCAGAAAGCTTACTTCAATTCGGTTTGTGCCGACCAGTAGCCGTGCTTGTTGCACAATTCCACCACCGTGACCGTGCCTTGTTTGTCTTTTTTAAAATGCGCTGCTGTGGCTGCTTGAACCGCATCGGGCGCGAACATAGAGCGCAGGACAAATTTATTGTTCAGGTAAACATCAATCCATTGAATCCAATGATCGGCCTGCATGGGATGGGGGGTGGAGCCAACCTTGATATGCACATCCTTGCATTCATCGGGAATCAGCCCGCAAGTTTCCGTAGTCACTAAAACAGGCACATGTTTTTCTTTACCCTCAAAGGCCGCATCATGGATCACATCATTTTTTTCCTCGTATTTTTCCTTGGGCGACATACACACCGGACATTGTTCCGGCGCACCTTCAAATTCCAAATGCCCGCAGACTTGGCAAACATTGACCTTGCTCATCTTCAAACCTCCTTTAATTTTGATTTTATTTTTTTCTGAATATTGATTGAATTTCATGTCTTTAATCTATGCATTGTGGTAAACCGTGCTTGATGGCACTTAGTGCCAAGCTCGAAAAGATTCTAAATAGGGTTTCATGTCACGTTCCCTAAAATCCTGTTCCACCAAAGGCGGCCGCTTGTCCAGTTCCAGTTCCTCATCATAAGTGGGTTTCGGCTTTTGATAAATAATCCCCAAGGGAATATGATCGCCCCATTCGGCGGCTTTAACATATGCTGCGGCCTTGTCGCTGGGGTCATGATTTTCCAGATCATAAACGCGTTCCCCGTACCACTGGTAGGTATTTTTTTTATTAAAGCTCACGCAGGGTTGAAGGATATCAATGATGCTGAAGCCGTCATGTTTGATGCCTGCTTGGATCAGGTTGGCCAGCTGATCGATGTTCTTGGAAAAACCGCGGGCCACAAACCCGGCACCCAAAGCAATGGCCACTTCCAGAGGGTGAAAAGGCTGCAACACGACGCCGTGAGTCTGGACCTTGGTGGCATAATGTTCGTCCGTAGTGGGCGAAGCCTGGCCCTTGGTTAGTCCGTAAATCTGATTGTCATGCACCAGCAGGGTAATGTTTACATTACGCCGGATATTATGAAGAAAATGATTGCCCCCCTCGCCGTAGCAATCACCATCGCCAGTGCTGACAATGACCGTAAGCTTAGGGTTGGCGATCTTGGAGGCCACTGCTACCGGTAGGGCCCGGCCATGTAGGCCGTTGAAGCAGTTGGCATTGATGTAATGGGGCAGTTTGGCCGCCTGTCCGATGCCGGAAACCAACAGCACATCCTTGGGTGCCAGGTTTTCCTGGGCTAATGCTTTGCGTACGGCATTGGCAATGCCGAAATTTCCACATCCAGGACACCAGGCGATCTCATCATGGGTTTTGTAGTCATTAGCAATCATGCTTCCAGCTCCTTTGCAATTTTTTCTTTGACCTCATCCAGATTAAAGGGACGGCCGTCATATTTTAAAAGCGAGCCTGCGACAGCAAGGCCCGTTGCCTGGCGCAGCAGCCCGGCCAGCTGGCCGGTGGCGTTATTTTCAATGGTGAGCACCTTGCGCGCTTTTTTCAACTCCTGCTCTACCGCAGCGCCCGGGAATGGCCACACCTGGCTCAAATGCACATAGCCTACTTTGCCGTCAAAGTAGTGTTCGCTGATCTCATGCATGACACCCAGGGTAGTGCCAAAACCCAGCAGCACCAGCTCGGCGGTGTCGGCTTGATAAACCGTAGGCGCCACCACTTCCTTTTCCAAGCCCGCCATTTTTTTAAAGAGCCGCTTGTCAATCATCTTGATGCGAATCTCGCCGTCTTCCGTAATATGTCCTTCTTGGGTATGCTCATCGCTGTCAGCATACAAGGGATCATCGAGTACGCCCGGCCTGGCCATGGGGCTGATGCCATTGTCGGTCAGCATGTAACGCTGATAGGCGGAATCGCCCTTCTCTTTTTTGGTAATGAAATAATTCTCCGCTTTTTCTTTTTGCAGATCCGGTTCCGGCATGACCCCATAGCTGTCCACCAGGTACTGGTCCACCAGCAGAAATACCGGGATTTGGTACTTCTCGGCCAAGTTGAATGCCCGCTGGGTCAAATAAAAGGCTTCCTCCCTGTTACCCGGTGTCAGCACCACCCGCGCAAATTCCCCATGACCGATATGCAGCACCATATTCAAATCGCCCTGTTCCGTACGGGTAGGGAATCCGGTGGCCGGTGCCGGCCGCTGGGCATCCATGATCACCAGCGGTGTCTCCGTCATGCCGGCCAGACTGACGCCTTCACCCATTAGGGCCAGCCCACCGCCGGACGTGCCGGTCATGGCGCGAACCCCGCTGAAATAGGCACCCAGAGCCATATTGACGGCTGCGATCTCATCTTCCGCCTGTTCCACCACTACCCCGGCTTTTTCCATTTGGCCGGCCAAAAAGGTCATCACGCCGGTTGAAGGCGACATGGGATAAGCACAATAAAAACCGATCCCCGCTTTGAGAGCCCCCAAGCCAATGGCTTCGCTGCCGTTTAAAAACAACCCCCCTGAGGCCTTGCCTGGGGCAAGCTGAAAATTATCCTGTTTATAGTTGTCCTTGGCCCACTTAAAGCCCTGATCAGCGGTCTGGATATTTTTCTCAATCAAGTCATCGCCTTTGCCGGCAAATATGTTGGCCAGAATTGTTTTCACCAGATCAAACTCAAGATGCATCATACCCGCCAGCAGCCCGCAAGCCGCGGCGTTGACAAATAATTCACTGCCGCCGGTTTGTTGGGCCATGTCATGGAGTGGTACATCCAGATAGCGTTCATGACTGTCATCCAGTTGATATTTTTGCCCATCCACCACCAACACGCCCTTGTCGGTCAGACTGTCGAGATGGAGGGCAATGCTTTTTTTATCCAGGCAGACCGTGATATCACTTAGCCGCCGTGGCGCAAAGACCGGTTTGGTGGAAACCCGCAGACGGTTAAAATTGTTGCCGCCTCGTATTCTGGACATAAAATCAAAATCAATCAGCACATAATAGCCGGCGCTTTGGAACAGCCGGCCAATGGCTTCGCTGATAACTTGCAACCCCTGCCCGGCTTCCCCGGTAATTTTAATAGTCAGTTCATCACGCATAGGTTTATTTTCCCCTTTCCCAGGTTGAATAGTTCGCCGGATGGCCGGTTTTTTTCAAAGGTTTCTAAAGAACAGCTGTCAACACTTTTCCCTATTTCCGCTCCAAGTGAATCTCACAATTGGGGAATAACAGGAGACGGTCCTTCTGCCCAACTTCCCTAGTTAAAAAGCATTTATAGGATAGGGGATTTCCGGTTTGACGCCTAGACGGAAATGCCTTTTTTCACTGACTTTTCACCACTCTAGTTTTAACAGGTCTTGTTTGGATGGACTCCTAAGACGATGGTGTCACCACGCTTAATTGTTCCTTTTCCCATTATCGAGGAGCGAGAGAAGCATTGGGTGGCAACGCCGTTTCCCGAAGTGAGGAAAATATTTTTAAATCCAAAACATCTTTTCCGCGCCAGCAATTAAAAAGATCTTGATGTGGGAAGGCAGTCTTTTCCGGAGGGTACCGGCAGGCCGGCGTCCACCTTTGCCAACTGTTGTCCGCACCAGGGGTTGGCCAATATCCGGCAGGCGATATCAATAAAATAATTATGACTTTTTTCTTTTCTTTTTGGGGTGGGCAGATGATTTTTTCTTTTCAACCCGGCCGCTTCCTTCGGCTTTGACAATCAGTGGTTTGCGGCCCTTGGCACTAGCCTTGAATTGTTTGACAATAGTCTCGGCAGCTTCAAAAGGTACCACCACAAACGAAAAATCGTCGCGGCAGACCACATCCTCAATATCTTGATCACGCAAGCCTGTCTTTTTCTTCAGGAAATCCACCAGCTTTTTAACGTGATAGCCGGAGCGTTTGCCCAGACCAACAAAGAGGCGCGTTTTACCGGTAAAATCAGGCGAGGCCGAAGGCTGTTCAATAGGCAGATAGCGGCTTTCATCCAATTTTTCCCTGACCATCATTTTTAAAAGCGTTTGAATCACCACCAGCGGATCGTGCCTGGTGGTCAAGGCTTCGGCCATAGGGGCAAAGGGGTGCAAGTCCCCTGCTTGGAGCTGATCGCTAATGTCATGCAGCAAGCGTTTTCGTTTCACACTGATGATCTCGTTGATATCGGGAATGGTCTGCCGTTTAATGGTGGTTTTGGCCTGCCGTTGCAAGTGTGCCAGCTTGCGGAATTCGGAGGGGGTAATAAACGTCACGGCTACCCCTTTTTTTCCCGCCCGGCCGGTGCGGCCGATGCGATGAATATAACTCTCCGCCTCCCTGGGCAAAGAGAGGTTAATGACATGGGTCAACTCCTGAATGTCCAAGCCTCTGGCGGCCACGTCGGTGGCCACCAGCATATTAATCTTCCGGTTCCGGAATTTCTTCAGTACCTGTTCCCGCTGTTTTTGCGTAATGTCACCATGAATGGCCTCGGCATCATAGCCCCGTTCACTTAACCGGGCGGCGTATTGATCTGTTTCCACCTTGGTACGGCAGAAAATCAGGCCGTAAAAGTCTTCTGCCATATCAATGATCCGGCACAACGCTTCAAATTTGTCCGCTTCTTTGACTTCAAAATATATTTGTTCGGTTAAGTCCGTGGTCAGTTGCGTTTTTTTGATGGCTATCCGTTTAACCTGGCGCATATATTTGGCCGCCAGGGCTTCGATGCGGTCCGGCATGGTGGCGGAAAAAAGCGCCACCCGTTTGTCCTCATTGCAGGCGGCCATGATCTGTTCCACATCTTCAAAAAAGCCCATGTTGAGCATTTCATCCGCTTCGTCCAAAACCAAAAATGAGAGTTTGCTTAAATTCAGGGTTTTGCGCCGCAGATGATCGAGTATGCGGCCGGGTGTGCCCACCACGATATGCACACCTTTTTTCAGATGACGAATCTGGTCGGTAATGTGCTGCCCCCCATAGATGGGAATTACCTTGATGGGCCTCGGCCCTTTAAAAGAATTAAGCTCATCCGATACCTGAATGGCCAATTCCCGGGTGGGGGCCAAAATCAGCGCTTGCAAATAATTTTGTCCGTCATCCAGCATTTCAATAATAGGCAGTCCAAAGGCTGCGGTTTTTCCTGTCCCGGTCTGGGCCTGGCCGATAAGGTCATGTTCCCGGTTCAGCATCAGGGCAATGGCACTGCTTTGGATGGGCGTCGGTTTCTCAAATCCTTTTTTCCGTATAACTTCCAGGGTTGTCTCACTCAGGCCCAAGTCCTGAAAATGTTTAAATTCTTTCATAAAGGCGGCTCATTTCTCTTAAGGTGTTTTGTCATGCTTTCAATGCTCATGGAATCAATTCAGGAAAGACGCCCCGGATAACCAGAATTGCGGGCAAGGCTCATAGACTAAATTGCGTGACAGGACCATGGTGGTGAAAATCATGCCTGCATAATGTATAGGACTATTTTGAAATAATCAACTTAATTGTTGGTCCGGCCGGGAGCATAAATTCCGCCCCCATTCTGCCGATACTGAATCGAGGACGTAACGCAACCTTTACTCTTCGGGGATTCCATGGCTCATCATAAAGGTACCACTTTAGTCTTAGTCCGCAAAATGCTTCAGGCCCAAGGCCCGGAATTTGAAAAGAAAGTACTGGATCAACTGGACGAAGGAGAACGGCAGGATTATTTAAACGCCAAGGTGGTTTTTTGGTACCCGGTCTACGACACGATCGACGACAACAAAGCGCTGCTGGCCGTGGCCGCCCAGGCGCTCTTTCCTGAAGATCCTGCACCCTTGCGCCGCTTTGGCAAGGTGGCCGCCAATTTCGCCATCAATGGTCTTTACAAAATTTTATTTCGCGTGCCCTCCCTTACAGTCCTTATGAGGCATGCCCCCATGCTGTGGCGGACCTACAATGATACGGGTGCCTTTTATGTAGAAGACTTACAGCAGGAACAGCAAGCCTTATCCGTTCGTTTTGTGGTTAAAAACCATCCCGGCCTGCCTTTGAGCGTACGCGAATTTTTGGCTGGTTATTACGCGGCGGTTTTGGAATGGACCGGTGCCAAAAAGGTGGAGGTCACCCTTAACCAAACCTACACTGATGAGGGTGGCTGGCGCTGGGATATCCAGGCCGAATATTAAGGTTTGGCCAGTTTGGGATTTATTTTTCCGGGCCTTGCCTGCCCGCTTTTTTTATCATACCATCATTTTTTTCCTATCTTTCGGGGTCCAACCCCTGTACACTTAAACATCATTAAAGTCACCAAGAGAGGTGTAGCTGTTGGCCGTTAGATAGCCCAAACCACCCCCGTTTTTCATCCACTCTTTGCGTTAGTCGGTGAAGTCTTTTTTGACCATTATGCTTTTATTCATCCCAGCATACCCTTAAAGCCTTTAGATATGGTTTTTATTGGGGTTGGGTAAAATCGCTCCCAGGAGGAGATTATGAACATTTTGTTAGTTTATCCCCAGCATCCGGAAACATTCTGGAGTTTCAAGTACGCCTTAAAATTTATTAAGCGCCAATCGGCCTTCCCTCCCTTGGGGCTGCTGACCATTGCTGCCATGCTGCCCAAGGATTGGCAATTGAAACTGGTTGACATGAATGTGGACCAGCTCCAGGAACAGGACTTGCGTTGGGCTGATTATGTGTTTATCAGCGCCATCTCTATTCAACGCCAATCCACGTTGGGCGTTATAGAGCAATGTCACAAAGCCGGGGTAAAAATCGTGGCCGGCGGGCCGTTGTTCACCTCCTCCCACACCGAGTTCACCGGTGTTGATCATTTTATATTAAATGAGGCGGAAATCACCTTGCCCCAGTTTTTGCAGGATTTAGAACAAGGCCAGGCCAAGCCCGTCTATTCTTCAGATCAGTTGGCTGATCTTAGCCTGACGCCGGCACCCCGTTGGGATTTGATCTCCCACAAAAAATACGGGGCCATGAGCGTGCAGTACTCACGCGGTTGTCCTTTTAACTGCGATTTTTGTGATATCACTCTGCTCTTTGGCCATAAAACGCGTGTAAAAAGCCAAGCACAGATCATCGCCGAATTGGACCGGCTCTACGCCTACAACTGGAAAGGGTCGGTTTTCTTTGTTGATGATAATTTCATTGGCAATAAACAGCGGCTCAAAAAGGAAATCCTGCCGGCAGTCATCGCCTGGATGGAAGATCACAAGTATCCCTTTGATTTTTTAACCCAGGCATCCATTAATCTGGCCGATGATGACGAGTTACTGCAGCTCATGGTCAAAGCCGGATTTGATACCGTGTTTATCGGGATTGAGTCGCCCAATGAGGAAAGTCTGACCGAATGTTTGAAAAGCCAAAACACCCGGCGCGATTTGATCGACTCCATTAAAAAATGTCAGCACGCCGGCCTGCAGGTTCAGGGCGGATTTATCGTAGGCTTTGACAGCGATCCCCTCAGCATTTTTGACCAGCATATCCGTTTTATTCAGCAAAGCGGCATCACCACCGCCATGGTAGGGGTGCTTAATGCCATGAAGGGCACGCGCTTGTTTCAGCGCCTGGAGCAGGAAAACCGCATGCTGACCGTCTCTACCGGCGATAATACGGATTGCTCCATCAATTTCATTCCCAAGATGGATGTTCAGGTGCTGCTGCAAGGCTATAAAAAAATCATCAACCAGATTTATGCCCCCGCCAATTATTATAAACGGGTGAAAACTTTTTTAAAACAGTTCAATATGCCTAAAATCCGTCCTTTCCGGCTGCGCTTCGATCTGCTGCCCGCCCTAATTCGCTCCATCTTCCGTCTGGGCATCATTGGCAGGGAACGCTTTCATTATTGGAAATTGCTGGTCTGGACCTTGTTTCACCGCCCCCATTCCCTGGCTCTGGCGGTCAGTCTGGCTATCAATGGCTTCCATTTCCGCAAAGTGTTTAAAGGGGTTACCGCTTAACCATTTATCTAAATGGGGTTATCTCGCAGTTCCGGCTGCGGGATAACCCGTCTTGGCCCACATCCTAGGGCCCCTCTCCTCATCAGAGTAGTCGTATGATTAATAGTCGTTTCATTTCTCAAGCCCATCCGTTTTCACGATGACCGCTGCATTCAGGAACCGCCGATCCTTTCCGATAATAATAAAGAAATGTTTTATCCTTGGATATGGAGGGGCAAGCCCTATGTCAAACAGCAAGGGCGTCACATGGGTCCTGATACGAAAATCACTCCAGGAACGGGGCCCGGACTTTGAGAAACACGTACTCAGCCAAGTTACGGAAAAAGAGCGGAACATCTATTTCAAGGCCAACGTCCATAATTGGTACCCGGTCACCACTGATCTTCCCGATGAAAAAACGCTCCTCACCATAACCTCCAAAGCACTCTTTCCCAATGACCCCCAACCTTTGCGCAGCTTCGGAAAAATGGCGGCCGACCATGCCATTAACAACCTCTATAAATTATTATTTCGCATTCCCTCTGTTTATTCCTTGGTCAAACGTGCGGCCCTGGCGTGGCGGACCTACAATGATACCGGTGCTTTTTATGTAGAAGCATTTCTCAAGGAGGGTCGCCATATTTCTTTTCAATTCGTCTTGAAGCAGTACCCCACTTTGCCGGAAAACGTGCGTGAAATGTTGGCCGGTTATTACGGTGCCGTGATGACGTGGACTGGCGCCAAAACCGCGGAGGTGTCCATTAACCAAAGCTACACCGAGGTTGTTGGCTGGCGCTGGACTATCATGGCCCACTATTAGCGCCTGGACAAGGTTGTCTACAGATCGGGACTATTTTGCCGGCTTCCATTGAAATGCCACCTTCACATGCCGAAACTCAAACAGACTACAACTCTTTCGTAAAAGGATGGTCAGCATGCCCCATACCAAAGGCACCACCTTGGTCTTGATACGGCAGTTACTGCAGGAAAAAGGCCCGGACTTTGAAAAGCAAGTACTCAACCAAATCACGGACATAGAACGGGAATACTATTTCAAGGCCAATGTTCACGGCTGGTACCCGATGCTCGACAACATCCCCGAAGAAAAAACACTTCTTGTCGCTACCACCTGTGCTCTCTTCCCCGACGATCCGGCACCTCTGAGAAGTTTTGGAAAGCTGGCAGCCAATTACGCCATCAGTGATCTCTATAAATTATTATTCCGTATTCCCTCTATTCATTTCATTTTAAAGCGTGCGGCCATAATGTGGCGGACCTACAATGATACCGGTGCTTTTTATGTGGAAGAATTTGTTAAAGAGGGCAAATCGATTTCCTTTCAATTCGTCTTAAAACATTATCCCACCTTGCCGTGGAATGCGCGGGAAATGCTGGCCGGGTACTACACGGCTGTGCTGGAATGGACCGGCGCTAAAACCGTGGACATCACCCTGAACCAAACGTACACTGAAGAAGAGGGCTGGCGTTGGGTTGTTAAAGCCGGCTATTAATAGGTGCTCACGATCTTCACCTTTTTCCCGTCCCTCATTGATAGACCACCGCTACTTGCCGAAACTAACACAAGAAGTTTATAACGCGCCCGCAAAAGGATGGCCAGTATGCCTAATACCAAAGGCACCACCTTGGTCTTGATACGACAGTTACTGCAGGAAAAAGGCCCGGACATGGAAAAGCAAGTGCTCAGTCAGATCACAGACCTAGAGCGACAAGCTTATTACAAGGCCAATGTGCTTACCTGGTACCCTGTGCTCGAGGATGTGCCTGATGAAAAAACCATTATCACCGTTGCTTCCAAAGCCCTCTTTCCCGATGACCCTGAACCTCTGCGTAAATTTGGAAAGCTAGCGGCCAATTATGCCATTAACAAGCTTTATAAAATACTGTTCCGCATTCCTTCAGTTCATTTTATTATGAAGCGTGCGGCTGTAATGTGGCGCACTTACAATGATACCGGTGCTTTTTACGTGGAAGAATTTATTAAAAATAATCATTTTTTATCATGCCAGTTGGTTTTAAGACATTATCCCACCCTCCCCAATAATGTGCGGGAAATGCTGGCAGGCTATTACAGCACGGTATTGGAATGGACCGGCGCCAAGACCACGGAAGTCACCCGCAATGATAACTATGATGAATTCAAGGCCTGGATTTGGTATCTCAAAGCCACTTATTAGATCCTAGACAAGCCATCTATTTAAGAACCCGTCCATGTTGCTTTCCCTCGAATTTTACCGCTATTTAAAAACGTTATCCTTGCAAAAGGCCCTTCATTTTTGCCTTGACGGAGCCTGGCGGGACATGGTAAGTCATACAACTATGGTTGACATATCAATTAATTTATCATCACTAAGTGCGCGGGCCTTCGAAAAGTTTTGGCAGATACGGCGGATTGTCAATCTGCTGGCCACCCGGGATCTGAAACCCATAGGCATCGGCTTGAAGCAAGCCTTGCTGATTTACTATCTCAACCGCGAAGGCAGCACTTCCCAGGCCCAATTGGCCCGCTTTACAGGCAGTGACCCGGCGGCCATTGCCCGGGCAGTGCATACACTGCTGAACCAAGGCTGGATTGTCCAGAAGGATGATCATCGTGACCGCAGACGGCACACCTTGGTTCTGACCGCCCGAGGTAAGGCACTGGCCCGGCAAATCTCAGAAATGTTTCAGCGTCTGGAAGAACGGTTTAGCACAGCCCTATCCAAGGAAGAATCGGAAACCCTGACACGGTTACTGGATAAAATTTTAGGCGGTTTTAATCAAACGGCCTAAGGCCTAATTAGTTTCGGTTGCGAAAAGAGGTCTTGTCGATCTTAACAAAATAGTCTTCTTCTCTTGGAGGATACCTTTTTCAGCGGGCGCCCACTGGGGATAGGACTATTGTCTTTTCCCTTACCGGGACTAATGATAATTATTTTGTGAACAGTAAAATTAATTTAAAAGAAAAGGAAAAGTTCCCATGGCACCGAAAAACAAAACAAGCAATTCGGCCGCGGCCGAACCTTCGGCCTCCACTCCTCCTCATACCCCTAAACCCCGGCCCTGGTGGAAACACCGCCGGGCAAAAATCACCGGACTGATTGTGGCCTTGCTGGCGTTGACAGGATTTGTGATTTGGTTCATTTTTTTCCGTCCCTATCTTTACACCAATGACGCCCGCATTGCAGCCACCACTGTGCAGATGGCGCCTCCTGGAGCCGGCGGTATGGTCATTGCCATCTCCGTCACCGAAGGCAGCCGGGTAAAAGCCGATGACATTCTCGTAGAACTTGACCACCGCGTGGCCCAGGCCAACCTGCAAAGAGCCAAAACCCACCTGGCTTTGGCGGAAAAGGACTATCAACGCACCCAGCAACTGGCTGCCGGCAACGGTGTTTCTCCTCGGCAGTTGGATACAGCCCACGCCGCCTATCTCACCGCTCAGGCAGAGGGACAATTGGCCCAAATCGCGCTGGATAACACCTATTTACGCAGCCCTCTGGACGGCATTGTGATTCAGAAAAGCACGGAAATAGGTGACATGCTTCAGCCCGGGCAGACCGCGGTGACCGTGGCTGACATGGACCACGCCTGGGTTTCGGCCAATGTCGAAGAAACCAGAGTCGGTCAGCTTAAAATTGACCAGCCGGTCACCATTTCCATTGATGCCGGCGGAACCCTTACTGGCAAAGTCCTGGAAATCCGCGCTGCTACAGCCGCCCAATTCGCCCTGATTCCGGCGGAAAATCCATCGGGCAATTTCACCAAACTAGTGCAACGCATCCCCATCAAAGTGGCGCTCGATCCCCATCCGGGCCGCCAACTCCGCGCGGGGGAATCGGTGGAGATTAAGGTGCGCATCCGCTAGCCGTGGATCAGCTGGCCAGGCCTGACTTTAAATCAAGATCTTTGTTTAAGACCAAATAAAATATCCCCCAATGAATTATTGTGCTTCATCCCCGCTCGCTTCGCGTAATGCGGGGAATTCGCGAGGGCGTATTAATCGTAGGTTAGGCAAAATGATAAACATGTTTAAAGAACGTTTCACTTATAAATGGCAGGTCCTCTTGGTGGCCATCATCGGCACCTTTATGGCCATCCTCGATTCCAGCATCGTCAATGTATCCCTGCCGGTCATCATGGCTGACTTCGGGTCGTCCGTGGATGATATCCAGTGGGTGGTCACCGGTTATATGCTGAGCTATTCCACCTTTATGCCACTCACCGGCTGGTTTCGCGATAAAATCGGACATAAAAATCTATACATTTTCAGCATTTCCCTTTTCACGATAGGATCTTTTCTATGCGTTTTATCCTGGAATCTACCTTCCCTTATTGTGGCCCGGATTATTCAAGCCTTTGGCGCCGGCTCGATCACCCCGACTGCCATGTCCATGATTTCCGATGTTTTTGATCCTCGTGAACGGGGACGGGCTCTGGGTTACTGGGGCTTGGGCATTATTGTGGCCCCCGCTATCGGGCCCACGCTGGGCGGGATTTTAACGCGCACTTTGGGCTGGCGTTCCATTTTCATGGTTAACCTTCCTATTGGCGTCATCTGTGTTCTGATTGCCATGGTTCTGATAAAAAAAGATATTCTACATAACTTAAAGCGTCGTTTTGATCTGGCCGGTTTTTTATTTCTATCCCTCTTTCTTTTCGCCTTTTTACTTGGCCTGTCTAAAGGCAATCAGGAAGGCTGGACGTCTTTCTTTATCCTTGCCTGTTTCTCTCTATCTCTAATAGGGTTGGTCGGTTTTCTGCTGGTCGAGAGTTTGGTGCCCGATGGGATTATTGATTTAACCTTGTTTAAATCGCCCGTGTTTTCCATTTGCATGTTGGTCAATGCAGTGCGCGCTATTGCCCTGTTCGGCAGCACCTTTTTGCTGCCAGTGTTCATGCAGAATCTCATGGGGTTGGACGAAATCACGACTGGTCTGATTCTTTTGCCCGGGGCATTGGTTATGGCCTTTCTCATCCCCATGGTAGGAAGGATGGCCGACAAAATCGGGCCTCGTATCCCATCCATCATTGGATTGTTGCTGCTGGCCTGGTTCATGTATATTTACCGCAATCTCAATGTTAATACACGTATTATAGACATCATCTGGCCTACTATAATCCGCAGTGCCGGTCTGGTGCTGCTCATGGCCCCCATTATGGCAGCTTCTTTAAACGCCGCGCCCCGACGCAAGGCAGCGGTGGTTTCTTCCTTCTCCGCCTTAATCCAGCAAGTGGGGGGGGCTATAGGCATTGCTATTCTCACAACAATGCTCACCATGCGCACGGCCTTTCACATGAACAGCATGGGGTCTAGCATTCGCTTGGGCACGGCCGCCCAACACTTCCTCCATCAAGCCGCCACCTGGGCCATGCAGTTAGGCCATAACAGCCTGGAAGCCGTGGGGGTGGCGCGCGGCTTATTATTTGGCCATGTGGTGCAAACCGCCTCCGTGGCTGGTTTTGAAGATGCCTTTTTATTCGGCATGGTGATTGCCCTATTGGCTATTATCCCCGCACTTTTTTTACCCTTAAAGGTTGAGATCCACAAAGAACAAGAAACCGATCTTATTGTCATGGAGTAGACTTATGAAAAAATCTATTTTCCTTTTATTTTTGACCTCAGTTTCATTGGCCGCGATGGCCGTTGCCGAAAGCCTTCCGCCCTCTTCTGCGGCTAGCAACTTAAGTTTGGCTTCAGCTGTTGACGAAGGCTTGGCCCACAGTCCGGAAATTCATAAATTGGAGGCGCAAAAAGAGGCTGCTGCCTGGAAGCGTCTAGAGGCGCTGTCGCCCAACCTGCCGCATCTTTCGGCCGCGGCAAATCAAATTCTAGACCAAAAATATTTATACCTGAGCCAATACTCGCAGGGTATGGTGATTGAATTTCCCAGCGCCGGGCCCACCACCACCATTAATCTGGATGTTTCTTGGATGATCTTTGACGGGTTGTCAGCCTACAACGCCTATCAGGCCGCTGATTTGAATTACCAAGCCAGTCAGGCCGCGCTGACGCGTGCCCGTTTTCAGCTGGAACAAAACATCCGGCTCCACTTCTATCAAACCCTGGCAGCCCAAGCTTTGTTGGAGGTTGCCGGGCATAACATTACCACCCTGAAGGATCATCTGGCTATTGCCAAGGTAGGTGTGCGCAGCGGGACCGCCACCAGTTTTAATGTGCTGCGCATCGAGGCCCTGTTGGAAGAAGCACAGGCTGAAAAAATCCAAGCTGAAAACAATGAAATCATGGCCAAAAGAAGTCTGTATTTGACCATGGGTGCACCCGAGGACAGCCGCACCCTTAAGGGCGCCTTGCCCAAGCCTCAAGAGCAGGACCTGAACCGCAAGCTGGTCCCTGATTTTTCCAATCGTGACGATCTACGGGCCCAAGTCTTACGGCAAAAAGCTGCTGAAAAGGCGAGTCTGGCAGCTACGGGCTTCTGGTGGCCCAAGCTGATTTTATACGGTGAGGAGCAGTTTTACAAATATAAGGCCTTTGATCCGGCCATTGTAGAAACCCAAAACTTCAAAACCGATTATATGCTGGGTGTTCGTTTGACCTGGTCTTTTTTCGATGGCGGCGCCACCTGGGCGCGTCAGAAGGAAGCCGGTTATCAAGCCCAATCAGCTGCCGCATCCTCCCGCCAAATGGCATTGGCTGCGCCCGTTGAATTTGATTCGTGGAAAAGAAAATGGACTTACAATACCATCCTCTTTCAAGCCCGTCTGCGGGCTGAGGAAAAATCGCAGGAAAGTGTTCGCCTGGCCACCTTGGGGTTGCAGGCCGGCACCAATACCAACACCGACGTGCTGGACGCGGAGTTGGATCTGTTCCGGGCCCGCGCGGGCATTGTGCAGGCACAACTGAATGCCGCCGAAGCGCTGATCAATTTGGAATTGGCTTTGGGTTATAAACTGCAATAAATACCGCAGAAAGAGACGCCCTTATTAGGCGTCTCTTTCTTGTGTCATTAATGGTCACCCTCTATTTTAAATCCTCTTTCATTTTGTCATATTGTTCTTTGGTAATCTCACCACGGGCATAACGTTTTTTCAAGATGTCCAGTGCATTCTCACCACCCAAGGTTCCGTGATATCCGCTACGGACCGCTTTAACAACCACGTAAACAACGATCACTAAAACAATAAGTACGACCAACCAACCGAAAGGGCCAAAAAATCCATGGCCCATCCATCCCCCATAACCATAAGGCATCATGTTCCAATTCCTCCTTCCATGCATTCCATGCCCATAACTGCCGGGTTCAAAACCATCCATCATCATGTTCATCATAGGTCCCATCATGCCATAGGGACCTTCCATCATGCCATAGCCGTAAGGTCCCATCATACCTCGGCCCATCATACCATGGCCCATCATGCCGTTACCCCACCAGCCTTTGCCGTGGTGACCTTGCCCGCCAAATCCATAACATCCCAGATAGTGGGCACCAATCATCCGATAGCGGTAATCGCTCATAGCCGTGTTCTCGCCGCCCATCATGTTATTCATGTAGTTGCGCGATTGATTATCGGGATACATGCCTGCGGCCACGGCCTGGCCTAGTTGTTTTAATTGTTCCGCTGTCACTTTGCTGCAGTCAATCTGGTCATTTTTGGTGACATTCTGGCTGTGTCTGATCTGTTCCATGATTTGCTGTACCCCTGCTGCTTCGGCAGCCTTGGTTTCAGCTGCTGCCATAATCGGCAACACTATTACTGCCATCATTATGATCATGGCCAATCCTTTTCGCATCTCGCTCACCTCTTCACTTAAGAATTTATAGTTCACTTCTTAATTAATCCCGCAACATTCACCTCCTCTACTTTCTTGAGTGAAATTTTGACCCCTTTCGCACTATCTCCGGAATCAACAATTATTAATCTTCCTTCCCGCTATGGATAGCACCATAGGGATGGGCCGGGGATTTGACTTTCCCCAGGAAAAGGCGATGCAATTTATGTCCCAGTTCCAAATGACTATAAACACTCTTTTTCGCCCAATCTTCTATGAAGATCCAGACGATACAATAGCCCCAAATCAGACCAATGCTGCGCCAAGAAATAGGCGCCATCAGGCCCAGGCCAAAGGCCACCAGCAGTGTGGCTAAAATTTTGGTTATGACGGCCGACCAAAAAAGCACGGCCGAAGGAAAAGGACGGCTAAAAAATGATTTTTTAGTGCGAGCAACAAAAAGGGTCAAATGCCCGGCTACCGCCAATTTGAGAAAAATAAAACTTTGTATTTGACTGTTATCCAACTTAAGCAGTTCCTTGGCAATGAGCAACAATCCGAAAGTCTCAACCACCCCGATCAATCCCAATACGGTGGACACGGTCAGCACGCGATCCATTTTCCAGCGTACTGGTTTGGGATCAAGCCAGGTGTTGTCATAGGCAATGGACATAATCGGAAGATCATTGAAGAAGGCCAGTAAAATGATCATGACCGCGGTGATGGGATAAAAGTTAAAAACCAACATGGCCAGGACCACAAAAAACATAATCCGAATGGTCTCCGTAATGCGGTAAATGGCATAACTGTTCATGCGCTCAAAAATCTTACGGGCTTCTTCCACAGCTCTAATGATAACCGAAAGTCCGGGGGCGGTCAGCACCAGGTCGGCCGCAGCTCGGGCGGCATCAGTGGCTCCGCTGACAGCGACCCCATTTTCAGCCTGCTTAAGGGCCGGCGCGTCATTGACACCGTCACCGGTCATACCCACAATATGGCCGCGGCTTTGCAAGGCTTTCACAATCATATACTTGTGTTCCGGGAAAACCTGGGCAAAGCCATCGGCTGCTTCCACGGCCTTGATTTGTTCCGCATCCAGGGTTTCGCCCTTTTTATCGCCAAAAAAATCTTCGGCGCGGAGAATATTGGTTCCCAATCCGATCTTGCCCGCAATTTCCGCGGCAATGGCCTTGTTATCACCAGTGACCATCTTAACCTTGATGCCGTGTTCGCCGGCCTTTTTGATGGTTTCTGCAGAATCATCGCGGGGTGGATCAAACAGTGGTATAATGCCCAAAAACTTCCAATGATCATCTTTCTCGCTGCGCGCCACGCCCAACGTGCGATACCCTTTTGAGGCCATCTCCTCGATAATTTTATCAGCCCGCTGCTGATCATCCTCTTTGAGTCCGCATAGCTTCATAATAACTTGGGGTGCGCCTTTGGTAACCCGGAATGTGTGCCCTTTTTCGCCCTTAACCGTGGCTTCCGTGCGTTTGTTAACCGGATCAAAGGGCACAAAATTTTGTTCTTCATAGGCTTTAAGCACCTTCTGGTCCTTGAGCCCGCCCAGCACCGCCAAATCAATGGCATCCTTATTTTCTGCTTTTGAAGCCAGCGCGGCATCCAATAATAATTCATCTTCATTTTTGGCGCTGAATAAAACCAAGTCTCCCAAGGTCAATTGATTTTTAGTCAGGGTACCGGTTTTATCGGAGCACAAAATATCCATGCCTGCCATTTCTTCAATGGATTCCAAGCGGGTTACAATAGCCTTGAGTTTGGATAGTACCCGGGACCCAATGGCCATGGTCACCGAGAGCACAGCCGGCATGGCCACGGGAATGGCCGCCACCACTAAAATCAGTACAAATTGCATAAGGGTCAGAAAATGCTCACCCCGGAACATCTGAACTAAAAGCAGAATAACCGCCAGACCCAGGCTCAAATAAATCAGGTAATCGCCGATTTGTAACACCGCTTTCTGAAAATGAGAGACGGTCTTGGCTTCCGAAATCATCTCTGCGGTTTGGCCAAAATAAGTATCTTTGCCGGTGGCGGTGACCACGGCTACCATTTCGCCCTGTTTGACGACAGAACCGCTGTAGGCCATATCTTCCGGTTTTTTTTCCACCGGCAACGATTCCCCGGTCAAGGCCGACTGATCAATGTTCAAATAATCGCCCTCCGCCAACTTAACATCAGCCGGTACCACATCGCCTAAACGCAAACGCACCACATCGCCGGGCACCAGCTCGTCGGCATCGATCTGCGACCATTCTTCATCCCGCTTCACCCTGGCCTTGAGCGCCAATTGCTTCTTCAGGGAATCCACGGCATTGGCAGCCTGATGTTCCTGCCAGAACCCTACGACTGCATTAAAAACCAGCAAGACGCCGATGATAATAAAGTCATCCCATTGCCGTACCACCGCCGAGAGAATGGCCGCTACTTCAATCATCCAGGGAATGGGTCCCCAAAAATAGCTGAGAAATTCCAAAAGGGTATTCTTTTTTTTCTCAATAATCGAATTGGGGCCATAAGTGTCCAACCGCTTGCGTGCATCCTCAGTACTCAACCCCTTTTTGCTGGTCTCTAAAACTTTAAGAACCTCTTCCAGTGATTTGTTTTTGGCTTCCTTGCTGTCCATAAGCGCCTCCCCTTTCCCGACTTAAGATACAACGGCCATCCGTTGGTCCATATGCTTGATGGCGTTCAAAATCCCTTTTTTCATTTCTTCCAATTCGCTGTCCGTGGAAGCTTCCATATTCAGCCGTAGCACTGACTCTGTGTTGGAAGCCCGCAGATTGAACCACCACGAACTAAAGGTGACCGTTAAGCCGTCAAGCAAGTCTGTTTTTTCCTTTTGATAATGTTCTTCGAACAGTTTAAAGACACGCTGCTTATCGGTAACTTTGATATTGATCTCGCCGCTCTTAAAATATTTCTGCAACGGTTTGATCAGCTGGGAAACCGGTTGCCTTTTCAAAGCCAACAAGTTGAGCATTTGGATCATGGCAAAAACCGCATTGTCCGTAAATCCAGTGGTTCTGAAATAATAATGACCTGACAATTCTCCTGCGAAAAGAGCGTTGGTCTCCCGCATGCGTGCTTTGATAAAAGAATGCCCCACCCTACACCGTTCCGCATGTCCGCCGGCTTGGCTAATGGTTTCCGGTACCGTATGGGAAGAACGCAAATCATAGAGAATAGTGGCGCCCGGTTCCTGGGGAAGCAGGGATTGGGCAATCAAAGCCGTGACCAAGTCCTCCGGTATACGCCGGCCTTGTTCGTCCACAAATCCGCAGCGGTCCGCATCTCCGTCAAAAGCCACCCCCAGATCAGCTTTTTCTTTAACCACTCTGGCCTGCAAATCTTCGGTGTTGGCTTCAATAAGGGGATTGGCCACATGATGGGGGAAATGGCCATCGGGATGCATATACATAGCGGTTAAACGCCAGGCCGGCACCTTTTTAAAGAGCGCTGCAATTTCATCGCCCGCCATGCCATTGCCCGCATCCACCACAATATGCAGTGGTACAGGCTGATGGACAAAAGTGGCCAGGTCCTCAACATAACGGTTCGAAGGTTTTTCTTTGACCAAGTTGCCCATCTTGGCAGGTTCAGCTGCAGGCGTATCGGCTTGCACCAGGCGTTCAATCTCCGGCAGGCCATGATCTCCGCTCAACGGAATGGCATTCTCCCGGCATAATTTAAAGCCATTGATGGCAGCCGGCAGATGGGAAGCCGTGACCATGGCCCCGCCGTCAAAATGGCCTTCACCAATGGCATGATAAAGCCGGGGCGTCGTGACCATGCCGATATCCGTCACCTCTGCCCCGGCCTGGAGCGCCCCTTCGATAAAGGCACGAGCCAACCCCGGCGACGACAGCCGCATGTCCCGGCCCACCACGATGGTTCTGGCCTTCAAATATCGTACATAAGCGCCGCCGATTTTTCGGGCCAGACCCTCATTGAGTTCTTCGGGATAAGCACCCCTGATATCATAAGCTCTGAAAATGTTGCTCATACCGATTACCTCCCTTACGCCACGGTAACTTCTTTTTCCAAAAAAACATCCTGAATGGTGTGGAGCAATTCCACCCCGTCATCCATGGGACGCTGAAAAGCTTTCCTTCCCGAAATCAGACCCATGCCCCCGGCACGTTTGTTAATCACCGCGGTTTTCACTGCTTGTTGCAGATCATTGGACCCGGAAGCGCCGCCTGAATTAATTAAGCCGGCCCGGCCCATGTAACAATTGGCCACTTGGTAACGGGTAAGGTCAATGGGATGATCAGAGGTTAAATGATCATAAACGAGCGGACTGGTTTTGCCAAACCCGATGGCTGTAAAGCCGCCATTGGTGGTAGGCTGTTTTTGTTTGATAATATCGGCTTCAATGGTTACGCCCAAATGGTTGGCCTGGCCCGTCAAATCAGCGGCTGTACTGTAGTCCACTTTGTTTTTAGTGAAACTTTCATTGCGCAGATAACACCACAACACGGTGAACATCCCCAATTGATGGGCTGCTTCAAAGGCCTGGCTTATTTCTTCCAGCTGACGCCGCGACTCGGTGGAGCCAAAGTAGATGGTGGCCCCTATGCCCACAGCGCCCATGTCGAAGCCCTGATCCACTGAGGCAAAAAGCCGCTGATCATAGGAATTGGGATAGCTGAGCAGTTCGTTGTGATTGATTTTTAATATAAAAGGGATTTTGTGAGCATAACGGCGGGAAAGGGATCCCAGGACCCCCAAGGTGGATGCCACCGCATTGCAGCCGCCTTCGACGGCCAGTTTAACTATATTTTCAGGATCAAAATAAATGGGGTTGGGTGCAAACGCCGAGCCCGCCGAATGCTCAATACCTTGGTCTACCGGTAGAATGGAAAGATAACCTGTACCTGCGAGCCGGCCATGGTTGAACATCGCATTCAGGTTGCGCAATACAGCTGGCGGCCGGTCGGAGCCGATCCAGACTTTATCCACAAAATCCGGGCCCGGTAAATGAAGATGATTTTTGGTAATGTGAGTACACTCATGTTCCAGCAAATCATTGGCATCCTTTCCCAAAATAGAAGCAATTTTATCAATCATAATAGGCCTCCCTTTCTATACCTGTAATTAATTACGACTATTCTTTATTACGAACCGGTCTTGCCACTTGATCAGCCTTGTTCTTTATAGCTTTACTGCCTGGGGCTTTAAAACGCTTACCATTTAATTCATAATTGATGGACACCGTTTTTTATGATACCAGTTGAATTCATCGCCAAACAACATTTGCCGGCACAACGCGCCAGGACAATGAGCCCAAAAAAGCAGATCCAATCAGAAAGTAAAGAGGCGAAGGCAACTACAATCAGGAACTACAGGGAAGGAATGGATGAAATTTTGTAATAAAAGATCCGTAAGATCGGAAATCTATTGGCGTGGAAAAAGCAGGTTGTCTGCACCGGCTTGCAATATCTGGAGGTTCGATTTGGCGAAACACGTTAGTTGCCCCCTTTACACTTTGATTGGAACAACCTGTTATGCTACCAACAACTTCATCCCGTCGGTTTGACGTGAACCATTACCACCATGTCACTTCCGGAAATTGCTGTCAAGATAAAATAATAATGGGCTTTGTCTTAAAAGCCGAATTTACTCGCAACCAGCAAGCTGGATGGTGATCTCAACGCCGGATAGTTTATGTTGCGGAATTTAAAAGCTTCGATTTTTAAAGATACGAAGCTCTTTTCATTATGGTCATTCCGGCAAGTTCTTAGTCGAAAACCAGGGATTTTATAAGCTGTAAATCAAACCATTCGGCCCCCGCCTAAACGATACCGGGGTGATGATCAAAACGTCTTTTCACTACCAGAATTAGACTAGCGGCATCTGGAATACTGCTTTTACTCATACCGCAAGGCTTCAATGGGATTAAGATTGGCGGCTTTGCGTGCCGGCCATAGACCGAAAACCAGACCCACCAGAATGGAAAACAGAGTTACCATTAACACCGCCGGTGCGGAGACGCTGACTACCCATCCGGTAAAAAGTGTCAGCAACAGCGCCAGGGACACGCCAATGACGATTCCCATCAGCCCGCCAAACACGGTCATGACCATGGCCTCAATCAAAAACTGCAGCATAATGTCTTTTTGCCGGGCACCTATGGCCTTGCGCAAGCCGATCTCCCTGGTTCTTTCCGTGACCGACACGAGCATGATGTTCATAATACCAATGCCTCCTACCAGCAGCGAGATGGCGGCAATACAGCCCAGCAGCAAGGTCATGGTTTTGGTAACCCCTTCCAGCGCCTGCTGAATCTCAGCCATGTTGCGGATGGAGAAGGCGTCTTCCTCATCTTCTTCCCGTACCTTGTGTCGTTTCACCAGTAAACTTTGTATATTATCTTCAGCCTGGTCCATATAATGCAGATCGTCGATCTCCACATCAAAGGAATCCACATACTGCTTACCCAGCAAGCGGTACATGGCTGTGGTCACCGGCATCACAATAGTGTCATCCTGATCACCGCCAAAGCCGCTCCCTTTTTCAGGAAGGATACCGATAACCAAAAATTGAATGCGGTTGATTTTAATAATTTTTCCCACTGGGTCCTGGTCGCCGAATAATTCGTTAACCACGGTTTTGCCTAACACCGCCACCCGCGATCGGTCCTTTATTTCCTTGGCCGAAAAATACCGGCCTACCGTAGGCTGGGCGGAACGCATTTCAGCATAATCCAGCCCCTGTCCCCGAACCGTGGTGTTCCAGTTTTTATTGCGATACACCACCTGGGCCCGTCCGGCGACGCTGGGCGAAATCCTCTTGATATGAGGCAATTTGGCCATGGCTTCACCATCAAGCAGGGTAAAACGGGTCACGGCCCCGGCCTGCTGGGCCACGCCGCCGCGGTGAAACCCACCGGAGCGCACACTAAGCAAATTGGTCCCCAGCGAAGCCATGCGCTCGCGCATGGATACTTCCGCGCCTTTGCCCAAGGCCAGCATGGCAATCACCGAGGCCACACCGATAAGGATGCCAAGTATAGAAAGGAAAGAACGCATTTTGTTGCTGATCAGGGACTGAAATCCCTGGCGCAAATTCTCACCGATTTCAGCCAAAAAGAGCTTACTTTTTTCCGAACCAGCGGAATCAACGTCCGCGGCCGGTTTTTGTGTGCCAGCTGTCGGAGCCTTTTTCTTCACCTGCTCGTCGGAAAGGATATAGCCATCACGCATAACGATAATCCGGCTGGCCCGTTCCGCCAGTTCCCGCTCATGAGTGACCATCACAATGGTCTTGCCCTGAGCATGGAGCTGATGCAGAATGTCCATAATTTCTGTTTCACTTTTAGAATCCAGATTGCCTGTAGGCTCATCGGCAAAAATAATGGGCGGGTCATTAACCAAGGAGCGCGCAATGGCCACCCGTTGTTGTTGTCCTCCCGAGAGTTCATTGGGACGGTGATACTTTCTTTCCCCCAGTCCCACTTGCTCCAACCGCTGCGCCGCTTTTTCCATTAGATGATCGTTCTGTCCATAAATCAGCGGCAGGGCCACATTTTGCAAGGCCGACATGCGTGGCAGCAAATGAAACTGCTGAAACACAAAACCCGCATGCTGGTTGCGCAAAGCGGCCAAGCGGTCCGTACTTAATTGGGAGACGTCATTACCCAATAAAAAATACTGCCCTTCATCGGGACGGTCCAACAGGCCTAAAATATGCAGCATGGTGGATTTGCCCGACCCTGACGGTCCCATAATGGCCACGAATTCATTGGCTCTAATCTGCAGGGAAACCTGTTGCATGGCGCGCACTTCACTCCCGCCAATGCGGTAGGTTTTGGAAACGTTTTTTAATTCAACAATGATATTGTTTTTCATTTTAACCTTAATGCCGGTTTCCCCGGCCTCGCCTCATGTTGGGCATAAAGGGATTCTGACCTTGCCGGCCATTGGAGGACCCACTCTTGGTTTGCACAAAATTATCACCGGGGATCACCACCACATCATCGGGTGATAAGCCTTGAGTAATTTCCACATCCGTTAAATTGGTGATGCCTGTTTGCACCCAGCGCCGTTCAAAGGGTCTGTCGCCATTGGTCTTGACCAGGACAAAACTGCGGTCATTTTTCTGTTTTAACGCCCGCACCGGAATAATCACAGCCTGCTCCTTGCGCGCCTTGATAATCTCAATGTTGGCACTCATACCCGAACGAAAGACCGCCGGCACTTGGTCAGGTATAATTTCCACCTGATAAGTGGTCACATTATTGACCACCGTGGATTCATAGGAAATATGGTCCACCACGCCTTCGGCACGCACATCCGGATAGGCATCAAGCTCAATCGTGGCTTGTTGCCCCACCTTGACGCTACCAATATCAGTTTCATCCACATCCGCTTTTACCATCAAGCGGTCGGAGAGCACGAACAGCACATCATTGCTGGTGACGGTTTGACCCGGTTCTATGTTACGCACGATCACATTGCCTGTAATAGGGGCAATGATGGGTGTGGCCTTATAGGCTTCTTCCCAGTAGGATAATTCCTTGGGCGCCTGCAGACGGGCTGCGTCCAAAAGCGCGGCTCTTTCCGTGGAACTCATGAGCGCCAAAATTTGGCCCTTGTTCACGCGATCCCCTTCCTTGACCAGAATCTTTTCCATCCGCCCGCCGATGGGTGGTTTGATTTCCAAACGGTTTTGCGGCGCCACGGTGCCGGTGGTGGAAACCGTGGACATGATGGTGCCCACTTCCGGTTTGATTTCCTCCAATTGTACCTTGGTTTGGCTGGGGGTAAGTTTTTTCCATAAGCCCAGCCCCAGCAAAGCCAGGACCACCAAACTTATGGTGATGATTACGTTACGTTTATTCATATGGCAAACCCTCTCCCTTGGTTTGAAGCCAAGCGGCTTCGGCCGACCACATGGCGGCCTTTGAATTTAAATATGATTTTTGCGTGCTTACCAAACGGTCTTCGATAATGGACCAGTCATCAAAAGAAATCAAGCCGCTCGAATATTGGGCATTGGCAATTTTTCCCCGTGCCAGTGCTGCTTGTAAATATTTATCCTGCACTTCATAAATACCCAGGGCGTCCTGAAGAGCGTTCCAATCCTGTTGCAGGGCTACCTGCACTGAAGTGCTGATATTTTGTAGGTCATTTTCCGCCTGACTCAGGCCTGCTTGAGCTCGGGCAATGGCCCCCATGCGGCTGCCGCCGCTAAAAAGCGGCAAAGAAAGGCTCAGCCCGGCGCTGGCATGTTTTTCCTCAGGAAACCAGTGATCATCGGAAAGCCCGGCGGAAAGACTGAGCGCCAGACTGGGATAAAGGGAGCCATACACAGACTTAAGCTGCCAGCGGGTGCCGGTCAGATCAGCCCCGGCGCCTTTCACCAAGGGGGTAAGGCTAGCCATGGCCTGAAAATCTGGTATGGCTTCCGTTTTTTCCGGTTTCGTAAACTCCCCTTGGATTTGAAATTCTGTGGACGTCAGTCCCAATTGCCTGGCCAACGCCCGCTTGGCCAGCTCATTGGCCCGGTGCGCTTGTCGAACTTCAAACTGGGCCTGGGCCAAATCGGCTTGCGCCGTTAACAATGCCCCAATATGTTCGCGACCGGCGTCATAACGCAATTTCACCATACCCAGATTCTGTTCCCGCCGGCTGGCAATGTTTTCAGTGATGGTAATCAGCTCCATGCTCTTCAGCAACCCGATATAGGCCTGTCTTAAGTCGTAACGTACCTGGGCTGAAGTCTGGTTAAATTGACTGGTGGCTTTGGTCAACTGGGCCTGGGCCTGACCTACCGCGGCCGGGGTCTGCAGTCCGTCAAAGATCGTCTGTCGGGCGGAAACAGAGGCGGAAAAATTGTTGGACTCCACGTTTTCCAAATCACCGCTTTTCTGTACAGAGGCATTTAAATCCAATTGTGGATACCAGTTGCTGTAGGCAATGGTTAAATTGGCCTTGGCTTGTTGCAGCCGGTTGTAGGCGGATTTCATGTCCCAATTGGTTTTCATGGCCTGTTGCACACAATCGTCCCAGGATAAAATTTGCTGGCCATAAACTGGCAGGCTTAGAAGGGGGCCTGCCAGTAGGGTTGCGGCCAACAACAAAAAGGCGTGCTTTGCTTTCATGGTCAATAATCCTTTATGGAGGTTGATGCCCGGTCGGTTTAACGGCCCGGATGTGCTTTAATCGACATCTCTAACATTTATTGAGATATGCCGGTTCTAGTAAAAAAGTTGCATTTTATTTTCTATAAAATTCCGCACCTGCCAGGATTTGGATCGATCGTCCTGTTAGTTTGCTATGGTCTTCTATTTGAAACGGTTGATGAGATATAAAACAAGACTGATCAACAGGCTCAGCAGCAGGCTGGTACCCAAAGGGATATACAGTTTAACATGTTCATTTTCAATAAAAACATCACCAGGCAAGTGCCCTAGGAAGGGGATTTTAAAACCCGATTTTAAAATTAAGCCAATGACCACAAGGAACAGGCCTAATATAATTAGCATTTTCCCCCAAGATGAAAATGGCATTGATGCTCCTCCTCATATGCTGTGCCAACCGGCGTATTATCTCAAATTGTATTGGCCATCTCAAGCACCATCCCAATCCGAGCCCATGTTGTCCAACGTTTGTTACCGTCTGAGTTAAATCTTGCCATTCTGCTGATCATGTTTCATAATCACCTATTCTTTTAACCAGGGGATAACATGTTAGCGACCTTAATTGCCAATTATGGCTATTTGGCGATCTTTGTGGGCACCTTTTTTGAAGGGGAAACCATTTTGATTTTGGGTGGCTTTGCAGCTCATCGCGGGTACCTCTATTTGCCCTTTGTCATTTTGCTTTCTTTCTTGGGGGCCACGGCAGGTGATCAATTTTACTATTTTTTAGGACGCCACCATAAGTTACCTTGGTTTTTAAAGAAACCGTCCTGGCAACCGCAAATCGATAAAATCCAACAGTGGCTGCATAAAATCAAAATCCCTCTGATCATTG
Organism: uncultured bacterium; assembly: GCA_963710755.1. Taxonomy (GTDB): domain Bacteria; phylum Oederibacteriota; class JAAXVQ01; order JAAXVQ01; family JAUVAV01; genus CAVQBK01. Next base: position 125,577 of record CAVQBK010000013.1, read on the forward strand.
GATTTCGATTCTTTTATGGCTTTCGTACCCTCACCCCTTTTGTTATAGGCATGAGCGGTATTCGTCCCCGTATTTTCATTCCGCTGAATATACTTGGTGCCTTGCTCTGGTCTACCACTTTTGGAGTACTCGGCTATCTCTTCGGTACGGTTTTGGAAAAGTTGTTTAAAAACATAAGACATTATGAACGTGAAGTTTTTTTCGGCATTCTCATACTCAGCTTGGCAGTCGGGGTTACCTTTTCCTTGGTAAAACGTTGGCGTGCTCACCATCATTAATTCTATTTCTCCACATAACTCACTTAGCCGCTCCTTCCCTGTTCGGGGTAAAAGATCAGCAAAAAGCGGCAAGGGCTGGTTTCTTATACGGCCCATGATCTTTAAAGTTAAATTATCCTATTGATCCAAAAGCTGAGGACACTCTTACCCTCATTTACCTCGCCGTACCTTGGCTCTAATATCCAAGGAGGCCCTATCATGGACTTGCAATTAAAGGATAAGACCGTTCTTATTACCGGTGCTGCCAATGGCATTGGACGCGCCACTGCCCAAGCTTTTGGCCGGGAAGGCTGCCGGGTAGTGGTCGTGGACATGGACAGCCAAGGTGGTCAAGAAACCGCCAGGCTAATCCAGCAGGCCAAGGGAGAGTCCCAGTTCAAACAAGTGGATGTTTGTTCAAGCCAGGAGTTTAAAAACGCCGTGGACTTCACCCTGGAAAATTATGGTGCCTTGGATGTTTTGGTTAATAATGCCGGTATCGAAGGCGACCAGGCACCTCTCGATCAAAGTACCGAAGCCAATTGGGACAGGGTAATCACCACTAATCTCAAGAGTGTTTGGCGGGGCATGAAATTGGTTATTCCTCACATGGTTAAGCAAGGTGGCGGGGCCATTGTCAATGTAGCTTCCGTGGCTGGTTTGGTGGGATTCACAGGCCTTTCAGCCTATAATGCCTCCAAAGCAGGGATCATCCTGCTGACCAAGACCGTGGCCTTGGAGAACGCCACCATCCCTATTCGTGTTAATGCCGTTTGCCCGGGCGTCATCAAAACGCCCATGGTGGAACGCATGACCAAAGGCGATAAAACTTTGGAAGAACAGTTTTCAGCCATGGAACCGGTGAAGCGCATGGGACTTCCCGAAGAGATCGCCCAAGCCATCGTCTGGCTCAGCAGCGCGTCCGCAAGTTTTGTCACGGGCCACGCCATGGTAGTGGACGGAGGTCTGACGGCGCAGTAAGTTCATCACTCCTGTACCCGCTTACCCATTAGGGCTTTAGTACTTATGAAGCAAGGCCATCCAGGCCCCCATGCTCCGGCTTTGCCCTGAAAGGTGATATGTCTGCACAGCTCTTGAATCGGACGCAAAAAAGCTTTTAAAATTAAAACCACACCTCATTGCTCCCTTCAGCACCATTCTACCCCATCCGATAATAGCATTGGCTGTTGCGCCCAAAGACAACGTCCTTTTCCGAGGCAAATGATGGATACTGAAAACCCTATTCAAGAGAACGTATTTTATTATAATATTGACATTTCCGGCACCTGCAATCTGCGCTGTCCTTCCTGCCCACGCGGCAATGAACAACAACATCGACACGGCTTTATGGATATAACCTTGTATGAATCCATTCTGAAAAAAATCCGTCTTGAAACCACGGCCAAGACCACACACCTGTTTTTGTTCAATTGGGGCGAGCCCACACTCCATCCTCAGCTTCCCAAAATGATCGACATGGCTAACCACTACGGATTGCCGCCTTTTATTTCCACTAATTTAGTCCGACCTCTTAATTTAAAATCTATAATTAATGCGCAACCACGGGCTATTCGCATCTCCCTTTCCGGCATGACGCCGGAAATCTACAACCAGACCCACGTCAATGGCAATCTCTGGCTTTTAAAATCCAATCTATATCAGCTCAAGGCCCTGATGGAACAACAACCAGCATCCTTTGATGTAGAACTGTGTTATCTTAAGTACAATCATAACATGGGCGCTGATTATCTTCAGGCCAAGGCTTTGGCCAAAGAGTTGGGTTTTGGCTTCGTGGAGGCTTGGGCTTTTATAATGCCCCTGGAAAAATTATTAAGCTATTACGAGGGTGAAACTGCGCCCGTACAGGAGCTGGTAGACCGTTTGGTGATTAAACCGGAAGAATTCAAGGAAATCAGCGGCATGATCAAAGATCAGCATACGGACTGTATGTTCCGTGCCCAGCAAACAATTATCGATTTTGACGGCAGTGTGCCCCTATGCTGTGCCGTTTATTCGCCTAAAAATTTTATCCATCCCAATTTTCTGGCCGTTACCCAACATGAATTGCAGGAACTCAAATACAACCATGATCTCTGCCGGCAGTGCATGGCCCACCACGCTCATATCAGTTATGCCTATGGCGCCTCGGAACAATTGGATGCCCTGGGCAACAGCCGCTCGGGACTTGCGTCGGCCAGGTAGGCTTTAATTAGCTCCACTACAACCAACTTGACCAATAGGTAATAAAAGGGTTAGTCTAATTGTCTACTTTTATGAAAGCAAGGCCGGAAGGATAAAGTACATTCCTGAACAAGGCGGTCTAATGTTGAAAATCCTGGCCCTCTCCGATAAACCTTCCCATCTTTTAGAATTAAAGCTCGGCAATATGGCTGAAGACCAGCTGGATTTCAATGCGATTTGCAGTTGCGGTGATCTGGACAAAGAATATCTTGATCTGATCACCTTTAAAGCTCCGGGCCGGTTGTTCTACATTCACGGTAATCACGATCAGGTGAGTACCAGCATGCCCACAGGGCTGGGGCCCGATCAGAATGCCTTGCAGTATATGGGTTGGGGCGGTACGGGATTGCATCACCGGGTGGTGGAAGAGCAGGGCTATATTTTCTGCGGGTTCGATGGCGTGCGGTCCGACAACCAGCAGCCCTTTCATTTCACGGAAAAACAAATGCGCATCTGGGTGCGCCGTACGGCCGCCGCCATTCGCCGCCGGCAATGGCGGGACCGTTTATTGGGCCGGCCGTTAAAGCCGGTGATTGTACTCTCTCATACCCCGCCTCAAGGCGTGCATGAGGATGGCTCCAGCTATCATGAAGGGTTTAACTGTTTCCACGAGTTTATTCGTCTGGTCAAGCCCATCCTGTGGCTGCACGGCCACATCCATTTGCAGTCTTTTACCCAAATGCAAACCACCAGAATCGAGGAGACCCTGGTGGTTAATGTTTATGAATTTAAAGTGATGACGATCAAGGACAATGACATCGAGGTGGGTTATCAGGTGGGGTAAAGCAAATTCTAATATTTGCAGAACCTGCTTTCGATATTTGAATTAATAACCAACAGCGATCCAATTAAACTTTCCAATGACTGGCATTCCTATGACTGTAAATTTAATTTTGGTCGGTGCACTGGATAGCTTTATACTGGCTGAATCTCCGCTAGCTTGACAATAAACGACAGGTACTTGGGTGAAACTGTTTGTTGGAAAAACAAAAGTTGCGATAAAATTTGAAAGAAGACCCCCCGCCACTAATAATTTTTGTATTATCTGTTTATTGACATACTATTAATATAAACTGTGGGCACCCAAAGTGCGTGCGCTTGGTTTATAGATCCATCAGCAATGAGATTCATCCGTTGAGGTAAGATATTGTGAAGCAGTAACATTGCCAATTTATCAGCATTGGCGGCATTATCGGCATTATCGGCACTATCGGCATTATCAGCCTGTGTTGCATTCTCAGCTGAATCAGCATGATGGATGATTTGGCCTGCATGGCATAAGGTACACCCACCAATTGTACCCGTGGTGTCATCTCAGCATCTGTTGCCACACGGATTCCTAAATATAAGGATTTGGAAAAATCTACGCCCGAGAGGTCCAGCTTATTGGTTCCTGCTCCAATAATCGTATTAAAAAAACCTTCTTTAGTGGTTACCGGATTGATGTCCTGCCATAGCACATTACCAGCCTCCGGTGCATCATAAATGGTAAAGGTTACTGAATATTCCCCATCTACAATTGACGATCCGTCCTGCTTGGTCAAGCGGCCCTGGTAATTAAATTGAGCAGGAACATCAGCAATAGCTGCCCCACTTGCAGCTGAACACAATAATGCTAAAATTAGTATTTTTTTCATAATATTCCTCCGCTTTCGAAATCTTTTACCTTTAATTAAAATAAAATCCATGCTATCCATTGAAAATCCCTTGATGCTGGCTGGACATTTAAAATATCACCTGAAAAAGTGTGTACTGTGTATACCCTTGCAGTTCTTCCATATTCGTGAATAACATATATGAAATCTGATAAAGGACCACTACCAATAAGTGTTACCAACAATTGATGATTGTTAGTAGGCACAGTAATTGTTGCTAAACCATTAGTATTGTTTGGCCTTGGCCGGCTGCGATTCTCGGGTAATTTCTTTGCACCCCTAAATAAAAATAAGTTGGAAATGTTGGTGCTTTATCCTGAGTGACTGCATTATCAGCAATACACCAAGCTGTCACTGTATTAGAAATATCCTGAAAATAATGGACAGCAACCTGATTGCTTAACTTGTCGGCATTGGTCGATGGGTGGCACTAGTAACATTGGTCGCATGGTCCGCATGGACGGCATCGGTAGCCGTCTCGGCATGAACCGCACTTTGGGCCAGCATGGCATAAATGGCTTTGGATCGCGAAGCGTGGGGTCATTTCCAATCACCATTAACCGCCATGCCGATATAAAGCTGCTGGTCAAAATCCACCCCTGTCAAAGGTGTGGTGCCTGAGCCGAGGGTCACATTGAAATAACCGCTATTAGTGGTGATATCAAAGGTGTCCTCCCAAAGAGCCGTACCCGCTGATTCAACGTTATACAAACTGAAATGAATGGAATACTGATTGTCCGCAACCGGCGTGCCGTCGGGCTGAGTCAAACGGGACTGAAATCCCAGGGTGGACGGCACAGCGGCCAAGGCCGTGGCTGTCAGCAGGCTCGCTCCCAGCAGCAACAGCAGCACAATTTTTCTCATAGGATGGCTCCATTAAATTTTATCAAAGGTTTAGCAACATTAAGAAAGAGTGATAGATAATGTTACTATCAATGCGAGTCGGCTAAAGGTATTAGGCACCATCTGTCTGTCCCCACAGGCCAATGGGCTTAGCCAGCCAACCCTTCCCTCCAGGAGTTGATAGTGTGTTGAGGTGGCTATAACAGTACCATTCCCAACAAATACTGTCAATTTTTTCCTGTAATTCAAGAGCCCCTTAAGTCCTGCCCAAGGTCTCTTTACCATCAAATGGTGATTGACTTTTCTTGCGGTCAGGCATAGCTTAAAGCTTAAGAAACATCCTAAATTGCACCAGGAAGGAGACTGCTGCCATGAACAAGAAAACTGGTTTAAGTGCCCTAGTGGTCATGCTCTTATTTTTAACCTCTTGTGCCAAGGCTCCGCTTAAGGAAAAAGCTGCTGCCGAGCAGGCCCGGATGGCCGCCCTGGCGGCGGATGCCCAGCGCTATGCCGAGGCCACCATGACTTCAGCTCGGAAGCTTTGGGATCAGGCTGAAACTTCACTCAAACAAAAACAATATCGAGCTGCCAAAGCCGCTTTTCGCGCCGCGCGTCAGTCCTATGACAAAGCAGCCATGCTGGTGAGTCAAAACAAAGAAGTTATGGTTAACGCCATTAAAGAAGGCGTGGATGAAGCCGATCAGGATTGGCAGACACTCAACCAAAAAATGGATCAAACCGGAAAACGATTATCCAAAGACCTTAAAAAAGCCTGGAAGGATGACCAGCTGATGGTCCGGACTGCATTGCAATCAGCCCATGCCTTTTTAAAAGACCAGGATCCCTTGGATGCTCGGCAACAGCTCAACAATGCCAAGACCTTGATTGAAAAATGGAAGAAATTATTGAAAAGCAAACTTTAAGCGCCTGACTCATACCTTCCAATCCAGTTTAAGGTTGATATGAAACACGGCCATGATCCAAACAATTAAATTGACCACGATCCATATGGGCGAGTAAATGAAATAAAAGAAGATGTAGCCGAGAAAATTGAATTTAAATTTAAAATACCGGGCAAAGCCATAGTGCAGCCCGGCGGACATGACCAGGGCGATGACCGTAGGCAGCGCGCCATCCACAATCACCAGGTGATAATGGGTGATCCATAGAAAAATACCGGCAAAGCCATGAAAATACTGGGCAATCATGAAGATAAATGGCAACAGTACCATTAATTGAGCGCGGCGCAATACCTCAAACACGCTTCCAATAATCACAAAAGGCAACAGTACCAAAAGCAAGGGGACAATCAGACGCGGGCTGCCAAAGACGTGGGTAACGAAATACAAAAAATGATTTTTAACCCAGTAAAGGTTGTTCATGGCCCAACGCTTACGCTGACGCATCCAGTCATTCAAGGTCACAGGAACCTCATTGAGCACTTTCAAGGCCGGCTCATAGCCAAATCGGGCCCGTTTGCGAAATGCCCGGGCCGCGAAATCCATGTCTTCATTGACCACTGCACGAAAGCCTTCCAATTTTTCAAACCATTTTTTCCTGACCGCAAAAGCAGCACCATTCATGGAAGGACAGCGCCTACCGAGCCTGGCAAACAGCCAGGTGGCAATGGCAAATTCCAAAAATTCATAGCTTACCATGGTGGAAAGGGGCGAAGTGACCACCGCTTCCTTGGGAATTTCAGCCAGGTCGTGATTAAGCATATGCTGGTTGAGCCGGTGCAGAAAACGTTTGTCATCATTTAATAGAATGTCATTGTCCAAAAACAGTAACACGTCCGTTTTGGCGGTCATGCCCAGCTGATTGAGCGTGGCGACCTTGCCCAGATGCGCTTGATTGAGATGTACGGTAATTTGGTCGCGAAACGGCGTCAGCGCCCGGCTGATGGCTTCGGTCTGTTCCCCATCGACAGCCACAATAATTTCCTTGTCCATATAGTCATTGGCCACCAGCTTGGCCAGCATATCCTGCAGACGTTTGGGTTGGCGGTAAACCGGAATAATGACCGTAATCTTCATAGGCCCTGTTCAATCCCTTGTCGAATCAATTCCCCATACCAATGAGCGCTGGCTTTAAGCAGACGCTGTTGTTGGGGGGCGTCATTATATACGATACCGAACCGTTTACTCAATCCATAAGACCATTCAAAATTGTCCATCCAGGACCAGACATAATAGCCTTTAATCCGCACCCCGGCCCGGCGTGCGCGGCGCATGGCCTGAATATGTTCTGAAAGAAAGTCAATTCTGGCCCGGTCTTCCACCAGGCCATCCTGAACCTGGTCCTCAAAAGCAGCTCCATTTTCGGTAACATAGATCAATGGGTGTTTGTAAGTCCGGTCCAGCCAATGCAGCAGGTCCGCCAAACCCTGAGGATAAATGGGCCAACCCATGGCGGTTCGGGGTAAGGTTCTGGAGGACAGCACTGCATCAGCCGAGGGGACGACACGGCCAAGTCCCGGCTTTACCAAGGGCATGTAATAATTCACCCCTAAAAAGTCGAGGGGCTTGGCTATCAGCTCAAGATCACGTTGCAGCCGCCCTGCCGTAAGCAGGTTCATAAAAGCCTGATAGGGCGCAGGATAACGGCCGTGATAAACAGGGTCCATAAATAACCGGTTGACACTGTGATGGACCCAGCCGCTTTCCACCATGCGACGATGTCCGGCCTTATAAACCGGATTAAAACAATTGACCAAGCCCACCTGCAAGTCTTGGTCATGACTTTTGATAGCTGCCCTGGCTTTGGCATGAGCCAAGAGAAGAAAATGGCATGCTCGCAAAGCTTTGATGGGATTTTTAAAACCCGGGGCGTGCTTGCCAGAGATATACCCGTGGGTCATGATCGTGGCCGGTTCATTGATAGTGGTCCACAGCCGGACCCGGTCGCCCAGGCTTTTCACCATCAGGGCGGCATACTCGGCAAAGCGTTCGGTGGTATCACGCGCCAGCCAGCCCCCCTTCTGCTCCAGGGCCTGCGGCAGATCCCAATGGTAAAGGGTGATCATGGGCACCAGCTGATGTTTCAGCAGGGTATCCACCAACTGCTTATAAAAATCCAGGCCTTTGTGATTGACAGGTCCCTGGCCTTGAGGAAAAACACGCGGCCAGCTTATGGAAAAACGATAGGAATTCAGCCCCAACGCAGCCATCATGGCCACATCCTGTTCAACGCGGTGATAATGATCGCAAGTCACCCGTCCGCTGGTGCCATCCTTTATTTTACCAGGACGATCGCAAAATGTATCCCAAATGGAAAGGCCCTTGCCGTCTTCATTCCAAGCGCCTTCGATCTGATAAGCCGAGGTGGCGGTGCCCCACAAAAACTCATGCTGTTCATTCATGATCGATCGCGCTCCTAGGCTCCGGCCGAAGCCTTCCCCATGTCCGATTGTTCCTGCTGCAAGCCTCCATGTTTTTGGGCGAGGGTTTCAATTTCACGGCGGTAACGTTGATAGTCAGGGGATTGGGCAGGGGTGTAATTGAAATTTTTATACAAACCGGTAAGTCGTATGAAAAAGTCCCTGGCCTTCTCCTTACTTTCAAAGCTATATTCGCGGTCAAGGATGGTTTTTAATAAGGTGAAACTTTCTCTCTGCCGTTCCTGGCTCACGGACACATCCACCTCATCAAAAGCATCCTGCTGCAAGTAAACCATATCCAGCAGCAGCGCTTTTTGATAGACCACATAATCTTCAATACTGATCCCCTCTTCCCCGCTGACTTGCATCATTTGATTAATCCCATCGCCCTGATGAATCAGGTCCTGAAAACGATGGACATCCTCCATCCAGGTCGGCCCATAGTGGTCGTCGTACCACTTGTCCAGCTGGTCAAAATAGCGTGACCAGGAGATCAACGGGTCAATGGCCGGATAATAACGGCGATAAGCCCGATCCGCACTGAGGCCCAGAAAAGTTTTCACCGTAGCCAGCGTGGCCTGCGTGACCGGTTCATCAAAATTGCCTCCGGCCGGGGAAACGGTGCCGATCATGGTCAGACTTCCGTTGCGGTTGTCCTCGTTCTCGATAATGCCGGCCCGCTCGTAGATGCTTTTAATGTTGGAATCCAAGTAAGCGGGAAAAGCCTCTTCGCCCGGAATTTCTTCCATGCGCCCCGAGGTCTCCCGCAGAGCCTGGGCCCACCGGCTCGTGGAATCGGCAATCAACAACACGTGATACCCCATTTGCCGATAATATTCGCCCAGCGTCATGCCCGTATAGATCGAAGATTCCCGCGCGGCCACAGGCATGGCGGAGGTGTTGCAGATAATGATGGTTCGGTCCATGAGCGAACCACCGGTTTTGGGATCTTTCATCTGGGGATATTCGGTGATGGTCTCCACCACTTCGCCGGCCCGCTCACCGCAGGCCACAATAATCACAATGTCCACGGAGGCGTGACGGGCAATCAGACCTTGGAGCACGGTTTTACCTGCTCCAAAAGGCCCGGGAATGCAGGCGGTACCGCCGCGGGCGATGGGATAAAACGTATCAATAATACGCTGGGTGGTGGTCATGGGTTCAGAAGGATAAAGCCGTCGGGCCAGCCGTTTATCCAGCAATGCTTCCGACAGGGGCTTGCGCACCGGCCAGCGCTGGACCATGGTCAAAGCGAGTTCTTGTTGGTCCTCGGTTTTGAGCCAGGCTATAGGCGTCTCAATAGTGTAGGCACCGTGTAAAATACGGATGACCTGGGCCTGGCCGGTCAAATCATTGGACGCCATAATATAATGTCGAAAGGGACCTTCAGGCACATACCCGATGACCTGACCTGCCCTGACCTGATCACCGGCCTGAACCACGGGGGTAAAGGTCCAGGTTTTTTCATGATCCAAGGGCAGCACCCTTACCCCGCGGGGCAGAAAAAAACCATGGTCGCGGGCAATGTCAGCCAGCGGTTTCTGCAGGCCGTCATAGACCTGTCCCAGCAGGCCCGGTCCCAGGGAGACCGACAGCAACTCACTGGTCAGTTCCACCCGGTCACCAACTTTGATCCCGCCCGTATCCTCAAACACCTGCATATCCGCGTGTCGCCCTTCCACCCGCAGCACCTCTGCCATCAGCCGTTCCTGACCAACCAGAATATAGCCCACCTCGTTTTTCTTGATGGGACCATTCTCTGCTTCAATGGTAACCAGATTCTCGCGTACGGCAATTACCCGCGCTCGGGTAGCCTCGGACATTCTAATGCCCGGCTTAGACGAATGCTTGTCCACCGATGGCCTCCTCAACCAGCAATTTAAACCGCTCCTGCGCAGGCCCAGCCTGATAAGAGAGCCAGCGCTCTATAATATCCCACTTAAACAAATAAGCCAGCAACGCCTGTAAGTTAAACGTGTTGAACGTCACCAGTTGCGACACATTTTCCCAAATGAGCGACAACAGCACATGCTCCAACTCATAAGTTTCCGCCCTGTCCATCCTCTGCTTCAGGTCCTTGACCGCGGGAAAAAGATGATCCAGGTGAAAATAGGGTTCCTGCCAGTGACGCGCAATGATTCCCACCCATTCCCCCACGCCCCAGAGTTCTTCCGGTCTAGGCGCCGGTCTGCCCAGATAGCGGCGGCGCAACGCGGTCATCAGGGTACGGAGATTGACCCGGAAAGTTACCATAGCACGCAAGGCCGGGTTGGTCACCGCGGCCATCATGTTGGCATAGTGGTGAATCATGTCCCGATCCGTCCGTTCCAGAGGATGCCGTTGCCAGCGCAGAAAATTATGGGTCACCTCTACAATCACCTGGTCTTTAGGATCAAGCATGCGCAGTCTTTCCCTCAGCCTCAAGGCGCTGATCGGCAGCCGTTCCACCTGATCAAAAGGCGGCAGAAAAGGCAGGCTGGCCATGAGGGTGTAGAACGGATTAACCGGACTCATGACCGGCTATTCCACACCCTGGATAACCGCGCGAAAGCGCGGCGCCAGATGCTTTAACAGCAGCTCGGAAATAGCTTTTTGGGTCAGGTCGATTTCCAAATCTTCGCCCCGCAATTGCACACGCAAGCCTACTTGATCGTCACCACCGGGGTGCAGATCCACCCCTTCGCGCAACATCTCACTGGACACGGCCAGCAGAAAATGGCGCAGCCGCTGTTTGCCTTTGCCTGACAGTTCCGTACCGGCATAATCTTCAAACAGCTCATTGGCGATCTGAATGTCCATGCCCTGGTCGGCGGGAATGGACGCCGAGCTTTTCAGGGCAATGGCCAGAACCATCTGTTTTAAAAAATCATGGTCCTGCAGTTCCATGGAAACCAGCCGTCTCACATGAGCGGCAAACACGGACTTGAGATCTGTTTCCAGCCTGATCTCCACGTCCCGGACTGCCAGACGCAGGGCTTCATCAGCAGATCGGCGCTCCGCCTCAATTTCAGCCTTGGCTTTAGCTCGCAGGGCTTCCGCTTCTTCCCTGGCCTTAAAGAGCAGTTGTGAAGCCTGCTGCTGGGCCTGCTCCACAATCTTGGAGGCTTCGTCGCGACCCGATTGAATGCCCTCATCTTTCAGGCGGTTGATCAGTTCCTGTACACCTGAGGAGCCTTTGCTTTCCTGAGCCATAGTTTACTTTCCTCCCGGCAGTAATCCGGCCAAGACCAGCGCGAAAACAAAAGTGAATACTGAGAACCCTTCCACCAGGGCGGCCGGTGCCAGTGATATACCAAACACTTCGGGTTTGCTTTTGGAGGTTTGAATGGCCGAGGCGCAGGTATAGCCCTGGTAAATGGCGCTGAACAGCAGGGCCACGCCCGTGAGCAGACCGATGGCAAAAATACCGGGCGCATTGGCCAGGTTGAGCGAACCGCTCAGAGAGAGCATGATCACGATGCCGTAAATGGTCTGCGAAGAAGGCATGGCCGAAGCACCGATAAAGCGGCCATGGCCGCTTTCGGTCTCTAAAATAGCACCGCAAGCCGCCTGGCCGGCGCGGGCGCACCCAATCACACTGCCCACGGCCGCCAGGGCCATGGGAGAAAATACCCCCATCCAGCCCATCAATAAAAAAACCTTATCGCTCACGTTCATTGTTTATTGCTCCTTTCGGGAAAATGCGCGGAAGGATGTGCCCTCCTCAGGAATACTCCAACGGAAAAATTCAATAAAATTGAGGCGCAGCCCATGGATCACACCGCTGGCCATGGCCAGCATAAAATTAATGCCATGACCGAAAAGCAAAATAAAAAACGCCGCCACCAATCCCAATCCCGGGAGGCTTTGGTTGACCTGGCCGGCAAGATGATTAAAGGTCGTGGCCAGAGAAGCGCTTGCCAGTCCCAGGGCAAACAAGCGCAGGTAACTCATTATGTCACCAAAAGCGCCCGACACCTGGGCCAATTGGCCCAGACCACCAAACAATCGCTTGGCCAAACTACCCCTGGTGACGCTAAACCCGGCGACCAGCATCGCGCCGAGGCTCAGCAGCACCATGCTCTGCGTCTGAACCGAAGAGACTTGCAGGTGCAGCACACCCGAGAACCACCACCAGCCTGCGCCCATAAGCATGAGGCACCATCCCAAAGAGGACAGTGCCCTGAGCTCGCGCCGCCAATGCCAGGTATTAGCGGTATTAGCCACCAGCAGATGAACCAGCCCAATGGCCAGGGAAAGATTCATCATTACCTTAAAGTCATTAATATCCAGCAGCTTTAATTGCCCCAGCCAGGCATGACCCTGCAGGCTGACGCCGAAGTAACTGCCCACCATCACGCCCCATAGCAAAGAAGCCGCCACCAGGCTAAGCAGCAGCCTGCGAAAACGTATTTGCCAGGCCGTAGCATTTAATCTTTTCCACAGCAAGGCCAAAGCCGCGGCCATCACCAGGGCATAACCGGCATCGGAGATAATAATGGCATAAAAAACGGCAAAGGAAAAAAAGACCACCACCGAAGGATCCCAGAGCCAATAGCTGGGCATGGTGTAAAATTGAACCAAATCCTGACCCCCGGCCACAGCCGGCTGATTGTGCAGCAAGGTGGGCGGCGTTTCGTCAGGGCCGGGGTCTGCCATCTCCAAGGCCAGGCCATGGTCTTGGCTGTACGTTTTCAACCGGCCGGCCTTATGCTTGGGTGCCCAGGCTTGCAACGCAAAAACATCGGGCGTATCCAATGTTTGCCGGGCAGCCTCCAGTCTGCCGGCCTGATCCTCCAGACGGCCCAGATTCTTGGCGAACAAAGCGCACCAGCGGGTCAGACTGACCCGTTCATTTTCCAGCTCATCCATTTCCAGCTCCACCTCTTCCAGGCGCTCCGCCAGACGGCTGAGACTGTCATGCCCCAGATGAGTACGGTGAACCGGCATGTCCTTGGGTTCGTGCTTGGCCATCACCACCACATAATTGAAACGATTATCCTGGGCCACCAGTTCCCAGGTCAGGTTTTTTTTATCCAGTATAGGCAGTTGGCGGTGAGTCAGAATATAAAACCAGAAGCGCCAATGCCCCATGTTCTGGGCCGGCTCCATTTTAAAATCGCCCCAGGGCTTGAGCTCTTCTATTTTATTTTTCAGGGCATCCTGATCATCTTCTAGAATTTGTATCCGCTCTTTGATTTCCAGCACCCGGGCCTGGACAGCTTCAATATCGAAGGCTTGCGGATCCTTGAGTTGTTTGCGCCGGCGAGGACAGCTCAGCAGGTATTGCAACGCCTCTCTGGCTTGGGCCGTAGGTCCGCTGTCAGAACTTTTTTCCCCGCTGGCGGTGAGCGGAATGATGTGTAAAATGCCCATAGCTTGCAGATCGAGCAGAACCTGGGCTTTTTCCTGCAGGGGCCCATAAAAGGTGATTTTGGCCAGCGCCTGAATACTCATAACCCGCTCCCCCTACTATGATGACCAAGACGGCCGTGATCGTTCATGCATTTGCTTGGCAATTTTGGACCGCACCACCGCAGCCCGTTCCGCATCACCCAGAAAAATCCGGATACGGGCAATAGTGGTTTCTGTCTGCGGAATCAACACTTTCTTGAACAGATTTACCCGCTGAGTAATGCGCTTGACAGCCTGGGCCAGTAAATTTACCCGTCGGGCCATGACCTGCAAACGGGCCCGAAGGTCCAGCATGATTTTCATTTCCTTGACCAGGCGGTCCACCCAATGCGGCTTGGCCAGCATGGAATAGGGATAAACAAAAAAGGCAACCTCTTCCAGTTTGGGCAACACCACGCCCACCACATTTTCCTGGCCGAGCCGCACGTCTTTAATCTTTACCAGACCGGCCACGGCGATGGCCTTATTGGCCAGCATAGGCAATTGAGCGCCCACCAAAGCCAGAGCCTCTCGCTCCTGCTGATGCAGGGTGCCGAGCGCTCTTTCCGCCTTTCTTTGTTCCCCCAGCAGCTGCATGCGCTTGAGCTCCAGCGAAGGCAGGAGCCGCTGATACAGTTTTAATTTAACCCGCTCTTTTTGCAGGCTGCTTTTATTCATCGAAATTCTGCTCATGGTTTATCCTTATGGTCCATGCAAGTTGTATAACTCCATCTCACGGCGGGGTTCAACCTGTTGAACCCCTGCAATGAGCGCTTCACCCCTGTCTATGTCCGCAGTGTATGTTTATGAGTTGTCTTTTTTTTATTTCGGCGATACGGCCTGGTCTTCGGCCTGCTGTGCCTGTGCTTTATCGTTTCCCGGGTAATATTTATCGATTAAGCTCTGCTTCATCAGCAATTCTTCCGGCTGAAAACACTCGGCCAGGGTCTCCCAGCACCGGTCCAGGGCTTGGAGTACGGGCATAGCCACTTCGATGGCCATGAAGCGCTCGCGAAACAGTCGGCCAAACTTCAGAAGTTTCTGATCATAATCGGAAAGTTCAAACGCCATGGCCTGCTTGCGCTGGGTTTCCATAGCCTCTGAATAAAAGCGAATCATGGTATTCATGATCTGGCCGTGGTCTTCCCTGGTGGCTTTGCCCACCACATGCTGTTTGAGGCGCGACAGGCTGCCAAAGGGGTCGATCATCTTTTGGTAAAGATAAAGCTGGCCTTCCGTGATGTAACCGGTGTTGTCCGGCACGGGATGGGTTACGTCATTGCCGGGCATGGTGGTCACGGTCAGAATAGTGACCGAGCCGGCACCTTTGTAGTCGCAGGCTTTTTCATAGCGCTTGGCCAGTTGGGTGTAGAGGTCGCCCAGATAACCCCTGGTGGCGGGAATGCGCTCCATGGCAATACCGATCTCCTTCATGGCGTCGGCATAAGCGGTCATGTCGGTCATGAGCACCAGCACCCTTTTATGCTGGTTAACGGCAAAGTGTTCAGCCACGGCCAGGGCCAGGTCAGGCACCTGCAGGCGCTCCACGATGGGGTCGGAAGCCAGGTTGACGTACATCACAGTGCGATGAAACACGCCGTGGTCTTCAAAAGCTTTGCGGAAAAAATAATAATCGTCAAAAATCAAGCCTAACCCGGCAAACACCACCACATCGGCATCAGCCTGAAAGCCGATGCGCGCCAGCAGTTGGTTGTAAGGTTCACCGGCCACGGAAAAAATGGGTATTTTCTGGCTCTCCACCAGGGAATTGAACAGGTCGATCATGGGCACTTCGGTCTGAATCATGTTGGAAGGCATAACCCGCATCATGGGGTTGACCGTGGGCCCCATGACATTGATGGTGGGGTCCGTGGACAGGTCGGGGCCGTCATCCAGAATGTCGCCGGACCCTTTGAAAATGCGGCCCAAAATGTTGTCGGAACAGGTAACTTTGAGAGGATGGCCTAGAAAGCGGACATGGGCGTCCGTGGACAGGCCCTTGCTGCCGCTGAAGACTTGCAGCCGTACCAAAGGACCGTTGAGTTCCACCACCTTGGCCAGGGACTGCTCACGTGCGCCAAACTCCACCACCGCCAAATCGCCGAAGGCAATATCATCAGCCTTGACGGTGATGGTGTCCCCGATGATTTCAAGGATTTGCGTATGCCGCCGCAGTTCTTCAAACATGCGCTTGCTCTCCCAACCCGGTGTTTTTGACAGGCGTCGATGGCATGGCCTGCCTGTGATTTGAAGTGCTGTTTCGAAGTGCCGCGTCTTGACTGAAGCGTCTTTAATTATGCAATGAAAGCCGGAGGCATGCAAGGGCAATGATCGACCTTAAAAGCGGACCTAGCCCAGCCACCCTGGGAACAACTCGGTCAGACCATTGGCCATAAATTGCACGGCTGCCGCGGACAGCAGCAACCCCATCAGGCGCGTTGAGATTTTAAGGCCATTGGCCCCCAGAAATTTACTGACCGGCCTGGCCAGACTGAGGATAAGACCGGTCAGAAGGCCGATGAGCAGACTGATGCCAAGCAGCAGCATATAATGATGCATGCCGCTATGACGATGAGCAAAGAGAATCATGGAACTGATGGCGCCAGGACCGCTTAGCAGGGGTATGGCCAGAGGCACAAAAATATAGCCATCGTCCTTTGGATTGGTTTCAGCCAATTCAGCGCGGTCGAGCTGAAAGCGATGGTCAGCCAGCATCATTTTAATGCCGATCAGGAGAAGTAAAATACCCCCGGCCACACGAAAAGAGGCAATCTGAATGCCAAAGGCTTCCAGCAATTTCTCACCGGCAAGCGCAGACAAGGCCAGTACGACAAACACCGTGGCCGCAGCCAGCCAAGCCGCTCGTTGCTTACCTTTGAGGGCACCTTCCCCTACCAGAGAAAGCAAAACCGGTATGCCGCCAATGGGATCGACAATGGCCAGCAAGGTAATGAACATGTTAACGTACTCGTGGATGTTTTTCATGACCTTTAATCCTCATGCGGCTTGAAACGGGCCGCGCAGACGTCGCCGGGGATGACCCGGTATCGGCGGCCTCGCGGGCAAGATTATGGATCTAATTTTTTCCAAAAGCAAGATCAAAGGTGTAAAGAACCTTGTCTTGTTCATGTTCGCCGTGGTCAGGCTGTGGTTGATCCAATTCTTCATCAGCTCGATTAACCAAGTTAACCCAAGACTGCTTATCATCACGGCTGCCGCCAAACCAGGTCCTTGCCAGTGGCCATTCATTACCGCCAGAGCCAGATGTCCGGCAGCCCCCACAGCCAGCAGCAGCGTTAGTCCGCTGAAGGTCACCATACCCTGCATGGAAGACGGTCCTTTGAGGATGGCCTTCACCCACGACGGGATACCTACATCCTTCTCACTGGGATTCAGGAAACGAAGAATCCAATCCATATCATCGGGTCCCAACCATTCTGCCTCACAAAGGGGTTTAAAATAATCGTTTTGCAATAATTGGCGCAGGTCCTGGTTATGGTTTAAATACTGGGCTTTTCCGGCCCGGCCCATGTCCGCTATCACCACCGGCAGGATGCCGGCCAAGGCTGTCTTTTTGGTATCATGGGTGCTGCGCCAAACCACTTTGGCCAAATGATCACCCAGGGTTCTGACCAGAGACAGGTCTTGGCCCTGTATTAAATAGGTTTCTTCAAGCACCGTTGTACGCAGCCGCTCCATTTCATGGAGCTGGTCCGTCACCACTTCCTCCAGACTTTTAGGGTGCGCCACCACCGAATTTCCGGCAAGCGCTTGAAAAGAAACCCGGTCCAGCTGCTCTGCAGATAGTAATGTGTGATTCCCTTGCATCACCGTAAAATATTTAAAATATCGGTTAAGCAATGCTTTGATGGCCGGGAACATGACCCGATCTATCCGCAAGGTTGCATAAGTCTTGTCGGTCATGATTTTGGTGCGGAGGAAATTCATTGCCGTAAAGGTAAACCCCGCGGGCACAACGTCTCCCTTTGACAGAGGTTGGAGCACCATCTGACCGAGAGCCTTATCCAAAGTCAATACCATGCGCCCTACAAAGGCCCCGCGGTTTTTATCTGATAATCGTTTCCACCTTACCGGTTTGCTCTTCATAAGGTAAAAGTCATAAATAGATCCCCTCATTTTGTTGACGACGAAATGCTGCCATGGGTTAAACACGTTGGCCAACCCATTCAAATCGGGATCAAAATCCTGCAGCGCATAGTGCTTCTCCAAATAATGGCGAATGGTGCGTTCCAGTGCCTTCCTATCCGCGGACTTGGCAGCAAACCTTGCCAGCACTAGTGGACGCATGGCTTCCTCTACACCGGGAAGACCGGCAAGTGCTTTAATAGCCTCGCGATTATTCAGGCCCAGTTGCTGCCATAAAGGGCCTTTTTGCGGATCCAGCAAGCTTTCCAGCGACATTTGCTGGAGTTCTAATTTTTGCTCCCCATTGATCAGGCTGGTCGTAGGGAGAATGACGTTGAGCAGGATGTTGGCCAGGGCATGTTCCAGAAAGGGTTTCACGGTCTCGGGCTTTTGAGCGCGCTGTTCCAAGCCCTGCACGATGGCGGTCAGGATCTGGTGTTGTTTTTCTTGTTCCACGCCATAGTATTGCAAGGTTAAAATAAATTGCCGTAGCCGCCCTGCTTCGTGAGCCATGACGCCTGGGGGAGAAAACCATAGGGCCAGAGCCTGCTTCAAGTCATCGTCCTGCCCCGAAGCCAAGGACCAGATCCATTGATCCAGTGAAGTAAGAACCGGCGGCCCTTCCAAGGAAGAGGGATGGGCCCGGATTTGTTCCAACAACAGGCCATGGCAGGCACTCAAGATTTGCAAGGATTTTAAAGGTTGTTTCTTCGTCTCAGCCATCACCAGCCGGTACAGTTGGTCGGACAGCTCCATCAGTCCTTTTCCTTGAGGGGCTGTTAAACCCTGACGTGTGTCGAGGAGCAACGCCAATTTCCAAGCTAAGAGGTGATAATCCGCCAGCCTACGTACACCTAGCCGTTCCTGGTTTAATTGAGCCAGACGGGCTGCGGCTTCAGGGTCCAAGAGATCGGGTTCCTTGGCCAGAGTCTCCACCATCAGGCCGACCCAGCGTAAAGGAGTGGGCCTCCCTTCGGCTCTCACCTTTTGAAAAAAGAGATCACCAGGGGCAGCCATTCTCTGTAACATTTTGAGGTTTTGGTCCAATTCATGATTCTGGTCTTCCGGTGTATACGCCAGCCAGGCGGTTAAAAGTTTATAAAACAACAGGTTGTAGTCATCACCAAACCAATTTTCCAGCCGGCTGCGCATTTGTATAAAATCATCGAGCGATTCCAAAGGCCTGCGCTGAGCCTGCCGCACCAGATAATGGTTAAAAAAGGGTAAGTCCTTTGGGT
The DNA here is from genome assembly GCA_963710755.1 of uncultured bacterium. GTDB lineage: Bacteria > Oederibacteriota > JAAXVQ01 > JAAXVQ01 > JAUVAV01 > CAVQBK01. Next base: position 144,709 of record CAVQBK010000013.1, read on the forward strand.
TAATGGACCAGGGGACGGTTCCGCGCTTGAAAGGACGATTGAGCCAGGCTTCAGTCACTTCTGCAAGCAGTTGGGGCTGGTCTGAAAGGGTCAGGCCAAAATACCGGTGCAGGCTGCCTATGTAAACCTGCTGGCTCGGTGCGGCAGCCACCAGCAGGGATTTGAGGAGAGTCGATTTATCTGCTCGGGGCAGTTGCAGGTTAAAGTATTGCTGGAACCAGGGCCCAAAAAGACGGGGGCAACGGTCTATCATCCAGTAAGCCAGTCGGCGTTTGATTCGCCAGTCAGCTTGCTGCAGTTTTTTCTGGAAAGATTGCCAGCGGCGGTCATGCATACTGACATCCTGTAGGTTCAGAGTTTGCACATCCTTTTTCCATCGGGGCACCCAGTCGGGCTGAGGTTCAGATCCGCTGCTGGTCATCATACCTAATAAGCCCGGTATTAAGGTTGTAAAGTCATGGTCCATCACTGCCTTGATCGTATAGCCCAGCACCACGGCAGCAGCTCCGGTCATCAGCAAGCGTCGGGATCCCCAGGCTTTCACAGCCAAGGCCTTCACCCCTTTCTTCGCAGTTTTCCCCAGAGGGCGCCATGAAAAAGCGCGTTCCATCGCAGGGCGCACCCCTTTCCAGGCGCGCTGAACTTCTTCAGCCGAAGCCTGATAAATCCAAATCTTAAGGTGGCCCAGCCTGAGGACCATCTCCGGTTTGAGCACTGACGGCAAGTCCTTAACCGGATTGGCTTGAAAAACCACGAGCCGCCTTTGACCGTCAGGTAAAGTCAGCCGTGCCATGCGCCAAAGCTCGCTTTGATTCTGACCGGCCATGGTTAAGAGATGCACCAAAAATCGAATCATCTCTTGAAAGCGTTCTTGTTCCCGGGTGAGCGTATGGCTTCCAGGCATGCTGGTTTTAGGCCCTTGATAAAAGCGCGTAAGCAAAGACAAACTTGCAGGATGCTTGTCCAGATAGGATGCCAGAGCCGTGGCTCTTTGGGTCAGAAGACCAAAATAAGGATTGGCTGCCTCGGGACGGGTTAGACTGGGGATGATGGAGATGGTGGAAAAACCATGTGCCTGCAAAGCTTGTAGAAAGTCTTGCGTATGAAATCCTCCGGTCACCACGACGGCCACGTTTTGTTTTTCTTCAGCCATGGTCCGCGCCCAATGGTCTGCAAAAACACGGCTCCGTTGGTGGGCGGTTGCATAAAAGGTCCTGGCCACCTTAAGTTTGTTATCCAAAAAGACGGGATCATTATTAACCAGCCAGGAAGTCTGCACTGCCCGGGGAAGGAGATGCAAGCAAGCCTTGATATTGAACCAATGCGGATGAGCCAGGAAGGTCGCCACGTCCTGTGGCGTGGCTGAAATAGTGAGCACTCTTTCCAGTACGTCCAAGCGTTGCTGCCATGGCTTTAAAACTGAAGACTTGGCATTACTGCCACCAGGAGCAAATTGATTTTGAAGCGCTTCTTTTAAATCCTGGAAGTAACCCAAGGTTTCGGTGGTTAACAAGGTACGTGCTTGCTGAAGATTGGCTTCATACAAAGCTTTATCTTCAAACCCTTTCACCATCAGAGGCGTGGGATTCAAAGTTGCACCATATTCAGCGCCTGTGATCAAGCCCTGCTGAAGCAAATAATCTGCGATTGATTGACGAATAACAGGATTGACCAGCCCGCGCAAAGGGGAGAGATCCAGATAATCCCAAGCGCCTTCCACGCCCACCAGCCTGACGCCTTGATGTTTGGCCAAATAACGGACCAGCCCGGCAATATGACGCTGTACCTCCTCCTGGCCATGTAGATCCTGCACCTGAATGATCAATGGCCCGGTGCCAAGGTGCCGGCTAACCACGGTGCCCAAGGCTTTGGGTACAGTGACAACCTTAGGATCCAGGCTTGGCCGCGCCTTAGGAATAAAAGCCCAGCTCACTTCAGGACTAAGCCAGCTGAGCAACATTATCATGATAAGGCCAGCCCTTAGCTTCCTGTGGTGCCTGAACAGTGTCAAGGCAACGGGTTTGACCTTTCTGTGATGGGACAACCATTTCATAAGATGCAAATCGACACCCCAAAAGTCAAGTCGCCTGGGACATGTCCTGCCGGTAATTGGCCGGGCAAGGACAGTTGTACCCAAAGGTGCATCCCACTATAACATCAGAAAAAAGGTGCATCAATTTTCGATGCCAGGAAAAATGTATTAAATAATTATATTCAAATAGATTGTTTCATTTTAAGAAAAAAGAAGGTGTACTTTTTTGGAAGATCCTTGAGGATGGGAGCCAGAGCAAACCCTTTGGCTTGCCCCTTTGTTTACCCCATGACGGTTATTTCGGTCCACACTTGCTACAGTTGATCGAGCGATAAAATGCCCTTAATATCCTTGTCCTGTCCGATCACCAGGACTTCCCGCTGATTTTGTTCTTTCATCAACTGGGTAACTTCGTCGAGATCATGCTCTTCCAGCACATATTTCACATGACTCTTCATGACATCGGCCACCATAAGCTGGTCTACGCCGGATGCGTTTTCCAATCTGTATTGATTAATATCACGTTCTGCAATAATGCCGGTTAATCGGCCATCATTAAAAACCGGTAAAAAGGCCACACGGCGTGATTTCATTTTAGCTTCCGCTTCCTTGACCGGTAACTGGGATTCAACCAGCTCTACATTTTCAATCATTTTTTCCTTTACCTGCGCCATTGTTGCCACCTCCCTGTTCTGGTTCGATTTTTCCCTCTCAGTAATTCAATGGCCAACACTATCCTATTGACCAGACCCTTTTGTCTTACTATAATTACTACTCTAATGTTTTGAAGTCAAATCATTTTTCTTGCAAGTGAAATAGGCATAATTGGGACAACATCGCCGAGGTTCACCTTGCATGAAAGTATATACCTTCATGAGGAGTTAAAATCATGATGTACTCCAACAGCCGGGAGTTTGGGGCCACCTCCTCCCTCAAGACAGAAACACTCACTGTGCATTGGGCTGCACTCTTTATTATGCCTGGGGTGTTCTTATTACTGTTTTTGCTTCCTGCTTTACTGCCTCTTGATGCCCAATGGTCTCGGTGGCTCTTGATCCCCCAACAGTGGCCTTGGTGGCATTTTGCTGTGATTTATATGGCCGCCGGCTTGCTGACCATTCCTAGAACCCTCATTGCCATAAGTGCCGGATTTTTTTTGGGATTAAAAGCAGGAATGATTGCCGCCTTTTCCGGTTGGCTGATAGCGTCTTTGGCGGCTTATATGATTGGTTTTTATTTGGCCGGCAAACTTTTACCCCACTTTTTATTCATTAACAGCAATTTTAAAATTATTCAGCAGCAAGCGCAAAAACACGGATTCAAGACGGCTCTCCTTTGCCGGCTGTTGCCGGTCTTTCCCCTGGGGTGGTCGTCTTATGCATTGGGAAGTATGAAGGCGGGCTTTATGGATTATTTAGGCGGTTCTCTTCTGGGATCACTGCCTCTTACGTTAGCCTACGTCGGGCTGGGTCAAAGTGTCCGAGTAGCGGGCATCCTCCTATCCGGCGCACCATTGGACCTGGGGATGAAAGCTTATGCTCCCCTGGTGATGACCATACTCATGCTAGCCGCTGCTGTAACCTTTGGGGTTCATTTTAAAAGCCAGTTCGGTCCTGCAGCACGGTAGCCCTGGTCACTCATCCAAAAGGAATGGATGAATTAGCCCTTGGCCAAGGGGGTTGACAAGCTTTGTTGAACCATGTAGTATTTTCGAGGTCTAATTATTGGTATTGAAATGATTGGGAGTTTAACTATGGCCGATAAAGCCAAAGCCATTGCACCTGCGGTAAATCCTAAATTAACAGCCACCAGCACCAATAAAAATGTACGGGTATTGCAGGCGCTGCGAAGAATAGTGCGGGCCATTGAATTACACTCGAAAAAACTGGCTCATCAGTATCATATCACAGCTCCTCAGTTGGTCTGTTTAATCAAGCTCAGAGAAGACGGCCCTTTGACCATTACAGCCCTTTCCCGGCTGGTTCATCTCAGTCCCAGCACGTTGGTTGGTATTATGGACCGGTTGGAAGAAAAGGCGCTGGTACAGCGCACACGCAGCAGCCATGACCGCCGGGTGGTGCATATCTCCATTACCGCCAAAGGCATCCTCCTGGCCGAACAAGCGCCTTCTCCCCTGCAAGACAAACTGGCTCAGGCCTTGGATCTGCTGCCGGAACTGGAACATTTGTCTATTACCCTGGCTTTGGAAAAAATTGTGGACTTGATGGAAGCCGGCCATATCGAAGGCGAACCGGTATTAAAAACCGGTCCAGTCCATCAACTCAGCGATGATCCTGACCACGCCGCAGAGCAATAACCCTTTTCAGACCACCTACTTCCAAAAACTTCAGAAATGAGTCATGATGAACATTATTGATGGAAAGTTACATTTATCCGAACATCAAAGCGTTGATATCGTTTTGGGCGATTACAATCAAAGAATTAAGCTCTATGGTCTTACCGGCACGGACCTCAACCAGGAGCGGCTGGAATGGCTGTGCCGCCAACAAAGCACCCTGGGTCATCCTTACGGCAAAATTATCGTTTATGCCCTGCCCGGCGGGGAAATGGACTGGCTGGCTATGGGTTTTGTAAAAGAAGGGGTAATTGGGGGTTTTTTTCGTAATCAGACCGACGCGGTTATCAGGTCTTATTTTATCGACCCCGACCGGCGCAGTGATGAGTTGCAAGCCAAACACGACAAATATGTGCAAATCGCCAGGGATAAAGCTTCTATTACGCCCGCCTGTCCAAAGGGCTTTACCTGCCATTTGGCCCAGCCCGAAGATGCTCCGGCAATTTCAGCGCTTCTAAAGCGGACTTTCAAGGATTACCCCTCCTCCCTGGAAGCGGATCACCTGCAAAAAGCAATGGCCAACCGGCACAACCACTTCCGTCTCATCCGCAACCACCGGCAACAGCTGGTGGCGGCCATGTCCGCTGAAATCGACCACGAACGAAGCAGCGCAGAAATGACGGATTGCGCTACGGACCCTGACTACCGCGGCTTGGGTCTGATGGCCTGCCTGCTTGGCCGTCTTGAGCAAGACTTACATAAACAATTTGGCATCATCAATTTCTATACCTTGGCCCGGGCGGACATGCTCAGCATCAATTGCGTGTTCAGCAAACTGGACTACCATTACACGGGACGGCTGGTCAACAACTGCCGCATGCCCAATGGATGGGAGTCCATGAATATCTGGTGCAAAAGGTTATCACCAAAGGAGAACCATGGATCATCGCAGCCAGCGTCAAAATGAAATATCCAGTCAAATCAATGAGCATTCAGCCGCTACCAATGCCTCCCATTGGTATGACTGGCAGTGGCAATTGCGCCATTGCGTCAGAAATATGGATCAATTTGAACACTTATTGGGGGTAACCTTTCCTGAAGAAAAGATGCGTCAACTAAAAGAAGCGGCCGCCAAATTTCCCATTTCCGTGACCCCTTACTATCTGTCTTTAATTGATACCACCGATCTGGAGAACGACCCGATCTTCAAGCAATCTTGTCCTTCTTCCCTGGAATTACAGACCATGCATCATGATTTGGCTGATCCGCTTTCAGAGGACAAAGACAGCCCGGTCCCAGGCATCACCCACCGCTATCCGGACCGGGTGTTGTTTTTGGTTTCCAATACGTGCACCATGTATTGCCGGCATTGCACCCGCAAACGCAAGGTGGGTGAAAAAGACTCCATCCCCTCAAAAACAGCGGTCAAAAAAGGCCTGGAGTATATCCGGTCCACGCCGGCGGTACGCGATGTGCTACTCTCCGGCGGCGATCCCTTTTTGCTCCCCGATGATTATCTGGATTGGATTTTAACGGAATTACGCAAAATCAAACATGTGGAAATTATCCGTATCGGCACCAGGACCCCGGTGGTACTTCCCTATCGCATCACCGACAATCTGGTGAACATGCTTAAACGCCATCACCCTCTGTGGATCAACACCCATTTTAACCATCCCCGGGAAATCACCAAATCATCGAGCATAGCCCTGGCCAAATTGGCTGATGCCGGCATCCCTCTAGGCAACCAGTCGGTGCTGCTGGCCGGGGTTAATGACTGCCCCAGAATCATGAAGCGGTTGATGCAAAAGCTGGTCCAGAACCGGGTGCGTCCCTATTACATGTATCAATGTGATCTTTCGGAAGGGCTGAATCATTTCCGTACGCCTGTGGGCAAAGGCATCGAAATTTTGGAGAGTCTTATTGGTCATACCAGCGGGTTGTGCGTACCGACGTATGTTATTGACGCACCCGGTGGCGGCGGCAAGATTCCCATCATGCCTCAGTATCTGATTTCCTGGTCCACCAATAAAGTGATCCTGCGTAATTATGAAGGCGTGATCACCACTTATCGCGAGCCCGATTCGTACGAGCCCTTTTTCTGCAACCGCAATTGCGACCACTGCCAGTTACAGCTGAAGTTGGACCCCAAAGAGGATCCCGAAACCGTGGGGATCGAAAAACTGCTGGCCGATTACGATGAAACCATTGCCCTCGTTCCCAGCAACACGAGCCGTCTGAAACGGCGGCGCCGGAAGAGTTGAGCGGCCTGCTTATTTAATGGGCGCCACATAATAAATCATTTTAGCCTGCATATCATCCAATTCATAAGGTGTGTCCAGGGTGTAGCCTTTGGCTTGAGCGGCTTTCGTAAGCGCCGGATAACCCTTCATGGGCCCCAGACTGTAGGACAAGGCATTGCGCAAAGGAAACGCAGCCACCAGACAGAGACGCTGCTCCACGGTTTTAATCTGATAGCGGGTTTTCAATTCCTCTACTTTGGACAGATCGGCTTCAGGCACCACCAGGCCACAGTCGCTGCGCAATTTCATTTTATCCACCTTACGGGGATCATCATAATAAATACCCAGTCCCAGGGTGGGGGTGATGCCTTCTTTTTGCACTTGATTGTAAACCCGCATGAACACTTTGCCTGTATCCTGGTAAGGTCCTTGGTAGGCTTCATACACCATGGTGTAGGGCCCCATGGTTTTTTCTGAAACGGCAAGTGAGGAAAACATGCCCATATAACCCAGAAACGCAGCCAGCCCAATGGCCAGACCCAACAGCGCCACACTCGTCACTGCCAGTATTTTTCTCATGATACACTCCTTGGTTTGTGAGACTATGCCTGCACCCAGCCTCGCCCCGCCAAAAATTTGGAGAGAGGGATTGCAAGGTATTGTATGCCATGGTCATGGCGGGGTCCATAAAATTTAAGATTTCGGCATTTTTTTTAAAAATTCGAAATTACAGATGCGAATATCGGGCTGGCCGCAATGGTCGCGAATCACCCTGCGTTCCTTATTAACAGAAATGAGCAAATGCTTGCCGCTCAGGTTTAGGTCTTCAACGCCCACCCGCTGCAGTTTTTCTTTGGTTAATTGAATGATATTAAAGTACTCTTCCCGCGTAATAATACCTTCACGGTAGGCATACAGGGTGTTAATGCCTTCGCAAAAATCATCTTCTGCCTCTGCCAGACGTTCATCAGGCCCGTTCCAATAGCCCCAGATAATGATGTAATGGCGGTCCTTCATGAGGATGGGCTTACCATCCGGGGTGGTAAGCGGTTTATGGGTTTCATAACGCTGATTGTCAAAAAAACGGTCAATAATGTCACTCTTGTTGGCCATCATATAAATGGCCCGGGGATAAATGGTAGCCACACCCTTTTGGTTTAATTCCACGGCCAGTTGAACTTCTTCAAAGGGACTATTGTACCCGTATTCCAGAATTTTGCGCTCATCATCCAAAAAAGGGTCCATATCGGGGACCAGTCCCACCTTGGACACTTCCCACACCACATGCAGGTTGTCTTTGGTAATAGTGTAATAACTCTCACTGAACATGGATATTTTAGTACGTTTGGTGCTTTCCCAGCGTTCGGGCATGAAAAAATCGAACAGAAATGGGTCTTTTCCCACCACCCACAGACGGCCTTTGGTGCTTTCCACTTGGCCAAAAATATAGTCCACATCAAAAATACGCATGTGGTTCAACCCATCGTTGATAGTGATCGGCACTTCAATGGCAAAACGATTTTTCTGCCGGCGGTGATAATCCTTACGCTTTACTTTTTTCAAAATCCGCTCTTTTTCTTCCGTACGTGCCAGCAGTTCAAAATCAATCAGGGCGTAGTGTTCAGTCGGACATGAATGTTGGTCGCGGCCGTTCAGGCGCTGAGGATCGACCACCACATGGTTGGGCTTGTTATCGCGCACCACAAACCCCAGCCGGCTAAGCTTCTCCGCAGCATCAGCCGCCAAATTCCGGGCCTGCTCCCCGTTGATCAGGCGGTTTTCAAAAGCCAGGGCCGCGTCCATACCATCCACCCATTGATAAATCATCATATAGAGCCGGTTCATGTCCAGGTCTACATCCACATGTTGGCTGATGAGCATTTTCATTTTGTATTCGCTTCTGCCGGTTTGCCACAATTTATGCCGCTGAGCGGGCACATAGATGGCCAAGGGTTTCTGGATGGCAATCAAGTAAGGCGAGTCTATAACTGCGTCCTGCAGCTGTTGCACCAGGGCAAATTCTTCAAAGGGACTGTTAAAACGGGCATGAAGTAAATCTTCGTAAATTTCAGCTCCGGGAATCTCCTCACCCATGCGGTTCCATTTAATCACCAGGTCATGGTCGCGGTTGTCGATCGCTTTGGTCCTAACCTTGTAAACACAACTGGTACCGGCCAAACGCTGGGCATGTTCCTTGAACCAGGGACTCTCGGCCTTGAAATCCATGGGATTGTGCGCATTCAAAATGGGCAACCCCTCGCGGGTGATGAAAAAATCATCGTCATTTCCCATCCTGATATGGGCATACTCCACATCGAAAATAGTTCTCACGCCAAAGGCTTGCTGGCCTTGTTTGCTCTCGTACCAGCTTCTGATCAAATCATCCTTAATCATTCGTCTTTTACTCCTTAGTTGCCCAGCCGTAGGCGTTCTTTCCAGCTAATATCTTTACCAGGTTTTACGGAGGGAACCATTCTGCCGGCTCAGCTTACAAATCAAAATAAACTTCCCCTTCCCATTTTCCTTGATTAACAGACACCTTCAACTGGTGGTAAGTGGCGCTTTTAATTTCACGTACCAAAGTCCCCTCGCCCAGAATGGCAAACGAGCCGTCTACTGTGAGCTCGTGGCCCTGCTCCTCTTGTTCCACCTTAATCCGCCCTGCAATCATATGATGGACTGTGGCCTCATAAATAAGTTCGTTTAAAAAGTGGACCAACAACTCCTGCTCATCTTCTCCTATTAAAACTATAGTCTTTCGTTGAACCGGACCGGCCGGCAGCCGGACAGTCATGATGGCGTTCAACCCTGCGGCCGCCTCCTGATAAAAACTTTCCCGCGAGTATGCCCATACCCTCAAACCCATGTCCGCCGTATGCTCCAACAGCTCAAACCCTTTCATCCCTTGATCACGCCCATAGGAACCAGCCGTGCGGCCTTTTTGGACAATCCCAGGCGATGGGCCACCTCCACCACCCGGTCAATTTCTTTGTATGCTCCGGGCGCCTCCTCCACCAAGGTCTTGCGGTTATGCGCCATTACCTCTATGCCTTTGGCTGCTAAAGCCGGCAGCAGAGTCTGATGCTTAAATTTTTTCAAAGCACCCTGCCGGGAAAGCACCCTGCCCGCACCGTGCGCAGTGGAACCAAAGGACAACGTCATGGCCTGGGGGGCGCCGACAGCCACATAAGACGCGGTGCCCATGCTGCCAGGAATTAATACCGGCTGACCGAGGTGACGGTAATCGGCAGGCACGTCACTATGATCGGCAGGAAAAGAGCGGGTAGCGCCTTTGCGGTGGACACATACCGGCAGGATTTGGCCTCCTACTTGGTGGTTTTCAATTTTGGCGATATTATGGGCCACATCATAAACCAATCTTAGTCCCAAAGCACCCCAGCTTTTTTGAAACACTTTCTCAAAGCTCTCCCTGACCCAATGAGTAATACATTGCCGGTTGGCCCAGGCATAATTGGCGGCTGCTGCCATAGCCGCCAGGTAATCTTGGCCTTCCCTGGACTTGACCGGCGCGCAGGCCAATTGCCGATCCGGCAGCTCGATGCCATAGTAGCGTGCAGACTGAATAAAAAGAGGTAAAAAATCATCGCATACTTGATAGCCCAATCCCCGGGACCCGCAATGAATCAAAATGCATATCTGACCCTTTTCCAGACCAAGGCCGCGGGCAACCTCTGAATCAAAGAGCTCATCCACCTTTTGGATTTCCAAAAAGTGGTTGCCCGAGCCCAAGGTACCCAGTTGCTGTGCTCCCCGTTCTTTGGCGCGTGTGCTGACGAGGTCATCATCAGCATTGGCTATGACGCCCTGGCTTTCGGTATGAGCCAGATCTTCATCCGTGCCAAAACCTTGCTCCACCGCCCAAGCGGCGCCCCGGTGCAAGACTTGGTTCATCATGGACGGCTTCAGGTTTATGCGGCCTTTGCTGCCCACGCCGCTGGGAACGGCTTGGTACAACGCCTTGACCAAGGCTTCCAAACGTGGCCGCAGGTCTTCTTCCCGCAAATCGGACCGTATTAGGCGTACTCCGCAGTTGATGTCATAGCCCACCCCGCCGGGAGAGACAATGCCGGTCTCTACATCAAATGCCGCCACCCCGCCGATGGGAAATCCATAACCCCAATGGATATCGGGCATGGCCAGAGCCCGGCCCACAATGCCCGGTAAGCAGGCCACATGGTGTACTTGTTCCAGGGCCTTATCCTGCATGGCCGCTTGCACAAGCTGCTCATCAGCAAATACTAGCCCATCAACCTTCATATTTGGGTGATCCTGCCTGCTGATAAGCCATTGAAAAGGGGCAATTTCTTTCAAGGCGCCGATGGAATGGAGGTCTGGTTTAGCCATGGGTAACCTCTTTTGGCTTTAAATAATCCGCCTCGGTCAGGATTAGAACTACCGCATTTTGATAGAAATCATCACACCTTTTAAAGAGGCTGTCAATGGAAGGAAGAGGATTTTCATATGAATTTTAATTGAAATTAATATAAATATGTTTTATTAAGAAAAACAGTGAAAAAAAATTATATCATCACAATAAAATACCCCGCAATTTAATTGCGGGGTATTTTATTGTGATTTAACCAACCAGGTTTATTGGACTAATTCCAATTAACGTTTGGTATTTGATAAATGTATGGTGTCTCAGGTTGTGTATCTTTGGTATAAGTTGGCGATGACCCAATTTCAACATCATTTTCATAAATCGTAATCTTGGCATTACCACCATCCAACACAGCAAATCCGCCACCCACTCCAGGACATTGATTATGTCCGATAGTAATTGTTGTTTCCCAAGGTAAAGCAACCATACCAACTTGCACTTCGTTGCCCCAAGAGTCACCATAACCAACAAAGCATTGTTGAGAAGTGCCAGTGACAGCAATTTTAATTTGCGAAGTGGGCACGGCAAAGGTAGGCGTTGCGGTAGCAGTCGGCATTGTGGTCGGTGTAGCGGTAGGATCGGCCGGTTTGGGATCAGTTGGTGATTCGGAACAGCTCGCAATCATCATTCCCAGACAAGCAGCGGCCACCATGGTAATAAACAAGTTTCTTTTCATTGCTTTCCCCTTTCAATTCGATGATTTTTTCTTTCTTAATCAACTTTATTATCGTGATCATCACGACTCGACTTTAGGACTATAATTTTTTTTTTTACCGTCGTCTAATTACTGCCAATGATAATTGATGACACATGAGGCATGGCCATCGGCCACGCATTTAGGATGATCCCAGACCAGGTTTTGTGCGCCCGCAAATTCCAGAACCGCGCTAGTCCATCCGATAGTGCCCAAACAACCCGCCCGTCCGTAGACGTCGGCCCCCACCAATTCAAGGGACAACATCGTCGCGCTTTTATAGATGATATTGACCAGCCCGGCATTGAAATAATGCCTCCAGGCTGAGGGCAATTGACCGGCCACAAAGGCGGGAGAACCGATTTTTAAAAATAATTTCATAAACGTGGAAAAATCTTTTTGGGCGACAAATCGGGCGCCTTGGATAAAGGCGTCCTCCTTTCCCTCGCCCCAGAGACGGTTGCAGACCTCATAAAGATGCAGATAGAGTTCCGCCGGATACCAGGCCACTTGCGGCATTTTTCCAACAGACCAAAGCTCTTTTTCCGAAGGTGATAATTCTCCTAAGAAATCTTTCAATCCCGTTCGGCCATATTGGCTGATAATCCATTCCCTGGTGCCGCTGAATATTAATCCTTTGACTGATCCTCTGCCCTTATCCGTTGTCATGATTGCTCCTTCAAATGACTTAGGGTTAGTATCGTATTGGATAGGCAGGAAATTAAATGGACAGATGGCCAGGCCGAGGAAATCGAGCTTGAAACTTACAAGCAATTTGGGGATGCCGGAGATAATGAAGGGGTAAACTCAAGAGTTCTTAGGTTATAAATGGCTGGAAGTGTAATAACTCAAACTTGATCTGACAAGTAATGTCCACACCGTTGAGAAAACAGTGCCGCAGTAGGATGAGCTTTTCATGTTGATTTTATTTTGTCAGGTCTATTTCGAAAGACAACTGTGATTGTGGGTGGCCTCAGCTTGCGAAACGATGATAAAATTAATCCTTTTTGCAAATACTTTTCCAAAAGATCTAACGGAGCAATTTTTAAAACAAAAAAGATAAATCTTGGAACTTAATGCCTTCCTGTAATAAGCATGCTACGATGAAAATGCAGCACTGACCATAATTGTGAAATAAATTTCGGATTATCACACTTGAAGTCTGGAGTCGCGGCACCATGATAAGGCAAAGTTCAAGGGGTGAGCCCTATCACAGCAATGTTTGCGGCAAGAATACTGATAAAAGCGTTTATGCTTACGCTGCGTTTCTAAGGGAACGGTTCTGCCGCGACGGTGCAAACTTCTCAAAGGCTTCTTGATTGATGATCTGAAGTAAAGGCCGTAATTCGTCCAGCACCCGGCCCTTCATCATATTGCTGTCCAACATGAAGCTCGGCAGGTAAATGTCCTTCAGGCCATCCTTGGTTGTCAGATCGCCCACATGCACGGACCCCAGTTCGGGAATGGCCCGAGCCAAACTGGACAGGCTCATTAAATTATTGATTCTATTTTCATCTGACAGGTTAACGGCTTGCGATTGCCAAAATTGCTGAAGCAGCTTTTCGAAACGTGCCCGCATTTGAATATTACCCGTGACCGCCCAAAGCTTATAAGTCTGGGCCAAAGGCTGATTAGGTTGGGTTAAGGCGCTCGCCAAAGGCGACGCTTGGCCCTTCAGCACCATATTTATATAAGCCGGCGCATTCCAGAGCCGCAGGAGCCGCATAACCGGCGCCTGCCATGAACGGGGCAGGTGGTTGATGGTCTTGAAAAAAGTTTCAAACAGGGTTATTGGTGCTTGCCAAGCGGTATGCGTCACCCCTTCCATTAAAAGGTCAACTTCCCAGCGCTGTTCATTTTCCTGGCGCAGTTGAGTTAGAGAAGCGCCGAGCAAGGCTTCTGTGACTGCTTTCCTGCTCTTCTGCCACCATGAAGATCCTTCTGGCTGTCGCACCACCTCGCGCAGCAGGCTGTCAGGCAGAAATAAAACAGTCTGGGTAAACAGCTGATCCCCGACTTCTTCTCCTGCCAACACCAGCCGGCCTTTCCAATCGCGAGCCCGTTTTTCTCGCAATTGCGATAATGGTTTTATAGCCATGTCCGGCATGGACCGGGCTTGCCTGACCGCAGCCTGCAAGCTCACAGGATCGGGCAGGTGATTTTGACGCAACAACCTAATCAACGCCGGATGGTGATCGTCAATCATCACCCCACTTTTCAAGGGCCGATTAATGAGAATGTTAACCAAAAGACGCAGCGCTTTAAGCGGCGCGCCAAAAATCATTCCCAGGCCACTGCGGGTGATGGGCTTTTCCTGATCAGCAGTGAAAACAAACTGCCCTAACAGCCACCGCAGCATACGCTGCCCGACCGAAAGCCGCGTGTAATAGGGTTGGTTAGCTTCTTCGACCATGCTGAATTTCTGGCTTGGTTCGGATGGGATCGTGCTGCCGGTTCCTCCATTGGCTTCACCGCTGGTGCCAGGGGCGGCAGGAGGTGGGTCATTGTTTCCGCCATCCTTTTGATCATTTTGATCCTCATTTTCCGCGGCTTTGGCACCCTTGAGTGGTGAAGTCGATTGTAAAAAGGCATGCTGCTCTCTACTCCCCGCCACATTGGTTTCCCATTTTCCCAAATCCACCTCTTCCAGAGGGGGAATATCTGTTTTAACCTCAATATGGTCAATCCCTAACTCCCGGCAAGGTTGTTCGAAATCGGCATCATTTTGCATCACCGTAATAACAGCATGGCCGAGCCTTTCTGCTTCCATAATTGTCTTGCCTTCCACAGAAAATTCATAACGCTTATCGCCTTTGATTAAAAATATTTTAAGAGGCTTTAATTCACCATTTTTTTTCTGATATACCGTAAATTGGCAATCGCTCTGCTGATAGGATATGGGTATAAGGGGGTTTCCCGTAATAATCAGTCCTCCTTCACGGAGGGAATTGTCGTTGGCCATTTGGGTGAGAATTTTTTCTTCCAATCCAGGATAGGTCCCCAATAAATTCAAACAAATTTTTATTTTGCTTTTGACGTTAATACCAAAAGGATTGTGTTTTAATCCCAGTCCAAGCCGCAAAGCCTCATTATCATAATTGGTGCTCTCCGCGCTTATCCCACGGGGCAAACTGCTTTCATCCTTTTTATAATCCTTGAACCAGGAATTAAAGCGTCTGTAACTCCGGACACTGGTATCCACCCTGCCACCCAAATAGTAAATCCCAACAATCTTGTTCCCTTTAAAATATGCGATCCTGTAATTTTTCGGATCCAGCGATGAACGTTGGTCGGTAATCACAAATTCAGGCATATGCGTTTCAGAAACAATAACGTGATGCCGTGGGTTTAATTGACTGGCATCGGCTGCTATTTTGGCTGCTTCCACTGGAGACCAACCAATAATATTGATATTTATGCCCACATCATTCTCATTTTTAGGCAGAAGAATGCGCGCCGGTAATTCACCTTCCTGTGTAAGGTATTGGCGGATGCGGGCCAGGTGATGATCGCGGTTGACCAGATCAAAAAGATTGTATTTATTGCGGTCGCCGGCAATTTTATTGATTTGCCATTTCAATTTTTGGGAAAGTTTATTTTTAATCGTTTGTAGTGTGAAAAAGGCGGCATAAGTCACTTGCTGGGTATATTGCCCTTCTTTCTTTATAATGCCCAGCATGACGTGCGCTGCGTCCCGAAGGATGTCCTTACTCATTCTTTGATAATTGCCTGCAATGGTCATCATACCATTGACCAAGGCCAAATCTCCTGCACTGGTATCCAAGAGGGGGAGCCCACCCCAATCTTCATTCGCTGGCATTTCATCGGCAGTGGTTAATTCTTCCATGGTGGCACGGTAAAGAGGAAAATATCTTTGCCCGTGAGCGCCGTACAACAAAATTTCGGAGATCATGGCATGTAATGCTTCCTCCTGCGGATTAAAGCCCGTATAACCATCAGGTTTAATAAATGGACTCACATCCGGTTTTTTTGGGTAAATTTTAGTGGCTCTCACCATGGCCTTAACCCATTTCATATCCAAAATACCTTTACCGGCCAATTTCAACAGTTCATCCCGCATTTGGTAGAAAAGTTTTCTGTCCAAGCGATAAGTACGATGGAAGGAAGTCACAGCTTCGTACTTATCTACCACTGGCAAAGCTTCTTGTATAGCGGTAGTTTCAACGGACGTAAGGCCGTAAGGATAACCATTACCGTTTAATTCTTCATGATGAATGGTGCCTTCTACCATAACCGGATCCAAGCCGAATGATTTAAGCACAATTTCCCCCACCCGGGAATGAGCCATTACCAGCATCCTTTGTTGGGGATCGAAGCGCCCGGTATCATAAAGAATCGCCGGATCGATAAAAACTTTTCCATAATCATGGAGCCATGCAGCTTGTCTTAATTTTTCAATGAACGGTTGATACCAACCGTGTTCCACCCCATTAGCGACCCCATATTCTTCAGCCGCATGTGCTGCATATTCCGAGACATAATGACAATGAAGGAAGCTTTCGAAATTGGAATGGGTATTCTCAGGGTTAAAATTATAGGCATAACGAAAAATTTGATTATAGAGCATGCCTGTCCAAAAATAGGGTCGCAATTCATTAGGCATTTTTTTTAAATATTTTTCATTAGCTTCCCGAACTAAAGCCCCAAGCTCTGCGGCAGCTTCCACAGCCTTGCGGTTGACTGAATCAGGCCAATATTGATTATAGGCCCTGCCAGACAACTGATTAACTTGCTCGGCATCAATGTCCCCTAAGGTCAAGCGATATTTCAAACTAATAGCTTCCATGCGATCCAATATTTTTTTACGATTACTCTCACGCACCATGGCCAGAGCTTTTTTGACTTGAGTCCAGGAGGGATTGTCATAGGCCAGCTCTTTTTTCAAATCAATCACCTTATAAGCCAAAGCTTCATACAATTCTCTAAAGTAAAGGACGTTGACAACCCAGAACACGATACTTACCAAAGGCACGTGCACATGCAGCATTAAAATATCATCATGGTAGAGAACCAGCACTGGCAAATAGGGCAGCAACATGAGCAGTTGTTTTAAAAAGCCGATGATGAATTGAAGCACATGAAACCAACGAAACGCCTGCTCACCGTGTACGATCAGGTCTATGGTTTTGAACCCTTGCAGCAATGCAGTATATAACAGAAGCGGTAGGCTCATGGCCAGCAAGCCCGCTTTGGGAAAGAAAAGGCCAGTCAGCAACGTAAAGACAATAATGCCGCCTATGTCCAAAAACAGGCCCCACTGACCCCACTTGATCTGCCGACGGATCTCTCTGGGAAATGCGATCCGCGATATCCAAAATCCCAGGGAGGCGATCACATTCTCCAATTCCCAGGTACGGTCGCTGACTGAAAATTGATGCCAAAGATCCACCTGTTGTCCCCAAAATTTGACCAACCGTGGCCGGGCCTCGACAAATACATGAGCTACCAAAAGGCCTCCCAAGTAATAAGCGATAAACGTCATTCCCGAAGGATTTAGTGCAGTGCCTACAAGGGCAAATAACACCACTTGAAAACCTGTCAGGGACAAATAAGATAAATTAAAAAAGGCCAGTTTCAACTGTTGTATAGGACTTAATGTTCCCTCTATCCCCACAAGATGCAGGATATGCCAAAAAAACTTGTAAACTAAAAAGAACACCCAAAAAGACATGCCAAAAAGCAATGGTTGATTTAAAAGTTGCAGATGCCACCAGGTGGTCAAACCGACAAACCCCACTGATTCCACCACGGCCGGTGCAAAAACGTCGGCCATGAACCAAGCGATGCGGTGCCGCCAGGGAGAAGCGTTCTTGCCTTTTGGCCCTAATATCCTTTTCTCCAAGTTTTTATACAACCATTTTTGCAAGAAGGGCCATTGTCCGGGCGAAGCGAACCTTGCTTGCAACCATGAACTTAAACGCCAATTCTCCGCCCACCCCGAATGGGTGCGGCGCAGGGACTGAAGTTGATGAAACAGCGCTATTAAGCTGGTCCGGATTTTATGCCAAGCTTGACTGATGGATTGTGACCATGAATACCAAGCCGGTGTACTTAAAATGGCGCGAGCACGCTGCTTGGCTTCCTGGTTGGATAGAAACCGTACCTTCATATTGGTTAGGCCCGTGCCCAGGTGCCATATCCGGCGTGGAGAAAAAAGCGCGGTGATGTCCGTGTTTTCAATGGGGACCAAGTAAGTTTTGGTTTTTTCATTACTCCTGACCGCAGACCAATCAAAGTCAATGGCAGGATCGTTTTCTGCATAGCTTGCCAGCTGCTGCTGAACATAGACTTGGAGTTCCTGGGGATTCACATCCGCCGCGTCCATTTTTAATTCCACGGTGGTCGCTTTGGCAACCACATCCAGCTGTTCAGCGAAAAACCGCAACGCGTCAGGTAATTCCTTGTCAGGGAGGCTGGCCATACTCAGGGGCTTAAAACGCGAAGCCAGCGCAATCAGGGTCTGGTTTTGGGCCAGCAGTTTTTCCAGGGACGTTTTTTCATGCCTAAGTAGGGCAAAATAGGGATTAATCAAATCGACCTGGGTCAAGCGAGGTTTGATGCTGATATAGGAAACATCCTTCTGTTTCAGACTTTCCAGAATTCCGGCCTGATGATAGCCGCCACTAAGCAGCACTGCTTGTTCCTGTCCTTGAGCCCGCATGCTCGCCAAGAGGTTGGTGACAAAGGCCTCGCTGCGTTGATCAGCCTGTTCATAAAAACCACTAACTTTGTCCAGGGCTTCATCCAGATGCAGGAGGCCTGCTTCCAAAATCTGCGGCGGCCTTTTCTCCATCAGGTTGGACTCCACCTGATGGATGAACTTTAAAAATGAAGCAACAGTATAGCTGGCCCGGTTTGCTTGAAAGGCCTCCAACTCTGCGGTTGTGGCAGACACGTTGAGCAGCTTTTCCATCAATTCCACTTGCCGTAAGCGCTGGTCCAAGGCCTCCTCTTGGCGGTTCTGATATAAGGTGCGGCGAATGGCCCTATCCAAGTCATCCACCTCTTTGATCAGTTGATCCTGATCCACCCCATACGGTAATACATGACGCCGTTTGGAAATGGTTTTTTTGATTTCCTGATAAGGTGCCAGCGGCAGACCCTGGGCCTGGGCAGTTTCATAGAGAAAGGCGCTGTATTTAAGCAGAGGCCATTGTCCTGACTTAAAGGCCATGACATCCTTGTCGTAGTCTTTCAGCGTCTCGTGATAAACACTGTCTTTTAGAGTATCCAGCGCATCCCTCAAATCCCAAATTAAGCCTTGTGTCTCGTCGGTGAGAAAGGCCTCAATGGCCTGGCGGCTGTGCTGATACAATTGGGGTGTTTCAATGCCGTCCAGAATCACCGGGATCTTGCCTGTAGCTGCATAGTATTCAGCACCGCTCATCTGGCCGGTTCTGATAAAATGACGTCCTACCAACTCCTTAACCTTTTGCAGGGGGAAGGTGCGTAATTTGGAAACATCCAGTGCTTCACTGGCACCTTCGACGCCTATCAGCCTGATTTGGTTATCTTGGACCAGATGGGCCAACAACTGGGCAATATTGAGCTGTACTTCCTGTTGGCAATGAAGGTCCTGAATATAAATGATGGTTGGGCCATGGCCTTGGAAGTGATCGGTTACCTGGCCATATTGACGTGGTATGTTATAAAATTGATGTTGTAAGTTTATCCTATTTGGCCCTTGCAGGTAGGCCGCTTGGTCAAAGGCCCAAGTAACGTAGGGTGTGATAAAGGTAAGGGTCAGTAGCAACGCCAATGTTTTGGTCATGCTCTTAAAGAAGATCTTCTGCCCAAACAGATGTGCTATTAATTTGTGAAGTTGATGCTGTCGCCAATGTTGATAGTTTGAATTAATCTCAGTCATTGTGCATCCTTAAATTTTCAGAAAACAGCAATCACTGATTACTATACCATCATTAGCGGCAGCTATTACCATAAAACATAATTATTATTTTTAAAAAATAATATATATAACACTTGTGTTTTATTTTAGAACACTAATAAATTAATTTTTTAGTGTAAATATTCGGAATATATTTTGTCATATTTATAATTATATGCTTTATTTTTTAATGTTTTATTATCAACTTAAAAATTGACATCTAAAAATTTCCACTTGCCCCTTTTTTTCAACAGTTATAATTTAACCTTCTCAATTATTGGGAATAACTAAAAGCTGATTTCCGTTCCTATGGTGGCACACCCATAAATATAATTGAAGGCATAGTCAGGATCATATTCGACATTATTGTTTGACCAATGGCTGATCCACTGATACTGGAGAATAAGCCGCCACCAATGCACCAGTAAGGGTTGCCGGATTCTGAAAGAAGCTGATAATCCTTGTTCTTTTAAAGGCTCCTTAAAAACCCATAGCCCCAAAAGAGGCTGAGTGGCCGAGGTCTGACGGGAAGGCCTGGTATGATATTGCCTTAAAAAATAACCCAATTTCAGCAGGCCTTCCGGGGCAAAGGCTCCCAATTTAAAAGGAAATTGAAATAAATAATGGCTGGTGATGGCCTGGGCATCAAAATCAAAATAGGATGGCACAAACACATCCCGGCCGGTACTGTCGTCATATAAAAAATAATTCTGATTGGAGCTGCAGAGCCTCCAAAGATAGCCCAAAGTGACTTCGTGATGCTCGTGTATATACAAGGGCAGTTGGATATAGATTTCCCGAACCAGATCCTGGCGCTTGATGGTTTCATTAATAGTTCCGTCGGCCTGAATTTGGCCAACTTGATCATAATCCCACTGGGCCAGACTAACCATGACATCCAAATTAATGAAATTCTTTTCATTCCCCAGCCGTTGCCCCACCTGCAAATGGGTGGCGTTAAAATCCAATGCTTCTGCCTCCGCACCTTGTTCTATCAGCGCAATAGTATCAGTCACCGGATTAATCACCGTTGTCTCCCCTGTTTGCGGAGGTATGCGCGGACTATTATTGGAATTGTCATTATTGGCCTGAGGTCGACGCAACCCGCCATCATCAATATAAAGACTGTAATAATCGGGAAAGGTTTTGGAACTCCAGCTTCCTTCCAGCCTGCTTTCCATAGCCAGACCGGGGTGGTAGGAGGCTTGCATATTTATAACCCCGCCGTATTCCTGGGCATTATAATAAGCCTCAGCCAATGTCTCATTTTGATAATAAGGAAGATCTTCGGTACGGCCAAAAACCTTCCCCCCCATCCGAATCCCCGGCCAAGTCTTTACATTAGCTCCCAACCAGTACTCCATGATGAGTTGTTCCCTGTACATAAAGACTGGATCTTCCGTATCCAGTACGGCCGAAGGATAAATGTACGTTAAATCGATACCAGGATGGAACGTCAGGGAATCCTGCGATTTAAAACCTATGGTGGGCGTAAAAGAAAGATCCACTTCCCAAGCCGCGGCTTGGGCCTTGGGGCTCGGTGTATTGCCCGTGCTGTCAAGATATACAGCTGGATAACTAAGGTCATTCACTGCGGCATGACCAATTACCATAAGATTACCAGCTGGTTTAAAGGTCAATTCCTCAGCATAACCCATGGCATTAATCATCAAAGTCCCCAGCCATAAGCCGGCCCAATAGCCCAACGCCCTCATGGTTTAAACCTCCGGTTATTTTTCTCACACTTAAGTTTATGCCCGCTTCAGCAATTTCTCAACTGTTTTACTTGGATAAGTAGTCACCTAATCAACGAGCAGGGCATTGGAAAGAGTCGTTGACATTTGAGCAATTTGGATGTTTATTACCATCAAAAATACCGGGGAGAATATAAATGATCAAATCCATTATCATTGCGCTCGGTTCCATAGCCATCTTGTGGCTGGTCATCTTTCTTATTAATGAAACCGATTTCCTTTATCACGAACCTGAAGGCTATACGCTGTCCAAGGAAGCGCAATGGTTCTCTCCCGATGTAGCGCCTTTATTTATCACCAACCCCAAACACGATCAGTTGATTCTATTTATCCATGGGTATCAAAGCACACCTCACGATCTGCGCGCTATTGCCCTGCATTTTTCCAAATCTTATGATGTGGCTCTGCCTCTGCTTCCCGGCCACGGCACATCGGAAGCAGATTTTCAAAAAACCTTCTTTGCTCAATGGTACGGCTATGCCAGTGATTTGTATCATTACTATCGCAAACAATACAAAAAGGTTTACCTATGCGGCTTTTCCATGGGCGGCACCATTGCGCTCACGCTGGCCGAGAACAACCAGGGCGGCATGGCCCCCGATGGCTTGGTCATCCTGTCGGCGCCCGTCTTTTTAAACCATTTATGGGGTAGTGGTATTCTCTATGACTGGCGATTGTATTTCTCGCGTATGGCTTCCTGGTTTCTGGAAAAAGTCTCTCATCCCATTCCATCAAGCGACGGCGACGGCGCTCATGAAATCGGCTATGAAGGTACGAATTATTTAAAACAGGTACACAGCTTGAAGTTGGCCATGAACAGGGCACGCCGGCATTTGGATAAGATCAAGGCGCCCATGCTGCTTATGCAGGCCATGGGCGACCATACCGTGCCTTTTGCCAACATGGCTTATATTGCCCGTCATGTCAGCTCCAAGGTGGTTTGGACCAAAGCCTTTGATCTTAGTGCCTGGTCGCATCGCAAACATCTGATCCCCTTGTATGACACTACCCAGCCGCAGATCATTAAGGAAATGGACCTGTTTTTAGATAAGATCAATGACAAACCGGCCAAGAATGAATAGAGATTGGGGTTAAACAAAGCTTATACCTATAAGGGCTCACATGTTGAACCCCTACTATTGAACTACAAACGTCTACACACCTTGCAACGCCGATTGCTGAGGTTTGCGCCGCATAATGGTGTTTACCTTTCGGTAATCCCAAATAACATCCGTTCCTAAATGCTTGTCTAATCCATCCAGAATAATACCGCCGACCGTTTTCATCCCCTTTTCCCACATTATGTTTGGCAGACGCAATGGCCTTCCTTGATAGATTGCCAATCGTTGTGAGGTCAGAGGCGCGCTCAAGACCAAAAGTTCCTGCGCCTTAAACATGAAGTCGCCATCAAGTTCATCAGCATGGTTCTGTATGATCCGCGCCAGGCCCCGCACCAATTCCTCTCTCCTCTGCGCCAAGCTCAACCCAGGCCGGGCTTGCAGTTGCGCCAAAAGGCCTTGACGGGGGTCAAGCACCAATTTGTCAAACGGTCCGGCCGCGCCGGCGCTGACAAGTACGGCGGCGGTCTGCCAATAAGTTCTTCCGTCAACACGCAAGATCACCGCGGCCAGCAACCGATCCAGGAAAGCCCCGCCCAACCACGGGCCGGTCATTTCGTTCATGAGTATCCGCTTATAAATCCGGGACCGGAAATAATGCTGCGGACCTAAGCTTTCTTCACGGGAGCGCTGCTTGCCTCTTTGCTGAATCAAGCTTTTCCATGATTGAATGGAAGTCATAAGCAAAGGGCTGAATACACCTATTATCCAGCCGGCAACGTTGATAATAGCTTTAAATCCTCTTCGGCGATAGGGCGTGTTCAAACGCCGGCTCAGCGACGCTCCATTGGCAACAGTTCTGCCGGTCCGCCGTTCTTTCCACCAGCGCACCAGCACCCACCCCACCACCAGCGCAGCCGTGGCAACCAACAGCCAGGCGTTGGGCTCCAAGCCCCAGGACAGAGGACCGTCAAGCGGCCCGGCCAGCAGAGAATTGCTATGGCCCAAGCCCAACAAGCCTGAACCCAGAGAGGCCAGGAGGATGGCAGCAGAATGGCCATTGCCTGGAAATCGGATAACATTCTTCGGATTCGTTTCAGGTCCTTCCGGCCCGTCTTGGCCACTTCTGTAAGTCAAAAACAATAAATGTTTCGGCAGCCCAAATAGGTTCAATTGTTTGTTTGCTAAATCAATGCCAACATTCGAATATTTTTGGTACTCCAGGGTTGACGTCATTCCATTTTGACGGATAAGTTTGCCAATCTTAGCGACCATTTGTTTAAGAAATGCTTCACGTTTGCCTTGGTTACGGATGGCAAATATTTTAAAGGTGGCTTCAATATAGTCGGAAGGATATTCTTTTTTCGTCTCCAATTCCGCGTTGATCATGGTTTCCAATTCCTCATCCGTGCTCTCCGTAAGCAGGATGAGGGTGTTCAGGGCTTCTTCTCTGTCTTTGTCAAGGATGTCTTTTTTCTGTTGCTGCATATCCCGGAGTTTTTTAGCATAGGTCAACCGTAGCTGCTCGTCTCTGGTCCGTCCCAGCAACTCAAGGATAAGATTAATCAATGCGTTCAATTTTATTTCGGCAAAGCTCTCCGCAGAACCAGCGTCAACAAATGTATTTAATTCATCCATCGCATGATGCAACGCAATGGCCGGACGCTTTCTAAAGTTTGTTCTGATCTCTCTTTCCGCCTCATTGGGGTTATGAGTCCAATGATGCTTCAGTCGGATATTTTTGCCAATAGGAGCTGCCCTGTCCAGTGCTTTTTCACCTTCTTGTTCAATTGCTGGTTTTTTCTCACCTTTAACATCTAAACCCAAAGCGGGTTTCATATCATGTTCATATTCATCAAAAGGCTTGTCTTGACTATTTCCCGGTGATTTCTCAGACTGTTCAACGATGACCGGTTTTAAAAAAGCCAGATAATCAGGCAATTTTTCAGACACGGCTCGTGCATTTTCCATATCCACTCCACCATCGTGATACCACTCAAGGATCGACGCTAGGGTAATTGGTGTTCCCGAAATCATAACTTTTATTTTTATCAATATTTCACCAAGCATGCGTTGCCTAAGGGCATCATCTATTAACGCCAACGCTTTGTAAGCCGAATCCAACAAGGCCATCGGTTGGGCAAGGGCAATAGAGTCGAGCTTTTCTTGAATTTCAGTCTTCAACTGCTCGTCCTTAAGGCGGCTTAAAGTAATGATCAGGTTAAGATCGTGTTGGCCGGTGAGAATACCTTCGTGCTTAAGATAACCACTGAGTTCCGTGGCAAAGTGAAGGCGCCTGCCATGATTCACTGTTTGGCCAAGCAGCTTCAACATATAGGTAATCAGCCCCCTCAGCTCTCCTTCTGCTTGGTCAGCAAGGGTTTCATGTTCAGCTTTTTTAATATCAGCCAATACATAGGTCAGAACTTTTCCCGGTTCTTGTTTGAATATCTCATCATAGTAAGCTTTATAGAACCCAGGGCCGTTCTCCCAATTCACATGGGATGCCAATCCATTTGACGACGTCTCAATTCTTTCAATTTTAATATCATCGCCGGCCGCTTCCACATCTTTGTATTTATCCACCTCCAACAACTCTTCTATTGTCTTACCATTAATCCTAATCGGTGGCAAAGCGATAGCCCATTCTTGCGCCCGCTGCTTAAAAAAGTGATATTGTGCTCGGCTTTGTCTGTCCATGGTCACACTAATCTGGCGGGAAGGATGAAGATCAATTAAGTAGATTCTCATTAACGGCCACAATTGTTGAAGACCTTCTTGTTGAGCCCCTGAGGGCAAATGAGGATATTCGCTTATAAAATTATTGATGACCTGGTTTAATTGGAGTCCTGCCTTGAGACGTTCCATGTAAGTTTCATGGTAAAGCCCTCGCAACAGGTTGAGCTCTTGCTCTAAAGGCAAGTAGTGAAGGGTTGGAAGATTAGCAC
Source organism: uncultured bacterium (assembly GCA_963710755.1). Taxonomy (GTDB): domain Bacteria; phylum Oederibacteriota; class JAAXVQ01; order JAAXVQ01; family JAUVAV01; genus CAVQBK01. Next base: position 170,042 of record CAVQBK010000013.1, read on the forward strand.
GATCTATATTAAATCGTTGATAAGTTCCTATGAGACGATCGGTAAAGATTTTTACAAAATCATGGTTGTATGGCTTTTCCAAATAAAAAAGCATATGCCAGCCCAATTTCATTAGCCGGTCCAATTCAACATCTGTCGAAGGAGCGGGCACCAAGTTCAGTGCCATTTCATAATACTCCGCCAAGGGGACCTGGACTTGCGATTGCGCCACTTGGCCTTCGTCTATTTCCTGACCTATGCCCGCGATGGTTTCAAAAACCGGCTCAAAGGTATAATGTTCTTGATCGTGATTTTGCGCATTGCCTTGAGCCAGGTTATTTCCCAGCCGCTTTTTACGAACGTAATCAATGCCCATGCGAATTAGCCAAGCACCAAGGATGGCCACGCCCCCAAGCCAGGTCAGCCCTGCAGTGGAAACTAAGATCCAATCCACACCGGCAGCCATGGAAACCGGACTATAGAAAAGCCCGCTTAGGCCAAGTAGCGCGGTCAGGCCCACCGGCAAGGCCCATTGCATCAGACGGTCGCCGTAAGGATGCTTTTCTTGATAGCCCTCTAATAACTCTTTTAGGGTTTCGGTTTTCCAAAAATAATGTTCAGGCAAATTAAAGACTCTATCCAGCTGGTCTAAATAAAAAAAGCGGGCATGGTCATTTTTGATCTGCAGACCTAGCAAAAACAATTTGCCCAGTTCAAAGGGTTTAATTTTTACTCTTTTTCTTTTTTTAAGACGGTCTTCGGTCAATTGTTTTAATTTTCGTTTAATAATTTCATTTATAATTTCTTTCATCTCCGACCGCAGTTCTGCCGGCACCTTAAGTTCCACTTCTCTTCCCGCCGATTCCGATCCTTTGAGTTCAACCGGGCCGACCATGTTGTTCATGGTTTTACTGAGATGATTCATAAGCTGCTGTTGATCAGCGTTCATTAAACGTTTCAAGGTATCATAGTGCCCTTTATTTTCTTTCCGGTATTGCGGCGAACAATCTTTCCAAGTAAGTTCAATATTTTCTTTGACAAAATCCAGGCCTTGAATGGTGCCGACATTTTGCCGGGGCGGTAAATCTTGATCGAGTGCGGGGGGCAGGATCGCCAGAAAATTCATCCAGGCCAACCAGGCTTCCATTCTATTTTCGGTCTTGACCACAGAAGTGATTTTGACGGCAATGTCATTCAAACTCTCAATGATGATGCCATAAAGCTCAAAAAATCGTCTTTGGATACCCCGGTATTTTAACAAATCTTCGTAAAGCGCGCTCAGGGTATGAGTGATCGCAGACGCATCGATCAGGTAAATGCTGCTGTTCTCCATCTCCGATGCGGCAATGGACTCCAAGGGGGTGTTATGCAATTGCAGCGGCCGCGGGGGCTGGCGCAAATGAAAGGTTATGCGGCTATAGGTCTGGTACTGTCTTATAACTCTTTCCAGCCAGGCTTGACGCATATGTTTGTTGTCCAAATGCTCAATATGCCACAGGACGTGCTGCCAATTTATCAACAGGTCTTTTTCAATTTCGGGTTTTTCATGATCAACCGTTTTTTCAAACTCAGACAGTAGGAGGTCATTATGGTGTAACTGAAAGGCAATATAATCATAACGCCTTTCGTCAAGCTTTCCGATTTTTTTAAAGAACGGTGTTAACAAGTCCACCTCAGCGGTTGTCGTTTGATCCCGGTTTGCATTATTGTAAGTGACATTGATAGACGCCATTAAGCGCTTAGCCAAAGGCTGATCCGCCGGATTGTTTGCATAATTGACCAACATCCATCCCAAGGCAAGCAACCGCTTCAGCCTCCCTTCCAGGTCAGGATATTTAAGGGTAAGGTGAAAAGCATCTTGTAAAAGGGTGTTCAAGTCTTGCATAGCTTGGATATTGGATGCATCCGAACTTGTATAAATCGGATTGACTACAGCATCCATCTCAAGCATTAAATGATTAAAATAAGCACTTATATTTTTTCCTGCCCAAGAACGCCATGCATCGGTAAGTTGCTTCGAGGCTTCGATGTCCTGCCAAATCGATTCGGGCATAGTGGCCAGCAACTTCAATAGATCATCGTCACTAACCTGATTTGGGAACATCTTGGACAACAATGAAATCTTTTGGAAATCTTCTTTGACTACTGCCCAATAGGTTTTCCAAAAAATGGCTTCCAGCGATTCTCCGTCGATGAGCATAGCCTGGCATTCCTGGAGGGGCATATTAACTACCAGCTTCATCAAATCCTTCAGTTTGGCTGAACTTGTTCTCTTCCTCTTAAATTGCTTGAGAAGAGCATCCATCTGGCTACGATTAAGGCTTTTAAGATTAAGTTTAAGAAAAAAGGACATTAAATTGAAAAGCAGCGCTTCTCGAGGTCCCCTATCAGTAATATTTTTCCCCAGGCCTTGATCACCAATGATCCACCGTTTTGCCGGAGGTGACGACCAATTATGACCAATATGGAGTGCTGTATGAACACCAAAGTAAACCACGCCAAAGGTGCTGGTTAGGTGATATAACATCAATTCCGGCGCCTGCCAGATCACTTCTGCCAAAGAAGCATGCGGTGCTACACTCACACCCATAAGTGACAGCACCAGCAAGCCCCAGGTGATCCACCACGTTCTGGTGCCGGCTTGGTTTATGGCTTTCACCACATCCTCACCTTTGGCGCGATGAAGGTCGCCAAAGAAATTCTTGGCGAAAAGATTATTTAATAGCCTGGAAAACAATATCAGCAGCGGCACGGCCAGCCAAGGATCGTTGATCTGAAATGTACTGTGGAAAAAATGCTCCACAAGGACACTGGTCTTGGGCAGGAACGCGATAGACAGGCCTGTAACCATCAGCGTAATTACACTCGACTCAGCAATGGGAAGAAGTACCATGGTTACCAATTTTTGGCCCCAATTTTCATAAGGTGTAACACCTGGAGCCGGGCTTCTTAATAATTCCGTCAACTCGCGATTGGTGGGCCGGTTTCCCCACCAATCCATCACCGCCAAAGCTATTATAATCGCGGCGGTGATTACCAAGGACGGCCAGAAATCAACAACCGCATGCCAACTCCAGGAACCATGATAAAAAGTGATGGGAAGGAAAACAGATGCCATCTTGGTGACGGAAGCGGACAACGGCTTTTCCCGCCACCATTTGTCAACGGCGCTCCCTATCACAACCCAAGGCCGTCTTGCCTTTTGTCTGATCTGTTTAAGCTGCTGTTCCACCGCTCCTTCTTGAGCGCTACTGATGACTGATGCGGCCAGGCCATGAGCTTCAAATACATACGGCAATTGAGTAAGGGGTCTGAGCTGCCACGCCGGTCCGGCCACCAGGCATAAGTTGGCATTGCCCATAGGCAACACCATGCTTTGGCCTGATTTGACGGCAGTAAACAAGCGCTGCAGTTGTTGAGGCGCAACAGCAAAGTCCTGTGCCTGAGCACCCACAAGTAGGCGCTCATCCATCGTGTAATGGTGTTGCAGGCTTTTCAGATCTTCGCTGAGTTGATTTTCTGATTGAGCCTGATGTAACCGCTCCAGCATGGCCTGTTGCCACAGCAGTAATTGCTGCATCGCTTCAAGGGACTTAATATTGCCTCTAAGCCCTTCCGGCAATTGCGCCATCATGGTTTGCAAGGTTTCTTCGGATAAAGGCTGAGTGGAAGTTATCCGGCTGGTTCTGGGCAGTTGAAAATTTCTGATTGGCGGGGCGATTAATTTTTGGTTTTTCAGCAACAGCGTTTCGAGGGGCGTTTTTTTATCCCGGATCAATTGAAAATAGGGATTAATCAAATCCTGATGGGTTAGCCTGGGCACAACGGAAATATAGGAAAAGCCGGCCTCTTTCAAGGCTGTTTGAACATCTTGGGCATGATAGCCGCCGGTAATGAGTACTGCTGCCTGCTGATGGTGTTGTTCCATCATGGCGCTCAGATTGGTCACAAAGTTGCCGCTACGCTGATCCGCCTCTTTATAGAAGCGGGCTACATCATCCAAATAGCTCTGCAAAGACGCGGCCTCCGGCATCATGAAGTCCGTCTCTTGCGGCGCCCATTGAGCCAGGGATTTCAAAAGCACAGCCACGCGGTAGTGATCTTGATGATTTATAAAGTCATGGACTTCACGGCGATTAGCCGCAATGGACAGTAATTTTTCCATCACATCCAGGTGTAAGCCAACCTCATTGATGGCTGCTTCTTGCGGGGTTGAAATAAGCGCTTTGGTCAGGGCTTGATCCAAGCGGCCGATCTCTTCCTGAAGCCGATCAGGATTAATGCCGGTCACATAAGATGATTTTTGTTGTTGTAGATAACGGAAAATCTGGGAAAAAGGCGCAAGATCCAGATCCTGTTTTTTAGCCATCTGCCACAGTTGACCCGCATAGTCCGCCTGGGAACTTCGACCGTCTTTGTATGATTGGGTCATCTGTTCTAAACCAAGCAAGGGTTGATGGTAAAAACGCTTTTTGATGCTGCGCAGCATTTCTTTTAAATCAGCACAGTACCCCAGGCTTTCACTATTAAGAAAAGATCGCGCAGTCTGTAGATTTTTAAGGTAAAGCTCTTCGTTTTCAATGCCTTCCAAAAACAATGGTTGCGAAGACAAGGCGCTGAAATATTCAGCACCCGAAATCAACCCTTGTTTCATCAAATAGTGACCCACCGCTTTTTTAGCCCGCGCCAGGGGAAAGGTGCCCAGCTTGCTGGTGTTGATTAAGCGGCCTGAGCCTTCTATACCAATGAGATTGATGCCCAGCCTTTGCGCAAGATCCTTCAAAATATTGGCAATATTTGATTGCACCTCATAATGACAATGCAGGTCCTGGATATGAATGACCACACCCCGGCTGTTGGGCGCCTCATAGGCTTGTTCCACCGCGCCAAACTGGCGCGGCACGGTCACCACTTTCTGGTTCATGATTAAATAAGGCTGGCCCGATTGGAGATAGGTTCCCGGATCTACAGCCCAGGACACTAAGGGCATAAGCATGAGCAGGCTCAACAGCATGGACAGGCTGGTTTTAAAAAGGTGATGACCAGGCAAAATCCGTTGTAATAAATAGTGTTGTTGCATATCGCGCTTTTTATTTTCCATAATGGTCTTGGAAGCTTCCTTTTTTTACAAGAAAGGTTGGGTTTAAAGGGCGGTTGGAATGGTTCTTATAGTTATACCATTTATATAGGGTTAATCAAAAAGTCAGACCATCCTAATTGTTTTTTTAAAATTATAGCGCTGCGATTCGTGTCGTTTTGCAACATCGTTGTTTTAAATAATATTTTTATTGATTATTCTGATGATTTGGATTTCATCAAGGAAGGATCCAGCGCTATAATTAACTCACTTGCAAAAGGCACAAGCACCAGATTGAGCACTCTCTTTTCACAATAGGTCATGGTCCCGGCAGGCCTAATCAGAAAGACAGGGGGTGAAGTAAATGAAGTACAAAAAAGCCATTGCAGTGATCAATTCCATTAAAACCGGCGAAGACCAAGCCAGCATTTCCCATCGTCTCGGATTTCCTGACCAGCAAAAAGGCAATTATTGGCTTTACAATTTTACCAAATGTGAAGATTTCCCCAGGCTGCCTCCGGTTAACGGCGAGGCCCTCTTGGGCGTGATGTTAACCTTTAACCGCAAGGCTGTGGCCAAAATACAGCCCCGCTGGTTTAAAAAGCCTGATTTGGCGGCCTAGTCTCATCCAACACCCCGGCATCCTCCATAGCCTTGAGGAACTCATGATCTTTAAAACTCAAGGGATAATCCACACGCCGGCGATCAACATAAAAACCACTCTCCAAATCAGATGCTGAAGCCAGGTACAGTCCGGTAGGACAAGCGTCACTTAGCAGCAGATTCATTTGCTTGGCACTCCAGCGCATCCAACTTGGAAATTGATTGAGCATATTGGTCTTGACCAAACCGGGATGAAAAACATTGACCATCACGCCGCTTCCCTGCAAGCGCTCCGCCATAGCCAGGCCATACAGAAATTTAGCCTTGATGGTTTTAACATATCGCTGTCCCCAAAACCTTGGTCCACCCTGTTCCGCCTCTTCCCACCGTACTGATGTCAGCTTGAATACCAAAGGTTGTCCGCACACCAAATTTATTCGTGCCGGACTGCTGGCACGCAGGAGAGGTAAAAGCCCGCGCACCAAGTGGTTGGTTCCCCAAAAATTCACTGCCCACATCATCTCCTGTCCAACTATATTGGTGGTCCGGTTCGGTATAAAAGCAGCCGCATTATGAGCCAACACATGGCATTGACCAAACCGGCTGCTGAAGGTTTCCAAAAAAATATCAATCGAAGAAGGCAGGCTCAAGTCGCAGGCTAAAAAATGAATATTCGCATTACCCGTAGCTTCGGTCATGGCCGCAGCCAGCGCTTGACCACGCACCTGGTCGCGGGCGGACATAATGATAGTGGCCCCCAGTTGGCTTAACCCTTTAGCAATGGCCCAACCTACACCGGAAGTGGCGCCGGTTACCAGGCAGATCCGCCCCTTCATGGGTTTGTCCATGATCTCTCCTTAACGGGGAATCACCCAGTAATGCTGATCCTGGTGATTGACGGTCAGCGGCAGATCGTATAGGCGGGATATTTTTTGACTGGTCAGGGTAGCAGTCTTGTCGCCGTCGGCAAATACCCGTCCTTGTTTGATCAGCACCACCCGGTTAATTTCGGGAACAATCTCTTCCAGGGCATGGGTAACCAGAATAAGGGAATGACCTTGCTGCGCTAATTTTCTAATGACTTGGCTGAAGGTCACCCGGCCATGAATATCCAGGGAGTTGAAGGGCTCATCGAGCACCAGCATTTTGGGATCGTGCACCAAGGCGCGGGCAATGAGAAAGCGCCTCGATTCGCCGGAGGACATCTCCGTCATCAGGCGCCTACGTAAGGAGCGGATATCCAGAAAGCGCATGATGGACTCGACTTTGGCGCGCATGGCCTTGGTCACCTGCTGATGCTGGTGCAGGCCGATGCTGCCGAAAAAACCGGAAAGCACCACCTCTTCACCAGGGATTGGACGCAGATGGGTTTCCTGCAGTTCATTGGTCACCATGCCCAATTGATTGCGTAGCTGAAAAAGATCCCAGCTGGTTTCGCCGAATAATTTTACCGGTGCCGGGTGGTCACGGTGCACCGGGTGAAGATCGCCGCTGAGCACCTTGATGAGCGTGGACTTGCCCGATCCATTGGGACCAAGTACAGCCACATGTTCATCATGCCGAAACTGAAGGGTGATGTTTTTTAAAACCAGCTTGTCCTCCCGATAAACTTGGGCGCGCTGGAGCTCAATGGCCATAGTGGATTCAGTCATGGTCTTCCTCAGAGGTGAATGGATAAAGCCCTCAGGGGCTAAAACTAAAAGCCTTGCATTGACAAAGCATGGAAACATGATATAGTTATTTAACTCTCAGATCAAGAAAGGTTTTCACCGTCATGAGCACTGTTTCAATGACAGCCTTCACCAGTACCTTCCTTTTAAAGAAAGAACCCCTCGGGCCACGATTGCGTGGTTAACTGTCCTTTTCTGTTCAACTTCAATATTAGTTTATTTTTTTAACTTAACCCGGCCTCAATCGCTTGCGGCAGCGCGCCTTAGGGCGGTTGACCATGATCAAGGAGATCATCATGAATAAAATGGCATTCCATAAATATAAACCTTACCCCACCATCGACCTGCCCAACCGCACCTGGCCCAATCAACGCATTGTCAAGGCGCCCCGCTGGTCCAGTGTCGATCTGCGCGACGGTAACCAGGCCCTGCCCATTCCCATGAATGTAGAGGAAAAAATTGCTTTTTTTGAAATGCTGACCGCGATTGGCTTCAAGGAGATCGAAGTCGGCTTTCCCAGCGCTTCCCAAACGGAGTTTGATTTTTTACGGCGCCTGGTGGATGAACAGCGCATTCCCAAGGATGTCACCATCCAGGTGCTGGTGCAGGCACGGGAACATCTCATCCACCGCACCTTCGAGGCTCTGGCCGGTGTACCGCGGGCCATTGTGCATTTTTACAACTCCACCTCCACCCTGCAGCGCAAGGTGGTGTTTAAGAAAAGCCGTAGGGAAATTACCCAAATCGCCACCGATGCCGCCCGGCTGATCAAAAAGCTGGCTCAGGAGACAGCAGGCACGGAGATCACCTACGAATATTCACCCGAGAGCTACACCGGCACGGAATTGGATTATGCCATCGAAATCAGTGAAGCGGTCATGGACGTGCTGGAACCCACCATGGAACATCCGGTGCTGATCAATTTGCCGGCTACGGTGGAAATGGCCACGCCCAATCTCTATGCGGATTCGGTGGAGTATTTCATCCGCCATTTAAAAAATCGCGATCGCGCGGTTATTGGCCTGCATACCCACAATGACCGCGGTACAGCTGTGGCCGCCGCGGAACTGGCCCTGATGGCTGGGGCCCAACGGGTGGAAGGCACGCTCTTCGGCAATGGCGAGCGCACCGGCAATCTGGACATTGTCACCATGGCCCTTAATATCTTCAGCCAGGGCGTGGACCCTGAACTGGATCTTGCCAATCTTCCCAAAATTGGTGCGCTCTATGAAAAAGTGACCAAACTCAAAATCCCCGAACGCCAGCCTTATGCCGGGGAATTAGTCTACACCGCTTTTTCCGGTTCCCATCAGGATGCCATTGCCAAAGGCATGCAAGCCCTGCGCCAGTCCCAGGATGGCCTGTGGGCTGTGCCCTACCTGCCCATTGATCCCAAAGATGTAGGCCGCGATTATGAAGCCATTATCCGCATCAACAGCCAATCCGGTAAGGGCGGGGTGGCGTACATCCTGGAAAAAGGCTTTGGTTATCAGCTGCCCAAAGGCATGCACCCTGAATTCGGCAGGATCATTCAAGAGATCACCGACCGGACCTGCAAAGAATTAACGGCCGAAGAAATCCTGGCGGCTTTTAAATCCACCTATCAGGATCAGGCTGAAAAGTGGCAGCTGATGGATTGGGACGTCCATACCCTTTCACCTAAAGCTGATGCCTCCTCAGCCCAAACTCAGGTTCAGGCACAACTGAAAATTGACCATGAAGTAAAAAGCATAGACGCCAAAGGTAATGGCCCGGTAGACGCCTTTATCAAAGGATTGCAGCAGGCAGGCTATCCAAACATCGAAGTTTGCGATTACGCGGAACATGCCCTCAGCGAAGGCTCGGAGGCCAAGGCGGTTTGTTACGTTCAGATTAAAACCAGCCAAGGCACAGCCTATGGCGTAGGCGAGGACAGCAATATCGCCCTGGCGCCCATCAAAGCCGTGCTTTCCGCCATCAGCCGGCTGGACCTTAGGTAAACGTCCAAGAGAGGCATGGCCTCTTCCATGCCTCTCTTCCATTCTATTTCCCGCTGGCCAACTCCGTCGAGGGTTGGCCAGCGGAACAAATAAGCCATGTGTAATAATCCAACCAAAGAACCAGTAAATTACTTAATTTAAAAATCCGAATAAAATACTTGATATTTAATCGATAACAGCCTTATCATCTGCTCATAAGAATTTAACAATCTTAAAAGGAGGTGCAGTATGAAATTTACAAAACTAGGTCTGGCATTGGTTTTAACCGTAGTCATGAGTACTTCTGTAAGTTGGGCCATGGATGCGCGCAAGCAAGTCCTTGGTATCGGCGTCGGGGTTGTAGGTGAGAATTCCCCGGCCGGACTGGTATTGGATTCAGCCGATTCTTTTTCCAATCCTGCTTACATGCTCTCCTACGCCAATCTGCTCGGCCTGGAAGGGGTGGCAGGCGTTAATGATCTGTACACAGGCTTTGCCTTTGCCGACCTTTCCGTAGTGGGTGTGCCCGGTGTGCTCGGCTTCCAAATTGGACGCAACTTCGGGCTCATGAAGACGTCCACCCTCAGCACGACCGATGACCTCAATGATTTGAATGCCCGGATTTCAGGCCTTGGAACCGGCCTCAACAACAACGCTCTTATCGACGGCACCAGTCTTAATAACCTCAATGATGTTCAACCCTATGGTTTAATGTATGCTTTGAATTTGATGGAAGAACTGCAGATCGGTGCTGCCATCAATTTTGTCGGCAACAGCATCAAAGGCAAAGCCCTGGTGGGTGATCCCACTTCCGCTGATTTGGAAAAAAGCATCAGCGATCTGGAAGTTCGTCTGGGCGCTGTAATGACTATTATGCCCGAGCTTACCGGCTCGGTAGATGTGGGCTTGAATTTCCCCAATTATACCTTCAAATACAACAGTGCTGCCTTGGACCAAAAAGCCGAATTCAATGCCTTTAACCTGGATGTGAATGCGCGCCTGGGCTGGGCTTTGAGCAACCAGTTCGAAACTGTGCTGGTGGCCGGCTATGCCAACAATGGTGGTGACACCAAAATTGATCCAGACGAAGCCAATGCCAATGACGACCTGACACTGACGCTGGGCAGAAGCGATGTTTCCGTGGGTATTGGCGGCTTGATTAAGGACGAAACCGGCCTGGTTGGTGTTCTGCTCGGATTCATGTCCCAGGATTATTCCTATGAAGTAAAAACTACGGTTGGCACCCTCAAGAACAATCCCAGCTATACTTATTTTCCATCCCTCAAATTATTGGCGGAAAAGAAACTGGCCCAATGGTTCACCTTGCGCGGTGCGGTGGGCTATACTTATCAGGGACATTCCACCAGCTATTCCGACCCCACCATCAGTTATACCCAGCATGCCAAAGCTACTTCCTATGTAGTGACAGCTGTTGGGGCCACAGTTTCCATCAATCCCTTTTACTTTGAAACCGTGCTTTCCAAAGATCTGCTTTTCAACGGTCCCTGGCTGATCGGCGGCGTAATCGACACCGGATTAAATACAGTGCTGTCGTTGGGGTATCGTTTCTAAGATTAATCATTGTAATTTTCAAGGGTATTAGTAGGGGCGGGTTTAAACCCGCCCCTACTATTTTGCTGCCATCATTTTTCCTCAAGATAACAAAAACACTCCTGCAAATGATCATTCACCATGCCTACGGCCTGCATGAAGGCATAGCAGATGGTGCTGCCCACAAAAGAAAAGCCTCGTTTTTTCATGTCCTTACTCATGGCGTTCGATTCTCTGGTTTGGGCTGGTATCTCCCGCATGTTGGTATAATGGTTGTGGAGCGTTTGATAGCCCGTAAATTGCCAGATATAGCGGTCAAAGGTGGTAAATTCTTTTTGCACCTTTAAAAAAGCCCGGGCATTGGTGACTGCCGAGCGGATTTTTAATTGGTTACGTATGATACCGGGGTTTTGGAGCAACCGGTTAATCTTGGCTTCTTCGAAACGGGCCACCTTGCGCGGATCAAAACCGGCAAAAGCTTGACGATAGGCTTCCCGCTTTTTCAACACTGTAATCCACGACAATCCGGCTTGCGCACCTTCCAGCACCAGCATCTCAAAAAGTTTTTGATCATCATGCACAGGCCGGCCCCACTCCAAGTCATGGTAAGCGGTATACAATTCCCCTATCACCCAGGGACAACGTTTTTTCTCCATCGCTTTTCCCTTCGCCCGAACGTTCATAATTGGCCTCCACCGTACGCACGTGGAAAAGCAATGACATCGCGGATATTCTGCATGCCCGTGATAAATTGCACCATGCGCTCGAATCCCAACCCAAAGCCGGCATGAGGCGCGCTGCCAAAGCGGCGCAGGTCCAGATACCAGCCATAATCAACAGGGTTAATGCCCGCTTCCACCATGCGGGTCTGCAGGCGCTCAAGATTATCCTCGCGCTCACTGCCGCCGATAATTTCGCCTAGCCTGGGTACCAGCACATCCAAGGCCCGTACGGTTTGGTCATCGTCATTGAGTTTCATGTAAAACGCCTTGATACTCTTGGCATAATCGGTCACCAGTAGCGGCCGTTGATAAACTTTTTCGGTTAAATATCGTTCATGTTCAGACTGTAGATCCATGCCCCAATGTACAGGAAACTCGAAGGGTTGGGATGCTTTTTCCAACCGTCGGATAGCTTCGCTGTAGGTGATGCGTTCAAAGGTCTGGGCGCTCAGGCGTTGCAAATGATCAAGCAGACCTTTTTCAATCCACTGATCAAAAAAAGCCATCTCCTGCGGACACCGGTCCAGCACATCGGTAATAATCGATTTTAAAAAGGCTTCAGCCACATCCATGTCTCCGTGAATGTCACAAAAAGCCATCTCCGGTTCCACCATCCAGAATTCCGCCAGATGGCGGCTGGTGCCGGAATGCTCGGCACGAAAGGTAGGGCCGAAGGTATATACTTTCCCCAGGGCCAAGGCCAGGCTCTCCCCTTCCAGTTGCCCGCTCACCGTCAGGGCTGCCCGCTGTCTGAAAAAATCCTGATCATAATCAATCTGTCCTTCTTTTCTGGGTACTTGCGTCAGAGGCAACGTGGTCACCTGAAATTGCTGGCCTGCGCCTTCACAGTCACTGCCAGTGATGATGGGGGTATGAATATAAAAAAAGCCCCGTTCATCGAAAAAACGATGGATAGCCATACTCAGCGCATGGCGCACTCGCATGACCGCGCCCTGCGTGTTGGTACGGCACCGAAGGTGGTTCATCTCTCGTAAAAATTCAAAACTGTGCCTTTTTTTTTGCAAGGGATAGGATTGAGGATCAGCGGGCCCAATGATCGAGATTGTTTGCGCACGGCATTCCACGGCCTGCTCCTTGCCTGGTGACGCCACCAACATGCCGGTCACGGTCACACTGCTGCCGGTGGTTAACTGAGACAACAGGTCGTGGTAACCTTCCAGGCCCTCATCCATCACTACCTGAAGGTTGGCCAGGCAAGACCCGTCATTGAGTGCAAGAAAACAAAAAGTCTTGCTTTCCCGCTTGGTACGGATCCAGCCGGAAACACGCACGTCCTCCTCTCCCGGTGGTCGGCTCAGTAATTGTTGTATGGGGTATTGGTTCATGGCCCGCCTCTTTAATAGGTTCTCGCGAATTACCCGCATCTCAGAGTCTGTGTCAAAACTTCAAAATCGCCTCTCCCCCCGATGAGGGGAGAAGGGATTATTAAGCGATGCACACAGATTTTTAATGCAGGGCATTTTATTTTTATAAAGTGCAGTTATTTTACACCAAATCGAGGACATAAAAAAAGAGGATACTGAATTCAGTTGGAACCCAGCATCCTCTTCACTCATCCATAAATGCAGCTGTTTTTACAGCTTACTTCTTTCCAAAGGCATAACCCAGGCTGAAGCGATGAACGCTTTCCACCGTGGACTTAAGGGCAAAAGCATAGTCCACACGCAGGCCTTCAATGGCAATACCGGCACCAACGGTCAGAGAATCAAATTCATAACCTAATTTGTAGCCGGCACGCAGAAAGAGCATGTTTTGCCACGCATACTCCAATCCGAGGTGCTGCTTAGGTGTATCATCGTTATACAAAAGCACATCCCCGGCCAGTGTCAGGCCGTGTTGGCCGGCCAAGGCCAGTTGATAAGCAGCGCCCAGACGCAGTAAGGTTGGCATAGGATCTCCGCTGTTCTCATAAACGATGTCCGTACCCAAATTCTGTAAGGCTGCTCCCACACTGAGTCCCGGCAGATCCAGCAAATGATACTGGGCTCCCACATCTAACCCAAAAGCCAAGGCATCATATTCTTCCAGCAAGGTGGAATAAAACGCTTTGACGCTGCCGCCAATGGCAAGTGCGGAATTTAATTGATGACCATAACCTACCGTGAGCACATAATCGTTTTGCGACGTCAGCGTGTCTTGAGTCCCGTCCAGATAATTAATGGTCATCTTCGCACCCAGTAGATTAACTACACTGAGACCCAATCCCCCATGTCCGAACCATTCCACAGGCACCCCCAAGGCCAGATTGAGATTTTTATTGTCAAAGCTGTTGAGCGCCATCATACTACTGAGTTGCGGCGCTTCCAGCGCCGCCAGTCCGGCGCTGTTGTAGGCCAGCTGGTTGATGTCACCGGACAGCGCCACGCCGGTCTCGCCCATTCCAACTTGTCTGGCGCCTATGGGTTCCCGCAACAGCTCGCCACCACTCAACGTCCAGCCAAGATTGCTCAACAAGACTAAGGATACTGCCGCTATCGCGCTCAATATTTTCATTTGATTTGCCCTCCTAAGCTGCTTGGTTGCCATTATTTAATCACCGCCACTCTGACGTATTTGGTTACATTCGGCGTTTTGACCAACACAATATAAATACCCGACGGCACAATCTCGCCTTGCGCGGTTCGCCCATCCCAAGTAGTTTCGTGCATCCCGGCTGTATATACCCGCTCTTTCACAAGCTCGGCAATTAGTTTCCCTTGCAGGGTGTAGACTTTAATGTCCACCAGGCCTTGGTTTTCACAGTAAAAACTGATAATGGCCGGCTGATCATTGCGGGTGGGGTTGATTTTATTGTTATAGGCCTTGACCGGGGTTTCCCGGTCCGTATGCACCACTGAAGTGGGCGTGCTGGTGGGAATCAACGTACAGGTCGCTGTCGGGGTAGATGTTGGGGTTGGGGTAAGGGTGGCCTCAGGCGTACCTGTTGTTGCCGTCGGGGTGGGGGTTGCTGTTAAGGTGGGCGTAGGTGTGGCCATCGGACCATTGACGTCGATGCGCGGCGAATACCCTTGAGCCACAGGATTAGGATCTCCGGCATCAAGATCGCGAGCTCTGATGTATATCGTTCCGCCCAGATTATAGGTTTCATTGGGTATGGTGCAGACACCATTGATGGTTTGGCCGGTGTTAATGTATAGCGTTCCAGTGGCCGGTGTAAGTGGTGAAAGGCTGCTGTAAACATCAAGTGCAAATAACCTGTTTATATTGATAATTTGATTCAACGTATCATGGACAATTTCCACCCTCACATTAAAGGTGTTGGGATGGGCTTCCACCAAAACAGTTTGATTATCCGACACGCGGATGCCATCAATCACCAATTCATAATGGAACAAGCCGGTCTGGGAGATCCGGAGATACGCTACCGTTAAACTTTCAGCACCATCTATAATCGAGCCATTGGTCAGGTCGTAAGGCCTTAAAGTTCTCAACCCATTGCTGCGCAGTTGGGCGCTGAACCAAGCCCGGCCACCGGCCAGAGTGCTGTTAAGAAACGCCCCGGAATTGGGTTCCGCTTCGCTATTGGGATCATCAGAACGTAGTTCAATGGAATTGGTCGGCGCGCTGCTGCCTACAAAGTTACCGAACAAGTCCACCGCCTGAACCGTTACGGGGAAGTAAATCCCTTCCACTTCAATGTTGCCTTCATAAGTAGTACTGGTTGGTCCTGAAACGCCGCTATACCAACTATTGGCCGGCAGACCCTGCACAGCCCCGATGGCCAGGCCGGAATTACCGCTGCCTTCCACGGCGGTCAAGCCGGGCACCAATATCTGAAGTCCATAATAAGCACCGGGATTAACGGTAATATTGGGCGTGGTCCCGTCCGTGGCCGTCACTGTGGTAGGGCTAAAGGTGATGGTCTGGGTCCCGTGGGTATGGAATCTGAAGGTGTTGGTAAAGTCGGCATAGCCATTGATATTATCCACCTGTTTATTGGCCGGTGGTGGCGAGAAGGGATCAGATGTATCGAGTGTCACATTGAAGGACGGCGTGCCCTTCACAATATTGCCGTAGATGTCGCAAGTATAGGCCCGCAAAGCAGAAGCATGAATCCCCGCTGTTTCCGCCGAAGGACTACCGAAGTTGTTAAATACATTTACTGACGCAGGTGGCGGTGTGGAAGAATAAAGCGCGCCCGTGGGATCTACATAAGTACCACCGGCACCCATATCATCGGGAATACTCATGCCTGTGGTATAGGCCACCACCCGGGCAAAAGAATTATTAAGGACATTGAAATTTTGGGATACGCCGGTACGGCCTCCGGCGCCAAAATCATAAGCCGCGGTCAGGAATTCCCCGCCACCGGTAACCTTTTTGTACACGTAAATCCAGGGATAGGAAATACCTTCGGTCCACTTGGTGGCATCAAGCGTTCCCAATTTGGTAGGCCACATGCTCTTATTGCTGATATCCGTATTGGCGCTCAAATTAACACTGGTATAGGTCCCAAAGGCCGCGCCGCCATTGAGTGAGTTGAGGGTGTTGCCGTAACAATCCACAGCTGCCACGGTGACGGCAAAGGGTACACCAGCTTTCGCTGCACCGCTGCTGAAAGCGGCCTGGCTGGTATTGATGATAAAGTTAAACCTTCTGGTCCTGCTATCATAAGGTGAAACAATATCCAGATTGGCTGCGGCGTGTTTGACAGGCACCGCATTTTTATTGGTGCCAAGAACATAAGTGGTATAGCCGCCTAAATTCACACCGATCTGCTGGCCTGTACTGCCGTTAACCTTGTAGAGCACAAAGCTGTTGTTGGCCTGATAAACACCATTGCTCAGATTCACGGACAAGGTACCACCGCTGAATTGACCCACCCCCAGGATTTGAGCCGGGAAAGGGTCGCTGCAGGTGATGGTGACGGCTGCATTGGCATCTTGCGCGGGCGTGGTGACGGTGTTCCAGTAGTCATCGCAGAGATAGAAATCAATTTGGGAAATAGGCGCACCAGCCGTCTGTTCCGCCGGTTGCCCTTGCACGGACAACGCCCCAGTTGGATCAATGTCAGGATTAAGCCCATTGTACCGCTCCATGCCCCCTTCTTCCACAATCAGCATTTTGGTGGGCACATTATGGCAAATCCTAATGGTGGCTGAGTTGTTCTGGGTCGCCCCCAAAGATACGGTAATATTATTGTTTTCAGTAGGTGTCCGGTTGGCCCTGAACACGGTGACTTGCCCATTCCACACGCCGTTGGTGAAGGTAATGGAGGTGGGACGAATGACTTTCATGGTCGGGCTATGATCAAGGGTGCAGCTTAGATCAGCAGCACCATTAAAGGTCGTGGCCACATGGGTGCCATCGGACCAGGCGGTAATGGACACATTGACCGGCACGCCGGCCACCCATTGCGACGGCCATGCGCCACCGCTGACCAGTTCCAGGTCAAAGTGATCCATGCTAAAGGTGGTGATGGTATAAGGCGTTACATAGGTATTGACGCCAGGTGCAGGATTGTCAATGGTAATCGAGTAATCGGAATCAGCATTAAAGGTCACATCCAATTGGCGCAAGCCGTTGAACAGCGAATTGGTTACGTTATGAATGTCCGACGTATTGGGTAACGTGGTGGTGGTAAAGTTGTCATTGCCATCAGTCCTGATATTCCAGTACAAGTCCGTGGCATAGATGGTAACGGAAAAAGCGTTGCCTTGCTGTTGAGTCAAGGGTGTCCCATTGTACCCTACGCCTGCAAAATAAGTATTGCCGCTCGAATCGGCACCAGGACGGTAACTGAGGCCCGGCACAGTGGCAAACATGGTCCTGTAGGTGTTGGGATTAACGGTCATACCCACAGTCTGGCCGATATGACCGGTATGGCTGGTGGGCGTATCTGTGGCAATATCGGAGACAAACAAAGATGCTGTCGAGGGGGTGGTGGTCGCCCGGTAAATCCTGACATTCAAATTAGCAACGCCGGAAGTAAAGGCAGCTCCAGGCACTAACCAATTGGCAGTGGATGAGCTTGAGGTATAATTGGAAGTGGCCCCATTGATCTGGATGACGCTCTGAGTCGGGCCAAAATAATCAAGGGGCGGGCAGGTCACGTATACCGTGTTGCTATAAGATTGTACGTCATTTTCATATTGGTCCTTGGCTCGTATGGACATGGTGAATTGGTTACCAGCCGTCTGGGTAGCCCCGGCGCTCACTGTTAAATGGTCAAAAGTGGTATTCAGTACCGTAAACTGACCTGAGGCTTGATCAAAAGGCGGATTGCCGGAAGGCATATGGATATTTTGGTTGGACGTGGCCACGGTCAGCGTAATTTGCGCTATTCCCTGTCCAGTGCTGATAACAATGGGATCTGGATTGCTGCTGGCCAGGGCATCAGTCACATCGAGATGGCTGGCTGGATTCCAATCCAAATTTGCGCTTTGATTGACCTGGTTACCGTAGACATCGGTGATATACACATTGATGGTGACCGGGCTACCGGCGGTCACGTTGTTGGGCGTTCCTGTTCTGCCCCAAGTCCCGCTATGCCGCTCACCAGGCGTGTAAGTCTGGCCGGGCATGACCGTCAAATACCAGAAGGCGCTGCTGGTTACGACATCAAAGTTTGTCGACACCGCATCCGTTACACCGACGCTGCTGTTACTGATAGTCACCGTATAATTGCTGGCTGCTTTTTTAATGTTCAAATTCCCTGTAAACACACCGTTGCTGAAAGCCGCTGAATTAAAGGTTGGTGATACAGACCATGATTCGTAAGTGCTGGACAAGGTGGTAGCACCGTATTTAATGGTCATGGTGGTTGTTCCGGGGATGCTGGTCACAGTGTTGCCGGCAGCGTCAACCCCAACAATGGCAAGGGTGATATTGGAACCAGCGGTATAGCTGGAAGTAAAATTGTTTCTAAATTCAAAATGATCAAGTGTGGCAGCTTGGCTTAATACCCCCATGCCAAGTCCCATGAGCACAATCCCAAACACCATCAAGAGTCGTTTAAACCTTTTCATTGCTTCCTCCCTCTGTCCTCATTCTTTTTAAATGCCCTATTTTACTTATAGCCGGCAGATGCCGCTCCTACCGGGGTAGATTTAAAAACTTCGGCTTGCGGCAACTGGTCTGAGCTCTAAAAATAGTAGGTCAAATAAACTTTCCCCTCAGTCCAAGTGGCAATGTCATTGGCATCCTGTTCGCGATAATTGTATCCCAGATCCAAACCCAGTCCCCAACGGGACTGGAGCAACCATTCAGCGCCGATAAACCCACCGATGGTGGCGTTTAATTGACGGCTGTCTCCCAGGTCCACCTGTACCGAAAGCCCGGGGTAAATAAACAGTTGTGAAGGTTTCGGTCGTATGACCGGCATTAATTGTATCCGCATACCCGCAGCTAGTCCTGAGGGCGACTTTTCCAAATCCAATTCCGTCATCAACCGTTCCTGATTGCCAAAACTATAACGGCAATGAACACCCCAGGTATGAAGCCCTATACCCCAGCGGCGGAACCCCGCTGGTATCTTCTTTTTCCTGCTTGGTTGTCCGGGATATTAAGTCGTCAAGTTCGGATAATGGTCCAACAGCCTTCTTTACTTCGCTCATATTTTTTATTTTTTGATTTCCTATATAAGGCGGTTCTTGTAATTTGATTTCCACACGCTTCACCACATGGCTTTGATCAGCATATTTTTCCAAAATGATCGTAAAATATCGGCGTGCCTTTTTTGCTTCCCCTTTTTTATCCATGATCATACCCATGTGATAATTGGCCACTGCTGCAATATCATGTATATCTACATAAGTTTTTGCCAAATCGTTATATATAGTGAAGGCCAATTCCAAATTGCCGGTACCCATTTCCTGAAACAGGCCCTCCTGGTACAGACGCAGGGCTTTGCTCCGCCGGCCCTCACTGGCCTCCATGGCATACAGACTGTTCATAAGCGTCATTGCCGTTATTATCACCACCAGCATTCCCCTGAACATGGATTCAGCTCCTATAGGATTAGTATAGATAAATTCATTTTTTTTGATTCACTATTAAGTCAAACATTTGTCAAATATTTGTCATCATGAACACGTGCGTCCTGGCCTTGGCTTCAATCCACAAAACGATAACCTTTCCCATGTACGGTGAGCAGATGTTTGGGCTCATCTGGTTTTTTCTCAATTTTCTGGCGCAACTTTAAAATGTAATTGTCCAAAGAACGGGACACCGGCATTTGTTCCAAATCATATCCCCAGACGTCTTGAAAAAGTTGCTCCCGGCTGATCACTTTTCCGCGATGGCTCAAGAGATAGCGCAACAACTCCAGCTCGCGTACGGAAAACTCCAAAGGGCGATTGTATTTTAAGGCGGTCATGGCTTCGAAGTCAAATTGAAGTGATCCCAGTGTATACCTGGTAATTAAGGATGGGCGCTGTTGGGCATTTTTCAGACGTACTTTAATACGGGCTATCAACTCTTTGACCCCAAACGGTTTGGTGACGTAATCGTCAGCGCCGTATTCAAACCCTTTGATTTTATCTACTTCCTGACTCTTGGCGGTGAGGATAATAACCGGCACATATTTATTCTCTTTTCTTAAGCGCTTTAGTATGTCGTAGCCGTTTAAACGGGGCAGCATCAAATCGAGCACCAACAGATCATAGGGTTCTTCCAGTGCATATTTCAACCCTTGTTCCCCATTTCGCGCCGAAAGCACATAGTAACCCGCCTGTTCCAACGCATCCTCCAACGCCACTAAAATGGGCATCTCATCCTCAATGATTAGAATGGTTTCCATCTTATTCCCTCCTGTCTCATAACTTTGGTCCCTCCAGAGACGGCAACGCCACCTCCACGGTCGTGCCGCGGTGCAAGCGGCTGGTTATTTTAATATGCCCATGATGAGCCTTAACGATATCTTTGACGATGGCCAATCCCAGTCCCACGCCCTTAAATTTTTCTTCATAAGTTCGCTTGGCTTGATAAAATTTTCTGAACACCTTGCGCACTTCGGCCTTGGTCATGCCCACCCCTTGGTCTTCCACAGCCACGATGACTTTGCCTTTATCCAATCGCGAGCCGAGCCGTATCTGGCGTTCTTCTTTGGAATATTTTCTGGCGTTGTCCAACAAATTGAGGATGACCCTGATCATGGCATCACGGTCCACATTAGCCAAAGCCTGCGACTCCAACTGTACAAGCAATTCCATCGGTTGATCCTGGTGATTTCCGTTAAATATTTGAACTGCTTCCCGGATGACATCGTCAAGAAGGTAGGGATCAAGCCGGTAATTGAGCTTCTTTTTTTCGATGCGGGTAATATCGAGCAGATTTTCCACCAAGCGGGCCAGACGCATGGATTCTTCCTGCATGAAATTGCAATATTGCTCTATCTTTTGCCGGGGCAGCCGGGCATGATCCTGCATCAATTCTGAAAAGGCCCGCAAAGATGTTAAAGGCGTTCTGAGTTCGTGGGAGACTTGAGAAACAAATTCGGTCTTCAACTCGGACAATTTGATTTGATTATCCACCACGATGAAAAGCATGCCCACAATGATGGCCAGGCAAAAGAAGGCAATGATATAAACGTGCTTCAAATGCACCAGTTCATGGCGCAGCGCTTGTTGCCAATCATTCTTCGGGGCCAACCGAATCTTCAGCCCCGGCAATTCCTTGGTAACTGCAAATTGTAATTCCGAGTGTTTTTTAGTTGCGAACGGTCGAAGGATTTCATCGCCATAGATGAGTCCTGCCTCCAAATGCTCTTTTTGGATATCCTCTATGGTCTTGCCCAGTGCTCGTTGAATAAATAGGTAAAAATCAATTTCCAAGATGAGAAAGGCCTCAGCATGGGGAATAATGAGCAGCACTCTTCTTTTCCGGTCAGATCGTTCCAAATGATAAAAATGATAGGGCGCCGTGTAATAGCGGCCTTCCAGATAAGGGATAACCTTTTTCTGTAACAGGGCCACGTATTGCTTGTCCGCGTTGATGACTCTTTCTTTTCTCTCGATAGCAAGATAACGGCGTCTGATCTGGCGGCTGTTTATGGAGAGATGGTTGAAGGACTTTTTGATCTTATCCATAAAAAATTGTTGTTTCAAATCGGTCAGGGTCCATTTGGAATTGAGTAAATCCTGCATCATGTTTAGGGAGGCGTTGGCCGCATTGGCCGGTTGGTTCATGGCCTCGTAGATGGTGACAATTTGTAAGCCGGCGGCCAACCCAAGAGGAATTTCCTGGCTTAATTTTGTTTGAGGATTTTGCATATAGATCTGCCGGTATAATTTCAAAGCCCGTTCATAATTACCTTGTTTAAAGAGACAACGCGCCAGGGCGTTGGCCGCATAGACATCATCGGGATTTTCCAGCCACAATTTTTCATAAATGGCCACCGCCCCCGCGAAATCCTGGTCGCGATATTCCATGATTTCGGCCAACTTGAATTGAGGATGGTCGAGCAGCCCCACGCTCAATACTTCAGTGCTTTTTTGTCTGAGCGGTTTTTGCCAACCTTTAAGATAGATGCTTTCACCGTCATAATAGAAAGCTCGCAGGATATCCTCACGCGCCTCTTCCAGGACACTTAAATTCTTGGAATTTTCATGGGCTTGCCCGGGCGTAAATTTGACTCTATAACTGAGGATGTCCTGAAGATAATGTTCCCAAGCTTCCATTAGTTTAAGTTTGTTTTTTTCCAAATAAAGATGATGGGCTTGGGCCAGATCAAATTCAATTTTCTCCCGGTTGTGGTTAAAGTCCGTTCTGAATAAATGGACCAAAAGCCCCAATACTAAAAATAGTATCATCCAACTTATAACCCTGGTTCTACTCATAGGCCTGCCTGCTCATGATTTCACCTAATGACAGTTTAGCTTGCTTTTACCCAAAAATTACCATCATTTGGTCATTAAATTGTCAAAATTTTGTCAACCCCTGGTAGTATCGGCTTTTTAGCTTCGGTCCTTATTTTTTCCCATCATTGACAGGATTTGGAATGTTGCTTAAAATTATAATCATTTCCAGGCTTGACGACCGGAGTCATTTTTGAAAATCACTTTTCCTCCTGTTTTAAACAACCAGACGATCGCAGCCTTTGTGGTAAAAAACAGCGCCTACTACACGGCGGCCTGGACAAACCGCCCTTGGTATAAGCAATGGAATTGGTCCGCCGCCCTTTTCGGGCCATTCTGGCTGGCTTATCGCCGTCTTTATGGCTGGGCGTTGCTTTGTGCGGGGCTGCTGGTTTGGGCCGATTTTTTGGTGACCAGCAGTCCATTTTATTTCACGGTGGCCATGGAGCCTTTTTTACTTACCGGTTGGCTGGGCAACAACCTCTATGGCCATTCTTTTCGCCGATCCATGGTTTTGGACCACACCTCTAATATCCATTCTCCAGGCCCCCATTGGGCCATGCCTCTGGTACTGGCCGGGGTGATGATCGTGACCAGCGTGGGCCTGCCTTTTTTGTTCCGGCTGCCCCTTTACGCAAGCACCCACAGGGGTATTTTTATCCAGTCCCTGCTCTGGACCTGGTCCCACCCGTCTTCAGCGCTTGCTGAAATCACAGGATTACAAAATGAAGTTCAGCAGACTTATTGGAAGGGCGACTTCAAGAATAGTATTGCGCTCAGCCAGGGTGCTTTAGGTCTGGTCAACTTAAAATTCGGCCGCGACAACCCTTTGCGGTCCACATGGGAAACCATCCTGATTCAATTAAACCGGGAAGCCGGTCATTATCAAGCTGCCCGCGCCTTGGCCGATGATATACTGCAACGCTATGAGACAGCTTGGGGTCCGGACAATATCTTCACAGCGCTGTTCACAGTTAACTTGGTGGATTTGGATATAGATCAAGGGCTTATGGACCAGGCCAAATCCAGGGCTTATAACAGCCTGATGCTTTGGGACCGCGTGCCTGACAACATTACCCAACCAGTAATGGTGGCACAAAAAGCATCTTTATACAGTGACATGGGCGTCATCATGCAGAACTATGGTCGCATGGATGAGGCGCGCCGGTACCATCAGCAGGCCCTGCATCTCTATCAACAAGCTTATGGGGATCATACTCCGGGGGCTTGGCGTTATCTGATGCGCTTGGGAGATTATTATAAGGAAACTTTGCAATGGGATAAGGCCGGGGACTTTTATCATCAAGCCTGGCGGCTGGTCAACCGCGGCCTGCCTGCCTCCAACCCTCTCACCCCGGTCCTATTGATTGCACTTGGTGATCTTGATTATCTTGAGCGCGATTACGATCAGGCGGCCCGCCGGCTGGAACAAGCGTTAGAGATAACCTATACCCTTTTTGGCAGGAATAATCTCCTTGCTGCCGCCGCCCTGCACAACTTGGGCAAGGTCATCTTTGCCAAAGGCAATCTCAAGGCCGCCGAGGCCAACCTCAAGCAGGCTTTGATGATGGTGGAAAAATCGATTGGCCGTCACAACACCATCTATGCTGATTATAATCAGACCCTGGCTGATTTCTATTATTTTCGTAATCAAAGGGAGCAGGCCCGGAAACTGTTCCAGGAAAGTGTGACCCAATATACAGGCATTTACGGCTCTGATCATCCTCGCTTGATTTTCAGTTTGGAGAGACTGGCTGATCTGGCGGAAGAAGATGATGACTTGGGCCGGGCGGTGAGCTATTTAAAACAGGTTCACCTCATCCGGGATCATCATGGCCTTAAGGCCATCCCCAGCCGCCGACTGGTTGAATTGGATCGCGAAGGCATCAAACTTTAAAGGTTGATAAAAGAAGGCGCTGTGACAACTAATGCGTTGCTGTTGCGGAATAAATTATTTTTCATCGGCGGAGTCTATGGTTTGCGTTATCTGAACCAAGCGGCCCAAAATAAAAGGTTTCTTTAGGAGCGCGGCACGCCGTGCCCCCACACCCACAGTCCAGTATAAAAATGGCCTTTCTCCTGCAAAAACAACTTACCGGTTTGTTGTAGCCGGTAAGTCAGTGAGTTTGTTTTTGGTGACCAGTTGATCGGTCAGACGCAACCATTCAATCATCTGACGGTTGATGTTCATGGCCAAATCAATTTTGGCATACCGGTTGTCTGCCAGCTCCCGGGAAGCACCAATTACATCGTTTAATTCAGCCCGGCCTTGCAAATAATAGCGTTCTTCCTGAGCCAGGACGGTTTCATTTAATTGAATTTGCTGGTCCAGCACCGCCAGACGCATTTGACCATAACGCATCACCGTAAAGAGGCTTTGCAGCTGGTCCTGGAGGTGCTGTCCTAAGGCTTCTTTTTTCATGACATTTTGTTTGGCCTGAGCCTGCGCCAAGGCGTGTTTAAGGGACGGTTGTTGATCCAAAAAATCATAATGCATTTCCACGCCGGCCAGCCATTCCCGGCTGCGGTCCGTAATATCCTTTTCACCTTCGGTACGAAAACTCAGTACCAATTGCGCAGAAGGCATGAGGTCCTGCGCCCAGACTTGGGCTTCCACCCCGCTTTTTTCAATCAATCGGTCCAAAAGGGTAAAGGAACGGCTGTGAACCTTGACTTGAGCGAAAGTCTTTTCAAAAGAGTCCGGCAGAGGCCGGTAGGGCGGGATGGTGGCAGGAATTTCGTTTAGCGGCCCGGTCCATCCTGTATAATGCTGAATGGTTTTAAGCAAAGCCTGCAATTCCTGTTCCCGGGCCAATAGGGTTTCCTGACTTTCCAGAACCTGCAATTTAATTTTATTCACATCCAGCTGATCGGCAATCTTTTGGCGAAACCGTTCCTGAATGTTGTTTAATAATCTTTCCTGCTGGTTTAATATTTTCTTTGCAGCTTCCACTTGAGCCCAGCGCGCCACCCAGGTGTAATAGAGATCCATCAATTCCGCCAGGTAGTCTTCATAGGCCTCTAAAATCTGGTAAGTAGCGACCTCCACTTCCAAACCCTTCAGCTTGGTCAACAAGCGATGGGTGTGACCAAAAGCGTTGTTCAGGAATGGTTGGGCAAGGCTAAAAGACGCTGTGCTCACTGCTCGGTCCAGAATATTACTGCTGCCGTAGGTCACCGCAGCCTGAACCTGGGTGCCCAGGGCGGCCAGCAGTCCCTGCACCTGCAGGCCCGCCTCCGGTCCAACGTCATCATCAGGCTGCAGGCGCAGATGATAATTGGCGCTGGCGCTTAAAAGCAATTGATCGGAAGGCACACCCAGAGCAGCTTGATATTCCTGCACCAGGGCCTCACTTAAGATAACCTGAAATTGCCGGTCCTGTTGACAGACGGCCTGGATAAACGCGTCAATAGCCATAGGTTGAGCCTGGACCAAATTCGGACTGAAGAACAAAAAGCCAAGTGTCACGACAACAGCTAAACAGCCCGGCACTCTGTGCATCATGAGGACGCTCCTTTACTGGTCCATTTATGCCGCATAGTACTGAGCAGGCTGTAAAGGGCCGGCACCAACAACAAGGTAATCATGGTTGAAAATAAAAGTCCCCAGGCCAGGGCCAGCATCATCTCGGCCAGCATGGCATCATAACCGGCCCAGCCGTAGGCGGTGGGCAAAATGGCCACCACGGTGGTCAAGGTGGTTAACATCACGGCCCGTAGACGGGTTTGTGCTATTTCTGCAATTTGCTGATTGGACATTTCCTGATGACGGCCGCGGTCATATTCACGATCTAATTTGGAAAGCATCACAATGGAATCATTGACCACTACGCCGGTGAGGCCGAGCAAGCCCACAGCAGCCATAAACCCGAACTCCGTCATGCCGTGGGCCCAAAAGGCGAAGACCACGCCGATCACGCCAAATGGAATGGAGAGCATGATCAACAGAGGTTTGACCAGTGAATTAAAGAGCAAGGCCAGCACCAGGTATATCAGACCCACCACCAAGGCAATGGCTAAAATGAACGCTCCGCCCGATTCCCTGGTATCTTTGATTTCCCCGCCAAAACTGAGTCGCGTGGAAGGTGAGTCGGCAATAAGATCTGGAAATAATGTCGTTTCCGCCTGTTCGGCGATTTCCAAAGGCGTCAGGCGATGGCCGTCCTTTAAATCGGCAAATACCGAGGTGGTACGTTTCAATTCTTCCCGGTAAATGGAACTGGGTGTTTTCACTTTCCTTACGGTAACCAGATCCTTAAGCGGCACCAGGTAATGGCCATTGTTTTCGATGGGGATGTCAAGCAGGGTGCGCAGATCCTGTTTATTTTTGGTCATAGCCGTTAGCCGCACGTCAATAGTTTCATCATCTCCTGACAATTCATAAAGCACCTTACCGTCCACCATGGCCCGCAGGGAGCTGCCGATAACACTGGGATTAATACCCAGGCGTTTTATTTTTTCCCGGTCCAGCTTCAACTTGAATTCTTGATTAGGTTTAGGCTCATCGATTTCCACATGGGTCAGGTCGGGCAGCTTTTTGAAAGCAGCGACTAATTCCCGGGCAATGGTTTCCCGTTTTTGATCATTGTTTTCCTGCACCAGCACCTCAATCGGGCTGCCACTGGCCTGCCCAAAGTGGCTCTTGGCCACCATTAATTTGTTGATCCCGGGCACGGCCTTCATCTTTTCTTCCCAGCGTTTGGCCAGGGCGGCACTGGCGATGGTGCGCTTTTCCTTGGGCACCAGCTCGATAAGCAGCCGGAATTGGTTTTCCTTGACCGCGCTTCCCCGCCGGCTCATGGCAATGGCTGTTCGGTAGCCCACCACTTCTTTGCCTACATACGGATCGAGCTTGGCTTCCAGTGTACGTACCAGTTGCTCGGTTTGAAAACGATTGGCATCATCGGGTGCAAAGCCGGTAATGAAAACTTCGGTTGTTTCTTCATTAGGAAACATAACGAAACGCATCTGGCTTTTAACCAGCCAAATCGCGCTGGTGAACATCAGGAGAAAAACCAGAAAAACAATCCCTTTGTGGACCAGCACCTTGTTCAGAAGGCGGCCATAAGCAGCTTCCACTGCCAGGAACCAATGACGGTCATTGGTCACGTCCGATTGGACAACGCCCTTGGGGCGATGGTTGCGTAGAAAGTAACGTTCGATCAAAGGCAGCGTGCCCAGCGAGAAGGCCACCCGCAGCCAGCGCGGCACATCAATTTTCATATGCGCCGGCAAAATAAACACCGATTCAAAAAGGCTGGCGCCGAGCATCATGGTGACGATGGCAGGAATATAGGCCACCATCCGGCCCATATGGCCGGGAAAATCAAGTAAGGGAATAAACGCCACGCAGGTGGTGACAATGCTGGCGAGAATAGGTAAAAAAACATAGCTGGTACCTTTAACCACGGCCTCGTCCATGGTCATGCCCTGTGATCGAAAGCGGGAAATGTTTTCAGCCACTACAATGGCGTCGTCCACGATCATGCCCATCACAATAATAACCGCGGCCAAGGTAATGTTGTTGATGGTATAGCCGATAAAGTGGACAAAAATCATGGTCAAGCAAAAAGTAAAAGGAATGCCCATGGCCACCCATAAGCTGGATTTGAGATCAAGAAAAATAAGGAGCATGACCAGTACCAGCACAAATCCGATCAGCCCATTCCATCCGATCAGACTGAGACGATTGCGTACATCCCGCGATTCGTCATCCAGCAGCAGTACGGCCATTTTCTGTTCTCCCAGATGGCCGCTCTGAAAGCCGGCCACTTCCTCGTGCACCGCAGCCATGGCATCGAGAATTCCGGTACTGCTGCTTTTAACCACGCGCAAGAACAATCCTTCATGTCCGTTGATCTTGCGGATGGCGGTGGTTTCCTGATACCCCTCTTTAATAGTGGCCAGTTCCCGCAGGCGCACCGGTTGGCCTTCAAAGCTGCCTTGAACAATGACCTGATTCAATTTCTGAACCGTGTCCAGCTCCGCATCAATGGTCACCTTGGATTCATTACGGTCTTTAAGGCTGCCGGCCGGGATGCGCAGATGATTGTTTTGAATCTCCTGAATGACTTGGTTGAAAGAAAGGTTGTAAGCCCGCAGCTTGTTCGGGTTGAGTTCGATCTGGATTTCCGGCTGTAAATAGCCGGAATACTCCACCCGGCTGATCTCCGGCCGCGAAAGCAAGCGGTTTTCCAGAGCCAGGGCTACCTGCTGCAAGGCTTGACGCCGGGCAGTGTTCAACAGATGGACATCGGTGGGATAAACAGCGATATCCACAATGGCTTTTTGGGAGGTTTTAAACACACGAAATTGCGGATCATCGAGGATGTCTTCTGGCAAGTTGACATCCATCACCGTGTTTTTTATATCCGTAATAACTTCGCTTTTATTGTCCAGGTTGGGCTCTAGCTCGACATTAATGCTGGCCACACCGGAACTGCTGTTGCTGGTCACCCGGTAGATGCCGTCTACACCTCGCAACTCCTCTTCGATGGGACGGGTAACAAAATGTTCCACGTCATCCGCTGTGGCGCCGGAATAATGGACGGTGATACGCATGGTATCAAAGGTAATATCCGGCAGTTCTTCCTTCATGGTATGAAACCAAAAGTAAGCACCAAAAACGAAAACCGTGATAAAAATAAGGTTGGTCAGAAGATGGCGCTTGGCGAAATAACTAATGAGTGTTTCCCACATACTTGCTTGCTCTTTCATGGTGCTTTTGATGGTGCGGCCCGGATGCCGACCCCGGGCCGGCCGCGCAATGGTGGTTTGCTGATTTCAACACTTAGCCATTATAGCCCAAGGCGGTTAAAGATAAAGTTTTTTTCATTTAAAGCTTGCCATTTTAGCGGTTGTATCCCATAATTTCTTCGTTGTTTCATTTGGGGGGTAAACCATTACCGCCATCTTTCGCCGCCACGCTTTAGGTTTTAAGACAACTTAAAGGAGGCTGTCATGTTCAAACTTTTCAAACAACCCTTATTTTATTTGTTCCTCGCTTTTTCCTTCATTTTTACGGTGGCCATTCATCCGGTTCCCTATTTAACCATGCCGGACTACGTGTATTTTTTTGGAATCTTCATTTTAGCCATAGGCATCATCATCCTTATCGACTGCCTGACCCTGTTCATTAAAAAACAAATCCAGTGCGGGTTTGACAATACCATTGATTTTGTGGCTGAAGGCATCTATTTGTATAGCCGCAATCCTGATTATATCAGTCTGCTGTTTATTCTCACGGGCACGGCCCTGATGAGCCTTAATGGCCTGGCATTATTAGCCCCGCTCACCTTTTACTACCTCTGCAATCACTGGTTTATTCCCCAGGAAGAATATGAAATGATCCGTGACTATGGTGCTGAATACGCCAATTTTCAGAACAAAGTGAAACGTTGGATTTAACTTCCAACTTTTCCAACCACTATAGATTGTTCTTGTTTAAAATCAAATAAATCAAGGCCGGTGAATGCCGCATCAAAATGCATAAACAAACCCTCATCCGTCCCAAAGGGGAGAGGGGTTGGCTGGTCTTTCATTTAAAACAAATTCTAATGTCGCTGGCCTCTGTCAGGCGGATGACCCTAGGGTTCTGCGGATGCGATAACGTTGTCTTGGTTGGTTCCGTTCTTGTCTCTGCCATGGTTTAAGCAGCCCGCTTTCCCATAAGGTTCGCACTGCCATCACCCCCAAACCCAAGCCTGCAATCACATGAGGCCATAGCCCCATGTCCAGGATATGCAGGCCCGCCACCAAGGCCGCCATGGTAACCGCGTAATGGCTCAAGGGCTGATTCCCGTTTAATTTATTATGTTTCTGTGCTTGATTAGAGTTGCCTTGGATGTCAAGCAAGCGACTCACGTGCAGGGTTAGGGTTTTACCATCATCGCTGACTGAAAACGGAATACCGTAAACTTCCCCTGCTTTGGCCAACCCAACTTGTTTAAATGCCATTAGGGGTTGTTGGGCAGGTATGGCTTTCAGGATATTGCTTAACACATTGGCCGTTTTCTCCACAGCTTCGGTAAGCGATAAGCCAGACGCTTCCAGATTACGGATATCCGTTCGGATCACCATATTCTTTCTACTTTGACTGGCCGCCAATTGGGCAAGAAGCCGCATCCATTTGACATAGTGGTCAAAGCTTGGGTCTCTTTGTACCAAGGCATGGGAGAGGTGGACAATATTATCTAATAAATCCACGTTGACTTTTAGTATTTTACGATAGCGTCCCTCTTCTTTGCCGAACAATTGGCTAATTTTCTCTTTTAACGTCTCTTTAGCAATTTGATTAAGGGGATGGGCGGCAATGGTGCTTCTGGCCATAGTTTCCAAGCGATATTGATCATAATGCTGAGCCATCATTTCCGCACTTCTGGGATAAGCCATAATCTCGCCCAACTGTTCCACTTGGTGAGAAAGCTTGATATTATCTTTTTGGGCTATGACATCAAGAGCATTAAGGGCTTGCACCATCCAGAAAGGCAATCGTGATTTAAAAATCACCTTGGATAAAAGCAGTGATTCCCGCCGTTCCCCCAACCGGACCTGACCCAGGTAGGAATGGTAACGAATCAAATTAACCGCCATTTTACGCACCCGGGTGGAGACTTTTTGTTTTTTCAAATACGTATCCGCCCATTGAGCACTTGCATCCTCATGGCCGTCCTGGCCCGGTGCAAAGGACAAGGCTACATCATGCAGGGCCACGGCCCAGAGAAAGGCCATTTGTTCTTCCAGAAAAGCGGACGTGAACCATGGCCGGAACAATCGCTGAACCGGTTTTTGCAATGCCGGGGGAAAGGCATTCCATTGTCGATCCTGAACGTTTTTGAAAAACTGCCAAGCCAGATGCATGCGTTTACCCCGGGATGGACTCATTTGGCTAGCTATTTTTGTTACCTCACCATCGGCCAGGAGACGCTGTTGTGCCAATTGTTTAATTTCCAGCTCATCCAATTTACCCAGACGTAGCCAAATCTGCCGCCCTTCAATGTATACCGGCAATCCAAATACACCACGAAAATTATTTTTTTTCAGTTCGCCAGCCACTTGCTCTGCCGTTGTGTTGGGATGCTTTTCTAAAATTTGAATAAAATATTTTAAAATGCTTTCGTCCGAGCGTAGGTGGCCGTAGTCTGAGTGAATAATAAGATCCTTTCGAACTTTACCCGTGGTGACGGCCAGGCTTAACTGAGTAAGCAATTTCATCAGACGCAGATAGAGGTCCGGCCTGCTTTTGTGTATATCCAAAGCAAGGTGGCGCACGTGGTCGACCATATCCACTTGTCCGCCCAATTGGTGCAGTAACAGGTTGGCTTCCGGGCCAAATTCTGCTTGGATCTTCGGATCGTCTTTCGGATCAAAAGATCGGCTAGGATCGAAATCCCTCCAATTTTGTGATCGAAAACTATCGAGACGATAACCTGCCAGGCCTTCGCCGGCAGCAGGAGCTTGATTGTTAAAGTGGATAATATTGTCCAGTTCCGCTTGGGACAATGCATTTAAATGCCCCAGGCGGGCAACAGCTTCCATGGTATGCATAATTTGCACCAGACTGAATTTCAAACGGCTGGTCACCAAGGCGCGATGAAGGGAGGCATAGCGGATTTCCCCCAACCGGGCTTGGCCCATAAGAGACTGGATTTTTATGAGGCGCAGGGTAAGGTCGCGAATTTCGGGCAGCACCCGCAGGCGGTCGAGGATATCCTTGGCCACAGCACCACCGCGCTCTTCATGACCATAAGCTTCAGGATCAAGATAAAAACCCAAATCCTTAAGTCGCATAGCCCATCCCAGTGCCTGCTTTTCCACATATGTCGCATTTTGCCATGCTTGGTGCAATACCTGCAACTGAGTTTGATAGTCTTGGTCTCTGGAAAAATCCTGCCACTGGCTATCTACAAAACTGAAAAACGCACTTAACCCATGACGAATAAGACTGGCCCTTTGGGGAAGCCTTTGCCTCAGGGCTTTGAATTCGGGCAGGCTATCCATATTAAGGTGACGATCCAGGGCATTGATTGGGGTTATCCGGAGATGTTCGTAACGTTTTTTCCAAACAGAAGGGCGAAAATAGACAAAGGTATTCTTCTCCCACGCTTTCACATATCCTTGGTAAAAACTGTTCAACTCCTCCAGTCCGTGGCTACCATAGTTTTGGCTGATTAAAGCCTTCAAGGACTCACCCTTTAATAAAGCTTTATAAAAGGTTACCGCCTTTTGCCGCGCTTCCACTTCTCCAAAAGCAAGATATTTTTCATAATAGAGGTTGGCCAAGTCAGGGAGGAAATGAATATTACTCATTCCTCTTTGGGCACGAAACGCCACTTCAATACCGTTTTCCATAGTTTCTTGCCAACGGTCAAAATAAATTTTGGCTGGTCCCATTAACCCCAACCCAAGAAGGATCCGAGCCTGGGCCCCGATAATGTCCCAGGCTTGACTGAAATAGCCTTGGTTAATAAGGCCGGCCGTAAGTGGCTCATTGCCTTCCATAGCCTGATCACTTACTGCCCGGCGCAACCCATTGGGCGGCATGTAGCTATAGTTCTCTTTTTGATCCTCTTCCATACCGGCGGCTTGCATGATTCGTTGCCGCCGTTTTCGGCTGCGTTCGATCAATTCCGAAGTCCACTGCATATAATTTTCAGGATCTTTGAAGATTTCATCGCGCCATTGATCCATGATCATGGCTTGTTGATTGAGCGTAAAATCATCAAACACGGTGGCATAGAGTAAAAATTGCCATGCCGAAAGAGGACTGCCATCACCCAGTTTTTCCTGAAAAAGCACTTCTTGAATCTCTTTAAGATATTTGTGGAAAAGTTGATCTAAAAATTTCAATTTGTCCTTTTCCGTGATAGGCTGGGTTTGTTGGCCTAGATAATTGTCATAGATCTTTAACCAAGGATCCAACAACAGACGAATATGATCACTCCAGATATCAAAGCTGCCATTGTTGGCGGACGCAGCAATAGCTTTTTTGGAATAGATCAATGCCGTTTTAATAATATTTTGCGCCGAAAAATGTTGTTTTAACCAAAGCGCCAATTCCCGTATCTCTCTTTCAAAATAGGTTTCCATATTGATCAAATCGGCGGACAATTTGTTTTTGCTTTGACTTCTAAGCCGTTCCAGTTCCTGCAGACCTTTTTCAAAGGACCTTAAGGCATGGATGGCCACTTCGGTTTCATCAGCTTGATCTTGTTTTTGGCCAAGCTTTTGACGGCCTTGGAGATAATATTCAAAAACCGGCGTTTTCCAGGGCGCTATAAAATTTGTAATAAGCGTCCTTGCCCATTTCCATTTTTTTAAATTAATGGAGGTCATTAACTGGGCAACTACATTTTGATCAAGATTTAACTTCTTAAACTGATGTGGGGCTTCATAATACAGTTTGATCGGTTTGACACCTTGCGATGTTATTAAAGCCTGGGAGATCGCGGTACGGCCATCACGTAAAACAGTCGGTCCCTGCAAATGTTGACCTCCTAAAAAGCAATCCTGATAAACGCCCAATACGCAAAGACTTTTTTGTGCCTCCTCCTTTTCCACCAAATCCTCTAGCCCGAAAATCTGTCCCGGTTGGATTTGGTATTGCCTCATCAACTTAATTTCCTGGTCCGTGTATTGGATATGATTACTTGGTGCCACCATGGCAGCCATGGTATAAGCCGGCTCTCCCTCGCCTAATTTTTGGGCAATCAGGGCGCTCAGTAAGGCTTGCGGCATACCGCCTTCACCTATGATCATATGAGGGGCCTCTTCACTCTTGCTATTAAAATCAAGGGCCGGGGACCAGTCATCATTGAGCTTCAGTAACAGCTTACCCTTGGGCCCCGGTAAAAGCACTTCCCCCCGTCTATCGATTTCCTTCGAAATATCCCTTTCGTTTAGTACGATATCCATCTTGGAGGCAAAGGCCTTGATAAGCTCTTGATGATGCTCACGATAAAGCATGACTATTTTCGGGCGAAGGATCCCCTGCTTTTCAAAACCAGTCCAGATCTGATTAACCAAGCCGTTGACATCAACATGGCCATGGTCTTGATTTCCAGCCAATATCGCCTTCCAATCAATAGTTCGAAATTTTGAAGAGGCAATGATTTTAAACATCCGTTTATCAGGGAGCGCCTTAAAAACCCTTTCCCGCGAGGATGGCGTAATTGCCAGGGCCAGCAACTGCCCCAAAGGGTTGCGGGCATGGGCCCCTTCCCCATAAAAAAACAGAACTTCGCGGGATGCTCTTCCGGTCAGTCCTTTGAAGAAAGTCCCGGGCACAAGACTGCCCGTGGGATTTTTCCGGGCATCAGAGCCAATGATTAAATAAGAAAAACGACGCATATTCATAAAAAACAAGCGCGCCCATCTTCTCGCCTTGGTTTCGAAACGAAAACGGTTGATATGCACCGGCCCGGGACCGGCATAACCCATCGAACGCTGGACTAACGTGCCTAAAAAGGACAGCTCCTCAGCGTAGTCCAAAAGCGACTCTCGTTCCGGCACACGGGGGAGAGAGACATCGTCCACGGAGCATTCTATAGGCCCATCAAGTAAATAGGTCTTCTGGGAAAGGTTGACCGCAATGGAATTTTTTACCTGTTTCAAAAATTCCTGTTTCACTTCATCCGGCTCTTTGCTTCCCCCGCCTGCAGGCGGTTGGTTTGCCTGATTGAGATAAACATTTTCCTTCTTTATTTCCAGCTGCACCGCTGCTGGATTGTCCATGGCTCCGTAACCGGCAGAAATGCCGGCCAGAGCCATTTGGGGAGCTTCAATGAGATGTCTGAGCCAGTGCCCGACAACGCGAGAAGCTTGTAGGGGCAGTTGATACAGTTGTTGGGCCAGGGCAAGACCTTGGCGCAGGACTTTTCGAATAGTCCAATCCAAATCGCGGTGTTTGCTTACCCACTCAGCCATCTGCTCATAAGCATTGGTGTCACCAATGGCAACTGTCCACTTACCCAATTTCAGGGGAACCGCTGTGGTAAAAGGGGCAGTTGGGGCCGAAGAATTGGTCAGAATGGCGGCTAAGCTTTCTGTTTTAATGGCCACCGACCGATGGTCAGGACTCCACTTAACATCAGGCTCATCTTCCCCGGGTCGAAGAGCATCGACTTTTGAACAGAAAACTTTGAGGGCAGCGATTTCCTTTTGTGTGGTGGCAACACCCGGTAGTTGATCTTGAAGAAATCCAGTGGCATTCCGTATGTCAACTTGGGGAGATTGAATGGGCAGGGCGAAACTGCTGCGATTGGGAGGCATTAATATTTTTTCCAAAGTGTTTTTTTCGCCCATCATATTTCTGAAATAGGGGTTGATCCGGTTACTCGCCCGATGGCAAGGCCGAATGCTTATAAAATTAATATTTTTTTCTTTTAAGGCTTGGGCAATGGCCCTTTCATGATAGCCGCCACAGACCAGGACAGCCAGGTCCTGGTTTGCTTCATCCATGCGCTTAAGCAGGTTGCGGACAAAAAACGCGCTACGCTGATCCACGGCTTGATAAAAACGCAGCGCATCCCGCACATAAGCGTCCAGGGTAATAATGGCCGGATCAAGCAGGGGTTTTTCATTACCAGACCACTGGGTAATAAAATCAAGAAAGGTTTGAACTCGAAAAAATTGAGACTGTCGTTGTATTTGCGCCACCTCACTGGGTGTGGCCGAAATGTTCATTATTTTTTCCAATATGTCCAGATGGTTAAGCAATTCATCCAACCGTCTTTGGTTGGGCTCGGTATACAACTTGGCCCGTAAAGCCTGTTCCAAGACCTGGAGAGCGGCATCCATTTCTTCCCGCTTTCCGGTCAAATCCGTAGAACGATAATTTTGATTTAGAAAACGCCGGAAGCGTTCTTGTATCTTGCCTGCCACCTGCGAAGCTTCGGCTTTTTCCAAGAGCATTCGTCCATAGTCCCGGGCGGGCAGGGTGCCTTGTCGATAGGCTTTGGCAACCTTATCCAGTTTGATTAAGTCCTGATTATTGAGTTTTGGTTTGATATCCTCCAGGCACTGTTTCAAATCCAAGAGATAACCTTGAGGCTCGCTGCTTAAAAGCCGCTTGATCTGATCAAGACTGCTCAAGTAAACATCACGATTCTCTATCCCCACCAGCTTTAAGCCCTGGTTACCGGTAACAGCGGCATATTCGGCGCCTGTATAGCGTCCACGCTGGACCAGATAATCGGCAATAGACAATCGCGCCCAGGGTAATTTAAAATTGGCCAAATTGGTGACTTCCAGGGGCAACCAGGCACCTTCCAGGCCCACCAAAGATAAGTGATGCCTAAGCCCGAGAATTTTGAGAATCTTGGCAATGTTCCTTTGAACATCATAGTCGCAATGCATATCCTGCAGGTAAACAACTGTTTTTTTGGCTGTTGGCGATTGGAAATAAGTCTGGATTTCCCCTAAGTCACTGGGTATATGTACAACCTTATGGCGATAAACAATTTGGCTTTCATGAGGATTATAAGGCGTGGTAGTCCAACTGAAAGAAAGCAAAGGCGTGAGGTATATCATTATCGTGGCATACACCACGGTATGCATAATTCTCATTACAGTCATCCTTGAAAACAAATAGGCATCATGCGGTTATAATATTAATAAGCATATCATTCAATTATAAAAAATCAAGTCTACCGCTCAATATTGGTCAATTTTGAAACAATTTAAATTTATGACTTTATTTTAAATGCATTTTTTAACGTCATCCTTTGATAATATCACGATTTTTCAGATCATCAGGCTAAAGAGTGTGTCCAAACGAGACTTTTTGGCAATTTAATTGACAAGTTTTTAGTTAATCTGTTATGATAATTAGCAACTTTTTCATCATAAATATTTACACAAAAAATTTAACAATACTATTTATCACACCTCAATTTTAATTGCATTTCTCTACTAATTCGCATCCCTTTTTAGGGTAATAATGACAAGGATCCTCCATGAGCAACCAAGTCAATGACTATCACACCCCGGCTGATTACAAACAATTTCTGCTGAAACGGTTACATTTCCCTTTACGCTTCACTTTTTACCTTAAGATTTTTTGGATTATTTTTAGCGGTTGGCTGACCGCCAAGCGCAAGGCTTATGACAATCAATTCTGGATAAAACAAAGTCTTTCGGTAAAAGAAGCCATTGAATCCAATGGGGGGCGACTCCACATCACAGGATTAAATCATCTTCACCAAATCAAAGGACCGGTGGTGTTTATCGGTAATCATATGAGCACCTTGGAAACCTTTCTCTTACCCCATTTAATCGAACCTATTGTCCCGCATACTTTTGTGGTTAAGCGCAAGTTGCTCACCACGCCTCTCTTTGGCGCCATCATGGCCAGTCGCCAGCCCATTGCCGTTGACCGCCAAAATCCTAAAGAAGATTTAAAAACCGTCCTTGAAGAAGGCACCGCCAAATTGCAGCAAGGAATGTCCCTGGTTATTTTTCCCCAGAGTACCCGTTCGGAACGGTTTAGGCCCGAACATTTTAATTCCCTGGGCGTAAAACTGGCCAAGAAAGCCGGCGTGCCCGTTATTCCCGTTGCTTTAAAAACCGATTTTTGGGGCAATGGCAAATGGCTGCGCGATTTCGGACCGGTAGGTAAAAGCCTCGATATTTATATTCATTTCGGAGCGCCATTGCAAATCACTAAAACCGGGAAGGAAGAGCACCAGCAGATTGTCACGTTTATCAGCCGCCATCTGCACCAATGGTCCGCCGATAATATACAGGCCTAATCAATCAATTTAAGTTTTCTTATTTCCTCGATCAACTCACTATCTTCAAAGGGTTTGACCAAGTAGGCGTCACAGCGATGGCGGAAAGATGCAATAACATTGGGGGTATCATCGGTGGCGGTCAACATGATGACTTTCACGCCGTCAACTTCTTTTATGTTCATTTCCTGCTCCATGACCCGGATCTTCTCCAAAGCCTGCAAGCCGTTCATAACGGGCATCATGATGTCCAAAATGATCAAATCAAAAGGCTGTTGCTGGTTCAAAGCCGTCTGAAATTTGGCTACAGCCTCGGCCCCGTTTTTGGCCGTCACACTACGGCCGTAAGGTTTCAGAAATATTTTGATCATTGTTTGAATGTTCGGCTCATCTTCCACGACCAAGGTTCGCATTACAGTTCAAATTCCTCCAGGGCTTGAGTGAGTCTTGACTTAACATCCTGTTCTATCCGAAGCTGCTGGTCCGCACTTATGCCCAGACGCTGGATCACGTTTTCATCCAAATGATTGGCCTGGACAGGGGCGCCCAGACCTTCACCGATGTGTTTGGCCATATGATTGGCAAACATGACCAAGTCGAGCAAGCGGTTGGAAGCCGTGGGTTGACGGTGATGCTGTTCTATCACCACAATGATTTCCTCTGGAAATTTCCAATAACCGGCCAGGGCAGCACCCACTTCTGCATGATCAATATTTAACAACTGTTGCTCCGCTTCCGCGTAAGAACACTTTTTTTCCAAAATTTCATCCCTGATTTTCTTAACCATCTGAGGCTCAAGATGACGGCTTAGAATGAGTTTACCGATGTCATGAAGCATGGCGGAGGTAAAGGCCATGGACGGAATCTCCATCCTTATTTGGCGCTGGAAGCTCTCGATAGTCAGTCCTGCGGCTACATTGTGGCGCCAAAGTTCGTTCTCCATCAGATTGTAGCCGGGTACTTTGCGTTTCATGGTTTTACCCAGGCTGTTGCCGATGGCCAGTTTTATAATGTTGTTAAGCCCAAGCCGCATGACTGCTGATTTAACCGTATTGATTTCAAACTGGCTGCGATAAAAGGCGGAATTGGCCCAGCGCAGCACATTGGCCGTCAAGGCACCGTCCAATTCGATAAGGCGTGATATTTCATTCACCCCATAATGGGCGTCATTCATCAATCCGGTCAGTTGACTGACCGTGGTTGACATGGGGGCTAAGTTGCGGATTTCTGCCGGATTAATCTTAATGCGCATGGTCTCACCGAATCATCAGCATCGTGGCCTCCCGGGTTGGCCCGGGCGGCATAACGTCTTTACTATTATCGGTTTACCAGGGCAATTTTTTCAGGTTTTTTCATTTTCTTGATCATGATTTCCCTGCGCATGGCCTCGCCCTGCGTAGCATACAGCTCCATCCTGACCAGACGAAATGGCAATCGGGTTTTAACGAATTTAGACCCTTTCCCCTGGCGATGAAGCCGAAGGCGTTTAATGATGTGCTTGGTATAGCCGGTGTAGTAACTGTTGTCAGCACAGCGCAACATATAAACAATGTATCCCATGGGGACCTTCCAATTTTTCATTTGGCGGGAATGGCGTAATGAGAATTCTCTCCCAGAGGCTGTGTCTCAACCTCATGATCCCCCTCCCCGCTTTTACAGGGAAAGAGGTGGGGGGTGATTCTAAGACTTTAAAACAAAAATTATGGTAACCCCGCATCAGAGAGGAGAAGGTATCAGCAAGCATTACCACACGATCTCTCAGCGCGGAAAACTTAAATTCATGGTCGAAATTGGAATTTCAAGCGAAAATATGTTCCAGGCGGGCTAAATGACGTTCAAATTTTTCAAATTCACAATGCATATGTCTGCTGGCCATCCCACGCTCAACAAGATCAAAGGAGTTATGCCAGTAACTCACGACTTTTTCCATGAAAAACATGTCCCGCTCCAAATCAAGAACGCGTTCTTCCATGACCGCCACTTTTTCTTCCAGACTAAGCAATCGTTTGATCATTTGCCGAAAGTTGCCTTTTTGCTCCATGTTTATCCACCTTTATTGATCTTGGTTGGGGCTGTACCCGATTTCTGAATTCGCTTTAAAATATTTCCATTTACATGACTTAATCAAAGTGTACTAAGACCTCGGGAAAATGCAACCCTTCAACGGGGATAATTTTATATCTTTTATTTTTTTACAATCCCGTTGGTTCACGGTGAAGCGATGGGGTGTCGCTCCTATATTATTCATTCAGAGAACGAAACAATGACAGCACTGTATTTTGATTAAGAATACCAATTAATTTCTGGGGATTTTCTTTTTCCACCACAGGTAGATAAGTAATGTTGGGATGTTTTTTGAAAATCTTCAGGATATCTTTAATGCTTTGATCAGCATTAATAACCAGGGGATTTTTTTTAATCAAATCCCCCACGATGATTAGATCTCCCAGGGTGGGATCGAAAATCATATCCCGGATATCGGAATAATCCACCACTCCGATAAAATGTTCGTTTTGGTCCACCACGGGAAACCGGTCATAACGGCTGAATGCCACCATTTTTAAAAAATCATTAAAATGCATGGTCGCCTTCACGGTTTCCACATTGCTGCGCATGATATGCTTGACCAGGATATCCGTGGCGTTTTTTAATTTCTTTTGCAGGGACAGACCCAAAGAAAGCCGAAAATGATTGATCACCTGATAGAATTCTTCAAAAGTACTGGACGAGGCTTTTTTCACCAACAAAGAAAGCAGGGAAACCTCACCGGCGCGTACCAGACCATAACGTACCGCTAATGGGCCCACCAATTCAAATATTACCAAAGAACCCAGAATAATCGTCTCCACCAAATGACCGCCAACCGCCCATTGGCCGGCCAGTTGTTGGCAAAGACCTATGGCAATGCCAGCCTGGGCAATGAGCGTGAAGCCCAGGTTGACCTTATCCCTTTGGGGATAGCCTGCAGCCTTGGCCCCAAAAAAACTGCCACCAAGCTTCCCCGCTGTCCGGGCTAAAATGTACCCTACGCCCAACAAACCCACCTGGGTAAAAGATTGCAAATGCATGCCCGCACCGGACATGACAAAGAACAAAACATAAAAGGGGTAATCGATTTTTTGAATGGCATTCATCATGGCATCGATTTTGGGAGAGGCATTGGCCAAGGTCAGGCCGGTTAAAAAAACGGCCAGCATCATATTGATGCTGGCTAGGGATGATATGGCCATGACCAGAATGACCCCGCCAATGGCTAACAATTGATAGTCCCGTTCCTTGTCAAGATGCTGTGCCCAAAGACTCATGGCGAAACCAATCGCTGTCCCCATCAGCGCCGGTGCCCCTAAGGCCAGGAGTAGATCAAGGGGGTGGGTCATTTCAAAGTAAATATGGGCAATCACCAGGTAAGCCACAATGGAGACCAAGTTGTTAAACCCAATAAGGATCATTATTTTTTCGGTCAATGGTCCTTCTGCGTCATATTCCCGAATCACAAAGAGGGTCGCTGCTGGAGCTGTGGCTATGGCAATGACTGCAAAAAACAGGGCCATCTGAACCATCTTGCCATAATCCAGATGCCCGTGAACCACAAAGGACTTTATAAACAGCCAATCAAGAACAAAAATCGTTACCCAGACCGCCAAAAAAGTGAAAAGGATTTCATAGACGGAAAGCTTGAACAAACGCGTTCCCCAGCGCTGAATATTTTCAAAGCGGGCCTTAATGCCTATGGTTAATACAATAAACGCCAGCGCAATTTTAGTGACTGGCCGGATTTGCTCCAAGGCATCCCAGCTGATTAGGGACGGCCATCCCGCCAGTGCAGCCAAAGAGGGCCCAGCCACGATACCGGCCAGAAGATAGCCCGTCACCCGGGGAGCGTGTACATGAGCAGCCGTCCTTCCAAAAAACAGGGCAATTAAAAAAGCAGCGGCCAGCGGCAAATAGGGTTGGATCAGTGTCATAAGCCCTTCCTGCGGAATTGGTATTCCAAGCCAGTACCTCGGCTTAATTAGAAAAAGTGCCAAACTTGCATGTAAAAGGTCAACTATTTTCTCTTATTGGCAGGTTCAGGTCAAGCAAGCATTCTCCCCATAGTTTTGGTTGCAGAAAAAACCTTTTTGTTGAAAGACCTCCATGGTCTTATACGCAGCCCTAATACGGCCTTGATTAAAAGCCCTCTAGGGTACAGACCCTAATCCTCCGAAATTTTATCAGCGAAGGAGGATGGCAGTACCCTAGAGTCAACACCCATGCTGTCCAAATGCATCAGAACCCCAGGATCGGTTTAATGCGCGTGTTTGGACAGGTAAGCGGCCACACCTTCCGAAGTAGCGTTTAGGCCCTCTTCGCCCTCTTTCCAATTGGCAGGACAGACCTCGCCGTATTTTTCATTGAAACGCAGCGCATCTAGTATACGGATCGCTTCGTCTACATTGCGGCCCAAGGGTAGATCATTGATCAGTTCATGGCGGACTATGCCGGTTTTATCAATTAAGAACAATCCTCTCAAGGCCACCCCGTCCTCTTCCAAAAGTACCCCATAATCTCTGGAAATTTTCTTGTTCAGATCAGCCACCAGAGGGTACTTGATAGGCCCGATCCCCCCTTTG
This sequence comes from uncultured bacterium, assembly GCA_963710755.1. Lineage (GTDB taxonomy): Bacteria > Oederibacteriota > JAAXVQ01 > JAAXVQ01 > JAUVAV01 > CAVQBK01. The sequence continues at coordinate 212,760 of CAVQBK010000013.1, forward strand.
TCCACCGCCGTATTTTTCCAGGCAAAATGAGTATACTTGGAATCAACGGAAACGCCAATTACCTCAGTTTCCCGTTTCTTGAACTCCTCCAGTTTTTTGTCAAAAGCGATAATCTCTGTTGGGCACACAAAGGTGAAATCCATGGGATAAAAGAACAAAATCACATATTTGCCCTTATAGTCCGATAAATTCAACTCCACGAATTGATTATCCGCGGCAATTGCTTCTGCCTTGATTTCCGGTGCTGGTTTGGTTACTAAAGAAGCCATGATAACTCCTCCTTTGGTATTATTTATGTTGACCCCGTAGACCTGGGTAATGACAACCTTTATTAAGTACTTTTTGTATTCCTGCGGCAGCGTTGACAGATACCCTCCATCTCAAGGGCATCGGAACTGAGTTCCTAACTCATGGCCCCGTGCTGCTGCATGGTCAAGGGAGCAGGTAAAATGAACATCATCCACTCTGCCACGTCGAGAACTTTTAATGTGGTTATGGAAAATGGGACTGCCTTCGCACCTAACCCGATTCCCTTATATTTTTCCAATCAATACCAACTCACCCTATTTTGCGAGATTTCTTTAACCCACACTGATACGCCTGCTTGGAAATTTAGCTTTTATATGGAAATTAAACTCCGCAGCTCCGGGATGCTGTTTAAAAGCCCGCATTTCTGCCACTATCAGCTGTCTTTGTTTGGTTAACCGTACCACCACGAGCCCTTTTTTATTATATTGATTATCATTTATTAATTAGACACAAAATCATCAAAAGTTTTATAGGCATACTAAAATTACGGAGCAGATATTTTGGGCAGGCTTCTTAAACTATTCCCTAATTCATTGCGAGACTATGTTGATATGCAAGGAAGAAGATCCTAAATTTTGTTGTCGCATTATACGCACCTTAAACTGCTGGGAAAATGAGAAGATTTATTAAAGCAGTGGCAGAAGTTCGGATTTTTCCTGGTTAAGATATTTGTAAATGATCTGATACACCTTCTTACTATCTTCAATGTATTGTGCGGGCTCAGATTCTATAGCTTCAGGCTGGACCCACTTTTGTTTATAATCCTCAAAGTCTTTTTCCATCTCATCAAAAGCCTTGATCAATGGCAATCCTACCTTTGATAGTATTGGATCACTGCCCCGGTCCACCACGCCTTTTTGATATTGTTTTAATGCCCCAGCCAGACCGAGCAACAAATAACGTACTTCATTGGCCATCACCATAAGGGCATTGGGTTTCAACTGATGTTCCATAGTTTCCAACATATTGTTGATGATTTCCTGGGCATTGGTCAGCTCTGCTTTGGTTAACATGGCCTGCTCCTGTGCTGTGGTGAAAGTCATTCCCTGCCATGAACCTGACCATAGGGATTTTTAGGCGGGCTCAGAACCGGGAAATAAATGCCCTAAAAACCTGTTTAGGCATCTGCCTGAGTATCGGTCATGTTTAGTTCTTTTCTGATTTTTTTAGATATTTTTTTGCAGATAGGACTATAGAAAGTGGGACAGACCGTAAAGCAGGATTTGATAAAAATCCACTTCTTCGTGACAGCCAGCTCATGATTATATCAAGGCAACCCTAGCCGTCCTGGTCACCACCGGGGATGGCCAGGACGGGTTTACGGGAAAGATCAATCGTTTTCATCCTCCGGGCCATAGCGTTTCACCATGGTCAATTCATTGTAATTGTGTAAAGTACTGTATTTGACCTGATCCATAATCTGGTTCACCATAAAGGCCCCAACCCCGCGCTTTTTACCTTTTAAAACATTGGACTTGATAGTGGACGTATCCTGCTTGGTAATGTCAAAAGGATCACCATAATCACGAATTTGGATTTTGACCTGTTTTTTTTGAAAGTGAACGCGCAGCACCAAAATCTGCCAGGGATCAAAATCATTACCGTGTTCCATCAAATTGAGAAGAATCTCTTCCACGGCCAGCACCACTTCATTGGTTGTTTCCGGACTCATGCCTTCTTTTTCACATAAGCCTGTTAAAGATACTCTGATCACACCCATATAATTAACATCAGCGTTGATCTTTAACTCCATGCCTTTATATTTAGATTTGCGGCGTTTGGCTGTGGACCCGCTTTTAATAGTGAGTTGATTGCCCCACTCATCAATCTGAAAGGTCTCGTCACAATGTTCACATCGGTAAAGATCCGGGCCGGTGACCACCATCTCGTGGCCGCAAGTTTTACATTGCACCGTAAGGGGAAAAACTGCTTTTTCAGTTTTTTCCTTCACCTCCACTTGCAACTGCCCGCTTTTACCCCGGTCTTCCACGCGCAGGCTGACAGAGCCTGAAGCGCTGAGCGTGACCTCACCCTCCCATACCCCTTGCTTAAAGCCCTGCAATTGCTGAGGCAAAACCATACCTTCCTGGCAGCGTAAATCAGGTTGGTCATGGTAATCTCCAAGCAGGCCTGATTCTTTTGTTTGCGCTTCCACTCTAAGCATCACCGGCGTGCCACGGTAGACTTCACTTGCCGGGAGGGATAACACAAAATGATCCAATTCGTCCACCAGGGCTTCCCCGGCGGACCATTGGGTAAGCTGAGCAGGGGTGTCAATCAATTCGATCATGTCATCAAGCCCGATGGAGGCAAATACTTTTCTGATTTTTGGAGAGACATGACAAACCTTGATGTCGCCTTCCGGGCGGTCTCTGAATTCCCCTACCATGCCCACGAAAATACCCACGCCGGCGGAACTGATGTAATCAACAGCTTGTAAATCAATCAAAATTTTGGCCTGATCCCGGTTAAGCTGCTGCTGCAATTGGGCTTCAAAATCATGTGCAGTATCGGAATCAATGGAGCCCTGAATTTTTAATAATTGCACGCCCGGCAAATGATCTATCGTTTCATAGACAAATGTCAATTCTTGTCCCATAAGTCCTCCGTTCTTTCCAACCATTATTTTTTCTTTTTTGACTTGGCTGTTTCAATTTTATTGTTGAGTTTGGTTATGCTGCGCTTATCGCCCAAGGCTTTGGCAATAATCAGCAAATGCCGGTCTTCATAGGTCTTGAGGGTTCCGGTCACAATAGTTTCGATGCGTCCGGCTTGGTCATCACTGGTTAAGAACGTCGCGATGACCCGGCCAAAATAATCCCACTGCTGTCCCTGACCATCGCTGGAAGATGGGGATTTGGTCTGTTGGTATTGTGCGTAAAACTGATTGGCCAGCTTCTGTTCTTCTTTATCTAAAACCGCATCTTTAATTTTACGGTCCAATCCCAACCCCGCATAGGCCACTTTATTTTTATCGTGATTTAAATACTGGTCTATCAAAAGCAATTGGAACGTCTTAAAGGCTACTGCACCATCTTCTTCCAAATGGGTGTGGCTAAAAGATACATTTCGGGCATCGTCCGATTGGGCTTGATTGTACTGATCAATGGCATGCAAACAATCATGGAACCAATCGATTCTCAGCTGATCCAGTCCGTGGGCAACGTCTATGTGAATAGGGTTGGTGCCTGAAGATTTGGCCGCCTCTGCAGGAGGAGCTTCTGCTTCTTCTTTGGCCTTGGCTTCTGCTTCTTCTTTGGCCTTGGCTTCTGCTTCTTCTTTGGCCTTGGCTTCTGCTTCTTCTTTGGCCTTGGCTTCTGCTTCTTCTTTGGCCTTGGCTTCTGCTTCTTCTTTGGCCTTGGCTTCTGCTTCTTCTTTGGCCTTGGCTTCTGCTTCTTCTTTGGCCTTGGCTTCTGCTTCTTCTTTGGCCTTGGCTTCTGCTTCTTCTTTGGCCTTGGCTTCTGCTTCTTCTTTGGCCTTGGCTTCTGCTTCTTCTTTGGCCTTGGCTTCTGCTTCTTCTTTGGCCTTGGCTTCTGCTTCTTCTTTGGCCTTGGCTTCTGCTTCTTCTTTGGCCTTGGCTTCTGCTTCTTCTTTGGCCTTGGCTTCTGCTTCTTCTTTGGCCTTGGCTTCTGCTTCTTCTTTGGCCTTGGCTTCTGCTTCTTCTTTGGCCTTGGCTTCTGCTTCTTCTTTGGCCTTGGCTTCTGCTTCTTCTTTGGCCTTGGCTTCTGCTTCTTCTTTCGCCTTGGCTTCTGCTTCTTCTTTGGCCTTGGCTTCTGCTTCTTCTTTCGCCTTGGCTTCTGCTTCTTCTTTGGCCTTGGCTTCTGCTTCTTCTTTGGCCTTGGCTTCTGCTTCTTCTTTCGCCTTGGCTTCTGCTTCTTCTTTGGCTTTGGCTTCTGCTTCTTCTTTCGCCTTGGCTTCTGCTTCTTCTTTGGCCTTGGCTTCTGCTTCTTCAGTAGGAGCTTCTGATCTTTTTAAATTTCGAGAGATTTGTTGATCCACATGGTTTTCTTTGGCAATTTCAGCAACAGCTGCCGCTCCGGCTGCGGAGGCAAGGCTACCCTTTTCTTTTTTTTCTGCTTTCGGTTCCTGGACTTTATTCTTTTTGGCCAATAATGAAAAGAGTATCCAGTAGACCGTGGTCAGAACGAGCGCTACCACAAAAAAAGTACCAAAAGGCATGATACCTTGGGCTACCATGGCCAACATGCTCGGCCCAATAATAAATAATGAAATCACCAATAATTCTTTCATTTCCATTTCTCCCATTTAAATGATTAGCCCAAAGGCATTTATAGGGGTTAACCGGAATAGTGGCTTGTCTATCACCACAAAAGCCTCGCGGTTCCTGGTTGACTGTCACAAGCTTGAATTCAAAATCTCCATAATCTATGAACCATTAATACTATATCGGCAGTAAGCTACATATTCAAGTCAGATGGAAAAATAATTATAAGCAGCTCTCTAGTCAGTGCGTAATATTTTTCTGATGATGGTCATGAGCAGGAAAAACATAAAATTGATCATGACAATCGTTGCCCCGGCCGGAAAATTAAGCAAGAAAGCCAATAGGATACCAAAAAGCACGGATCCGACCGCAATCATAACAGCAATGAGGATAGCCTGCCGGAACCCTTTGGCAATCTGTAGGGCGGAAATGGGAGGGAAAATGATCAAACTGGCCACCAACATGGTGCCTACCACTTTGATGCCCAAAATCACGGTCAAAGCGGTAAGAAGTACCAGCAGTCGATCCATACGCCTGGTCTTGATGCCCTGTACCCTGGCATGATCTTCGTCAAAGGTAATGGCAAACAGTTCATTAAAGAAAACGATGATGGTGATAAGGACCAGAAGCGATAAGACAATAGCAAAAATGGTCTCCACCTTGCTTACTGCCAGAATATCGCCAAATAAATAACTGAACAGGTCTACATTGAATCCGCCCGCCTTGCTGGCCAGGATAATGCCCAGGGCAATACCAATGGCCGAGATGAGGCCAATGGCCGCATCACTATAAACATTGGCGCGCTCAGCCAGGTGCAAAATCCAAAAGGATGCCAGCACAGCCAGGGGAGCGGCCACATAAAAGGGGTAGACATTGATCAGCAGGCCCAGGCCGATGGTGCCAAAGGAAAAATGGGACAGGCCTTCGCCAATCAGAGATAAGCGTTTTAAAACCAAAAACACGCCCAGGCAGGCGCAGGAAACTGCAATAAATGTGCCGCTAAGCAAGGCCCTTTGAATAAAGCCCAATTTCAACCCTTCAAGAATGGTGTCCATGGCCCGGCTCACTTTCGTGTTGATGACAAATCACATGCTGCGCAAAGTCTCCAAACAGTCCGGTCATTTCTTCGGATATGCAAAAATCTTTGAATGATCCGAAAAAAATCAACCGGCGATCCAAATAAATCATCTTGGTGGCGTAGTGCCCAATGGTACCGCTGTCATGGGTAACGAGCAGCACGGTTACTTTTTTTTCTTGGTTCAGGCTAAGAAGGGTTTGGTAGAAATTTTCCCTGGCTTCCGGATCCAAGGCCACTGTAGGTTCATCCAGAATAAGCAGGCTCGGTTCATTCACCAAAGCCCGGGCTAAATACACCCGCTGGCGCTGGCCGCCGGATAAATTGCCGATTTGCCGGCGTTCAAGTTCCTTGATCTTCAACAGGTTCATCACAGCTTCCAGTTTGTCTTTATCCTTGTCCGTCTGGTGTCTGGGAAAACGTTTTTGGCTGAGCAGGCCGGTCGCCACAATCTCCCGGACCGTGGCTGGAAACCCTTGTTTGGGCAGAACCGTAAATTGCGGCAGGTAACCGATCCGATGCCAATCCTTAAACTGAGCCAGCGGCGTACCGAAGAGACGGATCTGCCCGCCCGACATAGGCACCAGATTGAGCAGTGCCTTGATGAACGTGGTTTTGCCGGAACCATTGGGGCCAACGACGCCGAAATATTCCCCTGGAGGTAATTGCAAACTCACCTGGTCCAAAACTACACTGTCCTGATATTTAATGGTTAAATGGGAACAGTCGATAATGCTCGGTTCAGTCACACAGCGCCTCTTTTAAATAGGTTAGGTTCTTTTTCATGATGGAGAGGTAATCTTGATGGGTTTGGGTTTCTTCTTTTGACAAATTGGCCAGGGTGTGTAAAGGCCTGAGACGGGCACCTGTTTCCTCGGCCATAACCTGCGCCATTTTAGGTTTGGTCATAGCTTCATAAAAAATAATTTTAATATTATCCTTTTTCAGCTTTTCCACCACCTTGACCAGGCGGTCCGGGCTGGGACGGGCATTGGGAGAATAACCTTCATAAGCGGTGATGGTCTTTAAATTATAACGGCGCGCAAAATAATTAAAAAATTGGTGGCCTGAAATGGCGATAGTGCGGTGCGGGCATGAGGCCAGGCTTTTGGTGATGGTGGTGTTTAATTGTTCCAGTCGACCGATATAAGCTTGTGCATTTTTTTCAAACTCAGCTTTATGAGATGGTTGCTGTTCAATTAATAATTTTGCAATGGCTCTGACCATTGCCTGCGCAATAACAGGATCGAGCCAGTAATGAGGATCTTCGAGATGGTGATGATCCTCCGTCGAGGTGGCGGTGCCGGTCTCGGCCATCAACGCCTTGGGATTGATCATCTTGCTGAGATCGACAATCTTCAAGGTCGGCGTTTGCAGACTTTCCATCATGTCCGTTACCCATGGTTCCATGGAAGCACTGGTATAAATAAATAAATTAGCCTTCATGATCTCCACAATATTCCTGGGGGTGGGACTGAAACTGTGGGCTTCCACCCCGGGCGGCAAAAGCAACTTGACCTCCACCAGACTCCCCCCCACTTGCCGGACAAATTCATAAGTGGGATAAATGGTGGTTATCACCCTAATGGGTGACGCAGCCGCCCAAGATGGCAAGGTCGCACACAACAAGCTTATCCAGATAAAGAGTTTGGCGCCACTTTTCATAAATCCTCCGCCGATGATGGATGGTTAGCGCGCTATTATAGCTTGAGTGAGAAAGATTTGGCAAGATTAAGCGAGTACTCAGGGAGGGACTGGCAGGAGCGTTTAGCCGTGGGTGAGTACAATCACGTAACAATAAATTTCATCGATCTTGACTAATTCGGCCAGGAGTTCCTGTCCTTGCCTGAGTTTGACAACACCGTCAATCACGACCGGCAACCCCATATGTTTAACCGTGACCCGTCCGCCCAGCACACCTTTGGTCATGCCGGCCAGCATATTCACAATTTCCCGCATGGCGTCCAACATATCCAGCTCATCCACGGGTGCCCCGCCCAGGGCCAGGAGCCGTTGCGTTAATTGGCGGCAACCCTCATGCGAGGAGATCAGACCTAAATGCACACTGCAGTGATCATAGGTCCAGGGCACATAGGCGCCGACGATTTTTTCCCAGGGCAGATCCACGTCGGCGGAAACCACGTTGCATTCCTGCATGCACAGCGTGGTCTGTGCAAAATGACGTATGGATTTTACCAAAGCGGCAAGCCACTCCGGTGATGTGGGAACCAAGGCATGATCATTCATAGCTATTCCTGATGCTGTTCCTTTTTTGGACACCAAATTGCTGCTTTGTTATTTTCGGCGTTTCCAGGGAAGAATTTAATTTTTCTCTTTCACTATCGTATCCATGATGCGTTTTATACGATCAGTCGCCAATGGCAATCTGGTAAAACTGGGCGCATGACGCATTAAGGGCAGGAAGCTTTACCGTGGTCCGTCCACTGCATAATCACTTGGCCCGGTAATTTGCCCATCGTCCATTGCTGGCACGTAACGGCCTGGAAAAACGACCAAACTCTCCCTTTTAGTGAAAAATCAGACCACCCGCTTTGCATGAGGAATTGATAAAAATCCCAACAGCTAGGACTGCCTGCTCTTATTTCTCCACATGCTTCAAATATTGTCCATAGCCGTGTTTTTCCATCTGCGCTGCCGGAATAAAGCGCAAAGCCGCAGAATTGATGCAATAACGCAGGCCCGTAGGCTCTGGGCCGTCGTTGAAGACATGACCCAGATGAGAATTGGCTTGCGTGCTTCTGACTTCGGTCCTGGTTGTAAACAAAGACCGGTCTTGCTTTTCTACTACATGGCCTTTTTCCAGGGGCGCATAAAAACTAGGCCATCCGGTCCCGGAATTATATTTTTCCTTGGAGGAAAACAAAGGCTCTCCGGAAACCACATCCACGTAAATACCTTCTTCTTTATTATCCCAATAGGCATTTTGAAAAGCCGGTTCCGTGCCGTTTTGTTGGGTAACTTTGAATTGCATGGGTGTCAATTTGTTTTTAAGCGTGGTTTTATCCAGTTTGGTCCCCGGGGACGTTGGATCGTGGGCCCAAGTTTTTTCCAGAAAAGGAACCCGGCCCGAAAGCACACTATAATTCTTGTAATGGGTACTGTTGGTTTGATAGTAGTGCTGATGATAATCTTCAGCCTTGTAAAACGTGGTCGCTTTCTTTATAGCTGTGACAATGGGTTTGTCGAAGCGCCCCGACTCGGACAGCGCGGCTTTGGATCGCTCCGCCTCTTGACGCTGCTGTTCGTCCACATAAAAGATAACGCTCTCATATTGGCGTCCTCTGTCGGCGAATTGTCCACCGGCATCGGTGGGATCAATACTTCTCCAAAACACATCCAGTAAAGCCGAATAGGACACCACCTTTGGGTCATAGGTGACTTCCACTGCTTCCAAATGACCCGTGGTGCCTGAAGAAACTTCTTCATAAGTAGGATTAACTTTCTTCCCTCCCGTATAGCCTACCTCCACCTCTTTGACGCCCTTGAGACGTTCATAGGGGGGCTCCATACACCAAAAGCATCCTCCTGCGAATATGGCTTTTTTCATGACTTTTTCCTCAGCTATAGCCATCATGGCACCTCCCACGCTCAATATCATGATCAAAATCGCCGGCATTGAGACTCGCCAAACCATTGGTCTGTTGCTGCTGATTTTCATGTTCCTCGCCACCCTCTGTGGGATCATTCATCATTAAGATATGATATTGGACCAGCTGATTGGTGAAAAAGTTTGAGCTCCAATTCCTATGGAGTCATAAAAGGAAGGTAACGGAGGGCACAAATCTATATCAATGACAAAAATCAACGATGGCCAATTTTTTCTTAATAAGACAAGGCCGGTTCAGCCAATCAATTCCTTGACCATGCTGACAAGTTCCTGACGGATAAAGGGTTTGGATAATACCCGGTCTGCACCCAGGCACTGACTGACACTCAGGTAATTTGGATCGCCCCCGGACATCACAATGCTCTTGATTTGAGGATGGGATTTTCTCAAGTAATTGATCAACTCCAGGCCGTCGCCGTCGGGCATGAGAATATCGGTGATGACCAAATCTACTTGCTTGCCTTTTAATAGTTTAATGGCTTCCTGACCGGTACCGGCTGTAGTCACCTGGAATCCGCAATCTGAGAACACCATATTTAATGCGCTTCTTATGCCTTCTTCATCTTCCACAATAAGCAGATGTTTGCTGAATTCCATCTATACACCTTTCACCATATGCTGGGTTCAGTAACGGCAGAAAGGCCAAAAAACTTAACGCACAGTATGTCCTCCCTATACTTTTTATTTTATCCTAGAGGGTGTGCTTTACCTTGTGATAGACTTGAACCAGGCCGGTTGGCGGAAAGGCGATTGGAGATGGCCCCTTCCTTTAAAAAGGTTCAAATTATTTACAATCCCAATTCCGGTCAGGGCTTTAAATGGCCTTGGTTTCGCCGTTTAGTGCTGGGCCTGCCCGGCCGAAGCGGCCCTGCCCCTATTCATCCCGACGCCTATTTGGATAATTTGCACGCGGAATTAATGGCCCTGGGCATTGAGGCCGAGGGTAGCAAAACCAGCTCCGCCGAGGAAGCCACGGCGCTGGCCGCGGCCTGCAGCCAAGCTGATTATGATCTGGTGATTGCCGCCGGCGGGGACGGCACCATAAACGCTGTCATCAACGGCCTGGCTCAGCGCCGCACCGCCCTGGCCATTGTGCCTTCCGGCACCATCAATTTGCTCAGTCTGCAATTAAATCTACCTGCCACCATCCGCGAAGCCTGCGAACGCATTCGGCACGGCCAATTACAAAAAATCGATCTCGGTTTGCTCAACCAACGGTATTTTGCCTCCCTGGCCGGGATTGGCTTTGACGCCTTCGTGGTGAAGAACACCGACACCCGCCTGAAACGGCGGCTGGGCATGATGGCCTACGCCCTTTCGTTTATCGGCAGTTCTTTGGTTTATCCGTTTCGTTCCATTGATATAAAAATGGACGACGATCCCAATGTCCATTCCGGATATATGTTCATTGTGGGGAACGTAAAATATTACGGCGGACGCATGATCTTACAGCCTACGGCTGCAGTCACGGACGGTATGTTGGATTTGTGTATTATCAAAAAGCGGGATTTTTTATCCTTTATCAATTACATGTGGCGGTTACGCCACGGTGACATTGCCCGTTATATGGACGTGGATTATTTTAAATGCCGTCAAATTCACGTGTTGAATAAAAAAGAGTATATCCAAGTGGATGGTGACTATGTGGGCCGCCTGGCCTCGATCCATATCCAGGTGGTGCCTCAAGCCCTGAATATTGTGGTATGATGGGCGCTCAGGAAGCGTGGGTCAAAGGCCGTTCGTGGAACGGGACAACCCTAGGGCCGGCGGTAAAGGTCGGCTGGTCCTGCGGAAAAGTAAACAAGTCGCGGATAACTTTTTCCCAGTCATAAAAATCAACCGCGTTTTGCCTGGCCCGCTGCCGATAACTGCGAAAAACTTCCGGATTCTTCTCCTTAAGACCCAGTAACAGCTTGATGCCCTCCACCCAGTTGGTCAGATGATTGGCCGGACAGATCAATCCGCTTTGCTGATGCAGCACAATTTCCTTGGGCCCGCCTGTATTGGAAACCACGGCCGGCACCCCGCAGGCCTGGGCCTCCAGGACCGCCATGCCAAAGGTATCGGTTAAGCTGGGGAATACAAATACATCCGCCTGGGTGTAAATTGTTGGCAAGCTGGTATGGGGTTGACGCCCAATCAAAATCACCCCCGCCAGTCCTTCGGCCTTTTTCCGGAAATAATCCATTTGCGGCCCGTCGCCAACCAACACCAAATTAAGCGTTCTGCCTTCGGCCCGCAACGCCTGAAAAACGTCCAGTAAAAAATCCAGGTTTTTATCCTTGGAAATGCGGCCTACGTACATGAGTACCGGCTGGTCGGGAAAAGCCAGCATGCTATCCAATGTTTTTCCGAAGCTCACCTCGGGCGTAAAGATGGACGTATCAATGCCTTTGCGATAATAGGCAAGTTTTCTGGGATCGAGGCCGCGTTCTTCCAGAATATCCATATAGGCCACCGCCGGCACCTTAACGTAGTCCATGGAGGCGTAAAACCACTTCATGTAACTTTCCACCAGTTTACCCAAATCTTCCTCTCCCGTCAGGGCTAGGGTCTGGGCCGTAAAATCAGTGTGATAAATACCCATACAACGCAGGTTTAACAGTTTAGCGGCCAAAAGTCCCAACAGGCCGACCGGGCCGGGCGTAGAGATGATGATGGCTTCCGGATCGGCCTGGTAAATCATCTCCATGGCTTTGAGTACCGATGGCAGACGCAGGCCCAGATGCTCGTAATAAGGCATCTGGCGCGAAAGGCTGTAAGGCAGGGGCATCAGGTTGGGCGGCAAGTCGGACGTCAGCTCATCCTGATTAAGCGCAGCTGCAATGGTCACCTCCATCTTATGATGGTGGGTAATCCACCCGGCTTTTTTGATGGTCTCGGCTACGCCATTCATGTCGGAGATGGTATCTGTGAACCAAAGAATCCGTTTTGGAATTTTGTCCGTGGGGATCCCTACTTCCGCACGCAGGCGGTTGATCATGGTGCGGCTCTTGAACATATGCTTCAGGCTGGTAAAAAAAGGCAGCGAAAAAAAGATGCCCGGCAGCAAGGAGGAAACATCGCGCACCAGTTTAAGGACATCACCCTGGCGCAGGTCTTTTTCCAGCGATTCAAAGAGCACTTTTATATAAGTGTCCGAAATCCGGCTCAGCTTTTCATAAACCAATCTGACTTTTTCTTCAAAATCCTTCTCGGGGCCTGATTTCATCTGATTAAAAATGTCCATGAGGGCTCTCTTGATGGACTCATCCTGTTCGTTCGATGTTTTCCATGCCTTGAATTTCAAATGATCGGCAAGTCCTGTTTTTTTATTATTGAACAGCACCTCGTTTAATTGGGTGAATAAGGAATTGGAAAGACCGGCATTCTTGGTTTTGGAGAAGTCATAGGCAATTTTGTAAATGGTGAAGGCAAAGGTTTGGTAATTGTTATGCCGGCCGCCGGCCATCATCACCTTGTTTTTAAGGCACTGAATAAATTCCTCGGGCGTGGCGGCCCCGGCGGTGGTATAAGTTTTACCGATGAAAAGCGCCGCATGATCATCACTGCCCGCGGTCAATCCCTTGATCCAGGGATCATCACTGATCGGCTCAAGCCCGTGTTTTTGCCGGAGTCGGTCCAGATAGGAGGGCGTTAAATGACGCAGGATGTCCATCCAGCCGCGATTGCCCAATTTATCACGGCTGCCGTTAATGCCTTCAAACACGTCGAATAAAAGAATCAACTTTTCCAAATGGGCCGGGGTAAGGCGGTCGTTGACCGAGTAAGTGGCATGAGCCACGGAATAAGCCAGGTCTTGGTCGCGCAAATAATCGCGCAATTCATAAATGTTATGACGTATTTGTTCGATGGCCTCAAAATTCGCCTGATCCAAGCCATAGATTAGGATATGCACCTTGCAGCCGTCTTCCGGGAAATAAGCCGTGGCTTCCATGCCGGTGATCACGTCGTCAGGATACTTCTGTTTTAACCATAAAGCCCCCGCGATTTTATTGTGGTCGGTCAGGGTGACAAAACGCATGCCATTGTCCTTGGCGCGGCGGTAAACCTCTTCGGGTTCGGTATACGATTCATGGGCACCCAGTCTTTTTAAAAACCATTCCGAAGCGTGACTGGAGTACTTGGAATGAACGTGCAGGTCCACTTTAGCCATGGATAACATCCTTTTATTATTATTGATATGGGTCAGCCGGAGCAAGGACGCCTGACTTTCAGACAAAAAATTCCCCGTCTTGTGCAAGACCATACCATCAATAAGACATGGGAAACGTTAATCTTTGAAGAATAGCTGGTTAGTTTTTAATGAGGTCCAAAGCAGGCCATTGTTGGCGCAGGCTGACGAGCAAGGAGGTTTCATCCGATGCGGACATGGTGAAAAGCGGGGAGTTATGATGCTGCAGCAGTTCAGGCCAAGCCGCCAGAATATCGGTCCTGGTTTGGTTGCCAAAACGGTTAAGGAACCTGACTATTTTCAAGCCATCAAACCATTGATGACAGGCTGCCTCAAAGCGTTCCGGCGAATGGTAATTTTTTTGCAATTTTGCCAATACGGGCCAACCGCGGTTTTCCTCCATAAACGCCATTAACCGGGCCGAAGAGGCCTGACGCAGATGCCGCAGGTTCTGATAACCTGGAGCCAGTTCCCGGAAAAACCGCCTCAGTTCCAGGAATAAAACCGGGGCCGGGACTTGGCGGTAAAGCTGGCTTCCCTGCTCAGCCGCGGCCAGCATGGCCCGGCCGGTCCCGAAGAGCACCCGCCGGGAAAATCGGGCCATGGGATACACGGTGGCTGAGCTGATGCGCAGCAGCGGCCTTGGCAGACTGAGTTTGGCCACTTTTTGCAGGAAGTGAAAGTCCTCCGCAGCCTGACGCGGTGCCAGCCCCTCCACCATGGCATAAGCCTGGGCTGAGACCACCATGGCGCTGCCCATGCTTTGATAGGCAAAAGGCGATCCCGCCACTGCCATACCGGCTTCCAGATAGCGTAGCCACAACTCATAGTAAACAATCGCTTCTTTCATAACCTGGTCCTGCGGCCATGGGTGTTCAAAGTGGCAAAGCCCGCCCAAAGGCTGGGGCCGGCGCTCAAAGGCTTCCAGCAGGCGGTCAATATAACCGGCGCTTACCACGGTATCCGCATCCAGGCAAGCAATGATGCCCTGCGCCTGGGTGCCGGCCTGCACCAACCGCCGCAGAGCCTGATCCATGCCAATCCGTCTGGCCAGCCCCACGCCGGCCAAGCGAGGAGCGAGTTCCAGTCCGGCTGTGGCCCGGTCCACCACAACCATGGGCAATACCTGAGCTGCGCTCAACCGGTCGTCCTGCAAGGTCTTGAGATTATCAGCACGAACAACTGCGGATGCATGGCGGCTGTGGTTGACCACCAGAATCACTTCTGCTTCCGCCAGGCGTTGACTGCCGTACGTCAGAGAGTCGAGGGTTTTAAAAACATGGTCATACTCTGCCAAACACGGAATAACGATGGTCAGTTTAAGCATGGGATTGGGTGCAGACCATCTGTCCTGAGGCAAAACGGGAAGGGCCCGGCGGGTCAAATAACGGCTAAAATGGTCTTTTTCGATGGGCATAAAGTTTAATCCTGACAATTAGTCAATTATTTCTGAGCAACTTGAGCCTTTGAATTTCTCAATTTCTCTGCTTTTAGGGGGACTGATACTGGAAAGGCCGGATATTCCGGGACTTGGCGGAATGCTGGTTAGTCTTCCTGCACCATAACCACAAAGGGTGAATTGACATGCCGACGTATGACTTCAATAGCTTTATGATCGCACCACCCCCAGGAAACATCATCGGAAGGGTCTATCGCATGGAGGGAAGGCACTATTAGGTTGAGAATCAGAAGTTGCTCAAAATAATGACCCAAAAAACAACCTTCACCGGCAACCATTTTTTCTGTCTTCGGTAATTTTTTACGAAACATCTCAAGCCACAGCGCCCGGGGAGGCTGGCCATTACCGGCCAGCGTCGGTTTTGCTGCCATGAGCTTTTTTATTACCGCTGACTGCACATTCAAAAGGGTGAACATGGTTAATACGTCCTCGCGCATTTCCTGTATTTCAGTGCGGTAATGAAGCACTAATAAAATGATACTCTCTTTCGTATCAAAATACCCCACCATTCGTTGTAGGGTATATTATTTCCGTTTCGTAAAGAAAAAGGTTTTAAATTCCCTTTTTAAGGCCTTAGTGCCCAGCTCACCAATAGATGTTATTAAGCAAAAAACGCACCAGTGATTATTATAAAAAATCAAGCCGCTGATAACCAATCTTTTTTTAAAGTTGTGTCACTTTTGTAAGCCCGAGACATTTATGCCACATCCAGGACCATCTGCTGAATAGCTAAGTTTTATCATTTCAATTTTTTTATCATCAACAAATTGGCATGACATCTGCTTTACCTAGACATGTTGGATCTCAATTATTTAGGAGGATGAGCATGAAAAAATTTATTTCCTTGAGCTTGTTTTTAGTTTTTCTGGGCAGCCTGGTAATGATCAGCAGTTTATCTGCCAATGCCGCCAGTAAGACCAGTAAAAAAGAGGTTAAGGTGTCGGATAGCGAAGCACTCGATCCTGCTTCGGAAGAGTTGACCAGCGAAGAACCTACACCCGATCCTGCCATGGAGGATGAAGACCAAAACACGTATTCCGAAGACAGTGATGATCAAGGATCCATGGACGACACGGAAGGGTCGGACAATTCCATGGAAGAACAGCAATAGATCACCATTGACCATGCTGATTACAAAACACCATGGAAAAGCCAGATAAACTCAAACCGGTCAATAAGAAAAGAAGTACCAAATGGTTGGGTAACTTCGATGAACGGGATCAGGAAAACAAAGACCAAGAATTCAAAATGGATGATTGGTATTTTGACAAACCTGATAAAAAAGATAGTACCGTGCAATAGGGACGAAGAACATCCTGACGGCAGACATCAAAATCCCCAGCATTTCAAGGTGGCCATAAAGAGATGACATATTAAGGATCATCCGCCTCTGACCACCGACATCACCGTTCGTGCCTTAAGCAGCCCTGAAGCCTTTTCGGTTTCAGGGCTTTATTTTTTTAGATTGGTCCCGTTCCAGGATGCGATATAGGGTTCTGCGATCGATTCCCAGAAGTTCGGACACCCGGGATTTGTTGGGCTCCACCTTTTCCATCAGCCATTGAATGTAAGCCAATTCCAACTGTTCCAAAGGCAGAAGGTGATGAGCCGGGATGCGAAAATCCAGTTCCTCTTTTTGCTCTTCCCGGTACAAGGAAGGCGCTCCGACCGTCTCTTGAAAATCCTGAATACTGAGCATACCGCTGGTATTCAATGCCACGGCCCGTTCCACCGCATGAGCCAATTCCCGCACATTCCCCGGCCAATGATAATGCTTTAAATGATGTTCCACACTTTCATGCACCGCAATGCGTTTGCCTTGGTGGTTGGCGGCTTTTTCAATAAAATAATCAAGCAAAATGGGAATGTCCGATTTTCTCTGCCGCAGTGGTGGCAAAGTGATGGCAATCACATTAAGCCGGAAATAAAGGTCATGGCGGAATTTTTTTTCTTTCACAAGAGCATCGAGGGGTTGATTGGAAGCCGCGATAATGCGGCAATTAATGTTGATGGGTTTGGACGAGCCCACGGGCATTAATTCCCCTTCTTCAATCACCCGTAATAGTTTGCTCTGTAAAGTAAGCGACGTATTGGAGAGTTCATCTAAAAAACAGGTGCCCTGAGCTGCAGCTTCAAAAATACCGGTTTTATGATATTGAGCGCCGGTAAAAGCCCCCTTGACATGACCGAACAGCTCGCTTTCCAGCACCCCTTCGGCCAACGCTCCGCAATTGACCGCTAAAAATGGACCGGTCCGGCCACTGGTTTGATGGAGCATCTTGGCCACTACTTCCTTGCCGGTCCCGCTTTCCCCTTGAATCAGCACTGTAGTGTTCAGGGGAGCTACCTTGGCCACCAGTTTGTAGACCTCCACCATTTCCGGACTGCGTCCTACAACGGTAGGGTGCTGCTTTTGTTGAGAACGGACCATGCCCTTTAGGCGGCGATTTTCTTTCAGCAGGATGGCCTGCTCCAAGGCACGGTTGATGACCAGACGTAGCTGGTCCAGCTTGAAGGGCTTGCTGATATAATCATAGGCGCCTTTTTGGATGGCATCAATGGCGGTCTCCATGCTGGTAAAGGCTGTCATCACTATCACCGGCACTTCGCGGCCCGACTTTTTCAGGCTTTGCAATACTTCCAAACCATCCATACCCCGCATGCGCAGGTCGGTAATGACCAAGTCAGGGCTGGCCTCCTGAATCATCTGCCAGCCTTTTTGGCCGTTTTCAGCCGCCAAAATTTGGAAGCCGGCAGAGCCCAGCGCATCGACCATGGACTCCAGATGAGAACGGTCATCATCAATCACCAATATTTTCTTGTCCGCGACTTTATTCATAGGTCATCCTTCTTTAAAGGCAGGCTAATGGTCACGGTGGTGCCTTGCTGCACTTGACTGGTCACTTCGATAGTACCCTGGTGGGCAGCGACAATGTCTTTGCCCACCGCCAGCCCCAGACCATTGCCTTTTTTAAATTCCTTAGTGGTAAAAAATGGTTCAAAAATACGATTCAGTTTATCCGGTTCAATGCCGCTGCCGTTGTCAGTAACAGCGAAAACCAGTTGGTGATTATGGTTGGTCAGTAGAAGGTGAATACGGCCCTCAGTCGGCAGAGCGTCCATGGCATTGTTGAGCACGTTCAGGAATAATTGCTGCAGTTGATCCTGGTCGCCCTGGATCCAGGCCTGCTGGGTCCGGTCCTCAATGCTCAGGACAATGCGCCTGGCATCTAAGACAGGGCCCAGGAGGGTCCGCAATTCCTCTATCAGCCTGACCCCGTGAATGGGCTGGAAAAGCGCCGGGCGACGGGTACGGCTCAACAATTGTTCCACAATGGTGCACACCCGCTCGATCTGCTGGTAAGCCGTTTTTATTCTTTTGGCCACATGGCCGGGCAGACCTTCTTGTTCCTGCACCAGCTGCAAATTGGTGGAGACCGCACCCAGAGGTGATCCGATTTCATGGGCAAAGGTGGCGGTCAATTGACCAATCAGCGCCAGCCGTTCCGACTGCACCAATTTTTTCTGGGTGGTGACCACCTGTAGATTCAAAGCCTTTAATTCTTCATTTTGGCTGGCCAAAAAGGCCGTGGCCTCGGCTACCTGATGGGTGAGATTCTGCTGTAGTTTGGTGATTTGATCGAGCATGATATTCATTTGTTCGCCCAGCTCCCCAAACTCCCCGGGCAGACGCTCGTTGACGCGCGCCTCCTGGTCGCCATGACGGTAACGCGCCATGACCTGCAACAGGTGCTGCATGCTGTGATAAATGTTGGTCTGAAATAGGAGCATGACCGCGCCCACCAGGAGGACAATGGTAACCATCATGGCTATTTTGCGAATACGGCTCTGCACATCGATGAGTTGCTTGAAAGACTTTAAAGAGCTGGCCACCGAAAGTACGGCAGGCGTATGGTCTTCCAGGTGGATCAGACGGGCCGTGATCATGTGGCGCTTGCCGTCCTCCTGTTCAATCATAAAAGTGATGGGCGTATGCCTGCGAAAAACGGCCTCCTCCAGATCCTCGGGCGCCCTGGGGTCATTGCTATTGCTCATGACCTGAACCACTTTGTTTTTACGTTTAACAAAGACATCTACCCGCAGGATGCCGGGATAAACTTTACGGGCCTTTTGAAAGGCTCCTTTCAACTCCTGTACAGCCCCCAGCGCCAAGCTGCTCTCCAGGTTACGGGCAATCATGCGGGCCACTTGGCTGGTCTCGCCCCCGATTTCATTTTCCAGGGCTTGAACAGTACGCAGGCTGGTAATAAATTCACTGGCCCCCAAAATTCCAATGGCCGTCAGGATCATGAGCAATAAGATACGCAGTTGCAAGGACATGCGAAAGGTGCGAAAAAACATGGATGTGGTCTCACTTGGGTAATGGTCGTAGGCGCTATTATCCTGCCCCGAGCATGGCTTAGCAATAAAAATCATATCAAGGGATATAAGTTGCTTATCCGGACCCTGCGGAGGCCTAGACCTAATACCGCTGCCCGCCAGCCCTTCCTGATGGGGTCTTCCCCTACTTTTATCGCCGGCGGACGATAAACCGCCGCGTTTTCCCATGAGAACACCTTCGGGATACCTTAATCAGCCCTTAACCCCAACCTTGGCAATGACGATCTTATGGTTGCGACAATTAAAGTTAAAAGCTATCATGGACTCAAACCAAAACCTTTCAAGAGACGGTACTAAGACATGGATCAACTATTGGCCTCTTCCAGTTTCAAATTGGTTATTTTGCCGCTGCTGATCGTGCTGGCCCGCATGGCTGATGTGTCGCTGGGCACATTGCGTATCATTTTCATTTCCCGGGGATTTAAACTGTGGGCTACCTTGGTAGGATTCTTCGAGATCACCATCTGGCTGATGGCCATTACCCAAATTATGAACAATCTTAATAATGTTTATTACTATCTGGCCTATGCCTTCGGCTTTGCCCTGGGCACCTTCATGGGCTTGACCATCGAAAGCCACTTGGCCATGGGCATGTCTCTAATAAGAATTATTATTCCCTGCGATCAGGCGGGCATCATCGAGGAGATGAAACAATCGGGGTGGGGATTCACCTATTTTCCGGCCCATGGGGCCTTCCATCCGGTCAACGTTATCTTTGCCCTGGTCAAGCGCAAACAGATCCCTCATTTTCTGAATCTGCTAAAATCGCACTGTCCGGACGCGGTTTATACTATCGAAGACATCCGCACGATCAGCAAGCAGCCCACCCGCTTTCTCCATGAGCGTTTGCCAGCCACTGCCGAGCTGTTTAAGCGTTCCAGAAAAGGAAAATAAGACGCGCCTCCGGGTTATAACTTTAGCGGAATCTCCCTGTCCAGCCAGCCCGGATTATCGGCTGTGGGAACGGCGAATAATTTTCCGGTGGCCCGCATGTCCTTAGCCTGATGATATTTGAAGAGCAGTTGTTCATTTAATTCGCCTAAAATTTCGATTTTACCGGTCACATGAGACATGACATATTTAAAACGTTTGGCATGACCGTCAAGCTGCTGTTTGGCCTTTTCCACGATGTGCAGGCCTTGCCGCAGTGGCAGCTGAAAGTTTTTTTTAACCCGACTGACCGGACGGCATTGGAAAAGGTAATAGGGGTTGATCCCGTGCCTGACCAGCGATTTCATCAATGCCGCCAGAATAGAAGGCCGGTCATTGACGCCTTTCATCAGCACGGATTGATTGTTGACGATGATGCCGGCCTGCCGCAGACGGCTCACCGCCGCCATGGAAGCAGCGGTAATTTCCCGGGGATGATTGAAGTGGGTAATAACGTAAAGTTGTTTGCCCTGCTGACTATAGTTGCTCAATAATTTTATCAATCCCCGATCACTGGTAATGCGCTGGGGAAACACCACGGGGATTTTGCTGCCAAAACGTATATAATCCAAATGAGCGATGGGCAGGAGGTAATCCAGAATAGTCTGGATGTCATGGTTGGGCAGGGTCAAGGGATCGCCGCCGCTGACCAGCACATTATTGACTTGGCGGTGCTGCTGGATATAGGTCCTGGCCTGGTGCAGGACTTTCTCCAATTGATCATCAGGATAACCAACCCTGCGTTTGCGAAAGCAGTAGCGACAATAGGCAGCACATTGATTGGTGGTATGCACCAAAACGGTATTATCGTATTTGTGCTGTACATTGGGAGACACGGTATTGCTTATTTCTCCGCTGGTGTCATAGGAGCCATCCTGGTCCAGTTCATTAATGGAGGGCATGATCATTTTTTTTATGGGATCCCGTGGATTTTCAGGATTAACCAGAGACAGATAATACCTGGTAATACTCATGGGGTGGAGCGCAATGATTTTTTCCAAAGCCATTTTATGATGTCCGGTTGGCCAGCCCGTATTTTTCAAATCCTCCAGTGAAACCACATTGGCCTTTAATTCGTCTTTCCATAGCGGCATAGCACCCTTCCTCACCTGTGCTGTTCCTTAAGTACACGAAACAAACCACAATTTCATTTCTATGGGAAATTAAGTATAGTATTTATGCCTGTTTTGTCAATGCCTGCCGGCCAATAAGCTCCTCCCTGTTTTTTCTTCTTTTTCGCAGTTCGGCAGTGTAAAATAGCCCATCTTATCTAAAGGATGGCGGCGTCTATGTCTCTGGTGTCATTGATGCTTAAAAAGAAACGTAAGCCTGTCCATATCGGCCTGGCCCTGGGTGGAGGCGGCGCCCGGGGATTTGCCCACATCGCTTTCTTAAAAGTTCTTGATGATTTGGGACTGCGTCCCACCTTAATCAGCGGCGCCAGCATGGGTGCCCTGATGGGGGCCCTTTATGCCTCGGGATTGAGTGGCCGGGAAATCGAACGGACCGTCAAGGAACTAAATCTGGTGGATATGATCACCTTGGTGGACGTGTCCTGGCATACCCCCCGGGGTCTGATCAAGGGCGAAAAAATCACCAAAACCATCAGCACCCTGATCCGCAATAAAAATTTCGAAGATCTGGACATTCCGCTCAAGGTGGTCGCCACCGACTTTTGGGATCGCAAAGAAGTGGTATATGACAAGGGTAATGTAGCCCAAGCCATCCGGGCCAGTATTTCCATACCCGCGGTGTTTGAGCCGGTGGTGATCAACAACACCTTAATGATGGACGGCGGCCTGGTCAATTCCCTACCCTACGAAATGCTGCGCGAGACTTGCGATCTTACCATTGCTATCAATGTGGTCGGCGACAAGCTCCCCAAAGCGGACAAACGGGAAAAACCAAAATTTTTCGAGGCCTTGCTCAGTGCTTTTGAAATCTACGAAGCCGCGGCCATTGAAAACAAGCTTCATCATGCTCAACCGGACATCTATATCAAACCTGAAATTAAAAACATCGATTTATTGGATTTTCATCTCATTGATGAAATCATTGACGGCGTCAAGAAGGACGCCCAGGCCTTCAAGCAACAGTTGACCGCCTATCTGCAACTCGAGGCCAGTGAAGGCTAACCAAAATTTACAGCAAGGGCGTCAGAAGACGAGCCAGGGAATGACCCAGCCGCTTGATCGTGCTTATTTTCTTGTAGGCTGAGGGGGTCAGGATGCAAGCCTGCTTTGCGTCAATTAAAAACTGATGTTCCAACGTCCGGCTCAGCGTCTTGTCATAAATCAGAATATTTAATTCATAATTCAAACTGAAACTGCGCATGTCCACATTGGCGGTACCCACTGAGCACAGCTCGCCGTCAATGCTGATGGTCTTGGCATGAAGAAATCCGGCCTGATAATGATAAACACGCACTCCCGCCCGCAGTAAATCTTCAAAATAGGTAAATGCCGACCAATAGGGCAGCAGTTTATCCGGTTGTCCGGTGACCATCAGGCGTACATCCAGGCCTCGCAAAGCAGCCGTTTTTAGGGCCATGAAGATACTGGGATCAGGAATAAAATAAGGTGTCTGGATAAAAACCCTTTTTTGGGCCGCATTGATCAGGGAAAAAAACATCTGGGTGATGGAGGGCCAGCGCGCATCAGGTCCGGAGGTAATAATCTGCAGTATTTTTTCTTTTTTAGTTTTTTCAATGATGGCCGGTTGCTTGGGCGTTAGGATTAGTTCATGGGTGGTGTTGTACCAATCAATGGCAAAAATGATTTCTAAAAGCCGCACGGCCTGACCTTGAAGGCGCAGATGGGTGTCGCGCCAAAGATCGAATTTCTTGCCGCCATTAATATATTCCATGCCCATATTCATTCCGCCCGTAAACCCGACTCGGCCGTCGATGACCACGATTTTACGGTGGTTACGATAATTGATGGTGTGGAACGTCACCAGAGACATAAAATTGTAGAATTTATAGATTTCAATGCCAGCTTGCCGCAACGCTCTGATGTATTTTCTTTTAAGCAGGAAACTACCGAAAGAATCGGTAAGGATTTTGATTTTAACCCCTTCCCCGGCCTTTTTAATCAATGCGTCCTTGATGAGTTCGGTCAGGGAATCGTTGCGCCAAATAAAATACTCAATAAATATGTACTGCTTGGCGGCTTTAATATCTTTGATCAATTGGGAAAATTTATAGTGGCCGGAAAAATAAAAAACAACATCCTCCGCGCTGGTCAACAAGGCATCGGAATTCTGATAAAAGAGCTCCACCAGTTCATTTTTATATTTAGGCAGGCGCCAGCGTTGCTTGAGCGATTTGGCCAGGCGCTCATGACGTTGGACCAAAGGTGCCATAATATCCTTAAGTATGCCCTCACCCAAATGATAGTCGATCTGATGATTTCTTTTCTTTTTGCGCCAATTGCGCCCGGCGAAAATATAAACCACAAATCCAACCAGAGGCAGGAAAACAAAAACTAAAATCCAGGCCAGTGTGGAGGAGACCTCCCGATTGTCCAACAACAGGTAAATGGTGGTGATCATGAGGTAAATGTATAGAACGATAAGGATCACCACCATCACGTCGTACATAAGCAGGCTCCTCGCTGTTTTTTAGACTAAGGCGCCTCTTATTGTACATGAGCTGCCTATGGTTGGGTAATAATTTTCCCCTCCCCGCCCTCTTGTCTAACACGCCAAATCGCCTTTGGCTTGCCGCTATATGACCGGGCTGGCAGGTTGGACGGTGGCCCATGACGTCTTACACGCAGTAAATTCTGACCTTGTCATTCTCATCGTTGACTTCCACGGTCATTTCCCCCAAAGCGTTAATAAGCTCTTCCAAATTCTCCGGTTTGAGATTGTCAAAATCATATCCCAGCCCCTGTTCGGACAAAGCTTGGTTGACTTTTCCCTTTACATGGGCGGGCAACAGGGATGCCAATTTAACCCCTGCGCGCAGGACCTGAAAAGGCACCCGTATATTGACTTTCTCAACTTCCTTCCCTTGCGGGTCCACCTCATGCACATTGACCATTAAATAATGAAATTTTGCTTTAGTCCCCGGCGTAGCGACCGGTGAAGAGGTGGGGATGGGTTCCTCTTTTAGTGCCTTCAACAACTTTTCCGCGTCGTCGACAGCAATTTTACCTTGTTGCAGCATTTCTAAAATCTTGTGCGTTTCCTGTGACATGATACACCTCCTTATGCAATAACCAGCTGAACTTGATCTTTGCCATTCACATTGATGGATAATCCTTTTAAGGAACACAACAACAAGTACAAGGCCATGGGCCAACTCAACTGCTTTCTGCCTTTGGATGTCCAAACCGCCCAGGGCAGAAACAGGAGCCAGAAGACCAGCATCACCGCTGCCACTAACAAGAGCAACGGCCACAGCACCACAAATAAGGGAAGCCACAAGGCAAACCCTCTTTGATTACGTCTCTTGATTTTTAACCAAAAGACCGCCGGCGGAATCATCATGAGCTCATCCTCTCCAAGGCTTCCTCAACCGTTAACTCCCCGCGCTCCAATTGTTCCAGAATACTGAGCTGCCCTTCTTCCTTGTCCACTTTCACAAAGTCGAAGGCTTTGCCCAGCCGGTTAAGCCTGTTTTTAATGGTGGGATAGCTTACCCCAAAAAGCTGCTCCATCTGTTTGATGGACCCATGGGTTTTAATAAATGCGGCCACAAATATTTGATCATCAAGCGCCAGCTTCGCCAGTGCCGGCAATTCAAACCGGCCTTCCACATGAATATCCCGAGCCGGCAAATGGACCCGCTCAATAATAATCTCGCCCTGCTCACTTAATTGAACCAAGGTCTGCCATCCTTTAGCCATAACGACCACCGCCTTTAACTTTGTACCTCTATAATACAAATTATATTAATTATATTCAATATTTAAATTAATATAATTAATATTTATTTGATTTATTATTAATTAAATTGATTTTATTCCTAAAAGTTCCCAACACCCTCCGGAGATGGTAGCCCAAGATTTTTCTTGGCTTGGCCTGCGAACCCCAGCCTCACCATTTCAGCGCAAGCATATAAAAACCATCAAATCCTTTTTCCGGTCCTCTGCCTTTTAGACCTTCTCCAAATAAAAAGTGCCATACTTTTCCATTAAAAAAACATCAACTGCAAAAAATATTTACAGAAGAAACGACCTAAACTGGCGACGCTAAACAGGTGTGGGAATATCGGATAACAGCAGGAATTAAATTTCAGGAAAAGCGAGGATCGTTAATAAGGTTATTCAGACAGGTCAGCCAAACCGTGCAACCTTTGCTTACTCAGCCTCCCTCGTATGTTTTTTATCGCGAATGAGTTTGGCGCTGCGCTTGTACCCTTTTTCCAAGCGCTTTTTGCGTTGCTTTTCAGCCAACACCGCATGGTCATTTAAGCGCGATTCAAGATAGTGCTGTTCTTTTAGCATTTTAAGATAATTTTCATAACGTTTGGCAGACAAGGCACCCGCTTCCACTGCCGCCTTGACGGCACATTTGGTTTCGCTGATGTGACGACAATCGGAAAAATAACATTCGGAGGCTAAAGCCTCGATGTCTCCAAAAGTTTCTTTAATCCCTTCATCAACATCCCAGATTTGCAGTTCCCGCATACCCGGCGTGTCAATAAGAATTCCACCGCCGGGCAGGGCTATCATTTCCCTTCTGGTGGTGGCATGGCGTCCTTTGGAATCCGCAGCCCGCACTTCCAGGGTGGTTTGTAAGTCACGGCCGCAAAGGCCATTGATCAACGAGGACTTGCCCACGCCCGACGACCCTACCAAGGCATAGGATGAGCCGGGCTGTATGAATGCCTTCAACTCATCCAACCCCTGCTCTGTCAAACAGCTGGTTAAAAAAACCGGCACCCGGCCGGCAATAGTTTCAACCTCCTTCTGATGGAAATTCGCCTCGCCATCCAAATCGCATTTGTTTAAGATAATCGCAGCCGTCATACCACCTTCGTAAATCATGGGCAGGTATCGTTCCATGCGGCGCAAATTATAATTGTCATCCAGGCCCTGCACGATAAAGACCGTATCCAGGTTGGCGGCTATAATCTGTTCTTCCACCCGTTGGCCCGCAATTTTTCGGGAAAGGGTTGTTCGTCTGGGCAACAAGGCATGAATAATGCACTTTTGTTCGCCCGGCACCATGGTGATCACCACCCAATCGCCCACTTTGGGTAGTGCGCTTTGATCTTTGGCGTGAAAGAGCAATTTGCCGCTGGCTTCAGCCAACATTTCGCCCTGGACCGTATGCACAAGGTAGAAGTTATTGAATTCGATGCCGATACGGCCGACGCTCCTATTCAGAGCAACAGGCCTATCCGCCAGGGCGGTTTGAAAAAAATCAGACCACCCCAGCGCCTGCAAGGTTGTACTCGGCGCTTTATTCATCTTCTCCTCGTTGGCATGCCATGCCCTTCCCTCTTCCATTAAACCAGCGTCCTTTTGTTATTGGCCTTTTAAAATCAAAAGTGTTTCTTTAAACGCCTCAGCATAGCGGCTCGCCCTGCTTTCGTCAAGAACGGTATTTTATTCCGCACCCTCTCGGATCAAGCACTCTTTTAAATAAAAAAAGCCTGCCAGGCTACCCTGGCAGGCTGCACACTTGGGTTAATGAACCTGAATTTGTTTGGTTTTGGCCTCTTCGGCTTTGGGCACCAACAGCTTCAGAATACCGTCTTTGTATTCCGCCTTGATGTCTTCAGCTTTGATCTGACCAGGAAGCCGGAAACTGCGGCTAAAGCTGCCGTATACCCGTTCCGAGCAATAGCTGTTCTCCTCTTTGCTTTCTTTTTCTTCCTTTTTCTCACCATGAATGGTCAAGACATCGTTGTGCAATTCCACTTTAAAATCATCTTTACCGATGCCGGGCATTTCCATTTCAATGTGATAACCATCTTTGGTTTCATTGATATCCGTTACCGGCATCAATGCCATCCGCTCTTCTCTCTCACGCTCCCTGTTGAGAAAAGGCCATCCAAATGCATTGAATAAATCGTCAAAATCTCTTTCTACCCTGCCAAGTCCTCTGTTCGGTTGCCATCTTGAGATTGCCATTTTAATTGCCTCCTTGTGAATGCTTCCCATCAATCCCGCTAAATATCAAAGCATAAGGCGTGCCAAAAATGGGGTTAACCTGTCACGAGAAGTTTATAAAAAACGTTTATTTTCAAATAGTTTCAGTGCGGTACAAACACGGAAAGGAGGCAAAGTAGGAGCTTTGATTTATTTTTTTCAAATTGAAACAGAACCATTAAACGATTAAACAGTTGAACCCTTACCGCGGTTATTTCCTTTTACTTCCAGGTCAGTTACAACTACCTCGGATCAACTTCGAAGCCTGAGCTGTTTATTTGATGATGGCCACTTTTCCTATTTTTTGTGGATAGCCTTTATTTTGTTTATATAAAATGAGTTGATAGAGATAAATCCCAGGCGCTACTCGAGATGAAGACCAGGTAAGGGCTTGGGCTGGATGGTTTTCTTCGATCGTTGCGATTAAGTCGCCATGCATATTATAAAAACGAACCATGGCCTTATCACAGCCGGGTTCATCCCAGGCAATGGTGACTTGGTCTTTGGCCGGATTAGGAAAAGCGATGATGTGCTTACCCTTCAAATGGGTGAAATAACTATAGGTTGGTGTGTATGTTAGCGTCGTACTGGGTACTTGGGTAGGCGTGGTGGTGATGGTTGGGGTAATGGTAGCCGTAGGAGTGCTGGGAGAAATTTGATCCAAGTCATAGGCATAGGCACTGCCACCGGCAAAGGCAATATCACTATCATAATCAGCGCCGATAACCAAATCATTGCCAACTAAATCAACAGCACTACCGAAACTATCCCCAAAAGCACCCATGGGAACACCGGCATCACCATCGCTAGCCTCCAAGTCAGCATAATGCAACCATTGCCCGTTAGAGTATTGATAAAGGTAGGCAATGCCTTTGGAGTAATGATGGGAGGGGTTGCCCAAGAGAACATGGTCGCCGTCAATAGCGATGCTCTCGATGTCCTTGGCAACAATGGTTTTTATTAATACCCAATGGCTATTCTGATACTCATAGATATAGACCTTTTGATTCGATTTTACCACCATACGATCTTGATCACAGTCCACCAAACTGCCAAAATGATAACTGTCATCATTGGCATTAAGTTTTGCCGTTTCGGACCATTGATCAGCATTCAATTCGAATACGTAAAGACGCCCTTTCATATAATCATCATGGCCGGGGGCGCCGACGATCAGGCGATTTCCGGACAAGACCATGCTCGTGCCAAAGGCATCCCCGAATTGACCATCCGATGAACCCAGTTTGGAGTGAAACAGCCATTGACTGCCTGATTTTTTATAAACATAAACCGCGCCCGGTTTCGGATTGTCTTGAAAAGAGTGTTCCGGTGCGCCAACAAAGGCATAGGTATCATTGAGCGCAACCGCAGCACCGAATGCTCCCGGTCCTCCGGGATCATCCTGGGTTAACCGAGCTTCTTCAATCCAACTGGTGTCATTTTTAGCATAAATGAACTCAGCCAGCATGATGTGATCCTCATGAATGGTAACACTTGCATAATTATAACCATTAGCACCGTCAAATACATGTTGCTGTCTCCAGCGGTTGCCGTCGTTTATAAATAAATGTTGTCTAAATCCCTCGTGTTCAGAAACCACCAGGTATTGATTTGAGAGGGTCACCACACTGCCAAACATGCTGGTATGACCATTTTTTCCGTATAATTTGTTGGACACTATTGGTTCGGTGGACATTTCCAGGTTATAATTCAACACTGCGGAGCTGTCAGGGGTGTAAATTTTTAAATAATAGTCCCCCCCCTGGTCAAAGGTTGCGACCAGATTTACATTTTTGTAATCCGTGTATTGCCCGGTCTCAATCAAGGCATCATTAAGTTCAGCGTCGTAGAGTTGCGCCATGATTTTCCCGCCCATTTGTAGTGTGCTGATCTTGGCAGTAATTTTTATGGGAAGTTGATCGACGGTGAATTTGATCCAATCAACATCACCGGCAGGCACCAGGTTATGGTTGGACTGAGACCCGTTAAGGCTGATCACGCTGGCTTGGCCGGCATCATTGTCGGATTCATAAGCATCAGCGGATACCACCGTAACCGGTCCGGTACTGTAGCTGACCCGGGGGGCGTCAATTTGATTGTCCATCACGACATAAATATAATACTGTCCCGGCGGCACTGTCGAAACATCCCATAAATAATGATCGTTTTCGTCATTTTCCGACAGCCCGCTTACTATTAAGGTGCCGTCCTGTCCTTGGTTATCATTGTCATAGTAAAGTGAGATAGCGGCATCAGCCTTGGGATCTTCATCGGCCCATTTAATATCATATGATCCATAGGCATAGTCCTGCCTGCCATTGGGTTGCAACAAGCCCAGGTAGCTGTCCGCCAAATAAATACCGGCCTGCGAAAAGGCTTGGACTACGGCGGGCGTGGAATAACCCAGATCAGCAGTGGCCTCCAATACGCCCAGCGCGCCTTCCCGGAAATCCGTGTATTCCGTCCAGTAATATTGATTAGCCCGCAAAAAGATATCAAAGGCTTTTTTTACATCCCAGCCCGGCGAAGTTGAGATGAGGTAAAAAACCTTGTTGTAGATGCCGCTGCTGTAATGAACATTCATGGCATCATGGTATTCGGCAACGTGATCAATAGATTGGCCGTCTCGAGGCGGATCCGCCATATAACGTAATGCTTGGCCGCTTTTGACAATGTCGGCGCCAACGAGAAAATCCGTTTGGCCAAAAACATAATATTTAGCCGCTTCACCTGCCATATCGGAGAAGGATTCATTAATCCCGCCCGATTGGCCGGAATACCATAAATCCGAATAACGCTGGGTAAAGCCATGGCTGGCTTCATGAGCCACGACATCCAAGCTGATTAAGGGATAAAATTGTTTGTGGCCATCACCAAAATTGAGCTTTTTGCCATCCCAATAAGCATTTTCATAATCGATCAATAAATGAACGCCCAAATATAATTTACCTTCTACCGGGGTGGTATTAAACCAAGTCTGATACATCTCATAAATCTTGGTCCCAAAGTAATGGGCATCATTGAGAGGGGCGTAAGCGCCATTGATAAATTGGAAGGTGTTTCTGGTCCCCAAGAAACTATAACCCGGCTTGCTTGTATCAAACGAATAGTCATGATCAACATTAAAGGTTTTTACCTGATCAGTGGCTAAGGTGGAGGTAACATCGATAATTTTTATATCCAGATGATCACGATCGTTCCCGTACTCGTATTGACCGGTCTTCTCATTCCCGCCTGGGCCGGTGCCGATTTTTTCGGTCATCAGATTTTCCCATTGGGACAAGATGGCGCCGGTTTTAGCATTAATAATGGTAAAGGGACGTGTAGGTGAGGGGTGACTCTTGGTCACAGCGAAAAAGGAGACCACATAGGCCAGGTGCGGGTAATCCGCTTCATCACAGTAAATGACCAGTTTCGCTTTTTCATTGTGATAGCTTAAGGCATCCGTGGTGCCAAGCTTTTTATTGATCAATCCTTGAACCTGGGCTTTGACCAGGGTTAAGGCTTGGGTTGAACTAATGGCCGGCGTCACATCCGGCAAGGCTTGGGTTAAGCCCTCTATCATTGTCCCCCGCGCTTTGAATCGACCGCCTCCTTGCACCATAATCACTTGTTCACCCCAAATGGGGATGCCTTTATAGGTTTGGCGGTAGCGGCTGTAACTTTTATGCTGCCATTGCTCGTCAGGGCGGAGACGGGTTAATTCATTGTTCGCATCAAGCGTGACCGCAGCAGCCGAAATGACGCCTGCGGCTTTAACTTGCGGATTGGTTTGTAATTGTTTGCTTTTATTTAAATGTTGCCGTAAATTGATGCGCTTAATGGTTTTGCCCGCCGTTCGGGCGGCAGCGCGAACGGGCTTGAGTTGTTCAATATAGTTCAGATCATTTTTTCGTAAGGCAAAGCTGTTGGATGCAATTAATATAATGGACATGCCCAAAAAAACCAGACACATCAACCCCGCAAAGTAACGATTCATCGACAAGCCCCCTATTCTTTTTAATCCCTCCTCAATCAAAATCAAATTTTACCATAGATAATGATTAAAAATCCCAAGAATAGAGGTCATGTCTCAGCAAATGATAAAATGCCGGGTTGGGGAAAAAACCTATTTTCTCAGCGCTTCCGCCGGCGCCAGTTTGCGTGCATACCGGGCCGGGATCATGGCCGCCAAGGCCGGCACCACGATGGAAAGCAGAATGGCCAAAAGCATGGCTACCCAGGATAAGCTGGGATGAAGCACATATTCCACGGGCATCTCGACCCCTGACAGAAAAGCCTCCAAGTTGACGCCGGTAAGCGTAAAGATGCCTACAATGCCATAGCCAAGTAGTGCGCCCGGAATACCGCCGGCCGCGCCAATAAAGGCACCTTCCAGGGTGAAGTTAAGGAAAAGCTGGCGATCAGTAAACCCAAGGGCTTTGAGGGTACCGATTTCATGGAGCCGTTCGAAAATAGCCATCATCATGGTATTGATCACAATAAAGGAAGCTAAAAAGAGGATCAGGGCTTCGATGAAAAGATAAATAATTTTCATGCTGGCCATGGTGGAATAAAAGCTGCCCAATTGCTGGCGATAAGTCAGCGCCACTGTCCCCGGCGGCAGCAAGGACCTGACACGGGCGGCCACGGGCTCGGTGAGCGCTTCCTTGTCCGTGAAAACGTAGAGTTCGGTCGTCCCTTGATGAATTTTAAGCAGTCGTTTGGCCTCGGTCAGGGGTATGAAAAACACTTTCTTGTTATAAAGACTTACACCAAAATTAAAAATGCCCTTGATGGGTAATTTAATGCCATTGAGCCCGCCTTCCGAGGTTTTGGTGGCCAGCAGCAGCTCCTGGCCCAGATCGACGTTCAACTGTTTGGCCAGGTCTTTGCCAATGTAAATGCCGTCACCGGCCAGGCTGCCTTTAATGATTTTATCTTTAAGATCCAACTGCGAACGCTGTAAATCCAGACCCATGCCCAAAGCATTAACCGTGGATTCCTTATGCCCCAAGAGTATTCCAAAGCGAATCCTTTCTTCCACCGCCTTAACCCCCGGCAGGACTTGCACCTTGGCTTTGAGGGCCTCGGCCTGGGGGATCAAAGTATCCACCGGCATAAACCGTTCCCGGTCATGGAAATCCCCGGTCGTAATACGAATATTTCCGGTTTGATACACAATATAATTTTGCATATACATATCCACCAAGCCGTTGATCCAACCTTGGGCCAGTCCCACAATCAGCGCGGCCACCAAAACCCCCAGAGCGGTTAAAAAACTCCTGCGCCGGTTACGCAATACATTTCTCAAAGCGAATTTGATAAGCATCGGTTCACTCCTTTATTGAACAGTACGTAAACACTCCATGGCTTCCATCTTGGTCACTTTTTTTGCAGGATAGTAACTGGCGGCCAAACTGGCGACCAACGTAAACACCATAGCATTGATATAGGCCCCTGCCACCCAGGTGGACTTCATCACCCCCATGATAGGCACGCCGAAATCCTGATCCCCCAGCATGGCCGTGAGGTCAATGCCCACAAAAGCAAAGTACGCATTGAACAGGGTTCCCAGCACCAGACCGGCGATACCACCGGCAATGCCGATGAAAGCGCCTTCCATTAGAAATAAGTTTTGGACCTGACGGTTGGTAAACCCCAGGGCTTTCATGGTACCGATCTCCCGCTTTTTCTCATACACCGACATGAGCATGGTGTTTACAATGCCCACCACGGCAATCACCATAATCATGAGCACCAGAATATTTTGGAATTTCCGTTTCATAGCCATCATGGACCGGAAATCTTCCGACAAGGTCTGCCAGCTGTAGACTTTGGTTCCAAGACCTGCAAGCGCCTGCTTGATCTGCGGCTCATAAGCGGCCACCTTGAAAAAATCATCGGTTTTGATTGATATCTCGGTAACATCGGTGGTGTTCATCAATTGCCGGGCCTGGTCCAGATTCAAATAGACCGTGGAAGAATTGACCTGGGGATTGGCCGATAAAATGATGCCGGTCACCGGGAAATCCTGAGAGGTCAACATGCCCTGTTGAGTGCGAAACGTCAGGTACACCCAGTCGCCCACGTCTACTCCCAAGTCCTTGGCCAAGGATTTTCCGAGCACCACGCCGTCTGTTTCCAGCTGACCTTGAACAATATAACGTTTCAGGTCAAAGACTTGCTCATCCTGTGGCCCAATGCCCACGGCCACCACAGGCAGGGTGTCCCGGCTATTGTCCAATTCGCCTAAAAAAGCCAGACGTTCGGTCATGCCCGTCACAAAAGGCAGGGTTTTCAGTTTGTCCATAATGGCTTGGGGATTAGTGATGTAATGGTTCGGTTCATAGGGGGCGTCTTCGTCAAAGGTCGCGCTGCGAATCTTGTAGTGCCCGGTCTCAAAATCAATGATGTTTTTGATGGAATCCTGGTCCAACCCGACCATGAGGCAGGCAAAGAGAATGTAAATACCTACCCCAAAAGAAAGGATAAGGAACGTGAGAATGGTCCTGCGCTTGGCGCGCAGGATATTTTTCACGGCCAGTTTGAAGAGGTAACTCATGCCTCGATCCTCCCATCCCGGATTTTGACCAGCCGCCGGGCATGCTTCATGATCAATTGATCGTGGGTGGAAAAAACAAAGGTCACCTGGTCCTTGGTATTGAGTTCCTTCATCAGGTCTACAATACCCTCTCCGGTTTTGGAATCGAGGTTGGCGGTCGGTTCATCGGCCAGTACCATCTTGGGATTTTTCACCAGCGCCCTGGCAATGGACACACGTTGCTGCTGCCCTCCTGAGAGTTCCAAAGGAAGCCGGTTGCCCAGGCCCTTTAACCCCACTCGCTGGAGCATGGTCATGACCTGCTGTTTAATTTCTTCTTGGTTATGTTTTTTCAGGAGCTTAAGGGGCATCTCCACATTTTCATACACGGTCAGTACGGGAATCAAATTGTAGGTCTGAAAAATAAACCCAAAATAGTCCTTTCGGAGCCGGGCCAATTCATCAGGATCCTTGCCCATCAATTCCGTGCCGTCTAGGGTGATTTGCCCGTTATCCGCTTTGTCAATGGTCCCAATGCAATTGAGCAGCGTGGTTTTACCCGACCCCGAAGGTCCGGCAATGGCGGTAAATTCTCCGGCCGCGATGGAAACCGAAATGTCGGTGAGCGCCTGAAAAGGCACTTTCCCCGAATAGTAGGTTTTATTGAGATTTTTGACATCCAAAAGCATGTTCGCGTCCTCCTGTGTCAAGGTCACCGCCAGGCCTGCAAGCAAGGCAGCATAGGAATTACAATTTGGCCTCCACTTTGACCAGCCCTACGGCGTGGCCGTAAAGGTCTCTGCTGTACTGGCTGTGGCCCACGCCGGTGGGCAAAATTAATTGAGCGCTCAGGTTCAGACCATTGGCCAGAATCACCGTTCCCATGGGCATAAGCAAGCTGCTGTGGTCTTGCAGATTGATAAAGGCATCCACCTGCCAGGTGGAAAATTCATCGGGCTGGTAAGTAACATTGGCGTACATATAAAACTTGTTGGGAAAAGCCTCAGTCTGCAAACTTGACTCCAGGGAGAAAAACGAAGTTGTGGTCCGGCTCAACCCCAGCCCCTGCCCATTGTAATAACCCTGTACCGTGGTCAAAAGCCGTCCCTCAAAAAAACTGTAATCCGCGCCCAACACCACCTCGGAATAAGCCCAGGTCCCGCTGTCATTGACATGCCAGGCCCAACTGCCCTGAAGGCCAACTTCGGCATCGCCCTTGAAATAAAGGCCGGCGCAATTGTCATTCTGATTGAGCCGGTCGGCCACAATGCCCACGTCAAAGGTTTGCACATGGGTATACAGGCTGCCCCCAAAAGCTGCCGAGGTCCCCCGGGCTTCAGGACTGACAAAGATCTTCCCCCCTGAAAGGTCGCCCCAGGCAAAGTCATAAGCCACAGCGATCAGACCGGCCTTGGTGTAACTCAGATCAGTGACCGTCAGGCTCCGGTCCAGTTCAAAAGGATTGAACACGCCTATATTGCCGAAGTTGATATAAGTTTTACCGACCGTCAGATCGCCCACGCCGGTGTAATATTTAATGAAAGCCCTGAGCAGGTTGACACTGAGTAAACTGTTGCCGTCCAAGGGACCGGTGGTTTCTTGAAAATAAGTGCTGGTATACAGATTGGCCCGCAAGTCACTGTAAAACTTCCAGTTTTCGGCTTTTCGTTGCAGCACCAATTGGTTTTCCAGAATATTGATATAGGTGATATTTTGCTCATGACTCCAAAACAAACTGTCATTGCGTACGGTGCCGCTCAATTCCAGATCGGCCGCCACCAGTCCGGGCCACAAAAGCAATACTGTGAGTATGTAGTTGAACTTGGCCATAAGCCATCCATCCTTGATTATCCTTAGCTTAGTCTTTATTTGCGTCTTGCCGTGAAGTAGCTTTTTTCCAGCGCTGCCAGTTTAGCGTTTTAAATATCCCCTGGTAAACACCTTGTCCGGTACGGGCTGATCGAACACCAACTCTTCAAAAGCAAAACTGGTCTTGGAATCTCTTTTACGTTTGTCCTGAATGGTGCCTTCCGTGGCCACCCAACGGCTGCCTATCTTCTTGACAGCGCGTTGCGTCATAACCTTAATCAACCGGCCGCCCCGGGCAAACATCTCCACCTTAAGCGGCACAAACCGTTCCTGGTCCACATATAAAATCTGGCCGCGCATAAGTGACATCAGGAACCTTGGCATCCAGTTGCAGCACATAACAGGCGCGCCCGTCAATCTCCTGATCCGGTTGCAGCGTACTCTTGTATTTTTCCTCAAGTTTATCATTCTCCAGCATGTCTTCGTAGGACAGGTCACTGCCCATCATGCCCTGGCGCAGCATGTGGCCTGAAATTTTCATCACATCATCAGCATCAGGAAAATAGATCCACAGTTCGTCCTTGATTTTCAAGTATTTCACGCCCTTATCCTCGGGGTTGGTAAATTCCATGAAGGACCGGTCGCCTTCTTTTTTTCCATAGCCAAAAAAAGTTTTGACCAACGTAATCCGGCCTTTGGCAATGGTCATGGTAGCTTTAAAAGACTCGGTGGTATACACCTGGTTCTGGTCCACTTTTTCAATAATAGCTTTTGCCGTGGGCGCAGCCCAGGTAAACGCCGGCAGTCCCACCAGGGCCAGTGCCAATAGTTTCCAAACACGCATAAGGATGTCCTCCTCCTTGGAGTTGCAAACAAAGGTTTATTATGTTTTTTTTACTTATATAAGTCAAAACTATTTTAGGTTAACGGCCAGAGCTGGCAAGACCGCAGGATAGGCCACCTGAAGTCATCCGGTGACACACCCCGGGAATAAATGAAAAGGCCTTAAGCCGCCTGTCCCAGGCCACGAATAAAAACAGGACGCCTAGGCCATTGACGATGTTCTTTTCCGGCAGGAAACCTTATGAGGAAGTAACGGTAGGCGGCATAAGCAGTTAAGCGTTCAAGCCATGTCAAGACAGACCGGTCTGGACGTTGTTCCTGGTATGCGTTCAATTGCCGAGCCAAATGATAAGGTAAATAAAGTGTGACTATTTGTCCCTGCCTTACCAGCCATTGCCCCTGGCGCAGACCCAACCCATAGGTCCAGGGCCCGACCGAGGCGGGTAAGGCCATGAGGCGCACCTGCTTAACTTTCAACAGGTTGCGCCACAACAACTCATCCTGATTAGCTAAAGCGGCAAGCAAGGTCAGTTGATCGCCGTCCGATAAATGGACGGTTGCTTTTAACGGTGGCGTTGTGACAGAAAGACGGCGCCTGGCAAGGATAGCCTTGATCAGCAGCCCAGCCAGGGACCAAGCTGAAGCCTGCTTTTGGGGTTTCACCAAAGAGGCTGGCATGTCCATGTTGGGTCCAAAGCGCAATGCCCAAGGTGAGAAAGAGGTTAGCTGTTCAGCTTTAGCTCTGGCCTGGTTTAGGCGGCGTGATTCCCCTTGGTAATTGACCAGCCCATGAATGATATAAGCTAATGGTATCACCATCAGCAAAGGCAATAGATGCGCCACGGTGACCATCGCCGTAATCCGGGCTGCGACCTTGAGGTTGGCCTGGGGAGTGTGGCGGTCCAGATGGGCGCTGGCATACAATCCCAGCCAACCGGTTGCACTAAGCGCCTTGGCCCAGGAACCGCCGATGGTGGTCAGACTGTCCCACAGCAGCATAAGATCGCCGGAGCTTATCCATGTGGTCAACGCCAAACCAGCCAGAATGGCCAGCCACACATAGGTGGTCTCAATCCAGTGAGCACGTTGTTCAAAATCAGTCCAATGGTAATGGTCATTGGACAAACGAAGCAGATGAGCTCTGACCCAATGATGAACCTTAAACCACAGATAAGAAGCTCCCCGGGGCCGCGTCGGCGCCAGACTGGTTTGCCTAATGGCTTGACTGTAAGGATTGTCCTGGGCTTCAGGCTGGTCCGGATCCATGAGCAGGGCTTCCGCCAAACGTTGTAAATCCCATCCAAGGATCGCCTTATATTTTTGAAACAGCGGTTCCAGTATTTCGGTCTGTACTTCCCTGATAACAGCTTTATCTGCATCTCCATTAGTCAGGGCTTGAGCATAAGCCTTGCGATAGGATTCCAGCGTCCCGCTGTTCCTGGACCAGGTCAGCAGCACCCCTGCGGCGTAGGCCACAGCCGCTTGGCGCAGGTCGTGATTTTTCTGCCACAAAAGCCAGGCCAGCTTGACTCCTGTTCGCCGGGCTTTGGCCTGGGAAGCAAATCGCGGTTGTTGAACCCTGAGCTTATCCCAAGCCTGACTGAGTATATTTTCGAAAACCGTTAGTTCATGCTTCACCAATGCCTCATCGGAGAAAGATTGGCCTGTAGGCAACCCATGGGGCGGAATGGTTTCTTCCAGCAGATCAATGATCCGATTTTGATCACCTCGCAGCCTGGTGGCCGAAGCGTAAGTAAAAAACAACCCTGCCAGGCTTTGAGGAAAAAGCACGTGAGGAATGTTTATGTGTGGGGCCGTTTGCCTGGAAAAATCAAACAGCACTTCCGGCACACGAAGACGGCTATACAAGTCCGCATCCATTTTGCCGATATTACTGAGGATTAAGGTCCGGTTGTCCTCAGCATAAAAAGCGGAGAAGCGGGCAACCGATCGGCCATCTTCTGTACGCACGTCATACCAAACATCAGCGTCTTGAATTGGTCTTCGTTCCAGCACCAGTTTAACCGATTGGTCAAAGCGGCTCTTAATCTCAATATGCTGATCCCCGAAACGACCTGACACCCAGGAAGCGTCTTCATAAAATTGGGTAAGATAGGCTTTCATCGCACGACGCAGCCCATTTAAGCCCGATAGGTCCAAGGACGATCGGGCAGCATCTGATCGACGACCTTGTTTCCAATTCAGCCAGGGCCCAATAGCCAACAACCCGGCCCACAAAGTCAACGTTAGAGAACTTGTGCCCGCCAAACTGAAAATCATGCCTGCCATTCCAATATTTACCAAAGCCAACCTGGTGGCCCTTTTGGCATTGGCATAGGCCTGAGCTTTTTGTTCCGGGGTTAGGGATGATGGCATCACCCAATGGAAAAAAGCAAAGGCTGTCCAATAAAGCAGCACGCCCAGGCTCATGGGCAACAAACTGCCGTTCGTGAGATACTGAGCCGCGCCAAAAAGACCGATGCCCCATAGGGGCCAGCTTTCCACCCTCCAGGCGGTGGGAAAATAATCCGCGCCCTGGCGGCCTTGCCACCATTGACCGAACCTGGTCTGCATCAGCCTCTGGTTCCAAAGAATTAACATGGGAATAGCACCGGCTTCCTGCCACACCAAATCAGGCAGGCCCACCACGCCTGGCCCTTCTTTGTCTCCGGCAGGGGGCTGATAGACAAAAGCTTTTCTTTTATAGGCTTGACTATACTGATACAGCCTTGCCTGATGGGCTTCATCAGGTAAGGCTGTAGCCGTGGTCTTAAGCCACATCACTTGGTATGGCTTAAGCGTGATAATCAGTTGGTTGTTTTTAAGATCGATTCTTTTTCTACTTAAGAGGTCGTGAAATGTCTGGCCCATGCGGGACACTTGATTCAAAGGCACCCTGACCTGCTGAGGCTGGTCGCTGACATTGAGCAAGTCTACAATAAAATCCATGCCATCCGGTGATTCGTAAAACCTGCACAGCACGGCATCATTATGGGCATCGAGCACCACTACCGGCGGGCCATTGGGATCAAAGGCATTTTCCCGGGCACGCACCGCAAAAAGCTTCTCCTTGGCCTGGTTGATCAACCCCATTCTGTCACGCCTTTTATCCAACTGACGGTGAAACGACCTCAGCTGCGCGGTGAGCCCAGGACTGATAGGGGCTGCCAGATGTTCCAGTATAGGTAATAGCTTAACCAGCATCTCAATGACCCGTCCTCGCAAGGTGCGGGGATAAGCAATGGATTTCAATACCTCTAAATAATTAAACCGTTCCCGGTTGATGTCCCTTTCTTCCCCTGCCTCGAGCTGACCCAGGTAATTGGCCCCGCCTAAACGGCTCACATAGTAATCCGCCGGCAAGCCGCGAAAGCCCATATTCATTGCATAGAGCACCAACTGGCGGGCAATCTGCATAGTCAAGCCATCCTGGTATTGCCCAGGATGGTTTGGTTCTTTGGGATTAAGCGCATCTTGGGTGGTGGAACAAACTTCATAAGTATAAGTTCCGCCGCCCGGTGCCTGTGCGGCTTTGGGTTTGGCACCATAGCGCCCTGCCAGGGCTTGACTGAACTGTTCTCTAACCTTCTGTGCCAGAAGGCCGTAAGTGGCTTTAAAAGGAATGCCGTCATGACAGCCCGCCAGATTGACGATCTGGCGGTTGACAAAGCCTTTGGCCTGCTTTTGGAACTCGGTATAGACCTTGACTGATTTAGCCCAGATGGCCTCCAACCCCAAAGTATAAGCGGCAAAATTATAAACTTTACTGACCTCCGGCCGTTGCTCTCTTTCCAGATAGGTCTCTATGGCTTCCATTTTTTCATTGACTTCACCCACGGTTTCCACATAGGGTGCCGCATAATTGAGTACCATCTCCAGCGCTTGTAGTAATTGATGGGTTTCAGGCAAATGCATGGCCTGCGTTTTCATACGCTTCACAATATAGCCTACAGCATCAAAACGTATCATGGTAGCGCCTTGGGTAATGTAAAACAACAGCACCTTGGACAGTTCCAGAAAGACTTGGGGATTGTCATAATTCCAATCAGTCTGACGTGTATCAATGGTACCGTCGCTGCGGTCCGGCCGGGTAAAGGTGGTATACGCATAGGCTTGGCCCAGAATTCTCACCTGCTGGGCTGGCACTTTTATTTGCAATCGTGCAGTTTGCAAGCGCTCTTGTTCAGAAGGTACATCAGGCACCAGCTGCCATTGACCGTCTTTAAGCTGAAGGGCTTGATAGGTAAGACCGTAGGGCTTACCATAGATGGCCTGTAAAATAATTTGGCTCGAACCATCAGGCAAAGGCACATGGGCTTCAGCCACGAAATAAGGCGTAAAAGGTCGACCAAGGCGGGGCCGGATGAAGGAATCCGTGTCTTCCACCGGTGGCAGGTCGTCATATATTTTGACGAAACTTTTATAAGGCGCATAGGTCTGATAACGCGGGTCGTCGTGATTAAGAAAATGCTCAATCAAGGCTTTTTGCACCCAGGGACCGTCGCTGGAACCGTGCAATGCGGAAAAATCAAACATCAGATCAGCATAACGGCTGAGTTGTTTAATATCTTTCCATGTACCCAGATCAGGACTGACTTTTTTCAAATCAATGGGTGAATACCCATTATCCACATCGGACGGGTA
This sequence comes from uncultured bacterium, assembly GCA_963710755.1. GTDB lineage: Bacteria > Oederibacteriota > JAAXVQ01 > JAAXVQ01 > JAUVAV01 > CAVQBK01. The sequence continues at coordinate 253,886 of CAVQBK010000013.1, forward strand.
AAAGGGCGCAAGGTGGATCATTTTAAGTTTAAGGCGTTTGGCCATTTTTAACAGTACTTGCAAAGGCAATAAATTGCCATGAGGGTCCACAAAAGAATTGCCGTAAACCATGGTCAAAAGATCAGCCTGGGAAAAGCGGCGCAGGTGCTGCAGTTTGGCCCATTGCGCCGGCGTCAATTGGCTGCGAAAGGTCTTGACCGCGGCGATCAGCTCATCCACCAAGGTGCCGGTCTTATCCCCATAAAAGGAACTCAGTTGACTGATCATGGCTGATCGAAATTGATATTGCGCCTGTTCTGCCTGAAGCATAGCAGGAGAAGATTCCTTAACGGCTTGAGCCCCTGAAGTGTAGGCGTCCTGCTCTCTTAACATGGTTGTGGCAGCCTGGGTCCGCGTTGCACCCTTGGTGCTGGGTTGGCCCTCAGCCGTGACCGGGACCAAGGCGGCTTGGCTTCTCCAAGGCCGGGTTAAACTCAGGATCATCACCGCCATGGCCATGGCGAGCATGGCCTGTGGAGACGTCAGCGTCAACAACGAAGCCCAAGCCAAATGAGCACCGGCATAGGCTGCAACCAAGGTTGAGATCCAAAACCAGGGCCCGCGATGGCCAAAAAGATGAACTGGTTGCAACGCAGGATTTAAGGCAGCGGCCAGGTTCTTTAAAAAATCACGGTCAAGCTTTTGGAAAGCCACCACATCTACAGTGGGCAGTCTGGAAAAAACGGCCTTACCATGGGTCATGACCAAGGCCTTGGCTTTTTGGGAAAAGGTGCCGCCCACAGCCGTGAGCAGCAATAAAGGCTGTTTACGATTTTTTAAGGCCACACGATGCAGGCGGACACCCGGGGGCAAAGGCACGGGTGAAAACTCTTCTGTCCAGGTTTCTCCTTCCTGCTGCAGCCAGGTTTGCAGTACTTGCTTTTGACTGTTATTCAACCGCTCTCCCTGGTGACGGGCCAGGGCGCCCAAAAGCAAGGCCATGACACGGTTACTCCATGGCGACTGCAACCATGAGGGCAGCGCAAAAAAGCGTTCATCCTTTTTTAATAACCTTTCCAGGGGTAAGGCTTTGCCCTGAAGCAAACTGAAATAAGGATTAAGACGGCCATGATTTTCCACCCGGGGTTTAACCGCCAAATAGCCGATATGTTGGGCTTTGAGGTACGCAAGAATCTTCGGTGTATGAAAACCGCCGGTGATCATTACTGCCAGTGATTGGTCTTGCCGGTCCATGGCCTGCACCATGTTTCGGGCCAGGGCCAGGCTGCGCGCTTCTGCCAATTGATAAAACAGCTGAGCCTGGTCGAGATCCTGGTCCAGCTGATACAGGTCAGGCAGCATATACTCCACGGAGGCCAGCTGGTTTACAGGGCTCAACTTGGGATGTTTCTGGCGCAGATAGCGAATGAAACGCTCCATCCTGAACTCATTGCGATGCTTCAGAAAAAGAGCAAGTTCTTCAGGGGTGGCGGAAATGTTGAGCAGCTTTTCCATAAGATCAACCCTGGCCAGATAGTGTTGCAATTCCCTGGCCTGCGCGCTGGAATCAAGCCGCTTCTCAATGAGAGCGATCAGGCGGTCCATGGCCTGGATCAGAACATCAGGATCGGCGCTTCTTCTCTTCTCGACAATGGCCAGATCCAATGTATGTAACCCCAACCGTTTGGCCCAATGGCGCACCTTTTCAGCAAAAGACAGCCACTCCAGATCGCCCTTATGAAATGATTGGCATAGGTTGTCAAAAGCCATTAACCGCTGGTTATAAACTGAAGGTTTAAAATCACTCAACGCCTGACGCAAATCCATCAGTGTGCCCTGAGTCCCGGCATTAAGAAAGGCATGAATCTTTTTCAAACTCGCTGCATAAAGAAACTGGTTTTCAAGGCCAACGATTGACAAGGCCTGATGGTTATTAAGGGCCGCGTATTCAGCCCCCGTTAATTTGCCTTGGTCTAAAAAATAAGAAGTTACGTGGTCAAGATATACTTTAAAAGGAAAGCGCCGGAGATGGTCAACCTTGATTGGTCCGGCAGCGCCTTCCTGACCGATAAGGGTCAGATGATGTTTTTGATTAAGCTCTTTAATAATGGCGGCAATATGGCGCTGCACGGCTTGGTCACAATGAAGGTCCTGCAACACAATGACTGTCTTCATCTTCCCTTTGTTTATGGCTTCCACAGTTCCCCAATCGGAGGGAATGCTAAGAGGTTTTCCCTTATAAATCAAATGTGGTTTAAGGGTCAGGGGTTGGTAATTGGATAGGTTAAAGGCAAAAGAAAGGTAAGGGCACAGTAAAATCGTGCAGCAAATTAAGGCCAATACTTTAACAAAATCCTTATTTCTCAATACAATCCATGGGAGCATGCCATCATCCCGAAATTATTTTGTTAAATGTTATTGATCTATTTAGGCAATAATTCAATCTACCCTTACTTTAACCATATCATAATTTAGAATGATTACAAAATCATATTGTAAATAAAATGTTTGAAATTAATAATCATTTCTTGAGGCGTTTCAATAAAGTACATAAAATCGATTTTTTACAGGGACTATTAACTATGGCTGTCACCGTTTTTAAGGCGAAATTTTTATTTTTTTTATCAATATAAGTAAAATGGAATACACAGCACCTGTAGGTCCTGTTGTAAGGGATGGTAAAACCTGAAATACTATAATTTTACGTTTAAACAGGGGATGTAACAAGATTTCAACAACCATGGTGTTAGGAGACAGGGCAACAAAACATGGCTTAATAGACATAAAGGCTATAGGATCGTATCCGTTCTGGTAAACTGTAATAATCCAAACTTAATCGCTCCGTCATTTCCAGTTCTAATCATTGATTAGTATTTATTACTTTAATACGCCATAGCGAATTCCCCGCCTTTAAAGCGGGATAAAGCGATTAGAAATGACAATCTTCTCCATATAGGATCCAATATGGGATCCCTCCCCGTGATTAAGCACGGAGTAGGTGAAGCCATTAAGTCTTAAGACTTATCTTTTTAGTTTTAAAAACTACCCCGTTGGATCTATGGAGGAAGTATTTGCGAAAAGGATTATTTTTTCAACCTTTTCGCAACCTAAGGCTGCCCTCATTCGACTGCCGCCTTTCGAAATGGCCCTAATAAAAAATTTCGACGTAAAAAGCTCAGTCTGCGGCCGCATTGTTTTTTCAAGTGTGCTGACCGTGCTTGTCAGATCAAGTTTGAGCTATTACATATTAAGACTATAAAACCCTATTTAATATGGCAACGGACTGAAAGGTCCGGGGTTTATGCCGGCCCCTTCAGTCCGCCCTATGTAAACACCCTATGCCTTTTGGAGTCAGGCAATAGGAATGACTTTGGACTTGGCTTCTTCAGCTTTAGGCAGGATCAGTTCCAGAACGCCGTTTTCCAATGTTGCTTTAATCTCATCAACCTTAATTGCATTAGGTAAAGTGAAGGTTCTGGAAAAGGAACCGTAAACTCTTTCCTGGTGATGGAATTTATCTTCTTTCTCGGCCTTAACATCATGCTTTTCCCCCTCAATGGAAAGATTGTTTTTTTCCAAATTGATTTTAATGTCTTCTTTTTTAACACCCGCCACTTCCATTTCAATTTTAAAATAGTCCTGCGCTTCCATAACATCGGTGCGCGGGGACCAAATTCCCCGGCCGCTGGGATCACCTGTTAATCCCTGATTGACGGTGCTAAGCAAAGCCTCCATTTCTCTTTCCCATTGGTTCAACCCTGATGCACTTGGCCATTTTACTAAAGTCATTGGTCTTGCCTCCTTCATTTTTTTTAGTGCATCTTTATAGAGCAGGGATCATGCCAATTTGCCATAATATTTTTTTATTTAAATTTTAAGGATTTTATTTGAGAAACAGCACTGGGTGGGCTCAATGGTTTACATCAGATGATCTAAAGTTAAACATCCCTTATTTCATTTTGAGTCATCCTGGACAAATAGATATGTTAGGGACATTAAAAAAGTAGCAGGGTACAGGCAACTTGTCCCGTGTAGGCCGGATGGCCTGTACCCTACTCATGCGACCAAGAGGGTCGTGACGGTCTTGGCACCACAAGAACAATCTAGGCTGTTTTAACCAAAGGCATGTCTTGGGCTGGTGTCGTAACCGGCCCGATATTATAGGCCTTGACCAGGATGTCCAGCACCGAGGGGGTCACAAAGGCCGGCAGGCTGGGGCCGAGCTTAATATTTTTGATTCCCAGGTGAAGCAAGGTCAAAAGAATGGTCACGGCCTTTTGTTCATACCAGGAAAGCAGAAACGTCAGGGGCAAGCCATTAACATCAGTGCCAAAGGCATCAGCTAAAGCACCGGCAATTTTAATGGCCGAGTAAGCATCATTACACTGGCCGATATCAAGCAGCCGTGGAATGCCGCCAATGTCACCGAATTCCAATTTATTAAATCTATACTTGCCGCAAGCCAACGTCAGAATCACGCTGTCCGGCGAGGCGGCCAGGGCTGCATCGGTATAATAATTGCGCCCCGATTTGGCGCCGTCACAACCGCCGATCAGATAAAAATGCTTGATCTTGCCCTGCTTGACAGCCTCCACCACCTTATCAGCCACGCCCAGCACAGCATGGTGGCCAAACCCAATGGTGATGCGCTTTTCCTCCTCAGCGGTGGTAAAGCCGGCTGCTGCCTGTGCGGCCGCAATGACCGGTGAGAAATCCTTGTCTGCAATATGGGTTACCCCTGGCCAGCCCACCATGCCCGTGGTAAAGATGCGGCTTAGGTAAGTGTCTTTGGGGCGCTGGATACAATTGGTGGTCATGAGAATAGCACCGGGGAAAGCATCGAATTCCTGCCGTTGATCCTGCCAGGCACCGCCATAATTACCAACCAAGTGACTGTATTTTTTCAACCCTGGATAAGCATTGGCCGGCAGCATTTCACCATGGGTGTAGATGTTGATGCCCTTGCCTTCCGTCTGCTGCAGCAATAATTCCAGATCTTTCAAATCATGGCCTGACACCAGGATGGCCTTGCCCGGTACCGGTGTGATGCGCACCTGAGTGGGTTCTGGATGACCGTAGGCTCCGGTGTTGGCCTCATCCAGCAACGCCATAACCTTTAAATTCAATTCACCGGTTTCCAGGCTCTTGGCCAGCAAATCATTGGCGTCCGTGGGGTTGCCTGCCAGGTAGGCCAGCAGTTCATGAAATTTGGCATAGAGAGCATCATCCTTTTTACCCAACACCCGGGCATGATCGGCATAGGCCGCTGCCCCCCTGAGCCCATAATTAATCAACTCTTGCAAACCCGCCACATCCTTGCCATATTTTTCCTGCCTGGCAACAATACCAACAGCCTGAGCTTGGGCGCGCTGGTCTGATTTGGTTTTGGCCGGCATAAGCGTCACCGCCTCCGGCCATTCCTGGTGCCCTGCCTGGACCATCTGCCTGGCTTTTTCTCTGACGCTCACCGCTTGTTCAATAAGCGCTTCGATCCGGTCGGCATCAAAATCCACATTGGTGACCGTGGCAAAGAGGGCTTCCATGACAAAAGCATCAAGGCTGTTGTCGGTTTTCCCTTCCTGTCTGGCCTGGTGAGCCAGTACACTGATGCCCTTAGTGATAAAAAACAATAAATCCTGCAGATCGGCGGTCTCCTGGTCCTTGCCGCAATTGCCGGCCACGGTGCATCCTCCATTAACGGTTTGTTCACACTGATAACAAAACATGTTCTTTCCTCCTTAATTTAATGGTTAATTTCTGTTGCGGAATGACAATTATTAATGCCGGGGCTGTGTGCAGGGTAAGGGTTCCAACCCACTCCCTACCTCAACCAAATATAGCCGTCATCTAATCCAGCACTTCCCCGCGCACGCTGATATTGACTTGGGCCAGGGGAATGATTTTTCCCGATTGTTTTATAGCCTGCTTTACCAATTGCCCCAGGCCGAAGCAACAGGGCACTTCCATATGCACCACGGTAATGGAGCGGATATTATTTTGTTGGAACAAGGCCGTAAGTTTTTCCGTGTAATGGACGCTGTCGTCAAGCTTGGGACACCCCATTATGGGAATTTTGTTGGACATGAAATCAGCGTGAAAATTAGCATAACTCATGGGCACGCAATCGGCGGCAATGAGCAGATCCGCCTCTTTGAAATAAGGGGCATTGACAGGCACCAGCATGAGCTGAACCGGCCAGGTCTTCAACTGGGAAACCTGCCGGACGGCAGAAGATGGTAAATCCGGAGCTGCTTTGGTTTCCGGTTGGGCCAAATTCATGACCCGCGATCCTGGGCAACCACTTGACATGGATTTTTCCTCCTTTTTGTTATATTTAGGTACTTGAATTCCTTTTTCATTCAAAACATTAAGAGCTTCTTCATAGAAAGCTTGTGCGCCATGGGCTTTGAGATGTTCCAAATGGGCATGGACTGTGTTCATGCCTTTGGGAATCATCTGTTCCATGACCGCAGCCTCATCATAGGGTTCTGCTTCTCTTTGCTCCAGGGTAATGGCACCCTGGGGACAATGGCCCAGACAGGCCCCGAGACCATCACAAAAGAGATCGCTGACCAGGCGGGCTTTTTGATCAATGATTTGCAAGGCCCCTTCCATGCAATTAGGCACGCACAGGCCGCAACCATTGCACTTGCTTTCATCAATCTTGATAATTGGTCGCTGTTTTCCAGCCATGTTTAAAAACTCCTTTCCATCTGGGTCATCCCTGATTTTTCTGCAAAGACCTGTAATGAGGTATTTTTTAAATGTTGGATTAAGGCCTGTTCGTGTTCCCGGAAAACCGGACCTAAAGGACATTGTCCGGTGCAAAGCGGTTGACCTAAAAGACAGTGATGGGTATCAAGCAGCCCCTCAATGGCGGTGTAAATGTCGTAAAGCGAAATTTCCTCTGCTGAACGACGAAGATAAAAGCCGCCACTTGGTCCCCGTTTGCTGTTCACAAAGCCTTGATGTTCAAGACGCTGCATGACTTTGGCCAAATGAGCCTCTGATACTTGCAAGACTTTAGCCATTACCCTGGTTGTGGATGATGGTGCCTTTTGGGGCAGGGCTAAAAAAGCCAGGGCGTGCAGTCCCAAAGAAGCGGCTTCTGATATTTTAATAAGTCCTGGCATGACAGCCTCCTTATTCTGGTATTGTAATACCTTTTTTCTTTTTTTGTCAATTTTTATTTTTATTTCCCCTCGGTGATTTTAATTTTTTTCCGTAACTGATAATATGGTGATTTATGCTACCATAATAGAGGACTGGCTAAATCACCAAGGACAAGTCGGGGAGCTTTGCATGCCAACGCCTTGCTTTAATGCAGTCTTTGAACCCTATTTAGCCCCATCTGTAGGCCCTGCCTTTTTGGTTGATCGTCATGGATCACTCGTGAAATGGAACCATGCCCTGACCCAATTATTGGGCTATGATCATGACCTGCCATCGGCATTGACTTTTCAGGAGCTATGCCCTCAGGATGTGACTTGGTGGATGGGCCAGCAGGATCATCCTGCTGTAGTCACGCAAATAATACTGTCTCTTACCACCAAAACTCAAGCTTGCATTAATAAATCGTTCACCGTGGTCTCCCTGCAAGCGGAGGAGACCGTCCTGTCACTCTTTTATGGCCAAGATCCCAGCGGCGGTCTCAATGATAATCAATTCAAACGATTGCTCCATTCCCTCAATATCGGCTTTGCTCTTCATGAAATGATTTATGACCATCAGGGAACACCTGTGGATTACCTGTATTTGGAAGCCAACCCCATGTTTTGTACCTTAACCGGCCTGTCTGATCCTGTTGGCAAAACCGTTAAACTGTTGCTTCCCAACTTGGAGCAAGAATGGCTGAATAAATTTGACACCTGCTTAAAAAACAATGAAGCCATTCATTATGAAAATTATGTTGCCGACCTGGATCGTTGGTTTGAGGCCACTGCCTATAAAGTTGCTGACCGCCAATTCGCGGTCACCTTCTCCGATAGTACGCTTCACAAACAAAATGAAGAACTCACTTTTGTTCAGCGAGAAGTGGCTCTGGCTTTTGACAGCACCATCACTGTTCAGGAATACTTGAACCATGTTTTGGCGAGCCTGACACAATTGCCACATCTGCAATTAGGCGGGATTTATATGGTGGATGATCACCACAATTTATCGCTGATGGTCAATACCGGCATCAGTCAGGCTTGGTTCAGGGCTGTTGCCCACTACGATCCTGATTCCCCGCAGGCGCAACTGGTAAATAATGGCAAGGCTCTTTATTTTTCCAGACAAGATCTGGTCGACAGTTCCCCTTTCCCGCTGGAAAAAGATAAAATTAAAAGTATGGCCATGATTCCGGTCATGGCTGGACAAGACCCCATTGCTTGTCTGGTCTTATCGTCGCGCACCCTAAATTCTTTTCCCCAGTATCGCCGCGCTATTCTCGAGATCATGGCCAAGGATATGGGTCACGTCATAGGCCGTCTGCTGGCGTCGGTCAATATGCAGCGTAGTGAAGCCGAACGTCAGATCATGATGGAGGCCGCCGGACTAGCCTTGATCGAATGGAATATTATGGATAACAAAATCACCTTCAGCCCGAGCTGGCTTAGCCTATTGGGATGGAGCGAAGAGGAACTGGACAATGAGTACCGTACCTTTATTGCGCTTGTTCATCCGCAGGATATTAACCGTTTAAATAAGAATATGGATGACCACCTCCGCGGCCGCAAGGCCCGCTTTGAATGCGAATGCCGTTTTAAAACCAAACAGGGTTATTACAAATGGCTGCTTTATCGTGCCAAGGTGACACAACGCGACGCCGATGATCGCCCCTTGCGCCTGACCGGTACCCAGATGGACATTTCCGATATCAAGCGGGCTCAGGAAGTGGTTAAAACCAGCGAAGAACGGATGAATTTAGCCCTAAAAGGGGGAGACCTGGGGCTTTGGGATTGGAACATCAATACTGGGTACAGCTTTTTTAGTGATCGTGTGTACCTCATGGTGGAGCTTGACCCCAATACGGAAGTCCTGACCATGGCTCAATGGATGACATTTATCCATCCCGATGACTTGAATAATTTCAACATTACCCTGCAGGAACATTTACTCGGCCATCTCCCCTACTTTAATAATGAATTTCGACTCCAAACGAAGACGGGCCATACGCGATGGATCCTGGCTCAGGGCAAAATCGTGGATTACACAGCCGAAGGCAAACCCTGCCGCTTGGCCGGTACCTTTCTAGACATCTCGGAAATCAAGGCCCGGGATAGTAAAATCATGGAACTAAATCATCGCTTCCTCAAACTTTTTCAAAATAATCCCATTGCCATGCTGCTCTCCAAATTCGACGAAAACATTGTCATTGATGCCAATGATAATTTTTTCCAAACCTTCCATCTCAGCCGTCCCCAGAGCATTGGCAAGAGTTGGGAACAACTGGGTTTGTTCGCGTCTGAGGATCAGCAGGCTTTGGTTCGTGATTTAAAAAAACAAGGCTTTTTGCACAACTATGAGATCAAAGCCCACACCCATCATGGGCAGACACTTCACGGCCTGCTCAGTGCCGACTTGATCACTTCCAATAATGAAGAATGTATACTGGTCAGCTTTGTGGATTATACGGATCGCAAACTGGCGGACATGGCGCTCAAGCTGGAGCGGGATAAGTTCCAAACCTTTTTGGATGTGGTCAATGTCATTATCGTAGCACTTGATAAGAACGGTTGTATCCAATTCATCAATCGCCGCGGCCTTGAACTATTGGGCTATAAGAGCGAAGAGCTCGTCGGCAAAGACTGGTTTGACTGCTGTGTTCCCGAAGAAAACCGCACTCTCGTCAGAACGGTGTTTATGCAAATAATTGGGGGCGCCAGTGCTTTCATCGATCAATTTGAGAACGAGATCATTACCAAAACCGGCGAACACCGGATCATCGCCTGGAAAAACACCATTCTAAAAAATCACGTCAGCCTGCCCTATGCCTCACTCAGCTCGGGGGAAGATATTACTGAACGCAAGCGTGCAGAAGAAGCCTTGCGTTTGAGCGAGGAGCGTAAAGAACTGGCCATTTGGGGAGGCAACATCGGGCTGTGGGATTGGGATATTATTTCCAATGAAATATTCGTCAACGAGCAGTGGCAAAATATGGTTAATTACCACAGTGACGAAGGCGTGCTAAATTATGACGTCATTAAAAACCTCTTTCATAGCGAAGACTGGCCAATCATGGAAGAGCAGATACGACTTAATCTGAATGGTCAAAGTCCTTTCCTCAAGGTGGAGGCCCGTCTCCTGGTCAACGCCAAGGAATGGCGCTGGTTCAGCATCCGTGGACGGGTGGTGGCCCGCAGTGAATTCGGCGAACCTTTACGTATGACCGGAACCCAAATAGACATGACTGAGAAAAAACTGGTGGAAAATAATCTGATCCTCGCCAAGGAGGAAGTGGAAGCCGCCAATACTGAACTGGAAGAAGCCATTGCACATGCCGAGAAGTTGGCCAAAGAAGCCGAAGCCGCCAACGTCGCTAAAAGTGAGTTCTTGGCCAATATCAGTCATGAAATCCGCACCCCTATGAACGGCATTGTAGGATTCACGGAAATGTTACTTGAGAGCAAGCTCACCATTGATCAACGGCACTTCCTGGAAAGCATCCTTAGCAGTGCTGATGCCTTGATGCATCTCATTAATGATATTCTGGACTTGTCCAAAATCGAATCGGGACAGGTGGACCTGGAGGAGATCCCCTTCAATCTGGAGAGTTTAATCTACGACTGCCTGGATTTGATCCAAGCCAAGGCCGGTGATAAATCCCTTGAATTCCAGTGCGATCTTGATGATTTTCCCAAACAGTTTGTCGGCGACCCTACCCGGCTGCGGCAAATCCTGACCAACCTATTGGACAATGCTGTTAAATTCACCCATCAGGGCGAGATTGGACTTTCGGCCCGGGCGGTTAAAACCACGGACGATCAAGTACTGCTACAGTTTGTGGTTCATGACACAGGTATCGGCATCCCGGAAAACAAGTTGGAAAGCATTTTCGATCCCTTTACCCAGGTAGACGGCTCCATCAACCGGCTCTATGGGGGCACGGGCCTGGGGTTGACCATATGTCAAAAACTGATCCACTTGATGCAGGGTCAACTTAAAGTGGACACAGTCCTGAACCAGGGGACGGATTTTACTTTCACCTTGTGGCTAAAACGGCAACTGAGCAGGAAACCCGATGCAGCTGGCGGCGATAATGTGCAAGCCTTGGGCAATCTCAAACTCCTGGTGATCGAGGATAACCCCACCACCCTGCGCATCTTGACAAAACATCTGACCCAGATGGGCCTGCAGTTTGATTGTGCCCAGAGCCACCAAGAAGCAGCCCGCTTTTTAAGCGAGTCCAATGCCTATGATGTCATTCTGACCGATATCAACTTCCTTGATTTGATCCCAGCTTCCAAGGAGCGGGCGCATACCGCTGGCAACCCATGCTATTTTGCTTTATTGAATAATTTTGAACGCCATAAAATCAGAGAGCGGGAACATCATTTAAGCGGCCTGCTCATTAAGCCAGTGCGGCCCAACGTATTGCTGACTCAACTGCAAAAGCTGGCCTCTGGCGCACCCGCCCCGCTCCCCTCCGAATCCAAATCCCTTACCTTGGCCGCAACGGGCAAAGGACTTTCCATTTTGCTGGCAGAGGATAATGAAGCCAATCAAAAAATCACTACTTTGATGTTGCAACGACTGGGGCATCAAACCGATATCGCCTCCAATGGCCAGCAGGCGCTTCATATGGCCGGATCCAAACAATATGACTTGATTTTCATGGACATGCAAATGCCGGATATGGATGGGTTAAGGGCCACTCAGGAGCTTCGCCGCCAGGGTTGCCTGACTCCGATTATTGCCTTGACCGCCAATGCCATGGAGCAAGATCGCCAGCGCTGCCTGGACGCCGGCATGAATGATTACCTGAGCAAACCCATCAAACAAAAACATCTGATCCAAATGATTCAGCACCATACCACCTACAAGGAATCCCCCATGCTGGCGGAGAATATCAGGATTTTATTTATCGAGGATGATGAGTACTTTGTAAAAATGTTCAATGATCAACTTAAGCGGTATCTGCCCAATGCCTCTCTCAATATGACCGCCAATTTTGTGCAGGCTTGCGTCTGGCTGGGCAGCTATCAACCGGATCTGGTGATTATTGACATGATGACAAAACAGGCAGAAGTTCAGGACCTACTGGATTTCATCAGATCCGATGCCCATTACCAACGCATTAAAATCGTACTGCTCTATTCGCCGGAAAACAATCAGGCAGGAGAGCTGGCACATTTTCAGGAAGGCTATCACGTGTTGCTCATTTCCAAGGCCATTAATATTAAACGCTTTATTTTCATGATCCGGCAGCTGGCCGAAGACAACTTCATTTTACCTTCCGATATGCTTCCGGGGCAAACGTCTTTGATTGAGGCCATCAGCAGCGAACTGGGCATTGCGCCCAATGATTATCAGCAGGTGCTGGACATCTTTACGGAAAAAACGGAACGTAAGGTGCAGTTAATTCAAGAGGCGCTGGATCATCAGGATCATCAATCTATTGCCAACCATGCCCATTCCATTAAAGGCAGTGCCTTATCTTTGAGATTATTCGCCATTGCCACCCCCGCTAAAAAAATAGAACGCCTGGCCAAAGCTCACCACCTGGACCTCATTCCCGGGGAATTGCAGACTTTGCAAAAGATGCACGAAAGTCTGAAAGCCATGATCGAAAAAGATTCGCCCCTCAAGGATGAATAAATCGAACGCTCACCTTCTCCAAACTAATCATGCCCTCCTTAATCATAGGCTGGACTTCCGTCAAAAAGGCCTCGATGGTCTCGAGTTGATCGACTATTTCGATGACCAGGGGCAGGTCCTCCGATAACCTGAGCACCTTGGCGGTATGCAGATGTTTATGATGACCATATCCTAATATCCCTTTTAACACCGTCACGCCTTTTATCCCGCGGGCTCTCGCCAAATCCACAATTTTCTCCACTAAAGGATGATGCTCAGCTTTATCTTCCTCCCCGATAAAAATTCTGCATAACGATGCTTCCTGTTCCTCAAGCATAGTGCCCCCTTTTCCTCTTCCATGGGATGATTAATTTATCCTGGGCCAGCCTCAGGATATCCGATACGGGGGGTAATAAACAACGGCATTCCCCCTTCACTTCCAGAGCGAACGGGCGCCGGGCACAGCCCGCAGGTATTCGGGAAGGTATTAAATCCACTTACCAATGGCCAGTCCCAGGAAGAGAGCTAAAAGCCCCATGGTGTTTTGCAAACCCAGATTGCCCAAGGCCAGCCAGAACTCTCCTTCCCGCAGAAGCTGGCCGGTCTCGAACATAAACGTCGAGAAGGTCGTAAAAGCCCCCATAAACCCGGTTAAAATCATCATGCGCACTTCCGGCGTCACCTGTATCCGCTGCTCGGCCGCCGACCATATCAATCCGAATAATAAGGAGCCCAGAAGATTAACCGCTACCGTACCCCAGGGAAAAAGTCCGCCACTCCAGCGCTGGACCAGCCCCGCCAACCCGTACCGGCTCAATGTGCCCAAGGCGCCACCAAAGGCTATCCAAATCCAAGTCATAAGTTTGCGCTCCCTTGTTATAATGATATTTTCTGATTATGGCGATCTCCAGCCCAGCCGTCAACCTCAAAGCCGCTGCGTATTTGCCGTTGCCAATAATATCCAAAGCAGGGTACCCTGGAGGACGTAAGCAACCCCTGGTTCGAGCTACGGGGAGTGATAAAAGGAGTCCCAACAGCATGCCGGAAGATAAAATACGACTCTCCAAGTTAATGTCCGAAAAAAAGATATGCTCCCGCCGGGAAGCGGATGGCTTTATTGAAAAAGGGTGGGTTCTGGTGGATGGCGAACAGGTGACCGTTCTGGGCACCAAAGTTTTTCCTCACCAACGTATTGAATTGTCCACTGCCGCCCAAGTGCTGCTGGCACGGCAGGCCACTATTATTCTGAACAAACCAGTAGGTTATGTTTCGGGCCAGGCGGAAAAAGGGTATCTGCCGGCCGTAACTTTAATCACCCCTGATCGCCAGTTAACTGCTGACCGGCGTAAAAGACCCTTTTCGCCTCAATGCTTGAAAGGCTTGGCCCCGGCCGGTCGCTTGGATATTGATTCCTATGGTCTGTTGGTCTTAACCCAGGAGGGTCGGCTGGCCAAGGAATTGATCGGCGAACACAGCCAGATTGAAAAAGAATATCAGGTCACGGTAGAGGGTTTTGTCAACGCGGAAAAATTAAACCGGTTGCGTTTTGGGCTGACGCTGGACGGCAGACCTTTAAAAAAGGCTGCGGTCACGGTCCGCAAGCCTGGACAACTCACTTTTATCTTAAAGGAAGGAAAGAAACGGCAAATACGCCGAATGTGCGAGGCTTTGGATTTAAAGGTCGTCCAGTTAAAACGGGTCAGAATTGGCAGGATTAAACTGGGGTCTTTGCCCCTGGGACAATGGCGCTACCTGGGACCTCAGGAAAGGTTTTAGCTTTATTTAATCACCATGGTGACCGGTGCGCTCATGGCCGTCTCTTTGCCTTCTCTGTCCAGCGCAGATACGGCAAAGGACCAAATGCCCGGCGGCAATTGATCCACAAAAATAAAATTTTCTTTTTGAGCCCGCGCGGACTGACGTACCGGCCTTTGACTGTTAGGCCCGCGGCGATAAACATAATAACGCCGCCATAACACGTCATCCACCCAATAAATGAACAGCTTCGATCCCACGGTTTTATAGCGCGGCTTTGAGGGCGGCTCACTAGATCGGGTCAACAGCTTACTAAGCTGATTATAGCCCAAAGACAGGTTGTTCAAATCCAGGTCACGAGCTTCCAGATCTTTCTCCAGCTTGATTACTCTTTGCTTTAATTGTGTTTGCGCTTGGCCGGAAGTTGTTTGTAAGCGCTCCAATTCCGCGCGAAACCCGTTGAATTGATGGTAGATCAGAAAGGTGACCATTGCCCCAATAGCCGCGCCTGCCAACAGGCCTGAAACCCATCCGGCTCGACCGGGCCGCCTCACGGCAGCCAACAGCGCCGCGACTCCCCTTTTGACCATGCCCAACCAGGTCTTCGTCCGGTCCATTTTTTGGAACCACCAGCTTAAGACTGCCACCGCCTTAGCTTCCGACCTGGTCCGCTCCGGTGCTGGCACAAGGGGCTCTTGCTCGATTGGCACTGCCGACGGCCCTTCAAGGGAAGCAAGCGTATCAGGCAAATGGTCATCTTCCTGGGGGGCTGGTGCGGGCAGCATAGCATTGGCACCAACAGCGGTCTCGGATTCTGGAAAGCCGACCATCTCCTGGTCCTGGTTGGACTTGGTCGTTTGGTCTGCAAAAAAAAGGTTAATTTGATTGGTTTTGATAGCTTCCATCAGGTTCCGGACCTGCTCCAACTTCTGGAGATTGGAGAGAAGCAACGAACCACCGCACCAGGGTTCGGGGTTGTCCAAGTCCAAAGCATCTTTGGAGAGAAAGGCCGCAGGCCCAAAAACATTGGGGGGTAGCTTTTTACCTGATGATTCTGTCATGCTCAACCCTCTAATAATTCGTCCAGCGTAGGCAAGACACTTGCCAGCCAAAATTCAGGGATTTATCCCGGTGACGTTGAAGTTTCACTTTTTTATTATCAATACGCGCTTTAAGCCTCAGGCCTGCCTGGTTTGGCACCGATACTTCAGGAAGCGGGGCTGGCCGGGGCACACCTCTCTTTGTTTGACAAGAGTGCCCGTACAATATTATAACTATAGCATCTTTTAAAAAGATTTCCAGTACTTGCCCCTATCTGAGATAAAGTGAGGCTTAAGGCATGCCTGCAGAAAATTTTGGCACGGACCAGCAACCTCATCTACCCAACCAAAGGATGCAAAGCCTTCTTTTTCAATGGTCCATGGAAACCTGTCCTATTGGGGTCATCATCGTTACCCACGAGGGCCAGGTAACCTACGCCAACCCTAAATTTTCCAGTTTGTGCGGCCAATCCCGCGAAAGATTGTATGCCGCCTCCTTGACCCAATTAGCTGAAGATGAAAATGCTTCACCTTCTCATCTTCAGCTCTGGCAGGCCTTGATGGAGCCGAAAGACCAAATCCTAGAACTGGACCTCACTAATAAAAAAGGACAGAACCAATGGCACCGGGCCACCATTTTTGATTCTTTTCAGGATGAAACCCAAATTAACTATACCATTGCTTATTTGGAAGATATCACGGAAAAGAAAGAAAACGAGCAGACCATTGAACATCTGGCCTTGTACGATCAACTTACCGATCTGCCCAACCGGGCCATGTTTAACAGCAGGCTCAAGCTGGCATTGAAACAGGCGGAACGGACCGGAGAAAAAGTAGCGGTTATTTTGGTTGACCTGGACCGCTTTAAAACCATCAATGACACCTTGGGTCATAACATTGGCGATGATTTTATCAAGATGGTGGGCCATCGCCTGTTCAACTGCCTCTCTGAAAACGATGTAGTGGCGCGCATGGGCGGGGATGAATTTATGATCATGTTGCCCGCACTCCACGATTTTAAAAACATCTTCAAAATCATCCAAAAGCTGATGGATGCATTTATCGATCCCTTTCAATATGAAAACCAGCAGTTACATATAAAAGCCAGTATGGGGATCTCTATTTATCCCGATGATGGCGACGATGCCTTGGCCTTAATCAAGAATGCCGACAGCGCTCTCTACGAGGCCAAGTACTCCGGCCGGAACCATTATAAATTTTATACGGCCAAACTCAATGCCACGGCTTTTGAGCAGTTAACCATGGAGACCGCCTTGCGTCAGGCTCTTTATGGCAATCAGTTCATGGTTTATTATCAACCCCAGCTGGATATTGCCACCGGCAAAATCATCGGCATGGAAGCGTTGGTGCGCTGGAAACATCCGGAAATGGGCATCATCCCCCCTATCCAATTCATTCCCTTGGCCGAAGAAACAGGGCTGATTGTACCCTTGGGCAGCTGGGTTTTGAAGACCGCTTGCATGCAGACGGTAACCTGGAAAAAAATGGGTTTCGATCATTTGCGCCTGGCCGTTAATCTCTCAGCCCGTCAGTTCCAGGAGCCGGAGCTGGTCGAGACGATCCTCAACATTTGTACGGATGTGGGCATGCCTCCCCAATCTTTGGAGCTTGAGATCACGGAAAGTATTTTAATGAAGGATATCACCATTGCCATCATGATTTTAAAATGGCTTAATAAAAAAGGAATTCGCATTGCCATCGACGATTTCGGCACCGGCTATTCGTCCCTTTCCTATTTGAAAAAATTCCCCCTTAACCATCTTAAAATCGACCGTTCCTTTATTCGCGACTGCATCAACAACAAGGACGACGCGGCCATCATCAGTTGCATCGTCTCCATCGCCAACAACCTGCATCTTAAAATTATTGCCGAAGGCGTGGAAACCAAAGAACAGTTGGCGTTTGTGCGCTCCATTGGTTGTCATCAGTTCCAAGGCTATTATTTTTCTCCGCCCGTGCCCGCCGAAGAATTTACGGCCATGCTTCAAAACGGCAAGTCCATTCCCTCCGACTAGCGTCCTCAGGTCGGAGCCAAGCCCAAGGCTCGAATAAGTGACCACGCCTGCTCCATGTGTGCGCGCTCGATCCAATGAATTTTGTATCCCTGCCGTTCCATGCGTCTAAACCAAGCCAGTTGCCGTTTGGCAAATTGATTAATAGCTGTGGTCAAAGCCGCTGTCATGTCCGCCCTGGTCGCATAACCATGTTGTAAATAAGCTGCCACATAACGGTATTCCAATCCCAGGCTGTGCAGCCTTTCCCAGGAAACCCCCTGGGTGTGCAACGATTCCACTTCCTCAATCAGGCCCTGCTCTATTCTATCCTGCAAGCGCTGCTGAATTCGTTGGCGCAGGAGATCTCGCGGCCAGGATGTGCCCAGCAACAGCGGCCGGATCAAAGGGGCAGGCTGTGGACTTTGTTTTTTTTCAGCTATGGCAATCTCGATAGCCCGCACCAGACGATGACGTTCTTTGAGATCCGTTTGATTATGCTGGTGCGGTTTCAATTTTAGAAGCCGGCGCCGCAGAGCCTGGTCGTCCCACCCTTCCATTTCCTGACGCAGCTCAGAATTGGGGGAGACCGCCACCAGCCTGGTCGGCTGGAGAGCAGCCTGCAAATATAAGCCCGTGCCGCCCGTCAGTATAGGCCAGGTGTTGGTTTGCTGCAGTTGCTCAAAGCGCTCGAAAAACATGTGCTGGAAATGAAACACGCTATATTCCTGCTTAAGATCGGCCTCATCAATGAGATGAACAGGAACGCGCTCCTGACCAACACCGTATTCCTCCAAATCCTTGCCGCTGCCCAGGGTCAATCCCCGGTAGACCTGCCTGGAATCAGCGGAGATAATCTCGCCATGCATACGCCGGGCCAATTGTACGGCCAATCTGGTTTTGCCCGAAGCTGTTGGGCCCAGGATTACCATCAAATTGTAAGCTTGGTCAAGATGATTGCTCATGATGTCCTTCTGTGTGACATGTTACCAACAACGAGTTAAACCCGCGCCTCGCATTGTACAAGAGCTCCGGGAAAAATAACAAGCGCTTGTTCCCATGGGCCTGCTGTTTATGATAAGATGGCAGCCGTTCGCTTCCGATCCTACCCGCCTGCCAGCCGGGAGGAGTAACCGGCTGGTGAATATTTTCACCACCTTGTGGGTATTCTATAAAGGAGTTTCTCCCTATATGCAACCACCCAAACTGCGCATCCATGTGGCCTCTGAAACCGCTTACCTCATGAAAGGTCAAGGCGTGCATACAGCCTTCGTGGACGCCGTTAATTTACTCAAAAGTCAGGATGACGTTGAGGTGATTATAAACCAGGAAGGTTGGGGGGATGTTCTCCACTGCCACACCTATGGACCCTATTTTTTCTGGAAGGGCCGCAAGTATAAGGGTCGTCGTATTTTCACGGTCCATGTGATTCCTGATTCCGTCAAAGGTTCCCTTCCCGCCTGGCGGCTGATCATGCCCTTGGTGCGCTGGTATTTAAAACGTGTCTACAGCTATGCCGATGTTTGCATTGCCATCTCGCCCATGGTGGAGGAAGCTATCCGGGCTTTGAAGGCTAAAACCAGGATTGTACGCATTTATAATCCCATTCCCATGGAAAAATATCAGCCCACCCCGGAAAAACGGGCTGCCGGACGGGCACTTTTAGGGTTGAAAGAAGATGATTTTGTCGTGTTGGGCGTAGGTCAACTACAGGCCCGCAAAGGAGTGGAGGATTTTATTGACATTGCCGAAGCCGTTCCCCAAGCCCGGTTTGTGTGGGCCGGCGGCCGGCCCTTTGGCCTAATGACAGAAGGTATTCATAAACTCAACAGCCGCATTGCCAAAGCCGGCAGACATATCACCTTTCCCGGATTGTTCGAGCTGGAGCAAATGCCCATGATCTATAATGCCGCCGACATGCTGCTGTTCCCCAGCTATCAGGAAAATTGCCCCCTCGTACCGGTCGAAGCCGCCGCCAGCGGCCTGCCGGTTGTATACCGTGATCTTCGTGAATACCGTGTGCTCTATGAGCAGCCGTACCTGAAAGCCCAGGACAATGAAGCTTTTATTGCACTAACCAAAAAGTTAATGAACGACAAAACTTATTTCGCGGAAGCGCAAGAGCTATCGCGGCGTTTGATCGGCCAATTTGACCAACAGGCGGTGCGCAAGAAATTGATAGCCCTTTACCGGGAATTGGCAGCACCTTCGGAAATTAAAGTTCATTAATCCCCCTAAATACCTCAGGCCAACCGTTCCACCATGATTTTTTTAGCCTCATTTTTTCTCAACAATAAATTGGTGCCCCGCACCTTTAATTTCATGGGATCACCCAAGGGTGCCAACTGTTCCATGGTGATGATATTGCCGACCGTAATGCCCATCTCGGTCAACCGTTTTTTCACAGCACCCAAATTTCCCAAGGCCATGATCCGCCCCCGTTCTTTGGGGTTCAGGGTGCTTAGTGGTACCAGGTGGTACTCGGAGGGCCGTCCCTTTCCCTGGAGATGACGCACATGGTCAATGCGCCCGGTCAGGCAGGTGGCACAATAATCCACCGTTAAACCGTGAGAGCAGTAATAATGAAATTTTTCCAACCAATCCTCCCCGGCACGCGGGCATTCCTCCAGAAAAGCAGTAAATTTTATCATCCGTTCCATAATCGCAGGCGACAGTTGATGTTCCATCCCACAGGCAGCGGTTTCCGCTTCCCCATCTCCAATGCCCAGGACTTTGGAGAAGAACGTTTTCAAAGCCTCATGCTTGGTCAGTAAGGTCCGTGCCTTGGCTTCACCCGCTTCGGTTAACGTAATGGTGTTATATGGTGCATAATTAATCAGATCTTTGTCATTGAGCTGCTTTAAAGCACCGGTCACCGAGGCGGCCCGAACCTGTAGTTGGTCAGCCAGATCTTTGGCGCGCACCGCTTTTTTATTATCAATGATTTTTAAAATGGCTTCCAAATAATCTTCCAGGCTGGCACTTAACGACGGTTGCGCTTTCATAAACTTATCCTCATTTTTTTTTCTTCCGGCAATCGTAATACTGGCCGCAGGTTTTTTCAGAACAAATGCAGTCGGGATCTTCTTTTAAGGTACGGGCTCGTCGTGCATAATGCAAGCCCAGGCCTGTCACCGCCAGGGCCACAATAACTATTAATATGATCGTTTCCAACATCACGCACACACCCCTTTCCCTTCTTCTGGCAATCACCCGCCCCTTGCTGTCAAAGATGAAAGAATCGTCCTACTTGATAGACCACCGAGGTCACGACTAAGCCTAACAAGGTCAGCCCCACCCATTGCCCTGCGGCCCATAACCAGGAACCGGTTTCCTTGCGCATGGTGGCAAAAGTGGCCATACAGGGCGAGGCAATCAAAGTAAACAGAAGAATACAAAAACCAATCAACGGCGAATAAGCAGTTTGCAATTGTTGCCTTAACCGCCCCACCTGTTTTTCCCCCACGGCAAAGATGATGCCCAGCTGGGCCACAAACACTTCTTTGGCAGCCAACGAACCCAGTAAGGCTGTGCCGATGCGCCAGTCAAAACCCATTAGCCCAATAACTGGTTCCATGGCTTTGCCCAGACGCCCGGCTAGGGAATATTCCAGTTGCTGACTGGAGGCCATGCCGGAAGTTTGCACGGCTGTGGCTGACGCGGCCACCGGTGGTTTAGGATAGGACGTAAGCACCCACAGGATGATGGCAATGCCCAAAATGATGGTGCCCGCCTTTTTGATATATTCCCAGGCATTGCGCCACATGTGGATCATAACGCCGCGCAGCGTAGGTACACGGTAGGGCGGTAATTCCATCACAAAGGGCGTGGATTCTCCTTTGAAAACCGTACTGGTTAAAAGCTTGGCCCCACCAATGGCCAAGCCGATGCCGATTAAATAAATCAACATCAGCATGGGTGCTTCCCAGACTCTGGGGAAAAAAGCGGGCACAATCAACATGTAGATGGGCAGCCTGGCCCCGCAGCTGATGAGGGGGATCACCGCCATGGTCACCAGCCGGTCCCGACGACTTTCCAAGGTCCTGGTAGCCAACATGGCCGGGACGGAACATCCAAATCCCAGCAACATAGGAATAAAACTTTTGCCATGCAGCCCGATTTTATGCATGATGCGGTCCATCAGAAAGGCTGCCCTGGCCATATAACCGGTATCTTCCAACACAGCGATACTCATAAACAGAAACATAATGTTGGGCAAAAAAACCAGAACCGCGCCCACGCCACCCACAATGCCATCCACCAGTAGACTTTTTAACGCACTCTCGCTTCCCGCAGGCCAGAAGCCGGCCAAAACACGGCCCAGCCAGGTAAATCCCAGACCAAGCCAATGCATCAGTGGTGCGCTTAAGGTGAAGGTTAAATAGAACACTGCATACATCATCCCTAAAAAAATGGGGAACCCTAAAAAACGGCTGAGCAAAATTTGATCCACTTTATCCGAGGTCGAATGCCGGGCTTCAATGGTGTTCTTGACCGCTTCCTGGCAAGCGCCGGAGATGAATCCATAACGTGCGTCCGCGATCAACATATCGGGCGTGTCATGATAGAGCAGGTGAAGCCGGTCGGCTTCGTGCTCCGCCAATTTAATCAGGTCTGGTTGGCTAATTTGGCCTACCACCAGAGGGTCTTTTTCCAACAACTTGATGGCCAGCCACTGCACAGGATAGCCTAAGCTTGTGGCCAAGTCCTCAAGGCCCGGCTCGAGGGTAGTTAAGGCGGCCTGAATGTCCTCAGGCCAGGGCAGCAGGTGAGGCTGCGACGCCGACGTCGGGGACGCCAGCTTGGCGGCCTGACTGAGCAGATCTTCAATGCCCTGCCCCTTACTGCCCACGGTATTAACAATAGGACAATTGAAAAACGACGCCAGCAAAGGAAGATCAAAGGACAAGCCCTGTTTCCCGGCAATATCGCTCATGTTAAAAGCCAGGACCATGGGAATGGCTAATTCCATGAGCTGAGTGGTCAGGTATAGATGCCGTTCCAGGTTGCTGGCGTCAATCACGTTAATAATGACATCCGGCTTGGCCTGCAGCAAATAATCACGCGCCACTACTTCCTCCGGCGAATAGGCGGTCAAGCTGTAGGTCCCGGGCAGGTCCACCACCTTGTATATCAAATCGCCTCTTCGGCAGGATCCCTCCCGTTTTTCAATGGTGACTCCAGGATAATTACCTACATGCTGCTGGGAGCAAGTAATAGCATTGAAGATGGACGTTTTACCCGCGTTGGGGTTACCCGCAATGGCAATGGTGATGACTTGAGACATGGTTAGCTCCTCGTTTAGGCACGACTAAATTTATAAGGTGTAACTTATTCTGTCAATCCTTTTTTTAGTTGCAGCGGCTTTGGCCTTTACTTCCTCAGACGATCCTGTTAGGGTAATTATCATGTTTCCGGCCCGATTGTCGGAGAAATTTCACAACCAAAGGAGTGCTTATGACAGGGTGTAAAGACGGCGACAAAGTAAAAGTGCATTACACAGGCAAGTTGGAAAATGGCGAGGTTTTCGACTCTTCCCGTACCGGCGATAAGCCTCTCGAATTTGTGGTGGGCAGCGGTCAGGTCATACCCGGATTTGACTCAGGTGTCAAGGGGCTGGCGGCCAATGAAACCAAGACTATTACCATTCCGCCTGAACAAGCTTACGGCGTCAAGCAGGAGCAACTTATTTTTGATGTGGAACGGTCTCAATTACCGGAAGGCTTGGAGCCTCAGGTAGGACAGCAACTAGCCATCAGCGGCCAGGATGGCCGACAAGCCCCGGTCTGGATCACGGCCGTGAATGACAGCAAAGTAACCTTGGATGGCAACCACCCTCTGGCAGGCAAAACGTTGATTTTTGAAATTGAGCTGATCGAAATCAATGCTTCCAATTGATGGCAACACCTGCCTTAGCAGGACCAGTTGGCGGTCAGAGCCTAGGCAGCGTCTGAACCCGATCATTCTCCAGTAGACCGATCAACCACCCGGTGGCTGCGCGCACTTCCGGCGACAGCCCCCGGCCATCTCCTAGCACGGCTGGTTGCAGCCCCACGAAGAGAATAGGATTCTTGACATAAGGCTGCATCAGGTTAATCACCACCGATAAAGGCAGGGCATGGGTGCCCACGCCGACATCCTGGATTTTGTCTGCCGGAATAAGACGCAAGGTTCCTGGTGCTAATCCCATCTGCGCGGCATCCACCAATATCACCTTGTCAGGACGGTTTTTTTTGATGACACCCGTATAATTTTCCGGTACGGTGGCACAATCCAGCACCAGCCAATCGGGGTGGCTAAAAGACCGGGCCACAACCACCCCTGCCCCATCATCCAGACGATCATCATTGCCAATGCCCATGAGTATCTTGGTAGGTTGCTCCGGTTGTCTTAGATCCATGGCCGCCATTCTCTTTCCGTAGGAAATGGTCGCGACCGTTTCCTACGTTCGGGTGCACAAACAAAAAAAGGCGGCGCGATGAGCGCCGCCTTTAATCTTATCAGGAACCTTATTTTATTCCAGCACCATCTCGGCACTGTAGCGGTCGGTGGTGGCGGTTAAAAACTCTTTGCTCATGTATAGTGATTTTTTCACACACACTTCCGTGCACTGTTCGCATTGAATGCAGTGGCCGCGGTAAAGGGTAATGCATTTGTCTTCCCGGTTGATCTCAATGGCATTGGCCGGGCAAACACGGGCACATAATCCGCAAGCGGTGCATCCTTTTTCCTTGTCATAAATAATTTGGCCTTTAAAACCCTCGGGCACTTCAATGGGCGCGTTAATGGTGGCCTTGCCCTCGGCAACCAGGGCCAGGAAATCAGTCACCGACGGTGGTAAATGCCTGGCCGGAAAAGGATTGGTGGCTGGTTTTTTAAACAATTGCTTTAAAACACGTTGCAGCATAGGTAAACGAAACATAATGATTCACCTTTAACTTTCAATAAGGTTTTTTTAATTCTGTACCAGCTAGGTCTTCGCTTTTTTGTGTCGATAACCTTGGTGGCCCCAACCCCTTGAGACAGTAGGGGGCAGACATTTTATGTTACTTTACTCGACGCTTACCCCGGGAAAAAATGGAACTATAAAATAAACTTCCACTCCTATTCAATGCCCTTCAGCAAACCACTGGAAATTTAATAAAAATAACCATCGAGCATGATTAATATCAGCCCCAACAGGGCCATGGCACCGGTTAATTTCCAATAAATTTCGATCACCTGGGTAATACGGAAACGCGCCATGACCACCCTAACCAGGGTAATGGTAAAAAACATAACCAAAAAGAATTTAACAATATAAAAGCCAATATCCAGAAGGTGGGCAGCCAGCGGCCCTACACTGACCCAGGCCGATAAATTATAAGGAAAAAACAACGCAATGGTGAGCGCAGTCATGGCCACCATCTTGCCCCCCATGGCCGCATAAAAAATCCCTAAATTGCGGCCTGAATATTCCACCAGGATGCCTTCCGCCAATTCCGACTTGGCTTCAGGGCTGTCAAAGGGCACTTTGGACAATTCTGCCGGGGTAACCATTTCCATAGCCAGCAAAAGCAGAAAAAAGCCCACCCAACCAAAAGGGCCGACCATGCCCCAAACTGGATGGTCGGCAATGGTCTGCAGGGCAAAAGGATGGACCAAGCCGGCGTCCGCCATTTTCCAGGCAAAAGCAATAATCACGGCCCCCAACGGCAGTTCGTAACCAATCATGGTCACCATTTCCCTTTGGGCGCCAATGGCTGCATAGGGCGACCCCGAAGCAAAGCCGCCAAACACCATGGCCAGGGCCGGCAGGGCGAATAAATACAACACCAAGATCAAATCACCATAGCCTTGCAGCACGGGCGCCATGCCGGCCATGGGCATATAAAGCAAAATGGTCACTACCGAAGCAAAGGCCGCCACTGGCGCCAAATTATAAATGCAGGGCACGGCATACTCAGGGACGATGTTTTCCTTGCCCAACAGCTTTTGAAAATCCCACCAGGGCTGACGCAGCAATGGTCCGATTCGTGACTGCATCAAAGCCGCCAGCTTACGGTCCACCCCTTGCACCAAAAAGCCGCCAAAAAAGGCCAAGGCGGTCATGCCTAGTACACCAAGAATGAGTTTGAGGATTAAGGCTGTCATTTCATTCCTTTTCTTAGTATGTTTTCATAAATTCCCGGGGCACGTCCCGGGGGTGAAGAGGGTAAAAATATAAAATTCATCTCGTATCAATCCACCGTGCGGCTTGCCACAAGTCGAGACAAGGTTTCGGTTTTTTTCCGGGATAGCTGCCGCAAGTCTTCCTGGGTCAGGATATCCGTCTGCTGGCCTTTAATCAGAGCCACCCGGTCCGTGCAGGAAATGCAGGGGTCAACCGAGGCCACAATAATAGGAATATCCGCCACTTGTTCGCCCTGCAAGATTTCCAACCAAGCGGTCAGGTTACTGTAAGTGGAGGCTTTCACCTTCCACGATTCCACCTCATCCTTGCCGCCTGTGAGCTTGACGTAATGAAAGACTTCACCCCGGGGAGCTTCGTGCTTACCCAAGCCTTCGCCCTCGGCTTTTTTCACATGATTGAGCAGCACCATTAGTTTTTCATGGGCGATGATCGGTCCTTCCGGCATACGGGCCATGGCTTCCTGAATGATACCAATGGACTGCTTGACCTCCAAAAGCCGCACAATAATACGATCGTATACATCACCACGCACTTCCCCGGTTAATTGGTCGGGCGTAATGGCTTTAATATCCATATCCCCATAGGCGCAGTATGGATGATCCTGACGCACATCCTTGGCCACCCCGGAGGCCCGGGCCGTAGGACCTACGGAACATAATTCCAAGGCCTTGCGTTGGCTTAACACCCCGGTATCGCGGCAGCGCATTTTCAATACCGAATCTTCCAGAAAAAGTTCGGCTAATTCATCAAACAGACTGATGTAATAGTTCAGCGTTTTTTTGATGCGTGGATATTGATCAGGCCGGATATCACGGCGCATGCCTCCAATCTGAAGGGTGCCGTAATTGACCCGGTTGCCGGAGAGATATTCCAGCAAGTCCATGACTTCTTCCCTGACTTCCCAGGCTTTGTAAAAGAGCGTGTCAAAACCCAATTCCAAAGCCGCCACCCCAGCCCAAAGCAAATGGGAGTGGAGCCGCTCTAATTCTCCATAAATGGTGCGCAGATAATCTGCCCGCACCGGCACCTCGATGCCGGCCGCCTGTTCCACAGCCCGGCAAAAAGAAAGAGAGTGGGAAACACCGCATATGCCGCAAATACGTTCCGCAGCATGGATAACCTGAATGACATTACGCCGGGTGGCCATCCATTCCAGGCCGCGGTGCGCGTGGCCGGGGGCAAAATCCACTTTGCTGATTTTCTCCCCTTCCAGCTCGAAAAGGAATTTGATGGGTTCTTTCAGCGCCGGATGGATAGGGCCGACCACAGTTTTGATCGGTGCTTTGTTTTTTGATGCCATAGTGTCCATTGATAATCAGCTCATTTCAATTAAAGATCAAGTTATTAACCGCGTCATAACAAGCGTATTGCCAGGCGCGATGTTTTTTACCCTGCAAAGACGGTTCAAGCGTGACCGTCCCTCTTATCCCAAGAAGGCTCCTTATCAGGCTTCCGAGGAAGCGGTTTCCCGTCTCTTCTTTCCTTCCGCCTTGCCCACATCATACAGTTTTTTAACCATATCTTCCTGGATGCCCGTCTCGTCCTTGCGCCAGGGATAAACATCCTGAGGAAAATCATCAGGTAAAAACATACGTCGGTCATCAGGAATACCGATCACCTTGAGTCCAAAAAATTCCTGTTTTTCCCGTTCACTGACCACGGCTCCCGGTATAGTTCCTGTGATGGTGTCGATGGTTAAATCGGTTTTTGGGATAATGGCCTTGATGGTGA
Organism: uncultured bacterium; assembly: GCA_963710755.1. GTDB lineage: Bacteria > Oederibacteriota > JAAXVQ01 > JAAXVQ01 > JAUVAV01 > CAVQBK01. The sequence goes on from CAVQBK010000013.1 coordinate 281,356, forward strand.
CATTGATTTCGCCATGGCTGGTGCCATAAAAAATGTTGAGGTGGTAATTAAGCTCAATGGCCTCGCCCACATCACAGCCGCTGATGACGGAAAGATGAGGAAAATGTATATCAGCAATGGCCTGAACCGTTGTCTTCAAGGCTGTTTTATCAATGGTCAACCACAGTTGTTCATAGATGTTGCGGTTGGCCCCTTCCGCCCGGCGCCGAATCTCACTGCTGAGCAGATGCGCGCCCAGTAAGGACTGGAAATGTTGCTGTAATTGTTCCGCTGACATTATCTTTAAAGTCATGATTTCTTCTGCAAGGCCTCCAATTTCTTTAATGCTTGCACCACGCCAAAGGTAATGGCCTCGGGACGGGGAGGGCATCCGGGCACATAAACGTCCACCGGAATTACATCATCAATCGGCCCTGCCAGGGTGTAGCTTTCATAAAAGGGTCCGCCGCTGGTACCGCAGGCCCCGATAGACATTACTACTTTGGGATTGGGGGTTTGATGATAAACCCGCAACACTTTATCTTTCATCTTTTGGGTCACCGGTCCCGTGACCAGCAGTACGTCTGCGTGCCGCGGTGTACCCACCAGTTTGATCCCGAATCGTTCGGGGTCATAGCGCGGGGTTATGGCCGCCACGATTTCAATCTCGCAGCCATTGCAGGACCCGGAATTTAAGTGAAATACCCATAGAGATTTATTCAAGGATTTAGGAATACTCATAGGACCAACCCGATGATTAAAGTAATGACTAAAACGCCAAAAAACCACAGCAGATAATCCACCACATTGCCCGTATGCCAAGCCACCACTTTCTCATAGTAGCCCTTCAAGGTTTCGGTAAAGCCCCAATAGAGGTTGCTGGCACGCACATGCACAGCCGCAGGATCCGGTTCATCACACCCGGAAAGAAAGGGTTTGGTCTGATCGGTGCCTTGTTGATACTGGCGGCTGCCCATACTCCTGATCAGCAGGGCGATAAGCAGTACCAACACAAAGGCTGCAAGCCAAAGCAGGGGCTGCCAGAATCCAAATCCTGTGTTTAATACCGAGGTGGCTTCCATACTAATGCATGCCCCCCATCACCAAATTGATATAGTGGCTCTGATCCAGCAACGCTGTGACTGCCGGTCTAACCAGGTGATCAATCACCACATTGGGGAACAAACCGCCCAGCACCACCAACACCGCCAGCACCCCCATAGCGGCCAACATGGGTTTGGGTACCTCTTTAGTCTCCCCCAATGCCGGCTGCTTTGGTCCCATAAACATGGAATGAAACACTTTCATAAAGGAGGCCAGCGTCAGAATACTGACCACAATGGCCACGATAGCCAGAAAGGGATTAAAAAGAAAGACCGACTCATAAATGATCAACTTGGAGGCAAATCCATTAAAAGGCGGTACTCCGGCAATGGCCAGGGCGCCGATGATAAAAAAGACCATGGTACCTTTCATAGTGTGCCCCAGACCGCCCAATTCGTTGAGATTATATTTGCCGGTTCGGTAGATTACGGCTCCGGCTGTCAAAAACAGCAGGCCTTTATAGAGCGCATGATTAATGATATGAAAGATGCCGCCGACCATGGCCGTCTCCCCCACCGTCTTGAGCAGGTGCGGATTACCCAGCGTGGCCAAGCCTACGCCCACACCCAGGAGCATATAACCTGATTGGGACACGGCGTGATAAGCCATTAGGCGCTTGACATCTTTTTGCGGCAGAGCCATGGTGACGCCGATAAACATGGAGAGCACGCCCAAAATAATGATTAGCCAGCCTATGGCTTCCACATTCATTTTGTAATTGAACAGGCTAAAGCACATCCTAAAAAGCACCGCCATACTGGCTTGGCTGGAGACAACCAAGAAGGCAGTAACGCTGGACGGTGCGCGCGAGTAGGCGTCCGGAGTCCAAAGATGCATAGGCACTGCCCCGCATTTCATGGCCATGGGAATAATCAAAAGGACTAGTGCGATCATATCAATCTGGCTAAAGCGCAATCGGCTGGCAATAAGGGCAATATTAAGTGTGCCATACTGCGCATAAAGCAGGGCTACGCCCAGCAGAAAAAACAGCCCGCCCACCGTGCTGATCATGGCATACTTTAACCCCGCCTCTACGGCCAGCCCTTTTTCAATACGATACGCTACTAAACTGGCTCCGGCCAAAGAGGCAATCTCCAGGAATACGAAAAGATTGAACAAGTCGCCCGTACTTACCATACCGATCACCCCGGTGACCAGCAACAACATGAGCGCATAAAAATAATTTTGACCGCTTGCCTTTTTCTCACTACTCATGGCATAGAGCATGCTCATCAGCCCCACCACCGAAGCGATGACAATCATGAAGGCGCTGAAGGCGTCAATAGAAAAGATGATGCGAATGGGAATACCACCAGAGTCCAAAGGAATGGTCATCCCCGGCTGGCTGGCACCAAAAACATAGACCATAGGGCCATGGCTGACAACCAAGTAGGCCAGCCACAGACCGAAAGCACTGGTAATGGTCATCCCCAACAGGGCCAGACCGTTACGAATGTAACCGTTCCATCGTCCGACCAACGGCGTTAAAAAAGCAAAAATCAGTGGAACACCTATAAGCAAAGCGGGGAGATGATTTGACAAAACGCTCATTATCAACCCTGCAACTTTCTGATATTTTGCACGTTCAAGGTCTTGTAACGCTTATAAATGACCATACTGAATGAAAGCAGCAGGGCCAAGGTGGCCACGCCAATGACGATCGACGTCAGGGTCAAGGCTTGTACCGTGGGCAACACCATGATGCCTTTGGGGGCGCTGGTAAAAATGGGGGCGATCCCATCCTGTCGGTAGCCAATAGCCACCAAAAACAGGTTAACCGCCGACTCCAGGATACCCAGTCCCAGAATGATTTTAATAATATTTTTTCTGAACACCATGGTCATCAAGCCAATGATGGCCAGAATTCCAATGATCAAGAAAGGCAAATTAATCATCATGTTAACGGTTTTCTCCATCCCCGGCGCCAAATGAAATCATGTAGAAAATAATCATGGAGAGCGCACCCAGCACTTCCAGTCCTACTGCCATATTCAACACCGGAATTAAACCACCTGTATTGAGTTGCCCGCCATTAGGTCCAAAAGCCACTGCCTGACCGAACAGACCGGCGCCGTTGGCCAGCCAGTTGGTCATGAAGCTTTTACCTGCCAGAATACCACCCAGGCCGAGCAGGCCAAAAATGAGCAGGCCCAACAATTCGCAAACATTGAAAATGACCTGTCTGAATTTCTTTTGGATTTCGGCATGACGATTGGCCACCACCATCAGGGCAATGCCGGTAGCAATCACCGCACCGCCTTGAAAACCACCGCCCGGAGTAAGATGGCCGTGGATCACCACATAAAACCCGAAGATCAACACAAAGGGATAGAGGAAATCAGCTGCCGAACGAATGATTTTGGTCATGCCCGGTCCTCCTCATCTTCGCGCAAGCGCCGAAACACCATGCCTACACCCAAGACCACCACAAACAATACGGTGGCTTCACCCAGCGTATCAAAGCCTCTGAAATCAAACACCACCGCCGTAACCACGTTGTTGGTGGCCGCCTCTTTTTGGCTCTTGGCAATAAAGTAATCATCCATCTGCGTTTGCGCCGGATGCCCAAAATGAATGGTTTTATTGACCGTCAGGCTCAGGAACATGCCGCTGAGTGTAAAAACAATGGCCGCAATCAACGCCCCTCTCATTTGGTATCGATCTCCCTTCTGGTGGTGCTGCGTACGGCAATCATAAGGATCGCCGTGGTCAGACCCGCTCCAATTCCGGCTTCCGCAATGGCCACATCGGGAGCTTGTAAAATATAATATTCTGCGGCAGTTAAAAAACTAAAGGCCGCAAAGGCAATGGACGCATGAAGCAAATCTTTTAAATAAAAGACCATCAAGGCCGCACTGACCAACCCGACCAAAATCAGCGCTTGGATGAAAAAGGCGATCATGTCAGGCCTCCTCTTTCTTCAGAGATGGCTGTTTCTCAGCCAGATGATCCACCACGGCCGGCTGTGGCCGCTGGCCGCGACTGTAGGCCGCATGGGCAATGGCATGGGATCCGGTAGCATTGGTAAAGCCCAGCACCACAATGGCGATCAAGGCATGAATACTAAGAGAAAGCATAGCTGGATCTTGGCTTTGATGATAATGCACAAAACCGAAAAGGGTAATAGCCAGAGCAATAAAGATCGAACCAAAGGTGGTGGTTTTAGTTTCCGCATGCAGACGGGTATAGACGTCGGGAAAACGGAGCAGTCCCAAAATGCCCACGATGTTGAAAAACAGGCCGATGGCTACAAACACATAAAGGATAATCGTCACCAGATTCATTACCGGTAATCCCTTTCCAGGAATCGCGCCAAATAGAGGGTCCCTACAAACGACAGGAGCGCGTAAACAATGGCCACATCAATAAAAATCGCCTGACGGTACACGGCCGCCAGGAGCACCATAATGGCTACGACCAAGGTGTTGAGCGCATCCAGAGCCACCACCCGGTCAGGTGCGGTCGGCCCCAAGACCATACGTATCAAGGCCCCCAGCACCAGTACTGCCAGAATGATAACCGCCACAGACCAGATCATTGTCATTCGGCAATTCTCCTTACCCAGGCGGAAAGATCGAACATGCTGAACAGATCTTTGCCCTGCCAAGTGGTTTTGGTTTCTTCGCCTTGGGGAACATTGAGTAAATGCACATAGAGGTCGTTTGTCTCATCGTCCACGGTTACCGTAAGAGTCCCCGGGGTGAGGGTAATGGAATTGGCCAGGAGCATAGTGCCGAAATCGGACTTGGTGCCCGGTGTATATTTAACCAGCCCCGGTCTGATTTTGCCGGTCAAGACCCGCAGGGCTACGTCAATATTGGCTTTGGTCAATTCCAGGAAAAAAGGCACGGCGATATAAATCAGAAAGAAAAAAGCACGGAGGGGGTTGCGTTTCAACTTGTCATCACGGAAATGGAACCCTTTGCTAATGATAGCCACAATCAGGGACAATAATGCTCCGGCTACCAACTCATCACGATTCCAGGACCCGGCGGTAAACACCAGGTAGGCAAGAAAGCTTGTAATCGCAGTAATGATAAAGGCCATAGTGATCATCCATGCTTTCTGTTTGAATAAGGATCAAGTGAGCCGCATTGATTCTCAAAGGAGGCAGAACGAATAAAATGACAGGACGCCGTCCGTATCATTCAGCACCGGATCGTTTTAAACAGCCGATAAAATACAAAAAGTAGAACACTTTGTCAATAATAAACTGATATCCAATCAACGATACCATTTGATGCTAGCGCCATAGCTGAGTATTAAGTCCTGTCTTGACCAGGCGCCCGTGCAAAATGCCCTCGTGCCATCCGGTGCTGATTTCTTACTAGCACAAAAAAAAGAGGCACGATCTCAAGACCGTGCCTCTTTTAACCATCAGCTAATTATTCTGCATCACTCTTGCTGGAATCATCCTCGTCACTGACATTAAGATATTTATCCAAGCCTTGCACGGATACGCTGCCGTTCTCAATTTTGACGGATGCATCACCGGTGTTGACATTGACATTGCCGCCGTTCACGTCCACTGTGGAATCGCCGCTGGTCACGTTGACATGCCCATTGGGATCAACGGTGGTTGACCCTTCGGTGGTCTGCACATTAATGCCCCCCTGGCTGTTGTCTGCGGTTTTACTGGCGCAGGCGGTCATGCCCACCATTGCTGCTAAAATCATGATCCACATCACTTGCTTCATTACTGATCCTCCTCATGTTTCTCTTTAGGGCAAGTCCCCCTAAATGGAAATTACCCGGCAGATCATCAATATCTATAGTGTTCCGGTTTATAAGGGCCTTCCACCGGCACTCCAATATAATCTGCCTGGGGTTTAGATAATTGCGTAAGTTTAACACCGATTTTTTCCAAATGCAAGCGGGCGACTTCTTCATCCAATTGTTTGGGCAGGCGATAAACGTCGACTTTATAGCTATCTTTGTTCTTCCATAACTCTATTTGAGCCAGGGTTTGGTTGGAGAAGGAATTGGACATGACAAAAGACGGATGACCGGTGGCGCAGCCCAGATTAACCAAGCGTCCTTCCGCCAGCAGAAATACCGCATGGCCGTCCTCGTAGACATATTTATCCACCTGGGGCTTAATATTGATTTTGTTCACACCGGTCCATTGATTGAGGCGGTCCACTTGGATTTCATTATCAAAGTGGCCGATGTTGCAGACAATGGCTTGATCCTTCATCTTAGCCATATGCTCGGCGGTGATGATGTCCCGGTTACCAGTGGCCGTGACATAGATGTCTGCTTTGCCCAGCGTGGCCTCCACGTTGGTGACTTCAAACCCTTCCATGGCGGCCTGCAAAGCGCAGATGGGATCGATTTCCGTCACGATCACCCGGGCCCCAAAACCACGCATGGATTGGGCGCAGCCCTTGCCCACATCTCCATAACCGCAGACCACCACGACCTTGCCGGCCACCATAACATCCGTGGCGCGTTTGATGCCGTCTGCCAGAGATTCGCGACAACCGTATAAATTGTCGAATTTGGACTTGGTCACCGAGTCGTTGACGTTCATGGCCGGTACCAGCAGCTTCTTTTCCTCCAACATCTGGTAAAGCCGATGGACGCCAGTGGTGGTTTCCTCAGATACCCCTTTCCATTCCCCGACCAGGCGGTGCCAGTACTGGCTGTCCTGTTGATTGACTTTTTTCAGCAAGCTTTTAATCACATCTTCTTCATAAGCAGACGAGGGGGTGTTAACCCAATCGGAACCATTTTCCAATTCATAACCGCGATGAATCAACAAAGTGGCATCGCCGCCGTCATCCACAATAAGTTGGGGGCCTTTGCCTCCGGGGAAGGTCAACGCCCGATAAGTGCACGCCCAATAGTCTTCCAACGTCTCCCCTTTCCAGGCAAACACAGGTGTCTTGGTCTGGGCAATGGCGGCGGCAGCATGATCTTGGGTGGAAAAGATATTGCACGATGCCCAGCGGACATCAGCCCCCAAGGCTTTCAGGGTCTCGATTAGTACTGCCGTTTGGATGGTCATATGCAGCGAACCGGAGATGCGTACACCTTGCAGAGGTTTTTCCTCGGCATATTTCTCGCGAATGGCCACCAAGCCGGGCATTTCCTTTTCCGCAATCTCAATTTCCTTGCGGCCCCAGTCCACCAGGCCCATATCGGCCACCACAAAAGGGTCATCCCCAAACAATTCTATTTTTGTCGTCATGCTTGCACTCTCCTCATGGTCATAGTCTTGGGGTTTTGATCACGGTTCAAGAGTCCTCTCGGCGCCCCAAGGCGCCCTATGATAGCATAAAGCCTGTCTGATGACAGCCTTCTTTTTCCCGACCTATGCCGGTAGCAGAGCGGCCGCATTTATTTTTAATGCAATGCCCGGGAACATTACATATAATAAAAAATCATGTTCCCGCCAGACGGGGCGCCGATTAAATCCCAAGTCTATGCTCAGAAAGGATTTGTTTATGCCAGAACCGATGTACTGGGTCGATCGTCTCAATCCGGTGTTACTCCATATTTACGGGCCCTTCGCCATCCGTTATTACGGGTTGGCTTACATTCTGGGATTTGTGTTTGCTTATTGGTTGATGAAGAAATTGATTAAGGCGGGTGTGCTCAATCTGGACAAAGACGCCTTGTCCAACAGTTTTACAGTCCTGATTCTGGGCGTGTTTCTCGGAGGCCGGTTGGGTTATTGCCTGTTTTACGGACTGCATCAGTTTCTGTCCAACCCCTTGTTCTTTTTTAAAATATGGGAAGGCGGCATGTCCAGCCATGGCGGCTTTATCGGCGTGTTTTTGGCAGCCTGGTGGGTTTCCAAAAAATACCATGTCCCCTATTTAAGGTTGATCGATGTGCTGGCGGCCCTTACCCCCATGGGACTGATGCTGGGTAGGATCGCCAATTTTATCAACGGCGAGTTATGGGGCAAAGTCACGACAGTACCATGGGGAGTGATTTTTCCCAACAGCATGCCGCCCGGCACGCCCATCAGCGCCATTCCGCCCCGTCACCCGTCTCAACTATACGAAGCCGCCTTGGAGGGCCTGCTGCTGCTCATCTATACCCAGTGGCGTCTTTGGCGCACCCAAGTGCTGGCCAAGCCCGGCCAGCTGGCCGGCGAATTTATTCTCCTTTATGCTTTGGTCCGGATTTTCAGTGAACAATTTCGTGAGCCTGATGCGGCTTTGATTCTGGGGCTGAGTCGGGGCGTTTTTTACAGCCTGTTTATGATCATGCTGGGGCTGGGCTTGATCTGGTGGGCCCGCTACCGGCATAGCGGAGCGGCACAAGGAAAAAACGGAAAATAATTATCTCTCACATCGGCCGTAGTAACCGGGAAAAATACCGTCACCTTTTGAGTTCCAGGGTAATAGGACAGTGGTCGGAGCCGTAAATATCCGTCCTAATGCCCGCATTCATGACCTGACTTTTCAAGTTGGGGCTGATAAAAAAATAGTCAATGCGCCAGCCTACATTGCGTTCGCGCGCCCGCGTTTTATAATCCCACCAAGTGTATTGGTCCGGCTCAGGATGAAACAACCGAAAACTGTCCAGATAACCATGGTCCACCACTTGATCCAGCCAAGCCCGCTCCTGGGGCAAAAAGCCCGACCGCTCACTGTTCTCCTTGGGCCGGGCCAGATCAATCTCCTTGTGAGCCGTATTCACGTCGCCTCCAAAGATAATTTTCTTACCTTTGCGCTTGAGCTTGTCCATGGCCGCCAGAAAGGCCGCATAAAATTCCATCTTATAGGCCAGCCGCTCCGAAGACATTTGCCCATTGGGAAAATAAATGTTCAGCAGGATAAATGCTTCATATTCGGCCATGAGAATCCGGCCTTCCTGATCAAAACGCTTGTCGCCAAAGCTGTATTGCACGGACTTGGGCTTGAGTTTAGTATAGAGAGCCACCCCACTATAGCCTTTTTTCTGGGCTGCGGAAAAGTAAGATTCATACCCTTCCCACTGGGTAATCGCAGAAGGCAATTGTTCGGGATGCGCTTTGGTTTCCTGAAGACAAAGGATATCGGGGGACGCTTGTTTCAAGGGTTCCAGGCCGCCCTTGGAGGCAACCGCCCTTATGCCATTGACATTCCATGACCAAATGGATAAGTGTTTCATTGGTGACCGCCTTACCCGCCTCCGGCCGGACACATGTCCAGCCTCCGCTGAATAATTCCACTACCGGATCACCACTATACCCAATATCGATACGCCCCACAACTGTTAACTAATTTTTGTTGCGGAAAGGACAATTTCAGCTTATGCGAGTGGCAGGGATTGCGACCATACCTGTGAGCGTCAGAAAAATGCCTTCGTGAGGTACAGGCCACTTGGCCCGCGTATGCCGGGATGCCTGGACCCTACATGGCAAACCGACGTCCGCCTAAGGCTGGTCACAAAAGCCAATCCTCAACAAGACCTAACTAAAGCGCCTGCCAATTCTCTTCGGTGTGATCCAGGTCCGTTTGGACCATCTCTGTCAGGGCGTTTAAATCGCTGCCGGTAAGACTCAGCCGCTGCAGGCTGCCCAAGTCCAATTCCAGAGCGTTCATGTCTGCAAAGGTTTTTTTTTGCTGGACGCACTTGGCAATGGCATCGGCCACATGCACGATATCCAACAGGTTGTCCTGGTGACGGCTGACTTCATGGTGAAAAGCAATGGCCTCTATTATAGGCTGGGGCAAATGCCATTCCACGGCAATCTGCGCACCCACCTGGGTGTGATCCGTGCCCATGGCCTCTTTTTCCGCTTCAATATAACTGCATTGTTTTTCCGCACACAGAGATTCAATCATATCAATCAGGGATTCATGCCCCAGGCGCCGGCCTAACACAATCTTGCCCAGATCATGAATAAGCGCTGCCGTAAAGGCTGCCGGCGGAACCCGTTTTATTTTTTGCTTGTCCATGGCTTCCACAGCCAGGGCCGCGGCCACACTATGGCGCCACAATTCATGTTCCGGTATATTGTATCCTGGCTGGGCCTTGTTCATAGGCCCCATCAAATGATAGCCAATGGCTAATTTAAGCACATTGGCTGAGCCCAGGCGCACCACCGCGGTTTGCACATTGTCAATGGCGTTCTGCGTCTGACTCCAGACGGAATTGGCCCATTTAAGCACATTGGCGGTCAACGGGGCATCCAGTTCAATAATTTGGCTAAATTCTTTGACCGAGGAATCAGGATCAGCGACCAGTTGGGCCAGCCGAGCTACTGATTGTGGCAAGGGCGCCAAACATTTAATTTCCGACGGTTTTATGGGTCCGGACATGCGCTTTCCTTATTATCCATTATGACTTGATTTCTGGAGCAACTGCACCTACTATTAGGATCGGCTTGAGCCTCATATTTCTGGAGAATAAACCAGCTTAAATGGAAGGGTTATGATTAAACTTATCAATCTGAGTAAAAGTTACGGTGCCCAACACCTGTTGGATAATGTGACCTTTAATATCAATGCCAAAGAACGCATCGGGGTGGTGGGACGAAATGGGCATGGCAAGACCACTCTCTTTCGCCTGCTTTTGGGTCAGGAAGAACCAGACAGTGGTCAGGTGGTTAAACCCAAAGATTACACCGTTGGTTATTTGGAACAGCATATCCGATTTACTGCGGAGACAGTGCTTGAGGAAGCTTGCCTGGGCTTACCCAAGGCTAGAGAGCAGGAAACCTGGGTGGCAAAAAAAATTCTGACAGGCTTGGGCTTCCAGGATATGGATTTCAACCGTTCGCCCTGGGATTTTTCCGGTGGTTTTCAAGTACGGCTCAACTTGGCCAAAGTCCTGATCAATGAGCCTGACCTGCTGCTGCTCGATGAACCGACCAACTACCTGGATATTATTTCCGTGCGTTGGCTGACCCACTATTTGCGTCAATGGCCCAAGGAATTGATGCTCATCACCCATGACCGCAGCTTCATGGACAAGGTGGCCACCCACATTCTGGGCATCCACCGCCGCAGTATTCGCAAAATGACAGGATCCACTCGGAAATATTTTCAGCAATTAATGACCGAGGAAGAAGTCTATGAAAAAACCAGGCTCAATGACGAAAAAAAACGCAAAGATACAGAACGATTCATCAGCCGTTTTCGCGCTAAAGCCCGCCTGGCCGGATTGGTGCAATCACGCGTTAAAGCCCTGGAAAAATCACAAAAAATGGAACAACTTGAAAAAATCGAGGACCTTGATTTCCGTTTTCAAGCGGATGTTTTTCCGGCTAAGATCATGGTGGAACTTAACGATGTCTCCTTTCGTTATGACCGGCTGCAGCATTGGCTGTTTGAAAAATTAAACTTGACCATCGGCAAACAGGACCGGGTGGCCATCATCGGCAAAAACGGCAAAGGCAAAACCACCCTGCTCCGGCTTATGGTTCAAGAATTGTTTCCGGTGGAAGGCACCCTTAAAACCCATCCGGCCCTCAAATGTGGTTATTTCGGCCAGACCAACATTGACCGGCTTCAACCTGAGTTAACCGTGGAAGAAGAATTAATATTGGCCGATCCCGAACAGAGTCGGCAACGGGCCCGCGATGTGGCGGGCATGATGATGTTCAGTGGTGAGGGCGCTTTAAAAAAAGTCAAGGTACTCTCCGGCGGAGAACGCAGCCGGGTATTGCTGGGCAAATTACTGCTCAGCCCATGCCATCTGCTTTTTCTGGATGAACCGACCAACCACCTTGACCTGGAATCATGCCAGGCTTTGCTGGAGGCACTGCGGGTTTTCCCCGGATCAGTGGTCATGGTCACCCATGACGAGTTATTTCTGCAGCACCTGGCCACCAAACTGGTGGTATTCAACCACGATCAGGCCATGGTTTTCAATGGTGCCTACGCGCAATATTTAAACGATGTGGGTTGGGAGGATGCCCAGGCCAGCGAGATTCTCGCTGCAGCCACCCGGGGAGACACCCATGAACAACTGCCTGACTTAAAGGAGGCTGACTTCAGCCCGGTGGTCAGTAAAAAATCCTTGCGCCAAGAGAAGGCCCGACGTCTTCAGGAAAAAACGCGGCGGTTAAAACCCCTGGAGCTCAAAATGCAAGGTCTGGAAACCAGTATCGAAAACTTGGAAACCGAATTGGCCGCGAACCAGCAAGCGCTAATTACAGCCTCTATGGAAGCCGATGTGGCCCAATTGGCGGCCCTACCCAAACGGAACAAGGAAATCGAACACCAGTTAGAAGAAATGTACGGCCATCTCACTGAGATCAGCGAAACTTATGAAGCGATGGCCAAAGAATTAGAAGACCATCTTTAGGGGTCGCAAACCCAGACAAGCCAGGAACGAGTGCGAGGGTCTATCCGAAGTCTTAGCCCCGTTGTCCCCCCGGAACAGGGTTAAAATACCCGTATGGAGATGCGGGGTATGGGTGAGGACGACCTAATTAAGATTGGGATCGTCAGCAGATAGAAGTTGGAATTCCTTGGCAAAGTCCGCCAGTTTTTGCCGGTCTTCAATCACCAGATGCAGGAATTGCAGTCCCATGGAAAACAGTGTGCCCTCTACCGGCTGGCACCAAGCCACCCGAGACAACACATTCACCGGAGTACAGCCCTTTTCACTGCAAACCACTTGATCGGTCAAATGACGTCTAATTTTTTCAGACGGAATAAACAGGGTGACCATCAACAATTGGCCGATATTCATTTTTTTCTCACCATTTAAAGCTATGCCGCCAAAGCTGATATTTTCCGAAGCGGTTGCAACCAGACAGGACTTTTCTTCATCGATGCAATGATAATGCACAGCGAGTTTGAACTTTTTGCGCGGAAAACGTCGGTTCTCGGCCACCACCTCACCGCGATAGTCCTCAGCACCCATTACCCACTACCTCCACAACAAATTTTCTTTTTTAATTTTATATCCATTTGCATTTCACATCAAGTGTTACCTGTATTAAAAAAAAAGCGCTGATCCTGGTGATCAGCGCTTCGGACATTTACCGCGTTTCATTCACAATGGCCGTGGCGGATAATTTTTCCACGGATCATGTACATCACATCCTCGGCAATGTTGGTGGCATAGTCGGCGATGCGCTCCAAATTGCGTGATACCGACGTGACACGCATCATAAGGGTGGCTTGCCCAGGTTGCTCCATCACTTTTTCTGAAACCAGCTTGTAATTCTTCAGATGAATCTTGTCCACTTCATCATCGGAATCGAGCACTTCCTGCGCTTTTTCTTCATCCACATTGACCATGGCGTCCAGGCTGCCGGTCAGCATCTTTTGCACTTTATTCACCATATCTTTAAAATCAATGGGAATTTCAAAGGTCTTAACCTCGTGAATGGCAATGGATTGCTCGGCTATATTAACGGCCAAATCGCCGATGCGTTCCAAATCGTTGTTGATTTTGAGAATGGCAATGACGTAGCGCAGATCAATGGCCACCGGCTGGTGCAAGGCCAGTATTTTCAAACACTCTTCTTCCACTTCAATTTCTTTTTGGTCGATCTGCTCATCACTCTCGATAACATCCTGGGCCAGCTTGATATCCCCTTTGCTGACCGAGGTTACAGCCTTCTCTACATTTTGTTCCACCTGGGAACAAACGTTCAGTATTTTACTTTTAAGTTTGTCCACTTCCGTCTGTAATATAACAGTCATCTATTCCGGCCTCCTTAGCCGACCCGCCCTATAAAAATTCAATCCCCCTAAGGCCTTACACGGTACGGCGTTTTGACAGTTGTTCTTTCAAACCCTTTACTTAAGGGCCTATTTAACCATATCCCTCCACCATTTGCAAACAACTTCATGTGCAGGTCACAACTCATCAATCCTGTCAGAATAGTCTCAACCCCCCAAGGTCAAAAGTAGGCCTGCCCGTTTCTATCGCAAAGAGCCGCACTAAAATAAATCGGAACCTGCCTGAAGCAGGTCCCGATTACCATCAGGAAGCTGTAAAAGCGACAACCGTCAGCTATTAATATTTCACGGACAGGTCGACTTGCAGGCGGTTGTAATTAAGCGGCCCTAAGTCACCGGTGGCTGAAATTTGCTTTTGGGAAATGATATAAGTGGCGCCGATGGTGGTTTTGTCCCACATGGCATAGGCAGCAGAAACCACAACACCACTGCTGTCGGTTTTGCCGCCGGCGAAATCGGAATCCATAAATAAGCTGGAAGCAATACCATACTTTTTATACATGATCCCCGCCTGGTAAGTGCCGGCTTTGCTGGCCTTACCCAGGGAGGCACCAAAAGCCATGGCCGCTGTATCTACCTTTTTGCTTTCCGTCGCACCCAGAGGTGTATACTCGCTATCAGCAGCACCACCATTTTGGGCAAAATGTCCAAATACTTGCAAGGGCAGTTCCCCCACTTTGGTGCCCAGTTCCAAAAAGGCTTCGCCAATATTGTAGTTGCGCCCAAAGGTTTGGGGAGACAGGGTAAAAGCATTGAGCCCACCACCTAGCTTGGCTTTAAGATCACCCAATTTCATTTCCACGCCGGCTTGAATGCCGTAAAACATGGCGTCAATAGTGGTGCTGTTTTCTTTAACCCAGAAGCCGGCCACATTGGAAAATACCTTCATATCACCAGCCGGGACTTCGATTTTGGCCGCAGCCCCTTCAGGGGTGATATCACCATCCCAAAGAATTTGGTCCCCACCGGGGTTTTCCATGGGGTTGCTCATTTTCCCGAACAAGGCCGTCACGATGGGTTCTTCCGTACCGAACAATTTTCCTTCTGCATAAGCTTTATCCAAATTGAATGGTTTTTTGGAGAATTCATCGCTCAAGGTCTGATTGGTGGAATTGGCATCCGCCGGATCAGTACTGCCCGTGGCTATTTGGCTGACCAGTTTCCATTGGTCATTAACATGGCCTTCCAATTTCAAACGCAGCCGAATGCGGTCACGGTCGCGATAGGTGTCGTAGGTTTCACCGGCCACGGTGGCATCTTTTTGATCCACAATGCTTTCATAGCGATAGCGAAAATCAGCTGAAACTTTTACTTTATCGTACCAATTCCCGGCGGATGCGGTTTGCAGGCCTATGGCACCGACAAAACCGGCCACCAGCAAAGCGCTCAAGATAGTTGTTCTTTTCATGGGGTGTTCCTCCTTAGGTAACAGTTGGTTTAATTCTCAAATCAATAACTAACTCAGATCTTACTCAAACTTGGAGCAATCACCCCCTCGTCAGGCTTAGTAGGCTGTCGTTAATCCGTTTAAGTTAAAGTTGAATAAACCCGGATGGTTTTGACTTCCTTTAATTTGCGCTGGAGTCTAAGGAAATTATATTAGGGTTTGATTAGTACAGAATATGGTTTCCGTTATTTCGGAAGGAAGCAAGAAAGCGGCTAAAGGCCATTTCAGGCTCGATTTCCCGGTTAAATTAGCCGACGGCAAGCCTCGGAGATAAAAGGAAAGGTATTAAAGATCCTAGGGTAAGGCTAATTTAAAATAAATATGGAGAGACCTATGCGGATAGATGATCTTATCTGGGTAGGTGAAGGGTAAAAATAGTTCCCTGGTTAATTCGGCTGCTGACCTCTACCGTACCCCGGTGAGCCTGAATGATATGTTTGACAATGGCCAGCCCCAGGCCGGTGCCGCCTTCATGCCGGCTTCTGGATTTGTCAATGCGATAAAAACGTTCAAACAGCCGTGGCAATTCTTTTTCTGCAATCCCTACTCCCAAATCCTGCACGATAATGGTGATCCCCTGCTTGTCCACCCTTCCAATCAATTTAATGGGCTCAGTGGTCTGGCTGTATTTGATGGCATTATCCACCAGATTAATAACCGCCTGCTCCAGCAAATGGGAATTGGCGGTAATCGTAATAGCTTCATCACACTCCACTTCAATAGTCACTTTTTTAGATTTGGCCACCGGCAGGCATTGCGTCATGGACTCGTCCAGCAATTGGCGTAAGCCCATTGTTTCCGTTTCCAGGCTGCCGGCATCAGCCTGTTCAATCCGGGAAAGATCAAGTAAATTTTCTACAATGGCATGAAGACGCACGCTGTTATCCAATATTTTTTTAAGAAACCGAATGGCATCATGCCGTTGGTCAATGGCACCATCGAGCAAGGTCTCCACAAAGCCCTGTATCAGAGTAATGGGCGTCTTGAGTTCGTGGGAAACATTGGCCACGAACTCGCGGCGAATTTTTTCGAGATGCTTCTGTTCAGTCATATCGTTGAGCACCAGCAGCGCGCCGCTGAGGTGGCCGTTCTCATCTTGCAAAGGCGTTCCCGTGGTGTGCATGATGCGTTCGCCTTTGTCGTAAAAGACCACTTCCCCCTCCAGGGCGCGTCCCTCCTCAAGGACTTGCAGCAAGAACTGGTATAGATCGGGCTTGCGGATGCACTCCTGAAAGCTTTTGTCTTTAACTTTCTTGCGGTCCAGCTTGAACAGGGCCAGGGCGGAGGTGTTGATTTCCATGAGCTTGTGATTCTTGTCCACGGCGATCACACCTTCTTTCATGGCCCCCAACACGGCTCGCTGTTCCTGCTGCTGCCGGCTCAGGCTGCGCAGCCGCTCTTCCAGTTGGGTGGCCATGCGGTTCAAGCTATCGGCCAGTTCCCCCATTTCCTCCGAGTTGGGAACAGGATAGGTGGCGGAAAAATCACCCTTGGCAAAACGCTGGGCCACAGCTTTCATGTCCGCCAGTGGCCGGGTAATTCTGGCGGCCATAATCCAGCTGACGGCCGCGGCCATCAGGGCGATGACCAGGGCCCATAGAAACAGCTGCCGGTAAGTTTGGCCCAGGGTTTGATTGATAGCGGTTAACGGCAGGGCAGCACGGATAAAATAAGGGTTACGTCCGTCCTGCTTGATGGCCACATAAAACATGGGCTTTTGCATAGTCGCGCTTTGCCGCCAAGCCATGCCCAGGCCCGATTCCCGGGCAGTGAGAATCTCCGGCCGGTGTCCATGATTATCCATGATCCGGGCATCATGGCCGGAATCCGCAAGTACCCGGCCGTCCCCTGCGATGACCGTAAAACGGGTATGGCTGGACAATCCCAGCGAGCGCACCAAATGCCTTAATTTTTCCATTTGCTGTTGTTGGACCAGGTTATCCACCTGCAGGCTGATCAAATGAATACGCGCTTCCAAGCCACGACCGGTTTGATCATAGGCAAAGGTTTTAAAGATGGAGAGAACCAACCAGCCCACGGCCAACAAGGCGATCAGGACAATGATTAAATAGGAAGGAAACAATTGCCAAATAAGGGGCTTGCGTGTTTTCATACTTACTCCTTGAAGCGGTAGCCAACCCCGCGCACAGTCTCGATATAGTTCCCGGCGCCATTCAGTTTTTTCCGCAACCCCACAATCTGCACATCCACAGATCTTTCCGTTACCGGATAGTCGTCGCCGCGTACACCATCGACCATTTGATAGCGCGTGAAGACCCAGCCCGGTCGGGAGGCCAGAAATTGCAATAATTTAAATTCCGTCAAAGTAAGGGGCAATAATTTTCCCCGGTATTTAACCTCATGCCGTCCCGTATGAATCGTCAACTCATGAATTTTAATGGTCTCATCGATTTTAGGCTTGGCCTCGCTTTCCCGCCGACGCAGCACCGCTCTTATCCTGGCCACCACCACTTTGGGGCTAAAGGGCTTGGTAATATAATCCTCAGCGCCCAGTTCCAGACCAGCCACCACATCCGATTCTTCTCCTTTGGCCGTGAGCATAATGATAGGGATCAGCTCGGTTTTGGCTTCCCTCTTCATCTTCTTGCATACGGTCAGTCCGTCCATGCCGGGCAGCATGATGTCCAATAAGATAAGGTCCGGTGATTTGGTCATCGCCGTCTTGAGACCAGCCTCCCCGGTCAGGGCCCGGACTACTTGGTAGCCCTCTTTTTTCAGATTATAGTCGAGTAATTCACTTATATCTTCATCATCTTCGATAACAAGTATTTTTTCTCTGCCCATGACTGTCCTCCATCGTGCCTTCATGACTGCAGTATTATTACAACAATTTTTTGTTAGGAAAATATTAAGAAACTGTTATTTCCAGATACCACGATGCTCCATCATCCAGGCCAGAGCCCGCTGATAGATGCCTGGGCAACTACTCTCCCTGGGGCCGGCCACGTTCAAACAATGAATTTGATGGTCATGCACCCATCGCTTCAGGACCTCTTCGTCCAAAGCCTGATTCAACTCGCACACCAGAAAAGACCTGCGCAGTTTTTGAGCCACCGCAATGGTCAAGGCCGTGCCTCCTGTGATTGCACCCCTTTTTAAGATAAGGGTGCCGTCACTGTCACGCACATTCCAGCGCGTCCGTTGTTGATAGTTACGACTGGGTGTTTCCTGAAGCGGATAAACACCGGCAATCGGGCCGTCTTCCGCCAG
This sequence comes from uncultured bacterium, assembly GCA_963710755.1. GTDB lineage: Bacteria > Oederibacteriota > JAAXVQ01 > JAAXVQ01 > JAUVAV01 > CAVQBK01. Next base: position 299,761 of record CAVQBK010000013.1, read on the forward strand.
GCGTCCTTGGGGGCACCAGCCGCCGCAAGCCACCTTGAGTCTGAGCGCTGCATCCAAAGCCGCCCGATCCACACCGGTCTGTCCTCCGCTGATAAGCCGATGAACCATACCCACCTCTTAGAAATTGTAACATTTATCAACAAGTGCAGCAGTAAAATCAAGACTGTTTTTAACGGCTAATGGACAGATGGCCTTATTGCGGCTGCAGTCTTTGATTAGCGATATAAAAAAAGAAGTGATTAGGTAAGGCATGCTTATAGAGAGGGATATTTACTGGCAGAGATGGCTTGACGGCAATTACAGCTAAAATACCCCGTATTGAAATGCAGGGTAACGCGAGGACGACTTAAGCCTGGTTGGTGCCGGAAGCCGCGATGGGCATGTCATCCAAGAGGATGGATAAATAACCGGGCCCGTAATTTTGCAGTTTGACTTCCAGGTCCAGCCGTGCGGCCGGATCTTTGGCCAAAGCTGTAATCCCTTCAGACAAAGTTTCGCTGGAAGAAAGAATAGCTTTTAACTTCAGTCCCGGCAGATGAGGGTTTTTTAGAAATTGACTGATCATATCCATCAAATCATTGAGATTGGACATGACCTCATCCGTGACTTGATGAGCTTCGATATTTTTATTGGCAACCTCCACAGGAATCATGCTCAGCGCCGCTCCCAAACGATTGACAGCCTGCACATCGCAAAGGCAAAGTCCGGCTACCTTGTCTTCATCGTTTTCATAGGCGGCCACTACCATGGGGTCCTCTGTGGTATTCAGTTGCAAGACTTTGCCTTGCGAGACCTCCGTTTCCATTTCCAGCAATTCCCCGATCATTTGCTTTAATTTTTCCGGATCCGGTAAATGTTCTGCCAGCATGTTGCTCTCCTTGATTTCCGGCACAGGCCCTGGTGATCGTACTGATATTAGTATCGGATTATAATGGCGGAAATTAAAGAAGATCCTCACAAAGTAGGATTAACCATAGGCTTATGGTTAATGTTGCTTCCTTACGGTTGCTTGTGCCCGGCAGGGATAGGTTGGCATTTATTCAGACTTGGCGGGTTTAGATTTGATGTTTCTGCTGACGCAGATCTCTTTCGGACGTCGCAGGCGTGAAAGGATGTGTCAACCTGAAATCAGGGGTATAGCCTTCACTGCTCTCCAAGGCCTGCACCCAGCCGTTGTTCAGTCCCAGGCGATCCATTTCCTGCAGTACCTGTTCATATTCCGAGGGCCACAGACAGCGGCCCAGTGGGCTGTGGCCACTTACCGCCGGCGTGGGCGTATATTGGGCCATCAGTGAAATATGAAGCTCTGGGGAGAGCGATTGGGCTATAAACCGCAAACAACCTTTACTGTTCTCCATACTTCCCGGCAGCACCAGATGGCGAATGATTAACCCTGACTGGATCAGGCCGTTTTGACCGAGGACCAAGGCTGTACCTTTTTGCGCCACCATTTCCCGAAGCGCGGCTTGTGCCTTGGGGGGATAATCGGCAGCCTGGCTGCAAGCCTGGGCCAGGGCAGAATCGCTGTATTTATAATCAGGCAGATAGACATCTATATACGGAGCCACGGCTTGAAGCATAGCCACTTGGTCATAGCCATTGCTGTTCATCACTGTCACCAGCCGGGGATGACGCTGCCGCAATACCCGGATAATGGCCACCATGGCCGGCCACATATGGGTGGGTGAAACGAATCCCACTATCTGCCGTTGCGGTGTAAGCTCCTTTTCGATGGCTTGAACGGTTTCTTCCAAAGTTAGGATATACTCTACCGCCGGGTGCGGGCCATGGCTGATTTGGTAATTTTGGCAAAAGCTACAGCGCAGGTTGCAATGGGTAAAGAACACATTGACAATGCCCTGTTCACCAAACACCGGTTCCTCTCCATGATGCACACAGACCGCGCCCAGACGAATCTGATCATCACTCTGACAAAAACCTGCTGGTTGCTGATGCCGGTTTACGCCACATTGGCGCGGGCACAAACGACATGGATTATAAAGGTCTTGGGTAAAAGACACCATCGGTCAACCACCGTTAAGTAGTTTTTGTTGCGTAAAGTCTAAGATCTCTATGGCGCCACATCCGGTCCTGAAGCGGCATTGAAAAAAGATCTGTAGGGTACAGGCAACTTGTCCCGCGTAGGCTGGGCTGCCTGTAGCCTACAGATATGGATGGATAGAACACCTAATCCACAACAAGAATTAATCAGAAATATGAAAAGCGTTATCATTTTATGGCAAGACCGGTACCAACGAGTGGAAAACAACAGGCGGTTATGCTTCCCACAGGGTCAGGGTTTCTTCCAATTTATCCATCACAGTGGTATGGAGCTGGTCCAACTGATCCAGATTCAACCCCAAGGCCAAATAGGACTCCTGGTTAGTGGGCAGACGTTGAGTTTTAATGTTTCCGTTTACATTGGCTACCATATTGGCCACTTGCACGGCATGGATCACCACTTCTTGCGGAGGATTGGGATCATGATGTTTTTCAATGGCCGCAATCAGCTCATCGGGAAATTTCCAGAACCACGCGATCTCGCCACCCACAATGGCATGATTGGTACCAAGGACACCGGACTCGGCTTCTACTGCATTTTCTCCGGCTTCGATAAACTGCCAAAGCTCCTTCATGGTTTCCGGCCGCAAGTGACGAAAAAGCAGCAACTTGCCAATATCGTGAATCAAAGCAGCGGTAAAGGTGATAGGAGGAATCTCCAGCGTAGTAAATTCAGAGAGTTGTTCAACCACCAAGGCCGAGGTAACACTATGTTGCCATAACTTTTTCTCAACCCCAGGATAGGGAACGGATTGGTTTTTCATGGTCTCCGCCAGCCGGTAACCTACCGCCAGTTTAAGCAATTGGGCCATACCCAGACGTACCACCGATTCTTTAACCGTTTTAATACGACCGTGCGTGCCGCTCCATGCGGAATTGGCCCAACGCAGCACATTGCTGGTTAAGGCTTCATCAAACTCAATCACCCGGCAGATCTCATAAATATTAACTTCCGGATTGGCGGTTAAGCGCAACAATTTGGCCACCGAGGTCGGCATGGGTGAAAGTTTTTGAATTTCAGCGGGATCGATGACAAACTTCATGAATCACCAGCATCATCATGTTTATGCCCTGATCTTATGCCTGCGCCGGCCTTTCCGGCGCTTGCCGACTACCGGTGGTGCAGCTAAAAAACGGGTCCTGGCCATCAGGCGGCACCGATCAGGTCTTTGATTTTTTCCAATAATTCCTCAGGATCAAAGGGTTTGATAATATAATCGTCTCCCCCGATAGCAAAACCTTGCTGCGCGTCTCCGGGATTGCCGCGGGCAGTTAGGAAAACTATTTTTATGCCTTTGGTGTGCGGCTTTTTTTTTATTTCCATACACACTTCATAGCCGTTCATGCCCGGCATCATAATATCAAGAACCATTAAATCAGGTTTTTCCTGTTCGATCTCTTCCATGGCTTCAAAGCCGCTGGTGGCGGTTTTAACATCATAGCCTTCCACGGAAAGGCTCATTTTGACCAGGCGCGCAATAGAGGGTTCGTCATCCACCACCAGTATTTTTTTTCCCATGATTATTGGCTCCTTGTGGATCGTTTGCGTGATTTTTTCGTCTTGGTCGTAGCGGCCAGAGCGTTATTGATTTCATCCTTCATGCTGTCACTCAAGGATGGATCCGAAGAAGCCGCCAACCGTCTCAAGGCCCGGGCTGCGGCATCAACTACGCGTTTTTCCTTGTCCTGCAGACCTTCGATAACCAACTCCAGAGTCAGGGGATGAATTTTTTCACCCAAGGCAAAGAGTATGCTTTCTCGCTGGAAGGGGTCTTCGGCCTTGACCATTTGCCCAATATAATCCAGGGCCCTCTCGGCGTCAAGATCCAAGTATTGTACAGCGGCCAGAGCCCGTTCCTTGTAGTTGCCGCTTTGAATTACGGATTCCAATTCCGATCCGGGGTGGTATGCAGGTGCAGCTGTCACGTTGGTGCCGGGTTGAACTTCTCCCGCTGAGGGGTCCGGGTTTGCCGGTGCGGCTGTGGGTGGTGCCGGATTGGCAGGCGGGGCTTGGTTAGGCATGGATTGGGGCATGGGATATTGTCCGGGCATGAGTTGCCCTTGCGGTGCCATGGCGGGGTTTAGGCGGTAGGCATTGGTCATCATGTTCCCGCTGCCCAACATGCCATAGGTAGAGGCGCCTGGCAAGCCGGCCATATCCCGGACCATTTTAAGCATTTCCTGCTGATATTTCATGATGACTTCTTCCCGTTTGGAACGCATCCGTTTGATAATCAGATAAAAAATATAAGCCAGGAGACCCAACAAGCCCAGGCCGATAATAAACCCATAGATGACCATGCGCTGCTGAAAGGACACATCACCCAGGACATTTTTAAACTGGCCGTCCAGGCGGTTCATAAAATTTTTCCGGTCCTGTTCCGATTGATAATAGAGATTTTGGATTCGTTCCAAGGGTGCCATGTACTGTTCCATTTGTTTTTCCTGGCTCTTGGTAAACATGGCCATAAGGTTGGTCATGGCCGCAACGTTTTTGGCGTATTGCTCCATAATAGGTGAATCGCCACTGGGCTCACGTCCATCCTCCACCGTGTCCTGGTTGGTGTAGCCCCGACCATTGCCTAAGACTGGTCCGGAATCAGGGTTTTGATTACGCTGGTTCCGACCTGTCGGACCCGTGGATAAAACCACGCCTCCTTCGGCTCTGGTGGTATCTTCGGCTTCTTTTTTCAACAGTTCCTGCTGCATGCCTTTGGGGATGAGCATGACCCGGTTTTTCTTGTCCTGCGGGGCCACCTGCTTGGCGACCAATTCATACATCTGGCGCACCTGTTTATTGTCCGGATCCATGTTGTAAGCTTGGGAGAGGTATTTATAAGCATTGCTGTAGTGCTTGGCCAAAAACAAACGGCTCCCCCGTTCCACCAATATTTTCAAGAGAAAAACTTTGGCTTGATTGTTGGAAGGGCTGTACTGCAGCGATTCATTGAGCAGCTTAATGGCCTGATTGGAATCACCTTTCAAATATTGTTGAATGGCTTGATCAAAGGCATAAGCGGACCTGCCTTGCGCCGTGTCCCCCACTTCGGCTGCAACCATCTGCAGACCGCCAAATAAAAGAATAAATAAAATGCTAAACCTCCAGCACCAGTGCTGTTTCATGGCTGGGCCTCCTCAGATGTGGTATTGCCTAATTCTTCCATTTCATCAGGTGTCAAGGGCACCCCGTCTTTGTTAACCTTTGGTGTTTCATCTTGACCAGGTGCAGGTGTGCCCATATTTAACATATCCAGCACGGTTTTTAATTTATCCTTTAATTCCAAGGCCCGTACATTCTTGGGATCAATCAACACCGCCTGCTCCACAAAACCCATGGCCTCTTGATACTGGCTATGGGTGAACTGAGTTTCGGCTTGTTCCAATAGTTCCTTGACCTTATCATCTTTGGCTTTTTCGATGGAGGCCCCCAAGCCCACCGAGGCCGTAACAAAATGGGTCAAGCCAAACAAATTCATACCTTCCACCGCGTAGTCGATGGCATAAGCCCCATAATGCACACCCAAGCCGGCTTGGAAGGTGGCGTTGTCATACCCCAGTTTATAACCGCCGCGCAAGGCAATGATCTTGGCAAAACTGTATTCCAGTCCCAAATTGACCTTAACCCCGGCATCCAGCGACTGCACTAAATCCAGGGCACCGGTAAGGCGTTGATCTGCCGCCACCTCATAGCTGTACTGAGTACCAAGCCTGGCTGTGACAGGAAGGGTTTCCGTGGATTGGTCAAAACTGGACAGATAACCCAGATTCTGTACGGACAGGCCCACCGTCCAGTGCTCCATAACCTCCAGAATGCTCCCCACATCGGCGGCCACGCCCATGGCGTTATAGCCGGCCAGTTCACGGTAGAGAACTTTGAGATTAGCGCCGGCATAAAAGTTTTGTAAGCCGGTAAACGGCGAGATGTCGCGCGCATAAGAAAGTTGCACCCCCAAGTCATATACATTTAAGGCCGCTGTATCCAAGCCATTCACATCGCGACCGGGAATGCTGGGCATATGCAGGCCAAACACCCCGACCCCAATGGTGCCCAATTCCAAAAAAGGCTGGATAAAATTAATGGCTTCCAGTTGAGTTTCAGCAATCCAATTTAAATGGGTGGCGGACACCTGGGCCATGGGCATCAAGGCCAAGCCGGCGGGATTGTAATAGGCGGCATTGGGATCACCCAGTCTGGCGGTCACGGCTTCGCCCATGCCTGTGGCCAAAGCGCCTATGTTTATTTTCATGAAGTCGGCGGCCGTGGTGCCCCGCTCGCCGGCCCATAAGACCGGTTGTATAAGCCAACTGACAACAAGGAAAATGCTCAGCCTTTTCATCGTATCACCACCACCTTCTTGATTTCCTGGTAACTGCCGATCTTGTACACGGCCAGGTAGACGCCGCTACCCACCGCGCTGCCCCGTTGATCAGGCGTACCATTGTCTCCATACCACATGGCTTGATGAGCACCCACGCCCGGCCGGCCATCAACCACTACAGCCACCAGTTCTCCGGCCAGATTATAAAGGTTAATGGAAACCGCTTCATCTTTGGCCACATAATAATCAAAAGTAGTGTAACCCCGCTGAGATAGTTTCAGAGGGTTGGGATAATTTTGATGCATAGAATTGAAGGGCTTCAGGATCGTCCACTGGGCGGTCCCGGATTGGGCGCCATTAGCAGCCATGGCACCGGTTTCCGCATCGCCCGATATGGTGCCGTCCACCGTCACCGCGCCTACAGGTGCTTGCGTGCCTATGTCCACATAAAAATCCAAAGTGAAGCTGCTCTGGGGACCAACCACGGTCGGATTGTCAGGCGCCGGGATCACCGTAAACCCGGTTTGGCTGTGATTGAAGGTCAAATTGGCGGCCGTAATGGTGACGGACATGAGGCTGGTGTTGCGCGCTTCCATAGTCACGGGAATAGCTTTTTGCCCTTGGTACACTTGATTGGCACTACTGAGTACGCGGTCCAGATTAATGGCACCTTGGATAACATTAATTACATTGGAGTCAACACTGGAGCTGGTCACCGTATTGCCCGAATTGAGGTCAAGTGCTTGGGCATTGCCGGTGAAGGTTAAAGTGCCCACCTCCGAGCCCACGGTGACGAGCCAGGTAAAGTCCTGACTGGCACCGCCCAAGATAGTGGCCGAGCCAGGCGAAGTACTGCCCACGGCTTCCACGGTAGCGCTATCCGAGCCGGTCCAAGCAAGGCTTAGGGGCTTGCCCAGCAGAGCAGTGGCTTGGCCGGTGTTGGTCACGGTCATGGTCAGCGTAAAGTCACGCAGCCGCTCTGCATTTTGCGGGCCATGAATAACGCAGGCAAGGTTAGCTGGTGATTGCACGGTTACCACTGTGGCTGCGGCGTTGGAGGTCACCCCGGCGGCATCAAAAGGATCTGTGGTATAGGCCTGGCCGGTTATGGTCACGTACCCCGGCGAACCGGCGGTATAGGACCAGAAGAACGATTTAGTGTCGCCGCGCTCCAGGAATTGCGCGGTGGGCGTGGGTCCGGCATAATAGGTGGCTCCGCCGATTATGCCCAGTGTACTGGGGGTCACGGTGAGGCCCTGGGGCACATCGCTGCTACTGTCGTTGGTCACGGTCATGGTCACGTCAATCATCTGGCCCGTGCTGACAGTGGCCGGCTGGGCCCCCAACGTCGTTGTCAACACCGGTGGTTCGGGATCACGGATGAGGATGGGGTTGGAATCGGTGGCCGTGGTGGTCAGATTATTGGTACTGAACGAATCAATGGCCATGGCCTGGCCGGTAAAGGTCACCCCACCCGGCGCCGCGGCAAGATAGGTCCAGGTAAACGCTTCCTGACTTCCCCCGGGGATGGACGCATAAGACGCCGGCGTCGGACCGCTTAGGTAAGCAGCATTACCTGCAACCGCCAACGCGGTTGGGGATACAGATAAGGCATCCGGGCCGCCAACATTATAAACTGTCATGGTGACGGTCATCTCTTGATTGGTCAGCACCGGATCGGGCGAGGCTGCCAAGGTTGAACTAATTTCGGAGAAAGGCACAGAGATGGTGATAATGCCCTCCGGATCGGCGCTGGTGTTGGATTCAGCCAACCTGATCTGATCGCCTTCGCCTTCTGAACCAGTCGTTACCGTCACATAGGCAGGGTAACTCCCAGTTTGCTGAACAGTAGGTGTTTGGAGGGTAATGGTTCGTCCGTTGGTCGAAAAATCAAAAGCTGAAAAAGTGGCATTGGAGTTGAGGGCCATCACATTTTCCGGCACATTGACAAAGGCAGCCCTTGCAGTCCGGCTGGCGATCCCGTAAGAACAGACCATTCTGGTAGAGGTAGTAATATTTTGGGCGGGCGTAGCTTTAACGGTAATGGTGTTGGCAACGCCTTCGGCTGAAACATAAATGACATTGCCCAAACTACCGTTGGACTGGGTTGAGACTGCAAGCCCCTCATCATCTGTCGCCGTGTCAGTAAGGGACATGGCCGTGCTTACAGGTGCTTGAAAATGGACATTAACCCCGGGAACACCATTGCCGTTTTCATCGGTGATCATGGCAAATACCGTGGGATTAATGCCACCGGTGGCAAAAGCCCTTAAATTGACTGTAGGATCAACCGGCAAGGTCACCATGGCATCATCGGTGGCCACGTTACCCAAGACTTGAATGTTTATTTTGTCTCCCCCCCCATTTGTGCCAGGTGCAATATAAGCATAGGTCGGCAGGTCAGCCACATCGGTTTTGGCGCCCGACACAGCCAGGATGCGGTTGTTACCCGCCGTCTCGTCAATGGCTAGGTAATTAACCGTGGGGATAGTACTGACCAGAAGGTTATAACAGGGATAACGTATCACAGCGGTATTAATTTTATGGTTGGCGGCTGCATACCAACTCAAGACTTTCGAATTTTGCAATACCCCGCCAACCCCGGCGTTGGTCAGTATTTGAACATCCGGGTAGCCGGCGGCACTGACAGTGATCACATCCTGGCTGGCCCCACCGCTTTCTGTGGAAGAAACCGTGCCATCAAAACTGGTTATCCAGGAAGGACCTCCGCTCATGGTGGAAAAGGCATTATTCGAACTAAATGAAATGGGTATGCCTTCCATGCCAACACCATCATCAGTGACCACCAAAGCTGTCACCACCGGATTAACAGCGGAAGTGGCAAAGGCCTGTAAAAAGCTGCTCTTGATTTCATTAATAGTAATAAACGCATCCGTCCCAGGTGTGCTGTACCCCATGTTGACAATAACCTGATCCCCAATGCCTGCTGTGCCCGGACATATAACCCACTGGGCCAGTGGATTAATGGTTCGACTCATGTTGTGGCCAGCCGGATAAGGCGAGTTGACATCAAAGGCGCGGCCATTGCTGCTATTGTCAAAGGTAATAGGTGAGGAATAATTGTTATCAGATTCTCTGACCGCCACTTTGGTGTCGTCAGTGACGATCAGCCCCCAAATAGTCTGTCGGGAGGCGTCGTACCAGGCAATCGCCTGCTCCAATCCTGTTCCATTGGCATAGTCTGAGGTTATGACCGCCACCGGTGGAAGTCCGGGCGACGATACGGTAATGGTATTACCAAGAGCGCCACTGGTATGATCCGAGGTCACCATACCGCCATAACCCGTGACCGTACTGACCGTTGACATTGACCCTTGGGCTGCAGTGAAAGTAATGGATACATCTTTGATACCTTTTCCATCTTTATCTGTCACCACGGCATAGACCTTGGGATCAACACCGCCACTGGCAAAGGCAAATAAAAAATAATCTGGATCAGGATCAACCACGATGATCAAATCATAGTTGGCTGAGGTATTATTTTCATCCAACCGTACAATATCCCCGGCTGAGACCGTGCCCAACCCGAGGTAGGCTGCTGTTGGCATCTCATCGGTTTGGTCGCTAAAGGAAGAAATGGATATGTCATTATTCCCAGGGGACTTGTCGACCAAATTGCCCCCGCTGTAATCGTCAATGTAATTGCCGGCAACAGTCATGACATGAGAAACAGAATCCACAAAGACACAAAATACCTTGTGGACTTCAGGATCATACCATCCCAGAGCCTGATCACTGCTGGTCATGGCCGCGGACACAGAAGTAAAGATGGTTCTGGTTCCCAATCCGGGTGAACTGACGGCGATAGTATTGCCCAAAGCCGACGCGCCGGAAACGGTAGTCTTGGTCACGCCATTCCAGGAGGTCATTGCCGAAGTCCAAGCCAGAGCTCCCGGACCCTGCATGGCAAAGGAGACCGGCTCCCCTTTTAGAGCATTCCCTGATTCATCTGTGACCACTGCCCAAACCGTGGGATTTTCACCTCCCGTGGCAAAGGCCAGCAAATATTTTTCTTCCTGGTCGGGAAAGACCAAAGTGGCGAGATAATTGCCACTGCGATAAATGGCGTTGCTGTCATTATTGTAAAATCTCAGCACATCATCCTTTTGAGTGGTGCCGTAGGCCATAAACCCTTCAGCAGGTTTAATACTGGTCTGGGGTTTGAATGCTGAGAAAGCAGGTGAGATGTTATCACTGCCGCCGGCATTGACCGCAGAAGCCGGAAAACTTGACGTCCCTGTGACTAGGACATTATTACTTCTGGTGACCGTTGCGCAATAGACCTTTCTATCCTTGGTCCCGTACCAGCTGAATAATCGATCGGTAGTCTGTCTGGCCTGACTGACTGCGGTGGTGATAATCATTGGTGATGTTTCCGTCTGGGTGGGGCAGGTAATGGTAATGGTATCACCCAGGCTACCGCCTTGCTGATAAAAATAAGCCATGCCGCTTTCATCGGTCAAGACAGTTGCAGGAAGCATGGTGCCGGCCGACGCATTGGCGGTCACCGTCACACCTGCCAGGCCCATGCCATCATAATTGGTGACCACCGCGCAGACGGTGGGACTGGCGCCATCCACGGCATAGGCGTTTAAAAAAGTTCCAGGCTGATTGGCTGAAAAAGTTATAGTACCGTCGGGATTCCCCGACACCCCGGTTTCATCGATATTAATGTAATCACCGGAAGAATAACTCCCCTGAAACACTTCCATTTGTGCCGGCGTGGTGACGGTTTGTTGGATGTTGTTCCAGTAATGCACCGTAAGATCGCGGTAATTGGAACTGGTCTGGTCACTGCGCGAAAAATTAAAATTGGAGGTGGAGGTCAAAACCCCTTTGCCGCTGGTCACTACCACGGCATTAACCATATGACGCGATTCATCAAACCAGGAATAAACAGTATCAGTGTTAACGCGGACCAGAGCAGCAGCCGAAGTGATGGTGAGAGGCGACCCGGTCAAGACCTGGGCGCAAGTGGCTGTTATTTGATCCCCTATATTTCCACCGGTTTGATGAACTGTAAAGGTACCGTCCGCCAAAGTCGTCCCCGAGGTTGAATCCAAGATTCCGGCGGAAGAGGTTATATTAATGGGCGTACCCTGAACACCATTGCCATATTGATCGGTCACTACAAAAACAACGGTGGGATTGGCACCTGCAGTGGCATAACCTGCAAGTTGATAAGGTGAACCGGATGCCCAAGCCACTGTTTGCATGGCCAGCGCGATCACCAGGGTTATCACCTTTATTTTTAGATGCTTCATCTTAATCCTCCCGCATTGAAATTTCACACTTAAATTCATTTGGATTCAGTGGTTAAAAGCAAAGTATATACAACGTAGAATAAACAGCCGTGGAATCTAACTCCAGCTTACCCATCCTGGGATAGTAACGACACTTTCCAAAAATCATTAATAATTTAAACTTAACTAAATGAGGAAGTGGGGTGGGGGTAATACAGATAGACCATAGAAACTTTATGGTTTTCCATTGGAGGAGCTATTTATTCACTCCCCAGAACAGGAGGACATAGCCTGATCAAGTCCGGTTTCGGACCTCCGTTTTTTCTCAGGCACTATCAAGAGCAATAAAAAAGGCGGCTGATTACTCAGCCGCCTTTGAGGTCATGAGGATAAATTAGGCGCCTTTGCCGCATTTCAGCAGCAGACGATGCCACCGGCGATCCACTTCGTCCTGAATCTCTTTAACCAAGCCTTCATTTTCCGGTTTCAAGAGATGGCGAAAACGGGTCTGGGTTTTGTAATACTCGGTCACTGGCTTTTTGTCTTTTACTTCCCGGGACAATTTCCATTCCCCGTCAATGACTTCATAAAGAGGCCAGAAGCAGGTGTCCACCGCCAAACGGGCAATTTCCATGGTCTTGGCGGGATCGGATCCCCAGCCCAGGCGGCAGGGGGTGTAGACATTCATGAATTTGGGTCCTTCAATGCTGAAGGCTTTGTCTGCCTTGCGCATCAAATCCATGTGATAACCCACCGAGGCCTGAGCAGCATAGGCCACATCATGAGCGGCAATGATTCCCGTAAGATCTTTGGGAAACTGAACTTTCCCGGGAATAACTTTACCGGCCGGAGAGGTGGTGGTATGGCCGCCACGGGGCGTGGCGGAAGATCGCTGCACCCCAGTGTTCATGTAGGCTTCGTTGTTGTAGCATACATAAAGCATGTTGTGGCGCCGTTCCATGGCGCCTGACAAGGATTGAAACCCGATGTCATAGGTGCCGCCGTCCCCACCGAGGGCCACGAATTTCAGATCCGTATCCACCGGCAGCCGGCCTTGTTTTTTCAAGGATTTATAGGCGGTTTCCATACCGGAAACCGTGGCCGCCGAATTTTCAAAGGCATTGTGCATAAAATTACCACGCCAGGCGGTATAGGGATTGATGGTGGTGGCAATTTCCATGCAGCCCGTGGCGCATCCGGTGATCACCGGCGATGGTGACTGGCCGTAGATCATGCGAATGATCTGAGGAAAACCACAGCCGGCACAGGCGCGATGGCCGCCGGCCAATCCAACATTTTCTTTGGTTGCAAGCTGTTTTAAATTCAGCATTTTCTTTTCTCCTTTAAGCTTGTGGGCAGCTAACCCTGGTGGTGACCTCGGCAGGGGCCAATGCTCTGAAACCGGATCGGGCTTGCTGCCTGCGACTATAAATTGTGATTATTCGCGAACACCCCAGTACACCACGCGTTCTTCCGTGGTGGCAGGCGCGGGAGCCTTCAGGGTTTTCTCCATGATTTGTTCCAACTCGGTAAAGTGAATCTCGCGGCCACCCAACCCATAAACATAGTTGATGACCTTGGCCTTCAGGCCGGCATCATACAAGCCTGCCTTTAATTCAGCGGCCAAGGGACCACCTTGGGTGTTGATGATATCGGAGCGGTCCATGATAGCGATGTTGGGTACATGCTTCAAGGCGGCAGCCAATTCTTCGGCCGGGAATGGTCTGAAAACCCGCACTTTCAACAAGCCGGCCTTGATCCCCCGGTCGCGCAGGTTATCCACAGCTACCCGGGCCGTGCCGGCGGTGGAACCCAAAGCTACGATGGCCACGTCCGCATCTTCCAGCCGATAGTCTTCATAGAATCCGTATTCTTTTCCAAAGACCTTGCTGAATTCTTTGCCAATCTCAAGGATGACTTTTTTGGCATTAATCATACCTTGGGCTGCAGCCCGGCGGTGTTCAAAGTAAAAATCCTGCAAATCGGCTGATCCCACGGTAATGGGGTCATTGGGATTGAGCAGGGTAAAGGCCGGTTTGTAGTCGCCGATAAACTTCTGCACTTCATCATCAGGGTAGGTCAGGATGTTTTCCATGCCGTGGCTGATAATAAACCCGTCCGTGCTGGTCCAGGCCGGCAGCATCACGTCCGGGTGTTCGGCAATCCGCACACATTGAATCAAATTATCATAAGCTTCCTGGGCGTTTTCGGAAAAAATCTGAATCCAGCCGGTATCGCGGGCGCCCATGGTATCGCTGTGATCGCAATGAATATTAATGGGGCCGGACAAGGCCCGGTTGACTTCCGCCATTACGATTGGCAAACGATAACCAGCCGCAATATAAAGGATTTCATACATCAAGGCCAACCCCTGTGACGAGGTGGCGGTCATGGTGCGCGCTCCAGCGGCAGCTGATCCCATGCAGGCGGACATGGCCGAATGTTCCGATTCCACCGTAATTAATTCTGTTTTGACGATGCCGTCATTTACAAACCCGGCAAAGATCTGCATGATTTCTGTGGCCGGGGTAATGGGATAGGCGGCACATACATCCGGATTGATTTGGCGCATGGCTTCAGCCATGGCTTCATTCCCGGTTTTGGCTTGCATTATCTTCTCCATTGACTCTACTTCCCCTTTCTCATTGGCAGGTGGTTACTTTTGCCTTGGATACCATGGTAATGGATTTAGGCTTGGTCGGGCATTCATGGGCGCAAATACCACACCCTTTGCAATAGTCCAGGCTGACCCCTTCGATTTTACCATCTTTGGTTTGCCAGCAATCATCGGGACAAGTGATCCAACAGGCCATGCAATGGATACACGTTTCCGGATTCCATACCGGCACGTCGGTCGCCCAGGCGCCGGTCTTAAATTCTTGTGAACTCGCGGCTTTCAGAATATTGCCGTGAGGAAAATCTTTCCATCCCGGTTTTTTTACTTCAGCACTCACTGAACCTTTACCTCCTCATAAGCCCGGCGGATCGCGGTCATGTTGCCTTCCACGACTTCCGGACGGTTTTTAAATTTTTTCTCCATTTTTTTCTGGGTATCTTCCAGCAGTTGTTCAAAATCCATCAACTTGGTGACTTTCACCAAGGCCCCCATCATGCAGGTGTTGGGTACATTGCGTTTGATGGATTCCATGGCGATATTGGAGGCATCAACAGTAAATATATTTTTGCCTTTCCAGCTCATGCAGGATCGCACTTCCTCCGGCGTTTCTTCCGTATTAACCAGCAAAATGCCGTGCTCTTCATCCAGCCCGGCTGTGACATCCACATCCTTCATCAAAGAAGGATCGAGCACCACCACCACTTTGGGGTTGGTCACCGAACAATGCAGGTAGATTGGTTCTTCGCTGATGCGATTGAAGGATTGGACCGGTGCCCCCATGCGTTCGGGACCGTATTCAGGGAATGCTTGCACATACTTACCGGCGTGAACAACCGCTTCCCCTAAAAGCAAAGCTGCCGTCTTGGCGCCTTGACCTCCGCGGCCGTGCCAGCGGATTTCGATCATGTTTTTCATTAGTTAACGTCCTCCTTGTGAGACGATTTTTTATCGGCCGCCCATCCTTCTGGTGGAGCAGTGGGCAGTGGTCACTCGCGGTTGCAAGGACTAACCTTGGCCGGGATAATCCAGGTAAAAAAACACATCACCTGAGTCGGGCTGCTGGTCTCATGGGGCGAGGATGGTTGAGCATTGGTTTTCTGAAGCCATTCTGTAAGATCAGCTGGAAATGAAGTAACAACAGCAGCCGTCACACGATTTTACGGCACTGTTTTTACGGAAGGAATTATACGCAATTCTTTTAAAAAGACAAGGGCCAATTATTTTTTTTTAAGGTTAAATTTTAAATTTCCTAGTGATGGTTTGCAGCCGGTCCATGGCTTCATGCAGGGCCTGACCTGCCTCCAACACTTGATTCATGGATTTTGCTTGCTGTTCGGCCGCATGCTTGGCCGACTGAAAATTGGCAATATTTTCATTTACAATGTCCGTGGCCTCGTGCACGCTTTTAAATACTTTTTGGTGAATATTTTTCACTAACGTTATTTCCTGGGCCACCTCGCCTAGCAGTTTCCCCTGTATCACAATATCCTCATTCAGTTCCTTGAAAACATTCTGCACTTCCTGCGCCACTTGATGTCCTTTTTCCACATCACCCGAATGGATACTGATCTGTTGCACCAGTTCATTGGTCTTGTTTTTATTGGCCGTCACAATCTGATTGATTTGTTTGGCCGCGCCCGAAGCTTCTTCCGCCAGTTTACGTACCTCGTCCGCCACTACGGCGAAACCGCGGCCGTTGTCCCCGGCGCGGGCAGCTTCAATGGCTGCATTCAGGGCCAGCAAGTTGGTTTGCTCGGCAATGCCGGAGATCACCTCCACAATTTTCATGATGGCTTCCGATTCTTGATCCAGGCTGGCCACCTCTTCCGTGGCTTTCTTAACCGACATAAGCAGGCCTTCAATTTCATTGACCACATTTTTCACGGCCTGGTTGCCTTGAGTGGAGAGTGTGTTGATTTCCTTGTTCAAATTTTCAGTGAGGGTATCGATAAAGGAGAAAATATTGCGCAGACGGTCTGAAAGCTCTTCCACATTTTTATTGACCAACCCGGAAATGGCCTGTTGATGAGTACTGGCCGTGGTGACATGATCCACATTTTGCAGCACCTGGCGGCTGGCGGCTTCCACAATGGCACTGGCATCCATAATGGAAATCTCCGAATTTTGAATGCCGTCATGAATTTCATGGATGAACCTGATGAAAATTTGGAACTGCTCGTAGAGCAGACGGATATGATCTTTCACCTGGGCGATTTCACCGCCATCTTGTCCTCGGGAAAGCTGAAAGGAAAAATCACCTTCATTGGCTTTTAGCGATGCCTGCTGCAATTCTTCCAGAGGCATGAGCAGGTATTTCTTACCCACCCAAAAATTAATCTGCCCCACGACCAAGCCGGCGGCAATGCAGGCCGGAAAGAACAACAACCATTTCATGCCCTGCAATCCCATCACAGGTCCCATCACCAGCGGAAACATCACCCCGATCATAAATCCCACGGTCAGCGTCATGGCATGATAAGGATAACGTTTAAACCAGCTTGGCTGTTGCCGCGGTTTGTCCTTGGAGACTGTAGGGCTCATAGTTCGCGTCTGCCATCCAAGGCCTGACCGATGGTCACATCATCGGCATATTCCAAGTTGCCCCCGGCTGGCAATCCGCTGGCCAGGCGGGTCACTTTGATGCCCAGGGGTTTAATCAGCCGGCTTAAGTAAATAGCAGTTGCTTCCCCTTCCACATCCGGGTTGGTAGCCACCACCACTTCCTGAATAGTGCCTTCTTGCAGGCGCCGCAATAGTTCCTTGATTTTCAATTCTTCGGGACCAATGCCTTCCAGGGGCGATAATGTACCCATCAGTACATGGTACCGGCCGCGAAACAGGTTGGTTCTTTCCAGGGAAAAAACATCATTGGGTTCTTCCACGACGCACAGGATACCAGCATCCCGCCGCGGATCCTGGCAAATGGTACAAAGCGTCTCCTCGGAAAGAGAAAAACAGCGTTCGCAATATTTTATTTTGTCCTTGGCTTCGAGAAGACTGTCCGCCAGCTGTTCCACCTGGCGGCGGTCCTGCCGCAACAAATAAAAGGCCAGCCGTTGAGCCGATTTCGGGCCTATTCCCGGCATTTTACCCAGTTCGTTAATCATACGGGCCAAAGCCCCTGAGAATAAATCCATGTCGATCATCCAAAAGGATTCATGCCGCCAAGTCCGCCCGTAATTTTGCTCATCTGGGAAGCCGCTGTTTTCTGAGCTCGCCGGAGAGCATCTTCAATGGCTTCTTTGACCAGCTTTTCCAGCTGCGCTTTGTCGGGTTTTTCCAGCATTTTTTGGTCGATGCTGACGTTCTTCACATCCATAGCGGCGTTCATTTCAATGATAACTGCCTCGCGGCCGCCTTTGCCAATCACGGTTTGTGCGGCCAGGGCCGCCTTGGCCTGTTTCATCTGGCCCTGCATGTCCTTTAATTTTTTTGCCATATTAAACATATTCATCTTGCGCTTTGCCTCCTGATCATTTTACCTCCCCCCTGGTCCAACGCCTGTTGTCAGTCCAGAGTGGGTCTGTTTCGTTTCTGTAGTCCTAAAGCCATTGGGGTTGCAAAACCTTCAGGTTGTTGTCCCTTAGCATAAAAACATCCATAGGGTACAGGTATCCCGCATACGCCGGACAAGCAACCTGTAGCCTGCAAGGCCTATGGCAACCCAACCAAGTTGCGACCAAGGCTCTTTCCGCAACAAGACCTATTTATGCTGAATCACATCCACGATTTTGCCGCCGAATAATTCCAGCGTTTTTTGCACCAGCGGTTCCTTGCCGGCAATCTCCTCAAATTCTTTCTCCCGTTGCGCTTGCTCGTCAACCCCTGAGCCGGCCTGGCCGGAGCCCTGCTCACCTACGCTGAGTCTAAGCCGCGTAGGCCGCTGCAAGTACTTTTCCAGGACCGCTTCGATAATTTTTTTGGAGTCTTCTTTATCCAAGCCGGTTTTATGATATTCCGACGCGCAGGCCAACTCCACCCAACCTTCTTCTGCATGGGCTACCGTCACATCCCTTAACAAGGCCTGAGTCCTGCGATTCTCCTGCCCGACTGCCTCCAAGATGTCCGGCCAAGTCTGTTTTACCACATCCACATAACTTTCCGGTTCCGCTTCTTCCAGCATGTCCGCCACCAGTGCCGGCTGTCCGGGCTCTTCCTGGGGCGAAGCTGCAGGATTTGAAAGGACGGGATCAACAGGACCTTTTTTTTCCGCTGCCGGTACAACGGCCGCGCTTGGGGATTGGGCCGAAGTTTGACCACTGGCGCTGGGCAGGGCGATGTCGGGCATGGCCATTAGTTGTTTTTCCAAGGTGGTAATTTGAGTCCAGACCGATTCCAAAGAAACGACCCGCTGAGCCTGGCAGGCTTGGATCAAAAATAATTCCAGCAGCACCCGTGGGTGCTGGCTGCGGCGAAGCTCATCATCAGTGGCAGCAGCCAACTTGGACAAAGCGGTCAGCTCTTCCAGGCCAAACAAGGCGCTCTGGCGTTGTATGGCTTCCATGACCGCAGCGGTCTGACTCAACATTTCCCGGGCCCGATCTCCCAGGACTTTATGCATTACCAGCGTCCGCCAATATTCCACCCAATCCTTCATGAACAGGCGCAGATCAGCTCCCTGATTGGACAGCTGTTCAATGACTTCCAGAGCGTGATCAGGCTGATGTTTGCTGATGGCCTCTACCAGGTCCACAAAGACCTGCGTATCCACCAGGCCCAGCACCGCCACGACGTCCTGCGGGGTCACCTCCTGCCCGCTGAAACTGATGATCTGATCCAGCAGGCTTTGGGCATCGCGCAGACTGCCGTCAGCGCCGCGGGCAATAATATGCAGGGCTTCTTCATCGACCTTGATACTTTCCCGGGCTGCCATCAGAGCCAACCGTTCCGTAATCTGCTTGACCGGAATGCGGCGAAAATCAAACCGCTGGCAGCGGCTGACAATGGTGGCCGGTACTTTATGGGACTCGGTGGTGGCCAAAATAAAAATACTGTGAGCCGGCGGTTCTTCCAGGGTTTTAAGCAGAGCGTTAAAGGCGGCGTTGCTCATCATGTGTACTTCATCAATAATCATGACCTTATACCTGCAGGAAAGCGGCGCATAGCGTACTTTTTCCCGTAATTCCCGCGCATCATCCACCAAGCCGTTGGAGGCGGCATCGATCTCGATCACATCGGTGGTGGCACCACTGACGATTTCCTCGCAACGCACGCAATGATTGCACGGTTCACCATCCACCGGAGACAGACAATTAACAGCTTTGGCCAACAGCCGCGCTGTGGTGGTTTTCCCCACCCCCCGGGGGCCGGTGAATAAATAAGCATGGGAAATCCGGTTGGCCTGGAGCGCGTTTTTCAAGGTGCGTACAATATGTTCCTGGCCTACCATATCCTCAAAATTTTGCGGCCGCCACTTCCGGGCCATGACTACATATGACATCGATACTACCCCTTTGGTCCCTTTTTCTGCAGCCTATGAATGGCTGTTCCCATCCCTGAAAGCAGACAGGGGCACTATTCTACTATGCTGATCCTGGCTTCGTCAACCTGTAGCCTGTGCTGTATTTGGCCGGGCCGTATTATTCTATGTTTCCAGAAACTGCGTTTTTTATGTATATAAAGCACTTAATCTCCAACCCTTGTGGAGGTGGGCGCAACATCCGTGCCCCTACAATTAAAGAAGACCACTGAAAGGACATCCCATATTCAATTCTTTAACTTTGCAACCTTTGCAGCTGTTTGTGCCGAGCAGGGGTAGGCCTGAGAAATGGTATTTATTTCCGTCGGACCGGAAAGGTAAGAAATTATTTTTTAACCTTAAGGACATGCTCATAAACCTTGATGGTTTGGTGAGCCGCTGTCTCCCAGGAAAATTTTTTAGCCTGTAAATAGCCGGCAATTGCCAAGCGGTGGGCTTCATTGGGGTCGACCAGAACGTCCAGCAAGCCCGCGGCTATGCTTTGGGGATCGTCGGGATCGGCATAGCGCACGGCATCACTGGCCACTTCCGGGATGGAACCAATTCGGGTAGTAATGACCGGCACCCCCAGGCTGAAGGCTTGTAAAAGAGGAAACCCAAATCCTTCTGACTTGGAAGGATAAGCAAAGGCAGCGGCCGCCTGCATAACGGCACTTACGGTCTCTTCCGGCAGATAACCCAGGATATGGACCCGATCGTTGAGATTGAGCTGGTTGATCAAGTTGGGAATGATCGTTTCCTCAACCCGTTCAAAACCCAGCAGTACCAGCGATTCCGCAGCCGCCCGGGGCAGGCGGGCAAAAGCCCTCAATAAATTATCAATATTTTTACGGGCATCAAGCGCACCAAATGCCGCCACATAGGGTTTGGCTAATTTCAAGTCTTCCAGAATCCGTTTCAAGACCGATTCCGGCTGAGGATTGCTGATCACGGGCGGACCATTGGGGATCACGGTTATTTTACCCCTGGAAAGATTCAGCTTTTTATGCAGATCCACGGCTGACGCTTGGGAAACGGTAATGATTTGCCTGGCCTGTTTGGCAATTTTAGGAATGGTCCATTTATAATACCAGTGTCCTAAGAGCGGCCGGATTTTAAAAGCCGTAATGGCTTCCCTGAAAGGACGCATAAAGATGGCATCATGGATGGTCACAACCAAAGGTATCTTGCACTGCCGGGGAGCACTGTTGGCCACACAGTGCAATAAATCAGCGTGGGCCTGCAGGGCTAATTTCGGCAAAACTTTTTGTTCCCAAGTCGAGATATTGCCCGCTTCTCCCCAGACCCGTTGCAAACGGGCCAGATCCTTCCAGGGATCTTCACCAAACCGCTGGTCCAGGGCCACGATCAGTTCAAACGGCGCGGAGGCTGCCAGTAAAGCTTGCACTATTTTTTTAACATAAATGCCCATACCCCGCGGCCGGTACTGCGCGGGGCGCCCGTCGATTAGAATACGCATGGACCTGGTTTCCTCCTGAAGTCATTACCCGTTTCAGTCGATCAATTTACCACAGTTTTTTAAAAATTCTAATATGTTGTTTGGCAATCGTTTCCCATACGAATTGCCCGGCCAGAGCTTTGGCGCCCTGAGACAATTTTTGACCTAAGGGCCGGTCATGGATCAGACGCTCAATGGCGCTATTCAGAACCTGCCGGTCATGGGGCGGCACGAGAAGCATGTTAACTTCATGGCGAAACCAGGACTGCCGCTGCTCCTCCTCCCATGGTTCCGTCGTGATCACAGGCAGCCCTTGTTGTAGACAGGCCATCAGGGAGCTTCGCTTCAAAGAGACGCCGTCTTCAAAAGGCAGCACGGCCATGTCGGCGCTGGCCAACAAACCGGCAACTTCCCGGGCCGGCCGGTTGCTCACGATGATGGTTCGTTCAACCAGGCGTGTCTGCTCAAGCCGATTCAAAACTTTTTTCTGATAGGGCTGTTCCGGTTTCAGCTCGGTTACCAGCAACAGTTTAAACGGCAGATAAGTCAACCCGGCCAGGCTATCCACCAAAGCGAGGAGACCTTTGGGGGCATTGGCCATACCGAAAAAAACAATGACTTTTTCCTGTGGGGCCAGGCCCCATTGCCTGCGGTAACGGCTGCGATCCCTGGCAGGCGCCACCGGGATGCTGGACCCAATGGGAATGGTGGCCATAGGCAACGTCCAGGTCAATGGATCGGGAACATAGGCCCGGTCCTGGGGATCAACCAAAATCAATTGGGATGCAGCCTGGTAAAGCCAATGAAGTCTGAGCCTGGTCCAGGGTTTAAAATAACGCAACTCATGTAAGGTGGCCACTAACGGCAGTTCGGGAAAATTGTTTTTGATCGCCCGGGGCAAATAGTTGATCGCCAGGGACCGGCCATAAGCCGCCGTAGGCCATTGCATTAATACAATATCGGGAGACAAGATACGAAGTTGATCGATAATTAATTTAATACTTCCCCAACGCCACTGCGGCACCATGGGGAGCACTTCCACCGGCCCGGGTAGGGCTTGAGCCGCGGTGGACGTAAGGACGCTTACTGTTACCGCCTGCCCTGCCAGATGCTGGCTGAGCATGGCCGTATAATCGCCCACCCCGCAGCGCATGGGCGGAAAAGTACCGGAAATGATGGCCACTTTTTTCTGGTTGGCCTTGGTGCCCGTGGTGCGTGTCATAATCGTCGTAAGCACTCCTTATATATTGCCTGAAATAAAAAGGCCATCGCTATCATTTTATTATCGGCAAGCGCTCAGAATTTACCCAGCACTTGCCGGTAAATACCCAAATGTTCCTGCGCTAAAACACCCCAGTGGTGGCGCTCTACCCATTGGCCCACAGCATCCTGCAATTGCAGCCGCCGCTCCGGTCGGCTCAGTAATTCCTGCATAGCCTGGTGCAAGGCCTGGGCATGACCGCTTTTAAAAACCGCCAAACAAGGTAACTCGCGGTTAATAGCGGTAAAGTTATCCAGGTTGGAGGTTACACAAGCTTTACGATGACTCATGGCCAAAGACAAGGCATAAGAAGAAGTGCCGGCTGTATAGGGAAATAAACAAAGTTCCGCCTGGGCAATGAGCGCATGCAGCTGGTCCGCCTGCAGGTATCCCATAAGCACGCAACGGTTGCCTAAGGCTTTGGCGCGCTGTGCCACTTGCCGGGCATACGCCAATTCGGAAGGATGATTTCCCGCGGCGCCGGCGATAACCAAGACCACATTTTCCGGCAAGCCCGCCATGGCCTCGATGGCCAACAGATGCCCTTTGGAAGGCATTAAAAATCCATACTGTACCACCAGGCGTTTATTGGCCCACCCCGGGCCGGTTAATAAAGCGGATTCTTTTTGTACCGGAGGAGCCAGCTCCACGCCTTGAGGATAGTAGTGCACCTGTTTTTCATTTAACCCATGAGTTTGTAAATAAGTTTTAAATCCAGGATGGTGAACAATCACCGCCCCGGCTGTTCTGAATTGTCCCCATTTTAAATAAGCCGCCCAACCCAAAACAGCCCAAATTTGGTCTTTGATCGCCCGTGCCTTTTTTTTCCACCAAGGCCCGCCCCTAAAAGGCTGCCACCAGGTATGGGCGGTAATGACCAGAGGTTTCTGCAAGCGCGAACGAAAAGTCCACCACTGGGACTGGCCTAAACTCAGGCCGCCAAAAAAAGCATATTCATGCTGCACGTGCACCACGTCAGCTTCATTGGCCGCTTCGGCCAGGGCTTTATAATAGGCCCTCTGCGGTGTATTTCTTTTCAAGGCCACAATCTTGATGTCCACTTGTTTTTCCAGTTCATGCACCAAGGCATGAGCATAGTCAGCAATGCCACCAGGTTCATCCCAAGTGGTTACCATAGCTACCGTGAAGGTTGAAGAGGTGCTCATGGCCGGCTCCGTTTACCCCAAGAGCTAAGCGCCAGGGTAAGCATAAAGCCATAGTGCCCAAAACCCCTGCGCGGTTTAAAGATTATCAAGCAAATAAGTAAGCCGATCATCCCGGCCAACGCCATAAAAAGACGATAGCATCCTTGCTGCCACCAGGAAAAATGCTTCCGGCAATAGAGGCTTTGACTGGTAAAAAAGATCTGGTCGCTGGCGGTTTTTATTTGAGCCATGCTATGCCCCCATTGATGCACGACTTTGGCGTCAGGCCAATAAAGCACACGCCCGCCCTTTTGAGCCAGCCGTTGAAACCAATCGGTTTCCTCAAAATAGAGAAAAAAGCGCTCATCCAACACCCCATTCTGCTGAAAGGCTGCGGCGCGGGCCAGAAAACAAGCTCCTGACACTTCGGCCACCACAGCACTTCGAGTAAAATCAGTGCGGCCAAAAATCCGTTTTATCATCCAGCTTGAGTTTTTCCATGCCCTCGGCAGACCATGCTCAGCCACCATACCGGCCAAACTGGGTAACCGCCGGCCCGAAGGTTGAAGGGTGCCATTGTCATGAAGCAGTTGCGGGCCCACCACATCAATATCAGCGTGCCTATCCAAAGCCTTCGCCATTTCCTGAAGGGCATTCTCCTGAAGCCAGGCATCGGGATTGAGCAGCAGGATATAATCACCTTCACTTTGGGCGAGCCCTTGATTGACCGCAGCAGCGAAACCCCGGTTTCGGCTGTTTTTAATCAGCGTCAACGGCAAAGGTTGAGCTTCGATTTTTTTGATTGTGTTATCAGAAGAATGGTTATCCACCACAATGATTTTTCTAACCAGGCCTTTTTGAGTCAGCCCGATGCTTTCCAGACAGGATCCGACAGTCTGCTCATTGTTCCACGTAACAATGATGATGGTCATACTCTTTTGGTTATCGTTCATCGTTTGGAATGAAACTCCCATGTTCTTAGTCCGGTCAGCCAACACCAGGCCAGCGCCAGGTGGTTAAGCCAGCGTCCGGCCCAACCTGAATAATTGGTGATCCTGCCGGACATCCAGCGGATTATTTCTTCGTCAGGTACTTTTCGCCAAGCTTGCACTGCGGCCCGCTTTTTGCCGAATCAACTCCCGATGACCGTGAGCCAGGATCGGGCTTGCCGAGTCGGTGCCGGGGAGCGATGCTTCAGCCGGTCCGTCCATGCTTCCGCCCCAGCCGTGAGCAGCAGCAATGGCACAGTTTGCGCCGGTAGGAAGAGAATAAAAAGTAAGTCGGTTTAATCGCCGGTTGCGCTCCATAAAATAGCGATTCCGCTCTCCTCTGGTTTTGAGCGTGGCTTCCCCCAGATGCAACACCGTCACTTCCGGCACCCGTTGTACACCAAGCCCCATCAATCTGGCCTTCCACGACAGAAATACATCTTCATGGAAAAACTGGTAATCCGCGTCAAAGGGCAAGCCCAGACGGCTGCGGTCAAAAAGCACGGCACAGCCGCTGATGCCAAAAGCCAGGGTAGGATCACGGAAGACGTTCTGGATCATGGCCCCTGTCAAACTCATGGTGCCGTTTCGCGGATAGCGGTCCATATCCATGTTAAGATTTTTAATAGCCGGTCCCAGCACAGCGATGTCGGGATTTTCCAATGCTTTCCTGATCAGGACCGTCACTGTGGATGGCGGCAATTGAATATCATTATTCAGTAATAAAATCCAGTCATACTGTGCTTTGGCCACAGCGGCATTGTTGGCACCGGCATAGCCTTTGTTTTCCGGCAAGACGATCAGTTTAATTTGCGGGTAGTGTTGCGTGATCTTTTCTGCCGACTCATCGGTGGAAGCGTCATCAACCACCATAATCTCCAGGGGGGTATAGGTCTGATGCACCACCGTGGGCAGCGCCTGCTCTAACAGGGCCCAGCCATTGTAATTGGAAAGGATCACCGATACCCCCGGTGCGCTTGTGGTCATGAATCCCCCGGCCTCCCGCTTATTCCGTCACTTTCATTTTGCCCTGGGAATTGGGTTTGATGATACGGCCAAACAATTCCCGGTCAATCTCGTCAAACCCGCCCAGGAGTAAAGGCCCACACTGTACACCAGGGCTCCCAAAACAATTTGAAATCCTAAATCCCAGGTCTTTATAAAATACAGCACAGTGACCATCACCAATCCCGCCAAGGCAGGCTTCACGAAATAACGAAGTAGTTTTAAATTCAAGGCCAATGGTTTGGCCAACACCACAACATACAAGATAATGTTGATGATCTCAGACGCCAATGTAACCCAGGCGGCGCCCAAAGCACCGTAAGTGGGTATGAAAATGGCATTAAGCCCAAGGTTGAACAGCATCATCACCAAAGTAAAGACCGTCACCACCCTTTGCTTTTCCATGACAATCAAATAAGGGACGCTCACGGCATTGAGCGCAATGATCAAGAGAGACCACATCAGCACGGATAAGAGTTGCACACTTTGAACATAAGCCAGTCCATAAAGCACGCGGATTAATTTCGGCCCCAGCATGGTTACCCCCAGAGCCATGGGCAAAGCCATAATCCACATATACTTGAGGGACCGTCGGTAGATAAGCAAAAACCGCTGGGTATTGGCTTTAAAGCTGGAAGCAATGACCGGAAAAATAGCCCCGCCGTAATAAGCCGGAAAGATAAGCGTGAATTCCAGTAAACGATAAGCAGCGTTGTAAATGCCGACCGAGGTCTGGTTTTTCATCATGCCCAACATGACCGTATCCACCCGGAAATAAACCACCGAGAAAAGATTGGCCAAGGCAAGGGGATAGGCTTTTTTTAACAATGATTTGGAAAAAGCCCAATCCAAAGAAAAAGACGGACGGATAAATTGGCGCAGGGTAAAAAAGATAATTACAAATTGCAGCGCCGAAATAGCCGAATGGATCCAAATCAAAATATCCACGCCCGCGCCACCAGCCAAAGCACCCAAAGACGTGGTAATGCGCAGCGTGGTGGCAATAACCGCGATGGTTGCAGGAATCTCCATGCGTTGGTGGGCGTTGAAGAGTGCGCTGCAGCTGTCCAATTGCTGTTGAAAAACAGGGACAAGGCCACAATGGCCGAGAGCTGCAGGATAAGCGGAGGCTGCCTCAGCGCCCAGACGGCACGGATAAGTCCTATAGCTGCGATGAGGAAAGACAAAAAACGCAAAATTAAGGTGTGCCCCAGATAAACCGACTCCCGGCTGCTGTCCTGGGCCACGTCCCGGGTGGTAATGGTACCCAACCCAAAGTCAGTAACAATAAAAAAATAGCGTATAAGGAGAGTACGTAGGAATAAGTACCGAACCCATCGGGCCCAATTGCCGGGCCGCATAAATCACCAGCAATACGCCCAGCAGTTTGTTGATGATCCCGCGATTAGTTGGACCAGGGAATTTTTGGCGATTTTAGCCGTTGGATTAAGTTCTGCCATGATCATGGCCTCTTTCTCAACTGTGTCCAAAATAGCATTAACAAGCCTCTGCAATGGAGATCACTTTACTCGAAATCATACATTGGCGCAAGCAAGAGCGCTATGGTTTTAAAAATTCATTACCCCGTTTTCCGCTAAACCCCTTCGACCGGTCTTGGCCATGGTTATGGCCGTAAAGGCTGTTGAAGACCAGTCCGCCCCTATAAGGGGCTTTCCGGTCATTAGCAAAGTGAAGCCGAAACACTTTGACCGGTCCGTCGGCAAACACGGCTTGCCCATACTTGGCCAACATCTTTTTCATCAGGGTTTTTACCGGCGCACTATAATAACTCTCCTGGTACAAGTCCTCCCGGTACAGGACCCAGGTGATGCCCTGCTTTTCCAGTGCTTGAGCCAGGCCCATGGGGGACTTCAGCCTTCTATAATCAATGACCTGCTGGAGCATGGGGTCTCCCCACCTATAGGCAGGGGTTAGATAAAATCCGCGGTTTTCCCCAAAGAGCAGCACCATTTCACCGTGCGTCACGACCCGATTTAGAACCAGGCAGGCACGGTAATGTTTCAAATTGGCGGCACAGTACTGTTGGGGCGGCTCCAGGCCCAGCAGGACCTTCATTTGCTCCCCCGTATTGTGATGAAAAGGCGGATGGATGGTCACCAGCAGCAGCGCCACGGCCACGGCGGACAACCGGTAATTTTATTTTTAGTCGCCCAAAGATGTTTTAATCCCAAGGTCATGCCCACAGCCCAGAGTGGCAGCAGCGGAAGTAAAAACCTGAATTGAGGTGACGTAAAATGCCAAAACACGACATAACCTAAAGCTAACAGAATCATGGCTCCACCCAGTTTGAGATTGCAGGGCGCTGTTCTCCTGTTTTTGTTATCTTGTGGAAAATAAGCAGGCCCAGCAGCACTACACTGGCTGACAGAGGCCATTTAAATTCTTTGGCCCCCACACTAAAAGCCTCGCCATGAGCCCACATATCATAAGGCAGGCGCCATAATCCGCTCCAGCCATGCTTCCAGCCTGCGTAGGTATTGTGCAGGTAGACCAGTTGTTTGGCCAGGCCTGCATCCCAGTTTAAGCCGCCGAACCAATGATAAGCCAGAGGCCAGACCGGGTTACCGGCCATGGTCAGATTACGCACCATATAAGGCACAACCGGCAGGAGCCCAACCACACCCATCAGCATGGGCCGCCACCAGTCCTGCCGCCATTTAAAAGACGGCCGGTAAAGAACCAGGGTAAACACTATGGCCAGCCAGCCCAGGGCCAGGATAACCGCCCCATGCCATTTAATGGCTGCCGTGATCCCAAAAAACATTATGGCCAAAAGAGGCCAGAGATTTTCCTGAGGTTGTTGTTTAACCTTCATCAAGGTCAGCATGCCCAAGAGCGCAAAAAAAGTATATCCCAGCTCGATAAAACTGGTCCCTGATTCCATATGGACAATGTATTGCATGTAAAACAAGAGCATGCCCACCATGGCCCACCGGGCGTGTGCGGATATTTTTCTTATTAATACAAATACTGCCAAGGCCGAGACTACCCCGAATTCAAAGTGAATTATTTTAGCGGCCTGTCCAAAAGGCGTGAGCAAACCAAAGCTATAAAGCATCTCCATGAATTGAGGAAATAAGTTGTGGAAAATATCAGGCCGGAACACAAAACCATGATGTTGCATATAGAGCTTGGGAAGAGCCAAATGATAAGCCAGACCATCCCAATCCACGGAAGGCATTAAAGCCGGCAATAAATTAAACGCCATCATTATTAGGAACAACCACACGCCCCACCAAATCTGTGGCCATAGCAAATCCAAACGGTTCCCCCAGCAGCTCAACTCGCGACGGTGACGCCATAGCAACCAAGCACCCGCCATCAAGGCCAACCCGCCTATCACCATCAGGCTCGCCTGCGTAAACTGCCGGGCTGCCATCACCCCAAAGATCAGGTAAGACATCAGGCTTGAGCCAATACCCAACCCCAGCAACCATGTTTCCAGAGTCAACGGGCAGTCCCGCCGAAAAGCTCTCAGCAGTCTCCACCCGATCAAGCCACAAGCCATCATTATGCTTTCCACGGCTGCAATCGTCACCATGGCATGTACTAAATAGTTGAACAAGGGTCATTCTCCTATGGCGGTTAAATCCATGGTACTTTTATGGACCGGTAGCAGTAACCCCTCGGGCCGACTACACGAACCTAACGCTCATCTGCTTTAAGAGCAGCTAACATGCCTGTCGTGATAACCGTCAACATCGCCAAACTCCAAACCAACTCCCCGCTGGTCATACCGTCAGCCAAACTCGGAAATACACTGGGACTAAAGCCAAACAGATGATACAGTTTTATTTTGGGTGACAAGTACCGTAGCTCCGGCCAGGCATTGCACAACCATACCTGCATCATGGTCCAGGCCGTCAAGGTCAGCGCCAGAGCTTGTTTCCAGCCCCCTGCCCGCCACCACCCAAACACCCCCACAGCGGCTGGAATAAGCAGCATCAGCGCAGCCGGTAAAAAATGCCTGGAGCTTACAGCCGCGCTACCGGTGAAATCATCAAAAAGACTGTACAATACAAACTCGATCACCCCCACGGCCAGGATAATCCAAAAAGCCGATGGTCTGAAAACCTTTAGCCGCTTAAGCCCCACCCCGGCCAGCACCATCATGGGCGCCGAAGAGAACAGGCCAAAATCACGATCCACCAGCAGGCCCAGGCATTGCCCAGACCGCGCCAGGAAAACAAGGATGAAAAGAGCCATATGGATTTTGACTCACCGTCAGGCCGTAGAAGTGCTGGTAAAAAATCAGTGTAGGCCGCGGCCGTAAGCACGGTCGGCGCCATCATGATGACCAATTGCCAAGGGTGCTTTCTCAGGCTCACCACCAGCAAGATCCCCAGTACCAAAGACAAAGGGATGTACTTGGGATAAAACCACGGCAGCAGACAAGCTGCGGCCAGCAGCAGCCAGGACCACCTCCCCCGGCCTTTATAAAAAGCCAGCAAGCCGGTTAAAAAAACCGCCATGGCCGGCAGCTCCGTAAAAACCAGGTCAAAATAAATGCCTAGGGGCACGGTCACCAGGGCCAGCAGCCAGACCCAATCCCCTGCCACTTGGTCTTTGAGCCACATGATGGTCAGGGCACGCAACAGCAGGGCGATCAAGGAAGCGCTGGCCATGATCATCAGCACTGCCCCAAAACGGCCGAACAGCGCAACTAAGGGTGCTGCCAGAAAGGATAAAAGCGGAAAATGCTTGGAGATTAATTGACCGTTGGGGGTGGGCGTGTGATGAAAGTCCAGCTGCCGAACCGGATAAAATTGGCGGTAACTGTGCTGGGCCATTTGATTGCGTAAATCGAGATCATGGTCAGACCACAGACTCTGGCTGATCATTAAGTAATGCGGCTCATCCCCGGTAGGCGGATAAACCGTGGTGGTCCACAAGCCCATCGCTAAATAAACCAGCAAGCCTGCTGCGAAAAACCATAACGCCTTGTGGGAACGCGACCGGCTGGTACCGACTAAACGGCTGCTCATGACCAACCCAAACCCAAGCAGTACCAGTCCGATCCAACTGGGACCAATCCAAAGCAACGCTGAATAGACGGCCGAAGACAAATGAATCATGGTAAAGGTTAAGGGAATGGAAAGGTAACCCAGCACCTGCAGCGATAAGTTCTGCCCAAAAGTCAGTATCTTGGGCATGAGCACTATCCCCAAGGCAGGCCACAGCATCAGCCCATAAATCAATCCCAAGAGCGTCTTTTGGACTGTGGAAGATAAGGGCAACCGATGCAGGGAATCCCGGACCAAAGCAAGATAGACCGCCATAAGTAGGGCAAGAAAAACCGCCGATACGATGGCCCAAAAGGTGATCAAGCTAAAATTCAGTGTGCGGTTGGCCTGCATCAGCCATGAGGCGAAAAACCCTGCCCAAACACAGCCTCCCAGGAGAGCAACCCACTGCTGCTTTAAATAGATAATTATTTTCATCATGGTTGCGAGGCGGAAAAGAACACGGCCATGCGATCAGACATTGACAGCCGGGGTGAGACGCTGCTTGTCCTGCTTGCGCAGTCGTTCCACTGTCAGATAAATGCCAAAAATTGCGATCAAGAAAAATATCAAACCCGTCAGCCATTGGATAACGCTCAGGTGACCTCCAAAGTCAGGCAGCAGATTATAGAGAACATTAAGATGCCAAACCGCGGCTAATTTGGCGCGTACTGCTTCACGGGCTAAGGGTGGCAAGATGGTGAAGAGTACGGCCACGGCCACACTCCATCCACCCACGGCTTTAAGCAGTTTGGCCAGCCATTGATCTTGCTGAACATGAGTGATAATTTCCGCCAAACCAATAGCTGTCAGAGGCAACACTGATCCCAGAAGACGGTTAAAACTCGATCCCTGCCCCCGCGGATCCGGCATAATCAATCCAAAGATCATCAAAGCACTCACTAAAGCCAGTACCATAACCGCAGGGAGCCGTTTTCCCCTCTCCGTGGTAAGCACGATGGTACCGGCCAGTCCCAACAGCCATACTGGTCCGTACCACAACACGCCTGCTCCCCTGTCTGCCACCATGGCTATGAGATTAGTCCAGAAGCCCGCCATCCAGGGCCAGTTGAAGTGATAGACCGGATGAAAAACAAAAATGCTGTAAACAGAAGTGAAAAATTTAACCGCAAAAAAAGCCGGGATAAACATGGTCACAGCGGTCACCACCAGTTCCCCCAGCCGTTTGGCGCGCCATAGGTTATAGGCCAACAGACCCAACAGGATCAGCGAAGGCACGATAAAGCGCACCCCTCCCAGCCAGATCAACCCGCTGATAAAGCCCAAACCTGCAGCCGCTGCAGTACTTTCCGAGCGGTTGCTGTCCCGTACTTTCAGGGCCAGCCGCAACCCCCAGGTTAAAAAGAACACCGAGGCCGTGACCTCCATGATTTGATAGCCGTAAAGCAAGAGCGGAGCGGTGATCAAACTAAACAACCAGGCCCAGAAAGCAGTTTTGGCCTCATACCCCAGGTCGCGGCACAACCCAAACAATTGCGCCGCCGCACCGGCCGCAAACATCATGACCAGCACAGAGGTCAACCAGCGGCCGCCAATCAAAAAGAAGGTTATAAAAAGCAACGGCATACCTGGTGCCACCGGCAAAAACAAACGCGACAAACCGTCATTATAACCATTGAACTCAATATTCTGACTGGGATAAAAACTGTAATAGTCGGCCCTGCCCAAAACACCATCCGTATGGAAAGCCGTATCAAAGGACAAACTCTGCGTCACCAGCAATTGCTCAATTTCTCCTTGATTGGGCAAGGCGGTGATCGCCGGCCAGGAGAGCAAGCCCACCAGTATTAAGCTGCCCACGACAAATAATTTAGTCGAGGTCAAAGATTTAACATTATGGTCATAGAGCGCCTTTAAAATCACCGCTGTTTTCAGGATAAAGGTGCTTAAGATCAACAGTCCGCCCAGCATCAGCGCCGTATACGCCTGAGATCCCAAGAGCCTGCTTTTGGGCCACCACGGCAGCCACAGATAAGAGATCAGTTTCATGGGAAATACTGCTGTCCCATGGGCTACCCAGGGCGTCAGCAGCGGTAACAAGGCCAGGCCAATCAAAGGCAGGCCGGCCAGAGTATCTTGCTTGGCCAGGGTTTCTGAATCCCATTGGCCGTAGCGTTTTCCTCCCAGGACCAGGGCATATTGCCAGAGACCCAATAACGCGCCCAGAAAGACCAGCTTAAGGAAAAAGTCCAACCAAGTCCCTTGGTTAAAAACCGTTCGATCAAACCAGTTCCACCAAAAAGACAGTCCCACAGCTTGTGCCAGCAGCAACACCGGGATATAGCCTTTATGAAAACGCTTCAGCATGCAGTTCACCATCCTCGCGGATTTAAATAATTATAGATCACCACTGACTGATTTCTGTAAATTTCCTTTAGCGGTACGCCTGCTGGATCATAGGGCAACGTTTGGTTGGAATAAAGAATAACATATTTGATACCCTGCTGCTCAAGAAATTGGCGGGCCTCCACCACGTTGGCTTGAGTGTAAAAATCGCGAACCTGCTTAGCCCTTTCCACCACAGGATAGCCCATGATGGCCCCTCGCCTTAAATCCTCCAAATAGGTGTTATGCCCTGTCAAAGCCGCCACGATAGCCGTATCAATCTGATCCAAGGTGGTGGCGGTTTCCTGCAATAATCCCTGGGCTGTGGCCGTGGTGCCCTGTTGATCAACCACAGCTTGCTGCGCATCCTGGTGAAGAGCCTGCAGCGACGTAAGCTGCCCTCTTTCCAAGCCATGCAACCACAAGTTAAAGCCTGCTTGGGAACGTATGTTTTCCGGCAGCGGTCTGAGGATCACGGCAGGTTTCTGCTGGATTTTTTCCTTAAGCCAATCCATGGCCTGCACCACCTCCGGCGACACGGTGGTTTTCCAAGTGATGGCACGGAAGTCCTGAATGGTCCCGGGCAGACCGAGGGCAAAGAACAGACCGATGATCCACCAGCGCTGGCGGGGTGATCGTCCTTCCAGCCAGACCGACAATTGGACGGCACTGATGATAGTGAGTAGGACCATAGGGTAATAAAAGAACTGGATCGTGTTCCAACGCAAGCCGGTTTGTACAAACCCCACGGCCGCCACCAACCCTCCCAAGCTGATCACCGTGGCCAACAGTAAAAAGGGGTCACTCTGTTTCAGCCGCACCAAGGTTCTAAACAGGGAGGGCAAGGCGATGACCCTCAAACCCAAGTTGCCCACAACAAACACCAGCAGCAACAATATCCTCAGCAAAACCACCACCAGAGGATCGCTGAGGTAAAGGGCTTTAAGGCTTTGCGCACTCATCAGATTAAGCCGGTCAGGAGCCACCAACATGGTGCCCAGGTTATAGCCCGGTAAAAAATGAATCAGATGAGCTGAGGACTTCAGCCCGGGCAACAGGATCAACGCTTGCAGCGGCAGCACGGCCAGACCGGCGTTTAAAAGCAGCATGCGTCGCCGCACCACCAAATCGATGGTGCCTGCGGTTAGAAGTCCGGCGGCAATCAGCAGGCCCGGATAAACTTTAAAGCCCGGCAGACAGCCCCATAACAAACCCAAGGTCACCAGATAACCAACTTTTTTATTCTCCATCCATTTGAGAAAGCTCCAAAGCCCGGCCAGAAAAAAAAGATAGGAACTGGAAGTGGCCGGATTGATCAGATGGGTTAAGGGCGGCTGGACCCAAAACAAATTTTCCCACAGGAAGTAATGCTTATCCGGGAACAAGATCGGCAGGATATAGCCAAAATTGGACAACACCACCATCATGGCCGCCGCCAAATAGGCTGCGGTTTTGTCTTTCTTCCAGGTCAAGGTCACCAAAAAGGTCAGCCCGGCCAGCAAGACCGAATAAAAGAAGGGGGCAATTCGAAAATAAAGATGCCAGGGATTGAGCGGTCCTAAATGGGCCAGGCCTCCCAGCAGAAGATCGGCAAAAACGTGGTAATTTTTCAAAGGCAGACGGGCAAACCCCGGCATGTCCAAGCCGTGATTTTTAGCAAATTGAATTATATTATAAATATGCCAGGGTGCGTCCACCCCATGCCAGGCCAAAAACGACATTCCTTGCTGACTCGGCCAGCCTGATCCATAGATAAACCACCCTTGCAGCGAGGCGGCCGCCAAAGCCACCACGCCCAGTAGCCAATAGCGTTGCAATGGTTCCACCGGTTCAGTGGTGGGATCAGGTGCCTGGCAGGCTTTTTTTTGGCAGGCCTTGGCGTGCAACCATAATTCCAAGGCCGCCATCGTCAGCAGCAATGGCCAAAGCCACCAGCCATGGGCAGCGCCAAAATACTGGCGATAGATAAGGGTAAACAAGGCCGTGCCCGATACCAAAGCGATCAACAGATGCTCCAGCGGGCTCACTTGGAGTTTGGTTAAGCGAAGCCACAAGCGGCCTGGTAAATACAGCGCCACTGCCCCGATTACCACACTCAACAGGACTGTCAGTAAAAAAACTGCCATGGTCAACCGCCACGTCTCCTTTCCAGAAATTGCCCCCTAGTGCTTAGGCACGGTCAGTGGGACCAAACTATTGACCCTCAGTGCCTGCGTCTTTGCGCCGCTTTTGAAGACTGGGCTGTTTCCCGAAACCAGGCAATGGTTTTAATCAGACCTTGCCGTAAAGGAATCTGGGGTGTCCACTTCAGTTTGTTTTTGGCTTTTTGGATATTGGGTTTGCGCCGTTTAGGATCATCAGAGGGAAGCGGTTTAAACACACGGCGCACTTTCGTGCCCAACACCTCTTCAATCAAATCAGCGGCTTCCAACATGGTAAATTCATGGGGATTGCCCAGGTTAAACACTTCCCCTTTGGTTTTAGGGGTGAAGGCAGCTTTGATAATGCCTTCCACCAAGTCCTCCACATAACAAAAGCTGCGGGTTTGCCGACCGTCACCAAATATGGTCAAGGGCCGATGGTTCAGTGCCTGGTTGATGAAATTAGAGATCACGCGGCCATCGTCTTTTTGCAGTCTTGGCCCGTAGGTGTTGAAGATGCGAATAATACGGGCGTTCACCCCGTGTTTGCGGATGTATTCCATCGTCAGAGCTTCCGAGAACCGCTTGGCTTCGTCGTAGCAGGACCGCAAACCGATGGGGTTGACATTGCCCCAATCGGTCTCCACCTGGGGATGATGCAGAGGATCACCGTACACCTCGGAGGTGCTGGCCAGCAAATAATGGGCTTTATATTTTTTAGCAGCTTCCAAGAGCAAATGACTGCCGTAAGCATTGGTCATCAGGGTATCGATAGACCAGGTCTGATAATAGGGTGGCGAAGCGTAGGAGGCCAGGTTAAAGATGTAGTCCACTTTGCGTGACCACGGCTGCCGGACATCTCCTTTGATAAAGGTAAACCGGTTTGATCGTTTGGCCGCTTTAAGGTTTTTGAGGGAGCCGGTTTTCAAGTTATCCAGCACCATGACGTCATGGCCCATGGCCAGCAACCGTTCACTTAAATGAGATCCAATAAACCCGGCACCACCGGCCACTAATATTTTCATACCTGCTGTCTCCTCATTAAAAATATATTTTCAAAAAAGCAACCCGGTTAAGCCGGAAATCAAACATCGCCATGATATCAGCGGCTTGAAATCGATGGCTGGCGCCGTTATTCTCAAAATTGGTTACATTTTTCTTTACGGTTTTACCTAGCCGGCTTATGGATGTTTATTAAATCCATTGGTCACGCGAAGGACGCTGGCCGCCAAACCTCTTGCCTGGAACAAGCGACCAAGTCAATTAAACGGTGCCATTGTACATCAGTTGCGATGATTCACAAATTATTTTCCTGATTTTGCTTTCAGGGCCGATTCAGTTTAACACCCGGTTTTTTTTTTAACGCTTGGCTCCCATGGAAAGCCTTTCCAGCCCATCCCTGGCCATGCTGTTTTGTGGCTCCAAGACCAATGCTGCTTGGTATTCTTTCTTGGCCTCCTGGAAACGTCCCTGGCGTTCCAACAAGGCGGCCAGATTGTAATACACCACAGCCCAGTCCATGGAAAAAAATTCCAATGCCAGCTTACCTTGCAGCTTGTCCCTATACCGCAGGGCCCCCAATGCTTGCCGGTAGGCCTGCTCGGCCTGCTGGTCTTGGTGGAGCAGTTCGCAGGCTACACCCAGATTGCTGGCCGCTGCGGCGTAATAGGGCTGAAGGGCCAGGGCCTTTAGCCAAGCGGCTTTAGCTTGCTGCAGGTGCCCGGCATCGCGCCATAAATTACCCCATTCAAAAAAGAGGACCGCATTATGCGGATCAAGCCCAGCCGCCCGGCTATAGGCAGCCAGGCCGGCCTCGAACCATTGCTCCTCCCCATCCTGCCCGCCGCGCTGCCAATAAAGCCGCCCCAGGTGCCGGTAAGTGGCCGCCCGGCCGGGATTAAAAGCCAGAGCTTTGGAAAAAGCCCATTGGGCGGGATAAAATAGTTTTTCATC
Organism: uncultured bacterium; assembly: GCA_963710755.1. GTDB lineage: Bacteria > Oederibacteriota > JAAXVQ01 > JAAXVQ01 > JAUVAV01 > CAVQBK01. The sequence continues at coordinate 336,803 of CAVQBK010000013.1, forward strand.
CCGCCTAATGGCATAAAGATCATGACGCACCAAGCCCAACTTATCATAAGCCAGGGCAGACAGTGGGGTAAGACTGAGGGCTTGTTCCAGATAAAACCCGGCGGTCTTCAAATGTTTTTTATAATAATGAGCGTCCCCCAAGTGGGTGAAATAAGCCCCCAAGGCCGGACGTACGGCCGCCCCAATAGTCATAGCCAGTATCAGCACCCCCAGCAATCCTGCGGCTGAAGGTTTTATAGCCACGGCCGGAAAAACAGTCTCTTCCCTTTGGGTCCACACCATACCAGCCAGCATCATATAAATAAAGAATAATAAGGGCAGATGCCAGTTGAAATCCATTTGTGCCTGAATCAGCGCGCCGCCCAACACCGCCCAGACCAGCATCAGCTGCAACTGTTCGCCATCACTTTTGTCTTGCTGCCATTGATTAAAAAAACGCCGGACAAACATGACTAAAAGAAACATAATAATAATCAACCCCGGCAGACCCAACACCGCTGCAACTTGCAGCAGCTCTTGATGGCTGAAATTAGCCTGCCGGCCGTATCGGACCTGTCCCTGCGGATTAGGAAAACTATAGCGGTCAAAGGTCTGGTTGAACTGGGCCGGACCGATCCCCAGCCAGGGATGGGCTTTAATCATCTTCCCTGTCGCCTGCATGAGACCCAACCGTTCTTGCAGTTGTACTCGGTAATGAGGCAGGCCCAGTATTCTTTTGCCTGTCCCCAAAGGGATCACCAACATTAAGGCCATGGCCACCAGCAGCGCGGCTACGATCGTCTTGTTATGGATCACCTTTTGTTTGGCCGCCCATGCTCCGATCACGATCATGCCCGTTAAAAAATTGAGCCAGCCGGCCATGGAACCCGTTGCGATTAGGCCGCTAAAAAGTATTAGGGTAGAGAGCCAGCTTTTTGCAAAGCGCCAGGTCTTCTTGGAGGCCGTTAAGGCCAGAGACAGATTAATGATCAAGCCGGCAGCCAGGAATGCCGCCGTCAAATTGGGATTGGGCCATCCCCCGTCAGCCCGCAATAGGGGATGGATCAAGAGCTGAATTATACAGAAGGCTGCCAGGACTACCGGCGCCAAGGTTAAAAAACGCATCACCAGGACGCCCAACACCTTGAACTGGATGGTCAATCCCATGGTCAGCAGCCCGCCCAGCACTACCCACAAGGTTGTGGCCGCCTGCCACTTATCCTGGGCATGAGCAACGGAAAATAAGGTCCACAGCAGCAGCAGGCCCCAGCCTGTTTTGAGAGGCATCTTGTGCCATAGCTGAAGCGCGACTTCCCGATGCTGCCGGTAAAGGCCTAACAACAGGGCCGCTAGCCCAAGACTGAGCATGATGACCCCTGCTTCCACCCACAGGCTTTTACCGCCTTTCCAAAGCAATAAGCTCAGCATGGTCATCATCATCACGCCTATCAGTAACCGCGGAGGTAAGGTGAATTTTAAACCTGCTTCAAATCCATCCGGCTGTCTGGCCAGTTGTTCTGCTTGACTTAGAAGGACACCTCCAAAAAACCATAGCATCAAACTAGTTTTTAAATAGTCCGCATCCAGATCAATGCTGGCATGCACCAATCCGGCCGCCAGACCGGCGCCCACAGCAGCCACCACGATAGCAGCCGGTCCTTCACTCAATTTTAATCTTAGGTTTACCAAATAAGTGCCTGCAGCCCCCAAAATCCAGAGGATGGCCCCCAAGCCCAGCACGCCTTTTTCCGCCAACTGTTGCAGAAGAAATTGATGGGCAAACCTCAGTGGTTGCACCTTATCACCGGCTGCTTGGGCAAAGGCTTGGCTAAAATTGCCCGGCCCCACGCCGAGCAGCCAATGACCCTTAACCATGGCCAAGGTCATGCGCCAGTATGCCACTCTGCCCTGCCAGGAAGTGATAAGATCATGGAAAGGCCGCTGCCCTAGCAGCCAAATCAGTCCTGCTAAACCCACCGCCGTCATCAGCAGCGCCAAGAAGAACTTTAACCGCCGCTTGAGTGGCAGCCAAACCAACAACAACCCCACCCCCAGAAATGCCGCCGCCCAGGCGCCAAAAGAACCACTGGCCAGCAGCCCCAGCACTATGAAGACCAAGGTCAACATCCAGGGCCATTTTTTATTAACCAGGCCGGGATAAAACAAGGCCAGGTTGAGCGGCAGCAGCACTGCCAGAAATCCGCCGAATAAATTGGGGTAGGCAAACAACGAAAAAGCCCGGCGCGTCAACGCCAGGCTTTTTATCATCTCCGTCATGGGCTGCTGGTTAAAAGGCGGATGGTTTAAATCCTGGGCTGTCCACGGCAAGCCCACCAGACTCTGGAAAAGACCATAAGCCGCCAAAAGTCCTGCTGCAATGATTAATAGTTTTAGACCGGTTAGCACAATCCGCGAATCGCGGGCCCATTGATAGGCCAGTATCAGCAGCACCATCAGTCCCGTTTCTTTACTGATCCAGTTGACGCCTGCGGCAGTGTTGGCAGCTGCTGCCGTGGCCAACAGGCCGGCCGTTACAAAGGCCAAGAAGGGCCAAAAAAGTGGAAAAGCCGGCTGCACTATTTCACCGCCGGACTTACTTAAAAGAGCCCACAGGCCCAGCGCCCAGATAAAAAAAAGAAAGACCGCCTGCAGCAGGCCTTCAAAAGAAGGGGATAAAAAAAGCAAGAGGCTTAGCAGGAACGCCAGCAGAACAAAGCGATACGGCATAAGCGTGTCCTGTAAAAACTGTTCAAGCCTTTGACCGGTCATGAATTTACTTGGCAAGGAGTGTTTGGGCGGCTCGCAGGGCCAAAGTGTAGGAGGCAAGTCCGAATCCCATGATTCGGCCAACTACTGCGCCGGCAATGGTGGAATGATGCCGGAAAGCCTCGCGGCTGTAGACATTGGAAAGATGAACTTCAATGGTGGGCAACCCCACGGCTTTAATAGCGTCAAGAATAGCCACTGAGGTATGGGTGTAGGCCGCGGGATTAATGATCAGCACATCAGCCCAGGGCCGGGCTTGTTGAATGGCATCCACCATGGCGCCTTCATGGTTGGTCTGCATGATTTTAACTTCCAAGTGGAGCTCCGCAGCCAGGGTATTGATGGCTTGGTCAATCTCCTGCAGGCTGAGCTGACCGTAAATAGCCGGTTCCCGTTGGCCCAAGAGATTTAAGTTTGGCCCATGAATGATAAGAATATTACCCAAGTGTCGCCTCCGCTGAACAGGCAGGAAAGAATGAATGAATTCTCAGACCGGCAATGTCGTCAAAGCCTCACCATAAATATTTCATGGGGTTAACGACCCGGCCTTTCTTGTAGATAGTAAAATGCAAATGCGGACCGGTCACCCGGCCGGTGGCGCCAGAGCGGCCGATAAGCTGACCTTTCCGGACATGCTGGCCTCGTTTCACATAGATTTTATTAAGATGGCCATAAACCGATTGGTAGCCATTTTGATGATCAATTTTTATGTACTTGCCGACTGCACCGCCCCAACCGGCATAGATTACCACCCCGGAAGCAGACGCGCCCACCCAGGTATTAAGGGGACAGGCAATGTCAACACCGTTATGAAATTTGGAAAAACCGGTGACCGGATGAATCCGTTTGCCCACAAAAGAAGTATAGCGACCTGCCAGGGGCGAACGAAAGAGTGCCCGCTGGCTGTATTGATCATGCATTTCTTCAGTAAGCTGTCGCGGTTTGGCGCCGGGCACAAACAGCCACATGCCGGGAATAATACCCCAGCGGGGATTAATAACATTGGCTTTTAAAATCACATCAGAGGTCACCCCATAATCAAGGGCAATGGTATTAACTGTTTCATGTTCTTCGACCTGATGTAAGGAACCCCCCTGGGAAGGTAAAATGATTTTTTGATTAACATAACAAATGATTTTTTCCAGATGGGGATTGGTACCTACAATGGAATCAATGGTGAACCCATGGGATTTGGCCATCTTCCAGAAATTGTCCCCTCTTTTAACCGTATAAATTTGGTATTGAACTTCATCATGATTGACAAAACGGAAATATTCCTGAGCCAACTCCTGAATAGGCAGGGACTCGGAGGCATCGGCGGTGGGAACAGTGGCTTCCAGGCGATCCAGGAAATGCATCAGATCAGGAATCAGGTTAAAGCCGTTCCCTGAGAAAGCCTGCAATCGTTCAGGCGCAAAGTAAGTGGAGTTAACATTTATCGCTTGCGCAGGTGCCGGCGGCTTCACCAAAACAGCGGGTAATCCCGGGGATTGGGCGACCACCAACACCACGGCGCCGATGGCAAATCCCACTGCCAAAACCAACCCTAAAATATGTTTGAACGACCATTGCCGGGGAGTAAGAAGAGTAGTAATTCGCATAACCGCTTTTCGCGACGCTCCTTTTAACGAAATGAAGTTTCCTGCATACGGCTTGGGTAATTATCGACACTATACCAAACCTTCTATATAGATAAAAGGGAATTTTACTATTTTAGGACGGCCAGTTTTCCGGTTTTAACTTCGTGCCCGGATCTAAGCACATAAAGATAGATTCCCGATGCCACCTCTGCTCCCTGGTTATTGGTTAATGGCCAGGTGACCTGGGTTTGAGCTGTTCCTGTTCTCAGAGAAGTCACACGTTGCCCCGATAACGTGTATAGATCTATTGTTGTTGCCTGAGGCAGCTTGGAAAAGGTTAGGCTTTGGCGCTGACCGCTATCCATCCGCAGCGGATTGGGATAAACCACCACTGCGTCCAAAGCTTTGGGAGTACTGATGGTCATGGTGATGGTCGCTGTAGGCGAGATGGTGGGACTGACCGTGATGGTCGGTGACACGGTGGCCGTAGGGCTGATGGTAAAACTTGGTGTAATCGTCGCCGTGGGGGTGATGGTAGATGTAGGCGTCACCGTGGGTGTCACGGTGGAGGTATAGACCGGACTATGGGTGAACGTAGGCGTAATACTAGCCGAAGGGGTCAGCGTGGCGGAAATGGTGGGCGTCAACGTCACGGTGGACGTACCCGACGGTGTTGCCGTAGGCGTGATGCTGGGCGTGCCGGTGACAGTGGCCGAGACCGTCACGGTCGGTGTGGCGGTTGGCGTGAATGTCATGGTGGCCGTCACGGTGGGCGTATCGTCTTTCCAAATAATTTCATAGACAGTGCTTCCCGATGAAGCCAGCAGCGATGGGTTGCTGGTTCTGAACTGGCCCAAGGTTAAAGCACCAACAGCAACCGCGTCCGGCTGCCCGATGGCTTGAGTTTGCCAGTCCGTGCCGGTCCAGCAATATTCCCAGATTTCACCATTATCAAAACCAGCATAAAGACGCATGAGACCATCACTGCGGACCTGGCCCATGGTTAAGGCCAGGCAATAATTATTGGAGCCACCTGGGCCGCCGATGTCGCTCTGCTGCCACGAGCCTCCTTGCCGGCAAAATTCAAAAACCCGGCCTGTGTCTTCGCCGGCATACACATTATTTAAACTGTCCCCAGCCCTGCCCGGTCCCACCTCGACTACATTCAAATCATCACTGGTGCTGGTGCCGATCTGGGCAGAAGACCATCCGCTGTTCCAGGTCATTTCATAGAGTCGGTTATTCAAATTGGCACCATATACTCTGGTGATGCCGTCATTACGGCCCTGGCCGATGGTCACATCGTAATAATCATTATTTTCACTATCAATGTCATGGGTATCATAGCCTGTGCCATTCCAACTGTATTCCACGATGCGGTTGTTGCTGTTGGCGCCATAAATATAGGTTTGGCTATCGCCGTTGCGGCCCTGGCCCGCGGCGGCATGGTAAAATGTATTGCCCCCATCGGGCATTTTGGTTTGTTCCCAAATGCCGCTGTTGTAAAAATATTCATAGAAAACACCGGTGCTATCGGCAGCATAAAGGTAGGTCTTACCATCATGGCGGCCCGATCCAACCGCCACGGTTAGTAAAGGATTGGGCTCGGCCGTGCCTATGGAGCCGCCGGCCCAGCTGCTCCCAGTCCAATGAAATTCATAAAGATAACCATCGGTACAGGAAATATAAAGATAGACAGTGGAGCTGCCGTTGCGCCCGGCAGCCGTCAGTACATCGGTATAGGTGTTACTCCCTGAATCTACGGTAATGATTTGCCAGGCTGCGTGAAGTGGGCTGAAAGTTAACAAGACTAACAATAGGGTAACCCCTGCAGATCTCCACTGCATTAAATCCTCCCTTTACATTTCACTACTATTTAAAGTATACCAAAAAACCTGACATAACCAAATTTTGTACGTTTTTTTATATTTTTGTTTTCAAACGAAAAGTTCAGGGACAGGGGTGCGGTTGAGATGAAATGCTTATAAAATAGGATAAAAGTAAGATTGGGCAGAAGCGTGGGGGTACTTGCCTGAATAGTTACATACTCACAGGGTGAATTTTTCGCCCAAATAGATTTCCCTGGCTTTCTTGCTGTTGGCCAATTTGGCAGCTGTGCCGGCAAGCAAAATCTGGCCTTCATAGAGGATATAGGCCCGGTCGGTAATGGACAAAGTCTCGCGCACATTATGATCGGTAATCATAATACCAATGCCGCGGCTTTTTAATTGACGCATAATGTTTTGAATGTCGAGTACAGCAATGGGATCAACCCCAACAAAGGGTTCGTCAAGCAAGATGAAAGCCGGATCGATTACCAAGGCCCGGGTAATTTCCAGCCGTCGCCGCTCCCCTCCGGACAAGGTATAGGCTTTCTGCTTCCTTAAGTGGCTGATGCTGAGCTCATCCAGCAACTGGGTCAAACGCTCAGCCTGTTCTTGTTTGGAAAGGGGCAAGGTTTCCAAAATAGCCATCAGGTTTTCTTCCACCGTGAGCTTGCGAAACACCGAACTTTCCTGGGATAAATAGGCAATGCCCAGGCGCGCTCGTTTGTACATGGGCAGGCTGGTAATGTCCGTTTTTTTACCCTCTGTATCGGCCAAATAAATATGGCCGCTGTCCGCCTTGATCAATCCCACTACCATGTAAAAAGTGGTGGTCTTACCGGCCCCGTTGGGGCCGAGCAACCCCACGATTTCACCACGCTTCACATCCACATTGACTTTGTTGACCACCCGTTTATTATGGTAAACCTTGATCAGGTCTTCACTGCCCAATTGAAAAGCGCCGGCCGTGACGGGCTTTAGCGTCTTTTGTGAATCCATTTATTTAAGTCCTTTCTCCTTGTCCTCACGGTTGGGATTCACCAGGGCCTGAGCTTTGCCGGTTACAATATAGGTGTTGTCGTTCATGAGCAGGGTAATTTGTTGGCCCGAGATCCGGTCGCCTTCATTAATAACCAAGGGCTGCTCCAGAACCTTTTGGGGATCGGCTTTCAGTACGATTTTTTTCTCCTGGTCGGAAAAGGTCATGATCCCCGCCGTAGCGGTAACCGCTTTGTAATGCACCACCACCTGGCCTTGCGCGCGGCCATTGCCGGAATTAGGCTGCCAGTCCAACTGGTCACTGCTGAGCTTCATCGCGTTACCGGCATCATCCTTGGTGGCCAGATGCACATCCTGTCTGGCGGTCACATGGGATAAATCATGCTGGTAATCCAGCTCACGGGCCTTGATCACGGCATCCTGGATGCGGTCTACCAGTTGCACACCATCTTTAGCCAGCGCCTGTCCGCTGCTGGAGCTAACTTTGAGATAAGGGGCCTTTAATTCCAGTCCTTCCTGTTTCACATGAACGTGGCCTTGAAAAATCGTAATTTCTCCGTCATTAAGATAGGTCATTTTATCGGAAGTGATGGCCACCGGCTGATCTTCCCGCCATCCGGGTGTTAATTTAGGTCCCATGGCAATGGCTGTTTTGGCGGCTACAGTTTGTTTCTCGATCACCACTTCCGACGTTGGACCAAGGTGAATCGTACGGGCACCGCTGCAAGCACTCATCACCACGGCACCGGCCAATAACCAGCCCAACCACTTATAGTTATTTGTCCTGTTGCTCATTCGGCTTTAATCCTTTGAGGGATTTCAATTTAATGTGCACCTTGGCGAGGATTTCCAGATGTTTTAACTCACTGTCTGCTTCCAGACCAATGCCCGTTAAAACACTGTCCTGACGTTCCACCCGTACCGGCTGATCCGTATAAATGCGGTCTTTGCTCTGATCCCAATCGAGTTTTTCGGTCGTCAACACCACCCCGTCACTGGACACCATCTTAACTTGGTCCACAGCCTGCATGTGGTTGGTCTTGGTATTGAGCAGTCCTTTTTTAGCTGTCAAGGTCGACTGAACCTTACCGGCCTTCAAATAAATCATTTCAATGTCTTGAGCTTTGGCCAGGTTGATTTTTTCATATATTTGCGCTGCCCGAGCCCTGAAAATCCAACGTTGCTGAGTGCCCTTGGACGAGACCATTTTAAAGCCTTCAAACAAAATAGTTGGATCTTCGTCACTGCCGGTAATGGGCGCCAATCTGACCGTCGGCGGTTCGGGGGTGCATCCTGGCAGAACGATCAGCAGCCAGACCGCCAGCAGCAACAGCCCCTTTTTTTTTGCATCGGACAACCGTGCCATCATGAGCATATCCGTTTCCGTTTCTCCGGTTCAGGGGCTTTTCGGTGGCTGGTGTTTCCAACGGTCATGAAACCACACCCATTGATCAGGAAAGAGCTTAACATATTTTTCCACCACTTGGTTGCAAAGCTTGACCCCTTCTTCCAAATAGCGTGATTCCGTCCAAGCGGCGTCCAGCCTCAGGGCCGGTTCAATAATGATTTTATGCCTGCCTGAAGGTTGGCGCACAATAAAAATAGGTACCACGGCTGCGTCGCCTTTGCGGGCCAGCCGGAAAATGCCCACCGGCGTTTTGGCCGGCCGGTTAAAAAAAGGTGCCCACAACGAATCCACAGACGTGTCCTGATCATTGAGCATGCCCAGCAAATGGTTGCTGCGTAGGGTGCGGATAATATCCTTCGTGATCCCTTTGCGTTTAATGACTTTGACCCCATGGCTTTCCCGGAAGCGGTTGAGCAGGACATCCAGACGTTCATCATACAAGGCCTGCGCCACGGCTGCCGAAGGCCACCCCTGCGCGTTGGTATAAATCACGAGAATTTCCCAGTTATCCATGTGGGCGGTCAGACAACAGACACCCTTATTCCTGGCCAGGGCGGCCTCCATATGCTCGCGGCCTTCCACGGTTTCCACCAGGTTGACGATCGACTTGGTTGAACGGGAGAAAAGACTGAAGAGTTCCAAGGCGCTGCGGCCAAAGGAGACAAAAACCCGGCGAGTCAGGGCGGCCCGTTCCCGGTCGTCCATATCTGGAAAAGCGATCTTTAAATTCTTTAAAGCCCGTTGCCGTTCCTTGGGTACCAGGTCATGGAACAAGCCGCCCAAGCCGGCCCCTATGCTCAGCGCCAGGCGGTGCGGACAAAGCCCGGCCAGGAATTTCAAGCCCAGAATAATCCAATAGAGCACTGTGTTTTTAATTTTTTTCTTCATGCCGTGCCTGAAAAAAATAAACCGCCTCTGCCCAACGCTGCTGGGTTTTCAGGATCAATTCAATGACTTCCCTCACCGCGCCCTGCCCGCCGGCTTTGGCGGTGATATAATGAGCCGCCTGCCTGACTTCTTCCACGGCATTGGGCACGGCAATAGCCAGACCCACCTGTTCCATCACCGGCAGATCCACCAGGTCATCACCAATGTATGCCACCTGATCCGGTGTTAACCGGGACTTTTTCAGGAGCAACGCCAAAGCGCCCAGCTTTTGCTTTTGGCCCTGGAGCACATAGGTCACTTTGCACTCTTGGGCCCGTTGCCGCAGCAAGGCGCTCTCCCTGGCTGTGACCCAGGCGGTCTTTAAGCCCACCCGCTGGGCCAGGCCGCAGCCGGCGCCGTCCAGCACGGAAAAGCGCTTGCCTTCCACACCATTGTCGAGCAGATAAACGCCGCCATCGGTGAGCACACCGTCCACATCATTGACCAGCATCGCAATTTTTTTCAATTTTTTATTCAAAGCCGGACGAGTTAAAAGCATTACACCACCCCGGCATCAAAGAGGTCAAGAAAGTGAACAATCCCAATCAGCCGCTTCAACTGGTCGGTGACGAGCAGCACGAAAATACGGTTGTCCTGCATCACGCGCACCGCCTTAATGGCCAATTCATCTTCTTTTAAAACAATGGGGTCCTTGGTCATGACGTGACTAATGCTTAGGGTGGTAATGGTTTTTTCTTTTTCCAGAGTGCGCCGTAAATCACCGTCGGTAAAAATGCCCTTCAGATGACCTTTGGTATCCACCACCCCCACGCAGCCAAACCGCTTCCTGGTCATTTCATAGATGGCACTTTCCACGCTGGCTTGCTGGGCCACCTTGGGAATGGCCTGGCCTTGATGCATAATATCCTTGATTTTAACCAGCCGCTTGCCCAATTCCCCGCCGGGATGAAGCCGTGAAAAATCTTCCGGTTTAAATTGACGCACATTCATCAAGGTCACGGCCAGGGCATCACCCAGGGCCAGCATGGCCGTGGTACTGGCGGTCGGTGCGAGACCATGAGGGCAGGCTTCTTCTTTGACTTTTACATTCAGGACGGCGTCCGCATTTTGCGCCAAGGGACTCTGCCGATTGCCGGTCATGGCCACCAGTTTGGTGCCCAACCGTTTGAGCGAAGGGATGAGTTTGACAATTTCATCAGTATACCCGGAGTTGGAGATGGCCAGCACTATGTCCTGCGCCATGACCATGCCCAAATCGCCGTGGATGGCGTCAGCAGCATGCAAGAAAATAGAGGGTGTTCCGGTAGACGCCAAGGTAGCGGCCATTTTTTGACCGATCAGGCCCGATTTGCCCAGCCCGGTTATCACGACCCGGCCTTGGCATTGGATAATCATTTCCACCACAGCCTCAAAGGCTGAATCCAGTTGCCGGCCCAGGGTTTTAACAGCTTCGGCTTCGATTTTCAGAACACGCTGGGCATCTTGAATAATGGAGGATAAGGAAGATGGTCTAGCCATTACTCTTCAACGTAAAGGAATCGTGCGCAATTGCTGCAGGTGTGAAGTTCGCGGTATTTTTTAAGTTCGATAAACATCTGGGGGGGGATGGCCATACGGCAGCCCGTGCAGACATCATTTTCCACTTTGGCCATGGCGTTACCGCCACGAGCTTCTTTTAATTTTACATAGCGTTCCAGAAGGTGGTGGTTAAGCTTGGCCGAAGCGGTTTCCCACTGCGATTGAAACTCCGATTTTTTAGTTTCCAAGCCCTGGACTTCCTGGGCACTGACTTGCTGGGCCGCTGTGAGTGCCTGTTGCGCAGCTTTTAAATCAGCTTCCGCTTTTTTAAGGTCCACTTTTAATTCATCTTCCGCCATCATCATTTCAATGATGCGCTCTTCCAAAGCACTGTTTTCTTCATTTTTTTGGGCGATTTCCGATTGCAGAGCCCGGAGGGCCTCGTTGGTTTTCACGTCGAAAAGCTGGCCTTTTAATTTAGAGGCCTGCTCCTGCAATTGTTTAGAAGTGGTCTCTGCTTCCCGTTTATCCTTGAGCAGTTTATCCATTTCCAGTTTAACTTTATCCAGCGCTGCCTGCGCTTCATTGACATGTTCTTCTTCTGTATGCGTCTTATGGGCCAGCGCATCGATTTGCGCCTGCACACCATTGATGTCATTATCAATAGTCTGAAGAAAGATCATGGCTTTGATTTGTTCTCTCATGCCATTACTGCTTTGAGGTTGATCCACCTCTTTGCCTCCCTTACTGACCCAACGGTAATGCCATACCCTGATTTTCTTTTATTTCCAAGGAAATTTTCCCGTGTCAGTGTTTATATAGGTCCAGCTCACGCGGAGACAGTGGTCAGGGACCACCAAAAGCATCCGCTTTTTAGGGGGTGATCATACAATAGGTCAAGGTTGACCGTCAAGACCAAATATGCCGCCGTGCAACAGCTACTGGTCAAAATCATAACTCCTGATTTAACAGCCCTGGATAATTTAAGGTTTGCTGCTAAGGTTCACCATATACCAAAGTTGGCCACCCATGGTATTTCGGATTTTAAGGGACAGGACGGTGCCGGATCATTTTTTTAACGTTGCCATTGCTTGACTGTTTCCAAAAAGAAAACGTCATGATTACCGGCCAGAGCCGCAGGGACGCGACCTCAACTCAATTTATGACAGATATAAATGAAATGGGAACTTAAGGAGCGGGGAAAGAATTTGACCAACAGGGAGAAGCTCCATTGCTTGAAACGCACGATCCAGTCGGTATGGTCCGTCGAGACTATTTGTTGTTGGTGATTGAAGCGCACATCCCCCACCATCAGATGGGCATTGCGAAGCTTGGTTTTCCACTTTTCAAAGGAATAAAAAGCATCCAGTCCTTGGTCAGCCAGAATAATGCGTTCACTGCGAAAGGCGCCATAATCACCATTAGGCAGGACAATGCAGGCCCGGCCGCCTGGTTTCAACACCCGGTATATTTCCTGCAGGCCTTGGTCAGGATCGAGGAAAAACTCCATCACCCCAAAACAGGTGACCAAATCAAAACAATTTTGGTCAAAGGGGATGGCTTGGGGACTTCCCAGGACAATAGTAGCCTCGGGAGCATTCTTTTGACTAACAGCCGCAGCTTCCGGTTTGGTTTCAATGCCCGTGGCCTGCAGGTTCAGCTGCCGGGCCAACATCAGCACCTGGCCGTCACCGCAGCCGATATCCAAGAGGCTCATATCCTGATGTGGGTGCATTAATCTCAAAAGACGCTGATAATCACAATCATAAGCCAGCCACTGATTCAAGTTGGCTTCATAATCATGCCCGCTCCAGGAGGTAATTGGATTTCCTCGGCCATGTAATCGTGGCATACCCAGCCATCCTTTCGGTTTTTCCCATAACCCAAGGATCGGCTGAGAGCACTTGCCCGTAAAGGCCAAAAGCGTGCTTACACTTACATGGAGACGGTTTTAATCTCCAGCTCAGGAATGGCGGCCAAGGCGGCGGTCATTTTCTCCACGGCACTGCGGTCGGGTTTAACCTGAAGAATTATCAATCCATCATTAGAACAGGTACTCTCCGTAATCTCATGAATACCCAGACGCACGGCGATATTGCAACCGTATTCAGTTAAAACCTTCTGAACCTCAGGAGCGTGATTGGCGCGGGCTTTGACTTTTATCAATACCAATTCCATAATAGTACCTCCTTTAAATTGATCACAAGGGTCACGGTCCTAGTTTTTTTCAGGAGCGGTAATACAGATTGTACAGCCCATTGGCGACCAGTCCCCATACGGCATTCAATAGAATGATGACTACGAATACCCAGGCCCCATGCCCTGCTCCCCACCAACCCCAACCATGACGGGGATAATAAACCAGAAGCGTATAGGCACTGGGTATAAGACCCAGCAGGATGCCCTTGCCGATCCCTTTGGCCCTAAATAATGGGGATAGAACCACCAATAGCAGTCCCCATAAGGAACCACTAACCAGACGATGGGCCAGATAGGGCCAGTTCAAATGAATCGTACCCATGGCCGCGCCCAGCCAATGGAACAGTCCGGTGCGAAAACCCATCCAGGCGGCAAGAGCGTAAGCCAAGCCTCCCAAGGCTCCTGCAAAATAGGCGATGGCCATGCGGCGTAAGCTTTCTTTCATGATCATTGGTCCTCAATAAAGGAGATGTGGTCTCCGGCAAACCCGGAAAACCCGATTGGATTAATACTGCTGAAAATTATATGCTGAACTTGATAAAAGAACAAGATGGGAAATGGTGGTGTATCGCATCAATCATGGTCCTGACAGGACTGATGCGTTACGAAGTTGTTGAACAACAAACATAGACGACTACGTTCCGTTTTCGATTTTGGACTTCTGCTTCACCGCAAGCTTTTCAGGACCATGCGTGAAGGCTTTCGCAGACAGGTGGCTTTCCGGCCGTTAGTTATTGCGAAGCCCTGTCCTTGTCTGGCAAAGACAGGGCTTCGCGGGTGGTCATTAGCCTGGTGGGCCCTGCTGGATTCGAACCGGCAACCAACGGATTATGAGTCCGCTGCTCTAACCGTTGAGCTAAGGGCCCGAAATCTTGCTCCGCAAAATTTCAAAGCAATCGAGTGTTGGAGATTGCTGGAAAGAATATACTCGATTGCGGTCAATTTTCGATTCTCGAGATCTTTAATCCAAATAACCTTTCAATTTCCGGCTTCGGGAAGGATGGCGAAGCTTTCTCAACGCTTTGGCTTCAATTTGTCTCACCCGTTCCCGGGTGACATTAAAAATATTACCGACTTCTTCCAGGGTATGAGGATAACCGTCGCCAATGCCAAAGCGCAGACGAAGCACTTCCGCCTCCCGGTCTTTTAAGGTGTGCAAAATCTTGCCAATCTGCTCCTGCAACAGCAAAAAGGCCGCAGCATTGGCCGGCGAAACCACATCTTTGTCTTCCAAAAAATCACCCAAATGGGAATCCTTTTCTTCCCCAATGGGGGTTTCCAGGGAAATAGGTTGCTGGGCGATTTTTAAAATGCCTCTTACTTTTTCCACCGGCATTTCCATGCGTTTGGCGATTTCCTCGGGCATGGGTTCGCGGCCCTGCATCTGAACCAAGTCACGCGATACTTTGATTAATTTGTTAATGGTTTCAATCATATGCACTGGAATACGAATGGTGCGGGCTTGATCGGCAATAGCCCGGGTAATAGCCTGTCTGATCCACCAAGTGGCATAGGTCGAAAATTTATAACCCCGTTGATATTCGAATCGTTCCACCGCCCGCATCAGTCCGATATTGCCTTCCTGAATCAGATCGAGAAATTGCAGGCCGCGGTTGGTATATTTCTTGGCAATTGATACCACCAGCCTCAGATTAGCTTCCACCAGTTCCATGCGAGCTTTATAGGCCGCAGCTTCACCTTCTTCAATTTCTTTGGCCACGGCGATTAAATCACTGGTGTGCATTTCTGCCACCTGTTCCAGTTTATGCATTTGCTTTTGTTCTTCCAAATAGGCGTTAATCAGATGTTCCCAATCTTCGGCTTTGACTTTGGTATCCCGTTCCAGTTTCTTCTTTTCCTTGGGGGAACTTTTCAGAATCTTCTGGATTTGTTTGACGTCGTCTTCATTAATACGCCGTCTATGCAACAGCCTGTCCATGTTCCGTTTGGTGGTTTTGACACGGTCTACAAACTCCTTGATTTTCCCGATCAAATCGGCCAATTCGTCCTGATTTAAGTTCACGTTTTTTAAAGCCCGAAAACGTTTGGCCTTGGCCTGAGCCAGTTGCTTTTCCATAGCCTCTTTGCCGGTGGCACTCTTCAGGCTTTTAATTTTACTCTCGATTTTTTTAGCTTTGACGGCCCATTCCAGAGCACTCTTGAGCTCCCGCTTGACCTTATTGTTCATATTTTTTTCAACCGAAGGCGGCACTTCACCTTCCAGGCTGTGTTTTACGATCTGGATGGCCGAGGTCTTTTCGTGTACGATCTTATCATAAAGCAATTGAATTTCATTCATGGTGACCGGGGCTTCTAAAACCGCTTTTTCCACGCGCAGCTCTTGTTCCTCAATTTTTTTAGCCAGCCGCACTTCCTGTTCCCGGGTGAGCAGGGGTACTCGTCCCATTTCATGCAAATACATGCGTACCGGATCATCGGAACGGGTTTCTTCAAAAGCTGGCTCCGGTGTCAGATCAAATTCGGCGTCCTCAAGTTCATTGACAATGGGGACTTCTTCTTCCAGCTCCGTGGCGGGCTTTTTGGATTTTTCCACATCCACCAATTCGATATCATGTTCCCCTAATTGGATGAGAATATCATCGATTTGGTCGGAGGATACTATTTCGGAAGGCAGAATATTATTGACGTCACTATAGGTTAAATAACCTTTTTTCTTGCCTTTTTCCAGCAGTTTTTCCACCTCGCTGGCGGCAATGGGCCCACCACTTCCCACCTTGCTCTTTTCATTGGATTCCAACACTTCCACTTGCGATGGTGCGCGTTTATCATCCTTCACGTTGCTTTTGGCCTTGGTTTTTGACGTTTTGGTTTTGGGTTTGTTTTTTGTGAGCCCTTTGCTGGCATTTTTATTTTTATTCTGAGGTGTGGAACTGATCTTGCTCTGGCTTTTGGATTTGGCCATAATTGCCCTTCCTTTAATTGGTGTGGCCTCGAAAGGCCATTATTCTATCCGATCTTGTCGATCAGTCAAGTCAATTATACAATCACTATAAAATGAGTCGAATCCGGGTTTATCTCCAGGTCATGCCGATCTGTTTCATCTGCTTGGCCAGGTTAAATTTTTGTTCTTCCAGTTGCTTTAAGGTCTCCATATCTCCGGCGGTGGCAGCCTGCTGGATCTGTTCCTGAAGTCTGGCCTGTTCGGTTTTTAACTTGGCTGTCACCAGTCGCTTTAGACAATCGCTGATCACGGGCCATGGCTCTTCTTCGCCTTTATCCTCCTTGGCCAACTCGCGGGCATAGGCCCGCAGCGGTAGCGGTACGTGCTCATTTTCAAGAAAAGTCGGCAACCATTCCTCTTCCCCATCCGGGTCTGCGGCCGGCTCTTCAAACATGGCTTGCAGCAATCGCCGATGCTGATCCGCGCTGATCACGTCCAAATCCAGGGATTTTTTAACCAGTTCAATCTGTGCCGGAAAACGCAGTAAAATATTGAGCAATACCCGTTCTTCCCGGGGTATTTTCCCCTCAGGAAGAGAGGAACGCTCTTCCTGAACCACAGGCGGCGTGTCGGCCACCATCGGGGCAGCGGCCGGACGGCTGCTTTTGTGTTTACCGGCGGCTTTTTTAACTTCGTCCACGATGATTTCCGCTGGCTGACCCAACCGGGTAGCCAGACGTTTGCTATACTCGTGCTGTTCCAATTTATCTTCCAACTGCACGATGATGGCAATGACCTCATCCTTTATTCTGATTTTCCCCTCGATAGAACCGGGATTATATCGGCGGCAGGCTTGCTCCAGCATAAATTCCACAAAATGAACGGCCTGACCCAACGCGTTTTTCAGGGCTGCTGCTCCAAATTGACGAACCACTTCATCAGGGTCCTTACCCTGAGTCAGAGCCAAGGCCTTGATCTTAAGATTTTCCTGATTGATCAGCTCAAATGCCCTCACCGCCGCCTTGAGTCCGGCTGCGTCTGTATCATATAGGATGATGATTTCCTGGGCATAGCGTTTAAGTAATTTGGCTTGGGCCGGCGTTAAGGCCGTGCCCAGGCAACCCACCGTTTC
The DNA here is from genome assembly GCA_963710755.1 of uncultured bacterium. GTDB lineage: Bacteria > Oederibacteriota > JAAXVQ01 > JAAXVQ01 > JAUVAV01 > CAVQBK01. The sequence continues at coordinate 354,000 of CAVQBK010000013.1, forward strand.
CGTTACTCCGGCTTTATGGCAGGCGATGACATCCAGATACCCTTCCACCAACACCAGCCGTTTTTCCTTGCGGGCCTGGCTCTTGGCCAGATGGAGACCAAACAAATGATCACCCTTATGATAAATTTCCGTTTCCGGCGAATTTAAATACTTGGGTTCGCCTTGGCCAATAACCCGACCTCCAAAGGCAATGACCCTCCCCCGGACATCATGAATCGGAAACATTACTCGGTTCCGGAAACGATCATAAGGCTGAGCTTGGCCTTCACGCCGCAAAATTAACCCCGCAGCTTCCAGAAGCTCCGGCGAATAATGGTCGCGCTGGGCTGCCTTGAGGATATTTTCCCTTCCCGGCGGCGCATACCCCAGTTGGAAACGTGTAATCAAGGCTTCCTCAATACCGCGATTTTCCAAATAAGCCCGCGCCGGATCGCCTATACCTTGGCGATGCAAGGCCGTTTGAAACCGTTCCGCTGCCCATTGGATAACCTCCAATAATTGCCGCCGTTGCTGATCGTTGTTGTTGTCTTGATGGGCGGTAGAGGTGGTTAACGTAATATGCGCTTGCTGGGCCAGAGTGGCCAAGGCTTCGGGAAAAGAAAGACCGTCTATCTTCATTAGAAATTCGAAGGCATCGCCATCCGCCTGACAGCCAAAACAATGATAGCGCTGCCGGTCGGGATCAACATAAAAACTTGGGGTTTTTTCGCGATGAAACGGGCATAGGCCTTTGTAATTTTTGCCGGAAGGTTTTAAGGCAACGACTTTGGAAACAATGTCCACAATATCGGAAGCTTCTCTGACCCGTTCTTTATCTTCCTGAAGGCCCACGCCATTGCCTCGACTTTAGGAGCCCCAACATGCCTTAAATCCAGGCTCCGGAGCATTTGAAATTGAGTTGAGCATGCTGATGAAAACACGCCTGCCAGGTACTGCTATTAATGAACTATAGATCCGCCCGCATTATACGCGGGCCTTGCTGTCATAAAACAGAAAAACAGCCCAGGCAATCAAGCCCGGGCTGTTTGAAACCATGACAAAAAGAACTTATTATGCACCGCGTTTGCGGGCTTTTTTCTTTGCTGCCAATATTTTTTGTTTTTTCTTAACGCTTGGTTTTTCGTAATGTTCGCGACGGCGCATTTCCGACAATACACCCGATTGCTGAACTTCTTTCTTGAACCGACGGAGGGCAGCTTCGAAATTTTCGCTGTCTTTTACACGAATTTCGATCATAGTCTCAATATCCCTCCCTTCTGTAATGATTTATTCTATTTATTTTTTGCTCCATTTAAAGCATGTTATTTTATACTGCTGCCTTTCCCCTGTCAACCGCTTTCATAAAAAATCATCCCGGCGGCCAGCTCATCTTGCGTCCACCCAGAAGATGGACATGCAAGTGGTCCACCGCCTGGCCGGCGTCACTGAGACTGTTGATCACCACCCGGTAACCTCTGTGCAAATCGTGTTTTTTGGCCAAATCGGAGGCTGTGGTTAACAGCTGCCCCAATAACAGCCGGTCTGCTTCTTCCACCACATGCAAGGAGGCTATGTGCCGCTTGGGAATAATTAAAAGATGCACCGGTGCCTGGGGATTGATATCTTCAAATGCCAATAGGTCGTTATTTTCATAGACTTTTTTGGCCGGTACTTCCCCCAAACCGATCTTACAAAACAAGCAATTGTGATCCACCATCTGCCTCACCTTCTCCCTGCTGTATTCTCGCTGCCCTGGTTGTGCTCGGGTCTTACTTAGAAACCCACGCCATAGCGCAGATCCACAATCAGCTCGGTGTAATCGGATTGTCCGATCAAGGCATCCTGATAGCCAACACCGGTTAATGTCAATCGCAGGATCTGCTGATGGGGTAAATAATAAGTCCCCCCCAGATTGAAAGACGTCATGTCCGATTGCACGGTTGTTTTATCATCCTGCTGGTGAAACCAGTCCATGCCCGCCGTCAACGCCAATTGGCCGGGCAACAGGCTGTAATCCGCCCGCACGGTTAGGATCGTTTGATTCAATAGCCGCCGGTCCCAATTAAGTGGTGTTATTACGCCGTCATTGTCCTGTTGGCTGCGGGTCAAGCCCCAGCTGCCGGACAAGGTCAAGCCCGACACATTAAGGTATTGAAGACCAAGATTAATGGTCTGGGTCTGGCCATCGCCGGAAATTTTTACAACTGCCAGATTTTTCAGATCCAAAAAGGAATAGGTCAAAGAGCTAACCAATTGATCAGAATTATTGAGCAGCCACAACCAGGTCGTACCCACGGATAAAGTCCTGATGAGGTTGTTCACCTGCTGCAGCGCACCGGGCGCTTCGGTCATCTGATTATAAGAATAGCCCACGGAAAAATTCTGTAGCAGAGGCGGCAGGCGGTAATTGACCGAAGTGGTTAAAAGGGTCGTAGTCGTGGTTTGGTCTATGGCGGGATCAATATTTTTTTGTCCCTCCACATTGTCATGACCTGCTTTGAATTGCCCAAGTAAAGACAGATTGTCTTGAAGAAAATTAAGCTGTCCGTCGCCCGTGACGCCCTGCCAATCACCGGACAAACCAGGATTACCCAGAGCTACATAGTTGGCGCCGAGCCGTTCCAGTTGGACCTGTATAAAGTTATTGTCCAGCCATTGCCACCGGTTGCCGGCCCGGTAAGCCTCACCCAGGGAAATATCGGTCACGCTTTGCCGTTCATCATAATAGTCAACACCATATTCCCCATAGAGCGTGGTAGTAAAATCCGGTAGGAAAAATACCTTAAGGTTGCCTTCCCCGGTTAGGACGTGGTTTTGATGAGCCTCCGCCCCTGCCGGGACCTGGAGCGAATCGCGATTGTCCATAATGGAGGCATAATTAAGCGTCAGTCCCGTACCGGGCAGGAAATCATAAGCCCATTGCGATCCCACCAGCCATTGTTCATAAGTTCCCGGTTGGTCGTAAACTATATAACCGCCACTATACTCAAAGGCTCGTCCTTCGATGGGCACTTTGGTCAAGCCGCCCACCACCGTTAAGCGGCTATGCGCTCCTTGCGCTTGACCACTAAGCAGGCGCACGGCGCCTCCGCGAACAAAATAATTATACAGGGAATATTCGGAAAATAGCGGATATAGGTCCCCGGCTTGAATCATGACCTGGTGGTTAAAAGCTTCCAGAAAAAACCGGTCCGCTGGTTGCTGACCCGGGGTTTCCTCAGAACTTAGGTTCATATGCCCGTTGATCCGCCAATCCGACCATTGCCCATAAAGATTTAAATCCAGTCGATTGAGGAATCCTTCCGGCTGGCGCAGAAAATTGGTTTGCGCCGGTTTGTCGGTCAATAAGGCCAATTGGGAGGAGGCTGTCATCTGGCCATGGACGCTTACCCCCGTGGGCTTGCTCCCCGGCGTTGGAGTTTCACCTTCCCGCTGGATGCGAAAAGTCCAAGTCGGCGACTTGCCTAAGCGGCCTTGTTCATCTTTAATTTCCACCCGCACGCCGTGTAGACCCGGGGCAAGAGATTCTGGGGCCACATAGGAAAGCATGGTTCTGGTTCGACGAACAGCATCCGTGACATCCTGCTCGTCAAAATAAAATTTTAAGGTGGCCATATCCAACGGGCTGGCCTTGGCTTCCAGACCTACCACAATCACCGCTTCTTCCGGCGCAATCAGGGCGTCCGGTTCGGGTGATAACAATACCAATGCCGGTCCGCCGGTGCTGTCGGCCACGGTGACCTGGTAAGGATTGAGCGTGGCATTAAACATGGGAGCGGTGGTCACCAGGCCCGATTGGTCGCGCACTTCAAGATAATATTCCACCCCTGCCGGCAAAACCAACTTTCCCGGGATGGCTGCCGAGAACAACGAGCCTTGCCCCGACATAGGTACCTGCCAATAACCTAATGTGCCCTTGGTGCGAACGAACAGCAGGGCTTGCTGGATCCCCGTGCCCGTGGGATCGGTAATGGTGGCTGTAATCAATACCGGCTTTCCAGCCTCCGCCTGCACAGGCGGCTGATGAACAATTACCGGAGCCGCCCATGCCATATTCCATATCGCGGTGAACGCAACTAGCCAAAGACCGGTTTTTAGCACGCGCTGATCCTGTCCTTCCCTCTTTTTTATCAACTATCCTGCATGACGACCTTTTAGGAACTCGGTTGCAGAAAGAGATGTTTTGGTTTTCTTAAGTTACAAGACGCTTTTAGAGCCTGTCTGAACCATAGCCCATGGATTGCGGTTTATTGTTTATTGTAATTAATATTCAGTTGTTGTTCCCGGCCGTTCTTATCCATGATGTTTAATTTTAATTCTTTTTCCGTGGGTATTTCCACCACGCTTTCCCACCACTGGTCTTGCTGGCCCAGGTTAATTTTACGTGGTTTCTGTGGTTTTTGTCCCTTGAAGACCGTGCTGCTGTAAGAGGCACCTACTTCTACCTTGCCTTGCGGATTGTAAAAATCGACCAATCCTTCCCAAACCGTGAGCTGCACTTTTTCATCAGGATTAACCTTTAGCTCCAAAACCGTGCCTTTGATGGCGGCTACAGCCGATGGGGTATCGATTTCCAAAGGGTGCTTCTGTTTTTTGATGCTGGCCCATAACTGACCAAGCAGCAATTTTAACCGATTAACTTTTTGGTCCGCCTGATTATCAATCAAAACCAGGTTGGTCTTTTCATGTAGTTTGGTGATGCTGCCGTCATTCAAGACCAAGGCAGCCCGGGATAATTCCGAGGTTTTGATGAGATCGCCGCCATAAAGCAGCATGCCCTTTTGGGCATCGATCTCGTCCTTAGTGCCTTTTCGCAGCACTTTGACAATCCCGACTTTGACAATAATCGTAGCCTTGGCCTGAGCAGCTGCGGTATTCACGGCCTGTAGCCATGACGGCGCGGCCGCCAAGGTATAGGCCACGGCCATCATTATGAAGAATAATGCCTTCCAGGATTTCATCGTTGCCCTCCAATAGAACCGTTGTTAATTAAAATACCCTGCCCGCAGGCAATTGGTTACGAGTGGAATTTTATTTTATTTTATTTTTTCCCATTCATCCCGGGCAACCTGGAATTGGCCAGGCCAGAGCCCCGGGAATGAACGGGAACGTATTAATGCTCATCGCGTTGAATCGAATTGCTGGCTTATAATTTTGGCCGAGCCGGTCTGTAATTGCTTTAACAGGTCTGCCAAATCTTCACTACTGCTGGAAACAGCCACTGCCCGGTAAGGCTGCAGCCCTTTAAGCAAGGATGCATCGGTGATCACCTGTCTGACCACACGATCTGCTTCTTCCGGAGAAACGGCCGCGCCGCTTTGATCCGGGGCCAGGAGTTTAAACCAGGAGATAGCGGATCGGCCCAAAGAGCCTCCAATGGGTTGACCAAAAACATCATAAGCGATCACTTCCCAAAAGTATTGCTTATCCTGCTCCAGAGCCCGGGCCTGGGCCTCATAGGTAATTTGGGTGGACGCCACCTTGGCGCTGCGCCAGTAGGTATTAATTTCCGGATCATGGTTGGGACTAACCACGACTTCATAGCTGTGCGCACTGGTGGCCGGCATCCAAGTGAAGGTCGGCAAAGCAGTATTGACCGCCACGTTCCGGGGAAAGATGGGTACGGCCGGGCGGTTCAAGGCGGAGGAAGGCGTAAACAGAGCCAAGGCCACGGTGTAAGGCGGACCGCTCTGGGGCGGCAGTGGCGTAAGCACGATTTTATAGTGTCCCATGGGTAAGACGCTACCCCCGCCGGACAGATTTAAATTTGGTTTATAAGCTTCATTGTATTGGGGCTGACTGTTACTCATGTCCATCTGGCTGGCATTGTAACGGTTTTGGCCGATCTTCAATTCCCCTACCCCAACATTAATCCGTGCCACCTCGGTGGCACCATCCTGGATGGCCAGAGAAAATTGCCAATGATCGGCTTGTTCATCGGACAGGGCGCTGAGCATCACCACATTGGGGTTGACCACCAGCGGCTGGCTTTTGAGTACGGCATCGTAAATATCCAGCAGCAAACGGGGCGCCACGGATACGCCATTGATCTGAACCAAAGCCCGAGCAGACAACATTGCCGCCATGGACAGCAATAGCGCCAATCCAGCCATCGTCAGGGTACGTTTAATCATGGGAACAGTTCCCTCCTTATATTAGTCATGACCTTGTTAAAACAATTGAGCTATTTCCAAAGCAAAGCCTTGGGATCTCACTTTGGCCCTAAGCTTGGGTCCGCCGGTCCTGCCAAGGTTCTTGTTGTCTTCTTCCACCGCCAAGGGCGCACCGGTCAGGTCATAAAGCCAGGACGATAAAAATAGCGCAACGCCGCCCACAGCCAAACCAATGCCACGGGAAAGCCGGGTGGTATTGGAAAGATTATTAATAAGGGTTTCGTCACTGACGCCGCTGCCGGTGTTGTCTTGAACCACTGCATAAATATCGCGGCCGCCGTTGTACGCCATGGTCAAAGCTCCCAACTCCACCAGGAGCAATATGGAACCTGTTACCGGCCGGCCGGCATAGAAGTGCCCTGACCCCTGGATCACGATTCCAGGAAAAGTGGCCAAAGCTATGGCTGTACCAGGATCTTTCATGGATGACGGGGACGCTGTTTGCGGCAGTGTCGAGGTTGTCGCAGCCGACCAAGTGGCGTCAGCCAGCAAGCTGCTGTTGGGAAGATCAGAGGAGGCGGCATGAAGGGACACCGTCAAGGTCAGGAGCATGGGGAAAAGCCACAACAAGGAAAAGCATGGTGCTTTTTTAGTCATGGTAACCTCAGGAAAAGTTGGTGTTGCCAGTTTAGTATAGGCCAGGAGCCTTGTCAATTATTTGCTGGGAGGTCAGTTTTTAACTGCTTGACCCCAAATACCGAAAGGGCTTGCGATTTACCCTTGACTGTCACCGCCTTAAATTCCACGGCCTCCACCCATGCTTTGACCGCGGCGTAAGTGGACGAAGAAATCAGGATCGTCTCTCCCAATTCCTTGGTTTTACTTTCCAGGCGCGAGGCCACGTTGACCGTATCTCCGATAACCGTATAGCCCATGGCCTGCTCCGATCCCATATTGCCTACAATGGCTTCCCCGGTGTTGATGCCAATACCGATCTTAATGGGCAGTTTGCCTTCGGCCTGCCAGCGGGCCTGCATTTTCTCCAGGGCCTTGGTCATATCCAAAGCACATTTGACCGCCCGGATAGGATCATCGCTGTGGGCCACGGGCGCGCCGAAAATGGCCATGACCGCATCGCCGATAAATTTGTCCACCATGCCGTCATACTTGAAGATCATGTCCGTCCAGACCTGGAAGTATTCATTGAGCCGCTCCACCACCGCTTCCGGAGGCAGCTGTTCCGACATGGTGGTAAAGCCCCGGATATCGGAAAAAAGCACGGTTACAATCTGTTTGTTGCCCCCCAGGCGAAGTTTTTCCAATGGATTATGCACCAGTTGTTCCACCACCTTGGGAGACACATAGCGGGAGAACATGGCTTTGATGCGCCGGTTTTGATATTCTTCGGTAATCAGTCTCACCACCATGACCAGCACATAAGCCGTGGCCATGGTCAGCAGAGGGATCAAGGCGGGAATGAGCACCTTGGTTTGCAGAAATATCATAGCCCCGACAATGATATAGGCGGCCATATACACAAAGAGTACCAGCAGTCCTTTCCAGGGTTTCAGCCGTATAGTGGTCATGGCCACCAACCAGGCCAATAGAAAGAGCAGCAGGTAGTTGAGTGCTTCCGGGGAGCGCGTAAGGTAATTATTGTTTAAAATGGTATCGAGGACGTTGGCGTGGATTTCCACTCCGGACATCAAGCCCGCAGCGCCTGACCCCTGCCCTGCCGGAGTCAGAGCCCGGTAATAAGGCGTCACATGTAAGTCCTGAGCTTCGGTAAAGGTGGGCCCGATTAAAACAATCTTGCCTTTAAACAAGCCTGTCTCTTTAAGACCGGAAAAAATATCAGGATCTACAACATTAGCATAAGAAATGGTTTTAAAGTGGCCGGCCCCGCCCCGGTAATTAATGAGCATGCGGGCACCGGCCTCCACCGGAATGGTCAAATCACCATAAACCAGGCGATTGGGGGTCAAACGGAGAAAAGGTTCCTTAATTTTAAGGTAGCGGGCCACGATTCTTAACCCAAAGGACTGGTAAAGTTGATTTTGGAACTTTTTAAGCAGCGCCGCATGCCGAATAACCCCGTCATCATCGGCCCAATAGTTGACGTAGCCTACATGAGTCTTGCGTTCATCTATATCGGGGATAGCTTTCACGTAGCCGGTCTTGAGCTCATTGTGGGTGCGCTGCGTATAAAATTTGCTGCCCAGCACGATCCAGGCTCGGGAGCGTTCAATAGCCTCTCCCAGCAAGCGATCCTGATGGCTTAATTCCGCCTTACTCTGTTCAGAGAAAATCAAGTCAAAGGCAATGACGTGCGCACCGGCCTGGGAAAGATTATCAATGGCTTTGGCAAACATGGCCCGAGGCCAAGGCCAGCGCACGTTGAGGTCCTCCATGGACTGATCGTCAATGGCTACAATAATGATTTTATCATCGGGATAGGGCCCGACGGGCGAGCGCAGAACAAACCGGGCGTCAATGAATTTACCCTCAAAGGATTGACTGAAATCAAAATGATACAAAACAGCAAACAAACCGCCCACCAGCACGGCAATTAAAAGGGAGATGCGGTTCTTGCCCCAGCTTTTAAGCCATTCTCTTAAACGGTGCATATGCGCTCCTTTGAATTGACATAATAACATTCGCCCATATTTATCTTAAAGTTAGGTTCCTAGCCGCCCTGTTAATCACCTAACCCGAGGATCCCGCCAGCAGCCACTGGCCTTGGACTGCCTGAATTTTTGCTTTCACCAGTTGCCCGGCTCTACCTGCTGTTTTTATCAAAGCCCGGTCGTATTCTCCGGTGGTGCCGGCCCAAGTACCCTCAGCCGTGGATTGTTCCAGCAGCACGGTCACCTGTTGCCCCACCATGGCCGCACGATGGTGCGCGCCCAACTGTTCGGACAGCTGCCGCAGTTTCCTGGCTCTTTCCGTGACAACCCGGGACTGCACTTGATGGGGCATGGTGGCCGCAGACGTCCCCGGCCGGGGGGAGAAAGGAAAAACATGAATTTTGGCGAGCTCCAAGGTCTGGGCCAGTCTTAGGGAATGACCAAATGCCTCCTCCGTCTCTCCTGGAAAACCTACGATCATGTCCGCTGTCAGTGTCAAATTGGGCCATTGCGCTTTCAAAGCCAGTAATTGGGCTTCCACCCTGGCGCTGGTATAAGGCCGGTTCATGGCGCGCAGTAGGCTATCAGCACCGCTCTGAATGGGCAGATGAAGATGAGGGCAACACCAGGCCTTATGCGCAAGCAGGCGTGCCTTTAAGCGTTCCGATAAAAACTGAGGTTCCAATGAGGACAACCGAATACGGAAATTCCCGCTGAGCCGGGCAATCCTTTCCAGCACCACGTCCAACCCCGGGTCATAAGCCGCCAGATTGACCCCGGTCAACACCAGTTCCTGATAGCCCTGGTCCAGCAACACTTGGATTTCATTGATAACCTCCCCCACCGGCCGCGAACTGGCGGGACCACGAGCCAGACGCACCCGGCAATAAGAACATGTCCCATTACAGCCATCCTGAATTTTTATCGCTGCCCGGGCCCGGCCCTGAAAAGAAACACCGGATAGACAGCCGAAAAAACTACTGGCCTGCGACTCATCACATGCTGTCGTATCCGGTGTTTGCCCCGCCAAGCGGGCCTGCACCAATTGCGCTGCGCGATAACGGTTTTGCTGGTCAATGACAGCCAGCACCTGCGGCACCTTGATCAGATTTTCCTTTTCCAAAACGGCGTAACAGCCACTCAACACCAGGTGCGCCCGGGGATAAAGACGCGTTACCTGGTCAATAAAACGGCGGCAATCCCTATCCGCCTTATGGGTCACCGTACAGGTATGCAAGAGCACTAAAGAAGCGGCTTGTTTGTCCTCCACATAATGAAAGCCTTCCTGTTCGAACTGAGCCTTAAGCATGGCCGCTTCCACCTGATTGACCTTGCATCCGACCACATCCATGGAAAAGGTTGGTAAAGACATGACGAAAACATCCTTATACGATTAAATCCGCTTGGCCAAAGAAAAGCGATGTGGTTTGGAAACCTTTGGTATTGTTATTGTAGGGAACAGGCAGGCCTGTTCTCTACAACGGCACTTTCAAGCAAGTCCGCCCGCCGGGGCGCACAGTAAAAAAGCCCCTGTGGCTAAAAAAGGCAACAGGGGCATCATGCCATTTCATTTTCACTGCTGTCAACGGCCAAATAAAAAACCCCGCATTTCTATGCGGGGTTTTGGGAGACGAAAGGGAGAACAGCTTTTTGCATTCTGCTTCAGTGCCCCCAGTTTAATACGAGGTCAAAGCAGGAAGGCCTTAAATAATGCTCATCAATTTTCTCTTGGCCTCTTCGCCTTTGACCGGATTGCTAAAAGAAGCAATGGATTTGCTGATGTAGTCGGCCAGTTGCGGCAGGTCGGCATAGGATATATCATCCACGGTGATCCCCAACCGTTTGACCTGGGTTTGTAAAATCGGACCGGGGAAATGGCTGTACTCCCTGATGATATCGCTTATTTTCTGTGCTAAATCATTCATCGCTACTCCGATTGTTTTATTGGGCAAGCTGTTTTTCATAATCATCCAACTTCTCATAGGGAGCCATGATAAACTCGCAACGGTCATCACCCTTGGCCGTACATTTAATTTCCCGGGCATGGACCTCCAAGCCGTAGGCTTCGGAACACCACCCGGCCGAATAACCGGCGCTGAAGAAACAAATGGGTTTGGTGGGTTTTATGGTTTTACGCAAATAAATTTCCGATTCAAAGGTATTGGGATGCTGATAGTGGAGAAAATAATCCTGATTGGGAGCAGGTTTGGAGTCCGGATAAATATCCACCTTTGCCCAACCGGTATGGGCGAACATCACCGGACCGGTGGACAATTTTTCCGTAGGGTCCTGCAATTTCCTGGTTTCACTGAAGGCTTTGGAGTCCGCCTTGCCGATAATGCGAGCCATATTGTAAATAAATTCCTGAGCTTGCTCGTCCCCAAAGGATTGTTCCAATTGGTCAAAAAGTGCTACAAACATGCTTTCCGCCCGCACCAGGACATAACGTTGATCGCCGATGTAGAGCTGGCCTTTCTCCGGATCGCGTTTAAACTCCGAAAACAAACCTTCCACGTACTTTTCAGCCACATCAAACAGCGGGCTGAATTGGGCTGGGACAGTGACGGTTTTAGGCATCAGCAAGGCTCCTTTTTCGTTTAAAATATGGTTATCATAATAAACGGCATTCTAATTTTTTTCTATAGTAAAAAAGTGGTGTTTCAAGCAATCTTTTTTTACTAAACGGAACGCTTCACGATTACGCCTGGCAGGCGTATTGTTAATTCAGCCTGCAAGGATGAAAAATTGCGCGTTTACAAATTATCGCTGAAGCCCTCTATCCTATTCATTTTTCTTTGATTTTTATGGTACACTGACAAGGCTATTGTAATGAGTCAGCGGCCTCAAGAGCGTTGGAACGGCCGGTTGCCATACCACCTTGGGTTTGAACTGAGGATGAAAATTGATGGTACCTATAAAAGCATTTTGGCAGGAAGTGCTTAATCTTAATAATTTTTTTCTAAACCCCGTTCGTTATTTCAGACGTTTGGTCCAAAATCCCTCCTGGCTTCCGGGAAGCGCGGCTTTGCTAATGATAACCCTTTTGTTCGGCGCCACCACGGTGCTGGCGGAATTAAATCACATCCCATTTCAGGAAACCCCGCTGCTCAATTTTAAGCACTACCGATTGGTACAAGCTTTGTTCTTGGTGGTCATTTATTCTCTGGGATGGTGGCTATGCAGCATCTTTTATTATTATTTTTTAAAATTATATCGTGAAGAGAAATCGCTGACTTATGTAGCACAGGTCATCGGACCGTCTTTATTCCTGCCTATGGTGGCCATGGCGTGGCCTACGGAATTGGCTTTGTCCATGGGCCTGCTCAATTACACCATGAGTGGGTTTCCTGGTTTGTGGGTGCGCCACTTGGTTCCGGCTATGACTTTTTTATACATGCTGTTTATGCTTTGGCTGCTGAGCATGGAGGCGTTCACCTTGCTGATGAAGGAAGCGTTTACCATCACCATGCTCTCACTTCTGCCGGTCTTGGTACTTTGGTCCTTTTTATTGCGTTAGCAGGTTTTATTTCAGATTTTTTTTTGAAAGATCACGGTCATAATCGTCCAGTCCTTGGGCCACAGAAAAAATACCATTTATAGGGTACAGGCATGCCCGTACCCTACGCAAACCGCAATCTGATTCAAATGCTCCTCGCCTTACGCCGATCCGCCGCTGGTCAAGGCTTGCCGTTTAAACAACTTGTCAACCAGTTCCCTGTTTTCTTCCCAAATCATGCCATCTTGAGGTGCACTCATGATACTCATAAATTGTCCCAATCGCCCCCGTGAGTAAGCCGGCAACACGGCGGGTATATCAAATTGCATCTTCAACCCCTGCGGCGCCGCGCCGGCATAGCGCTGGCCAATGGTCGTGGTTTTGGCACCCAGTTGGCGGAAAAATTCATTATAAAATTCCAAAGCTTGCGTCAAGTCTTTATCAGCTTGGGTGGCCTGATGCGCCTGACCCTTGGCTTTAGCCAGTACCAGGAGGTGATGACGCTCCTTCAGCATGTCCTGCAGGCCCAAGGCCAAATTCAATAAGGCCTGAGTACGCTGTTGTTCCTCCTTGGCCAATAAATAGTCCATGGTATAAAGTCCCAATCCTTGTGTATTTTGCACGGCTTCCATCTCGGCCATCGCCTGAGCTTGTTGTGGCAATTGTTGCAGCAGGATTTTAAGGGCGGCTTTGGGATAAGCCCGCTGAAGACGGCCGGCGACAAGATTGTTAACCACATTGGGATGATTCAGCAGATAGCCGTAAAATTTGGCCAGGCCTCGGGAAGGCCAGGCCCGGTTTAGGTCAACGGCTGAAGGCAGGTTTAGCTTTTGGCCGCGAAATAATTGAAAGGACACTTGATTAAACAGCTCAGGCGCCCGGCCCTGTAACACCGCCTGTACCTGCGTTTGCGGCCCCTGCACTTCATAGATATGGGGCAGGTAAAAATCAAGACCAGCCAAAAGCTGCTTCTCCCCCCGGGCATCCTGCATGACCGCCAGACTCTTATCCGAGGTGTCGTCACCGGTTTCCAGCAACTGATGAGTAGGATTCAGCCTGACCAGCACACCCCGGATGTCCTGAGATAGGATCTGGCCGGCTTCAACATCTTGGCGGTCTTTTAAAACCACCGCCTGTTTTTCAGCGCTTACCGCATGTTGAGCCAGCACGCCCAGAGCCTGCAGTCGGGTTAGTAAAGGGTGTGCCTGGGGCAGGTCTTTCAAGGCCTGTCCCAGCAGCTGGATCTTGGCATCAATCATGCGCTGCAAGGCTGGAGAAACGGACATCATCGACACTTGGGAAACAGATTCATCTCTTTCGACAGTCCTGGCCAGGGGCAGGTACGCTTGATCCTGAGCCGGTTGTGATTGCGCCTGCATTAATTCTTCCAAAACTCTGGTTTCAATCAACCGCTTTTGTTTTTTAACCATGGTTTGCGCATCGCGCAACAACTGGCCCAAAGGTGAAGTTTGGTTTGCCATCACGGCCAGCAAGGATTCGGGCTGGGCGCGCAGATGCTGCACCTGGGCATGCCGCAGCCACTGGTAAAGGTCAAAGCTGTTGTCTTGATGGAGCTGAGGCACCAGGCTCCGCGCTTCCTGTTGCAACAGATCCAGCAAACGCAGCAGGGTGACGGAATCCACGGCCGGCAGCTCGGTGCCAAAGCCTTGCAGGTAATCAGTTCTGGTGAGATGACCGGTCTTTTTTTCCTGAATGACAGCCACCGATTTTAAAACCTGATCATAGTAGCCCAAGCTGATCCGTAAGCGCTGCAATGTATTGCTGGCCTTGATCCGCCAATAGGTCAGGGCCCGCTGCTGCTCCACTTTAAGAGCCACAGAGCGCTTTACCCACCCGGCTAAAAGTGGTACACGGCCTTCATCCGCATTGAGGGCGCTAATGAGCATAGCTTGCTGGGCCGGCGTTAGGGATAGTCGACCCAGTGCAACATTAAGTTGGTTGGGCATAAACTCAGGCGCTAAATCCTGCAACCGCGACAATTCATTGGGCAGAAAATGATGCTCTGCCACAAAAGCCGCCAACTTCTCCACATTACCCTGGGTCCAATCAGGCCTTTGCGGGCTGGCCCAGGCCCCTGTTGTAAACAGAACCAGACTAATCATCATCAGTTGCAGACCGCGGCCGATCACACGTATCAGGCGCAAGCTACCCGGGCTGATTTTAGAAATAGGCGTATTGATTTTAAAAGCAGCGGAACTAAGTGATTTGACCAGAGGCATGGCCTGAGCAGCTTCATGGCGCATGGTCACAATCCCCAAACCTGCCGCCATCATCAAAATTGAGGTCAGGCCATTGGAATCGGCAAAGAGCATCCATAAAAGGCCTGTGGCCAGCATGGCGGCCGTAAACACCACCGCTAAAGAAGTAAATTGCAGTATCACCTGTTTGCGGTCATTGGCCGTGGCCGGCCTTTCTTTTCCACTTATATCGTCATAGACCCGGTGCCAGTGCAACCAGGTAAAGAGTCCTGCCGTGGCTCCAATCCCAGCGGCCAGTAAGGCCAGCGGCCAAGCTAAGGCCGCAAGGGTCACGCTGCCTGCCATAAGGGTGCTGATTAAAGGTGCTGTCGCCAAAGCCATGACAGCGCTTAGCAGCACATCTTCTGTTTTTTGGGTAATGGTTTTTTCCGTACGGTCTTGGAAGATGCCGAAGGTGAGCAAATGGATAGCCTCTTTAAGCACAGGGCTGGTATGGCGGGCCGAGGCCGGGGCCCAGTGATCCTTAAACTTATCAAGCTCGATTCGTCGTGCGTTATCACCGGGGGCGATACTTAACTTAGTGGCCCAATAGGCCAATTCGCCTATAGTTTTTGCCCTCTTTCCGCCTTCTTTAGAATAACGGTCATAAAGGCTCAGGATAAGGTGCATGTCTTTTAAGAATCGGCTAATACCTGAAACAGGAGGGTGCTCTTTCCAATAGGACAAATCGCCTTCGGTAACCGTTAGATTTCCCCACGTTTGGCTGAGTAATGGGCTTCCCAATTCTTCCAATGATGACTGATCAACGTGCTCTGGCTGGGTTACTTTAAATACTCCTTTAAAATTCTCGAGCGTTTGATTGCCCTTCAGAATCTCGTCTGCCCACCAGCCTATATCGCCGGGCTTCTTACCCCGAATATCGGATTGAGCATACAGTTCAAGCAACTGCTGCATGATAACCAGGAATTGCTTATAATTTGTTCGATGCTGCTTATCATTAGCCCAATACTTCAGATCGCCTGAATGGATTTGAATATCACCATAAGCGCGCTTTGTAAGATCCTGCTCCAAGGAAACAATGTCCGCTGACGGTACCTCGCCTGATAAAACAAGTGGTGTAGCTGTTTTAACGGAATTGGCTTTCATGTTCGCAATTTCAGCCAGGATGTCTTTGGCCCTTTGCTCCAATTGTCTCGGATCCACGGCCACTGATTGCTCTACTTGTTGGATGGTGGTATCTCTCTTTAAATTTCCCAAGGTCCCCCTTCCGGACATTTCTAAAATAAAAAGCCCCAGGTCCCAACTGGTGGTGGTTGATGCCTTTTGGCCGTTGGCGACATTCAGGCTGTCAGCTATGTCCTTAGTAAAAAGACCAGCTTGATTCATAACCTCCAGACTGGTCATGGCCTGCTGGGGATAGAGTTGAAGAAAAGGCGCCACGGCATAAGGCTGAACCTGGTTCAGCTCCACTGACCCCAGTCCATGATACTTGCCGTCATCACCATAAGCTGGTGAGGTACCCCAAGCCTGATAGCCATGGGCTTTGGCATAGGCTTGAAACACGCCGCCCATTTCCTCCAGCATTTGCAAAGCCTTGCCGTCGCGGATGAATATATTGGGCAAGCTGTAGAAAAAGGCCGCCATATTTTCCGTGCCGCCGCCGCCATAACGGGGGATGGTGAAGCCCATGATGGTTTCCTGCGGCACATGGGCATACCTGACCTGATTGTAAGCAGAAGGCTGCAGGGCACCGGCCATAATGGCCGCCAGATAAGCCGAGCTGTTGTCCGTAGGGCCTTCCAGGATCCAGCTTCTGTTCCAGGGATCGAGGTGACCTTTTCTGATGGCCTGCCAATCGTCAGTAGTCAGGCCTTCTTTAGTGCCGCCCAGCAGGCGCCCATTTTCAGTGACCACTTTATCCCATTGGTACCGTCCGGCAATGGTAGCGGCCAGTTCGGTGACCTCTTGGTTGATACCCGCATGCTTGAGCCATTGCAGCGCCAAGGCCAGATTGCCTTCATCAATAATGCTGTTCTTGATTTTAACTTTACCGTTTGCTTGTTCCGCCGATGGAATGCCTTGCCTATCCCTCACATTCAGCCAAGCCCAGGTAAAGGGGAACCCGTAAAGATTATATTTCTGCTGATAGCCATCGAGCATCTTCAAGGCCTTCATCAATTGGGCCAGCGATTCTTTACTTTTATTATGCTGATAATCCAAAGCCAGCACCATGAGGCCAATGCCGATGTTGCTGGTGCTGGTGTGGCCTGCCAGCGCGCCATTGCGGTTGTTACGATTATCTACCGGCCAGCCGGTGTTGGGATCGATGAGAGACTTGAAATCCCTGATCGCCTTGGCTTGCAATTGTTGGACAACCTTTTTTCCCTGAGCAGTTAATCTTTGGTAGGTATACGTTTGGGTCGTGGAAGTCCCTTTGGCAAAACTTTGATTGACCCCTCCGGTCCAGGGGCTGACCGTCAAGCTGAGGCTGAGGAGCAATACTCCAAAAAGTCCGAGCATGCGATGCCACCAGTGCTTTTTCGACTGGTCTTTACCCGGTGACAGCGCTGTGCCATTAGCCAAGGGAAGTTGATTTAAAATGGCGTTCCCCTCTTCCAAACGTTTAATGGTCAGCGATTGGGGTAAGCCCAATTGGTCGCTGAGCTTGTCTATTTGTTTGAGCATGGCCAGATAACGATATCCTCCGATTTCGCCCTGCATGGTATGGCCACCCACCCAAAAAACAGTTTGTCCTGTTAAATAATGAAGCAGCATCATCCATTGCACATCGCGAGAGGCAATAGCATCCAAAATCTTCTTTATCCGGCGTTGGGTGTACCGATCCTTGAAGTCCAATGGCTTTTCAGTATTTTTGGGATCCTTATTCTCCAGGATATTTTCCAAGTCATTAAGTGAGAGTTGATGGAGTTCTATTCCTAACCGCTTCTTTAAAAGATCATCCAAATGCAATTCCCTGGCCATGGCCATGATGCCCTCCACGGTGCCCGTGAAAGAAGCGCTTTGGCCTGGAAACGCTTGTTTGGACGTGGCTAGTCTATGGAGCCCTGAGCTGTTGAGGGTAAAGCCGCCGCTGTGGGCAAGGCTTGCTTGGAATTGGCCTTGTCGAAACAAACCGGCCCTCAAACGTTCCCCAAAGTTCACCACCATGCCCGACACCTCCTCTTTTTTGGAGGTGGCAACAGATTCAACTTCAGGTGTTGGGGGGCGGTTGGTCCAACCAGACGTTACTGCCACCGGCCGGCCTTTTCCATTGTCACGCCGGAGTGCTTGTGCATGAGTTTTAAAATCAGCAGTGATCATGCGCGCCAGCAGCTTTTCCTGACGGCGGGTTTGTTTTGGTCCCAGTCCCAAAATGTCCACATTCAGGTTCCGTGTCCCATAGCCCATGGCCACGGAACGGGCAAAGAAAGGAATCAGATAATAGGAATACAGCGCTTTTTGGAGGTCCCGGTCCGCTACCACGTCAGGATGAGGCAATTCCGCCTCCGCTGATTTGCCCTCAGCTGTGGTGAGCCGCACGGTCATGCTTTTACCTGTAGCTTGTACTACCTCCCGTACCGCCTGGGCAGCATCAGCAAAAAAGACGTCATTGTCTTTGCCTTGGCTGAAAATGGACAAGGCCTGCCCAATGGTTTTCCCAAAAATCGGCGACAGATTATTAAGGTCGGCACCCCTGGCATAAGCATGCCATATGGCTTGCTGATCCATCGCCTGCCACTCACCCTTTTCATTGGCGTATTCCATTTCAACGCTATAGGCCCCCGGACGGGAAGGTTTCCAGCTTATCTCCCAGACCGACAAGTCCTGAGGCAACCCATGCGCAAGCGAAGCCTCCGTGGCCTTGATTGGTTTGGCCTTCAAGATGCCGGCGACTTGCTGACCCTGTTCCTCTTTAACCACATAGCGAACACCTTTACAGTCTTTGGGAAGAAAAACAGCGAGATGAAATTTTTGCCCTATTTGGGCCATCTGGCGCTGTCCCTGGTCCAAAGGCGGATCAAAGGCTGGTAAAAATAATCGGTGTTGCAACAGTTGCGCCAGACGCTTTTCCTGGTCACTTAAATCTTCGAGTTTTTCACCTCTGGCAATAGCCAAAGCACTCTTCTCTGCCACACCTTCAGCCGCAGCCCATAAGTCCAGAATGTCCTTGGTATACGTCTGAATATCCCCGCGTCCTGTTTGCTTTAACAAGCCCTGGATAAAGGTCAACTTTTGAAGTAATTCAATTTCTTCTCGTGTCCTGCTATTTTCACCTCCCAGGAGCGCATTGAGCCGTTCCACGGTGATATGGTGAGGCAGACGAATGTCAAATTTTCCGGCATGGGCATTGGGGTCATTGATACGGAATTGAGGCGGCAGGTTAAAAAGTCGGAAGCTGAAAGCAAAGCCAAGCCCGCCCGGCTGCTCAGCAGACGCCAGAGGTAAGCCCCATGCACCTGTTCCGCTACTTCCGGACTATCCAGATCATGGAGCTCCCCGTCCAGTCCTTCGAAACCATCGGTCTTGAAATCATCGATAACCTTTTGCTTGCTTTCCCCGTTCATGGCAGCCCACATGGCGCTGAAGGTCACTGAATCATGGAGTGCGCCCGTAGCCAGCATACGGCTGGGCATGTGGTCAGGATAATAAGGATTTAGGCGGTCACCCCAGGGCTCGCCCGTAAGCGCGAAGATATAAGGCGCAAAGCCATAAGCCCCGCTGGTCTCCATTTCCGTTTGTGCTTGGTGGGGCACCACACCCAGGGTTTCATAAACCAGCGTCACACCGAGGGCCTTGGCATAGCGTTCCAGCTCAGCCAATAAGGTCGCCGAGTGGGGTGTGGGCTTAAAATAACCAAATTGTAACCGGTCCGATTCCTTGGGATCCATGTCAAAAAAATAAGTTTTCCAAAATCCTTGTGCTGATTGTTCATGCCCTTTTTTCCCTTTGATAGCATCAGCCGGAGTGGTTCGCAGGTAATCCTGCACCCGGGCATCATGTTTGATTTTCTGCTCCACGCTTTGGTATTCCCGGCGCCAGGGTGAATCTTCAGGTAAGGCTTTGTCGTAATCCTGGCGCGGTACGGTTCGGGCAATGTAAATGGCATTATCAGGACCGATGCGGCCATGTTCATTCATCAGCCAGTGCAAGGCATCAGCCGGTAATTGATTTTCCAAGTTGGCTGGCAATTGACGGCGCCACTGTTTTAATTTGTCCATATAGAGCGCTTGGGCTTTGTCGGCCGCGGCCTGGCGCAAGCGCTCCTGCTCTTCGTTGTCCGCTGCAGCCGATATGGCTGCCATGGCTTCTTGGCGTATGGCCATCATCTCCTTAAAAATCCCCAGGTCTTTCCAGGTCACATCACCTTCCGTGAAATAATAGCTGCGGAACAAGGCGAGTGCATGATCAATACGAATATACCGGCCGTATTTAGCCATGGCCTTGATCTGGGCTTTGAGGGCGTCCATGGACTCGGATAAATACATCTGCCAGTATTGGGCATTGGGGTAAGCTTCTTCCGCAGGCACGCCGCGGCTGACGAGACGCAGAAAACCGAGCTTCTTTTTCAGCCCATACCAGGCCGGATGTTTCCAGGGATCGGCTTCACTGGGAGCAATACCCTTGTCCACCGCCAATTCAATGCCTTTGCTGCGGGCATAAGTTTTCAACTCATCATATTGCGCATCCGCGATAAATTGAACAAAGGCCTGAAAAAGAATCTGATCAGCCAGTCTTTTTTTGGCGTGACGCAAAGATGCCGGTTCCCTGGCCCATAAGCCTTCCTCGCCTGCTTCACATATATCACCTTTCCAGCGCTGCCAGGCCCAGTCGCGCAAGTCATCCAGTTCATATACTGTTTTCCCTTCCTGCTCCGCTTTTTCCTTAAGCTCATGGCGGCGCTGATTGTATAGGGCCTGAAAATCCGAATTTTCTTGACGGCGTTTTTCAGCCAGGACCAGTTGTCTTTCCCTGGTGGCAGGCATGGCCTTCCTATTATTCTTAGACCATGTTTGGAGGACCTCCAGTTGAAGAGTCTCACCATCCAGATATTGACCATCTTTTTCCCAGCGGGCCACTTCCTTGGCCATAAATTCTTGTTTGAGCAAATGGTAAAGAAGATCGTCTTCTTTATTCTTCTTTTCCTTTTTCCAATAAGTCTCAAAGGCTTGGCGCAGGTGCTGATTTTTTTCATTGTCCGGGTAAGCGGCCAAGGCTTGCCAGACCGATTGCAGCACCTCCAAGGTCAAGGCCCGTTTCTGATCATATTGGGCCCGTTCAGCCTGACGCCACTTTTTGACGGCATCATAATTAAAAACTAATTTCCCTACTGCTCGCGGAGCATAGACGTGATTAAATACCCAGGGCAGATTGATAAATTTGGGATCCTTCATTTCCTCGCTTTCATAGGCATAGGGCGAGTTGCCGATAGGCGGCCAAAATAAACTTTCCATCATCATGGCTTTAAAGCCCATTAGTTTATGAAAATCCACCACCTTTTTCATGAGGATCAAATCCATGATCCCCATGTCCTCTTGTGAGCGCCAATGGAAGAGATAATCAATAGTGGCCACCACATTACGTAAGCCGGCCCGCGCCGGGGAAATAAATTTTTGGTAGGGGAAGAGTTTTCGATACAACGCATGGTGGGTGATGGCGCCGGCCAGATAAACCGCGCTACCAGTCAGGCTGGTGGCAAGGATATGGTGCGGGGCCAACATCAGCACGGTTAGGCCGACCACAGCGGACAGCCCAAGGCTTACGGTAATTTTAATGAAATTTAAACGGATTTGTTCTGTTTGATCCGAAGAGGCTGGAACTTCTTTATGCTCTGTTTCATCCCAAATGGTGGTATGCAGGAATGCAAACAAGGGCTTGATGGCCAAATCATACACCCCGTAAGCCAATGCCAGCGATGCCGCCAACGCCGCCAGGAACCAGCCCGTCCCCACGCCGAGTACCACCGCTATAATAGCCGGCGCCATGGTTGCTCCCAGCAGGGTAAAGAGCATCATATTCTCAATCTGCTCAGCTATGTCCAGCTCCACTTTATCCGACAAACGCCCAAAGGTAAATTTGTGCACCCAGGCTTTGATTTTGGGACTGGTCAGGCGGGGCGATTCTTTTTCCGGCTCAACAGCACCTGAGCTGAAAGCAGCCGCCAAGTCAGGATCTTGGCGCAAGGCCAACAAAACCTGTTCCGGTTCCAAGCGGGCATTAATCATTTCCAATATGAGTTGCCGCTGGATTTCATTAAAACGTTCATTGTGGGTTTCTTCGCCATGACCTTCGCGCAAATGGGCATTTTCATGCACCAACGTTTCCATAATATCGTACAGCTTGGCATAATCTTCCTGCGTGGTTGATTGGTGGTTCATAAACCGGTTCATCCAAGCGAGCCAATCGCCAATGCTATTTTGGTTAAAATTAATCCAGTCAGGACCATAGAAGGCTATGCGTTTCGTGGAAACCGTCATGAACCCTACTTTATAAGGACCATAGCCATGGGTCTGCATCAAAGGCTGCATAAGATCCTGACAAAGTTTGGCCAAAGCATGATGCGCTGCGGTGAGCTCGCTTTCACGCAGAGGCGTGGGCCGGTCATCCTCAATCGTCACTTGTCCAAATCCTTGGTGTTGTGGCTTTTGTGCTTCTTTCAGCAACAGGGCAAAGGGTTCACTTAATTCTTTCAGGTCCACTGGGCTGTCACGGCGGTCGGCCTCAACCGCCATACAATGGAGATCGTAGAGGGAAAGTTTTTTACCCTCACCAGGTTGTTGGACTTTTATTCTGGTGAGCAGTGTGGTGAGTTGATCCGAATTCTGAATAAACTGAACTTCCCGGTCAGTCAAATCTTCCCACCGTCCCTGATTAAGCTTACCGGCCAGAGTCTCAGTAGAAATGTAATGACGGACCAAATGATCATATTTGTACACCAAATCCAATGGCCGGTCATAATTCAACGTTGCTGCCGCGGTCTCCAGCACCGCGGCCAGGATTGCTTTTTGCAGTCGTGGCAAATATTTTTCCGTCTCCGCCAGCCCGCCCCGTTCCCGGTCGGTTACAATGGAATAAACATGTTGTTTGAGGCTGACCGGCAGGCTGAGGCTCAATCCTTGTGTTTTGAGCATGTCTTTTAGCGCTGCCGGCACCAAGGCCCACAATTCAGGGTATTGATTCAAGTCCATGACAAAATAGCCGGCCTGCAACACGCCTGTTTTCCCGGAAGCCCGTTTAACCACTTTGATCTTTTCCTGGTCCTGCCAGTCCACCTCAGCCAAGAGGGCCGCCTGTTCCGAAATATTACGGCCGTTGAAAGTAATGGTCAGCCTTCTTTTTTCATCAACCGACCCCAAGGTGCCCGCGTAGAGTTGCAAACTGTCGCCAATAATAGCTGTTTCCAAATCAATGCCGTCTTGATTCTGTTCATAATCCCCGGGGTACTCCTTGATCCAAGTATCGACGCGGGTACCTTCAAACTGGCCTTCAAACTCTGCGAAGCGCTCAACCTCCCAGGTAAAACCGCCTTGGCCATTGGGTATTTTTCGGACCTCCAAAATTTGAAAGCGGCCACTGCCTGATTTTCCGGAGATCACACGAACCCGGTCCGCGACCGTAAGATTTTTGTACCATCCCCGGCCGTAATATCCTTTGGAGGGATCAGCGCCTTCTTTCGCACCGGTCCTATCCAAGGGAAGCAGGAAGTTCAACATATCTTCCGTATCCATGCCAATGCCATAATCGCGGGTGCTTAGCACCAGTTGGGTTTTGCCTTTGGTTTGAACCGGCACGGCTGTGACTTCGATGCGTTGGGCTCCGCCCTTTTCCAAGCTGGCTTTATCCGCATTTTGAATGTTCTCTCTTATCCATTCATAACCTTTTCCCATGCCGCCGCGCGCGATGTCTTCTTCCGTTTGAGCGTAAGCCTCATTGCCTTTAAGCGTTTGCTTTAAAGCCGCCACACTTTGAAAGATCCCCAAATTGCGGCGCACCCCGGCCAGCACTGAAAGTCTAATTTTTTTAATAACGTCCAAGCTACGGCCCCGCGGCAGGTTCAATTGGCGTGGGCTCAAATCTTCCATATCAACATCGCCGCGCAAATAGCGGATCAAAAAGGCGCCTTCAGCAATTTCATCCGGCCCGGTCTCTGGGGACAACCATTCCCAATGAGATTGCAAGCCTGTAATCATTTCAAAGCCTCTGTCCTCTCCTGCCTCCCCTGCAGCTATTACATGCAACCAACGATCCAAAACTTGATTAAAATACAGGTTATCGCTTACCACTTGCCCCAACCCATCAAGCAACTGGCCCACGGCCCTATGATGCTGCCGGAATAACCTACCGCAGATTTTGCTCAATGTTTCCTGGTTTTGTGGATTAAGACGTTTGATCTCTTGGCCGTCGGCAAAGGGCAGGAGCCAATCCAGTTTTTCCATATCCGCCGCACTCCAATTGTAGTGGAGCAGATTATTTATAAACCGCGATTTCGCCTCCGGTGACAAGTGGTTATAAAATTCGTCACTCGGCTCAATAAAAGGACCGTCGGCAATATTCTTAAACCAATCCAACGGTTGAATGGTGATGGTTTGGTTCTGCTTAAATATCACCAAGTCCGATTTGAGAAGATCAATAAACTCTCCCTCCAGTCCCGTAAAAATGGCGGTTGATCCCTCCAAACGGAACAACCTTTTTACCCCCCACTCCCCGATAATGGCATAATTGACGCCGCCAATGGAAAAAGGATTCCATGCATCGGGGATATTGCTCATGTTCTCAACGTGGGTAAAATACCCATCACTTAAATGAAACAAACTCCAATGCCGTCTATGCTTGAGCCACATATAGATTTCACTGCCCACCTGCACGGGGTTGGTGGCTTTCTCCATCTCGCCCAATTCCTTAACCGGCTCAAACCGGTCATGAATTAACCGGTATAGCCTTGTTTCCCCATTTGTTAATGCGCCTAAAATATAAATTTCTTGGCCCACGGCCACAGGTTTATCGTGATATGTAAAAGCAACCTCCGCCAGTTCTTGCACTTGAACAAAACGCCCCTGAACCAGCCGATATAACCGGGCATCATTTGCTGGGCCGGCAATCTCATAGGTTTCCCCGCCCACTTCCACCGGCGTCCCATACCCATCCTTATCTTTCAATTCCACAATTTCCACAAACCGTCCGTCAGTTAATCGATAAAAATGCTGCGAATCATCACTTAAACTGGTTAAGTTTACATAAATTTGCCCTCCGGCACTTACAGGGATACCAATCTCACGTGCATCCGCCAATCCTTGGGTTAATTCGAACCGTCCATTAGCCAGCCTGAATAAGTAACTGTGATGGTCTGAAGAGCCAATGAAAAAAACTTCTTCCCCAATTTGAATAGGGCCCTCTTTAAGGTTTAATCTTCTTAATTCTTGTACCACTTCAAATCTACCGTGAGATCGTCTATAAATGATGTCTTCAGCACCTTGCCTAACCGCTACATAAGTTTTTCCGCCTGCCTGACCAATCGGGTATATTATCTGCGCTGGTTTGAGATCAGGGACCACTTCGAAGCGACGGCCTGACCATTGATATAAGCTCATGCTGCCCGGCTCGCCGGCGCCTACCAAGATATCTTCGCCCACTTTTTCAGGCATTTGGATAACATCCAAGCCGTGAAATTCAGTCAGTTCCGAAAATGCGGAACCAGTCCAGCGATAGAGATCATAAACAATGCCGCGCTGCATCCGTAAAAACAAATCACCATCAATTTCCGCCACGTCGTAGCTTTCACCGGCCAATTCGGTTTTGAAAGCATCGGCTATGGAAAAACCATGCACTGCGCAAAAGTCATCTATCTTCGACAAACGTTCCGCGGCCTTTGGAGCCAGTCCGGTCCGGCCCGACCGGAAATAATTGAACTGCAACAATTGCCGAATATTAACCGGATAATCATCAAACTTAAACGTCATGCCCGCCGGTGATGCATCGGCTACGCCCCGGGGGACTGAGCCTCCGGCATGCAGAGTAGCTTCCGTTCCTGGTTTGGTGCCATAGCCGGTCCAAACCCCGAAGAGTAAATTCAAGAGCAGCGGGCCTTGCCCCGCTAAGGCTTTATCAACATAGGCATAATAAATAGCCTGGTTTAAAAGCAACAGCTTGCCTACCCGGGCAAAGGGGCGTGTCAAGTTGGCGATCCATACCGATTTGCCGCTGGACAACACAGGCTGGGCATCGATGCCTCTTGGATCGAATGGGAGCAGTCCCTCCTCAACCGTGAGGGGCTTTTTACCTGCATAGGCCTCGGGTGCGATGGCTTGCTGCTCCATGGCGGGTAAAAAAACATAGTCCATTTCTTTCAATCGGCTGGCAGCCTGATAAAATCTTTGCCGCAGGTGACGCGCGATATTAAGTTCTTCACCCTTGGTCTTGGTCCGCTGTGATTGCTGTAAGCGTTCGGCGGCCAGATAAACAGCATTGACCACGGGCATCATGCTTTCCGGATTATTGGAAAAATTTCGGAGCAGATTGTCGGCTACGGTCTGAAAAGCTCTGGCTGTCACCTCGTCCAGCAGGATTTGCTGGCGTCCCTCCCTTTGATCGCAGGCCGTGGGAAGATCAATCACCACTTCTTGAGCCAAGGCGGCACCTTCTATTTCCAAGGTCTCTACTTCCGTGCCACCGACCAGTAAATAAACTTTGCTGGTCTTACCCACGTGCCTGGACCAGTAGTATTCTTCCCCATTGGCGGTCCAATCCTCCTGGAGTAATGCCGACTTCAATTGATCACCAGTTCGGTTGGTGGAAACTTCAGGCACCGGTAAGGCTTCCATGAGAGTTGACAATCCTCGGCCCTCATCAAAAGGGGCCACCCCCTTTCCTGAGTCACGCACATGTAATTCCCGTCCATCCTCGCTCAGCCAATAGCGCACGGCTTTCTCGCCCAACCGATAGGTTACCGGTTGGCCTGCCTGGTCAAAGGGTGACAAATCATTAACCAGGACTTGGCCGCTTTTCCCCTGGAAGATGAGACCGCGCCGCGAGGTACCCAGCTTTTTTCTGATGTAGTTTTCCAGACGCTTGCCATCCAAGGGCTGCTGGCGGTGCAGCACCACCTCGGTGCCCGGGCCCTGGGTGGCTAACAGGGATTCGTGATAAAAATTAACCCGGATGGTACCTCTTGTTTTTACGAATACTGCTTTGTAGCGCGTACGTCGTTCCTTATCAGGTATAGTGATAAACTCCAGGCGGTCGCCTTCGTTCTGCAAGAGCCCGATGGCTTGATAGACACCGCGGCCAAAGCGGCCAATAGCGTCACCCATGGCGTCAAAGCCATTGTTGATCAATTCCACCAAAGCTTGATCAGCCGTGGTGGATTGGCGTTTCATGAGCGTATCCAAGCGTTCCGGCTCAAGAGGAAATCCTTCGGCCATGCATTCCCGGGCAAGGTCTACAAAAACAGGCCCAATGCCTTCCTTGGGCTGCGAAGTCTCAAGGGCTTTGATAAACCGTTCCCGATAGGCTCGCTGTTTTTCTGCTGGCAAATCACGCAAATGCTTGATGAGACTGACATATAGAGCAAGATCATAGCCGTCTTTGGTGTAGAATTGTGATGGGGATTGCTTCTCGGAAAGTTTAGCTTTGGGCCGTCGCGGTAAAACCCATTTAACTAAAATTATCAGTGCCAATAAGATCGCCGCGGTCCAAGTTGCCTGGCTGGTCAGACCGCCTGCCAAAGGTGATTCCCAAAGCGGGATGTGAGGTAAAAAACCCGTGGTTCCGGCCATCAGCAATGAAGCCGGTGACAACGCCGGCAGAGGCCCTTGTAATTTTATTTTCATGGTTACCCAGGCTTGCTGCAAAACCCTGCTTAGGGATTCCAGAAATGCACTCGGTGCATGCAAGTTGATTTTTTCATAAGCCGATTGATCGGCAAACACCGCCGCATAATGCTGACCGGGCAGCGCTTTCAAAACGACTTCAGCACCGGGCTCAAGTCCATACGCTTGCAGCGGCCGGTTGGCCACCACGACTATTTTTTCTGCTTCACCAACCTTGGCTAGAAAAGCACGGACGCCTTTAACCGGCGCCTTTAATTCCTGCCATTGCGTAATGTCAAAGCTCAGTGCCTGTTGAGCGCTGACTTTCATGGCCTCTGCACTGGCCGTGGAAAAAAGCAAGGTTCCCCAAGCCATGCGTTTAAGTTTATTGACGGCCAGGGCTTGCAATTGATCGGCCACAGCCAGAATGGTCTGGTTTTTAGCCAGCAATTGTTCCAGCGGGGTACGTCGATTCTGCAACAACTCAAAATAAGGATTAACCACGTCCAGACGGGAAACCTGGGGGCGCACCAACAAATAAGTAATATTTCGTTTTCGCAATTCCTCACTTACTTGCTCAGTATGAAACCCGCCATTAATCATCACGGCCAGCGATTGCTGCTGCGTCTGCATGGCGCTGAGTAGATTATCCACAAATTGCACGCTGCGCTCGTCCGCCAGGTGATAAAATTTCCAAACCTCATCCAGAGCTTGGTCAAGTGACAGAAGGTTTAATTCCAAGGGCAGCGGTGACATATTTTTTGGGCTCGTAGCATTAATAAAGTCAAGAAAAGACTGGGTGCGATAGTCGCCGCGATGGCCACGGAAATCAGCCAGTTCCTGCTGGGTGGCGGAAATATTGAGAAGCTTTTCCATGTTATCGAGGCGGCGGAGGTGCTCATCGAGCTGCTTCTCAAGGTCCGTCGTGTAAAGCCTGATGCGCAAGGCTTGATCAAGATGATCCAATTCCTGATAGAGTTTTTCCGGATTGGTCTGTGGTCCAAAATAGGTTTGATTCCATTTCAGAAACTGTCGCACTTGGGGATAGTTGTTGAGGTCCAACCGTTGGCGCCTGGCCTGCCCGTCAAGCTTGGCCGCATAGCCCAGAATATCCAGGTGGCCGTCCCGGTATTTTTCGCGAATCTGATCCAAGCGTTTAAGTTCCGGTGAATAGAGGGAAGCTTTCAAAGTGCCCAAAGCTTCCCGAAGGTCATAAATCAGACCTTGGGTTTCACTATTTAAAAATTGGCGAACCGTCTTTAAGCTTTCCTCATATAAGGCCTGGCTTTCAATGCCTTCCAACTTGACGGGAGCCTGACTGGTTACGGCCACATAATCAGCACCACTTAGCCGGCCTTCCTTAACCAAATAATCGCTCACCACATTTCTAATTCTTTTCAAAGGAAAGTTGCGGAGCAAACTAGGATTGACAGGTCCGCTGGCGCCTTCGATGGCCACCAAATGCAACCCTTGGGTTTTGATCAGGTGTTTCAAGGTGGCGGCAATATTCTTTTGCACTTCATAATTGCAGTGCAGATCCTGGATGCAAATAACGGTTTTATTCCCGCCTTGAAAGGCGCTCTCAATATGAGCCCATTTCTCCGGCACTGTAACCGCCCGGCCCAGGTGATGAATCATCAGCGGCTGTTGGCCGGCGGTGTAGAGCCCTGGCTCAAAGGCCCAACTCATGATAGGAAATAAAAAACTGATGGTTATAATTAAGGTACAGGTTTTAATGGCCAACTGTCGGCCACCCTGGCGCCAAGCTAAGATGGACCATAGGAAATTTTTCATGAAAGAGTCTCCTGATTAGGGTTAGTGGAAAATCCGGGTCATATATATGATTATATTAAGTATAGATTTTGGGGCGAAGGCCTGCAATAGAGGGTTCGATTTTATTTGATTTTAATAAATATTATGCTTGCGATGTTTCGAGTTGAAACAGAAGAAGGGTAATATTCAACTGTGCTTTTTGTAGGGGCCAAAGGTCTAAACCCCTACAACTAAAGAAGACCACAAAAAACAAACCATTTTATATCCTTAACTTTCGGTCCTTTGCAGCTGCTTGGGCCCGATACGGGTATGTGTAGGAAAAAGGATTTAAAACAGGTTTAACCCCAAGACACCAAGGCACAAAGGGAAACAACATAAACCGAAGCTATTCCATGAAGTTAACCTTAGTCTCTCCCCTCCGGCACAGAAAGCTAAACGCTAAACACCGATATTATTTTTTAATAGGCTTTAACACCAATCTTCCATAGGCAATAAACGCGCTTAGGGCAGCTACGACCAACCAATAAATCATAGGACCCACCTGGGCCGCGTAACCGGATAAAAGATGCAACCCGCAATAGAACAGCATTTCGGCGGCAATGAAGGAGGCTGCAATGGGAGCCAGAATAGCCAGACGCTTATTAAAGGCTGGAAGAATCAGGCCCAGACTGCAAAGCAGCTCAACAACACCCATGGCCAGCCAAAGGCCATGGGGAATGGCTTGCAAGGAAGGTACAGTTTGCGCGGGATTGGAAAACTTCCACGCTGCGCCCATAAGGGTATGCAGGGCGAGAAGGATTTGAAGAATCCATAGCAGAATGTTCATGATGTGCCTCCTGGAAAGTGTTGATGCCACGTACGGGTTTTCTCAAAAACCTCGTGATCCCGTTTAGAATCATAATGAGATGACAACCAAGATAGTCACCTTCTTGGCAAACACAACCCTATGTACTTTTTTTTACATGTTTTCATCAGGCGTTAGCAAACTATTCAAAACCAGGCGGACAAGGAAAATAGATTCTTCAGGGAAAGGTTGTCCTGCCCCCAAAATTCAGGACTGAAGGTAAAATCAAGGGCCATATTGATCCGGAATAATTTGAATTTCAAGCCCAGGCCGGCAGCACCATAAGCAGCCATGGTTTCCGTGGCCAGCTTCATGCCCAGACGGAGTACGATTTTCTTATCCATGGTCAGTTCAGTGCCTAAATGCACTGATCCGATCTGGTCGGGCGTCAGATAACGGGTCTCCAAAGCTGCTTGCCAATCCATCTTGTCTTGCTGGTAAAGCAATATATGCACCCCTGCAGCCAAGGTCAAGGGCAGCGGATCAGCGGCTTGGTTCCATTCAATCGGCGGACCGATATTTAAAATAGCCAAAGCCAGGCGCCAATGGTCGTCCAGCTGGTACTGCGCCCCCAAGTCAAAGGCCAAATCAGAGGCATTAACCGGCCCCAGCGTAAATAAAAGACTTTTACCTTGAACACCAATGGACAATTGTGGAGTCACCGGGATGCCCACCGCCAAACCCATCACGATATCATTAATATTCACGGGAGCATCGCTGGCCCCTTCATTATTAATAGCCGGGGCGCTGCGGTAAAGCAACTGTAGCCCGACCGTACCCAACTCCGGCACGGGCACCGCCGCCACCAAAATTTCCGTAGCCATGGATTCAATGCCCGCCACATGGGTGGCAATAATCTCATTATGCTCTTGCCAGGATAAGCCGGCTGGGTTGGCCATCAGCACATCAGCGCTCTTCTGCCAGGCGATGCCAGTACCGCCCAAGGCCGTAAAACGGCTGCTTAAATCCTGGAGCAAAATGCCCGCACCACTGGTGCCGGTCTGAGCCATCACGGGCAGGCAGCTTCCCAGGAGGCCCAAGCCCAGAATGATTAGGAAATTAATTTTTCGATTGTTCACTATGTCACCTCAGGAAGACCTGTTGATACGAGTTGTATTTTACCAAATAACAGCAATTTTTCATCAATTGTTTTCACACGACGTTAACGGCCGATAGGGATTGGACTGGAAAATTTTCATTACTAATGGACACCTATGGGAAGATCAGCTTTTTGCTAATAAATAGCCCGTTTTTTTTAAAAAAATGGTTGCCTTTCAAATCTTAATGACTATAATAATGGCCAATTATCAGCGGTGTTCTGGCCGGTGAAATCCTAAGAAAGAGGTGGCGACCTACCATGCCTTTAGTCGGAAGTAAGGAAATGTTTGCCAAAGCCTATCAAGGCGGCTATGCGATTGGTGGTTTTAATGTCAACAACATGGAAATTCTTCAGGGCATCGTGGATGCAGCCAATGAAGTAAAATCCCCCCTGATTCTTCAGGTTTCCGCAGGGGCACGCAAATATGCCCGTCATGAATATCTGGTCAAATTGGTCGAAGCCGCTGTGTCCACCACGGACATTCCCATTGTGCTTCACTTGGATCACGGCGAAGATTTTGAAATTTGCAAATCCTGCATTGACGGCGGTTTTTCCTCCGTCATGATCGATGCCTCGGGCAGACCTTTCGCGGAAAATATTGCTGAAACCAAAAAAGTCGTGGATTATGCCCATGCCAAAGGCGTTAGTGTTGAAGCCGAATTGGGTACCTTGGCCGGTGTGGAAGATGATGTAAATGTTTCCGCTGAAGACGCCTCCTATACCAATCCTGCCCAGGTAAAAGAATTTGTGGAAAAAACCGGCGTTGATTCCCTGGCCATTGCCATCGGCACCTCCCATGGCGCTTATAAATTTAAAGGTGAGGCCAAATTGGATTTTGACCGTCTGGAAAAAATCAAAGGCCTTGTGCCCGGATTCCCCATCGTGCTGCACGGTGCCTCTTCCGTACCTCAGGACTTGGTGGCCCAGTGCAACCAGTTTGGCGGCGAACTGCCAGGCGCCAAAGGGGTGCCCGAGGAAATGCTCCGTCAAGCTGCGGCCAGTGCGGTTTGCAAGATCAACATCGACACTGACCTGCGCCTGGCCATGACTGCCACTATCCGTAAAATTTTCAGCGAGCAACCCAAGGAATTTGATCCGCGTAAGTATCTCGGTCCTGCGCGCGATGCCATCAAGGCTATAGTGAAGCATAAAATCGTTAATGTCTTGGGCAGCGACAACAAGGCCTAAGGCAAGGTTCCGATTGCCACAGCGTAAGTAATCCCACCGGGCGCAGGTGCACAAGATCTTTTCTGCGCCCGGTGGTGACTTGAAAGGTAAAAAAATAGATTGGCCCCGCCCTGGCCGCGGTCATATTGCAGCCGCGGGGTAATGAGATAACAAGACAGCAATTTTTCATTTCCAACGTTTTCCCAACGTCCAAATCGACTTACCCCCGCAAAGTCGGCCGGGCTTGGTGCCGTTCCCGGTGCAGGCTTGGCAATAACGATTGCCGTCTCTTTTGGCTGGTCTCGATTTTTCAATTTTAATAAAACACAGGTGAACACTCATGGGACAATTACTGGATAAATTCAAAACCCTCAAACAAGAACTGCTCAAGACCCATCATGTAGGTGAAGAAAATAAAATCATCATTCAGGTGGGTTCGGCCACTTGTGAAAATGCAGCTGGTGCGCAGGAGGTTCGACAGGAATTTGAAAAACTGATCTCCGCTTCCGGCCGCGAGGATATTCTGATCAAGCAAACCGGATGTA
This sequence comes from uncultured bacterium, assembly GCA_963710755.1. Lineage (GTDB taxonomy): Bacteria > Oederibacteriota > JAAXVQ01 > JAAXVQ01 > JAUVAV01 > CAVQBK01. The sequence continues at coordinate 386,665 of CAVQBK010000013.1, forward strand.
CGGGCCGGTGCTCACGGGAACCCATTGTAGGTGTCTATTTCCCCAATCAATTTCCCCTGAAATATGAAAAGGTCTCTCTGCCCAAAGTCAATGACATCTTTCAACAGCACGTGCTGGGCGGCCAGCCGGTGGTCTCGCTGATCCTGGACAAAAAAACCAGTCAAATGTATTCCCGAGTGGTGACCTTTGCCTCGCTCTCTACGGTCAGCACAGCTTCGGCTGAAAAATGGTCCAAACTTTTTCAGGAACGACTTCAAGCTAAAAACTTGCCTCAAGGCTCGGTGCGCAGTTTTACCGGTGGCTGTCTGGGACTTTATCCCGCCGGCGAGGAAGGCAACAAAGTGGGCATGCTGGTCTTCCCCGAAAAAGTGGTCTATGAGGTGGAAAACGTCGAGGAACTGGACCAGATCATCGACTCCCAGTTCGTCAATAGCAAAGTTTATGAACCCCACTTGGCCACTATCGACCCCATGATCAAACGCTTCTTTACCCTCTACGGCGATGTGGCTTTTTTCAATAAACAAACCCGACTGACCTTGCGCAACAGCGGCATCATTGATCCCGAGTCGCTTAAAGATTACCTGGCCAACGACGGCTTTGAAGCCTTGGCTCGCGTGCTCGATGAAAAGCAGCCGCAAAAAATCATCGATGCTGTCAAGGCGGCCGGCTTGCGCGGCCGTGGCGGCGGCGGCTTTCCCACCGGTACCAAATGGCAGATGATGGTGGACAACCCGGACCCTATTAAATATGTTGTCTGCAATGCCGACGAAGGCGATCCGGGAGCTTACATGGACCGCAGCACTTTGGAAGGCGATCCCTTCAGCGTGATCCACGGCATGGCTATTGGTGCTTATGGTATGGGCGCACACAAAGGTTATATTTATGTGCGGGCCGAATACCCCTTGGCCATTAAACGGCTGGAAATCGCCATTGACCAATGCCGGGAAGCAGGCCTCCTGGGCGATAACATCTTGGGCTCGGATTTCAGTTTCGACTTGGAAATCCGCCTGGGTGCGGGCGCCTTTGTATGCGGTGAAGAAACAGCACTCATGCTTTCCATCACCGGCCGGCGCGGCCAACCTCAAATCCGGCCGCCCTACCCAACGGAAAAAGGGCTGTGGGGTCATCCTACCGTCATTAACAACGTGGAAACCTGGGCCAATATCCCGGTGATCATCCGCCACGGCGCCGATTGGTTTGCCCGTATCGGAACGGAAAAAAGCAAAGGCACCAAGGTGTTCGCCCTGGCCGGCAAGATTAAAAACTCCGGTCTGGTGGAAGTACCCATGGGCACTACCTTGCGTGAGATCATCTACGATATCGGCGGCGGGGTGGAAGACGGCCGTACACTCAAAGCCATCCAGACGGGCGGACCTTCGGGCGGCTGTATTCCTGCTTCTCTGGTGGACACGCCGGTTGATTATGATTCCCTCTCGCAAGCCGGATCCATCATGGGTTCCGGCGGCATGATCGTGCTTGACGACGAAGATTGCATGGTGGCCACTTCCAAATTCTTCCTCGAATTCACCCAGGAAGAATCATGCGGCAAATGCGTGCCCTGCCGGGAAGGAACCCTGCGCATGTTGGAAATCCTGGAACGCATTACCGAAGGTAACGGCACCCTGGAAGATTTGGATAAATTGGAACGTTTGGGCAACATGATCAAAAAGACCTCGCTGTGCGGCCTGGGTCAGACCGCGCCCAATCCCGTGCTGAGCGCCCTTAATAATTTCCGTGATGAATTCGTGCAGCACGTGACGGAAAAGCGTTGTCCCACCCGCAAATGCGCCCAACTGATCCGCTATGAAATTGATCCGGAAAAATGCACCGGCTGTACACTCTGCGCCCGTCGCTGTCCGGTTAATTGCATTGAAGGTCAGCCTCGGCAGGCCCATAGGATTATTCAGGAAAAATGTATTAAATGCGGCAACTGCTTTACGGTGTGCAAATTTGATGCGGTGCTGAAAAAGTAGGGGGTTGACATGTTGAACCCCTATTTGAATATACATTATACAAAAAGGACGCCGTCGGCAGCTTTGGCGAGTTGAATTATTGCTGACGCAGATTTTTTAAAAAGGACGTGAAGCCATCATGAAACAAGTGACTTTAACTATTGATGATTCGATCATAACGGTGCCGGAGAAAACCACTATCATGCAGGCGGCTCAAACCATTGGTATTCATATTCCCCGTTTGTGTTATCATCCTGATTTGTCCATGGAAGGCGCCTGCCGTATTTGTATCGTCGATGTGGAAGGATCGAGAACCTTTCAGACGTCTTGCTCCACCGAGGTGCGTGAAGGCATGAAGATCAAAACCAATTCTCCTGAGATCCGGCAAGCACGCCGTGATTTGGTGGAGCTGATTCTGGACAACCATCCCAAAGAATGCCAGACCTGCGAACGTGATGGGCAATGCGAATTGCAGGATCTGGCCTATGCTATGGGTGTGCGGGAACGGCTGTTCGAAGGCAAACGCAAGCGTTTCGAAAAGGATGACTCCAGCCTGTCCGTGGTGCGTGATTCGGAGAAATGCATCCTCTGCCGTCGTTGCGTACGGGTCTGCAGTGAAATCCAGAGCGTCCACAATCTCCAACAGATGCATCGCGGCGTTAAAACCCTGGTAACCCCTGCTTATGAAGCGGACATGAAGGATTCGGTCTGTATCAATTGCGGCCAATGTATTAATGTCTGTCCCACGGCCGCGTTTTTAGAAAAACGGGAGACGGACAACGTGTGGGCAGCCCTGGCTGATCCCAGCAAACATGTGGTGGTGCACATCGCGCCCTCCATTCGTGCGGCCATTGGTGAAGGGTTCGGCCTAGCGCCGGGAACACCGGCCACCAAACAAACCGTGACCGCCCTGAGGCGTCTTGGGTTTGACCAGGTCTTTGATACTAATTTTGGAGCAGACCTGACTATTTTAGAAGAAGCGCACGAATTTGCCCTGCGGCTTAAGGCTAATACCAAGCTGCCCCTGCTAACCTCCTGCTCGCCGGGATGGATTAAATTTCTGGAACATTTTTATCCTGAACTCATTCCCAACGCCTCTTCCTGCAAGTCCCCCATGAGCATGCTTTCGGTCCTGCTCAAGACCTTTTACGCGGAAAAAAACAACCTCAAACCGGAAGATATTTATGTGGTGGCCATCATGCCTTGCACGGCCAAAAAATACGAAGCCCAACGGCCGGAGCATCAAATGACCGAAAGCCTGCCCTATACAGATGCAGTGCTGACCACCCGTGAGCTGGTGTGGATGATCAAGGCCTATGGCATTGACTTTACCCAACTGCCGGAAGAGGACTTTGACAATCCCCTGGGCTTTTCCTCCGGCGCGGCTGACATCTTCGGCACCACCGGCGGGGTTATGGAAGCTGCCTTGCGTACCGCCGCAGAGAAACTGACCGGCAAGCCGCTGACCCACCTCGATTTCAAAGAAGTGCGGGCTGTGGAAGGCCTGAAGGAAGCTTCCTTGGAAGTGGGCGGCACCACCCTGAACGTGGCCGTAGCCAACGGTCTGGGCAACGCCAAGAAAATCCTGGACAAGGTCAAGAGTGGAGAAAAGCAATACCATCTTATCGAGATCATGGCCTGTCCCGGCGGCTGCATCGGCGGCGGCGGCCAGCCCTATCCGCCGGAAGGTCACTATGTATTGGATAAAGAGATTATTAAATTGCGCGCCCAGGCCCTGTACACCATTGACGAGAAGAAGCAGGTGCGTAAGTCTCATGAAAATCCCTATATCAAAGAACTGTACACCAACTTTTTAGGAGAACCGGGAGGAGAAAAGGCCCATCGTCTGCTTCATACCACCTATGCCCCCCGAGAACCGAGAGGTATCAACCAATGAGCAACCAATTGAAGAGCACCCTGGATCAATCTATTCTGGATTTTATTGACGAATGTTTGCAGCGGGAACATCCCCGCAGCTACTTGATCTCCATTTTAAGCAAAATTCAGGAAAAGTACGGTTATCTTTCGCAGGAGCATATGAACGAGGTGGCTTATACCATGAACATCGCCACTTCCCGGGTTTACGGGGTGGCCACCTTTTATCATTTTTTCAGGCTCACGCCGCAGGGCAAACACAAGATCTCCGTCTGCATGGGCACGGCTTGCTTTGTCAAAGGTTCGGACCGCATTCTGGAGGCGTTCCGAAGTGAGCTGGGTATTGATTTTGGCGAGACCACTAAGGATGGCTTGTTCTCCCTGGATAACACGCGTTGTTTAGGCGTCTGTGGATTGGCTCCCGTGGTGACCATCAATGACAAGGTCTATGGTCATGTCACTCCGCAACAAGTACCCGATCTTATCAATAAAACCCTGGTGGAAGAATCTAAATAACCCCAAACGACACCCGTCATTGATTTCAAAGGCAATAGCGTGATAAAAATGGTTGTAGGGAACGGTCGCGACCGTTCCCTACAAAAGCAGATCATAGGAATCTGTTAGCCAAGCAGTTAGGGCACGATAGTTTATTGCCAACCCTCTGGTTGGAAGTTACAAATCCCGCAGCCTGGGCCACTGTTGATCCTTAGGTGAAACCTGATACGGCCCCTCCAACTTGGGCCAGGTAATAGCAAGATCCGGATCATTCCAGCACAGACCAGCCTCAGCTTGCGGCGCATAGAACGCACTCACCTTGTAGAGTACACCCGTCATATCGCTTAGAGCGCAAAACCCATGGGCAAAACCCTCGGGAACAAATAACTGAAGATGATTGTGCTCCGACAATTCCACCCCCAGCCATTGCCCGTAAGCGGGCGACTCTTTACGGATGTCCACCACGACATCATAAATGGCACCCCTGGCAACCCGCACCAGTTTAGCCTGGCCATACGGCGGTGTTTGAAAATGCAGACCTCTGATGGTACCCCGCTGGGATTGACTGTAATTGTCCTGAACAAAGGGGATCGTCACACCGGCCTGACTGAATTTCTCTTGATGATAGCTCTCCATAAAAAAGCCGCGCTCATCTTGAAAAACATCAGGACTGATCAGTAGTACGCCTGCCAGGCTCTGAGGGGTTACGATCATGGTCACGCCTCCTCACTGGCGGTTATCGCTTCATGCCAGTTTTCTTCCAAAGCTTCCAGAAACTCCAACCCGAAAAAATAGCTGTCCCCTTCCGTTTCCACCCATACTACCCGGCCCTTACCTTCCCAGATCTGTTGCCGGCCGGGCTGGTAAAAGGCCAAGGATACCAGTTGTCCCTGGACCGGCCGGTGATCGCTTTGAATCATAGCCCCACCGGCGGACATGTTTTGCACTACGCCAAAAAAATCCACTTCCTCTTGCTGGCCCCGTTTTTTATCAGCAATCAAATAACATTCGTATCGGGGATGTTGCCTGCGTTCTTCCATGATCCCTCCACGGTGCTAAGGTTATACGTGGCTGCGCTCCAGAACATTTGCACGCAGATAACCATCGCAAATAAAAACAACCATCAACAGCAGTCTTTTTTAACCATTGTTGCTACAAGTTTCGATAAAAGGTTATCTTGACTTTATGCACTCCTCAAACAGCCATTCAGCCTGGCTATTGGTCATTTTAGCATAACCCCAAACAACATCTTGATTTTTTTTGAGGCCCGAGGGCGCCTATGTTATACTGGCCCAATCCATCCCCGCGTATAGGCGCCAGGCCGGTCGATGAGGTTGTTGGGACCAATGCTCAAGGAGGCTGATGTTGAATTTTGTTTGGCTCTTACTCATTGTGCTTGCTGTGATTACCGGAGGACTTACCCATCATATGGCCGATGTTTCCACTGCGGCTTTCACCAGTGCCAAGAGCGCTGTGGAACTTGCCATTGGCCTGATCGGTGTTATGGCCTTGTTTTTAGGATTAATGAAAATTGCCGAAGCCGCCGGCTTGGTGCAAGCTTTAGCCAGAGCCATGCGTCCGCTTTTTAAATGGCTCTTTCCCGGTGTGCCGGATGATCACCCAGCCCTGGGCGCCATCGCCATGAATATGGGCGCCAACATGCTGGGCTTGGGAGATGCGGCCACGCCCATGGGCCTTAAAGCCATGCAGGAACTGCAGGAGGTCAATCAGGACAAGGCTTCCGCCAGTGACGCCATGGTCACTTTCCTGGCGCTCAACTCCAGTTCGATTCAGCTCATCCCCGCCATGATGATCGGATTGCGGGCCAGTGCCGGCTCTACCCATCCTTCGGAAATTATTCTGGCCACCTTGGTGGCCACCACCTGCTCCACCGTGGTGGCCGTGGCTGCAGCCAAAACTTTCTCCAAACTACCTTATTTCAAACGGCAACGCCAGGAGGTGGCGGCCAATGATTAAAACCCTTTTTATTGAAGCCGGCCATTGGATCGTGCCTTTGTTAATCCTGGTTATTCCGGGGTATGCCTATTTTTTTAAAAAGGTCAATATCTATGCGGTTTTCGTGGAAGGGGCCAAGGAAGGTTTTTGGATTGGTGTAAAAATCATTCCGTACCTGGTAGCCATTTTGGTGGCTATTGGCATGTTTCGCGCCAGCGGCGCCATGCATCTGCTGGCTGCTCTGCTGGCACCGGTCACTTCCTGGACAGGTTTTCCTGCTGAAGCCCTGCCGGTGGCCTTGCTGCGGCCGCTCTCAGGTTCAGGGACGTTGGGCCTGATTTCCAATATTTTTCAAGTTCATGGGCCTGATTCCTTCATCGGCCGTTTGGTCAGTGTTATGGAAGGCAGTACGGAAACCACCTTCTATGTGCTGGCCATTTATTTTGGATCCATTAGCATTCGTCAAACCCGCCATGCTCTGCCTGCAGCTTTGCTGGGCGATGCTGCCGGTCTGACCGCGGCCTTTATCATTTGCCGCTTTTTATTCGGCTGATGCGCTGGCTTACGCCTCCCCCGCTGGCCGTTGGCGATCAAGTAGCCCTCATTTCCCCTGCCTCCCCGGTTAAGGATGATAAGGCCCTGGAACGGGCCGCGCGCCATTTGAAAAGTCTTGGCCTTAAAGTGCAGCTGGGCCGGCATGCCCGCAGCCGGCATTTTTATTTGGCCGGCAATGATGAGCAGCGTCGGACCGATTTTATGGAAGCTCTGCAAAACCCAGCCATTCGGGGCCTAATTTGCAGCCGCGGCGGCTACGGTACCAGCCGCCTTTTAGCAGGATTCGATACTTCCCTGCTGCGCCGCTATCCGAAATTGCTGATGGGCTATTCCGATATCACGCAACTGCACCTGGCCTATGAACAACAAAAAGTCCATTCTTACTGGGGTCCCATGCCTGCCAGCCAGACCGGATTTTCCACTTATTCCAAAACCTGGTTTAAAACCTTGTGCATGGACGCATCGGCAGCTGTACCCATGCCCTTGTTTATTGCAGGGGATCGCATTGAAGTGCTGCTGCCAGGCCAGGCTCAGGGACGGTTAAGCGGTGGCACCCTGACATTGCTGGCCGCCAGCCTGGGAACGGCTGCTGAGTTCCATAGTCGCGGTAAACTGGTCTTTCTGGAGGACATCGATGAGCCCCCGTATAAATTGGACCGCATGCTGACCCAATTGCTTCTGGCCGGAAAACTCAAAGATGCCAAAGGCTTTGTACTCGGTCAGTTTCATTATAGTTCGGACACCCCTGACCGAGACCGGTCCGGCGCCCGAAGAGTACTCTTGGAACGGTTGGGGCCGTTAGGCCTGCCCATCGTGGCTCACTGTCCCCTGGGCCATGGCCAACGTCAGTTGGTGCTTCCTTACGGCCGTCAGGCCCGCCTGGATACGAAAATCAAGCAATTGTTTCTTTTGCCATGAACGGCCGGTCACGGCGCGCTCAGCGGAATGCGAAATTTAAAGCAACTGCCCTTTCCAGAACGACCTTCCACCCAAATCCTGCCTCCATGAAGTTCAATTATTTTTTTAGAGATGGCCAGGCCCAGCCCGGTCCCGGTCTTTTTACTCTGCACATCCCGAATTTGACTGAACCGTTCAAATATTTTTTGCCGTTGCCCCATCGGGATACCGTCACCCTCGTCGCTAACACTGCATTCCAGCCAGGGGTCAACCCGCTTCACCGTTACTGTAATCCGACTGCCCGCCGGTGAAAATTTAATGGCATTTCCCACAAGGTTGGTCACCACTTGGGTTAATCGGGAACGATCTCCCAGTGTACGCACCGGTTGCGGCAAGGTCACCTGCGTCAGGGTCATATTTTTTTCTTTCATCAGCGGTGTCAGCGTGTCCTGAACTGCACTGACAATTTCCTGAAGATCGACCAGTTCCATTTTCAGACTGGCTTGGGCGGCTTCCAGTTTGGAAAGGTCCAAAATATCGTTAATCAGTAAAATCAAGCGGTCAATGTTGCGGTTACTCATTTCCAACAAATGCCTGACCACCATGCCCACGTCTCCCTGCAATTGATATTCCAGGACCAGGGCGATGCCACCTTTAACGGCCGTCAGGGGCGTGCGCAATTCATGAGAGGCAATGGAGATAAATTCGGATTTCAATTTATCCAGATGTTTAAGCTGGCTTAACGCTTCCTGCAAATCCGCTGTTCGGACAGTCACCCGCTCCTCCAGGGTTTCATTGAGCCGTGTGACCTCGATCACCAGATTATTAACGTCCTGATACAATTGCGAATTCTTGATGGCCACGCCGATATCATGACGCACAATGGAGAGAAATTGCAGCTCTTCCAATCCGTAACCGTTGTCACCGGTTTTTTTACCCAGGTTGAGTACCCCCAGTAGGTTTTGATCAAAAACCAGGGGCACGGCCAATTCCGAACCCAGATAGTCAAAAAAGCACAAGGCTGATTCCCTAATTAGTTGATACTGGGGATCAAGGGTGATCTGCTCTTTAATCATGATCTGATTTTCGCGTTCTATAAAAGCGATAAACCCCCGGCAGGATTTCAAGCCTTCGATGGGGCGCTGGTCCGGTGTTAACATGCACCCATCCGGATGAGGATCGCAGAGGATTAAACTGACCGCCTCAGCGTCCAAGCTTTGCCGCATAAAACGTTCAATATCAGCGGTCAGCTCCAACATGGGTTTCAGTTGGTTTAACGAACGGCTGAAAGCTTCGAGAAGACGGTTCATATTGAGTGCTTTGCGCCGTAGCAGGTGATCCAGCAAAGGTTTGACACTTTTAGAATACCCCCAGCAGACCAACAGGGCGACCACGGCCAGCACGGTAAGGGCGGCCGGATCATAGACAGGTATTAAGGATTGGCCCAGCGCCATGATGGTAAAGATCAGTCCCAACAGAAGCAGCCCATGCAAGGTCCATAAAAGCACCCGACTGGCAAAAGCGGAGATATCTAAAGCATGATAGCGGATAATGGCATAGGCGGTAAAGCAGACCGTGATAATTGGGGTAATTTGCCCGAGAAAAAATAATTGCCTCAGGCCCAAGCTGGGCAAAATAAACATAAAGAGCATGACAAAAATCAAGGTCACACTAATCCCCACCACCACATATTTAACTTTTTGCTTCTCCAGATGCAATTTTAACCGGCGATATTTTGTGGCCAGATTATAAATGACGTGAATGGCGCCGCCAAAAACATACACCACGAAAAGTAAATAGAGAGGTCCCAGCTCCGGCACGTACTGCATACCGTCAAAGTGGCCTGAGACCACGCACCAGGGGCTGAAGGCAGCCAGCACGATGATCAGGGCAATGGCGTAATTGATTACAGTGAAACGGGTATTAAGACTTTTGGAAGGCACCGGGAAGTAAGCGGTAAAACTCATTAAATTGGTGATGACCAGGGTGGAACTGGCTACTCCCATGCGATGAGTTAAGATGGGCAGGATATGGTGAGCAATCTGAAGGCGCCAAATGAACCCAATGCATACCCATAGGGCGATAAACAAACAAAACAGGGCAAAACTGATATTAATGGGATTTGTCTTGTTGCGGGAATAGACCAGTAACCCGATCACGACAAAGAAAAATACATTGATGGCTTGAATAATGGAGATAATAATGACCGTGCTCCCCTCCGACCTGGATGATCACCTATGGTGTGACCGGTCAGGGATTCCCGCGGTGCTGATGGTCGTCGTGGGTGCTGAAGTTAAACAAATCATAAATGAAACAATGGCCGGCCAAAGCGGTCAGCAGCAGATAGGCCAACAAAAGTAAACCAGCCCACGTAAGCCCATCACGGCTGGTGCGTGAAAAAACCGGCACCGCAGCCACGGCCACCACAAATAACCGTAACCCTTTATCCCAGTCCCCCAAATTGCGTTTACTCATTGAACCCGCCCGGTCATTTGATCACCGCTACTCTCAATCTTTTTTTAAGCCTTTTACCGTCTATTACCAGCACATATACGCCACTGGCCACCACTTGGCCGCTGTCGTTTTTGCCATCCCAGAGCGCTTCTTCCTGGGGCAAGGGCACATGCCGTTCCCACAGTCTTCTCACCCGGTAGCCGTCCTGACTATAAACGGTAATGGTGGTTTGCTCATATTTGGGTTGCAAGCCCACCACGACGACCTTTCCCTGCATCAGGGGGTTGAAGCGATTACGGTTAAGGGTTACCCGCACAGGAACCGTTTCCGTGGTGGTGAGAAGGGTAGGGGTGACCGTCACGGTGGCCGTGGGGGTGGGCGTGGCGTTCGCCAAGCCAGCCCAGAGAATGATCAGTATCAGGGCACCACTCTTTCGCCGCATGAGAACATTCATGGTGATCTCCTTTGCCGGCACAGCGCCGGCGTTTATTCAATGGTCAGGTTTACCTGATATGTCTCTTGTTCCGAGCTTTCCCATTTTTCCTGATCCACATAGAAGCTATAGGCTTTGTCGGTGTGCAGGGACCCTTGCATGGGCAACCCTTTGGCCAGATCGAACTGCACCCGCCCTTGTATTTTATAATTCCCTTTTTGAAATGTCATTTTATTTAACGACTCCATGTCCAGAGTTTTCTGGAGCTCAGTTAATTCGTCGCCGGTAAACATTATGGCGCTGGTACAGTCGATAGAAGCCAGGTTCTGCTGCTGCTGGCGGAAGTAAAACCTGTTGGTTTGCCCCTCTTCCTCTCCCAGAACCATGGTGGGATCTTCGCTGGAGCTGGTCCAGCGGTCGCCCGGGCCGACGGCCTGGGGTGGAAAGACCGCCATCAGCAGCGGCGGCACCTTAAAGGCTTTAATGATTTTTTTCCCAATGACCCGGTTACGGCTGAGCAATTCCAGCAGGTCCAGATGGAGTCCCGTGCGTACGGTCTTTTCCTGGTTTTGAGTCAGCTGGTGTCCCTGCCGGTCGATGACGATCACGGCCAACGGCTGCGTCATTATTTTTTGATATTTTGCGTAAAGCTCCGGACCCAAATAGTCAGCCAGCGTCCATTCGTCATCATACCAGGTAAGCCTGCCTCCATCGGGACCCATCTCCAGCCGGCACTTCCCTTTTCCATCATGATTCAGCCGCAAACGTAACAATTTAAATTCAATTTGACATTCTTGTGGGTTGAGCGCCAGAGCCTGCACCTGATAGGTAGCCTTGACGGCCAGATGGGCTTCTTCTTTGGCAAATTGTCTGTGGCCATGGAATTTTTCCAACCCGGAAAAGGTTTGGTAGGAAGTGGTAACGCGGTAAGTCTGACCGGGTACAAATTGATAACGCAGAATAGTCTTGGTGTTCGACGAGGCCGGCGCACAGGCAAGCAGATTGAAGCTTGCCAAAATCAAAGCGCCCAGGCTGGTGCTGCACACCATTTTATGGATGAGGCGTCGTGTCAATATGTTTTTGAAAAAGGCAATGGGCACAATTTACTTCCTTAGCCAAATAGGTTGAACATGCCGGTCCTTTGGATTTTTTCTCCCTGCGGGCATGGCTTAATACGTCCTCGCGAAGTCCCCGCAATTCATGGCCGAGTATTTTATTTTTCCATCAAAAGGACGGACCAACGCAGCCTTATTTTACCGGGAATCACAAAATCGTCAAGCGCTTTGGGTGGGATCCTGAAAAGCGTCTCCGAGGACGACCTACGAATGGTCTTCGGTCTTGGAATTCAGGATGGTTTCGATTTCTTGGCCTAAATCATCAGGATCAAAAGGCTTGGTCAGATAGGCCGAAGCGCCCATGGCCATGCCTTTGGAGGCGTCTTGGGGACCGCTAAGCACGGTTAACATCACCACCGGGATGGATGAGGTTTCCGGATTGCGTTTAAGCATGTGACAAATGTCATATCCATTGATGCCGGGCATCATCACATCCAGCAGGATCAGGTCGGGTTTATTGTCCTTAAGAAAATCAAACATATCCTGTCCATCTTTGGCCTGAAAGATTTCATAGGTACCTTCACCCAATATTTTTTCGATCAAGCTGCGTATGTCCTTCTCATCATCAACGATCAGAATTTTCTTTTTCATAGGAATCTCCCAGGTACAAGGGTATTTTAAAAAGCATCGGCTTTTCCCGGGCCGGCTTTAGGGTTTTAACACAAAATAATGCCCCATCCATCTGGTCCCAGATGAGCCCCCACCACCGCTCCTATCCGGGCGCTTTGGAGGCGGTCAGCCAACCCGGTTTCCTTGAGCAACGGCAGAATGGCTGTTTCCAATTTATCATGATAGGATTTGACCCCAGCATAAATCAGCGCAATACCCTGTTGAATACCATGCTCGGCGATATGAGTTTTGGTCGTGCTTATCATGGCTTTGAGGGCGGCCTCGGTGGACAACACTTTGCCTAATACCTCAATTTCCCCGGTGGCTCCGGCCATGGTCAGCAGAGGTTTAATACCCAGTAGTTTCCCCATCAGGGCCTGCGCCTTGCCGATTCGGCCTCCCTGGTGAAGGGCATCCAGGCTATCCACGGAAAATAGAATTTTGACCAGCGGTCGCCGGGCCCGTACTTGTTCCACCACGGTGGTAAAGGAAGCGCCACCATCCACCAGATCCTGCGCATAGGCCACCAGTAAGCCCAGCCCCAGACTGACGTAACAGGAATCTATTACCTCCACAGTCATACCGGAAACCATGGCCGATGCCTGACGGGCAGCCTGCAGCGTGCCCGACATTTTTTGGGAGATGTGGAGACTGAGTACGTGCGTGTACCCTTGAGTTTTGAGCATCTGATAATGTTTCAGAAAACGTCCCACCGGAGGCTGGGAGGTGGTGGGGTGATTAAGGGAGGTACTCAGTTTTTCATAAAACTGAGAGGTGCTTAAATCAATGCCATCCAGGTATTCTTCGTCGCCGAAGAAAACGCTTAGAGGAACCATTTCAATATGGCGTTGACGCAAATAGTCGAGACTTAAGTCACAAGTGCTGTCAGTAAGCACCGCAATTTTTTCGGCCATGCCTGCTCCTTAGTGCTCGTTTATTCCGGTTTAAACTGGTGGTGATGTTGTTTCTCCATGTCATCCACCTTTTTCCAGGTAATCATGCCCAACTGGGCGGCAGCTTGCAAAATCAGGGTGGCATCTTGGGCATGAATGTGGATTTTAAAAACGCCTTCCTCCCCTTGGGCCACCATCAGTTCTTCGCCCAGTGGCGCCAAATGGGATTTAATCTCGCGCAAGCCCCGGCCTGGTGCATGCAGTACCAATTCCGTGCAGTATTTAAAAGAGCTGAGGTGAAAGGCCTGGCGCGTTTGTTTGGCAGGACGTGGTTCCGGTGCCTCTGCGGCAGGTGGTTTTTCCAAGGATTGACCTTGACTGAAACGCACCATACCTTCCAGGAATACGGCCAGTCCCATCCCCCCGGCATCCACCACTTCATGCAGTTTCAAGAGTCGCATTTGCTCAGGCGTCCGTTTCAGTGCCTGTTGCGCGCCTTCCCAGGCCGCCTGCAGCACCTCTTGGTGTCCCCGTTTTTTTTGAGCTGCGGTCAACGCTGCCAAGGCGGCAGCTTCACCAACACTTAAAATCGTGCCCTCTTGCGGATCTTCCACCCGTTCCCGGGCCCGCAATGTTCCGACCTGAAACGCCCGCGCCAAATCCAAAGGACTTAAAAAGGAGCGGTCGCCCACGCCTTCAGCAAAGCCTCTGAAAAAACCAGAGAGAATCATACCGGAACAGCCTCGCCCACCCATTAAGGCGCCCCGGGCCGCAGCCCAGGCGATATCAGAAGCTTGGTTGCTATTGATACTTTCCAATTCATGAACCGCAGCTTTCAGGGTATGGATCATATTTTTTCCTGTATCCCCATCGGGTACTGGAAAAACATTCATGCTGTCAATAGTGGCTTTAAAGTGCGAGAACCAGGTCATACCTGCCAGCAGGGCTTGTTTGACCCGCCGCCCAGTCAGTCTCAGCTGAGGGGTCGGCGGGTGCCCAGGCTTGCTTGGCTTGTGTTGCGATATGGTCATTGCTTTTTGTTTTCTCCCCTTGTCATGGCACACCGCTACCGGCATGGCCCAACCACCGGCAGATCCTGCCCTTGCCGGAGCTGGAGACGAGTGCACAGGTATTGCCACAGCCTGCCAAGCCGTACTGTCCTGGATTGTACAATTCACAACGCTTGTTATTACTATGCTCTCGCTTCCTCCCCGCATTAAAATGCAGAGATGAAGCGAGGTTAAATAAAATAATAGTCTTGCTTTTGCATAAAATACTCCGCAATTCCTGGCGGTAAATTTTATTTATTGCTTTTCAAAACTATCTTTGGTGGCCCCGCATTCTGGGCAGACATAGTCGGCGGGTAAACTTTCAAAGGAAGTACCCGGCTCGATTCCGTTATCCGGTTCCCCGGCTTCCGGATCATATACATACCCACATACAGTGCAAACATATTTGTCCATAGTGATTTTTTCTCCTTTTCTTAATTTTAAAAAGCTTCAGCCTCTGAGACTGTGCTAGCCCATAATTAATCTTTGCCAGTTCGCCTTACGCTGACCGCTTATTTCCCCTTCAAGTTAATCAGCGGCACGCTGTCACCGCCGCCCAGCATGGTCTGCGGTAATTTGCCGTCCCATTTTTTAATCCATTCCACCGCCACAATGTCCTTGGTCAGTTGCAGACGGATCAACCGTTGCTTTTCGGCTTCAGCCTGCGCTTCCAAAATCACTTGTTGTTTGTGTTGCTCAGCCTGGCGTTTTTTATATTCGGCCGTCTTGATTTTTTGTTCTTCGATCTGCTTTTGCTCTACCACCCGGTTGAACTCTGGAGAGAAGGTAATATCCGTTAAATTGACATCCTCCACGTCAATGCCGTAAGGCTTTAGTTTTTCCGCCAGGCTGTCGGTGATGATTTTTTTCAGTTTGGGCCGTTCTACAATAATGCTTTCTACCGGGAACAGTGCTGTGCCTGCCTTTACGGCTTCCTGGATGGCCGGGTCGATGATCTTGCGTTCATAATCCACGCCCACTTGCTGATACAACCGGGATACTTGCTTGCCGTCCAGGTGATAGTTTACCACGGTCCTGAGGTTCACTTCCTGCAGATCTTTGGAAGCACCTTGGCTTACACGTTCCAATTTTTTGGTTTTAATGTCAAATTTAACCACGTTTTCAATGGCAGGCAGCTTAAAATTCATACCTTCCATCAAGACCTGATGACGTACCCCGCTGATGCGGGAAAAAATCACACCCCGTTCGCCCGCTCCAATGATAACAATAGGATTGAGAACAAAAAAGAGGATAATAATAAGCCCCGCCACGACCAAGCCGCCCAGTCCCTTCAAAGAGTCTTTGTTAAAAGATTTCTTCAATTCGTATTCTTCCATACCGCCTCCAATTCAGGTTCTATTGAATGGTCATCTTACCATATCAGGCCGTTTAGTCAATTTGTTCGGGGGCTTTTTTTATTTGTTTTTTAAGGACTGTTGAAATCAAGCAGCATATGAATTCATTGAGGAGACGGTAAATGCCCTATCCCAGACATAGCCTAGCGCGTGGGCGATCATTTCACTTCTATCTTGGTGCCACCTCTCCGCTTTAGCACTGGCTATTTGCATACCCGAAAATATTTTGTGAACTACTGGAAACAAAAAAGCCGGGCTTTCCATCAAATCGGAAAGCCCGGCTTGGCTTCTTGCCCGCCCCACTATTGAATTGCATGTTTCAGTCCATGTTTACATTTCTTAAAATGCGGCCTAAGCGGCAACCCGAAACGTGGCAAGCCAGAAAAACCGGCTGCCGTCTTAAGGGGTCTTGACAAAACGGATGTCATCTATATAAACCGTGCTGTGAACCGGCATAAGCCTGTCAAACCAGGGTGCCGGATAAGAATCAAGGCCGGCACGAAACAACACTTTAAATTCTTTCACTGAACTTTTATCTTGGGGCAGCGGCAGGTAGTACTCCGTCCAGACATGGGGCATACTCCCGTACCATTTGGCCACAGGCACCGCAGTGTAATCCCAATGCCCATAGCGATAGAAGTAGCCATGATCACCGTGGCTATCCCGTATTTCAAACTCAATCCAGGGTAGATCGCCCGCGGAATAGGCTCTGAATTTGATGCCCTGATAAGCGCTGGCATCAAAGTCTTGCCCGCCATTAACCTGAACCCAGACCCCACACCATCCATCCCTCCCGTAAGCCTGAAAGCTTGTCACCAACCCCCGGTTATACCTGGAAAAAGTAATGGAAGAAGATCCGCCGTTCATCACGCCCGCCGCGGCCTTGGAATTAAAAATATCATAGCTGTCGGGAACGGAAAATTGAAACCAATTGATATTAAAAAGTCCGCCGCCGCCACCCCTAAAAATCAAGTAGACGGGATGGAGCCCCTGCATGTTAACCACACTCGTTTCCATGGTAGCCCAGTTTTGCCAGCCACCGGTGGACGAAACCGTCAAGGTTCCGATTACCGGCCCGCTCTGGCTGTCCAGATGGATTTCAATAGTCCCTCCTCCGCCATCGCTGGCCACACGTGCCTGAAACGCCAGCACACCGCTGCCAAAATCAACCTGGTCAAAAACAAGGTAGTTCCCATTGTTGATCCAGCCAATGTCCTGGCCACCTTCACGGCATACTTCGGTTTCCGTGCCGGATTTAAAGCTGAAGCCTTCGGCTTCAATACGGGAAAACGCGCTGATAACGGTGGGAGAAAGGGAGTAAAACTTAAACCAATTGATATTGAACAACCCGCCCGTGCCGCCTTTGAAAACCAGATAAACATGTTGAAACCCATAGGTTTTTTGAATGTTGGTCTCCACTGTGGTCCAAAGCTGCCAGCCTCCGGTGTTGACAATAGCCACGGAACCGATGAGGGTTCCGCTGGTTGGGTTGCCCAGCCGAATTTCGATCGTGCCGCCGGCCGTGTCGCTGGCCACGCGCGCGCGAAAAACATCGGCCCCGTTCCCAAAGTTGATCTCGTACCCGAGCCAATCGCCGTTATCTATCCAACCAACGTCCTGTCCGCCTTCAGCGCAGGCTTCGGTTTGCGTACCCGAGTTATGACCAAAATTCTCGGCCTCAATAACCGCATTCACCGAGCTCGATTGGACACTCCTGATTGAAGAATTATGAGATTGATAGCCTGGTCTGGGAGCGGTCGGATTTTGGCCGCATGAGACCAGCAACATGGCACCTAGAGCAATGACGAGTATTTTGCTTTTTAAGATCACAAGTTTCTCCTTTGGCCCTTTGGGGCTACGGTGGCTGTGGGTTGCGCCAATTGATTTTACCTCTCGCCTTTTTCACCAGCGAAACACCCTTGACGTCCTAACAATTAGACTGGTTAGACTGATTCGAATTTACATGGTGAAGACATTTTAATTCACCCGGCAGCAAGGTTTCATTTTTAAGTTTTTCTTAAAATGGGACTCTGCACTTATCTCGCCTATATTGGAATGCCGTCGCCGGACTTTCACTTCCCGCTATCCCCGGGCAAGGCCGGGCCGGCCACAGAAATCAGCCACTCCTGAGGATGAAGATAGCGTTGCGCAGCCTGCACCATATCCTTATAAGTCACAGCTTCAACGCTCTTGGGATAGGTGGTGAGGTAATCCCAGCCCAAATGATAATAGGCAATCTCGCGGTTGAGAAAAGCCAAGCCGTTGTTGGTTTCCAGGTGGATCACAAGCTGACCGGCCAGTTGGCTTTGGCTGTCTTGCAATTGCTGTTTGGATAATTTCGCCTCCTGCAGCTGCTTCACTTCTTCCTTGGTTAGGGCAATGGCCTGATCCACGCTTTTGGGGTCGGATTGGAACACCACCACCCAGGGCCGCTGGCCTTTGGATATTTTTAAGTAGGAATAGATGCCATAGCTAAGACCATGCTGATCACGCACGACCCGCATAAGCTGGCTGGACAAGCCTGCCCCGCCCAGCACCTGGTTGGCCACCAAAAGGTTATAATAGTCCGGATCAAGCCGGCTGAGGCCTTCCTGCCCCAGTACGGCCATGCTTTCATGCTTGCCCTCCATGATTGTCAAATGACGTTCGGTTTTAGTCACTTTGGCCATATTAATCTCAGCCGTGGGCTGCGCCGAACCCCGCTTCCAAGTTGAAAACAACTTTCTGGTCAAAGTCTTAACCACTTCCGGATCAAAGGCCCCGCTGATAGAAATAATGGTCCGTTCCGGTGTGATCATACGCCGGTGATAGGCCAGGAGGTCGTTTCGCGTAATCCCGGGAAGACCGGCGGCCGCGGTCAGGATGGAGCGCCGCATGGGATGACCCGCTGGATAAGCCAGATCATAAAACCCCTGCCATGCCTGCAGATTGGCGTTGTCCTCGGCCAACCGGCATTGGGCCAATAACTTTTCCCGAGCTTTGCTTAGTTCCTGCTTGGGAAAGACGGGAGCCATCAGACAATCAGCCAACGAGGTCATGAGCAACTTCAAATCGTCCGACAAGGCTTCGCCGTCAATATTCAAATATTCCAGTTGCGCCTGAAAGGTAAGGTCTGCGCCTTTGAATTCCAGCGCCTCGGCTAATTGATCGGCGCTCTGGCGGCTGGTACCCTTGGTAAGCATACGGCTGTGCAACAGGGCCAGCCCAGGTTTGTCGGCCGGCTCGTTGATCATGCCGGCATCCACCAGGCCCGAGATGACCAGCATGGGATTGCTGGGATTAACCTGCATGATGATGGTCAGGCCATTGGGCAGCACTAACTGTTTGCGCAGCGCGGTTTCGATAAACGCCGGATGACTTTGGGGTTGGCCACCCTGGCTCGCTCCGGGTATCCCTGTATCGCGAAGGCTGTTTTGAAGAGGGCGCTGATAATGTTCCACCACACCGGCGTCGGGCAACACCGTACCTGCCCCGGCCGTAGGGGTGAGGGGAATAAACTTGCCCATGGTCATAGTCGCCTGGGTCAGATAGGTTTGGGCTGCAGATTGAATTTGGGCCCGGGTCACTGCGGCCACTTTTTCGGGATAGGTATCAGCCCGCTCATAGTCACCAGCCACGGTTTCATAAAAGCCCAGCATCATGGCCTGGTCGGTCAGGCTGTCTTTGGCATACACGAATTGGGCCTTGGTCTTGTTGACCACCCGCTGAAATTCTTCTTTTGTCAGCAGGCTTGTTTTGATTTTTTCAAATTCACTGAACAAGACTTTCTCAATGGCCTCCAGTGATGTTGGCGGCGTGGCCACCACGGAAAAAGACCAAACACCTTTGTCCACCATCTCCAGAGGATTGGCGGATACATTGCTGGCCATGCCTGTCTCCACCAAGGCCTTGTACAGCCGCGAGGTATGACCTGTGACCAGCGCCTCGTTGAGCAAGGTCAGGGCATAATGGGCATCACTGGTGGCAGGAGGAATTTTAAAATTAAAGCGCAACATCTTGGCCGGGCCGTTGTCATGCATCTCCAGCCGGACGTTCTGTGCATCCAGTTCTTCGAGAAACGTCATGGCCGGCGGTTGAGGTCCCCGGGGAATGGGCCCGAAATATTGTTTGATTTGTTTGAGCACGCTGTTCTTGGTCACATCCCCCACAATAACCAAGGTGGCGTTGTTGGGTTGATAAAAGTGATCATAAAAAGCTTTTAATTGGGCGGCGGTCAACTTGGCCACTTCATTTTTCCAACCGATTACCGGCCGCCGGTAAGGGTGGTTTTCCCAGGTATGGGCATTGACCAATTCGCGCAGCCGCACCTGAGGATGGTTGCGATTGCCGTCCAACTCGGAAAGAATAACGGTTTTTTCCGAGGCCACTTCTTTAACCTCAAGCAAGGCATGTCGCATGCGGTCTGATTCAATGTCCAGTGCCAAATTCAGCGCTGATTTGGGAACGGTTTCATAATAAGCGGTGTAGTCATAACTGGTGAAGGCGTTTTGCTGGCCACCGGTACGGCCCACCAGACGGGCGATCTCGCCTTTGCCGAATTTCTTGCTACCCTTGAACATCATGTGCTCCAGAAAGTGAGCCAGTCCCGACTGTCCGGCCGGTTCATTACGGGCGCCAACTTTGTACCACACAAAAACCGAGACCACCGGTGCGGTGGGTACCGGTTTGATGATTACTTTCAATCCGTTTTTCAGGGTCAATGATTCAATAGTATTTTGCATGGCCGCCTCGCTTTTAGTTGAACTTATGATCAGGGCCAGCACAAAGGCCATGATCAAGGTTATGATTTTTTTCATCAATTTTCTCCTAATTGTAGTGATATCTCAGCTTTCCAGGAAAGAACAGAAACAGCCTCGTTGTCCCTATTTAGCTTCTTTATCCCCGGTATCTACGTTTTTCGGGTAGATACGGGGCTTTCCCTCCAACCCTGGTTGCAGAGAACGGTCGCGACTGTTCCCTGCAAACGAAAAGAAGGATACAAAAAGCCGCAGAGCTACGCGGCCATGCTTTATTTCCGGCTTTGCATAAGCCATAGCCTTTATTTCAGGCTCTCCGGCTCAGGAAATGAGGTTAAGCTGAGGCGCTGAAAGCGTTCTCTTTTGAGCGCCGTTTTTTTCCTGGTCGGTAAATAAGCCTATCTTCCCGTAAACCCCATCATACCCGGGTTGAGCTTGCACCTGGCCCTGGCGCACCCGCTGCACGGCCTCGCGAATGCGGCTGCTGCTCAAAGCTTCAATGTCATTTAAAGGCGTGCGAATCAGCAATTCCAATTCACCGAGGTCATGGTCCAGCATGCGGTCCAATTGCAATTGGACTGCTTTGGACGCCGGCCGTTTGCCCATGGCTTCTGCGATTACTTCATCCAAAGGCACAAGATGCACACTGGGTAATGCAGCCTTAGGCCGATAACCTTCCGGACGATCGGCCAGCATTTCCAGGCGTGAGGCCACACCATTGGTCAGCGGGCGGTGGCAAACGGGACAGAGTCCTTCCAATTTCAAAAAATCAGCCGGTGAAACGGGCATCTTGCAGTTACTATGGCCGGGCCAATGGTACTTGCCTTCCTCCGGAAAAAATTCCACGGTGAACCGAAGCGTTGACTTGGCTTTTTCCCGCAAACTCATGCGCAATTTTTCCCAGGTCAAGGGATGGCTGAAAGCATTGCATTCCCTGCCCACCTTGGCCGGCGAATGAGCATCGGAATTGGAGATAATGGTATAAGGATCAAGCTGGGATAAACGCCAATTCATTTCCGGATCTGACGACAACCCGGTTTCAATGGCGCTGATCATGTCCAGCTCCTCTTCAAAACATTCCTCCAAACTGTCAAAGCCCGATTTTTCGCCCAGCACGGAAAACCAAGGGGTCCAGATGTGGGCTGGAACCATAAGGGTGTGATCATCAATATCGCGCACTAAGCGTACCAAGCCTTTTGCCGGCAAGCCCAGAATAGGACGACCGTCGGAAGCAATATTACCGCGCCGCGCCAGGGCGCGGTTGATTTCCTGGGCGCTTTCCAGAGAGCGTGCAATGGTGAGCATGTGTACCCGTCTGGTCTTGCCGCTTTGTTTATAAATATGTGAGGTCTCCACGGTAGGCACAAACAAGACACTGTCATCATAGCCGCGCACCTGGTAAAACCCGCTGGCATGAGGCTCCAGGTGGTCTTTTAATTCCTGAAAGTATTGGGGATGAGTAAAGTCACCGGTTCCCATGAGGCCTATGCCTTTGCGTTTGGCCCAATAATGCAGCGAGACGACGTCCATTTGCGGTGAGGTGGCCCGGGAATATTTGGAGTGAATGTGAAGATCCGCGAAGACCAGTTTTTCCCGGCCCAGCGCCAAGTCTTTAACGCAACCATAACGGTTCATTATTGTCATAAGAGCAAACCAAAACTTTCCTCTTCACCAATAGCTTAATTGACTGACGATTGCTGAAGATAGGGTTGATAGATTTTTTTATACCACAGGATGATGGCCTTGGCGATGGCGAAAAAACCGGCTGCCCCGTAGGCGATGACTACGATCAAGGTGGAAATTTGAGCTATTTTAAAACTCATTTCGTTGCTGATAAATTTAAAGAAATATTTCTTTAACAGGGGCATGAGCCACCACGACCATAGCAGGATCCAGGTCCAACCGCCCCACAGATACCCAAAGAAGCGTTTGAGCAAGGACGTGGGCGCATCGGGCAGCTTACCTACGCCCAACAGGTAGTACATGCCTTTGGCGCTGCCTTTCAGCCAGTCCACAAACGCGGTCCGCCATACCAGCACGACCATCACGGCCAGATACAACCAGATCAATATGGAAATCCCGTAATAGAATCCATCCCAAAAGGACATGATCAAACTCCTTATTTAAAATCACCGCAACTGTTTTGTGAAGAGACGCCCACTATGGACCACGCTATAGAATCCCGTAAAAATCCGCCTGACATTTCGGACAATGATTGCCCTTAACATGAATATTCAAAATCCGGTAGCCGTGCCGTTCAATCAGCAACTGGCCGCATTGGGCACAAAAGGTATTACCCTCGTCCCCGGGAATATTGCCCAGGTAAACCCACTTCAAATATTTTTTCGCAACCTCATAAGCCTGATGCATGAAGTCCACGTCCGTGGCCGCTTGGTCGTAATGGTATTGGGGATAATAGCGGGTTAAATGCAGTGGAATCGACGGCGAACAGGAGGCCAGCCACTGCGCCAATTCCCGTACCTCATCAAGGGAGTGACGGGGGTCGGTCACCATCAAATGGGTGACTTCCACATGGCTGCTTTGGCTGACCCGCTTAATAGTGGCCTTCACCGGCTCCACTTGGCCGTGGCAGACCTCACGGTAAAAGCTGTCCTCCATGGATTTAAGGTCAATGTTCCAGGCATCGATCAAGGGAATAAGGTCCTCCAACGGACCTGGATTTATGTAGCCATTGCTGACCATGACATTGATCAGGCCTTTGGCCTTTATTTTCCTGGCGCAATCCAGGATATATTCAATATTAATGATTGGTTCATTGTAGGTATAAGCCACCCCGCAGCTGTCAATAGCCGCGGCCTTTTGCGCCACCTCTTCGGGCAGCACTTCCATGGTGTCCGGGATGACCTGGGAGATGTCCCAGTTTTGGCAAAAATCGCATTTAAAATTACAGCCACCCGATCCCAACGACAAGATAGCCCGGCCAGGTTTGACATGATAAAGAGGTTTTTTCTCGATAGGATCAAGATGACAAGCCGTCACCCGGCCGTACATGCTGGCCAGCAGCCGACCCTGGCGGTTTAAGCGGGCCTGGCATACCCCGGCTTTGCCCTCCTGGATAAGGCAATTCCAAGGGCAAAGGTCGCATCTAAGGCCGTGCGCTTCGGCATGCCAATACCGGGCTTCCTGCATGGGCTTATCCTTTGTTCATGGTTTGTTCCGCTAATATAATCTTCAATTCATCCATAAAGGCATTGATATCCTTAAACTGGCGGTACACGGAGGCAAATCGCACATAGGCCACTTCGTCCATCTCGGCCAGTCTGCGCATGACCAGTTCCCCGATTTCATTGGCCTGGATTTCTTTTTCCATGCGGTTTTGGATAACTTTTTCAATTTCATCCACCGCGGCTTCCAACTGTTCCGTGGAAATTGGTCTTTTTTCACAGGCTTTACGCATACCGGACACAATTTTAAAGCGGTCGAAAGGTTCACGGCGGTTGTCTTTCTTAACCACCATGGGCAGCACTTCCTCTACCTGTTCATAGGTGGTAAAGCGTTTGGTGCACTGCAGGCATTCCCGGCGGCGGCGGATGGCCAAGCCGTTTTTACTGGTGCGCGAATCCACCACTTTATCTTCCTGGTAACCGCAAAATGGGCATTTCATACTAGGGCTTTCCTCCTTGTAGGCGTGCGATACGTTGTTCCAATTCAGCCACCCGCCTAGAATGCGGCGCCTGGCTGATGATGGTTTGATACTCGCGAACCGCCAGTTCCGCCCGGCCCAGACGTTCCAGTATCAAGCCTTTATTATAGCGGGCTTCAAGATTTCCTGGTTGCAAGGACAGGGATTCATCAAAAGCCTGCAGCGCCCCTTCCAGCTCATTAAAGCGCACCCGCACGATACCCAAATTACTGAGCGTTGAGGCCCGGGTTAAAATATCGCCGCGCCAATTTTTTTCAGAAGCCAAAGTCAGGTTGCGTTTGGCTTTTTGCATATTGTTTTCCATCAACCCCACATACCCCAGATAGGCATAGGGCATGGCAAAATCAGGAAACAATTCAATCAGGTGCCGGGCTGTTTTTTCCACTTTGTCCCATTGGTGCAATGATATCAGAACCGAGGCCAGATCCAAATTAAAATACGCATTATAAGGATCAAGGGTTACGGCTTCTTGACAGGCCTTTTCTGCATCCTGCAGTTTTTGCTTATCCAACAGCTCTCCCCAATACTTGTACACCCTTCCCAGATTGTTATAGTTGTAGCCGTTGAGCGGATTCATGGCCAAGGTGTGGAGATGGATGGCTTCGGCTTTGCGCAGGTAGGATAGTTTGTCGGAGGCCTGTTTGGCCATCCCTTCCAGGGCAATGCCTTCTTTCACCCAATAAATTTCCCGCCAGGGATTGATAGCCACAGCCCGGTGCAGATCAGGCAGGGACCGCTCCACCTGTCCCTGAGTCATAAGGATAATACCCCGCTTGAAAAACACATCGGCAGACCACAACCGCAGCGACCAGAACATTAATCCAACTGCTGCCACTACCGCCGAGCCCACCAGAACCCACTGCCGGGCAGACCATTGGCCGGGCAGCAGGGGCTTATCCGGCGTCAGGCGCACCGGATCCTCTTGACGGCTTAACGCCGGCCCTAAAGCGAGAAAGAACCAGAACAGAGCTCCGTAAGCCACCACGGTAAAGTTGAATTGGTTCTGCACCAAAAAGCCTATTTGGGCCAAGGCAATGGCTGCGGCCAGATGGCGACGGTTCCCTTCCAAGTGGCGCAATTGCTTATAGACAATGGCAAAATAGGTAATCAGCAGCCACAGCCAGGCGCCGAGTCCCAGCAGGCCGGTGGTGGCGCCGATTTGCAGAAAGAAGTTGTGCGCTTTTTCCGGAGTGCCGTTCCATTCCAATTCCCAATATAAGGGTAGCCGGTACTTGGGAAAGGTGATTTGGAACGTATCCAACCCGCTGCCCCATAGAGGCTTATCCTTAATCATTTTCAAGGCACTTTTCCAGATGTAAAGGCGGGGCGTCATTTTAATTTCCGATACCTTGAGGGTGGCCAGGGTACGGTGGACAGTGGTTTTTACGGTCTGCCTGACCTGAGGCGCCAGCAGAGTTAAGCAGGCCATGACGGCAAAAACTATCAGCCAGCGTTTGTTTTCGCGCGCCAGACGTCCTGAACGCAGGTGGTCATAAATCAAATAAGCGCCAAAGGCCAGCATTTCCACGGCCAGGCCATAAACAGCGCCTCGGCTTTTGGTAAAAAAAATGGCCACGGCCATGGTCACGGTCATCAACAAAAAAAGTAACTTAGAGGAGACGCGCTGATTGATAATGAAAAACATCCAGGCAATAGGCAGAGTCATCAGGCCGTAAGCTGCCAAAAAATTGGGATTGCCCAGGGACCCGAACATGCGGCTGGCCGAATAGGTGGTGGGATTCCATCGAATAAAATCGATGCCATAATTTTGCGCAATGCCATAAGCCGTGGCCAAGGTTCCGGCAATGACCACCATGTACAGATATTTTTTAACGTCCTGAAACGTGGTGGTGGTTTGGTGCACCAATACCCAAAGCATAAGGTAAGCGGCAATGATGATAATGCCTTCGTAATCTTCATAAACCCCAAACACACTGGTGAGTATATTGTTGCTCAGGAGCGTGGACAACAGCGCGCTCAGACCCACCGCCGCCATCGGCGCCCAAAGCGGTGAGGGCCGCCACCTCCAGCCATGATTGACCGTTTTGTAAACAAGCAAGGCCGCAAAGGCCGGCAGCAGCAGCAATTGAAACGACGTAACTTTGTTCATCTCAAACACATCATGGGTGCGGATGTAAAATATCAGCGGCACGATAAAGATCATGGCCAAGAGCGAGAGCCTAATGGTTTTTTCCAAGGTGAGGTTTAATTGATTGACGGTCATTTAAAACTCCTATGCAGGGTAACCCCCGGCGGACTTAATCATGTAAAAACGACATCAGCTTCGGAAAGGCCGCGGTCGCCGGGGTTGATGCCCGCTGATCCACAAAAGCGCCGCCTCGATACGCGCGGCCGCCCGGCCATCTCCAAAAGGACAGACTTTCCGGCCTGGTCGGCCCGTAGGCTTGAGCAGCGCCAGAGCCTGGCGCTTGATGGCTTCCCGCGCCGGCGGCACGAGCACCGCTCCAGCACTAATGGCCTCAGGCCGTTCGGTAACATGACGGCATATTATGGTGCGGATGCCCAGGGCCGTGGCTTCTTCCTGAATGCCGCCGGAATCGGTTATGACCAAGCGGGCATGGGCCAGCAAATTGACGAAAACATTATAAGCCATGGGCGCCTGCAGACCTAGATTTTTCAAAGGTTTTTTAAAAACCATTTGTACGGCCTGTCGCACACTGGGATTGGGATGGACGGGGAAAATAAACCCCAGCTCCGGGTTGAGCCGGGCCAGATCCAGAATAGCTTGAAGCATGGCTTTGAGCTCAGGTCCAAAACTTTCCCGGCGGTGCAGGGTGATGATTACATAGTCCTCAAATTGGTTAGTCCAGGGCCGATGGTCAAATCCGGTCTTAACCGTGGCCTGCAGTGCATCCACCACTGTATTGCCGGTTACAAAAATGTTCTGTTTGGCCACACCCTCCTCAAGCAGGTGCTGAGCTGCGCCGGAGGTAGGTGCAAAATGCCAGGACGCCAGCAGACTGATCGTGCGGCGATGCATTTCTTCGGGAAACGGGTTCATGGGTTGATAGGTGCGCAGCCCTGCCTCCAGATGGCCCACAGGAATTTTCTCATAAAAGCCGGCCCAGGCGCCGGCCAAGGCTGTGCTGGTATCCCCTTGCACCATGACCAAATGAGGCCTGCGCGCCTTAATCAGGGGGGCTAATTTTTCCAAAGCTGCTGCCGTAAACGCTGCCGGCGTAGACTTGGAAGCCATTAAATGTAAATGGTCATCAGGTGTCATCGCCCAGTGGGCGAGCATGGGCTCCAACAAATCCCGGTGCTGACCGGTTGTCACCACGGTGGTTTTGAAATGGGAAGACCGGGCTTTAAGGGCTTGGATCACGGGCGCGCACTTAATCACTTCCGGTCTGGTACCCATAATCACCAGAACATGGTATCGGTTCACAACCATAATAACCCCAATCCCAGCGCCGACAAGAAAATGGAAATCATATTGATGAAGGCTACAGTCGCGGTCTTGGTGAATCCCCGCTTTTGCAGCTCATGGTGCCAGTGCCGGTTGTCAGCCTTGGAAATTGGTTCTCCCCGCCGCCAGCGTCTGAAAATAACCTGCACTGTATCCAACATGGGCCAGGCTAATATTAAAATCACCGTCCACGGTGCCGCGGCGGTGGGCGCCTGCCCCATAATTAAGATGCCTGCCAAACACAAGGTAAACCCGAACAGGCTGGACCCGGCATCACCTAAAAACAAACCGGCAGGCCAACGGTTGAAACGGTAAAACCCCAGGGCAGCGCCGGCACTGGCTGAAGCGATCAATGCCCCCAAGCGGCTTTGATAAGCGGCCAATAAGTTATCACTCTGCGCAGCGGCCACTACCCCGCCAATGCTCAAGGCCAAGCCGGCGATAAAGGTTTGACTGGCGGCCAGACCGTCTACCCCATCGATAAAATTAAAGGCATTAACCATGAAAAGCATCCACAGACAACTTAACATGAGACCAGCCAGAGGCCAGAGCCAAATAACCCCCTCCGAACCGGGGGCTCGGAACCCATGGAAATAAAAACCGGCAAAGACGACCAGCAAAACCGCTACAATTTGGGTGAGAAGCTTAACTTTGGGCGGTAAGACCATCTTATCATCCACCAGGCCGGCCACGGTAATGATGAGAAACGCCAGGCCCACGATCCACAGCCTCTGACCCAGAAAGTCGCCGTGATAGCTCAACCAGAGCTGGACCTGTGGCAAACGAACTGCCATTAGCCAGGCGGTCGTCAAGCCCAAGGCCACGGCCAGGCCGCCCCATAAGGGCACCAACCGACGGTGGCGTTTGCGCTTGCGGTCCGGCTTATCGATTACATCATAATGGCGGGCCAGACGTTTAACCCAGGGGGTGGTCAAAAAGGTGATCACCCCGGCCGTGGCCATGATGATCAGGTTGGTCAGCATAAGGATCCCCTGACTGGGAAGATCACTTCCCTTCAAGCTGTTCGAAATGCACCAGGGCCACGCCGGCCTCTTCCAGCATTTCCAGGGATAATTGATCGGGGTAATGGCCTTCGTAAATTATTTTCTTGATACCGGCATTGATGATCATCTTGGTGCAGATCACACAGGGTTGGGTGGTGCAATAGAGCGTGGCACCGGCAATGGAACTGCCGTGGACGGCAGCTTGAATAATGGCATTTTGTTCACCATGCAGGCCGCGGCAGATTTCATGCCGTTCCCCTGAGGGAATATTGAGCTTGCTTCTCAAGCATCCCACCTCAGCACAGTGTCTGAGGCCCTTGGGTGGTCCATTATAGCCGGTGGCGATGATATGTTTATCTTTAACCAATATAGCGCCCACCGACCGCCGGGTACAGGTGGAGCGCTTGGCTACGACCTTGGTAATCTCCATAAAATAGTGATCCCAACTGGGACGTTGGTTCCCGGGTTGAGGTTGGTTTGCTGCTGTTGTCATTAGATTCTATGTCTCCAAGATCTAGGTTTTTTGCGCAGCCGGCGGCGTCCCTACATAATAATATCTTAACCGGTCGGGCTAGATAATTTTTTCCGGCTGTGCCCTTACGTCAAAGAAGATCGCAAAGAAGGACAAACCCTAGGCAACAAAACTTTAACTTTGCGTCCTTTGCGGCTTGCCATGAAAAATAATATTTTTTCCCGCTTTGCCAGTTCAGTCCTCTTTGAAATCCGGAAATTGCCGGCACAGGGCATTGACCTCTTGACGAATACTGGCCAAAGCCTCGGTAGTACCGGAACTATGCACCACTCGGTGAACAAAACCGGCAATGGTCTTCATTTCTTCTTCTTTCATCCCCCGGGTGGTGACGGCTGATACGCCCAAACGCACACCGGAGGTAACCCTCGGACCGAGTGGATCATTGGGGATACCGTTTTTATTGGCCACGATACCGGCTTGTTCCAGACGCTCGGCAATGTCGGCGCCGGTCTTGTTCAGCCGTCTCAAGTCCAACAGAATCAGATGATTGTCCGTACCGCCGGTGACCAAATCAAAGTCAAAGCGCAACAGTTCTTCGGCCAGCGTCTTGGCATTGGCAATAATCTGTTCTGCGTAGCGCTTAAAACTATCACCGGCAGCTTCCTTGAACGCCACGGCTTTGGCGGCGATAACATGCATCAAGGGACCGCCTTGCAGTCCTGGAAAAACAGCGCTGTCAATTTTTTTGGCGTACTCGCTCCGTGAGAGCACAAACCCGCTGCGCGGTCCGCGCAGGGTTTTATGAGTGGTGGAGGTCACCACATCCGCGAAGGGCACAGGCGAAGGGTGTACTCCGCCGGCAATCAACCCGGCGATGTGAGCGATATCCACCATCAAATAAGCCCCCACGCTGTCGCAAATTTCACGGAATTTGGGAAAGTCAATGACACGGGGATAGGCTGAAGCCCCGGCAATGATTAAGGCCGGCCGAAAAGCTTTGGCCTGGTCGGCCAAGGCATCATAATCAATAAGATGGGTTTTTTCGTTCACTTTATAACTGTCCGACTGATATAGTTTCCCGGAAAAATTAAACTTGGCGCCATGGGTCAGATGGCCGCCATCAGCCAAATCCATACCCAGGATTTTATCCCCCGGTTTGAGCAGCGCCATATAGGCTGCCATATTGGCGGTGCTGCCGGAATGGGGCTGCACATTGGCATGTTCCGCGCCGAACAGGGTTTTAAGTCTGTCGATGGCCAGCTGTTCGATGTCATCGGCCGGTCCGCATCCCTGATAATAACGGGCGCGGGGATAACCTTCGGCGTATTTGTTGGTAAAGAGGCTGCCCTGGGCTTCCAGAACCGCCGCGGAGGTATAATTTTCGGAAGCAATCATCTGCAGGCGCGTATGCTCGCGCTCTACCTCCGCTTCAATGATTTGATAAACTTCCTGATCGCTTTGACTTAAGGGTTTCAATGTCTGGCCTCTCTTTATTTGGATATGAAATATTTATTTTCAATTTCCTTGATTTTATCCAGCCGCCGCTGATGGCGATCACCGGAAAAGCGGGCATGCAGCCAGGCTTTGATCATGGCCATGGCCATGTCCTTGCCGATCACCCGGCCCGGCAACACCAGGATATTGGCATTATTGTGTTCCCGTGCATATTGGGCCACATAGGTGTTGTAGGCCAAGGCCGCCCGCACACCGGGCACTTTGTTGGCTGCGATGGACATGCCCACGCCGGTACCGCAGATTAAAATCCCCAGATGGTCTTCCCCTTCCTGCGCCACCGCCTCGGCCACCTTCAAGCCGATATCAGGATAATCACAAGACTCTTCCGTGGAGGTGCCGAAATCCTTAAAGGCCAATCCTTCCTTGGTCAAGGCGTTGATAATGTTTTCTTTTAATTCATAACCTGCATGATCACTGCCAATATAAAGTTGCATACTTCCCCCTTGAACGTACCAGACGCGCTTCGGCCTGTCATGGCTAAAGACGGCATCATTCGGTGATTAAAAAAGTTTAACCCGGATTATACCACAGGTGTCATGGCTGAAGGGACAAAATGTTTTATACCAATGGATTTATACGGAAACGGCTTTCATCCCGGTCACCCGGTAGACGGAGACTTGATCCCGCTTGCCCTTGACCGTAATGGGTGATAATTTTTCGCAGAGCACATGGTTTTTAACAGCCTGGTAGGTGGTTTCCGAAATCAACACGCTGCCGCCTTCGGCAATCGCTTCCAAGCGGGCCGCCAAATTAACGGCATCGCCGATCACGGTATAGTCCATTTTTTGGGCCGAGCCCATATTGCCTGAAACCACATCGCCTGTATTGACCCCAATGCCGATGGTGACGGTCTTAAGACCTTCATTTTTACGGCGATGGTTCAATGCTTTAATGGCTTCCTGGATTTCCACGCCTGTTCTTACGGCCCGTACCACGTCGTCCTCCATGGGCAGGGGCACGCCGTAGACTGCCATAACGCAGTCACCGACAAACTTGTCCAGCATGCCGCCATTACGCAGCACAATTTCGGTCTGGACGGAAAGGTATTCATTGATCACCGAGACCACGGCCTCAGGCTCCAGGGTTTCCGACATGGACGTAAAGCCCCGGATGTCGGTGAACAGCATTGTGGCCCGTTTACGGGCACCGCCAAGCGCCAATTTGCCGGGATCTTTCAGAACTTCTTCCATCACTTGGCTGGACACGTAGGTACAAAAAGCACCTTTAATTTGTTCCTTCTCCCGTAACGAGGCCGCCATCTGGTTGAAGGCCGCCGTCAGCTCACCCAACTCATCATTCCTGCTGATTTTAATCTCCTGGTTGAGGTCACCGCCGGCAATGGCCAATACACCGGCCACCAGATTTTTAAGAGGTTGGGTCATGAAGTGCGCCAGAAAAATGGCCGCAATCGTTCCCAACAGCAGCATAATGCCGGTGACCACCAGCAACTTGACGGCTGCCTGTTTAACGGTGATATCCACCAGTTTTTGGGACATGCCCAAATGAACCACGCCGATTTGTTTGCCCCCCAACTTACCCAGCCGGTTAACTAAGATGGGAATGGCGATATCGAACCGGCGCTCTCCGTTGGCGGTCGTATAAGGCTGAACCAATAGCGATTCCCCCGCATAAGGCTTGACGCCTTGAGGCGGTACGTAAGGCTGGGAGACTTTGCGGATGTCATTATGGGCCACGATGGTGCCGCTTGAATCGGTCATTAGGATTTCCACTACACCGGCATTACGTTTGATATTCTGAGTATATGCTTTTTGCTGGCCAAAAATATCTCCTCGCAAGGAAAGAAAAATGCTTTTAAAGGTAACCTCGGGCATGGCCGCAGCACGGGCATCGGGCATGGTTTCATGAATTAAAGCAGCGCACACTAAATCATTAAGTACAGCTTCGGCTGCCGAGGAAGCCAGGCTGCGGGCAATAGTAGCGCCCCGTTTCACAACTTCCTCACGCAGCGATTTTTGCTGCTGCCGATAAGTCAGGATAGTCGTCAGCACCATAATGGTTCCTACGGTGAGCACCACGAAGAAAGTGAATTGCAACCTGATAGGAATACGCAATCCTTTTTTTTTAATCTTTTGCGCTTGCGGTTTCTGCGCCAATGCTGCCGTTGGCTTACTCACGATCCGCTTTCCTCCTGTTGCTTTTCCAGCATGACCACAAAGGCACCCACCAATTCAGGATCCAACTGGGTCCCGGCATTCCTTTTAAGTTCTTCCATGGCATCACGCCGGCTGATGGGAGCGCGGTGTTTTTGTTCCGAGGTCATGGCGTCAAAAGCATCGGCTACAGCCAGAATACGTGCGCCCAGGGGAATAGTCTTGCCTGACAGCCCCTGGGGATAACCCTTGCCGTCATAGCGTTCATGATGATGCATCACCAAGGGCACGACCCCACGCAAGGCTTCGATTTGTTTCAAGATGTCGGCGCCCACCAACGTATGCTGCTTCATTGTTTCGTATTCTTCCGCCGTCAATTTCCCGGTCTTTTCTAAAATCACGTCGGGTACGGCAATATGACCGATGTTCTGGACCTGACCGGCCAGATGAATGTTAGCGATCTCTTCCTGATCCAGACCGATATGTACCGCCAAATTAGCCGCATATTCCGATACGCGCTGGTCATGGCCGCCTACAAATTTGTCGCGGTGCTCCAGTGCTTTGGCCATGGCGCGCAGCACGCCGATGTAAAGTTCTTTTAAATTATCGGCCATTTCATTGAATGCATTAGCCAAAATGGCCAGCTCGCTTTTACCCTTGATATTAATTTTAAAATTAAGATTGCCGGCGCCGATTTCATGCACCCCGCGCATCAATTCGCTCACAGGCTTCATCATAATATTGGTGACAAAAACCGCGATGATAATGCCAATCAATAATAAGGCCGCGGCAATGGACAATGATTCCCGAAAGGCTTGACCGACATGCTCGGTAACCGATTTCTGAGACATGCCCACATGCACACTGCCTATTTGAACGCCGTTACGAAGATTGATGGGAATAGCAATATCGGTTAGGGCATGGTCATCCTGGTTCTTGAAAGATTGAATGAGAATCTCTTCATTGGTGAGCGGTCTTAAGCCAACCGGTTCCACGTACTCCTTACCTATATTGGCGATCTTGCTATGGGCCAAAATTTTTCCCTTATCATCGAGAATCATGGCATAAGCCACGCCCTCGTTTTTCATAACACTGGTGACGAAAGTGGCCAAAGATAACCGATCGCCGTTGATTAAGGCATCGGTGCTGATGGTGGCCAAATTCCGGGTAATGGTGGATCCTCTTCTGGTCATTTCCCGCAGCAGGACTTCCCTTTCCTGCTGGGTGAAAAAATAAGTGGAGCCAAAAACTGTAACCGCTACCAGGGTAACGGTCATCAGGATGAATTGAAATTTCAGACCAGCACGCATAGGAACCTCCGAGACTCCCACCAAAAATGGACCACCGCAAGGCTGGCAGCAGTCCACCTTAGGGAGCATATGGTTATTTATTTATTCATTCTATATCAGCTAAACGTTGCCCTGCCTGCTGGGCGACAGGCGTCATGGGATTGATTAATTATCGGCAGGTTTACAATTGGTCGACAGTTTAGCAAGTGAAAATCTTGGTTGTCAAGGATAAAGCCCGGGCTTTATCCTTGACAAATTCCCGAAATATCCTTTAAAATTCTATAAAAATTCACAAGGAGGCAAGAAGCGTCGCGCCCTGGGCATAATCGGCAAAAGCACAGACCAACGCTTCCCTAACTTCCCTTGGCCTACACCTGGTTAACCCTATGACAAATACATCTCGATTCAACCTCCCACGCCTCGGACTGGTATTGGGCCTGGTTTGCTTGGCCGCTCTTTCGATCATTGGTTGCCGAAAAAATACCCCCCCGGCACCTGCGCCCACGGTTATCGCCACGCCCATCACGCATAATGAACAACTGGTCTATACATCGTCCGGTCAATTATTCACTACCGACTTGTCCGGTGAAAAAATAGGCAAATTGGAAAATACGGGGAAAAACAATTGGTTCCCTTCCATGGCGCCGGACCAACAGACTCTGGCTTACTGGTCTGATCAAAGCGGCAGCCATGAACTCTGGCTCTATAATTTTAAGACTGCAAGCGCCACCCGTTTGACCTTCTTCAATTCCTCGGAAAATGATCCTGCTGCTCAAAATTTCAATATACACGATGCACCCACTTGGTCGCCCAACAGCCAGGAAATCGCCTTTTCCCGCATGGGACAAATTTGGCTGATTGACCGTGAGGGCTATAATTTGGAAACCGTGGTAAGAGAGGGTAATAATTATAGTCCCAGCTGGTCACCCGATGGCAAGCTGCTGGCCTACATCAGCCTGCAACATCAATCCCAAAACCTTTATTTGCGCCGTATCAAAACCGGAGAAGAATGGGCCATCACCACTTTTCCTGCTACCCACCATGCAGGTGGTCCATCCTGGTCACCGGATGGCAAAAAAATTGCGTTTTCCCTTTCCATATATGAAACCGTAGATATCTGGATTATCAACAATGACGGCACCGACCTTAAGCGTCTCACCAAGGACGGGGCCAGCAACGCTCCGGTTTGGTCCTGGGACGGGAAAAAAATAGCTTTTTCCTCCGGACGTCAGGATCCATATCATTGGGAAATCTGGGTCATGAACAGTGATGGCAGCGGCCAGTTTGCAGTAAGCCGCAATGGTGGTTTTTCGCCAACGTGGAGAAATTTGGAAACGGCCGTCCCGAACCCGGCCTTACCTGCAATGGCCACAGCTCAACCGAACGCTGTAGCCAAGGCCACCATCAGCCCTGTACCGACATCCAAACCTACTACCAAACCAACACCTATTCCTACCGTTCCGCCAGCCAAAATAAAAACCATACCTACGGCTGTACCCAAAGCAACACCTGTTCCGCCTTCATCAGATAACGCGGAATTGCTGGAAGATTTGGAGGCTTTGGAGGAAGAAGCCCCTGCGGAAAAACCCACGCCCAAGCCCATGCCTACCAAAAAGCCCACGCTGGTGCCGACGATGGAACCTACACCCAACCCCACACCAATGCCAACCAAGGCTGCGACCAACCCACAATCTTCCGTCAAATCCCCGTCCGCGCCTGTGCAGAAAGAGGAGTATTTTGATGAAATGGGCGACCTTACCGACGAGCCTCTTCCGGAAGAACCGCCGGCCGTCAAAACAACACCTGCACCTTCCCGGCAGCCTTTGGCGAAAGCCACAGCCGAACAAAAAAACAACGAAGAAGAATCTTATGCTGAGTTCGAGGAATACGCTGATGAAGATGCTGTGGTTCTGAAAAATGAAAATAAAAACGGCGGCCAGACCTTGCCTGGCAATGTGATTACCTTTGAACCGGAAATACAATTTTATTTTGCCAAGGATTTAATTAAAGCTTCTTCACTGACAGAATTGGATAAACTGGCCAAGCAGATCGAAGCCTATCCCGATTCTCCTTTGATCATAAAAGCCATGATCAAAGGGCCCAAATGGCTCCCCTTGCTCAGAACCCTGGCCCGGGCCAGAGCCAACAGCGTGTTGCGACACTTGATTGTCAATGAGAATATCCGTCAAATCAATGTCACCGCAATTGCAGAAGGTGATCCTTATCCCGACCTGAGCGATCAGGTTGAAGACCTGCCGATTTTATTGGTGGTGATTAAATAAGTGTTGGTGCGCAAAGGCAGAAGCACCCGTAGGTCGTGTCCGTAGGGAACAGGCATGCCTGTTCCCTGCCAATGCGTTTTTTCTCTCCGCGCTCTGTTCGGTAAAGCGCCATCCGCCAAGGACAAGATCGCGCCCATTTCCATGATAAGCGGGTGATGATCACCAGCCAGTAGGTAAGGCCTTTCGGGCCGCTTCCTTTTGTTCACACTCTTTCTTTAATTTTTCCAGATTTGGAAACAGGGCTTCCGCCATGGCAATGGTATTAACATAATCGCCTTGCTGTAATTTGGTTTTCACCACCACCAGATGGTTTTTCATTTTTTGATAGCGTTCCGGAAAATAAGTGTCGCCTTTCTTTTGATCGATCTCGATCATCAATTTAACCGCCCGTCCGTAAGCCCCCCGGGCCCGTCGTCTTTCCTTTTTTTGCTCATCAACTTTTTTGAGCACATGCTGCCGTTGTTGGGCTGGTTTAACGGCAGGGGCTGCCTGCGGAGGAATCTTCTCTGAAATGGGTTTGGTACTAAGTGTGGGTCTGTTCTCCATTTTTCTGGCCATCGCTTTGGCTTTGATCGCAGCCCGTTCCCCCAGGCGTTTGATATCATTGATAATGGAAACTGATTGGTCATTGGCAGCCTCATAATCCCGCTGACGGTAGGCGGCTTTAGCCGCTTGCAAGTCATCGCTCAGCTTCCTCCAGGCCTCTTTAAAGTAGCGCTGTATATCGTCGCGCCGTTGGCTTTGGGTGACCAGGCGGTTGGCCTCCGTAAGATTGGTAACAGCGGTTGCTTTAATTTCCCTATTAACTTTGCGGGCCCGAGCCTTTTTCTTCTTTCGCTCTTCTTTGTCCATGGTCTGCTGTTCTTTCTTGACCCGGTTCCAGGCGCGATTCACCTCATCATCTTCCGGAATAATGTCCAGAGCCTTCCGGTAGGCTTTGGCAGCATTGGTCCAGTCCTGCTTGGTTTCGTAATTTTCTGCCTGTGTTTTATAAATTTCGAATTTAGAATGTTTGTCTACTTCGTCTTGTAGAGATAACAAGGCTTCCGCCAACTGTTCATCATCGGGCAGGTATTCCACTGCTTCTTCCCAGGCATCCAATGCTCGCTGGTTATCCCCTTTATCTAAAGCGGCTTGGCCTATGATTTTCAGGCGCATGCCTTCCTGTTCCAGGGGGGTCAGACGATTGCGGCCAAAATGCCATGCCAGACCGAGGTAATGGCTGGACCCTAAATTTAATTGTTCTCCCATGGGCAACACAAAGCCATAATCCAGTTGCAGGGCCCATTGCGACTGCATGATATTAAAGCCCAGACCTGCCGTTAATTCCTGCAGTCCATCATTGTCAAGCGCCATACCGGCCCGGGTAGCCAACAAACGGTGGAACCACCAGTACTCCCCGCCCAGGGATAAACGATAGGTGTTTCCGAACTGCCACCAATCCAGACTGCCGTCAAGTGTATCATTCTGATAGGCTAATCCGGCTCGCAATTGCATAGGCAACAAAACCGGTTCATCAAAAAGAGCGACATTGGGACGGTTGACATTGGCTGCAGACAAGCCGATGGTCCAATGCGGCAGCGGGGTGTAAAGGACGCCGGCATCGACAGCCGCAGTCAGCAAGGAGGAATGGGTTCTGAGAAAGTCATCCTGGGCAAGAGCTTGGTCATCGGTGTATTGAAGCATTAAGAGATTTACCACAGCTCCGACTTCCCAGCTTTTATTCTGGTCCAAAGCCTGTCCATAACCCAGACTAATTCTACTTTCCTGATATAGACCAAAAAGATTGCGCTGGTGCCACAAGAGGCCGAGAGCCGCAGGAATGGTCAATGGATAGGTAAAGGCCAATTGACTTTCCGTCAATTGGCCGTCATCCAACCCAGCATACAATTTGGCCCAACCGGTAGACAGACAGGCTTCCTGCAGGCCGGCAAGGCCGGCGGGATTATAAAGCAGGGCATCATTGTCATCAGCCAAGGCCGTAAAGGCACCGGCCATGCCGACCGCCCGGGCACCGGGCCGTTCCAATTCAAAGGCGGTGTGGCCAGCCTTGGCCAAAGTCAACAACAGCATCAAACTCAATATCTTTTTCATCGTACCACGACCAGGGCGCCACGATAATGTACCTGCCCAGCAGTGATTAGATATAGGTAGGCCCCCGGTGCCACCAAACGGTCCTGCTCATCTCGACCGTTCCATCGGGCACTGTAAAAAGGACTGCTGCCCTGAAGGGACAAGGTTTTGATCAGCCGTCCATTGAGATTATAAGTAGCAACCTTGATCTCATCCGGTTTGAGATCGGATTCAAAAGTAACTTGCCACTGTTGCTGATAAGAGGCTCCTGGCGCAAAGGTCCGGCGATTGGTCTGTACGTTAACCAGCGGCCCCTGAACCGGATTCGAGGTCTCTGTGCTCGTGGGCGTAGAGGTCATGGTGACTATGGGTGTGGGGCTAAAGGTAGGCGTGATCGTCAACGTGGGCGTCACCGTCGCGCTGGGGGAACCGGTTGGCGTTACGGTATAGGTAGCACTGATGGTGGCCGTGGCCGAAATTGTGGGTGTGGACGTCATGGTGACAAAAGGTGTAGGGCTAAAGGTAGACGTGATGGTCAAGGTAGGTGTCACCGTCGCGCTGGGCGTGTACGTTACTGACTCCGTGGGGGTAGTGGTTGGTGTAGCTGTTGGTGTTATGGTAGCACTAGGTGTAAAGGTCACGGATTCCGTAGGTGTTTCAGTGAGGGTGTCGGTAAGGGTAACGGATGGCGTTGGTGTATAGGTGACGGATTCCGTGGGCGTTTCGGTAGGCGTAACCGTATAAGTAATCGTAGCTGTAGGCGTGAACGTAGCTGATTCCGTTGGCGTTTCGGTAGGAGTCTCCGTTAAAGTGATGGTACTGGTTGGCGTAAAAGTAGCAGATTCCGTTAGGGTTTGCGTGAGCGTGGCCGTAAGCGTAATGGTTGGAGTAGGTGTAAAGGTTGCTGATTCTGTTGGCGTTTCAGTGAAGGTAGGGGTGGGGGATTCACTCCAGACAAGATTACCCTGCACCAGACCCAGGGTCAATGCCATCATTCCGATTGCCAGCCCTTGTTTATACGTCACTTAGCCCCCTTAAAAACCGAATAATTCAATTATATAGAGAGGCTGGGTATTCGTCAATATGGAGCTTTGAGAAGTGGATCAAAGGAACTGCGCGCAGCCGGTCACTTTCAGGATCAGAGGATGACTTGAATGCTGCTGTTTAGGCCGCAGGTTTTGAGGCCAAGGTAATTTTTTTCCAATACCAGTAATAGGCTAGAACCACCAGAACACCTGCCCCCAGCACGGATGCCATAGAGATAGTTTTAAAAACATACATGGTAATTAACAACTGGTGGGATTGATTGAGCATATACAGGGGTGAGAGAAAACGGTAGACCACGAAATGGTTGATGGCACACAGGCACAAAAGTATACCCGCTGCCAGAGGACCGATCCACAACGGCGGGTGCTGCATAGCCTGATTAATTTTGCGATAGGCCAAACTACCATAGATCAAAGCCAAGCCGAATACAATAAAGCTGATCTCATATAAATAAAAGCTGGCTCGGTACATAATGTTTTGCATCACTGAAAATCCTGTTCCATTTTAATGATGTGCCGGTAAAAGTGTATTCCTGCCCACAGGCAAAGGCCGGCGGACCAAGTCAGAAAAGTATAACCGATCCATAGTTCCAACACACCCATATTTTGATGGCGCAAGGTGGCAACGGTTTGCATGATAAGGTAAACCACCAATCCCAGAGGAGCAATCATTTGCATCAACCAGTAAGTCGCTACCCCAAAGGTTTGTTCATAACGGCGTGCGATCAGACCCATGAGCACAAAACCCGCCCACAAGGTAAGTCCTCCGAAAACAGCCATAAAGCTGGTTAAATTGACGAATAAGAGGTATTGCCCGGCGGTCAGCACTTTTTCCATTTAGACCTCGTCCTCCATATCGTCTCTAAGATCATTCTCGATTTGGGCAATGATTTTGACATCTGCAATGGCTGTTGCATTTTTTAAAATACGTTTAACCATGGCCCGCGATTGTGCCCTGCTTATCGGCCGGCCGGTCGCCTGGGTTTGTTCTTGTTCCATGCGAAATAAAGCTTGGCCTAGAAATCCCATCTCTGCTTTAAAAATGGCCATGGCCCGTATAAGAAAATGATCGGGTGAATTTCCGGCAGAACCCACTTGCCCAGGCGGTACGGTCTCCGGGACGGTTGTGCTGGCCTCATCTTCCTCAATGCCCTCTCCAATGGAGACAGCTTCAGACAGCGAAGATGGCTGTAGCGTCCCAGCCTTTCCAACATCAGTTCCGCTGGGGGCTGCGGAGGCCATCGATGATGGACGCAGCGTCCCTTTCCTTCCAATATCTTCTCCAGTCGGGGCT
Source organism: uncultured bacterium (assembly GCA_963710755.1). Lineage (GTDB taxonomy): Bacteria > Oederibacteriota > JAAXVQ01 > JAAXVQ01 > JAUVAV01 > CAVQBK01. The sequence goes on from CAVQBK010000013.1 coordinate 427,219, forward strand.
GCAGAGGGCATCGAAGATGGCCGCAGCGTCCCAGCCTTTCCAACATCTTCTCCAGTCGGGGCTGCCGAAGGCGGTCTTGGCGCCTGAGGCGTCCCTTTCCCATCTATATCCTTACCGGTCGGGGCTGCGGAGGCCATCGAAGTTGGACGAGGCGTCCCAGCCTTTCCAACATCAGTTCCACTGGGGGCTGCGGAGGCCATCGATGATGGACGCAGCGTCCCTTTCCTTCCAATATCTTCTCCAGTCGGGGCTGCGGAGGCCATCGAAGTTGGACGAGGCGTCCCAGCCTTTCCAACATCTTCTCCAGTCGGGGCTGCCGAAGGCGGTCTTGGCGCCTGAGGCGTCCCTTTCCCATCTATATCCTTACCGGTCGGGGCTGCGGAGGCCATCGATGATGGACGCAGCGTCCCTTTCCTTCCAATATCTTCTCCAGTTGGGGCTGCCGAAGGCGGTCTTGGCGCCTGAGGCGTCCCTTTCCCATCTATATCCTTACCGGTCGGGGCTGCGGAGGCCATCGAAGATGGACGCAGCGTCCCTTTCCTTCCAATATCTTCTCCAGTCGGGGCTGCCGAAGGCGGTCTTGGCGCCTGAGGCGTCCCTTTCCCATCTATATCCTTACCGGTCGGGGCTGCGGAGGCCATCGAAGTTGGACGAAGCGTCCCAGCCTTTCCAACATCAGTTCCGCTGGGGGCTGCGGAGGCCATCGAAGTTGGACGAAGCGTCCCAGCCTTTCCAACATCTTCTCCAGTCGGGGCTGCCGAAGAGGTCACTTTCTTTCCGCTATTTTTATCGGTCGACACCACATCTTGTTGGCTTTGATTAACCTGTTTGAGATCAGATTCAGCCGGTGTGCTTTCAAGGATCAGGTCATCGGCTTTTAAGCTTAAGGTTTCTTCAGCAATTTCTCTAATTACACTTTGGGCTGGCGAGCGTTTTTCCTGTTGCACCACTGGTTCACGCTTCAACAACGGCTTGACGGCGATCGGCTTTTTTTTGCCTTCAATAGATTCCTGAGCTTGTAATACACGCTCAATGGTCACTGGCATGGGCAGATGGCTGTCAATAATATCCATTAAAATTTCCCAGCCCCCGCTGACCCAGTCCAGCACTTTCTGAAGATTGGTGATCAAAATGCCATTGTCCTGAGAATATCCGCCAAAGAATCGACCTTGGTAAAAAACCACAATGGCCAATTCGATATCCGACCCTTTGCGGGTATAAGATTGCCGGTCCAGGGCATCTTCCAACTCGGACGGTGCGATGGCGCCAATCTCCACCAAAGCATCCCCCAGTCTTTTGGCGCCGGCTTGGGATAGTTGCAGGCGTACAGCCTCTTTAAGTTGTTCCGGAGAGATTTTGTTCATGCGCAGCAGAAGGTTACCGAGACGCGTATTATTGCGAATGCGGTAAAAACGGAGAACGCCGGAGAATTTTTTTTGAGCCAGGGTCTCCACTAATTTGTGCATATCGAGGAAGGAGCTTTCCAGTTCGCGTTGTACGGCCGGCGGTGTTTCCAGAGCACTAAGGGCTTCAATGATTTCTGAGGGCAAGTTATAAATATTGATGACTGTATCGCGTTCTCTGGTTTCGCTCTGGAGAAAATGACGGATGATTTGTTCTTTGGTGAGATTTAATTCATCAGTGCCTTCATAGTAACAGGACAATACCCGTCCTTGAACAAAAACAATCAGGCCTTTTTCATGCAAGGCCAGGATTTCCACATAACCGCTGAAAGACTCCTCCATCAATCCTCGGATCAAGGCAGTCATATCAGTGGCACGATAATTTAAGTTTTCAGCTTTTACTTCGCCTTTAGGCAAGTAAAGTAAGGGCCACAATGGTTTTGCTCCAAAAGTTGGAATATAGGCCAGCGGTCAAGACTAAATAAGCGGGTTTAATGATACCACCGGTAAAAAGCGATCGTCAACAGGTAATGGCCTGGAACGTGGGCAGGCGCGCTGTTTTTTTTTGGTATTTTCATGGTAAACGGTTGATCTTGTGACAGTTGGCCTTTAGACCCAGTAGAGGGTGGCAATAATGGCGTCCACTATTGGCGCTATTTTTTGTTAGGCAGCTGTATTGAGAGAACGCAGCAAACGTTGTTGGCGTTTGTGCATCTTTTCCTCGTCATTGGCAAGCAAATGATGGAGGCGTCGGCTCAAGCTTGGATTTGCCCATAACCATCGAGGCATGGAGATAAATCCCACCCCTTTAATATAACGATTTTGACGCAGGGCTTTAAGATCACCCAACATCAGCATCAGTAGCTGAACCCCTTGCTGCCGGCTTCGGACGTCCTTAGCCGCCTCCAAAACATCCAGCCAGTCGCTGACAAAGCTGTCAAGCTGCCCCCATTCTTCCCATTGTTTCAGATCATTTTTCTGAAGCCAAAAGCTTTGGGCCAGCGTGCGTACTAGCGGCGTGAGCGGCTGACTTCCAAAAAAGAGGTGCAACTTTGACTGCCAAGTCCCTGCGCCGTAAATCAGAAGCAATTGCCGGCGCCAGTGGATGAAGCTGCCGCCAAGACGGCTGGTTTGCCAATTCAAGCGTAACCGGGTCACCCAGCTTAAGTTGGAGCGGTCGGCGGCAAGTGTGATGTTCAAGTGTTGATAGTCTAAAATAGCTTTAATGACGCCTTTTTTATCAGCTGCCTTGTCAAGTGATGGATCAAGGCTGACTTTATCAATAGGTGCTTTCCGGCCAGGTTTAAAAGCTTGATCCCAAATCATTAACCCTACTGCGACAATGCCTGTACCTATAAGTACCGCGCCTAAAACAGGCGCTGTGACTGCTGTACCAAAAGCCAAGGTTATAATTCCTGCCACCGCCAGAAGCAATGAAGAAAGACCCAACAACAATTGTGGTGACGCGATGAATCCGTCTTGTTTTTTTGTTTTCCCATTCAATTGGTTATTATTCATGCTGGGGACAATCCCATTTTGAATCATCTGATCAATAAGTATTTCCTTGATTCGCCGGAAAGTTGCCTCTTGTTTGTTTTTCCAAAAAGCTTGCGGAAAGGTAACTGCTTCAAATGTTCTTGGTAAAGACCGCTCTTGCTCATGGCGAAACAGTACCGTTGTTTCCACATCCCAAAGAGGGGTCAATTCGGTGAGCTCTTGCGGCGTACCCATAATGATAACCCGTTTATCCTTGAATAGTTTAAAATATTCCTTGACCAAGGATTTGCCTGCCTGCAAATCGGCAATTTTATCGATTATTTCAGTTGGTACCTGCTGACTTAAATTATTTAATTCCCCATACAAATCGTGCGGTGTGATTTGCCGGATATCCCTCGATTTAACATCCCCCTTATCGAGGTCCGATGTTTTTTCAATCTTAACCTTAATGGCCAAGGCAATTAGTTTAAAAACATCTTTAATATTGATGGCGTGAGCACTGTGTAGGGAAGCCTGATTTTTTATAAAGTCTCGCATTGACTGTTCGTCATCGGAATCAACTTCATTAAAGGCAATCTTCACTGACCAAGGAATGGTATCCAAAACATTTTGTTTCATTATGGTGTAGGCCGGCCTGGTACTGTATTCGCCAATCATATCGGGCAAAACCGTAATTTCAACCGTGTACGGCCTGTCATCAATTATACTTGGTGCAATTTTCAAAGTATATTTATAATAATCAGCAAACTGTTCAGGATTAAGCGGGTCAGTTTGTATCTTCATGCTGATCAATTTGCCGTGCGTATCCCTTTGACCATCGATATGAAAGAACTTCTTTTCAACTTGACATTGATCGCCAGAACAAAAAGTTTCTTCCAAAGCTTGAATGGTTTTTTGAAATTCCTCCCAATTTCCCGTTACCAGCCGGAGACCAATAACATCATCAGTAATAGCATTGATGGCTTTCTCAGTATAAATTTTTGGATCTCCAAGCGGAGGCGGATTTTCCGCCCACGGCTTATATCGAGTCCATTTGGTTCTATTCGCCATATTCATAAGAATGGAAAAGGCTTCTTTTATCCTGCCTTCTATGGTCACTGAGTTCAAATCGTGGTCGTGCAACATGGTACTTAAGCGATTTTGATTATCGACCAAATTTCTTTTCCTACTGGGATAATCAACTGCTGTTGTAATAGCACTTAAAACCACATGGGCGTCGATTTCAGGATGGTCTTCAAAAAATTGTTGTTGTATGGCTTGGCTATTTTGAGTTCCATACAATTGATTTAAGATTTCCAAAATAGCCGTTGTTTCCTGCTCCAGCTTTGTTCCAGAAGCATGCCTCTCCTGTAAAGCGATAGTTTTGGCATACCAAAAGGCTGTGGCCAATTGTTCGGGTTCCATATTTTTAAGTGTTTCCATATTGTCCTGCAATAAAAATACCAATTTAGGAATTCTCTGACGCCGCTGCGCAGGGTTCATGTTATAAACCTGTTCAATGGTGCTTAAAAACCAATCTTGAAATAATGCTTCATATCTATTCATAAGAATGGAGGCTCTGGGAATCCCCATGGCCATTTCCTTGTCCCATTGGGTTGTTACATCCTTTTCCGCCGCCTTTTGCATTCCCAATAGGTTTAGGGAGGCACGTTTCGCTTTTATCACTAAATGGCTGCTTTGGCGGCGAGCTTCTCGAAGTGCTTCCAAAGCAGCAGCCTTAAGGTCTGGTAATTGCTTGGTTTCAAAACCGCCAGCAATGCCAAAAGAAATCCGTGGTACAGGGATATAATTATTATTGAATCCAGGGATATCCCCGATTTGTCCTTGGACATCCGCGAGGGTTTGATTTTGTTCAAGAAATCTATTGCTTTTTAAATAACTTTCTATTTTCTTCATTTGTACATAATTTTTAATATCAACCATCACTTGAGCCAAAGGTTTGCCATTAACGCTCTCACCAATACCAATAACAGCATTTTCCTCGAATATGGTTATCCCGCCAAGGAGTTTCTCCCATTCTTTCCGTTCTTGCGCGCTCAGTTTTTGGGGGATGGCAAAGGTCATCAACCGGTAACGGTGGTGGATATCAGCATGCAACTGAAATTGGATATCTTGTAAGAGTTCTTGAACCTTCTTAACCGAATTAGAATTTACGGCAAAGCCAATATACCCGTGCTCACTGTTTTCTGCATAAACGGTAACAGTTTTCTGCTGACTCTTGGTCTGCGTGGTCAACTCGTTAATTTTTTTCAAAACAATCTTATAGTAGTCTTGGGCGATTTCTTCCCCATATAGGTCCTTGATCAAGGGAAAGGAATCGATTTCTATGATGGTATAAATCACCTTCTCCGATCTTTTCAACAACTTGCGCAATTTAGCTTCCGCATTTGCTCTAGCCTGCAAAGGAGGTGTTGCTGTTCCAGCAACATTTTTCATGGTTCCCAAGGCGGCAAAGCTTATAGTGCCAAAAAGAATATTGTTTAACCACGCTGTCATATCTGGTGTTTGGGCAGCCATTTGTTTAAGCGTTTCAGTTGCTGTGGCGGCTGCGGCCGGGCCTGGTAAAACCATAAGGCTGGCTAGCACACTAATAATTAATATACCCACAATGGCTGGACCAATAGGTTTAAATGGTGCCACCAGGTGACTTACAACTCCTGGTAAATTCAGTAATAGCTGCCAAATCCGCTCAAACGGATTTTTCAGATGATGGCCTTGGGCCGTGAGCAGTGGACGGAGGCGGAGTACATTGACCGCACTGTGAAGCATGACCGATAAAGCAAACCCAACGATCGCGCTGAAGGGCGTTAGTCCCAGGAGAAGTGCCGGTAAGATCATGACAGCACCTAATAATGTACCCACAGCGCTTAATCCCAACTTTCCCCCAAAACTGCGGCCAGGATGAAGCATGGCAAAGACCACAGCATTGATGCTGATGAGCCCCGCCAAAGTGGGCACAGCTACTCCAAAAAAGAGACCCAACACTATCGGCGTAAAGATGACCGTTTCCCAAACAGGCGCGCGGAGAAATGGTTCCCCAAGCCAGGCTTTGAGCCGCCCCAAACGGCTGGAAGGCTTTTGGTCAAAACTGTTTAAAAAAGCGGTAAAGAAAATAACTGCTGGTTGAGGTTGTTGGGTCAAAAGGTTGTTTATTAAATTCCCAACCATTCTACTGACTTCATGGGCATTTAAGATGCGGTTGCTTTTAATTTCTTTACGCTCATTAAAGGACATACTAGGAAGTTTTTCAAAAGGAATTTCCAAGTAAGTCGCAAATATTTTCATAAAGGTTTCACCCAGAGAACCATTCCATGTGGAAGGCTGTTGTAAGATATCCAGTGAGGCTTTGAGCAAGCGGGAATGAATAAGTTCCATAAATGTCCGGCGCTGGGCCAATTCTTTTTGGGCTGTCTTTTTCTTGGATCCCAAAATATTCTGGATCTCTATCGAGGTCGTCTCACCTGAAATCCGCTCTTTCAACAAGGTCAGCGCTTGCTGGAAATAAACTTCCTGAGCCCTGGCGCCCTCATGAACTTCTTTGGCCAAGGTCTCTAGCCGGCCAACCACGCTGGCGGCCTGTTCAAAACTTAAAGCAGACTCGATATTCTCCCCTGACAATTTGTAGCGTTCTCCAAAGACTCGCATAAAACGATCGGCCAACCATTCGTGGAGCAAACCGGTCATGAAATGCCAATAGCGGTCGACCCCCCTATTTTCCAAAATATTATGTCCGTGTTCATGAGCCAAAAGATAAAATAATATTTCCGCTTGATTGGTGGCTTTGCGTAAAAGTTGACCACCCATTTGATAAGCACTGTTGAAGGTATTAGAGTAAGGTTCTGCCCGGGCCTGCTTGATCTTGCGGGCAATGGAAAAGACGTCCTGTTGACTTATTACCGGCTGATCAAGGTGCTGGCTATAGTTGATCGCATCCAACCAGGAGGCTGTGGCAAATATCTGGGCTTTGAGATCAGCCAGCGGCTCCTGCCCCGCATAAACCTGAGCTACCCACTGTTGGTTATTATTGATCAGATGCTGGATATAACGCTCAATCATAGACTTACCGTGGTGGCCATTTAATCCCTGTAGAAGACCATTAAACTCTTTCGATTTTTTCGCTCGTTCGGTCTCATCCATCTGGTTCCATGCCGGCTGCAGGTTCAGATACTCCAACATGGCCATCAATCTTAATTCAAAATAGTCTACTTTTTTACTAGGATCCCGGGGCTGCTGCTGATCCATAATAAGGTCTTTAAGCAAGGCTTCCCGGCCAAGTGCAGCCTGCCGTTCGAGGATAAGTAATGCTATATTTTTATCATACCCTTCATGCTCCCCACGCAAATAAGCTTTAACCGTGTTAACCTCTGCCGAAGGGTAGAATAGGTTTTTTACCGTTTTTTTTATTTTGGATTGTTTTGTAAGATCGTCAATATCGCGGCCAACCCAGGCGTTAATGAAATTATCTTCTATCCCCGGAAGACTGATGATCTTGGCCGCAGTATTAATAACATTGGTTGCATAGGATAAAGAAGGATTCTGGAGTGCAAAGGTCAAGACGGTTGACAACTTACTGTCTGAAAATGGTTGTTGGACTCCCGTAAAATCTGCACAATAGCCTAACAAGGCCAGTCTCCTTGTGACGGCTTCACTTTCATTATGCAGAGCGTTTTCCAGCGCGTTGATCGACTCGTTATAAGAAGTTTGGTCAGAAAAGTATTTTTCCAGTACAGACTTAATACTACTTCGGTAATAGGTTGACGATTTAAGGGTCTTCCGCAATTGTCGGAACTGATCATGTTGTTTGGCAAGATTCAAAGCCAATGTTAATTCTTCCAAACGCAGGAAATGAGCTCGCCAATCGGTTTGTTGGTAAACAAAGTTTTCCCAACGTTTCCGCCGTTGATTGTCCATCCCGTAAAATGCTGGTGCGTTTTCTACCATGGCTTGCAACAGCCGCTCTTGATATTGCGCAATGGCAAGGCGTCTTTCGGCACTTTTTTCGACTTTTTTCAAATCGGCGAATTGTCCATACAAATTACCGGCCACCGTCACCATTTTTTTATCTACATCAGAGACTGATAAGATATTATTTGAAGCTGACAAAGTTGTCACTAAGGACGCCTTATAGTACAAATTACCGGTTCTATCCGTTTCCACCATGTTTACTATTGGTTCCATAAAAGTCCCACGGCGATCCAAACGGTTAAAAACAGCTACTAAAGGCAGTACATTTTTCTGATAGCGGCCCTGAATAAAAGCTTGGATCTTAGGCGTCATCATTTTTAAAAACGAAGTTAAAAAATCATTTTGATTTTCAGCACCATTGTTCACCTTGGTTAGATAGCGTTCTATATAAGCTAAATCATCCAGATCTCTCACTGATAAATCAGCATCTCGCTCCAGCAACCTTGCGCTCACCTCTGACACAACGAGCATCCCCAGCTTTTGGGTTTCCAGCTCAGCTAAAAGGCTCCAGATCATTTCTTGAACTGAATAATTTTCAGCAACAGGGCCGGTTAAAAAGTCAGCCAATTCTTGCCTGACGATTTCCAGGTTAAACCCTTCAAGCTGTTTTATCAAGCGCCGGGCTTGCGCCTTGGCTTCTTCGCGCTTGAGCGGTAATTTTTCCAAAGAATCAAGATCTAGTTTTTTTACAGCACTAAAAAGCTGGCTGATGATTTGACGCTGGACCGATTCGTCCAGACGCTGCAGGTTCTTTTCTTTTTGTAATTCCATGATCTCCAAGGGCACCGTAGTTTCCGGTGCCACCAAGGCTGAAAACCAGCTCAAGCCGCTTGAAGTATATTTTTGATCAGGAAATAGATAAATCCTCAGCGTGCCTGTGGTAGGTTCCAAGTGAGCCAAACTTCCAATTTCTTTAGCCACCTCTTGTTTAGACTGGTCGAGGTGGGCTTTGGCTTTCAGATTCACAAACTCAATCTTTTTTAATTGGTAGGATTGACCTTCAATGGTGACCTCCAAGCCTTCCGGCTGGGACACCATGGTAGTGAAATGGTCTTTTAAGCGGGTGATATCTTGCGGCGAAGTGGGTGAACTGCGATTTGTTTTAGCTTCTTGTTCTGCTGCTATCAGACCTACGCTAAGATAGGCTTCTGCAGCCATGGTCGACTCCGGCTTATACCCCAGATAATCGGCAAACTGCTTCACTTCTTCTTGAGACCAATCTTTGAAAAAGCTTCCCACCAACTGCTCGCTAGTTTTAGTCTGAGATAATAATCGTGACCATATGGTTTTTGATCTAAGATAACCCTTTACCTGGTTGATGAGCGCCAGCTTCGATCTCGACCAACTTTCATCTGACCTCATACCCATAGTCATGCCCACCATGCCAACCATGGCCAACGTCACTTCTTGGAAACCCGGGGCATGATTGAGCACCCCTGCTGCCCCATGATGGGCCAGTTCCATCAGGCCGGCAGTCGCCGGTCCGGGTAAAAATATTCCAAAAGCCATGCCAAATAGGGTCGTGGCTAAAATGACGGCCATGACGCCCAGCCAAAGGCGGCCATTAGGCGAAGCCTGTTGATAAAGGGCCGATTGATCAAGTTTTGATGTCATTTGCGTATAAAGCCACTGACTTCCCGGCCAGGCAAGCATGAATGCCAGTAAGAACGATTTTAAAGTTGCCCCGGTAAAGTCATTTATTTTAACTACATTCAAAGCTGTTGTTTTTTTAATATTTTTAGTTTTAACTTCCTCACTGACAGCTTTCTGGATAGGTGCAATGGGAAGCAGCCCAATTAAACCTTTGCGGGTGGTGAAAGCCCGATAATTGTCCTGATCTTTTGGAGTAAATTTCCCAGGCAAATAGTGAACTATCTTGTTTGTCTTTCTTTCCGGCAGAACAGCAGCCTTATCCACGCCGGCAAACATGGCACCTATTTGGGCCTCATAGGTATTCATCTCCATCCAGGTAATACGAGGTTCCATGGCCAACCCCTCAGCCTGAATGGATACATTTAATTCCCTTTCCAATTGCCCTCTAAAAGTTTCAATGACCGTTGCGGTCTCAGCGTGGGGATCATTCAATTCTTTTAATATTGATAAAAGGTCATTTTTTCCCCGGTTATCAAGCTTGGTCAATAAATGGGGCAATGCAATAAGGTCGTCAGCAGCGCCGTGGCCATAAATGGTATTAATCGTCTTAAAGCCTTTGAGTTGATCTCCCAAATGTTCAATTCGATAATCAGGTTCCACGATAAACAAATAGGTTTTCGTACGAGAAATAGCCACAATTTCCATCTTATCAGGACCACGGGATGGCGGTGCCCGTCCTACTAAAATAAGGACTTCGGGAAGACCGGCTGGCCCTGGCTTTCGGTACTTTTCTAGATACTCCTGAACTTCAGCATAGAGGCCGGCATGGGAAAATTGCCAGGGGGCATGGGGATCAAACTTGGGAACCGATGGGCGGTCAAGGGTATCGGACATTTCCGTTTTTTGGGAGACTATGGCCCAAAAGGTTTTCAGACCCAAGACAAGACGGCTAAAAAATTTCTTGCCCGCCAAATTTACGTTTTCTAAACTTTCCATGACAGGTGACATGGGCACCTGCTCGTCCTTATGGAGGGCGAATGTTTCTTGTTCTGCGATTAACTGTTCCATTATTTCCGGTTTTAATAAATTCCCATGATCCTCTTTTTCAACCTCCGGAATATCCACCCCCAGGACCACTTGGTTCCTCCCCTGGTCCTTAGCCTTTTCCAAATACTCATCGGCCCATTTCAGCAGGTCCGTCGCCATATGCTCAGCATTCAAGTTCTTATGCTGGTCTTGGGGATTAAAAATCATGGCACCAATGGAAATAGTAGGTGTGGTGATATAATCCTTCCTTAAATGCTGAATATCCACCGCACTATTCATGGCCGATGCAACCTCTGATTTGGCTTGATCATCCAAACCGGGTTCGCTTCCCTCCACGGACTTCTTATTCAGTGCAACCAGTTGCTTGTAATAACTAACGCTTTTCAGGTTGACCCCTTGCCCTAGACCGGCATTAATTTGGTTCTTTAATTGCTCTAGAATTTTGGTATTCGAACCGACTTTAACCAACAATCTGGGTCCATAAATGGGGTCATCAGCCAGGCGGGCAAAATGGTTGTCTTTTTTGTTCTTTGCGAGTTTGGTGATCGTTTCCTTTAATTTTTTCATTTGGTCATTGCCCAACACCAGGACAGAACCATCAGGATTCCTCAAATCAAAGGCTTTAAACTTCTCATGCATATTGACCATGACTTGTCGGCGAATAAAATTTAAAATCTTCTTTCGACTATCCCCATCCAATTGCCCTGGAATTAACAACATACCCTCATCGCCGCCATAGCGAATGACGGTAACTTCTTCACGGATGCCGGATGTTTTAAGTACGTCCGTCACCGGAGACATATGCGCCGCGCGGTGAACAAGTTCCAGCAAGTCATCCAGCAGAAAATCAGTCAGGGCTTTTCCAAAAAAATCATTAATCCCTGACAATTTGTCCAGATCCGTGAAGGCCAGCGCAAAGGGCTCGCGGTTGGCAATATAGGCTTCAATTTTTTTCCGGCCCTGGTGAAGGGACAAGACTCCGGGGATTTTGACCCGTCTTCCTTTTTGCGCAGCCTCGAACAACCCCAAGGGCACCAATACCATCAACCAAAAGGGCCATTCCGGGAGCATGGCAATTAACTGCTCATGCCACAATTCAGACCCCCAGAGTACCGAAGGAAACAAGAAAGCCATCACCATTATGGTTTTGGCCACACCGGCTAACCCGGACTTGCTCTCGTAGGTTTGCGCCAATTGCACCGCTGCTCGTTGCCACCGCTTCAAAATTGTTAACATCCATGACCTTAAGTCTTTCACTTGACCGTAAATGGCCTCTCGCCGTTGCAGCAGATCAAATTTTTCTACTTGAGTACGTACAATTTGATTCCATTGCTTCCATTGGCTTACCCAAGGGCTTTGGGCATCTCCCTCTAAAAGGCCATCCCACTTATTTTTATCCACCACTTTGAAAGTGCCTTCCTCCAAACGGACACCTGCTTGGCCGGGGGTCAACAGTTCAAATTGAACCTTGTTCTCCAAACTTTCCCCAACCACTGCCGCTGAGGGATGACCCGGTTTCTTTTGGTCACGACGTAGGACCAGCACAAAGTTTTCCCCATCAATTTGTGCAGCATAAACTACGCCTCGTGCGCTGCTTAATAGCGGCTTAGAAGACAACTGCAACGAGCCCTTCAACCCCTTAACTTCAGCAAAGTGCTGCAAGGCCTCGTCTTGGTTGGCATTAGGGTGGTCAAACACCCGGTAAGCTCGGGATGTAATCCGGGTGATAAGGTCGAGGTACTTATTAAAAAGAGGGTCCGCAAAGCGTGTCCAGAGATTAAAGAGGGTTTCTTTTTTGGAAAGCAGTTTTTCAATAGGTGATTGTTTGCCTTGCAGAAGTGAAAAGTAGGGATTGACTTGATCCAAAGCTGTAACCCGCGGCTTGAGGGTGACAAAGGAAATTCGATTGATTTTCAAAAGTGCTTCCACATAGGGCATGTGGAAACCACCGGTAATCATGACAGCCACAGCTTGGTGCTTCTGTTTCATTAGCGCATTTAAATTGTCCACAAACTTCTCGGACCGTCGATTGACCAATTGATAAAAAAATGCAGCTTGCTCTATCCGTTCTTCCAGATCCAAGACATCGTCATAAAGCAAGGACGCCACCCCAACCCGCCGGGCCATATTCTCCAGGGCAGCCACAAAATGAGCTACCTTAAATTCAGCCCGATGCTTAAGAAAATAATTAAGCTGTACCGGGGAAGCGGTGATGTTGGTCATGGCTTCGATGATGTTGAGTTGTTCCTGGTAATGATCGAGCAAGCGTTGGTCTTCCGTCGTATAGATCGCTTCACGCAGGGCATGCTCCATCACCTGGGTCTGTTCCGCCACACCGTCCAGATCCTCGGGCTGTTTAGCCAATACCTTGCCCTCAGCAGCGTAGGCTAGTAACGATGTGGACGGACTATAATTGATTTTTAACTGTGATACCTGCTGCAGCAAAAAGCGAAGGTAGGCTTGCAGGGACTCTTTCCCCAGTTGATAAGCGGTCTTTTTTTCATCAAGCGTCAATAACGCCTGGTGATACACCTTTGGTTTAAGAGCATTAAGGACCGTGCGTAAATCTTCGCACCAGCCCTGGGTCTGGGCATTAAAAAACCGATGCAATACCGACGCGCTCTGATCATAAAGCGGCTTGGACTCAAGACCGTGCAACCGAAGACCTTGATCATTAACTGCAGCCGCATATTCCGCACCGGTAATAAGACCGCGGCGCAGGAAATACTTACCCACCCGTTCACGCACCACCTCCACGGGAATGGCAGCCAGTGGGCTGACATCAATATCCTGACTGGCGCCTTCCACGGCCACTAACCTCAGATCATGCTTTTCAGAAAGGGTGTGAATCAGGTCAGCAATATTGCTTTGAACTTCGTAATTGCAGTGGAAATCTTCTATGCATACCACGGTTACGGGGCTGCCAGCTTGATAACTGCTGGTTACTCTGGCCAGATCTTGCGAAAAAGTAAGTTTTTTGCCTTGGATTTCAAAGGGTGTGTAGCCATAAACCCCCGGGACTTCCACTGGATAGGGTGCTGCTGTAAAGGCAAAACCAAGGTAAGGAAATAGAAAAGAAAGAGATACAAACAAGGCTATAATTTTCACCCCCAAAGGGGACCAAGATTGTATCCTTTGAAATAAACGAGCCTGCTGATGGTGGTTGTCACTGCCAACCGAATAGTTCCTGATCATGGCCTACCTAGTTTATAGTTAATGCTGGTATGACTATACCAGAGGATTTCCCATTTGCAAGAACGCTTGTTTAATTTTTGTTTTATTTTAAATAGTTATGTTACGATCGTGCCATTTTGAAACGTTTTTAATTTGATTTTTTTATTTTATTCGATTAAAAATTATTTTGAATATAGTTTAATTTTTTAAGGAGTTAATAATATTTTATTCTTATTATTTAAGCCTAATAATATTTATTCCCAAATTTATATTAAACGATCAGCAGACCAATAATTTATTTTTCAAAGTATAGCCCAGTTTTTAACAAAAGTAAAATTAAATGTTCATTAGTTCCATTTTTTTAGGCATTTGTGGATAACTAAAAATTGACTGATTGAGGATACGTTGATTTATAGGGATGTTTTGGTTTTAAAAAAAGGATATAAGAATAATGAACTTTAAAGGTCAGACGCCAAAGAAATCTGAAGCATGGTTAACTAATCTGCAACCGGTTCCTTTGGGATTAAGTGGACAAGTGCAGCTGCTCCTGTAAGCGCACATTCCAATCGAGCGGGATTTTAATAATCTCACCTTGACGTTCATATAGAAGGTAGCCATAGCGGAGCGCAAAGAAAAATAAATCCTTGGTGAGAGCTACGTCAGCCTGGCAATAAGCCTCCAATAAATCCCATTGACTCTGCTCAAACCAGGCAATGGCCTGCAAGCCTTCTGCGGTTTTGCCCTGCCCCAAGGTGTGTTTGGCCAAAGCATCGAGGGACAAGCGGTGAGTGAGTACTTTCTTTATTTCCGGCAACATATCAAAGGTTTTGATACGGTTCACATACCGGCTATAATAAGAAAGTACCTGCAGGTCAAAGTGATCAATATTAAAGCCCACCACCATGTCGGCTGAGAGTAAATGCTGAATCAATTCCTGAACCTGTTCTTCCCGGTAAGTGGTATAAGAACGGTCGCTGTGGTCGTACACCACGCCCAGCGACATTCGCATCAGATCACTGTGATGCCAGCCCCCGACCTGAGCAGCGCTTTTTTGAGTTTCCAAGTCAAACACCAGCAGGTTAAAGTCTTTGTTGACTATCATGGGCAGCTCTTCTCTTTTAATCACCGGTGGTGCCTGGCGCGTGGAAAGAGGATAAGCTTCTTTAACCAGCGCAGCGGTTGATGGTCCGGGCTTAAATCGGAGGGTCTGAACGCCTTCCTTGTCCAGAGCATTAAAGAGCATTTCACAAGCCTGCTTATCCAACGGCTGATTGCGACTGCCGCATTTGGGGGAATGAATACAAGCCGGGCAACCGGATTCGCAATCGCAGGCACGCACCATTTCCCCGGCCGTGGCTATCCAGGCGGTGATAATCTCCAAACCCTTGGCCGCCAAGCCCACCCCTCCGGGAAAGCCGTCATAAACAAAAATGCAGGATTGAGTTACCTGGGGATGGCTGATGGTGGAAAGCCCGCCTAAATCCCAGCGGTCGCACAAAATCTCAACCGGCAAAGCAGCGATTAAGGTATGCTCCACCGCATGAATCCCCCCGCCAAAATCCATCCCGAATTCCAGGCACCGTTTTCGCCAAAGATCAGGGATAGTGAGCAGTACGGCTTGGGTTTCAAAAACCCGGGGCGGCAGCGTCAGTTTATGTTCCGAGAGCAGGGATTGATCCTTGACGCGACGGCGTTCATAGGACACCACCCGTTCGGTGACACGCACTTGCACCAGCCCGGCTTCAAAAGCCCGTGCGGAAGCGCGAAGCGTCTGCCCTGGTGCCAGGTCCATAATCTCCACCTCTTCCGAGCTGGTGTACTGGGTATACCAATCCCCTTTAAATCGTTTAACCAGGATCAGTTTTTGGTCAAAATCCAACAGCGTGACCTCATATTGGCCACCGGCATGGAGGTAAATGGCGCCGGGGTGGCATTCCTTAAAGGCCCGGCTGGAGTCAATCTTGCCCATCAAGGTTTGACTCATTTCTTCTTTAATCACATACTGCTCCCCCACAGAACGAATGTCCACATGACGATGAGGAACTTTGCGTGTGGAAAACCATTGATTCCCAGCAGCTTGCTCCTTGAGTTCGCCCGAATTCACCAAGGCTTTAACCACTTCCCAGGCTTCAGGTGTAAATAGGGCTTGATCGTCCAGGGTCAATGGTTTCTCCTGGGCTGCGCAAGGCAAATGTTTGGCCAGCAAGTAGGGATTGGCTGCATCGAGCACACAATTTTCAAAAGTGGCATTAAAAAAACTTTCGGGATGGCGCAGGAAATATTGATCCAAGGCATCGGGTAGGGCAATGAGCACCATCATCGCTTCCCGGGTGCCACGTCCGGCGCGGCCCACGCGCTGCCAGGTGCTGATCATGGTGCCCGGATAACCCACCAAAATGGCCGCATCCAGACCGCCCACATCAATACCCGCTTCCAGGGCGCTGGTGCTGATCACGGCAGCCAAATCATTTTTAAACAGCCGTCTTTCAATGGCACGCCTTTCTTCCGGCAGATAGCCGCTGCGATAGGCCGCAATTTTATTCACGTATTCCGGAGCACCTTCCTGCACCCACATGGTGATCAGCTCCGTAATTTTTCGGGATTTGGTAAACACAATGGTTTTGACATCATGATCCAGACATTTTTCCAGCAATCCGGCGGCTTCTGAATAAGGACTGCCCACGGGATTGACCAACACCACATGCCGACCCTGCTGAGGGGCCCCGCTTTTATCAACAATGGTAAAGTCAAACCCCGTTAATTGATGGAGAAACTCCGCGGCATTGGCCATGGTGGCCGAACTGGCGGCTATGGTGGGCAGATGATTACCCAACAGGCGCCATAACCGGCGCAAGATCAAGGCCACATGCGACCCGAATACGCCCCGGTAAGTATGGGCTTCATCAATGATAATAAATTTCAAATGCTTAAAAAAATGATCCCAGCTCTCCGGGTAGGCCAACAGTCCGTAATGAAGCATGTCCGGATTGGTAAATATGACCCGCGGTGGTTTCTTTTTGATTTTGGCGCGTTGGCCGGCTGGCGTATCGCCGTCATAAATATCGGCGCTCAACTGGGACGCGCCGCTCTTCTCAAAAAAGATTTTTAAATTATTTATCTGGTCCTGAGCCAGGGCTTTCAGCGGAAAGAGATACAGCGCATAAGCTTCAGGATCCTGCAACAAGGCATCGGTAACCGCCAGATTGTAGATAAGGGTCTTTCCTGAAGCTGTGGGCGTGATGACCCCCGTATGCCGGCCTTGGCGCAACAGATCCACTGCCCGGGCTTGATGACTGAAAAGTTTGTGAATACCCAGTGCTTCCAAGGCATGTTCAATGGGAGCAGGCCAGGGCAGGCTGGGGGTTCTGTATATCGCTTTTTTAGGCGGCAAATAGCGATAATCCGCTACCCGATTGCTCCAATCAGCGTGTTTGGTAAGCTCCTCAATAAGTGCTATTAATTCAGACATGATCTACCCTTCAGCCCGAGGACTTTAAAATAATCATCATAGGCTGCCAGCCCGGCTTTTGTAAATTTAATAATAAAACACAGTATGTGGTTGGGAACGGTCGCGACCGTTCCCAACCAAGGCCATAATTCGTGAATACAAGGTCATAAAAAAACAATCCGGTAAGGAAGGCTTCGGTTTTGCTTAACTTTGGTTTTAAGGCACTATAATTTTGATATGCAAAGTGGCAAAAGTCTGGTCCGGCTGTACTTGGAAGCGGAGGGTTTGTAGTCTCTGATGCAGGGCTTGCCTCCAGGCTTGCTGATCCAACTGAGTACCGGAAAAACGGCTGTCCGCGACACGGCCCTGACGATCAATTTTTAAAACCAAATCAATAGCCCCGTGGTAACCGGAGGCGCGAAGAGAAGCACTGATTAATCGGCCAAATCTATTAATTTCCTTTTGGACTTGATGATGGTCCTCAAACCCTCTGGCTGATAAGACCATAACCGACACCGGTGGCACGTCTGCCCGGGACGAGCGCTGTGGGGCGCTAGGTTGTAAAGACCGCGCGGCCTGCTTACGTTCAGCAGCCGCCATAGGCGCTGCATCGCCAAGTGCAGCGCGACCCGGAACTTGAGCGGGCTTACTGACACGGCGCTTCGCCTGGGCTGGAGGATGGGCGGATGAGGCCCTATGCTGTTTATAGGGCATGGCTTCGGTCCATTGATTAACTTCCGTCTTGTGTGCCCCGGTTACGGGTTTGATCTTTTTCTTGGCCACAGATTTGTTAACCGTCTTGAGAGCAGGTTGATCCACGCGCTTCGCCTGTGCAGGTCCCATCACAGGTGCTGCAGGGCCAGGAGTTGCGGCCGTGGTGGTTCGCAGGACGTCTTCTCTGACCATTCGTCCCGGCTCCAGCCGGACCATTAAAATTAGCATGACCAATGCCAGTGCGCCAGGCAGCAGCCATACAGGTACATTAACTTTGGCTTTGGGGATGGTCTTGAGATTGGCCAACACTTTGGCGCGCAGATAATCAGGCACATCTTCTTCATAGGCCTGATGAAGCAGGTCGGCTGCCTGTTGGTGCTGCTTTAAAACAGCCTGGCAATGACGGCACGTGGCCAGATGACGCTTCACCTTGGCTTGAGCACGACCGGTTAACAGATTCAAGGCATAAGCCTCCAGTTGCCTTTCCACGTCTTTACAGGACATCAGCATCACCTCCAATCTCCTGGAAGGCGGTTTCAAATGCTTTCAGCCCCCGGCAGAGCCTGACCTTGGCCGCGCTTAGACTGATGTTCAGACTTTGGGCGATTTCCTTGACACTCATGGTGGAGGAAAAGCGTAAGGCCAGCACCTCCCGGTAGACCGGCCTCACCAAGGCCATAGCCTGCCAGACCTTCTTTTTAAGCTCCTCATTTTCCAACTGACGATCTGCTTGGGGCGCCACCGCAGGCTCCTGGATGTGCTGGTCATCCAGCGGCATCTCCCGACGACGCCGCAAACGATCACGCCCCAAATTGGCCGCCACCTGAAACAACCATGGCTTTAATGGTTTGGCGGGATTAAACCGGTGTCTTTTTTCAAAACAGCGTATAAATACATCATGACAGAAATCAGCGGCAGCTTCCCGGCTGGCAAACAACCTCAAGCCCAGGTGATAAATGCCGCGCTCATGCAGGGCCATGAGTTCCTCCATGGCCGACATCTCTCCGGCCGCAAATCGCGCCTCCAGGCGGTTACTATCCACAGCGTCGGCTTTGAATAAATTGGCTATGCCCATGATGGCCTCATTAGTTTTTGGTCATCCTCGTTCAGATCAGGAACATTTGTGCCTGCTCTGTTTCTTCTAATGGTTATTACGGCCGGACCTGGCAAAAGGTTACAATTTAGATCTGTTGTGGAAAAACGTTCTTGCATACAGGCCTGTGTGTCGAGGCACGTCGTGTCGTGCCTCGACATCGTCCTTTTTGATTTAAAATATTTCATTTATAGAGCATAACCAGTGCGTATCTATAGCTGAAAATAAATTATTCCGCAACAAAATCTCGCCCATAGTCCCGAGGACCATGTTTTCACACCTCAAATGTTATCCCCGTCCAATAAGCGCCCCAAGCCGCCCAGAACAGACCCTTCCCCTTTGTCCTTGCCTCCCACTTTGGGCGCATATTGAATAACCCTATCCGCCAAGCGGGAAAAAGGCAGACTTTGCAAATACACCGTACCCTTGCCTTTGAGGGTCGCCAGAAACAAGCCCTCCCCACCGAAAAACATGGACCGTAATCCCCGGACTTGCTCGATGTTGTAGTCAATACCCTGGGAAAAGCCCACGATACAGCCCGTGTCCACACGCAAAATGTCCTGGTTCAGTTCTTTTTTCACCACCGTGCCGCCGGCATGGACAAAAGCTTTTCCATCGCCCCGCAATCGCTGCAAAATGAACCCCTCACCCCCAAAAAAGCCGGTGCCCAGTTTTTTGGCAAAAGCAATAGTCACTTCTGTCCCCAAGGCAGCGCATAAAAAGGCATCCTTCTGACATATCAATTCGCCGCCGATTTCATTCAGATCAACAGCAATGATCTTACCCGGGTAGGGTGCCCCAAAGGCTACGCGTTTTTTACCAGTCCCGCCATTGGTGAAATGAGTCATGAACAAAGACTCCCCGGTCAATGCCCGTTGCCCCATTTTCCATAACTTACCCAGCACCCCTTGGTTGGGGTTGGAACCATCACCCATTTTGGCCTCAAATAGTATACCGTCTTCCATCCAGTTCATAGCACCGGCTTCTGCGATCACCACTTCGCCGGGATCCAATTCCACTTCCACGGTTTGCAGATCGTCTCCATGAATTTCATAATCCACTTCATGACTTTTCATTATCCAGTCTCCTTCGTGTGTATTAATGCTGGGGTGGCGGCCACGCGAAAGAAGCAAGTGCCGCTTGTGCCGACATGTTAATCGTCAAATAATTAGTAAGGTACAGGCATGCCTGCACGCTACACTGAAAACAGCCAATAAACAAAGAATGATAAAATACGCCCTCCGCGACAAAAACCAGTGACCTTGACAATTTTAAGCAGATTGACTTAAGGTAGGCCGCATCATTATAGCGCTTGAAAACAGCGGGGTTATTTAATCTTAAATTCTACCACTAGGTTGCGGATGCTCTGAGCGTTTTCGCTTAATTCCTGAATAGCCGTGGAAATCTGTTCAAAAGAGGCGGTCTGTTCTTCAATGGAAGCAGCTACGGATTGAGCGGCTTCAAAATTGCTTTTCACCAAGGTTTTAACGCTCTCCACTTGCTTAATCATGGATTGCAGAGACGTGGACTGGGCCACCAGATTGGTGGAGATATCCCCCGTGACCAGCGCCGAGTGTTCAGCGCTCTGCATGATAGTGGTCAGGGACTGTCCGGCTTTATTGACCATGCTGGCACCTTCATTCACTACGGTGATGCCCTGCTTGGTGGCCTCATTGGTGCCCTTGACTTCCACTTGAATCTTGTCAATCAAGCTCTGAACTTTTTCTGATGCCCGCGATGAATCCTCGGCCAATTTCCGGACCTCCTCGGCTACCACGGAAAAACCGCGGCCTGCTTCTCCTGCGCGGGCAGCTTCAATAGCTGCATTCAAAGCCAGCAAGTTGGTTTGAGAGGCGATGTTGCGGATGGCATCAATAAATTCACCGATACCGCTTACCGCTTGGTTAAGGCGTTGCATACGGCCTTCAATCAGGTTCATATTTTCCGATACACTATTAATAATCTTCACCGCTTCTTGTACGGTTTTGCCACCATCACGAGAAACGGACTCTGTTTCCGCCGAGACCTGGGAGGCGTCCTGGGACTTCTCCGTAATTTCCAAAAGCCGGGTTAACACCGACTCAATGGTATCGTGGGTCTCGGTGGATGCCCGTTCCTGTTTTTCCAAGTCATCAGTAACTCCCTGAACCGTCAAATTGATACCATCCGCATTGGTGCTGATTTCCTCGGCCGTGGAGGAAATGTCCTCCAGGGAAGCATTGATGGTACTGACGAGATTGACTGTCTCCCTGACGATAAGAAAAAGGCTCTCCATGAATTGATTGAAATAAGAGGCCATCTCTCCGAATTCATCCTGACGGTCCAGATTCAGCCGTTGGGTGAGATCGCCTTTGCGCGAGGCAATATCCTGCATGCGTTCAATAAACTGATTAATGGGTGTTAACAAGAAGCGGGCGAAGTAGGACCCTGCCACGGTACTACCCAGCAACGCCAGTAAACAGATGATCAATAGCTGGGTGCCGATCTCCCGTTCCGCCTTTTGTAGCCGTTGCAGGGACATGCCCACATGCACAATACCGCTAAAAGTGTCGCTTTCGGTAGCTTGAGACTTGGTGGTGTTGTCGTTCTGGGTTTGCATGCCTTGTCCCATACCTTGGAGTAAGGCCAGTTCATCATTCACCATGAGGTTGGAAGCCGGTTGGTTGAGCTGTTTAATGCCAATATAAATGTCATTGGCCTTGGTACCATCCGGCAAGGTAAGTTCTTTGATCGCCACCTTCTTATTCATGGGCAGGTCTTTGACATCCTTCATGATGGTGGACGAGCCGATGGTACCGTTTTCCGCCAGGATATGCTGTTGATCATCGAGGATGACGATCCACAAGATATCGGTCTCCCTCATCAGACTGTCGGTTAGTGCATATAAGCCATTGCGGTTATTGTTGGCCAGCGCGGTCTGGGCATTAAGGGCCAGATTTCTGGTCAGTGATTTGGCCCGTTCCAAAAATTCGGTTTTGATATAGCGTTTTTGTTGAATGAAGCTGGGAATGAAAAAAGCAATACTCAAGGCAAAGACCAGGGTATAGATAAAGGTGAAAATAGCCCGCTTCAAGCTATGCTTTTTCATGAGTCGTCCCCTTACTGTTTAATTACATCCACCCCAGGTACGGTGGGCAATTGCTGCAACCCGATTTTAGACATAGTATCAGAATTGACGTATAAAAACAAATGCCGCGGATACTGGGCACTCTGGCTGTGGGGATTGGCCAGTATATTTTTAGCCAGATCCGCCGTCTGGGCGCCGATGTCCTTATAGTCCACGGAAATAGCCGCAAAGGCTCCAGCCTTCACATGAAAACTGGAGAGGGCGAATAATGGTAATTTTTCCTTCAAAGAGTGGGCGATTAGCAATTGCACTGCCGCTGGTTTGGCCATTAGGGGATCGACCACCATCCAAAGCATACTGATGTTATCCGCTGTCATTTTTCCCAAAGCCGGTGTAATGTCGGAGATATTCTCCACCGCGATCGGGACCAGGGTCGTATTGAAACTTTTCACTTGCTGCCGGGCTTCATTAATCACCCCGGCTGTGTATTGGGGATGGTAAAGTACTCCAATACCCTTGCCATTGGGAATAAGCTTGGTCATGACCTCCAACTGGCTGCCCACCTTAACCTTCATCAACACCCCTGCAGAAACCTTGCCTGTAAAATTGGGTTCTTCCAGCACCATGGTATACACCACGGGGATGGTGCCAATATTTTGCTGAGCCATCAAAGTGGCCTCAGAACCAATGGTGATCAACAAATCGGTGGCAGCAGGATCGAGCTTCTGAACTATTTCTTTGCCTTTGTCGGCATTGCCCTCCATGTTGGCTTTTTGCAATGGCAGGCCCCCTGCCTGGGACAAACCCTGCCAGGCCTGTTCATAGGGCGGCAATGTACGGCTCAACAGCACAACCACATTGCCTGCCCAACCTATTATGGGGACAAGCAGAACGATTAATATTATAAACATCACTTTTAAGTGGTTCATTGGAGCTCCTGCGACTAAGCCAATAACTATAGGGTCGACTTTCAACATGGTCCACTTTAGATGGGTTTACTTATTTTCCTTTGCTTTTTAAGGGGTTAAATAAAAATCCCACCGATAGATCGCCATAGGAAACAATAAAGTTTAAGACAACTGGCCTCCCAGCAGTTTTAAAATGAATATATGCTTTTCACCATAAAATAGGTAAACGGATGCCAGTTCATCAGAGTATTTATCCTGCTTTTTGCTGGTCATTGCTGTATTTTACACCATCATTATTTAAAGGTTAATTAAAAATAGGCGGGTTAATTAAATAGGCTAAGCGCCTTTCCCATGAACAGCGGAGACAACGCCTCGTTCTTAAGCATTTATTTCAAAAAAAAAACACAGAGTGAAAAGAAAATGGTGGGCGGTACTGGACTCGAACCAGTGACCTCTTGCGTGTCGAGCAAGCACTCTAACCAGCTGAGCTAACCGCCCATGTTCAAAAGGAGTTGTATTTTATGTAACCAGACACTGTTTGGCAACCAAAAAATGACCAAGCTGGTTTCTTGTTGCGGATTGGGTTTGTGACCGGCCTTAGTCTGGACGTCGGTTTGTAGTGTTGGGTTGCAGGCAGGCCTGTACCCTTCGAATGCGATTTTTTCTGCCGCCTAAGGACATGGTCGCAATCCTTGCAAGTCGAGCAAGCTGAAATGGCCTTTCCACAACAGAACCTAGCTAATCCACGATTCGAAGTGGCTGATATGATTGTAGGCGGTAAGATCGTTATGGATGGGGGTGACGGAAATATAACCCTGACGCAAAGCGACAGCATCCACATCCTCTGCGGGATTTAAAACATGAATGTCTTCCAAAGAGAGCCAATAATAGTCTCTTCCCCGCGGGTCCTGTCTCAGTTCGTATTTATCACGATAGCGAAATATCCCCTGGCGGGTTATTTTCACGCCTTTAATGTCTTCTTTGCAAACATGGGGCACATTGATATTTAACAGCAGGTGCTCGGGCAGACCATTAGTCAGAATTTTTTCCGCAAAAGTTCTAGCCACTTCCCCGGCCGCGGTAAAATCGTGACAACTTTTAAGCACACCCATAGACATGGCCATGGCCGGCACCCCGCAAATCACACCCTCCATAGCAGCGGACACTGTACCAGAATAAAGCACATTAGTGCCTGTATTGGGCCCTGGATTTATACCGGAGACCACCAGATCCGGTTTTTGCTCCAACAAATTGTTAATGGCCAATTTCACACAATCGGCAGGGGTTCCGTTAACTGCCCGCCCAAAGGGTTGACCATCCAACTCCACTTCCGCCACCCTTAAGGTTTGGACCATGGTCAGGGCGTGACCGGAAGCACTGCGCTCGGCATCAGGCGCCACCACCACCACCCGGCCCAGAGGATCCAAAGCCTTTTTTAAGGCCGTAAGCCCTGGTGCGAAAATGCCGTCATCATTGGTAATTAAAATCAAAGGCTCTCTGGCCATAATATACTCCTAAAAAAAAGACCGGCCTTGGTCGCAGCCGGTCTGAGGTGATTTGGGCTTGGGAATGTCTATTTTTTGGTTGCCGGTGAGGCCGTAGTATTCTCCGCTGCATTGGATCCGCTCTGACCGTAATTTTTTCTGCTTTGTTCCAAAAATAGATCAGAGAGCACTTTATTATATTTTTCCCGGTCTTTGGGAGTCATGCTGCTGATGTATCGGGTCACCTCATCCATGGAGGTGCCATGCTTGGCATAGATTTCTTCGTTTTTCTTGCGGATTTTTTCATTTAAATCCATTAACGCCTTGGGATTCTTGGGCAAAGTATTGTCCGCCGGAAACGCTTTCATGCTCTGAACGGAGATTTCGTTGGTGATCATGGCTGCTTTCTCAGGAGTCAGTTTGCCGGTGTAGGGTTTCTTGGCGGCTTCCATTTTTTCCACAATATGATTAACATCGGACTCAAAGGTGGCACTTTTATCTTTTTTACTGCTGCAGCCGGCAGCACCGAGAAGCAGACCTATTACCAATGTTAAAACGACCATATGCCAGGATTTATGCTGAGCCAACATGATTACACCTTCCTATTTATTTCGTTAGTTTTTCAATCATACCACAGCCGTTATTAAGGTCAATCCTTTTTATGAAGACGCTTTTTCTTCTGATAATTGAGGAGAATATTCACTATCGTCAAGCTGGCCAATACCACGGCCGTAACCATGATAGCCAATAAATAAAACCCGGCACCACAAGCCAAACCAATGCCGGCCACAGCCCAAACCGAGGCTGCGGTGGTCAGCCCTTTGACCAGTTCATCCTGACCGCGAATAATGGTACCGGCACCAATAAACCCAATGCCTGTGATGACCTGGCCGGCGATACGGCCGGGATCAATATTGCTGGCCACTTGGGAATATTCCATAAGCATTTCCAGGGAGATCAGCATGGCGCAGGCCGACCCCAAGGCTACCAGCAAATGTGTGCGGATCCCCGCTGGTTTACGCAATTTTTCACGATTGTAACCGATGACCATGCTTAATCCAGCCGCTAAAAGCAGGCGCAACAGCATATCTATCCATGTAATGCTCATGGTGATACCTCTCCCCTTTTCTTGGCCTGGAGGTCTGACTTCTGGTCTTGTGGTCCAACGACGGCCAGCGCTTGCAGCCGTGCCATCAGTTTCGGTCCTATACCTTTGACCTTTAGAAGGTCTGTCACCTGCCGCAACGGATAATGCTCCCGATAGGTGATGATCCGACCCGCCAAAACACGACCGATCCCGGGGAGCAAAGTCAAGGTCAGGGCATCGGCCCGGGTTAGATCAATTTTGGTTGTTTTGGTCATTGATTTAGATACGCTGTGCCACCGCCAAAGTTCTACTTCCCGGGCTATGGCGATCAGCAAGGGTAAAACCAACGCGACCATTATGATTTTCAGGGTAAGCGGCCGCAGCGATCTCAAGAAAATTGCTCCCTGCTTTTTTCCAGGCCCACCTCAATCCAGCTGAGCACCGCCTGCTCGGCCTTGGCCAATGACGCCACCAAGGTTTGCCTTTCCTCAGACGTAAACTTGCCCAAGACAAAGTTGGTCACCTCGCTGACCGCTGGTAAGGGCCCTATACCGATTTTCAAACGCTGGAAGCTATTGGTCCCCAAACTGGCCGTAATGGATTTAAGACCATTATGGCCACCAGCACTGCCTTGGCCGCGAAAACGAAGTTTCCCCAGCGGCAGGCTGAAATCATCGACCACCACCAGCAAGTCTTCCAATTTGATTTTAAAATATTGGGTTAAGGCTAAAACCGCCTCACCGGAGAGATTCATATAGGTCAGGGGCAAAGCCAACAGCAAGGATTGACCTGCCAGATTGGCCCGCCCCCATAAGGACTTCAAAGAATTACGGTTCAAAGGGATATGATGTTCCCGGGCCAAAGTCTCTATCAGCTCGGCGCCAAGGTTATGACGCGTGCCGGTGTAGGTTGACCCAGGATTACCCAATCCCACAATGAGCTTCACAGGATAATACAGTTAGCCTTTGCTTTTGCTGGCTTGACGTTCTTCCCGTTCTTTCTCGCCAATAACTTCGGGCTGCTTTGCTTCCGCTCCGGCTTCAGCACCAACGGTCACCGCAGCCTCAGTTTTGGGCGCCACCACATGCACCAATGGTTCATGCTCCTCCAGTTGCACCTGGACACCCTCGGCCAGAGTTACATCTTTGATGGTCAAACTGTCGCCGATATGCAGCTGACTGATGTCCACCTCAAGACTTTCCGGAATTAAGGCCGGCAAGCATTTAATGTGCAGTTCGCGGTGGACCACACTCAGAATGCCGCCTTCTTTAACCCCTGGGGCAACTCCAATGAGATGGACGGGAATGGTGGTTTCCATGGGTTTGTCCATGGATATTTTCAGAAAATCAGCGTGTAAAATATCGTGGGTTACCGGATGACGTTGTAGCGCTTTAACCGCCACCAGGGTGGGGGCGTCTGTTTGGCTGCCGTCTTTGATGCTCAACTGAATAAGAGCACTGCTGCCCGAGGCGCGGAGTTTTTTCTCAAATTCTTTGACATCCAGCTGAACGCCAACGGCTTCCTGACCCTGACCGTAAACAACGGCAGGTAACATTCCGGCGCTGCGCAACCTGTTCATGGCGTTTTTCTTCAATCCTGTGCGAAGCGTTGCTTCCATCTGAAACTGTTTCATTGTTGCTTTCCTCCTGAATCATCACCTTGCCGCGATTTTCCCCCTGCTTCTCCGCCTGGTTTGGCGTGGGCAGCGGCGGCTATGGTTTTCGCTTAAGTCATCAATCTGCTCAATGGCAGTATTTATTATTTAAACAGGGTACTCACCGTGGTTTCGGTGTGAATCCTGTGGATCGCTTCCCCAAACAACTTGGCCACCGTTAAAACTCCCACCTTGCCGGCGAGAGCTTTTGCCCGTAAAGGAATGCTATCAGTAGTGACCACTTCTTTGAGAGCTGAATTCAATATCAGTTCCGGTGCCTGCCCTGAAAACACCGGATGGGAACAGCAGGCGTACACATCTTTAGCCCCTTTTTTATGCAAAAAATTAACGGCTTCAACCAGACTCTTGCCGGTGGCGATCATGTCATCCACCAATAATACGTTTCTGCCTTTAACATCACCAATCACATTCATGGCCATGGCTTCCGTGGGGCCTGAACGGCGCTTATCCACAATAGCCAGGTTGGCTTTTAATTTTTCCGAGTAATTGCGCGCCAGTTTAATGCCACCTACATCGGGCGTGGCGATCACCAAATCTTTTATTTTTTTCTTTTTGAAGTGGTTTATAAATACAGGAGCAGCCTGGAGATTGTCAACTGGAATATCAAAGAACCCCTGAATCTGATCGGCATGGAGATCCATGGTCAACACACGATTGGCACCGGCAGTGGTAATCAAATTGGCCACCAGTTTGGCGGTAATAGGCACGCGCGGACGATCCTTACGGTCCTGACGGGCATAACCATAGAAAGGCAGCACAGCGGTAATGCGTTTAGCGGAAGCCCGGCGCAAGGCATCAATCATGATCAACAGTTCCATCATACTGTCATTGCTGGGCGGGCATGTCGGTTGTACCACAAATACATCACAGCCGCGTACGTTCTCCTTGACCTGGACGGAAACTTCGCCTTCCGGAAAACGGCCCACGTCGATCTGACCCAAGGGTAATTTTAGATAACGGGCAATAGCTACCGCCAAGCGTGGATTGGAATTCCCTGAAAATATTTTCAATTTATTTCTTTGATGAACCGCCACCCGTCTGCCCCCCGTTGTTTAGTCTTCGATTTTTTTTTATTACCCTGGCCGGCACGCCCACAGCCACGCTACGTGCCGGAATGTGACTGTTGGCTTTTACTACCGCACCGGCACCAATCAAAGCCTGCTTGCCAATTTTATTGGGCGCAACCAATACTGTTCCGCTGCCAATGAAGGCCTGCTGCCCTATGATGGTGCGATGTTTTACTTTTCCGTCATAATTGGCGGTAATGGTGCCCGCCCCAATATTGACTTCCCGTCCCAGCACCGTGTCCCCGATATAACTGACATGGCCCACTTTACTGCGTGCATTAACTGTGCTGCGGTTGAGCTCCGCAAAATTGCCGATCTTGGCCTGCTCACCAATGGTATTACCTGCCCGTAAGTGCGCAAAAGGACCAACCTTGACCTCGTCCCTGATAGTCGATTGCCCCACCACCGATTGCACAATACTGACTTGCCGGCCGACCTTGCTGTTCTTAATAACCGTATAAGGCCCGATCACACAATCCGGGCCGATCACTGTGGCGCCCGTGAGCATACAGCCAGGTAAAATAACCGTATCTTGTCCAATAACCACATCGCCATCGATCCAGGTGGTTTGAGGATCCATAATGGTCACGCCCTGATCCAGCCAGCGGCGCACAATCCGCTCGTTCATGAGGCGGCCGGCAGTCGCCAAGTCCTGGCGCGTATTGATGCCATGTACTTCCGCGGGATCTTCCACCTGCAGGCCGGCAACGCGGTGTCCCTGGGCATTCAGCAAATCAATAATATCGGTCAGGTAAAACTCGCCCTTTTGATTGTTGTTCTTCAAGTGCTTGACCAACGGCCAGAAAACATCCTGGGAAAAGCAGTAGGCACCACTGTTGATTTCCCTGACCTTCTTTTCCCCGGCCGTGGCTTCTTTTTCTTCCACGATTTTCCCGACCCAGCGGGCATCATGGGCATCGCGCAGGATGCGGCCATAACCAAAAGGGTTGTCCATCAAGGTGGTCAGAATGGTAGCCTTGGCCTTGAGCTTTTGGTGGACGCGGATCAAGGTTTTCAGGGTCTTGGCCTGAATTAGGGGGGCGTCTCCGCACAGCACCAGCACCAGGCCTTGCGCTTTGGCCGCCGCAGCGGCCGCCATCTGCACGGCATGCCCTGTGCCCAAAGGCTTGTCCTGCTTTACAATTTTAATGTCTTCAGGCAACCCGGCCTTGATCTGATCGGCCTGTTTGCCCAGCACCACCACCGGCTGCCTGATGCCCGCCCCGCGCACGGCCTGCAGCACCCAGGCCAGGCAGGATTTGCCGGCCACCGGATGAAGCACCTTGGAAACCTTTGATTTTAAACGGGTACTCTCACCGGCCGCCAGGATAATGGCATCGATTGTATTAGTTGTGTTGGCCAAAGCAATCCTCGTTTTTTTACCGGGCTTGCTGTCCCTGTAGGGTTCAGCAACGAATTTTCGGTTTGGACTTTTATGGTTCGTCGTTGCAGTGGATTGGAGATTGTGACGGATAGCCATGGCACCGGTAACCTGATCACCCCTGCTGCCGGGACCAAATCTTTTCTTTAATTCAAGCCGACGTTTTGAACCAAGCCTCTTAGTGGCTGCCGGGCAAGGATTCGAACCTTGATAGGCGGCTCCAAAAACCGCTGTCCTACCGTTGAACGACCCGGCAACAAAAGCACCTTATTTGCGATTATTTTAAAAAAAGTCGGATAACTTATTGGACCTGATTAATTGGTTTCAAAAGCTTCCTGACGTTCCTGAACTTCCGGCCTCTGACTGACATCTTGCAGTACCGATTCTTTTTTATATTCCGATAAAATCTGGTCCTCCATGACCTTCCTTAGCTCATTGGTCAGGGGATGGGCAATATCCATAAAAGTACCGTCTTTTCTTTTCCTGGAGGGCATGGCCACAAACAGGCCGCTATTGCCTTCGATGATTTTTAAATTACGCACAACGAAGGCATCGTCAATGATAATGGTGACATAAGCTTTTAACTTGTCTTCCTGCCTGGGAAAAATCTTCACCTCTGTAATTTCCATCACCCAGCGCTCCGTTATTCATTTATTCAATGTCATCCCTGGGACCGGCGGTTTGAGTCACCACCACAAAGGGATAACGTGCAGCTAGAGTTTTTTGGACCCGGCGGGCCACCTGACGTGATGGCAGCAAGCCGAAAACAGTGGCCCCGCTGCCGGTCATCATGGCGGCGGTGGCGCCCAGCGCCAATAATTCAGACTTTATTTTTCCAATGACAGGCTGCTCCCCTGCCGTGACCTGTTCCAGATGATTAAAAAGATTTTTCCCTATTTTCAAAGCATTTTTCTCAACAAGCGCTTGGCGCATCATATTAATACAGGCCTTTTTAGTTGTCAATGTTAAATTGAATTTTTTATAAACCGCAGCTGTGGCCACCTTAACTCCGGGGTTGATGACAGCCATCAACAGGCCCGGCATCGCTGGCCAAATCCGCAGACGTTCCCCCCGGCCAGTCCCTAGCATACAGCCGCCGTTGAGAAAAAAAGGCACATCCGACCCCAGGCGTTTAGCCAGTTTAATAAGCAAAGGCTTGTTGTCAATCTTCCACAACCGGGCGCAGCCCAACAGGGCAGTGGCCGCATTGCTGCTGCCCCCCCCCATGCCCGCAGCCACCGGAATGTTTTTATAAATTCTGATCTTAACCCGCGGGTTCACCCCTTTAGCTTGGGCCAGCTGGTTGACAGCGCGATAAACCAGGTTGGCCTCGCCTTCGGGCACTTCGGGATGGTCACAACACACTGTCAATCCCTGCCCTCCTGGTTGAAAGGTGAGACGGTCGGCGAGTTTCAAACTATGCATTACAGTTTTTAGTTCATGGTAACCGTCAGGACGCTTGCCTTTAATCTCGAGAATTAAATTAACTTTGGCCGGCGATTCAAGGGAGAGAATGGGGCTCACCACCAAGGCCTCCCAGGGATGGAATGGATTTTAATTTTTGTTTGAGCTGCTCATTGTCCGGATCCTGAGCCAGAGACTTTGTCCATTCCTCCCGGGCTTCCGGATACCTCTTCAATTTAAAGTAAATATCGCCCAAATGCTCCAGAATCTCAGCATCCACAGGCAATTCCTTAATGACCAACACCTGACGGGCATGAAGAATGGTTTTTAATGCCAGCTCATAATGATGGCTCTGAAAATAGGCCCATCCCAGAGAATCCAGATAATAACCATTTTCCGGTTCCAGCGAAAGCGCCCGCTTAAGCCAGATAATGGCCTGATCCAAATATATACCCCGTTCCGCGTAGGAATAACCCAAATAATTATAGGCTTCTGCATACCGGTCGTCTGCCCGGATACACTTTTTCCAGTAATGGGCGGCCCGGTCATAATCCTTGTTCAGATAATAAATCCTGCCCAAATGAAATAAAATGTCAGGGTTTTTATTATCCAGAGCAAGGGCTTGGGTCATCTGTTTGAGGGCGTAAGCATAATTTTTGTTTTTAGCCAGCAGTAATCCGTATTGCAGGAAAAGAGTCGGATCGTCTTTAAATTTAACGGTGGCAATTCCCAGCAAAGCCAGAGCTTTGCTGGTATCGCCCAAGTGGTCCAAAAGTCCGGCCAGGGTGCCGTAGGCTTCCTTCAACCCGCTGTTGAGCTTGATACTCAGTTCCATTTCATGTTCCGCCAGAAAGTAAAGTTTTTTCTTGGCATAAATGGAGCCCAAAAAATAATGGGAGAGCGCATCCTCTGGATCAGCCTGGGACAATTCAAAAAAGAGCTTTTGGGCCTCTTCGTACCGCCCGGCTTCGTAATAAGCCAAACCCAGATTTTTTTTAATCACTTCATTATCCGGTTCCTGCGCCAGGTATTTTTGCAAATACGGAATGGCCGTCCCCCAGGACCCTGCCTGCAGGTAATACTGGGCCAAAAACTGATAGGCCGGAGGATAATCAGGATAAAGGCGCACAATCTTCTCATACAGTATCTTGGCCTTTTCCGGATTTTGATGTTCCTGATAAAGACGGGCTAAATAGGCCAGCCATTCAAAGTTGTTTTCATCGGTTTTCAAACCCGCTTCCAACAGTACGGCAGCTTTGGCCCATTGGTCGTGAATTAAAAAATAACTCATCAAAGCCAGCCGGGCATCACGATCTTCGGGATTAATGTGAAGGGCTTCATGGAGATAGAAAAGACCTTCTTTATTTTTTTCCTGTTTGAGCAGCAACACACCGAGACGTGTATAGGGCCCTGAAAGTTTATGCCCCATTTTGACGGCGTCGCGATAAATTTTCTCCGCCATTTTGATATTGCCACTGGCTTCATGCAATTGGCCCCAAATATATTTCATACCCTGATCTTCTGGCGAGTGCTTGAGCAACTTTTGGTATTCTGCGGCAGCTTGGTCGAACTGGGATAAGCGGATATAATCCTGAACCAGGCTTTTCCTCACCTGATTGGCCTCGGGGTCGAGTTTTAGAACCTGGCGGTAATAAGTCACCGCCCGCTCATAGTCTTCTTTTTTTTCGGCTAATTGACCGGCAAAAAACGCCAGCCGGGCTTGATCCCGGACACTTAAAGGCTCAGGGGTAGGTTGTGGTTTAAGAGAAGGTTGGGCACATCCTGCCAGGATCAACAATCCCAGCAGCCATACCCACAAATAGGTAAACCGCTGCATTTAGGAGGTGCCGACCAGTCTTTTATTGGTGTCGCGTAACCGGCCGCTTAGGATTTTTAAAAAAGACATGAGGATTTTATTACCGCATTCAGGGTTACGGCGAATCATGTCGTTAAACCCCGACTTGGTGATCACCAATAAAACCGTATCCTTGGTAATTCGGGCGGAAGCAGAACGGGGTTCCTCATCAATAAGGGACATCTCGCCCACAAAACTGCCTGCCCCCAATTTTGCAAAAATAATATCTTCCGGCATCTGGCGCTTAAAGATTTCAATTTCCCCGTTTTTGACCAAATACATCACCCCGCCGCTCATGCCTTCATAGAACAAGGTCATGCCCTTGCGCATGGTTTTTTCAAACATGAAATTTTTAATCTTGCTTAGTTCCTCGTCATTCAGATCACTGAAGACGCTGATTTTTTTCAGATCCTGGATGTCAACCATACGCTCACCTTTAACAAACGTAAATAAAAGCCCGCTTAGCGGTTTGGATAATGTTCCATCTTTTGTAACGAACGGAACTGCCTTAAGTCGCCCTTGCGAATACGCCGCAATCCATCATCCGTTATTTTACTTAAGTTTACCCAGGTTTGACGGATAAATCCATTTTTTTTTACTCCAATCCCGCGGCATTTAAAAACGCTTGAAAGTCCGAAGGCAGTGGGGCTGTAAATTCCATCTTGGTTTGACTCCGGGGATGATTAAAGCTCAGCGTGTGGGCATGCAGCAGTTGGTGGTCCGGCCGGGGCACGCCCCATCGGGCCAGAGCCGCCTGTTCCCCCCGTTTACCGTAGAGCCGGTCCCCCAGCAGAGGGTGCCTCAGATAATGGCAATGAACGCGGATTTGATGGGTTCGGCCAGTCTCCAGACGGCATTCGATCCAACTACACCAGGTGGTTTGCTTAAGTATAGTTATATTGGTGGTGGCGGTTTTGCCGCCATGGTTGACCACCGTAAATTTTTTACGATGTTTGGGATCACGGCCAATATTGGCGGTAATGGTCACCGCAGATTGCGGCCAACTGCCCCAGGCCACGGCCTGATAGAGCCGGCTGATGCGCCGTTCCTGCAGTGCCGCAGCCAGCTGATGATGAGCCCAATCATGTTTGGCCACTAGCAATAAGCCGGAGGTATCCTTGTCTAAACGGTGAATGAGACCGGGCCGTTCTTCACCGCCTATGCCGGAGAGCCGGTCGAGGTGATACAACAGAGCATTGACCAAGGTACCGTCCGCATGCCCGGCCGCAGGATGGGTTACCAACCCCACCGGCTTAACCACCACCGCCAAGTCCTGGTCCTGGTAAAGCACTTCCAGGGGAAGCGGTTGGGCTACAGTCTGGGCAGCCTGCAAATCAGTAGGAGCATAGGTAATGCGTTCTCCGGCCTTGAGTACCAAGCCCGGTTTGGCGGACCTGTTATCCAGCCAAACCCGTTGGTTCTTGATGGCCTGGGCAGCGCCGGATCTGGATAAAGCCTCAAGCTTGCTTCCTAAAAAGACATCGAGCCGCAGGCCCTGCTCTTCCGGTGTGACCACCCAGGTTATGGGCTCCATAATTTAAGCTCCCCATCGGGAAAATAGTGATTCAAGATAGCGAGATAATCAAAGCCCTGGTTGCCCATGGCCCCGGCCCCGGCCTGGCATAAGCCCACGCCATGACCCCAGCCGCCGCCCCATATCAACCAGGCCTCGGCCGCCTTTTGTTGGGGCGAAATCCGCAAAGGTAACAGTTCAAATAAATTACTGCGCAATCCGCCTAAAGCGGAGCGAATATAATCCCGGTAAACTTGATGCGTGCCTTTGTCTCCAATAAGTTCAATATGTCTGACATAGCCGCTGGGACTTCGCTCCCGGATGCGAATGGCTTTCAGCGTGCCGATGTGGTACTTTCTGTCGATTACCTCTGAGAGCTCATCCTGTTCCATAATTTTAATCCAGCGGAAGCTGTGTTTGCCGGAAAAATGAGTGTCACTGCAAAAAACAGATGGTGTTCCAGTCAACCATTCATCCAGCCGGGCCGGCGACAAGGGCAGGCTCGCCGCAGTGGGTGTGGCTGGATTCACATCGGCAATACCTTGAGGATTATAGGGATCGGAACCTTTTTTCCACCATGCTTCCTTATAGCCTTGGGTTAAGCCACCGCAGGCATGGGAATAAAAAGTTGGCAAGAGCCGGCCATTTTTTTCCAAAACTTCGCCCTGAGTGGAGGCCACGGCTTCATGGCTGGCAGAATGTTCCACAGTAACACCGCGATAAACGGCGCAGTGAGTGGTGGCACAAACATCATAACCATCCTTGCGGTGATTGTTGCGCCGGTTAAGCGTATCCGTGCGTGCCACCACCGCTTGGGTCTTCAAGGCTTCCAAAGGCCAGCTGGCCGGCATTTCCCCGGGCACCACGCTGAGCAGATAGTCTTCCAACAGTACTTCATTAACCAGTTTCAAAGTCTTGCGGGAAGGACTAATCGTCAGGCGGCCGCGATAATAACTGGTGCTCTTGGTGCCACCGCTCCAAAAATAGCCGGCATTAAGATAGTGCTTGAATACCACCAGCACTTTTTCCGGGTTCAAGGGTTTTAGGGTAATCGATTGATTTATCCTTTTCAGGGGTTTGCCATCCCAGGTCATGAGCATCCACCCTTTACCGGGCACTTGATTAATCCGGTAGCCTTGGCGGGCTCTGCCCTTCCAGAAATTGCGGCCCTTGCGGTCCAAAGCCCGCCAGGGACCAAGACATCCAAACCACAGCGAAGGCAAGGCTTTGCCCAATCCCACTTTAATCACCGGGTCATCTTTTTGACCCAGCGGCTGGATGGTTATATCCTTAAAAACAGGCGGCGGCAAGGATGATGCCACCAGTCTGGGCCCGGGCGTGGGTGAAATGGTGGGGGTAGGCACCAGTTCGGCAAGCCGCTCTTGGGCGGACTTCACTTCCTGCGATAGCCCGATAATGGATCTTACCCTGCGCCAATACCTGCGCGCTTGAATCCAGGCATTCTCTTTTTCTGCAAGCATAGCCAGATCGCGATATACCGGCCACAGGCTGGCATCGTCTTTGACGGCGCTGTGATATTCTTCCTTGGCCCGCTTGATAAAATAGGCCCCCTCGGTTAGGGAACTTTGGGCCAAGCCCTGAAAAGTGCGTCCCAACAGCAGATGAGCAGTGGCCAGTCGGGAATACTCCCGCAACGCCTGCCAGAGCCAATTCACAGCCTGATGGTAATCCTTGGTCTTGGTGGCAATCCACCCCAACAGCAGGCGTTCGTGAAAATGATCGCCCGGGGTGGACAAAACTTTTTTAAATTCTTCCGCTGCGCGCGCAAGTTCGCCATTAGCCAGGTAGGCTTGCCCCATAAGAACCCCTTGATCTTGGGCATGTTGTAATAACTGGAGTGCTTTTTCAAGGTGATGGTCCGCCATCAATACCAGAGCCTGATCCTTAAGCAGCTCCTTGTCCTCAGGAGCATGGGCCAAAAGACGGTCGTACTCCTTGGCCGCCTTTTCATAATTCCCTTGGTAATAAGAAACTTTGGCTTGAAGGCGGTCTCCCGCCGGTTTTTGCCCTGCTGCCAGGGTCAGGGTGCATAAGCTCACGGCCGCAGCCAAAAGGATGCCTATTTTGGTTAGCTTGGATCGGCCTTGGACAGGGATAGCCGTCATGATGATGACGGGACTTGGGGGACCGACGACGAAGGGGTCAGAAAGCTGAGCAGGATCAACCAGCCAACACCGATGACCACCGCGCTGTCGGCCACATTAAAGATGGGGAAATGGAATGAACGGTAGCTGAATTCAATGAAATCAATAACGGTACCTGCCTGTAAACGGTCGATCATGTTGCCCAGAGCACCGCCGGTGATCAAACCCAATGGGATCATCAGTCGCCAGCCTTTGGGTTGTTCCAGTAAAGCCATGATGCTCATAAGCAGCGAAGCCCCGATGGCAATAATAATAAACAGGGTTAAGCGCCAGGGATAATTGTGGTGCGCCAAAAAGCTGAAAGCCGCGCCGGGGTTGCGGACATATGTCAACTTCAGAACATTGCCCAGCACCGGCCAGCTTTCATACAAACTCATATGAGAGGTCACCAGAGCTTTGCTGATCCGGTCCAAGCCCAGGGCCACTGCAGCGACCAAGGTATAGAGCCCGAAGGCCCAAGTCAGTTTGAGATGTTGAATTTGTTCCACCATATTCTGCCAATGCTGCTTATGCTGCCCCATGGTGATCAACTCCGCCCGGGCTGCGCTGAGTCGAGAGGCAGGCTGTTATTAACCACATCCGCACAGCGTGCGCATAGTTGAGGATGGTCCTCGCGTTGACCGACAGTGGCTAAAATCCTCCAACACCGTTCGCATTTTTTTCCCGTGGCCGGGGTGACCGTAATGGTCAGTTCCGGTCCGGTGGCACCGGCTTCCTCCAACTTCACTTCGGAGACTACCAAAAAAGTCGGCAGAAAGTCCTGATGCGCCGTCAGCAGTGCAGCCTTAGCACCCCGTGTCTTGATGGTAACCGCCGCTTCATAAGAATGGCGGATCTGTTTTTGCAGACGGGCGTCCTCCATCTGCTTCATCACTTCCGCGCGCAGATCAAAGAGGGCCTGCCATTGCTGCTCCAACTCGGTATCCTTCCAAGCCTCTGGGTTGTCCAGCCAGTTCAGAAGATGAACCGAAGGCTGGTCCTCTGTAGCCCGGACCAGGCTTTGTTGTCTCATTTCCTGCCAGGTTTCCTCGGCGGTGTGAATGAGAATGGGGGTAATAGCTCTTAGCAGATAGTTTAAAATATGCCAGAGCACAGTTTGAGCCGATTGACGGGAAAAAGATTCCTGATCATCGGCATACAACCGGTCTTTGCAGACATCAAAATAAAAAGCGGAAAGATCAGTGGCACAAAAATTCTGCAGTACTTGGAACAACTTATGAAACTCATAGCTCTCATAGGATGCTTGCATTTGCTCCACGAAGAGTGCCAGCCGATGTAACATATATTGGTCCATAGCCATCATCTGGTCCCGTGCCAAACTTTTAGTGGGATCAAACCCATGAAGGTTGCCCAATAAAAACCGCAGGCTGTTACGGATGCGGCGGTAGGAATCCACTGTTCTTTTAAAAATTTCATTGGAAGCGCGAATATCATTTTGAATGTTTTCCGAGGCCACCCACAGACGCAGAATATCCGCGCCGCCGTAACGGGCAATGGCTTCTGTGGAACTGATGAAGTTCCCCAGGGATTTGGACATTTTTTTGCCTTCCCCGTCCACAATATAGCCATGGGTTAGCACGGCCCGGTAAGGGGCCTGATCCAAGGAGGCCATAGCGGTTAAGAGTGATACCTGAAACCAACCGCGGTGCTGGTCAGATCCTTCCAGATAAAGATCAGCAGGAAAACGCAGGTCCGGCCGCTTGGCTACCACTGCCGTGTGGGAAGTGCTGGAATCGAACCACACATCCAAGATATCTGTTTCCTTGCGGAAAGCGGTGCCTTGGCAGTGGGCGCACACCGTGCCCGCCGGCAGAAGTTCTTCCACTGATTTCTCGAACCAGGCATCAGCGCTCTCTTTGGCCACGATGTCTTCAATGGCTTGGAACACACGCTCTGCCATCACCGGTTCGCCACAGGCCGTGCAATAAACAATAGGAACGGGTACACCCCAGGCCCGCTGCCGGGACAAGCACCAGTCCGGCCGGCCCTCCACCATGGCGGCAATGCGGTTGCGCGAAATTTCCGGAATCCAGCGAATATCCTGTTCAATGGCGGTCAGTAAACGCTGGCGGAAATTGTCCTTGTCCACATTCATAAACCACTGTTCCGTAGCTCTGAAAATAATCGGCGTGTGATGGCGCCAGCAATGGGGATAGCTATGCTTGAGTTTGGAACTGGCCATGAGGGCCTGCTTTTCCTCGAGCAGGCGGATAATGGGATCATTGGCGTCAAACACCAACTGACCTTGCATAAGGGGAAATTGGGCGGTAAAGCGTCCATCAGGACCGACGGGATTAAAAACCTCCAGCCCAAACTGTTTGCCGGCCACAAAATCTTCCTGGCCGTGACCAGGCGCTGTATGTACACAGCCTGTACCATTATCTACGGTCACATGGGTGCCTGTAATCACAGGAACAACGCGGTCCAAAAAGGGATGCTGGCAGCACAAGCCCAGCAGGGATTGGCCTTTAACTTTGCCCAGGCGTTCAAAGGGTTTTCCCAGCATCTTCCAATTGGCATCGACCAAGGCATCCGCCAGAATATAATAGGCCCCTTCTGAGGCTACCAGGACATAGTCCAGGTCAGGATGAACAGCAATGGCTTCATTGGCCGGCAGGGTCCAGGGTGTAGTCGTCCAGATGGGAATATAGACCGGACCATCCGGTTTTTCCCCCAGGCCTTCCGGCCAGCCTTCCACAAGTTTAAAACGAACCGTGATGCTGGGACTGGTATGGTCGGCATACTCGACTTCTGCTTCAGCCAGGGCGCTTTGGCACTCCGGGCACCAATGTACCGGTTTCAGGCCACGATAAATAAATCCCCGGCCGGCTAATTGTCCGAAGAGATGAATAATGGCGGCCTGGTACGATTTGTCCATGGTCAGGTAGGGATGATCCCAATCCCCCAATACTCCCAACCGTTGAAATTGTGCTTTTTGATGGGCCACAAATTTTTCCGCATAACTGCGGCAGGCTTTACGTACCACCAAGCGGTCGGCGGACTTTTCCTCTGATAATTGTGCCACCACCTTGTGTTCAATGGGCATGCCGTGACAGTCCCAGCCCGGGACGTAAGGCGCGTCAAAGCCTTGCATGCTTTTAAATTTAATGATGATATCCTTGGAAATTTTATTGAAGGCCGTGCCCATATGCACGTCACCGTTGGCATAGGGAGGACCGTCGTGCAGCACGAATTTTGGTTTGCCGTCGGCCTGCTGGCGGATTAATTCATAAAGTCCCATCTGTTGCCATTGGGCTTGGATCTCCGGTTCCCTGGTCACCAGGGAAGCCTTCATGGGAAAAGCGGTCTGCGGTAAATTAATCGTCTTACTATAATCCATTGGGCAACTCCATCATTCTGAAAAATGTTGTGATGTTTGGTGGCTGAGACGGGTGGCTGCATAAACTAGAGGTTTTTCGCCGGACTGGTTCAGCCCGCCGGGGAGGCTTGCCAGCCCTGCTCTCAATTAATTTTTGCGGCTATCATAGCATCCCCTTGATTCTCGTGTCAATGCGCTTAGCCGGCAGGTGACGAACCGGCAGGATCTTACCTAAGCAGGTAAAAAGAAATTAAAATTATTCGCGGCCAAGGATACTGCATTCATCAAAAAGCTGGAAAACTGTTGAGGCGACCATGAATTGCGTGATTGCGCCACCCCCGAGGTTGGTCCGGTTTGTTTTAGCATGGAGAAACCATCGTATCAGGACTTTGGAGCCAATCTTTTTAGATTAACTTATATCCGCCCTAGCCCACTTCCCACAACCATTTTATTTATTTCTGTGGTTAAAAAGCCAAACCAACGTTTACCCCACCGCCGACAAATCCAAAGATAATAATAGCCAGGGCACCCGCACCACTTGCATCACCTAAAGGAACAGTCGGTCCGACATCGAAAAAAAAGCCGAATATAAAACCGTTTTTATAAAAGTACTTTTGCCCCATCTCAAATTTTACCATCGCTCTGGACCAAACCGTCTCGAAAACCACATCCGACCGGAGGCCCAAATATAATCCATGGGGCGCCGTTTCTCCCGGATATAAGCGATATGAAAATCCGGCGGCATGACCAGGTCCTGCCCCCCCGATATAACTTAAGCCACCGCGCACGGCCAAGGTGGATAGGGGGTTTAAAACCAACTCGACCTCAATGTTTGGTTGAACAACAATTGTTGACAACAGGTTTATCGTCAATGAATTAAGCTGCCGATAGTGCCAGAGCTCTGAAAGTAAAATATGCTCATGAGTTTTGGCATTGAAAATGGTTTCGATTTCAGCTTGCGGAATTTCGACAACGTGGTGATTGGTTTCCAAGAAAATAGATTGGGTATCGGCATTAAAGAGATTG
This sequence comes from uncultured bacterium, assembly GCA_963710755.1. Classification (GTDB taxonomy): domain Bacteria; phylum Oederibacteriota; class JAAXVQ01; order JAAXVQ01; family JAUVAV01; genus CAVQBK01. The sequence continues at coordinate 468,104 of CAVQBK010000013.1, forward strand.
CCCTGCTCCAGTCCACCCGCCTTCAAAATGACATTCACTGTTTCCGCACTGGCGGTTGCCGTAAGCAGACTTAATCCCAAGAGCCCCATGAAAACCCGTTTCATATCTATCCCTTCCTACCCCACTTTTTATTATGGCAACACAAATCTTTAGTTGCCGGCACCAGGGTCATCGCTTTAAAAGCCATAGCCAAAACCAATGCTCATTCCAATCCTGAAGCCCTGGTCAAGGCTCTCGGGTGTGGTTGCAGATTCAAAAAGAAGATCACCCAGCAAGGTAAGTGCCCATGGGGTTTCTGGGCTGAGAAAGAAATGATAACCAAATTCCAAACCGGCATTCCAATAAGGATCGATATCATTTATCCAATCTTGCATATATTCCACGTTCGGACCAATCGAAAATCCTCGCGGCGCCTGCAGATCGGAAAGGAAGAAGCGATACCTTAATCCGGCGCCAAACCCGCGGAGAGGGAGTCTTCCTCTTCCGGCAAATGGCGGTCCGGTTTGAATCAGGCGCACCGCCAAACTTGTTGTGTTGGTTATGCGCCTTTCGACTTCCAACACTTTTACTCCTGCAAGCAAAGATAGTGGTTGGATGGTGATATTGGTTGGAACGGCCGAACGGTTTTCTGGGACCCTAGGAAGTGGCGATTTGACGAGCACGCGTTTTTCAGGATCACCTTCGGGATTTAAGGAGAACGGCTGCTTAGTTTTTGAATCGAAGACCGTATTCACTTGATTTAAAGGGATTTTAACAACTTTCCCTTCATTTTCCAAATACAAGGTATCCTCGCTCAACCCCAACAAAAGGCCTTGTTTTTCTTCTGAATCGTGCAAGATCACGGTCACAGTCTCCGCGGAAGCCAGGCAAGCAATGAGTATAAATATGAAGCTGAGCAAAACGCAGGCTGGTTTGAACAGAATGTTCCTCTTTATTAGAAGAATAAATAGTGAAACACACGCCATTTCACCCATGGGCTTAAAGAAGTGCATACGTTCCATATCATAGTATCGATTAATAAAATTTATCTTGTCAATGCCGGTTGGTCTTCTTGCGGCACCGGGCTTGAAAAACAAGTCGTCCTCACCTTCCTTGATGGTTCGATGGGGCTTGATTGCCCATTGCGAATTTTGTTGGTCTAGGGCCTTCTTGACCCCTTTAACTCCCCACTGAAATCGCATGCTCCTAATCCCCCAAGTGTTTCTCGCATCCGCCATGGTGGTTCCGGTTCTTCTGCGAACAATTTCTTTATCTTCCACCTCTATTTTCAAGCATACCACATATACACTATCCGCTCCGGATACCAGCTGATTTTCTACGAGCTTGTCTGCACTTAGGTTTGGCCGGCTGCGCACCATGCAACCGTTTTATATTCCAAGCCCCAGAGACCACAACTAAGTCGTATCATGATTCAATGTCAAGGAATCGGAACACCTCTATGGCCCCGTGATCCTCGGGGGGGCATTTCAAGACCTGATTATTTCAATCCGGACCCCATAAAGTCCGAAAAACGCTTAGTGCTGCTCTTCTTTCACCACCGGGCTGGGCTTGGCAATCAAACCGGAAGTGGTCACGTAGATCTCATAGCGGCTGCCGCTGCGGGCCGGCCGGGAGACGGCATTACCATAGACAGCCTCCACCAGGGGCAGCTGCAGATTGGTTTGGGTCAAGCCCCACCATAGCCAATCACGGCCGGCGTGAAGGGCGTAGGCCATATGACGCTGGTCCCGTTCATCTTTAGGGTTATCATAGATGCCCTTGAGTTGATTCAGACGGTAACCGGTATGAATACCCATAAGATTAACTTTGGGAACCCATTTTAAAATATGGGCATTCACTTCCCACATGTCCCCCAGCAGACTGTAGACTTGACCGCTTTGTTCGTGATTCTGCTGTATGGGCGTGAAACGAACCAGCATTTCCTTGTTGCTTGGATTCCAGTTGAGCACATCCACCACGGCCACCAGTTTTTCCTTGGTAAAGGTTTGGTACGTTTTCAAACTCAACCCGGTGAGCAGCACCACCGCACCTGCCAGCATGATGATGACGACGACCATCAGCTGGAAAATCCAACGTCCCGGTTTAAGACCGGCCGACCGTTTAATAGTCTTAGGATGACGCTGATGCAGACGTTCCACCATCACCAGCACTGTCCGTACCAGGGCCAGCAAACCAACAGCGATAATCACGGCGCCCAAGATCAACAGGCCGTTGCCGTTTTTCAACCAGGGAATCAAGTCCACGCCTGACATCAGCTTACCTTTTGCCCGTGGTCATGGACATAACCCGGGATATCTTCCCAGGTCATTTTGGTTTGTTCCCCACTGGCCAGATGTTTTAATTCCACCTGCTGGCGGTCCACGAACACGGCGTAGGCGGCATGGAGTTTGTCCGCTCTTTTCATCATGGCCTTAATACTCTTGGACTCGTGCTCATAGCTCACCGCCAACCCCTGTTGTCTGAGTCGCATCACCTGTTGCAAAGTACTCAGGCGATCTTCCCCAGGTGCCACCACCAGCAAATCCGGATACCGCGGCTGATAAAAGGTGGGCGCAATCAGCTCCATGATTCTTTCCAACCCTAGCGACCAGCCAATGGCCGGCAGTGCCGGGCCTTCCAAATCCTGAAGCAGATGATCATAGCGCCCGCCCGCAGCCACGGCGTTCTGCGCGCCCAAGTTGGCGCTGACTATTTCAAAAACCGTGCGCGTATAATAATCCAATCCCCGCATTAAGCGGGGATTGATCCGGTAGTGGACCTCTAGTGCCTCCAGATAACCCACAACGTCCTGCTGATGGGTGCGGCAACCGTTGCATAAGGCATCCTGGATATTGGGAGCCTGTTGCATGACCGTGCGGCACTGTGGTTGCTTGCAATCAAAGAGTCGCAAGGGATTTTTATCCATCCGTTGTTGGCAATCAGAACACAGCTCAGTACTATGGGCACGGGCGTAATCACGCAATTGCCGGCTGTAGGCCGGCCGGCAGTCCTGGCATCCCACAGAATTGAGTTCTGTGTCAATGCCTGGAACCTGCAGGCGCTGTAGCATCTCCACCAGCATGGCCAGTGCTTCCGCATCCAAAGCCGCAGCCGCGCTGCCGATAAACTCCGCTCCGATTTGGGTGAACTGGCGCAAGCGCCCGCGCTGCGGACGCTCATAACGAAACATGGGCCCAATGTAAAAATAACGCTTAAGTCCTGGTGCTTGCTTATGAATCTCGTGTTCAATATAGGCCCGGACCACTGAGGCCGTGGCCTCCGGCCGCAAGACCATTTGGCTGTTGTCACCATCACCTTGATCTTTGGCCGGCACATAAAACATCTCTTTGTTCACAATATCCGTGCCCTCGCCCACACCTCGTTCAAAGAGATGCGTATGCTCCACAATGGGGGTTATGATCTCACCCACGTCGTGAACACGAAAAAACTCCCGGGCTAAGGTAAAAATTTGTTGATAGTTCCGGGCGTCTTCTGGAAAGACATCTCGCATACCCTTGACGCCGTGGTAACGATAGTTTTCAAGCATTCTTATCTTACCCTTCCCAATTTATCATGATTTATTTCCAGGAAAATAGGTTGACGCTCAATCTCTCCCTTGGGCGTAATAATAGCTCGTCCGGTAATGCCGTTGAAGGCATGCATGGCCAACAGTTGTCGCTGGAAAGCAGAGCGTCGCATTTCCGTAGCCGGCATGGTTTTTAAAATGGCCGCCACCAGCCACATGGCATCATAGGCTTGGGCTGCCAGAGCCGTAGGCCGGTTGGCGAACATGGTTTGGTAGAGAGAGACAAACTCTTGGCTGCGGCGGTCGGGTAAATCAGGCCAGAACGCCACGCTAAAGACCGCATGGTCAAGAACATCCCGGCCTTGTCGTAACAGCTCACTGGTCAGCCAGGCATCGGAACCAAAAACCGGCACCTTGATCTCATAAAATTCCAACTGGGAGGTAATTAAAATGGCATCGCGCGCAGGGACAGGCAGATAGAGGGCATCCATGTCTTTGAGATTTTGGCTGGGGGGGGTGCTCTTCACCCATGGTTTTTCCGCGCTGGTAAGGACTCTGCCGCTGTGGGCACTGATCAGGTTCAGCTTGACGTCAAAGGTTGCGCGTGGACTGTCTTCCCCAGGATTGACCAAGATATCCTGCGGACGCTGAACCACCTCGCCGAGCACCAAGTAATCCACCCCCAGAGCAGCGCCGGCTTTTTCACTCAAGGTCGTATCGATTTGAAAGGGGGACAATCCGGCCAGACGCAATTTTTTTAAGGTATCGGCCTGCGTCATCACTTCTCCGCCTTGCATGGGCGCTAAGGCATAGGAAAATTTTTCCGTCATGGTTTTACCCAGCCCCAGCTTGGTGGTCAATTCGCCGGTCTCACGAAAACGAATAATAGCGATTTTTTTCTCCGGTTTGGCTGTTTTAGTGACGCCGGCCGCGCTATCCCGACTGGCAGGACTAATAATGTTGTTGAATTGCACGGCCACCTTTCCCATAAGACGGTCCAGCGCTTTGCGTTCCCGCAGATCCGCATCCTTAAGTTTACCGGGATCAATGCCGCCTAGGGCCAACATTTGCGTTTTGAAGTCTGTGGCTCCTTGAGGATAGTTGAGTTGGCCTACAATCTCAGCACCCAGTGCCGTGGCTTTTCGGGCAAAGGCCCGGGCCAGCAGCTGGTCGTACTGGGCTTCACCGCTTATAATACCGATACGATGCAGGTTCTTTCTGAGCACCACATATTCCGCCATCGCCGCACCTTGGGTTTCATTGGTCAGCATATAGCGAAACATATAGGGATCGAGCAACGGCAAGCCTTCCTCTCCGGCCGATGTGGTAATCACCGGAATGGGTTGACGCTTGAGCTCGGGGATAATGCCTTTCACCTCATCGGAAAGGGTTGGACCGATAATGGCCATCACTTTTTCCACATCCCGCAGGTAGATCAGCCCGGCCACCGCGCCCGCGGTTGTTCCTCGTGAATCAGCCATGATCAGTCCCAGCTGTTCGTCCGGACGGCGTTGTTGATTAAGCTGTTTGATCGCCACTTCCATGCCCTGTTTGATGGTTTCACCGTAGGGTGCGTAAGGCCCTGTCAGCGGCACCAGGCACCCGATGCGGTTGCGATTGATGGGAATAATTCTGGTGGCTTTGCTGATCAAATCCTTGGCCATGTTCACAAACCGGCTATTGGGAAAGGTTTGCATGAATTCTTTGAAAAGCTGAATAGCGACATCAGGCTTGCCCTGGTCCAACTGCCTTTTCCCACTCACAAAAAGCGCCTGTGCGTCCCATTCCGTACCCCGGTAACTGGCTCTTACCCGGGCTAATTCCTCCAAGGAGAGGTTGTCATTAATAATTTTTTCAGCCAGTGCAGTGATCGCCTGTTGCGCATCAGCGGCCGGATATTTTCCCAACAATTTGGCCAGCCAGCTCAGAGCCGCCAAATAACGTTCCTGTTTCACATAGACCCGAGCCAGCATGATACCTGCAGCCGGCGCCCATTCGGACCGGGGGAAACGGTTGACGGTCAGGGTAAACTGGGTGCTTGCGGTCTTCCAATCCTGGCGATTAAAGGCATCCTGTCCGATCCAATAATGGGCTTTTCCAGCCTGGGGATCATTGGGATTGATGGCCACCAAAGCCTTATAATTACTGATCACTTTTTGGTCCACCGGCACATAGCCATAATTCAAAACGGTCATGGGGGATTTATCCAGGTAGCGCGGTGCGCACCCTCCCAGAAACAACAGGCCCGTCCAGAGCCCAAGTCCAGCCAGCGCCAGGGTGGCGGTTTTGGTCAACGTCATTGCCTTCATTCCGTTTTTTTCACTTCCTTTATTTTCTCCAGAACGATTTCCACCCGACGGTTTAATTGCCGTCCTTCCGGAGAATTATTAGTCGCCACCGGTCGGTTGGGACCCATGCCGACGGCAGTTAAAATATCCAGGGGAACCCCCTGCTGATTCAAGTAGGTAAGCACACTCTCGGCCCGGGCTTGGGAGAGTGTGTTGTTGGTTAAAAGATCACCAGTGCTGTCTGTATGTCCTTCGATTTTAACCACATAGCCCGGAAAGTCCTTGAGCACTTTGGCCACTTGATCCAAGGCCGCCATCGCGCCCCGCTGGAGTTTGGAGCTGCCTGTATCAAAGAGGACTTTGCCCGATAAATTAATGACCAGGCCGCGCGCTTCCATTTTCACCTGGGCATCCTTGATTTTTTGGGCTTCCGCTAAAAGACGGGCTTCTCTTTCTTTTTGTTCCTTTAAAAGGCGCTCCGCTTCAGCCCGTTTCCGCGCTTCTTCCTCGGCTTTCTGGGCCTCTGCTGCTGCCTTGTCTTCAGCTGCCTTTTTCTCAACCGCTGATTGCTGTAATTGCTGAACCGCAGCTTTCAAAGCAGCTTCTTTCTGGGTCAGGGCCATGAGCATGCTCTGTTGGGCAATAAGGGCCTGCTGGACCTGCTCATATTCCTGCTGGGCGGTAATCCGCCGTGCATCGGCTTCGGCAATCATGGCGTCAGCCTTGGCTTCAAAAGCCACTTCCTCCACGGTGCCGATGCTTTGTTCCGCGGCAAAGGCTGATTCCGCCTGGGCTAACAGTCGCTGGGCTAATTGAAATTCCTGCGGCACCAGCATCGGCGCTTGTGCTTTTTGGGCCATCCCCAGAGCTGCCCGGGCTTCAATCAGCGCCTGCGGCACCACGATGGGTACGGTGGCGCACCCCGCGGCCAATAATCCCGCACCAGCGACTATCAGCATGAGCATCCGTTTCATGGCTGCACCTCCTGGCCGGCTGTGGCCGTAGCCTTAGGCCCGGGCACAGGGGTGGTTTGGGCTGCTGTAACCGCAGCGGACCCTGCTTGGGCACCACTGCCCATCAAAGCCTGGTTTTGGGTTTGCACCTTCTCCAGCTGGGCTTTAAGGTCCTCAAGCTTTTGTTCGCTTTTTTTGTATTCTGTTTGAGCTCGCGCCACTTTGGCGTAGATCGTGGCTTTCTTGGCAAATTCAAAGGCGCGCTCGAAAGCTTTGTTGGCATAAGCATCATTGGCAATGGCCAAGGCATCCTGGGCATAGCGCAAATGCTCATTGGCGAACGTTTTGGCATCCGCCTTCTCTGCTGATTCTACGGCCACGCGGGCATTGGTTAATTGTTCCACCGTGGCCCGGGTGTCCATGGCCGCGCACCCCGTCATGGCCACCAGACCGAGAAACGCCGTGATTTTGATGATGTCTTTAAGCATAGGTCCTCCTAAACCGCCAAAGCCGAAAATAAATGCCATTTCTCACATCAAACCGTTAAGCAAAAATTAAACCCATCTAAGATTAACCCATTATTTTATTTCAGTTTCTTTTGCTCTCCTTGGCACCTTTGCTGGGACATGTTTTTAAATGGTTTTCTCAGGCCAAGCTCGCAAAGCTGCTCAAGGGTTTTGTCCGCCATAGTCTCTTATCCCGGAATTTACTGTAACAGGTTAAGCAGATTTTCGACGCCCCACAATTCTAACGGTTTCCTGAGCAATCATCAACTCTTCATTGGTGGGGATAACAAGGATTTTAATTTTGGAGCCTTTGGCGTGAATGGCCATTTTTTGGCCAACGGCAGCTTTGTTTTTTTTCGCATCCACACGCAGGCCCAGGCCTTCCAATCCCCGGCAGATGCGTTCCCGCAGCACCGGGCTTTTCTCCCCGATGCCAGCGGTAAACACCAGGGCCTGGGCGCCGCCGACAACAGCATGATAGGCTCCGATAAATTTTTGAATGGAATAGACAAAGACGTCGATAGCCAAGCGTGCCCGCCGATCGCCTTCCTTGGCTTTGGTCATAATTTCACGCATGTCATTGGAGATGCCCGAAAGGCCAAGCACACCGCTTTTTTTATTGAGCAGTTCATCCACCTGATGGGTTCCGAGGTTTTCCTTTTCCATAAGAAAGGGCACGATCGCCGGATCAATGTCGCCGCAGCGCGTACCCATAACCACCCCGGCCAACGGCGTCAAGCCCATGGACGTGTCCAGGCAGCGTCCGCGGCGCACGGCTGCAATGGATGAGCCGTTGCCCAAATGAAGCGTAATGATATTGGTCCGGGCCAGTTTTTGCTTTAATAGTTTGGCCGCTTCCAGGGTAACATACTTGTGGGAGGAGCCATGAAACCCATACTTGCGGATGCTGTATTTTTCGCTCAACTTGTGGGGCAAGGCATAAGTAAAGGCATGAGCCGGCATGGTCTGGTGAAAGGCCGTGTCAAAAACCGCCACTTGCGGGGTCTTGGGCAGCATTTTAATGCAGGCTTCAATTCCCACATAACTGGCTTGGTGCAGAGGTGCCAGGGCCCTGCCGATTTTATTATTGAGCACATCCCGATTGACCAAAGTGGCGTCCTTGAATTGTGGACCGCCGTGGACAACACGATGGCCCACGGCCACAATTTTTTCCGGTGAAGACACCAGCTGATCTTGAACCAGCCCGTTCATCATTTCCTTGATGGCCTGGGCATGATTAGACAGTTCAAGAGATTTAGCTTCCTGTTTTTGTCCTTGAAGCACGCGTGTATAAAGCGAACGGCCGCTGCCGATTTTTTCAAACAGCCCGCTGCCCAGTTCGGATTGGTCTTGAAAAAGGCTGTATTTGAGTGATGAACTTCCGCAATTAACCACCAAAATAATCACTGCATTGTCCTCCGTAAAAAAAAATCCAAGCACCACGAGGCCGAGATAGCTTGGGCGCTTGGATCAGGCTTGAGTCCCCGGTCTTAGAAATAAAGAATGGCTCTGAGAAGAATTAAAAAGCCCTTACCTTCATTTTCAGCTAATTTTAAATTTTTCTTGGCATGGGCATAATCCTGGTTGAGTGCCAGGGCGGTTTTAAATTCCTTAATGGCCCGGGTGAATAAAAAGCGGCATTGGACCAGATAGGCCACGCCCAAATCATTATGGATATCCACGTAATGTGGATTTTTTTCCAGGATATCTTCCAACTTGCTGATGTATTTCTCCGTGGATTTCCGGTCCACCCCTTCATCACCGTATTTCAGGCGCAGGTAAAATTCATAATAAATCTCCGTGCCGTTCTGGAAAAGAATGGCGCTTTTCGTTTCCTGCAAGGCCTGCTTGGTCTCTTTAAACTGACCCTTAGCCAGGTACGTCTGAGCGACTTTGAAGTATTCATTATTGAGGTAGACATTGTACTCCACGGCCTGTTTGAGATGATCGGCGATGGCTTGCTTGACCGTATCGTCGGCGCCGTCTTGGGCACTGGCCTGGCTTACCAGGCAGTGGGCCAGATTGAAATGGGCTATAGCGTATCTGGGGTTGAATTCAATCGCTTTCTCAAATTCCTGCAGGGCCTGGACAAACTGGTCCTTGTTCATCAAGGCCACCCCGAAGTTATTGCGCACATCAGGATAATTCGGTTTCAAGGTCACAGCTTTCTGATAAATGGCCAAAGCTTCGTCAAATTGATTTTCCTGCATATGAGCCAAGCCCAGATGATTCATCATGGGCACATAATCGGGTTGCAGGACCAAGGCACGTTTCAATTCGGCAATGGCCTCTTTGCCCATGCCATTGTTAAGAAAAACTTGGCCTAATTTATGATTGGAATCCGCTTCCGGTTTGCTCTGCAATTTGGCGGAAATTTTCATTAATTCCTGGAGCGTATTGACCCGTTGCTCATGCTCATCCTTGACCAGGGTTTTTAATTCCTCCTCGGATATCTTTTCGTCATAGGGAATTTCCTGGGTATTAAGCACGCGGTCCTGATCATTGATATTAACGACAATTTTCCGGATGGAATCAAAATTCATGGTCCGGACATTGTAGTCATGCTCATTACCGTGAATCGTGGTGGTATGGTTAAATCCGCTCAACAGTCGATTCCTCCAGTTTATATCCCTCGGGCAAAGCGATAACGGGCATTTTTAGATGAAAGTTTGCTGAATTTGAGTTCGCTGCGGACTTCTCCCCAGCTGACTTTGGGTTGTCTTCCCCGGGTACGGTTGAGTTCATTTTTTATACTCCAGGCTCCCCAATCGGGATGCGCGCGTACCACGCTTTTGATTCGCTCAATCAGGGAAACCAATGTTGCCGTTTGCTTAACAGGGGCCGGTTCCGCCGGAGCAGATGGGACCGGATCAGCGGCAGGCGTGGGTGCGGCCTGTGCCGGTGCAGCAGACGTTGGAGCCGGCCGCGTTGACGCAGGTTTGGAAGCAGCGGGCCGCGGCGCGGGCGGTGCCGCTTTGGCCGGCGCTGATGCTTTTCCCGAAGAGCTTGCCGGACCAGGGGTGCCGGTGAATAAACTTAACGCTTCTTCAATCGAAGGTGAAGAGTTGAGAATCGTGGAAAATTCCAGCAATTCATATACTTCATTGACACTGTCAGACATATTGGCCAGTTTGAGGTCACCATGCTGGAGACGGATGTTTTTGATTTCTGAAATGAAAATACCCCAGCCGGCGGAACTGATATAATCCACACTTTTAAGATCAATAATAATCTTGAATTGTTGCTCTCTCAGTAGATTTTGCAGAACCCTTTCCAACTCACTGGAGGTGGTGGTATCAATATAGCCCGTAATTTTTACCAGGGCAATATCCTGATCCGGTCCCATCTGGTTGACATTGATTTGAATACCTTCCATTATGTAACACCCTTTCCTGTTACGTGGATTGGTCAGGGTCAACCCTATAATTGCGAATTGGCCTTGAAAATGTTATCACAGCAAAAGAGACCTAGTCAACTTTCTTCTTGGCAGCAAATACTTCGCGGGCTTCCCGCGTGGTGAGCCGCAGCCGTTTTAATTCATGGTAGACCATTTTCTCGTTGATCTCACTGCGAGGATTGTCCTGCTTCAACTCCTCCATTATGCGTGTAACTCCATAATCGGGATAATGGACCACAATATGAAGTAATTTTTTCTGTTCTTCCAAAGGAATTTGTTGAAGCTGTTCGTCCTTGCGCACACTGGGCGCCCGCAAGGCTTTCACCCCTTTTTCGTCCTTGATTCGCTTAAGTCGGTAATAAGTGGAAGGGGAGACATTCATGGCCTTACACGCTGTCCTTACCGGCACGCCCTGACGTTCCACCAGGTAGAAAAGTTTGCGACGAATTTCGAACTGGACGTCTTCCACCATCATCTGTTCTTTAACGGCCACAAAAGTGATGTCATCGTTTTGGGGATAGTCCCGGGTAAACTCGACAATAGCTTGATCGAATTTGGCCACGAATTCTTCCACCGAAAGCCGGTGGTTCTCCCTCACAAAGGCCACCAGCCGGTCCTCCCCAAATTGTTCCCTCTCCGGGTTCATGGCTTCCGTGATCCCGTCTGTATACAGCAGCATCAGATCACCTTTTTTTAATTTGACTGATTCCTGGGTCAGGGATTTACCGAACAAGTCGGGATTGGGCAGATCAATACCCAGCGGGAACCCGCGTGGTTTGAGGAAGTAGACCTGATCCGTGTCTCCCCGATAAAGAATCATGGGGTTGTGACCAGCGCTGGAAAAGTTTATCTCCCGGCGGCGGGCATCGAGAACAATATAAAACATGGTGACGAACATGCCTTTTTTCATATCCCTGGTAACAAAGGAATTGACCTTGTCCATGACGTCGGTGGCTGAAAAGTTACTCCGTGCTTCCAGGCGCAGGGCGGTGCGAATCATAGTCATAACCAGAGAGCCGGGTATGCCTTTGCCGGAAACGTCGGCAATGGCAATGCCCAGCACATTTTCATCCACCCAAACATAGTCAAAATAATCCCCGCCCACTTCCTTGGCACTGCGGTACATACTAGCCAGGTCATAGCCTTGGATTTTGGGCGTTTCCCGAGGTAAGAGGGTATGCTGGATTTCCTGGGCTACCTGCATTTCCTGCTGGATTCTTTCCTGCTCCAGCAGATTTTTCTGGGCCAGTTCAAAGCGGTAAGTCATGTCATTGAACACCCTGGCAATTTGGCCAAACTCATCATTGCTGTCAATGACAATACGGTGATTCAATTGGCCGTCGCTGACCGCCAGCATGCCGTCGGTCAGCTTACGGATAGGGGCCACCAGGAAGGTCATCAGAAAATAGGCGCCCGAGGTGCTCACCGCCAGGGCGATAAGGAATATGACAATAGCATCCCGCCGGCCAGTCTTAATCTCATTTTGAATGGTGGCTTCGCCCAGTCCCACATGTACCGTTCCCAGACGCATAGTTTCCAGGTAAATGGGGTAACTTAAATCGTAAACCAGCTGGTGATGTTTATTGTGGGTTTCCTGCACCAATAATCGGTCCTTAGCCGGAGCTTTAAACTGTTGTGGTGGATGGTAGGTCTTAAACATATTTTCTGTGACTGAATGAGCCCAGATCTTATTGTCATCGTCCGTAATAAAGGCGTAGCTCAATTTGTGGTCGGTGGCCACCAGGTTCTTGACCATCCTAGCCATATGCAGATCGTCGAGCTTGAGCAGATAGAGCCGGGCTTCCTGGGAAAGCCGTTTGGTGGCTTCTTCAGCATTGGTCATTATTTCCTTGCGCAGGGTCTGGGCTTGAGTGGTAAACATGTAGACAAAAATAATCAACACCAGGACGCCGACCGAAACAGTAACCGACGTTAAAAATTTGGTGCGCACGCTCATGCGCCCGAGAGCGGGCGTACGGCCTTGAGCCGGAACGGGCAAGGTGGTTTCCAGAGCCGGGGCGCCTACCCTGGTCAGCTGGCGCGGTTGTTTGGATCGTTTCACCAAGGTCAAGGTATTGCCTTGGCGATTGCTGGTGTACTCGGTCTCGTCCATCAATTTGCGGATAAACCAAATGCCCAACCCGCCTTTTTTGCCGATTTCCACATAGCGATTCAGGTCCGGGGTACGTGCCTTTTTCCATTCAAAGCTCTTGCCCTGATCATGGATAGTGATTTCCAGTTCTCGGTCGCGGCGGCGTACCATCAGCCGGATCATACCCAGTTCCAGGCCTTTATAGGCATGGCGCACGACATTGGAGCAGGCTTCATCTATGGCCAGTTTGATGTTGTTGATTTCATGCTGAGAAAATCCGGTTTCATTGGCAATTTGGGTGACAAATTCCCGGATGTCCCCCAAATATTGCTCACTGGCCGGAACTTCAATTTCATAAACTTTACGGATTTTACCCCGAAAGAGTTTGTTGAAAATATTTTGCAAGATTTTTCCTCGTTTAGTCCCTAATGGGTGATATCAAAACCGCAAAGCCGGAATTAAATAATTTTCCTCACGCCTATCTGTACCGGGCAAAAGCAGCGCAAAGCTCGCTAAGAAAAGAAAAAGATCAATATTATTGTCTTTCTTTGCATCTTAGCGGTTTTGCGTGCGTATATTTTCGATCTTGATCTGAGTAGACAAAAATTATCTACGCAAAAAACCTAGCTTGTTCCTGTTACAGAAAGGGCAATTTCCCTATCTCCACTCCCCCAATAGAGGAGAACCATTTTATTAAGCTCGAGAAGATCTCTTTCCGCAACCGAAACTAGCTAATGGAGACATAAAACTTGAGTAGTCTGCACTGCTTTAAGGTTCGGTCGATCCCGACGTATCTTTTAACCGGGCCAAACGGTCCTTAGCTTCCTGAATGTTGCGGTTGACCAGAATATTGTTGGGATCTGTCTTTAATATTTTTTGCCAGATGGCAATGGCTTCTTCGAATTTTTCGTCTATATAAAGATCGATGCCTTGGTAGTAGAGCTTCATGTTGGCCGGGCTCAAAGCCACCCCACCATCCATCATTTGCTTGGTCTTGCCGATATAAAGCTTTAATTCCAGATAATTGGGATCATATTTGGACACGGTGTCAAATTCCACCATGGCGGATTTATAATTTTTAGCAAGATAATCGCTGATACCTTCAAAGTAATGGAGAGCTTTAAAGTATTCATCGGCTACTGCGGTTTTGCGCTGGGATAAGGCCTTGGCCCGCTCCGCAGCCAAGCGCCGCCGTTGCCGGGAGAGCAGACGTCTGCGTTCTCTTTGATACCGTCGCTGCGCACTGTTTAATTGTTTTTCCATCTCCGCTTGGTTGCGCTCAATGGCTTCCTGGGCTTGTTTTTTGGCTGCCTGCGCCTGTTTGCTCGCTCTCTGGTCAACCAGCTCTTGTTGGTGCTGGTCCCGTTCCTGTTGCTGAAGACTCAGGGGTTTGCCAAAGCGGTAGGACAAGGTTACACGGTGTACCAAGCCCAAGGGTTCCGCACTCAGCGCATAATCGAGTAACAGCCCCTGATAATGGGCGCCGCCGCCCACCGTCCAGGCTTCGCTATTCCACCCGCCCCTGATAAACACCATATTAAAAAGACCGTATTCCACGCCCACGGCCATCTGCGCCTCGCGCCAGGTGGATTTTTCCCACATGCACGAAACCACCAATTGCTGTTTGGTGGGACCTTTGAAATGTTGTTCAAAGGCCAGACCGCTTTTAATATTCAGGGGTAACGTGTCGGTGGCGTCTTTTAATTTCAATCGACTGCTCACGATATTTTGCAACATGAGCCCAAAAGTCAAATGTTCCCATGGGATTCCTCCCCAAGCCGCCCGCGGGAAGCGGTAATGCAGGCCCACGTCCAATCCGGATCCGATAGCTTCATCGCCAAGCAGACGTTGTTGATCCACCCTTAGGGTAAGGCCGGCCGCCAGACCATAGGGCAGCTGATGACTGTAACTGACTAAATACTCTCTCATGTCCAGCGTCCCTGTGGGGCCGCTGGACAGGCGGGCCTGGTCGTCACGCACCACGACCCCATCCGTTCCCAAACGTAGAGCCCCTACTGCAAAGATCCCCCAATCTAAAATCGGATAAGCCAAGCCCACATAATCATAGGACGTATTAAAAAACAGGGGAATATGCATAGCTGTTACTTCAATTTGATCAAGTTGGGCCAGCCCGGCCGGATTCCAAAATACAGCCGAAGCATCATTGGCCAAGGCAACATAGGCCCGTCCCATGGCCAGGGCCCGGGAACCCGCACCATACTCAAAAGGATTATTCGTCCCCCCATCTGCACTCAGGCCGTGACCAGGGACAGCCCATCCCAAAAACCCCAATAAGAAAACCAACGCGTGGAGCCGTCCCCGGCCCGTATTGATTCGATGCCCTCTGATCATTTAATCACCGCGATTTTCAGAACCAGTTGCTGACTTGCGCCGCCCCCGGTCGGACTGACTTTTAATACGGCGAAATAAACGCCGTTTAAGACCACCTGTCCCAAGCCATTACGGCCGTCCCAAATGCAACGGTGAAGCCTTTGACCGCCCGTTTGGGCCTCATTGTCCGTCAGGATGCGTACCAATTGACCTGTAATATTATATATCTTCAGACTCACGGTACTATCGGTTTCCAAATAGTATTCTATTTGCGTTTGACCACGGCCGGCAACAAACGGATTGGGATAATTAATGAATGAGCCCTGCAGCTGACCGGACGAAATCAGCATGACATCGGACATCATTGGGAATTGATCGGGAACATTGGCCCTGACCAATAAGGGGGTATTGTCCGTTATCTGGCCATCCACGGCATTATCCAAAAGCAGGCCTATTTTAAAGAAATGCTGTTGGGCATTGGCCTCGATATCGATTTCCACCGTCAGACCCTTGGTGGTGGCTGGTTCGATCAGGAAGTCCTCATAAGCAATGGGGATATAGATCTGCTGCTCGCTACTGGACGTGTTGACCTGGACAAGCACGGCCTGCGTTTGGCTGTCGCGGAGGCTTACGCGCTGAATAATATCATGCGCGGCCAAGGGTTGGCCATGATCATCCTCCACGGTCAGGGTCACTCCTCTTAAATTGTATAAGGCCGACCCGAGGTCATTGGGGTTGGTCAATAGAAACTGCAAGGCGGCCACCCCCTGCTCCCCTTGGGCGACGGTGGCCGGCGCCAAGGATGTATGACTCATGAGAAGATAGGGATTATCCGCCAAGGCGCCGGCATTACACACAATCGGATTGGAAAACCCTTCCAGAATGGTAGGATGGGTTTGATCCGCAGCATGAACAGTAAAGGTTAACCCTGGCTGCATAAACCGGGGCATGACGGTAGCATGACCATTGACCAAGTTGATGGTCGCCGGCAGATCCCTGACCAAATCGGGATTGCTCGTCACTTCCAGCCGGACCGTGTCGTTGGAAAGCGCCACCGTATAATTAACAATATCGATCAAATAAATATCGATCTCTTTGGTCGCCCCCGCCGTTGCGGGTGCAATGGTCCCCGAAAATCCCGGCGGGGTTCCGGCGGTCAAAACTTGATTTGGGGATATAACAAGCAACTGATACACCGGCGTACTGGTGGCCGTGGGGGTCATGGTTGAGGTCATGGTAAATGTGGGGCTGGGCGTCAGGGTAGGGGTGACTGTCAAAGTGCTGGTCGGCGTCGAGGTCGGTGTAGGCGTAAAGGTTGGTGTCGCCGTGGCGGAGGGGGTGGGGGTACTGGTAAAAGTAGGGCTCATGGTCGATGTATAAGTGCTGGTGGCTGTGGGGCTCCATGTCGAGGTCGGCGTGTGGGTCGGGGTATGGGTACAAGTTGGGGAATTCGTTGGCGTATGAGTAAATGTGGGTGTCGACGTCGGGGTATAGGTTGGGCTATGGGTAAAGGTTGGTGTAGACGTCAGTGTATGGGTTGGGCTTTGGGTAAACGTGGGCGTATGGCTTGGGGTATGGGTATAGGTTGGGGAGTCCGTGGGCGTATGCGTCGGCGTATGGGTATGGGTTGGGGAGTCCGTGGGCGTAGGCGTCGGCGTATGGGTATAAGTTGGGGAGTCCGTGGGCGTAGGCGTCGGCGTATGGGTATAAGTTGGGGAGTCCGTGGGCGTATGCGTCGGCGTATGGGTATAGGTTGGAGAGTCTGTGGGCGTATGCGTCGGCGTATGGGTATAGGTTGGGGAGTCTGTGGGCGTATGCGTCGGTGTATGGGTTGGGCTATGGGTAAAGGTTGGCGTATGGGTCGGGCTATGGGTAAAGGTAGGCGTGTGCGTCGGCGTATGGGTATAGGTAGGCGTATGGCTCGGCGTATGGGTATAGGTTGGGGAGTCTGTGGGCGTATGCGTCGGCGTATGGGTGGGTGTATGGGTATAGGTAGGCGTGTGCGTCGGCGTATGGGTAAAGGTAGGCGTATGGCTCGGCGTATGGGTAAAGGTTGGGGAATCTGTGGGCGTATGTGTCGGCGTATGGGTGGGTGTATGGGTATAGGTCTGGGTATCCGTAGGTGTATGCGTCGGCGTTGAGGTATACGTTGGAGAGTCCGTGGGCGTATGCGTCGGCGTATGGGTATAAGTTGGGGAGTCCGTGGGCGTATGCGTCGGCGTATGGGTGGGTGTATGGGTGAAGGTTGGCGTGTCGGTCGGGGTATCTGTTGGGGTTGGCGTGGGGACCAAATCCTCATCAGCCCCGATATCCCAAGTTCCGGTTCTGGTTTCGCCGTCCACATCATCCATAAAAGCATATAAGCTGTCACTGCTCAAATCTTCACCGGCGTTGGTGGCGCCCGTGTCGGTAAGCGCCAAATGAAAATTGTCGGAGCCCGCATTGACAAAATCGACATTGGTGGAATTAAGGGAATTGCTTCCGGGGGCATCCCCGCTAAGATCGGACAGGTTATAATCAGAAGCTGGATCAAAGGACCCGCTAAACCCATCCGCACAGATCTGGGTCAAGGTGTTTTTTACCGTCACGCCGCCGGCTGTTTGCCCGATCCCCTCGTAACAATTATAGATGGTATTGTTATAGATCACCGCTGCAGCGTTGGCATTACTGATCAAAAAGCCGCCATTTTGCACCGACCCGGCAAAATCATAAACAATGTTGTTTACCAACACGATACTCGACGGATTGCCGCTGGTATTGGTCAAGGCATAATGACCAGTATAGGCTGTGGAGCGCCCTTGCATGAGACATGCGGACACTACCAAATCGTGAAGGGCGGTGGTGGTGTAATCAATAGCCCGTTGGTTGTTGGCATTGACCGAGGCGAGACGGATTTGAAGCCCCTCCACTTGCATGTCCGTATCCTGTACGGTTAGGGCTGTGTTATTGGCCACAATTAACCGATAGGCACTGTTATCCCAGACACCGGTATGACGTTGACTAATGCCCACTTGGTTGGCGTCCTTTGGAGCGAGGATATCAACGAAACGAGTGGTATCGGTGGTCCATCCATTCCATGTCACCGGCAGCGTATCGAGCCCATCGGCATAACACGCAACCACAAAAATCTCGTCATTGGCGACCAAATCACGGTTGGCGGGGTCAAAAGAGCTCACAACAGGATCAATAGCGATATTTTCCGTGCCACTATTGACATTGGCCAAAGCCGTATAAGCCCGGTAAATTGACCAGTCTTGATCTGGAGTAATTGTGGGCACAGGGGTGCCGCCAGTTTTACTCTGAACGGTGAAACTGGTGGCTGAATTACGTCCGTTGATAAAAGCAATGGCATCAATACTGCCATCGCCATTTGAATCATATTGAATAGCATCACCAATACCGACATTGGCTGGAGTATTGTTGTTAAAACTTGCTGTTGTTCCAGCGATGGTTAAGGCATTACTGCCTCCCGAATCTAGGGATACGATGTTATTGGGACCGACGGAACGATAAATAAGAGTTGCAGCATGGAGCAAGGCGGATATTTGGCAAGCTGCGATAATCATCGTTGTCATCAGGATTTTTTTTCCCATCAATACCTCTAAATATTCCAAAATTTTTTCTTAATTCTTCTTTCGGTTTCAAAAAAAATGTTATTTTTTTTTGCAAATATTACATCAATTATTATAGAACATCAATTTGAATAAATCTATAGACAATAACGTTTAACCATTTACAAATATTAAGCAACCCTAAAAGAATACCTCTTGACAGGCTGGATAGGATCCAACCATAATTCTAATGGCCTGCGGTGTTGGTGATGAAGACTCCAGTTCCCGAACCAATGTCATTCGATAGGGAGCCGTGTACAGCCGGTAAGCGTATTCCCAAACCCTTGGGACATCCAACTCCGGCCTTTTGGCGCCCACCTGAACTTAAAGGTTCAGACACGGATCTTCACACGGCACCGCGGGTCTTTTTGTTTCTTGACATGACAATAAAGAAAAGAATATAATGATTTATCCCAATTTATTGGATAATCATATATAGGCAGAAATTAAGAAAATCAAGCTGATGGTGCTTGTTTAAACTTTTCGGGTGAATGACATTCAAATGCAACCAAGTTTTTTGACCAAATTGAAACGTCGTTATTTTAAAGTCACGGTAGGATCGCGCATTTACCCGTTTTGTCTTTAATCCAACCTGATGTTCTTTCTTTCTGCCTCCTTCAGGAGGTTTTAAGTGATCGTCACAATCGTATTAGCCGCTTTTCTCGCATTAGCCGCAGGTGTAGGACTGGGCATTTTCATTCAAAAATCAAATGCATCCAAGAAAATATCTTCTGCTGAACTGCAAGCCAAAACCATCTTACAAAACGCTGAAAAAGAAATCGAAACCAAACGCCGCGAAGCTATTGTGGAAGCCAAAGACAAGGTGTATAAAGAACGCCTGGATCTGGAAGAACAAACCAAGGCCCGCCGGCAAGAATTGCAAATCCTGGAAAAACGCCTTTTACAAAAGGAAGAAACCTTGGAACGACGGATTGACAGCCTTGACCGCCGGGACCTGGAATTGCAAAACCGCGAGGATAATCTGAAAAAACAAAAAGATGAGCTGGGTTCCAAACAAAACAAATTGGACAGCCTGATCGAAGAACAGAAAGAAAAACTGGAAAATATATCGGGCCTGACCGCTGATAACGCCAAAAAATTGCTGATTGAAACCATGACCAATGAAGCCCGCCATGACGGTGCCCGCTTGATTAAAAATATTGAAGAAGAAGCCAAGGAAAATGCCGACCGCAAGGCTAAACGTATTATCACCATGGCCATTCAGCGTAATGCCTCCGATTTCACAGTTGAAAACACCATTTCCGTGGTACAGCTGCCCAATGATGAAATGAAAGGCCGCATCATTGGCCGCGAAGGCCGCAATATCCGGGCCTTGGAACAAGCTACAGGTGTGGATTTGATTGTTGATGATACCCCGGAAGCCGTCATTATTTCCGGTTTTGATACCGTACGCCGTGAAATTGCCCGTTTAGCCCTGGAAAAATTACTGGCTGACGGCAGAATTCACCCGGCCCGTATCGAGGATGTGGTGGCCAAAGCCCAGCAGGAAGTGGAGCAAATGATCAAGGAAGCCGGTGAACGGGTCATGCTGGAAACCGGTGTGACCGGTCTGCATCCCGAAGTTATCCGCACCCTGGGAAGGCTCCGTTACCGCACCAGTTACGGCCAAAATGTACTCCAGCACTCTATCGAGGTCTCCCTTTTGGCTGCAGCCATGGCTGCGGAATTAAAAGCAGACTTACATTTAGCGGCCCGGGCAGGGCTGTTGCATGATCTGGGCAAAGCCGTGGACCATGAAATAGAAGGCGGCCATGCCACCATTGGTGCTGACCTGGCCACCAAATACAACGAACCCACTTCCGTAGTGCATTGTATTGCCGCCCACCATGGCGAAGTGGAATTCCAAAGCTTGGAAGCGGTTCTGGTCCAGGCTGCGGATGCTATCTCCGCCTCCCGTCCCGGTGCCAGACGGGAAAACGTGGAAACTTACATTAAACGCCTGAAAAAGTTGGAAGATATTTCCATGTCCTTTGGCGGTGTGGAAAAAGCTTACGCCATTCAGGCTGGACGCGAATTAAGAATTCTGGTTAAAGAAACCGAAATCAGTGATGACGATGCCATTCTGTTGGCCAAGGATATTGCCAATAAAGTTGAGGAAGAATTGGAATATCCCGGCCAAATCAAGGTGACCGTGATCCGCGAATCAAGAGCAGTAGAATATGCCAAATAAGGCCGATAGTTGATGAAACTATTATTTATCGGAGACATTATCGGCGCGCCGGGCCGGGAAACGGTCCGGCGCCTGCTGCCCGGCCTTAAGGCTGCCCACCAACCGGATCTCACTATTGCCAATGGAGAAAACGGGGCTGCCGGTTTTGGCCTGACCCCCAATGTGATCGCCGAATTGTATCAGGACGGCATTGACGTGCTGACTTCGGGCAATCATATTTGGGATAAAAAACCCGTTTTCGATTGCATAATCAAGGAAACACGCCTGCTTAGGCCGGCCAACTATCCCGACGGCACCCCCGGACGGGGTTGGGGAATCTTTGAACCGCAGCTGGGCAAACCCAAAATTGGAATCATCAATTTGGAAGGCCGGGTCTTCATGCACCCCCTGGATAATCCTTTTCCGCTGGCCAAAAAAATCATTGCTGAAATCCGGAAAGAAACCCCCATTATTTTTGTGGATTTCCATGCTGAAGTAACTTCCGAAAAACGGGCTTTAGGCTGGTTTCTGGATGGCCAGGTCAGCGCGGTCATTGGCACCCATACCCATATTCAAACTGCCGATGAAGAAGTTCTTCCCAAGGGTACAGCTTACCTGACTGATGCCGGCATGACCGGAGGACGTGATTCTATCATTGGCGTGGAAAAAGAGGATGTGATCAAACGCTTTCTCACCCAGATGCCCACCCGATTCACCCCTGCCAAAAAAGACTGTTGGCTTAATGGCGCGGTAGTCACCATTGATCCTGAAACCGGCAAAGCCCTTCACATCGAACGTCTGCAATGCCCGCTTGACTCCTGATTGACCGTACCTGACCCCGGATGACCCGAGGAAAAAACGTTAAAAAAAAGCCAAGAGAATTCAGGAACAACGAATCCTATCCATTGCCTTGAATCCCCTTGGCCCTGTTTTTTAAATCACAAACCGCCAACCAGCCTCTAGTTTATAGCTTTAGCTGTCTTAACCGGCGTTGGCAGCAAATAGATTTCTTTGGCCTGCAGGTGCCCGTCGATCTCCAGATACAACACTCTGGCCTTGCGTTCCATGAGCAAGGCTTGCCGAGCTGCTTTCTTTTCCGTAAGTAAAGCGGTTTTATCGGTACTCTTCAATTCAACAGCCTGATGATAGCGGTTGATGATCGTCAACGGTTCAGTCTTGATGATCTGACCTTTAATGGCAGTGGTTTTGGCTTGAGCGCCAAAAGCATCTCCTGACCGGGTTTTCTTGAGAGGTTTAAAAGTCTGGTCTTGCAACACAGTCAGTTTGGACAAAATAATCTGATGATGCTGTCCCTTGCCCTGCGCCAGCACCACCGTGTTTGGCGTCAACGCACTGTTGGTGATGGGTCTTGCTTCTTTAATAGCAGTTTGGTCATCGATCATAAAGCTTTTTTGGGATTTTTTACTGCCCTGTAGGGTGAGTTCCCCCTTTTCACTGAAATGGACGATCTTGCCGGTATAAGCCCTAACCTTGGGCTGTGCGCTTTTAGCCTGAGCCATGGTCACCTGGCCGGCTAAAAGCATGAGCAATGATAGTCCTGCAATCCCTGCGTGTTTCATTCCCTTTACCTTCATTCGTACACCTCCAATAAATTAGTTGAATTGCTGGTTAAGGAATAGACAGGGGAAATTTATTTTTCTTTCACTTTAATTTTATGAAGGGAAAAAAAACTATGCCCGTGATGAAGGGAGGACGTATGAAAGGACCTCAGGGTGCCAGGTCTTGTTCAATCTCCGCCAGCCATTCTGGTTGGCCGTTGAGATCATGGAGCAATTGTTCCAACCGTTGAGGCGCTTCTTGCCGGACACTCTGATTAAGACTTTGCCGAATGCGCACCGCCAAAGTCCGGCTGTTCTGTTCAGGCATGAAATGCATCAGACTCACAAGCAGCCCGGGATTAAGGGTGTGCTTTTGGGCCAGAGTCAAACACTGCTCTGGGGTTATTTTTTTCCGGAGATGATAGTGATTGATCATGCGACTTAAATACTGTTGGTCCCAGCCTTGACTGGACTCCAACGCCGGCCGGGGCAACTTGACGGAGGTACTGCCACCCGTCGAAGGAGCCATGCGGTCATTATTAGCACTGATGCGGTTTTTGTGACCTCCTTGACCGTAGCGGAAAACATGGCCCGGTTTAAGATCCTGGTTAAAACTGCCTGCCGGCAGCTGGTTGACGTTCAGCCCATTGATCTCGTTTGGCGCTGCTGATCTAAAAGATTGCCCGGTCGCTTGGCCTTGGTACTGTGGCATATCCATATCCATTCCCTTGGCTGCGGCCTTGACCATGTCCAGACTTTCCTGGGCCTGATTAATCGCTTGCTGGTTGTGGTGATCCTGATAAACAAAATAAGTGATCAACCCTGCCAGTACAGTACCGCTTATCAGATAGTTCATCCAAGAACGTTTTATAAATCCCGGACCGCCACCAGGACTTCCGCCGGATGATTGATCCGGTCCTCCTTGTGGATGTTTGAGTTTCTTTAATATTTCATCACGAAAACCTTCCGGTACTTTGAGGGGCGCAGGCCGGGTGGCCGAGATTTTGGCATTAAAAGCCTTCATGGTCTCGGCTTCTTTACGCAACGCAGGATCTTTGGCCAGCATCGCTTCCATCTGCCGCTTCTGGGCCTCATTGACTTCCCCGTCCAAATAGGCGGATAACATTTCCAAAGTCTTTTTATTTATCATTACCAACCGCCTTGCTTACCAATGATCTTCTTAAGGCGTTGCCGGGCACGATACAACCCTGAGCAGACCGTGCTTACCGGAATTTGCATAATCTCCGCAATGGCTTCATAACTCAGTTCTTCATAATGGCGCAGGATGATCATTTGCTGCTGATCCTGCGGCAGGTGGGCAATGGCATCATGAATGGTCATGGCCAGCTGCTTGTCTTCCAACACCTGGTCAGCAGGTTTGATTTTTTGGTCCGCCTGCTGTAAAGGCGGATCGTCTCCCCCATGTTCATCAAAAGATAAATGCTTATAATAATATTGCCGTTTTCTTTTCTCGATGACATTTAAGCAATGATTACTGGTAATTTTATACAGCCAGGTTTTGAAGGACGATTCGCCTTTAAACATATTAATTTTTTTAAATACCTTAATGAAAATTTCCTGGGCGGCTTCCACTGCCGTCTGGTAATCCGTCAAATAACGGGCAGCTTGATTTAACACCCGTTCTTCATGACGGCTGATCAGGATGTTAAAAGCTTCCAAATCACCATTTTGACAACAGGCGATCAGTTCTTCTTCATCCATGGTTTCATAAGCCGAACTTTTTGGCACCCGATTTTCCTTCATCTCATAACCCTTCAATAAAGCGTAATAGGATGGGACCGAACAATATAATAAAGATTATAGGAAATATGAACACAATTAAAGGAAAAAGAATTTTAACCGGTGCTTCCAACGCACGTTTTTCAATTTTCTGGCTGTATTTGCTGCGCAATTGCACCGCCTGATCTTTCAGGGCATGAGTAATACCAATACCCATTTTCTCCGCCTGAATTAAGGCAGAGGAAAAAGTTCTGAATTCAATATCGTCAATGCGGCTGGCCAAATCTTTGAGTGCATCCCCTCTTGCCCGGCCCATGGTCACAGCCCGCCTCAATTCCCGCAGTTCCTCCGCCAAATAACCTTGGTGGCCACGGTCCAGCACGACATTGAGGGCCTGGTCAAATCCCAACCCTGCCTCCAGGCACGCTGCCAGTAAATCCAGCATATTAGGCAAGTCTGTCATAATCCTGCTCAGCCTATGGCGCTGCTTTTCCGCCAACCAGAGGTCGGGCAGGTAAAACCCCACTACTGCTCCGGTCAGGGTGCCCAGCCATGTAGTCCAAATCACACTGCCTGCTATCCCCCCTATAACAGTGCTGAGCTCTTTCAAAGCCCACCATGAGGCAGGACCGCCCTGGTGCCACTGCGGAAGAAATGCAATTTTTCTTTCCATCTTCTGACGCCATGGCTTTGACAGCCAGGAATCCTGAAAGGATCCTAAAAGATTTATCAATTTAAACCACCGGTTTCTGATGGACCGAGCCGTGCGCACTCCGCTGTCCAGCAGCTCCTGGCCCCGGCTCACAGCCAGAGCATGACGCTTAAACCGCCGTTGCTGCAGGCTGGCATTTAGCCACAATAGGAACAAGAGCGCACTGAAAAATATCAAGGCCGGGATCAACCATTCGAACATGAGCACATCCTTTTCTTCAAGGCCTGATCGTGGCCACTTTGTTAATGAAATAAGCGCCTAATACTTCCAGCACCAAACAAACTCCTAGCAAGCCCAATCCCAGGGGATGTTTGAAAAAGGGCATCATCAGTTCAGGCTCAAACAGCGTCAACGCCAACGTCAGAAAAACAGGTAAAAGCCCCACCACCCAGCCTGACAACCGCCCCTGGGCCGTAAGCGTTTCCACCCGTGTGCGCAGACGGAACCGCTCGCGAATGGTGGCAATCAGCCGCTCCGTGACCGCGGGCAAGTTGGCGCCTGTACGCAGGGACACGCCGCTGGCAATGACGAATAATTCCCAATCCGGATTAGGCCAACGGACCAACATTTTCTCCAGCGCCTCCTCCGGCGCCACGCCCAAACGGCAATCACGGATTACCCGCTGCAGTTCGCCTGCCATGGGCATTGCGGCTTCCTGAGCCGTGCTTTCCAAGGCCTGAAGTAAGGACAAGCCGGCTTTCATGGCCCCCATCATCATTTCCAACATGTCCGGCAATTGCAATTCCAATTTTTTCAGACGTTGTTTTTTCAACCACCGGACCCAGAGCCCGGGCGTGGCCAGGCCCAAAACAGACAGCAACAGGCTTAGTCCATAGGTTTTGGGCTCGGTCCATTGCAACTTTGACAGCAGTAACCCCAATAAGAAGCCTGCCCCGGCCCCCATCAGGCTTAGGGATTTCAGTCGTGCCAGTTCTTGTTGCCTTCCCTGGTCCAGCGCCAAGCCGGCCAGATGACGTTCATAATAGCGTCGCCAAGCCTGGCCCAGGGCCTTAAAGCTTTTAATTAGCTGAGGTATACCCAGCTGCTGCACGATCAGCCAAGTGGCCACAAACACCAGGATAAGCGCCAAGTATTTGAGGATCATGATGGCCTGCCTGATCTGCGTTTTTTAGCTGCTGTCCAGGCTATGCCCTTGGCGTCAAGCTCTTCCTTAAACGTGGGTTCCACGCCTGTGCTGACAAACACACCTTGTACACGATGGTGCTGATTCAGTCCGGTCTGTTGAAACACAAAAAGGTCCTGCAGGGCTACCTGACCATTCTTCACACCAAGCACTTCCGTAATCTGCACAACCTTGCGGGTGCCATCCTGTAGGCGCGCCTGTTGAACAATAAGGTGTACCGCACTCGCAATCTGTTCCCTGATGGCATGCACCGGCAAATCCAAACCGGACAGCAGCACCATGGTCTCCAACCGTCCAATGGTATCCTTCGGTGAATTAGCGTGGACCGTGGTCAGTGATCCGTCGTGGCCGGTGTTCATGGCCTGCAGCATATCCAGGGCTTCGCCTCCCCTACACTCGCCTACCACGATTCGGTCGGGGCGCATGCGCAGGCAGTTTCTGACCAGATCACGGATGGTGATGGCTCCCCGTCCTTCGATATTGGCCGGCCGTGATTCCAAAGTAATGACGTGTGGCTGGGGCAGATTTAATTCCGCGGCGTCTTCCACCGTAATGATGCGTTCTTCTTCAGGGATGGCTGCAGTCAGGATGTTGAGCAAGGTGGTTTTGCCTGAGCCTGTGCCGCCGGCGATCACGACATTCTTCCTTCCTTGGACACAGGCTTGTAAAAAATTCGCCCACTCGGCAGGCAGCGAACCTAGGGCCACGAGATCATCTATGGTCATCCGCTGTCGGGAAAATTTTCTGATGGTCAAAGTTGGGCCTTTTAAAGCCAGCGGGGGGATAATAGCATTTACCCGGGAACCGTCGGCCAGGCGGGCATCCACATAAGGCTGGCTCTCGTCGATGCGTCGGCCCAGCGGTGCCACGATGCGTTCAATCACGGTCATTAATTGTTTGTCATTTAAAAAATGCTTGGGGCTCAATTCCAGCTTGCCGGCCCGTTCGATAAAAATTTGGTGGCTGTGGTTGACCAATATCTCCGTCACCGAGTCGTCGCGGATTAAGTCCTCCAGCGGCCCCAGTCCCAGAACTTCGTCCACAATCTCCTGTACCAGGGTCTCTCTGGTTTCGCGGTTGCTAATTTCCGGTGCCTCGGCAGCCATCAGGGCGGTCACTACCCGTTCCACTTTTTCCTGCAATTGGGCTTGGTCGGGCCGGGCAGTCTTATCGGCCGCAGCCAAGCTTTTTAATTCCTCATGGTCCAACAGCAGCCTGTGAAGTCGTTCTTTGACAGCCAGATGATTCGGTCCGTTCAGCACCGCAGCAGACATGATTTGCTTGTCCGAGGTTGTCTGTGCCCGGACCGCCGCCGGCTGGATCGTCTCCAGCAAGTGTTTGGCCAAGACACGCATTTGTCTTACAAAACCAAGATGAGGGTAAACCTGGTTCAACGGTTCCTGCAAATTGGTTACTTCCATAGCCTGGATACAATAGGGCAAGCCGCCCAGCAACGGCAGGCCCGGCAGGCTTTTTTGGTAATGACTGATATTCAGGGCACCCGGTTGATCCTCGCGGTTGAGAATTAATTGGATCTTGCTTAGGGGAAATTTCAAGGCTTGATAATGCTGCAAGTCGCTGCTCTCCTGCCGCAGCCCCGGTAAATCCAAGGAAGCGACCATAAGGATGCTATTACTGGCGTCAAGCAAGGTCAACGTCAGGCGATCCCAGCCTTGCAGGCCGTCGAGCACCACCACGTCATAGGCGCGCTGGAACAGGGCCAAAGCTTTTAAAATGTCATGGCTGGTTACGGCCAAGACTTGCTGAGCCGTCGGCGCAAGGGCGGCTATGGTTACCCCATCCTTGCTGGCAGGAAAATAACCCTTGATTGTCTGTTCATCAAACCGCGGCCAGTGATCCACCATGTCCGCCACTGTGGGCGCGGACGCAAGGCCCCAGGCCACGCCATGATCATGGCGTGCCTGCGCATCAAGATCAAAGAGCAGCACCCGTTGCCGCTCTTGGGTCAGGGCCACGGCCATTTGGCGGGCCACAAAACTCTTGCCTGACCCGGCTCTGCCTCCGTGAAAAGCCAGAACCAGCCCGTTTGTCTCTATACCATCAATCATGTTTAACGTCAGCCTCCGATGATCTGCGGTGTCACGAAGATGACCAATTCCGAAGTTTCCTTGCTGTAGCGGGTGGATTTAAACAATTGTCCGATGATGGGAATATCGGAAAGGACGGGCACCCCCTGGTTGAGGGTTTGATTTTTTTCTTGAATTAAGCCGCCTATGACCACGGTGGAACGCGGTTTTACCTGGATGGTCGCAGAGGCCCAGCGAGTCTTGATGGCCGGGTTGCCCTGCACCAGATGAGTAAAATCCACATCCGACACTTCAGCCCGCACATCCACATTGATTTCATCATCACCCATGACCGTAGGCAAAATGTCAAGTTTTACGCCGTATGATTTCCAACTCACACTGACTTGACTGAGTTCATTAACCACGGGCACCGGAATTTCCCCACCCGAGGAAAACTGCGCTGCCTTGCCTGACAAGCTCACCAGTTTGGGCTTGGCCAAGATCTTGGCATGTCCTTTTTCCACCAGCAGCTTAAGTGCCAGCGCCAGCTGACCGCGCTCCAAGGTCCCAATGGCTTTCAAGGGCGCCGTGGTTTCCCTCAAGGTCAACTGGGTCGCACTGCCGACCATTTTTTCCCAGTCAAAACCCACGTCCAGGCCGTCCGTCTTGGTTAATTCCATGACCTGCACATCCACCTGCACCATGACATTGTCCGATTTGGATGGTTTGACGATCACCATGGAAATATCCTTGCGCCCGTTTTTTTTCCAGACAATGAGGGAGGTCGACCCGGCCGTCTTGCCGGTTATCAGCAGTTCATCATCACTGATTTGTTTGACATCGGCCACATCGGAATTGCCGATGGCTACTTTTTCCATCTCAATTTTTTTAATCACCTTGGCGCTGCCGGCGGTCAAATCAATATCCGCTCCGGCCAGAGCCAGGGCATAAAGCCCCCCAACCACCAGACCCAAGATCAGTCCTATCCTGCTTGCGCTCATGTTCCCTCCTGCTTAAAACTATTGAATCCCCCGGATAATTTGTACCGGTTTTTTCTCAGGTTTGATGTCTTCCTTGGGCACACGCATCAATGGCCCCAAAAGCTTGCCTAGATGCTGATCTCCCAAATGGACCACACTATCGTCGGTGCTGGCGCGCAGGGTCAGTTTGAGGATGCCTTCCTGTTCCGCCAGGGCCAGGCGCAGGGCATCCTCCGGGGAGAGTGCCAGACTGAGCACCACCTCTTCCATGCGCGGCGCTGGTACTTCTTCCTGTTCACCACCACCGGACAGGTTGATACTTTTCGTCCCCACCGAAGCAACCATTACTTTCTGCGCCAGCAACACGGTGGTGGTCCTTTTCTGATTTCTGAATTCATGGTCAAAAGTGCCCAGCACATCCACCATGTTGCCCGGTTGGAGCTGGCCGCCCACGGCCGCAGCCGGTGGCAGACTGAAGGCACAGAGGCGTTCCCCGTTTTGAATGACACTGGCCAAGCCCGGCGTGAGAGAGGATAGTTTATTGGGCAGAATTTGCTCGCCCTTGGCGATATCCACCAGGGCAATTTGGTTTTTGTAGGTTTTCCAGAGCGCCACGACATCTTCATGGGTAGCTCCGGCAATAGCACCAGGCATGACATAGGCGCCGGGAATTTTGTTGATCACCACTTTATTGGCCAATAAGCGTGCACCGCGGGCAATAGGGCTTTTAGCCATGAGCACGTGCATGGGCGTGATACCGGCATTGATGGCGGCTTCTTTCTCTGAAATGTAATAATAGGTTAGCACGGCCGCCAAGGCTGCCAGCACAATAGCCGCAAGCATTTGTTTGTTCATTTCCCCTCCTGACGCCATAATTAATCTCATGGTTATACCCTATTTTCATTGGATTTTCAAAAAATAAAATACCGCGGCGCCAGAGCGAATAGTTTTCAAACAGAGGCTCGCTATAATCAGGAGTGAGATCGGAGAGTTACAATGAATAGGGGAAAAAGACCGTGAAGGTGCTGCCTTGACCAGGCTGGCTCTCCACGGTAATAGTGCCGTTAAAGAGATCTACGATTTTTTTAACAATGTATAAACCCAAACCATGGGATCCCTCCCCGGCGGTTGGCCGATTGGAGGTTTTACCAAAGACCTGGAACAACTTATTTTTATCGCTCTCACTAATCCCCAGACCATGGTCTTTTACACTCACGGCTACACCTTGGACAGTGCTTTCCACAGCAAGGATAACCTGCGTGCGGCGGTGGGAATAATGGATGGCATTGCTTAGCAAATTATTGATCACTTCTTCCAGGCGGATGGGATCAATGGTCAGCATCACCGCCCCGGCTGCAGGCGTAAAAACCAATTCAATATCTTTTTCCCTGGCCAATTCCACGAAATTAGCCGCCACCATTTGCAGCAACCCATTGACGTCAACCTCCTCCACATGCAGACCAACCTCACCTTGTTCGATGGCTTGGGCGTCGAGCAGGTCATCGATCAGGGCCAGGGCGTATTTGACACGACGCCTCAGTGTTTCCCCGATGTACTGCACCTGTCCATCCTCATAATGCTGCAAAATGGCAGCATAACTATGCACGACGGAGAGTGGGTTGCGCATGTCATGCGCCAGAATGCCCATGAGTCTGCTTTTCTCCTGAGAAAGTTTCTCCACGTCTTTCCAATAGGTAATATCGCGAAAAATTTCGATGGCCCCTACTATTTGCCCTTCATTATTTTTCAAAGGTTTGATATGAGTCTCCACGGGGATGTCGGCGTCCTGGGCCGTATGCATGTACACCACCGCTGTCTCGGGCCGGTCATGTTCCATGGCCAAAAATGCCGGACACTGCTTTTCGCAGAGATAACAGTCGCTCTCATCCTTGTGTTTCAAAGGTCCTTCATGACAAAACAAACCCACCATCTGAGAGCGGTTATAACCGGAAATGGTTTCGGCACCACTGTTCCAAAATAATATTTTCCGCTCCCGGTCAATGATGTATACCCCGTCGAATAATTCGTCGAGCAGGCTGGTGGTAACCTCATTAAGAAAGGGAATGCATTCGGTTTTTAGCATCCTGCCTCCGCAGATGAGCATAATTAAGGGAGTATCGGAGAACTCAAGGTAAATCTTGAAGAAGCCAATTTCAGGAACGGAACATAAGATTGAGGGCAATAAACAGCAAAATCAAACCACCCACCATTTCCATACGCCGGCCCAGCCATTGCCCCAAGCGGCAACCCAACACCATGCCCAGGGCAGTCATAAGAAAAGCCACCACACCAATAACAGCCACAGGAATCCAAATACTGATGTTAAACAGTGAAAGGCTGGTACCAACGGCAAAAGCATCAATGCTGGTGGCCAAAGCCAAACCCCACAGACGCCAGCCACTGGTGGGATCATTACGTGCACAGATCGCGTCTGGTTCATTCCTGATACCGGACAGGAACATATGAACCGCCACCAGGATAAGCAGGGCACCCGCCACCCAGGGGGCGATCAAGCCCATGATTTGGCTGACCACGCGACCAAGACCCCAACCCAATACCGGCATCAGGGCTTGGAAAAAACCAAAGGCTGCAGCCATGCGCAGGGTTGGGCCCAGGGCTACACGCCCCAATTGGCACCCGCTGCTAAGCGCCACGGCAAAGGCATCCATGCCCAACCCTACAGCCATGCCCAACATGGTGATCAGAGACAAAAAAACGGTACCTTCCTTGATTACTTTTGGTCGGAGCGGGTGCTCCCCCCAAAGACTTTATAGATAGGACAAAACCCGGTAAAACTGGTAACCAGGAAAACAACCGCCAAGATCATCAGCACCACAGCCCAGACCCCGGTAACCCATCCGAGCGCAACTGCGGCCACAAAGACCAACGCTAAAACAATTCGCACCGTCTTATCCACTGCGCCTATGTTTTTTGTCATGTTCCGTCCTCCTTTGATAATGGCCACCTTATGGCCATAAGGTGGCGTAATTCGGTTCAGCCGGCAGGTCATGATTTTTGACCATGGCCTTGCCCTCTTCTCGGACCGCATTTTTAAAGCTACCATTTAATGCCCAGGTCAATTCGGTGTTATTAATAACAAGTTGGCTGCTCTCGGCATTCAGGTCCTGGTCGACGGCTTCCTGCTGCCAGGCGGCTTGATGGGTATTAAGATATTGCGAGGCCTGCTGGTGGGCGCCCAGCAAGGCTTTAAGCGCTGCAGGATATTTTTTCAAAAGGTTTTTTTTGCAAACCAGGGCCAAAAGCGTGTCTTCGTGATTTTCCACCACCGCCGGCACGGCCACGCTGGCCAGAATGATAAATTGATTGGTTTGCTCGTGTTCTTCCAAAATCACCCGCACCGGCAGCACCGCTAAATCCACGGCTTCTACCAGCAACGCGGTTTTTAATTCCTCCGGTGCATTAAGTACCATTACATCCGTCCGGTATTGCTTAGGCAAATAATTGTTGTAAAACAGAGGTGCCATGGCCTCGGGCCGGTTGGGTGCTCCTATGCGGAAGTTGGTTTTGTGCTGCAAGGCCTGACAGGACAGCAACATCAGACTTAGACTAATCCCCAGTAAAAGAACAAGTGCTTTTTTCATAGTGCATCCTTTCGTGCCAGACAAGTTCAGGCTCACGGCCGGAATCTTTTTCCAGCTTGATTAAGTCGTCCTTGCGAAATCCCCGCCTTTCAGATCCTGTGTCGTAACACGTATAATCCCTTCTCCCTGTCAGAGGGGAGAAGGTGCTCACCCTAACCCTCTGCCCACAAAAGCGGGAAGGGGGAATCTTGAGGTTGTGACACAGTCTCTCAATACGGGAATGAAGCGAACATAAAAATAATGATCTTGATCCTTGCCATTCAAAATACTCCGCCATTCCGTGTGGAGTAGTTTAATCTTCATAATCAACCGCAGTCCGTCCGGTGGTGATATTATCGATAAAGGTCACCACCTCTTGATGGGCCGGATGATCGCGATAACAGTTGAGCGCAGCTTGGTCTTCAAATGAGGAATAAAGGGCGAGATCATAGCCGTCCTGGTTCTGAAGCAGATTAACCCCTACTTCAAAAGCTCGGATCACGTTAATCCGGCCCGGCAGCTTTTCCAATTTGTTTTTTAGAGCTTGCAAATTTTCCGAACGGGTGGCGCCGGCAGCCTGGTCTTTGAGTTTAAAAAAAACAATATGTTTAATCATGGCCTCATTCCCCTCGTTCCAGAATTTTCTTGAGCCGGTGTAAATCTTTTTCTATCTTATGCTGCGCCGAGCGTACTAAAAATGGTGCCAATACTTTGCCAACGTTGTTGAGGTAAACAATGTCCTGAACAAATTCCACCCTTGTGCCTCGGCCAGTGGGATAAAAAGTGTAGGTGCTCAGAGCTTCATACCCTTCTTTCACGGTAGTGGCCATCACCAGGGAGTCATTGGGTATGAGCTCTTCCACCTTATCATGGAGCTCTTCGTTTTCCTTACCCACCCTCATCTCCCGTTCAATCGCCAAGCCCGGTACCAGCCGACCTTGACCTGGCTGGTTTTGTATCAAGCCGCTGACCCACAATTTTTGTTGTTCCGGGTTAACTACGGCAGCGAACACCTCTTGCACTGGTCGATTGATTTCAATAATATAGGCAATGCCGTTATCCTGATAGGACAGTAATTGATAACTGACAACCGCTACCAGCAGCCCCACCAACAGGCTGCTCACGGTTATTAGTTTAACCATATCAACCTCTTAGACCCGGGATTGGTTCCCAGGTTTGACTTTTAATCAAAAGATGCGTTTAATCATATCCTATCATCCTCAAGAAAACCTTAAATGTCAAACATTAGTAGGATCTGCAAGATATCCGGAGAAGGCGAAGATAGGAAACGTATTTATTATTTAGAGGTAGGCGCCGGTCCGGCAGTGGTGATGGGGTCGAGCACCACCTGCAACTGAGCCCGTAAGACGTTCTCATCACGAGGATCAAGATGGCGATAATTCTTGTTGTAATATAACACCGCACCATCACTGGCATCCACCAAAGCCACAGCCAAGTAGGCATAGTGAGTGATGATGTTATTGTCCACTTCCAGGGCATCGGAAACACCGGCAATAGCGTCGGCTGCGGTAACCACTTTTTGTTCCCCCACGCCGTCACGTACCATGCCGCTTAAAAAGGTCATCAGCAACAGGGGCTGGTCCTTAGGCAATGGTTTAAGCAGGCTGCGGTCCAGGTGAAGTTGATCGAGCTCCACATTTTTGTGGGAACCATTGACATGAGCTTCCGAATCGTACAAGCCGCCGCGGTCAAGGATGGTATCGATACGGGCAAAGATGCCATAAACGGCCTCCTGGGCGGCATCGGATAGGCCTTCTTGCTCGCTCAATTGAAACGTTTTGCCCAAGCTGGTCATGATGGTCTTTTCCAGATAGAGTGAGGCGCTCTGGCTGTCCATGACCAGAGGAACAATAGACCGGCCCTGTATTTTTTCAATCGTCACCATAGGTTCCATGATCCCAATGCTCTGCAGAGTAGCGGGATTATAGCCAGTTTGTTTAAGGGCCGGACTGGAACAACCACCACTGACCATTGCCCCTGCGAGCAGAAGATACACCCATGATTTTTTCATTAG
Organism: uncultured bacterium; assembly: GCA_963710755.1. Taxonomy (GTDB): domain Bacteria; phylum Oederibacteriota; class JAAXVQ01; order JAAXVQ01; family JAUVAV01; genus CAVQBK01. Next base: position 502,735 of record CAVQBK010000013.1, read on the forward strand.
CCAACCCTCGTCTGTTATTTTTAGTACTGGTTCACTTTTCCCGCACTTTACACCAAAGCACGTTCCAGGATAGGTCTTTTATTTTATATCCAATTCAACGCTAGAACACAACGCCTAAATCTTCGGCCAATAGCCGGTCCTGCTTTATCGCCGGCTATTGCCTTGCCTGATGAAAAAAAACTTGACAGGAGGTTTATATTTGGTTATTTTACCAAATATGCCATTAACGAGGTGATCTTATGAACACTCAAGATAAGGAGCGCTACCAAGCCAAGGCTGCAGTTCTCAAAGCCCTGGCCCATCCCACCCGGCTGTGGATGGCCGACCAGCTGGCCCAGGGCGAACGCTGTGTCTGCCAATTTGCCGAGGCAATTCAGGCGGATTTTTCCACGGTCTCCAAACATTTAAATGTGCTCAAACAAGCCGGGATTGTAGAGGATGACAAGCGTGGCAAGCAGGTTTTTTACCGCTTAAAAGTACCTTGCGTGCTTCAGTTTATGAATTGCGTGGAAGCTGTGCTTAAAGTGCAGGCCAAGGCCCATTCAGCCTTGGTTAAGTAATTTTTTTATGGCATTGCTTGGTTAGTTGGCCAAATGTCCATAGGAGGAAAATCATGTTTTGGAAGAAAGAATGGAAACCACTGCTCATAACGGTGGGATTGTTTTTACTATTTTTTTACCTGCCCGTAGGCTGGCCACGGTTCGATCGGGCCATTATGGAAGGCCTGCAGCTGGCCAAATGGTATGCACAGGAACATGTGCTGCTATGTCTGATCCCGGCTTTTTTTATTGCCGGTGCGATTGCGGTTTTTATCAGCCAGGCTTCAGTCATGAAATACCTGGGTGCAAAAGCTAACAAGGTCCTGGCCTACGGCGTGGCTTCTGTATCGGGAAGCATTCTGGCGGTTTGTTCCTGCACTGTGCTTCCGCTATTTGCCGGCATCTACCGTATGGGAGCAGGGCTGGGCCCGGCTTCCGCTTTTTTATATTCCGGTCCGGCTATTAATGTATTGGCCATCGTGCTCACGGCCAGCGTGCTGGGCCCTGAGCTGGGTCTGGCCCGGGCTGTTGGGGCCATTGCCTTTAGCATCATCATCGGCCTGCTCATGCACCTGTTCTTCCGCAAAGAAGAAGCCGCCAAGGCAGCCGCCCAAATGGCCATGCCCCAGGCCGAGGTCAAGCGGCCGCTCTGGCAGAACGGCCTTTATTTTGGGGCCATGGTCGGCATTCTGGTGTTTGCTAATTGGGGACAACCTTCTGGATCTACCGGGTTGTGGGCTGCGCTTTATCAAGCCAAATGGGTGCTAACCTCGGGGCTGTCACTGGCCCTGGGCCTGATGTTGATCAAGTGGTTTGCTTTAAAATGGTGGAAAGTGGCCTTGACAGCCCTGGCCGTGATTCTTCTAGTCATCATGCTCCCCGGTCATCCCTTGGTTGCTTTTACGGCCGGGGTCATCGGCTTGTCGCTGTTTACCAGTACGGACCACGGTGAGCCAGCCGACTGGTTTTCCTCTTCCTGGGGGTTCGTCAAACAGATCATGCCTTTGTTGCTCATTGGTGTCCTCATTGCCGGGGCTTTGTTGGGCCGGCCCGGGCATGAAGGCCTGATCCCTTCGACTTGGGTGGCGCGCGCTGTGGGCGGCAATTCGCTGTTATCCAATTTCGTGGCTTCTTTTGCCGGCGCGTTTATGTATTTTGCCACCCTGACGGAGGTGCCCATCCTGCAGGGCTTGATCGGCAATGGCATGGGCAAAGGACCGGCTTTGGCCCTGCTCCTGGCAGGCCCGGCACTGAGTCTGCCCAACATGCTGGTGATCAGGAGCATCATGGGCACTAAAAAAACCGTGGTCTTTGTAAGCTTGGTGATCATCATGGCCACAGTGACCGGCATGATCTACGGTAAATTTTTCTAACCTATTTTAGAGGAGGACCAACATGAAAATTCAAATTCTGGGCACGGGATGCCCCAAATGTAAAAAACTGGCGGAAGTGGCTGAAACAGCGGCCCAAGCTTTGGGCCTTGATTTTGAGCTGGAGAAAGTCACGGACATTAATCAGATCACAGCTTTCGGCGTGATGATGACCCCGGCGTTGGCCATTGACGGCCAGGTTAAACTGGTCGGTCAAGTCCCTTCTGTAGATGAAATGAAAAACCTCTTGCAATAATAATCTGGGCTGAGACAACCCCTGCAGGGCGAAAAACATTCGCCCTGCAGGCCATTCACCTTCACGACTCAAACTGCCCAAACCAGAGGCAGGCTTACCAACGACCGGTTGCCAGCATGCCTGTATAAACACAATAGCCGGCGAGCAGCAACGCGCCTTCCCAGCGGTTGATGCGTCCTGGCTTCTTCACCCCATAACCAATAATAAACAGCGCTATGGTTAGGCCGACCATAACCAGCATATCCCGCGACAACAGTTTGGGATCCACCGTTAGAGGACGAATGACCCCGGCCAAACCAACAACAGCCAAGGTGTTAAACAAATTGGAACCGAGCACATTACCCAGAACCAGATCGTGTTCTCCTTTTCTGGCCGCCACCAGTGCCGAGGCCAGCTCCGGTAAAGAAGTACCTAGGGCCACGATGGTCAGTCCGATGATAAGATCACTGATGCCCAGCGCATGAGCCATGCGCAGCGCACCCCAGACCAGCACCCGCGAACTTATCACCAATAAAATCAAGCCTATAATCACCTGCCCCAAGACGCTGCCCAAAGAAGACGCCTGCGTGGTTGAAGTCATTTCTCCGGCCAAGCGGTCATTTTGCTGATGCATCCCTTGCCAAATCATCCAGGTCATCACTACCGCGAAGATCAGCAATAACAGCACCCCGTCAAACCGGCTTAGCCTGCCGTCCCAGAGCAGCCACACCGCCACTAAGGTCACGGCCAGCAGCAGAGGCAATTCCCGGCGCAGCACCCGGGAGCGCACCGTCAAAGGACGGATCAAAGCTGTGAGTCCCAGTATCAGGGTAATGTTGGTAATGTTCGAACCATAGGCATTGCCCAGGGCAATACCCCCACTGCCCTGGCTGGCGGCTATGACGGAGACCATTAATTCCGGTGCCGACGTGCCAAAGCCTACAATCACCATGCCGATCAACAGCGGTGATACGCCCCAATAGCGGGCCAGACCAGAAGCGCCTTCCACAAAACGGTCCGCGCTCCACACCAAAAGTACCAATCCGATCCCAAATGCCAGTATGCCCCACACCATGGTTTGGCCTCACTTCTTCGAAATATTCTTAACCCCTTTGCTTTTTATCGGACCCCCACTGCCAAAACAAGGCTTAAATGCACTGCGACACCCGTATTATCCGCCGCACCACGCCAGCTTGTCATTCCACATTTTCCTAATCCCAACATTTATGCAATCTCCAGCTTGGCCTTTTGGTGACAATCCTGGATTCTCACCAAGAAGCCTTAATTCATTGATACCTCTAAACATATTGCCCAAAATGACGACACTAGGGGAGTTGATACCACACTAACCACAACAAGGAGGTGACCTTTTTAACGCATTCTATAGGTATTATTGAGGGAATAAGATCTAAAAAAAATATGGAGGGAATGTAATGATCAAACGCTTTCATTTAACACCGTTGCTTGTAGCAGTTATCCTGACTTTTGCTTTAGTATCTGTGAGCGCCGCCAGAAGCGCGCTGACCCTCAATCTGGGGCAATTGGCTTTTGGCACATATACATTACAATATGAAACGTCTTTGTCCCCCAACAATTCCTTGGCCATCCAAGGTGAATTTGCCAGCCTGACCGTTGGCGACTGGACGCTGAGCAATTTTGGCGGCGGCATTGGCTATCGTATTTATCCGGGCAGCAAAGCCAAAGCACCGGAAGGCCTGTGGTTTGGCCCCCTGGTTAAAGTGGATAATGTGAGCGCCACCTACCAGGACGAGGGCGCCTCGTCCATATATTTTACCGCTGGCGGCGAATTTGGCTACAACTGGCTTGTAGGTGAAGAAACCGCCTTTGCCATTGGCTTGGCCCTGGGGCTTTACTACACTGCCGGCAATATCAGTGTTGCTGGTGAGAATCTCTCCTACGGGGGCATTCTACCCGGCCTGGGCATCAACATTGGTATTGGTTTCTAATTTAATAAAAAACCATTAAACGCTAGGGGCCAGGAGTTGGCCCCTAGCGTTTTCTTTTCAGTTCATCTCTTATTTCAGTAAGTAATTCCACGATTCGGTTCTGTTTCAAATACCAGCACCACAGTTCACGGGTGATTAAAATAAAAACAAAAATAACAGCTAATGTAATGGCTGTGGAAATAAAAAACCTGAAAAAATCCATTAATTTCTCCCCCTAGGATTGATTGACTGCTGTTACCCAAAGCTCAGTTTAAGCGACTTCCCTTTTCAACTCAAGTCCAGCCTTGTTTATTTTGCAAACAAACCTACAAATTGCCCATAACCCTCCTTGGCCAGATCCTTTTCAGGGACAAACTTCAAAGCCGCTGAATCAATACAATAGCGCAAACCCGTGGGTGCCGGCCCGTCATGAAAGACTTCCCCCAGATAGGAATCCGCCTTGCTGCTGCGCACCACGGTCCGTTCCCCGAAAAGGGTATGTTTGGTAAACTTCACCACATGCCCGGGCAACGCGCTGGTAAAGCTGGGCCAGCCGCTGCCTGATTCATATTTAGCAGTAGAGCTGAACAAAGGCTCTCCGGACACCACATCTACATAAAGCCCGGGCTGTTTATTATTCCAGTAGGCATTGTGAAAAGCCGGTTCCGTAGCCCCTTCCTGGGTGACCTTGTACTGCAAAGGCGTCAGGCGCTCGCGCAAGAGGCTTTGATCCAAAGCCTTATCCCGATCAGGTCCCCATACTTTATTCAGAAACTGGTCCCGTCCCGAACGGAAACGGTAAAATTCATATTTAAGGGGATGTTTTTTGTAATAGTCCTGATGGTAAGTTTCAGCTGGGTAAAACGTGGTGGCTTTAATAAGCTCCGTAACGATAGGTTTGTTAAATCGTCCTGAGTTGGCCAAAGCTGTTCGGGAAGCCTCCGCCTCGGCTTTTTGCTGCTCATTGAGATAAAAAATAGCCGACCGGTATTGCGGCCCCCGGTCCACAAACTGCCCCCCTGAATCAGTAGGATTAATCTGGCGCCAAAATATATCAAGCAGACGCTGATAGTTGATCACGTAGGGATTGTAGGTCACTTCCACGGCTTCCACATAGCCGCCCTGGGCATAAGTCTGGTAGGTCGGATTGGGCGCGGTGCCGCCAATGTAGCCCGATACCACGGAGAGCACGCCTTCGGCTTTTTCAAAAGGCGGGGTCATGCACCAGAAACAGCCGCCGGCGAAGATGGCTTTTTCCGTGGTGACCGCCCCCAGGCTCAGAGGGCCCAGCAGAGCCAGCAGCATCATCAATAACAACTGCAGCGCTTTTCTGTTCATGGTCTTGCCTCCCTCATTAATGTTTTTAATTGTTCGCCGGAGGAAGAACAGCCTTACAGACAAATTAGGGGGTGCTTTGATTTTTACGAAAAGGTTCCAGCAGCTGCTCCAGACCGTTGACTTTGATTTCATAAGCCAGACCCAGCATGCGCCCCAGTTCCCCTTGGGGAAATCCTTTTTGATGGAACCAGACCACATAGGGTTCGGGCAGATCCATAAGCCGTTGGCCGGCATATTTGCCAAAAGGCATTCTGGTTTCAACAAATTTAAGCAAAACCTCTTTGTCAGGTAAAACGTCCATTTAGCAGTGTGTCCTTCCTTTATTATAGTTCCGCGTTGGTGCACCTGCCGGCCGGCCGGTGCACCTCAGACCTGTAAATGGCTGCGCAGCGCTTTGTCCACCAGGTCACCGGTCAGAAAAGCCGGTAATCCCAGGTGGGCCAAAGTTTGGGAGCAAAACTCAAGCGGCTTGGTTTCCTCGCCTTGATAATGGCATTTCACAGCAACATCGATTTTCTCCAGGTAGGCCTGACCTTCATCGAGCAAGCGCACCCTGGCCGCACGTTCACGCAGCGGCGCTGTCCACGAGGACAGTAGGATGTCATAAGCTTGGTTGCTGCGGATCTTGTCTAAAGACGCCAGGAGTGCTTGAGCATGATCATAATTGGGAAGGTCATTTTGTAGAGGTATGGCATCGCCTGTAAACAGCACGCGGTCCTCCTCAAAAAGGATGGCGATCGACCCTCGCGAATGGCCGGGGGTATGCATGATGGCCAGGGTGGTATGCTGGTCTACCTGCAACTTTTGCCGATCGCTTAGCACCCCGTCGAGGGCAACGCCTTGGCTCACCAGGGTATAAAACCCGGGCACAGGCCGCGCCTGCATTTGGTGCTCAATATGCTCGATCCAATCCCGTTCTTCGCTATGGGCCAGCACACGGCAGCCGGTTTTTGCTTTGATGGCCGCGGCCGCGCCAATATGATCCGGGTGGGCATGAGATAAAATGAGTGTGGCAATCTCTTCCGGACGGCGCTGGTGGACCCGAAGATAGTCAAAAATGATTTTTTCCGAGCCCTTGACGCCCGAGTCAATGAGGGTGATTTTTTCACCCAGGACCAAGATCACATTGACCAAACGGGATATGGTTTTTTGTGGGTTGATAGGGATCTCAAAGTCAATTTTCAGCACATGAATAGCACCGGTCAGATGCATGGCCCACCTCCTTGAGTTGAATGGCAGCAAACCGAAGTTGCCTTGCAGCGTAACATAAAACACCATCTTGGCTCATCCTATTTTTATACTGGCGCAAAATAGATTCACCAATTCGTTGTGTCCTCATTTCAGATCTGGAGTGAGAACCAAGCCGAGGTCCCAATCCGGGGTCGATTGGGTGCAAGATGTAAAATGAGTCGAAAGGAGATAAGACCATGAGATTCATGATGCTGATGATCCCCAAAGGTTATGAGAAAGCCAAACCCGGGACCATGCCCGATCCCAAAGCAGTAGAGGCCATGATGGCCTACAATGAGTCCCTTAAAAAAGCAGGCGTGCTCATCGCCCTGGACGGCCTCCATCCCCTTTCCATGGGCGCGCGGGTCACTTTTCATGGAGGCAAGGCCAGTGTTAATGAAGGCCCTTTTAAGGATATCTCTGAAATCGTGGGCGGGTATTGGATAATCGAGGTTAAATCCAAACAGGAAGCAATCGAGTTGGCTTCCCGCTGCCCGGCCGGAGACAATGAAACCATTGAAATACGGCAAGTGCAGGAGATGGAGGATTTTCCGGAGGATGTTAAAAAAGTAGCCGCCCAATATCCGGACTTGCAGCCCCAAGGCGCAAAGGGTTAAGCTCATTGGCCTCCATGCTTATGAGCGGAGGCCGTGTGGTACCATCACCCGTAATCATCCTCAACGATGAAAAGTGTGAAGGTGCTTGCGCAGAAGACACAGATATGATGAATAACCCTGGCTTGGAGTAAAGGTCATTCTGTTTAGCTTAAGCTGCGCTGTTCACCCGGAAATTACGCAACTGCAAGCGCATAAACTGCTGAGCCCATTCCCTGACCAATTCAAAAGCAGCCATGCGCTTTTCCCAAAGGTAGGTCATGGCCAAGCGCCCACCTGTGGCCAAGGCTGAAGGCGCCACAATTTCAACGTCGTTTAAATGACCCATCACCACGGTCTTCCAATAATGGCTTTTGGCCAGTAAGGTATTCATGGCCAGCAAGCTGCGCTCATAGATAGTCTTGTCAAAGGCTCTGCTATCCACCTGATGAGCCCGCATATTGGCAGCCCGCATGATGGTACGCCATAAGGCCCTCAGCGAAACTTCTGACTTCCCGGCGCTTTCTGCTTCATAATAAGCTTGGGCAATGGGCGCTTGACGATCCATAAGACCTTGCTCATCAAACAAGGTTTGCCCCTCGTTGGTCCCTTGCAAATAACGGGCGATCATGTTTTCAAAATTTCCGGTTTCTTTCACTTCCAGAGCCATCGATCTGGCATCAAGGGGTGCCACCCATACGGAAGGCACATGTTGATCCATACTTGCTGATTGCAGTACTGTGAAATTGGCTGGAGCTAGGCTAAAGGCATGGGCAAGGGTGGCTTGGCTGACTACCATGGTTTGGCCTGCAACCGTTATTTTTTGTTCGACCACCGTATTGTCACTGACCAGGGCCACCGCATGACCCAGATCATCGCCCAAGAGGGCCACTTGATTGGCCTGGGTTTGCGGAGCTAATTGCTGTATTAGTTTGAGTAATTTGGCACTGGTTTCACCATCAAGCGTGGGTTTGGCTAAAGCCTGGGCCATAAAGTCCAGGTTCTGTTTGGCAACACCTTTGGCGTTGCCTGCAAGCGCTTGTACCAAGGTTTGAAGGGTTTGACGCGTCGTTTCATCGATCACCCAGCCCGCGCGGGCTTGTTGAATTTCCTCGGCACTGACCGCAATTGCTTGATCAAGAGCAGCCAAGGCTTGGTTTTGATTACGTGTTTGAATCAGACATGCCAAGGCATGGCTGATCTCAGCCTGCATTAATTCAGCATTTCCTGAATGATAAGCACTGAGCACAGCCGAGTGCAAGGCCCTTAGTTGCTGAGCTTGAATAAATTGCCCGCCTTCTTGGGCACGGGCGGCCGCGGCATCGAGATTACGTAACACGGAACTGGCGGCCGGTAAAGCACCGTTTTCCAGATAGGTTTGGAAGCTCTCCATCATGGGCTTATCCCACAGGGTGGTCACGCCCTCCAGCGCGGCCGCAGCCTGGCCAATGGCCTCCATGATTTCGGACGCTGTCATCCCAATCAATTGATCAGGTTTGATTTCATAGTGCTTATTCATCAGCATTTGCCCGGTTTCCCTGGGAAGCACAGGATTGGTCATCTTAGTAAAGACTTTTCCGCCAAACTCCCAGAGCGATTGCATAATCTCTGCTTGGACGGCTTCAACATCCTGCTGGGTCAAGCGGAAATGATGGTTAATGGCCCGCTCAATATTCCAACGCAAGGTCATGGCCAGAAAGGCATTGTAAGCATGACCTGCTGTGGGCACCTCTTCTTCCAAAAATTTCCGGTAAGCCTGGGGTATATGGAGGGTCATCACAAGCCTGCCGTCTGCTTGAGCCTCAGGCCCGAATCGAAAGAACTCGTTTGGTCCGGAGATAAGCTGAAAATCATAAGTGCTATTGCGGTCTCTAAAAAACCGAACGTTGTCTTTGTTTTCAAGCGCCTGTTTAAGCGCTTGGCCGATAACATTATTTTCAAACAATGATTGATTAGGTTCAGCAGTAGCAGTTTCCAAGGCTTCTGCAATTCCCGGCAACGCTTTCACGCTCATCCTAATAGTTTTTAAATTACGAGCTAAAAGGTAATTAATCCCAGGTTGCACAAGAGGAAATCCAAGCACAACATTTACAGCAATATGTAATCCCACTCCCAAAGTCAAGGGATTCACACTAAAAACCAAACCGAAGCCTGATATAAGAGCAGCCGGCCAGAAATAACGCGCCATGGCATCACCGCTCCGATACCAGTTAAGCGCACTTTGGACCGCATGCAGCCCCAAAAACATACTCCATAAAAAATTGCCGGTCAATACGCTTGAATCGCCAGTGAAGACTGCGTAAACCCCTACCACACCGGCGATGGCGTAGATTTCAGCGCCGGAAAAAACAGAATACAACCGCTCTGCATCAACGCCCGGCATTCCCATCTTTTTCAGAGGGCTCAGGAGCCAATTAAAGAATGCCACCAATAATGGTTTAAGAAAAACCAAGTTGCCCCCACCAGTCGAGGCTACGACATCCGAGGCCCTAAAGGCGGAAGCTGGTTTGGTATAAAACCCGTGAATTTGCTCCCGTACTTGTTTGGTATAGCTTATATATCGTTGAACTAAATCCAATGATGTGGTGAACTGATTGGCCAAGTCATAGCGATCAGTTTTATCAACACTTGCGCCCATGTCCAGTCTTAGACGGCTCCTTACTTTTCTTATCTCCTTATTCATTGTTTCACTAATAAAAGGGTAGCCTGGCTTCAGTTTAAGTTTGCGCATAGCAGCAATCAGTTGCTCAGGTATAATTCTTGTTGCTTCTGCAACACCAGCTTCACGTTCAGGTAGTTGGGGCGCCAGCAGCCAGCCGTTCTCAATCAGAACACGATGGATAGCCGAATCATTGGGAGTGTCGATATAAGCCGCGACCATGGCATTTTTATCTTTCATAATAACATCAGGGGATATATGCACTTGCCATTCAGCTGGCCAATAGTAGGTTTCAATAAGATGATCTACTTCTTGCTTTGCTTTTTCGTAAATGGACCAGGCTGATAACATATTTTGGTCATTCAACCCCAGATAGCGCTGCAGTTCAGCCCGGTTGTCAAAATAGCGGGGAGATTGCTTTAATTTTCTGATTACCAAGACCCTTATGTCTTCTGCTGCCATAGGCTTAACCGCAGGAGCGGTGGTTACAGGCTGCGCATCTTCCCGCTGGCCTTCTCTCATTAGGCGCACTTCCTGGGGCAACCACAATTTGCTGTCATTCCTTGACAACTCTATTTGGACTTGCCCCAGCACCACATGCATCTTAACCGTCTGATCGCTTTGCCATGATCCAAAAGCATTCTCAACCGCGGGGTTGTCCCTGCTTAAGCTAACTGATATTGTTTCATCGCCAAATTCCATAACTCCTGAATAGGGTTCCGTATAAGTGCCTTTTTCCATAACGTCAGCGATATCCAAATTGACCAACACAAAAGGCTCTACTTTAGTCAAGCCCAAGCGGTTGGCTTTAACATTTTTCTTAAGGCCTGAAGGCAATTCCTTGTCTTTAATGGCTTGATCAAAGGCTTTCCTGGAATAAACCCTCAGTCTTTGTCTGGTAAACTCATTTTTGGGATCGCCTAAATAAAAAGTAACTGCATTAAATTCTCCCTTGCCTGCGAAGTCATTAAGAGCCACTTCTGTAATTTTGCTGTCGACCAGTCTATACTGCTTGCCTTGATCACTGTACACCTTCTCACTGGCTTCTCGGGCCACTTTATTCAGGGCCTGAGCCATAGCCGTTTGCGTTTGCTGCAAACGCTTCATTACATTCGATGTCAAAGAGTCATATAACCACTCCAGAACAGGTTCCAAGTGCTCATAATCGAGATCATTAATGGTTGCATATAATTGCGGATCTTTAATCTCCTCAAGGGCTTTTAGGCCCAGCATGATTTCTACAGCCCGAGTGGAAGTATAGTTCTTCCCCTTTCCTCTCCATTCATAAAGTACATGCAAAAGTCTCTGGGCCAGCGGCGACAGTTGAGACACTGGCCGTTGCTCGCTCTTTCCTTTCCAAATTTTGGTCATGGCTTCCTGTAATTGATCATGGATAATTCTTGGTGTTTGTCTTGTAACTTCATACCACAGAACAGCCATGGCGGTATGCTGTTCTAATTTTTTATCCATGAGCACATCGTAGAGTTGCTTGGCTATCCAGATATAGTGCGATTTGATCTCCGGTGACGATGATCTCAAAACAATTGGCATTATGTCCTGAGCCCTGTTCAGAAGGGAGTCCATTGTTTCAGGTTTTAAGACTATCTTTGGTCCCATGAACTGGTAAATATCGGTATTCGGAAGGCCTCGGGTTCCCAGTACCTCTGGATTATTGGTAACGAGCGCATGAATAATTTTGATGGTTCGGGCAAATTGCACTGAGGCTTGATAATTCTCTGAAGATGGTTTTTCTTGGGGACCAAGGTTCTGGATTTTTTGATATAAATTATTCAAATAGTCATTAACTTGGCCGGCCAGTTTATTGCGATGTGCCGCCAAAGCCTTTGTTGGGTCTTTTCTTAAAGCTTCCAAATAAGCCATAAATTGTTCAAGCCCCATTTTCAAGTCCATCTTGGGTTCGCGCGGCATGGCCAGCCAATCCGCTACCGCCTTGTCAACTGAAGGAATAGGATCTTGATGCAATGAATATAACAAGGTGGCCAAATAGTGCTGATCCTGTTTCAGGTAGGTGTAGAACTTTTCATTAACGAAATCACGAGCATCGTAAACATCCAGGATCATTTGAGCATCTTCTGCAATCGACGCCGGACGATTACCCCTGGCCAAGGCCCAAGTGTTATACCCGCCATGCCCGATGATTTGCAGCGCTATACCTGCTGTGCTTGCGGCGAGCAAAGCCTTGCCCCAGGCTCCGGCGAATATAAAATGATAGGCCCCTGTTGCTACAAAAGCCAAAAACGGCATCAGCAAAGCGAATGCCAACAAAGCGCCCACCCAGCGCATTGTTGTTTGCTGCTTTGGTTTGAGATTCATATGCAGGGATTCAAAATTCAATCCGCTTAGCCAGGAAAACCCAACCGCTACCGGCATTAAAACAGAAAGGGAGAGCCCCCACCACACCCCCAATATGGGCATGTTTAAAGCCGTGATCGCGGCTATGGCCATTATTGCAGCGGAAGCCATCATCCAATGGTCACGGCTGGACAAAACGTCACTCGCCCTGAAAATTTCCACTTTTAAACGGCTGAGACCTATCCCACCTTTCGCTTGCCTAAACACCGCATTGGCCGTCCATTCCAAACCGGCGACCATGCCCTGCCTCACCCGCTGGTCGGGCACAAAGGCCAGCAACTCAATCACCGCCACGGCCATGGTGGTAAAACTCCTATAACGCCATGAGTTTTTATTTAAAAATGAATAATCATCCAAATCTTGTTGGGCCAATGAGGCCAATGTTATCGTCGTTCCAGTGACTTCCCCTGATGTTGTCTGGGGGTTAGTTGCCGAAGAAAACTGTCCGAACCAGCGACGTAAAGCATTTCCAAAACCACCTTGTCTGGAAATTGCTTTTTTATAATTATCTGGTGTAAAAGCCCCGATCCAATGATCAGGAATAGCTGATGATGAACTGACCAGGCCATCTGTCTTGTCCAGTGCCCGTGGACCAACAAGCACCAATATTTTTTGGTCTGCACTGGTACCTTCAAGTAAATGGTAACCGGCAGGGATTTCAAGCCCTTGTGCCCTGGCTTGGCTGCGTGGAATAGCTGTTCCTGTCTTAATTTGATTGTCATTTAAATAGGCTTCATAAGGGCCCAGGTCTATTCCACCGGCAACGCCCAGCATCCCCAGCACCCCGCTGATGACCGGACTTTTAGCACGTTGCTGTAAGTAATTCCTGACTGCCAGGATATTCTGATTTTTTTCCAATAATTGTTCGATGGGCAGCTTGCGGTTCTGCAGAATATCAAAATAGGGATTGATCACATCCCAGTCATTCATGTTGGGCCTGACGGAGATATAGCTGATGCCCCGCTTGGCCAGCTCAACCTGTACTTTCTCACTGTGAAAGCCGCCGTTGACCATGACGGCCAAAGTTTGACCGGTGGCAGACATGGCTGCTTCCAGATGGTCCACAAAGGCCTTGCTCCGTTCATCCGCCAATTCATAAAAGCCGGCCACTTTGGCCAGGGCTTGATCCAGTTTGTCAAAATTTTCCGGCAGTGCCGAAGACGATGCGCCAGGCCGGCTGGGCGCGGCCAAACCATTCATGGGAACATGGAACTTCTTTAAAAAGTTTATAAAAATCTTAAGGTCATAGTGAGCGCGGTTGGTTCTGAAATCAGCCAGTTCTTCCGGGCTGACCGAGATATTGATCAGCTTTTCCATAATATCCAAACGGCGGCTTAACTGATCAAGAATGGCCTGCTCGGCGGAAGTATATTTTTTTTGCCGCACTTGCAGATCAAGGGCTTCCATTTCCTTGATCAGTTCTACTTGATCCAGTTCTTTGGCCATTTGCTTGGGACGGACCGTGGCCAATTTGGTGATCTGGGGAAAGGCTTGCATGCTGATGCCAAGGTGGGCGGCGTTTTTCCTAAGAAAGGCCGCATAACTGAAGAAATCCAACTGACCCACACGGTAAGCCTCGTACTGTTGGTCGATTTTTTTCAATGCCGGAGAATAAATTTGGGCTTTAATCAAGTCCAGGTTGTCGCGTAAATCAAAAATAATGCCCTGCGTCTCTTCATTTAAAAAGCCCTTGAGCGCCTCCAGGCTTTGGTCATAGAGCCGCTGATCTTCAAGACCTTTCAAATAAACCGGCCGGCCGCTGGTGGAGGCAAAAACATCGGCGCCCGTCAAGCGGCCCTGGCGCATGAAATAATCACTCACTGCTGATGTGATGGTTTGATCGGGAAAATCGCGGATAATGCCGGTATCCACGGTTCCCGTGGCGCCTTCTTCCATAATAAGTTGGAGCCCATGGTTTTTGACCAGATCATCAATGACGCCTGAAATGTTACGCTGCACCTCGTAGTTGCAGTGTAAATCCTGGATGGCCACAACCGTCTTGGCCCCGCCTTGGTGCACTTGAACCACAGTGGCGTAGCGGCCGGGAACAGTCAGCAGCTTGGCTTGATAAGTCAATCCAAGAGGCTGGTTGAGCCCTTGCCCATAGAGGCTGCCTTCAAAAGCCCACTGAAGTGATGGCAGGAGGAATAATAACCCCATTAACATGGCCATCGCTTTTTTGATTTTAATTAACATTGGTTTTCTCCCTGAAAATGACAGATGACAATATCCATAAACATACCCTGCATTTTTCACTCGCGCAACACAACCTGTAATTTTAATCTCAATTTATAAGCTCTTTATTGGAGTGCGTTTCATAATGAGGCGTTAAAAGGAGTTAAAAACCAATATTTCTGCTTCTATTTTCATATTTTTCCATTAAAAACAAGTCTTTTTTCGTTATTGGTAAAATTCGGAAGCTTTGTAAGGAATGATAGAGCATGGGTTGGATTAGAGCGGTTTCATTAGGTAAACCGAATAAATTTACAGCCCAGCACAACTTTAGCGAAATGGCTTGATCAATCGGACTTGAGCTTTGGTTATTCAATGGATAAGGGCTACTTTAGTCCATCTTATCTTTTTCGCTTGCATTAACCCGGCAAAATAGATACCGGGCGGCATGGACGAACAATCCCAGGTTAAAATCACGCTTCCCGCAGCGGCTGCCTGGGTGCTCAGCAAGGCCACCCTTTCGCCTGCGGCATTGTAAATCATAATCTTGATCTCTCCCTGCTCTTGGGAAGCCACAAAGAAATGCACCTGCTGCCGGGCGGGATTGGGATAGGCGTAAAAAGAACGGTTAATGGTACTGGCAAAAGTGGTGATTGGCGTGGGCGTTGCAGTTGATGATTGACTGATAAAGATTTTCAGGTCATCCATGAAAAAATTAATGGGCGCCCCTGTCAGAATGTTGTCGTCCACGTAGGACTTGAAAACATGGAAGTTGTTCCAGGGGAAACCAAGCGGACAATTTTTCCGGTCACAAATGAGCCGGCCGTCGATCCAGGCTTTAACGAATCCCTGGTCGTCGCCGCTGCCGGTCGCCTCCCATTGGGCAGTGAAAGTGTGCCAGGTGTCCCAGGCGTAAGTTCCGGCCTCAAGGCCCCAGATATCTTCGATGGCCGTGATCTCAGACCAGAGCAGGGTCGCCGTGGTGTCGTCCCGCACGGTGACCTGGAATTGGGATTGCGAAAGAGGGTTATTGACCGTGAGGTGGAAACTCAGGCGGTAGCTGTGTCCGTTGGGTCCGACATTGTTGTGGGCTTCAGAGAAGTCCCACCACCGGCTGTTGTCCTTGAAAGCATTAGCGGTGGCCAGCGGAAGCTTGAATTTGAATTCATAAAACAGTTTATTCAGGGAGGGAGCGAGCGGGCCAAAGATTTGGTCGCGCGATATGCTGATGAAATCCGGGTCATCCTTCAAGTCCGTAAATCGCAAAACCTGTCCCTGCGGGAAGCCTTCATTCACGATGGCGGTTTGCATGAAGTCATCGAGGATGGCCGATGCGCCCACCAGGGTTTGAACGCGCAGGGGGTTGGAGCTTGCTCCTGTGAGTGCAGGAATATACTGCCAGGAATAGCCAAATTCTCCGCCGGAGAGTTTGAAATACCATTGGTTCCCCCCCACGTACGGGGTGATGGTCGTTTGTGAAAAATCCGATCGAAATACTTCGTAGTAACCCGGGGGTACCGGGACTACCGTGTCCTGGGCGGCGCAGGGGTGGTCACCTAGGGACAGCAGAAGAACCGTTACCGCGGCGGTCATGATGATCCAACGAGGTCTTAAAGGCATAGCATGCATTTTTCACTCCCAAGTGCTTAGGGTCGAGTAGCCCAAGGGAATTTCACCCCCAGGCTCTCACAGATCCGTACGTGAGCCTCTCGATTCATACGGCTCCTGCTGCTCCAACCGTACCCCATCGTCATTTTCATGAATGCCACAGGGGTCGGTCTTGCATAATTAGCTTACATCCAACCTCAGTCGTCCCATTATAATCTTCCCTCGTTCCCCGGCCCGGCTTGCCGATGGTTCGGACATGCACGTCATGTTTGCCATGGCCTTATTTTTCTTTCCAAAATGCATTACGCCGGCATAGATCAGCATGGCCTTTCCGTCTGACACGGCCTTGCTTCTTCCCTTTTGAAATAAACGTTCTTTCTCTATGCCCTGTACTTTCGCAACCTTATTGACAAATCCTTGCCAG
Source organism: uncultured bacterium (assembly GCA_963710755.1). GTDB lineage: Bacteria > Oederibacteriota > JAAXVQ01 > JAAXVQ01 > JAUVAV01 > CAVQBK01. The sequence continues at coordinate 519,222 of CAVQBK010000013.1, forward strand.
CCTTTTTTTCGCGTTTCCTTAGTCTGTTGTTCAAGCTTCTCTTCTTCCCTAAGGACCTCTTCCACAAAATCACTGTCACCCAAGATACGGCTGTCATAAATTTGTGGAGCCGTCTTTTCCGGCCACTGGCCTTTATGGCTTCGTTTCAAACCACCGCCTGTTAGGTCAGGTCTTTTGCCCGCTTTTATCCCTTCCCTAATATACGCGGCATAGCGCGCTCTTGCTATCTTCTTGGTCTTGCCGAACAATGCCAAAACATCCTTCTGTTCCTGCCATGAATAATCAGCCGTCCCCATCAGTACGGAATGGCCGGAAAAGGGGTATTTTTTCAACCCCTTCATATCAGCCACTATTCCCGCCCGCAGAGGGTTCAAATGGATATAGCGGACCAGTTCCTTGAGATAAGCAGCTTCTTCACAAATAATGGATTTATACCGGTTTTGGAAAAGGTGGCCCGCCCTTTTATGGCGGGCATTAAAAGAAATGGCGTAACCGCTCATCAACCGCCGCATAAACTGCGTAATGCCGCCGCTGCCACTGCGAATGAGCAAATGAAAATGATTGGGCATGAGGGCCCAGGCCAATACTTGATTCGGAGATTTACGGAGACTGATTTCAATGCGATGAAGAAAATCATTATAGTCCGAAGTGGTTTGAAATAACTTACGCCCCTCCAGGCCACGGCTGATGATGTGGTGTAATAGACCGGGAGTGTCAAGGCGCGCTTGTCGTGGCATAAAGTCAACTTACGATCATTTCTTTATGATGTCAATAGGTAATTAAGCAAGACCGTCCCCTTTATTTACAACGGAAACTCAAACGGCACCAAGCTTATCAAACGCCAGATGACTTTGAGGCCATCGGCAACTACTTATCTCAAACGGTATGAAAGTCCATTTCCGACTGAGGCAAAACACTTTAACAAGCAGACAACAATCCTTGTGCCAATTCATTCTCACCAAAATCTATATATCTAAATCCGAAGCCGCCCATTATTTAGCAGTAAGTAATGACACAGCATTACGAGAATTACATGCACTAATGAAATTAGGTTTGATAAAAAAACAAGGTGTTTATAAGAACACGGTTTATCAGAAAATAGACTAATGGTCTCAACCACCTCCGTCGAATAATTAAGCCATATGACCAATACGCATTAGCCGATTTTGCTGTTTTATTTTTTTTCGAAGCATATGTGGAGATGGACTAAATTGGTCAGAAATGCTTTTCCAGAGTCGCAGATATTGTCGCAAATAATCTGATTTCCAACGCTTGGGCGCGAATATGGGCTGATCTTTTATGGTTCCCAGTTCTGTAAATCTTAGCTTATAACCAGGTGTTTGAGTGTATAGCCGGTTAATGCGCCACAGGGTATCCACAAATGTTTCTTCCAACTCCGGATGATCGGATAATAATCTTGAAACCAAGGTCATGATTTTTAACAACCGTCGTGACTCTTCTGGCAGCGGACCACTGTAGCGCAGCAGCACCAGCCACCATGGTGATCTCAAATAGGAACGAACACGGCTCATGCGCTGCTCAATTAAACGCAATTCCTGGTCAAGTAGATAAGGCACCAGCGCAGCATCTTTAAAGGTATTGAAAGATTTTTCACGAAGAGCATATGCATTGAAGGCACGGCTTAGCTCATTGGTGGTGATAAAGGTTTGCAGTCGATACAGCCCCTGTTCCAGCAGGCCGCTTGTCGGCATGCCATTTAATGTTAAATTTTCGAAAAAAACCGGTATGGTAACCACGGTATAGGTCAGGCCGTTTTCTATTTTTTCTTCAACCTTGAATTGCCAGCCCATTTGAATCCTGACATGATCCAAAACACCTTCCATTCGTGCTCCTTTTAGGGGACCAAATATCTGGTCGCGATGCTCATAAATCATTTCACTGATAATATTTTGTTTAAAATACGCTTCATTATACGCGCCCTCGCCCAATAAAGCTTCCAGGCTTATCAGATCATTTATTGGTTTGATTCGATCTTCCTTAACCCGCGTAATCCGGTTTAGCATATAATGAGAAAATAGAAATACCAATCCAGCGGCTATTGCACCAATGCTGGTTTCCAGGGTAATCAGCAATACAAATGCTGCCAACAGTGTTCCAATCATGCGGTTATTTTTTTCTGTATTGGTTAATTCCCCTTTAACAGGCCGCCAGTGTTCAGCAGCAAATCCAACTAAAACGCCCTGGATAAATAGCATGGCCAATTGCTCAAGATTGGTGATGCCAGCCCATAGTCCTAATCCAACTGCCACTATACCACCAAACCGTACACCAAAAGTGTGTAATTCAACTATCCAGGCTCTGCGCTGAAGGTCATGAGTTAATCGGGCTTGTTCAACAGCCCAATTTCCGCGAGGATGAGCAGCCCTGAACGCCTTTTTTGCATCAGGAAGAATGCTCCTCAGTAAGTGCGGCATCATGCCACCAACTCCAATTGTTGGTTGTTCATCATATTCAGATGATATCTCTTTTGAGGCTCTTGAATAAAAATAGAAATCATGACCATTAATAGTAATATGCTCAGCATCAACTGATTTAAATCCATCTTGAAATATTTTACCATCATGACCGCTATATTGATAAAAATCAACCTTTCCTGGGGACTTGTCCAACAATGCTGCTTTACTTTTTCTCTCATCTTCATATGCCTTGTCAGGAGTTTGAATAAAAATGCTTTCTTGTTTTAATAAGTCCAAAAATGGTCTATTCGGATCACGCTTTTGAATATAGGTTTCAGAATCAATATGGAGATTGAACCCATAATTCAGCTGAGTGTGATCCACATTCACCCCAATTATAGTTGCTCTATTCATATAAAATCCTACCATATCCATAAGTGGATTAATATAAACAGAGCCATCTAGATTCACACCCCGCCTTGGATCTAGATTTGTTAAATCTGTGCTTATTCCAAAACTATTTTGAAAATCCAATGCAACCTTATTGTCGCCAAAGTTGGAACCCACCAAAATAGTTCGAGCGAAATTTAAATCCAATGCAAACTTAAAATCAAGGCCACTGAAATTCATGTAGGAAAGATTGAATCCTTCGAAACTTAATCCTTCAGGTATAGAATATTTCCCATGTTCCCTTAGCTCTTGGTGTATTACATCAATATCCACATTGACAAGCTCTAACCATATTCGTAATAGTCGCCGAGCTTTTTTCGAGAGTGGTAGACCAGTTGGAATATTAGAATGATTAGTATTGTTGCCATCCCCTTGTTCTCCCAAGGAGCGAAGCCGGTTAAGCCTATTAGAAATGCGAGAAATATTTAGGATATGTAGATATCCATTACCAGGCGAGTCTTGAATGGCTCTTTCCAGATCATTTCCAAGGGCACTCATTATATGGCTATATTTTTTTTCAGTTTGAGCATTACTAAAAGTCATTGAATACTGATCATATAATTGATCTGTCCATGAGTTATCACTTCTCATTCGCTCCACATATTCCATCTCAAACAGTGCCTGCAATTGTGGCAATGACATCTCTCTTTTATTTGGATCTGCTGAAAGTGCTCTTTCAAATGATGTGCGATTCTTCGAACTGAGCAGAAGCGTTGACTCAGATTGTTCGATGACTTCTTCATCCCACAATTCCATTTCTTTGGTGGTTTCATCAAACTCAACGATCATGGCATAAAACTCATTGTAATCCTTAGCCTGGACCATAGAACCATTTTCTAAAGCAACGTACAAATTAAAACCTTGATCAAATAACTGTTTGATAATATCAGCCATGATGGGATTGAAATGCAAGACTGGTATTTTTTCAGTAAATACTAGTTCTGCAGGTGCATAACCTAAATCAAGTCCAGTCCTTTTTCTCACGATTTTTCTTGCTTTTAGACTTGCTTCTAAATCCAGCGTGCCAAATTCACTTAAAATGTCGCCGAACCGATAGGATGTAACGAATAGTGCGTCACGAACATTTTTTTGTTCAAGCAAGCTTTCAAAAGCATCATTATCCATCGGCAGTTTATCAAATAATTGCAGAGCCAGTTTGGTCAGGATTTTCGCACGCTTCTTTTCATCACGCAGTGCTTGACCAATTGCCGATACTTTTGATGGCTTTATAGCAGGCTGCGAAGCATTCGACTTTTGGCCGCCAATAGTCCGACTACTGTCCGAACTAGTCTGATCATTAGATAGTAACCTTGAAATACCTGAAGCTCGCGATTCATCAGCAGCCTGACTTGTGCTCATTTGAACTTTCATAGAAGGCTTTTCAGGAGTGGATATTCTTTTTTGAGCCACCGGATCATAGGTGATCCAATTATTTTCTTCTTCACTATAAACCTGTACCCAGGCATGGGTATGATCAGACATGATTTTACCATCAGCTTCAGTTACATAGCCACCAACCAATCTGGCAGGTAGTTCAGGATAAAAAAGCTTGATTAATGCAAAAAAGGCAGTAGCTGCTTCATCGCAGGTGCCTTTTTTAAGCATAAAATAAGCTTCCACATCTGAATAACCTTGCGCGTTTAATGCTTCATACTTTCCAGCTAAATCCTCTGATTCTTCATATTCAAATGGGGCATCTTTCATCCAATACACAAGCTCTGTTAACTGATTGTCTAATGGCTCGTTTTGAGGCCCAATAGACTCAACAACCTCAGCAAGCGTTTTATCACCCTCAACCAGTAGGTCTTTTCTCAAAATGGTCTTATCAAGTTCATGGGTATAAGCTTCCTGACTATCACTAAAAGTGGCTTGCCCCATCCTGACCTTAAATGTAAAGGACATGTCCCTATGAAGTTTAACGCCATTAGCATCATCAATTTTCAGAAATGTTGTTGCTACATTATGTACATCATGAACTATAAAGGCTGTTTTAGTATATTCATGACCACTTATATTGTCCTGGAGAACAATTTCTACATGACCGGCTTCATCAGTCATAAGCGCACCATTTTGTGGAACAAAGGCTGATAAAATAGTGTCGCCTTTTCGCGTCTTGGAATAATTAATTTGTTGAGTTATTTCAACTTCGCCGTATGGATTCAATGCGGCATGTATGAATGATTTAATTCTCTTTATAACTTTTGGTAACCTACCTTTAATCTCACTATATATATTTCCATACTTATCTCTTTCCAGAATATTATAATAATTCATTGGTATATAGACACGACAACCGGGATTGACTGTTCCTATCTCTATGCTTTCTTTTCTTGTTCTAGATTTAATATTCATACCACTTGATCGAATTTTCCTTCCAAATGCATTTTCTCCTTTGGCTTCCAGGCCTTTTGATCCAGGTAAAGGACGTTTCTGATCAACTTGGTCAATTGGATCACTTTCTTCAGGTTCTTCAGGAGTTGGTTCATTATCTGACTCATCAACATCTGGCTTGTCAGTATTAGGTTTGGTATCTTCGTCTTTCATTTTATTAGTGTTTAAATACTGTTGAATTCTGGCTGATACGCCAAGTAGAAAGACATTAAACAACATAGCGATGCGTTTAAAAATAGTCAAAGTGCGATCACTATCTGCTTCAACTGAATCAGTTTGCTCCCTATCCGTGTTATCCCTGGCTGTTGCTTGCAGATCTTCTTTTTGTACACTTTCTTCCATATCACGCTTAACTGCTGATAATTCGCTTATTGCTTTATCAATTAATTCTTTAGTTTGCGCTGGCCTTTGTTCTGTTTGCGCTTGTGCCGGATTAAAATCAGATAATTCTTTTGCTATGGCATCAAAATCTAAAGCCTGGCCCAGCATTTCCTGACCGTAAAAATAACCATAGACCTTATTGCAAGCCAGATGAGCATGCATGCCATCATTAATCAGCTCGATCGCACGCATAAACTCTCTGGTGGTGGGTAAAAACGATCCAGGTATACCTTGAGCCTTGATCTTCGCTTTGAGCCACATATGGAATTTGGCTATAAACAAAGCATTAGCATCAGAATCAGGTGCTAAAAAACGGTTGGCAATCTGTAATAAGGATTCAAACGAGTAGTCATGACGTTTCTCGACTAATAACCGGTTTAATAAAGCAGAAGAAAAAATATACCTGCCTTTAGTGGTATCGGGATTAACCGGTCCGAAAGTCAACAAGCCAGGCGAGCCGTGACCATCATAACGATGATTAAGCAATCCTTCCCATATGGAACTTGCTATTAGATTCATTTCAGATATGCCAAGTATCGCGCCTTGCTTATCAGCTTGTTCAACTTTCCTTTCCGCTTCATTGACCATATCAGGATTGGCATTGAAATGGATAAACTCGGTTTCTGGTTTTTCCAGCATAACCTCCATGATCCGGCTTAGTAAGATATCTTTGCCAATACCTGGCGGACCTTCTATGAGCATACCGCCCTTGCCATAGCACTTGGGATTAAATCCATGTTTTAGTCGATCTTCTCTATCCAACAACAGCTCATAGATCTTTAATGTCAATATGCGCACTTCTGAGGTTACTTCAATGCCTCGATCACTGATTTTCTCTAATAAACGATTGAACCGGTTCTTGTCGCTTATTTTATTTTTAAGGATCTCATCTAAATCCTTGCTCAATGCCACTGCCAGGGATTGCCTAACGATCTCATGGTGCTCGGCATCAAGCGATCCGGCGTATATCAACCAGCTATGATAGATCAAGGTATCAAGATCTGCTTGATCTTCTGATCTTGCTATTCGATTTACAACTGCTTGAATATCTCGCAGGGTAAGGCTGCTCTCCGGATGAATCTTTTGAAAAAACATGAACTGATCTATGATCCCGCCTGCTAATCTATCCTTTTTATCCTGATCTAATGTTGAAAACCGATGAAATTCTAAATAATCGTGTCTAACGATTTTATAAAGACGCTCTTTGCTCGGTCCTTTTAAATTCAAGGTCGAAAAATGATCGCGAAATAGCCTGTGACAATGTCGGCCCTCGATCCACTCTTGGTTACCGGTAACAATAAGTCTGTGATGAGGTGCTAAAAACTTTTTTTCTCCACTAGACAATCTTATGTACGGTGTTTCACTTTTAATGCCTTCAATAAAATTCCAAAATCCATCTTCCGGTAAATTGCCTTCATCAATTATTAACACACCTCCGTCTGTACTATTTACCCATTGCATAAACGCTGAATCCGATTGTTCTAAATCATGAATAGTGGTCATATTGCTCATGGTCAATTGAAATAGATAGTCATCTGGATTAGCGGATTTGCGATGATTTGTTATGTTATGTTCTACATAATCCTTAGCCAGATGTTCAGCTGTGTAGGTCTTACCTGCACCAGGCGCGCCTCTAAAGAACAGGTGACCTTGTTCTAAAAAAGCGTAATAATCATGGTATTGTTCTTCCCATGTTTTGTGATCATCCGCATCCTGGACCGATGCAATCTCAGGATACTTGTTTTTGATGATATGATAAGCAGTAACAACGACTTCTTGCACATCAGCATATTCACTTTCAACAGCCATCATCAGTGCCTTAGCAATAGCTGCTTCTCGGCTAAGGCCATGCTGGATTAAAAATTCAACATCTTTAGATAGTTTTTTTATCCTGGCGCTGCTCCACTCAAATGTTTGGCTATAAGGCGCCGCTATTTTAATCTTGGCAAAGGTTCTTCTAAGGGCAGAGACAACATCTTCAATGCTTGCTCTCTCATCAACAGTAAAACTCGTCGTCTTATCATATAACTCCTTGGATATATCATCATGCCCTTTTAGATCAATCATATTCTCTGATTTCAAGCGCGTATTATCGGTAACAACAATCAGCCTGCCGGGTAAATCTCCAAGGTTAATACGGCTTCCGTTATATACTAAATAAGGTTCTGGTAATTGTAGTGCTGCCAATAAATTGACAGTGTCTTGATAGTTAGGCGAGTCTTTATCACTATCTATTTTTAACAACACTTGCTTCCCGGCTTCTAAATCTTTAATCAATTGCCCTTTTTGAATATCAAAGATCATTTCGTTTTGCTCAGTAAAGGCAACATCGCTTTTTTGAAGCCATGACCCTAAAGACTCTGCACTGCCTAAATGATATTCTTCCACTTCATCGTCAACATGCTCCTGTGCTAGTAAGCGCGCTGCCAGGCCTGAATCTCTGGTATGTATAGTCACCACTTTCTCTGATCTGATTCCATGATAGTTTGCAGTGTAGGAATAGGCTGTGTTTAAATCAATCCTGGATTGATCTTTAAAAAACTCTTGATACTGCTCTGGTATGGATACTTGTTTTGCTACAGCTAGTTTAAAAGGCCAGGATGATTGCATCAGCCTATGCCATACCCATACCGGCAGATCAGAAGTGATAAAAATCTGTTTATCGTTGTTTTCTCCATAACGGTAAGACAAAATACCAGAATGTTCTTCTAATTGACGATTAATAATACGCTGGTTTGAAAACAAATTCTGGTAATTACTATCATTGATTGCCCACACGTTTTTTTGATCAGGTATGGAATTCACCACTTCTATGCCTGAATTGATGGTCTCGTGATAAGGCAGCTTTCGTTTTTGATAAAGAACCCGAAATGGCCTTTTCGAAGGACGCATCTGTCCATTAGGCCCTTCGGTATGTACGGTGAGGGGTATGTCGATGCCATTAAAATGAACATGCCCTCGTAAAATAATTTCTTCCAGGGCCAAGGCAATTTCATCATGAGATCTATCCAAGCCCGTAAGGGTAATATGCTCCTTGCCTTCAAGCAGTGCTTTTGTCAATGCACCAGGAACAATGTCAACCATTGACCCCTGCTCTCCTGCCAACATCCCCATTGATCCTATTAACATCCTATGCGCATCTTCCCATCGGTTCATTTCACACAGATCTATCACATTACCACTGTTTTCTCGGCTTGCTTCCTCTAGTCTAAAGGGTGCAACATCACCTTGATGTTGATAAGGCAATCTATTGCTAAATCTTCCATAAAAAGACGGATTAAAATCATAACGTATGTGCCGCATCACACCAAGAATGGACAATCCACTAATATCAATTAACTCGCCATTTAATCGTGCCGGATTATCAAAGAGCGAATTAATCTGTTCAAAACTACTGGAATCAGCGTCTGCATAGTCGAGTATCAATGTGCCCTTATTTTTTGCCACATCCCAGATTTGCCCTTTCTTGCGAATAATTTTTCCTGTAATAGGATCCTGATGTATATCATATAAGTACCGATGCAAATCCTGGGGTGTACGAATCTTAATATACAGCACCTGTTTTGGATCTTTGGCCTGAGAAAAAACCATTCTTCTGATGTGACTAATATCTTCACTAAATATTAGATTTTTACCAGGTGTTGAAACCAGATTTAATAATTCTTGTTCAGATATACTTCCCGTCACATCACGCGGCTTGTTTTCATCCGTCTTGCTTTTCTTTAGAAATATTGGCAAAGCTAATTTTGATATTGTTGATGATCCACCAGATACTGTGTTTGTGGTTAATCTGGACATAACCACTGATGCTTTTGCCACTGGTCCAATGGCAATTGGCTGTTCAACGAAATAATCGTCAATCAAATCAACAACTTGTCCCAGCCAGCCCTGGAATTTTTCCCCTAAGGTTGGCTGCTTTTGGCTTATAAGTTGCGTAGCAGACCTAAGCTTTTTCCAATCCAGATCAGCCAGAAGCCTCATTTTACCAATTGGTTCTACAAGACCTAGTTTTTGCTTTTTGATAAGTTTAGTGATGGCTCTTGGAAATAGACGCTCATGCCCAATAACGATAAACAGCGGCTCTTTTTGTTTGGAAATTTTAGCTTGCAGAATGTGCCCATCCGGAAAATGGATGCCCAATGCTGCAGGGTCTGGAACCTTGGTAATCTCCACATACCGGTGTTTATCGAAATAGTTTAACAACTCATTTTTTTCATTTGCAGAACATTGATCCATAAGGGCCCATGATGCGCTGTCCAGCTTGAGCTCGCTATCAATTCGAAAGACTTTCGGTTTGGCTTCCGGCCATATCCAATTTGCAAATATGGTCTGATTTTTCTCCAGCAGTTTTTCAATCGGTAATTTTTTCCCCTGCAATATTGAAAAATAGGGATTAATGATATCCTGCCGAGTTAGCGTGGGCTGAATGGAGACATAGGAGATATTTTTTTGTTTCAGGCTGGCCATGACTTTATCAGTATGAAAACCGCCGTTGATCATGATGGCGATGTCTTGATTGCGCTTTTCCATTTTACTAAGAATGGTCTCTACAAAAGCATCACTACGCGCGTCTGCTAATTGATAAAAGCGGTCGACTTGGGTGAGGTAGGTATCTAAAATCGTCATGTCTGTGCCGGTTGGTAAGGGCTGAGCCCCTGCGGCTTTGGGCGAATGATTATTCGCCCCTACGGAAGAAATGAAACCAATGAATGATTGTACTTTGAAAGCTTCTCTATTTTTGCGAAATTGAGCAAGTTCTTCGGGGGTGACTGATATATTTAATAATTTCTCAATAATATCCAAACGCCCGAATAATGCATCTAATTGCTTTTGATCCTGATTGGTGTATAACTGCTCACGAACGGCTTTATCCAGATCATCTATTTCCTGGTAAAGCTTCTCAGGTTTAATCTCTGAGGTGAAATAATCCTGTCTGGCACTCACGAAATTACTAAGATTAGAAAATCTGCCGGTATCTATGTTAAATCGATGTGCCGCGCGCGCTAAATAAAGCGCGTACTTAAGCAGCATCATGTCACCATAACGATAGGCGCTTGTTTTTGCATCATGTTTAAGTAAGGCTTTGTTATAGAGTTTAGGTTTTAAAGCATCCAGGCTGTCACGCAAGTCATAAACATAGCCCTGGCTCTCGGCATTAAGAAAGGATTGAATCATTTTATAACTGTCATTATATAATTGGGGATTCTCAATGCCTTCCAGAGTGACAGGTTTCTTGCCAGTGGCTGCATAATATTCGGCGCCGGTTATTTTGCCTTGCTTGACATAATAATCAGTAACCGCTTCTCTGATGTTTTCCAAGGGAAAGTCACGTAATACATCAAGATCAACAGTATCGAAGGCACCTTCTTCTCCTACCAACAAGGGCGAATGATTATTCGCCCCTACTGTTTTGTGAATATGTTTTATGATCCCGGCGATGTTTTTCTGCACCTCATAGTTACAATGCAGGTCACTGATCAGCACCACGGTTTTGTCCTGGCCTTGAAAGCCCTCAGTGATGGTCCCGAGTTTTTTAGGAATGGAAATGACTTTGTTTGCAAACTGAATTTTTGGTGATGGTAGCAGTGATGAGGGATAGACAGCAGCATCAAAGGCCCAGGAAACATGGGGCAAAATAAAGGTTAAACTAATGATAATGGCACAGGCCTTTTTCCAATAGGAATGTTTTGCTTTAGCCATATCAAGCTTTCCTGATAGTATTTTTAATGACAACGCTTAAACTATATCAGGGGAAACATTGAAAATAAACCTGACTAAAATAAAAAGTTAATAAATACATTAGTTGCCTCACGGCAGTTCTATTATGAAACGGTTTGTTTTGTGATTTTTCTACTTTTAGATGTGTGATTTAGGATATTTTCTTGCTATCATTTGCCTTTTAACTACCAAAACACAGGTCATGTCAATATAAGTTCGCAATTTGCCATCGCAGCCTTTGTGTCAAGCCGCCTTTTTTAGTTTCTGTGGAAAGAGGTCGGTCTTGCATAATTAGCTTACATCTAATCTCAGTCGTCTCATTATAATCTTCCCCCGTTCTCTGGCCCGGCTTGCCGATGGTTCGGACATGCACGTCATGTTTGCCATGGCCTTATTTTTCTTTCCAAAATGCATTACGCCG